>NZ_AP041823.1:0-2111493 GCF_059727625.1 Streptococcus mobilis
TGGGAGTTAACGGGATCGAACCGCTGACCCTCTGCTTGTAAGGCAGATGCTCTCCCAGCTGAGCTAAACTCCCAAATGAGCCTAGTATCTACTAGGCTCAATCTCTTGCTAAGCGACTTCCTTATCTCACAGGGGCAACCCCAACTACTTCCGGCGTTCTAGGGCTTAACTGCTGTGTTCGGCATGGGTACAGGTGTATCTCCTAGGCTATCGTCACTTAACTCTGAATGATTAAACATTCAAAATTGAACATCTATATTCTAACAAGTTAACCTTTCGTTGTCAATATCTTTTGACTCTTTGGATAAGTCCTCGAGCTATTAGTATTAGTCCGCTCCATTGCTCACACAACTTCCACTCCTAACCTATCTACCTGATCTTCTCTCAGGGCTCTTACTGATATAAAATCATGGGAAATCTCATCTTGAGGTGGGTTTCACACTTAGATGCTTTCAGCGTTTATCCCTTCCCTACATAGCTACCCAGCGATGCCTCTGGCGAGACAACTGGTACACCAGCGGTAAGTCCACTCTGGTCCTCTCGTACTAGGAGCAGATCCTCTCAAATTTCCTACGCCCGCGACGGATAGGGACCGAACTGTCTCACGACGTTCTGAACCCAGCTCGCGTGCCGCTTTAATGGGCGAACAGCCCAACCCTTGGGACCGACTACAGCCCCAGGATGCGACGAGCCGACATCGAGGTGCCAAACCTCCCCGTCGATGTGAACTCTTGGGGGAGATAAGCCTGTTATCCCCAGGGTAGCTTTTATCCGTTGAGCGATGGCCCTTCCATACGGAACCACCGGATCACTAAGCCCGACTTTCGTCCCTGCTCGAGTTGTAGCTCTCGCAGTCAAGCTCCCTTATACCTTTACACTCTGCGAATGATTTCCAACCATTCTGAGGGAACCTTTGGGCGCCTCCGTTACCTTTTAGGAGGCGACCGCCCCAGTCAAACTGCCCGTCAGACACTGTCTCCGTAGATGATTAACCTACCGGGTTAGAGTGGCCATAACACAAGGGTAGTATCCCAACAACGCCTCCATCGAAACTGGCGTCCCGATCTCAATGGCTCCTACCTATCCTGTACATGTGGCACAGACACTCAATATCAAACTGCAGTAAAGCTCCATGGGGTCTTTCCGTCCTGTCGCGGGTAACCTGCATCTTCACAGGTACTAAAATTTCACCGAGTCTCTCGTTGAGACAGTGCCCAAATCATTACGCCTTTCGTGCGGGTCGGAACTTACCCGACAAGGAATTTCGCTACCTTAGGACCGTTATAGTTACGGCCGCCGTTTACTGGGGCTTCAATTCATACCTTCGCTTACGCTAAGCACTCCTCTTAACCTTCCAGCACCGGGCAGGCGTCACCCCCTATACATCATCTTACGATTTAGCAGAGAGCTGTGTTTTTGATAAACAGTTGCTTGGGCCTATTCACTGCGGCTGACTTAAAGCCAGCACCCCTTCTCCCGAAGTTACGGGGTCATTTTGCCGAGTTCCTTAACGAGAGTTCTCTCGCTCACCTGAGGCTACTCGCCTCGACTACCTGTGTCGGTTTGCGGTACGGGTAGAGTATGATTAACGCTAGAAGCTTTTCTTGGCAGTGTGACGTCACTAACTTCGCTACTAAACTTCGCTCCCCATCACAGCTCAATGTTACAGAATTAAGCATTTAACTCAATTCACACCTCACTGCTTAGACGTGCACTTCCAGTCGCACGCTTTAGTTAGCCTACTGCGTCCCTCCTTCACTACATACTCTAGTACAGGAATATCAACCTGTTGTCCATCGGATACACCTTTCGGTCTCTCCTTAGGTCCCGACTAACCCAGGGCGGACGAGCCTTCCCCTGGAAACCTTAGTCTTACGGTGGACAGGATTCTCACCTGTCTTTCGCTACTCATACCGGCATTCTCACTTCTATGCGTTCCAGCGCTCCTCACGGTACACCTTCTCCACACATAGAACGCTCTCCTACCATACCTATAAAGGTATCCACAGCTTCGGTAAATTGTTTTAGCCCCGGTACATTTTCGGCGCAGGGTCACTCGACTAGTGAGCTATTACGCACTCTTTGAATGAATAGCTGCTTCTAAGCTAACATCCTAGTTGTCTGTGCAACCCCACATCCTTTTCCACTTAACAATTATTTTGGGACCTTAGCTGGTGGTCTGGGCTGTTTCCCTTTCGACTACGGATCTTAGCACTCGCAGTCTGACTGCCGACCATAATTCTTTGGCATTCGGAGTTTATCTGAGATTGGTAATCCGGGATGGACCCCTCACCCAAACAGTGCTCTACCTCCAAGAATCTTAATGTCGACGCTAGCCCTAAAGCTATTTCGGAGAGAACCAGCTATCTCCAAGTTCGTTTGGAATTTCTCCGCTACCCACAAGTCATCCAAGCACTTTTCAACGTGCCCTGGTTCGGTCCTCCAGTGAGTTTTACCTCACCTTCAACCTGCTCATGGGTAGGTCACATGGTTTCGGGTCTACGACATAATACTATTCCGCCCTATTCAGACTCGGTTTCCCTACGGCTCCGTCTCTTCAACTTAACCTCGCATCATATCGTAACTCGCCGGTTCATTCTACAAAAGGCACGCTCTCACCCATTAACGGGCTCGAACTTGTTGTAGGCACACGGTTTCAGGTTCTATTTCACTCCCCTCCCGGGGTGCTTTTCACCTTTCCCTCACGGTACTGGTTCACTATCGGTCACTAGAGAGTATTTAGGGTTGGGAGATGGTCCTCCCAGATTCCGACGGGATTTCTCGTGTCCCGCCGTACTCAGGATACTGCTAGGTATAAAGACTATTTCGAATACGAGGCTCTTACTCTCTTTGGCTGACCTTCCCATGTCATTCTTCTATATTCTTTAAGTCCACATTGCAGTCCTACAACCCCGAAGAGTAAACTCTTCGGTTTGCCCTCCTGCCGTTTCGCTCGCCGCTACTCAGGCAATCGCTTTTGCTTTCTCTTCCTGCAGCTACTTAGATGTTTCAGTTCACTACGTCTTCCTCTACCTATCCTTAACAGATAGGAGTACTAGCCATTAGCTAGTGGGTTCCCCCATTCGGACATCTCTGGATCGTCGCTTACTTACAGCTCCCCAAAGCATTTCGTCGTTTGTCACGTCCTTCTTCGGCTTCTAGTGCCAAGGCATCCACCGTGCGCCCTTATTAACTTAACCTTATTTTTGGTCTTGCGACCTAAACTCTTTAAATATTTACAGCGTTTCGGTTTATTTTCTTGTTACTATTTGATATAGATATTCAATTTTCAATGTTCAATCTTAACACCCTTACAGTGTTAATGGAGCCTAGCGGGATCGAACCGCTGACCTCCTGCGTGCAAAGCAGGCGCTCTCCCAGCTGAGCTAAGGCCCCACAAGACCTCTCAAAACTAAACAAGACCAACGTACAGGTTTCCATTTCCTTAGAAAGGAGGTGATCCAGCCGCACCTTCCGATACGGCTACCTTGTTACGACTTCACCCCAATCATCTATCCCACCTTAGGCGGCTGGCTCCTTACGGTTACCTCACCGACTTCGGGTGTTACAAACTCTCGTGGTGTGACGGGCGGTGTGTACAAGGCCGGGAACGTATTCACCGCGGCGTGCTGATCCGCGATTACTAGCGATTCCGACTTCATGTAGGCGAGTTGCAGCCTACAATCCGAACTGAGACTGGCTTTAAGAGATTAGCTTGCCGTCACCGACTCGCGACTCGTTGTACCAGCCATTGTAGCACGTGTGTAGCCCAGGTCATAAGGGGCATGATGATTTGACGTCATCCCCACCTTCCTCCGGTTTATTACCGGCAGTCTCGCTAGAGTGCCCAACTCAATGATGGCAACTAACAATAGGGGTTGCGCTCGTTGCGGGACTTAACCCAACATCTCACGACACGAGCTGACGACAACCATGCACCACCTGTCACCTCTGTCCCGAAGGAAAACTCTATCTCTAGAGCGGTCAGAGGGATGTCAAGACCTGGTAAGGTTCTTCGCGTTGCTTCGAATTAAACCACATGCTCCACCGCTTGTGCGGGCCCCCGTCAATTCCTTTGAGTTTCAACCTTGCGGTCGTACTCCCCAGGCGGAGTGCTTAATGCGTTAGCTGCGGCACTGAGTCCCGGAAAGGACCCAACACCTAGCACTCATCGTTTACGGCGTGGACTACCAGGGTATCTAATCCTGTTTGCTCCCCACGCTTTCGAGCCTCAGCGTCAGTTACAGACCAGAGAGCCGCTTTCGCCACCGGTGTTCCTCCATATATCTACGCATTTCACCGCTACACATGGAATTCCACTCTCCCCTTCTGCACTCAAGTTAAACAGTTTCCAAAGCGTACTATGGTTAAGCCACAGCCTTTAACTTCAGACTTATCTAACCGCCTGCGCTCGCTTTACGCCCAATAAATCCGGATAACGCTCGGGACCTACGTATTACCGCGGCTGCTGGCACGTAGTTAGCCGTCCCTTTCTGGTAAGATACCGTCACAGCGTGAACTTTCCACTCTCACACTCGTTCTTCTCTTACAACAGAGCTTTACGATCCGAAAACCTTCTTCACTCACGCGGCGTTGCTCGGTCAGGGTTGCCCCCATTGCCGAAGATTCCCTACTGCTGCCTCCCGTAGGAGTCTGGGCCGTGTCTCAGTCCCAGTGTGGCCGATCACCCTCTCAGGTCGGCTATGTATCGTCGCCTTGGTGAGCCGTTACCTCACCAACTAGCTAATACAACGCAGGTCCATCTCTTAGTGATGCAATTGCACCTTTCAAATCAATATCATGCGATATCGACTTTTATGCGGTATTAGCTATCGTTTCCAATAGTTATCCCCCGCTAAGAGGCAGGTTACCTACGCGTTACTCACCCGTTCGCAACTCATCCGCTCGGTGCAAGCACCAAGCTTCAGCGTTCTACTTGCATGTATTAGGCACGCCGCCAGCGTTCATCCTGAGCCAGGATCAAACTCTCATTAAAATAATTGTTTGTCTTAAACTCATTCTGTCACTGACAGATTTATTGTTTTTTATTGTTCAGTTACTATAACTTTCGTTATAGCGCCCTGCACATTGGTTCGTCTTGTTCAGTTTTCAAAGGTCTTTGTCGCTCTCGCGCGACAACTATATTAGTATATCATGACCTCACCTTACTGTCAATACTTTTTTCCAAAAAATTTTATTTTTTTGAAAGTTTTTTTGAAAGTAATAAAGAAAAGCCTGTAATAAGGCTTTTCTATTAGTCTAGTTCTTTGGTAATGATAAGAAATTTTTCTTCCTTGTAGCCTCTTTTCATTAAACCTGCTTCAGCTATGTCTAGAAGATCTTTTGAAAAGGATTGGATCGCTTCTTTTTCTTCTTTACTTAGAATTTTCTTTGAATATTTCTTTCTAAGTTTTCGATAGTCCTGTTCTTCATTTTTAAAAAATGAAGAATCTTCTAAATAGTTTTCCAGTTTTTCTAATTCTACAAACAAGCCCAACTCAAAGGCAATCGGGGTAAAGGTGGTTTCTAACGGTTGCGTACAAACACTTCTAAATTCCACAGTCCCACGAGCAGTTAAATCTTGAAATTGGTAACTTCGATGTTGTTTTAGATCTTCTTTTACAGGCTTAATGATCTTCTCATTTCCATCAGCCGTATAGGCTGTAATTTCTTTTTGATCTAGATAATCTTCCACTCGAATTGGTTTAAAATAATATGATTTGCCCCCTCTAGTTGCTGTAAAAATAGCCGTTTTAGCGAGATTATTAAAAAACTCTTCTTCGCTTTGGTAATCCTTAGGATAAATCCCTACATTTTCCTTATAATAACCATGTAAGGATTCTTCCCAGAAAATATCTCTAGCAATTTTTGTATCCCAAGCCTCTGCTGAAAATTCTGAGTTAGAAAACAAATATGCTTTTGCTGCTTCAATTTTATTAAATGCATTAATGATGCGAATATAATTATCGCGCCTTACATCCAATTGAACCTGGTTTCCGCATATAAATGCTCCGTACGAAGGATAGGAGTGTGTCTTCATCCCTGTACCATTCATTGCAAGGAAAGCCATTAACATCTTGTATCGTTCGATTTTCACTGGGCTATTATCATTTTCTTTCCACAAAGGATGGATTCCGTGCCCTTGAATTTCGTGATTATTTTCTTGTAAAATCGGTTGAATGATCTTCAAATAGTCCTCAAAACGTTTGGCCACATCATTTATAGAACGAGCTCTCTCAAATGCAAATTCAATTGTATTGTAACTCAACTCGAATAGAATACGATCTTTAGAAGAGCAGTGAACCAATTGAATGGGATTTTGATTGTCATCTATTTTTTCAACTTCAAAATCTGATAAGTTTGCTAAGGTTCGAAAAAGATTTTTCGTCACCTCTATATTTGTTTTGTTTCCATTTGTTTCTACAATCGGAAACTCTAATTCAACTCCGACAAAGAGTTCCGAATCCTCTTTCATATTACTAAGGTACTTCTCTTTTAGTAATTTAATTGCTTGTTGTTTTGTCATTGAATCCTTTTTCTTCTATTGGAGATATGGGTTCCATTATATCATTTTTTGCTATTCTCGACTACTCACGAAAACAAGACAAAACGCCTGCTTACGAAATTGTTTTAAATTAAAGCAATTTCGTAAACAAGCGTCTACCATTCATTCAATATGATGAGTGTTCCCGCTGGGGAAAATCCCCAGCGGTAGACCAGAGCTAGACTAAGAATAACAGTGTATTCCATCATCATAACACTCAACAAAATTGATGATATTATACCAATTCGATGATAGCCATTGGCGCAGCATCACCACGACGTGGTTCAGTTTTAAGGATACGAGTATATCCACCATTGCGCTCAGCATAACGAGGTGCTAATTCAGAGAACAATTTTTGAAGTGCAGTTGTTTCTGAGTATTTACCTGTTTCTTCATCAAAGTTTTGTGATGCAACTTCGTTACGTACGAATGCAGCAGCTTGACGACGTGCATGCAAATCACCACGTTTACCCAAAGTAATCATTTTTTCAACTGATTTACGGATTTCTTTCGCACGTGCTTCAGTTGTTACAATTGCTTCATTGATGATAAGATCTGTAGTCAAATCGCGAAGCATCGCTTTACGTTGTGAGCTAGTGCGTCCTAGTTTACGGTAAGCCATGTATTCCTCCTCTATTTATCGTTTTTTAACCCAAGGCCTAAGTCGGCAAGTTTGATTTTAACTTCTTCAAGACTCTTACGTCCCAAGTTACGAACTTTCATCATTTCTGCTTCTGATTTTTCAGTTAAATCGTAAACAGTATTAATGCCAGCACGTTTCAAACAGTTGTATGAACGAACTGAAAGATCTAATTCTTCGATCGTACGTTCTAAAATGCGATCATCAGAAGTTGTATCTACTTCCTTCATAACGTCTGTTGCAATAGCAATTTCAGTTAAGTTTGTGAATAGATTTAGGTGTTCTGTCAAAATACGAGCAGACAAACCTAAGGCATCTTCTGGAATGATTGTCCCATTTGTCAAAATTTCAAGGGTTAGCTTGTCAAAGCCATCGTTGCTACCAACGCGTGCTGGTTCAACTTGGTAATTGACTTTAGTCACTGGCGTATAGATTGAATCTACAGCAAGTGTTCCCACTGGTGCATCATCTTTTTTGTTTTGATCAGCTGGAACATAGCCACGTCCACTGTTTACAGTAAGCGTTGCTTTCAAAGATGCTCCTTCTCCGATTGTAAATAGATAATGATCAGGGTTTACAATTTCGATGTCACTATCAGTAAGAATATCTCCAGCAGTTACTTCTGCAGGTCCTTCTACATCAAGTTCAATAATCTTTTCGTCTTGGACGTAAGATTTAACGGCGATTCCTTTAACGTTAAGAATAATTTGCATAACGTCTTCACGGACTCCTGGAACGGTATCAAATTCGTGGAGTACACCTTCAATGTTGATTGAAGTGACAGCTGCACCTGGAAGTGAAGCCAGAAGTACACGACGAAGTGAGTTTCCAAGTGTTGTACCATAGCCACGTTCAAGTGGTTCTACGACAAACACGCCATAATCTTTGTTTTCATCAATTTTTGTTATATTTGGTTTTTCAAACTCAATCATTTGCTATACTCCCTCTTAAACGAAAAGCTGTGTAATTGTTGATGATTATACACGGCGACGTTTTGGAGGACGAGCACCATTGTGTGGTACAGGAGTTACATCGCGGATTGCAGTTACTTCAAGACCAGCAGCAGCAAGTGCACGAATAGCAGACTCACGACCTGAACCAGGACCTTTAACAGTTACTTCAACAGATTTAAGTCCGTGTTCTTGAGCAGCTTTTGCAGCAGCTTCTGATGCCATTTGAGCAGCAAATGGTGTAGATTTACGAGAACCTTTAAATCCAAGTGCACCTGCAGATGACCAAGCGATTGCGTTACCATGCACATCAGTAATCATAACAATTGTGTTGTTAAATGTAGCGTGAATATGAGCAATACCAGATTCGATATTCTTTTTCACACGACGTTTACGTGTTGGTTTAGCCAAGATTTTTACCTCCTTATTTTATTTTATTTTTTCTTACCTGCAATCGCAACAGCTTTACCTTTACGAGTGCGAGCATTGTTTTTAGTGTTTTGTCCACGAACTGGAAGTCCACGACGGTGACGGATACCACGGTATGAACCGATTTCCATCAAGCGTTTGATGTTCAAGTTTACTTCACGACGAAGGTCACCTTCAACTTTGATTGCGTCAACTTCACGACGGATAGCATCTTCTTGATCTGGTGTAAGATCGCGAACACGAATATCTTCAGAAACGCCTGCAGCAGCAAGGATTTTCTTAGATGTTGGAAGTCCGATACCGTACACATAAGTCAATGAAATTACTACACGTTTGTCATTTGGAATGTCAACTCCAGCAATACGAGCCATGTTTTCTCCTTTCTATCTTATCCTTGACGTTGTTTGTGTTTTGGATTTGCTGGGCAAATTACCATAACACGACCATTACGACGAATTACTTTACAGTATTCGCAAATTGGTTTGACCGATGGTCTTACTTTCATTTTTATCCCTCCAAGTTTTTCGATTATTTAAAGCGGTATGTGATACGTCCACGTGTCAAATCGTACGGACTCATCTCCACTGTAACACGATCTCCCGCTAAAATACGAATATAGTTTTTACGAATTTTACCAGAAACTGTTGCTAAAATCTGATGTCCATTTTCAAGTTCAACCGTAAACATAGCATTCGGCATAGTATCAACTACTTTACCTTCTACTTCAATCACATCGTCTTTTGCCACGCAAAAGTACCTCCATAAATTTCGATTCATTCCTCTGAGCACAGAGGTAACAATTATAAGTCAGACTAACTAATTGTATCACTTGTCGTCAAATATTGCAAGTGACTAAAACGTTTTTATTTTAAATTCTCCAAGACCTTTTGGATATCTTTGAAGACGTCGTTGATGTCTTGATTTCCTTCAATATCATGGACCAATCCTTTTGCACGGTAATGAGCAAGAATTGGCTCACCTTGAGCAATATTCACATCCAGACGGCGTTTCACTGTTTCTGGTTTGTCATCTTCACGTTGGTAATAGTCTTCTTCCTTGTAGTCAGCTGGTGGGTTGAATACTTTATGGAAGGTTTCACCTGTTTCACGATGGATGATGCGACCACTCAAGCGCTCGAGGAGACATGATGGATCCACTTCAATGTTGATCACTCCTTCAAGCTCCAAACCAAGGTCTACCAAGATTTGATCCAAGGCATGAGCTTGTTCAATCGTGCGAGGAAAACCGTCCAAAAGGAATCCTTTTTCCTTAATGTCGTCTTGAGCCAAACGTTCTTTTACAATCCCATTTGTCACATCATCGGGCACCAATTCACCTTTGTCGATGAATGATTTTGCCAATACACCCATTTCAGTTTGGTTAGCCATTGCTGCGCGGAACATATCACCGGTAGAGATATGCGCTACGTGAAACTCTTCCACGATTTTCGCTGCTTGGGTCCCCTTACCTGCTCCAGGCAATCCCATAATTAAAAGATTCATGATGAATTCTCCTTATTTTGTTTTTAAATGGAAGCAGGAGCGAATTCCTATTTCCATTTAAAAACAAAATAGAAGGCTGACAAAGTCAACCTTATTCTATTCTGTTGTTGTGTCCATAAATCCGACATACTTACGTTTTAATAAGTAGCCTTCTAATTGTTTCATTCCCTCAATACCTGTTGAAATAATGATTAACAAACTAGTTCCTCCAAGAGCAACTGCGTCTGTCAAACCAAATAAATCTCGAGCCAGGATTGGAATGATGGTAATAAAGCCAAGGAATACTGATCCGACGCTTGCTAAACGACGTAGCAAGCGAGACATAAACTCTTCTGTCCCCTTACCAGGGCGGACGCCTGGGATATAGGCACCACTCTTTTGAAGGTTTTCTGCCGTTTTTTCAGGATTGATCTGAACAAACGTGTAGAAGAAGGTGAAGAGAATGATCAATAAGGCATACATTGCCACACCAGTTGGTGTGTTTGTAGCCAACATGGCTTGAGCTGTTTTCACCCATCCTGCATTGTAACCCATAGCGCTAATCACTTGGAAAATCGCAGCAGGCGCTGCTGTAATCGAACTAGCGAAGATGACAGGAATAACCCCTGCTGGGTTCACTTTTAAAGGAAGGTAAGAACTTGATGGAGCTCCTTGCGCAATCTTAGTATATTGGATTGGAATCTTGTATTGTGCTTGCTCTACAAAGGTTGTAAAGTAAACAATAACCAAGACAGCAAGGATTAATACCCCAACAAAAATAAGAGAATTGGTCATTTGACCAGAACGTACGTTCACAAATGCATTTTCATAGATTTCTTTAATCATCTCAGGAATCGATGACACAATTCCCGCAAAGATAATCATTGAAACACCATTTCCGTATCCTTTATCTGTGATTTGTTCTCCAAGCCAAGTCACAATCATGGAACCGGTCGTCAGAATTGCACCGATTAACAGATAGGTCTTGGTATTAGGAGTTGCAACTAATTTTGCCTGAGACAAGGTGTGGAAGGTCGCTGTAATCCCAATGGATTGAACAAAAGCTAGAACCAAAGAAATATAGCGTGTTGCTTGGTTGAGCTTTCTTCGACCAACTTCTCCTTGTTTGCCCCATTCAACAAACTTAGGTAACAGATCCATTTGCAAAAGTTGCACGACGATCGAAGCTGTGATGTATGGGCTAACCCCTAATGCGAAAACTGAGAAGTTCCTCATAGCATTCCCAGATACTAAACTGAGCATGTTCAAGAAGGACACATCTTGAAGGTTGTTCAGAATTTTCGCATTTACACCAGGTACTGTAATCGTGGTTCCAATGCGGAAAACAAGAATGATGAAGATCGTAAACAAAATCTTCGACCGAACTTGTTTTACCTTAAATGCATCTTTTAATAATTTAAAAAACATAGGTCACCTCACTTAGATGACTTCAACTGAACCACCTTTAGCAGTGATAGCTTCTTCAGCTGATTTAGAGAATTTAGCTGCTTTAACAGTCAACTTCTTAGTCAATTCTCCGTTACCAAGAATTTTGATACCTGATTTTTCAGCTTTTACAATTCCTGATTCTACAAGTACTACTGGAGTTACTTCAGCACCATCTTCAAAGGCGTTCAATTGATCAAGGTTCACAATAGCATATTCTTTAGCGTTGATGTTTGTAAATCCACGTTTTGGAAGACGACGGAACAATGGAGTTTGTCCACCTTCAAAACCAAGACGTACACCGCCACCGCTACGAGCTTTTTGACCTTTTTGACCACGGCCAGAAGTTTTACCATTACCAGATGAAGTACCACGACCAACACGGTTGCGGACTTTACGTGAACCTGTAGCAGGTTGTAATTCATGAAGTTTCATTATTTATTTTCTCCTCTTTTGTAAATTGCTAACGCATGTAATCAGGAAAAGGTGTCCTAACTACAAACTCGCCTATACTTATATTTAGTTTTAGGGGATGAGAACTTCTCATACCCCTGAAAACTTTGTTTCTATTTTAAATAGATTATTTTACTTCTTCAACAGTTACCAAGTGAGATACAGCAGTGATCATACCACGTACTGCTGGGTTATCTTCTTTGATAACAGAGCTATTCAATTTGCCAAGTCCAAGTGCTACAACAGTTTTACGTTGTGACGGGATGCGTCCGATTGGAGACTTAGTCAAAGTAATTTTAATTTGAGCCATTTGAATCTCCTTTCTTAAGCCAAGTCAGAAACTGAAATACCACGAAGGGCAGCAACTTCATCAGCGCGTTTCAATTGTGCCAAACCGTTAACAGTTGCACGAACGATGTTGATTGGAGTGTTTGATCCAAGTGATTTAGATGTAACATCTGCAATACCTGCCAATTCGACAACGGCACGAACTGCACCACCTGCAGCAACCCCAGCCCCTTCGATAGCTGGTTTCAACAATACACGAGCTCCACCAAATACTGATGTTACTTCGTGTGGAATTGTTGTTCCAACCATAGGAACTTCGATCAAGTTTTTCTTAGCATCTTCAACAGCCTTACGGATTGCTTCTGGAACTTCTTGAGCTTTACCAGTACCAAATCCAACACGGCCATTACGGTCACCAACAACTACAAGAGCTGCAAAACGAAGACGACGTCCACCTTTAACAACTTTTGTAACACGGTTGATGGCAACTACGCGTTCTTCAAGTTCAACTGCATTATCTTTAAATGCCATTTTCTAGTGTCCTCCTATTAGAATTTCAATCCGTTTTCACGAGCTGCATCAGCCAAAGCTTTAACACGTCCGTGATATAGATATCCACCGCGGTCGAACACCACTTCAGAAATACCTTTAGCAACTGCACGTTCAGCAACAAGTTTGCCGACAACAACGGCTTGTTCAGTTTTAGTTCCTTTTGAAACTTCTTTGTCAAGAGTTGAAGCGCTTGCGAGCGTTACACCCGCTACGTCATCAATTACTTGAGCGTAGATGCCTGTATTAGAACGGAATACGTTCAAACGTGGGCGATCAGCAGTTCCAGAGAGTTTTCCGCGAACGCGACGGTGGCGTTTTTGACGGATTTTGTTTTTATCTGGTTTCGAAATCACAATTTTCACCTCTTAATTTTAAAATCATGTGCTAAGCACTGAGTTGGTAAGATGAAGTTTGGTTGAAGAACAACCAAACTACATTATTTACCTGTTTTACCTTCTTTGCGGCGAACGTATTCACCAACATAACGGATCCCTTTACCTTTGTATGGTTCAGGTGAACGAAGGCTACGTACGTAAGCAGCTGTTTGACCAACTACTTCTTTTGAAATTCCGCTAACAACGATTGTTGTTGGGTTTGGAAGTTCAAAAGTAATTCCTTCTGGAGCTTCAACTTCGTCTGGGTGTGATTTACCAACAGCCAAAACAAGTTTTGATCCTTGAAGTTGTGCACGGTATCCAACCCCGCGCATTTCAAGTTCTTTCTTGAATCCTTCTGATACACCAGTAACCATGTTGTTCAAAAGGGCACGAGTTGTTCCGTGGATTGTTTTCATTTCTTTTGAATCGTTTGGACGGTGAAGCGTTACTTCAGCACCTTCCACACGGATTTCAATATCTTTTGAGAACGTACGAGTAAGTTCTCCTTTAGGTCCTTTTACAGTTACAACGTTGTCATTGTTAGTGAGTTCAACACCAGCAGGCAACACGATAACTTTATTACCAATACGTGACATGTTTTATATTCTCCTGTTAAATTGTCAGACCTTTGAAGGCCAGTTTTCACGGGGTTTAAGATACTTATTTAGTTCAAGAGCTGAACTGAACACGCTCTAAGAACTGTGCATCTTGATTTGAGTTCGAGCTAAGAATTTGGTGATAAAGATAAGTTTGTCTTGGAGCATCGCTCCTACTACAAACTTCCTATTTTCACTACATTCTTTTAACGCTCTCACATCATTAATTACCAAACGTAAGCGATAACTTCTCCACCAACGTTCTTTTGGCGTGCTTCTTTATCAGTAAGCAAACCTTCAGAAGTTGAAAGGATAGCAATTCCAAGTCCGTTAAGAACTTTTGGAAGATCTTCACGTTTTTTGTAAACACGCAAACCTGGTTTAGATACACGTTTCAAGTTTGTGATAACTTTTTCACCGTTTTGTCCGTATTTCAAGAATACACGGATGATGCCTTGTTTGTCATCTTCGATGAATTCAACGTTTTTTACAAAACCTTCGCGTTTAAGGATTTCAGCAATCCCTTTTTTGATGTTTGATGCAGGTACTTCAAGTACTTCGTGTTTTGCTTGGTTAGCGTTACGAATACGTGTAAGGAAGTCTGCGATTGGGTCAGTCATAACCATTATAATTTCTCCTCTTACTAGTAGTTTGCAAGTTGCACTTGCTAGTTAATACATGATACAGAGAGCGTAACAGCGAGAGCAAAAATAGGCAATTTGATGCAGGAGCGATGCTCCAAAGAAAATTGGTCTTTTTTGCCAAAGCTGTAGCTCGTGTTCAAATCGGCAAGCCCAACTGAACCCGGGCTAAACTCTGTGTGAAAAAGATAAACTTTCCTAGAAACTAAAGTTTCTTCGTCAAGTTTCCTATTTTCACTTGGAGTTTTAACGCCCTTGATATCTTAAATTACCAAGATGCTTTTGTAACACCTGGGATTTGACCTTTGTATGCCAATTCACGGAAGCAAACACGGCAAAGTTTAAACTTGCGGTAAACTGAGTGTGGACGTCCACAACGTTCACAGCGAGTGTATGCTTGAGTAGAGAACTTCGCTGGGCGTTTGTTCTTAGCAATCATAGATTTTTTAGCCATTAGTTTTACCTCCTATATTATTTTGCAAACGGCATTCCGAGGCCAGTAAGCAATGCACGTGATTCTTCGTCTGTGTTCGCTGTAGTTACGATTACGATATCCAAACCACGAGTTTTATCAACATCATCAAAGTTGATTTCTGGGAAGATCAATTGTTCTTTCACACCAAGTGTGTAGTTTCCGCGTCCATCAAATGATTTAGTTGGAACACCATGGAAGTCACGTACACGTGGAAGTGAAACTGTTACCAATTTATCCAAGAATTCGTACATACGTTCACCACGAAGGGTAACTTTTGCACCGATCGCAACACCTTCACGAAGACGGAAGCCGGCGATTGATTTTTTAGCCTTAGTGATCAATGGTTTTTGACCTGAGATCAAAGCAAGCTCTTCAGCAGCTTTTTCAAGGTTTTTAGCATTTGATACTGCATCACCAACACCTATGTTCAAAACGATTTTATCAACTTTTGGCACAGCCATAACTGATGAATAGTTGAACTGTTCAGTCAATGATGGTACTACTTCATTAAGGTATTTTTCTTTTAAACGATTAGCCATTATACTTCTCCTTTCCTTCGTGATTAGTCAAGCACTTCGCCTGATTTTTTGTTGTAGCGAACTTTTTTGCCGTCTACAAATTTGTAGCCAACGCGTCCAGCAACACCGTTTTTGTCCAAAACTTGAACGTTAGAAGCATGGATTGGAGCTTCTTTTTCAACGATCGCACCTTGAGGGTTTTCGTTATTTGGACGTTGGTGTTTCTTGATGATGTTTACACCTTCTACAACAACTTTATTTACTTTTGGAAGAGCAGTAAGAACAACAGCTTCTACGCCTTTGTCTTTACCAGCGATAACGCGAACTTTGTCGCCTTTTTTTACAAACATTTTATTCTCCTTTTATTCTTACGCCCGATGGGCACCCTGGCTATGCCAGGGGACTGTGTTTGTTTTTTTATTGATTAAAGTACTTCTGGAGCAAGTGACACGATCTTCATGAAACCACCGTCACGCAATTCACGTGCAACTGGGCCGAAGATACGAGTTCCGCGAGGAGTTTTGTCGTCACGGATGATTACTGCTGCATTTTCGTCGAATTTGATGTATGAACCATCTTTACGACGAGCACCTGATTTAGTACGAACGATAACAGCTTTTACAACGTCACCTTTCTTAACCGCACCACCAGGAGTAGCTTGTTTTACTGATGCAACGATTACATCACCGATGCTCGCGAATTTACGTTTTGAACCACCAAGAACTTTGATTGTCAAGATTTCGCGTGCGCCACTGTTATCAGCGACTTTCAAACGAGTTTCTGTTTGAATCATTTACGTTTTCTCCTTTCAGGTATGATTAGATGATGACCGCTTCTTCAACGACTTCTACAAGACGGAAGCGTTTTGTAGCTGAAAGCGGACGAGTTTCCATGATACGAACGATATCGCCTTCTTTAGCAACATTGTTTTCATCATGAGCTTTGTATTTTTTAGAATAGTTGATACGTTTACCATAGACTGGGTGGTTACGTTTAGTTTCAACTACAACTGTGATTGTTTTGTCCATTTTGTCAGACACAACACGTCCAACAAGAACTTTACGATTATTGCGTTCCATTGAAATTCTCCTTCCCTAGTCTATTATTTAGCTTCTGATTGAACAGTTTTGATACGAGCGATTTGTTTTTTCACTTCTTTCAAACGTCCAGTTTGTTCCAATTGACCAGCAGCCGCTTGGAAACGAAGTTCAAACAATTCTTTCTTCAATTCATTTTCACGCTTCGCGAGTTCTTCTTGAGAAAGACCACGAAGTTCTTTAACAAATTCTTTTACTTCTGTAAGTTTCATGACCTCTCCTTATTCTGCTTCACGTTTCACAAATTTAGTTTTAACTGGCAATTTGTGGCTAGCAAGACGAAGCGCTTCGCGTGCGATCTCTTCAGATACACCAGCGATTTCGAACATCACTTTACCACGTTTAACTGGTGCTACCCAACCTTCAGGAGCCCCTTTACCAGATCCCATACGTACCCCGATAGCTTTAGCGGTGTATGATTTGTGTGGGAAAATCTTAATCCAAACTTTACCACCACGTTTCATGTAACGAGTCATGGCGATACGAGCAGCTTCGATTTGACGGTTTGTGATCCAGTGGCTAGTTGTAGCTTGAAGACCGTATTCACCGAATGCTACTTCTTTTCCACCTTTTGCTTCACCGCGCATTTTACCACGGAATTCGCGACGGTGTTTTACACGTTTAGGTACTAACATTGGTTATTTACCTCCTTTAGCGTCTTTACGAGCTGGAAGAACTTCACCACGGTAGATCCATACTTTAACACCAAGTTTACCGTAAGTAGTGTCTGCTTCTTCCCAAGCGTAATCGATATCAGCGCGAAGTGTGTGGAGTGGAACAGTTCCTTCAGAGTATCCTTCTGCACGGGCAATATCTGCACCGTTCAAACGACCTGATACTTGAGTTTTGATTCCTTTAGCTCCAGCACGCATAGCACGTTGGATCGCTTGTTTTTGTGCACGACGGAAAGCAACACGTTGTTCCAATTGACGAGCGATTCCTTCACCAACAAGGTGAGCATCCAAGTCAGGACGTTTGATCTCAATGATGTTGATGTGTACTTGTTTACCAGTCAATTTGTTAAGAGCTGCACGAAGTGCATCAACGTTTGCTCCACCTTTACCAATAACCATACCTGGTTTAGCAGTGTGAAGAGAAACGTTAACTTTGTTTACTGCGCGTTCGATTTCAATAGTTGAAACGGCTGCGTCAGCCAATTCTTTTTGAATGAATTTACGGATTGCAAGATCTTCATGAAGGTAATCCGCGTATTCTTTTTCAGCATACCATTTGGCATCCCAATCACGGATGATACCAACACGCATACCAATTGGATGTACTTTTTGACCCACGAGTTTACCTCCTTATTTTTCTGCAACAGCTACTGTGATGTGAGCTGTACGTTTGTTGATTGGTGAAGCTGAACCTTTCGCACGTGGACGGAAACGTTTCATTGTTGGTCCTTCGTTTGCGAATGCTTCAGATACTACCAAGTTAGCTTTTTCCAAACCAAAGTTGTTTTCAGCGTTTGCTACTGCTGAGTTCAACACTTTAAGGATGATCCCTGCAGCTTTGTTTGGTGTGAATGTCAAAATAGCGATGGCATCGGCTACGCTTTTACCACGGATGTTGTCAAGAACAAGACGTGATTTACGAGGTGAAACACGCACTGTACGAGCCATTGCTTTAGCTGAAGTAATTTCTGCCATTTATGTTCTCCTTATTTTCTACGTGTCTTCTTGTCGTCTGCCGCGTGACCTTTGTAAGTACGAGTTGGTGCAAATTCACCAAGCTTGTGACCTACCATGTCTTCTTGGATGTAAACAGGTACATGTTTACGTCCATCATAAACTGCGATAGTATATCCGATGAAACTTGGGAAGATCGTTGAACGACGTGACCAAGTTTTAATTACTTTTTTCTTTTCGTCGTTTGCTTGAGCTTCAACTTTTTTCATCAAATGCTCATCGACGAAAGGTCCTTTTTTAAGACTACGTCCCATTTTGTAATTTTCTCCTTTAAAATTTAGTACCACAGCGGCTTGCGCTGCTAGGCAGCGCTACCGAGCTGGCGGAAAGTGTAAGCTAGTTGCTTATGATTATTTTTGGTTGCGACGACGAACGATAAGTTTGTCAGATTTCGCTTTCTTGTTACGAGTTTTAAGACCAAGCGCAGGTTTACCCCAAGGAGTAGATGGCGCTTTACGTCCAACTGGTGCTTTACCTTCACCACCACCGTGTGGGTGATCATTAGGGTTCATTACAGAACCACGAACTGTAGGGCGAACACCTTTCCAGCGGTTACGTCCCGCTTTACCAAGGTTAACAAGTCCATGTTGTTCGTTTCCGACAACACCAACTGTAGCACGGCAAGTTCCAAGAATCATACGAACTTCGCCTGATTGAAGACGAACAAGTACATATTTACCTTCAGAACCCAATACTTGAGCAGAAGCTCCAGCAGCACGTACCAATTCTCCACCTTTACCAGGTTTCAATTCGATGTTGTGGATCAAAGTACCAACTGGGATGTTAGCAAGTGGAAGAGCGTTTCCGACTTTGATATCCGCTTCTGGTCCTGATACGATACGTTGACCTACTTCAAGACCTTTAGGGGCAATGATGTAAGCTTTCACACCGTCAGTGTAGTGTACAAGCGCGATGTTAGCTGAGCGGTTTGGATCGTATTCGATCGTTTTAACGACTGCTTCAACTCCATCTTTGTTACGTTTGAAATCGATCAAACGGTAATGACGTTTGTGTCCACCACCTTGGTGACGAACAGTGATACGACCGTTATTGTTACGACCTGCTTTGTTTTTAAGAGAAACAAGCAAAGTTTTCTCAGGTGTGTTTGTTGTGATTTCAGCGAAATCCAAAGAAGTCATATTACGGCGACCGTTTGTTGTTGGTTTATAAACACGAATTCCCACGATATTTCCTCCTTAGATTATTCAGCTTCAGTAGCAAACAACTCGATTGCTTTAGAATCAGCTGCAAGCGTGATGATAGCTTTTTTAGTTTTTGAAGTAAAACCAGTGTAACGTCCAACGCGTTTTGCTTTAGGTTTTACGTTTACAGTGTTCACATTCGCAACTTTTACACCTTCAAACGCTGCTTCAACAGCTTGTTTGATCAAAAGTTTGTGAGCGCGAGTGTCAACTTCGAATACATATTTGCCTGCTTCAAGTTGAGCCATTGACTTTTCAGTGATAACAGGTTTTTTGATAACATCATACAAATTCATTATGCAAGAACCTCCTCGATTTTAGAGATAGCTGCTTGAGTAACAAGAAGTTTGTCACTATTTGCGATGTCAAGAACACTTGCAGTTGTAGCAGTCGCAACTTTCACGTTTGGAAGGTTACGAGCTGAAAGAGCTGCGAATTCATTTCCTTCTTCAAGAATAACAAGGACTTTAGAATCGATGCTCAAAGCTGCAAGAACTTTTGCAAATTCAGCAGTTTTTGGAGCTGTAAATTCAAGAGAATCAACGGCTACAAATTTGTTTTCAGCAACTTTTTCTGAGTAAACAGATTTAAGTGCAAGGCGACGAACTTTTTGAGGAAGTTTGTACGCATAGTTACGTGGAGTTGGTCCGAAGACGATTCCACCACCACGCCATTGTGGAGAGCGGATAGAACCTTGACGAGCACGTCCAGTTCCTTTTTGACGCCATGGTTTGCGTCCGCCACCTGAAACGGCTGAACGGTTTTTAACTGCGTGAGTCCCTTGACGAAGGCTAGCACGTTGGCTGATGATCACATCAAATACAACTGCTTGGTTTGGTTCGATACCAAAGATCGCATCGTTAAGAACAACTTCGCCCGCTTGTTTACCAGTTTGGTCGAATAATGTTACATTTGCCATTTTGACTGTATTCCCCTTTCCTTATTATTTACCAGCTTTAACTGCTGACTTGATAGTGATAAGAGATTTCTTAGCACCTGGTACGTTACCTTTGATAAGGATAACGTTCTTTTCTGGAACAACTTGTACAACTTCAAGGTTTTGAATTGTTACACGATCGCCACCCATGCGTCCTGCAAGGTTTTTACCTTTGAATACGCGGTTAGGTGCAACAGGTCCCATAGAACCTGGACGACGGTGGTAACGAGAACCGTGAGCCATAGGTCCACGTGATTGTCCATGGCGTTTGATAACACCTTGGAAACCTTTACCTTTAGAAGTACCAGTTACATCAACAATGTCTCCAGCTTCGAAAGTGTCAACTGTGATTTCAGCACCAACTTCCAAGCCTTCAACGTTTTTGAATTCACGAATGAAGCGCTTAGGAGCCGTGTTAGCTTTTGCTACATGTCCTTTAGCAGGTTTGTTGCTCAATACTTCGCGTTTGTCATCGAAACCAACTTGGATAGCGTTGTAACCATCTGTTTCAACAGTTTTAACTTGAAGAACAACGTTTGGAGTTGCTTCGATAACTGTTACAGGGATCAATTCGCCAGCTTCAGTGAAGATTTGAGTCATTCCCACTTTTTTCCCTAAGATTCCTTTTGTCATGAGAAAATAGTTCCTTTTCTATAGTTTTTTATTCAAAAAGTTTTTAACGAGCGTTTTTTATGCTCTGGATCAAGCTTTTGATTAAAGTTTGATTTCTACGTTTACACCACTTGGAAGATCCAATTTCATCAAAGCGTCAACTGTTTTTTGAGTTGGGTTGATGATGTCGATCAAACGTTTGTGTGTACGCATTTCGAATTGTTCGCGAGAATCTTTGTATTTGTGAGTCGCACGAATGATTGTGTAAAGGCTACGCTCAGTTGGAAGTGGGATTGGACCCGCAACTTGTGCACCTGTACGAGTAGCTGATTCTACGATTTTTGCAGCCGCTGTGTCGAGTGTACGGTGTTCGTACGCTTTCAAACGGATGCGGATTTTTTTGTTTGCCATCTTTTTCTCCTTTTCGTCTATTTAAGATAATAGGCTAGCTCCACAAGAAAACCGACGCGCGTTGCGTGGCAATGCAACCGAGCGTGTCGCAACCTCTTGCATCAAAGCTAATAGCTGTTTTTCACAGCACCATAGTAGTTTAACACAAACAAAGGCCCAATGCAAGGGATTTGAGAAGATTTTTTTCGTTTTTTTGATGAAAGTGTTTTCGAAAGAAATAGAGTGGTAAAAAAGTTGCTATTATATAGGAAAAAGGGAGCGAGACAGAACAAATTTATATCCAATTTGTTCGTCGTCTCGCCCCCGCACAGTTGATTAGGTTATCTTTGGAGCTTAACAAGCGAACAAAGATACCAATCAACCACTGCGTCTATCAGTTATTCCTATTATTCTCAGATGGCTGTAGTCTTTTTTCTTCCTATTTAGCTTTTCCTAGAAATTCCGTCCTGACTTGTTATAGCCATATTTTTCGACGAAATGCTCACGGAATTCTAAGAGATTGTCATCCATGATGGCTTGACGGACCTGCTTCATGAGGTTGATCAAGAAGTATAGGTTGTGGTAGCTAGTCAAGCGAATGCCGAAGGTCTCATCTGCCTTGAGGAGGTGACGAAGATAAGCTCGGGTGTAATTCTTACAAGTGTAGCAATCACATTCAGGATCCAGCGGTGTAAAGTCTTCTGCAAATTGCGCATTTTTCACTACTAGGCGTCCTTGGCTAGTCATACAGGTACCATTTCGAGCAATCCGCGTCGGCAAGACACAGTCAAACATGTCCACTCCACGAATAACGCCATCGATCAGACTGTCTGGAGCTCCTACTCCCATTAGATAGCGCGGCTTGTTCTCTGGTAAGAGCGGAGTTGTGAAATCCAGCACCGCATTCATCTCTTCATGGCTTTCCCCAACAGCTAAGCCACCGATGGAATAGCCTGTGAAGTCCATGCTGACTAAATCTTGAGCAGACTGACGGCGCAAGTCTTCAAATCCAGCCCCTTGGACAATCCCGAAAAGACCTTGATCATGAGGGCGACGGTGAGCCTTTAGGCCACGTTCTGCCCAACGACTGGTCCGTTCGATTGATTTTTTCACATAATCATAGGGTTGATAGAACTGAGGGCATTCATCAAAGGACATCATGATGTCGCTTCCTAGATTGTTTTGGATGGAGATGGCCTTTTCTGGAGAGAGGAACATCTTCGAGCCGTTGAGGTGATTTTTAAAAGTTACTCCTTCTTCAGTGATATTGCGGGTATCCGCTAATGAATAGACCTGGAAGCCTCCACTATCTGTCAAAATGGGCTGGTCCCAGTTCATGAACTGGTGCAGTCCTCCTGCTTTTGCAACTAGATCATCCCCGGGACGAAGCCAGAGATGGTAGGTGTTGGCCAAAATAATTCCGGAGCCCATTTCCTTGAGCTCTTCTGGCGATTGGGTCTTAACGGTTGCCTGAGTCCCTACAGGCATAAACATTGGGGTTGGGAAGGTCCCGTGAGGGGTGATAATTTCTCCCAGACGAGCACCTGTATGCTTTTCTTTTTTGATTAATCGATATTGAATCGGTGAATCTGTCATGGTTACCTCCGTACTGGGAAAAACAGTCCCAGCCTTCTTATTCCTGTCACAGTTTTCCTGTGAGCACCTGTACGATTGTACCAAATTTTACCGGCTCTGTCACGGACTTATGTTATAATAAAAAGTACTACTATGAAGAGAGTGTCATCTATGAACCTTAAACTGATTCGCCTCCGGGCACGTACCATGCAAGTCCAGCAACCGGGCTTAGCTATCCTTTTTGCTCTTCCGGTCCTGTTGACCATTCTTGCTAACTTTCTCTTAAGTGGGCAAGATCTGGTCGATCTACTACCGGATATGACCTTGCAGCAAGCAAGTATCTACATGATCCAGCGGCAGCTCTTTCCTTCTGTCGTCTCCTTTGTCATCTCCATTTTAGTGGTTGGTGCGACTTTTAGCTATTTAGATACGATTAATCCCAAGATCGGACACCGAACACGGGTCTTAGATATCTTTAAACAAGATCGCTTTACCTCTGTATTTGCCACCTTGATCTTGAAGCAAGCCGTCCTCTTTTTATGGGGACTCATCCTCTATGTGGGGAGTCTCATCAGCACCTACGCCAGCATTCGATTTTTAGCGATCTACGATAAGGTGAGCAACCCTAGCACTCTGAGTGCTTCCAGTCCTGAATTTCAATCTCTCATGCAACAAATGCCTCTGATGACTGCTGGTGTCATACTTGGCCTGATTGGCCTCTTCTTTTACCTGCCACAATACTACAGTCTTAGCCTGGTCGAATTGATCCTCTATGAGCAATTACGAGACGGCGACTACAAGGGAGCCTTTGGAGTCCTTCGCCAAAGTCGTGAAACCATGAAAGGGTTCCGCAGCAATCGCTTGGTGCTCGATCTAACCTTGATTGGTTGGTACTTCTTGAATTACTTCACGCGCGATGTCATCGGCTTTTATACCATGCCTTACTTTATTAACTGCCAAATTGCCTTTTATGATCAAATCAAGCAGATCAAACAAGGGCCGCGCCATTTTACAGGCCATCCAAGCCATGAAACTGAATAAGAGTAAGAAGAAAACCCCAGCAAGCTGGGGTTTTCTTCTATGTCAATTGTTTATCATTTATAAACCGTATAGGGAGTCTCCTAAGATCAGTCGGGTGTGTTCTCGTTTGATACAGCGGTTCATGACGATATCTTCTCGTCCAGCTCCACGAAGGATTTCTTCTGCTTCTTGATTTTCCAGCTCCAATTGTGCCCAGAAAATTTTCGCATCCGTCTCAATAAAATCACGTGCCACATCTGGTAAAAACTCACTGCGACGGTATACATCGACGATATCCACTGGGAAAGGGATCTCCTGTAAGCTAGCATACACCGTTTCTCCAAGGATTTGGCCACCGGCTGCACGAGGATTAACGGGAATAATCCGATAGCCCCGCTCTTGCATTTCCTTGCTGACACGATGACTGGTCGTCTCTTCACGATCAGATAATCCAACTACAGCGATAATCTTGCTCGTTTCTAGGTAATGTTTGATAATGCCATCACTAGGATTGCGAAATGAATAAGCCATAAGAATCTCCTTTTGTATGCGTTTCCTTTCTTTAAATAGTATAACAATACGGAAGGCATTGCAAGTGTTTGTCATTAAAAGAGGTAGGAAACTGAAAAGTTTCCTACCTCTTTCTGTTTTGAACAAACTTAATCTTATTTGGCTTCATACCATGTTTTGCCTTCATTTTCATCGGCTTCCAGTGGTACTGCAAGTTCGATAGCGGATTCCATGGTCTCTTTGACGAGTTCTTTGATCGCTGCCAGTTCATCACTTGGCACTTGCAGAACGATTTCATCGTGCACTTGAAGAAGCATCTTGGTCTTGTATGCTCCTGCTTCTAGAGCTTGGTCCAAGTGGATCATGGCAATTTTCAAGATGTCTGCTGCCGATCCTTGGATGGGTGAGTTGATAGCTGTCCGCTCCGCAAAGCCTCGAACATTGAAGTTGCGAGAATTGATATCTGGAATCTCCCGACGACGCTTGAAGAGGGTCTCCACATAGCCTTTATCACGCGCTTCCCGTACCACTCTCTCCATATAGTCCTTGATGCCAGGGTAGCGTTCGAAGTAGGTCTCAATATAAGCCTTGGCTTCTTTTCGACTGATCCCTAGGTTGTTAGACAGTCCAAAGTCGGAAATTCCATAAACCACACCGAAGTTTACTGCTTTTGCATTGCGACGGTCGTTCGGCGTCACATCTTCAGGTTTTGCAATATTGAAAACTCGCATAGCAGTCGATGTATGGATATCTGCCCCATGTTTAAAGGCATCAATCAAATGCTCATCTCCCGAAATATGGGCCAAGACGCGCAGTTCGATTTGTGAATAGTCCGAACTCAGCAAGACACTGTTTTCCTCTTCTGGGACAAAGGCCTTACGAATAAGACGACCTTGTTCCAAACGGACAGGAATGTTTTGCAGGTTGGGATCCACACTGGACAAACGGCCTGTCTGCGTCAAATCCTGTACATAGCGGGTATGGATCTTCCCATCTTCCAAAATCCAATCTTGAAGACCGATGACATAGGTCGACTGGATCTTAGCAATTTGGCGGTATTCAAGAATCTTAGACACAATCGGTGCAATTGGAGCCAGGCGTTCCAAGACATCAACGGCTGTTGAATAGCCGGTTTTGGTCTTTTTTGTATATTCAAGTGGGAGTCCCAATTTTTCAAAGAGAATAACCCCCAATTGTTTTGGAGAATTGATGTTAAACTCTTCTCCTGCAAGCTCGTAGATTTCTTGAGTCAAGCGTTCCAAGACCACTTCGTT
Source organism: Streptococcus mobilis (assembly GCF_059727625.1). Classification (NCBI taxonomy): domain Bacteria; kingdom Bacillati; phylum Bacillota; class Bacilli; order Lactobacillales; family Streptococcaceae; genus Streptococcus; species Streptococcus mobilis. The sequence continues at coordinate 25,696 of NZ_AP041823.1, forward strand.
TTCCACCTGCATGTCTTCTAGGGTCTGACGCTCTACCTTGATCCCCGCGATTTCCATCTTGGCCAAAACAGCTGCTAGCGGTTGCTCCATATCATAGAGCAAATCTAGTTGGTCATGGGCCTGCAACTGCTCTACCATGGGCTCTTCCGTGTCTAGTAAAACAGCGACTTTCCGTGCCAAATGCTCTAATAGGACCGCCTTTTCTGGGATAGCTTTTTTGGCTCCCTTGCCATAAACGACTTCGTCCAGCGGCAGCGCAATCTGACTATAGAGACTCGCAATGGTTGAAATTTCATTGTCCTCTACGGTCGACAAAAGATACTTGGCCAGTCGACTGTCAAAAGCCGGATTTTGAAGAGTAATGCCCAAGTGGCTGAGCAAGACCTTGGCCCGCTTGAAGTCATAGACCTTGAGGGGCGTTTTTTCGAGAAATTCTTTGAAAATCGGTGTTTGTAAAAGACCAATATCTGTACTCGCGTAGAGCTGACCCTTGGTCCCCCATGCGAAACCGATGATGGGTTCCGTATGGTAATTGTCCCCAAAAATCTCAAAATGGAAGAAACTATCTTCCGTGAGCATATCTGAAGCAACTTGCTCGACTTCTGTATAGTCAATAGCTACAGGAGCTGCTTCTTCTCCACTGAGATCCAAGGCCTGACGGAGTTGCTTGAAGCCCATCTCCTCATAAAACTTGGCGAGATTTTCTAGATGAGGGCCCGTATAGGTGATATCGTCCAGCCCAATTTCAATGGGAGCATTGGTATCGATGGTTGCGAGAGTCTTAGACAGATAGGCCTGCTCCTTGTCGTTGATGAGGTTTTCCTTCATCTTAGAAGCCTTCATCTCGTCGATATGCTCGTAAATGCCATCAAGAGAGCCGTACTCTAGGAGTAGTTTGATCCCGGTCTTTTCTCCGATCTTAGTAACACCTGGGATATTATCCGACTTATCTCCCATCAAGGCCTTGAGGTCGATAAATTGCTCTGGTGTCAGCCCCATCTTTTCTTTCAGATAGGCCGGAGTGAATTCCTCAAACTCCGCTACCCCTTTTTTGGAAATCTCAACCACCGTATTGTCATCTGTCAGCTGGATCAAATCCTTATCCCCAGAGACAATGGTCACATCAAATGGCACCGAAGTAGTTTCTGCCATCTTATCTAGTGTTCCAATAATATCATCCGCTTCATACTGGGCCAGCTCATAATGGCGGATTCCCAAATGATCCAGTTGCTCACGAATGAAAGGAAACTGCTCGCGGAACTCATCTGGTGTTTTTGCACGGCCCCCTTTGTAGTCGGCATACATCTCCGTCCGAAAAGTCGTCTTTCCTGCATCAAAAGCAACGAGGACATGGGTCGGTTGGATGCGCTCCAAGAGATGACTCAACATGAGGTTAAAGCCATAGACCGCATTGGTATGCAAACCATTGGCATTTTTGAAGCGATCAATTTGATGATAGAGTGCGAAAAAGGCACGAAAAGCGACGGAAGACCCGTCGATGAGTAGTAATTTATTCTTTTTTTCCATAGGCCTATTATACCACGAATCACAAGGTCTCTGGTACATAAAAACTCTACCCTTTCGGGTAGAGCCTTCTTTAGGAGTTTCTTATGAAAAATGAAGAGAAGTGTTTATTCGCCGTAACAAGAACCTTGTTGTGGCAATTTCTTAAAGCGTTTTGGATAATTAACTGAGATTTTCATTTTCTGTACCTCATTTCTTATTGGATGAGTACAGTATACAAGAGAAACCTAAACGATTCCTTATAGAAAGCTTCAAGAAAACTAAAAGCTGAGGCGCAAAACACGCGGTTGTTTTTTCCTACAAGCTGGTAACTGAAGATGGAGCCCTGTCTCATCTTGGCTCCAAGAAAGAAGCTGACCTTCTCCAAGGAGCTCTAGCTTTTGAATGCGCGCATGAAGAATTCTCGGTTGCTTGAGATCATAGGCGAGAGATGGCAAGGTCAGCTCTTCTGTCCTTCCACTTGGTTCCAGCTGGATAGCATAAAGAAAGCCATCACGCATAGTATAGCGGAAATCTTGGCTGGTATAGAGTGGCGCTTGCCCGTCTGAGAAGGAACCTTCCTGGGCCTCGGTCGGTCCGTCCGATGACACCCGCCAAGGCCGACTCTGATAAATGGCTTCTCCATTTACCGCCAGCCAGTCCCCGATCTCTGTGAGGATGTCTTGGTCTTGCTCAGGGATCGTGCCATCTGCCTTGGGTCCAATATTGAGCAGAAGATTGCCATTTTTGGCCACAACATCGACTAAATTTTGTAGCAATTCCTTACTGGTCTTGTAGGCTAGATCCTGGGTATAGCACCAAGAATTACGGGCGATCGCGGTATCCATTTGCCACGGAAAGGCTTGCGTCTCTCCGTATCCTCCCCGCTCCATCTCAACGATTCCTGAACCGAAAGGGAGGGCGTCCTGTTTGTAACAAACAGCCACCTTGCGATCCTCTTGTGCTGCTAGATTGTAATAATAAGCCAAAAAGCGCATCAAGTAGGGACGGAAACTCTCATGCTGGATCCACCAGTCAAAATAAAGGAGCTCTGGCTGGTAGTCCCGCACCAGTTCACAGGTTCGCAACAGCCAATCTTCCAAAAATTCTTTACTTGGATAAGGCTTGGAAGTCAGATCAAAATGATCCTTGGGCTCTGGCTCGGCTGGCCAATAAAGGCTGTCTCTTGGGACTTCTTGCGGAATGTCACTAGTGAATTCCTTGCCATGTGAAAAGAAAAACTGGTGTTCTGCCCGGTGAGAGGACGTACAGAAGTGCAGGCCACGTTTTTCTGCTTCCTCCCTCAGCTCTCCTAAGACATCTCGTCTCGGCCCCATTTCTAAGCTATTATAAAGCGAGAGAGTAGAGGCATACATCTGAAAACCATCGTGGTGCTCCGCAACTGGAAAAAGATACTGGGCTCCCGCTTTTTGAAAGAGATCCAGCCAAGATGCCGGATCAAAGCGATCGGCTGTAAATAGAGGAATGAGATCCTTGTAGCCAAAGCTAGCCTGATCTCCAAAATGCTCTCGATGATAGTCACAACAAGGATTCCCTTGGATATACATATTTCGCGAATACCATTCCGAACCAAAGGCAGGTACACTGTAGACGCCCCAGTGGATAAATATTCCAAATTTGGCATCTCGATACCAATCTGGACAGACTTGATGGCTAAGAGAGTCCCAGGTTGGTTCAAAAGGACCTGACTGGACAACTTGATCAATTTCTTCAAGGCTTATCATTCTCTTCTCCTCTTTTCTTGTTACTACCTCTATTGTAACGAGAAAGCCTCGTTTGTAAAGACAAACAAGGGGAATGTTTAAAATAGTAGACAAAGAGCTTGATCTAGGAGAATCAAGCTGATGATAAATGGAATGAACCTTTTAGGCCTTCACTGCTTGAGAAATAAAACGAGCAATGGCGTCTGTCTCCCCTTGGTGGAGAGCCTTAACGATTTTGGACCCCACAATAACCCCATCTGAGACCTTGTTAAAACGGTGAACATCCTCCATGCTGGAAACTCCAAAACCTGTTAAAACAGGAATGGACGCTATTTCGTGTAATTGGGCCAAGTGATGGTCCAAGTCATCTCGATAGCTACCAGCTTTCCCCGTCACTCCATTGACAGCAACGGCATAGATAAATCCTTCTGCATCATGGATCAATTTCTTCTGGCGCTCGATTCCTGTGGTTAAGCTCACTAGCGGCACCAAAGCGATGTCTTTATCCACTAAGAGAGGCTCTACCAGATCCGCATGCTCATGAGGAAGATCCGGAATAATCACTCCCTTGACCGCTGTTCCTTCTACAGCTCTAAAGAAGTTTTCGAGCCCATATTGGAACAAGGGGTTGAAATAGGTCATGATGACCAAAGGAACAGTAGTCTTCAAGCGCTGGATCGTTTGCACCAGACCCTCTGTCGTCGTCCCATGGGCTAAACTGCGTAATCCTGCCTCTTCAATCACAGGGCCATCTGCCACCGGATCTGAAAAAGGAATGCCAACTTCAATGGCTGAGACACCAAGCTCCTCCAAAAATTGGATGGTTTCCTGCAAACCTGCCAAGCCTTTTTCATGATCTCCTGCCATGATATAAGGAACAAAGATCCCTTGCTGCTGGTCTTTCAGCTTTTGTAAATGCTCTGTTAAGGTCTTTCCCATCTTACTCTCCTCTCTCTTGTTCTAGGCGGTCTTTGACTTGTACCACATCTTTGTCCCCACGTCCTGATAAGCAAACGATCATAGATTTTTCAGGCCCCATCTCCTTAGCCAACTTCACCGCATAGGCGATAGCATGGCTCGATTCCAGAGCTGGAATGATTCCTTCTACTTTCGAAAGCAATTGAAAGGCTTCTAGGGCTTCTTGGTCTGTCACAGGCACATAGGTTGCCCGCTTGATCTCATGAAAATAAGAATGCTCCGGCCCAATTCCTGGATAATCGAGACCTGCTGAAATCGAGAAGGCTTCTAAAATCTGTCCATAGGCATCCTGTAACACATCCATCAAGGCACCGTGAAGGGCTCCCGGACGTCCTTTGGTCAAGGTTGCTGCATGCTGGTCTGTATCTACCCCAAGGCCAGCAGCTTCTGCCCCATACATGGCAACAGAGGTGTCCTCAACAAAAGGATAAAAGAGGCCAATAGCGTTCGATCCTCCTCCTACACAGGCTAGGACGGCATCTGGTAGCGCACCATCATTTTGCTCTGCAAATTGGCGTTTGGCTTCTCGACCGATGACACTTTGAAAATCACGGACAATCTCTGGGAATGGATGAGGCCCTAGAGCAGACCCCATGATATAGTGGGTATCCTCCACATTTGCTACCCAGGCTCTAAGGGCAGCATTGACCGCATCCTTGAGAACCCGTGACCCATCTGTTACCGATTGAACCTTGGCGCCCAACAATTCCATCCGAAAGACATTGAGGGCTTGGCGTTTGACATCTTCTTCCCCCATGTAGATGGTGCATTCCATATCAAATAAAGCAGCAGCCGTTGCCGTTGCAACACCGTGCTGTCCAGCCCCTGTTTCTGCGATGATCTTCTTTTTGCCCATCCGGTGTGCCAATAAAACCTGTCCTAGGGCATTATTAATTTTATGAGCTCCTGTGTGGTTGAGGTCTTCTCTTTTAAGAAAGATCTTGGCTCCACCGACATACTTGGTAAGATTTTTAGCGTAATAGAGCGGTGTTTCCCGACCGACATATTGTTTCAGAAGCTGATCCAATTCTGCTTGAAAAGAAGGATCTTTTTGACTTTCTCTGTAGGCTTCTTCTAATTCTAAAACTGCTGTCATCAAGGTTTCAGGGACAAATCGTCCCCCGAACCGCCCGTAAAATCCGTTTTGATCTGGTTGTTTATATGCCATGCTTGACCCTTTCTATAAATCGTTTTATTTTTTCTTGATCTTTTTTTCCATTTGTCTCGACCCCACTGGATACATCCACCGCATAAGGATGAAAGAAGCGAATGGCATCTGCTACATTGTCTTCCGTCAAGCCTCCTGCAATAAAGAAGGGCTTTGTGAAGTTTTGGGTTTCGAGCTTTTGCCAGTCAAAAGTCTGCCCACTTCCTGCTACAGGAGCATCAAAGAGCAGATAATCGGCACTGGTCTCAGGAAGAGCTGCGTCTTTTCCCACTTGAACAGCGCGGATCGTTTGTTGGGGAAGGTCTTGCAAGATGGTTTCATCCATCGGTCCATGCACTTGTATCAGGTCCAAGCCCACAACTTGGCAAGCTTGCTCCACTTCTTCTCTTTGTGGTGATACAAAAACACCGACTTTTTGGACTCCCTTTGGAATGCCTGTAGCCAACTGCCGGGCTTGCTCCAGCGTGACTTGCCGTTTGCTTGGTGCAAAGACAAAACCAATGTAGTCCGCACCAGCTTCAACAGCTGTCTTCACGGCTTCTGGAGTGGACAATCCGCAAATTTTAACCTTTGTCAATCTGCAACTCCTTTACTTTTTCAGCCACATTGTCTGCCTTCATGAGGGCTGTCCCAACGAGAATGCCATTAAAATAAGGAGCCAGCATGCACGCGTCTGCTACTGTGAAAATAGCAGACTCAGAGATATAGACCGGTTCTTGTTCAAAGCTTGTCGCCAATTCAAGGCTAGTATGGAGATCTGTCTCAAAGGTCACCAAGTTGCGGTTATTGACCCCGATGATCTGAGCCCCAATCCGGTGAGCGATCTCTAGTTCTGTCAGATTATGGGTCTCCACCAAGACCTCCAGGCCAAGATGGGTCGCAAAATCGAAGAGTTCTTTCAGACGAGCCTCTGATAAGGCTGCAACAATCAACAAGATCACGGTCGCCCCTGCGTTTCGCGCCCGAATCACTTGCTTTTCATCCACAATAAAATCTTTGTTGAGGGTGGGGATACGTACTTGACTAGATATTTCCCGGAGATACTCGATACTGCCCTTGAAAAACACTTCATCAGTCAAGACAGAAATCATCACGGCCCCATTTTCTTCGTAAGTCTTAGCCTGCGCGACGATATCCACATCGACATGAATATCTCCCAGACTCGGGCTAGCCTTTTTCACTTCCGCAATGACCTGAAGCTTTTCTGGATGACTCTTTAGGTAATCATACAGGCGGTAAGTCTCGCGCAAAGGTTGGAGTTCCTCTTCTTTCATCGCAGCCACTTCACGCGCCTTTTCCTTTAGAATCTTTGGTAAGAATTCTTGACTCATTTTTGATACTCCTGTAATAATCTCAATTTCTCAAGGGCAGCCCCACTGGCAATCACTTCACGTGCCAAGGCAATCCCCTCCTTGATAGAATCTACCTTGCCATTGGCATAAAAACCAAGGCCTGCATTTAAGACCGTCACCTCTAAGAAGGGACTCGCTTCATTCTTCAAGACACTGAGCAAAATTTCCGCATTGCGTTTGGCGTCTCCACCTCGTACTTGATCAATTTCGATGCGCTCCATTCCTATATCTTCTGGTTGAAAGCTGGATAAGGTAACCTGTCCATTTTCCAGAATAGCGAGCTGGGTTGCCCCATCAAGGCCTGCCTCGTCCAAACCTTGTGGACCACTCACCACCACTGCGCGTTTCCGACCCAAATTCTTTAGAATCTCCGCCGTACTTTCCAGCATATCTGGACGACTGGTTCCCAATAGCTGGGTTTCTAGAGGAATCGGATTGATAAGAGGACCGGTTAAGTTCATCACCGTTGGAACCCCTAGCGCCAAGCGAGCGGGCATAATATAGCGCATGCCAGGATGCAGATTTTTGGCAAATAGGAAGACAATCCCCGCCTTTTCAAACACTCGTCCCAAGTCTTCTGGACCCAAATCAAGGTTAATCCCTAGCGCTTCTAATACATCCGCAGAACCAGATTTAGAAGAGATCGAACGATTTCCGTGTTTCGCCATCTTGATGCCACCACCAGCAAGGACGAAGGCAGCTGTTGTTGAAATATTGAAACTATAAGAACGATCGCCCCCAGTTCCACAATTGTCCATTGCTCCTTGAACTTCAGTCGGAATAGCGACGGCATAGGCCTGCATCACTTTTGCAATAGCCGTCCGCTCTTCAACCGTTTCTCCCTTCATTTTGAGACCTAGAAGAAGGGCCGTTACCTGCGCTTCTGAAGCACGACCAGCAACAACTTCCTCCATGGCCGCTTCTAACTCTGCACTAGTTAGATCCATTCCTTCCGCTACTTTTGCAAGCACTTGTTTCATCTTCCGCTCCTTGACTAGTTTGACAAAATTTTCGATGGTCTTGAGCCCATCTGGCGTTCCGATACTTTCTGGATGGTATTGAAAACCATAAATCGGTAAGCTACGGTGTTGAATCCCCATAATCGCTTGATCATCCGTCGTTCGAGAAGTAATGACAAAATCCTCTGGCATGTCTTCAATCGTCAGCGAATGGTAGCGCATGACTGGGACTTCTTTTGCGACACCCGCGTATAGCGGAGAAGGAGCTTCTAGCTGGATCTGGCTTTGTTTGCCATGCATGACCTGTGGCGCCAATCCCAAGCGCCCTCCAAAAACTTCCGCAATCGCTTGATGTCCCAAGCAAATCCCCAAGATTGGTTTGATCCCTGTGAAATCTCGGATCATCTCCTCCATCTTGCCCGCATCCTTTGGCCAGCCTGGACCTGGAGAAAAGACCAAGGCATCTGCTCCTTGGGCAACTTGGTACAAATCCGGATCATCATTTCGAAGCACCTGGACCTCATCAAATTTTCCGATATACTGTGCTAAATTGTAAGTAAATGAATCGTAATTATCGACTAATAAAATCATCCTTCTTCTCCAATCCTTGTCATCGATTTTGCCTTATTGACGGTTTCTTGGTATTCATTTTCAGCGATCGAATCATAAACGATTCCTGCTCCGGCCTGCACATAAGCCTTCTTATTTTTGAGGATCATGGTTCGAATCGCAATAGCAAAATCGAGATCCCCCGTCACAGAGAGATAGCCAATAGCCCCCGCATAGACGCCTCGTTTCTCTTTTTCTGCCTCATAGATTCGCTTCATGGCTCGAATCTTGGGAGCACCCGAAACGGTCCCCGCTGGAAGAGTTGCCTTCAGAGCCTCAATGGAGGCTAGTCCAGGAAGCAATTGACCCTTGACCACACTCGTCAGGTGCATCACATAACGGAAGAACTCCACTTCCATATATTTGGTCACTTCAACCGACCCATTTTGGGCGATACGCCCAATATCGTTTCGCCCTAGATCCACCAACATCCGGTGTTCTGCGACTTCTTTTGGATCCCCTGCCAAATCAGCTGCCAATTGCCGATCACTCTCTTCATCGAGCCCTCTGGGACGTGTGCCCGCAATGGGATTGGTCGTCACCACTCGGTCCTTGACCGACACCAGACTTTCTGGACTAGCACCGATAATTTGGTACTCCCCAAAATCATAAAAGTAGAGATAATTCGAAGGGTTGGTCACGCGCAAATTGCGGTAATAATCCAATGGTTTACCTGAAAAATCAGCTGAAAAACGTTGACTAAGCACGCATTGGAACATATCCCCTTTTCGAATATAGTCCCGCGCTAGGGCCACCATTTCCTCAAACTCTTTTTGCTCCAAATGATTGTGGAAATGAAGTGCATGCAGATCCTTGTCCTGAAACTCTTCTTTTGCAGGTCTTGCCAACTGTGCTAATACTTGCTCCAAGCTCGACGCTTGCTCTGCTTCACTCCGTCCACTATAGAGGTTCTCTTCCACCACATAGACCTTTTCCTTTTTGTGATCAAAAATCACATAGCTCTCATATAAGAAAAAGTGGAGATCTGGGGTGCCGATCGTATCTTCAGGAATGAAACCAATGTTCTCATAGAGGCCAATCAAGTCATAGCCGACAAATCCAATCGCCCCACCGTTAAAAGGAAGTTCTTCTGAAGTTTTCGTTTTGACCGTGATGCGGTTCAAAAAGTCCAAAGGATCCTCTTCAACAATTTGATCATTGTAATAGAGGACACCATGTTCAAACTTGACTTCACTGACCGGCCGATAGGCTACAATTGAAAAACGCGCATTCTCTTTTTCACGAGGGATCGACTCCAAGATCATTTTATGGGGCGCTTCCAAACGCATATAAGCCAAAATTGGACTCAACACATCAGCAGATAAAACTTTTTTCATATCAGAAACCTCTCTTTTAGAACTCTTTTATTCTAATGAATTCAACCGCACCCTACTTCGCTTGCTAAGGCGATTAAGGTTATCCCATCGCTCTGTTTGCGCTTTGGGATCTATGTGCCTAAGCTCGCTTCGCTTGCTAAGGCACATAGAAAAGCCCTCACACAAAAACTGTGTGAGGGCGTAGTGTCCGCGGTGCCACCTCTTTTATAGGGAAAAATAGCTGGTCTTTCCCTACATCTCTATCTCCTCTATCAAGGAGTTGCACGGTAAGGGGTGCTAACCGAATTCACATGGGTTAGAATTCATTGATCATAACAGTCCAATTTTCATCAGTCGCTATTGCTTGTTCACAATTCCCACAAGCTCCCTGGAAATAGCTGACTCATTACTTTTCTGTTGCTACCATTATAACCCTTTTTCTTAGAAAGTCAATAAAATTTTTAGTCTTTTTTTATACTTTTTTCTACACTTATTTAATACAATCAACTCAAAGTTCCCTATCGGCGCATCTTTTTTAACCCAAAAATAGGATACTTAACAAGGCCAAAATAGCAGGGCCACCTTGGGTCAAGATAATCTTTTTATTGGCTGTCATCGCACCGTAAGCTGCGGCTCCAATAATAAAGAGCACGAAAATCGTAACAACTTCAATATTTTTGGACACAAACAATCCATACAAGAGGAAGACACCAATCAAGGCATTGTATATCCCTTGATTCTTAAATAAAGAGGTCACAGATGGGCGAGCGAGTTCTTCTTTATCCATGTTGAAAACCCGACTTGTGGTATCAGATGTGGTTCTGATGCTCTCCAAATAAAAAATATATAGATGCTCCAGTGCAGCAAGACTTGCTAAAATAATCGTCAGTAATGACATCGTAGATTCTCCTTTTTATTCAACTGTTATTTGTTCAATGCCAGATACTAATTTGTCCAGCAGGTAAGAAAATTGCTCTTGTTCTTGAGCCGTCAAAATCCGACTCATCTGTTCTTTCACCGCCACATGATGGCGAGGGGGATGTTTGACCAAACGATTATAGGCCGTATCCGTCAAATGAATTAAGATTTCCCGCTGATTCTTTGGATTTCGACTCCGATGGACAAATCCTTCCTTTTCCAATATTTTGAAATGCCGGGTTAAAGCCGCTGGATCAATCTGCAAGCGTTCCTGAACAGCGATCTGATTGCAAGGCGCTTGTTCTAATAAATCCTGCAAGATTTGGTAACGCGTTAAGCTAATCCCTAGGCGCTTTTCAAATAACTGTGTAGTTGATTGATCTGCCAAGCGTAGTTGGTAGAGTAAATCATTTATTTCTGCCATATTCCTTCTCCGTATTATTTTTGATAAATCAATAATTGATAGGTCAATTATAAACTTTTTCTTCTATCCTGGCAAGAAAAAAAGCTTGCACTATTCTTTCGCACAAAAAAAGCCGCCTGATTGGGCGACTCTTAGGGAGATTATTATGAAAAAGAAAAGTTTTAGGATTTTTCTAAACAAAGTTAGGAGGTCTTTGTTTATGCTTCTATTATAACGGACATTTCTTAAAGAAAGCTTACGACTTTATTTCAAAATAAAAACAAATTCTTTACAGATTCTTTTCAGCGTTTAAAATACCTGGGATATCTAGTAAGGTGTTCATCTGATGATTACCTTCATAGTCAGACGTCAAGAAATTGATACTCTGAATCTGGCTATTTCTTGCAAAGTCAATATCCAGGCTCCGATCCCCAATATAGTAGGTCTTTTCTGGCTCCAACCCGTACTTCTCCATCAGATACATAGCAGCTTCTGGGTCAGGCTTGCGGGCAAAACCACTTTGACTGGTCAAAATCTCTGTAAAAAAAGATTCCAAACCCAAATCCCGTAGGATGACAAAGGCATTCTCTCCCTTATGGGTATAGACAAACTGCTCAATTCCAGCTTCTTGTCCCCAGGATAGGACATCACGCGCCCCATCCATCAGAAGGACCTGGGCATTTTTCTCCGCTAGACTTTCAGCTCGGCGACGATTCAAGTCAGTCACGTCCAGATGATACTCCTCCGCCACCGCTACTAAAAGATCTTGAACCGAATGCTTCAAGATGTAGTCTTTAATGCTGGCTCGGTCAAACGGAAGCTGATAAGTTGCATAGGTCTCCTCAAGACCTGCTAAAATAGCATCATAGGAATCCAGCAAGGTCCCATCCAAATCCCAAATAAAGGCTCGTTTTGTCATTTTTTCTTCTCTCCTACTTTTCGTCTATATAGCTGACTCAAAAATAGCCAACGAAAGCCATTGTCGAGCAGCGTCCCCGTCCAGACCCCTGGAAGGCCAAAGCCAAGGGTTACTCCAAGCAGATAACCGGCTCCAATTCGAATGACCCACATGCCAATCGTCGTTGCATAAAATGGAAGTTTCCCATTTCCCAAGCCTTGCCAAACAGCTGTATAGATGACCGTTCCTGCTGTAAACGGCGTTCCTAACAAAGAAAAGAGGACAACCGAAAGGCTAGCTTCGACTGCTTTTGTATCTTGTGTGTAGAGATGGGTCAGAAGGGTGCCCCCAAAAAAGATTCCCAAGGCAATGGGTAACATTAACACGAAGGACAAGCAGTAAGACTGCTTTCGAAGGCGGGCAATCTGCTCAAGATCACCTTCACCCAGGCTCCGTGCCACGAGCATAACCGTCGCTGTGGCCACTCCAAATACAGGCATGTAGTTGAACTGGGTCAAGGTCTCTCCGATGGCATTTCCTGCGACTGCCTCGGTCCCAAAAGCAACCACGATCGCAATGATTACCACATCTCCAGCCCGCATCATCAGCCGCTCTCCGGCTGCTGGAAGTGCTAAGTTCAAGAGCTTACGATCCAATCCCCAACGAAGGGGGGCAAAGGGTAGCTGGACCTTTTGCCACAAGAGGATGACGCCCACCAGACGGGCCAGCACTGTCCCCAAAGCTGCACCAACAATGCCCCAACCAAAAAGGAAAATGGCTACAGAGGAGAACAGAGCGTTTAATAGATTGGTCAACAGGCTCACATACATAGGAAGACGTGGATTGTTGGCCACCCGAACCAAGGAGCCCAAGGTCGTCATCAATCCTAAGAGAACTATGGTCCCGCCAACCAAGGAAAGGTAAATCCCCCCGCTTTCGGCTACTGCAGCTTCAGTCCCCAACAGCGAAATCATCTGGCGTCCAAATAACAGCGAAGCCCCTCCTAGGAGAGCACTCAACAACAAGGTCACCTTCAGTGACTCTGTCGCATGGTAGGCAATGGTTTCTTTATTTTTTTCACCCAAGCTTTTGGACATTACACTGGCAACTGCCGCACCCAGTGCCAAAAAGATGGCTTGATAGATCGTGATGATATTCCCTGCGACGGAAACACCTGAAATGGCAATCAAGCCCAGGTGAGCCACTAAATAAGAGTCCACCATGCCCATCAGCATTTGTAAGAAATTTTCACCCATGGCAGGAAGGGCGATATTTAAGATTTTTTTGTATGAATTCATGCGTATAGAAAAGAGCCAAACGGCTCTTTTGATCTTTCTAATACAGAGAATTAAAGTCCCAAGTAGTCTTCTACGGCTGCTTGCATGTCTTTGGCTGCCACGCTTGTACGATGGCGAACCGGTGCAGTTTCAAGGCCGTCTACAGCCGGTGGTACAGGAACACCTGAGAGGGTGTGTAATTTAGCCAAGGCTTCGAAATCGCCTAGACCTGTCTCGCCTGTCACAGCTTCTACTGCTACAACAGGGAATTTGTAAGGACTTGCTGTAGAGGCAATGACTGTTTTAGCAGTATCCCCTGTTTGGGTCCGGTATTTTTGATAAACGGCTGATGCTACGGCTGTATGAGGGTCTTCGATGTAATCAGACGCTTCATAGACCCGCTTGATCTCTGCAGCAGTTTCTGCTTCATCTGCGTATGCAGCCGCAAACAAATCTAAGATGTCTGCATCAAAGTTGGACAACTGGTACTGACCTGTTGCAACGAGGCTTTCCATCAATTCTTTGGTCTTTGTGGCATCATTGCCTACCAAGTGGAAAATCAAGCGTTCCAAGTTTGAAGAGACCAAAATATCCATCGATGGACTGGTGGTCACCTTGAACTCACGTTTCTTATCATAGACATGTGTTTTGAAGAAGTCTGTCAAGACATTGTTTTCATTTGACGCACAGATCAATTTTCCAACTGGAAGACCGATTTGTTTGGCATAGAAAGCTGCTAAGATATTTCCAAAGTTTCCTGTCGGTACGGTGAAGTTGACTTTTTCTCCCGCTGTGATTTGGCCTGTCTTCACCAATTGCGCATATGCGTATACGTAATAGACAACCTGAGGCACCAAACGGCCAATGTTCATAGAGTTGGCTGATGAGAATTGCATCTTGTTGGCTGCTAATTTTTCACGAAGCGCCACATCATTGAACATGTGTTTGACATTGGTTTGGGCATCGTCAAAGTTTCCATCGATCGCGATGACATGGGTATTGTCCCCAGTTTGAGTCGTCATTTGCAATTCTTGCACCTTGCTGACACCATCTTTTGGATAAAAGACAATGATCTCTGTTCCTGGAACATCAGCAAAACCTGCCATCGCAGCTTTTCCTGTATCTCCAGAAGTCGCCGTCAAGATGACAATTTTATTTTCCAAACCGTGCTTTTTAGCTGCTGTTGTCATAAAGTAAGGCAAGATCGACAAAGCCATATCTTTAAAGGCAATGGTGGAGCCGTGGAAGAGTTCCAAATTGTATTGCCCATCGAGTTTGACAAGAGGAGCAATAGCTGGGGTATCAAACTTGCTGTCATAAGCATGAGAAATACAGTAGTCCAACTCTTCTGCTGTAAAGTCGTCCAAAAAGGCTGACAAAACAAGCTTGGCCACTTCTTGGTAAGAAGCGTCTTTGAGGGTATCAAAATCCAGCTCTACTTGAGGATAAGAGACTGGAGTAAACAAACCGCCATCTGTCGCCAATCCTTGAAGGATGGCTTGACTAGCTGTTACAGTATTTTTTTCATCTCGTGTTGATTGATAAACTAATGTCATGACTGTTTCATTCCTTTACTAGTAGTCTTCTCATTATATCATAAATGTCAGAAAATTTAACGGCTTTTCGCCAAATCTTGGCAAAGGTCGGCAAACAGAAGCTAGATAAAAGAGAGCAGGCGCAACGACTTTGCTCCTACTCCCATGCGAATCTGTTTTTCAGGTGTCTGCAAGACTTGATCAAGCCAATCCCAACTCTGCTAAAACAGATGGGAAGTCTTTCTTCAAGGTTTCAAGAGCTACCGTTACTTCTTGACGAGTTTGGTTATTTTTCACAGTAACTTGACCGCTCTCAACTTCACTACTTCCTAAGGTAATCAAGGCTTTGGCCGCAAAGACATCTGCTGACTTAAATTGTGCCTTGAGCTTGCGTCCAAGGTAATCACGTTCTGCCTTGAAACCTTGGATTCGAAGGGCCTGAACCAAGCTAAGCGCTGCTTCATTGACCTCATCTCCTAGGACAGCGATATAGGCATCTAGGCCTGTTTCGATCGGTAATTCAATGCCTTTCTTTTCAAGAACGAGAAGGATCCGTTCCACACCGATACCAAATCCAAAACCAGCTGTCGCAGGGCCACCGAAGTATTCAACCAAACCATCATAGCGACCACCCGCACAAACTGTCAATTCATTGCCTTCAATTTCTGTAATGAACTCAAAAATCGTGTGGTTGTAGTAATCCAAGCCACGCACCATATTGGTATCGATGACATAGGCTACCCCCAAATCTTCCAACATCCGACGAACCGCATCAAAATGCGCTTGGCTTTCTTCATCAAGATAGTCTAGGATGGAAGGAGCCTGTTCAACCGCCGCCTTGTCTTCTTTTTCTTTTGAATCCAAGACACGAAGCGGATTTTCTTCTAAGCGACGTTGGCTGTCCTTAGACAATTGATCCTTCATTGGCAAGAGGTAATCAATCAAGGCTTGACGATAAGCCTGACGACTAGCAGGACTTCCCAAGGTGTTCAAGTGCAAGGTCACATTGTCAATCCCTAGTTCTTTCAGGAATTGCGCTGCCATGGCAATGGTTTCGACATCCGTTGCAGGATTGCTCGATCCAAAGCATTCTACCCCAATTTGGTGGAATTGACGCAAACGACCTGCTTGAGGACGTTCGTAGCGGAACATTGGGCCTATGTAATAGAACTTACTTGGTTTTTGTACCTCAGGCGCAAAGAGTTTATTTTCTACATAGGAGCGGACAACAGGAGCTGTTCCTTCTGGACGAAGCGTGATATGACGGTCTCCCTTGTCATAGAAATCATACATTTCTTTGGTAACGATATCCGTCGTATCCCCTACTGAACGGCTGATGACTTCATAATGTTCGAAGATCGGTGTGCGGATTTCATCATAATTGTATCGCGCAAAGACCTTGCGTGCAAAGCCTTCTACATATTGCCATTTCGCTGAATCGCCAGGAAGGATATCCTGGGTCCCTTTTGGTTTTTGTAATTTCATAGCCTTCATCCTTTGTCTTACTTTTGCCTCTATTTTACCACAAATTCGAAGAGAAATGGAGACTGGACCGAATTTCCTTCGTTCGACACGTTCAAATCCTCTTTCTCTTCTTGCCTTATCAGCCGAATTATGAGAAAATGGAAGCCATACTACACTGAAAGGATCTTGCGATGAGAGAGGATATCAAAATCAATGACCGCGCCCTGGCACTAGAGAAGCCGTTAATCGAAAAATTGGAGCTTGTATTTGATACCGATGTTGAGTTAGATGTCTATAACCTAGGACTGATCTACGAGATCCATCTAGATGAAGCCGGCACTTGCAAGGTGGTTATGACCTTTACCGATACGGCTTGTAGCTGTGCTGAGAGCCTTCCGATCGAGATCGTCGCTCGCCTAAAAGAAATCGAGGGGATCGAAGATGTCAAGGTTGAAGTGACTTGGTCACCCGCTTGGAAAATTACACGAATCAGCCGATACGGGCGCATCGCCCTTGGCCTTCCACCACGATAATAAACATTACCTTTTTAAAAATGAAGTCAACTAATGAAGGAAGGCCTCTTTGGAAGTCCAATCCATCATAAAAAAACGAGGAACAAACTCTGCCATCAGAGTTTGTTCCTCGTTTTTTATAATGATTGAATCCATTCAAACTTTTTCACTACCAGAATGGACTAAGCCTCGTCAGCTTTTGGTTCTGGAAGGATTTGATACAACACAATTCCAAGAATTGTTGACGTTGCCACACCCGTGATTTGAAGACCACCGAGGTCAATCATCAAACCACCGATCCCTGATACCAAGATCACACTTGCAATCAAGAGATTCTTTTTATTATCAAAATCAATCTTATGTTCAACTAAAATTTTCAAACCACTAGCAGCGATAACCCCAAAGAGGGCAATAGACAAACCTCCCAATACAGGAGTTGGAATAGAGTGCAAGAGTGCTGATAGCTTCCCAATAAAGCTCATGACAACCGCAATCACTGCTGCGCCTGAAATAACGTAAACTGAGTAGACCTTACTAAGGGCCATAACCCCAATGTTTTCCCCATAAGAAGTTACTGGAGGAGCTCCAAAGAATCCAGCAATAATCTGTGCCAAGCCATCACCAGTAAGCGTATGGTCAAGCCCTGGATCCTTGAAGTAATCACGCTCAGTCAAACTATTTAAAACCATGAGGTGGCCAAAATGTTCCGTCATGGTCACAAAGGCAATCGGAGCCATGGTCAAAATCGCACTTGGATAGAGCTTAAAACTATAATCCACAAATGGAATGTCAAAGTTTGGAACTTGAATCCAATGCGCCGCACTTACCTCTGAGAAATTGACAAAACTATGTCCTGTCAGCAAACCAAGAGCCAATGAGAAAATATAGCCCACAATTAATCCAAGTAAAATTGGGACGACACCGACAATCTTCTTGCCATACATGTTAAAGAGGATAACCGCAAAGAGGGTCACCATCGAAATCAATAGAGCATAGCCGCTGTAGCTATTATTTAAGGTTGTCGCATCAGTGACGGCATTCTTCGCAAGACTCAAACCAATTACCATGATAATGGGACCAACCACGATTGGTGGAAGGACCTTATTAATCCAATCTTTACCCGCATGCTTAACAATCAGAGCTACAAACAAGTAGACCAAACCACCCGCCATGGCACCCTGGGCAACTGCCGCGATCCCATCTGACTTCATCAGCATTTGCATCGCTGCAATATAAGCAAAACTAGACCCCATGTAAGCAGGGATCTTATACTTGGTCACGGTCAAGTGAGCCAAGGTCCCCAAACCAGATGAGAACAAAGCAATGGCAGGATCAATCCCAACCAAAATCGGCACCAGCACTGTCGCCCCAAACATGGCAAACAAATGCTGGAAAGATAAACCAACCAATAAACCAGGTTTTGGCATATCATTCACATCATATTTAACGTCATTCACGATCGTAAAAACCTCCTAAAATTAAGATGCGACAAGCTATGGCTGAACAAAAACGTCTACCTTCGATGACCAAATCATAAGGATGCACTCCCTACTTCCATCATCGACGATTTCTTTTTTATCAAACCACTTTTCAACTATACAAAAAAATCCCCCACAACAAGGAGATACACAAAATATAGGCTGGTCTTCCCAGGCCTTTCATTTCCATAGCTCCTTGCCTGCCTCTCTGGACAGTATTAAAGGATTGATTCGATTAGTCACAATTATAGCAAATTATAGACGGATTTACAAGAAAAATGACAGATAATACACTCAAATCCCCCAAAAAGTAATATTCATACGCTTCAGCGACAGGGTTAAAAATAGCGACTTTGAGCCAAAAAAGAGGCTGGGACAAAAGTCCTAGCCTCTCAATTATTTTTGGATTGTCGAGCAAGACGCAGTAGTTGAGTGGGCTCTACTACGCTGATTTCATCAGCTTTTACAGCCCTACTCAACTGTGCGGAGGTGGGACGACGAAATCGAATTCTAACGAATTGCCGATTTCTGTCCCACTCTCTCTTTGGACAAAGTCGTCCTTGCAATTACTGTTTACCAGACTGTTCCATATTCCAGAAGTCGGTCACGGCACCACGTGATGCTGAAGACACGATATGAGCGTATTTACCCAAAACCCCACGGCTATACAGTGGTGGCAAGGTTGTTTCAGCCTTCCGTTTCGCCAATTCTTCGTCTGAGACATGCATGGTGATTTCTTTGGTATCTTGATCAACTGTCACCAGATCCCCAGTGTGGAGGTAGGCGATTGGGCCACCAACCTGAGCTTCAGGCGCAATGTGACCGACAACGAGACCATAAGTACCACCTGAGAAGCGGCCGTCTGTCAAGAGAGCCACCTTGTCTCCTTGTCCTTTCCCAACAATCATGGATGATAAGGACAGCATTTCCGGCATACCAGGACCACCCTTAGGACCTACGAAACGAACAACAACAACGTCGCCATCCACGATCTCGTCTGAAAGAACGGCTTCAATGGCAGCTTCTTCAGAGTCAAAGACCTTAGCAGGACCCGTGATGTTACGGACCTTCACACCTGATACTTTGGCAACCGCCCCTTCTGGAGCCAAGTTCCCTTTCAGGATGATCAATGGACCATCGGCACGTTTAGGATTTTCAAGCGGCATGATAACTTTTTGACCTGGTGTCAAATCAGCAAAGGCTTCCAAATTCTCAGCTACTGTTTTACCAGTACATGTGATGCGATCTCCGTGAAGAAAACCATTCTTAAGAAGGTATTTCATGACGGCTGGCACACCACCAACATTGTAAAGGTCTTGGAAGACATATTTTCCTGAAGGCTTCAAGTCCGCCAAATGAGGCACACGCTCTTGGAAATCGTTGAAGTCTTCCAGCGTCAAGTCCACGTTAGCTGCGTGAGCGATCGCAAGCAAGTGAAGGGTGGCATTGGTGGAACCACCCAGCGCCATGGTCACTGTAATCGCATCTTCAAAAGCTTCACGGGTCAAGATATCAGATGGTTTAAGACCTAGTTCAAGCATCTTGACAACCGCACGACCTGCTTCTTCGATATCGGCTTTTTTATCAGCTGATTCAGCAGGGTGAGAAGAGGAACCTGGTAAGCTCATCCCAAGGACCTCAATCGCTGTCGCCATGGTGTTGGCCGTATACATCCCCCCACAGCCACCAGGGCCAGGGCAAGCATTACATTCCAGTTGCTTCACTTCTTCAGCCGTCATATCACCATGGTTCCATTTCCCGATTCCTTCGAAAACAGAAACCAAGTCGATATCTTTTCCATCGAGATTCCCTGGAGCAATGGTCCCACCGTAGGCAAAGATCGCAGGGATATCCATATTGGCAATGGCAATCATCGAACCAGGCATGTTCTTGTCACAGCCCCCAATGGCTACAAAGGCATCCACGTTGTGACCGCCCATAGCAGCTTCGATAGAGTCTGCAATGATATCACGAGAAGTCAAGGAGAAGCGCATCCCTGGTGTCCCCATAGCAATCCCGTCCGCAACCGTAATGGTTCCGAATTGAACCGGCCAAGCTCCTGCATCTTTCACACCTTCTTTGGCCAGTTTTCCAAAATCGTGAAGGTGGATGTTACAAGGGGTATTTTCCGCCCATGTCGAAATCACTCCGACAATCGGTTTTTCAAAGCTTTCATCGGTCATTCCCGTCGCGCGAAGCATGGCACGGTTGGGAGATTTTACCATGCTGTCGTAGACACTACTACGATGGCGTTTGTCTAATTCTGTCATGTCATTCCTCTCGTTTCATTTTTTACCATTATAGCATAAAAGACGGCTCAAAGGCAGATCCAAACTTTGAGATCAACTAGGGAGAAGCAAGTTTTTCCAAAAATTTCAATTTTTTTGTCAAGTAACTTTACTTTACAAAAAAGTTTTGTTATACTGTTAAAGTTGATGAAAATCAAACCTAATTGAATTTATATCTTAAAAGGAGAAAAACGAAATGGCAGTACCTGCACGTCGCACATCAAAAGCGAAGAAAAACAAACGTCGTACGCACTACAAAGTAACAGCTCCATCTGTAAACTTTGACGAAGCAACTGGAGATTACTCACGTTCACACCGTGTATCACTTAAAGGATACTACAAAGGACGTAAGATCGCTAAAGCTGCATCAGCTGAATAATAGAAGGGAGATACCATGCGCGTAAATATTACACTTGAACACAAAGAATCTGGTGAACGCTTGTACCTTACTTCTAAAAACAAACGTAACACTCCAGACCGTCTTCAATTGAAGAAATACTCACCAAAACTTCGCAAACACGTTGTGTTTACAGAAGTTAAATAATTGAGTTTAAAAAGTCGTTGAAAATCAATTTCAACGACTTTTTTCTTTTTGCCAAATGCAGTATATTGCACTCTATTTCAATTCAAGCTCTGGCTTTTTCCAAAAATTAAGTTGGGAAAATATTGTCTTTCCATGATATTTGCATTTAATGATATGAACGCTACTAAAATTATATATTATTATACAACTTTATATTTAATAATATAGGAAATCTCTAAAGATAGGGCTTTTATCACTCACGAAAACTTTAAAATATTCGAACCTCTTATCTGAACCTGAAATCAAAAGTTTAAAGTCTTTAGTTTCATTTTTCCATATATATTCTATCTCAAATTGATAACTATAGTCATACGCTACGTATCTATCTAACAGTCCATTAATTTTATTAGCAGCATATTTTTTGATTCGATCTTCTTCCTATAGAAAACCTGATTTTTATATCTTATCTATTTTAAGTCAATACCACTATGACCTTTTCTCACAGAAATCATAAAATCATGATAATCTCCTGGAACATCGTTTTCTGAATCAGCCTCAGTTAATCCCACATAATAAGAATCTTTTACTTCCTCTGCACTCTTTGAGAAGAAACCTTCTCTCAATATCTTTTGAGTTTTTTCTACTTGATAGGACATTGAGTCTTTGGCAAGCTGTTGTACGGCAAATGTTAAAACCATCTGCATTTGATTTTTGCTATACTCATCTCGATCATATGTCCCAAAAGTGTAGTTCACTACCCTTGCCTTTGGTTCCTTATAGTTTGATGCAACGACTGCATCAAACTGTTTTTGTACATCTTTGATTGTTTCATCTAAGCGTTTCAATTTTTCTCTCACGTCAGCGGAGTTTTTCGCGTCCCACGATAGCTGTATACCTTCCTTCTTCATTGATTCTAATTGAACTTCCATCCTTTCCCTGAGCTGTTGTTTTTGGCGATAAAAATTACGTTCATGAGCTTTTTTTGCAATTTCGAGTATCTGTTTGTCATTCTTCCCACTAAATTCACCAAGATCTATATCCAGTCCCAAATAAGCTACCACATTCCCTTTCCCATCAAAATGATACACAGCGGTAACTGCATCATATGGATTCAAAGTAACTTTTTCCCCATGATGGACATCAATCCATACAGAATCCGTTTTCAACTCTTCCGTCATTTTTATCCCTTTAATTTTAATATGTAACCCTTCACAAGCGACCAACACTACTGCTATCAATGATAGAAAGACTAATTTCATCCATGTCTTCATTCTAATTTCTCCAAAATTAAATTCCTCCAAATTATTATACCATATACTGATATTTATAGCTTTTTCTCACATTTTTTAATATACTTAGAAGAAAAATATCCATTGAAATAATCATACATACTACAACTCTGAGAAATGACTCCTTTGAAAAGTAATTCTTAATGGTAATATACATTCTGTTAGCTCTCTTCGTTAGTTTTATCATATCTTCAGTCTTATATATCAATTTTAAATGGTGGATCACTCTGGCTGTGAATGCAAGTTTTCTGTTCTCCTATCCAAAATCGAAAAACAACCAGAGAAGAATCAGTTCACGACTGCTTCTTCTCTGGTTGTTTTTCATACTAACGATTTTTCCGACTTAATTGATAAGAGTACATCACAGGGATAAACACAATAGCGAGGATGACCAGCACCAAAACATAAGAAAGCGCGAATTGAAGGCCTGCTTCAAGAAGAAGGATCAACCCTCCGAGGACCCACAACTTCCCTGCCAAGCGATGGGTTTTGTGCCAGTTATCTTCACTCTGCAAGGTCCAAGGCAGACGGATTCCAACCGTATGGTTCACTTTTAGCTTAGGCATGTAATTGCCCATGATCACAAAGATGAGCCCTAGCAGAACCGAAACAAAAACTGATGGATTGGTAGTAGATCCTAGCGCCTTGCTATAGATGAGATAGGAGGTACTTAAGGAAACGATTGGGGTCAACCAGTAAATCGCTCTGATCATTTTTTCATTCATAGCGCTATTCTTAGAATCGCGACCGATCATAAAGATCATAAACAGATGCACCATGAGATCGAAAATAGGAAGACCAAACACAACCAGGGGTTTCGATTGGAAGTTATTGGCCTGGCCAGCAAAATTGAAGTGAATCGGGATTTGGTTAGGCAATTGCGACCAAATCATCAGCCCCCAAAGCATGGGGAAAAGGATCACCATAGAAGTTAATAGCAATAGTTTTTTATTCGTTTTCATCAGTAGAGTCTCCTTTCAAATCAACGAGCCAGACCATTAAATCCTCCAAGACAGAAGTATTGAGTTCATAGTAGATAAAATTCTTCTCTTTTTCCTCTCGAATTAAATCTGCCTGCTTGAGGAGGCTTAAATGATGGGAAATGGTCGCTCCTGCTACATCAAAGTGGCCAGCGATATCACCAGCAGATAATTTCCCCGTCTTTAGCAGTTCTAAGATACTTCTTCTTATCGGATTCGATAAAGCTTTAAATGTTTGCGCAAAATTCATTCTCTATCTTCTCCAATCTATTTAGATTTCTTTCTAAATGGATTCTAGTACTTTCGGATGGGTTTGTCAACTCTATTTAGAAAAAAATCTAAATAGTTTCTGTTGTAAAAATTTATCAGACCTAAGACCGATTCTTATAAACAGCGTCTTTTCTTAAGTTTTCTTTAAGAAATCAGCCTTATAATAAAACCATCAAATGAAGACCTCCTAACTTTGTTTGATAGAAAATCCTAAACTTTTTCATAATAATCTCCCTATAAGAGCCACCAAAACCGGTGGCTTTTTCTATGTACCTTAGTGAGTCAAGTCCAATAGGGACTTAGACGAACTTAGGTACATTGATGCAGTTCGAACGACAGTGAGAACTACGATCCTTAATACGTTAGCGAACTTAAGTACATGGATGCCTTGCGGAACTACTTTTTACAAGACAACAAAATAACCTCCATGAGAGCTCTGATTTTTGATCTGGACTCTCGGGAGGTTTTTTCATCTTTTATCTTTTTGACATTACATATCTTTGTGGATACGATAAGTATTGTAAGCAGTGACTACATTAGCAACGGCACTGACCCTTGAGCTACGTGCGATATCGGCTTGTAGGGCATTGGCCTCCTCTTGCAGATTCACTTGCGTTTCATGAAATTGTTGCATTTCAAGCAGATTATAGGCTTCTGGCAAGGTAGAGGCACGGCCTTCTGCAATTAAGTTATATAGTCGGAAGAGGTCGTGGTAATTGTAAAATTTTTGCGGGAAACCTTGCATCCCTTGTTGGTAGGCTGGTTGGCTGATTTCCTGGTTATAAAGAGCCCGGGCATTGGCAAGAGCTTGCTTGGCTGGGGCTACAAATACAAAATATTTGATCGCAATCAACCCACCCATCAATCCGAGCATTAGTAGAAAACCGTGCATCAGGTGACTTTGTTCTAAGAGAAAAATCGTAAAAGCAAAAAGAAGATTGAGGGCCAGTGTGACCGTGATTGGCCCATTGAGTCTCTTCGCTGCTTTATTTAAACGGTTTTGTTGCCGTTGAACTTCATCCCAAGCAACTGCTGCAGGGGCTGTTAGCACGCGCTTTTCATCTAATAGCTGTAAAATTTCTTGTGTCGTCATTGTCAAACTCCTTTTGTTATAAGCTTATCTTCTAGAATTGACCTTATTTTATCAAAAATCCCTTCCTAAAAAAGGGCCATGTAAACTATAGTTTCATTTTTCTTAAAAATCGAAGAATTTCTAGTTTTTTTGTCAAAAATTAAACTCAGAGTTTAATTCCAGCCTTTTTTGAGGTATACTAATGGTATGATAATTGAAAGGAAGTTCCCCTATGTCCTCATCTTCGCCATTTGGTCCAACATTTCGTAAGATTCGTGAAGCACGCGGTCTTTCTCTAAAAGAAGTCGCTGCAGATATTGTCTCTCCTCAGTTCCTCAGCCAATTTGAGCGTTCTCAAAAAGGAGTAACCATTGAGACCTTCTCTCGCCTCTTGCTGTCTATGGGGGTGGATTGGGATACCTTTTTGTCCCATTATCCTGGCTTAACCATTCAAAATTTCAGCCCCATTTTGATGAAACACATCAATCAAGAAAACATGGATTTTCTGTCCATTATTGAGCGCTTAAAGCACGAAAAATCACCTGTTGCAGAGGAAAACAAAGAACTCTGGCAACTCTATTTGCGTTCGCTTGAAATCAATGTCAATAACGCGATGGGAAAAGAGATCCACCTAGAAGACGCACCTGTCTCGATTCAACGAATCGCTCAAGAAGTGCCTTTTGCCTATCAAAATGAAATTGAGCAAGACTTTACCATTGCTCTTTTGTCTGTCTTGCCCTATGAAGTCGTCGCTAAGATTCGAAAGGAATCCTTGGAACTTTTTGAAAGCAGTTCTTCAGCTTACTCTGCCAATGCATTGGCCTCTTTGCTGTTAAATCTAGCCAACTATCTTATTAAAAAAGAACTCTACTTAGAAGCTCTGAATTTTCTTCAATCGATTAACCAGCTTCGCAAGCGCAAACCGATTTTAAACACCAGTATTTCCATGCAGTTAGAATTTATGCAGGTCTATGCCCTCCTTGGCTTAAATGACAAGGAAGGGGTTTACCGTGCCAAGCAGGTCCTAAAAGCCCTGGAAGGTTTGATTGCACTCGAAAATTTCGGAAGCCCGCTTGTTCAGATCAAAACAAAATTCATGTTGCGAGTCAACGAACTCAACAAAACCGGCATTGATTTCTTCAGCGAATAAAGGCATCTCAGACTTTAGACCGATTCTTTCAATCAGCGCCTTTTCTTAAGATTTCTTTAAGCAAACCGCCTTATAATAAAACCATCAAATGAAGACCTCCTGACTTTGTTTGATAGAAAATCCTAAACTTTTTCATAATAATCTCCCTATAAGAGCCACCAAAACCGGTGGCTTTTTCTACGTACCTTAGTGAGTCAAGTCCAATAGAGACGTAGACGAACTTAGGTACATTGACGCAGTTCGAACGACAGTGAGAACTACGGTCTTTATAATACTTAATGAGGTGAACTCAGAGAGTTTAACCGAATTTAGAGATATTGATGCAGTTTGAGCAAAGCGAAAACTACGTTCCTTATTCCCTTAGCGAACATCAGCGAGCTTAGGTACATTGATGCAGTTCGAACGGCAGTGAGAACTACGTCCCTTCTCCTTCATTTGTACAAATACTCCAATTTATGCTCGATCTATGTTATAATGAAGGGAATTTTTGTCTGAGGAGGATTTATGAAAAAAACACATTCTATGCTATTCATCCCGGGCATCATTATGCTTGGGATTGTTTTACGAACACCATTTACTACGCTTCCGACGGTCTTGTCTGACATCGCTGCTGGTTTGGGGGTAGATGTGAGCTCTCTGGGACTATTGACTAGCTTACCACTTCTCACCTTTGCCACTTCTCACCTTTGCCATTTTCTCACCTTTTGCGATTCAATTTGCTAAAAGGTTGGGGATTGAGCGCCTCTTTTTCCTAGTTTTGATCGTGATTACGATCGGATCTGCCATTCGGATTATCAATCTTCCCTTTCTCTATCTGGGAACCATCTTGATTGGAGCAAGTATTGCCTTTCTCAATGTGCTGCTTCCAAGCTTGATTCAGGCCAATCGGCCTAAGCAACTCGGTGTGCTAACGACTCTCTACATCACCTCTATGGGGATGTCCACAGCGATCGCCTCTTCTGTGGCCGTTCCGATCACCAAAGCCACTTCTTGGCAAGGTTTGGTCAACATCTTGACAGCCTTATGTGCTCTTGCTTTGGTCATCTGGATTCCTAACCTTCGCTACAACCACCATCTAAAAAAGACAGCTACTACGGAATCTAGTAGCAAGTGGTATACCAATAAATATGTTTGGGCTATCATGATTTTTGGAGGCTTGCAGTCACTGCTTTTCTACACAAGTATGACTTGGCTTCCGACCATGGCTGTTCAAGCTGGCCTTTCAAAGGTTGAATCTGGACTACTGGCCTCCGTGTTCACCCTGATCAGTCTCCCATTCTCCTTAACGATCCCAAGTTTAACGACACGGTTATCCGATCGCAATCGACGCTTGATGCTTACGATTGTTGTCGGAGCAGGGATTCTGGGGGTAGCCATGCTCTTAATCCCGACTAGCAACTTCTTCTACTGGTTGGTATTAAATGCCCTAATTGGAAGTTCCGTTAGTTCGCTCTTCCCTTACCTCATGGTCGCTTTCTCCATGAAATCCAGCACACCTGAAAAAACAGCTCAACTTTCCGGTCTTGCCCAAACAGGTGGCTACGTCTTTGCAGCCTTTGGTCCCATCCTCTTCGGCTACAGCAAATCTCTCTTTCACTCTTGGACACCTGCCATTCTTATGCTCCTGGTCTTAACCATCATCATGGCCATTGCTCTTTATCAGGTGGAAAAAGTCGATCATATTTTATAACCATCGTCTGGCTGGAAGATTCGTCTTCCGGCCTTTTTTGTGTATACAAAAAAAGAACTAGGCACTTGTCCTAGTTCGAAGTTTTATTATCCGTTAAATGAGATATGTACGTGATCGTAGTGGTTTGCTGTATCTCCACCACGGTCTGGCATTTGGTTCCATGTATTAGCTGGTCCGTAAATGTTGTCGACTGGCATGTAGAATTGTTGTTTCCAGATGATGTATGAGATACCTGCACGGTCCATGTTGTCAATTGCATATTGGGCAACTTGATCTCCAAGTTCAGAACTTGTTGGAACCATTACGTCTACTGCAAGTCCTTGACCATGGTCTTCTGGATCCCCTTCACGGTAACCGCCGATATTTGTAATACCAAATTTCGCCGCGATTTCTTGACGGAAAGCTTCCGCTTGCGGTTTAAGATTTGGATCAGTTGGAAGAACGTTACCAGTTGTTGGAGTTGATGCTACTGGCTGCACTTCTGGTGTAGCAGCAGTTTCTACTGCTGGAGCTGTCTCTGCTGGAGCTTCAGGAGCAGAAGCTGGTGTTTCAGCAAGTGCTTCTGTTGCTGGAGCAGATTGAGGAGCTTCTGCTGGGGCTGCTTCTTGATTTTGAATTGCAACATTGACAGCTGGAGCACCGTAGTTTGGTGTTTCTGGAACAGCTGGTTGAGCTGGTGTTTCTGCTCCTGAGACAGCAATTACAGGAGCTTCCGCTGGAGCTTCTTGAGTGCCCGCTGCTGGAGCAACTGGAACAGCTTTGTTATCTTCGTTTACTGATTTAGACAAATCGTTAACAGCTACTGTTTGGTCATCAACTGTCACTTGGTTTGTTGTCAAGTCAGCACTTGCAACGGTTGCATCTGTCGCACCTGCTTGAGGAGTTTGGATTTCAACTGAAGTTACTTCTTTTTGATCATTTACTGTTGTTTTCAAAACAGTACCTGGGTAGATCAAATCCATGTTGCTGATGTTGTTCAAGTTTGCCAACACATGTACATCGATTCCAAGCGCTTCTGCGATCGAACTCAATGTATCACCATATTTGATGGTATAAGTTTGTTGGTTTTCACCGCTTTGTTGGATATCATGTTTGATTTCATCTACTGAGCGAGCTACCCAATCTTCAAGTGTTTCTGCAGTGGCTTTTGTAAATGGAATCACTGCAAGAGCTACTGTTGAAGCGATCAAGGCTTTCGTATTAACTTTTAATTTCATCTTTTATCCTCTTTTTTCTTTGTTTTTTTGCTCAATATTTTCTTGAACAAATGAACTACTACTCTATCTTATCACAATTTAAAAATAATAAAAGGTCTTTTTGTCTATTTAACAAAACTGTATTTTTCTTGTAATATTTCGTCTTTCTTGTCACATTGTTACAAACTAGTAACATAAAAATAGGGTAGTGGAAGAAGAGTGAGAGGGTGCAAAAAAGCCTCATCCAGGAGCCGTTCCTCGATGAGGTTCTTGTTTTTTTAAAGTAATTGAGGCCGGGCTGAAAAGCTGGGTGAAAAACGCAAACTGTAATAGTACTAACTTCAAAGGCACAGTAGCTGATTGGATTTTTCTCTCACTTTAAGAGCTCGGAAAAATCCTAATCAGCCTTGTGGGGGCAGGACAACGAAGCATTCTATACAACAGTGCTTCTGTCCTGCTCCCTATTTTCCTTTGAGTTGCTTAACGGCTTTGTATCTTGATGTATCTTATTTTACCTTCATGATTCTGACGAGGTTGGCGCGTTCGGCTTCTTCGAGTTTCATTTCGATATAATAGATAGTCTCTTTGAGGTCTGGGATGGTCGCATACTCGAGTCCGTTCACTCGACGGCGGGTTTTCTCGATTTCATCTGCCATGAGTTGGCAGCTTTTTTCGATTTCCGCTAACTTGAGCAAATCTGGGAGTAGATCCCCCATTTCTTGGATCGTGCTATCCATTTGACTGTTGGAGGCGAGGTAGCTATAAACCACGTCCCCTTCATCATCTCCGTATGGATTATCGATACGGGCATGGAGCTTGGGCACGCGCACACTCATGACATTTTCTTCCTCGATATGGAGCATCACTTCTCGCGTAGGAACGGCAAAGATTTCTTCCACCATGAGGTCGCTCTCTAAGGACTTGGCCATCACGAAATCTTGCATATTGCCCACAAGCGCTGCCTCCACCTTTTGGCGCAGACGATTATTCTCACGCACAGCTTCAATAAAACGGCGCATAAGTTCATCCCGCTTATCCTTGAGCAACTTGTGCCCTCGGGTTGCTGTCTTGAGGCGCTCTTTGAGAATATTAAGCTCCATCCGAGTTGGTTTTACATTTAATCGTGCCATAGGCTAATCCTCTTTGTTTGGCAGATACTTGTCAATCATCTCATCCTTGATCCGTTTAAGCTCTGTTCTTGGAAGGATGGATAAGAGTTCCCAACCGAGATCCAAACTTTCCTCAATCGTCCGATTGGTAGTGAAACCTTGATTGATGTATTCCTGCTCAAAGCGGTCCGTAAATTTAACATAGAGCTTGTCGGTATCTGACAAGGCAGACTCCCCAAGCACTACGGCCAATTCTTTGGCTTGTTTTCCTTGGGCATAGGCCGCAAAGAGCTGGTTCATGGTCGCCGCATGGTCTTCCCGAGTCTTGCCTTCACCAGAACCCTTGTCCTTCAAACGAGAAAGGGATGGAAGAACATTGATCGGTGGGCGGTAACCACTATTGTAGAGATCGCGGGACAGAATAATCTGACCTTCGGTGATGTAGCCTGTCAAGTCAGGGATGGGGTGGGTGATATCATCTTCCGGCATAGAGAGGATCGGAATTTGGGTCACAGATCCTTTCTTTCCAACCAAGCGTCCTGCACGTTCGTAGAGGGTTGAGAGGTTAGTATAAAGGTAACCTGGATAGCCCCGACGACCTGGAACTTCCCGGCGGGCAGCGGAGACTTCTCGAAGGGCTTCACAGTAGTTGGTCATATCTGTCATGATAACCAAGACGTGCATGTCTTTTTCATAGGCCAAATATTCGGCAGCGGTCAAGGCGATCCGAGGAGTCGCAATCCGTTCGATAGCTGGGTCATTGGCTAAGTTGATGAAGAGGACAGAGCGGTCAATGGCTCCTGTCTCCCGAAGGTCGTTCATAAAGAACTCGGCTTCTTCAAAGGTAATTCCCATGGCCGCAAAGACCACGGCGAAGTTTTCTTCAGAATTAAGAACCGTCGCTTGACGAGCAATCTGAGCCGCCAACTCCTTGTGAGGAAGACCAGAACCTGAGAAGACTGGGAGTTTTTGTCCCCGAACCAAGGTATTCAAATGGTCAATGGCTGAGATCCCTGTCTGGATAAATTCATCTGGATAGTCCCGCGAAACAGGGTTGATGGCTTGTCCATCAATGTCCAAGTACTTCTCTGGGATAATCTCTGGACCGCCATCGATGGGTTTTCCCATCCCGTTAAAGATGCGTCCGACCATGTCTTCAGACACAGGAAGTTCTAGGGGACGTCCGGTAAAGCGGACTTTGGCTTTTTCCAAGTTGATCCCGCTAGATCCTTCAAAGAGCTGGACCATGGCCTTATCTTCTTGGACTTCGAGGACTTGTCCCTGACGGGTCGTTCCATCATGAAGCTTGATTTCTACCAGTTCATTGTAGTGAACCCCTTCGACCTGATCGACAATCATCAAGGGGCCAACAACTTCGCTGACAGTACGGTATTCTTTAATCACGCTCATTGTCTACTCCTCCTTTTGCGACGATTTGGTGTAGGGTTTCTACGATTTCTTCTTTCAGGGCTTGAATGGTTGCCAACTGATCCTCATGGATGAACTTGCTCCGGGCAATGCGGTCCCGAAGAGCCACGGTTCCTTCCATGATTTCTGTGAAGTAAGCTCCTAATTCTAGTGCTTTTTGACTTTCTTGGTCAAAGGTCAAAATGTTGGTCAACAAGGCCACCTGCTTGCTGAAAGAGGTATAGGTATCGACCTCATCAAAGGCATTTTGTTGCAGGTAGTCTTCACGGATCATCTTGGCCGCATTCATGGTCAAGCGGTCTTTTTCAGACAAGGAATCTAGACCAACCAAGCGGACGATTTCTTGCAATTCACTTTCCTTTTGAAGCAAATTCATAGCGCGGGTCACTTTTTCAGACCAGCTGATTTGTTCATGTAGATCGATATAGCGACCGACTTCATCTTGGTAAAGCGAATAAGAACTCAACCAGTTGATGGCTGGGAAGTGACGACGTTGGGCCAATTGAGCATCTAGTCCCCAGAAGACCTTGACAATCCGCAAGGTATTTTGCGTGACGGGCTCTGAAATATCTCCACCCGGAGGAGAGACGGCACCGATGGCGGTAATCGAACCTTCACGCGCAGTGGTTCCGAGCGTCTTAACCCGACCGGCCCGTTCATAGTATTCGGCGATCCGGCTACCAAGATAGGCTGGGTAGCCTTCATCCCCTGGCATTTCTTCTAGACGACCAGACATTTCACGGAGAGCTTCTGCCCAACGAGAAGTAGAGTCCGCCATGATGGCAACGGAATAGCCCATATCACGGAAGTATTCGGCGATGGTAATCCCTGTGTAGATGGAAGCTTCACGCGCCGCTACTGGCATGTTCGAAGTGTTGGCGATCAGAACGGTCCGTTGCATGATGGATTGACCAGTCGTTGGATCGATCAATTCTGGAAATTCATTCAGAACGTCCGTCATTTCATTTCCACGTTCCCCACAACCAACGTAAATTACGATGTCTACATTGGCAAACTTGGCCACCTGGTGTTGCACAACTGTTTTTCCAGCTCCGAAAGGACCAGGAACAGCTGCAGCTCCACCCTTAGTCACTGGGAAGAAGGTATCGATGACCCGTTGACCGGTGACCAAAGGCTCTACTGGAATCAGTTTTTGTGCAAAGGGACGGCCTCGACGAACCGGCCATTTTTGCATCAAAGTACCAGTAAAGAGGCTACCATCTGCCTGCTCGATCTCATAAACCGGCTCTTTTACTGTGTAAGAACCTGCTGCGATCTTGGTCACACGTCCACTCACACCAAAGGGCACCATGATGCGGTGCTCCACCATATTGGTCTCTTGAACGGTACCGACGATGTCTCCTGCAACCACCTCTGTTCCTTCTGTCACGCTTGGTTCAAAGGCCCATTTGGTGTCCCGATCTAGATTTGGAACTTGCACCCCACGAACCAAAAAGTCACTGGCAGTAACTTCTTGGAAGCGTTCCAAGGGGCGTTGGATCCCGTCAAACATCTGAGAGATCAAGCCTGGTCCCAATTCAACAGAAAGGGGAGCTCCGGTTGTTACCACTGGTTCTCCTGGACCAACTCCAGACGTTTCTTCATATACTTGGATAGAGGCTTCGTCCCGCCGCATCTCAATAATTTCGCCAATCAAACCAAGATCGCCGACCCGGCAAATGTCTTGGATATTGGCCTCCTGCATCCCTGATGCAACCACCAAGGGACCGGAAACTTTGATAATTTTTCCTTGAGTCATGTATTCCTCCTGGGAATCCTTTGTTTCTTTGTTTTACTTTTTTGCTATCTCTCTTAGAGATTGCTTTTGTTGGCCATTGGCATCGAAATTGCTTGGATCCAACCAAGCTTCTAGTCGATGTTTGATTTCTGGCCATTCTTGGTCAATGATGGACAACCAGTCTGTATCACGGGTCCGACCTTTATAAACAACAGCCTGACGGAAACAGCCTTCATAGGTGAACCCTAAGCGCTCAGCTGCTTTGCGAGATGCTTGGTTTAAGGCATCGCATTTCCACTCATAGCGGCGGTAGCCTAAATCTTCAAACACGTAGCGCGCTAACAGATACTGGGCTTCCGTAGCCATGCGTGTCTTTTGGAGCGCTGGCGAGTAGGTCACTGCTCCGACTTCGATCACCCGGTTGGCTTGATCGATCCGCATGAGAGAGAAAGTCCCCAAAGCCTTGCCTGAATCTTTGTCTACAATCGCATAGTAAAAGCGACCTTGGGCTGTCATGAGATCATCTAATAAGTGGTCCCACTCCTCCTCATTGCGGGCAGGGCCTTTGAACAGAAAAGTCCACATAGCTGCTGGAGAGTCCGGCCCGTAGACCTGATAAAGATCTGCTCCATGTTTTTCTTTTGAGAGGCGCTCGATCACGGTATAGCGACCTTCGATCCGCTCAATAGCTGGCAGACGCCCCGGTGTAAAATCCGGCAGTGCATCGCCAATCGCTTGACCAAATTCATTTGTTCTCATAAAATATCCTGTCCTACTGCTTTTTCGACATTATCACGAATCCGCTGTTGGCCCAGTCCTGTAGTCCCTCTATGGGTCGGGATAAGGATCAGAGCCGGTGTCAGCTGCTGGTCGTAAAAAGCTACTGTATCTGGAATGGCCTGAGCAATATCCTCTGTCAGGTAAATAATCCCGAAGTTTTCCCGACTGAGTTTTCGCAAGGTATTGATCGCTTCTTGTGGCTCTGTGACCGGATAGGTTTGAAAGCCAATCAGGCGAAAAGGAAGGATGGCGTCCCGATTGCCCACAACGGCGATCTTATAGGTCTGTTTGTCCATAAATCGGTCTCATCCTTTCTTTGATTTCTGCTAGCGGAAAACCATTGTCCAAACCAGAGAGGACCAAACGAAGGTTGGTCACCTCTAACTCTTTTCCGTAAAGATAACGAACAAGAGGGAGTGGTCCATCGACTTCAAAACGGCCAGCATCTAGAAGACTGAATTTCACCAAACTTTCTAAATACTCCAACTCTACGGTCTTTAGTTGACCGGTGCGCATCTTTTCTTCATAAGTCTCTAAGGCGAGATCGTACTCCAGCGGATTGACTTGATAAAACCAGGTCAACCACTGACCGGATTCTAACAGGTCGATCACCTGATGGGCACTGAGGCTCCCTTCATCTGAAAGTAATTGGTGCATAAAGCTATGCGGTTTTTGCTGATCCAAGGCCCGCTTGACCGTAATCGCATTGTAAAAGTCAATGGTCACGTCCACCAACTGCTTCAGAATCGGATGATCTAGGCTGTCCCCTAAGTATCTCAGGTGTTTAAAATAAGCCAAGTCCATCCCGATTTCGAGAACCCGCAAGTCCTGATAGTCTTGGAATTCTTGCCAGGTTGCAGCCACTTCTTCCGCCATAAAGGCTGGGCAATGCTCCGCAGAAAAGGTCGCCACCAAATGCTCGAGCACATCGAGAGAATAAGGACCGATAGGGATCAATAAGTGCCCCAACTTGCGCTCTGTCGCCTTGTGTTTTAGATAAACCTTGAGATTATGATAGGTGTACTTCAAGGTAAAAAGGCTAACCAGGTCTGACTGAGGGGTCACTTCAAAAGCCCATTGGTATTCTGCCAACAAGGCTGCCATCAGGCGGGCTTCAAGGGCTGCCAAATCCTTGATCTCCTTGCTATCCAGAGCATAAGGTGTCCCTTGTAGCAAACCTTCTCGACTCTCGCTTGAGGGACTTGCAAGCAACTGCTCGAACTGACTGGGACTGACAAAACTAGCCTCACGTACGCTGATTCCTGTATTGACTTGAGAATAGGTCCGTTCGCTCATTGCAACCTCCTAGTTCTCTTCATCTGTGAAAATGCTGGCTGCCATCTGATAGCTTTCTTGCTCCCAAATGGAATCCACCAAATCACGGTAGAGATAGTTGTCATCAATCTTCTCAACCGACAGGACAAAGCCTGCTTGAGCTGGGATCGTTGCATCTGCAACTGTCACATTCTGATGCGTCTGCTTCAATCTCTCAAGAGCTGCTGAATCAAATTTAGCAGCGCTCACTGCCCCAAAGGTCAGGGTCACAACTTGTCCCTGATAGCGCTCTAAGACCGCATCTACAAACTGCATTTCCTTTTCAAGGGGCCAAGCCACCATCGCTTCATAAGCATCTGCAAAGAGATCCTTTAAGACTCGTTGCTTGGTGACAAGGGTTGATTGGCGTTTTTTATTTTCGATTTGTTGGGTTTCACGTTGCAATTGACGTTGAATCCGCTTGAGCTGCTCGGAGCGTTGATTGAGTTTATCTTGAATCAAACGCTCTTCTTGCGCAGTCTCTTCTTTTAGGATGGTTTCCTTGGCCTCTTCTAAGAGTTTACGCCCTTTTTCGTGGGCTTGTGCCAAGATCGAATCCTTTAATTGGGTTTGTTCATCCATATCGTTTTTTCTCCTATTGCATGCGTCTTGTGTTTTTCGCCTCGCGAGGCGAATCCATCAAAGCTAGCTCTTAGCCGACGCGTAGGGTCAATAGGAAGGACACAACGAAGGCCAAGATGGCGTAGGTTTCAACCATGGCCGCAAGGATAACCCCTTTCATCATGTCTTCAGGGCGTTTGGCCAAGATTTGCATCCCTGCTGTCGCAACATTTCCTTGGTGTTTGGCTGAGAAATAACCAACGATCGCAACTGGAAGAGCTGTAAAGAAGTAAGCAACCCCTGTTTCAAGTGGCATATCTGGCTTAATTTGCAACCAGATCAAGATCCCGATAACGAAACCGTACAAACCTTGTGTACCTGGCAACAATTGCAAAATCAAGGCTTGGGCAAATTTTTCAGGTTGTTCTTTCAAGAGCGCTGCTGCTGCTTGACCCGTTTTACCAACCCCAAGGGCAGATCCCATTCCACTAAGTGCAACGGCGATCGCCACACCAAATGCTGCAAAGAAGGCGCCCCCATGGGCTGAAAAATATGATGCTAAAGATTCCATGAATATACTCCTATTTATTAAAGATAATACTTATTTTTTTGTTTTAATATAGCGTTCAGAAGGTTTGAGAGGACGAAATGGTTTGCCTCCTCCTTCGTAGAACTTACCGAAGAACTCCACAAAGATCAAACGGGCTCCATGCACATATCCTGACAAGAAGGACAGGAACATATTAATGGCATGTAGGACGATAAAGAGCAGAAGCCCTACCGTAAACCGTCCAAGCGGTGGAAAGAGATTGACAATGAGGTTGAAGGCTGAACCGATACTCGCTCCAGACAAGCCCAAGGCCATCAAACGGGTGAAGCTGACTAAGTCTCCAACATAGCCACTAACATTG
Source organism: Streptococcus mobilis (assembly GCF_059727625.1). Taxonomy (NCBI): domain Bacteria; kingdom Bacillati; phylum Bacillota; class Bacilli; order Lactobacillales; family Streptococcaceae; genus Streptococcus; species Streptococcus mobilis. Next base: position 62,089 of record NZ_AP041823.1, read on the forward strand.
TAGAGGTTAAAGAGACCAGAGGCTAGGCCGGACAACTTCTTGGCACTGACAATGGAAACAATCAAGATCCCAATGGCATTCAAAATAGCCAGCCACTTGCCAATCGGAACTAGAAGGCTCATCCCTGGCAAGATATTGCCTACTGCTAGAAGCATTAAACCAAGTAGGATCAAGACCCAAGCAAAGCCAGCATTATAGGCTTCCGTGTAGTCTTTGAGGCGAATATTTTTCATCCCCCCTAGGAACAGTCCCACTAAGACAGTGACAAAACCAAAGACCACTGAGAGGATCAGGATGGTCATGGCGTTACTGGTCGTACTGATCAGGGCAAAAGGCATCTCAAATCCAAAGAAAGAGCCATAGACCACACCCCAAAGGGCAACTGAAATTCCGAGGAGACTGAAGAAACGAAGGTTCTTCGCTGTCCCAGGCTTGAGCTTGAAGGCTTTAAGGGCAAAGCCTGTCGCCACCGTTAGCAACAGTCCATAACCGATATCTGCGACCATCATGCCAAAGAAAACAAAGTAGAAGAGAGAAACGATCGGTGTCGGATCTTTCTCGTAATACTTAGGTAGGGCGTACATCTCTGTGACTAATTCAAAAGGCTCTACCAAGGCATTATTTCGCAACTGGATCGGAACGTCATCCCAATCTTTTTCCGTCACATCGCGTGTCTCTAGTAAGACCCGAGAACCAAAACCTTCTTGCAAGAAGTCTCGTAATGAGGCCACTTGGGATGTTTCAATCCAACCCTCTAGAGCTACCAAGCTTTGCGTGCTGGCAAGAAGCGCCTTGGCTTCCTCACGAGCTCCCAAGCTCAACAAGTAATCCATCTGGTACTTGAGCTGGTCCAACTCCTTCTGGGAGTTTTGCAACTCGGCTAGGGTTGCTGCAACTACAGCTTCTTGCTCTTTGATTTCCCCTTCTAGGCGATCCAAGTAGACGGCCGGGACCTGCTCTTCTTCATAGTCCAATTCTTTGAACCCATGATCTTCTAGAAGCTCCTGAACAGCTACACGATCTCCCGAACGATACAAGATGACATAGCCGTGTTCGGTTTCAGACGTAAAGACTTCTTCTAACTCCAGCTCAGGATGAGCTTTTAAGGAAGAACGAACAGCGTCTGTATCGCTATTTGGGATCGTCCCGATCAAGCCATGCACATAGTGAAAAGTAGCGAGGGCAGCTGGCGTCACCTCTAACGGTCGCCATTTTTCTAAGCGCTCTATCTCTCCCTTTGCATCCGCAATCTTCTGACGAGCCTTGTCTAACACGCGCAATTGGCGTTTCAACTTGGTCAATAGAAGATCCTCGTCTCGAATCATCCCGTGAGCCTGCAAGTCATCAAAAGACAAGCTTAAGGGTTCTTCCTTCAGAGCTTGCAGAACCTTCTTCTCAGGCATGTAGGGCTCTAGAGTCTGAATCATTTTTTCAACTTGTTCTTGACGTTTTTGCAGCTCTACCAAGGCTTGACTATTGTCCTCTGTCAAGGGTTGAGACAAGGTATTTGCCTCAAAGGCAGCCTGCCATTCTTCCTGTTCACTGAGGTCATAAATCTGGATTTTTGCCTCAGACTGTAGCGCTAGTAGGAGACTGTCCAAGTCATCTTTGGGCAAGATGAGGGACAGTTTTTGCATCTGACTAACGGCCATAGCTTGCTACCACCTTTTCTACAATGGCTTCAACTAACCTAGCTCGTTTATCGGTCATCGCCTCTTGTACCTTGGCATCATTGCGCGCAACCGTTTCTTCCAGATCTTTCGTTAAACAGACGAGTCTTTCCTGGGCGTTTTTTTCTGCCTCTGTGACCAATTGCTTGGTTTCCTCATCGTAATGCTGTGCCACTGTTGCAAGGCGATCGCGTGAATCCGTTCGGATTTGTTCAACTTGAGCTTCATAGCCTACGATCACGCCCTGAGCGGCTTGCTCGATCTCTTGCATCATCTCGAGTGTTGCATTCGACATCGTCACACCTCCTTATTCAACTATTGTTCTTCCAACAACAGTACAATTATCTTAAATTATACCACAATTCATATCGTTTGTTCAGGCCCAACCGGGAATTTTCAGAAAATTGTGGACAACCAACAAGCCCAACTGCCAAGATTGGTAGCGTTCTCTTCTTTTCTCCTATCCTGTTCCTAGTTTCAGTATTTCTTACTTGCTTTTACTTGAATAAAGCGGTTACCCATGTTATAATGTGTAATATATTATAGGAGCATCCTGTTATTTCATCTCGTGAGAAAGGAGGATTGCTGTGAAACAAGATCAAGATTTACGCACTATTATCGCCAGCCACGAAGCTGAGTTAACGGATATGGAACGCGACATTGCCCAGTACTTTTTATCATCCGAAGCACGACAGCACTCCCTGTCCTCTTCTCGTGTAACGGAGTTACTCCATGTCTCAAAGGCAGCTTTAACGCGTTTCTCTCAAAAATGTGGCTTCACTGGCTATCGGGAATTTGTCTATCACTTTAACGAAGAAACCAAAAATCAAAAACAGGTGCAAGAGCATGACGAACTCACTCTCAGTGTCTTGCAACGCTACCACCATATCAGTAACGTCACTGAAAGTCTGGTAAAAGATTCCCAATTAGATCAGGTAGCTGAACTAATTGATCAAGCGGACCGAGTCTATTTCTTCGGGATTGGTAGTTCCGGTTTAGTCGCTCGAGAAATGAAATTGCGCTTTATGCGCCTGGGGGTCGTTTGTGAAGCCCTAACCGATCAAGATGGGTTTACATGGACGACCAGTATTCTCGATTCCTCTTGTTTAGTCATCGGTTTCTCATTATCAGGAAGCACAAATTCCATTACAGACAGTCTTTTGGATGCCAAAGAAAAAGGGGCTAAGACGGTTCTTGTGACCGCTAATCCTGCTGCTATCCACCAAGGATTCACAGAAGTGTTACCGGCCGCACCCCTTCCTAGTAGTACCTATATCGATCGAATCTCTGCGATTTTACCACTCCTCATTGTGGTCGATTTGATCTATGCTCATTTCCTTAATAAAAGCCGAGAACAAAAGGAAATTGTCTTTAATAGCTACTGGGAAAACAAAAAGCTTTCTAGTCAACGTTCTCGAAAATCTTAATATGGTCTCCCTATTTAAAAAGCATGAAAGATCAGGTTTTCTTCATCTTTCATGCTTTTTTTGATGAATCAAAAACAAGTCGCTAACGCGACTTGTTTTATGTTCCATGTTTTTGTCTAAAGTGGTAGTAAGCCCCCAACATACCCGCGGCGTTTTGATGGTGGGCAAATTCCAAACGGATCTTATCTGCTAGGCTAGGAACGAGTTCCGCACACAGTGTTTGATAGATTTTAGGTTTCAGGATCGCTTCCTGAGCCATAATCCCCCCTCCAAGAACGATGACCTCTGGATTGACCACATAAACGATATTGGCCAGTCCTTTTCCAAGATAGGCCACCATCCGATCAATTCCAGCCATACAGATTTTATCTCCTTCCGTTGCCCGCTTGAAGATCCGACGACCATTCCACTGTTCCACAGGATCACCATGATGTTCTGCCACATACTCGACCAAAGCCGTCGTTGAAGCTAGATCCTGAAAGGCACCGTCTGGCAAATGAAGATAGCCAACCTCACAGGCTGAATTGCTAAAGCCATGAAAGACTTGACCATCGAGCAAGAGGCAACCGCCGATCCCTGTCCCAATTGTCAAGCAAACAGCATTGTTCGATCCTTTTGCATGGCCTGTAGTGACCTCTGCGAGACCGGCACAGTTGACATCATTTTCAATCTCACAAGGGATCTGAAAGGTCTCTTCGATTTCCTTTTTGAATTGGGTGCCTGCATAGTTGGGAATTTGTGGGCCAGCATAAAAGATTTCTCCCTTATCAGGATCCACCATTCCGGCCGAAGAAATCGCAACCCCTGCCAAGGGATGCTTCTTCAAATAACGGGCTACGATTTCCTTTGTTGTGTTAAGAATGTGAGGTCCTCCTTTTTGGGCCTCCGTTGGCATTTCATGGGTCTCTAGGAGTTGCCCTTTTGCATCGGCTAGACCATACTTGATACTGGTCCCTCCGATATCAATTACAACATATGGATTCATCTAGACCTCCTTTGATCAAAGGAATCTGGCTTTTGTGTCCTGAATGAGTTGAGCAGCACGTTGAATCACTTCTTGATCCGCTTCTACTACTGGCGTCAAAGGGGAGCGAACAGATCCCAAGTCCAAACCTTCATTGATGCGCAAAACCGCTTTGATGACCGCATACATATTGCCATGAGCAGACGTCAAGACTCCGATAATGTCATTGATGGCAAACTGCAGGGCACGCGCAGTCTCTAAGTCTTTCTCAGCAATCAGCTGATTGAGCTTCAAGAAGAGTTCTGGCATCGCACCATAGGTACCACCGATCCCAGCATGCGCTCCCATGAGACGGCCACCTAAGAATTGTTCATCTGGACCATTAAAGACAATGTGGTCGTCGCCTCCTAAAGAAGCAAAGGTTTGAATGTCCTGAATAGGCATCGAAGAATTCTTGACCCCAATCACCCGTGGATTTTTCAACATTTCCTTGTAAAGGCTCGGTGTCAAAGCGACCCCTGCCAATTGCGGGATATTGTAGATGACAAAGTCTGTATTGGGTGCGGCTGCACTGATTTCATTCCAGTAGTGGGCCACACTGTATTCTGGCAAGCGGAAATAGATCGGCGGAATGGCCGCAATGGCATCCACCCCTAGTTCTTCTGCATGTCGTGCCAATTCCACGCTATCCTTGGTGTTGTTGCAGGCTACGTGAGCAATGATGGTCAATTTCTCTTTAGCTACTGCCATCACTTCTTCCAAGATCAGCTTGCGATCGGCCACGCTCTGGTAAATACATTCGCCAGAGGATCCGTTGACATACAAGCCCTGCACACCTTTCACGATAAAATATTCTACCAGCGCACGAACCCGCTCCGGGCTAATTTCTCCTTGGTCATCATAGCAGGCGTAAAAAGCGGGGATGACTCCTTCATATTTTTTTAAATCAGACATTTTTTCTCCTTTTGTCACTAATAAATTCATTTTATTCTTGGTACTGGGCGAAAAGCTTTTCCATTAATCCAACTTGTGCAAAAGCCAAGCTTGAAAAGCCGAACAAGAAAAAGATCATAAGCCCCAATAGGAAAGCTAAAACTGAGCTTGCAAGAGCCATACATAGAAGAAAGAGAGCACTTCCCATGACAAAGAACCAAGGAAAATGTAAGCCTGTCACAATCATGGCTTTTTGCAAACACTCTTTCCAATCCAATTGGTAGCGGGCTGCAATCGGATAAGCAGCCAATAAGATCAACACAAGAAAGAGAAAGAGGCCTAAACAAATGGTTTTCAAAGCTTGGAAAGCTAGGGAAGTTTGCCCCCAAAATAAGAATAAATCAAAGAGACAAATACCTGCAACAATCAGTTCTAAACTTCCTAGTTGCAAGCCTATTTTCCAATTGTCCCGAAAAGCCTTCGCATAACTACGAATCACCGGAACACGACGCTGGTGCTTAATGGCAAATAAGGTCTGATACAAACTAATTTTCGCAATTCCAATCGTGAGAACTGGTAAACAACTTAGCACAAATAAAAGATTAACGGTTACCAAGTCAAGAACCTTCTCACTGATACGCATCACTACATTGTCCGTGTTAAAAACGGTTTTGATCAATCCTGCCCCCTTAGATGACATAGGCACTCCTTTCAAACGTGATCAATCGATCGCAATTTTAAATAGATATTTTTTCACGATATCTTCTTGCCCTGCATAGCCATTGGGTTGGTGAGGCTCCCTTGGAAAGAAAATCGCAAAATTATGATAGCCTAGATGAAGCGGATAAGACTCCTGACAATGGACAAAACCGATGTCCGATGCTTCATCAAATGCGATAGCCTCACCTGTCACACGATATCCATAACTCGAAAACTCATGCCCTTCTACTAATAAATGCAAATCGGCATATCTTTTGTGGTGTTCAAAGCGATCATTTTCTGCTTTGTTGAGGGTATTTTCTTGAACGACGAGAAAGACCTTATCCCCATCAATATCGTATCTCCCCAATTCAAAAGAATCCTTCCAATGCTCATAGAGAAAGTCAATGGCCTGATCCAGATTGGGGTGGATTCCTTTGTAAAAGGTGATGTTTTTTAAATCATCAAATATCATATTCTCATCCTTTCGATACTTCTCAGCCTAGCAAACCGATCTGTACACAACTATCGTTTGTCCAAGCAGACGACTTATCCTTTGACCGCTCCCATGGTAATCCCTTGTGTAAAGGATTTTTGGAACACGAGGAAGACCGTAACGATTGGCACTGCAGCTAGGGCTGCCCCAGCCATGATCAAGCCATAGTTGGTGGCCATTTCAGCCTGCATGGTCGCAACCCCTAGTGAAATAGTCAAGTTTTGACGAGAGGTCAGCATTACCAATTGCATAAAGTAGTCGTTCCAGGTGTTGATAAAGGTAAAGATGGCAAGGGCTGCAAATCCCGGTTTGACAATTGGGAAGGCAACGCTCCAGAAAGTTCGCAACTCTCCACAACCATCGATCTTAGCAGATTCTAAGAGTTCTGTTGGGATGTTTTCACTAAATTGCTTCATCAAGAAGACCCCGAATGGCCATCCAACCAATGGTAGAATAACCGCTGCAAGGGTATCATGGATTCCCATAAAGTTAATAATCCGTACCAATGGAACTAAGACAACTTGTTTCGGAAGGGCCATGGCCGCGATAAAGATAGCAAAGAGAATTCGTTGCCCATAGAAGCGTTTCTTAGCCAAGACATAACCTGCCAAGGAAGAGGTCATACACACCAAAAGCATGGTTGCTAGAGAGATGAAGACACTATTCCACAACCATTGTAGGGCTGGGTTTTGTACCATCAACTGTTGGAAGTTTTCCATGGTTGGTGTCTTTGGCCACCATTGAGGTGGGATCATAATGGTATCTGGCTGAGATTTAAAGGCCCCTGTCAAAATCCAATAAAATGGGAAAATGAACAAGACTGTCAAAAGGAGCAAAATGATCGTTGAAATCACTGTAAAGGCAGTGATGGGTTTCTTTTGTGTTGGTTTCATCTGAGGCTCCTTTCTTTAGTATTCTACGTCGTTTCCAAGGATCTTGAATTGCGCAAAACTGATAATGGCAATCATCACCGCAAGGAAGACACCCATGGTGTTGGCATAACCGTATTCAGAGAGTTTAAAGGCTTTTTCATAGAGGTAGTACATAAGGGTACTCGTTGAGTAGTTAGGACCACCAGATGTCAACAATTGGATCAAGGCGAAACATTGGAAAGAGTTAATGGTCGTAATGATCGCAATGTACAAAGTTGTTGGCAACAAGCTTGGCCATTTGATTTTCCAGAAAACCTGAAGTTCTGTCGCACCATCCACACGCGCAGCTTCTACGAGAGAATTATCAATATTCCCCATGGCTGCGATGTAGAGGATGATCGGTTGACCAACTGAAGTGGTCAACAAAATAATGATGATGGCCATCAAAGCCCAGTGTTTATCCCCCAACCAAGAAATGTTTTGGTTGATGACATGTCCAGATTTCAATACAAAGTTCAAAATCCCTGATAGTGGATCATAGATCCATTTCCACACAACCGTTACCGCTACACTCCCTGTAACAACTGGAAGGAAGAAGACGAAACGATAGAAAGAACGCGCAATAGCATTTTGATGGTAGGTCTGAGAAGCCACAAACAAGGAGAACAATACGACGATCGGAACCGAGCCGATAACGATGATGACGGTATTGATCAAGGACTTCACAAAGACCTTATCCGCAAACATACGGGAATAATTTTCTAAACCGACAAACTTAAAGGATGTCATAGAATAGTTGAAGAAACTTGTCACAAAGCCCATGATCATGGGTGCTAGGACAAAGACCGTAAAGAAGAGTAAAATGGGTGCTAGGAATGCGTAGGAAACGAGTGTCTCCCTCATTCGGATTTTGTTTACCTTCACAGTAAGGCACCTCCTAGTGTTCTTTTTCTATTTTCTTTTCTAAACATATCTTACGACTTAAGAAAAGAAGATCCAGAAAGAATGAAGACCCCTTCGTTCCATTCCAAAAAGAGAGATACGGATTCGAAGGGGCCTGCAAATTCTCATTTCTATGAAAGACTTAGGTCCGCTTCATAGACTGATTATTTTTTCGTAATGGTTTCGTTTGCTTTTTCAGTAAAGGTCTTCAAAGCTGGTTCTGCTTTTTCATCCCCGTTTGAGACAGATTGCAACATTGGGAACCATAGGGTCCGCATTTCTGCAAAACCGTCGATTGTGTTGTAGTATGGTGAGTAGTATTTTGTCCAAGTGCTGATGGTTTCCATCCGTTTGTCATCGTACAACTTACCAAATGAACTACGAACTGGGAAGGCTCCTGTACGCACAACATCTTTTGGACCCCATTCTTTGTCGTCTGCGATGAACTGTACAAATTTCTTAGCAGCAGCAATTTTCTTTTCATCTTTATTATTGAAGACTGCAAATCCATTGACAAGGTATTCCAATTTTGGCTTGCCTGAGTCAGATGGGAATGGCACTTCTACTACTTCGACCTTACTTGCATCCAACAATTTAGCTTGGATACCGTTTTGTGAAGGCGCCCACAAGATGGTGTAAGAAGTTTGACCATTCGCAAAGTTTTGGATGTCTGCTCCACCATCGAATTGAGAACCATTCATCATCAAGCCATCATTGATCCATTTAGAAGCTTTTTCCAAACCTTTGACAAATTTCGCATCATCGGTTGTATACTTGGTTACTTTTTCATCTGTAACAGAACCACCGTAAAGGTTAGCAATGAAGGCACGAGTTCCTTGGTCTCCACCTTGACCATTACTGAAGAGTGATCCTGGTGTGTAGCCTTTGTCTTTCAAGGCTTTCAAGACTTTTTCAAAGTCGTCTGTTGTCCAGCCTTCTTTGACAAGATCCAACACTCCTGCATCTTTGAGCATTTTCTTATTCATCGCCATGTAGAATGGTGCTGAACTAATTGGATACATGTAAGCTGTGTCGCCTGCCTTGCTGGCTTGAATGATATTTTCATTATTGACATCTTTGACAAAATCTTCGGTAAAGAGATCGTTCAAATCAGCCAATTTTCCATTTTTACCATACTGAATGATCCGTCCAGGCGCATCAAAGAGCACATCTGGAGCAGTTCCTGCTTCAATAGCAGTTGTGATCTTTTCAGGACCTGACTTGAAGTCAATCGTTTCCAAATTCACGTGGATATCTGGATTCGCTTTTTCAAAAGCTGCAATAATTGATTTTTCGTAGGTTCCGACACCATCTTCTGCTTTTTCTTGAGTAAAGACTGGGAATGCCCACCAGGTAATTTCTGTTTTACCAGAATTTCCACCAGAAGATTCTGATTTTGATCCTCCGCCAGAGCCACAAGCTGCGAGTGCTAGAAGAGCTGCACCAGCTACCAACGAGCACAATACTTTTTTCATTTTCATGTGATTTCTCCTCACAATTTGCGGTAAGATTACTCTTACAGGGGGTTATCCTCAATGAGGACGCCTATTCTTGTTCTTGTTTCAGATTCGACTACTCTCTATTCGGTCTCCTCCTCCTTCAATCTACTGTTTTGTTTTCTCATTTCAAGGCTGCGACAAAGCGCTCTGTAATCTCTTTTGGTCGGGTAATGGCGCCACCTACGACGATACCACGAACCCCGAGATCATGGATTTTCTTGGCCTGATCAGGGTAGTGGATCTTGCCTTCTGCGATGACATCTACTCCTGCTTGGCAGAGACTATGGATCAGTTTAAAATCTGGACCATCAACCTTTGGACTGTAGTCCGTATAGCCCGAAAGGGTCGTTCCGACAAAGTCCACTCCCGCTTCGACAGCTGTCAATCCTTCTTCCAGAGTCGAAATATCAGCCATCAAGAGTTGGTCTGGATATTTCTCTTTGACTTGATGGATAAAGTCACTAATCGAAAGCCCATCATGACGCGACCGCTTGGTACAATCAAGCGCAATAACCGCGATTTCCAAAGCTGCCAGCTCATCGACTTCTTTCATGGTAGCCGTGATAAAGGGTTCTTCCGGTGGGTAGTCACGCTTGATAATCCCAATGATCGGCAACTTGGTCACTTCCTTGATTTCCTTGATATCCCGGACACTATTGGCTCGGATTCCGACAGCTCCACCCTGCTCAGCCGCTTTGACCAAGAGAGGAATGACTCCTCCTGCTTCTGTATAGAGCGGTTCATGAGGGAGAGCTTGACAAGAAACAATGATGCCATCTTTGATTTGTTCAATCAGTTCATCTTTTGTAATCTTTGACATAACTCCTTCTCCTTTGATAATAAGGCAACTCGAGTACTTGTAAATTGATTATAATCTATTTTTAAAGCGCTTACAATATTAATCGTGCAATCGGATTATAGTTTCACATTTTAGGGCAAAATAAAAAGATCTCTGAAACTAGTTTCAGAGATCTAACACATGGTGATTCCCTAGGCCATCTTTTGAGTCGCTTTTTCCTTTACGACAAATACAAAGCCGATAGAACCGACGACGGCTCCAAGCAAGATCCAATAGACCATATCCGATGAAGCCATTGGGCCCGCCAAGAGACCTGCTAATAAAAAGAGATTGATATACAGTCGGGTATCCCGATAAAAGGTCCAATTGAAGTGGTAGCTACCTTCTGGATACTGACGTGTCGATACAGCTGGTTGAAAGACCTGAAGAAGGATCAAAATCCCAACAAAAGCAAGATAAGCCAGGCTAACTACCGAAAGCGGAGACCGCATCGTCAAAGCTACAGCCGCTAAAAGCAAGACCAAGATCCAGAAATGGAAGTCCATCCAGAATTCACGATGATAACAAAACCGTTTCATAAGATCACACCTTTCTCTTTATGTAATCGTTTTCTGCACTTATATTATAAGACTATAATAGGCTATTTACAAGAAATATGAAGTGAAAATTATAATTTATACATGATAATTTCATCCTCCTGTAATAGTTATAATTATCTTCCCTACCTAATTATTATTCCCACTTCACCTTCAATAACAATGGTATCACTTTAAAAATAAAATGGACATGACATAAATGTCACGTCCTCATTTTTTAAAATGTTTTTCCATTTCTTTTTTTATTTTATTTTCAAGATCAAATTCGCCAAATGAATGAGCGCAAACCATTGCTTGGTGATAAAATACTTTTGCCTTTTCTATGTCTTTTTCCACGTAGAATGCATAGGTTCCTTTCATCATATCTATACCCGGCTTTTGTTGAAAATATTGAGTTTCTTGTACCAATTTATCCAATTCATCTATATATGGACCCAACTGCTCATAATCTTCATCTTGATATAAAATAGAAGTCATCGCTATTAAATTTCTGGTTATTAAATATAGGCTCGTTTTATCAGATGAATCTTTGGTAGCAATCATTTTATCAACTAAAACCATAGCATCTCTTTTATCCTTGGCTCTCGCGAGACATTTGAACAAAAATAATTTGATGATTAATAGATCATTTTGAGAAAATTCTTTTTTAGTCATCAATTGCCCAAAATATTCCTCAATCAAATTTTCTCCATATTCAGCTTTCTCAGTTGAAAAAACATTTAACGCTGCATCTACAGCTTCAATAGCAACTTGTTCCTCTTCTGGTAAATCTTCAAAATACGATTCGTAAATCTCATCAAAATAAGATTCCTTTAGTCTTATCCGTTCTTCATCCCCATATGTCATAAAATGAGTAACTAGAAATTTCAATTCTAGATATCTACGAGGCAATACCGCTTTTTCATGATCTACAATATTCGACACTGGAATACCCAACATATTCGCAATATATTCTAATTTTTTTAAGCTAGGCAAAGACTCTCCCTTTTCAATACGTACTAACTGACGAACTGTTAATTCACTTTCATCATTACAAAGTACTTCTCTCGTCATCCCCTTTTCTTCTCTTAATCGTCTTAGTTTTTTCCCAATTTCACTTTTTATATCTCTCATCTCTTAATCCTCTGAAAAAGGGCTAGAAGTTACCTCCCAGCCCTACTAAAAAAACTATGAACAAACATTAGTTGCCACTTCATTCACTGATATCATTTTCGATAATGACCTTGAGTGCATGGCTTTCACCTACATGTTTAAAGACATCATAGGCTTTTTTTAACTTCTGAGAGTTTGAAGTAGTGGGTGATGAGCTTGATCCAGCAGTTGCAGATTGCCTGCAGATACATAGGTTGCAGCTTTCATAAGCGACTCCTTTTTGTTGGTTTGATAAAACCATGTTCTGTATATTTCTTTGTGATATTATAACATATAGAGTAAGCGTTTACAATGGTTCGAAGCATATTTTAAAAAGTTTTTTGAGCAAACAAAAACATTCCTCTTATCTCTACCAGAGGAATGTTTCAATCACCTTGTTCTAATTGTTGACGTTGCTTGTAGTACTCTTGCTGTTCGCGCTCACGCTCTTCTTCTAAGCGCTCTTCATAGCGCTTGAGTTCTGCCTCAAACTCTTCTTGCAAGGCAAATAAACGCTCCAAGCCACTTTGGGCCTCCGCACTTGGCGCTTGAAAATGCAGAGCACTTAGCCAGTCCACTAAATTTTCTGTATGTTGGCGGACATCCATACGCATATCCGCATAATCCCACTCCAACTCGCTCAGTTTCTGGTTGAAGCGGTAATGTCGATCTTCTAGTTGTTCTAATTCACTATTTCCTGAATGGTACATCACATACCTCCCTTAATCGGACTCAATAAAATCGGCTTCTTCACTGATTTCAGTGCTATTTCTACCGCGTCCGCTGCTCCTCCTGTAAATCCATCTTTCAAATCACTAACCAGGGTCGTTGTAGCAAAAGAGCGCATCTTTTCGGATTGACCGCCCAAGGTTACCTGCAAACTCATCCCTTCCAACATCATCAAGGCTTTTTGCGTTGCAATCAAACTTCGGATCGCAATCCGCTCTTGCTCCTTTTTAATCTCTCGATGGAGCTCCTCAATTCGTTCTCTGTCCTCTCCCAGGATCTCTAACATTTTTTTCTCCTACTTATGAAAAATCAAAGGCCGTCGCTTGTCCCTTGTCCAAGTCCACCAATTGAGCTGATGCAGCCTCCAACTGACCCGCCAAATCTGACAAGCGAGTAGAGTAGGCCTTTGCTTGGGCGAGGTTCTCCGCCTCTACTGCTTGGTCCCAACAAGTATCCATGGAGAACTCCCCTAATAGTTGCTCCACTTCTGCGTCTGTTAAAAATTGAGCCATACTGTGGGCCATTTGAGACACCTCAGCGACTTTATGGGAAACCATCTCCTTGGCCTCTTCCAGTTTATCCTTGACCTCTGCCTCAAAGACAGTGGCTTGCGCTGAAGCATTCTGTGCTACTGCCAGCACCAATTCCTCCCGCAATTGAATAGTCTGGGTCCCAGATGCTCCTGCCAGTTGCTGATGGAGACTAGAAATACTAGACGAATGCCCACTACTTTGACCAGGCCTTTCCTGCCCATACATGGAGACCACCGAAGCAGATGATGGCTGATTTTCTGAAGTGGAAGTTCCCTGATCTCGTTGGGGCATGTCAATAATTTTCTGTGCCTGATCTTGTCTTCCTTGCACTTCACCTTCTAACTCCATATGAGATGGCCTCCTTTCTAAGTTCCTTATTATTTGTTTCCTATAACTGAAAAGCTATCATAACCCTTCAACTACAAGCAGATTCACACATTATAGGGTAACATAAATTAGCTCGCAATGCTATAAAAATAGCACAGATTTTTGAAAAAAGTCTAATTTTCTATGAAAGAAAGAGAATTCCAACTCTAAATCGCCAAGATAAAGTCGATTTTACAATTTCCATAGTCAGCATAAAATTTGAAAATACCATCAAAAATCCCCCCACTCGAAAGAGTAGGGGGTAGCTGATAAACATCAGTTGTTCTCTAGTGTCTTATTTACGACGTCCTGGACGTTCTTTGTAACCATAGTATGCATCTTCGATGATTTCTTGCATGTGGTCTACCATTGGAAGACGTGGGTTAGCTGGTGAACATTGATCTTCGTAAGCAAGGAAGGCCAATTCACGAGAATGTTTCTTCCATTCTTTTTCATCGATGCCTTGTGCTTTGAAGTTCATTTCGATACCTACGCGTTCACCGAGTTCGTATACAGCTTTTGCGTAAGCTTCAACGGCTTCTTCTGGAGTAGAGCATGGAAGTCCTAGCATACGAGCGATATCTTGGTATTTTTCATCTGCACGGTAGTAGTTGTACTTAGGCCATGTAGCTGTCTTGGCTGGGCGTGTACCGTTGTAGCGGATAACGTATGGAAGCAAGATGGCATTGGTCCGTCCGTGGATGGTGTGGAATTGCGCACCGATCTTGTGGGCCATGGAGTGAGAAATACCGAGGAAGGCATTGGCGAAGGCCATACCTGCGATGGTTGACGCATTGTGCATCTTTTCACGTGAATGGAAGTCCGCATTCTTCACTGAGCTTTCCAAGTTTTCAAAGACAAGTTTAATAGCTTGAAGAGCAAGACCATCAGTGTAGTCACTTGCCATTTGTGATACGTAAGCTTCAGTCGCGTGCGTCAAAACGTCCATACCAGTGTCTGCTGCAACAGATCCAGGAACTGTCAATACCAAGGCAGGGTCTACGATGGCAACAGTTGGTGTCAATGAGTAGTCAGCGATTGGGTATTTACGGTTGTTTTCTTTATCAGAGATAACGGCAAATGGGGTTACTTCAGATCCTGTACCAGATGTAGTTGGGATCGCAATAAATTTGGTCTTCTTACCAAGCAATGGGAACTTGAAGGCACGTTTACGGATATCCATGAATTTTTGAACCAAGTCACGGAAGTCCACTTCTGGTTGTTCGTAGAAGAGCCACATTACTTTAGCCGCATCCATTGGAGATCCACCACCGAGAGCGACGATGGTATCTGGTTTAAAGGCACGCATGATCTCAGTACCACGTTCAACGGTTGTGATATCTGGATCTGGTTCTACGTCTGCAAAGATTTGGTAAACCACCTTGTTGCGACGAAGGTCAAGCTGTTCGATGATACGATCAAGGAAACCAAGCTCTACCATAGCGTGGTCTGTAACGATCATGACACGTTCAACGTCACGACATTTTTGTAGGTATTCAATTGAATCACGTTCAAAGTATGTTTTTGAAGGAAGTTTCATCCATTGCATGTTATTTCTCCGGCGTCCGACTTTTTTGATATTCAAGAGGTTGATGGCACTAACGTTGTCCCCAACAGAGTTGCGTCCGTAAGAACCACATCCAAGTGTCAATGATGGCAAGAAGGCATTGTAAACATCCCCGATACCACCGAAAGTCGAAGGAGAGTTGCAGATAACACGAATAGCTTTGACTGCTTTACCAAATTCTTTGGTCAATTCTTCATCAGCAGTATGGATGGCTGCTGAGTGACCAAGACCGTTGAATTCAACCATTTGGCGAGCTTTGTTAATTCCGTCTTCACGGCTTTCAGATTTCAAAACAGCGATGACTGGTGACAATTTTTCACGAGTCAACGGTTCTTTTTCGCCAACTTCTTTACATTCTGCCGCAAGGATATTGGTTCCTTCCGGTACAGAGAAGCCAGCTTGTTCAGCGATCCATGCTGCTGGTTTCCCAACGATGTCCGCATTCAATTTCGCACCTGCACAGTTCTTGCTGTTGGCTTTTACGCCGAAGCAGAACTCTTCAAGAAGGGCTTTTTCTTTTTTGTTGACAAAGTAAGTGTGGTAAGATTTGAATTCTTCAACAAACTCATCGTAGATTTCTTTATCGATGATGACCGCTTGTTCAGACGCACAGACCATTCCGTTGTCAAATGATTTAGACATGACGATATCGTGTGCTGCTTGGCGGATGTTAGCTGATTTTTCAACATAAGCAGGTACGTTTCCGGCACCTACCCCAAGAGCTGGTTTCCCACATGAGTATGCCGCTTTAACCATGGCATTCCCACCGGTCGCAAGGATCGTAGCAACTCCTTCATGGTTCATAAGGGCACTGGTTGCTTCCATAGAAGGTTGGGTAATCCATTGCACACAGTTCTCAGGTGCTCCAGCTGCAATTGCCGCATCGCGTACGATTTGTGCCGCATGAGCAGATGATTCTTGAGCAGATGGGTGGAAGGCAAAGACGATAGGGTTCCGTGTCTTCAAGGAAATCAATGCTTTAAAGATTGCTGTTGAAGTAGGGTTGGTTGTAGGTGTGATCCCGCAGACAACACCGACTGGCTCAGCAATCAAAGTTAAACCAGTGACGTCATCTTCTGAAATGACACCAACTGTTTTGGTGTGACGCATGTTATTTACTACGTGTTCACAAGCGAACAAGTTCTTAGTCGCCTTGTCTTCAAAGACACCACGACCAGTTTCTTCATAAGCATGAAGAGCGAGCTCACCGTGTGCGTCAAGAGCAGCCACAGATGCTTTCGCTACAATGTAGTCCACTTGCTCCTGGTTCAATTTGCGCATCTCTTCAAGCGCCACAAGCGCTTTTTGCACCAACTCGTCTACATGCTTTTCAGCAGCGAGTTTCTTTTCTTCAGGTGAGAGAGTTTTTTTATCAGCCATTTGATGCTTTCCTCCAATGTTTGAAACCCTTATCCTTTTCTAGAACTTTTTCATGTTTTCGGAAATTTTCAAGAATAGTGTAAGAAATTTCGATTTGTTAATTATTTCACAATATAATTGTACTCTATTTTGAGATTTTTGTAAACACTTCCAAGCAACTTTCACAAAGATTTTTTTGAAGTTTGTGAAAATTTTATCAATCCTATTGCTGTGAAAGCAATTATCTAGCAAAATTGTGAAAAAATAATTAAAAAAATTTTTTCTTCACAAAGTGATATTTTCAATTGATTTTTGTAAGCGTTTTCTTAATCTTACTAAAAAAAGCAGCTTTTTACAAGTAAAAAGTTGCTTTTTGTTTTATTTTGTTAGGATTTGTTTTGTTTCAGTTTCAGAGAAGCATTTTTACTTCTTAACTGGACCTTTTTCAGCCTTGTCAAGAGCTTCTTTGACTGTTTGAGCATAGAGTTCTCCACCATTGGTTTCCATATTGAAGTGAACAGAGTCTGTTCCCACCCAAATATTTGGATTTTCAATTGCTACTTGGTACCAGTCCGCAATGGTGATATAGTCGTATTTCTTAGCTAGTTCCAACTCATAAAGTCGGGTTTGAACCGATTCACTGGACTGATCGTTGGCATATCGACCATCATATGGTGTCACAAGGATCAAGCGACGGCCTTTTGGAAGTTTTTCAACGTACTGATCCAGCAACTCTTTGTAGTTGCTCACGGTATTAGTTCCTAGAGCAATGACTACATTTTTTAGGAGAACTTTATTGGAGATATCGGTCTCAAAGACCTTCATTCCATTTTCCAACTGACGGCTCACCACTGCATCGATCTGGATGCCCGGGATCGCTTTGGTTAGGTAGTCCTGCGCTCGCAAGTTAACCGAATCACCAATCATGGTCACACCATTTGAGACGTTATAGTCTGTTGCAGTTGCATTGTCCACCTGCGTCCGTGTAACCTGCATTTTGCTGTCTGCTTGATTGAGCCCACTCACCACCAAACTCTCATCAAAAGCTCCGACGGTTGGTGCAAAGGCGGAGATTCCGACCATCAAGAGAGCCAGTGGAATCATGAGGTAAAAGATCGGCTTGGTCAAAAAACTGAGATCCATCTTCATACCAAAGACCCGAGGTTCCTTGCCTGCAATGGTTGGCTCCAAAATATAGAAGGACAGAGCCGTTAGAATCAAGGAAACGATCGTCGTCACAAGGGCTGCCATCATATTTCCCAAATGTTGAGAGAAGATGATAAAGAAAGGCCAGTGGAAAAGATAGACACCATAACTGGTATCTGCCAAGAAATTGAGGATGGCTGGTTCTTTTTTATCTGGCGTCTTCTCATGGAGAATGCGGGCCGACAGAATCATGGCACAAGCTGCGATTGTCGCTGCTAAAAAGCCAAACAGATAGGTCCACAAGCTATCAAATGGCAAGAAAAGACTGAGCACAAACAAGAAGGCAAAGCTTCCACCCAAGACCGATAAGGTCTTTTTCATGCTCCAAGACTGCACCAGCTTTGTAAAGTTCGGGCTGACATTGGCAATCCCTGTCACCGTTGCTAGGCATGATCCTGCAAAGAAGGGGAAGATGTGAGTGAAGCTAGAAAAATAGATGGTAGAGAAATTGGCTGTCAGAAAGGCACGGATGAACATGGACAAGAAGGGGAAGAGAAAGAGCCCGCTGGATGCCAGGAAGAGCATACCTCGGTATTTCCCAACCGTCTTAGCCCGCTTAGCCAAGAACCATGCCAAAAGTGCCCAGAGCACATAGTAATGCACTTCTAGGGCCAAACTCCAGGTATGAAGGAAGAGATGTGGAATGAAGTTACTTTCGTAACTACCACCCGTTGCCATCTCAAAGAAATTGGTCACAAAACCGAAGACCGCCGCAATCTGAGTCCCAATACCAGCCACGTAGTCCCGTTGGACCATAAAGGTAAAGGGCATCACGACCAAGACCATAAAGACAAGGGGTGGTACGATCCGGTAAAAGCGCCGTTTCAAGAATGCCAGGTAGTCGATTCCTTGCTTGCGCGCAAATTCATCGATCAAGAGCGCTGTAATCAAAAATCCTGAGAAGGTGAAGAAAATATCTACCCCAATGAAGCCTCCAGGAAAGGCTTTTTGGAAGAAATGGTAAAGCAATACCAATAAGAGTCCTGTAACACGGACTAGTGAAAACCATTTAATGCGCATTTTGATAAATCCCCTGCTTGAATGTTCCTTTGTATACGACGTTGGCTTCTGTGGTTAAGGTGCCTTTGCCCTCCGGCTGGCCGTTAACAAACTGCCCTTCATAGGTCCAACCATCCTTGGACTTAAACTTACCATAGCCGCTAAAAGAGCCGTTGACGAGGTTACCTGTATAGGTATCCCCATTTTTAAAGGTGACGGTTCCCTTGCCATTCATCTTGCCACGGACCAAACTTCCGTCGTAACGGATCGCCCCCTTATCCAAGGTCAAGACGCCCTGACCTGGAATGGCTGAAAGGAAAACCAGCAAAGCAGATAGAACAATCACGACTAATGCTGCTATTTCTAAATTTTTTCGCGTCAGATAGACCTTATAAGTCTCATAAAATTCTTTCATATTCTGTATTCTCTCACATATCAAACTCTTAAGAAGTTGCTAACTGATCTAACCAAGCCTTACAGCCGCTCAGGACTCTGGAATAGGTCTCCTCAAAATCACCGGTATACCACGGATCTGGCACACTTTCAGCAGCAAAAAGATGAATCTTGTGTTCTGTTCCTGCAGGAGCCATTCGCTTCAGATCTGCTACATTGTTTTCGTCCATCCCTAGGATCAAATCAAAGTTGTAAAAATCCTCTTCCTTGATCTGTAAGGACGTCTTGGCTGGATCATACGGGACCTGGTATTGTTGAAAGATTTTCTGGGTTCCCCGATGGATGGGATTGCCATGTTCCCAGCTCGAGGTGGCCCGACTTTCAATCTCATACTGATCCGTCAAGTCCTTCATGACAAACTCCGCCATGGGGCTCCGACAAATATTTCCTAAGCAGACAAAGACGATTTTTTTCATGATTCCACCTAACTCCTTGTTCGGACTGCCCAACCTAGCTGAGCTCTTGGCTTTCCACTATGGAAAAACCAGCATACTATTACTATTATAACAAAAATGTGACAGAAAGATGACAAAGTGGCTCCATCATTTTAAAGAAAAATCAGATTCCTTTTTCAAATCTGATCTGTTTCTCTATTTTGGAAAACGAACCTCTAATAGAGGCCATTTACTCTGCCAATTTTTCTTTTTCATCCGCTCTGTATAAACCGCTAAACGCTCTGGACTGGCTAAAAAATGCGGAGTTGGCTGAACAATGAAGTCCTCGATATCCTTTGTCCCATAAGGGAGAAAGAGCTCTAGCTGACCATTTTTCCTTAAGCGAACCGCAAGAGCCGTACACTGCTCGGGGTATTTAGAAACCGCGTCACAAGCACTGCGATAAGGAGCCGTCCCCGGACTATGCTGGTGCATATAGACTTGATTTTTGACTTCCCAAGCGTACTGAGGATAGGTCTTCTTTAATTCTTGCTCGATCTGGAAAGTCTCCTCATAGCTGATCGTAGGATCATAAAAGACCAGATCCATATCGGTTGTCGCGTCAAACCCTGGTCTGCCAGAGAGCTGGTTCCAGATGAAATTTCGCACCGCACCCGCCGCTAACCAGGCATCTGCCAAGTTGAGATCTCGAATGATAGCCAAGACAGTCATCATCTCCGGATCCGCTTGGATTTGCTTTACTATCGCTTCTTCCGTCAGCATCTTCTTCTAGTCTCCATTGTAGGGATAACCCAGGTGTTCGTAAGCCTTGCGAGTCGCCACGCGCCCTGTCCGGGTCCGCATGATAAAGCCTTTCTGAATCAAGTAAGGCTCATACATATCTTCTACAGTCTCTCGCTCTTCAGCAATATTGACCGATAGAGTCCCAAGCCCGACCGGGCCACCGCCGTACATCTCAATCATGGTCCGCAGGATCTTTTGATCGACATAGTCCAGTCCTTCATGGTCCACATCCAGCATAGAGAGGGCCTTGTCGGTAATGGTATCATCAATCAAGCCATCGCCCACGATCTGAGCAAAATCGCGCACTCGTTTCAGCAACCGGTTGGCAATCCGAGGGGTCCCCCGACTACGAAGAGAAAGCTCTTCGGCAGCTTCGTGGGTAATTTCCATCTCAAAGATTTCGGCGGTCCGCTCGACAATCTCTGTCAAATCATCTTGCTCATAGTATTCCATGTGCCCCGTAATTCCAAAGCGAGCACGCAAGGGATTGGACAGCATACCAGCTCGCGTCGTTGCCCCAATCAAGGTGAAAGGAGGAAGGTCCAGATGGACACTCCGGCTGCTCTCACCAGCACCAATCATGATATCGATGTAGAAATCTTCCATGGCGCTGTAAAGCACTTCTTCGACTGACATAGGAAGACGGTGGATCTCATCGATAAAGAGGACATCGCCCGGCTCTAGATCATTGAGGATGGCTACCAAGTCACCAGCCTTTTCAATGACAGGACCAGAAGTCTGCTTGAGATTGACACCCAGTTCATTGGCAATGACAAAGGCCATGGTGGTTTTCCCCAGTCCCGGAGGGCCAAAAAGAAGGACATGATCCAGTGCTTCATCCCGAAGCTTAGCCGCCTCAATAAAGATTTTCAGCTGGTCCTTGACCTTATCTTGACCAATATATTCATGTAAATATTGCGGGCGCAGCGTCCGTTCAACGGCCTCTTCATCGCCCATGATTTCATTGTCTAAAATTCTACTCATACAGTCTATTATAGCAAAAAATGATACCTTCGGTACCATAAATAGAATGTGTTTTTTAAAGATCCTAGTTCTCACTAGCGTTCGAACTGCGTCAACGTACCTAAACTCGCTGATGCTCGTAAAGAATAAGGAACGTAGAAAAAAGCCACCGGTTTTGGTGGCTCTTATAGGGAGATTATTATGAAAAAGTTTTAGGAGTTTTATCATTCAAAGTTAGGAGGTCTTTGATGATGGTATTAGTATACGATAGGAAGCTTAAACTTTCCTTATAGTTTTTCTAAAAAATTTTTTTCGAGAAAAAGAGGGAGCTCCAATCAAGAATTTTACATCCTTGTTTGGGCCTCCCCTTTTCATATTATTTCTTAGCGATAGCGTGGTAGCTGGTCTTGCTAGTGAAGACTTGACCCGCTCTCAAGATGACCTTTTCAGCCTGGTCACTGTGAATGGCATCTGGCACTGTTTGGAATTCTAGAGCCAAGCCATTGTGCTGAACCATTGGTTGACCTTGCAGATGAACAGTCTCGTCTACGAAATTGGCTGAATACACTACCAAGGCTGGGGCTTCTGACTTGAAGGTCAAAAAACGTCCAGATGGCTGATGGTAAAGAAAGCCAGCATTTTCATGCCCTTCTGGAAGAGCAAATGGATGGTCTAATCCTTCTACCAGGCGGATTTGCGGATCAGAGTCCTTAAAAAGATCCTCCAAGAGCATAGCTTGATAGAGATGCTGGACAACCGGACTTTCTCTATCCACGGTCTGAAGAGGGACACCGTCAGGATGGATAGGGTAAAGCCCTTGATGGTTGATCTGAAAGACATGGTCGTTGATCGGTTGGGTGAAGTTCCCAGATAGGTTGAAATAGCTGTGGTTTGTCGGGTTGACCAAGGTATCTTGATCCGTTTCTACCCGATAGGCAATCTCGAGTTCACCATCTTCCGTCAAACCATAGGTTACCCAGATCTTGAGATTTCCAGGGAAACCGCCGGTACCATCTGCACGCTCTGTGTACAGAGTGATTTCCTGATCCGTTACCGACTCCACGCTAAACAAGGCGCTGTCCCAACCCGTCGGTCCACTGTGGTTGCAGTTGGCACCGTTATTAGCTTCCAAACGATAGGTTTGACCATTGAGTTCAAAGCTGGCTCCTGCAATCCGGCCTGCTACTGGGCCAATACTAGCCCCATATTTAGGGCTATTACCCACATAGTCCTCAAAGCGATCAAAGCCTAGTATAATATTAGCAAACTGGTCTTCTTTATCAGGCGTCACATATTCTAAGATCGTCGCCCCATAGGTCATGACAGATAATTGATAGCCCTTGTCATTTTCGAGGCGATAAGCCCGAACCTCTTGATTCTGCCATTCTCCAAACACGCTTTCTTGATACTGTTTCACAAACCTTCTCCTCTCACTGTTTTTCTCCATTGTATCAGTTTCACAAGAAGAAACACTCCACTTTTTATAGAAAATTAGTGGCTATTCTTTATGAAATGGATGAATGATCACCCCTTGCACAACCCGATTGACGGTACCAGTCGGTGAAGGCGTATCTGGGCGATTTTGCACCTTGAGCGAAGTCAAGAGAGAAATCAATTGACCATAGATAATGTATGGGAAGGCACGGTAAATATCTAGTGAGTCTGCTGATGCTTCTACTAACACTTCCCGTACATGCTCAATCCCTGCAACTTGATCCGTCAAGAGGACAACTTGACGGGCAATTTGATCCCCTGCAACTTCTCGAACCAAGTCCAGATCATACTGACGGGTATAAGGATCAATGGAGCCAAAGACCAAGACGAGGGTTTGGTCATTGATGAGGGATTTTGGACCGTGACGGAAGCCGACAGGACTCTCGTACATGGTCGCGATTTTGCCTGCGGTTAATTCCAAAATCTTGAGCTGGGCTTCATGGGCTAGACCAAAGAAAGGTCCTGCTCCCAGATAAATCACGCGCTCAAAGTCTAGATCGACCACTTCCTTGACCTCACGGTCCTTCTCCAAGATTTGCTCAGACAGATCAACCAGCTCTTCTACTCGTTTTTCCTTGATCTCTTCCTCACTTGGATCAAAGACCAAGAGAGCTGTCAAGAGCATGGAGGTGAAGCTAGAGGTCATCGCAAAGCCAGCATCATTGGTTTCTTTAGGTTGGAGAAGCAAGAGATTGCGCTCATCTCCGTGGGCTTGCTGGGCCAGCTTTCCTTCTTCCGCACAGGTAATGGTGATCTGATAAAGCTCAGCGACCAAGTCTTGGGCCAACTGCACGGTTGCGACACTTTCTGGCGAATTGCCACTCCGGGCAAAGGATACTAAAACCGTCGGAACCTCTTTTTTCAAATAGGTTTGAGGATGTGCTACGATATCCGTCGTCGCAATGGATTGAAAATTCCAGTGGCGTTCATCATGTACTTCCTGCAAATATGGAACCAAGGTATCTCCCACATAGGCTGAGGTCCCAGCCCCTGTCAAGATGACCTTGATATAGTCATGCTCTTGCCCAATTTTTTCTAAGAAAGCTTTTATTTCCGCTTTTCTTTCTTGGTACAAGCGAGCCGTTTCTTTCCAAACACTTGGTTGTTGGTAGATCTCACGAGTGGTGATCTCTGCTCCTAGTTCCTGCAAGTCTTCTTTTGTATAGTCTAACATAGAAACTGTTGTTCCTTTCTACAATCTAACGTTGATAAATGGGAAAGGAGCCTGAGATGATGCTCCCAGACTCCCATACCAACCTACTCATCTTCATCATCATCAAGGTTTGACAAGAGGTCATTGACCTTGACAATACTTTCTTTTGCACGTTCAGGGTAGTCCCCTTCATTACCAGTCAGGCTGCTATTGATGAATTCGATGACCATCGGAAGATTCATCCCTGCGTATAAGTCAATCGCACGTCCTTCAAGGATCAAGCGGCTCACGGTGTTGCAAGGAGTTCCTCCCAAGAGATCGGCAAATACAATATAGTCTTCTAGACCTTGGACTGTTGCTTCAAATTTAGCAGTAAAGTCTTCTGGTCCTTCTTCTGGTAAGAGTGCAACCGTATGGATGAATTCTTGTGGTCCCATAATCATCTCTGTGCTAGCTTTGAGCTCTTCACAAAAGCGACCATGGCTGACCAATACTAACTCTTTTGCCATACCTTACTCCATTATTGCATGCCGAAGCAGAAATGACCAAAGGCAGAAAAGGCAATCGCTGCGACGATAATCAACAAGATGGCTTTAGTTGAGTTCATTCCTTTACGTCCAAGCAACCAGTAAATCACACCTGTGATAATAGCTGGAACCAAGCGTGGGAAGATCAAATTGAGCATGTCTTGAATATCGATGGCTTTGTCCCCGATGTGTGGCATCCAGGTTACATCCACATTGATCATGGTTGCAATCAAGGCACCGACCATGAAGATACCAAGTACAGAAGCTGCTTCGATCAAAGCTGTCAAGGTACTTTGCATGTTGTTAATCAAGTTGGTACCTTCTTTATAAGCAAATTCCAACTGTTTCCAACGGAAGATATCATACGCAACTGCTACAGCAATCCAAAGGAAGATCCCCCATGGTTGACCTTGTGACGCGATGGTTGCTGCAATAGATCCCATAATAGCCGGAACCAAAGATCCAAAGATAGAGTCTCCAAGAGGGGCAAATGGTCCCATGAGACCTGTCTTGATCCCGTTAACCGCATCTTTAGAGTTGACACCATCTTTTTCTTCCAAAGCCAAATCAAAACCAGTGATAATGGTGTGGAAGAATGGAGAAGTATTGAAGAATTGCGTATGCAATTTCATCATTTCTTTCAATTCAGGTGTGCCGTCTCCATACATTTTCCGCAATTGTGGAAGAAGCATGTAAAGGTAACCAGAAGCCTGCATCCGTTCGTAGTTCCAACCCAATTGGAAGGTGAAGAGGCTACGTTTGTTGATTTGTTTAAAATCCTCTTTAGTGAGTTTGTAGTTCTTAGAATTCGTCATCTTCAATTTCCCCGCTTTCTACATTGCTTGCTGGAGCAGCTACAACTGTACGTTGGCTGTTTTTAAAGTGTTGCACTGCAAGGAAGATACCGATGATGGCAACCCCGATCATAGATACAGATTTGAAGTTGTTTGCGAAGGCAACCATTTGTTCTTTTGGAAGTTTTGCAAAAGCATCTGTTCCAAGCATAGCAGAAATTGCAGCACCAACACTTTGAACATTGCTGTAAAGCACTGTCAACATCGCTGTCAAGCCAAAACCAAGGGCAAGATAGTGAAGGTGACGTTTCACAGGCAAGTAGTGAAGCAAGATTGCAAAACCAAGACCAGGGAGCATGCGACCTGCAAGTGTCAAGCCGTTTGCAAACCATTGATATTTTGCAACAAAGTCAACAACAGATTGGACAAAAGCACCACCAAAGGCAAGAGCCAAGAAGACTGGAAGGGCACGAGAGAGAGCCCAAGGAACCGCACCAAGAAGGTAGTTGCGTTCAATTCCTTTATAATCAAAGCGTTCGATTGCCGCATCAATACGGTGTGCAAAGGCAGTAGTACTCATACGGCCAAGGATATCTGCATAAGTCAAGAGAGCAGCTACGGGAACGGCAATAGTTGAAATCGCAATTTCTGGTTTAATGCCTTGCGCTACTGAGAAGGCAGTTGCAAGAACGGCACCAGATGTTGCGTCAATACGAGAAGCTCCACCAAAAGTACCAACACCGAGTACTGTCAATTGAAGAGAAGCTCCGATAAAGAGACCTGTTCCTAAATCCCCCATAACAAGTCCTGTAATGAAACCAGCAAAGACTGGTGAGCCTGCTGATGAAACAATCGTCAACTCATCACAGATTTGATAAGCTGAGTACAAAGTAAGTAGTAAAATTTGCCACCATTGTATCATGACAATTTCCTCCTAAAAATTTTCTTTTACTTTAATAACTTCATAAAGTCTTCTGCAGTGTCGTTTGGCACCATCTGAGACGTAATTTTCACACCTTTTTCGTGGATCTTGTTGAAGTCTTCCACGTCCGCGTCCACCACATTGATCGAGCGGGTAATCGCGCGGGTCTCATCGGATTGAGACATATTGCCGACATTCAGCGTTTCAAGCTGAACGCCTGCTTCGATCAAACGAAGGAAACGATCTGGTTTGCGAGCTACGATAAAGAGTCGTTGGCTATCATATTTTCCAGCCAAGATATTTTCCGCAGCTTTTGCGACTGGCAAGATACTAAGCTTAACACCAGGTGGTGTCGCTAGTTTCAAGCCACTTTTTTCGATATCATTTTGAGCGACTTCATCATCGATCACCATGATACGTGAAACATTTAGTTTGGTAGTCCAAAGATTGGCTACCTGCCCGTGGATCAAACGTCCATCGATACGGCATCCTACAATAGTCATAAGTTTTCCCCCTTTACTTCTTTGAATGTAGGTTGTTGAACAAGCTGAAGTGTCTCTTGGTAACGCCCTTCTGTCTCAAAGACGATCAGGCTATTGGCTCCTTCTTTGAGGAAACCATGAGGCACATAAAGTGAAGTGGTCGGTCCGACCTCCCAGAAGCGGCCAAGGTTATGGCCATTGACAAAGACGACCCCCTTTCCAAATCCTGTCATATCTAGATAGGTATCAAGGGTGTGGTCCAGCTGAAAATCATATCGGTAAAAGGCTGGAGCACCTGCCTGCCATTCCTTTGAAAAATCGAGCTGACTGAGATCTTGTAAATCCAGTGGATACTGCTTCCAATGAAGGTGGAAATGCAAATCCACACAGACACCTGTACGAATGCCCTTGTGCTGGCTATCAGCTAAGAGCTTGTGCCCGTAGTTGACACGTCCCATATTCTCAAGCAAGATTTTTAAATTCGTAACCGCTTTCTTTTTTCCTTTGATAAAAAGATCTTCACCGATCTCTGTTTGGTATTGTGTTGCTACATGGCGATCATCTAGGTAAATTTGTACCCGATCCCGACCATCAATGATGCGCAATCTTTCTTCTTCCGCATCCAACTCAAGGTCTGTCTCATATAGTAGATAACCTGTGGTTTGCCCCAACTCTTCCATCTTTTCGGGATAAAGGCTGGTCTCAACCTGAGCCAGATTGTCCAGATTCCCAAAAAGACTAGTCTTGGCTGCCAATTGCAAGGTTTGTTCTGGCAAACACTCTTTGATGAGCGGTTCCTGCTGTGGGTATTCCGGATAATAGGCCGCCATCATTTTTTGAATAGCATAATACTTCTCTGTCGGATTGCCCTGCTCATTGAGCAAAGCCCCATAGTCGTAAGAAGTGACCTGTGGCAAATCGAGCGTTCCCCGAGCTGAGCACCCATTCATAAAGCCGAAATTGGTTCCGCCATGAAACATATAGAGATTAATGGAGCCAAGCTCCAAGACCTCATGTACAGCTTCTGCCAACTCCTCTGGCTCCCTTTGAATCACGGGTTCCTTCCAGCGGGTAAACCAGCCATCCCAGAATTCCATACACATCAAGGGCCATTTCTTGCCGTATTCGTCAAAGAATTCTTGCATCTGGCCAAAATTGTAAGCTGCTTTGGAGCCGAAGTTCCCTGTCACAAAGAGGTCATCTTCGATCAAGGTTCCTGCTCTTAGCGTCGCTCGCCATGGACCATCTGATGTAAAGAGGGGACAGGTCACACCTTTTTTCTTCATCAAATCCCGAATGGCACGCAGATAAGCTTTGTCCTCTCCATAAGAGCCATACTCATTTTCAACCTGCATCATGAGGATTGGACCACCCTGATCCACTTGGTAGCGCGTCAACAACCCAAGCAAGTGATCATAATAACGATCCACCGCTTCGATAAAGGCTGGGTCCGATGAGCGGATGCGCATATCTTCTTCCAAGAGCCAGGCTGGCAAGCCACCAAAATCCCATTCTGCACAAATAAAGGGCGATGGCCTTACAATCATGTAAAGTCCTAGGGACTGAGCTGTTTTGATGAAACGTTCTAGATCCAACCGACCACTAAAGTCAAACTGCCCCTTGTGGGGTTCATGCACATTCCATGGCACATAAGTCTCAACCGTGTTGAAACCCAAAGCCTTTAGATTAAACAAGGAATGATACCAGTCGGCAGGATCAATTCGAAAATAATGAATCGCTCCAGACAAAATCTTGAAAGGTTGACCTTTTAAATAGAAATCATCGCGAATTTCAAAAACATCCATAAACGCCTCCCTTTCTTGTATGTAATCACTTACATTTATTAATATAATAAATTATTTTAAAAATGTCAACACTTTTGTAAAAAATATGTTAAAATAAGGTTACATAAGAGAAATCTAAAGAGAGGTAGCACTATGGCAATTCCAAAGTACCAACACATCAAAGATGAATTGAAGCAACAAATTATCTCAGGAAAATTTGAAAATGGAGATAAATTTTATACGGAAGCTGAACTCATTAAAATTTATGATGTCAGCTCTATCACCGTTGTCCGTGCTTTGAACGACCTCGCTGCTGATGGTTACATTGTCCGCCAGCAAGGAAAAGGGACCTTTGTTTCTCGTGCTCGAAAACACAAACTGGTTGAGTTTTCAGATGTTGAAACTTTCCCCATCCAAAAAGCCAAAGTCAAAGTTCTCTCTATTAAACGCGGAAATACCTTGAACATCCTAGACAAACTAGGCCTCAATCCAACGCAATTCTACTATAAGATCGAACGGACTCGTCAAATAGAGGATGATACGTATATCTTCCACCAAACCTATATTCCTGAACAATACATCAATCCAAACTATCCAAATTTGGAATACTATAGCTCTATCTATGATCGCTTCAAAGAAGACTACCACATTCATATGAATGATGAGCACTTCGAAGAAGTCAACGAAATCGTCTTCCCTACACCTAGCAAGGTGGCCAAAGTATTAAAGATCGACGAAAATTTCCCAACGGTCAAACAAGTGAAGACGACCAAGCTAGAAGCGACTGGCCAAATCCTTGAATACACGGAAACCTATAAACGCGGAGACTACTACAAGATTAAATTCATCTCCTGTAGTCGCGATCACTAAGAACCAAAAAGACTGAGACACCTCGGTCTTTTTTTATAGGTTCAGTATAACACGTTGAAAGCGATTTTTAAAGCCCTCTATAAAAATATATATAATTAGTGATAGTTTGGCTATAAAAAGTTTAAAAAAGAAGCAGGTTCCTCTGCTTCTTTTCGTCTATTTTTCAAATTCCCGTTTTTCGTTGCGATTAGTCACCCAAACCAATGCGTTCGAAGATTTCATCCACCCGTTTAGTGTAGTAGGTAGGGTTGAAGATTTCGTCGATTTCTTCTTGAGTGAGACGAGATGTTACCTCTGGATCTGCTTCAAGAAGTGGTTTAAAGTCTACTTGGTTATCCCATGATTGGGCAGTCTTCGGTTGAACAAGGTCGTAAGCCTGCTCACGCGTCATACCTTTTTCAATCAAAGTCAGCATAGCACGTTGGCTGAAGATCAAACCAAATGTAGAGTTCATGTTGCGGATCATGTTTTCTGGGAAGACTGTCAAGTTCTTAACGATGTTTCCGAAACGATTGAGCATGTAGTCAATCAAGATAGTTGTGTCTGGTGCGATGATCCGCTCAGCTGATGAGTGAGAGATGTCCCGTTCATGCCAGAGTGACACATTTTCATAAGCTGTGACCATGTGACCACGGATCACACGTGCAAGACCTGTCATGTTTTCAGAACCGATTGGGTTACGTTTGTGAGGCATAGCTGAAGAACCTTTTTGACCTTTGGCAAAGAACTCTTCCACTTCACGTTGTTCAGATTTTTGAAGACCACGGATCTCAGTCGCCATACGCTCGATAGAAGTTGCGATGCTAGCAAGAACTGCAAAATACTCAGCGTGAAGGTCACGAGGAAGGACCTGTGTAGAGATTTCTTGAGCACGGATACCAAGTTTGTCGCAGACGTATTTTTCAACGAATGGTGGGATGTTGGCAAAGTTACCAACCGCACCAGAAATCTTACCAGCTTCCACACCAGCAGCCGCGTGCTCAAAACGCTCGATGTTCCGTTTCATTTCGCTGTACCAAGTGGCCAATTTAAGCCCAAAAGTTGTCGGCTCAGCGTGCACACCGTGGGTACGACCCATCATGATGGTGAACTTGTGTTCTTTCGCTTTGTCAGCAATGATGTTAAGGAAGTTTTCAAGGTCCTTGCGGATGATGTCGTTGGCTTGTTTGTAGAGGTAACCATAGGCAGTATCCACCACGTCAGTAGAAGTCAAACCATAGTGAACCCACTTGCGCTCTTCACCAAGCGTTTCAGAAACCGCACGTGTGAAAGCCACCACATCGTGACGAGTTTGCTGCTCGATTTCCAAAATACGGTCGATGTCAAAGTCCGCTTTTTCACGAATCAAAGCCACATCTTCCTTAGGGATTTCTCCCAACTCAGCCCATGCTTCATCAGCCAAGATTTCCACCTCAAGCCAAGCACGGTATTTATTTTCTTCAGTCCAAATGTTCGCCATTTCTGGGCGAGAGTAACGTTCAATCATAGTTTTTTTCCTTTCTGTTGATGTTCCACTTAAGTGGGGCGGACGTCAGCAGATTCCTCCGGAATCTCATGACTAAATCTTGAGCCTAGAGTCTCAAGATTTCCGCCGCTTCCGCTTTTCCCACGGGGTGAAACATCCGTTTAACGACTAAAAATAGTTTTGTTATAACTGTTTATCTTCAATAGCTTTGGTTTGCCTGTATTCAAAAGCTTCAGCATTTTCATTCAGCTCCACCGTTAATTCTTTATGGGATGCTAAAATACTTTTAATTTTATCAAAGGGAACCTTGAAATACTCTTTTCTTCCATTCACCTTATTTACTTTATAATTAGCAAGTTGATTGTGTAATTCTGTTTCCAGTGCAAATGCTTCCTCACTAAATATCAAAGCATGGACATCAAATTGAAATGGTACAGATGCACTGCTCAACTCCCTGATTCGTTCTAACGGCTCTAAACGGCGAGTTACTCCAATTTTATATACATCTTCACCAAAAGATCCTATGTTAGATATCACATACACATATCCTGCTGTTGCATGGCCTTCTCGGTAATCAATGTCTTCTTCAATTTCATCTAATTCAGATAGTTTATCTTGATATTCAGTCAATTGGCGTCTGAGTTCATCTACTTCATCATTTTTTGCTTCTTTTAGTAACTCTGTTACCTTAGCAACCATATTTTTAAAGTGATCTCTATCCTTTTCCAATTGCTTTCGTTTCGCTTTAATCTCAGCTTGAAGTTTTTTATCTTCTCGTTCCTTTTCCCGTTGTTCACGAAGCAACTCTTTTTCTTCTTGCTTCTGAAGCTCGTACTCAACAGCCAATTGAAATTCAAGCAATTTCAGTTGTAAATATTCTGGACTAATCTCTATACCATTACTAGCATAAATTTTGTTCAACTGATCAAACGAGCGTATAAGAGCGGTCTTCTTATTCTCAACATTAGCAGGCGTTGCTTTTACTAGTAAGGCATCTGCTTCCCCATTAAAACCTCGAATTGCCACCTTTTTTAATTTATTTTGAATCGCACGACCCTTTTTTTCACTGTTGTTAAAAGTGTAGGTCCAAATAGTCTTTGCAGCATTATCATTTTTAACAAGTTCTTTTTCCCTAAGTCTAAGATTTTCTAAAGCTTCTTTGTATTGAAGTGAATCAGTGAATTTATATTGCCGATTAAAAAAGCCAAATTCTTGTAAACCTAAGTCATCATTTGCTAAAGAAATTTCATAATTTAAACGATCAAGCTCACTCTGTTTATTTGCTAATTCTTCATTTAAAGAATATATTTCCTTAGCAGTTTGTATTTGTAATTTTAATTCATCTAAACTCTTTTTCTTTAATTCTATTTCTTGGTTTAATTTTTGAATTTTATTTTCTAGAACTTCATCTTTAGGCTTCCCAAAACTAAATATCCCCATATACTAAGTTCTCCTATTCAAATTCTTCTTTCCCAATCCAAACAGATGGATAATGATCCAGTGTATTCAAATCCGTATCTAACGGTAGATCATAGATGGCTAAATAGTTTTCAGGATATTGTATAACTAGCTCTTCATACTTAGCTTTCACTTTTTCATGATCACTACTAGCATACAAGACTTCGACGACTGCTCCAGTCTTCTCTTTTTCAACAAATGCGTTGACGATAAGTTGAATCATAGTAATTGATAAGGTTCATAGCTTCGTATTCAATTAAATGAATACGGAGTCCCCTGTTCCTTTCTTTTATATTGCCTTTATTTCTAGCTAGTATCCTATTTCTCTCCACTGTATAATCAAACTTTATTTAGCTTTGGTAAAGAAATGATGTTCAATTTGTCCAATATTAAGTTTTGTTTTGAAAAGATATTGCTGTAATTGTTCTTTAGTTAGACCATCGAAATTATCATTTAATAATTGCTTCAATTGTTCTATTCTATCTTTAAGCCTATTAAGTTTCTCTCTCGAAACAATATACATATTATCTGAAAACTGAACTTCTCTTTCTTTCTCTGACTTTGCATGAAATAAAATCAATTTTTGATGGTACATACCACCATAATTATTAGTGAACCACAATTCTGAATGAAGTAATTGTTCTACATCACCTTTATTAATATTATTAACTTCTCTATTTTTGCACTCTATAACAAATTGATAGTCTCTGGAAAGCCACAGATTATCTGGCCCTCCATCATCCTTTATCTTTTCTGGTCTAGTGGAATGTAAACCGAGTAATTTCCCTAAATCTTCAACTGCTTTTTCAAAATGTTCTGAAGATGCTTCATTATCATAACGTAATTTGCTTATTATATCATTTATAAATTTACTTAGTGAATATTTATCACTATGGTCTGTAATAAATCTAAATGATGCTTCTATTATATCTGGTGCTTTTAGCGCTTTTTGGTATCCTGAAGTTTCCGGTTTAAAAGCATAATCCCATTCTTCAAATGCTAGATTTTGTAAATTTTGAGAGTTTTGAATATCACTACTATAAAATCTAACCTCTGCTTCCTCTTGATAAATCCTACCAAGCTCGTTCCCAGATTTATTAGCTCGCAAAGCTTCCAACTTAGATATAGAATTAACAAAATCATGTCTTACATACTGCTTATAGGAATCGTACTCATTTTCAATATCAGAGATATCTGTATGTGCTAACTCCGACACATTCACTTCAGATAATTTATCTTTAGCATACTTTACCCAGCTTGGATTTCTACTCAAACAGTAGTTGATTGACTTCACAATTTCTTCTTTTGCAGCTTTAACATCTGAAATTACAAATCCAGAAACTAGTTCATTACTAATAGAAAGTTGGGCTTGAGTTGCTAAAGAAAAATATTTCATATTTGATTTCAGGCTAATAAAATCGATGAGCTTGTCTCCAAGCAACAAAACTACACTATAATCGCTATTTGATCGTACTGTTCTCCCTAGTCCTTGTTCAATTTTTTGAATGATTTTTAATTTCCAGTTGTTATCCTGGGAGGTAGTTGAAATAGCCTTATCTTTATTTGTAGAAAACTCAGGTAAACCATCCAAAATAAGAATATGTGATTGTTCTCCTGGAAAGTCTATTCCCTCATATCTATTTACTAATACTACTTGTTCCCTGTTACCAGATTCTATGCCGCTAAAGATATCTTCATAATTCGAATTATCAATTATCTTCGCACCTAGCTTCTCCCATTCTTGTGTTGCCGATGAATTTCGAGAAGGTACTATAACAACCAGTCCCATATTTTGTTTTTTACACTCAGCAATCATCCAACTTCTTATAATGCTATCAGTTATATCTTTATGATACTTAGTAGGTGCTAGTATCATTCTCTCGCCAACATCAATAACATAGCTGTTTGTCACAATAGGATTTTCAATTGCGCTTTGTTCAATCCCTAATTCTTCCCTCAAATCCTTTTCATTTATAGTGGCAGATAGAATATATCGATGTTTAGCATTGCTAAACGACGGTATTTGTTCGATAGGATTATATTTAGGTGTAATCTCAATTTGTGTTCCCGAAATATAACAACGAGAAAAATCTAATAAATTTTGTATCATACGATACTCAAAATCTGCACTTTCTTGTGAGAAATGGGTGCTTAGAATCTTTTTCACATCTCTAATTTTCGATAACCATTCCCAATATGGAACCTGAATACTCACGCTGGCGTCAGACCTTTGAATTGAATTGTATTTTCCATAACTTTGCCTTTCAATTTCTGCTTTGAATAATTCAAAAATTCCATTAAATGCTGGAGTATCATTTTTTATTATAATCGTCGAACTATTTCTAGCATAATCAACACAAGAGTGTGCATCATCTATCAGAACGCTACCTATTTTTATTATACTAGATGTATTAGTGAAATCTTTAACTCCAAAAATGGACTTCCCATTAAAAAGTTTAGAAAAAGTCGTAACTAATATTTTTTCAGCATTTTTAAACTCTATCGGAATACGATTATCGTCACCTATTTCACAAATATCCATTCCGTAGTGGCTTGCTTGCTTGACAGTCTGTTCTACAAGTTGCTTTGTTGGACATAAATATATTGCTGGCTCTTTCTCTTCAACTAACTTAGATTGAAGCATCAGCAAACCAACTAGCGTTTTACCGGCTCCTGTATGCATTACACCAACGATATCACGTTCAGATCGCCGTTCATTCCATTCTTTTAAGAAGTCTGCTTGGTTTGTTCGAAGATATCCAAAACCATCCTTTTTGTCTAAATAATTAAATATTTGAATTGGATCACTACTTACGACTATATCTGTATTTGTTCTATTAAAAATTAAATCATCAATTCCCATTATTATTCTCCCTTTACCTAAGAAAAGTTAAAGTTCCTCAACCTTATCAGGTTCACTACCAATCAAAGTCACATATCTCATCTTACGATTGTGCTTCGCTTCTAGTTTACCATATAAATGTAGGTAAATACTTGATTTTCTGTCATAATTTTTTCAGTAGCTTAGACCTGTTGCCCGAGAACATTGAGCATGACAGCAGGTAGATATCTGCGAGTAGTGCTCCGAGTATACCGAAGATATACATGTCAAGCTGTAAAAAGTGGCAGGTTTCGATTAAGTAGTAACCTGAATTACGCGGGTGTGGTGCAAGTTCATTGATAATTATGTCATCAGCTGTCTCAAACATCTTCACACATAGGGTACCTGAAAGGTTAAATTGTTCAGCAATCTTTACACCCATAGCTTTGATTTCGGCCTAAAGGTTTTCTGAAATGCGAGTTGGAACGATAGTTTTCGAAAGAATGTTGTGTGATGAATCCATTAAAGCAAAAACTTATTCCAAATCCAGTCCTGAACGAATGACTTTTTGACCATGGACGTTGTAACCACCTGTCACAATTTTAAGAACATAGTTTTTATAGAAATCAATACCTAACCAATTCTTGACTTCACAACCTTGTACGAAGCTCCCCTCACTAGAAACTTATTTGAGACGAAGTCCTTCTCAAGGATACGGTTTTTATAAATACGAGGACCCTTGTTCCTTCCTTTTCTATTTAATTTTTAAAAATCTACTTAATCTACTACATATGTCTCAAATAAATTTTCAATCTCATTAATTTTTAAGTTAAATGCTTCTTTTTTAAAAAGACAATATAAATAAGGTTTATTAGAAACGAACTTATTTGTGCAACTACTTGAAATAATCTCCCAATTAACTTTTTCAAAATCCATAAAAATTTGTATACCGTCATTACTTTTAATAATGTCCTTAACTTTAGCTGTTTTCAAACTTTTGAAATCATCTTTAATGTGCTGAGTATTGTACTTAGGTTTCAAATACGTTATCAATGCAATTTCAGCCAGATCAACATACTCTTTTGGTTCAATATTGTCATTCAATAATTCTTTTAGCTGCTTTGTAGCTTCTAATCCATATTGACTTATAAATAAATTTCCTTTTGGTCTCATAGAAAAAAATAGTAAAGCTACTTCTTTATTGGAAGGTACTGTTGATATTATTCTTTGAAGTTTTTCATGCCCTTCTCCTATCCTATCAAAAACATTTCGATTTCCGTCTTTCCCAAATGCCTGACCAATATAAAGATTTTCTAAAGAAAGTGTTTTAAAATCTTCATTTTCCATATAATCTAAGAATTCCTTATTTCCCAAAATATCCCAAAGACGAATATTTAACAATTCGAATTCTAATGAATCATTATTCTCTGATTTTTTTACAGTATAAATTCTATTATACACCTGTTCCAAATATATATTAACGTAGAAACTTCTTATTAACTCCTCTTTATTTTTTAGTAACACCTCTTCTTGACTTTGAATAAAAGAGCTAATGATTTTTTCTTGTATTTTAACATTGATATCTTTTTCATTAATTAACAATCTTAAAAATTCTGTTAGCAGGCTAATACCAAATTTCCCAGGCTTTGGGCAATGTTCCATATTCTCTACAATTGAATACATTGATTTAAACACTGATTCTATATCTTGCTTTCGTACATCTATATCATAATAAACATTGGAGAAACGATTAATAATGTGATTAACATCACTCCAATTTTCAATATTATTAATAATCTGAATAAATTTTATTCCACAAGCAAACCAACTTTCGCAAAGTAACTCTTTTACAGCGTATTCAACATCAAGTTTACCATTCATAGAAACAGTAAAATATTCTTTTAGAGCACCCGCGGCATAAATTACCAATTCTCTTTCTGAAGTTTCAACTCTCAAATCACTATCAACAATTTTTGATAATTCAAAAACATCTTTCTGGTAAATTTTATTTTTTAAAAGATATTCTCCAATATTCAATCTTGTATGAGTATTTTGAGTATTATTTTTTATCTCTAAAGTAGTATTTGAACCACTCAGCTTACCAAATTCATACTTATCTATTAAATTAAAGCTATATAAAAATAATGGCAATTTACCCGCTTCCCTAGATTGTAACTCATCGAAAAAGTCATAAAACTCACTTACAGTTATGAGTTTTGTTCCCATCATTATAACTTCTAAACATTTTATATTTTCCATAGCAATTCTCTAAAACTCTTCAACCTTATCTGGTTCATCACTAAACAAAGTCACATGTCCCATTTTGCGGTTGTGCTTTGCTTCTAGTTTACCATATAAGTGGAGGTGAGCGCTTGGATTTTCTGTCACATATGTTTCAGCAGCCTCGACGTGTTGGCCGAGAACATTGAGCATGACAGCCGATGCATGAAGGTTGATTGCTGGGAGTGGTGCTCCGAGAACACCCAAGATATGCGTGTCAAATTGTGAAAAGTCACAGGCTTCAATCGAGTAGTGACCTGAATTGTGTGGGCGTGGCGCAATTTCGTTGACAATGATGTCATCAGCTGTCGCAAACATTTCTACACAAAGTGTACCAGACAAGTTCAGTTGTTCTGCGATTCGCACTGCCATGGCTTTGGCTTTTTCAGCTAGACTTTCTGAAATGCGAGCTGGCACAATGGTTTTTGAAAGAATGTTGTTGCGGTGGATATTTTCCTGAACGGGAAAGACTGTCACATCCTTGCCGTTACCTGACACGATGACTGAAATCTCAAGATCAAAGTTGACGAACTCTTCTAAAACGCAGGCTGCTGAATCAGCTAACGCATAGGCTTCTTCCAAATCTGCTTCTGAACGAATGACCTTTTGACCATGGCCGTCGTAACCACCGGTCGCTGTCTTGAGGACATAGTTTTTCGACAGGTCGATAGCTGCCAAATCTTGGCTTGAGGTCACAACCTTGTAAGGGGCCACAGTGACTTGGGCCTTGTTGGAAAGAAAGTCCTTCTCAAAGATTCGATTTTGAGAAATGCGGAGTAGATCTGTTCCTTGTGGAAGCTGACCGTCTTTGATAACAGCGTCAAGGCCGTCAGCATCCACATTTTCAAATTCATAAGTGAGAACATCACAGCGATCTGCCAACTGACGAAGAGCCTCTACATCGTCGTAAGGGGCCACGATGATTTCCGCCACACGAGAGGCTGGGCAATCCGCTGCTGGGTCCAAGGCGATGACCTTGTGCCCCATGTAGATAGCTGAGATCGCCATCATCTGACCGAGCTGGCCACCACCGATGATCCCAATGATTTTAGTTGAGCTCATTTGTAGACTCCTCTGCAATTTTTCCTTGTTCTTCAGCGAAATCTGCTAACGCTGTCGCAATAGCCTGCTCCTCTACTGAAAGAAGACGGAGGGCAAAAAGGGCTGCGTTAGTCGCACCTGCTTCACCGATCGCCATGGTTGCGACTGGCACACCACCTGGCATCTGAACGATGGAATAAAGTGAATCCACACCGCTAAGGGCACGTGATTTGACGGGTACGCCAATAACTGGAAGGGTTGTTTTAGCAGCAACCATCCCTGGCAAGTGAGCTGCACCACCTGCACCCGCGATGATGACCTTGATGCCACGGCTACGTGCTTCTTCCGCATGTTTGAACATGAGGTCTGGTGTACGGTGTGCGGAAACAACTTTCTTTTCGTAAGCGACGCCGAAGTTGTCGAGGACTTCAGCAGCTTTTTGCATGGTTGCCCAGTCAGATTTTGAGCCCATGATAATGGAAATTACTGGTTTCATTTATTCTCCTTTTTTGATAATCGTCTATTGTAGTGCGGACGTAAGCGACCGCCTGTGGCGTTCCATTACTAAAACTGGAGCCTGAGTCTCCAGTTTTCCGCTCCTAGTAGCTCTGCTACTAGGAGTTCCACTACTGCGACGATTATCCTATACTAGCTCGCTTTCGCTCGCCTTTTACGACCTACGGTCGCTAATTATTTATTCGCCTTGCTACCGATATCTGTACGATAGAAGAGGCCTTCTGT
This sequence comes from Streptococcus mobilis, assembly GCF_059727625.1. Taxonomy (NCBI): domain Bacteria; kingdom Bacillati; phylum Bacillota; class Bacilli; order Lactobacillales; family Streptococcaceae; genus Streptococcus; species Streptococcus mobilis. Next base: position 101,302 of record NZ_AP041823.1, read on the forward strand.
GTTTTGTTTATTGAGTTCCTTGTAGATGATATTTTGGCCGTCTTTGACGGTGTCTGCTGTTGTTACTAGCATGTAAACACGTCCGCCGTTTGAAAGAAGGTCTTGACCATTTTCAGCAAATTTAGCTCCAGCATAGTAAGTGATGATTTCGCCCTCTGTCTTGGCTGGAAGCTTGACACCCTTCTCATAAGCGAGTGGGTAGCCGTTTGAGGCTACAACCACGCCCAATGTCACACCCTTGTCCGTCCAAGTGATGGCTGGCTCTTTGCCATCCAAAATGTCAGTGATGTTTTGTGCAAAGTCAGATGTCAAACGAGGCAAGATGATTTGCGTTTCAGGATCACCAAAACGAGCGTTAAATTCGATGACTTTAGGTCCGTCAGCTGTCAAGATTAGCCCCGCGTAAAGGACACCTAGGTACGGACGCCCTTCTTTGATCATGCCTTCAAGAACTGGCTTGACAATAGTGTCAACTGCTGTGTCAACCACGCTCTGTGGCAAGTGAGGAACTGGCGCATAGGCACCCATCCCACCAGTGTTCGGACCCTTGTCGCCATCATAGACACGTTTGTGGTCCTGAGCTGTTGGCATGATGTAGAACTTGTCCCCATTGACAAAGGCAAAGAGAGAGAACTCTTCCCCGTCAAGGAATTCCTCGATGACCACACGCGCACCTGAATCACCGAATTTATTGTCCAAAAGCATCTCGTGAGCAGCTTCGACGGCTTGCTCGACTGTCTCCGCAACGACGACACCTTTCCCAAGGGCCAAACCGTCTGCCTTGACGACGATTGGAGCTCCTTTTTCTTCGATGTAGGCCTTGGCTTCCTCGAAATCTGAAAAGGTTCCATAGGCTGCTGTCGGAACGTCGTATTTGACCATGATTTCCTTAGCAAAATCCTTAGACCACTCCAGCTCAGCCGCAGCCTTGGTCGGACCAAATGCTTTGAGTCCAGCTGCATTGAAATCATCCACGATACCAGCTGCAAGGGCATCATCTGGACCAATGAAGGTCCAAGCAACATCATTCGCTTTTGCGAAATCAATCAGCCTAGAATGTTCGGAAATTCCGATATTGATCAAATCCAGACCATCTAATCGCATCCCGTCATTACCAGGAGCCACGAAAACTTGCTCAACGTCTTTAGACTCCAACAATTTCTTGGCAATCGCATGCTCACGACCACCAGATCCAACAACCAAAAGTTTCATCTCGAACCTCTTTTGCGAATTATTTTATTAGATTATATCATAATCGTTCGTTTTATTCTAATGATTTCAGCAAAAGTCTCCTATTTTCAGTAGAATCCAAACATTTTTTGCTATTTTCTCCTATTTCTCATTTTTTTCCGAATAGTATAGGTGAGACCTACTAATTGACGAAAAGGAGTATTATGCAAACGATCAAAAAATTTTTTGTACTGACTTGTGCGACATGGGGCATGCAAGCCTCTATTGCCCATGCAGATCAAGCGACCAATGCTATCTATGCCGAAAAAGGGCAGCTGGTGATTCATCTTGGAAACGTCCCGGATAAGTATCAAAAGATCCAAGTTCCCATCTGGTCTGACCAAAATGGCCAAGATGACCTGATTTGGTATCCTGTAGAACGCAGTGACAAGGGATTTGACCTACAAGTGCCATTGACCAACCATTCTGATCAAGCCGGACTTTATCATGTCCATGTCTATGGAGTGGAGTCAAATGAACAGCTAACCGGCCTTTACCCTCTCACGACCAGCGTCCAGCAAAAAGACCTGGCTTCCTCCCAACCCAAGATTACGATCACACCCATCTCCTCACGAGAATATGAGGTAGACCTAAAGTTGTTCGAAGACGTTGACGAAATTGTCTTCCCCATCTGGTCTGAAGAAAATGGGCAGGATGATTTAATCTGGTATCCCGCAAAGAAGATCGCACCTAGACATTTCCAACTGCGCTTTCAAGCTCAAAAACACAAGGGAAGCGGGCTATTTCATCTCCACGTCTACCAGAAAAGCCAGGGACAACTAAAAGGACTATTCCCCACTAGCTTTCAAGTGGAAAAGGCAAAGCCAAGGCTCACTCCACTCGCGACACACCCGGGAAATACCTACCCCATTGGTGAGTGCACCTGGGGAGCCAAAGAATTAGCCCCTTGGGCCCACAACTGGTGGGGAAACGGTGGCAGGTGGGCAGCCAGTGCACGCGCTGCGGGATTCCGGACAGGAGACACTCCAGAGGTCGGTGCCATCGCCTGTTGGGATAATGGGGGATATGGCCATGTCGCCTTAGTTACAGACGTTGAACATGACCAAAAAATTCAGATCCAAGAGGCTAACTACAACGGCCATCGCTATATCGACAACTTCCGCGGTTGGTTCGATCCGACCAATCCCATCTGGGGGACCGTCACCTATATCTACCCAGATTAAGGTCTTCTTAACCAGCAAAAAAGGCACTCATCGTTGAACGAGTGCCTTTTTGATTAATGTCTAAAATGTCTCACACCTGTAAAGATCATGGTCAAGCCATATTTATCAGCCGCTTCGATTGACTCTTGGTCACGGACTGATCCACCCGGTTGGATGATTGCCTTGATACCTGCTTTGGCGATTTCTTCCACATTATCAGCAAACGGGAAGAAGGCATCTGAAGCAAGAACAGCACCGTCAAGACGGTCTTTAGCTTGGTCAATAGCAATACGAACTGAAGCCACACGGTTGGTTTGACCAGGGCCAACACCAAGTGTCATGTGGTCGTTCGTCACAATGATCCCATTTGATTTGACGTACTTGATAGCTTTCCAAGCAAACTCAAGAGCTGTCGCTTCTGTCTCAGTTGGTTGGCGTTTCGTAACCACTTGCCAGTCAGCTGGGCTTTCTTTGACCACGTCTTGGTTTTGAACGAGGAGACCACCAACAACACCAGTGTATTCTGCTTCCACTTCGCTAGCGTCTTGAGCGTCAAATGGCAACTCAAGGATCCGCAAGTTTTTCTTCTTGGTTGTCAAGATTTCAAGCGCTTCGTCTGTGTAGCTTGGTGCAATGATGATTTCAAGGAAGACACCGTGCATTTTTTGAGCTGTCGCAGCGTCAACTTCACGGTTGAGGACTACAATACCACCGAAGATGGATACTGGATCAGACTCATAAGCGTAATCCCAAGCAGTTTCGATGTCGTCAGCTTGACCGATCCCACATGGGTTCATGTGTTTCAAGGCCACAACTGTTGGACGGTCTTTGAAATCACGGATGATCCGGATAGCCGCATCAGCGTCACGGATATTGTTGAAGGACAATTCTTTCCCGTTCAACTGTTTCGCTGAAGCGATGGAGTAATCCGTTGGCAGAGCTTTTTGGTAGAAGTCTGCGTCTTGTTGAGGATTTTCACCGTAACGCATTGGTTGCTTAAGGTCATACGTCAAAGTGAGTTTTTCAGGTTTTTCTTCACCTACTTGAGCAGTGAAGTATTCTGCGATCAAAGCATCATAGGCTGCCGTATGGCGGAAGACTTTCGCTGCCAAACGTTGGCGAGTTTCGTAACTTGTTTCGCCATTGTCTGCCAATTCGTCAAGCACCACAGCATAGTCAGCAGGATCTACCACAACTGTTACGCTAGCATGGTTTTTAGCTGCTGATCGAAGCATTGATGGACCACCGATATCGATATTTTCAACTGCGTCAGCGTAAGTTACGTCTGGTTTGAGGATAGTTTCCTTGAATGGATAAAGGTTGACCACAACAAGGTCAATCAATTCGATATTATTGTCTTTAGCCGCTTGAAGGTGGCTATCGAGGTCACGACGAGCGAGGAGACCACCGTGGATATTTGGGTGGAGGGTCTTCACACGACCGTCCATCATTTCTGGGAAACCAGTCACATCATCGATAGCAATGGTGTCTACCCCAGCATTGTCAAGGGCAACTTTAGTCCCACCTGTTGAGATAATGTCCCAACCAAGTTTTTTAAGTTCTTGGGCAAATTCAACGATGCCCGCTTTGTCTGAAACACTAATTAGTGCGCGTTTAGTCATTTTCTTTCTTTTCCTTTTTTAAAAAAGTTCTTTATCTGCTACAGTCGAAAATGTTCTTTCCGATCAATGGCTTCCTTATTTCCGTACTACTCCCAAACGTTCCAAGACTTCTGGATAGAGCTTGTACTCTGTTTCGTGGATGCGCGTTTCGAAAGTATCAAGGGTATCCCCTTCAAGGCGTGGGACACGGACTTGTTTGATGACCTTACCGGTGTCCACACCCGAATCCACCCAGTGAATGGTCACACCGCTCTCAGCAACACCTGCATTCCAAGCATCCTCAATACCATGAGCACCTGGGAATTCAGGGAGATAAGCCGGGTGAATATTGATAATACGACCTTCATAAGCTGCTAGCAAGGTTGGTCCAACAATTTTCATATAACCCGCCAAGCAAACCAAGTCAATTTGGTGTTCATCCAAGAGGTGAACAAGCGCTTCTTCATAAGCTACTTTATTGTCAAATTCCTTGAGTTCAAAGGCATGACTAACCACACCAAGATTCTTGGCACGTTCTAAAACATAGGCATCCCGGTGGTCTGAAAAAACAAATTCTACTGGAAATTGTTCTGCAATCACCTGGAAGTTTGAGCCGTTGCCAGAGGCAAATACAGCAATCCTTTTAGCCATTATTTAATCACCACACTTGCGCCATCTTTCTTCACAATACGACCGATTTCATAAACAGGTTCGTCAAGAAGTTCTTTAACACGTTCCACATTTTCTGGTTTTACTGCAAGCATGAGACCAATCCCCATGTTGAAAATTTCAAACATTTCTTCATGTTTAATTTCACCATATTTTTCAAGAGCTTTGAAAATTGGAAGAACTGGGACTTTGCTTTCGTCAATTTCAGCAGCCAAGTCATCTGAGAACATACGTGGTACATTTTCGATGAAACCACCACCTGTGATGTGGGCAATTCCGTTGACCAATTCTTCTTTGATGAGTGGCAAAGCTGCTTTGACGTAGATACGAGTTGGTTCCAAAAGAACGTCTTTAAGTTTCTTCCCTTCCAATTCTGGGAGAACTTCTTCACCTGTGTAATCTGCAAAGACACGACGAACAAGTGAGTAACCATTTGAATGGATGCCGCTTGAAGCAAGTCCAAGAATCACATCACCTTCAGCTACTTTTGAACCGTCAATGATTTGAGATTTTTCTGCAACACCGACAGCAAACCCAGCCAAATCATAGTCATCTTCACCATACATGCCAGGCATTTCAGCTGTTTCCCCACCGATAAGGGCTGCACCAGCTTGCACACAACCTTCAGCAACACCAGCAACGACCTGTTCCAATTTAGCAGGTTCATTTTTACCAGTTGCAATATAGTCGAGGAAGTAAAGGGGCTCCGCACCTGCAGCGATGATATCATTAACACACATAGCGACACAATCTTGACCAATCGTATCATGTTTGTCGTACTTGATAGCTAGCATCAACTTGGTACCAACACCATCTGTACCTGAGATCAAAACAGGCTCTTTGACACCTGCTTTTGAAAGATCAAACATGCCACCGAAACCACCAAGAGCTCCCATGACACCAGCACGTTCCGTACGAGCAACGTGTTTTTTGATTCGTTCAACAACTTCATAACCCGCTTCAACATCCACACCCGATTGGGCATAAGCATTTTTAGACATAATTCTTCTCCTTTTGCTTTTCATTCCAAGTATCAATAAATACCTTTTCAAATTCATCTATTTGTTGAAGATTTTCTAATAGAAAGTCAATGAGGGTTTGAGTCGATTCTGATAACAATAAGTTTTCCTCTGAAGCATCAAAATTTAGAAATTTATTAGAAGTATTAAAGCCATACTTACTATATTTATCAATAGTCAAAAGTTTAAATTTCTGAGACTGCAAGTCTGTTAAATTTTTTTTACATATTGATAAATAAACATCTGCCTGAAAATTACTATATGTTATCTCATAAAAATAGGCTGAGCCTGTAGACCATTCCGAATCTTCCTCATTAACAACATTGTCAATAAAATTATCTAATCGTCTTGTTCTAAAGCGTAAAAAAGTTTTTGAACAATATTTTTCATCAAAAATTAAATTTCCCTGTGCATTCAGATAGTTTAAAACACCAACTAATTTTTCACGAAACATCTGAGTATCAGGTCTGTTTTCAAAAATAAGATCTAAAACTTCTTTATATTTAAAATAAATTTCAGCACTTAACTCTTTCAACTCTATATCATTCAAAATATTTCTCCTAATATTATCATTGTATTCTTTAAGAATATACGAAACTTTCTCGTTATCAATCTCTTCCAAATACAATTCTTCCAGTATATCTGAAATATCCTGATATGAAAGCAATCGCCAAAATTTCCTTTCCTCAACATCAGCATCTATTGGTGCATCTCCATTTGGTGTCAGATAGACATATATATTACGATAACCAACGTAAGAGTTTTCGATAAATGTCCTATATTTTCTCAACTGATTGTCATGGTCCGAAGTGAAAGTTTTATTTTCAATTACTAAATTGATTCGATGTTCTTTATTTGTATACAGAACATCAATATTATTTTTACTTTCTCTATATACCTCTGCTTTCGAGAAATCTTTTAATATTATTTCAGTTGCTTTAATTGTTGTAAAAGATATATTGTTATCAATCACTTTCATCAATATTTTTTTGAAAAACTTATCTTCCAAATTATGACTTTCTCTAGGATCAAGCAACCATGCTAAAATTCGACTATGACGAATTTCAGCACTAGATATACCTAATATTTCAAAGATATTAACACCCGTTAACCATCTTGAAAAATCTTTTTCAGAATTTCTTTCAAGGTATAGTAGAAACTCTGTGATTTTATTTTCTATTTCCACCATTGCCCCTCTCTTAATAGAAAGAAGTATGTTCTTTCAAACTTTCCACATAGCGTTCTTCGTAGTCATACAAAGGTGTTGGATATTTTCCATCAAAGTAAGCCACACAAAGACCGCCATTTGGGGCATCTGTATCGATTCCAATAGAATCAATCAAGCCATCGATTGACAAATACGTCAAGCTATCTGCACCAATGATATCGCGTGTTTCCTCTACTGTGTGATTGGCAGCAATCAATTCCTTACGTGTTTGAATATCGATCCCGTAGAAACATGGGTAGGCAAGGGCTGGGCTACCGATTGCTACGTGGACCTCTGTAGCTCCTGCTTCTTTCAATAATTTCACAATTCGACGTGATGTTGTCCCACGTACGATAGAATCATCGATCATGACAACCCGTTTGCCTTTCACGACACCGGATACGGCAGAGAGCTTCATCCGAACCCCTTGCTCCCGTAGTTCTTGTGTTGGTTGGATAAAGGTCCGTTGGGTATATTGATTTTTAATCAAGCCCATTTCATTTGGTAGGCCGGATTCTTCTGCAAATCCCATAGCTGCACTAAGTGAAGAGTTCGGTACACCGATCACAATATCTGCTTCATGTTTAAATTCACGTGCCAATTGAGCCCCCATACGTTTACGAGCTGTATGGACATTGACCCCTTGGATATTGGAGTCCGGGCGGGCAAAGTAGATATATTCCATCGAACAAACAGCCAATTGGGTGTCCGTTGTATAGTTGTCGTAAGTGATGCCGTTATCATCGATGATCACAACTTCACCCGGATTTACATCCCGAATCCACTCTGCGCCAACCACTTCAAAGGCACAGGTTTCAGAGGAAACTACGATGGCCCCATTAGCCATTTTCCCAATCGAAAGAGGACGGAAACCATTTGGATCCAAGGCCGCAATCAGCTTATCTTCCAGCATGAGAAGGTAAGCAAATCCACCTTTCACCGTATTCAAGGCTTCTTTCACCTTACCCATGAAAGATGGGTTGTGGCTCCGACGAATCAAGTGCGCCAATATTTCTGAATCAGATGTTGAGCTAAAGATCGCCCCGTTATTTTCCAACTCCCGTTTGAGGGACTTGGCATTGGTCAAATTCCCGTTGTGGGCAAGTCCAAACTGCGTATCATGAAAGCGAAAGAGGAAGGGCTGGATGTTATCCACCGAAGCTTCCCCAGCTGTCGCATAGCGAACATGGCCAATCGCTCCCGTTCCTGTCAACTTATCCAAGTTAGTAGGATTTCGAAATACTTCTGAGAGAAGACCCGTATCACGATACCGTTTTAATTGACCCGCATCATTCGAAAGGATCCCCGCCCCTTCTTGACCACGGTGTTGAAGACTGTGTAATCCGAAATAAGTCAGTTTTGCAGCATCTGGGTGTCCCCAGATCCCAAAAATACCACATTCTTCATTAAGAGATTTAACTTCGTATGTCATTTTGTATACCTTTTATTTTCCAGTAAAGTATTGAACCGCTGACGCAAAGAGGTGTTGGTCTTTATTTCCTGGAATATTTTGGAAGAGACCGTCTTCGAAACGTTCTGAGTGACCCATCTTACCAATAATTTGACCGTTCTTACTTGTGATACCTTCGATCGCATTGACAGAACCATTTGGATTGTATTTAGAATCCATGCTTGGTTTACCTTCGAAGTCAACATATTGGGTAAAGATTTGACCATTGTCGCGAAGCTCTGCAAACTCCTCAGCTGTCACGACAAATTTACCTTCACCGTGTGATACTGGGATGGCATGAATGTCACCAACTTTCACGCCGGCAAGCCATGGTGAGTTCGTGTTGGCAATCCGTGTTTCCACCATCTTAGCCACGTGTTGGTTGGCATCATTGTAGAAGAGGGTTGGACTCGTGCTGCTTGCATCTTCAAAGTTACCGTATGGAAGAAGACCTGATTTAACAAGAGCTTGGAATCCATTACAGATACCGATAATCAAACCACCGCGTTCGATGAAATGATCGATAGCTGCACGCACTTTTTCATTGAGCAAGATGTTCACGATAAATTTAGCCGATCCATCTGGTTCATCCGCTGCTGAGAATCCACCTGCAAAGAAGATAATGTTGGCTTTTTCAATATTGTCAACCATGGTGTCAACAGACTTGACAATCGCTTCTTCGTTGAGTGTAACAAATGGTACCAGGTTAACTTTGGCACCTTCTTTTTCAAAGGCCTTAGCTGAATCGTACTCAGAGTTAGTACCTGGGAATACTGGGATGTAAACCACTGGTGTCTCAACTGTTTCTTTAGCTTTAATCACAGCATCTGATGCCACAGCTGGTACTTCTTCCAACTCAGTTGCTTGTGCAAATTCCGTTGGATAAACCTCTTCCAATTTACCTTGGAAGGCACTGTCAAGTTTGTGTCCATCAAGCGTTACACCATTGACAGTAAGTGTAAAGTCAGCTACTGTTTGTCCAATCTTGGCAATATCTGTAATTTCTTCAGGCGATGTGAAGACGAATCCACCCAATTGGGCTGTCAAGCTAGTGTCAAGATCATCTAATTCAACGTTTGCTCCGATATGGTTACCAAATGTTGCAAGGGCAAGAGCTTCAACCACACCACCATATTTAACAGCTGATGCAGCTGTCACTTTGTGGTTAGCTTGGATGGCTTCAAACTGAGCAAAGTTAGATTTAATAAGATCAAAGTCAATTTCTTGTGCCAAAGCTTGGCCAGGAATGTAGTAAATATTTTCACCAGCAGCTTTAAATTCTGGAGAAAGAACCTTACGGCTATCTGCAGTTGTTACCCCAAAAGCAACCAAGGTTGGTGGTACTGTCAATTCTTCAAAGGTACCAGACATAGAGTCTTTCCCACCGATAGATGGCAAACCAAGTTGAATCTGAGCTTCGATTGATCCAAGGAGAGCTGATACTGGTTGACCAAAACGCTCTGCTTGTTTATCCATACGCTCGAAATATTCTTGATAAGAGAAACGAGCCTTAGACCAGTTTGCACCAGCAGCAACCAAACGAGCTGTTGCTTCGATGACTGCATAGGCAGCGCCATGATATGGAGACCATTCTGCTACATAAGGGTTGAATCCTTGCGCCATAACAGAAGCAGTTGTTGTCACGCCATGTTGGACTGGCAATTTCTGTACAGAAGCTTCCGTTGGTGTGATTTGGTAGCGACCACCGAGTGGGTGATTAACTGTTGAACGACCAACTGAGCTATCAAAGATAGTTTGTAAACCTTTTTGACTGGCATGGTTCAGGTCAGCCAAGACTTCAAGAGTATCCGCTTCAAGGGTTTCAGCAGATGTTTGACGTTCTTCTGGAAGCTTGACATCCTTGTCAACCACCTTAGCATCTACAACCACACGCACACCATTTGTATCAAGGAAACGACGTTCCAAATCAACGATGGTTTCACCATTCCAGTGCATGACAAGATTTGGTTTTTCAGTCACTGTCGCAACGACAACAGCATCAATATTTTCTTTATTACATTCAGCAACGAAGGCATCTACATCTTCTGGACGGACCACGACAGCCATCCGTTCTTGAGATTCAGAGATGGCAATTTCTGTACCATTCAAACCTTGGTATTTCAATGGCACTTTGTCTAGATCAATTTCAAGACCATCTGCCAATTCACCGATAGCCACACAGACACCACCAGCACCAAAGTCATTTGATTTCTTGATCAGACGTGTCACTTCCCCATTACGGAAAAGACGTTGAATCTTCCGTTCTTCGATGGCATTCCCTTTTTGAACCTCAGCACCAGCTGTTTCAACAGATTCAACCGTTTGAACTTTAGAAGAGCCTGTCGCTCCACCAACACCGTCACGTCCAGTCTTACCACCGAGCAAGATAATTACGTCACCTGCTTCAGGTTTCTCACGGACAACATTTTCCTTAGGAGCCGCACCGACAACTGCACCTAGCTCCATACGCTTAGCAACGAAACCTGGGTGGAAGTATTCACGAACATAAGTTGTTGCAAGACCAATTTGGTTACCATATGAAGAATAACCGTGAGCCGCTGTTTTAGAAATCACTTGTTGTGGCAATTTACCAGCGCGAGTTTCTGAAATTGGAGCTGTAATATCACCAGCACCTGAGATACGCATGGCTTGGTAAACGTAGGAACGCCCTGACAATGGGTCACGAATGGCACCACCGATACAAGTTGCCGCTCCACCAAATGGTTCGATCTCCGTTGGGTGGTTGTGCGTTTCGTTCTTGAACATGAGAAGCCATGGTTCTTTGACACCATTGACATCCACTTCAATTTCAACAGAGCAGGCATTGATTTCATCAGACACTTCCATGTCATCCAAACGACCATTTGCACGCTCATAACGGCCAAAAATAGTCGCCATATCCATCAAAGTTTGAGGTTTTTCTGTACGTCCCAACTCATCACGCATGGCAATATACTTGTCATAAGTCGCTTGCAATTGTTTTTCAAATTTAGAAGCTGAGAAGTCGATGTTTTTCAACTCAGTCTCGAAAGTTGTATGACGGCAGTGGTCAGACCAGTAAGTATCCAAAACCTTCAACTCAGTCTCAGTTGGCACCCGTCCAATGGATTTGAAGTAATCTTGAATGAAGAGAAGGTCATCCACTTCCATGGCCAATCCTTGCTCAGCCTTATACTGTGCAAAATCTTCTGCCGTATAAGTTTCAAAGAAATCCAAGCTTGGAATAGTCTTGTCAGACTCAGAGAAATCCTGTTTCGCAATGCCAACAGTGATATCTTTGAAACGAGAATCCACTGGGTTCAAAAGGTAGTTTTTAACAGCTTCCAACTCATTCGCATCGATATCCCTGTTAACCAAGTACAATTGCGCTGTATTCACTGTTACGTCATTTGAACTACCAAGCAAAAGCAAAGCTTCTTGTGAAGATGCCGCACGTTGGTCAAATTGACCCGGCAAACTTTCAATCGCAAAGAAAGCATATTTCTCAAGATCAGCTTGAACTTCAGCTTCATCCAAAACAGTATCGGTCACTTGCTCAGAGAAGATATGTTTTTCCGCACGCGCAAACAAGTCCTCTGCCAAACCAAAAACATCGTAAACCTGAACAATCCGAAGATCCTTCAAGGTTTTCAACTGAAGATTATGCTTTAATTCTTTTACTAAAGACTGAGATTTCACACGAAAATCAGCTTTTTTCTCAACGAAAATACGTTTATCCATTTTATTTCCTTTATCTATTTCTACTTAAAGATTGTAGTGAAGACCAAGTATTCTATTTGTAAAAGGCTACTTCAATCCTTGTAATTTTTCCAATACAACTTCATAAACATCTGTCAAGCTACCAAGATCACGACGGAGTGAAAAGGTCTAGTAGACCTTTTCAGCCTGAGTCCTTTTACTTGAAAGACGAAGGTTTTCCGTTTCAAAAAGATTACTTCAACCCTTGCAATTTTTCCAATACAACTTCATAAACATCTGTCAAACTGCCCAAGTCCCTACGGAAGACATCCTTGTCCATATGGTGCCCTTCAGCATCCCAAAGGCGGCAGTTATCTGGTGAAAATTCATCTGCCAAGATAATTTTGCCATCCTTATCAAAACCAAATTCCAATTTGAAGTCAATCAAGCGAAGACCAATTTGTGCAAACCAATCCTTCAGCAATTCATTGATACGACGCGTTTCTTCCTTGATATAGGCAATTTGTTCGTCGTTAGCAATATCCAAAAACTTCACATGCTCGTCATTGATAAATGGGTCATCCAAATCATCGTTCTTATAGTAAAATTCAACGATTGGAGTTTTTAAGTCCAAACCTTCTTCAACGCCAAAACGTTTTGAGAAAGAACCCGCCGTCACGTTACGAAGAACAACCTCCAAAGGAATAATTTTCACTTTCTTGTTGAGTTGTTCAGTATCAGAAATACGTTCGATAAAGTGAGTCTCTACTCCCGCAGCATTCAATTTTTCAAAAATAAGAGACGAAATCTGATTATTTAGCACACCTTTTCCTTTAATCGTCTCTTTACGAGCCCCATTTAGCATGGTTGCTTGGTCCTTATAGACCGACTTAATCACATGTTCGTCCTCAGTAGTATAGATATCCTTAGCTTTTCCAGTATAAATCAGTTGATTGGTCATGACTTTGTTCGCCTTTCGTATTTTATCACCTTCATTCTATCACATACAAAGTGTATTTTCAATAAAATTCCGTACAATATAAGCAGAATCCGAATAAAAAGGACAGAAAAAAAGATCATCCAGAATAATCTCTGAACGATCCCTTTTTCATTAGTGACCAGCAGTTCGTTTTTCGATATAGTCGACAACATCCCCTACTGTGTTAAATTCATCAATAGCCTTGTCCGGAATCTCAATTTGGTATTCATCCTCAAGATTGATAATAAATTCCATCAATTCAACAGAATCCGCCTGTAAATCCTTACGTAAGTCAGATTCCAAAGATACTTGAAAGTCTGGACCCTTGCGATCTTTGAGAAATTCCTCAATTGTAACTAAAATTTCGTTTTGTTTACTCATACATTACCCTTCCTTCGATAATTCCTTCACTGATTTTCCAACAACATCTGTCTCTAACATGGTCCGAATCTGACGAATCGTGCTATAGACAGCTTTGGCATCACTCGAACCATGCGTTTTAACAACAGGTGCTTGAAGACCAAACAAGACAGCCCCTCCAACATCTGAGAAATCTAAGGTTTGTTTCAATGATTTCAAACGGTCCTTGAGCAGAAAAGCTCCCAATTTCGCCTTCCAGTTTCCAGTGGCAATCGCTTGTTTCAATTGCTTCAAGATTCCAAAAGCCGTTCCTTCCATCGTTTTCAAAACAGCGTTTCCCGTGAAACCATCCGCCACAACGACATCAGCAACGCCATCCATCAAGTCACGCGCTTCCACGTTTCCAACAAAATGAATTGACTCATCCTCAGATAACAATTGGTAGGTTTCCTTGCGCAAAGGATCTCCCTTACTAGCTTCTGTCCCATTGTTCAATAGACCCACGCGCGGTTTTTGAATCCCACGAACATTTTCAGCATAATAGGATCCCATCACAGCATACTGATGCAAGTGCTCTGGTGTATTTTCCGCATTTGCCCCTAAGTCTAGCATATCATAGCCACGACCATCAACCGTTGGAAGTGTCGACATCAAGCCAGGGCGTTCCACCCCTTTGATGCGGCCAACGATAAAGAAACCAGCCGCCAATAGCGCACCTGTATTTCCTGCAGATAGCATTGCATCGACCTTACCATCCTTCACATCCTTGGCAGCTAAGACCATCGAAGCCTGTTTTTTCCGACGAATGGCCCGCGTTGGCTCATCATCTGAATCGATTTTTTCTTCCGTATGCACAATCGATACACGTTCTGTTGCGGTTAAATAGTCTTTGATTTTTGCCTCATCGCCATATAAGACAATCTCAATATCATCAAAATCACGAATGGCTTGATTCACGCCTTCAACCAAGGCTTGAGGTGCATTATCGCCCCCCATTGCATCTACTGCAATTTTTTTCATGTTTCACCTCCAGATGAATCTTTCATAATCGCTCCCCAATCACTCAAGGAATCGATAAACTTTTTAGCTTTTAAATGGATCCCTACATACTCCTCATACAACTGATCGATTGCCTGACGTAGAGCTGCTTTCATCTCTGCTTGTAGGGAGATCGTCTCTAACTCACTGAATCGTACTGCTTGAAACTGATCCAATAAATAGAGAACATTCGGATGCCAGTGAGCGCGTCTCTCATCCTGATCATAATGATCCGGACAAAGGACCCCACTATAGCGAAAAGAGTAATCAAAAGGAAGACCAACCCGATGACAGAAACAGCATTCATGCAGATTCAAGATAACTCCAAATCGTGATAGAATCTGAATCTCAAAAATATTGGTCAAAACCTCATAATCCAGTCCCTCTTCCATCAAAGACAAGGTCTTTTCCAAAAAAGCAAACAGGGCTGGATCCGCCTGATTATCCTGAATACTGGCATCCGCAAGCGCCAGAACATAGGTCGCATAAGAAAGGGCAAAAAGATCTGCATTGATTTTCTTATAAACCTGCACATCTTGAAAATCATCAATATAACTCAACCCATCATCATTGATTTTCAACAACATATCTGCCGTTACCAATGGTTGCAACATGGGATTCAACCGTGATTTTCCCGCATGTTTCACAAAAAACATCCGCTTCCCTGACTTCTCTGTGAAGATTTTGACCAGCTTGTCATCCTCACGAAACTCCCGATTATACAGGACAATTCCCCGGGTCTCAATTGACTCCAGCATGTTCTTCCATATACTCCTTCAAGCGTTTCATTGCTTCCTTGATAACCTCCATGCTGGCTGCATACGACAAACGCACATAGCCTTCACCATATTGACCAAAAGCAGCACCAGGAATGAAAGCAACTGCTTTTTCACGCGCAAAATCCTGTAAGAAAGCAAAGGAATCTTGATTATAAGCAACTGGGATTTTAGCAAAAATATAAAAGGCTCCATCTGGCTTAATAATCTCAAACCCAAGCGCGGACATCTGTTCGATAATATAATCCCGACGCTTCACATATTCCTTCTTCATTGGCTCCGCATCATCCCGACCTTCCGTCAAAGCTTCGATCGCAGCATACTGGTTCATGGTTCCAGCAGCCGTTACCAAATACTGATGGCTCTTGATGAGTTGGGCCGTCAATGCAGCAGGCGCAAAGATAAAGCCAAGCCGCCAACCTGTCATGGCATGAGACTTAGATAAGCCATTAATGACAATGGTCTGCTCAGGAATGAAGGAGGCCATAGAGACATGCGCTTCTCCAGTATAAGTCAGCTCTGAATAGACTTCATCACAAATCACAAAGACTTCATATTTTTTTAAGACAGCAGCCAATTCCGCCATCTGTTCGCGCGAATAAGTAACACCCGTTGGATTAGCTGGATAATTGAGAATAACAGCCTTCAATTTTTCACCCTGCTCTAGAATCGCCTTTTCCAACTTTTCAGGAGTCAAGACAAAACGATCTGCTGTCGTATCAATTTCGACAATCTCCGCCCCAACCAAATTCACAATGGGTTCATAACCAGGATAAGCTGGCGCCGGAAGAAGGACTACATCTCCAGGTTCCAAGATTGCTGTCAAGGTTGCAGACAGGGCTTCTGTTGCACCGATCGTCACCAATATCTCATCTTCAGGACGGTAGTGAATACCATACTTATCCGCCACAAACTGACTCGCAGCCTCACGCAAAGCCAGCAAACCACTCATCCCAGTGTAATGGCTAAAATTCGCATCAATGGCAGCCTTTCCTGCTTCTTTTACATGTTCAGGAGTTGTAAAATCCGGTTCCCCCAAAGTCAAACGCAAGACACCAGGAATGGAAGAAATTGATTGATCGAACTGACGAATCAAAGATACTTCAATCCGATTCAGATTTTTATTAAAACGTTTCGTTAAGTCCATAGAACACCTCCAAAAACACTTATATTCATTATACTATAAATAGGACCCCATCGCAAAAGAACAAGCAAGATCCCCACCTTTTGCTTACCACCAAAGGACATTTCAAAAATCCTTCCATGCAAAAAAGACTTAGCAATGCTAAGTCTTTCAAGTCATTATTGTTGGCCACGTGTTGCCACATATTTCAATTGATCTGCATGCTTCGCCACAAAATCCTTCATTTCTGAATCAGGAATTTGACGGAGGTAGAGGTTGGAACGAATGGTTTCATCCTCTTCACGACAAGTTGACAATACTAAATACTTATCAGATGCTTTGATCTTGATATTAGGATTCTTCGTACGAGCTGACTCATAGATATTCTTCAACTGAGTGGTGAAATCTTTATCATCTGTAAAGCTTGTACGGTAGAAAGCAGTGTCCTCTGGGACAATGACCAATCCCATCGCTTCATAGTAATATTTCCGCTCTGGTGTCTCAATCACAACATACGGATGTTGATCGAAAAATTCTTGCGTATCGTAGAAGTTGACATCGTTAAACATGCGGTGGTCGCCAACCTTACTACCACGAGCATGACCAAACAACCAAGTCAAACGATCACTGAAGTCTTTCTTGTTATCCATATCCATGAAGACTGTCCCCATGTATGGCTCATTCCCACCATCGAAAGTTTTATTCAGATAGGTTTCGTTGTCCTTTGTTTGCACAACAGGTTCATCCAACTCCGTACCCGGTGCGTAGACATAAGCAATTGCTTCAGGATTAACAGCAGTTAACTGAGCAAAACGATTTTTCAGGTAATCTTTTTCTTCTTGACTAGGTTCATATTTGGCTGCTTGCTTAGTTGAACTTGTTCCAGTTGTCTTTTTAGCCGTACTAGATGACTTACTTCCTCCAAAAGGATTAAAGAAAATAAATCCAGCAACAAGCACAACAACTGCAACAAGAGCAGCAATCACAACACCTAATTTAGTTGAACTTTTTTCCCCAGCTCTTTTCATTGATTGATCTCCTCTTGATGATTTTTTCTAAAAAATAACACTGAACCCGAAGGTCCAGTGATATTTTACGAGCTAATTAATAATCAAATTATTTAGCTGCGCTTGTTTTTGGAAGAGCTTTACCAGCTTGTTTTGAACCAGCTTTACCAGCTTCTGCTTTTTTAGCTGCTTCTTCAGCTTTAGCTGCGTCTGCTTTAGCTGCGTCTGCTTTAGCTTGTTCTGGATTGATTCCATGTTCTTTCAAGTAACGAGCATTCTTTTGTTCTGGAGTTTCATTCAAAATGTAGAAGTTTCCTTCTTTTTTAGAAGCTGTATTCCATTTCTTTTGAAGCTCTTGAACATATTTGTTACGAACGTTGTTACGAGCAGTGTTCAACGCTGATTCATAAGCTTCTTTCTTTTCAGTGTAAAGGTGTGATCCGCCTTCAACTGCATCAAGTGCAGATTTAGCTGC
The DNA here is from genome assembly GCF_059727625.1 of Streptococcus mobilis. Taxonomy (NCBI): domain Bacteria; kingdom Bacillati; phylum Bacillota; class Bacilli; order Lactobacillales; family Streptococcaceae; genus Streptococcus; species Streptococcus mobilis. Next base: position 119,077 of record NZ_AP041823.1, read on the forward strand.
AACTACTGCTGGATCTTGAGCTGCTTCAGCATCGATATCTTCAGCATGTTGTGCAAGATATTCATTTACTTTATCAGCATTTACAAATTCTGTTTGAAGTTCGTATGCTTGACGTGAATCATAAGCACCTGGAAGATTAGTTCCACCATTTACTGCTGGGTTATCATTTGCAAATGCTGGCGCTGCTGCTGCAAAGACTGCAAGGGCTGCTACTGATGATAATAAAACTTTTTTCATTGTTTTATCTCCTTTTTTCTTTTCAAAAATTATTCGTTACTTCGTAACTATGACTAGTATACTAGGATATTCTTCCCATGTCAAGACTTTTTCTTTAAAATTTTAAAAAAAATTTAAGGTTTTGACCTATTTGAAAGATGAAATTACGAATTCGTAACATTTCTAAATAAATTTTATTTTTGTAAACATTTTCAATAAAACTTCATTTTTTCTAAACGAATCCTATTTCACAACTCCATTTTTAGGCAGTCGTTTCTTGGGCAAACTAGGATCAGCCTTTGCTTCTAGTTCTTTAGCTGCTTGAACCAGTTTTTTCCGTTCCTTTTCTTTTTTTAGATCTTGCCACCATTTTCTGATTTTCATTTGTATTCCTCCTAAACAAAAGAGGCTGGTCTCCAGCCTCCTTATTGTTAACATTTTTTGGCATTTCCGATTTCAAACAGAGGGGAAAGAGGACGATTTTCGTGAATGCGAACAATAGCCTCTGCAAGAAGTTTCGCAATCGAAATTTGCTCAATCTTATCAATCAATCGATCTTCCGGTAGATAAATCGTATCCAACACCACCAACTTCTTAATGGCTGATTTTTGGATGTTGTCCATCGCTGGTCCTGATAAAACAGGGTGAGTACAGCTCGCATAAACTTCAACAGCACCTGCTTCTGCAAGGGCATCCGCGGCATGACAGATTGTACCAGCTGTATCAATCATATCATCAATCAAAATACAAGTCTTGCCTTCAACACTCCCAATGATATTCATCACTTCACTCGTATTCATCTTATCGACACTTCGACGTTTATCAATAATCGCAATCGGTGTCTTCAAAAATTCAGCTAATTTCCGAGCACGAGTCACACCACCATGGTCTGGACTGACAACAACATAGTCTTTCCCAATCATCCCGCGACGTTCAAAATAGTCGGCGATCAAAGGCGCACCCATCAAGTGGTCAACAGGAATATCAAAGAAACCTTGAATTTGTGCGGCGTGCAAATCAATTGTCAACAGACGATCAACTCCAGCAACCTCAAGCATATTGGCTACCAACTTAGAAGTGATTGGTTCACGAGCTCGAGCTTTCCGGTCTTGACGAGCATAGCCGTAATATGGCATCACCACATTAATGGATTGCGCACTAGCCCGTTTCAACGCATCTACCATAATCAAAATTTCCATTAGATTATCGTTAACCGGTGAGCTAGTGGATTGCAAAATATAAACATCTTTCCCACGGATTGATTCTTCAATATTAACCTGAATTTCTCCATCAGAAAATTGACGAACCGTTGACTTTCCAAGCGGTAGTCCCATTTCTCGAGACACACGTTGAGCCAATTCTTGATTTGACGACAAAGCAAAGAGCATTAAATCAGAAAATGACATGATTTCCTCCAGTAAAATCTAAAACCATATTGTACAGTCAGCACAAATTTCTCCTGTAATCATTTTATCGCTTTTTAAGCAAATATTCAAATATTAATTTATGGAAATTACAAAATCTATCACTACCTAAATTCTCTCAAAAAAGAAGCAGAACAAATGTTCTGCTTCAGTGTAATTCTTAGTTTGGATAGATATAAGTAACAGTACCTTGTGCTGTTGTTGGGTTAAACCAACCTCGGTAGTTCCCAATACTACGGATACCATTATAGTTAGACTCAGAAACTTGGATGCTTGTTGTAGATTGAACAGCTGTAACAACTGCTACGTGTCCATATCCACCATCATTCCAACATGCAATGGCACCAACTTGTGGTTGAGATCCTGTACGGAATCCTGCTGCTGCTGCACTTGCTGCCCATTGTCCACCATTACCCCAGTAATCACCTGCCCATGGAGCCAATGTCTTCGCACCCCATGTACATTCACCAACTGGATAAGATGATGCAGATGTACTATAAGTTGGACGAGAAGTAGTTGCTACTGGTGCAGCTGCTGCTTGAGTTTGAACAGCAGGTTGAGCTGCTGCTTGAGTTTGTGCAGCCGCTGGTGTTGCAGCAGGTGTTTGAGCCGCTGCCTGAACTTGTGCTTGAAGAGTTGTATTAGCAGAAGCTTTTACAGCTGCTTGTTGTTCTTTTTGTTTTGCACGGTAAGCTGCTTCAGCTGCTGCCGCCGCTGCTGCTGCTTTTTCAGCTTCAGCTTTTTGTTGCAACAAAGCATTCTTTTCGTTTTCAGCAGTTGATTTTTCAGCAGCTAAGTTCAATTGTGCTACTTTCAACTCAGCTTCTTTTGTTGACAAAGCTTGCGCATCATCTTCTAATTGCTGTTTGTTTGCAATGACAGTGTTGATTGCGTCGTTGTTTTCTTTTTGTTTTTGTGCAATATCTTCTTTATCACGTTTTTGCTCTTGCAACATTTTGTTGTTAGCATCTGCAATTTCATTCATAGCAGAAATACGTGAGATAGCTTCTGTCAAAGATCCAGAGCTAACAATCGCATTAATATAGCTTGTTGCAGTACCAGTTGTTTGAGCGCTACGTGCTTGATTTGCAAGTGATTCTTGACGAGCAACAATATTTTTTGACAACTCATCGATCTCAGCTGACAATCGTTCAGACTCTTCATTCAAACGGTCATTTTCAGCTTGAAGATTTTCTTGTTGTTTTTTAATTTCAGATACTTGACCTTGAATTTGATCTACCTGAGCTTGTGCACTTTGTTGTTGTTGATTAATACTATTGATTTTGTTATCTTGAGCAGCAATCTTATCATCTGTTGAATCAGCTGATACACCAGCTACGACAGCACCTTGTGATAAAGCAACTGTACTCAATAAGATTGTGGCAAATAATTTTTTCTTCATTAGATAAATTTTCCCTTTCTAATAAGACACTAACTAGTATAACAAATTTTTTAAAAATTTATATTACGCTATTGTTACATTTTTATTTCGAGTTTATAAATAAATCTTTTCAAGTAAAGGCTGTAATACTATTAATAGAAGCACATTCAAAATTAAACTTGGAAAAATTTGGTAAATAATTAGTGTAATCCAGTTAAATTTTATGCCGATAAAAAGAATCAAAAGAAGATTTGTTAAAATCTGAAATAATAGAATCGTTAGTAAAAATGTAAAAAAACGAGTCAATCGATTGACCAAAATAATCTGATTACACCGATAAAAAATCACCTGTAGTATAGGAAATACTAGGAATGCAATTCCTAGAGTGTGTAAAAAATACACATCAAAACAAAAACCAAAGAAGACTCCCCACCAAATACTAGCTATCTCAGAGAAATAGAGACTCAATAACATAAAACCATATAGAAATAAAAATGAAGTAGGTTCAAAGGAGTTTGGACAGAAACGAGAAATAAGAAAAGAGATCTGCCCGTCAACAAATAAAGATAAGAATAAGATTAAAGGGAAAAAATGGTACTTACGTATGACTTTCACACTACTCTCCGATCAATAGTACATAACGATTAACATCTAAATTAGCCTTTGGTTTCACACGAATTTCTTGACCTAACTGATCAGATGCCTTTTGAGTAGAAGTCACTGTACCAAGAGGTAAGTCACTACTCTTATATTTTCCTAAACCACTTGTTGAAACCAGAGATCCTTTTTTAATTTCAACTGGATCTCCAATTTGCAACAACCGAAACTCACCTGTCTTCTCGTCATAACCATTTAATAAAGCAAAAATAGATTGACCTTGACTCTCAATTTTAAACGTCAGGTGTTGTGAAGAAATAGTATCTTCGACTAATAATTTCACTTTGCTAGAATTTTTCTCTATACTTTCTACCACACCAATGACGCCACCAGACGAAAGGACAAACATAGAATCAGAAATTCCATCTGAACTACCTTTATCAATAACAAATTCCTGATCCCACGAACCATAATTACGGTCAATAATCTCACTAACGACTTGTTTAGAACCCGATAAAGAATTCTTGATTGATACCAAATCCTTTAATTCTCTATTTTCTGATTCCAAACGTTTAAGTTTTGACTGGTCAATATCCTTTTGATAAAGACGTGATTTTAACGAACGGTTTTCATCATTTAATTCAGATAAATTCTTTAAATCCTTTGCCTTAGATTCCACAACAACAAATGGTACCGATACTGCCTTATCAACAATAGCTAATATATCAGAAGATTTTAAAACAATCGAAGTTCTAACAGATGGAAAAAGAAATAAAATTCCTGAAACAGTTAAAACAAACACAAAACTAAAAATTTTAAAGAATCGATTCAAGAACATAGACAAAACCTTCAAAAATATAAAAAATAGTTTGAGATGACATCTCAAACTTCGAAATTATACGGAGAATGGGGGATTCGAACCCCCGCGCCAGTTACCCGACCTAACGATTTAGCAAACCGTCCTCTTCAGCCTCTTGAGTAATTCTCCAAAATGGGCACGAGTGGACTCGAACCACCGACCTCACGCTTATCAGGCGTGCGCTCTAACCACCTGAGCTACGCGCCCAAGTTAAAAACTTGGTAATGAACTTATGTTCAAAGCGGGTGACGAGAATCGAACTCGCGACAACAGCTTGGAAGGCTGTAGTTTTACCACTAAACTACACCCGCTTATTATTAAAAGAAATGGCGCGAGACGGAATCGAACCGCCGACACATGGAGCTTCAATCCATTGCTCTACCAACTGAGCTACCGAGCCAAATTGCGGGAGCAGGATTTGAACCTACGACCTTCGGGTTATGAGCCCGACGAGCTACCGAGCTGCTCCATCCCGCGTTAATTTTAAAAAGGAGGATGTGGGATTCGAACCCACGCACGCTTTTACACGCCTGACGGTTTTCAAGACCGTTCCCTTCAGCCGGACTTGGGTAATCCTCCAAGATAATAATGGACCTTGTAGGACTTGAACCTACGACCACTCGGTTATGAGCCGAGAGCTCTAACCAGCTGAGCTAAAGGTCCAACAAGATCAACAATATAGCGGCGAAGGGGATCGAACCCCCGACCTCCCGGGTATGAACCGGACGCTCTAGCCAGCTGAGCTACACCGCCATAATATCGGGAAGACAGGATTCGAACCTGCGACACCTTGGTCCCAAACCAAGTACTCTACCAAGCTGAGCTACTTCCCGATCTAAAGCTACCGCTTTATGCACCCTAGAGGAGTCGAACCTCTAACCGCCTGATTCGTAGTCAGGTACTCTATCCAGTTGAGCTAAGGGTGCTCGTTCCTATTCAATTACTACATAGCCTTGCGACCATGCACCCTAGAGGAGTCGAACCTCTAACCGCCTGATTCGTAGTCAGGTACTCTATCCAGTTGAGCTAAGGGTGCTTCTTTCAACCTTTGTCTATGCCGAGGACCGGAATCGAACCGGTACGATCGTTACCAATCGCAGGATTTTAAGTCCTGTGCGTCTGCCAGTTCCGCCACCCCGGCCTCCTCAAGCGAACGACGGGATTCGAACCCGCGACCCCCACCTTGGCAAGGTGGTGTTCTACCACTGAACTACGTTCGCATTGCTTTCTTTATATAAAAAAATGCCGGCTACATGACTTGAACACGCGACCCTCTGATTACAAATCAGATGCTCTACCAACTGAGCTAAGCCGGCTCATTATTATTCTCTTATGCGGGTTAAGGGACTTGAACCCCCACGCCGTAAAGCGCCAGATCCTAAATCTGGTGCGTCTGCCAATTCCGCCAAACCCGCAAAATATGACCCGTACTGGGCTCGAACCAGTGACCCATTGATTAAAAGTCAATTGCTCTACCAACTGAGCTAACGAGTCTTAAAATAATTTTCATTATCTTAACGGTCCCGACGGGAATCGAACCCGCGATCTTCGCCGTGACAGGGCGACGTGATAACCGCTACACTACGGGACCTATGGGAGTTAACGGGATCGAACCGCTGACCCTCTGCTTGTAAGGCAGATGCTCTCCCAGCTGAGCTAAACTCCCAAATGAGCCTAGTATCTACTAGGCTCAATCTCTTGCTAAGCGACTTCCTTATCTCACAGGGGGCAACCCCCAACTACTTCCGGCGTTCTAGGGCTTAACTGCTGTGTTCGGCATGGGTACAGGTGTATCTCCTAGGCTATCGTCACTTAACTCTGAATGATTAAACATTCAAAATTGAACATCTATATTCTAACAAGTTAACCTTTCGTTGTCAATATCTTCTGACTCTTTGGATAAGTCCTCGAGCTATTAGTATTAGTCCGCTCCATTGCTCACACAACTTCCACTCCTAACCTATCTACCTGATCTTCTCTCAGGGCTCTTACTGATATATAATCATGGGAAATCTCATCTTGAGGTGGGTTTCACACTTAGATGCTTTCAGCGTTTATCCCTTCCCTACATAGCTACCCAGCGATGCCTCTGGCGAGACAACTGGTACACCAGCGGTAAGTCCACTCTGGTCCTCTCGTACTAGGAGCAGATCCTCTCAAATTTCCTACGCCCGCGACGGATAGGGACCGAACTGTCTCACGACGTTCTGAACCCAGCTCGCGTGCCGCTTTAATGGGCGAACAGCCCAACCCTTGGGACCGACTACAGCCCCAGGATGCGACGAGCCGACATCGAGGTGCCAAACCTCCCCGTCGATGTGAACTCTTGGGGGAGATAAGCCTGTTATCCCCAGGGTAGCTTTTATCCGTTGAGCGATGGCCCTTCCATACGGAACCACCGGATCACTAAGCCCGACTTTCGTCCCTGCTCGAGTTGTAGCTCTCGCAGTCAAGCTCCCTTATACCTTTACACTCTGCGAATGATTTCCAACCATTCTGAGGGAACCTTTGGGCGCCTCCGTTACCTTTTAGGAGGCGACCGCCCCAGTCAAACTGCCCGTCAGACACTGTCTCCGTAGATGATTAACCTACCGGGTTAGAGTGGCCATAACACAAGGGTAGTATCCCAACAACGCCTCCATCGAAACTGGCGTCCCGATCTCAATGGCTCCTACCTATCCTGTACATGTGGCACAGACACTCAATATCAAACTGCAGTAAAGCTCCATGGGGTCTTTCCGTCCTGTCGCGGGTAACCTGCATCTTCACAGGTACTAAAATTTCACCGAGTCTCTCGTTGAGACAGTGCCCAAATCATTACGCCTTTCGTGCGGGTCGGAACTTACCCGACAAGGAATTTCGCTACCTTAGGACCGTTATAGTTACGGCCGCCGTTTACTGGGGCTTCAATTCATACCTTCGCTTACGCTAAGCACTCCTCTTAACCTTCCAGCACCGGGCAGGCGTCACCCCCTATACATCATCTTACGATTTAGCAGAGAGCTGTGTTTTTGATAAACAGTTGCTTGGGCCTATTCACTGCGGCTGACTTAAAGCCAGCACCCCTTCTCCCGAAGTTACGGGGTCATTTTGCCGAGTTCCTTAACGAGAGTTCTCTCGCTCACCTGAGGCTACTCGCCTCGACTACCTGTGTCGGTTTGCGGTACGGGTAGAGTATGATTAACGCTAGAAGCTTTTCTTGGCAGTGTGACGTCACTAACTTCGCTACTAAACTTCGCTCCCCATCACAGCTCAATGTTACAGAATTAAGCATTTAACTCAATTCACACCTCACTGCTTAGACGTGCACTTCCAGTCGCACGCTTTAGTTAGCCTACTGCGTCCCTCCTTCACTACATACTCTAGTACAGGAATATCAACCTGTTGTCCATCGGATACACCTTTCGGTCTCTCCTTAGGTCCCGACTAACCCAGGGCGGACGAGCCTTCCCTGGAAACCTTAGTCTTACGGTGGACAGGATTCTCACCTGTCTTTCGCTACTCATACCGGCATTCTCACTTCTATGCGTTCCAGCGCTCCTCACGGTACACCTTCTCCACACATAGAACGCTCTCCTACCATACCTATAAAGGTATCCACAGCTTCGGTAAATTGTTTTAGCCCCGGTACATTTTCGGCGCAGGGTCACTCGACTAGTGAGCTATTACGCACTCTTTGAATGAATAGCTGCTTCTAAGCTAACATCCTAGTTGTCTGTGCAACCCCACATCCTTTTCCACTTAACAATTATTTTGGGACCTTAGCTGGTGGTCTGGGCTGTTTCCCTTTCGACTACGGATCTTAGCACTCGCAGTCTGACTGCCGACCATAATTCTTTGGCATTCGGAGTTTATCTGAGATTGGTAATCCGGGATGGACCCCTCACCCAAACAGTGCTCTACCTCCAAGAATCTTAATGTCGACGCTAGCCCTAAAGCTATTTCGGAGAGAACCAGCTATCTCCAAGTTCGTTTGGAATTTCTCCGCTACCCACAAGTCATCCAAGCACTTTTCAACGTGCCCTGGTTCGGTCCTCCAGTGAGTTTTACCTCACCTTCAACCTGCTCATGGGTAGGTCACATGGTTTCGGGTCTACGACATAATACTATTCCGCCCTATTCAGACTCGGTTTCCCTACGGCTCCGTCTCTTCAACTTAACCTCGCATCATATCGTAACTCGCCGGTTCATTCTACAAAAGGCACGCTCTCACCCATTAACGGGCTCGAACTTGTTGTAGGCACACGGTTTCAGGTTCTATTTCACTCCTCCCGGGGTGCTTTTCACCTTTCCCTCACGGTACTGGTTCACTATCGGTCACTAGAGAGTATTTAGGGTTGGGAGATGGTCCTCCCAGATTCCGACGGGATTTCTCGTGTCCCGCCGTACTCAGGATACTGCTAGGTATAAAGACTATTTCGAATACGAGGCTCTTACTCTCTTTGGCTGACCTTCCCATGTCATTCTTCTATATTCTTTAAGTCCACATTGCAGTCCTACAACCCCGAAGAGTAAACTCTTCGGTTTGCCCTCCTGCCGTTTCGCTCGCCGCTACTCAGGCAATCGCTTTTGCTTTCTCTTCCTGCAGCTACTTAGATGTTTCAGTTCACTACGTCTTCCTCTACCTATCCTTAACAGATAGGAGTACTAGCCATTAGCTAGTGGGTTCCCCCATTCGGACATCTCTGGATCGTCGCTTACTTACAGCTCCCCAAAGCATTTCGTCGTTTGTCACGTCCTTCTTCGGCTTCTAGTGCCAAGGCATCCACCGTGCGCCCTTATTAACTTAACCTTATTTTTGGTCTTGCGACCTAAACTCTTTAAATATTTACAGCGTTTCGGTTTATTTTCTTGTTACTATTTGATATAGATATTCAATTTTCAATGTTCAATCTTAACACCCTTACAGTGTTAATGGAGCCTAGCGGGATCGAACCGCTGACCTCCTGCGTGCAAAGCAGGCGCTCTCCCAGCTGAGCTAAGGCCCCACAAGACCTCTCAAAACTAAACAAGACCAACGTACAGGTTTCCATTTCCTTAGAAAGGAGGTGATCCAGCCGCACCTTCCGATACGGCTACCTTGTTACGACTTCACCCCAATCATCTATCCCACCTTAGGCGGCTGGCTCCTTACGGTTACCTCACCGACTTCGGGTGTTACAAACTCTCGTGGTGTGACGGGCGGTGTGTACAAGGCCGGGAACGTATTCACCGCGGCGTGCTGATCCGCGATTACTAGCGATTCCGACTTCATGTAGGCGAGTTGCAGCCTACAATCCGAACTGAGACTGGCTTTAAGAGATTAGCTTGCCGTCACCGACTCGCGACTCGTTGTACCAGCCATTGTAGCACGTGTGTAGCCCAGGTCATAAGGGGCATGATGATTTGACGTCATCCCCACCTTCCTCCGGTTTATTACCGGCAGTCTCGCTAGAGTGCCCAACTCAATGATGGCAACTAACAATAGGGGTTGCGCTCGTTGCGGGACTTAACCCAACATCTCACGACACGAGCTGACGACAACCATGCACCACCTGTCACCTCTGTCCCGAAGGAAAACTCTATCTCTAGAGCGGTCAGAGGGATGTCAAGACCTGGTAAGGTTCTTCGCGTTGCTTCGAATTAAACCACATGCTCCACCGCTTGTGCGGGCCCCGTCAATTCCTTTGAGTTTCAACCTTGCGGTCGTACTCCCCAGGCGGAGTGCTTAATGCGTTAGCTGCGGCACTGAGTCCCGGAAAGGACCCAACACCTAGCACTCATCGTTTACGGCGTGGACTACCAGGGTATCTAATCCTGTTTGCTCCCCACGCTTTCGAGCCTCAGCGTCAGTTACAGACCAGAGAGCCGCTTTCGCCACCGGTGTTCCTCCATATATCTACGCATTTCACCGCTACACATGGAATTCCACTCTCCCCTTCTGCACTCAAGTTAAACAGTTTCCAAAGCGTACTATGGTTAAGCCACAGCCTTTAACTTCAGACTTATCTAACCGCCTGCGCTCGCTTTACGCCCAATAAATCCGGATAACGCTCGGGACCTACGTATTACCGCGGCTGCTGGCACGTAGTTAGCCGTCCCTTTCTGGTAAGTTACCGTCACAGTGTGAACTTTCCACTCTCACACTCGTTCTTCTCTTACAACAGAGCTTTACGATCCGAAAACCTTCTTCACTCACGCGGCGTTGCTCGGTCAGGGTTGCCCCCATTGCCGAAGATTCCCTACTGCTGCCTCCCGTAGGAGTCTGGGCCGTGTCTCAGTCCCAGTGTGGCCGATCACCCTCTCAGGTCGGCTATGTATCGTTGCCTTGGTGAGCCGTTACCTCACCAACTAGCTAATACAACGCAGGTCCATCTCTTAGTGATGCAATTGCACCTTTCAAGTCAATATCATGCGATATCGACTTTTATGCGGTATTAGCTATCGTTTCCAATAGTTATCCCCCGCTAAGAGGCAGGTTACCTACGCGTTACTCACCCGTTCGCAACTCATCCGCTCGGTGCAAGCACCAAGCTTCAGCGTTCTACTTGCATGTATTAGGCACGCCGCCAGCGTTCATCCTGAGCCAGGATCAAACTCTCATTAAAATAATTGTTTGTCTTAAACTCATTCTGTCACTGACAGATTTATTGTTTTTTTATTGTTCAGTTACTACAACTTTCATTGTAGTGCCCTGCACATTGGTTCGTCTTGTTCAGTTTTCAAAGGTCTTTGTCGCTCTCTCGCGACAACTATATTAGTATATCATGACCTCACCTTACTGTCAACACTTTTTTAAAAATTTTTTTATTTTTTTGAAAGTTCATTTATACACTGTCAACTTTTAGTTCTTAAATCGAATTTTTAAAGTCCTTTAAATAGTTCTCTAATTTCTTTTTCATTTTTGTTTTTCCTAGACATCTTCTGTTTGCTAGTAATGCTTCATATTGTTCTTTTTCTTTTACGGTTAATTTTTCTTTAAAACGTTTTAATGCATCTCTCAGAACAACCAGCTCATCTAAATATATTTTTCTTGATGAAATTCTGTGACTAATTTCTCCAATTTCAATATATGGAAGTCTATTTATTTTTCTTTTATCACTTTCCTGTTGTCTTATTTTATCTTTAATATGATTTCTAAATTTTGTTTTGAAATATGTATAAAGTAATTCTTCATTTGTTTCAATTTCAGGATTTTTTTGATAAAGTTCAAAGAGTGTTAGCTGTCCTTCTTGTTCCCAATCATCCTTTTCCCATAATTGAATATAATATTCTTTTTCACATTTTCTTACTATATATTTTACTTTTTGATACATTTTATTAAATTCCATAAGCTCTCCTTTACTTTTATCTGTATTTTATAAAAATAAAGAAGCCCATTGGACTTTTTTTCTATTCTGTACGTTTTTTTAACTATTTGGTTATTATTTTTAGCTATTTTGTCCAAATACACAAAAAAACTGCCACTTGGTGACAGTTTATCGATAGTCCGTACGGGATTCGAACCCGTGTTACCGCCGTGAAAAGGCGGTGTCTTAACCCCTTGACCAACGGACCATTTTTACAACATATTCTATTATACAGAATATTTTTACTCTGTCAACACTTTTTTAATAAAAAAAGAAGGAAATATTTTCCTTCTTTTGAATTAGTTATTTTCTTCTAATTTTGACTTAATCTCATCATATGATAGAGGTTTTGCTTCTTCTTCCAATTCATGCTCTGAATTTTCGGGCATTTTTCCTGTTTCATATAATGATTTAATTTGAACACTATCCAAGGTTTCATATTTTAATAGAGCTTCCGCAATTAGTTTATGCGTTTCTCTATTTCCTTGAATAATTTCTGCCGCTTTATTACGGGCTTCATTCAACAAACCACGAACTTCTTCATCAATTTCGTAAGCTGTTTGTTCTGAAATCATTTTTTGTGGGCTTTGAGCACCAAACATCGCATGATTTCCTTCATATTGGACCGGTCCAAGTTTTTCACTCATACCATATTCTGTTACCATTGCACGCGCCATTTGGGTAGCTTGTTCAAAGTCATTTGAAGCACCCGTTGTTTGCGAATTGAAAATAATTTCTTCGGCAACACGTCCTCCCATGAGCCCAGCTAATTGTTCTTTCATATCTTCTTTAGAAAGTAACATTTGATCTTCTTTAGGAAGGGCAATCATGTAACCGCCTGCACGACCACGTGGAACAATCGTAACTTTATGAACTACACGAGCATTTGATAAGACCAGACCAACGATTGTATGACCAGCTTCGTGATAAGCAACCATTTCACGTTCTTTTTGTGAAATCGTCCGATCTTTCTTAGATGGACCTGCAATAACACGATCTTCTGCTTCATCGATATCAGCAGCATCAATTACTTTTTTATTTCGACGAGCTGCAACCAAGGCTGCTTCGTTCAAAACATTTTCGAGATCAGCACCGACAAATCCCGGTGTTTGTTGAGCAACCAATTTCAAGTCCACATCTGGAGCAAGTGGCTTATTCTTAGCATGAACACGAAGAATTGCCTCACGACCTTTCACATCTGGACGTCCAACTAATACTTTACGGTCAAAACGGCCAGGACGAAGAAGGGCAGGGTCAAGGACATCAGAACGGTTAGTTGCTGCGATAACAATGATTCCTTCGTTACCTTCAAAACCATCCATCTCAATCAAGAGCTGGTTGAGGGTTTGTTCACGTTCATCATTTCCACCACCAAGACCTACACCACGTTGGCGCCCAACAGCATCAATTTCATCGATAAAGATAATGGCTGGAGCTGCTTTTTTAGCATCTTCAAAAAGTGAACGAACCCGGCTAGCACCGACTCCGACAAACATTTCAACGAAGTCAGAACCAGAGATACTGAAGAATGGCACTCCAGCTTCACCAGCTACTGCTTTTGCTAAAAGGGTTTTACCAGTTCCGGGAGGGCCTTCAAGAAGCACACCTGCTGGGATTCTTGCACCCAATTTAGTAAAGCGTTTTGGATCTTTTAAAAATTCAACAACTTCAACAAGTTCTTGTTTTTCTTCTTCAGCTCCTGCTACATCTGAAAAACGAACTTTAATATCTTCTTTATTAGCAGCGCGGGCTTTATTACGACCAAAGTTCATTGCACCTCTGGCACCTCCGCCACCGCCTTGGTTCATCATTGAGAAGAAGAAGAACATGACGATAACAAATGGAACAATTGAAGTGAGAATTGTTATCCACATGCCACTTGAGCTCTCACGCTTGATGGTGATTTCTGCTTTGTGGTCAGCTGCTAATTTTTGTAATTCATTGACGGTGATATCAGATGGAAGGATGACACTAGTAAAGCGAGATACTTTTTGAACACTTGGGGTAAAAAATTGAATTCCTGTATCATCTTTTGATTCTTTAGCTTTATTATAGGTCCCTGCAATTTCAATCACACTACCATTTGGTTGGTAACTGATCGTTTTTACATTGTCATTTTTAATTTCTTTGACCAATTCTGTGTAGTTGATTTGCTGACTTTGACCAACTCCATTACCCGCAAAAAAGTACTGGAACCCTGTCACAGCCGCTACAATAATCAACAAATACAGAAATGGATTTCGAACAAAACCGTTATTTTTTCTGTTATTCATCTAGTCTCCTCTATTTTGAGTACACTTCCTCTTTTAATACACCAACATAGGGTAGGTTACGATAATTTTCATCATAGTCTAAACCATATCCTACAACAAACTCATTTGGAATCGTAAAGCAGGTGTAATCTGCTTCGATCTCAACCAAACGTCCTTCAGGTTTATCCAATAAGGTAGCAATCTTCACAGATGCTGCATTTCGTTCTTCAAAGAGTTCTTTTAGACTCTTGAGGGTTTTACCTGTATCGATAATATCTTCTACAAATAAAATATCTCTACCGGTAATATCTTGGTCGATATCCTTGATAATATTAATAATACCTGAGCTTGCTGTACCACCATGATAACTTGAAACCAGCATAAAATCCAATTCAATATGTGTATCCACGTGGTTGATCAACTCTGCCATAAATGGAACAGAACCTTTCAAAATTCCAACAAAAATTGGATTTTTTCCTTGGTACTCTTTTGTTAGGGTTTCACCCAATTTCTTTGCTGCTTCTACAATTTCATCATGTGAAACCAATACTTTTTTTATATCTTTTTCTAACATGTTTTTACCTATCTATTTTTTGAATATAAAGACTATCTTTCATTATACCACTTTTTGAGAGCTTACTCAAATCACTCGTTACCAATCCCACTACAGAAAGAATATTATGATTTTGTTCTATAATGAGAGCCTTTTGCCGAAGCGAAATTGAAATTTTATGGTTGATAAACCACCGTCTTAATTTTTGATGGTGGCCATTAACAAGCAGCTGATCTCCTTCCTTTCTCCTTCTAATTAAGATGGGAGTTTCGCGTGAAACAGAAAGAATTTCTACATTTTCTCCTACTAATGGTTGTCCAAAAGATAGTTTATAATTTGCAATTTCAAAGATATTCCCAAATTCTAACAAAAATGGGAGGGGTTGGTCATCCGACTTTTGAATGATTTTTTGTATTTCAAAGAAATCATATTCTTGATGTAATTCATAATTCGACTTTAAATAATGAATGCAATTTCTTTTTTTTCGCAGTAAATCTAATAATTCTTGAAACTGGGCCCTACCAAGTTGCAAATCTGGAAATTGTGCCAAATACTCTTCTAATAAGAATGATTGTACAGAATGAGAATACGTTCTAAAAGAAGCTAAATCTTGAATGCTTAACTCGCTAGTCAATTCTTTCAGTGCTTGGTGCCAATGAGTCACTTCCTCTGCTAAATAACGAAGACTTACTTGCATTTGGGGATTTTCTTTTTCAAATTCTGGAAGGTATTGATGGCGTACACGATTTCGAAAATAGTCCTGTGAGTCATTGCTACTATCTTCAAAGTGAGGGATTTTCATCAACTCATCTTTGGTAAAAGTTAACAAAGGACGGATTAGCTCACCCTTGCCAAATGGTTGTCGTACAGGAATGCCACTTAAATGGCGTAATTTTGTTCCTCGTATCAAGCGCATGAAAGTTGTTTCAGCTTGATCATTTGCATGATGACCTGTTACTAAAGCGGTGCAATCCTCTTTCTCCATAATCTGTTTAAAAAAATCATAACGAAAGGTCCGAGCTTTTGCTTCCGTAAAATCACCCGAATAGTGAGCCACATGAATACGTGTCTCTCGCCTATCAGCTAGCATTCGAAGTTCACTTTCTTCTAAATCTGATTCTGGTCTTTGTCCATGATTGACATGAGCGAGTACCAGATGGATTTTCAATCGTTCTTTATTCTTATATAAAAGTTCATACAGATTCATTGAATCCAATCCACCAGATAAGGCAACCAAAACACGGCGATGGGGAGTAAATAGATCTTGTTTTTCACAAAACTCTAAAAATCGCTTTTCCATTATTTCAATACCTCATAGATATCTTTTGAAATGTTGGAAATCGTATCATAATTCGAATGATCTGTAAAAATGGCTATTACATAGGGTGAATTTGTGTATACAATCGCAACATCATGTCTAAAATCATAGGCATCTCCAATTTTATGAGCAACTTTTACTGGAAGGTCACGCGCAATCCGTTGGTCATCATATTTTGTAGAGGAGAGCGCATCAATAATAGGGCCATTTTGTTGATAGACAGCCTCCATGACATTGCCAGCCATTTCAGCGGATGCTTCTCTTTTTTCAACATCCCAATGTTTCTTTGCAATTTTATCCAATGTTTTTTGGAAGTCTTGATCTGATTGATGAGTGACATAATAATTCAAGATATTATGTCCAACATTATCTGATTCTTTTGCAATCTTATCTATCAACTCTTGAACACTATATTCTTTTCCATCTGGTGTTTTTGAAAGACTACCACTTCCTTCTGGTTCATAGCCTCCTTTGAAATCATTTACTTCTGGAATATATTTGTAGGTTGTAGTTGGAGAAATGGCTTTTTTATTGAGCTGTTCTTGGACGTAGTACAAGTATGGTAATTTCGTTACACTGGCAGAATACATTTCTTTTTGCTGATTGATGCCAGCAGTATTTCCAGTCTCTAATTGTTTTACATAGATTCCATACGAAGGAGAATTGTATTTACTATTTAACAAGTCCTGAACTTTTTCCATTCGATTATCTTTTTCAGCGACGAATGCTTTGTTCACCCAGCCCTGACCTTCAATCTCCACAAACTCATCTCGTAAAGTCTTAGCTGTACGTAAGACTGTCACTTTTGTATAAGGAGAAAGAGGTGTATTTTTTTCTTGTGCACCATTTATTAAGGGTCGGTCGTACACTTTAAAACCAGGTTTTAGCCACATGTCTTGTTTTTTTTCTTGTGTTTCTTGTACAACATCAGAAAAAATGACAGAAGAATCTGCTAATACATATCCTTTCTCTGCTATTTTAAATACAGCTTTCCCTTCATCATTTACAAAGAGTTGTTCGATTGTAAACGGTGTGTTGGGAAGAATTTCTCCTTTTGCTTTTTTCAACTGAGGATCAGAAAAAACAGAAATTTTGCGATAGACATTAGGGTTCGCTGGAATTGAAGAAAAATAAAGTTCTGATGGATGAGCCATTGTCTGAGAAGACTCAGACTGCTCGATACTCGCTGCTTGAGACCCAATAAATAAAATTGGAACTAACAATAGGAGCAGAAATCGTTTAGACACCTGTATTCCTTTCCTTTTCATCCTTTTGAAGTTTGATCATTTGGTTTTTCTTTTTTAATTCCTCTAATTTTTCATCCGAAAATTCAAGAAATTGTTTAACTGTTTGTAAGATATTTTCCATCGGTTATTGGGGAAGTAAATCTGGGATGGTATAAACATATTCACCATCTTTTGAAAAAGAATACTTAGCGCGTGCATATTTTGTTGCATAATCATCGTCTTTTAATTTTTTAGCGATGTCTTGTTGGTATTCTTTTTGTTCACTTGTTTCTTTATACTCTTTTTCCAACTGTTTGTATTGTTCTTTTTTATCTTGTAGCGATTGATAGCTCTGGGCTAAATTATAAGTTGGAAGAATAAACAGTAACATGACCAATATCAAAACGAGCCCCAGAAAACGATTGCGTTTTTTTCTTTCTTCTTCTAAAAAACGTTTTCGCTGACTTTCGTCTTTGATATATTTATTGTTCATTTGAACGATATTTTTAGGCATCTTCTTCTATCCTTGTTTCACTAATTATTTCGTACATTTTGGATGCATCTTCTTTTTTTGTACTATCCAACATTTCCAAGACTTTAACCGTCAATACTTTATTTCCAAAACGAACTTCAATTTGATCATTCACTTTCAAATCCGTTGAACTTTTGGCTAATACTCCATTGACTTTGATTCGCCCTTTATCTGCAACTTCCTTTGCAACAGGGCGACGCTTAATAATGCGAGAAACTTTTAAATATTTATCTAATCTCATACTGTCACCTCTAACATAGTATTGTATCATTTTTTATACATAAAATGCGAAAAATGAGCTAAGAACTGCTAGTTCTCTTCTTTTTCTTGTTTAATTTCCAATAAGGTTTTACCAAATTGCTTCAGAGCTTCTAAAATTTCAAAATCTTTCTTATTTCGAATATCGAAGATCACTTCAATCAATCCCTTTTCTTCTGCAATCTGTGCCTTTAACTGTGTCATTGACAGAGCTTTGAAATAATCCTGTGTTAAAAACAGTTGTTTGGCAATAGATTCAAATTTCACTGTCACTTTTTGTTGTTTTCTTTCAACAAGACGGACAAAGACTTGATCCAAGTAAGCTTTCACTAAACCAATTTCAAGTAGGTAGGCGACAACATCTGGGTATTCTCCAAAACGATCGATCAATTCATCTTGCAAGTATTCATAGTCCGTTGCAGAATTCATTTCACGAATTTGTTTGTAAATTTCAATTTTTTGACGTTGATCTGAAATATATTCATTAGGTAAATATGCATCTATTTGAAGGTTCAACTCTGCATTGCTCTTTTGCCTGCGATGCTCTTGGCCTTGTTTCTTAGCAATAGCTTCTTCTAACAATTGAGAATACATTTCAAAACCAACTGAATCGATGAAACCAGATTGAGAAGCTCCAAGGATATTCCCTGCTCCACGGATTGATAAATCTCGCATAGCAATTTTAAATCCAGAACCCAACTCAGTAAAACCTTTAATAGCTTCTAAACGTTTTTCAGACACTTCTGTAAGAGATTTGTCTGGACGATACATCAAATAAGCATAAGCAATTCGATTGCTTCGTCCCACACGACCTCTTAGTTGATAAAGCGTTGAAAGCCCCATATGATCCGCATTTTCAATAAAGAGTGTATTGGCATTTGGAATATCCACACCTGTCTCAATAATGGTTGTCGTCACTAAGACATCGTATTCGCCATTAATGAAATCCAACAGGGTATTTTCCAGGCGAACTTCACTCATCTGGCCATGAACAAAGCCAATCGAAGCCTCTGGAATCAACTCTTTTAATTCAGACACCTTTTGTTCAATTGTATCTACCTTATTGTAAAGATAATAGGCCTGTCCTCCACGATCCATCTCCCGCAACACAGCATCTCGAATAATGGTTGGATTGGTCTCTAATACAAAAGTTTGCACAGGATACCGATTGGTCGGAGGTGTTTCGATGACAGACAAATCTCGAATTCCTAGCATAGACATATGAAGAGTTCGAGGTATAGGGGTAGCTGTCAAGGTAAGCACATCCACCTTTTTTTTCAATTCTTTCAAGGTTTCTTTGTGCTTCACTCCAAAACGTTGCTCTTCATCAATCACGATTAAACCTAAGTCTGAAAAAACAACATCTTTGGACAAGAGCCGGTGAGTTCCAATAATAATATCCACTCGTCCTTTTTTCAATTTTTCAAGCGTTTCTTTCTGCTCTGCCTTACTCTGGAAACGACTTAAAACAGCAACCTCTACTGCAAAAGATTCAAAACGCTCCTTAAAATTGGCATAATGTTGTTGGGCAAGAACAGTGGTAGGAACCAGCACTGTTACTTGTTTATGATCATTTACTGCCTTAAAGGCTGCTCGCATAGCGACCTCTGTTTTCCCAAAACCGACGTCTCCAACCAGCAATCGGTCCATCGGACGATTCGATTCCATATCTTTTTTAATCTCTTCAATGGAACGTAATTGGTCATCTGTTTCAATATATGGAAAATCTTGTTCAAAAGCCTCTTGGTTTTCATCATCTTGGGAATAGGCAAAGCCTTCTAATTGACTACGCTCCGCATAAAGTTTTATCAAATCATCCGCAATGTCCTCCACCTGAGTCTGAACCTTTTGCTTCGTTTTTTGGAAACGCCCATCATTTAACTTATTAATTTTTGGCGTTTTTCCATCACTTGCAACGTATTTAGACAACATCTGAATCTGATCGACAGGAATCGAGATGCGATCTCCATTTTGATATTGAATCGAAACATAATCACGATGGACACCCGAAATTTCAATCGTTTCAATTCCCAAATATTGACCAATACCATGAACTTGGTGAACAACATAGTCCCCTTTTTCCAGTTCATTATAATTTTTTAGGCGTTCTGCATTGGAAATATTTTGCCTGCGAATCTTTCGTTTGATCTTTTTCTGATAAATCTCTGATTCTGTAATGTAGACAATTTTTTCATCAACAAATTGAAAACCGTGAGCTAATCCTCCAACAACTAATTGACTAGCTTGAGGAATGATCGTATCCCCATCAATATAATCTAATCGAATCCCATACTCTTCTAAATTTTTATGGAGCTGTTGAAGATTGTGATGAGAAGTTGCTTGGACAATAACAGTATAGTTTGATTTTCGATACCGTTCAATTTCCTCTTTTAGTAAATCAAATTGTCCAAAAAACTCCTGCATGGGATATTGATTGAATTGATACAAATGATCAAACTTCAAATTTCCCAATCCTTTTTGAAAGTTTGAAAAATAAGTTGCAGGCGTATATTTTCGTAATGTTGTACTGGTGTCTGCAAAATACACTTGGCGAGAAGAAGCTCTATTTTTATGTAAATCTTCCGTCAAGAGATTAGCTGTATCTAGTTCAAATCTCGCTATTTGATCTGCTATTTTTTGATAATCATCCAGAAAGACTGGAGTGTGTTTAGGGAGATAATCGAATAGGGTATATTGCTTCTCGTAAAAGAAACTAATAAATTTTCTAAGATCCGGATGGAGTTTCCTTTGAGAAATATCTCCCAGAATTTCTGCTAGATAAGATTTAAATTCTTCATTCGCGCTCTGTTCTTGCAATTGTTCTATTTGCTGCTGACCACGTATAAAATCTTCCTCTTGCAACAATAGATCACTCACTGCCTTCAGTTGAACTTCTTCAACATTTTCAACAGAACGCTGACTTTCTGGGTCAAAGATTCGGATTCCATCAATCTCATCTCCGAAAAATTCAATCCGATAGGGTTGGAGTTGGTCGATCTCAAAGATATCTAAAATATCTCCTCGTAGACTAAACTCTCCCTGTTGCAAAACTTGGCTCACCTTTTGGTAGCCAATCTTCTGTAATGTTTCACTCAGAGTAGTTAAGTCTATTTCTTGACCGACCTTCAATTGAAAAATGCTAGATGCAAAAACTTTAGGAGAAGGTAATAGTAGTTTTATACCACTCACATTGGTCACAAGGATGCCTTGACGATCCTCTTGACATAAAAAGTTCAAAGCCTCTAATCGTGAAAATTGCCTTTCTTGTGAAGCAAAAACAAATTCTGCTAAAGGGTTATCATCTCCCAAAAATGTATGGACTTTCTCTTCTCCAAGTAAAGCAATAAAATCACTAGCCAATCGTTCTGCTTCGTTATAACTGGAAGTAATGAGGACTGCTTTTTCAATAGAATCAAAGGCTGAAGCCATTACAATAGCCTTTGTGGTCGCAGACAATCCTAAGATCAATTCCCTATTATTTTTTTGCAAACCTTGTTGCCAGGATAAAAAGTTGGAGTTTTGACTCACTAAATCAATTACATTCATCTACTTACCCGTTGTATTTCTGCATGCTTCTTTCAAAATTTTCTTCTACCAAGTAATCGTTAACCGCTTCTTCTACTCGATCAATTGTTTGTAGAATAGTGATGTAATCGTCTTTATCAAATTTTCCTAAGACATGATGAACAACTGACATGCCCTGCTTAGGTCTTCCAATTCCAATCTTAATTCGATAAAAAGTCTGAGTTCCAATATGATTAATAATCGATTTGATTCCGTTATGACCTCCAGCTGATCCTTTAGCTCGAAGACGAATCTTGCCAACTTCCATATCTAAATCATCGTAAATAACCAAAAGATCTTCAATATCCAGACCATAATAAGTCAGAAGGGCATGGACTGCTTTTCCACTCTCATTCATGAAAGTGGTCGGCTTTACAAAATAGACCTTTTCGCCATTTAAAAATGTTGAGGCAATATCAGCTTGAAAAATCTTATCATGGGAGAAAGTAAGATTTAAAGACTTTGCCATTTGATCAACTAACATAAAGCCTACATTGTGTTTCGTTTCAACATACTTATCACCTGGATTTCCCAATCCAACAATTAATTTCGTCATCTCTTTCCTTTCAAAACACTAAAAGGGTTGGAAATATTTTTTCCAACCTTTACATTTTTTTAACTCTCTTATACATTAAAACGGAATTCCATGATGTCCCCGTCTTGGACAACATATTCTTTTCCTTCTTCGCGCAAGCGTCCTGCTTCTTTTACAGCCTTTTCAGAACCGTATTTAACTAAATCATCATAGGACATGGTCACGGCACGAATAAATCCTTTTTCAAAATCAGAGTGGATGATTCCAGCAGCTTGAGGAGCTTTCATGCCACGTTTGAAGGTCCAAGCACGCACTTCTTTTTCACCAGCTGTGAAATAAGTGCCAAGTCCCAACAAGTGGTAAGCTGCACGCGTGAGTTTATCAACTCCAGACTCTGTTAGGCCAATCGCCTCTAAAAATTCTTGTTTATCTGCATCATCTAGCTCAGAAATTTCTTCCTCAGCACGCGCAGAAATCACCACGACTTCCGCATTCTCTGTTGCCGCAAAGTCACGAATTTGCTTCACATACTCGATAGAATCTGGATCTGCAACAACATCTTCATCCACATTGGCTACATAAAGAACTGGTTTGGTAGTCAAAAGGAAAAGTCCTTTCACCACTTTTTGTTCTTCCTCCGTGAATTCAATGGTACGAGCTGATTTACCATCTTCAAGAACTGGTTTGATTTTTTGTAGAACATTAAATTCTGCAACAGAATCCTTATCTTTTTGTGTACGAGCGATTTTTTCTACACGCGCATAGCGTTTATTGACAGACTCTAAGTCGGCTAAAATTAATTCTAAATTGATGGTATCAATATCTGCTAGTGGATCAACAAAGGCATCTTCACGACCTTGCTCCCGCATGACATTTTCATCATCAAAAGCACGCACTACATGGACAATGGCATCTACTTCACGGATGTTGGCCAAGAATTTATTACCAAGTCCTTCCCCTTTAGAAGCCCCTTTCACAATCCCAGCAATATCTGTAAATTCAAAAGTAGTCGGAACTGTCTTCTTAGGAGTAATCATTTCCGTCAATTTTTGGAGGCGTTCATCTGGAACTTCTACCATCCCGACGTTTGGATCAATGGTTGCAAAGGGATAGTTTGCGGCCTCTGCTCCTGCTTTTGTAATTGCGTTAAATAGGGTTGATTTACCAACGTTTGGTAAGCCAACGATACCTGCTGTTAATGCCATTTTTCTTTTTCTCCGTTCAAATTTCAATCTCTTTCATTATAACATAATTCAAAAGACAAGTGATGAAAAATGAAATATTTCATCACCTTTGAAACTAGATTTTTTCATCAAACTGTAACGTTCTAAAAAGATAAATATGGTATACTCTATTTAACAATGAACAAAGGAGTTTTTCAGATGAAAAAACAAATATGGAAATCTATTTTTCTTTCTTTAATCGCTATCTTTACTCTCTTTCTTCTTGGAGCTTGTGGACAACAATCTGTTCAAAAATCCTATCTTCAGGCAATCAACCAAGAAAAGAAAACAGATGTTCGTATTACACTAGAACATAAAGGTGATAAAGCGATCAGTAACCAAACCACCACTACTATTTATTACAAAGAGGCGGGAGTTACGAAAGATCAATTAAAGAAAATGATCGATAAATATGATGAAGAATACAAAGATGTCAAAGGATTCACACATTCTGCTGAATATAAAGATGATTATATGGTTGAAAAAACAACACTAAATTATGAAAAGGCAGACTTAGATCAGCTAATTGAAAAGAAATTAGTAACGACACAAAAAGATAAAAAAGTCGACTATATCAGCTTCAAATCAACTTTTGATATGATGAAACAGGGTGGTTTCAAAGAAGTTAAAAATGGAAAATTTGAAGAATTAAAATAATCGAAAAGGTTCGGTCACATAAGTGACTGAACCTTTTATAGTACTTTCTTCATTTTCTGTTCAAAATCATGGCGACTCATCATGACCACATGATCACAATTGCTACACTTGATTTTTATGTCTGCACCAAGTCGCGTAATTTCCCAACGATTTGCCTTTTTGCCTGTTTCTTTAATCACACAAGCGTGAGGCTTTTTCATTTCTACAAAATCACCTAACGTATACATGATTCACCTTTGTTAATTTGTGCGAACTGGCGTAATCAATTGAATGAACCCTTGTTCATTTCCTTCTGGAACCAATGTAAACGGTCTAACAGAAGAAATAAAACGAATAACAACTTGTTCACTGTCAATAGCTTTGAGCGCTTCAATCAAATAAGTTGGATTAAAGCTAATAGACAAATCCTCTCCTGAAACAGCGCTCGTATCGATCTCTTCATTTACTCGCCCAACTTCTGGTGAATGAACATGGGAAGAAACCACTCCATTTTTGAACTCTAATTTAACCGTTCCGTTTTGAGTCGCATTTGAAAGAAGACGAGCACGCTCCATTGCAAATCGAAGGTTAGCCACATTGAAGGTTGCTTCTGTATTGAATTCTGTTGGAATGAGACGGTCTGTATCAGGATAATTTCCTTCTAGCAAACGGGTATAAAAACTAATGTGTTCACTTCTAAATAGGATTTGATTGTTAGCAAAGAAAACTTCAACTGTTTCAATATCATCAGAAAAGACAGAGGTGAATTCACGAAGAGAGCGACTTGGGATGACAACATCAAAGTTGTCTCCATTTTTCTCCAGTGTAATCACTTTTTGACTCATACGGTGAGAGTCTGTTGCTACTGTTTTTAGCTCTTTATTATCCGATAGAACAAAGTGAACACCTGTCAAAATTGGCCGACTTTCTTGTACACTTGCTGCAAATGCCGTTTCGTTAATCAATTGTTTTAATAATTTTGTTTCCAAAACTAATGGATTACTTGCAGCAATTTCTTGAATACGTGGATATTGATCTGCATCTTTTCCTTTAAGTGTAATTTCTGATTTACCACTTGTTAAGAGAACTTGTTTTTGTTCAATCTCTTTAAAATCTAAAGTAACATCTGGTAAACTTGAAACCACATTAATAAAGAAAGTTGCTTCTAATAAAATAGAACCTGGAGAAGTCACTAATAAACCAGCATTTTCATCTTTGATAGAAATAAAGTTTTCAATTGAAATTTGGCCATTCGATCCAGATAAGGCAACTCCTTCTGGAGTTACATCTATTTTGATTGTTGAAAGGATTGGGATAGCATTTTTTGAACTGATTGCTCTTTTGGTAGTATTTAGTGCTTGTAAAAATAAAGTTTTGTTAATAGAGAAATTTATCATGGTCATTCCTTTTATTTATTTTATGATTAGTAAGTTAATAGTAATAGTAGGTTGTGTGGAAGTTGTGGAAAACTCTCAGAATCCTGTCTATGACTTGAAAAGTTACTTGTTTAAAAATTGTGCATAACCCCTAGAAGTTTAGAGGAAGTTATCCACAGATTAATTTAACTTTTTCTTGATACTTTGAATTTCGAGTCGTAGATTATCATCTGTGTCGACCATACTTTTAATTTTTTCATAAGCATGAATGACAGTCGTATGGTCTTTTCCACCGAATTCTTTTCCGATTCGAGGAAGTGAGTTGTCCGTCATCTCTCTTGAAAGATACATGGCCACTTGTCGTGCTAGGACAATATTCTGAACTCTTCGAGAACCTTTGATTTCTTTTACACTGACTCCATAAAAGGCTCCAACTGCTTCCTGAATTTTTTCAATGGGGATGACAAGCGTCTTGCTATTATCGTTTTTACGAGCTCGAATAGCTTCAGCTGCAACATCGATCGTAATTTCTTTTAGTTTTTTCACCTTCGCCATTAAAGAAATATCATTTAAGGCACCTTCTAAGTCTCGGACATTTGAATCAAACTGACCAGCTAGATATTCTAGTGTGTCATTAGGAAAAATATAATCTAGATCTTCAATTTTATTTCGTAAGATGGCAATCCGAGTTTCAAAATCAGGTGGTGTTATATTTTGCGTTAGTCCCCATTTGAAACGAGTAACCAGCCGCTCTTCAAGACTATCTAAATGATCCGGACTTCGATCGCTTGTTAGAACAATCTGCTTGTTGTCGCTATGGAGAGCATTAAAGGTATTAAAGAATTCCTCTTGAGTCGTGACTTTTTTCCCACCGAGTGACTGGATATCATCAATCAGTAAGAGATCAAGACTTCGATAGGTATTCTTGAACGTCTTCATTTCTCCTAATCGAAGGTGTTCTAAAAATTCATTAATAAAGGTTTCTGCTGGAACATACTTAACCCGTGCATTTGGAATATTTTCTAGGATTTGATTTCCAATTGCGTTCAATAGGTGAGTCTTTCCAAGCCCTGGTCCACCATAGATAAAGAGAGGGTTGTAAGTTGTTGCAAGATTTTCAGAAACTGCAAGCGCTGCTGCTTTCGCCCAAATATTTCCATCCCCTTGCACAAAATTATCAAAGGTGTACTTTGATTTCAGACCTGTATCAATTTTAGGTAACGGTTCGGTTGTTAAGCTACCTGAAGATAATCTCCTATTCTCACCGCTATGACTACTAGGAATTTCTTCGGTATCTTCAAAAACGAAATGGAACTTCAAATCTGTATTGTAGACTTCAAAGCTGGCTGTGATCAAAGCATTTTTTAGATTTGTTTCCCAAAATAATTCTTTATAATTTCCATCAAGATAAATGGTAGCCGTCTCTCCATCGATTTTGACTAATTTTGAATCGGCGACAAAAAAATCATAGGCACTATCTTTTAGTTGTAATTGGGCTAATTCTAAAAAACGAGACCAAAATTGCTCTTCTTGTGACACTATCAGACTTCCCTCCTTTTCTTGAATTGTATCAAATCATACGTACTCCTATTCTACCACAAACAAAAATAGTTTTCCACAGGCTAAATTTCATGAAATTAAATTATAGTATTAAACTTTTCCACAAGTTGTGGATTTTAATTCACATTGTTTTTAAAAGTTATCCACAAAGTGGGGATAACTAGTGAATATCCTTATTTTTCTGCTATTTACAAAAGATTTTTATGGTGGAAAAGCTTGTCAATACAAAAAATAAAAATAACAGCCTTATTTAAGGCTGTTGATAATTCGTTGGTATTCATCAAGACTGGAAAAAGAAATTTGGATAGTTCCTTTATTTTGAGAAGAGGAGTGTATCGTCACATCTGTTCCTAATATTTTTTTCAATCGCTGTTCCTCTTCCAATAGGAAGCTCTCTTTTGCTTTTTTATTTTTCTGTTTTCTTTTTGAACTGATCTTGTTTTCTAATGTTCGAACATTTAAATGATCCTGTTTGATTCGCTCCAACCAAAAGCGTTGCTCTTCTTCATCAAGAGGAACAAGAACACGCGCGTGAGCCGAAGAAATATCATTTTGAATGACTGCTTCTTGAACAGAGGGAGCTAGATGTAACAAGCGAAGCATATTGCTGATATAGGGTCTAGATTTTCCCATAAATTGAGCGATTTGGTCGTGCTTATAGCCATGATCAACGAGCTTCTGGTAAGAGATAGCTTCTTCAATTGGATTGAGATCTTCTCGTTGAAGATTTTCAATAATGGCTTGTCGCATCATTTCTTGATCTGTTAACTCTTTAATAATCGCAGGAACAAGCTCTAATCCAGCAATTTTTGAAGCTCTAAAACGTCTTTCACCTGCAAGCAATTCAAAACCAATTATTGGAGATTTTCTGACAATAATGGGTTGAATTAAGCCATTTTCTTTGATTGACTGAGCCAGTTCTTCTAATTTTTCTTGATCAAATACTTTTCTTGGTTGGAAAGGATTGGTTCGAATGTCCTTTACCGCTATTTTTTCTAATTTTTCCATCTTATGAATAGAATAACACACCTTTACAAATTCGTAAAGGTGTGTTTACAAGTATGTCAAGAAAGTGAAAGTTAATCGCTCAGATCCTCAGTTGATTTTGTCAACTTGATAGAAGTTGTTTGTTGTTTTCCATCACGATAGAATGTGACCTTGATCGTATCATTGATTTGGTGAGAATAGAGGGCAGATTGTAAATCTGCAGTTGACTCGATATCTGTATCATCGATCTTTGTGATGACATCATAGCGTTGCAATTTATCTGAAGCAGGCATATTTTCAAGTGTTGAACGAACCAATACTCCTCCAGAGATTTTTTCAGGAAGTTTTAATTGGCTTAAATCAGAAGTTGAAAGGTTGGATAAATCCATCATTTGGATTCCAAGAGCTGGTCGAACTACTTTTCCTTTTTCTTCTAGTTGCTTGATAATATTGACAACATCATTTGCAGGAATTGCAAATCCCATTCCTTCTACTGAAGTTTGTCCGTTATTTGAAATTTTACTTGAGGTAATCCCGATGACTTGTCCTTGAATATTGATTAATGGACCTCCAGAGTTCCCTGGGTTGATGGCTGCGTCTGTTTGTAGGGCGCGTGTAGAGATATTTTGTCCATTATCAGCTTTCAAATTCACATTGCGACCTTGGCTAGAAATGATCCCTTGAGTAACAGAATTCGCATAATCAGTTCCAAGAGGGCTACCGATCGCAATCGCAGTCTCACCGACTGTTAATTGGTTTGAATCTCCGAATTCAGCTACTGACTTTGCTTTATCCGCACTAATGCGAACGACTGCAATATCAGAATAGACATCTGATCCAACTACTTCTCCAGGGACTTTATTACCATCTGCTAAAAGAATATCTACTTTTTTAGCACCATTAATCACATGGGTGTTGGTAACAAGGTAGGCATATTTTCCTTCTTTTTTATAAATGACCCCAGAACCTTCACTAGAAATTTGTGAGTCAGAGTTTTCTTCTTTTTCAAACATTCCTTGATTCGAAGAATCAGAATAAGTAATCACAGAAACTACAGCATTTTTCACCTTGTCTACGGCCTCACTAGTTGAGGTTGTATTTTTATAAGCTGTTTTAACAGTGGTTGAGTGTACTTGCTTACTTTCAGTATTTGAAGTAGAAGAATGAGAGGTTTGTATGGTTAAAAAGGTTCCAAGAATCCCACCTAGAAAACCTACAACGAAAATAAGGGTTATGTTTCCAAGTTTTTTCAGTAAATTAGATGAAGATTTCATATTTTCCTCCTAAGGATATCAAATTGTCTAAAGTATAGAAAAACTTTCTTAATTATATCTTAAATAACTAAAGTTATCCACAAATTGTGGATAAGTTGTAGAATTTAGTTGAGAAATGGCTTTAAAAAGGACTTTATAGAATAGATTTCCTTTCTATAGCTGTGGATTATTTGTGGAATTGAAGAATTATGCTACAATAGGGGAATGAAAATTAAATTGATAACCGTTGGAAAATTAAAAGAAAAATACTTAAAAGATGGGATCGCGGAGTATATTAAAAGGCTTGGTCGATTTGCAAAAGTAGAACAGGTTGAGTTAGTTGATGAAAAAACTCCAGATCGTGCCAGTCAACTCGAAAATCAACAAATCCTTGAAAAAGAGGGGGAACGAATTCTCTCTAAGATTTCAGATAAGGAATATGTGATTGTATTAGCCATCGAAGGAAAACAATTTCCTTCAGAGAAATTTAGTCAAACGATTGACCAGATTATGACATCTGGTTATTCAAACCTTACTTTTGTTATTGGAGGCAGTCTTGGTCTGTCTCCTGAAGTGAAAAAAAGAGGAAATCTATTGATGAGCTTTGGTCAATTAACTCTTCCTCATCAGTTGATGAAATTAGTGTTGGTGGAACAAATCTATCGTGCTTTCATGATTCAACAGGGGAGTCCTTACCATAAATAACCTTGACGCTCCTTCCTTTTTCTGCTAAAATGAAGTAAGTTCGGTCTCATAGCTCAGCTGGATAGAGCATTCGCCTTCTAAGCGAACGGTCGCAGGTTCGAATCCTGCTGGGATCAAATGAAAGATGTAGCTTTTGCTGCATCTTTTCTTTTATGTAAAAATGTATAAATTTTCATTATCTATTAATTTTTGTATACTTCACTATAGACAAATAGTAATGAAATGATTTATTAGGCATATTTTAAAAAAGAACCAATAATCCCTATATAGTGCAAAGTGTAGATTATATAAATTGTGTAAAATAGTTTTCATTCATGTAACAAAAACATTAAAAACATTACAATTTTACCTATTCCCTTTAATTTTAGGCTATTTTATATTATAATTTTTTGTATATAAAATTTTATTTTTTTATAATAATACTAAAGTATAATAAAATAGAAAAAACAAAGTGGGAGAGTTTGTGTGATTCAGTCATTAATCTTGTCTTTTCTCTTGGGAGGGATCATTGTTCTGACGTTTGCATTAGTGGACGAAAAAATCTATCAGGAACATCAATTTGCATTTATCTTTCTGCTGAGCACCTTTGTTCTTCTTTTTGAAAGTCTCTTAGTATTTTTAGATGTGACTTTATTTTCAAATATTCGACTCTCTGATTTAAATATGCTCTTATGGCCGGTTTATTTATATCCTTATTATCATTATGCCAATCGGACGAATCGCTTGTGCGCCATTTTTTATTCTTTTTTTACTTATTTAGCGGTTGAAGGAACAGCAACTTTTCTGACGATAATTGTCTCTTCAGTGTTGGGAGATGCTTTAGTAGCAGCTTACTCGATTGTCTACAATATGTGTATTCGTTTGCTTTCTTTAGGAATCATTTTGAAGTTAATTGACTTATTTGAATTTGATTTCACTCCTTTTTATGAGAAAGAATTTGAAAAATATTTAAAGAGACTCATCTGTGTCTATTTTGCTATATTTGTAGTGATTAATTTTGCTTTATGGATTAGTGAACAAGCGCAATTTAAAAATTTTGGGAGTATGTTGGCAACGATTTGTTTTTTCTCTTTTGTAGTCAGCTTATTCCATATGAAAATCGAGCGAGATCAGTATCGTAAAAATTTAGAACTGGAGTATAAAGAATTTTCTGAGCAACAAATGAGTCGGTATATGGCTGAAATTCAAAGTCTCTATTCTATTGTTAGGGGATTTCGTCACGATTTGGGAAATTTAGTTATTTCTATGTCATTAGCCATTGAGGAAGAAAATATTCCAGAAATACAGAGAATCCATAGAGAAGTATTGGAAAAAGGTTATAAAGAGATCAATACAGAAGCGTTATCAGGATTCAACTTGGTCAATATCAAAGATTCTGCTTTACGAAGTATTTTGATTCGAGGTTGGTTGGATGCAAGAGATGCTGGGGTGGAAATGACCTTTGAAACGAGTGAACCAATCGAGCAACTACCAGTTGATTTATTAGATATC
This sequence comes from Streptococcus mobilis, assembly GCF_059727625.1. Classification (NCBI taxonomy): domain Bacteria; kingdom Bacillati; phylum Bacillota; class Bacilli; order Lactobacillales; family Streptococcaceae; genus Streptococcus; species Streptococcus mobilis. The sequence continues at coordinate 150,351 of NZ_AP041823.1, forward strand.
GTGAGAATCGTTGGGATTCTGGTGACAAACGCTTTGGAAGCTTCAAAAGAAGCAGAAGAAAAGAAAGTTCATATTGCTATTTTCTCTATTTCAAAAATTGTTTACTTAGTGATTCATAATACAACAAATGAAATCACTTTTGATATTAGAAAAATATATGAAGAAGGCTATTCGACAAAAGGAGAAAATAGAGGACTAGGATTAAATAATGTGAGAAAAATCTTAGCAAATTATGGAACGATGTTTTTAGAAACGGAATTGCAAGGCAATCGTTTTTTACAAGTTTTGAAGATTGGAGGATACGAACAAGAATGAAGATTTTTTTATTAGAAGATGAGCTCTCTCAACAGATACGGGTAGAAAAACATATTGCAGAAATTGCTAAGGAATTAGAAATTAAACTTGAAGTGATTTCCACCGGTAAAATTACGGAATTTGAAAATTATATCCAGCATTCAGATATCCACCAATTATATTTTCTAGATATTCATATCCAAGACAATGAGTATTGTGGGCTGGAAATTGCTCAAAAAATACGAGAAGCAAATCCTTATGCCATTATTGTTTTTATTACTACAAAATCAGAATTCGCTTCGATTACCTATCGTTATAAAGTATCTGCCTTAGATTTTATTGATAAAAATTTGAATGAAGATTTATTTAGATTAAAAATTAAGGAGTGTATTGAGTACCTAACGACTATTCAAATTGGAAATGATGATTTGACAGATTATTTTGAATATGACTTTAAGGATAAAAAGATAAAAATTCCATTTAAGGATATTCTTTATATTGAAACTGTTGGTTCGGCTTATAAATTAAACTTAGTTGGGAAAAATTTTCAAAAAGAAATTGCGGGAAGTTTATCAGATGTCTTGGAGAAAGATGTGGAGGAGAGATATTTCAGTCCCCATCAATCTTTTATCGTGAATAGAAGTATGATCATTGGAATGGATAAGAAAAAGAAACAGCTACTGTTGAAAGAAGGCTATTCTTGTCCAATCTCAAGAAGCAATATCAAACGTGCCAAAAAATTAATTGAAGAGCAAAATTTAGAATTTAGTGCTTGACAATTAGTTAAATTTTGATATAATGGGATATGTTCTGTTAATGAATATATGGTCCGTTGGTCAAGGGGTTAAGACACCGCCTTTTCACGGCGGTAACACGGGTTCGAATCCCGTACGGACTATATCTCATTCCGCCATAGCTCAGTTGGTAGTAGCGCATGACTGTTAATCATGATGTCGTAGGTTCGAGTCCTACTGGCGGAGCTAGTATAGCACCCATTTGGGTGTTTTTTTTGTTTTGAAAAAGGCTAGGATAATTACTATCCTAGCCTTTTATTTATAAGTGAACGATGGTTAGATTCCTTAACTTTTTCGTCTTTTTATTTGTCTCCATTCGTAGATGAAGAAGAGAATGATTCCAACGAAAAAGGCAATGAGTCCTTCAATGAAGCCTTGGGGAACAAATGTTAAGGTGACTGTTCCGGATCCTTTTGAAACACGAACTCCCATCAATCCTTTCTGGATGCGATGAATTTGGATAGGTTTTCCATTTTGTTTAGCTGACCAGCCTTTATCATAAGGGAGTGTAAAAATAAGGGTAGTGTCTCTATTTGCGTTATAGGCTGCTACCAATTTGTTTTTCTTTTTGTGAATAGCAACTTCTTGCTGACGAATACTAGCGATAGCTTGTGTGTATTGGTCGAGATCTAGAGCAAAAAATTCTGGTGTATCAAAGGAGACTGTCGAATTTTCTGGAAAACTCATACGAATAGTAACTGTTTCCTCTGTGTCAAAATGGCCAATCGAAAAGAATGGAAAGGCATTATCAATGGTATAGCGTTGGGTCTGTCCATTGTAGCTGATTTCAATATCTTTCCGATCATCGTTTGAAAATTGTAAATTTGGAACATTGACATATAGTTGGCTATGGGCAGGAACCGTTACTTCATATTGAATACTTGCGTAGGATAGATGACTATCTTCTTCAATTTTTGCAGTTTGCAACGAAGATGTAGTATTTTGTGAAGTAGGCGAGAGAATATTTAATTTCTTATAAAATTTATATTTTTCATCCGTGATTTGATGGATGAATCGTGTCTGATTATCCAGTGTCAAATTCGTAAAGGAAGTATTTTTATAAGGTTTTGCTGACAGAAAGGCGATTGGTAAGGCATATTCGTTTTCTGAAAGTGAGACTCCATTTTTGGTTGCAATCTCTTTAAATCCAAATTTTTGAACAGGTTGTTGGCTTAAATTATAGCGAACACCAAATAGACTATCCATTAAAATAGAATTATTTTGGTATCGAAGATTGAGGTTAGTTCCTTCAGATTTAAATCCTAGTTTGTCCAATGTCGAGCTAGCATCCGTATTTCGTACAGATGAAAATTGAGAAATTCCATTATAACCATACTTCATGCTATCATTGCCCGTTTGTGGCTGTAAAATCTCAGTCCGATAATTAGAGTCTGTCTTCTCTCTTACTAAGGATTGGATGGCTTTTAAGTCGCGTTCGTAGGATGACCGAGAAGCAAAGACCCATTCATTCGCAATTCCTTCCATTTGATAATAACTATTCACCGATAATTCAAAAATGGAGAAAAACAGGATCGAAAGATAGAAAAGTCTAGGCGGTATCTTTTTTAGGATAAATCCTAAACAGACCAAATAGAAAGCAATTAAAAATTCAAAAGTAACAATGAAATTGACTGCATCTAAAAATTTATAGTGACTGCTGTAAAGGACAGTTGCTCCAAATCCTAGAATAAGGAGGAAATTAGCAAGACTAAAACGAATCCAAGTGATCTCCTCTATTCGATTTAGTACTTCTCCTGCCATCAGAATAATCGTCAAAGAAAAGATCCAAGAGTATCGATGAAGAAACATATTTGGCGCGTGCATACCTTGCCAAAGGAGATCTAATAATTGAAAACGAAAACTCAAAATAAGAATGGTCAAGAATATAAAGTAAGAAAGTTTCACGTGAAACTTGATCGACTTTACAAAGAAAAAGGTGATCGCTAATAGAAGTGGAAATAATCCCACGTAGATCATTGGAATTGATCCATATTTAGTAGTGTCAAAACTTCCAATGAAATTTTTTGCAAATACGTCAAGATACCAACTTTTTTCTGTAAAGATACTGTCAACCTTTGAAAAACTTTCTCCATGAGTGCGTAAATCTAAGAAGGTTGGATATAACATCACAAGGCTTGTTATAACTGATAAAAGAGATACAATCACAAAATGAAAGAAGCGTTTTCCAATTCCTTTGATGTCCCATGACAGTTGTGTCAAGTACCATAAAATAAGAAAAATAGACATCATAAACCCAAAATAATAATTTTGGATAAACAAGCTGGTTAAGCTGATAAAGTAGAGAATCTCTCCCTCATTGTAAATGAGTTTTTTGAATCCATAAAGAATTAATGGTGCTAGGATAAAAACATCTAGCCAAGTTTTGATTTCAATTTGGCTGATAGCAAAGCTCATAAGAGCAAATGATGTTGAAAGAGTAAGAACCAGGGATCTAGGAATTTTAGAAAACATTCCATGCAAACTAATATAAGTGCTTAATCCAATAGCTCCAAATTTAAGAAGAGTGATGAGATAAACAGCATCTGGCATGGATTGTGCATTAAAGAAGTAGACAAGAGGAGAAAAGAAACTTCCTAGATAATAGCTACTGAGTGCATAGAAATTAATGCCTAATCCACTTTGAAAACTGTAAAATAGGCTATCTGTCCCATGTAAAATATTTCGAAGTGTGGTATCAAAAATGACATACTGATGATAACCATCTCCTAATAAGGGGGATGTATCACTGTTCCAGTAGATTCCTTGTAAGAGGTAAATAAAGAACATCATGATAGCTGGAATCAGGAAAGAAGATACTATAAAAAGGGATGTTTTTAGCTTTGTTTTATTCATATATTTCTACTGAAAGAGCCTGAAATAATGATTTCAGGGCTCTTTATTTTTATGATTGGCTCCAAAGTTCTTTCACTTTTGCTTGAACTTCTTCATTTTCAAGAAACTCATCATAGGTTTCATCAATACGATCGATTACGCCGTTTTTTGAAAGAACGATAATATGGTTGGCGAGTGTTTGAATGAATTCGTGGTCATGGCTGGCAAAGATAATCGATTCTTTAAAATTCTTCAATCCATCATTCAAACTTGAGATAGACTCCAAATCCAAGTGATTGGTTGGATCATCCAGTACAAGAACATTTGACTTGAGGAGCATCAATTTAGACAACATGACACGAACTTTTTCTCCCCCTGACAAGACGTTGACAGACTTGTTAACTTCGTCACCCGAAAAGAGCATACGTCCTAAGAAACCACGAAGGAAAGTATTGTCATCTTCTTCTTTACTTGCAAATTGACGAAGCCAATCAAGAATACTTTCACCACCTGCAAAATCCCGACTGTTGTCTTTTGGTAGATAAGATCGACTAGTTGTAACCCCCCATTTGACAGTTCCTTCATATTCAATATCATCCATCAATGCACGGATCAAAGCGGTTGTTTGAATATCGTTCTGTCCGATAAGGGCAGTTTTGTCACCAGGCCGTAAGATAAAGCTGATATTGTCAAGGATGGTTTCTCCATCAATCTTGACAGAAAGATTTTCAACTGTCAAGAGATCGTTACCAATTTCTCGTTCTGCCTTAAAGTTGATGAATGGGTACTTCCGACTAGATGGAACAATTTCTTCAAGTTCAATCTTGTCAAGCATTTTTTTACGCGAAGTTGCTTGTTTTGATTTTGAAGCGTTGGCTGAGAAACGTGCGACAAACTCTTGTAATTGTTTAATTTTATCTTCAGCTTTTGCATTTCTATCTGCTTGTAATTTTGCTGCAAGTTCAGAAGATTCTTTCCAGAAATCATAGTTCCCGACGTAAAGTTTGATTTTTCCAAAGTCTAGATCCGCCATATGGGTGCAGACTTTATTCAAAAAGTGGCGGTCATGGGACACAACGATAACCGTATTTTCAAAATCAATCAGAAAATCTTCTAACCAGGTAATGGATTGAATATCCAATCCATTGGTCGGCTCGTCCAAAAGAAGGACATCTGGTTTACCAAAAAGGGCTTTAGCTAAGAGAACTTTCACTTTATCCCCATTGGCTAACTCGCTCATAGTTTGATAATGAAGGTCTTCTGAAATATTTAGATGTTGAAGCAATTGAGATGCTTCACTTTCTGCTTCCCATCCACCAAGTTCGGCAAATTCACCTTCAAGTTCAGCTGCACGGACACCATCTTCATCAGAGAAATCTTCTTTCATGTAGATAGCATCTTTTTCTTTCATAATGTTGTAGAGCTTTTCATTTCCCATAATGACAACATCGATGACCCGCTCGTCTTCGTAGTCAAAGTGATTTTGACGCAAAACAGACAAACGTTCATCAGGGCCAAGAGAAATATGACCGGTTGTTGGTTCAATATCTCCAGCTAAAATTTTTAAAAAGGTTGACTTTCCAGCACCGTTGGCACCGATGAGACCGTATGTATTTCCTTCTGTAAAGTTGATATTGACATCGTCAAACAATTTTCGATCACTAAAACGTAGTGAGACGTCTGATACTGTAAGCAATGATATTCTCCTCTTTCTATAATGTCTTCATTTTACTAGAAAATAGGGGAAAATTCAACTTTTTTACTGTCAATTTGTTTTTTACAACTATGTAAACTAAATTGACAGTTTAGTAAAGTGTTAATTCCTTACAAACATAGAGGATAGACTAACATTTTCAACTAGAAAGTGCTATAATGATAGGGATAACGATTAAGGAGAAGAGTATGACAAAACCCATCATTCTGACAGGAGATAGACCGACAGGAAAACTCCATATTGGCCACTATGTCGGTTCTTTAAAAAATCGCGTCTTGTTGCAAAATAAAGACGAGTATAATATGTTTGTTTTCCTAGCAGACCAGCAAGCTTTGACAGACCATGCAAAAGATCCAAAAACGATTGTAGAATCTATTGGTAATGTTGCCTTAGATTATCTGGCAGCTGGACTAGATCCTGAAAAAGTTACGATTTTCATTCAAAGTCAGATTCCTGAATTAGCGGAATTGACCATGTATTACATGAATCTTGTATCTTTGGCGCGACTTGAAAGAAACCCAACTGTAAAAACCGAGATTTCTCAAAAAGGTTTTGGTGAGAGTATTCCAACAGGATTTTTGGTATACCCCATTTCACAAGCAGCCGATATCACAGCATTTAAAGCGAATTTTGTTCCAGTAGGAAATGATCAAAAGCCAATGATTGAGCAAACTCGTGAGATTGTTCGTTCCTTTAATCATGCTTATAATACAGATACTTTGGTGGAACCGGAAGGAATTTATCCTGAAAATGAAGCAGCTGGTCGCTTACCTGGTTTAGATGGAAATGCTAAAATGTCTAAATCGTTGAATAATGGCATTTACCTAGCTGATGATGCAGATACTTTAAAGAAAAAAGTGATGAGTATGTATACTGATCCTGATCATATTAAAGTAGAGGATCCAGGAAAAATCGAAGGCAATATGGTATTTCATTACCTGGATGTATTTGGCCGTCCAGAAGATGCAGCTGAAATTGCAGAAATGAAAGAACATTATCAACGTGGTGGACTTGGTGATGTAAAGACCAAACGATATCTTTTAGAAATTTTAGATCGTGAATTAAGACCAATTCGTGAAAGACGCCTTGAGTTTGCAAAGGATATGGGTGAAGTCTACTCTATTCTTGAAAAAGGAAGTGAGCGTGCTCGAAATGTAGCAGCTCAAACATTGGATGAAGTCAAATCTGCGATGGGAATTACCTATTTTAAAAAATAAAACGACTTCATTAATAGCGAACATTTTTTACCGTTCATTGATAGTTACTAATAAATGATTGACAAATTGCCATAGAATGGTATGATATTAACAATAAAAATTCGAGCCTTGCTCAAATAAAAAGAAAAGAGGATCCAGCTAATGTCTAATTGGGACACAAAGTTTTTAAAAAAAGGGTTTACATTCGATGACGTGCTTTTGATTCCAGCAGAAAGTCACGTATTGCCTAATGATGCAGATTTAAGTACACAATTAGCAAGTAATTTACGCTTGAATATCCCAATCATTACTGCTGCTATGGACACAGTGACTGAAAGTCAAATGGCAATTGCTATGGCACGTGCTGGTGGACTTGGTGTGATCCATAAAAATATGTCAATTGAGCAACAGGCAGATGAAGTACGCAAAGTAAAACGCTCTGAAAATGGGGTTATCATTGATCCATTCTATTTGACTCCGTCTCATACAATTGCAGAAGCAGATGAGTTGATGGGACGATACCGAATTAGTGGTGTTCCTGTTGTTGAAACACTTGAAAATCGTAAATTAGTTGGTATCCTTACAAACCGGGATTTGCGTTTTATTTCTGATTACAATCAACCCATTTCAAATCATATGACAAGTGAAAATTTGGTGACTGCACCGGTTGGAACTGATTTGGAAACAGCTGAACGCATTCTACAAGAGCACCGTATTGAAAAATTACCATTAGTAGATGAAAATGGTCGTCTTTCTGGCTTGATTACCATTAAAGATATTGAAAAAGTTATTGAGTTCCCAAATGCGGCTAAGGATGAATTTGGTCGTTTGCTTGTAGCAGGTGCCGTAGGGGTTACTTCAGATACTTTTGAACGTGCAGAAGCTCTTTTTGAAGCTGGTGCAGACGCAATTGTCATCGATACTGCTCATGGACATTCTGCGGGTGTTCTTCGTAAGATCGCAGAAATTCGTGCTCACTTCCCAGATCGTACCTTGATTGCAGGAAATATTGCAACCGCTGAAGGTGCTCGTGCATTATTTGATGCAGGGGTAGACGTAGTTAAGGTCGGAATTGGTCCAGGTTCAATCTGTACAACTCGTGTTGTTGCAGGGGTTGGTGTTCCTCAAGTGACTGCCATTTATGATGCAGCCGCTGTAGCTCGTGAATATGGAAAAACGATCATTGCTGATGGTGGTATCAAGTATTCAGGAGATATTGTCAAAGCACTCGCAGCTGGTGGAAATGCAGTAATGCTTGGTTCAATGCTTGCAGGTACAGATGAAGCACCAGGTGAAACAGAAATCTTCCAAGGTCGTAAATTTAAAACATACCGTGGTATGGGATCTATTGCAGCAATGAAGAAAGGTTCTAGTGACCGTTACTTCCAAGGATCTGTCAATGAAGCCAATAAATTGGTCCCTGAAGGAATTGAAGGACGCGTTGCTTATAAAGGTTCTGTAGCAGATATGGTCTTCCAAATGATCGGTGGTATTCGTTCAGGTATGGGTTATGTTGGTGCAGCAACCATTCAAGATTTACATGATCATGCACAATTTGTCGAAATGAGTGGTGCAGGATTGAAAGAAAGCCATCCTCATGATGTGCAAATCACAAACGAGGCTCCTAACTACTCAGCACAATAAATTTACACATTTGTAAATAAAAACAACAGCATCTTGACAGTATTGTCAAGATGCTGTTTTGATATGACCAGCTTGAACAGTGAAAATTTTCAACTCTTCAGGCAGTTCTTTTAAATGATCGAGAGTGGTCGTTGTAATAAATGTCTGAATATTATTAGAGATGGTTTCAAGTAATTGAAGTTGACGATAATTGTCAAGCTCACTCATGACATCGTCAAGTAATAAAATCGGCTTTTCTCTTGTGATTTCTTCCATCAATTCGATTTCTGCTAATTTTAGAGAGAGAACAACACTTCGATGCTGGCCTTGACTACCAAAGGTAGCATTCATATTATTGATAAAAAATGCCAAATCATCCCTGTGTGGTCCAATACTTGTTGTTTTTCTAAAAATATCCTTCTGACGGTTTTTTTCCAGCATAGAGAGAAATTGCTCTTCTATATCATTTCCATCTTCAGAAAAAACAGTTGACTGATATTGAATCGATAGGTCTTCTTTGTTGTCAGAAAGTCGAGTGTGTTTTTCTTTTGCTTTAGCTTCTAATTTATTAATAAACTCAAGCCGATGATGGATGACGCGACTTCCAAAACTAGCTAGTTGTGAATCTAAGACCTCCAAAAATGTAGCATCAATTTTTTCCGAATTTTTTAGATAACTGTTTCTTTGTTTCAGTACATGGTTGTATTGAGATAAGTCGGATAAATAGAGAGGTTTCATCTGACCTAATTCAATGTCAATAAACTTTCGACGCCCTGCAGGTGATCCTTTGATCAGTTGCAAATCTTCGGGTGCAAAAAGGACAACATTCATATGGCCAATATAGTTCGATAACTTGGCTTGTTTCAAATGATTCACCTTAGTTATCCGACCTTTTGTTGTCAAGGAAATTTCTAATGGAAGGGGACCAGTTTCTCTTTGTAATTGACCAGAAACTTTAAAATCGGTGGATTCAAAATAGATGAGATCTCTATCATTTCGTGTTCGATGACTTCTGGTTAAAGCTAGAAAATAAATTGATTCGAGAATATTGGTCTTTCCTTGAGCATTTTGACCTAGGAAAATATTTAATCCAGGATGAAACTCGACTTCAAGTTCTTGATAATTACGAAAATGTTGAATGGATAACTGTTTTAACCACATTACGAGATACCAGGAAAGCGAATTGCTTTTTCTTTTTTGTTAGTCTTTGTCGGTAGTTTCTTTTGTTGTTGATTGAGTTGCTTGACAAGTTTAGCAACACGTTCCTTTTCTTCCTTTTCTTTAAGATGCTCTTCTATTTCTTCTTGAGAAGGTTCAAGAATGGTGATAGTCATGTTCAGTTCAGGAATGTCAATTTGATCATTGACACGAAGTTTACGGCCTCTCCGTTGTTCTAATTCACCATTAACAAAGACTTCTTTTTCTTGAAGAAAGGCTTTGATTGCACCACCACTCTGTATAATACCGAGTTCTTTTAAGATTGCTTGTAATGTAATAAAGTCATCAAATAATTTGTAATTCATAGTTCACCTCTTTGCGTGTTATTATACCATATTTTTAGTTTTTCTAGGGTAGAGAATGTTGAGTGATTTGAGGAGATTTTTCACAGTTTGAATTAGGATTTTAGTTTGATTTCGTGTTATAATGAAAGTTACTATTGAGTAGAACGAGGATGAAAATGGAATTAGTAAAGGGCGTGAATCTTCACTTTCTTCAATCAAAAAAATTTAAAACCAATAAAATTAAGGTCCGTTTTTCATCGCCATTAGATGAAAATACCGTGGCTGCGCGTGTTTTAGTAGCCTGTATGATGGAAACTGCAAATCAAAAATATCCAACTTCACAATTATTCCGTGAAAAATTAGCGAGTCTATACGGGGTAGAATTGTCCACCTCAGTCTCTAAGAGGGGGCGTGTTCATTATGTTGATTTGAATATTTCCTTTGTGCGCGATGACTTTTTGAGCAAGAAAAATGTTCTTACTGATGAGGTTTTGGACATTATAGAAACTATCTTCTTTTCACCTTTGGTAGTAGAAGATCACTTTGACAGTGATACATTTGACGTTGAAAAGAAAAATACAATTTCCGATTTGGAGTCGGAAATTGAAGAGCCTTATTATTATGCACATGGGCAATTGAATCAACTGTTTTTTGAAGACGAAACAATCGGGATGTCAAGATTGGGGAAAGTTGATTTAGTGAGACAAGAAACAGCTCAAAGTTCTCTTGAACAGTTTCATCAGATGCTCCAATTAGATAACATTGACTTCTTTTTCATAGGTGACTTTAATGAGGTCGCTATTGTGGATAGAGTGAACCAGTTTGAATTCAAGTCACGTGATAACAATTTGTCTGTCACCTATCAACAATCTTTTACAAATGTTGTTAGAGAAAAGTTAGAGCAAAAACAAAACCAACAATCTATTTTAGAATTAGGTTACCATTTTTCTACCCAGTATGGAGAATCTCTCCATATCCCACTAGTTGTATTAAATGGGATGCTGGGAGCTTTCTCGCATTCAAGACTTTTTCAAGTAATTCGTGAGAAAGAAGGTCTTGCTTATACCATCTCTAGCCATTTTGATATTTTTACAGGCTTTATGAGAGTTTTTGCAGGCATTGATAAGGAATCTCGTACGAAAGTAATGACCTTGATTATGAGACAGTTGAATGATTTAAAACGAGGCAAGTTTACAGAGTCAGAGCTTCAATTGACAAAAGAAATGTTGGTGAATACGACCTTATTAGCACAGGATCGGCAAAATACCTTGATTGAAAGGGAATATTTGAAAACGATCCTAGGAAAGAAAGTCCTTTCTTTAGAAGAGTGGTTAGAGTCCATCGATAAGGTTAGTAGAGAAGAAATTATTGAAGTGGCAAAAACAATTAATTTACAGTCTGTTTATTTTATGGAAGGAAAGTAGTGTAAAGATTGAAAATTAAAGAAAAATATTATGAATCAGTTGGTGAGCAAGTATACTTTACACGCTTGTCAAATGGGTTGACTATTTATTTAATTCCCAAAGAAGATTATTATGAAACCTATGGAATAATCACAACTAAGTTTGGCTCAGTGGATATACGAATTCTAGTGAATGGTGATGAAAGGCAATATCCTGCAGGAATTGCTCATTTTCTAGAACACAAAGTATTTGAAGATGAAAATGGTCAAGATTATTTAAAAAAATTCGTTCATTTAGGATCGGAAAGTAATGCCTTTACAAGCTTTACAAAGACAAGTTATCTTTTCTCAACAACTTCAAAGGTCCCTGAAAATATTCAATTGTTATTGGAGATGGTTTCAAAGGTTTCCTTTACAGAAAAATCTGTATCTAAGGAAAGAGAAATCATTCAACAAGAAATTGGAATGTACCAAGATAGTCCAGACTATCGATTATTTTTTGGTGCTTTAGAAAATTTATATCCTGGAACACCGTTAGCAGATGATATTGCTGGAACTAGGGAGTCTATTTCTGACATTACAATAGATAATCTCCGTGAAAACTTTGATCTATTCTATCATCCCTCTCAAATGCACTTATTAGTGATCGGAAACTTTGATGTTGATGAAGTATTGCAAGTAGTAAAGGAATATGATCTGGTTCCTCCTCATCCATCTGTGGAGTTAGAACGTTTTCCTGTAGAAAAAAATGAAGTAAGATTGAATCAATCTTGTAGAATGGAAGTTGCTACTCCTAAGTTGGCAATTGGAATTCGAGGAAATGATATCATTAAGGAAGAGGAAAAATTTCGTTATAAATTGATGTTGAAATTACTGTTTTCGATGATGTTTGGTTGGACTTCGCAACGGTTTCAAAGTTTATATGAAGCTGGGAAGATTGACAACTCATTGACACTTGAAGTCGAGGTTGAGGAATTATTTCATTTCGTTATTTTGACAATGGATACTCAAGAACCGGTGTCCTTATCTCATCAATTTAGATCAGCGATCAAACAATTTGAGAAGGATCCAGATGTCAATCAAGAACATTTGGATACGATTAAAAGCGAAATGTTTGGTGATTTCTTACAAGGTTTAAATTCGCTTGAGTATAGTGCTACTCAGTTTGAATATTTTTCAGACGGTAGCACTTCTTATGATCTTCCAAAGATTTTACAAGGTATTAGTTTACAAGATATCATCAAATTAGGGCGTCAGTTCATCGACCATGCTGATATGGTTGACTATATGATTTTTCAAAAGTAGTAAACAATGTATCAAGAAGGGAAAACATGAAGAAGAGAACGATTGGTCAAGTGTTAAGACTGTCAAGAGTGAATTTACACTTAAGTTTACAGGATGTGTCAAATAAGACAGCCATTGAAATTCCTTATATAGAAGCGTTGGAAAACGATGAGTTTGATCTATTACCGAGTCCCTTTTACGCTCAGATCTATCTTAAAAAGTTAGCATGGGCTTTGGGATTAGATGAGTCCATCCTATTGACAGCTTTTCGTGAAGGAAAAGAATTGTTATTTGATGAAGAAATACTTGTAGATGACGAAGAGCTTCATTCAAGAAAATTAAGACAGAAAGCGAGCTGGTTACCAATCCTGTATTATCTACTAGTTAGTTTTGCCATTCTTGGCTTTGTGATTTATATCGTATATTTTTATGAGTTTACAGCATCTGTAAAATAGATGTAAAGATAGTTTATTTTTTGGAGGAAGTATGAAAAAAGAAAATATTCCTAATGCATTGACATTAATTCGGGTTGTGATGATTCCTATTTTTATTGCCATTTTAAGCTTAAGTCACTCTTACTTAGGACATATTGTAGCGGCAGTTATTTTTGCAATTGCTAGCATTACAGATTATTTAGATGGCTTTCTTGCACGAAAATGGAATGTAGTTAGTAATTTTGGTAAATTTGCCGATCCGATGGCAGATAAATTATTGGTCATGTCAGCTTTTATCATGATGATTGAATTAAAAATGGTTCCTGCTTGGATTGCAGCCGTTATCATTTGTCGTGAGTTAGCTGTTACTGGTTTGCGTCTTCTACTTGTTGAGACAGGTGGTACAGTTCTTGCTGCAGCCATGCCAGGAAAAATTAAAACCTTTAGCCAAATGTTTGCTATTATCTTTTTGCTCTGCCATTGGACTCTTCCAGGGCAAGTGTTGCTTTATATTGCATTGATTTTCACAATTTATTCTGGTTACGACTACTTTAAGGGAAGTAGCTATCTCTTTAAAGATACATTTAAATAAATGAAACAGATGATTGAGCTAAAAAATGTATCCTTTCGATACGATAAAACAGTAGAAGAGTATCAAATTGACACGGTTTCGTTTCACGTGAAACAAGGAGAGTGGCTTTCGATTGTTGGACATAATGGTAGTGGGAAATCTACAGTTGTACGCCTGATTGATGGCCTTTTGGAAGCTGAGTCTGGTGAGATTTACGTTGATGGAAAACAACTGACTCGTGAAACCATATGGGAAATCCGTAGTAAAATTGGGATTGTATTTCAGAACCCTGACAACCAATTTGTTGGTGCGACAGTAGAAGATGATGTTGCCTTTGGTTTAGAAAATCAAGGAATTCCACGGGAAGAAATGCTTCAACGAGTGGAGAAGGCTATTGAGCAAGTTGGTATGCTGGAGTTTAAAGATCGCGAACCATCTCGTTTGTCAGGTGGTCAAAAGCAACGGGTGGCCATAGCAGGTATTATCGCCTTGAGACCAACTATTATTATCCTTGATGAAGCAACTAGTATGTTAGATCCAGAAGGCAGAGAGGATCTAATGGCGGTAATGAGAGAACTTCAGAAAAAATTTCAATTAACAATTATCTCCATTACCCATGATTTAACCGAAATTGCCTTAAGTGATCGAACACTGGTATTTCAAAAAGGAAAACTAGAGTCTTCTATGACGCCGCGGGAATTGTTTTCAAGAAATGACCTTAATGAGATTGGACTAGATAAGCCTTTTAGTAAGCAGGTTCAAGAATCTCTCAGCTCGCATTTTCCGCTAAAACAGGATTATCTAACAGAAAGTGAGTTATTAGACCAACTATGGGAATCTCTTTAAAGAATGTCTATTATACTTATCAAGAGGGAAGTCCTTTTGAAGGGCAGGCGCTTTCTGATATTAGTTTGGAAATAAAAGATGGATCTTATACAGCCATCATCGGGCATACTGGTAGTGGCAAGTCTACTTTGTTGCAATTACTAAATGGTTTACTGCGTCCGACTAAAGGAACGATTCAATTTGAAGATTTTGTTTTAGATAATCATTCTGAGCCAAAAGAAATGAAGTACCTGAGAAAAAAAGTCGGTTTGGTTTTTCAATTTCCAGAAAGTCAGCTATTTGCGGAAACTGTTCTAGCTGATGTAGCCTTTGGACCACAAAATTTTGGGGTACCTAAGGACAAAGCGGAGGAAATAGCCAAAGAAAAATTAGCGATCGTTGGTTTAGAAGAGTCTATCTATGATAAAAGTCCATTTGAACTATCTGGTGGACAAATGAGACGGGTTGCGATCGCGGGTATTTTAGCTATTGAACCAGAGATTTTAGTATTGGACGAGCCAACAGCAGGGCTAGATCCTGCTGGAAGAAAGGAATTGATGGCGCTGTTTGAAACATTACATAAAAATGGGATGACTCTAGTTCTGGTAACTCATACGATGGATGATGTAGCAAATTTTGCTGATACCGTATTTGCTTTAGAAGCGGGAAAACTTGTCCTAAACGGATCCCCAAGGGAAGTGTTTCAACAGGTTGAGTATTTACAAAAACTTCAATTAGGAGTCCCACAAATTACGAATTTTGCTCTTCAATTGAAACGAAGAGGACTTCCTCTGGACAGACTACCAATCAAAATTGAGGAACTAAAGGAGCTGTTACTTCATGAATAATATGATTTTAGGAAGGTATATTCCTGGAAACTCCATTATCCACCAACTAGATCCTCGTGGGAAGTTGCTCTCAATGTTTTTATTCATATTTCTTCTGTTTTGGGCAAATAATATCCAGACAAATGTTCTTCTCTTTGCTTTTATTTTTGTTTTAATGTATCTAACGAGGATTTCGGTTAGTTTTTATATTAAAGGCTTAAAATCAATGATTTTTATCATTGCTTTTACAACTATTTTTCAATTATTTGCGACCTCTCAAGGAACTATTTTGTATCAATGGTGGTTTTTTAAATTAACCGACCAAGGATTGATGCAAGCCACCATCATATTTTGTAGATTTATTTTAATTATTTTTTATTCGACGATTTTAACCGTGACGACGACACCATTGAGTTTAGCAGATGCTGTTGAAAAGATCCTTACCCCACTAAAAATTATTAAGGTTCCAGCTCATGAGATTGGCTTAATGCTATCTATGAGTTTGCGCTTTGTTCCAACCTTAGTAGATGATACGAATCGAATTATGAATGCGCAAAGGGCGCGTGGTGTTGATTTTGGTGAAGGAAATCTATTAAAAAGGATCCGTTCCTTTATTCCGATCCTCATTCCTTTGTTTGCCTCAAGTTTTAAACGCGCAGATGCATTAGCAATTGCGATGGAAGCGAGAGGGTACAAAGGCGGTGAGGGACGAACACGCTATCGGACTCTGCAGTGGGGAGTAAAAGATACCCTGGCATTGCTCGTTATTCTGTGCCTCATGTTGATAGTTTTTTATCTAAAAAATGGATAGAGCTAGTTGTATTGGTTCAAAAATAAGGAAAAAGCGCTATACAAAGCGCTTTTTACATTAAATTCACATATTCTTGTAACATTTGTAATATATTCTACAATAAACTGTAACATTTTGTGTGTATGATAGAATTATGTTCGAAAGGAGAATAGAATTCATGAACAGTAAAAAGTTCCAATGGACAGTCACTTCCCTACTTTCAGCAGCATCACTTTTCATTTCTGGTATTGCTACAGTGAATGCTGAAACTTACGAAGTGAAGTCTGGAGATACTCTATCAAAAATTGCACTAGAAAATAACACTTCAGTAGAAAATATTATTGCATCTAACAATCTGACCAATGAAGATTTGATCTATGCAGGACAAATTATTGAGTTAGGTGAGCGTTCAAAATCTATGATTGATAAAGTTGCTCCACAAGAGCAAGCAAAACCTGCTGAAAGTGCATCTACAGCAACTGCAACAGCACAAACTGCTCAAAAACAAACAACTTATGCAGCAAATGCTGCAGTGACTTCTGCACAATCAACAAATGGTGGAATTGTTCTATCAAATGGGAATACTGCTGGAGAACAAGGATCTTATGCGGCTGCTCGTATGGCTGAAATGACTGGTGTACCTGCTTCTACTTGGGAAGCAATCATTGCCCGTGAATCAAATGGTCAAGTAAATGCAGCAAATGCTTCTGGTGCTAGTGGTTTGTTCCAAACAATGCCAGGTTGGGGTTCAACTGCAACAGTTGATGATCAAATCCAGGCCGCATACAATGCATATAGCTCACAAGGTTTATCAGCTTGGGGTTATTAAAAAATAGGTTTACAATTTGTAAACCTATTTTTTTAATGTCTCAAGAATGACAAGTGGAGAGTGACAAATAAAATCTGGTGAGTAAAGAAGTAGCTCTTCAAGATCTCCAAATCCCCAAGTGACTGCCATGGTTTTTATACCAACTGTTTGACCTCCAATGAGGTCAAATTTTGTGTCTCCAATAATCACTGTCTCCTCTTTTGGAAGGTCATTGATTGACAAGGCGTATCGAATGACATCGGCTTTGTGGATACGATCTGAATTTGATCCATAAATTCCTTTAAAGTATTTAGCGATACCTAAATCTTGACACATCTGTAAAGCAACTGGTTCATGTTTTGAAGTGGTTACATAAAGAGGAATGTTTTCGTCTTGTAATGCTTTCAAAGCTTCTAGTATCTGAGGAAATAGAGTTGATTTATATTGACCTTTTTCATGATAATACTGGCGATAGATAGTCACTGCTTGATCTACCAAAGTTTCCGGAAGGGTAGCTTCAAAACTAGAAATCAAAGGTGGTCCCATAAAACTACGGATGGTTTTGAGATCGGGTTGAGGAACCTTCAAAGTATCGAATGTATGTTGAAAGCTCTCTGTAATTCCCTTAGAACTGTCAACTAATGTTCCATCTAAATCAAAAAACAAGGCTTGCATGTTATTCTCCAAATATCTCTTTTTGTAATCTACGTCCGGTTGGTGTTACTGCCAATCCTCCTTCAGCTGTTTCTCTAAAGGCAGTCGGAAGACTAGAACCAACTTGGTACATGGCGTCAATCACTTCATCAACAGGTATTTTTGATTCAATGCCTGCTAAGGCCATATCAGCAGCAATGAAGGCATAGCTGGCTCCCATTGCGTTTCGTTTGACACATGGAACTTCCACGAGTCCTGCTACTGGATCACAAATGAGCCCAAGCATGTTTTTGATGACAAAACAGACTGCTTGACTCGCTTGATAAGGAGTTCCTCCAGCAGCTAGTGTCAATGCTGCCGCACTCATAGCTGAAGCAGAACCAACTTCTGCTTGACAACCACCTTCTGCACCTGAAATAGAAGCATTATTGGCGATGACTAAACCAAAAGCTCCAGCTGTCAGTAGAAAATCTAATTGTTGCTGACGGTTTAACCCTAATTTTTGAGTTGCCGCGGTGAGAACTGCAGGAAGACAGCCAGCAGATCCTGCAGTGGGTGTTGCACAGACCAACCCCATTTTAGCATTGTGTTCGTTGACGGCAATAGCATTCTTCGCTGCGGTTAAGACGGTTAAGTCAGACAAAGTCTTTCCTGATTTGATATAACAATCTAATTTTGCGGCATCCCCACCGGTTAACCCACTACGAGAGTGGTTTTCATTTAACCCTAACCTTACAGAATCAATCATCACTTCTAAATTACGGGTCATTAATCGTAGGACTTCTTCTCGTTCACGACCAGTTAGTTCAAATTCAGTTGCAATCATTAACTCTGCGACGTTTCCTTCGTATTGCGTGCTTGCTTGTTCTACGAGGTCTACAATTGAATAAAACATATGAACTCCTTATTTGAAAAAGTTGACATTATGAAGATGAGGAATTTTACGGATATCTTCGATCGCTGCTTCACAACTCCTTGAGTCAACTTCTATAATCATAATCGCTTTTTCTCCAGCTTTTTCCCGTGTTACATTCATTTGTGCAATGTTAATATCATATCGAGAAAGGGCTTCTGTTACATGGGCGATCATTCCAGGGACGTCCTGGTGAACAATGATAATGGTTGGAGTATTCATATTTAGCGAGATAGCAAAGCCATTTAACTCAGTAACCTGTATGTTGCCGCCACCAATTGAGATTCCAGTGACAGAAATCGTTTTATGATCATTTTTAACAGTAATAGTCGTTGTATTTGGGTGAGGAGCATTGCTCTCTTTTTGAATAGACCAAACAATCCGAATGCCTCGTTCATGTGCAATTTTTAGACTATCTGGGATTCTAGGATCATCTGTGTCCATTCCTAAGATGCCCGCTACTAAGGCTAAATCTGTTCCATGACCACGATAGGTTTTGGCGAAGGAATTAAATAATTGGAACTCAACTTCTTTTGGTTCCTCTCCAAAGATAGAAGAAACAATTTTACCAATTCGAACAGCACCTGCAGTGTGACTACTGGATGGGCCGATCATCACAGGTCCAATAATATCAAAAACTGATTGGAATTTTAAAGAGTTCATGCTCTGCTCCTTTGTGATCACTTTACTTCATTATATCAGATATGGCTGATGATTTCTTCTATTTTTCCCGAAATATCTGAGAAATCTTAAAGGGGGCTTAAAGCATTTATATTATCCTGGATTTTTAGTATTTCTAACATCTGACTGAAATATTTGACATATAATTTCAATAAATATGAAATATTTCTTGTGTAGTATAGAGGTATACCAATAAAGGAGTACATAATAATGAATAAAAAACAAATGATGAAACGAATGATTGGACTTAGTTTACTTGCAGGACTTTTCCTTCCAATTGTAGCGAATGCAGATTCTTATACTGTAAAATCAGGTGATACTTTATCAGCTATTGCTAAAGAGAAAAACACAACGGTTGATGCGATTGCTAAGAAAAATAAGATTAGTAACGTGAATCTCATCTCAGTTGGTCAAGTTCTTGAGATTGAAGATGCAAATACAACGCAGAAAACCACGGAGCAAGCTCCTGCTAGTAAAACTGATACTACACAGGCAACAACTACTGTCTCTGCTTCAGATGGCTTGAGTGCGGAAGATGCAGCTGCTAAGGAATGGATTGCCCAAAAAGAGTCAAGTGGTAGTTATACAGCACAAAATGGCCAATATTATGGTCGTTACCAATTGACTATTACTTATTTGAATGGTGATTTATCACCTGCAAACCAAGAAAAAGTGGCCAATCAATATGTTGTCAACCGTTATGGATCATGGTCAGCAGCTAAAAATTTTTGGTTGGCAAATGGCTGGTATTAAATTCGTTTAAAAAGAGTTCTTGAATAGGACTCTTTTTAAATTTACAGACTTGTAAACCCATCGATCCTGATCAACAAAAAGAATAGTAAGATGCTTGTTTTCTAATATAAAGCGTGTTAAAATGGTAACTGCTCAAAACGACCTTCAATCGTTGAAGCAAACCACGACCTTCAATCGTGAGAAACGAAAAGATGGGAGAAATCTATGAGTGATAACTCGAAAACACGTGTTGTTGTTGGTATGAGTGGTGGTGTGGATTCATCTGTAACAGCTTTATTATTAAAGCAACAGGGTTACGATGTCATCGGCATCTTCATGAAAAACTGGGACGACACAGACGAAAATGGCGTCTGTACAGCTACAGAAGATTACAAAGATGTAGCAGCGGTTGCAGACCAAATTGGCATTCCTTACTATTCTGTCAACTTTGAGAAAGAATACTGGGATCGTGTCTTTGAATATTTCCTTGCTGAATACCGCGCTGGTCGAACACCTAATCCGGATGTCATGTGTAATAAGGAAATCAAATTTAAGGCCTTTCTAGATTATGCTATGACACTCGGTGCAGATTATGTAGCGACAGGGCACTATGCGCGCGTGTCGCGTGATGAGGATGGCATTGTCCATATGTTACGTGGCGTTGACAACGGGAAGGATCAAACTTATTTCTTAAGCCAACTGTCACAAGAACAACTTCAAAAAACCATGTTCCCATTGGGACATTTGGAAAAGCCTGAGGTTCGCCGTCTAGCTGAAGAAGCTGGATTGGCAACAGCTAAAAAGAAAGACTCTACTGGGATTTGCTTTATCGGAGAAAAGAATTTCAAAGAATTTCTAGGGAACTACCTTCCTGCCCAACCAGGTCGAATGATGACCATCGATGGACGAGATATGGGTGAACATGCTGGTTTGATGTATTACACGATCGGTCAACGGGGTGGACTTGGAATTGGTGGCCAACAAGGTGGAGACAATGCTCCTTGGTTTGTAGTTGGTAAAGACCTTAGTCAAAATATTCTTTATGTCGGTCAAGGCTTCTACCATGAGTCGTTGATGTCAACTTCTCTTGATGCTTCAATGATTCACTTTACTCGAGATATGCCAGAAGAATTTGAAATGGAATGTACAGCAAAATTCCGTTATCGTCAACCAGATTCCAAGGTGACTGTACAGGTTAAAGGTGACAAGGCAGAAGTGATTTTCGCAGAACCTCAACGAGCCATTACACCAGGACAAGCTGTTGTTTTTTACGACGGTGAAGAGTGCCTAGGCGGTGGTTTGATTGACAATGCTTATCGGGATGGAAAAGTTTGTCAGTATATTTAGAATTTTCTAGGAGGAACGAAAGTGTTTCAGTTCTTTAAGAAAAAAATAGAGAACACAAAGACTATCTCTGATTATAAGAAACAGTATTTGAGGGAAAAAACGACGGAGTCAATTGAAGCTTTGTTCAAGGAATTGAAGCAATCTAAAGTTTGGGTTCCTTTTAATGCTTCTTTAATGGATTGGAGTGACGAACAAGAAGGTGTTCGTCTAAAACCGGATATTCTACGAAAGGGAGACGACTACTTTTATCCTTGTTTCTTGACGGAACAGGATATTCCTAAAGATTATTACGATCGTTTTTCTTGGCTGCAAATACCTTTTACGGACTGTTTATTTACTGCAGAAAGGATAGGAAAGTTTCCAGTGAGAGGGATTGTTCTAGATGCATTCTCTGATCCAGTTGAGATTGACAAAGGAGTTTTTGAAGCAATCCGTCAATCTTAGTATATTTAAATTGACAAATTTTCTCAATTTGCTACAATAATAAAAGCAATAGAAATGATGGTCAAAGCTCATGGATGTTGCAGGCTTTTTTGTCCTGCACTTCTCAGAGTTTTGACTATTTTTGTGTGGTTTCGAAAGGAAGTAAAATGAGGCAAAAGGATTTTCGGACGAAAATAGATTCTACTGTTTTTGGTGTGAGAGCGACTGCTTTGATTGTAAAAGATAATCGCTTGTTTGTCATTGAAGATGAGGACGGCTGTTACACAATCGGAGGTGCTATTCAGGTCAATGAAACTACAGAAGATGCGGTAGTTCGTGAAGTCAAAGAGGAACTTGGTGTTACATCTACAGTAGGTCCGTTAGCTTTCGTGGTTGAAAATCACTTTGAACAAGCTGGAATCCACTACCATAACATTGAATTTCATTATTTGGTGGACTTGCTGGAAGATGCACCTTTGGTCATGCAGGAAGATACAAAGCGATTACCTTGCCGTTGGATTGCTTTAGATGATTTACACACTGTTGACCTGAAACCGGCTTTTTTAAAATCAGCCCTACCAGACTGGGACGGAAAATTACGACACATCCATCTTGAGAAATAGGAGAAATAGAATGAATTATAACTTTATAGAAGAATACGATATCATTGTAATCGGTGCGGGGCATGCGGGAGTAGAAGCCTCTCTAGCTGCTAGCCGTATGGGTTGTAAGGTCTTACTTGCGACTATTAACATTGAAATGCTGGCTTTTATGCCTTGTAATCCCTCTATTGGTGGTTCTGCTAAGGGGATTGTCGTGCGTGAAGTCGATGCCCTCGGTGGAGAAATGGCGAAGAACATCGACAAGACCTACATCCAAATGAAAATGCTCAATACTGGTAAAGGTCCTGCGGTTCGTGCACTTCGGGCTCAAGCAGACAAAGAACTTTACTCAAAAGAAATGCGGAAAACGGTTGAAAATCAAGAAAATTTAACTCTTCGCCAAACTATGATTGATGAGATTTTGGTGGAGAATGGTAAGGTTGTTGGTGTAAGGACTGCAACTCACCAAGAATATGGAGCAAAGGCTGTTATTGTCACTACTGGGACAGCTTTACGCGGAGAAATTATCATTGGAGATCTCAAGTATTCGTCAGGACCTAATCATAGTCTAGCTTCTATCAATTTGGCCGATAATCTCAAACAGCTAGGATTAGAAATTGGACGTTTCAAAACAGGGACGCCACCTCGTGTAAAGGCGTCGTCAATTAATTATGACGAAACGGAAATTCAACCCGGAGATGAAGCTCCAAATCATTTTTCTTATACATCGCGTGATGAAGATTATGTAAAGGATCAGGTTCCTTGTTGGTTAACTTATACGAATGGGCATAGCCATGAGATTATCCAAAATAATTTACACCGGGCACCTATGTTTACAGGGGTTGTAAAGGGAGTAGGTCCTCGCTATTGTCCGTCCATTGAGGATAAAATTGTCCGTTTTGCTGACAAAGAGCGTCATCAACTATTTTTAGAACCTGAGGGACGAAATACAGAAGAAGTCTATGTTCAAGGGCTGTCAACGAGTTTACCAGAGGATGTTCAACGGGATCTCGTCCATTCTATTAAGGGACTTGAGAAGGCAGAAATGATGCGAACGGGTTATGCAATTGAGTATGATATGGTTTTGCCTCATCAATTGCGCGCAACTTTGGAAACTAAGAAAATTTCAGGTCTCTTTACAGCTGGCCAAACCAATGGAACGTCTGGCTATGAGGAAGCTGCTGGCCAAGGGATTGTGGCAGGGATTAATGCTGCGCTAAAAATTCAAGGAAAACCAGAGCTCATCTTGAAACGAAGTGATGGCTATATCGGAGTCATGATTGATGACTTGGTGACTAAAGGGACAGTTGAGCCCTATCGTCTTCTGACTAGTCGTGCTGAATATCGTTTGATTCTTCGTCATGATAATGCAGATATGCGCTTAACAGAAATCGGTCGCGAGGTTGGTCTAGTGGATGACGAACGTTGGGCACGTTTTGAAACCAAGAAGTATCAGTTTGAAAATGAAATGAAGCGCCTTGACAGTATCAAGCTAAAACCTGTAAAGGAAACGAACGAAAAGGTGGCAGCGCTAGGCTTTAAACTATTGACAGATGCTGTCACAGCCAAAGAATTCTTGAGACGACCAGAAGTCTCTTACCAAGATGTGGTAGAATTTATCGGTCCTGCAGCTGAAGAACTGGATGATAAAATCATTGAATTGATTGAAACTGAAATTAAATACGAAGGCTATATTTCAAAAGCAATGGACCAAGTCGAAAAAATGAAGCGTATGGAAGAAAAACGAATTCCTGCGAATATTGACTGGGATGATATTGACTCCATCGCAACCGAAGCGCGTCAAAAATTTAAATTAATTAATCCAGAAACGATTGGTCAAGCAAGTCGTATCTCAGGTGTCAATCCAGCGGATATCTCTATTTTAATGGTTTACTTGGAAGGTAAATCTCGGAGTATCTCCAAAAACAAAGCAAACCACTAATCAAATGAGGCTGAGATGATGTTTCAGCCTCAATTTTATGGATTGAAATCTGTTGTTGCTGTTTACACAGTTGTAAACCTTGTTTACAAAGTAGTGAAGCCGAGGAAGAGCTTTTACAGGTCGATCTTCTCTGTAATATAGAGAGAAACCTCGCTTTTTACCTCTATTTATGGTATAATTCCGAGAAGAGGTTTATGATGAAAAAATTTCGTTTATCGTTCATCCATTATGTGTTAATTGGTTTTATTTCATTTGCAATTTTAGCAATTTTTTTAAGAATCTTTGGCAAAGGCTATGTAACTCTCATTGCAATTTTTTTAGTCTTAGCTGGATTGATTGCTTTATTTGAATACCAGTTACAAATTTCAGAGTTAGATGAATTAGAACAAATACAATATGTTAACCATCAGGCAGAAAGCGGATTAGCATCCCTCCTTGATAAAATGCCTGTTGGAGTTATCAAAATTAATGAAGAGTCAAATGAAGTAGAGTGGTTCAACCCTTATGCTGAATTGATTTTTTCAACAGATGATGGGGACTTTGATGTTGAATCCTTGAAAAAGTTACTCAATACTCTGTTTGAGGATAAAGGTCATTATGTCACTGTAGCCGATAAGAAATATTCTGTTTACTTTGATCAGACGTCTAGTGTTGTTTACTTTTTTGATGTTTCAAGTGAGTATGAAGCAACTGTGGGATTGGTGACAACTCGTCCCGTTATCGGTATTATTTCTGTTGATAACTATGATGATCTAGAAGATGTCATTTCAGACTCTGATATTAGCAATATCAATAGTTTTATTGCCAACTTTGTAGAAGAGTTTACAGCTCATTACCATATGTTTTACAGACGTGTGGGGATGGATCGTTTCTATTTGTTTACAGACTACACGGTCTTAGAACAGTTGATGGAATCAAAATTTTCTGTCATCGATCAATTCCGTGAGGAAGCTAAAAATCGTGAGCTACCTATTACCTTAAGTATGGGATTCTCGTATGGTGACGGGGAGCATGATGAGATTGGTAAAGTGGCTCTCTTGAACCTAAACCTTGCGGAAGTTCGTGGTGGGGATCAAGCGGTTGTCAAAGAAAATGATGAACAGAAAAACCCTATTTTCTTTGGTGGGGGAACAGCTTCGGCTGTGAAGCGGACTCGGACTCGCACACGCGCTATGATGACAGCTATTTTGGATAAGATTAAATCCGTTGATCAAGTTTTCATTGTTGGGCATAGAAACTTGGATATGGACGCTTTAGGAGCGTCTGTGGGAATGCAGTTTTTCTCTAGCAATATTTTGGCTTCCTCTTATGTGGTCTATGACCCGCATGCAATGGCTAGTGATATTTCAAGAGCAATTGCGAAACTAGAAGAAGAGCAGGTAACGAAAATCCTTCCCCTAGAGGAAGCCATGCAAATGGTGACGGATCGCTCTTTGTTAATTATGGTTGACCATTCTAAGACAGCTTTGACCCTTTCTAAAGAATTTTATCAGAAATTTCAACAGATTATTGTCATTGACCATCACCGTCGGGATGATGATTTCCCTGAAAATGTTCTGATCACCTATATTGAAAGTGGAGCAAGTAGCGCGAGCGAATTGGTTAGTGAACTTATTCAGTTCCAGAAGTCGAAGAAAAATCGGTTGACGAAGATTCAAGCTAGTGTCTTGATGGCTGGGATCATGCTGGATACTAAGAACTTCTCCGCACGTGTTACAAGTCGGACCTTTGATGTGGCGAGTTACCTTCGCTCAAGAGGTAGTGATAGTGTAGCCATCCAGGAGATCTCTGCGATTCAGTTTGATGAGTATCGTGAAGTGAACGAACTGATCTTGACTGGTGAAAAGATTTTGCCACATATCATCGTAGCTTGTGCCAATACGACTAAAGCCTATGATTCAGTAACTATTAGTAAAGCAGCTGATAGTATGCTAGCCATGTCTGAGGTGGAAGCAACCTTTGTCATTGCTTGTAATCAAAGTGGGACTGTCTCTATTTCTGCACGAAGTCGAAGCAAAGTCAATGTACAGCGTATCATGGAACAGCTTGGCGGAGGAGGTCATTTCAATTCGGCAGCTTCTCAAATTGAGGGTCAAGATTTGATGAGTATTCGTCAACAACTGATTGAGACGATTGAAAGCGAAGTAACTATTGAAAAGGAGAATGTAGAATGAAAGTTATTTTCTTAGCGGATGTAAAAGGTAAAGGTAAAAAAGGCGAAATTAAAGAAGTGCCTACTGGTTATGCACAAAACTTTTTGATCAAGAAAAATCTTGCGAAAGAAGCCAATGCCCAAGCAATCGGTGAACTTCGTGGAAAGCAAAAGTCAGAAGAAAAAGCGCATGCTGAATTGTTAGCGGAAGCGCAAAAGATTAAAGCGAAATTAGAAGAAGAAGCAACAGTTGTTCAATTCACTGAAAAAATTGGGCCAGATGGCCGTACTTTCGGCTCTATTACCAATAAAAAGATTGCAGAAGAGCTTGAGAAACAATTTGGCATTAAAATTGATAAACGTCATATCCAAGTTTCCTCTCCAATTCGTTCAACAGGTTTGATTGACGTCCCTGTAAAAATTTATCAAGATGTTACAGGTGTGATTAATATTCGTGTAAACGAAGGGTAAACACGATCGATAGAAAGGTTTTTTTATGGCTGAGATAGAGGAATTACGAACACAACCTCAGGATATCCAAGCGGAGCAATCAGTGTTGGGAGCCATCTTTATTGATGAGGGGAAATTGGTCTTTGTTCGTGAATATATCGAGCCGGGCGATTTCTTTAAGTACTCGCACCGTTTGATTTTTAAAGCCATGATCGATCTAGCTGACCGCGGAGATGCGATTGATGCGACGACTGTTCGAAATATTTTAGATAGTCAGGGGGATCTCCAAAATATTGGCGGTCTCTCCTATTTGGTAGAAGTCATTAATTCGGTACCAACTTCAGCTAACGCGGAGTATTACGCGAAGATTGTTGCCGAAAAAGCTGTCTTACGTCGATTGATCTCTCGATTAACGGAAAGTATTAATCAAGCTTATGATGGTGCAAGTCCTTCAGATGAAATCATTGCGGGTGCTGAAAAAGCTCTGATTGATGTTAGTGAAAACGCAAATCGTAGTGGATTTAAAAATATTCGAGACATCTTGAATATAAATTTTGGTAGCTTAGAAGCCCGCTCGCTTCAAACCTCTGATATTACGGGTATTGCGACAGGCTATCGCGATTTGGACCATATGACGACAGGGCTACATGAGGAAGAGTTGATTATTTTAGCGGCTCGTCCTGCAGTAGGGAAAACAGCCTTTGCTCTAAATATTGCTCAAAATATCGGGACAAAGTTGGATAAGACAGTAGCTATTTTCTCATTAGAAATGGGTGCTGAAAGCTTGGTTGACCGGATGTTAGCAGCTGAAGGCTTGATTGAATCCCATTCGATTCGTACAGGTCAATTGACGGATGAAGAGTGGCGAAAATATGCCATTGCTCAAGGGAATTTGGCCAATGCGAGTATTTACATCGATGATACTCCAGGGATTCGGATCACTGAGATTCGTTCGAGAGCAAGAAAATTAGCGCAGGAAACAGGCAATCTCGGTCTTATTCTGATTGACTACCTGCAGCTGATTACAGGGACTGGAAGAGAAAACCGTCAACAGGAAGTTTCAGAAATTTCTCGTCAGTTAAAGATTTTGGCTAAGGAACTAAAAGTTCCCGTTATTGCTTTGAGTCAGCTATCACGTGGTGTGGAACAGCGCCAAGACAAACGTCCTGTTCTTTCTGATATTCGTGAATCTGGATCGATTGAGCAGGATGCGGATATTGTTGCTTTCTTGTACCGTGATGATTATTATGATCGAGCTGGTGAAGAGGAAGAAGATGGAATGCCTAATAATACGGTTGAAGTGATTATCGAGAAAAACCGTTCAGGTGCGCGTGGGACAGTCGAATTAATATTCCAAAAGGAATACAATAAATTCTCAAGTATTTCAAAGAGAGAGGATCAATAAGATGAGTGATGCATTTACAGATGTTGCAAAAATGAAAAAAATTAAAGAAGAGATCAAGGCTCATGAAGGACAAGTGGTTGAAATGACGCTTGAAAATGGACGGAAACGTCAAAAAAATAAATTTGGACGCTTGATTGAGGTCTATCCTTCTTTATTTATTATCGAGTATACGAACGACAACAGCTTACCAGGTGAACCAGCCAATACATACGTGGAGTCTTACACCTATTCAGATATTTTAACAGAGAAGAATTTAATTCGTTATTTGGATTAATTTCTTGCTTTTATCGTCTAAATCAGTTATTATAATAAATACATATGGGAGTCTGTGTACAGTCTGAGAGGAAGTGTAAGCTTCGACCGCACCTGATCTGGGTAATGCCAGCGTAGGAAACAAATGAAATGTATTTTTCGTTATGAGTGACCTTGTGCAATCCGTCTCCTATTTTGGAGGCGTTTTTTATTTGTGAGAAAGGAGGTTACGATGTCTCTTGTAAAAAGATATTCAAAACAATTGATAGGATTTGCAGGTTTTAGCAGTCTTCTTGTCTTATGGCAGTTAGCAGGATTTTTAAATATCCTCCCCAAATTTGTATTACCAACGCCACTTGAAATTGGGAATGCCTTTGTACGAGATCGAGCTCTCCTGATTCATCACAGTTTGTCTACCCTTCAAGTGGCCTTGATTGGACTTGTTATAGGGGTTCTTCTTGCTGCTGGATTTGCGATTCTCATGGATAGTTTTCAATGGGTGAATGATCTGGTCTATCCTTTTATGGTTGTTATTCAAACCATTCCGACGATTGCCTTGGCCCCTATCCTGGTTCTTTGGTTTGGTTATGGTATGCTTCCAAAACTGGTTTTGATCATTATTACGGTGGTATTTCCCATCGTAGTCAGTCTGTTAGATGGTTTTCGGCATTGCGATCAAGATATTCTGAGATTGTTTCAGATTATGCAAGCCAATCGCTTTCAGACCTTAGCTCATTATAAAATTCCTGCAGCGCTTCCTTATTTTTTTGCAGGTTTACGTGTGAGCGTTTCCTATGCTTTTATCAGTACGGTAGTTTCAGAATGGTTAGGAGGTTTTGATGGATTGGGGGTCTATATGATCCAATCGAAGAAGTTATTTCAGTATGATACGATGTTTGCGATCATTGTATTGATTTCTGCTATTAGTTTACTCGGTATGTTTCTCGTTGACCAATTAGAACGAACCATTCTAAAATGGAAAAAGGATTGACAAACTTGTAAATGGTGTAAAAATTAAATTGACAAAAATGTAAAAGAGGTATAGCTAATGAAAAAGTCAATAGGTTTATTTTTCTCAATAATATTGGGATTTGTTTTCTTGAGTGCTTGTCAAAATTCTGTCAAGCAATCGTCAAGTGGTTTGAAAAAGATTGATTTTATTCTAGATTGGACCCCGAATACCAATCATACGGGTCTCTATGTAGCAAAGGAAAAAGGGTATTTTAAAGATGCAGGACTGGATGTAGATATAAAACTTCCGCCGGAAGACAGTAGTTCTGATTTGATTATTAATGGGAAAGCTCCATTTGGTATTTATTTCCAAGATTCTATGGCCAAGAAATTGGATAAAGGTGCGGGGATTACCGCTGTTGCAGCTATCGTCGAACACAATACGTCAGGGATTATTTCAAGAAAAGATGCAGCGATCACAAGTCCAAAAGATTTGGTTGGTAAGAAGTATGGTACCTGGAATGATCCGATTGAGTTGGAAATGATCAAATCGATGATGAAAAAAGAGGGGGCTGATTTTAATCAAGTAAAATTGGTTCCAAATAGTGATTCAAATTCCATTACTCCGATTGAAAATAAGGTCTTTGATGCTGCTTGGATTTATCACGGTTGGGATGGAATTTTGGCTGAGCAAAAGGGAATGAAGACCAATTTCTTCTATATGAAAGATTTTGTTCCTGCATTTGACTACTATTCGCCTGTTATTATTGCTAACAATGACTATTTGAAGTCTCATAAAGAGGAAGCAAAGAAATTCATTCAAGCGGTGAAAAAAGGCTACCAATATGCTATAGAGCATCCAGAAGAAGCAGCAGATATCTTGATTAAACAGGCCCCTGCTTTGGCTAACCAGCGTGATTTTGTACTAGCTTCTCAAAAATATCTTTCCAGTCAATATGCTTCAGACAAGGATAAATGGGGGCAGTTTGACTCCAAGCGTTGGAATGCTTTTTATGCTTGGGCAAAAGAGCAAGGATTGGTTTCAAATGACTTAGAAGACAAAGGTTTTACAAATGAATTGGTAGGTGACTGATATTTTAACCGTAAAAGATGTAAGTTTCTCTTTTGGAGATAAAGCAGTTTTAAACAATGTATCACTAGAAGTGCAAAAAGGAGAAATCGTCTCTATTCTAGGTCCAAGTGGGGTAGGGAAATCAACCTTGTTTAATTTAATTGCTGGGATCTTTCCCTTACAAAAGGGCGCTATAGAAGTAGATGATGCCCCGATCTCCTTTGGAAAAGTCAGCTATATGCTACAAAAGGATCTTTTGTTAGAACATAAGACAGTATTGGGAAATATTATTCTTCCCCTTCAATTAAAAAAGATTCCTAAGGAAGAGGCAACATCTACAGCTCTAAAATTGTTAGATGAATTTAAATTGGGAAGTATTGCCAACCTTTATCCCAATGCCCTGAGTGGGGGGATGCGGCAACGGGTGGCGCTATTGAGAACCTATCTTCTGGGTCATTCTGTCTTCCTATTAGATGAAGCTTTTAGTGCCTTAGATGAATTGACAAGGCAGGATCTTTATCACTGGTATCTAGACAGTAAGGAACGTCTTGGTCTCACCACTCTAGTGATCACTCATAGTATCGAAGAAGCTTTGACATTGAGTGACCGGATCTATATCTTAAATCATAATCCCGGTGAAATTATTGCAGATCTTCCTTTAAAATGGGATCCAGCAACGGATAGAGACTGGCAACAATTGCAATATAAAAAACGAATCATAGAATTATTGTCTGAATTTCATTGAAATTGTTTTGAAGGACTTTACAAAGTTTCTATTCCGTGATAGAATAGAATTTGTGCGAAATGACAGCAGGACAAAATGAAGCTCGTCAACAGGAAGTCAGCTAGAAAAGTAACCTTTGCTGTTTGGGCGAAGGCTTTCTGAACGAATCAGGTTTGTCTAAAACGTTATTTCCTACAAAAATTATTTTTATAGGAGGACATTTCAAATGTCACGTTATACAGGACCATCTTGGAAACAATCTCGCCGTCTTGGCTTGTCACTTACAGGTACAGGTAAAGAATTGGCACGTCGTAACTACGTACCAGGTCAACACGGACCAAACAACCGTTCAAAATTGTCAGAATACGGTTTGCAATTAGCTGAAAAACAAAAACTTCGTTTCTCTTACGGACTTGGTGAAAAACAATTCCGTAACTTGTTCGTACAAGCTACTAAAGTTAAAGAAGGAACTGTCGGTTTCAACTTCATGCTTCTTTTAGAACGTCGTTTGGATAACGTTGTTTACCGTCTTGGACTTGCGACTACTCGTCGTCAAGCTCGTCAATTCGTTAACCACGGTCACATCCTTGTTGACGGAAAACGCGTTGATATCCCTTCATACCGCGTAACTCCAGGTCAAGTGATCTCAGTTCGCGAAAAATCAGCTAAGGTTCCAGCTATCCTTGAAGCTGTTGAAGCTACAGTTGGACGTCCAGCATTCGTATCATTCGATGCTGACAAACTTGAAGGTTCATTGACTCGCCTTCCAGAACGCGATGAAATCAACCCAGAAATCAACGAAGCACTTGTCGTTGAATTCTACAACAAAATGCTTTAATTTTAAGATATACTTTGCAGAAAGCCTACTACAGTGGGCTTTTTATTTTGTCTTAAAGGGTTGATTTCTGGCTTTGCTACCCTTTTTATTTTCTTAAAACCTAAACTGCTAATAAAAAAATCCTGATCTATCTAGATCAGGAGGCACTGTTACCGTAACATTTTCATCAAAAATTCAGCCATTTGTTGAGGGCTTTCTTTTTTTCCACGAGAGACCCACATTTGACAGACGCCGAAGAAGGCATTGGTCAAATAGACAGAGCTGTATACTCTTTCAATATCTGTTAATGATTTATGACTATAGCGCTCTTGTAAACTATCAACCAATAGAATCTGCAATTTATGACGTAAGAAGGTTTGAATCTCCTTGGTTCCATTCTCTGTCAAAAGAACTGCAAAGAGGGGCTCCTTGGTTAGAAATTCAAACACCTCTGTAATCGCTTGACGCTTGTCGTCTTGGTGTTTGTCAAAGATGTATTCAAGTTTGTGAAAGAGTGCTTGTTGGTAGCGCTCGATCATGTCGTACTTGTCTCGATAATGGGTATAAAAACTAGAGCGACTAATACCGGATTCTTGCGCCAACTCAACCGTTGTGATTTGGTCGAATGATTCCTTTTCGAGTAGTCGAACCATCGCTTCCTCAATATTTCGTTTTGTTTTTAATCGTTTATTGCTCTCAGTCATCTGTTAATCCTTTTTGCACAAAATTATACACAGTGTCCAAAAAATAAAATTCCTACTTGTGAAATTTTCTAGAAACTGTATAATCTATTATATCAGAAATTTAGACATTGTGTATAAAAAGGAGACAAAAAATATGATGAAAGAATGGAAGGCTATTCTTAAAAAGCCGACATTTATCATTGTCATGATTGGAGTTGCGTTAATTCCAGCTCTTTATAATATTATTTTTCTATCTTCCATGTGGGATCCATATGGTCAGGTTTCGGCTCTTCCTGTAGCGGTTGTCAATAAGGATCAATCTGCTACATATAATGGACAAAAAATGGAAATCGGAAAAGACATGGTGTCCAATTTGAAGGACAATGATTCACTTGATTTTCATTTTGTAGATGAGAAAGCTGCGAAAGATGGTCTCAAAAATGGGGATTATTATATGATTGTAACCCTACCTGAGGATCTTTCAAAAAAAGCTAGCTCCATCTTAACCAATCATCCGGAACAGATGACTATTGATTACCAAACGTCCAGTGGTCATAGTTTTATCGCAGGAAAAATGAGCGACTCTGCGATGACAAAAATGCAGCAGACAGTGGCTGAAAAAGTGACCAACACTTATACAACAGCTTTATTTTCCAAAATGGGATCGCTTAAATCTGGTATGGGGACAGCGGCAGATGGAAGTGCTAAATTGGCAGATGGTGCAACAAAGTTGGAAAACGGTGGGCAAACACTGACCACTAATTTGAATACCTTAGCTAGTTCCAGTTTAACATTTTCAGATGGTGCAACCACCCTTCGTACGGGTCTAGCAGCCTATACAAATGGTGTTGGTCAATTAGGAAATGGTCTTAATCAAATGGCTGGTCAACTTCCAAACTTGGTATCTGGAGTCAATCAATTAAATAATGGGTTTGGTACTTTTAATACAGGTTTGATGGCTTACGCTACCGGAGTGGATCAATTAGGAAATGGTCTCAATCAAATGGCGAGTCAAACCCCTCAGTTGGCCTCAGGAGTTGGTCGATTAACCAGCGGTATGGGGACACTCAATGACGGTCTTGGGAATTATACCAATGGCGTGCGTCAATTGAATTCGGGTCTATCTAACTTTTCAAATGGTTTAGTGACCTATACAAATGGAGTCGCTACATTATCAGAGGGAGCGGGTCAATTAAGTAGTCAATCCACTACTCTTCGAAATGGAGTTTCTCAATTAGAATCAGGTATTCAAACATTATCAAGCCAGCTGCAAGCTTCTACAAGCCAATCAGCTCAGATTGATCAATTGGCAGCTGGTTTGAACCAATTAAATGCAGCGATTCAAAATGCTTCGGTAGATACCAGTCAACTTTCATCTGGCTTGACGAGTATTGTGAATTCAGCCCAAGCGATCCTTACTTCAGCCCAAGCAGATCGTGCAAATGCCCTTGCAAGTGTACAAGGGACAGCAGCCTATCAAGCAATGACAGCTGATCAACAAGCGGAAATCAGTGCGGCAATCTCATCGAGCCCAAGCTCGAGTGAAACGGCGGCTCAAGGAATCTTGACTACGATTCAAACGATCCAAAGTAATTTGAATACAGGAAATAACTTGACACAACTGCAAACTGCAGCCAATCAAGTTTTACCGACAGCTTCTTCAACCTTGACAGACTTGTCAAGTGGCTTGTCTAAAATCCAATCCGCAGTTAGTGGACAATTGTTACCAGCTAGTCAAACCATCAGTCAAGGAATCGGCGCTTATACAGCTGGTGTTGATAAAATCGCTAGTGGGGCAAGCCAACTTCAGACCAATAGTAGCACTTTAACGGATGGTGCTAGTCAGTTAGCAGCAGGTGTTGGCCAACTAGATAGTAAATCATCGGAATTGCTTGCAGGAAGTAATCAATTAACTTCTGGACTAGGTGAGTTAAATGGTAAGATGCCTGCTTTGACATCAGGTATGAATCAACTGGCTTCAGGAGCAACACAATTAACAGGTAAGTCTGGTGAATTGGTTGCTGGAGCTGAAAAATTAGCTGATGGTGTAGGGCAATTGAACAGCAAAACTCCAGAGTTGGCAGGTGGTGTCAATAAACTTGTCACAGGTGTCAACCAGTTGACAGAGAAATCAGGTCAATTGGTGACGGGGGCTGATAAACTAGCTGACGGAGCAAATCAAATCTCAGAAGGATCCAGCAAATTAGCAACGGGTGGCCAAACATTGACAAACGGTTTAGGTGAATTAGCAACAGGAAGCCAAACCTTGAGTCAAGGATTAAACGATGCTAAGGGACAATTGAATGCTGCTACAACTGAAAAAGAAAACGCAAAAACCTTAGCCAATCCTGTTACGACTTCTAAAACAGATCAAGATAATGTCCCTGTAAATGGGGTCGGAATGGCTCCTTATATGATCTCTGTAGCACTCTTTGTTTGTGCCTTGTCAACCAATATGATCTTTGCAAAATTGCCATCCGGTCGTCATCCTGAAAGTCGTTGGGCATGGTTTAAATCTCGCTTTGAGGTCAATGGAACCATTGCGGTGGTTGCAGGAATCTTGGTCTATGGTGCTGTTCACTTGATTGGTTTATCTGCCAATCATGAGATGGCTACCCTCTTCCTTTGTGTGATCGGTAGTGTGGCCTTCATGTCTATCGTGACCGCTTTAACAACGTGGCAAAGAAAGGTCGGTGCTTTCCTCTCGTTGATCCTCTTGCTCTTGCAATTGGCTTCTAGTGCAGGAACTTATCCTCTTGCTTTGACAAATGGATTTTTCCAAGCCATTCATCCATTCTTGCCAATGAGCTATACCGTCTCTGGTCTTCGTCAAACGATTTCGATGACAGGAGAAATTGGAAATCAAGTGGTCTTTCTTTTGATGACCATTGCTCTATTTGCGGGACTAGGGATGTGGTTTTACAATCCAAAAAAATATGAAGAGGACTAATCGTCAAGAACTCTCAACTCATTTGGAGTTGAGAGTTTTTTGTTTCATGTGAAACAAAAATTCTCGCTTGTTTAAGCGAGAATATTCATTATTTAAAGAAGACAACATCAGGATTTGGCGTAATATAGAGAAGTTGGTCGTTTTCAAAGACCAGTTGGATGGTCTTGTTTTTATAGGTGTAAATGGTGTAATCTACTCCGAATTTAGAAGCTTGTTTCAGATCAACTGCCCCCAATAAAAAGGCATGAGCTTGTTCTTCTGTAATTTTCCCCTTACGGTAGAGATTTTTAATATTTTCTAGTTCAATATTTTGAAAAGATTCGCTAATATAAGCAGGGTCTGTTATTTGTTTCTCTGGATTTCCAAGGATTTTTTGGACAAGAGCAGTGGTATACCCTTCATAATCCGGCGTTTGTACAAAAATATTGTCGTCATTTCTAGAGTAGGCTACTTTTAAGTTCCCTGTTGCATAAATTTTATCCTTGGGTGCTTCTTGGGCATTTCTAGGGAGCCCTTCGGTTGTGATGATGTCAGAAGTGGTCTCCGTAGTAGTTGAGGGAGAGCTAGAGGAATTACCTGTGCTAGTTGAGCTAGTTGAACGACTCGAGCTACTTTTTTTAGTGGTTTTCTTTTTTGAGCTGGTAGTAGTAGGCTCTTGTTTAAAATTGATCTTAAGGTCCGGCACACAGGCTGATAGAAAAAGAAGAGACAGCAAGAGTGTGAAGAAAAGAGGTAGTGTCTGTTTTTTCATCATATTCCTTTCAACAAGTTGATTGATTCTCTATTCTATCATAAAAAGAGTAACAAAAAAAGGTCAGGAAGAAATCCTGCCTTTATTTGTTGTTATGGATGTCCGCCTCCAGGTCCACCACCTTGAGGTCCGCCACCGCCGGGAGCACCACCGCCTCCAGGCATGGAATTGACAATTTCTGTTTGTTTTTCACCATTGATATAGATATCTCCACCGGTGTAGGTAGCGGTACCATCAAAGTCGAATCCAGATTGACCTGTTAATTTAATGGTTCCTCCGGTAACGGTGATATTTCCATTCGAATCAATTGGATCGGTATCGCCTTGGCCAACTTCAACGTTGAGGGTTCCACCATTCATAGTGAAGAAAATTTCATCTTGGTTGGCATTGGCATTGGCTGCATTGACACCATCATCGGTTGCATAGATGGTGATATCTCCACCGTTAATGGTGATCGATTTTCCTTCGAGACCTTCGACAGACTCGGTTACCTTATAGG
Source organism: Streptococcus mobilis (assembly GCF_059727625.1). Classification (NCBI taxonomy): domain Bacteria; kingdom Bacillati; phylum Bacillota; class Bacilli; order Lactobacillales; family Streptococcaceae; genus Streptococcus; species Streptococcus mobilis. The sequence goes on from NZ_AP041823.1 coordinate 187,247, forward strand.
TTCCGCTATCGATGATCAGATCACCAGAAGCATGGATGCCATCGTCTCCTGCTGTGATGGTCATTTTGTTATCTGAAAGGTACATGGTTCCGACCGAAGTATCTTCATCATTATCCACCTTGACTGCATCTTCATCTGCATCGATGGTCATGGTCGTGCCAGTGATATTGAGTTCGTCATTGACATTGAAGGCATCTCCTACAGCCGTGATCTTATAGGTTCCACCTGTGATGTGGAGGGTATCATTTGCCTTGATCCCATTGTTCTTCTTGGCATTAATGTTGAGTGTACCTGAACCATTGATGGTAAGGTCTCCTTTAGAGAAGATGACTGCATCAGCATCTTCATCATTGTTTGAACTTGAATCAGACAAGGTATTGGTCGTGCCATCTGCTAAAGTGAGGTAGACATGTCCTGCTTTTGTAGCAGAGATTGGTGCGTTGGTGTTGGTCATGGTAACGCCTTTCAAGACGATGTGAACATCATCTGAGTCACCTGCTTCGACCTTGATTTGAAGCCCATCGGATTCACCAGAGATGACATAGGTTCCAGCCTTTGAGATGGTCACAGTTGATCCAGATACAGCTACGCCGTCACCTGATACACTTGCAGAAGATCCAGACAGTTTTACAGTAGAGGCTTTGCTTTCATCATAAGAGGTGTCCTTGTCCTTATCTGTAAAATAGTTGGAATTGTTTGTTTTATTTTTTGAAGTAGAAGTAGCGGTTGTTTGTGCAGTATTGCTTTTTGTAGCTGATTGAGATGATGCTTGGCTACACGCTGTTAGTAGGGTGAGGGTTGCGGCCCCCGTTAATAAAAATTTCCATTTGTTTGATTTCATGAGCTTTTCCTCTCGTTCCATTGATATGCTCCTAGTCTAAAGTTGCTAGCTGAAAGTTTCCTAAAGTTTTTCTGAAAGGAATCTTAACTTTAGTTTTCTTTAAGTTTGGCTTAATGACCAGTTAAGAAAGTCCCATTAAACTAGAAAACACGTAAGTCGTATCCATACTTACTGAAGATTAGAAGCAATATCCCCCCTTAAAGGAGTAGAAACATGAAAAAAACAATTGAGACAAGTTTTAAACGAATCGAAACAAAATATATCGTCGCAAAAGATGACGTAAAAGACTTGATCAAAGACTTAAAAGAATACGTCGTAGAAGATGATTACCCAACTTCAACTATTTCAAACATTTATTTTGATACGGAAAATTTTGAGGTCATTCAAGATGCTCTTGCGAAACAACACCGCCGTGAAAAAATTCGGATGCGGACTTATATAGAAACACCTCAAGCAGACAGTCCGGTATTTCTAGAGGTGAAGTCAAAAGATGAAGAAGGAATTGGCCATAAATTCCGTCTAGTCGCTACTTCACAAGCCATTATTAACTTGATGACAGATGGGACAGTAGATCAGCAGATACAAGATCCAGACTTAGTGCAAGAGATTCAGAGATTGTGTAAACGCTATGGTCATCGATTGGAACCACGGATGTTCATTTACTATGATCGCTTGTCTCTCAAAGAAAAGAAATCCATTCAGGGCTATCCTTATCAGAAAATTCGCGTGACAATCGATCAAAACTTAGTCTTTCGTGATCAAGCTGTTAGTCTTTTTCATGGGAAGAAAGGAGAACCTTTGTTAGAGGATGACTTCGTGATCATGGAAATTAAGGCTCCCGGACAAGAACCTCAATGGTTAAAGGATATTATAGAGAAGTATGGTTTGGTCAAGCAGAAATTTTCAAAATATAGCTGTGCTTATCATAAATCACAAGGATTGGATTATGCCCCAAGACCAGTGGAAGAAACGGTAGGTGCTGCCTATGTCTAATCTATTTGATTCTATTTTTAATAATGCCACAGCAACGGTGGATCCCTTGCGCTTACTGCTGGCCCTTTTGATCAGCCTCTTTCTAGGAATGGCCCTATCTTGGACCTATAAATACCGGACACTGTACACTCGAGAGTTTGTCATTAGTTTGACCTTGCTTCCTTGTATGATGACCTTAGTGATCTTTTTGGTCAATGGAAGTTTGGGAACCTCGATTGCAGTGGCAGGGACCTTTAGTTTGATTCGTTTCCGGTCAGCTACGAGTGGTTCGAGAGAGTTGATTGCGATTTTTCTAGCCATGATTATAGGACTAGCAGCAGGATCGGGCTATCTTTTATTGGCCATTTTATCAACCCTCTCTTTACTAGGGGTTTGGCTTGTATTGGAGAACAAACAGAGTAAGGCAGATCATCAACGGCGCCGTCATTTGACCATTACAGTCTCAAAACAAGATGCTGTTGCAGAACAAATCAGTCAGTTGTTAGACCAAAGTTGTTCAGAAGTTGACTTTATTTCTGTAACAACGGCCCAAGCTGGAGAACAACTGACCTTGAACTATGAGGTGAATATGAAATCGAACATCGATGATTTTGCCCTTGCTAATCTATTGATTAACAAGATTGAAAATTGTGATGTTGCTCTGACAAAGAAAGCCAAGAAAAGAAAGAATTTATAACTACTATCCTACTTTAGGATAGTTTTTTAGGATTTTAAGAACTTTTTAAGAAAAAGTGGTATACTATTTCTAAAAAATTGAAGGAATCCTTTATGAAAAAGACTGCTATTTTTGAAGATGTCATCTCGATTATGAGCCATGATTCATCTACCATCAAGGATCGAAAAGGATGCGACCCCGATCGCTTTCGAGAAAAAATGACAGATGATATGACGGATGATGCCTTTCTATATCAAGTCAGGTCCTACCTAGCCAGTTTTGGGATTATTGGCCATATCTCCTTTCAGAATAAAAAAGCTGGGCAGAAAGGCTTTCTCTTACGCGTAACGGACCATCAACTTTATGTTGAAAAGGCGAATGCAGATACGGGTCTCCAAGCAGGGGACCAGATCCTAAGTCTGGATGGAAGTGATTTGGAGCAGGTAGCGTCTCTTCATAAGGACTATTTTATCAGTAAGACCCCCGAAAGACATTACCGAGAATGGGCAGATTTGGTCTCTCAGTCAAGAAGGGTCACTCTTCTCCGGAAAGGGGTAGAAAAGACCATTGAAGTAGCGCCCAGTCGAGAGCCGATCAAAGATCAGATCTTTTGGAAACGATTAGACGATGAGATCCTTTACCTTCGTCTGGATAACTTTATGGATGAGGGAGCTATTAGCCAGGTACATCAAGAGTGCTTACCGATGATGACGAAGGTCAAGTTCCTTCTCGTTGATGTTCGACAGAACGGCGGAGGGACAGATTCTTTATACTTCCCTCTATTACATCTAGGCTTAGAGAAGGATCAGGGTTATGATTCGCTTGACTGGGATGATGATGGCATGGAAATTCTCTATACGGAGCGCAATGTTGATCTGCGCTTGAAAGACTTTGAGGACTGGATGCAACAGGAAGAAATTAGTCCTGAAACCATTAAACTGCTTGAAGAGATGAAAGAGGAATTGCTCCGCCATCGGGGGAAAGGCTATGTACCGTATCAGCAAGAAAGCGAGGAATTCTTCCCAGAGGTTAGAGGAAGCCGCTATCCCGAGCGGATCTTTGTCTTATCAGACACCTACTGCGCTTCTTCTGGAGATAATTTTGTCCAGATGATGAAGCAATTTAAGAAGGTAACGGTGGTAGGTAGACCAACTCTCGGAATTTTAGACTATTCCAATTGTTGTACCGTTGACTATGGTGATTATCGATTGATGTTTCCTACCTCTCGCTGTCTAAGCCTGGATCAAGGAAAAGGAATGACGGATCAAGGTGTTGAACCGGATATAGAGGTTCCCTGGAGTCCTGACCATTTTGAAAGAGATGTGGATCTGGACAAGTGTCTGGAGTTAATTCATCAGAGCAACATAAAATAAAAAGAATTCCCATCAGAAAATGTAAAGAAGAGAAATTCTTTGGTTAGAAGGGATAAATGTCTGAAATGATAACGTTTTCCAGGGCATTCTCACTATGTTTAAAATTGCTTACTTGGTATAAAAAATGGTAAAATAGAGAGTAATAATCAAAATGAAGAGTGAAACTTATGAAACATCAAACACTTTATAAATTTATCGGGCAGACGGTCTTGTATTTCGCCATTTTCCTAGCCCTACTTTATTTCTTTAGTTACCTTGGTCAAGGTCAGGGTGGCTTTATCTACAACGAATTTTAGAAAAGGAGACTCCTACCCGTGTCAAACCAACCTATTCACGATATGATCGAGACAATTGAACGTTATGCGCAACTACAACCAGACTATCCGGTCTACAATGTCCTTGGTGAGGAGCATACCTATGGGCAATTGAAGGCTGATTCAGATAGCTTGGCTGCTCACATTGATCAAATGGGACTTCCTGAAAAGTCACCTGTTGTTGTCTTTGGTGGACAAGAATATGAAATGTTAGCAACCTTTGTGGCTTTGACCAAATCTGGCCATGCTTATATCCCAATTGATAGCCATTCTGCCTTGGAGCGCGTGTCTGCCATTCTTGAAGTGGCAGAGCCAAGCTTGATTATTGCTATCAATGAATTTCCTTTGGAAAACCCAGCTGCTCCAATCATGTCCTTGGAGCAAGTGCGTGAAGCTTATGCAGCTCAGAATGCGTACGACTTGCAACATCCAGTCAAAGGGAATGATAACTACTACATCATCTTTACTTCAGGGACAACTGGGAAACCAAAAGGGGTGCAAATTTCGCACGATAACTTACTCAGCTTTACCAACTGGATGATTACGGACAAGGAATTTGCAACGCCAGAGCGTCCGCAAATGTTGGCGCAACCACCGTATTCTTTTGACTTGTCTGTCATGTATTGGGCACCGACCTTAGCTCTTGGAGGAACGCTTTTTGCCCTTCCATCAGCCATTACTCAAGATTTCAAACAACTCTTTGCGACGATCTTTTCTCTTCCAATTGCTATCTGGACTTCGACACCATCTTTTGCAGATATGGCCATGTTATCTGAAGATTTCAATGCTGAAAAGATGCCAGGGATCACCCATTTCTACTTTGATGGGGAAGAGTTGACTGTGAAAACCGCTCAGAAATTGCGCGAGCGTTTCCCAAATGCGCGCATCATCAATGCTTATGGCCCAACTGAAGCAACTGTAGCTCTTTCAGCTGTAGCCGTAACAGATGAGATGTTAGCTACCTTGAAACGTCTGCCAATCGGTTATACAAAAGAAGATTCTCCAACCTTCATTATTGATGAGGCAGGAAACAAATTGCCAAATGGTGAGCAAGGGGAAATTATCGTATCTGGTCCAGCCGTTTCAAAAGGTTATATGAATAATCCAGAGAAAACAGCAGAAGCCTTCTTCGAATTTGAAGGTCTTCCAGCCTACCATACAGGAGATGTCGGAACCATGACGGATGAGGGCCTCCTTCTCTATGGTGGACGGATGGACTTCCAAATCAAGTTTAACGGTTACCGTATCGAGCTAGAGGATGTCTCTCAAAACTTGAACAAATCGAAATATATTGATTCAGCAGTTGCGGTACCGCGTTATAATAAAGATCACAAGGTTCAAAATCTCTTAGCCTATGTCATCTTAAAAGAGGGTGTCAAAGAACAATTTGAGCGCGAGATTGATATCACGAAAGCCATTAAGGAAGATTTAGAAAACATTATGATGTCTTATATGATGCCTTCAAAATTCCTCTATCGTGACAGCCTGCCATTAACACCAAACGGGAAAATCGACATCAAAGGGTTGATTAGCGAGGTTAACAACCGATGATCGAGTTTTTGAAACAGCTCCCTCATTTAGAACACTATGGAACACCGATCTATTTTATCTACCTCATTCTAGCTTTTTTGCCGATCTTTGTGGGTCTCTTTTTCAAAAAGCGGTTTCCGGTATATGAAGGACTTGTGAGTCTGATCTTTATCATTTTGATGCTGACAGGTTCGAATCTCAAGCAAATTTATGCCTTACTCTTTTACGTAGTCTGGCAAATCTTGATTGTGTATTCCTACAAATTTTATCGTCAGAAAGCGGACAATAAGTGGATTTTCTATCTTCATTCCTTCTTGTCTGTCTTGCCCTTGATCTTTGTTAAGGTAGAGCCAGCGATCAAGAATGGACACCAATCCTTGTTTGGATTTTTAGGGATTTCTTATTTGACCTTCCGGGCTGTCGGAATGATCATCGAAATGCGAGATGGTGTCTTGAAAGAATTCACGCTCTGGGAATTCTTACGTTTTATGCTCTTTATGCCGACCTTCTCAAGTGGGCCGATTGATCGTTTCAAGCGTTTTAATGAGGATTATAAAGCCATTCCTGAGCGCGAAGAATTATTGGATATGTTGGAGCAAGCTGTTAAGTACATTATGTATGGCTTCCTTTATAAATTTATCTTAGCTCATATTTTTGGCCACTTATTGTTAGGTCATGTGCAGACCTATGCCTTGTCTCAAGGTGGATTCTTCAACATCGGAACACTGGGAGTCATGTATGTTTATGGCTTTGACCTCTTCTTTGACTTCGCAGGGTATTCGATGTTTGCTTTAGCGGCCTCCAATTTGATGGGGATTAAAAGTCCCATCAACTTTGACCGTCCTTTTAAATCACGTGATTTAAAGGAATTCTGGAACCGCTGGCATATGAGTTTATCTTTCTGGTTCCGTGATTTTGTCTTTATGCGTCTCGTGATGGTATTGATGCGCAATAAAGTGTTCAAGAGCCGGATCACGACCTCAAATGTTGCCTACATTATTAATATGTTGGTCATGGGCTTCTGGCATGGAGTGACCTGGTACTATATCGCTTATGGGCTCTTCCATGGGCTTGGAATGGTTATCAATGATGCCTGGATTCGAAAGAAAAAATCTATTAATAAAGAAAGAAAAGCAAAAGGATTGGATCCGATACCGGACAATCGTTGGACCAAGGCTTTGGGGATCTTTATCACCTTTAATACAGTGATGCTGTCCTTCCTGATCTTCTCAGGATTCTTGGATCAGCAATGGTTTCCAAAATTGAAATAAAAGGAGAATAGAAAAATGGATGTAAAATCACAAGTAATTGAAATTATTGACGAATTGTTTATGGAAGATGTCTCAGACATGATGGATGAGGATCTCTTTGATGCGGGTGTCCTTGATAGTATGGGGACAGTCGAATTGATTGTGGAACTGGAAAATCGCTTTGGCATTCGTGTTCCTGTATCTGAATTTGGACGCGATGATTGGAATACTGCTAACAAGATCGTAGAAGGTGTAACGGAGCTTCAGAATGCTTAAGCGTTTATGGCTGATTTTAGGGCCCGTATTTTGCGCGCTCCTCATGGTAACAGCTTTATTATTCTTTTATCCAATCAATCATAAGCACAACTATACTGAAGAGAAAAAAGCTGCGGTTAGTCTGAATGCAGAAGGATTCAAGAGTCGTACAAAGAAACAAGAAGCACTTTCTGATCCACAGCATCGCTTTGTCCCTTATTTCGGCTCCAGTGAATGGTTGCGTTTTGATGTGGTGCATCCAGCAGTTTTGGCTGAAAAATATGACCGCAATTACAGACCCTACTTTTTAGGAGAACGTGGTGCGGCTTCTTTGAACCAGTATTTTGGGATGCAACAGATTTTGCCAGAACTCAAGGACAATACAGCTGTTTATGTAGTTTCTCCGCAATGGTTCACCAAAAAGGGATACGATTCCTCTGCCTTTCAACAATTCTTTAATAGCGATCAGTTGAATAGCTTTATTGCCAATCATAAACAGGATGCTGCATCCCAGTATGCTGCAAAGCGTCTGTTACAACAGTATCCAAATGTCGCCTTTCAAAGTGTTGTAACGAAAATTTCTCAAGGAAAGAAAATTTCCAGATTTGATCAGTCTTTGAACCAGTTTGTTTCCCACCTTGTCCAACGCGAAGATGCTTTGTTTAGTAATCTTGCAACGCGTACAAACGGGAATTACGATAAGAAGGTCAAAAAACGTCTACAAGATTTACCAGATCAATTCTCATATGAGAAATTGGAAGAAATTGCAACGGCTGAAGCAAAAGTCAAAACCAATAACAACGACCTTGGAATCAGTAATCATTTTTACAATACCCGTTTAAAAATGAAGTTGAAGAAACTAAAAGGTTTCCAAAAAAACGAATCCTATGTTCAATCTCCTGAGTACAATGACTTGCAGTTGGTTCTAGACCAGTTTGCTAAATCTCGGACCAATGTTATCTTTGTCATTCCTCCAGTTAATGCCAAATGGATGAAATACACAGGCTTGAGCCAAGAAAAGTATGAACAGGCTGTTCAAAAGATTCGTTACCAATTGGAAAGTCAAGGATTCACCAATATTGCAGACTTTTCTAAAGATGGTGATCAGCCCTATTTTATGGAAGATACGATTCATATGGGATGGAATGGTTGGCTAGCCTTTGATAAAGCGGTCAATCCCTTTGTCACAAAGGCTGAAAAAGCACCAACTTACCATCTAAATGATCGCTTCTTCAGTAAAGACTGGGCTCAATATAAAGGGACACCAGACGAATTTAAATAATGCTTGATCAAAGGGGGCAGGATCAAATCCTGGCTCCTTGATTTGTGAGGAAAGTGACGAGAAAGTCACAAACGAGCAAGAGAGTTATCCACAGGCTGTGGGAAACTTCCTTGTAAATGGATGAAAACAAGTCCTGGTGCTGATGACACTTCCTCTTTTGAGGGAGCAAAAGGTGAAAGTTATCCACATTTTTGTGGATAAGTGATAAAAAACAGTGGATAAGTCAGCTGGTTTGTGAAAAGGAGAATAGTGTGAAAAAAATTTGGTTTTACGCAATCGTTCAGGGAATTGTGATCTTTTTTATTGTGGGTGGCATGACCTATGTGCTTAGGGGAGATTTCTTTTTCCGCTACCTATCCCCTATTTTTGGACTAGCAGCAGCTGTCTTGCGATTTGGGACGGCGACTTTAATGAAGGTGCTAGCACCCACTCTCTACGATGATCCCAAAAAGAAAGAAGAGAGCCACGATAATTAAAGAAGTTGGTGACTGAAAAAGTTGAGCTAAAGGCCACTTTCTGCTGGTCTTTATGGTAAAATAGAAGGAAGAATATTAGTTTGGAGATTAATTAGAAATGAAACGTTCAATGTATGCTGGACGTGTTCGTGAAGAACACATTGGAACTCGTATTACCTTGAAAGGATGGGTTAGCCGTCGTCGTGACTTGGGTGGTTTGATCTTTATCGATCTACGCGACCGCGAAGGGATCATGCAATTGGTGATCAATCCAGAAACAGTTAGTACAGAAGTGATGGCTACAGCCGAAAGCATCCGTAGTGAATATGTTGTAGAAGTGACAGGTCTTGTAGAAGCTCGTGAACAAGCTAATCCAAACTTGCCTACAGGAGCAGTAGAACTCAAGGTAGAAACTATTACGGTTCTCAATACCGCAAAAACAACACCATTTGAAATCAAGGACGGTATTGAAGCCAATGATGATACTCGTCTTCGTTACCGCTACTTAGACCTTCGTCGTCCTGAGATGTTGGAAAACCTCAAACTTCGTGCAAAAGTAACCCATTCAATCCGCAATTACTTGGATGAATTAGAATTTATTGATGTGGAAACACCGTTTCTTTCTAAGTCAACTCCAGAAGGAGCGCGTGACTATTTGGTTCCTTCCCGTGTCAATAAGGGGCATTTCTATGCCCTTCCACAAAGTCCTCAGATTACAAAACAATTGTTGATGAATGCTGGATTTGATCGCTATTATCAAATCGTGAAGTGTTTCCGGGATGAGGATTTACGGGGAGACCGTCAACCTGAGTTTACACAAGTCGACTTGGAAACTTCTTTCTTGAGTGATCAAGAAATCCAGGATATCACAGAAGGCTTGATTGCACGTGTCATGAAAGAAACCAAGGGAATTGAAGTAACACTCCCATTCCCACGGATGAATTATGATGACGCTATGGCCTTGTATGGTTCAGATAAACCAGATACACGTTTTGAAATGTTGCTCCAAGACTTGACAGAGCTTGTCAAGGGTGTAGACTTCAAAGTCTTCTCAGAAGCTCCAGCAGTTAAGGCGATTGTTGTCAAAGGTGCAGCGGATCATTACTCTCGTAAAGACATCGATAAATTGACAGAAGTTGCGAAGCAATACGGTGCAAAAGGTCTTGCTTGGGTGAAATATGCTGAGGGTACTTTGAACGGTCCTGTTGCGAAGTTCTTGACAGACTTGACAAGTGACTTGACAGCTGCTTTACAGTTAGAAGACAAAGATCTAGTTCTCTTTGTAGCAGATACTCTTGAAGTAGCCAATGCAACGCTTGGTGCTTTGCGTGTTCGTCTTGCGAAAGAGCTTGACTTGATTGACAACAATCAATACAACTTCCTTTGGGTAGTGGATTGGCCAATGTTTGAATGGTCTGAAGAAGAAGGCCGTTATATGTCTGCTCACCATCCATTTACACTCCCACAAGCTGAAACAGAGCATGAATTGGAAGGAGATCTTTCAAAAGTTCGAGCAATTGCCTATGATATCGTCTTAAATGGCTATGAATTAGGTGGAGGAAGCCTACGGATTAATCATAAAGATTTACAAGAACGGATGTTTAAAGCACTTGGCTTTACAAAAGAAGCTGCTAATGAACAATTTGGTTTCTTGTTGGAAGCAATGGATTACGGTTTCCCACCACATGGAGGATTGGCGATTGGTTTGGACCGCTTCGTGATGCTTCTTGCAGGTGAAGATAATATTCGGGAAGTCATTGCCTTTCCGAAGAATAACAAGGCGACAGATCCAATGACACAAGCTCCTTCTGTCGTTTCTGAAAAGCAATTGGATGAGTTAAATCTTCAAGTAGAACTAGCAGAGCAAGAATAGGACAAGAGAGAAAAGGGAAAGTCTAGGAATCAGTTGCTCTAAGATCTTCCTTTTCTTCTAATCGATGGATTGAAAATGAAAAAAACTCGCTTTCATAAGCTATTTCGCTATCATGTGCGGCGACTAGCTTATAACATTAAATTATTGCGCGTGCTGAAGAGCATCTCCCGTGAGAAGTACGATGAAAAAGTGTCAGCTTCCTTGCTGTATGGTTTTCTATCAGCGATTGCCGTCAACTTCTTCTTTCAACCAGGACATGTATACTCCAGCGGTGCAACAGGGCTAGCTCAGATTTTATCTGTTCTGAGCCAACGCTTTATTGGCTTTACGATTCCCGTTTCCTTGACCTTTTATGCCATCAATATCCCTTTGATGATTGTGGCTTGGTATCAAATTGGCCATAAATTTACCATCTTTACCTTTATTACGGTTTCGATGAGTTCCCTCTTTATTCAGTTCGTGCCAGTGATTACGTTGACCAACGATCCGATCATGAATGCCCTATTTGGTGGGGTTGTCATGGGAACAGGGATTGGTTTTGCTCTTCGGAACAACATTTCCAGTGGGGGAACCGATATTGTCAGTTTGACGATTCGAAAACGGACAGGAAAGAATGTCGGCAGTATCTCCTTTTTGGTCAATGGGACCATTATGTTGATCGCTGGTCTGACCTTTGGTTGGAAGTATGCTCTTTACTCTATGATTACCATCTTCGTATCGAGTCGAGTAACGGATGCTGTCTTTACCAAGCAAAAACGGATGCAGGCAATGATCGTAACGAGCCAGCCGGATGCCATTATTGAAAAGATTCATAAAAAATTGCATCGTGGAGCAACCATTATCCACAATGCAGAAGGAACCTATAACCATCAGGAAAAAGCGGTTCTGCTGACAGTTATTACGCGTGCAGAGTTTAATGAATTCAAATATATTATGAAAAAAGCTGATCCTCAGGCTTTTATCACCATTTCGGAAAACGTTCATATCATCGGACGCTTTGTGGAAACAGAAGAATAAAAATAAGAGAGTGGGACAGAAATCGGTAATTCGTTAGAATTCGATTTCGTTGTCCCACCTCCGCACAGTTGAGTAGGGCTGTAAAAGCTGATGAAATCAGCGTAGTAGAGCCCACTCAACCACTGCGTCTTGATCGACAATCCAAAAATAATTGAGAGGCTAGGACTTTTGTCCCAGCCTCTTATTTTGTTGATTCAGTTTCGTGGAGAAGGAGCCAACTATGGGCAGGAATAGAAAGTTCCTTTCCTTTAGGAATAGGGGTTTTTAGGTTGGCATGAGGATAGGCAAATAACAGCTGACTATCGCTCGGATGTTGATAGGTCTGTTCTTGATCACCGATATTGACAAGAATCGTTATTTTTTCACGATCTTTCTCAATCGTGTAGATCAAATGATGATCAGACAACCATTTGACATCACAGTAGTCGCGAATCTCTTGCCCTTTTTTCAAACGAAGGAGTGGCTGTGATTTCCGATAAGCAATCAATTCTTCAAGAAAAGCAATTTCTTCTTGGCATTTTGGAAGGGATGTCCAGTCCAATTGGTTGAGATTATCTGGTAGATTATAGGTGTTGTCTTCGAGCCCTTTTGTGCGGTAAAATTCTTGACCGGCATGGATAAACGGCACTCCTTGAGATAATAGTACCAAATGAAGCGCGAGACGTGAGAGAGCTTTTCGATCTTCTAAACGAATCTCTTCCTTTTCAAGTTGGAAATAATCAAAAACAGTTGCATTGTCGTGGCATTCGACGTACTGAATGGCTTGTTGCGGTTGGGTGAAATGAGCAGGCCCTAGCTTTCCGACATTCGCCGTTAGAATGTTCGCAAAATCATTCGCAGGATGTTGACTCTCACGACGGTGACCAGCTACAAGTGTTCTCTTGATCGTATCCCGGAAGTTATCACTGAAAAAGCCAAAGGCTGGTAATCGTTTCGAATTATATTGGTGAGCGAGCTGATCTTCAGAGAGGCCTGTATCCATCTTCCACCCTTCCCCATAGAGATAGATGTTAGGATAGATTTCACGGAGTTCTTCTGCAATCTCTGTCATGGTTTGAATGTCTAGGATTCCCATCAAGTCAAAGCGGAAACCATCAAAGCCGTAGAGGGAAACCCATTGTTTGAGGGATTGCTTGATATAGTGTCTCACCATGGAGCGTTCACTTGCTACGTCATTTCCACAGAAGGTTCCATTGGTCCGCTCTCCCTCTGCATTATAACGGTAGAAATAACCAGGAACGATCTGTTCAAAAGCATACTCATCTGCCTGGTAGACGTGATTGTAGACTACATCCATGATAACACTCAGATTGGCCCGGTGATAGGTGTCAATGGTGTCTTGGAGCTCTAGGATTCGTGCATAAGGATCGTTAGGATCACTCGCATAGCTGCCTTCTGGAACATTGTATTGAACAGGATCATAGCCCCAGTTGTAGGCTTTCCATTGATCCTCTTCATCGACACTACCGAAATCGTAAACTGGAAGTAACTGTACATGGGTAATGCCCAGTTTTTGAAGGTAATCAAATCCAAGGATCTGGCCATTTAGTTGGGGCGATTCTGTCAAGCCTTTAAACTTACCAGGATGCTTAAAGCCAGCCTCTTTTTGGACAGAGAAATCACGAACGCTCATCTCGTAAATGATTGCTTCTGTTGGGTCTAATTGACGAGTGGCACGCGTGATAGGACGTGTGATCTTCTTCCGGTCGATGACCAAGCTATCTCCAGAGTTCGCTAAAGAGGATAGAGCATAGGGATCATGAATCCGACGTTCTAGGCCATTGACACGAAACTTATAGTGGTAGGCAGCTCCTTCCCAATCCCCTTTGAGCACGAGTTCCCAGACACCGTTTTCTGTACGATTCATCGGATAGACCTGATCTTCGATATGGAGGGTCACATCTTGCGAAATTGGTGCCCAGAATTTAAATTGCGTCTGACTTGGTGTGTAGAAACTTCCTAGATCTTCTCCACTATAGGTGAAGGTTTGATCAAAAATGGGTTTGCGAACAATTTGACGATAGTGGAGAATAGAAGAATTTCCAGCAGCATCGTAGATGGTGTACTCTTCTCCCAGTTCAAGCGGAATCGGGCTTAAGAAATAGTCTCCTGTATCAGTCGCTCCACTTGACGTTTTGACAGGGATTAAGGCAAGACGACCTTGGTTTGTTTCCAAATAAAAAGGAAGGATATGCTCCTCTCCTTTTTGGATACGAATCAGGTCTTGGTCATCTAAATAAGCAGTAAATGTAGACATAAAGACTCCTAAAGTTTCGTAATGGTATGGTCAATCAATTGACGGTAGCAAACGGTTTTTCCTTCTTTGTGATCCTTGATAATTTGTAGAATCGTCCGAACAGATTCACGTCCGAGTTCCACCGCATTGATGTCAATATAGGCTTCAATATCGAGTCGTGGTTTGATCGAATCAAAGGAAATAATCGGGATTGTCAGCTGGTGTTCTAATAAGTATTGGCGCACCCCTTCAGCAACGAGAATATCGGTTGTCATGATGGCATCTAACTCTGCTAGGGGAAGGCTTTCCATCATTTGATAAGAATTGTCTTCTAACATAAAACCAAATGAAAAATGAACCAGTTTTTCATCGAGAGGAATCCCTGCTTTTTGGAGGGCTTCTTTATAACCTTCGTAGCGGTCTTGAGATACGAACAGTTCTTTGTTTCCTCCAATAAAAGCAATTTTTCGGTAGTTTTGTTGAATGAAATAATCCGTCGCATCAAATGCAGCCTTGATATTATCATTATCCACTAGCGATACAAAAGGTAAAGCTGCCTTTCCGAGAATGAGGAAGGGGAACTTGTCTTTGATCGCAAATTCAACGAGGGGATCATTCGGGTTGGAATAAAGGAAAATCAAACCATCTACACGATTTCCGTAGATGAGTTGTTTGAGGTTGTCGAGCCGCCGTTCTTCATTTTGCCCCGTACAGATTTGGATGGCATAATCATTGTCTGACGCGATCTGGGTAATTCCTCTTAAAACAGTTGGGAAGAAAGGGTTCTGGTAGAAAACGTCACTATCGATTGGAAGAACCAAAGCAATGACTTGACTAGATTGGCTGACAAGGCTGCGAGCATTAAGATTGGGATGGTAATCCAACTCGACCATGGCCTCACGGACTCGTTTTTTTGTTTCATCACTAATCGTGGATTTATTTTGGATGACGCGCGTGACAGTTGAAGGCGCGACGCCAGCGAGTTTCGCCACATCTTTGATGGTAACACGCATGAGAAAACCTCCTAGCGGTGATAGTCTGGATCACGGAAGTGGGTCTTATAAAACACCATAGCAAGATAGAGTACAAATAAGACATTTTGGATCATGATCGTCGTAGTAAATACTTGATGGAATAGTAAACTGATGAGGACACTTAGTAAAATAGGGAGTCCCAAGCAATTCAGAATACAATTGAAACATTCCTTGAAAGTTTGTAGTGAAAAGAGTCGAGATTTTCGTGTCAAGTAGAGGAAGAAAGATGCCCCTACGATGAGAATCAAATAATTGACTGTCGATAAGAAGCCAGAGAAAATCACGAGAAAGAGACTGACAGGGAGTCGATTTTCACGGAACCAATCGCTAGAGATAGCTTGAGTGAAGCTTTTTTTATCCCGGAGGCTCTCTTGATTGATAGCCTGGTATGAGACGGTAGCGAGTTCTTTATTTTCTTTTGAGATGATCAACTGTTTTCGACCAAAATGGAGGGTTAACTCCTTGCCTTCACTCGCCTTTGCTTCTTGGCCCAAGACAACCTGTCCTTTTGAAGTCTTGTGTACAGGGCTAGTTCCTGTATAGGTGAGCTCTTGGTCTTTGATCACGACGTGTTCTTGGATATCTTTCATGACGTCATTTGATAAGGGATCAAACACATCGCTGACAAAGGTTGTTAAGGGATAGGTTTTGAGTTGAGCGTTTTGAAGAGCCACTGGTAATAGTGTGACAGAAATCAGAAAGAAAGAAGTAAAAATCATTTGGAACCAACTCAGCTTTTTGCGGTTTGCAAAAGAAGAGCGGAAATTGAAGATACTTGCGAAATAATTAAAAGGATAGGGCATGAGATGACCTTTCTAAACATAAGAGAATCAGAGATGCAAAGAGGAATCTCTTTGATTGATTTTATTCTTAACGAAGGGTAGTAAAGCATCCACCATACTACCCTTAACTTAAAAATAAAATGTGTTTGAAATAAGGTTCTATTTTATCCTTTATCCCCACCAGCTGTCAAGCCTGAAACAAAGTTCTTTTGTAGGAAGAAGAATAGGATACAGATTGGAACCGCGATCAAAATAGCACCGGCTGCAAAGAAGGCGATTTTTTGATCTTTTTGGTCACTGATAAAGGTTTGAAGACCAACGGCTACAGTATAGTTCACTTCATCACGAAGCAAGAATTTAGACAAGATATAGTCTCCGAAAGGACCCATGAAAGCCCAAAGTGCTTGAACGGCAATCATTGGACGAACAAGTGGAAGGACAATTTGCCAGAAGCGACGGAAGTGTCCTGCACCATCCAATTTAGCAGATTCATCAAGTGAGATTGGAACGGTATCGAAGTAACCCTTCATCAACCAAGCATTCATTGGAATACCACCACCAACATAAAGGAAGATCAAGAACCAAGGTTGGTTCAAGGCATTCAGCATCAAAGCCATAACGAAGAAGGCTGTGAGGGCTGCCATAGTTGGGACCATTTGGATGATCAAGAAGAAGACCAAACTTTGCTTACGCGCTAAGAAGTTGTAACGACTATAGGCATAACCTGCGAAGGTGACAATGCTGGTTTGTACCACCATCGTAATAATCGCGATGATCAAGGTATTCATATACCAAGTGCCATAAGGAGTTTCAGAGAAAAGTTTTGAGAAGTTATCAAAACTAAGATTGCCACTAAAATCAAGTGTAAAGGCACTGACGTTCCCTGACTTGAAGGCTGATAAGATCGTAATCAACAGCGGGTAGATAATGATGATTGAAAGAACCACCATGTACAGGTAAGTCAAGAAATGATTGAGGCGGCGTTTAAATTGAACTGAATTTTTCATTTTATACATCCTCCATATCAAATGCATGTAGTTTCTTGAAGGCAATCATTGAGATTGAGATCACGATCACAGAGATAATCAAGGTTACCGCTGCGGCCATTGAATATTGAGGAGAAGTATTAGTTGTCAACTTATAGATCCAAGAAATCAAGATATCTGTAGATCCAGCATTTCCTCCGACAGAACCAGGTCCCCCATCGTTAAACAAGTAAATGATGGAGAAGTTGTTGAAGTTGAAGGTGTATTGACTAATCAAGGTTGGTGCTGCAACCGCAAGGATCATTGGGAAAGTAATGTTGCGGAATTTTTGCCAACCGTTGGCACCGTCAATATAAGCAGCTTCGTAAAGATCGTTTGGAATCGATTGAAGAATCCCCAAAGTCAAGACATAGATATAAGGGAAACCGAGCCAACCTTGCATCATAATCAAAGCGATTTTTGTCCAAGTAGGATCGGTCTTCCAAGGAACCAAGACACCATCTAAGAATGGGAAGATCTTGGCAAACAATGGGATAACTTGGGCGTTGATGGCACCGACACTATCGTTAAACATATTTGAGAATGTAAGGATAGTGATGAAGGCTGGAACAGCCCAAGGAAGTAAGAAGATAACCCCAAAGATTCGTTTTCCTTTTATGAATGGTTGGTTTGCCACAATGGCTGTCAAAATACCGAGCACGATTTGAAGAGTTGATGCTGCGAGAGCCCAAATCAAGGTCCAACCAAGAACAGATGTAAAGGCTGAACGGAAGGTACTCAAGGTCCACATGTTAGTGAAGTTTTGGAACCCGATCCAATCCAACAAGGTTGTTGGTGCGGTATGTTTGAAGTCATAGTTGGTAAAGGCGATCATCAAGGTAACCAAAACTGGGAAGATAATCGCAAAGGTCATAGCGATATAAGAAGGGATAATCAAAAGATAAGGGAATCCATTTTCATAGATCGCATGAACCATATCTTTCAAGGTTTTTGGAACGGCAATCCCGTTGTTGATGCGTTTAGCAACTGTCCCAGCGTCCTTAATATTTAAGGCATAAAATAGGAAGTAAACAACAGTGATGATCAAGTGGAAGGCCCCACGGATCAAGATAAAGAGGGAATTATCTTGTCCACGAACGGTTCCAAGTGTGACTAACTTCGCTAATTCTCCAGCTCCAATTCCAATGAAGTAAACGAGAAAGAGAGCAGTCACTGCAAGAAAAATATAGCCTTTAGCTTTTTGTTTGTTATAAATTTGCCCAAGACCCGGGATCAAAGAGAGCCACATAGCCTTTTTTGGGTTTTGTTCTGTAGTCATTCAAATCTCCTTATAATGTCCTTGCCAGAGAGCAAGAAGACAAGTTTGACAGTGATCTAGTAGAAGGTTGATAATGGAACATAAGAGGTTGGGACCTTGTCGCCAACCTCTTACTCAAACCTAAAAACTGTCTTATTTGCTACCGAATTTTTGTTCGATGGTTTCTTTAATCAATTTCACTGCATCGTCAGCAGCAGCTTTTGCAGATTTTTTACCACTTACAGCATCGAAAAGCATAGTAGCAGCTGGATCCCAAACAGCACTCATTTCAGAGATGTTTGGCATTGGTTGAGCGTTCTTGAACTGTTCAACAACGGCAGTTGTCAATTCATCGTTTTTACCAACCGCATATTTACGAGCTTCTGTGTTAGCAGGAACTTCATTGGTCTTGTCAAACAAAGCTTTTTGTTGATCAGTGCTTGTCAAGTAGTCAATGAATTTTTGAGCGCCGTCAAGGTTTTTCGCACCTGAAGGGATAACCCAAGCTTTACCACCACCGAAGGCAGAGTATGCTTTTCCGTTTGGAAGGGTTGGAATTGTTGCGACACCGTAGTTTACTTTAGCTTCTTTCAATGAAGCAGCTTTCCAAGGACCATCGATGATAGCAGCTGTTTTTCCTTCTTGGAATTGTGTTTGGATGAAGTTAGGAGCACCTTTTCTATCTTGCATACCTTTTGGCCATTTAGCATACCAAGTTTTTGCATATTCGATACTATCGACAGAACCTTGGTTGTTCAATCCAATATCTTTAGGATCTGTACCGTCTTTACCAAATACATAACCGCCGTTACCTGAAAGTAAACCGTAAGTGTAGTAGAAGTTTGTCCAGTCAGCTAAGAAGGCAGTTGTTTTACCAGGTTCGCTAGCGAAGTCGTACTTGCTATCTTTTGCAAGATTTTCAAGATCACCAAATGTTTTTGGAGCTTCGCTTAAAAGATCTTTGTTATAGTAGAGAACCAAAGTTTCGATGATAGCAGGTGCACCGTAAACTTTACCACCGTTTGTTACAAGTTCTTCAGTTGTTTTGTCATACTTGCTGTCTTTGTTCAATGCCACTTCAGCCAATTGACCGTCGTTACCAAGACCACCTACACGGTCGTATGGTGCCATCATTACGTCTGGAGCTTTTTTAGATTGGTTATCAAGAGAAAGGTTATCCAATCCACCAAGAGCATCACCAGTCTTGATGTTAATTTTTACGCCATTTTCTTTTTCAAAAGCTTTTGCAGCTTCTTCAACATAAGATTTGTAGCCTTTGTCTACATAGACGTTGATTTCTTTACTTGCCTCAGAAGAACCTGATGAGCTATTGCTACAAGCAGCAAGTAAGAAGCCGGCAAAACCAACTGTACCAAGTACAGCAGCACTACGTAAAATTGTACGTTTCATGATTTATTCCTCCTAAAGAATAAAAAAAGATAATAATTAGAAACCGTTTTAGACAAACGTTTTCCTAAAACGTCTTAAGTATATCACAAGGCGAAAACGTTTGCAAGTAGTTTTAAACAATTTTTTTAAAAATATTTTAATTCCGAACTTTCTTCTATAAAGTGCATCAAATTTGTTGACATTAGCCAAAGGAAAGAATACACTAAGGGGGTGAGGACATTCTGAAAAAAGTTAAAAAAGTTTTTAAGAAATCCCTTGCAGAAAATAGGGAAAAAGTTTATAATAACATGGTACGCAAACGTTTTCGCAAAAATTGCGTAAACTGAGTTGCGCCTGTTCGATTTTTAACAAAGAGTAGAGCCGCTTGAGAGCTGGATACGACTCTGCAACGATACCCATACCGTGCACCGAATCGCAGGCTTCAAAGAAATAAAAAGAGGTGGTAACCCATGAAAAAACGTCAAAGTGGTGTTTTGATGCACATTTCTTCCCTTCCTGGACAATACGGAATCGGATCATTCGGACAATCAGCATATGATTTTGTTGATTTCCTCGTTCGAACCAAGCAACGTTACTGGCAAATCTTGCCGCTTGGTACAACTAGTTATGGAGATTCTCCATACCAATCTTTCTCAGCTTTTGCTGGGAACACTCATTTTATTGATTTCGATCTTTTGATCGAGCAAGGTTTGTTAACAGAAGCAGACCTTAAAGGAGTGGACTTTGGTCAAGATCCTACTCAAGTGGATTATGCAAAGGTTTTCGAACAACGTCGTCCCTTGCTTGAAAAAGCAGTTGCGAATTTCTTAAAATCAAGTGATCAAAAAGAATTCCAAGAATTTTGTGAAGCCAATGCTTCTTGGTTGGAGCTCTTCGCAGAATACATGGCTATTAAAGAACACTTTGATTTGAAAGCTTGGACAGAGTGGCCAGATGCAGCTATTCGTGCGCGTGAGCCAAAAGCTTTGGCTAAATACCGTGAAGAATTGGCTGATAAATTGACTTACCATCGTGTGACTCAATTCTTCTTCTTCCAACAATGGTTGGCCTTGAAAGCTTATGCTAACGACCACCACATTGAAATTGTGGGAGATATGCCAATCTATGTAGCAGAAGATTCAAGCGACATGTGGGCTAATCCTCATCTCTTCAAAACAGATGAAAACGGAAAAGCAACTTGCATTGCAGGATGCCCGCCAGATGAGTTCTCAGCAACTGGTCAACTTTGGGGGAACCCAATCTATGACTGGGAAGCAATGGACAAAGATGGCTACCAATGGTGGATTGAACGCTTGCGTGAAAGCTTCAAGATCTATGACATCGTTCGGATCGACCACTTCCGTGGTTTCGAATCATACTGGGAAATCCCAGCTGGTTCTGAAACTGCCGCACCTGGTAAATGGGTCAAAGGTCCTGGCTACAAACTCTTTGCAGCCGTGAAGGAAGAGCTCGGTGATTTGAACATCATCGCTGAGGACCTTGGCTTCATGACAGACGAAGTCATCGAGCTTCGCGAACGTACTGGCTTCCCAGGAATGAAGATTCTTCAATTTGCCTTCAATCCTGACGATGAAAGTATCGATAGCCCTCACTTGGCACCAAACAACTCTGTGATGTACACTGGAACACATGATAACAACACAGTTCTTGGATGGTACCGCAATGAAATCGACGATCCAACTCGTGAGTACCTTGCTCGTTATACCAACCGGAAAGAGTACGAATCTGTACCGCATGCTATGCTTCGCACCGTCTTTGCTTCCGTCAGCTTCATGGCGATTGCTACGATGCAAGACTTGCTTGAGTTGGATGGTTCAGCTCGGATGAACTTCCCATCAACTCTTGGTGGTAACTGGTCATGGCGAATGACAGCGGATCAATTGACTCCAGCTGTCGAGCAAGAATTGCTTGATTTCACTACGATCTATCGTCGTGAAAACAAAGACTTGAAAAAAGAAGTTACGAAAGCAGAAAAATAATCTTTCCCCCTATTAAAAAATTGTTGAAACAAAGGAGATACTCAACATGGAATCATTACAAAAATATGTGATTGATCATCATCAAAAAACAATTGCAGAATGTTCAAATGAAGAATTGTACCTTGCTTTGCTTAATTACACCAAGCAAGCAAGTGCCCAAAAGAAATTAAATACTGGTAAGAAAAAAGTTTACTACATCTCAGCTGAGTTCTTGATCGGTAAACTCTTGTCTAATAACTTGATCAACTTGGGTCTTTACGACGATGTTAAAAAAGAATTGTCAGATGCTGGTAAAGACTTAATCGAAGTCGAAGAAGTGGAATTGGAACCATCACTTGGTAACGGTGGTTTGGGACGTTTGGCAGCCTGCTTTATCGACTCTATCTCAAGCCTTGGTTTGACAGGGGATGGGGTTGGTTTGAACTACCACTTTGGTTTGTTCCAACAAGTCCTTAAAAACAACCAACAAGAAACGATTCCAAACGCATGGTTGACTGACCAAAGCTGGCTCGTTCGTTCAAGCCGTAGCTACCAAGTGCCATTTGCACACTTCACATTGACTTCTACCCTTTATGATATCGATGTCCCTGGTTACAAGATTGATACCAAGAACCGTTTGCGTTTGTTCGACTTGGATTCAGTTGATTCATCTATTATTGAAGATGGTATTAACTTTGACAAGACAGATATCGCTCGCAACTTGACCCTCTTCTTGTACCCAGATGATAGTAACCGTCAAGGGGAATTGCTCCGTATCTTCCAACAATACTTCATGGTATCAAATGGTGCACAATTGATCATCGACGAAGCCATCGAAAAAGGAAGCAACTTGCATGACCTTGCTGACTATGCTGTTGTCCAAATCAACGATACTCACCCATCAATGGTCATCCCTGAATTGATCCGTCTTTTGACAGAACGTGGTATTGGAATGGATGAAGCTATCTCTATTGTACGTAGCATGACAGCTTACACCAACCACACAATCCTTGCAGAAGCCCTTGAAAAATGGCCACTTGAATTCTTGCAAGAAGTGGTTCCTCACTTGGTACCAATCATTGAAGAATTGGACCGCCGTGTTCGCGCTGAATACAAAGATCCAGCTGTTCAAATCATTGATGAGAATGATCGCGTACACATGGCCCACATGGATATCCACTACGGATTTAGCGTAAACGGGGTTGCAGCTCTCCATACAGAAATCTTGAAGAATTCTGAGTTGAAAGCCTTCTACGATATTTACCCTGAAAAATTCAACAACAAAACAAACGGTATTACCTTCCGTCGTTGGCTCATGCATGCTAACCCAACCTTGTCACACTACTTGGATGATATCCTCGGACGTGACTGGCACCATGACGCATCTAAATTGGAAGACCTTCTTTCTTATGAAGATAAAGATGCCGTCAAAGCCAAATTAGAAAACATCAAGTCTCACAACAAACGCAAATTGGCTCGTTTCTTGAAAGACCATCAAGGTGTGGAAATCAATCCAAATTCTATCTTTGATACCCAAATCAAACGTCTTCACGAATACAAACGTCAACAAATGAACGCTTTGTATGTGATCCACAAATACTTGGATATCAAAGCTGGAAATATCCCTGCTCGCCCAATCACTGTTCTCTTTGGTGGTAAAGCAGCTCCTGCCTACACCATTGCACAAGATATCATCCACTTGATCCTTTGCTTGTCTGAAGTGATTGCAAACGATCCAGCGGTAGCTCCACACTTGCAAGTTGTTATGGTAGAAAACTACAACGTAACTGCTGCAAGCTACTTGATCCCAGCTAGCGATATTTCTGAGCAAATCTCTCTTGCTTCTAAGGAAGCTTCAGGTACTGGTAACATGAAATTCATGTTGAATGGTGCATTGACACTTGGTACGATGGATGGAGCCAACGTGGAAATCGCTGAATTGGTTGGACGTGACAACATCTACATCTTCGGTGAAGATTCAGAAACGGTTATCGATCTTTACGCTAAATCAGCATACAAATCAGCAGACTTCTATGAACGTGAAGCTATCAAACCATTGGTAGACTTCATTGTCAGCGATGCAGTTCTTGCAGTAGGTAACAAGGAACGCTTGACTCGCCTTCATAATGAATTGATCAACAAAGACTGGTTCATGACTCTTCTTGACTTGGAAGACTACATTGTAACCAAAGAACGTATGTTGGCTGACTACGAAGACCGTGATGCATGGTTGGATCAAGTCATCGTTAACATTGCTAAAGCAGGATTCTTCTCATCTGACCGTACGATCGCTCAGTACAACGAAGATATCTGGCACTTAAACTAATCACTAGTTATTAGACCAAGGTTCTTAGGACCTTGGTCTTTTTTTGTAGCTTTGAGAGAGGCCACTGGTGAACTTTAAGAGATGTACAATGGGAGGAAGATAGAGATACGACATTTTTTTCAAATAAACTGAGAAGCTCCTCATAATTGAGAATGGTTTTCTTGTTTGAAGGAAAAAGATAAAAAATGAAACCTAATGGCTATCAAATGAGAATTTTAATGATGTCTTTTTTTTGAATCTGCAAAATACATAAGGGAAAAAGTTACATAATTTAAATTTCTAGAGTCTGTTCCTTACCGATGGATTATAAATATTTATTGTACCTATCTTTGTTTAGTGGTGAAAGTTTTAAAAATAAAAAACAGAGGAAATGCCTTGAGAATCCATTATTTTTTCAATACATAGTGCATTTATTTTCAACGAAAAAATTGGAAATGTTAGCAAATAAAAGTGCTATATATTGAGAGTAAAATAAAAAATTATATTAACACATCTTTTAAAATAGTTGATTGTGATACAATGTAATTAACTGGTAGTAGCATTTTTTTGTACCTACCGTGAGATTTTTTGACTAAAAAGGAGAATATTGGAAATGAAAAGCTATCGTGAACAGTGTTCGAAGCAGGAAAAATTTTCAATTCGTAAATTATCAGTCGGTGTTGTTTCATTGGCCGTCGCTGGATTGGCTACTGTAAACACTTACGGAGCAGAAGTAAAAGCTGACGAGGAGACGGGACCTACAACTGAAGCGACTACTACGGATACAGCAACAAGCGATGCAGCTGTTGCAACAAGTTCTAAGTTGACATCTACAACTGTGACAGAAGGAAATAAAACAGTTACGACTACTTATGTAGAATCACCAGAACTTGAAAAATCAAAAGCTGATGCAGCTACAGAAGGTGTGACAGTTACAGAAGAAGCTGAAAAAGTTCAACCATCTATCGCAGCAGCAGAAGCAGATAATAAAGCCCAAACAGCTGAAATCAACACAGTCGTTGAAAACTACAAAAAGGCAAAAGCTGAGTATGAAACAAAATCTCAAGAAATCACATTGATTGAAAAGAGAAATGCGGAAGCAGAAGCAGATTATCAAAAGAAATTAGCAGAGTACAATCAGCAAAAGGCAGCTTATGATGCCAAAGTAGCAGAAAAAGCAGCAGCAGATAAGGCCAATGCAGAAGCAAAAGCCAAGTATGATGCGGAAATGGTTCTTTATAATGCGGCTAAAGCGCAATACGATAAAGATTTACAAGAATATCAAGCTAAGAAAGCGCAATACGACAAAGATAAAGCAGCCTATGATCAACTTGTTGCTATTAAAGCAGAAGAAGATGCTGCTAAAGCTAAGTATGAAGTGGAGCTTGCTAAATACAATGTAGACCTAGAACAATACGGCAAAGATTTTGCTACATACCAAACAAAACTTGCTGAATATCAAACAGCTTTGGCACAGTACAAAGATGCTAAAAAAGCCTATGATAAGTACATGAATGACAATGGTTTCCAAGATCTTAAAAATGTAGAAACTGTTCAAGATTTGACCTTCCAACGTGAAGGTGGGGCTATTCACACCATTGATGGCATCAACACATATCTTACTCGTGATGCTCAAGCTCGTTTAAATACAAGCAATGTGCATCAGTATGATTCCAATAAATTGGAAGCTTCAGATATTGTAGCAACTAGTCCTTGGGCCAATAATGAAACTGAGTACATTCAAGTGAAAGAAGGCGATAAATTTGTCGTTACTTATGATAACTTGAATCAGTCTAGCATGCGTGAAAATACGGATATGCATCCAATCAAACGCGTGATTTATCGCTATGAGATTTTGAGTCTTCCATCAAATGATAGTAAAGGGATTGCAGCAGTCAGTGTGGACCCAACTGTTACTATGACAGTCGGAGCTTCAACAGATAAAGACAAACCTGTTAAAGTTGCTGTCGATGTTGAATTCTATGATGGTGATGGCAATAAGTTTGATTTGACACAGCATAATGCGATTGTCGCTTTGAACTCCCTCAACCACTGGACAGGTGCATCCTATGTAGATAGCGGAGATAAACCTCGTGCCCTTACAGTAGAAGCCAAAGATAAAGATGGCAACACTGTTCGTGGAACTTGGGATCCATATGCAGATGGTTCATCCATGAGCATTGAAAACAATGCGGTTGTTGTTAAAAATGGAACTGCTGACTTTGGTACTGCTGATGTGACGATCTCTGCTGAAAACCCAATCAAGATTGTGGCACAAAAAGCAACGTGGAATGGAAGTGAATTTACAGTTAGTGAAGAAACTGTAATTGACGCAACTTCAGTCAATGCTTCAGGTGCTGGGAATGGTCACTCTATCGGAACAGATGAATTCACATTTGATGGTAAAGATGATGTTATCGGTTCTTATACGATTGATCCAACTTCAGGACGGATCATCTTCACGCCTAAGAAGAAGTTTGAAAATATAGAGCACCAAGAGTCTGTAAATGTTGGTAACAATAAATACATTCCAATTCCAAATTCAAGTGTTTCTTACGATTCTGCTACAAAAGAGGTAACATCATTTAAAGATAACCAATACATTGAACATGGCTCTATCTTTAATGGTGAATCTTCAACGACTCTTGAAGGTTGGGACAATCCATCTTCTCCATACTTCTATTATGGTGGGGCAGGATTGAAGATGTCTGATGGTCACTTAGTCTTTACGGCTAATGGTGCCAATGCTGCTGGTCAACCAACAGTATATTGGTTCGCGATTAACTCAAATGTTGGTATTCCAAAAAATCCAGGTGAAGCACCAACAGAGCCAACAGCTCCTGAAGAACCAAAGGCTCCAACTCCACCAACGATCACAGTTGAAGTACTACCTGCAGAGCCAACAGCTTCAACTCCGCCAACAGAGCCAACAGCTCCAACAGAGCCAAACTATACAGTAGTGACAGTTGATGCTGAGGAGCCAACAGCTCCAACCCCACCGACTCCAGAAGTCGTTCCAAATACGAATCCGGTGAAACCGGAAGCTGAAGTGAAATGGCATAAGAATAAAGTGGTAACGGAAACAGATATTCCAACCCCACCAACACCAGTTCCACCAACTCCACCAACTCTATATAACCCACCAACACCAATTGTTCCACCGACTCCAGAGGTTCCAACAGAACCAACTCCTGAAGTTCCGGACCAGCCTGTACAACCTGCGCAACCACAAACACCTGCGCTTCCAAATACAGGTACAGAAAGCTCAACTGCAGCTGTTCTTGCAGTTGCGATGGCTGGATTGCTTGGATTGGGTCTTGCACGCAAGAAAAAAGAAGATTAATTCTTGTTTCTTTCGTTCATTCATCTAAATAAAGAAAGTCAGAAGGCAAGTCCTTCTGGCTTTTTTGATGGAGTGATGACCAAATAGTTGAGAAATAGAACAGAATAGTTTTTGGATAAGGAGAGGAAATGGCTTTTATAGACCAAATCGTGTCGAAATGAAGCAGAATAGAAATGGATGACACAAGAAGAAGAGAATGAGGTATACTGGTGGTGTTCGAATGAAAGTTTATAGGACTCCGTTATATCTCTAATCATTCCAATTATACAGTTGCGATGGCTTTTCATCTTTTGCACACATTACTTTTCCAAATGAATTTCATTTGAACGTATCAGTGATCAGGCAAGTGCTTCCACGGTTTTGAGGCGCTTGCCTTTCTATCTGTATCGCGATATAATAGGGTGTAAGAAATGAAAAGGAGTTTGTATGAAAAAGAAACCTATCTATCTTTACATCCTGTTATTTTTCTCTACGGTTGGAACCCTAACTTCAGCTGTTTCAACCTTTGGAGCTTCAAAGAGTTTTGAGTTGACAGATGATTTTGCGAAACAACTTGGTTTAACAACGGCTCAAGACAAGGCTGACTATGTGACATATTATGAGAAATCAGCCCAACTCAATCAGTCTCCATTAACCTTTTTATTTGTTTCCCTGATTCTGATTGCTTTGCTTGCAACTTTCTATTTCCTCTTTATGAAGCAGGATCTGTTAACAGCACATTATACTTATATGGGGCAGATTTTATTAAGTCAAGCCTTCTCTTGCTATAATTATTTTGCAGGGCGTCCACTGTTAGCTAGTTTTTCAACTCCGTCCCTTCGCCAACGATATCTGGCATCTTCGTCCATTGCTTTGTTACTCTTGACTGCTTTATCTCTTCTCTTCCTTGGAATTGTTTTGTATAAAACCTTGCGTTTGAGAAAAGCTCAAGCTACGGCGTAATAGATAAGTTTAAAGGGAGCTCTCTTAGAGGATAAGAGAGCTTCTTGATTGGAGAAAAAAGATGAAAGTATCCTTTGTTTATATTAGTCTGAGTGGAAATACAGAGAGTTTTGTCCGTCGCTTAAGTGACTATTTGCTGGAAGTCCATCCCGGACTTGAAATCGAGAAAGTTCATGTGAAAGACCTGGTCAAAGAGGGCCAGCCCTTCTTTGAAATGACCAATCCTTTTATCACTTTTTTGCCTACCTATTTGGAGGGTGGAAATGGTGTTGACAATGGCGATGTGGAAATTTTGACGACAGATGTCGCGGATTTTATTGCTTATGGAGACAATGCCAGCAAGTGCTTAGGAGTGGTTGGATCAGGCAATCGGAATTTTAACAATCAATATTGTTTAACCGCTAAGCAATACAGCCAACGCTTTGGTTTCCCCATGTTAGCCGATTTTGAAATGCGGGGGATGTTGGGAGATATTAAAAAAGTAGCTGCCATTGTAGAAGAGTTGTATCATCTTTAAAATAAAGAGAGTGGGACAGAAATCGGTAATTCGTTAGAATTCGATTTCGTCGTCCCACCTCCGCACAGTTGAGTAGGGCTGTAAAAGCTGATGAAATCAGCATAGTAGAGCCCACTCAACCACTGCGTCTTGCTCGACAATCCAAAAATAATTGAGAGGCTAGGACTTTTGTCCCAGCCTCTTATTTGTTGCGACTGAATAGAAGAGGAGTCACATTTTATATGACTCCTCTTCTATGGCTTATTTTAATTTTTCAGTGATTTCTTTAGCAAGTAGGAGTCCCAATCGATAGTCCTTGTTGATTGCATGGATGACATCGTTGATATTGTCGGTCTCTTGGATTTTTTCCTTGATGCTATCTTTAAAAGCTTGATCTTTCAAGAGTTGCTCTTGTAAGAGCCGTTGTAGTTTTTCTCTTTCGTACTTGTTAAATAAAAAGAGGACCACTAAACTGATGAGGATTAAGATGTAAACGGTTTGATTCATAGATTTCTCCTGTATATAAAGGATCTGAAAATGTAGAGAATGAAGGGCATTGGGCATGAGAAAAGGAGTGAGAAAGAACTAAATTGAATCGCATTTAGTTTCTCCTCTCACTCCCATAAGAGATGTTCTACTTATCAATCATTAGATAAGAAATTACATTTTCTCAGGTGCATCGACACCAAGTAAGCGAAGGGCTTCTTTTAAGACTACTGCTGTTGAGTAGCTAAGAGCAAGACGGCTTTCGCGTTCTGGGCTTTCATCCAAGATACGAGTGTGTGCATAGTATTTGTTGAAGGCTTGAGCCAAGTTGATAGCATATTTTGCGATCAAGGATGGATCATAGTTTTCAGCAGCACGTTTGACAACACGAGAGAAGTCTTGGAGAAGCTTGATGATTTCCCAGCTTTCAGGATCGCTCAAGCTGTATGTCGCATCTGTAGATGGTGTAAAGTTTGCTTTGCGAAGGATTGATTGGATACGAGCGTAAGCGTATTGAACGTAAGGTCCAGTTTCTCCTTCGAAGGATACCATGGCTTCGAGGTCGAAGTCATACCCGTTGCGGCGGTCCGTCTTCAAGTCGTAGAATTTAACCGCACCAACACCGACTGCATGTGCTACTTCTTCCTTATTTTCAAGTTCAGGATTCTTTTCTTCGATCTGAGCTTTGGCACGAGAGATGGCTTCTTGAAGAGTTGGTTCGAGAAGGATGATATTTCCTTTACGAGTTGACAATTTTTGGCGGTTTTTCGTCACCAAACCAAAGTCAACGTGAACCATATCGTCGCTCCAGTCAAATCCCATTTTCTTCAAAACAGCTTTCAACTGACGGAAGTGGTTGGATTGTTCTTGACCTACAGCATAGATGTTTTTCACAAAGTTGTAAGTCCGTGCACGGTAGATAGCGGTTGCGATATCACGAGTGATATAAAGGGTTGCACCGTCTGATTTTTTGATCATAGCTGGTGGAAGGTTGACATCATCCAACTCAACGATGCTAGCCCCTTTAGATTCTTTCAACAAGCCTTTGTCTTCAAGGATTTGAACCCCTTCATCCATCTTGTCGTTGTAGAAAGCTTCCCCGTTTAAGCTATCAAACTCAACACCGAGGAGTTTGTAGATACGGTTGAATTCCACCAAGCTTTCGTCACGGAACCATTGCCACAATTCAGTTGCTTCTGGATCCCCATCTTCCAATTTTTTGAACCATTTACGTCCTTCTTCATCAAGCTCAGGATCGTTTTCGATTTCAGCGTTGATTCGAACGTAAAGTTTTAGCAATTCATCGATTGGGTTGGCTTCGACAGCTTCCTTGCTACCCCATTTTTTGTAGGCCACCATCAGGAGACCGAACTGTTTACCCCAGTCTCCCAAGTGGTTGATTTTAATCGTGTTGTAGCCCATTTTGCGGAAGATGTTCGAAAGAGCATCCCCGATAACGGTTGAGCGCAAGTGACCAACTGAGAATGGTTTTGCGATATTTGGACTTGAAAGGTCGATGGTAATGTTTTGGCCATGACCTTCGTCTTGTTGACCGTAGTCTGCCCCTGCTTCGATGACGGATTTGATTACCTGATCAGAGATCTTAGATTTGTCTAAGAAGAAGTTCACGTAAGGTCCAGTTGCAACGACTTTTTCGAAGGCACTTTGGTCGATCTTTTCAGCAATATCTGCAGCGATTGCTTGAGGAGCCTTGCGTTCCACTTTTGCAAGTGAGAAGGCTGGAAAAGCAATGTCACCAAGATCAGATGATTTTGGTTGTTCAAGCAAGTTTAAAATAGCATCTTGGTCAAGAGAGTCAATCACTTTGGCCAATTCACTAGCAATGAGTTCTTTATTGTTCATATTAGCTCCTTAGTCCTTTTAACTATTATTTTAACACAATTCTGAGCGAATTTTCAATTTTTTTGGTATAATTTAAAGTATATTTATTCAAAAGTGGAGGTCCAATGAAAAAGACAGAACGTCACCTTTTGATTCAACAAATGATTCGAAATGAAAAATTGTCGACTCAAAAAGAGATTCAGGATCGATTAGAAGCAAAAGGAATTGCTGTAACGCAAACAACTCTGTCACGAGATTTGCGCGATCTGGGTCTAGTCAAGGTGAAACGAAAAGACCAGTTGTATTATATTTTGCCAAATGAGCCTGAGGTGGCAGAGATTTATATTATGTTGTCCAGCCACGCCAAGTCTGTCTCACGAGCAGAATTCACTTTGGTTTTGCGGACAGAGCTAGGAGAAGCAGCTCTCTTGGCCAATGGTGTAGATGAAATGTCAGATGAGCGTATTTTGGGAACAGTAGCAGGGGCCAATACCCTCTTGATTGTCTGCCGTGACCAAGAGGCAGCCATTGAAATTCAAAATGAAATTTTAGGGATGATGCAGTAATCAAGCCCCGTTGGAGAGAAAGAGAGATGTCAAAAGGAGGAAGATAGTGAGCTATCTACTCCTGTTTTCATCTATGGAGCTTGTGTCAGAAAATGATGCAACAGTAAGGAATAAAGAAGTATGGCAGTAGAGAAAATATCCCCTGGAATGCAGCAGTATCTAGATATCAAAAAAGACTATCCGGATGCCTTTTTGCTGTTTCGAATGGGAGATTTTTACGAATTATTTTATGAAGATGCAGTGAATGCAGCTCAAATTTTAGAGATTTCCTTAACCTCACGGAATAAAAATGCAGAGAATCCGATCCCCATGGCGGGTGTTCCCTACCACTCGGCTCAGCAGTATATTGATGTTCTCATTGAACAGGGGTATAAGGTCGCGATTGCAGAACAAATGGAAGACCCCAAAGAAGCCAAGGGGGTCGTTAAGCGGGAAGTTGTACAGGTGATTACGCCGGGTACAGTGGTGGATTCGACCAAGCCAGATAGTGAGAACAACTTCCTGGTTGCTTTGGATCGTTCAGGAAATGAGTATGGGCTAGCCTATATGGATCTGGTGACAGGGGAGTTTCAGGTGACGACCCTCAATGACTTTAGCATGGTTTGTGGAGAAATCCGCAATTTACGTGCGCGTGAGGTGGTCCTGGGTTATGAGTTGCCAGAACAGGAAGAGCGTGTGTTTGTGAGCCAGATGAATCTCTTGTTGTCACATGTAGAGACGGCGCTCGACGATGTTCAACTCTTAGGGGATCAGTTGAGTGAGCTCGAAAAGAAAACGGCTGGAAAACTTCTCCAGTATGTCCACCAGACACAAATGCGGGAATTGAGCCACCTCAAAAAAGCCCATCATTATGAGATTTGCGATTTCTTGCAGATGGACTTTGCGACCAAGGCTAGTCTTGATTTGACAGAGAATGCGCGAACTGGGAAGAAACATGGTAGCTTGTATTGGTATTTGGATGAAACCAAGACGGCCATGGGAGGTCGTTTGTTGCGATCCTGGATTCAGAAACCCTTAGTCGATTTGAAACGGATTCGAGAGCGCCAGGACATCATTCAGGTCTTTATGGATCATTTCTTTGAACGGAGCGATTTGACCGACAGCCTCAAAGGGGTCTATGACATTGAACGCTTAGCGAGTCGGGTTTCCTTTGGCAAGATCAATCCTAAGGATCTCTTGCAGCTAGGAGATACTCTGGGTCATGTGCCGACGATCAAGTCGATTCTACTGGGGATTGGTGATCCGGTCTTAGATGTCTTGATTGCACGCTTGGATGAACTTCCTGAGTTGCACCGCTTGATTACCTCAGCGATTGCTCCGGAAGCGTCTGCTGTTATTACAGAGGGAAATATCATCCGAACCGGTTTTGACGAGCAATTGGACCAGTACCGTGTCGTTCTTCGGGATGGCACTGGTTGGATTGCTGAGATTGAGGCCAAGGAACGCGAAGCTAGTGGCATTACCGGTCTGAAAATTGATTACAACAAGAAGGATGGCTACTATTTCCATGTCACCAATTCTCAATTGAACCACGTTCCTGCTCATTTTTTCCGCAAGGCGACCTTGAAAAATTCAGAACGCTTTGGTACGGAGGAATTGGCACGCATCGAAGGAGATATGCTAGAGGCGCGTGAGAAGTCTGCTAATTTGGAATATACAATTTTTATGCAGATTCGTGAAGAAGTTGGCAAGTATATCCAACGTCTGCAACAGTTAGCTCAGGCGATTGCGACGGTTGATGTTTTACAAAGTCTAGCCAGTGTCGCTGAGTCGCAACAGTTGAATCGTCCCCTCTTTCATGAAGAACGGCGAATCGCGATCGACAAAGGTCGTCATCCGGTTGTTGAAAAAGTGATGGGAGCCCAGTCCTATATTCCTAATAGCATCTTTATGGATGAGGAACGGGATATTCAGCTGATTACTGGGCCAAATATGAGCGGGAAGTCTACCTATATGCGCCAATTGGCGATCATTGTGATTCTTGCCCAAATTGGCTCCTATGTACCAGCGCAAAAGGCCGAGTTGCCAATCTTTGATGCGATTTATACCCGAATCGGAGCTGCTGATGACCTGGTATCGGGTCAGTCTACCTTCATGGTGGAAATGATGGAGGCCAATCACGCCATTCGCAAGGCAACGACCCAGTCCTTGATTTTGTTTGATGAGTTGGGACGGGGAACGGCGACCTATGATGGGATGGCCCTCGCCCAATCCATCATCGAATACATTCACGATCGCACGGGTGCCAAAACCTTGTTTGCGACCCATTACCATGAGTTGACGGCACTTTCAGAAACTTTGTCTCGCTTGGAAAATGTCCATGTTGCGACTCTGGAGCGAGATGGTCAGGTTACCTTCTTGCACAAGATTGAACCCGGCCCAGCAGATAAGTCCTATGGGATTCACGTGGCCAAGATCGCTGGTTTGCCAGAAGAATTGCTGAAGCGGGCGGATGCGATTTTGACCAAGCTCGAAGGACAAGCCCAGCAAGTACCGCTTGCGGATGCAACCCCTAAAAAGGAAGTACCTTCACAGGTTGCTGAACAAATGTCCCTCTTTGAGGAAGAAACAGAAAGTACAGTGATCACAGAATTGAAGAATCTGGATCTCTACAATATGACTCCGATGGAAGTCATGATGGCAGTCGCCGAATTGAAAAAGAAATTGTAAAAGAAGATCCTCGTAATAGCGAGGATCTTCTTTTAGTGCTTAGCAATGCTTTGATTGATTTCTTGAACTTGTTTTTTATAAAAATGATGTGAGACCAACCAGATGATCACGTAAACAAGGGTGAATTCGACAATGAGTGAGAGGTAAAATCCGAGTCGTGCTGGAAACCAGCCGGCTAACGTAGCTAGGGGAATAAAGCCAAGCAACATGAGCAAGTAATGGCTCAGAGTAGCCCGTAAGAGGCTCCAGTCTTTTTGAAAGAGGAGACTCCCGAAGCTAAAGAGGACCCCAATCGCACCCCAAACGAGGGCGCAATAGAGCATGACCAGTGAGCCGTGAACATGATGCAAGAACATCCAGCGGCCGACTGCAGAGTTGGGACTTAAGGGAAGGTACAACTCAGGTGAGAAGAGGTAGGAAAAGAAGATGGATAAGATGAGCCCGATGAAAATCCCTTTTAGGGCGTCAGAAAAAGATTGTTTTAGCATGATAATTTCTCCTTAATGGCTTTTAAATAACGACGGGAGGAGTAGGTCAGACTCCCGTTTTTAAGATAGATTTGCACCGATCCTCCACTAGTAAAGTGCAGGTGATCGATTTCTTTTGTGTTGATAATTTCAGATTGGGAAATTTTGAGAAAGCAGGTCGGTAAGTCTTCAGATAACTGATAGAGTGGCCCAGTCAGAATAAATTGATCTGTCATGGTCTCGCCAATTACTTGCCGATTTTCAATGTAAAAACGTTGGAATAGCTGGCTTTCGATCAGGTAAGCTTCCCCATCCTTTTTGGCACGTAAGCGCCCTTTTTGATCCAATTCTTCCACAAAGTCACGGATTTTCTCTACACGCGCAGATAGTGCAGGTGCTGTGATCATCACCGCTTCTTCTTGGAAGTGGGAATCAATTTGTACTTCAACTTTCATAAGATCGTTTCTCCCTCCTTTGGGTAAAGTCGTTTGGCCTGCTAGCCCGGCTCCTTCTTTACACTACTATTAAACACTTTTTCCAAAGGGAAGACAAGGAAATTTGTCTATGTGGTCGTTTTCTTTGCCTATGCGGTTTTTAAGGAAGAAGATGGGGCCAGCCTCTATTTTTTAAGAAAGGGAGTCTTGTGGATCTGTGGTATAATAGAGCTACATGTATCGGTGAAAAAATAGGTAAAGGAGCAGACATGTCACAGATTATTGAATTGCCAGAAGTCCTAGCCAATCAGATTGCGGCAGGTGAAGTGATTGAACGACCTGCTAGTGTGGTCAAGGAATTGGTTGAAAACTCGATCGATGCTGGGGCTAGCCAGATCGTTGTTGAAATCGAAGAAGCAGGATTGAAGTCGATTCGGATTACAGACAATGGGGAAGGAATTGCGCACGATGAGGTCGCTTTGGCCCTCCGTCGACATGCGACCAGTAAGATCAAGAGTCAAGCGGATCTCTTTCGTATTCGAACGCTTGGTTTTCGTGGTGAGGCCATGCCTTCCATTGCTTCTGTCAGTATTCTAACCCTTCTAACGGCGCAAGAAGGAGCTGCCCACGGGACCAAATTGGTCGCAAAGGGTGGCGAAATTGAGGAAGTGGAGCCAGCGACAAGCCCTGTCGGGACCAAGATCACAGTGGAAGATCTCTTTTTTAATACACCTGCTCGTCTCAAGTATTTAAAGAGCCAGCAGGCAGAGCTATCCCATATCGTGGATATTCTCAACCGATTGAGTTTGGCCCATCCAGAGATTGCTTTCACCTTGATCAATGATGGAAAAGAAATGACCAAAACAGCGGGGACTGGCAATCTCCGGCAAGCGATTGCAAGTGTCTATGGACTTGCGTCTGCTAAGAAGATGGTGGCCATTGAAAATCGCGACCTAGATTTTGAAGTGACGGGCTTTGTGTCTTTGCCTGAATTGACTCGTGCCAATCGCAACTACATCAGTCTCTTTATCAACGGCCGTTACATCAAGAATTTCTTGCTCAATCGAGCTATTTTAGACGGCTATGGCAGTAAACTCATGGTGGGTCGCTTTCCACTCGCGATCATTAATATCCAGATCGACCCTTACTTAGCGGATGTCAATGTTCACCCTACCAAGCAAGAGGTTCGTATTTCCAAAGAACGAGAACTGATGGCCTTGATCTCCCAGGCTATTGCGAACGCTTTGAAAGAGCAGGACCTGATTCCGGATGCTCTAGAAAATCTAGCCAAGTCGACCATTCGCCGAACAGAAAAGCCAGTACAGACAACCCTGCCTTTAAAAGAAAACCGCCTCTATTATGACCGAGAGAGCCAAGATTTCAAGTTTCGACCAGAAGTGGCAGATCCTCAACGGCCTCTAGCAGATGAGACTGCTACTGAAGCTAGAATCCAAGAAAACCCAGTAGAAAAACCAACAAGCGCGATCAAGTTTGCGGAAAGAAAGGCTGTGGTTTATGATGAACTGGATCATCCAGAGTTGGATCTGGCTAGTCTAGACA
Organism: Streptococcus mobilis; assembly: GCF_059727625.1. Lineage (NCBI taxonomy): Bacteria > Bacillati > Bacillota > Bacilli > Lactobacillales > Streptococcaceae > Streptococcus > Streptococcus mobilis. The sequence goes on from NZ_AP041823.1 coordinate 223,899, forward strand.
AGGTCTATGATAAGTTGGATGGGGAAGAACATTCGACCTTCCCAGAGTTGGAATATTTTGGTCAGATGCATGGAACCTATCTCTTTGCCCAAGGCAATGGGGGCCTTTATATCATTGACCAGCACGCGGCCCAAGAGCGGGTCAAATACGAAGAATACCGGGAGAGCATCGGGGACGTAGACGGCAGTCAGCAACAACTGCTGGTGCCCTATATCTTTGAGTTCCCTGCAGACGATCTAATCCGCCTACAACAGCGCAAGCACCTCCTAGAAGAAGTGGGCGTCTACTTAGAAGAATACGGAGCCAACCAGTTGATCTTACGGGAGCATCCGATCTGGATGAAGGAGGAAGAGATCGAGTCGGGTATCTATGAAATGTGTGATATGCTCCTCTTGACCAAGGAAGTGTCCATCAAGAAATACCGAGCTGAGTTGGCTATCATGATGTCCTGCAAACGCTCTATCAAGGCCAACCATATACTGGACGATTACTCTGCACGCGACCTGATCTATCAACTGTCCCAATGTGACAACCCCTATAACTGCCCCCACGGCCGTCCCGTCTTGGTTAACTTTACCAAGTCAGATATGGAAAAGATGTTCCGACGTATTCAAGAAAATCACACCAGTCTACGGGAATTGGGCAAGTATTAAACAAACAATAAAGGAAGATTATGTACGAATACATTAAAGGAATTTTAACGAAAATCACTGCTAAATACATTGTGGTAGAAACAGCTGGGATCGGCTATCTCTTGCATGTGGCCAATCCCTATGCCTACTCTGGCAAAATGAATCAAGAGGTGCAAGTCTATCTGCACCAAGTGGTCCGTGAAGACGCTCACCTTCTCTATGGCTTTGCGACAGAGGAAGAGAAACAGCTCTTTTTAAACTTGATCTCAGTCTCTGGGATTGGACCTGTCTCAGCTCTGGCTATCATTGCTGCGGATGACAATGCAGGCCTTGTCCAAGCTATCGAAAGCAAGAACATCACCTACTTGACCAAGTTTCCAAAGATCGGCAAGAAAACAGCCCAACAGATGGTGCTGGACTTGGAAGGTAAGATCAATCTTGATCTAGAAGATGCACCGGCTCAGTCCAAAGCCAAAGTTGCAGAAGAAAACCAAGCCCTTGAAGAAGCTATGGAAGCCATGTTGGCATTGGGCTACAAAGCAACGGAACTCAAGAAAATCAAGAAATTCTTTGAAGGAACTTCTGATACTGCTGAAAACTACATCAAGTCTGCCCTTAAGATGTTGGTCAAATAGGAGAAGAAGATGCCAAAACGTTGTGGATGGGTTAAAATGACCAATCCGTTATATATAGCCTACCATGATGAGGAATGGGGACAGCCCCTCCATGATGACCAAGCGCTTTTTGAGTTGCTCTGTATGGAGACTTATCAGGCCGGTCTATCTTGGGAAACGGTCCTCAATAAACGGCAGGCTTTCCGAGAGTCTTTTCATGGCTATCATCTTCAAAGTGTCGCGGAGATGACGGATGAGGAACTGGAGGCTTTGATGGACAATCCAGCTATCATCCGAAATCGTGCTAAGATCTTTGCGACACGGGCCAATGCTCAAGCCTTTCTACAAATCCAGGAGGAATTTGGATCGTTTGATGCTTATCTTTGGTCTTTTGTCGATGGAAAAACTATCGTCAATGATGTCCCAGATTACCGGCAGGCTCCAGCGAAGACAGCTCTTTCTGAGAAGCTAGCCAAGGACCTCAAAAAACGTGGTTTTAAGTTCACAGGACCAGTCGCAGTTTTATCCTACCTACAAGCAGCAGGCCTGGTCAATGACCATGAGAATGCTTGTGACTGGAAAAGTGGAAATAAGTGACGTTAGATGTCTAGAACATCGGAGAATATAGAAAAAAAGCTGAGAAATTCTTCCCAGCTTTATTTGTTATAGTCAAAGTGGATGACTTGCTCCGTTGCATCTACATGGGCGTGGACTCCGAAGGGGACAATTGCTCTTGGAGTTGCGTGTCCAACATTTAGATTATAGACAATCGGGATATTGCTATCAATGATATCCAATAGTGCCTCTTTATAGTCGTCATAGAAAGTTTCATCCATAGGTTTTCCGACCAAGAGTCCACTGATGACCTCGAATATACCAGTTTCCTTTAAAGTCCGCAACATCTTTTTGAAGTCTTCAGGATTAGGCTTTTCTTGGCTGGTTTCTAGCAAGAGGATTTTTCCTTCCCAGTCGGATAAGTCAGGGAAAAGTTTGTATTTTTGGCAGAGGTCTGTGCTATCTGCGTGTAGAGAGTTGTCAAAAATATCATAGAGAGACTCAAGACAACCACCGAGGATTTCCCCTTCGAATTGAGCATTGCCTTGTAACAAGTCAAAACCTGTATTTGCATGACTAACACGAGGTGTTCCCAGAGCCTTGGGACTAAAATCAGTCCGTTCCTCGTACCAAACGTTACTAGGGCGAATTTCTGAGATTTTTCCAGTCTCAATCAATTCTTTAAAGTAGTGGCGGCTATATGGCAACATTTCCTTGTCTAATTCACAAATGTCTGCAAAAAAGGATTGCCCATAAAAAGTCTTGATTCCTAGTTTATGCAACATGAGATGGTTCATGGTCGTATCCGAGAAGCCAAGAAAAATCTTTTGCTTGATAACCTTTTGTAGTTGGTCATTTTCAAAAAGATGGGGCAATAAACGATAGGTATCGTTTCCACCGATGGCGCATAAGATCATGTCGATGCTATCATCAGAAAATGCCTGAATCAAATCCTCCGCACGAGCTTCAGGATGTTCTTTGATAAAGTCTAAGCCTTTTAGTGAATGAGGTAAAAAGATAGGATTGAGTCCCAGGTCTTTGAGTCGTTGGACCCCCAAGTCCACTTCATGCTTGACAAAGTCCTCTCCGATAATCCCACTAGATAAACTTATAATACCAATAGTAGAAACCATATCTCATCCTCCTAGAAATAAATTGATGCTATTGTATCACAAAAAATGAGGGGAAACAACAAGAATTAGAGCCAGAAGAAGGCTTTTAGATCAAGAAAGAAGAAAAAAGCAACCGCTCGATATGGTTGCTTCAGAATAGAGATAAGCTCTATCAACAATAGAAAATAGCCCTTTAGAAGTTGATTACCACATAGTTAAAACTCTTAGGAATGTTGATGTAATAGTGTTTCTAAGAGTTTTTCACTTTATACTCTAAAAGAAAAAGATTGAAGAAAGTTGTCCAAAATGAACTTTATCTTCAATCTGTTTTTTAAATAATTTAGGAAATTGTGTTAAAATGAAATGAAAATTACGAATAGTATAAGTGGGAGGCACCATGAAGGCGGAAATTATTGCAGTTGGAACAGAAATTCTAACAGGACAAATTGTGAACACCAATGCTCAATTCTTGTCTGAAAAATTGGCTAGTTTAGGAATTGATGTCTATTATCATGTGGCGGTAGGAGACAATGAAGGCCGTCTCTTCTCGACCATTGAGACAGCTTCAAAGCGCAGCGATTTGGTGATTTTGTGCGGTGGACTTGGTCCGACAGAGGATGATTTGACCAAGCAAACCCTTGCCAAGTTTTTAGGGAAAGAACTGATTTTTGATCCGACAGCGCTCGCCAAACTTGACACCTTCTTTGCGAGTCGCCCTGATTATGTCCGGACGCCCAATAATGAGCGACAAGCACAAATGATCGCCGGATCAATCCCTCTTCAAAACCGTACAGGTCTCGCGGTTGGAGGTTTGATTGAAGTCGACGGTGTGACCTATGTCGTTCTACCTGGTCCTCCAAGTGAGTTAAAGCCCATGGTTAATGAACAATTGGTGCCTCATTTGACAACAGGGGAAGAGCTCTTTTCAAGAGTCTTGCGCTTCTTTGGGATTGGGGAAAGCCAGCTGGTTACGATCCTAGCTGATATCATTGAAAAGCAGAGTGATCCGACGGTGGCTCCTTATGCCAAGACGGGAGAAGTAACCTTGCGTCTGTCTACAAAGGCGAAGGATCAAGCCTCAGCGGATGCTAAGCTCGATGTCTTAGAAAAGGAAATCTTATCACGCCATACCCTGGACCATCAACCCTTGCATAAGTTGTTTTATGGTTATGGGGATGATAATTCGATGGCCAAGGTGGCCTTTGATCTCTTGAAACGGACTGGTAAGACCATTACAGCTGCAGAAAGCCTGACGGCTGGCCTTTTCCAAGCGACTCTGGCAGATTTTTCAGGGGCGTCCAGCATCTTTGCAGGTGGTTTTGTCACCTATAGTCTGGAAGAAAAAAGCAAGATGTTGTCTATTCCAGCTCAAGAGTTAGAGCAACATGGAGTGGTGTCTCACTTTACAGCTCAAGCCATGGCTTCACAGGCCCGTAAGTTAACAGGATCCGATTATGGTGTTAGCCTGACCGGAGTTGCGGGGCCAGATAGTCTAGAAGGGCACCCAGCAGGGACTGTCTTTATCGGACTTGCGACTCCAAATGGAGTGGATAGTGTCCAAGTTAATATCGCTGGACGTAGCCGGGCGGATGTCCGCGAAATTGCAGTCCTTCATGCCTTTAATTTGGTGCGCTTGGCTGTATTAAATGGTGAAAATTTGGTATAATGAAGCTTGTGCCAAATGAAGAATAATTCTAAAAATGGATAGGAAATGTGCCTTTCAAATGACGGAAAGCGTCAGTGAGTTGCATACATTTCCTGTATAGTAAAAAATAGGAGAAAAGAATGGCGAAAAAACAGAAAAAATTAGATGATATCTCTAAGAAATTTGGAGATGAGCGTGAAAAAGCGCTCAACGATGCTCTGAAGTTGATCGAAAAAGACTTTGGTAAGGGATCGATCATGCGTCTGGGGGAACGTGCAGAACAAAAAGTACAAGTCATGAGCTCTGGTTCCTTGGCGCTTGATATTGCCTTGGGTGCTGGTGGTTATCCAAAAGGTCGGATCATCGAAATCTATGGTCCAGAATCATCTGGTAAAACAACCGTTGCCCTCCATGCAGTAGCGCAAGCACAGAAAGAAGGAGGCATTGCTGCCTTTATCGATGCCGAGCATGCCTTGGATCCATCTTATGCAGCAGCTCTTGGGGTCAATATCGACGAACTTCTCTTGTCTCAACCAGACTCAGGGGAACAAGGACTTGAAATTGCTGGTAAATTGATCGATTCTGGTGCGGTTGATTTGGTGGTTGTCGACTCTGTTGCGGCTTTGGTACCACGTGCGGAAATCGATGGAGATATCGGGGATAGCCACGTTGGTTTGCAAGCGCGGATGATGAGCCAAGCGATGCGTAAACTCGGAGCTTCGATCAATAAGACCAAGACCATTGCCATCTTTATCAACCAATTGCGTGAAAAAGTTGGGGTCATGTTTGGGAACCCTGAAACCACACCTGGTGGTCGTGCCCTGAAATTCTACGCTTCTGTCCGTCTAGATGTTCGTGGAAATACTCAAATCAAGGGGACTGGGGACCAAAAAGATACCAACGTTGGTAAGGAAACCAAAATCAAGGTTGTGAAGAACAAGGTGGCTCCACCGTTCAAAGAAGCCATGGTTGAAATCATGTACGGAGAAGGAATTTCACGTACAGGTGAATTGGTGAAAATTGCAACAGATTTGGATATCATCCAAAAAGCGGGTGCGTGGTACTCCTATAATGGCGAAAAAATTGGTCAAGGATCTGAAAATGCTAAGAAATTCTTGGCTGACCACCCAGAAATTTTTGACGAAATCGACCACAAGGTTCGGGTTCATTTTGGTTTGATCGAAGAAGACGAAGCAGTGAAAACCCTTGATAAAACTGAAGAAGCAGCTCCTGTCGTAGAAGAAGTAACTCTAGATTTAGATGACGCGATTGAAATTGAAGATTAATTTTTTTCAAAATAGGTCGCTAGACTGATGGTTTTTGTGTTATAATTTAATACGATAGTATTATCGTGTAGCGAAAGGAGTGCATGCATGATTAAAATTTATACAGTGTCAAGTTGCACCAGCTGTAAAAAAGCAAAGACTTGGCTCAACGCTCACCAGCTAACTTATAAAGAACAAAACCTCGGTAAGGAAGGGATCACCAAAGAAGAATTGTTGGATATCCTTACAAAGACTGAAAATGGAGTGGCAAGTATTGTCTCTTCAAAAAATCGATACGCTAAAAATCTAGGAGTGGACATCGAAGACTTGAGTGTCAATGAAGTCATTGACATCATCATGGAAACACCTCGTATTCTTAAAAGTCCGATCTTGGTAGATGACAAACGTCTCCAAGTGGGCTACAAAGAAGACGATATTCGTGCCTTCTTGCCACGATCAGTTCGAAATGTAGAAAATGCAGAAGCGCGGATGCGTGCAGCTCTTTAAAGCGATTGAAAATCAGAAACAATTTGTTTCTGATTTTTTTCTTTTTAAAAATCGGAATGAAAAGCAGTTTACTGCGCCATTTTACGAAATCTATGATACAATATTTTAGAAAACAATAACTAGTAAGGAATGGAAAATGAAAAGGAAAATCTTCTTATTGGGTGCACTTGCCTTGTGTTTGACTGGATGCGGTCAAAAAAAACAAGCGAAAACGCCAAATTCAAGTGAACAAAAGGCAATCCAAGCAAAAGCAGAGCAACTGCAAAAGGATAATAAGAGTATCCTGCAAAAAGCTGAAGAAAATAAAGTCATCACTAGAACCTTTGTTTTTCCAAAAGATGACAAGGGGACACAACAAACGCAAATCGTCACCTATGTGGGGAATACCTTTAAAAAGTTGGAGACCATCAATGTGACGGCAACCGATGAGGAGTTGAAAAAAGGGATCCAACAGGTTGGCGTCGAGGAAGCGCAAAAGCAATTGAGAGAATCCTTTAACAAGGACGATGCCTTTAAGGAAGCTTTGACAGTGCCAGGTTTCACAGCTGATTTAACCTTGGAAAATGAGAATGAATACAAGGTAACCATCACCTATGACTTTGAAGCAATGGATGTGAAGAAGGCTGAAGGCATGACCTACTTCAAAAACAATCACTTACCAGAGTTGTTGAAGTTGACACCGAGTCAATTTGCGGATAATCTTATCAATGCTGGAGCAAGTGAGCAAAAATAAAAAAACAGTTTAGCTAAAATAGCTCAAAAATGCTTGAAAAAGCCGTAAAATCAAGGGCTTGGCCGTTGTGGAAAACTCTTAATTATGGTATAATAGTAATATTCTAAGGAAAGAGGGTGTTCTTGTGGGATTTACAGATGAAACAGTACGTTTTAATCTTGATGATTCAAATCGTAAGGAAATTAGCGAGACCTTGAAAGATGTATACTTGTCACTGGATGAAAAAGGCTACAATCCAATTAATCAAATCGTAGGATACGTACTCAGTGGTGATCCTGCCTATGTACCTCGTTATAATAATGCACGGAACCAAATTCGTAAATATGAACGAGATGAGATCGTGGAAGAATTGGTACGTTATTATTTGAAAGGGCAAGGAATAGACCTCTAATGAGAATTATGGGATTGGATGTTGGCTCAAAGACCGTTGGGGTTGCTGTGAGTGATCCTCTCGGTTTTACAGCTCAAGGTCTTGAAATCATCCAAATCGATGAAGACAAAAAAGAATTCGGTTTGGAGCGCTTAGCCGAATTAGTAGCTCAATACAAGGTGGACCGTTTTGTTGTGGGCTTGCCAAAAAACATGAACAACACCAGCGGACCGCGTGTGGAAGCCAGTCAGGCTTACGGCACGATGATTGCTGAAAAGTTTGAGTTGCCAGTCGACTACCAAGATGAACGGTTGACGACAGTTGCTGCAGAGCGGATGTTGATTGAGCAAGCAGACGTTAGCCGTAGCAAACGTAAAAAAGTTATTGATAAGTTAGCGGCGCAGCTTATTTTACAAAATTATTTAGATCGCAATTTTTAGAAAGAAAACGAGGAAGAATAGTATGGCACATGATCATAACCACGACCATGAAGAACGTGAATTAATCACATTGGTGGATGAACAAGGAAATGAAACCTTGTTTGAAATTCTTTTGACCATTGATGGCAAAGAAGAATTTGGAAAGAACTATGTCCTTTTGATCCCTGCAAATGCAGAAGAAGATGAAAACGGCGAAGTTGAAATCCAAGCTTATTCATTTACAGAAAACGAAGACGGAACAGAAGGCGACCTTCAACCAATCCCAGAAGACTCAGATGCAGAATGGGATATGATCGAGGAAGTCTTCAACAGCTTTATGGAGGAGTAAAAACATCCAGTGGATGTTTTTACCCTTGCGCTAGAAACAAAGACCGCAAGTAAGCCCGGTGGACGTTTTTAGCCCTGCTTCAAGAAACAAGAAAAAGCAGGAAGTCCGATGGACTTGCTGTAAAAATGAGAAAGAAATAACTACAAAAGAAAGGAGCGCAAACGTCAGGAGAGGTTTTGTCGCTTTTTTCTTTTAGGAGGAAGATGTGAATAAGATTGAGCAATGGATGAATAGTCGGATCGGTCTGAATTTTCGATCGGGACTGGATCGTATGGAGCAGGCAGTGAGCCTTTTAGGGAGGCCGGATAAGGCATACCCGATCCTTCATGTGACAGGAACCAATGGGAAGGGATCCACAATCGCCTTTCTGCGTCAATTATTGATGGCTCACGGAAAGAAGGTTGGGACCTTTACCTCTCCTCATATGATCAGTATCCATGATCGGATTTGTATTGGGGATCAGCCGATTTCAGATGAAGATTTTACTCGGATTGGCCAAGAAGTCCAACAAATGGAGCAGACCTTGCTTCAAACCCAGGACCAACTCTCTTATTTTGAGATTATCTGCCTCATGGCCCTCTTGTATTTTAAGGAACAAGCTGTGGATGTGGTCTTGCTGGAAGTTGGTATCGGAGGGCTACTAGATACCACCAATGTAGTGACAGGAGAAATCGCAGTGATCACTTCGGTTGGTCTCGATCACCAAGAAACACTGGGAGGGACGATTGCGGAAATCGCCCAGCAAAAGGCAGGAATCTTTAAGAAGGGCAAGAAAGCTGTGGTGGGTCCCTTGTCGGATGATGCCATAGCTGTTTGTCAAGAAAAAGCGAAGCAATTGGATGTGGATCTCCATGCCTTCCAGAAAGATTTTGGCTTAGAGCAGGACCGTTTTTGGAATGAACGTGTGGATCTTGTCTGGCCGTCTCTGGGCTTGAAGGGTGATTACCAACGGGAAAATGCTGCAGTAGCTCTGGAGACCTTTCTCCTCTATATGGAAGGCCTAGATCAAGAAGTGGATATGGAGCAGGTCAAGCACGCCTTGCAAGAGACAAGGTGGCCGGGCCGTTTAGAGTTATTTGGCGACCAGGTGTATCTGGATGGCGCTCATAATCCTCATGCTATGTTGCGCTTGATCGAGTTTGCCAATAGCTTAGCAGGAAAGCGCGTGAAGATTTTATTTGGAGCCCTCAAGCGAAAAGATTATAGTGGGATGCTCCAAACGCTTCAAGCGGGATTGCCAGAAGCTGAATTGATTTTGACAACCTTCCATTACGGAGAAGTGGTGGCACAAGGTGACCGACAAGACTTGCCCTATGTAGCTGACTACAAGGCCTATATCAAAGAATTTATGGATCAGAGTCGTCCAGATGAAGTCTTATTTGTGACAGGATCCTTGTATTTTATTGCGGAAGTAAGGGCATTTTTATTAGAGGGGTAAACAATTGACCTAAAGACTTTCTTGGCGTATACTGGTGGTAGATAGTATACGGTTATGGCGAAAGGAGTCGATCTTAATGAAAAAAATCATGTCTATAATGACCTTGGCAGTAGCCCTTTTCCTGACTGCTTGTAGCCAGCAAGAAAAAGCGACACAGACTTCGAGCAAACAGACGTCTGCTTCATCACAGACTGTGACTTCAGCGAGTGAAGAACAGAAAGAAGGAGTGTCCATAGATGGCAGTTATCGTGGACAGGACGAGGAAAATACGATCCTCTTGGTGGTGACGGGTCGAAAAGGCACGTTTACGGTGCAAGATGCTGATGGAGAAGAAGAGGCCAAAGAGGTTAGTATTGATCCGGTCAATCAATCCATGCGTATCGGAGATGAGCCTTATCGCTATCGGATCGAAGGAAATCAGTTGTCGCTAGAAGACCTGGAGCAAGCAGAGGATGATCAAGGGATTATCGTTTTGACCAAGCAATAAGGGACGAAACAAAAGAGAGTGGGACAGAAATCGGTAATTCGTTAGAATTCGATTTCGTCGTCCCACCTCCGCACAGTTGAGTAGGGCTGTAAAAGCTGATGAAATCAGCGTAGTAGAGCCCACTCAACCACTGCGTCTTGCTCGACAATCCAAAAATAATTGAGAGGCTAGGACTTCTGTCCCACTCTCTTTTTGTTTGTCTAGAAGGGGCTTGGTTGGTCGTTGCATCGGGTAAAAAGAATTGGTATACTAGTAGAAAGAAAAAAGGAGGATGCTGTGACCTTTCGAAAATTACGTCTATTAATGTCCAAATATGGATTTAGTATTTTGTTTATGGGCTTTGAACTTTGGGCATCCTTTGCGGCCTTCTTCTGGCTTAATAGATGGTTCCCGCATTGGCTATCTGTTGCGGTCATTGGGCTCTTATATGTGTCGACAATCTTGGCTATTGTTAATCGAAATACCCCGCCTGAAAATAAGGTGACCTGGCTCTTGATTGCCGTCATTCCTGTCTTTGGATCACTCTTGTATCTCATGTTTGGAGAGCGACGTTTGTCCAAGAAGGAAATGATCCAGTTGGAAAATATGGAGTCCATGAAGTTTCGAGAGGACAATAGTCATCAGTTGCGTAAGGAGCTCAAGCAAGAAAGTAAAGCGGTTTATGGCTTGGTCAAGTCGATTTTATCCATGGACCACAATGCGGATCTCTATAATGGGACGGCATCGACCTTTTACCCTTTAGGGGAGGACATGTATGAGCAATTACTTGAGGATCTAAAAGCAGCGAAAAAATTTATCTTCATCGAGTTTTACATCATTGATGAGGGCTTGATGTGGAACAGTATCCTAGAGATTTTAGAGCAGAAAGTGAAAGAGGGGGTTGAAGTCAAACTCCTTTATGACGATATCGGCTGTATGGCGACTTTGGCTGGAAACTATACCAAACGATTAAGAAAAATGGGGATTGATGCCCATAAATTTAACAAGGTGATCCCCCGCTTAACGGTAGCTTATAATAACCGAGACCACCGAAAGATTCTGGTCATTGATGGGCAAATCGGCTATACAGGTGGGGTCAATCTGGCAGACGAGTACATTAATCACATTGAGCGTTTTGGTCACTGGAAGGACAGTGCCATCCGTTTGGATGGACGAGCTGTTAAGGCCTTAACGCGACTCTTTCTCATGAACTGGTACATCAACCGTGGGGAAATCGAGGATTTTGACCGCTACCATATTGAAAACAAGGCGGTTGAGGGAGAAGGGCTTTACATTCCTTATGGGAGTGGACCAAAGCCGATTTACAAGTCGCAGGTCGGAAAGACGGTTTATCAAAATATGATCAATCAAGCAACGGATTATGTCTACATCACAACTCCTTACTTGATCATTGACTATGATTTGACAGAGGATATCCGCAATGCAGCCCTTCGAGGGGTAGATGTTCGGATCGTGACCCCGCATATTCCAGATAAAAAATTGATCCAAATCGTAACTCGTGGGGCTTACTTGGATCTGATGGATGCAGGAGTAAAGATTTATGAGTATACACCTGGTTTTGTCCATAGCAAGCAAGTCCTGGCAGATGACGAAATGGCGGTTGTAGGGTCGATTAACTTTGACTACCGCAGTTTGGTCCATCACTATGAAAATGCCATCTGGATGTATCGGACGCCTGCCTTGAAAAAGATTCGGGAGGACTTTGACCATATCTTTGAAGTGTCTCAAGAAATTACAGAGGATACCTTCCGCTTTACATGGCACCAAAGCTTAATCAAGGAAATTATGCAATTGTTCGCACCGATGTTGTAAATGTATAAAAACGAAAATCAGAGTCAGGAATCGAGATGCCTGACTCTTTTTACATATGACTATGTGATAAGAGGCTGACAGGGTCGGCAGAATTTGGTATACTAGAGAAGATAATGGGCTTTTTTCTAAAAGGAAAGAGCAAAGATCTAGAAAAAGGAAAAAGAATGAGCGAAAAAGAGCAAGAAATGACTTCGAAAAAATTAGGGATTCGCGTGGGAGATAGTTTTCAGGATACACGTGAGATTCGCGAAGTGCTAGATAAATCAGTCTTTCGTGAAGAAGAGCCGACTCATAGCCAGCAGGCAGAAGTTTTGGAGGAGCCGGTTGCAATGGAGGTATCAGAGCCTATTCGTGATGCAAAGCCAGAAGCAGTAGCAGAACCTACACAAGAATCGGAACAGGAACCGGAGCAACCGCTTAGTCGGATGAGTCGTCGTTCGCGTAAGGCGGGAGTTGAAGCGACAAAAGTGGAAGCATCTAAGGTAGAAGAGAATACGGAAGAGCTAGAGGCAGATGTGGCAGTTGAGCCTATCCGTCGTCAATCCAAGCGTCCAGTGCCCCTAGCGATTCCTTTTGTGTTGAGTCTCTTGATTAGTTTGCTGCATGTCGGGGTGCCATTTTTAACCCGTTTTGCCACCAATCAACAATCTCAAAACTTGTATGCTGGCTGGGCAATGACCAAGGGGCAAGTACCGTTTGGTGATTTTTACGGGACCAATGGTCTGCTCTATTATGCGATCAACTGGTTGGGAAGTTTAGCTGGTGGACATTGGATCTTGATGATCCTTCAAGCGATTGCTCTCTTCTTTGCGGGGACTTATCTCTATCGGGTTGTGCGCTTGCTGGTGTCTGATAAAGATACAGCGAAGAATGTCCAGTTACTCTTTTATTTCTTGGTGTTAGGCCTTGGTTTTGGAGGAACTTATGTGACTCTCTTTAGCCTTCCAATCCTATTTGCCAGCATGAATTTCATTTTGGCTTATTTGATTGGGCATCGTAAGGATGAAGGCTTTATCCTTTATGGTGCGATTGCAGCTGTGGCTTTCCTGATTGATCCGATGACCAGTGCCCTGTTTTATTTGTTGGCCTTCCTTGGATTAACAGCCTTTAATATCAAGCAGAAGAGATGGGCGCGGGGCTTTTATCAACTGCTGGCAGCTCTCCTTGGTTTTTCACTTGTCTTTTATCCAATTGGCTATATCACCGTTTTGAATCAGACTTTTGGCTATGCCATTAACCAAGTGACCTATGTCTTTAATGCCTTGAATTTCACGAATGGACAGACCTTCAGTAATGCCATTTATTATGGCCTATTGGCGCTGGCCTTTGGCCTAGTCTCTGCCTTTTTGATGTCCTTTACGAAGCAAAATAGCAGTGCTCGCCGGATCTTCCGCTTTATGGGATGGGCAGGTAGCTTGGTGGTCCTCATTGTGTCGATTGGTCTTCCTGAACAAGGCGCTTACCAATTGTTACCGATGTTGCCATTTGTTCTTCCTTTGTTTGCGATCTGGTTCTCACGAGATGGGGAAGAAAACGATGGGATCGAACGTCGTGGTCGGAAGAAGAAAAACAAGGAAGTTTGGGCCGCTTACTTTACGAGCCAAGTTTTCTTACCGCTAGTAGCCCTTGTCTATCTCTTGGCGAATCCAGTGGTTCAAGATGTCGTGCTTCAGTCTGGTCAATCGAGTGAACGGAGTACTATTGCCAGCTACATTAAAAATCACACCAAGTCGAAAGATACCATCTATGCTTGGGATACGACAGCTACTCTCTATCAAGAAAGCGATCGTTTGGCAGCTTCTGCCTTATTGACTCCGACGTCTTATCTGGGGATTAATGAAAATCGGACCAATGTGATCCAACAAATCGATCGGTCTGAACCTAAGTATATTGTGGTCAACAATCAGGTAGAGTTGACCTCCAATATGAAGGACTTGCTCAAAGAAAATTATCGTCTCGTTGAGAAGAAATACCGTCATTTCAAACTCTATCAACGCTCTTAAGAAAATCAATATCTTGTGTTTTAGAAAGTTTTTTAGAATTTTCACCACAAGATATTGATTTTTATTTTTGGAGTGGTATAATACAACTTGTATGTAAATAAATGAAGAGAGGCATGTTTGGTATGATCACCTTGAGAGAAGAAAAACTGAGAATGGCACCGGATATTTTTGTTGAAAAACGAGATGGCCGTCGTGTTCAATTCGATGTTGAAAAAATTTATAAAGCCTTGTTGAAGGCGACAGAAGAAGTGACTTCTCTCACTCCAGTGCTAGAAGCCAAGCTAGAAACCATTGTCGATCGCGTGATTGCAGAGATCTTGGAACGTTTTCCAAATGGTGTGAAGATCTATGAGATCCAAAATGTCGTCGAACATGAATTGCTTCAAGCTAATGAATATGCCATCGCAGAGAGCTATATTACTTATCGGACTCAGCGGGATTTTGAGCGCTCAAAAGCAACGGATATCAACTTTACCATCGGCAAACTTCTCAACAAGGACCAAGCGGTTGTCAATGAAAATGCCAATAAGGACAGCGATGTCTTTAATACGCAACGGGACTTGACGGCGGGGATTGTTGGTAAGTCTATTGGTCTCAAAATGTTGCCTAAACACGTAGCCAATGCTCATCAAAAAGGGGATATCCACTACCATGATTTGGACTATAGTCCTTATACACCGATGACTAACTGCTGTTTGATCGATTTTGAAGGCATGCTCAGAAATGGCTTTAAGATTGGGAATGCAGAAGTAGAAAGTCCTAAATCCATCCAAACTGCGACGGCTCAAATCTCGCAGATTATTGCCAATGTAGCCTCTAGTCAGTACGGGGGCTGTTCAGCTGACCGGATCGATGAGGTCCTGGCCCCTTATGCAGAAAAGAACTACCAAAAACACTTGGCAGATGCCAAAGAGTGGGTGCTTCCTGAAAAGCAAGAGGACTATGCTTGGAGCAAGACTCAAAAAGATATCTATGATGCCATGCAATCGCTGGAATATGAGATCAATACCCTCTTTACATCCAATGGGCAAACTCCCTTTACTTCACTTGGCTTTGGTCTTGGAACCAATCGCTTCGAGCGGGAAATCCAAAAAGCGATTTTGGAAATCAGAATCAAGGGACTTGGATCGGAACATCGGACCGCTATCTTTCCAAAACTGATCTTTACCCTCAAGCGGGGGCTCAACCTAGAACCTGGAACGCCTAACTATGATATCAAGCAATTGGCCTTGGAATGTGCGACGAAGCGCATGTATCCAGACGTTTTGTCTTATGACAAGATTGTCGAGTTGACAGGCTCCTTCAAGGTGCCGATGGGATGTCGCTCTTTCCTTCAAGGTTGGAAGGACGAGAATGGTGTGGAAGTTAATTCTGGCCGGATGAACCTAGGGGTTGTGACAGTCAATTTACCTCGGATTGCCTTGGAATCAGGCGGAGACAAGGAGAAGTTCTGGCAAATCTTTAATGAACGGATGAACATCGCTGAAGATGCCTTAGTTTACCGGGTGGAACGCACCAAAGAAGCGACACCAGCTAATGCGCCGATTCTCTACCAATATGGGGCTTTCGGGAAACGCTTGGGCAAGTATGACCAGGTAGATCAGCTCTTCCGTCATCGCAGAGCGACCGTTTCTCTTGGCTATATCGGGCTCTATGAAGTTGCAACCGTCTTTTATGGTCCAAATTGGGAACATAATCCAGAAGCTAAACAATTCACGATCGATATCATCAAGGACATGAAAGCGCGCGTGGAAGAATGGTCTGACCAGTATGATTACCACTTCTCCATCTATTCGACACCATCAGAAAGCTTGACAGACCGCTTCTGTCGCCTAGATACGGAGAAATTTGGTAAGGTTCCGGATATTACAGACAAGGAATACTACACCAATAGTTTCCACTACGATGTTCGTAAGAACCCAACGCCATTTGAAAAGTTGGATTTTGAAAAAGTTTATCCTGAAGCTGGAGCTTCTGGTGGCTTTATCCACTATTGTGAATACCCTGTGCTTCAACAAAATCCAAAAGCCCTTGAAGCAGTTTGGGATTATGCTTATGACCGGGTCGGTTATCTCGGAACCAATACGCCGATTGACCGTTGTTACAAGTGTGATTTTGAAGGAGATTTCACGCCGACTGAGCGCGGATTTGCTTGTCCAAACTGTGGCAATAGCGATCCGAAAACGGTTGATGTGGTCAAACGGACCTGTGGTTATCTCGGAAACCCACAAGCTCGTCCGATGGTCAATGGCCGTCATAAGGAAATCGCTGCACGGGTCAAACACATGAATGGATCCACGATCAAATCAGCTGGACACCAAGTGACAGATTAGAAAAGGATATTATGGGAAAATACCAATTAGATGATAAAGGCAAGGCTCAGGTTCAACGATTCCACGAAAAGCATTCAAAGGGTGGAATCAATAAAAAAGACCGAGTAGCCAGCTTGAGAGAACAATTTTTAAATAAGAATAAGAAAAAGTGAGAGTTCGCTCTCGCTTTTCTCTTATGAGGAGGTAAAGATGGAATTACGTAGACCAACTCTAGCGGATAAAGAGGCCATTCTAAGCATGATGGCAGAGTTCGAAGAGACCCGATCAGCTCACGACGGTGGCTTTTGGGATGCTGAGAACTTTGATTATGAGGAGTGGCTAGAAACTAACCTTAATAAAGAAATGGGAATAGGATTGCCTGAAAATCGCGTTCCATCAATTCAGTTCGTATTGTTTGATGAATCAGGCCATGCTTTAGGTTTTTTAAATTTACGGTTGAGACTAAATGAGGGATTGCTGAATTATGCTGGCCATATTGGCTACTCCATCCGTCCCTCTGAAAGAGGCAAGGGTTATGCCAAGGAAGCTCTCCGTCAAGGTCTGCGAGTTGCTAAGGAAAAGAACATCCATCGTGCTCTGGTGACATGTAGCACGGAAAATCCGGCCAGTCGAGCGGTTATCTTAGCTAATGGCGGTCAATTTGAAGATGTTCGAAATGGAACGGAGCGTTATTGGATAGAAGTGGAGTAGAAGGATGACATGGAATACACCTAAACCAGGCGAATGGAAGAGTGAGGAACTGAGTCAAGGGCGCATCATTGATTACAAGGCTTTTAACTTTGTCGATGGCGAAGGGGTGCGCAATTCGCTTTATGTTTCAGGTTGCATGTTTCACTGTGAGGGCTGTTACAATGTAGCGACCTGGTCTTTCAAGGCGGGTATTCCCTACACCAAAGAGTTGGAAGAACAGATCATGGCTGATCTGGCCCAACCTTATGTCCAGGGCTTGACCCTGCTTGGGGGGGAGCCATTCCTGAATACTGGAATTCTTTTGCCTCTCGTTAAACGCATTCGGAAAGAGTTGCCCGACAAAGACATTTGGTCTTGGACTGGCTACACTTGGGAAGAAATGATGCTAGAGACGCCAGACAAACTAGAGCTTCTCTCGCTGATTGATATTCTGGTTGATGGTCGCTATGATAAGAGCAAACGCAACCTCATGTTGCAGTTCCGAGGGTCTTCTAACCAGCGGATTATTGATGTTCAAAAATCCCTCAAAGAAGGAAAAGTCGTCATCTGGGACAAGCTCAATGATGGCAAGGAAAGTTTTGAGCAGGTCAAACGGGACGATCTTTTGTAGGATCCTCAAAAAAACCGGGTTTTTCACCCGGTTTTTTGGATTCTCTGCATAAGTATACAAGGGGTTTCACCCGTTTCAGAAAACGCTTACTTTTCAAATGTCCATAATGGGCAAAAAAGTGATAATTAATGCATTTTTTGCTAAAAATATGTTACAATAAATATGATTAGGACTAATTGGAGGTATTTATGTCACAAAGGAGACGGAGTCGTCGTTCAGAACATAAGTGGGGGCAATTGCGAATCATTAATTCCGTATTGCTTATTTTTTTGCTTATGACTGCAGGTTGGGCGACCTATACCATGTTGGCCAATAATATCTTGGCTTTTCGCTATGTCAATGTTCTCGTGATTGCACTACTAGCTCTTCTCTTGCTCTTGTCAGCTTGGTTTGTGATCAAAAATCAGGCTAAAAAGACAACTTTGGTCCTGCTTCTTGTCGGCTTATTGGCTAGTTCAGGAGTGTTGTTTGCTAGTCAACAGCTGCTGAATCTGACCAGTAATGTCAATGGCCACTCTAACTATACAGAGTTTGAGATGGCTGTCTATGTCAAGAAAGACAGTGACATCAAAGATATCAAAGAAATCAAGGAAGTGGTGGCTCCAAAGGGCAACAATAACGAAGCCAATCTCACTGCCCTCTTGGACAACATCAAAAAGACCAAGGGTCAGGAAATTTCTGTAGTGGATGCACCGACTTATCTAGATGCCTATAAGAGCCTGCAAGAAGGGAATGCTTCTGCTATGGTCCTCAACAGTACCTTTGAGGATACCATTGCCGCAGAAGATGCGGACTATGCGAAGAAGTTGAAGAAAATCTATTCCTACAAGATCCGAAAAGAAGTGGCAGCGACGAGCAAGGTATCTGCCAATGCGGATGTCTTTAACATCTATGTCAGCGGGATCGATACCTATGGGCCGGTAACCTCGGTTTCTCGTTCAGATGTCAATATCATCATGACGGTTAATCGGAAGACCAAGCAAGTCCTGTTGACAACGACTCCACGGGATGCCTATGTACCGATTGCAGATGGTGGTAACAACCAGAACGATAAGTTGACCCACGCGGGGATCTACGGAGTGGATGCTTCGATCCATACCCTTGAGAATCTCTATGATATCAAGCTCAACTACTACGTTCGTCTCAATTTCACCTCCTTCCTCAAGTTGATTGACCTTCTAGGGGGAATCGATGTGGAAAATGACCAAGAATTCACGAGCCTTCATGGCAAGTTCCATTTCCCAGTTGGAAAGGTTCATTTGAATTCAGAGCAAGCTCTCGGTTTTGTCCGAGAACGCTACTCTCTTCAAGGTGGTGACAATGACCGTGGGAAAAACCAAGAAAAAGTCATTGCGGCCATTATCAAAAAGTTGACCTCTACCAAGGTCTTAAGCAACTACAATGAGATTATCGGAAACCTCCAAGATTCTGTCCAAACCAATATGCAGTTGCCGACTATGATGAACTTGATCAATACCCAGTTAGAAACGGGTGGTTCTTATGAGGTGACTTCTCAAGCGATCACCGGTCAAGGACGAAATGACTTGCCGTCTTATGCTATGCCTGGTTACAACCTCTATGTCATGGAGTTGGATCAAGCCAGCTTGACCAAGGCTAAGGAAACCATTCAAAAAGTAATGGAAGGAAAAGAAAAATGATTGATATCCACTCGCACATCGTCTTTGATGTGGATGATGGACCAAAGACAAGAGAAGATACGCGTGCCTTATTGGAAGAAAGCTATCGCCAAGGGGTGCGGACCATTATCTCCACTTCTCATCGTCGCAAGGGGATGTTTGAAACTCCCGAAGAAAAGATTTCTGAAAATTTTCAAGAAGTGAAAAAAATTGCGGCAGAGGTCGCGCCAGATTTAACGATTCATTACGGGGCAGAGATATACTTTACGAATGATGTCTTGAAAAAACTGGAAGAAAAGATCATTCCACGTTTGGCAGAGACGCGCTTTGCTCTGATTGAATTCAGCATGGGAACACCTTACAAGGAGATTCATACGGCCTTGGACCGTTTGCTCCATCTAGGTGTGACACCAGTGGTGGCCCATATCGAGCGCTACAAGTGCTTGGAGAAAAATGAAGAGCGCGTGCAAGAGATGATTGACATGGGCTGCTACATGCAGATCAATAGTTCCAGTGTTCTCAAGCCTCGCCTCTTTGGGGATGAGCAAAAACAACTCAAAAAACGAGCTCGGTACTTCTTAGAAAAAGACTTGGTGCACTTTGTGGCCAGTGATATGCACAATGTAGATAAACGACCGCCTTATATGGCAGAAGCCTATCGCTTGATCAAGGAAGAATACGGAGAACAACGAGCACAAGCTCTCTTTGTCAGCAATCAAGAACTCTTGTTAGCGGATGAATTAATCTAACCAGGAAACAGGTGGAGAGATCCACATGAAGGAGTAATTAGGAAATGAACAATCAAGAAAATCAAGCAGTGGAAATTGATGTTTTCGCTATGCTGAAGACCCTATGGAAACGCAAGTTTTCGATCGTTTTGGTCGCTCTTGTCTTTGCCATCGCAGCATTTGGCTACAGTGCCTTTTTAGCCAAGAAAGAATACCAAAGTACTAGCCGGATCTACGTGGTCAGTCGTCAAAACCAAGACAACAATGCCTTGACAAACTCTGATTTGCAGGCGGGTTCTTACTTGGTTAAAGACTACCGTGAGATCATTCTTTCTCAAAATGTCTTGAGCCAAGCCATTGAAGAATTGAAACTCGATATGACACCTGGTGAGTTGTCGAAAAAGATCAGTGTATCCGTTCCGACAGATACTCGTATCCTTTCGATCACGGCTAAGGACGGAGATCCAAAAGAAGCAGCTCGTATTGCCAATGGCCTTCGGAATGTAGCAGCTGAAAAGATCATTGCTGTGACCAAGGTGTCAGATGTTACGACCTTGGATGAAGCAGAAGTGCCTCAATCACCTTCTTCACCAAATATCCGACGCAATGTCCTTCTTGGCTTTATTGCTGGAGCAGGCCTCATGGTGGTTCTCATGGTCGTAGTAGAAGTCTTGGATGATCGTGTCAAGAGACCAGAAGATATCGAAGAGCTGATGGGCTTAACCTTGCTTGGTATTGTGCCAGATATTAAGAAACTGTAGACTGGGGATCGCATGAATACGTTAGAAATTTCAAAAAACAAATTACAAGAAATTCGGAAGGCAGAAGAGTACTTCAATGCCCTTGCGACGAATATCCAATTGAGTGGGGTAGACTTAAAAGTCATCGCTATCTCATCTGTTCAAGAAAATGAAGGGAAATCAACCACTTCAACCAACCTGGCCGTTGCCTTTGCGCGTGCGGGTTACAAGACCCTTTTGGTAGACTGTGATATCCGGAACTCTGTCATGACAGGGATTTTCCGTAGCCGTACTAAGATCCAAGGCTTGACCGACTTCTTATCTGGCCGTAGCCAATTGGACCAAATCTTGTATGCGACTGATTTTCCAAACTTGGATATCATCGAGTCTGGGCAGGTCGCGCCAAACCCAACAGGTCTCTTACAAAGCAAGAACTTCACTGTGATGATGGATGCACTTCGTGAGCATTTTGACTATATCATTGTCGATACACCTCCAATCGGGGTTGTGATTGATGCGGCGATTATCGCCCAACGCTGTGATGGAACTGTCTTGATCACAGAATCTGGTGCCAATGGACGTAAGGCTGTCCAAAAAGCCAAGTATCAATTGGAACAAACAGGCACATCTTTCTTAGGAGTAGTGCTCAATAAATTTAACATTAAAGCTGCTGAGTATGGTTCATATGGTGGATACGGAACCTACGGAGAGTATGGGAAGAAGTAAAGAATAGGATTGAGGGGAAATGGGAGAAGAAAGAATCGAGCTGGAAAAACTAAATATTGTTCTCTTTCAAAGTTTGGCTGTCCTATTTTCAGCTTACATTGTGAGTCTTTTTAAGGATGCAGAATACACATCGCAGACAATTGCGATTCTCTATCTCTTGCATTTTGTAGCCTTCTACATTAGCAATATTGCCTATCGTTTTTACAGCAGAGGCTATCTAGATGAGCTCTTTCAGGTCTTGAAATACAATGTATTTTTCGCGGTTGGGATCACCTTTACCTCTTTTATGCTCGACGGGGTTTTTTCCATTTCTCGTCGGGGGATGATCTACTTCTTTCTTTTCAATACGTTTTCCGTCTACATCATGGATCTCTTGCTCAAGAGATACCGGAAGTCTGTTTCACCGCGGCGGAAAAGTTCGCGAAAGATTTTCCTGATTACAGCGACCAGTCGGATGGAAAAGGTATTTGATATTCTGCATTCGCCTAGCCTTTATCATGGGGAATTGATCGGTGTCACCGTCATGGATGATACGGATTTTGCTCATTCGGATGTACGGGTGGTGCAGCCGGATCAAATGATGAACTTTGTGACCAAGGAAGTGGTGGATGAAGTGTTTATCAATCTGCCAAGTGAGGACTACAATATTAGTGATTTCGTCTCGGAGTTTGAGAGTATGGGGATTGATGTATCGGTCAATCTCAATGCCTTTAACTTCGCTTCCTTAGGCAATAAACGGGTTCGAGAAGTCGGGGGACTAAATGTCGTCACTTTCTCAACCAATTTCTACAAACCGAGCCACGTCTTTGCTAAACGTCTTTTGGACATTGCGGGAGCCCTCTTTGGTCTCTTGATTTGTGGACTAGTGAGTATCGTTTTGGTCCCTCTAATCCGTAAAGATGGGGGCCCTGCCTTCTTTGTACAGAAGCGGGTCGGAAAGAACGGACGGTATTTTAACTTCTATAAATTCCGCTCTATGCGAGTGGATGCCGAAGAGATTAAAAAAGATCTGATGGCGCAAAACACCATGACAGGTGGGATGTTCAAGATGGAAAATGATCCGCGGGTAACACCAATCGGACGCTTTATTCGTAAGACCAGTCTCGATGAATTGCCACAATTTTACAATGTTCTGATCGGTGATATGAGTCTGGTCGGAACTCGTCCTCCAACGGTAGACGAATATCAAGACTATACGCCAGCCCAAAAACGACGACTCAGTTTCAAGCCCGGCATTACCGGCCTTTGGCAAGTGAGTGGACGCAGTGAGATTACAGACTTTAACGAGGTAGTCAAACTCGACGTTGCGTATATGGATGGTTGGACGATCTGGAGAGATATTCAGATCCTGCTCAAAACCGTGAAGGTTGTACTTAGAAAAGAAGGAGCGAAGTAGGAAACTGCCTACTTCGTCCTTTCCATGTTAGGAGAAAAATGACACAATCAATTTATATCGTTGGTTCCAAAGGTATTCCAGCAAAATATGGTGGTTTTGAGACCTTTGTTGAGAAGTTGACAGAATTCCAACAAGATAAAAATATCCAGTATTATGTAGCTTGTATGCGGGAGAATTCAGCAAAATCAGGAATTACTGCAGATGCTTTCGAACATAATGGCGCGATCTGTTACAACATTGATGTCCCTAATATCGGTCCTGCGCGTGCTATTGCTTATGATATTGCAGCCCTCAACAAGGCCGTTGAAATCGCAAAAGAAAACAAAGACCAGGCTCCGATCTTCTATGTCTTGGCTTGCCGGATTGGTCCTTTTATCTCAAAAATTAAAAAGAAAATCAAGGCTATCGGAGGGACTCTGATGGTCAATCCGGATGGTCATGAGTGGCTTCGCGCGAAGTGGAGTCTTCCAGTCCGCAAATACTGGAAGTTTTCTGAACAACTCATGGTCAAACGCGCCGACCTGTTGATTTGTGATAGCAAGAACATCGAAGCCTATATCCAGAAGGATTATGCCAAGTATCAGCCTCAGACGACCTATATTGCTTATGGAACGGATACAAGTAAATCCATCCTGAGTAAAGAAGACGAGAAAGTACGGACTTGGTTTGCGGATAAGCAAGTATCTGAAGGAAATTACTACCTTGTCGTGGGACGTTTTGTACCGGAGAATAACTATGAGGCCATGATTCGTGGCTTTATGAAGTCAAACTCCCAAAAAGATTTTGTTCTGATTACCAATGTAGAAGAAAACAAGTTCTATGAGCAGTTGCGTAAGGA
This sequence comes from Streptococcus mobilis, assembly GCF_059727625.1. Classification (NCBI taxonomy): domain Bacteria; kingdom Bacillati; phylum Bacillota; class Bacilli; order Lactobacillales; family Streptococcaceae; genus Streptococcus; species Streptococcus mobilis. The sequence continues at coordinate 247,538 of NZ_AP041823.1, forward strand.
TACAGGATTTGATCAAGATCCTCGAGTGAAGTTTGTGGGGACGGTCTACGATCAAGAATTGCTCAAATACATCCGCGAGAATGCCTTTGCTTACTTCCATGGTCATGAAGTAGGTGGTACCAATCCATCCCTTCTTGAGGCACTAGAGTCTACTAAACTCAACCTCTTGTTGGATGTTGGCTTTAACCGTGAAGTCGGTGAAGATGGGGCGCTCTATTGGAAGAAAGATCAATTGGCACATGTCATTGATCAAGCTGAGCAATTAGATGCTCAAGCAATCGAATATCTCAACCAAAAATCAAGTCAACGGATTGCCCAAGCTTTCACTTGGGAAAAGATCGTAGCCGATTATGAGAAAGAGTTTAAGGGATAAACAAGAATGGCAGAAAAATTAAAATACGACAAATCAGATATTATCTTTTTAGACGATGAGGGCTTAAAACGGTACCAAGCGGAACTCCTTAAGATGATTTCCGATGTTTTCAAGTTTTTCGATGAGCATGGGATTAAGTATTCATTGAGTGGCGGGAGTATTTTAGGAGCCGTTCGCCACAAAGGTTTTATCCCTTGGGATGATGATGTCGATATCAATATTCCACGAGAAAGTTATGATAAACTAGTCGCCTTATTTGAAACGGATCATGATTTTAGTTCTCACTACTATCTTCAAAGCCCTAAGACTCACCCAGAGCTTGGGCTTCATGTTTCACAGATTCGCAAAAAAGGGACAGTGGCTCGTAGGAAATATGATTACGCGGCCAAAGAATGTGGGATCTCCATCGACTTATATATTGTGGAAAATGTCTTTGATCAACCCATCAAACGCTTTTTCCAAGGTTTTACCAGTATGTTTCTAACCTTTGCCTTGGCCTCTGTACGTGAAACAAAGAATCATGCTTTGATGAAAGAGATGTTTCGCTTAGAGGGGAGAAAGCTCAACTATTCAGCTGGTAAGTTGATGGTGGGCTGGTTCTTTGGGATTATTCCGATGAAGACTTGGTTAACCTGGTTAGACAAGTGCAACTCCAGTTGTAAAGATCCTCATACGAAATATGTTTCTGTCCCGACAGGGCGCAAACACTTTAGACGAGAGACTTATCTACGTGAAAACATGAACGTTTATAAGAAAGTTCCTTTCGAGACAGAGATGGTCAATATTCCAGTCTGGTCTGAAGAATATTTGGAAATGTTTTATGGCAAAGATTACATGGTGGTTCCTTCTGCAGATAAGAGAGAACAACACTTGTTCCTAGAGTTAAAATATGGAGAAGAATAATGAATATCGCAATTTTAACAGCATCTGGTATTGGTAGCCGCATTGGACAGGATATCCCAAAACAGTTTATCCATGTGGAAAATAAACCAGTTATTATTTATACTCTTGAAAAATTCCAACACCATCCAGAAATCGATGAAATTTGTATCGTCATCTTAAAGGGATGGGAGCAAATGGTAAAAGCCTATGCCGAACAATTCGGGATCACCAAGTTGAAAATCATTACAACCGGAGGAGCTTCTGGGCAAGAGTCAATCTTCAAGGGCTTGACAGCTGTTAAAGAAGCTCATCCAGACGAAGATGTAACTGTCTTGATCCATGATGGGAACCGTCCTTTGGTCAGCAATGAGATTATTAGCGATGCTTTGGCGACCTACCAACAATTTGGAAATGCGGTTGCAGCCATTCCAACAACAGAGGTTGTCTTTGTCTTAGATGAGCCTCAATCAACTTCTTCATCTGAATCCTTGAACCGTGATTTGTTGCTTCGTACTCAGACACCTCATGTCTACCATCTGGACAAGATTTTGTCTCTTCATCACAAAGCCTTAGAACAAGGGATTACAGATGTCGCAGCTTCTTGCCAAATGATGCAATTGTTTGGTGAGAAGAGCTATTTCTCACTCGGATCAGAGAAAAATCTTAAAATTACAACTGTTGAAGATTTAGATATTTTTAAAGCCTTACTAAGTTCAACACGGGATAATTGGATCAAATAACAATGGAATTATTAGCTAATGCCACCTATAGAAAAGACGTTGAGCACTCCTTGTCCTCAATCGTTTGTCTCGATGAACTGAGAGGGAAATCGGTCCTTATAACAGGAGCTTCTGGTTTAATTGGCTCAACCCTGGTCGACCAGCTCTTATTTCTCAATCAGGTCAGAGACTTTGACATAGAGATTTACTGCTGTGGTCGGAATCTGTCCTCTTTAGAAGAGCGCTTTGGCAAGGAAATAAGTCACTTGCACTTTATCTTTTATGATGCCACTCAAGTCCCTGATTTTAAGATGACTGTCGATTTTGTCATCCATGCAGCCAGCCCAGCTAGTCCAGAACTCTATGTTCAACAACCAGTCGAAACCATGACCAGTAATTTTATGGGTATGTACCATCTCTTAAGTTATGCCAAGGATGCAGGTGTTTCAAATCTGGTCTATGTATCCTCGAGCGAGGTCTATGGGGCAAGTTCGACGGCTCAACCGCTAGCTGAGGATTTTATTGGGGAGGTTGACCATCTCCATGTCCGTTCTTCCTACGCTAGTTCTAAACGAGCGACGGAAACCCTCTGTGTCAGCTTCGCTTCGGAATATGATTTAAAGATTAGCATCGTTCGGCCAGGTCATATTTACGGACCAAGTGCCAAGGGATCAGACAATCGGGTCTCTTCTTTCTTTATGAACGAAGCCCTCGCAGGAAGGGATCTCGTAATGAAAAGTACAGGAAGCCAATTGAGATCCTACTGTTATAGTCTCGATTGTGCCAGTGCAATTTTGACGGTCTTGTTGGCAGGAACCTCAAGTCAAGCCTATAATATTTCAAATCCCACTTCGATTATTACCATCAAGCAGATGGCAGAAGTGATCGCCCAAGTTGGAGAGGTGGCCTTGGTGATGGATCTTCCAACAGAACAAGATCGTAAACAGGCCAATCCTATGCAAAATGCCAGTCTGACCAGTGATAAACTCGAAGGTTTAGGCTGGAAAGGATTGTTTGATGCTAAGACCGGTTTTGGCCATACCTATCAAATTTTAAAGGAGTTCGCTCGTGCAAACAAATAAGCTATTGATCATGATGGCGACCTATAATGGAGAGGCCTTTCTCCGAGAGCAGTTGGATAGTATCCTCGATCAAACTGTGACAGATTGGAGCCTTATCATTCGAGATGACCATTCTTCAGATCGCACGGTTGACATCATCCAAGAATACATGGCTAAGGATGAACGGATTCAGTTGATCCAAAATGAATCTGATTTTCATGGAGCCTATTACAACTTCTTTGGCTTGATCAATGCAGTTCGTCAGCAAGGAGCTCATTCAGATTATTTTGTATTTGCGGATCAGGATGATGTTTGGGATCCAGACAAGTTAGAACGGCTACAAGGTTTCTACCAAGAAGTTCATACGGGTGGGCCAACCCTGATTTATGCAGATATGAGAATTATTGACGGAGCTGGTAAGGAAACCTCTCCGAGTATGGACCAGTTGATGGGGATTCACTATACCAATCCTATTTCTGTCTTCATGGCCCACAAGGTTTATGGATGCAATACCTTTTTCAACCGAGAATTGTTCTCAATTCTTCCGGAGTTAGAAAATGATGCACCTGAATTAGCCTATCTTTCACATGACAATTTCACGACAAAAGTAGCAGCTCTGAAAGGCAATGTCTACTTTTATCCTGAAATAGTGATGGGCTATCGTCGTTATGGAAGTAATGTCACGAGTAAGCACGAGTACAATTTTAAATGGAGCCGAATTTTTAAACGCTTGTCCAAGGTGAATGAACTAGCAAAGGACCATGCCCTGACTTACAGACAGACCCTGGTGGCTACGCGTTTACTGAGAAAACAAGTAAGTTCTGAATCGGAACAAATGCTTTTGGATCAAGTAGAAGACATTATCCAACGAGGCGGGGCTTATGCGGTCAAGAAAGTTCGGTCTGAAAAGATTGATTGGGGTAAACCAGTTAAAACCTTGAGTAGAACAGTGATTCTATTTAGTAAATTGTATAAAAAGTATATGAGAACTAATGAAAAAGAAGATAAATAAAAAAGAAATATTACTGACTTCCTTAAAAAATGGGACTTTTTTTCCATTAACACTGGGGACGCTTTTTATAGGACGGGATAGAAAAGGTCTTGAGCTAGTGCGTCTAATCGTACGTTATAAGCTCATGAAAAAATTGAGAAAAGAAAATGGACCTGCAATCAAAGAATTTCTTTCTTCAAAGAAATCATTTGATAAAAAGAAAACTAACAAGGTGTGGATTTGTTGGATGCAAGGATTAGAAAGTGCACCTGAACTTGTTCAAAGGTGCGTCGCATCTATTCAAGAGAATCTTCCTGATAGGGATGTTGTGCTGATCACTGAGGAAAATTATTCGCAATATGTTGAATTTCCTGAGCATGTTATGAACAAATTTGCCAAAGGAATTATAAGTCCGACACATTTTTCTGACTTACTAAGGTTGGAATTATTAACCCGACATGGCGGGACCTGGATTGACTCTACAGTTTATTGTACTTCTCCAGATATTCCAGGTTATATGTTAGATTCCAATTTATTTGTGTTTCAAGGTTTAAAGCCAATCGATGGCCATGTGATGCAAATTTCTAATTGGTTTATCACATCTGAAACTCACAATGAATTATTGGAATTAACAAAATATTTATTGTATAAATATTGGGGAAAATATGATTATGTGAAAGACTATTTCATTTTCCATTTAATGTTTCAATTGGCAATTGAAACCTATCCTGAAAAGTGGAAAGAAGTTTTCCCAGCTTCCAATACTTTGCCACATATTCTTTTACTTAATTTATTTGAAGATTTTAACCAAACGTGGTGGGACAATCTATTATTGACAACGCCTTTCCATAAATTATCCTATAAGTTTGATAAATCTGAAACGATGAAAGATGGGACTTATTATAAAAAAATTATGAAGGAGCTCATAAAATGATTTCTGTCGCAATGACAACCTATAATGGTGCAGATTATGTGGCTACTCAGCTACGTTCTATCTTAAATCAAAGTGTAGAAGTTGATGAAGTCATTATCTTCGATGATTGTTCGACCGATGATACAGCTGGTGTTTTATCAAAAGTGGAAGATTCTCGGGTGAAATTCATTCGGAATCCGGAAAATGTAGGATATATTCAAAATTTTTATAATGCAATTGAATCTTGTACGGGAGATTTCATTTTTTTAGCGGATCAAGACGATGTTTGGGAATTTGATAAAGTTGAAAAAACAATGGAAGTTATGAAGGAGTACAAGTGTGAAGCTGTTTGTACAAATTTTAGCTTAATTGATAAAAACGGTAGTGACTTAAAAACTACGGAACAGTTTGTTCCCAATCGTTTTTTTACAGAATTAGAGAAAAAGAATGATAAAATTATTGATTTATCATTTGATTACCTTATGTTGGGGAATGTTGTCCAAGGTGCTACATATTGTATTTCAAAGAAGGCTCGAGAACTGTATTTGAAAATTGATAATAGAACCTTGTATCACGATCATCAATTATTATTAATTGCTTCAAAAATTGGAAAAGTATGCTTTTTAAATGAAAAATTAATAAGATATCGTATTCATGAAAACAATACGATTGGTTTTGGTACGAAGACAAATATTTTTGGTTTGAAACGGATTAAATTTCCAAAAATTGAACCATCAATGGTTACTTTTTTGAGACAGTTGAATCGGGTATCAAAAGTCCAACATTATTATTACTATATTCTTTACTACTATTTAAGAATTCCATCAATTAAAAATATTATAAAAACTTTAAAATAGATCCAAGAATGGAGAAAACATGAATAGATTATCCCAAAGAAGTAGACTCATTACCTTTATGATATTTTCTCTTTGGATTATTATTGGAGTTGCATATTATCGTAATATGAATTTAACTCTCATCCTCCCTATGTTTGTTTTAGTGCTGATTCATAGGATTTTTTCAAAAGGGCTTGTCATTCAAATAAACAAAAAAAGTATTTTTATAGTGTTATTTGCGGTGTATTATATTTTTACTAGCGTAATCTTCTTTAGGTCATCTGCTAGTTTTACGAATTTATTGATTCGTTATGTAATGTTACCAATTATAGCTTTCTATGTCACTAGCTTATTGATGGGAAATGGCAATAAATCTAAATTATTTTTTGTTCAATGCCTCAAGCTTTTTATTATGTTTTTTGCACTCTTTGGAATTTATGAGTGGTATGTAAGATACAATCCAATTTCTAGTTTTATTTCTACAGGAGCTGCAGAATGGATTAATCGAATGAATGAATTTTCTCATATTGTGTATTATCCTAGCTCTTTTTTCACTCACTATACCTATTTTGCCTATGTTCTCTTAGTAGGTTGGCTCTTGGCCTTGAGTTTCCCAAGTAAGAATAAAGTAATTGATTACCTCTATAAGGGAACAGTTCTCTTTGCCTTGATTGTCAGTCAGTCACGGATGGCTTGGATCACCTTTATTGTTATCATGGTGATTTATTATTTATTTTTTGCTCGAAAAGCTAAACTAACCTGGGTTATTGGAACTCCAGTAGCAATGTTTATCTTATATGTTACAGGAGTTTTTGGAAGAGTAGCAGCTTTAGTTTCGACTCGATTTAGCCGAATTTTTTCAATGGGATTTTCAGATGGATCATTGGGGCAGAGATTTGGGACTCTCCAAAATATATCTCCTTATATGGCAGAGCACCCTTTAAAAGCTCTAATAGGAGGAGGTTATGCCTCTACTGTATATGACTTTTTGCCAAAGTATTCATTTTTTACTGGCTTTCAAACAACAGACTCTATGTTGACTACCTATTTGGTAGAAGCAGGTATAGTTGGCTCTATCTTGCTAGTAGTTGGCTTGGTCATCTATCTTATTTCTTTAGACACCAAGGAGCCTTTTGATCGCTTTATCTTTCTATTTTTAGTCATGACCTTAATTGAAATGTTCTTTTTTGACTTTTTCGCAAACAATATTACCCTTTTCTTGTTCTACATGGTATGGGGAGTCATGGCTGCACGAGCGGGAACCAAAACAGAAAGAAGTGGCCTATAATAGGAGAAATCAATGAAAATTACTTTTTGCTTGCCGTCTTTACCAGATGTGCCAGTTGGTGGCTTTAAAGTCGTCTTTGAATATGCCAATCGACTAGTCGATAAAGGGCATGAAGTCTCACTTGTTTGCTTCACCGATCAAAAGTTTACAAGAATTAAGAATTATACCATCAAATATTACTTGTCCCATATCTATAAACATTTTTATCCCAAGTGGTTTCCTCTCGATAAACGGGTCAAAAAAATCGCGACCCCTTATCGCAATGAGACCCACTTTCCGGATGCAGATGTGGTTTTTGCGACAGCTGTCAATACAGCAGAGATCGTCCATGACTTACCCAAGCGATGTGGGCGCAAGTATTACCTGATTCAAGATTTTGAGAATTGGTCCTTTTCGGATGAGGATGTCTACCAGACCTACCAAATGGGGATGACCAATATTGTTGTCTCCCAGTGGCTTTATGATATGGTTTACCCCTATGATTCAGAAGTGAAGCTCCTTAAGAATCCGATTGACACCGATGCTTTTTCTGTAGCCAAGCCCATCGAAGAAAGAAATCCACTGGAAATTGCTATGCTCTATCACTATGGAGAACACAAGGGAATTCCAGTCGCACTAGAAGCTTTGGAATTAGTTCGCAAACGTCATCCAGACCTCCATGTAACCATGTTTGGTGCGCGTGAAAAGAGAGAGGATATTGATAAAGAGTGGATCGACTATCATCAAAACCAAACAGCCCTTCAATTGAGAGCCCTCTATAATGAGGCGGCGATTTTTGTTTGTGCTAGTGTCAATGAAGGATTTGGTCTGACCGGAGCAGAGAGTATGGCCTGTGGCTGTACTTTGGTTTCAACTGCCTATAAAGGTGTTTTTGAATATGCAAATGATACCAATGCTTTGTTGTCGCCAGTCAATGATCCTCAAGCCCTTGCAGCCAATATCTTACGAGCTATTGAGGATGCTGATCTCCGCCATGCTCTGGCTAGTAAGGGTAGCGAGGACCTAAAAGGCTTCTCACTAGAAAGAGCCATAGAAACCCTCATTGAATTGATGGAGTAGAACATTTCTAAAAAGGAATAGGAGTCCTAACTTCTATTTCAAGGAGTTGAAGGAGTCCAATGAAAGTCTTAAAAAATTATGCTTATAATTTATCTTATCAATTATTAGTTATTATTCTTCCCATTGTTACCACCCCCTATGTAACACGGGTTTTTAGCTCGAATGACTTGGGGACCTATGGCTATTTTAACTCCATTGTCACCTATTTTATCCTTTTAGGGACTCTAGGAGTGGCCAATTATGGAACCAAAGAGATCTCAGGACACCGCAAAGATATCCAAAAGAATTTCTGGGGGATTTATACCCTCCAGTTGGGGGCTACGATTCTGTCCCTGACCCTCTATGTTCTTTTATGTGTGACCCTGCCTTCCATGCAAAATCCTGTTGCCTATATCCTAGGGATCAGCTTGGTCTCAAAGGGCCTCGACATTTCCTGGCTCTTTCAGGGATTAGAGGACTTTCGTAAGATTACGGTTCGGAATATCACGGTCAAAATGGTTGGAGTGATTTCGATCTTCTTGTTTGTCAAGTCTGCGAAAGATCTGTATCTCTATGTATTCTTACTGACCATCTTTGAGCTCTTAGGTCAGCTCAGTATGTGGTTGCCTGCCCGTGAATTTATTGGGAAAGCCCATTTTGATATGGCTTATGCACGGGTACATTTAAAGCCAGTCATTCTGCTCTTTTTACCGCAGATTGCCATTTCCCTCTATGTCACTTTGGATCGGACCATGCTGGGAGCTCTTGCATCTACAAAGGATGTGGGGATTTATGATCAGGCCTTAAAACTCGTCAATATTTTGTTGACCTTGGTGACCTCACTGGGGAGCGTCATGTTGCCTCGGGTATCGAGCCTCTTATCCTCAGGGGACCATAAGGCTGTCAATAAGATGCACCAAATGTCTTTTTTGATCTATAATTTGGTCATTTTCCCCATTATTGCCGGTATGTTAATCGTCAATGATGACTTTGTTCAGTTTTTCCTAGGAAAGGATTTCCAGGATGCGCGTTATGCTATTGCCATCATGATTTTTAGAATGTTCTTTATCGGATGGACCAATATCATGGGGATTCAAATCCTGATTCCTCATAATAAAAATAAAGAATTTATGATTTCGACTACTGTTCCTGCCATTGTCAGTGTCGGATTGAACCTACTCTTCCTACCAAAACTGGGCTTTATTGGAGCTGCGATTGTATCAGTATTGACAGAAGGCTTGGTATGGGGAATTCAACTCTACTTTACACGGACTTATCTTAAAGAAGTGCCGATTATGGGCTCAATGATGAAGATTGTGCTCGCTTCAGTACTCATGTATGGTCTCTTGCTATTTGTCAAGTCCATTGTCCATCTTTCGTCGACTCTGAATGTTGTTTTGTATGCTGGATGTGGCGCAATCATCTATGGAACCTTGATTTTGCTCTTCAAGGTGGTAAATCTGAAAGAGTTGAAACAGCAATTAATAAAGAAATAGGGAGATAACTATGTACGATTATCTGATTGTTGGTGCTGGTTTGTCTGGAGCCATTTTCGCACATGAAGCTACTAAACGTGGTAAAAAAGTAAAAGTGATTGATAAGCGAGATCACATCGGTGGAAATATCTACTGCGAGGAGGTTGAAGGCGTCAACGTCCATAAGTACGGTGCCCACATTTTCCATACGTCCAACAAAAAAGTGTGGGACTATGTCAACCAGTTCGCTGAATTCAACAACTATATCAACTCACCAGTAGCTAACTACAAGGGCAGTCTGTACAATCTTCCCTTTAACATGAATACTTTTTATGCTATGTGGGGAACCAAGACTCCTCAAGAAGTCAAGGACAAGATTGCCGAGCAGACAGCTGATATGAAAGATGTTGAACCGAAGAACTTGGAAGAACAAGCCATCAAGTTGATCGGCCCAGACATCTATGAAAAGTTGATTAAGGGCTACACTGAAAAACAATGGGGACGTTCTGCCACAGACCTTCCACCCTTTATCATCAAACGTCTTCCAGTTCGTTTGACCTTTGATAACAACTACTTTAATGACCGTTACCAAGGAATTCCAATCGGTGGTTACAATGTCATCATCGAAAATATGCTGGGCGATGTAGAAGTAGAACTTGGAGTTGACTTCTTTGCCAATCGTGAAGAACTTGAAGCTTCAGCGGATAAAGTTGTCTTTACAGGAATGATTGACCAGTATTTTGATTACAAACATGGTGAGTTGGAGTATCGCAGTCTTCGTTTTGAGCACGAAGTCTTGGATGAGGAAAACCATCAAGGGAACGCCGTAGTCAACTACACAGAGCGTGAGATTCCTTATACTCGAATCGTCGAACATAAGCACTTCGAGTATGGTACACAACCTAAGACAGTTATCACACGTGAATACCCAGCTGACTGGAAACGTGGGGATGAACCATACTACCCAATCAATGATGAAAAGAACAACGCCATGTTTGCTAAGTACAAAGAAGAAGCTGAGAAAAATGACAAGGTTATCTTCTGTGGACGTTTGGCAGACTATAAATACTACGACATGCACGTGGTCATTGAGCGTGCTTTGGAAGTCGTAGCAAATGAATTTGATTGAAAGAAACGATAATCTATGAAATACTACTTAAAAGAAGAATTTTTACATGAAAAAAATTTAAAAAACGCTGGAAGTAAGGCACGTAATGATGTGGAACAAATTGTGAAAAAAGAGGGTTATCAAGATTTAGTTCTTTCAGTTGATAATTGGTATGAGATGGGGATACTTAAAGCTCAGCTCTGTAAATCTAAGGTATTTGGGGAAGTCTTGGATCAATTAAAGCAGGGCGACGAGCTACTTATCCAATTACCAATAATTAACCATAGCTTTTTCACAACACATCATGTAAAAAAAGCGCAGAAAAAAGGCGTAAAAGTTCATTTTATTATCCATGATCTAGATGCACTTCGTTTCATGAATGGTCAAGCTGTTCCTTTGAAACACAGAATTCGAATGAAGATCCAGGAATCAGGTCTTCTTGGTGCAGCTGATGGGATCATCGCCCACAACCCGGTGATGAAATCTGTTTTGGTGGATAAAGGAATTGCGGAAGATAAGATTATCAGCCTTGGTATTTTTGACTATTTGATTCCAAATTTCCAAGAGAAGACAGGTCTAACTAAGAATCAGCCAATTATTGTGGCTGGTAATTTGGCACAAGAAAAAGCTGGTTATCTCTATGCTCTTCCTGCACAACCTGCCTATAATCTCTATGGTGTTGGTTTTGATGAGAGTAGAGCTTTAGAGAATGAAACTTACTTTGGCTCCTTCCTACCGGATGAGCTTCCTGCAGCCCTTGAGGGTGGTTTTGGACTGGTCTGGGATGGGGATAGTGCGGAAACCTGTAGTGGTGTTTTTGGTGAGTACCTTCGCTACAACAACTCTCATAAGGCGTCGCTTTATCTAGCATCGAGCTTCCCGCTTGTCGTTTGGAAACAGTCAGCCTTGTCTCACTTTGTGCTTGAGAAGGGTTGTGGGATTGCAGTAGAGTCTCTTCATGACTTGAAGGAGACCATCGACAATCTTTCAGATGCTGATTACCAAGATTTGGTAGACAATGCCAAGCGTGTTGGCCAGGAAATCCGAGATGGTCATTACTTAAAGACAGCCTTAAAGCATTTATCATAAGATCAAAAGAAGTCAGACAGACTTCTTTTTTAGTTTTTCAAAAAAATATCACTAATTTTAAAAATTTGCCTTATAAAACTTTTCATCGCTGAAACCGTGTGGTAAAATGATTAAAGTATAAAATTTGTATAAAGGGAAGTTTATATGAAAAAGAAAGATCTTATTTTTTATGCCGGAGCGGCAGTCTTGATGGCTGTATCTGCTCAGGGAGTCAGTGCAGATGAGCTGGTTTCAAACGAGGCTGCTACTACTGAAGGCAACCAAGTCCAAGCTGAAAAAGTGCCAGAAGTAGCCGTTGCTGAAAAGTCGGTAGCACCTGTCGTAAGCAACTATGCAGCACCAGCAAATGTGACCGAACAGCCTGTAGCACCTGTGAACAAGGCCGCGGCTTCAGAAAGTGGGGCTCCATCTGTAGAGAAAGCTACAGATGCATCGACGACTGAGAAAAAAGAAGAAACTCCTCTTCAGTCTAATACAGGAAGCACGACCTTCTTTAACACAGGCGCTCACGCTCCAGCTGGTCGTTCAACAGATGTGGCGGTTCAACCAAAATCATTCGTTGATGTGAGTAGCCACAACGGAGACATTAGTATTGGAGACTACCGTACCCTAGCTAATAAAGGCGTGGGCGGTGTCGTTGTCAAATTGACAGAAGACACTTGGTACAAGAACCCGAATGCGGAGAACCAAATTCGTAATGCACAAGCTGCGGGTCTGCAAGTATCGACCTACCACTTCTCACGCTATACTTCCGAGGAAGCGGCGCGTGCAGAAGCGCGATTCTACATTGCAGAGGCGCAACGCTTGAGTCTTCCAAAGAACACCCTCATGGTCAATGACTTTGAGGATGCCAAGATGCAGCCAAACATTAACCGCAACACCCAAGCCTGGGCGGACGAAATGCGTAAAAATGGCTACACCAACTTGATGTTCTACACCAGTGCTAGCTGGTTGGATGAAAACAACCTTCGCAAGAAAGGTCCAGTCAACACCGCTCAATTTGGACTTCAGAATTTCTGGGTTGCCCAATACCCTTCTCCAAAACTATCTGTAAACGATGCGAAAAGTTTGCGTTACAATGGGAAAGCTGGCGCGTGGCAGTTCACTTCTCAAGCGGAATTGCTTCCAGGAAAACACCTCTTTGACCACAGTGTGGACTATACCGGTCGCTTCACCGCGAACGCAAAACCTGCAGCGGATCCAACAGAAGGCAGCTTAAGTGGGAAGATTGACATTGTCAATAACGATACTATGACGGGCCGCTTTGACGTTGTCATCTCAAATGTTAAGGCGCCAAATGGAGTTCGAACCGTTTCTGTACCGATCTGGTCAGAAACAGGTGGTCAAGATGACCTTGTTTGGTATACAGCCAATCGTCAAGCAAATGGGACCTATACCGTCAATGTAAAAGCAGCGGACCATAAAAACTCAACCGGTCTTTACAATGTCCATCTTTACTATGTTCAGAACAATGGACAAATGACGGGTGTGGGTGGAACAACGACAAATGTTTACATTGGAAAACGTCCAGAGGATTTAAAACCAAGTGGTACGTTGACTGTTGAGAACAACAATACTGAGAATGGTACGTTTGACGCGGTAATTCGTAATGTTGTTGCACCAAATGGCTTGAAAGAAGTTCTGATTCCGACGTGGAGTGAAACAAATGGTCAAGATGATCTAGTATGGCACAAAGCAATTCGTCAAAGTGACGGTAGCTATAAAGCAGTTATCAAAGCAAGTGAACATAAGAATTCTCAAGGTAAATATTTGGTTCACGCCTATTATGTTAATGACTTAGGAAAAAAAGAATATGTGGCAAGCACTGCTACAAATGTATATCAAACAAAACCGACCAATGTAAGCGGCATGTTGACTGTTGAGAACAACAATACTGAGAACGGTACGTTTGAAGCAGTTATTCGCGATGTAGTATCTCCAAATGGCTTGAAAGAAGTTCTGATTCCGACGTGGAGTGAAACAAATGGTCAAGATGATCTAGTATGGCATAAAGCAATTCGTCAAAGTGACGGTAGCTATAAAGCAGTTATCAAAGCAAGTGAACATAAGAATTCTCAAGGTAAATATTTGGTTCACGCCTATTATGTTAATGACTTAGGGAAAAAAGAATATGTGGCAAGCACTGCTACAAATGTATATCAAACAAAACCGACCAATGTAAGCGGTACGTTGACTGTTGAGAACAACAATACTGAGAACGGTACGTTTGAAGCAGTTATTCGCGATGTAGTATCTCCAAATGGCTTGAAAGAAGTTCTGATTCCGACGTGGAGTGAAACAAATGGTCAAGATGATCTAGTATGGCACAAAGCAATTCGTCAAAGTGACGGTAGCTATAAAGCAGTTATCAAAGCAAGTGAACATAAGAATTCTCAAGGTAAATATTTGGTTCATGCCTATTATGTCAATGACTTAGGGAAAAAAGAATATGTGGCAAGCACTGCTACAAATATCAGTATTTCTAAGTCAACCGGCACTCTCTTGATCCAAAACAACAATAAGGATACAGGAACATTTGACGTCATCATCCAGGATGTCTACAGCCCTAAAGGGGTGCGGACCGTTCAAGTCCCAACTTGGTCTGAAAAGGACGGCCAAGACGATATTCGCTGGTATGAAGCAACACGCCAAGCGAACGGAGACTACAAGGTATCGGTTAAAGCGAGCGACCACAAGAACTCTACTGGTAAATACCATATTCACCTTTACTATATTCAAAATGATGGTTCTCGTGTAGGTATTGGTACCACTACTACAGACGTAGAAGTTAGAAATGCCATGACCAAGACGCAAGCTGCTATCAAGAATGTCAATGCAACGAACGGGACTTATACAGTAGCTGTAGATCAGGCACCTCAGGGACGTCAGATTAAGAATATTCGTGTCGCAGCTTGGTCTAAAGCGCACCAAGAAAATCTATACTGGTATTCCGCAACACCGACAGGTATGCATACAGAGATCACTGTCTCTGCCAATAATCACGGTAATGAAGCGGGCAACTATACCACTCACGTCTATGTAGACTACAAAGATGGGGGAGTTGAAGGTTTTAACCTCGGTCAGACAGCCTTGTCTCCACGAAATCAAAAGGTGAATCCACAAACAACCTATTATTCTCAACGGGATCCTCGTTGGGCTGGGAAATATTACGGTGTGAGCAATGTCGATCAGTCAGGTTGTGTGCCAACCTCCCTTGCCATGACCTTTACAGATATCTTAGGTAGAACTATTTTGCCAACAACAGTAGCTGATTATCTCTACAACAATACTGATTCATTCAACAAAGGTGAAGCAGGAACAGATTCTGATGGGATTGTAGCTGCCACTCGTAACTGGGGCTTGAAGAGCCAATTGATTAATGGAGCTGGAGGTATTGCAGAAGCCCTCATGGCTGGCAAGCATGTACTTGCTGCAGTAGGCAATAGCCAATTTACTAGCGATCCTTATACTCATGAATTAGTCTTGCATGGTTATGACAATGGAAGAACCTACGTACGCGATCCATATAATAGCAGCAACAACGGCTGGTACTCCATCAACTATCTTCACTCTATTAAGAGTAAGGACCCGATGGATAACAAGCTTGGAGCACCTTTCTTCTCAATTTTTGCATAAGCTAAACAGAAGGCCAATCTGGCCTTCTGTTTTCTTTAAAAATAGGATTCTTCTCATGATATTGTTTCTTGATCCGGCGGTTTGTGCTATAATACTACTATGTGGGTACAATCCGTATAAAAAATTGTAAGGAAGATACATGAAAAAGAAAGATCTTATTTTTTATGCTGGGACAGCCGTTTTGTTTGCTTTTTCGACACAACAAGTCAAAGCCGATGAGCAACATGCGTCCGATCAAACACCAGAAAATACATCAGCTATCGTTGCAACAACTTCATCAGAAGCACAGAATACCGTGAGCGAAGGAGTGAGAGTTGAGAAAGGTATTCAGACAGAAAATACCGTTGCAACAGAGGCAGCACCTGTCACACCGACTCTTAGCAATAACCAGTCTTCTGACAAGGGCACTAGCGACAAGGTTGTATCAGAGCAACCAGCACAAGCTGTGGTAGCTAGTCGTGCACCATATGGCGCACGCGCACGAGTGGTAGAATCAGAAGATAATAGTTTGCCGGTTGAGAAAGTAGAGAAGCCAAGTGGCACGCTAACAATTGAAAATAATAATGTTGAAACAGGAACCTTTGAAGCAGTTATTCGCGATGTAGTATCTCCAAATGGCTTGAAAGAAGTTCTGATTCCGACGTGGAGTGAAACAAATGGTCAAGATGATCTAGTATGGCACAAAGCAATTCGTCAAAGTGACGGTAGCTATAAAGCAGTTATCAAAGCAAGTGAACATAAGAATTCTCAAGGTAAATATTTGGTTCACGCCTATTATGTTAATGACTTAGGGAAAAAAGAATATGTGGCAAGCACTGCTACAAATGTATATCAAACAAAACCGACCAATGCAAGCGGTACGTTGACTGTTGAGAACAACAATACTGAGAACGGTACGTTTGAAGCAGTTATTCGCGATGTAGTATCTCCAAATGGCTTGAAAGAAGTTCTGATTCCGACGTGGAGTGAAACAAATGGTCAAGATGATCTAGTATGGCATAAAGCAATTCGTCAAAGTGACGGTAGCTATAAAGCAGTTATCAAAGCAAGTGAACATAAGAATTCTCAAGGTAAATATTTGGTTCACGCCTATTATGTTAATGACTTAGGGAAAAAAGAATATGTGGCAAGCACTGCTACAAATGTATATCAAACAAAACCGACCAATGTAAGCGGTACGTTGACTGTTGAGAACAACAATACTGAGAACGGTACGTTTGAAGCAGTTATTCGCGATGTAGTATCTCCAAATGGCTTGAAAGAAGTTCTGATTCCGACGTGGAGTGAAACAAATGGTCAAGATGATCTAGTATGGCACAAAGCAATTCGTCAAAGTGACGGTAGCTATAAAGCAGTTATCAAAGCAAGTGAACATAAGAATTCTCAAGGTAAATATTTGGTTCACGCCTATTATGTTAATGACTTAGGGAAAAAAGAATATGTGGCAAGCACTGCTACAAATGTATATCAAACAAAGCCGATTAGTGCAAGCGGTACGTTGACTGTTGAGAACAACAATACTGTAACAGGTACGTTTGAAGCAGTTGTTCGCGATGTAGTAGCTCCAAACGGATTGAAAGAAGTTCTAATCCCAACATGGTCAGATTCGAACGGGCCTGATGATCTAGTATGGCACAAAGCAGTCCGTCAAAGTGATGGCAGCTACCGTGCAACCATCAAAGCCTCAGATCATAAAAATGAGGATGGTAAGTACAACGTCCATGTTTATTACGTAGATCAAAATAATCAACGAAACTATATTACAGAAATTACGACAGAAGTGCGTCAAGCCCGTCTTTCTGGCACTCTCTTAATCCAAAACAACAACAAGGATGCGGGTACTTTTGACGTCATTATCAAGGATGTCTACAGTCCTAAAGGTGTGCGGACCGTTCAAGTCCCAACTTGGTCTGATAAGGACGGCCAAGACGACATCCGTTGGTATGAAGCGACTCGCCAATCAAATGGAGACTACAAGGTCTCGGTCAAAGCGAGCGATCATAAGAATTCTACTGGTAAGTACCATGTTCACCTTTACTATATCCAAAATGATGGTTCTCGTGTAGGTGTTGGTACTACGACTACAGAAGTGGAGTTCCGAAATGCCATGACCAAGACGCAAGCTTCTATTAAGAACGTCAATTCTGGTGCTGGAACCTATACGGTAACGGTAGATCAAGCGCCTCAGGGACGTCGGATTAAGAATATCCGTGTCGCAGCCTGGTCTCAAGCACACCAAGAAAATCTTTTCTGGTATTCAACAGCACCTTCTGGAATGCATACAGAAGTGCAGGTTTCTGCAGCAAATCACCAGTACCAATCAGGTAACTATACCACTCACGTCTATGTGGATTATGTCGATGGTGGCGTTGAAGGCTTTAACCTTGGTCAAACAGCCCTTCATCCCCGTGCGACAGTAGATCAAACAGCTTTTAGTCCTCGTGTAACGAATGGACAACGGGACCGTGTCTTGCGGGCAGCAGCTAGTCTAGTGGGCGTTCGTGGAGGAACTGCAGCTCACCATCAATTGGTCAACGATTATAACAGTGTCAAACCACTTCCGGTTGGTTATGCAGTGAAGACGACCGATGACTGGTGTGATATCTTTGTCACAACAGTCTTCCAGCGGGAAGGTTTGAGTGGTTTGATTGGCCGTGAATGTGGAGTTGAACGTCACATCCAGATCTTCAAACGCTTGGGCATTTGGAATGAAAATGGTGCTTCTACACCAAAAGCAGGGGATATCATCACCTTTAACTGGGATCAAGATAGTCAGCCAAATAATGGTTTTGCGGATCACATCGGAATTGTTGAGAGCGTCTCAAATGGGATCATTCATACCATTGAAGGAAACTCCAACAACCAAGTCCGTCGCAATACCTACCGAATCGGACATGGCAATATCCGTGGATTTGCAACCCCACGCTATCAATAATAAAAAGGGAGTGGGAAAGAACTCCGACTAGTAAAAAGAGTTCGTCTTCCCACCCCCGCACAGTTGATTAGGTCATCTTTGGAGCTTAAAAAGAGAACAAAGATGCCAATCAACCACTGCGTCATACAGTTATTTCTATCAAATATAAAAGGCTGAACAGTTTTTGTCCAGCCTATTTTTTGTGGCTTCTTTTTTTAGTCTTTCAACCCTTCTTCGAAACTCTTAGAAGGGGCCTCGACTTGGATGGTTTCAAGGGTTAATGGATTGGTGAAGATCAAGCGGTGAGCATGGAGCATGAGTCGCTCTCCGCGTGCAGGGTTATAGAGAGGATCCCCGACAATCGGGTGCCCATGATGGGAGAGATGCACCCGGATCTGATGGGTGCGCCCCGTCTTGAGCTGGCATTTGACCAGGCTGTTTCGCCCGATTTTTTTCAGTTGCGTCACCTGAGTTTCTGCGTACTGACCTTTTCGTGGATCGACCAGGCGCTTGCGCCGATCGTGGCGATCGCGTCCGATTTTATCCTTGTAGACGATGGTCTTTTGTGCTAAGCTGCCTTGGATCAAGGCCCAGTACTCGCGTTGGATGTTTTTATCTTCCAAAATGCGGTTGAGAATGGGCAGGATAAAAGGATTTTTGGCAAATAAAATCGCTCCGCTGGTTTCCTTGTCTAACCGATGCACGACGTAGCAGGTAGATCCAACATAGCTGGAAACATGGTTGAGAAGAGCAATTTCTGTCGGCTCATTGGCATGGGTTTTCATACCTTCGGGCTTATTGACGATGATGACATGCTCATCCTGATAGAGTTCTTCGACCAGACTCGGGTCTCCGGCTGGGAGCTCTTTTTCAGGGTAATCGTCCGCGTCAAAGATCAGCTGGATCTGGTCTCCTTTTTGAACGGGGCTCTGCCAGTTGATGGTCTCGCCATTGACCAAGACGTGCTTCTTGGTTCGTAAAAAATGCCGGATCTTACGGGGAATGAGGAAGTAGTCCTCAAGCAACTCTTTCACAGTCATCTGGGGAAAGGATTGTGGAATGGTAAATTGATAGTTCATGACCCTATTGTAGCAAAATCTAAGCTTAAAGAAAACTAAATGGGAGAAGGGAATGAGCCATCTTTTCTTGCTAGGACAAGGATAAGGTGTTACAATAACAGGTATGAATAGAATAAAAGAATTATTTGAAAACCTGATCACTTTTTTTAGAAAGGATCATCCGCCCAAAACGGTGGCAGAAGAAGTGCCAGACACGGAACTACCGGAAGAGACAGTAGAGCCGATCTATAGTCGCTCAGGCAAGCACAGAAGCAAACCTCTCTCTCAGCACCCCTTCCGTCGTTTTTGGCGTCGCTTCCATTTGACTAAGATTCTCCTGATCATTGGGCTAGGCTTTAGCCTCTTGACAGGGGGCTATCTCTTCTACCTCGCAAAGACGACCAACGTCAAGGATTTGCAGAATGCACTGAAGGCGACTACCATTATCTATGATAAGAATGGGGACCAGGCGGGAAGTTTGACCGGGCAAAAAGGAACCTATGTCGAACTCGATGCCATTAGTGAGAATCTGCAAAATGCCGTGGTCGCAACAGAGGACCGGAGCTTTTACAAGAATAGCGGGATTAACTATGGTCGCTTCTTCTTAGCGATTTTGACCCTGGGTCGCTCAGGTGGTGGGTCGACCATCACTCAGCAGCTAGCCAAGAATGCTTACCTGTCTCAGGACCAGACGGTGGAGCGTAAGGCCAAGGAATTCTTCCTAGCGCTTGAAATCAATAAGAAATATAGTAAAAAAGAGATCCTCACCATGTACCTCAACAATGCCTATTTTGGAAATGGGGTTTGGGGAATTGAGGATGCTTCCAAGAAGTATTTTGGGGTTTCAGCCAGTCAATTAAGCCTGGATCAGTCTGCTGTTCTCGCCGGTATGCTCAAGGGACCTGAGATCTATAACCCGCTCTATTCGGTAGAGAATGCGACCAATCGCCGCAATACGGTCCTCCAAAATATGGTGGCGGCTGGTTATATTGACCAGGCAACGGCTGATCAGTCTGCTGCTGTCGATATCCATGGCCAGCTGGTCGATGCCTATGAAGGCAAGTCAGAGGATTACCGCTACCCATCCTATTTTGATGCGGTCATCAATGAGGCGGTCAATGAATACGGCCTGACCGAAGAAGACATTGTCAAAAATGGCTACCGGATCTACACCGAGCTGGATCAGAATTACCAAGCAAGCATGCAGGTGATCTATGACAATACGGCCCTCTTCCCAGTAGCGGAAGACGGCACGCGCGCGGAATCTGGTAGTGTCGCCCTTGATCCTAAGACCGGAGGGGTTCGGGCTCTCGTAGGGCGTGTCGGAAGCGATCAAAATCCAGGTTTCCGTACCTATAACTATGCGACCCAGGCTGCCCGTAGTCCAGGATCAACCATCAAACCTTTAGTCGTCTATAGCCCAGCCGTTGCGGCAGGTTGGTCGACCAATAAGGAATTGGACAATAGTACCACCCAATATGGAAGCTATGAGGTCAATAACTACGCGGGAATCCAGTCTAGCCCAACGGTACCGATGTACCAGGCCTTGGCAGAGTCCCTTAACCTTCCAGCCGTAGCGACCGCTAATGATTTGGGTCTCGATACGGTCTTTGAGTACGGGAAAAAATTCGGACTCAACATGGACAAGGTGGACAAGTCGCTTGCTGTTGCCTTGGGAGCTGGTGTGACAACCAATCCGATGCAGATGGCCCAAGCCTATGGAACCTTTGCCAATGGTGGTGTCATGAATGATGCCCACCTCATTACCAAGATTGAAAATGCAAGCGGCCAAGTGGTCAAGAGCCACAGCCAGAAATCAACCCGAGTGCTCAGTGGTTCAACGACAGATAAGATGACCAATATGATGCTAGGTACCTTTAGTAATGGTACAGGGGTTAACGCTGCGCCTTATGGTTATACCATGGCAGGGAAAACCGGTACGACAGAGACCAGCTTTAACAAGGACCTCTCTGGAGACCAATGGGTGATCGGCTACACGCCAGATGTGGTCATCAGTCAGTGGCTTGGTTTCCCAACGACCGATGAAAATCACTACCTGACGGACAGTAGTGCTGGAACGGCGTCCGAGATCTTCCGCAATGTTGCCAACAGTGTTCTGCCTTATACAGATGGTACCCAGTTTGACTCGGTGAAGAACTCTTATGCTGAAAATGGCATTGCGCCAGTCGGAGAAGAAACGACAGAAACAGATAGCAAAGAAGACAAAGGTTTCTTTGAGGATGTCAAAGAAAAGGCGTCGAATATGGTTGATGATGCGAAGAAAGCAATCGACGAGGCCGATATCCCAGGAAAAGCGAAAAACGCTTGGGATACCTTCAAAGGCTGGCTTGGTTTCTAATCAAAAAAACGATTCAGAAGGATTTCTGAATCGTTTTTTGCAGATTGAAGAAGACAAAGTCTTCTTAGAAACTTTCCTTAGGTGATTACGGATGTCAGCGAACTTCGAAGAAGTTCCATGACTTAGTTTTGGACCTAAGGTTCCAAAACTCCCGAGTGCTAGAAACAATAGTGTTTCTAGCACTTTTCTCACGGCGGAAAGTTTCTGTTGAAATGATCCTAATAGTATTAATTATTTTAATTTTTCAACGTTACTTAGATTGTTTTATGTAAAATGCAATTTGTCTATATTCTAAAAAGATCCATTCAGAAGGATTTCTGAATAGACCTTTGTTTAAAGTTCACTATCTGACAAGCTAAAGGTATCGCCGTGTTGGAGATCCCCGTACTGGTAGCCCCGTTTGAACCAGCGCATGCGTTGCTCGGAAGTTCCGTGGGTAAAGCTATCTGGTACCGAGTAGCCGTAGGCTTGCTCCTGGAGAGTATCATCCCCGACTGCATGAGCCGCATTCATGGCTTCTTCGATATCGCCGATATCTAGAAGGTTTCGGTCTTGAATGGAGCGGGCCCAGACACCTGCTAGGTAATCGGCTTGTAGCTCGATACGGACACTGATGGCATTTCGTTCCTTTTCAGAAAGGCCTTGTTGCATCCGATGGTATTTGCCAAGGATTCCCAGCTCATTTTGTACGTGGTGGCCGACTTCGTGGGCGATCACGTAGGCCATGGCAAAGTCCCCGCTTGCCTTGTATTTGGTTGTCAATTCCTTGTAGAAGCTCATATCCAAATAAATCTTTTTGTCGGTCGGACAGTAGAAGGGACCAGCCGATGCTTGTCCAACCCCACAGCCTGTCTGCGTCCGTCCGGTATAGAAGACTAGTTTGGGCTCCTGGTAGGTCCGTCCTTCGGCTTGAAAGACCTTGTGCCAATGATCTTCTGTTGTTCCAAGGACCTTGCTGACGAACTCGGCATCTGCATCGTCGACATGGGTCTTGTTGGTGCGCGTGACTTGGGTGGACTGGTAAGGTTGGGAAGAAGTCTCGTTTCCAAAGAGTCCACCAAGACTAGCGCCACCACCTCCTAGAAGAACCAGAAGAAGGATGAGGACAATCTTACTCTTGAAGCTTCCGGGCGATAGCAAGATTTGTAAAATGCCCCCACCAAGATTACTATTGCCTGAAGATTGGGAGTAGCTTTGCCCTCGACGGTCTTCGATATTTCTACTTTCTTTTAGGTTATCACTTTTCATATTCGTCTCCTTTTGTTTTATTTTACCAAAAATGAGGAAAAAACCAGAGTGATAACGCTTTAGATTTGCTTTTTTCTTGACAGGAGATTTTCTGTTCTTGTCAAAACGTGGAAAACTTGCTATAATGGGGTGAACGGAGGCGTTATGGCATTAAAAAAAGCAAGTCTAGCGTGTACGGTTTGTGGGTCACGCAATTACTCCATTAAGTTGAGTGGGACGCCAAAACCAACACGTCTAGAAGTCAATAAATTCTGCAAGCATTGCAGCAAGTATACCATCCATAAAGAAACACGATAGGAGAGAGTTGTGAAATTCATTAAAGATATTTTCGTCTTACTAAAAGATACAACTTGGCCAAATCGCAAGGAAAGATGGAAAAACTTTATCTCAGTGATTGAGTACACCGCTTTCTTTGTTGCATTGATTTATTTGTTCGACAAAGTCATTGCACGTGGCCTATTGCACATGATCAATTTCTTTTAAGAAAAGAAGCCAGGTGGGATCCCCAGGGTCCCACTTTTTGCGGTTTTTTCTTAAAAATAAATCAGCAAACCTCTTTGCATTCCTGCAAAATGTGGTATAATGAAGCTAGGAAAAGGAAAGCCAAGAGGCTTTTTTTAGTATGTTCACAAAAGCTCGAGCAGGCTAAACAGAAAGAAAGGATGCCCAAATGGACAGTTTTGATAAAGGCTGGTTTGTACTACAAACCTACTCAGGATATGAAAACAAGGTAAAAGAGAATCTTTTGCAACGTGCGCAAACTTACAATATGTTAGAAAACATCTTGCGCGTAGAGATTCCGACTCAAACCGTACAAGTTGAGAAAAACGGTAAAACAAAAGAAATCGAAGAAAATCGCTTCCCAGGTTATGTCTTGGTAGAAATGGTCATGACAGATGAAGCTTGGTTTGTCGTTCGGAATACACCGAACGTTACTGGTTTCGTTGGATCCCACGGGAACCGTTCAAAACCAACTCCATTGTTGGAAGAAGAAATCCGCAGCATCTTGCTCTCTATGGGTCAAACCGTTCAAGAGTTTGATTTGGATGTCAAGGTGGGCGACACAGTTCGCATCATCGACGGTGCTTTCACAGACTATACTGGTAAGATCACTGAAATTGATAACAACAAGGTGAAAATGGTCATTTCTATGTTCGGTAACGATACGGTTGCAGAAGTGAATTTGAACCAAATTGCTGAATTGTAAGAAAAATAGAACCCTCCAAGAAAAACTTGGAGGGTTCTTTGTATGGATCGTTATTGATTTTTATCTAGCCCAGTGATCTTTTTTAACTGCTTGGTTTCTGCAGTAGACGTAACATTGAAGATCTTATTTCCTTGTGTAGAGAAGCTAGATTCATCTCCGTTACTATCTTTATAGACATAGCTGGTACCATTTTCTGAACGCATAATGGCATAGGGTTTTCCGAGACGTTCGAGGGCCGTTTTTGGTGTATCGGATTTGGAAATGCTGCCAGTAGACTGGTGGTTGGCATCGCCCCCTCTTAGTTGGAAGGTGATATCTGTTAACACATTATTGCGGAAGAAAGCCATGATATCGCCATTGTCTGTTGCCCAAACATTGACTCCATCACCAGGATTCGCACTGTCTGAGCTACTTACGGGTTGACCAAAGGCTGCAACTACGTCATCGTAACTGCTTCTTTCTTTTGGCCCACCAACCTCTTGTCCATCTTCGGTTCTCAATACAAAACCGGTGGTAGGGTGGAGGTTCTTGAGCTTTTCGATCTCAGGAATGGATGCAGCTCCTGGCACATATTGGAGAGATGCGCCATCATCTGGATCCAAACTGAAGCGACCTGAAAAATCATCTGAGCTACTGCTGTCTGAAGAAGTGCTCGACGATTTACTAGATGATTTTTTTGTTGAGGATTGTTTGATCGGTTTTCTAGAACTAGAAGCTGTTTTTGCTGGTTGCGCAGAATTGGCAGGTGAGCAAGCGGCTAGTGTCACTAGTGAAAGAAGGCCGATCGTAAAGAAACGAATGTTTTTCATAAATACCCTTTCTAATGTGCTTCGCCGATCAGGCGAGGTTTTATTATATCAATAATCAAGGAATGGAGCAAATGGCAACAAAAAAACCCCCTATTGCTAGGGGAATTTTTAAAAGATAAAAGATGATAAAAAATTTTATTATCAAGGCGGTAGACGGATTTGAACCGACGATCAAGCTTTTGCAGAGCCGTGCCTTACCACTTGGCTATACCGCCATAACATATAATATTGTAACCTAAAAAACAAGATAGGTCAAGAAAAACTTTTTACGTCAAACAACTTTAGAAAACCATTTCATCGTAGGGATTGAAAAAATCTCTCAAATAGCTTGCGAATTCTAGTGATTTCTGCTATACTTATAGAGTTGTCTAAGACAGCAAATACTCATCTCGGATCCATTGTGGCACCGTTGCCCTTGTGGTCGTGCTGCAAGTTGACGTCTGAGAGAGGAGAAAAAAACAAAAAAGGAGAAACTACTCATGGCAGTAATTTCAATGAAACAACTTCTTGAGGCTGGTGTACACTTCGGTCACCAAACTCGTCGCTGGAACCCTAAGATGGCTAAGTACATCTTCACAGAACGTAACGGAATCCACGTTATCGACTTGCAACAAACTGTAAAATATGCAGACCAAGCATACGACTTCATGCGTGATGCAGCTGCAAACGATGCAGTGATCTTGTTCGTAGGTACTAAGAAACAAGCTGCTGATGCTGTTGCAGAAGAAGCTGTTCGTGCAGGTCAATACTTCATCAACCACCGTTGGTTGGGTGGAACTCTTACTAACTGGGGAACAATCCAAAAACGTATCGCTCGTTTGAAAGAAATCAAACGCATGGAAGAAGATGGAACTTTTGAAGTTCTTCCTAAGAAAGAAGTTGCATTGTTGAACAAACAACGCGCTCGTCTTGAAAAATTCTTGGGCGGTATCGAAGACATGCCTCGTATCCCAGACGTAATGTACGTTGTGGATCCACATAAAGAACAAATCGCTGTTAAAGAAGCTAAGAAATTGGGTATCCCAGTTGTAGCGATGGTCGACACAAACACTGACCCAGATGATATCGATGTTATCATCCCAGCGAACGATGACGCTATCCGCGCTGTTAAATTGATCACTGCAAAAATGGCTGATGCTGTTATCGAAGGACGTCAAGGTGAAGACAGTGTTGCTACAGTAGAAGCTGAATTGGCAGCTACTGAAGGTCAAGCTGATTCAATCGAAGAAATCGTTGAAGTTGTAGAAGGCGACAACGCTTAATTCATTCAATAAGTAACGAACCTAAGAGGGCAGGGCTCAGCCCGACCCTCTTATTTTATTAAAAAATATAGGAGAACAAAAATGGCAGAAATTACAGCTAAGCTTGTAAAAGAATTGCGTGAAAAATCTGGTGCCGGTGTCATGGACGCTAAAAAGGCATTGGTTGAAGTTGAAGGTGATATCGAAAAAGCGATCGAATTGCTTCGCGAAAAAGGTATGGCTAAAGCAGCTAAGAAAGCTGACCGTGTTGCCGCTGAAGGTTTGACTGGTGTTTATGTCAATGGTAACGTTGCAGCAGTAGTTGAAGTAAACGCTGAAACTGACTTCGTTGCGAAAAACGCTCAATTCGTTGAATTGGTAAACGCAACAGCAAAAGTCATCGCTGAAGGTAAACCAGCTAACAACGAAGAAGCTCTTGCTTTGACAATGCCTTCAGGTGAAACTCTTGAAGCTGCATACGTATCTGCAACAGCTACAATCGGTGAAAAAATTTCATTCCGTCGTTTTGCCTTGCTTGAAAAAACAGATGCACAACACTTCGGTGCTTACCAACACAACGGTGGACGTATCGGTGTTATCTCTGTGATCGAAGGTGGAGACGAAGCACTTGCTAAACAAATCTCAATGCACATCGCTGCAATGAAACCAACTGTTCTTTCATACAAAGAATTGGATGAACAATTTGTGAAAGATGAATTGGCACAATTGAACCACGTCATCGACCAAGATAACGAAAGCCGTGCAATGGTTGGTAAACCAGCTCTTCCACACTTGAAATTTGGTTCTAAAGCTCAATTGACTGACGAAGTAGTTGCTCAAGCTGAAGAAGATATCAAAGCTGAATTGGCAGCTGAAGGTAAACCAGAAAAAATCTGGGATAAAATCATCCCAGGTAAAATGGATCGCTTCTTCTTGGACAACACAAAAGTTGACCAAGCCTACACTCTTCTTGCACAAGTCTACATCATGGATGACAGCAAGACAGTTGAAGCTTACCTTGAATCAGTAAATGCTTCAGTTATCGAATTCGTTCGTTTTGAAGTTGGTGAAGGTATTGAAAAAGCTTCAAATGACTTTGAAGCAGAAGTTGCAGCTACAATGGCAGCAGCTCTTAACAACTAAGAATAAAAAAATAAGAGGTTTCGAAGGAAACCTCTTTTTTGTAATATAAATTCATCTAAATAACTCACTTAAGGAAAGATTCAGAGAAAATATTATGTGAATTGATATTATGGGGTCATTCATTTGCTTAATGTGCGAAGGTATCGATTCCTAGAAGCAGGGACAGGGTTCCCATGATGAGGCCGGCTAGGATCACTCCGAGCATGACTGCGAGGCTACTGCGTTTGAAGTCCCAGTCAAGGATAGAAGCTGCAAGGGCACCAGTCCAGGCACCAGTTCCCGGAAGAGGAATTCCCACAAAGAGCAATAAGGCCCAGAAGATTCCCTTGTCTCCTGCAGCTTTTTTTAATTTCTGTCCGCCTCTATGGCCCTTATTGAGACACCAGCTAAAAAAGCCTCCGATAATTGGTTTTTTTGCCCCCCAAGTAAGAATATGGCGGGCGAAGAAGAAGATCAGAGGGACAGGGAGAAGATTTCCGATCACGCCGATCAGGAGCGCTGTCCATAAGGGAATACCATTTGCAATGGCAAAAGGGATGGCCCCGCGCAATTCAACAAGGGGCACCATGGAGATCAGGAAGGTAAAGATATATTTCATTAGTCAAGCCTTTCGATTAGTCTTCTTCATTCTATCGTATCTTCCTTCAATTGACAACTATTCCAGCTTTGGAATGAACTTTTTAAATCTTTTATCTTGACTTTCTGAATGAGGAAGCATATAATAAAGACATAGTTAATTAGAATCATTATAAAAAAGGAGAAACGATATGACAACTATGAAACATGAAGCAGCTACTGATGTAGCAACTTTTGCACCTTCTAATAAAGAAACTCTTCCAGAAACAAAAGCCCTCTTGAACCAAGTCGTAGCAGATCTCTACGTCGCTCACATTGCCCTTCACCAAGTACACTGGTATATGCGTGGACGTGGCTTTATGGTTTGGCATCCAAAAATGGATGAATACATGGACAGCTTGGATGCAACCTTGGATGAAGTGAGCGAACGCTTGATCACTCTTGGTGGAGCTCCTTATTCTAGCATGACTGAATTTTTGGAACACAGCAATATTGAAGAACGCCGTGGAACATTTACGAAAAATGTAGAAGAAAGCTTGACACGTGTTCTTGAAATCTTCCATTACCTTGATGGCCTTTACCAAAAAGCTTTGGATGTTACAGATGCTGAAGGCGACGATGTAACCAACGATATCTTTGTTGGGGCTAAAGCAGAACTTGAAAAGAACATTTGGATGGTGGCTGCTGAACTTGGTCAAGAACCAGGATTATAAGATCATAAAAAAATAGAAGCCGTTGGCTTCTATTTTTTTGGTTTGTAGGAGATTTCCACTAATTAAAGGAATTCTTAATCTAACTATAGTTGGAGCGAAATCGAGGCCTATCGCTCCTATTTTTTTGGTATAGTTAATATGTGATTTTCTGTAAGCGTTCGCAGGTATAAGAAAGCGCTTACAAATTAAATTGTTAATCCTAAGAGGAGGTTTTTATGGGAAAGTCTTTTTTTGAAAAGCGTCCTGTTTTTAGTATTCGTAAGCTCTCAGTTGGAGCTTGTTCTGTTGTGATTGGGATTTCTGCCTTGGGTCTTTCAAGGGTCTATGCGGAAGAAAAGCCAGGCCTCGAAAGTGAACCGACTTCGATGGAGACACCAAGTGTTGTGACGGAAAAATCAGAAGCGGAAGTTCCTGAAGCTGGTGCAAGGGTTTCAGAAGCTCCAGCTGTCATCACCCCTACCAGAGCTGAGGAAAAGCCAGCGCCTCAAGGCGAAGGCCAGCCCGTTTCTGCTTCATCTGAGCGTGCTACAGGAACGGAGGAAACTGCTGCTCCAAATCAAAATCGTGTGGCGGAGGATATTGTGCAAGATCGAGAACGTGATTTTAATAAAGATTGGTATTTTAAATTAAATGCGGCTCCTGGTGCAGAAGGGCGTCAAGTGGATGTCAAGGATTGGAAAAAATTAGATCTTCCTCATGACTGGTCTATTTTCTTTGATTTCGATCACAACTCTCCTGCTCAAAATGAAGGGGGGCAATTAAACGGTGGGGATGCTTGGTATCGTAAGACCTTCCGTTTGGACGACAAGGATCTAGATAAGAAGGTCCGCTTGGAATTTGGCGGGGTTTATATGGATTCCAAAGTCTATGTAAACGGACAATTCGTTGGTCATTATCCAAATGGCTACAATGCCTTTTCTTATGATATTACTCCTTATTTGAATGCGGATGGAAGCGAGAATACCATCGCCGTTCATGTGGTCAATCAACAACCAAGTAGCCGCTGGTATTCTGGTAGCGGGATTTACCGGGATGTTAAGCTGAGTGTAACGGACAAGGTTCATTTAGCGCAGTATGGGACTACGATTACGACCCCTCAGTTGGAAAAACAGCAAAACGGGGCAGTGGATACAGTGGTGAAGAGCCGCATTGTCAACCAAGATGATCAAGCTCATAGTATTTATGCGGAATATGAAATTGTCGATCAAAATGGCCAAGTGGTGAGCGAAAAAACGCGCAGTGAAGCACAAGCTGTTTTAGCAGGTCAAGAGATCAACCTATCTCAAACCCTCCATGTTGAAAAACCAACCCTCTGGGATGTGAAAACGGATCATCCAGCTCTCTATACCTTGTATACGCGGGTTTATCGGGATTCGCAGTTGGTGGATGTGCAAAAGGAACGCTTTGGTTATCGCTATCTCAACTGGACACCAGAAGGTGGCTTCTTCCTCAATGGGGTGGCGACGAAATTCCACGGGGTATCCCTTCACCATGACCACGGGGCTCTTGGAGCTGAGGAAAATTACAAGGCTGAATACCGTCGTCTCAAACAGATGAAGGACATGGGAGTCAATGCCATCCGGACGACCCACAACCCAGCCAGTGAACAAACCTTAAAAATTGCTGCTGAGTTGGGCTTGATGGTCCAAGAAGAAGCCTTTGATACCTGGTATGGTGGCAAGAAGCAATACGATTATGGTCGTTTCTTTGAAAAAGATGCCACTCACCCAGAAGCTCGTAAGGGGGATACTTGGTCAGATTACGATCTACGGACCATGGTAGAGCGGGACAAGAACAATCCAGCCATTGTCATGTGGTCAATCGGTAACGAAGTCGGTGAAGCAGATGGTTCAGACAAATCTGTCGCAACCGTTCGTCGTCTGGTCAAGACCATCAAGGACGTGGATGCAACTCGCTATGTCACCATGGGAGCTGATAAATTCCGCTTTGGTGATGGATCAGGAGGGCATGAAAAGGTAGCGGCAGAGCTCGATGCAGTTGGATTTAACTATTCAGAGGCTAACTATGAAAGCCTACGCGCTAAACATCCAAACTGGCTCATTTATGGTTCTGAAACCTCTTCTGCAACGCGGACACGGGGCTCTTACTATCACCCTGAAAGAGAGTGGGTCGGTAGCAACCAAGAAGACCGCCACTATGAACAATCAGACTACGGCAATGACCGGGTTGGTTGGGGTCGGACAGCGACCGCCTCTTGGACCTTTGACCGCGATCATGCCGGCTATGCAGGACAATTTATTTGGACTGGTACGGACTATATCGGTGAGCCAACCCCATGGCACAACCAAAATGACACACCTGTGAAAAGTTCTTATTTCGGTATTGTCGATACTGCTGGCCTTCCAAAGAATGATTTTTATCTTTACCAAAGTCAATGGGTATCGGCCGAGAAACATCCGATGGTCCATCTCTTGCCACACTGGAACTGGGACAATCCAGAATTAGCCAATCGAGTCATGGATGAAGAAGGACGGATCCCTGTTCGGACCTTCTCCAATGCCCACAGTGTGGAATTGATTGTCAATGGGGAATCACAAGGAGTGAAGACCTTTACCAAGAAGACCACAGCTGATGGCCGGACCTACCAAGAAGGGGCAAATCCAGATGAACTCTATCTAGAGTGGTTGGTCCCTTATGTACCAGGTAAAGTAGAAGCTATTGCGCGCAACGAAGCAGGAGAAGTGATCGCGAAAGATCAAGTCGAAACAGCCGGCAAGCCTGCGGGTGTTCGTTTGTTGAAAGAAGAACACGCGATCGCAGCGGACGGTAAGGATTTGACCTATATTACCTATGAGATCGTCGATGAAGAAGGCCGTGTCGTGCCAACTGCCAATAATTTGGTGCATTTCCATTTGCATGGACAAGGCCAAATTGTCGGTGTCGATAATGGGGAACAAGCCAGCCGTGAACGCTACAAAGCGCAGGAAGATGGCTCATGGCAACGCAAAGCCTTCAACGGCAAAGGGGTGGTCATTGTCAAATCAACTGAGCAGGCGGGTGCCTTTACCCTGTATGCAGACTCAGATCGCTTGCAATCAGACCAAGTCAGCCTCTTTACAGGTAAGAAGGACCAAGCAGAACGCACTGTATTAGGTGTGGAACCTGTTCGACAAAGTGCTTATCTAGGAGAAAAACCAACCTTACCAAGTAAGGTCAATGTGGTCTATAGTGATGGCAAGGCCCAAGAAGAAACCGTTGAATGGGATGCGGCAGACTATAGTCGTGCTGGCCAAGTCCGTGTGACAGGACATGTTCAAGGACGCACGGTCGAAGCTCTGGTCGATGTGATCGGCGTGGAACAAGTCCTTCCAGTCATCAAACAAATCCCACAGGGAGCAGATCTAGCGACAGTGGATAAAGCTGTGCAATTAGTCTTCACCGATGGGACCACTGCTCACTATGAAGTTGATCAATGGACCTTGGAAGCTGGTCAAGAAGATCAGTTGTCCACACCAGGTGCTCGCTTGAAGGCGACAGGTCTCCTAGGCAATGGGGAAACGGTCCAAGCGACGCTAGTGGTTGCAGGAGGAGATGTAGCCAAGGCTAAGAAACCAACGGTTCAGCTAGATGGAGTAGCTCTTCCAAAATTTGGTAGTGGCAACCATACCATTTTCCGTTCCCTCGCTTATGGTCAAGAGCCAGGTCAAGTCACAGCTAGTGCAGAAAATGCCCAAGTGACAGTTCTACAAGCTAACCGTGAAAATGGTTTGAAAGCCCAAATCTTTGTGACTGCTAAGGATACGGGAGCTGTCCAGACCTATGTGGTTCAATTCCAAGAAGAAAGTCCACAGATTGAGCGCCTAGAATTGCGTCTGCCAGAAGGACAGGAACTCAAGGAAGACCAGACGGTACCACTTGAAGTCATTGCCCATTACCAAGATGGTAGCCAGGCAAGTCTCAAAGCAGATCAAATCGATGTGAAAACAAGAGCTGGTAGCCAAGGAAAAGCCGTCGCAACCAATAAAGGTTTGGAATTGCGAGAAGCAGGATTGGTTCATTTAGAAGCCAACTTCCAAGGACAAACGGGAGAAGTCAGCTTTACTATCACGCCAAATCCAGAAGAAAAGACAGTTGTCAAGGTGCGTCCTGTACGGATTAGTACGGATCGAAACGTTTTGCCAGCTCTTCCAGAGACCGTCTTGGTCGAGTATGACAAGGGATTCCCTAAAGAAAAACGCGTGACCTGGGATGCCGTGACAGCAGACCAAGTCAAGGATTACCATAGCTTTACAGTCACCGGTCATGTAGAGGGTGTGGAGAAAGAAGCTCAAGCCCAAGTGACGGTTGAAGGCATTATCGCTGTAGAAGAAGTCAGCACGACAACGCCAGTCGGTGAAAAACCAGCCCTTCCAGAAAGCGTACGGACCTATCACTCTAATGGCAAGACCTATACTGCTAAGGTGGCCTGGGATGCGGTCGATCCGCAGCTCTTGGCCAAAGAAGGAGAAGTTGTCCTAGCCGGTCGTGTAGAAGGAACGGATCTTCCAACCCGTCTTCATATTCGTGTTTCTGCAAATACAGTCAAGGGGGCCAACGTAGCAGAACAATGGACAGGCTCAGTCTTGCCACTCGCTTTTGCAAGTGACTCTAACGATGCAGATCCAGTTGCTAAGGTCAATGATAAAGTCATCTCCTTTACCGATGCTCCAGCTAACCGTTGGACCAACTGGGGTCGTAACAATGCGGAAGATTCTGTCGGTATCTTGTTTGGGGATTCTGGTATCTTGACCAAGCGAGCAGTGGACAACCTCCATGTTGGTTTCCACGAAGACCACGGCGTTGGAGCTCCAAGTGAATATGTGATTGAGTACTATACAGGGGAACAAATCCCAACAGTTCCAAGCAATCCAAATCGTGTCAAAGACGAAACAGACCATCCATTTAACAATCCAGCTAACTGGAAAGAAGTCAGCAACCTAACCGTTGAAGAACCGGTAGCAGCTGGTAAGATGAATCATTTCAGTTTTGATAAGGTCGACACTTATGCCGTTCGGATCCGTATGAAGACGCCAGAAGGCAAGCGTGGAAGCTCTATTTCAGAGATTCAGATCTTTGCCAATAAGGTGGCGGCAGAAGAAAAGAGCCAGTTGACCATTCGCGTCAATGGCGATGTATTGCCAGGTGTCAACCCAAGTGTGACCGATTACTACATCGATGCGCGTGATCGTGCTTATCCACAAGTGGAAGCGACAGCCAGCCATCACGGCCTTGCAACGGTTGTGCCAAGCGTCCATGAAGGTGAGCCAATCCGTGTCATCCATAAAGCAGAAGATGGTACTATCTTACAAGAATACCGCCTCCATCTCACAAGTGATGCAGAAAAACTGAAACAAGCTGCTCCAGTAGCAGTAGAAGCAGGCAGACGTTTTGTGAAAGTCGGTCAAGATCTGGTTCTACCATCTACCGTAGGCGTTTATTTCCAAGGGGACACAGGCTATGAACGCAAGGAACTTACGGTGGACTGGCAGCCTCTACCAGCTGATGCACTTTCTCACGAAGGTAGCTTCACGCTGGAAGGAAAAGTCATTGGCTATGATCTGACAGCTCAGCTGACCGTCCGGGTGTCAGAAAAGACAGGAGAAATCCTCTCTGTGAACCGTGACTACAATGCAGAGGATACCAGAGCATTTGCTAGTGAAACAAACGATCTCGATCCAAATCAAATCGACTATATCGATTACATCAATGATGGTGGCTACAATGAGTACTACCGTTGGACCAACTGGAAGAGAGAGCCTGATCAAACTGAAGTGTTTGCTGGTCTCATCTTCAAGAAAAATGGTCAAGTAACAGAGCGTTTGGTCAATAAAGTAGCAGTCGACTTCTTTGCAGATCAGGAAACAGGCCTGCCAACGAAAACGGTTCTTGAACGCTATATTGGTCCAGACTTTGATGTTCCGGATGATTATGGCAATCTGAAGAATCTTCCAGATCATCCATTTAACCAGGCCTCTAACTGGGAAGAAATCCCGTATAGCTTGGATTATGCCTTTGAACCTGGTTATATCTCTAATCTCAGCTTCAACGAAACCAGAACTAAAGCCATCCGTTTAAGAATGGTCCGTGATGAACATCTAAAAGGAATCGGAATCATTGAATTGAGCGCCTATGCCCCAACAGAAGAGGCTCAGGCAACAACTGATGTCACCATCCAAGTGAATGGCAAAGACCTAGAAGGCTTTCAACCAGATGTGACAGATTATCATATAGAGTATGAAGGAGACCGTCCAATCGTTTCAGCACAAGGCAAGAATGGAACAGCCGTTACGGTCATCGATGCTAAAAGTGCCAATGCTCCGGTTCTTGTCAAGGTTGTCTCAGAAGATGGCAAGCTCGAAAAAGTATATCAACTTTCTCTATCCGCAAAAGCACCTACAGGCTCAGCCATTCCCGAAGAAGGGGTTAAGAATCTGGTCCACACCAAACCAGAGTTGGTGATTGAGCCAGAAGAGATGGGCTTTGAACGCCTAGAACGTCCAAATGCGGATCTTCCAAAAGGTGAGAAACGTGTGGTTCAAGAAGGTCAAAAAGGCCGCAAATTGCGCTTGGTGGAAGTTTCTCAAGAAAATGGTGTGGAAAGCCGGAAGGAACTGGATGCCTTTGTAGAGCTAGATCCAGTGGCAGAAATCACAGAGGTGGGCACGAAAGAAGTGCTTCCAGACACTCCACAACCAGAACCACAACCGCAGCCAGAGCCACAACCGCTTCCGAACCCAGAGACTTCTCATGTCTCAGAAGGACCAGTAGCTACCGCAACTCCTCAAGCATCTCTTGAGGTCAAAGCGGTGCGCCAGGAAGGGACAGATGCAGCAGGAGAGGAAGTCGAGAAAACAGCTCAAACACCAGCAGTTTCAGCTGCTCCAGTTTCCGAAGGAAGATTACCAAATACAGGAACGGAAGAAAGCGTCGCAAGCCTCGTTGCTGGAATCTTAGCGGCAGGCCTTGCCAGTGCTGTGCTGGACGATCAGAAAAAAAGAGCCAATAAGGCCAAGTAAAACAGCTAGAGAAACTAGCAAAATACGGTGAAAAGTTCACAGGTAAAAAGAAGGAGGATGGGGAAGCCCCACCCTCTTTACCTGGTGACATAAAGGAATAGAATATGGGAAAAAGATTAGTTGATCAGAGAAATCGATTTGGCATTCGTAAACTCTCAGTGGGCGTCTGCTCGGTAGTCGTAGCGACTTGTTTTTTTAGGAGCTACTACCAGTTACGCAGAGGAACAAGCTGAGAGGAGTGAACCACGTGAAGAACGGGTTGAAACGAGCGATGTCGATCACCAAGGAAAGGAGGAAAAAACTGTGAACGAGCACCAAGAAGAATCAGAACAACCCTCACCAGCTACTAGTGAGAAAGAAAATCGCACAGTCAGCCAAGGGACAGAAGCCACTCAACCTGCCACTTCTCTAGACGAGGAGACTGAGATTGCGGATTACGGACCACTTCCAAGCAAGGCTCAGATGCAATACCACCGCGAAGAACTAGCAGCTTTCATCCACTTTGGGATGAATACTTACTACGATCGTGAGTGGGGAGATGGGCAAGAAGATCCTTATTATTTCTATCCAGAGCATCTGGATACCGATCAGTGGATCAAAACCCTGAAAGATGCTGGCTTTAAACGGACGATCATGGTCGTCAAGCACCACGATGGCTTTCTCTTGTACCCTTCCAAATACACCGACCATACCATTGCCAAAAGTGGTTGGAAGGAAGGAAAAGGCGATGTCCTAGCCGAGGTTTCTGCTTCTGCCAGCAAGTATGATATGGACATGGGGGTCTATCTCTCTCCTTGGGATGCCCACAGCCCGCTCTACCATGTGGATACAGAGGACCAATACAATGAATACTATCTCAACCAGCTTAAGGAAATCCTTGAAGATCCAAAATATGGGAACAAGGGTAAGTTCGTAGAAGTCTGGATGGATGGTGCGCGTGGCGATGGAGCTCAAAAGGTCACCTATACCTTTGACAAGTGGTTTGAAGCCATTCGCAAGGCCCAAGGGGATATAGCTATCTTCTCAGCTGAGCCGACCAATGTTCGTTGGATTGGAAATGAAAAGGGGATTGCTGGAGATCCGGTTTGGCAAAAGGTCAATCCGGATAAGATCCGCAACAATCCATCTAATAGCTACCTCAATCACGGGGATCCGGAAGGGAATCAATACTCAGTGGGAGAAGCCGATGTCTCTATTCGCTCCGGCTGGTTCTACCATGACAACCAAGAGCCTAAGTCCTTGCGCGAATTGATGGACATTTACTTCAAATCGGTTGGCCGTGGAACTCCACTCTTGCTCAATATTCCACCCAACCAAGACGGAAAATTTGCGGAGGCTGACGTGGCCCGTTTGAAAGAATTCCGTCAGACCTTGGACCAACTCTACAGTGTGAACTATGCGGCAGGAGCTTTGGTAGAAGCTGACTCAACACGACGCAATCCTCTCTACAAGGCCAGCCATTTGACAGATGGCGATGAAAAGACCAGTTGGGCCCCGGCTGATGATGCCAAGACCGGCTCTTTTGTCCTGGATCTTGGAAAAGAACAGCATTTTGATGTGGTAGAGCTCAAAGAAACCATCGAGAAAGGCCAACGGATTTCTGGTTTCACCATTGATGTGGCAGTGAATGGCCAATGGGTTCCATATGGGGCTGGCTCAACTGTAGGATACCGCCGATTAATCAAAGGGCAACCAGTTGATAGTCGCTATATCCGGGTGTCCATCACCGATGCCCAAGCTACTCCAATCTTGAACGGAGTCTCTGTCTATAAGACGCCAGCCAGCATTGAAGAAACCGATGGCTATCCGCTTGGTTTGACTTATCATTCCGACCGGACTGCTGAGCGGGCCAATGGCCAATGGAATGAAGAGGGAGAAGGCGTCCGAGGCACCTCTATGTGGACCAAAGAAAAGGGAGCTTCGGTGACCTATCAATTTGAAGGCACCAAGGCCTATGTCGTCGCAACTGTCGACCCTGGTCATGGGGAAATGGATGTCTATGTCGATGGCCAAAAGCTAGCGACCGTCAATACCCAAAGTCCAAGCCGCAAACGCAGCCAAAAGGTCTATGAAACACCGGATTTGGCAGCAGGATCTCACACCTTGACCTTGGTCAATAGCAAGGGAGATGCGATCGCAACGGAAGGGATTTATGCCCTTAACAACCAAGAAAAGGGGCTCTTTGAGTTTGCTCAGCCAACCCTAGCTGTTAAGAAAGGCGACCCAGCGCAAGTCGTCGTCAAGAGAAAAGGTGGCTCTAAAGGAAGTGCCAGTCTGAAATTAATCACAGAACCAGGAACAGGAGTTCATGGCAAGGTCTACAAAGATACCAACGTCACCCTTGAGTTCGCAGATGGAGAGACGGAAAAAACAGTCCAAGTTCCAACTCTTGATTTTGCAGGAAAAGCGACCGATGTCTATGACTTTAAGGTCAAATTGCTCCATCCGGATCAAGGAAGCTTGGTCGGCTTTATTCCAGAACTGACAGTCCAAGTGATGAACGAGGACTTGCTTCCAGAAAATCGCAAAGAAGTAGATGACCAAGATCCAAAGCTGCACTACAGTGAGGGTTGGCACCACGAGACAGACAATCCAAACTTCTCAAATGGCACAGAATCTTGGTCGAGCTTTAACCAAGTGACCGATGAGGAAGGCAAGAAACACATTGATGTGACCATTACCTTTAAGGGCACGGGTGTGGAGGTTCGAGGAGTAGTCGACCCAAGTCATGGTCTCTACAGCGTCACCCTAGATGGAAAAGAAATGGCCTTCGAAGAAGGTCGTGGCCATGATTATGAAATCGACGGCGATCATTACTTCAGTGGCTATGGATACCAACGCAAGCTCGACCAGAGTTTGGTCAATCTGCAAGGTCTAGCAAAAGGCTACCACCAGCTACGCTTGCATCTGGATCCAGCTCTCAATGATCCTCAGTCATCCAGAGCCATCCAGGTAGACCGATTTATCCTCTCAGGGAAAGATAGCCAGTTGCTCAGTCAAGAAGAGCTGCAACAGATCATCAGAGAAGGAGTAGAAAAGATCAAGGCTACTTCTCTCGAACGCTTGAAAGCAGACCTCAAACCGACGGTTCAAGGAAAATTGACGGACTTGACGCAGTTGTTGGATCCAGAGAGACCAGATCTGGTTGCTATAGCTAATCAAGTGGAAGCCCTTGAAACCATCTTAGAAGATGCTCACAATTATGAACCCCTGACGCAGACACGACCAGATCAAGGTGTTCGGGATCTGATTCTTGAAAAGCCAGAACTTCTCATCGAAGCAGAGGAGATTCCATTTGAGAGTCAAACGCGTGAAAACAAGGATTTGGCCAAGGGCGAGAGCCGGATCCTTCAAGCAGGGAAGGTCGGACGCCGGCTGAAATTGATCGAGGTTCGACAAAAAGAAGGCAAAGAAATTCGGACAGAAGTCGATGCCTTTGTCGAAGTGGAGGCCCAGGACCAGATCACAGAAGTCGGAACGAAGGAAGCGGAAGAAAGTCCGTTAATAGCTGATATGCCGACTCCAACCACACCTGTAACTCCAAGTAAGGAGCAGCCAGAAGTTACAACTCTTTCTCAAGCAGAAGACCAAAAAGAAAAAGAAAGACCCGTTCTCTTGCAACCGAAAACCCCAGAAGCAGTTTCTGTTTTGACTTCAGACCATTCGGAAAAAGAAGGTGTTGAAAGTCCGTCTCTACCATCGGAAGGAAAACTTCCTCAATCCGGTACAAAAGAAGGTGGTTTCTTTGCTTGGTTAGGCCTTCTTGGTCTAGGTTTCTTGGGTGGAGGCGCCAAATTCGCTCGTCGCAAAGAGTAGTTCATTCTTCGCATAAGAGGTTAGGACACAAGTCCTAGCCTCTCAATTATTTTTGGATTGGCGAGCAAGACGCAGTGGTTGAGTGGGCTCTACTACGCTGATTTCATCAGCTTTTGCAGCCCTACTCAACTGTGCGGAGGTGGGACGACGAAATCGAATTCTAACGAATTACCGATTTCTGTCCCACTCTCTTTTATTTTTCTCCCTTCCTTAAGAGATTCCTATTTCCATGGAGTCTTTGCTTTATTTACAGGCGTAAAAATTGTATAATAGTCAAATAAGGTCAATGATGAGAAGGAACACTCCAAGGCCATTTTTTATGGGCCAAAGAGCAGAGCATCCATCTAGAAAAAAAACAAGCCAGAAAGGAGCATCATGGCAAATAAGAACACATCTGATAGCATTGAAGCTTATATTAAGGCCTTGCTGGCTCAAGCTGGCATGGCAGAGCTCAAAAGAAGTGAGTTAGCCGATGTCTTTCAGGTCGTACCCAGTCAGATTAACTATGTCATTAAGACTCGTTTTACCGAGAGTCGAGGCTATATTGTAGAGAGCAAGCGCGGTGGTGGGGGCTATATCCGCATTGGCAAGGTCCAGTTTTCAGATCACCATCAGATGCTCCAAGACTTGGCAGCCAATATTGGAGAGACCATCAGCCAGCAGGTCTTCAATGATATCCTCCAGATGCTCTATGAAGAAAAATTATTGACAAGACGTGAGACTCAGCTCTTGCTTGCGACAACCTCCGATGAAGTCCTAGGCCGAGATGCTCTCATCCTACGAGCAACGATGCTGAAAAAAATTATTCAACAAGTAGATAGAAAAGGAAATACCGACTAGATGAACTATTCAACAGCACTGTTAGAAAGTATAGAAGCGGCCCAAATACTAGCAGGCCACTATCAGGGGCATACCTTAGATACTTGGCATCTCCTGACGGCTATGGCCAATAATCCCTATAGCGTGGCAGGTTCTGTACTTAACGATTATCCTATGCAGATCGATGAGTTTCAGGATGCAGCGGAGCATATTACAGGCCAAACTTTTCAAAGCGACAATCGGTATGAAATCTTCCCATTTTCATATCGGATGGAAGCCATTATGAAACACGCAAGAGAGATTGCCCAGGTCCTTCATGCCAAGGCCTTGGGAACAGAGCATGTGCTCCTCTCTCTTCTAGCAGACCGTGGGACCTTGGCGAGCCAAGTCATGGAGTTTGCCGGCTTTGCCTTTACAGAGCAAGACAAGGGAGTTCCTATTGCCTCCCTTCGAAAGAATCTTGAGGACAAGGCAGGCTGGGATAAGAATGATATCAAAGCCATTCGGAGCCTCTATCGGGCCCAAAATCCTAACCGCCAAACCATGGGAAATATGATGGGCATGCCCCCAAGCACCAGTGGAGGTCTTGAAGATTATACTCGTGATTTGACAGAAATGGCGCGTGCCGGCCAGCTCGAGCCTGTGATTGGTCGGGATGCAGAGATTTCACGCATGATCCAAATCCTCAGCCGCAAGACGAAGAACAATCCTGTATTGGTGGGAGAAGCAGGGGTCGGAAAAACCGCCCTTGCCTTAGGTCTGGCTCAGCGTGTCGCTAGTGGCAATGTTCCAGCTGAAATCGCACAGATGCGTGTCTTAGAATTGGATCTCATGAATGTCGTTGCAGGGACGCGCTTCCGTGGGGACTTTGAAGAACGGATGAACAATATCATCCAGGACATCGAAGAAGACGGTCACGTGATTCTCTTTATCGATGAACTGCATACCATTATGGGGTCAGGATCCGGTATTGATTCGACCTTAGACGCAGCCAATATTCTAAAACCAGCCCTGGCACGGGGAACCTTGCGTACAGTTGGAGCAACGACTCAAGATGAGTACCAAAAGCATATCGAAAAAGATGCAGCCCTCTCTCGGCGTTTTGCGAAAGTCACCATTGAAGAGCCAAGTGTTGCAGATAGCATCCAAATTCTCCAAGGCTTGAAAGAGACCTATCAGGACCACCATCATGTGACCATTACCGATGAAGCGATCGAAACAGCTGTCAAATATGCCCACCGCTATTTGACCAGTCGTCAATTGCCAGATTCAGCCATTGATCTCTTGGATGAAGCGGCAGCTACCGTACAAAACCGCGATTCCAACGGTCACGTAAAAGAAGAGTTGACCGCCTTGGATCGGGCCTTGATGGATGGCAAGTGGAAGAAAGCAGCCCAGTTCTTAGAAGTAGAGGCTGCTCCCGTTGTCTACAAAAAAGAAGTCACTGACCAAGATGTCTTGGTGACTTTGAGCCAATTATCTGGTATTCCAACTCAAAAACTGACTCAAACCGATGCCAAGAAGTACCTCAACTTAGAAACAGAATTGCACAAGCGCGTGATTGGTCAAGACCAAGCCGTTTCGAGTATCAGTCGGGCTATTCGACGCAATCAATCAGGTATCCGTAGCAATAAACGTCCGATCGGTTCTTTCATGTTCCTAGGACCTACCGGTGTCGGAAAAACAGAGTTAGCCAAAGCTTTGGCGGAGGTTCTGTTTGATGATGAATCGGCCCTCATCCGTTTTGATATGAGTGAGTACATGGAAAAATTCGCGGCGAGTCGCCTCAACGGAGCCCCTCCAGGCTATGTGGGCTACGAAGAAGGAGGCGAGTTGACCGAGAAAGTCCGCAACAAACCGTATTCAGTTCTCTTATTTGATGAGGTGGAAAAAGCCCATCCAGACATTTTTAATGTCCTTTTACAAGTCTTGGATGACGGGGTCTTAACCGATAGCAAAGGCCGGAAGATCGACTTCTCCAATACCATTATCATCATGACCTCAAACCTGGGAGCAACAGCCCTTCGGGATGATAAGACAGTTGGCTTTGGTGCCAAAGATATCCGCTTTGACCAAGCCAATATGGAAAAACGCATGTTTGAAGAGTTGAAGAAGACCTATCGTCCAGAGTTTATCAACCGGATTGATGAAAAGGTGGTCTTCCATAGCCTCTCAAGCGAGGACATGCAACAGGTGGTGAAAGTCATGGTCAAACCGCTCATTGCGACCTTGGCAGAACAAGGCATAACCCTCAAATTCCAGCCTTCAGCGCTCAAGTTGCTAGCAACCAAAGGCTATGATCCAGAAATGGGAGCTCGCCCACTGCGTCGTGTCTTGCAGACCGAAGTGGAAGATCAGTTAGCAGAGCTATTGCTGAAAGGTCAAGCCCAAGAAGGACAAACGATCAAGGTTGGAACGACAGCCGGAACGATCAAGTTCGAGATTGTCTAGGAGGATGTCATGACGCTTCAGCGATTAACCCGTATTTCGCTTTTGGCGGCCCTTTGTGTCGCTCTACGTCAGGCTTTTGCCCCTTTCCCAAATGTCCAACCTATTTCTGCTATCTTTTTTCTCTTGGTGATATTTGAAGGGTATAACTTTGCTTTTCTTGTGATGATGATCACCATGTTTGTCTCTGCCTTTTTCCTGGGGATGAGCTTGATTGTGTTCTTTCAGATTGTCGCCTTTGGCTGTTTGATGCTCATTTGGCGCATCAGTTACAAGTGGTTGCCCTTTGTCCTTCAGATCCTTTTTGTGGGCCTACTGTCCTTTGCTTATGGGGTCTTGATCGATAGTGTTCATGCCTTGATGTACCATATTCCTTGGTGGACCTATGCTTTGGTCAATGGTTTTAGTTTTAACCTTGCCCATGCTCTGTCGACGATCATTTTCTATCCCATTATCTATCAAATCTTTAGGAGATTTTATGTTGAAAAAAAACATTTCTAGCTTGATGACCTTACTTGCAGCTCTTCTTTTAGCGAGTTGCGCTTCGTCTCATAGCACAAACCATCAAACAACAGCTTCTAGCACAGAAGTTGCCAAGAAAAACGAAATTTCGATTACGATTAGCGTGACGCCAGAAGGTCAAAAAGCGCAATCGAAAACCTTGAAAGTAGCAGAAGAGAGCAACCTTATGAAAGTGCTCAAAGCCAACTACAAGATTGAAGAAAAAAATGGCATGATCACCTCGATTGACGGTCACAGCCAAGATGAAGCAAAAGGTCTTTACTGGATGTACAAGATCAATGGCGAAATGGCTCCAAAAGGTGCTGCTGAAACCACCGTTAAAAAAGGGGATAAGATCGAATTCTATCAAGAAGTGTATAAATAATGAGGAGAGAGTGGGACAGAAATCGGTAATTCGTTAGAATTCGATTTCGTCGTCCCACCTCCGCACAGTTGAGTAGGGCTGTAAAAGCTGATGAAATCAGCGTAGTAGAGCCCACTCAACCACTGCGTCTTGCTCGACAATCCAAAAATAATTGAGAGGCTAGGACTTTTGTCCCAGCCTCTTTTTTGCTAAAGTTTAGAACTTACTTAAAACTTCTTTCAAATTAGAAAAATATTTGAGAAACTATTGACAGCCTCATATAACAGTGTTACAATAATGTTACAAAATATTACAAATGTTACAAAAAGAGGTTCTGTTATGAAAAACAAAAAAATCATTTCCCTAGCAGCCCTAGCTTTGACAGCTAGTCTTTTCCTAGGAGCTTGTGGCGGGAATAAAGAAGAAAAGACAACAGAAGCAAGTAGTTCAAAGACCAGTCTGGTTAAACAAACAAGTTCTTCTTCTAAGAAAAAAGTGATCACTAGTAAAGATCCGATTGCCTCTTCATCCTCTGATAGCAAATCAGAAGAAAGTCATACTGTTGGTAGCAAAAATAACCAAGCTGCAGCTAGTCAAACACCTGCTCCAGCCAAAGAAGCAACACCAGCAGCACCCGTAACAAAAGAAACAAAAGAAACAAAAGAAGTAGCCACTCCAGCAACACCAGCGAAAGCAAAATTGCCAAGTCTAGAAGACGGTCATGCCCATG
This sequence comes from Streptococcus mobilis, assembly GCF_059727625.1. Taxonomy (NCBI): domain Bacteria; kingdom Bacillati; phylum Bacillota; class Bacilli; order Lactobacillales; family Streptococcaceae; genus Streptococcus; species Streptococcus mobilis. The sequence goes on from NZ_AP041823.1 coordinate 291,909, forward strand.
CTAAGAAGCAAGCTTCTGCTACGGAGAATGCCCAATACAAGGGAGTCTATTCTGTAGCAGCAGGGGATTTCTCTGCAGCAGCTGGGAATTGGTCTGACAAACGCGACACTGGAGTCACTATTGGCCAAGGTGGTCAAGTGACCATCCAACTTCCTGGGGGCCAACCCGTAGCCTATGGTATCAGTGCTTATAACTATACCTTGGATGATGGCCATTACCATGCTAATCTCTCAGCAGGCGATGGGTCTGCGGCTACTCTAGATATCGTAGTTGGAAAAGATGGCTCTGTATCTAGTGTGACGGTTTTGAAAGACGGTGTCAGCCACTCCCTCACTCGTGAATAAAATTCGAAAGATCTGAAAGGATAAGCTTCTCTTTTCAGATCTTTTTTTGTTGGTTTGAAGAAAAATATATTTTTTTATAAAAAACTATTGACAGATGGAAAATATAGTTTATAATAAAAACATAAAGAAAATCTATTTATAAAAAATTATAAAAAGGAGTTCATATGAAAAAAGAAAGAATTGCCCTGGTTTTTGGAACCTTTGCGCCTCTTCATCAAGGGCATATTGACCTGATCCAGCGGGCCAAGCGTCAGTGTGATCGCGTTCGTGTCATCGTATCTGGTTATGAAGGGGATCGTGGCGAAGAAGTCGGGTTGACTTTACAAAAACGCTTCCGTTATATCCGCGAAGCCTTCTCTAATGATGAGTTGACCCAAGTCTATAAGCTAGATGAGACAGAACTTCCTCGTTATCCTTTGGGCTGGGAGCCTTGGTTACAAACAGCCCTTGACACCATCCAGTATCAAACAGAGACAGAAGAGTTGATCTTTTATGTAGGGGAGAAAGCCTATAAGGAAGAGTTGGAAGCTAGAGGGTTTGAAGTTCACTTAGAAGAGCGTCGCTTTGGGATCTCTGCTACCATGATCCGGGAAAATCCAAGCAAATACTGGAAATACATTGCCCAGCCCTTCCGTCGCCAGTTCACGAAAAAAGTCTTGATCATGGGGAGCGCCAGCAACGGGAAAACGACCCTTGCAAAGGACTTGGCTCGCTTTTACGATGCACCTGTTAGTCTTGAGTATGCACGTGAATACCAGATCAAGAACAATGTTCGAGATGATGAGCTCACGCCAAAAGATTACTATTACCTACTCTTAGGACAGTATGATCAAACCTCTAAGCTCATCGATAGTAGTGCCAATCGAGGCCTAGTCATCGCAGATACCAATTCCCTGGTGACCAAGGGTTACTACGACTACTACATGGAAGTCGAAGGCCAGGATACCAGCATGACCGATACCTTTGACAACCTCTTTGTTAGTATTTTGTCCAAAGAAAAATGGGATTTGATCCTCTTTGTACAGCCGATCGGCTCTTATGTCAATGATGGTTTCCGAGATATGACCATGGCTGATGAAAAGATCCGCACCAGCTTTTCAAATTACCTGGACCAATTGCGCCAGCAATACCTAGGAAACATTCCGACTACTTTCCTCGCATCAGACTACCTCGGCAACTACGAAGAAGCCAAGAAGGTGATCGATGCCATCTACCAAGCCGACTAAGGAGCAGCTTATGAAAAACCTATCTGAAAAATTCGCAACTTTTAGCCAAGACTTTAGAAATGTTCACCAAGAAGCGAAAAAGCAAGGCTTTGTCAATATTATGAAACTCCTGTGGAAGGACCTTTTTGTAGGACGCACAGCCTTTCAATGGATCTATCTCCTGCTTCTTTCCAGTGTTCCCTTCTTCTTAGAATGGACCAATCGGACAGGACAGCATGATTGGCTGGGACTGTTTGCCTCTTGGACAGGCATTGTTTGTGTTATCCTGGTTGCCGAAGGACGTGCGAGTAACTACCTTTTTGGAGCAGTGAATTCAGCGATCTACCTCGTTTTAGCCCTCAATAAGAACTTCTACGGGGAAGTTCTGACAACTCTTTATTTCTTCATCATGCAACCAATCGGCCTTTATGTTTGGCTCTCTAATCGGATCAATGATCAAGGTAAGGTCGAAGAATCTCACTTTGAAGCCAAGAAATTGAACTTGATTGAGTGGATGCGCTACTTGGCCTTGTGTGCTGTGATTTGGATTGGTATGGGCTTCGCGTATCAGAGTATCCATAGCGCTCGCCCTTTCCGTGATAGTATCACCGATGCGACCAATGGGGTCGGCCAGCTCCTAATGACCCGCCTTTACCGGGAGCAATGGATCTTCTGGATTGCGACCAACGTCTTTAGTATCTATCTCTGGTGGGATCAGAGTCTTCACATTCAAGGGATGTACTGGGTTTACACCCTCAATAGTCTAGTGGGCTGGTACCAATGGACCAAAGCCCTCAAGAAGGAGGTGGCTTAGATGGCAAGTCTCTCAATTCCAGCAGGAATGACGGAGAAAGAGTATTTTGAGACGGCCGCTAGTGAAGCAGACTTTCTCAAGTGGTACAAGGAGCAAGACCTGCCGACTTATGAAACTCCAAGTGTCACAGCGGACATGGTAGCTTACTGTTTTGTTGAAGGCAAGCTCAAGCTCTTAGCCATTCGCCGCAAGGCCCACCCTTATCAACACCGCCTCGCCTTGGTGGGGGGCTTTGTGAACAAGGATGAAGATGCGACCCATGCCTGCATCCGAGAAGTCAGAGAAGAAGTTGGGCTCGATCTGCCAGTGAATAAGGTGGAGCAGCTCATGACCGTTTCCACCCCTGGGCGGGACCCCAGAGGCTGGGTCATTACCATTGCCCATCTGGTCTATCTGCCAGCAGAAGCAGTAGACTTAGCCCACGCAGGGGACGATGCCAAGGAAGTCGTTTTTCTCGATGTCGATTTCAAACAGTCACAGTGTTTGCTTGATGGAGAACCCTTAGCTGCTTCTGATTTTGCCTTTGACCACTACCAGATTATTCAAGAATCGATCAAGCGGATTCAGGGGCGTCTGGATTGGAATCCAACCTTCCTCTATCTGTTAGAGGAGCCCTTCACCGTCTATGAAGCGACGGAGTTGGTTAACCTGATCAATCCAGGACGCCCCATCGTTAGCAATAACTTCCTCGTAAAATTCGGAGAATTCGTGGAAGAAGTGGGTGTCAAGCGGGTACCTAAGAAAAAACCGCGCAAGACCTATCGCTTAAAACAGTAGGTAGAGTCGCGTTCTTTCCGGAAATGAGAGTGGGACAGAAATCGGTAATTCGTTAGAATTCGATTTCGTCGTCCCACCTCCGCACAGTTGAGTGGGTCTGTAAAAGCTGATGAAATCAGCGTAGTAGAGCCCACTCAACCACTGCGTCTTGCTCAACAATCCAAAAATAATTGAGAGGCTAGGACTTTTGTCCCAGCCTCATTTTTTTGTTCTAGTAAGAAATATTTAAAAATATGTCAAAAATAGTTGACATTTTATATTCAGAATACTATACTATAGTCAAATATATGCGACATTCATTGAATAGGAGGAAACATGAACCGTGTGAAAGAATTCCGCAAGGAATTGGGCATGTCTCAACTCGAACTTGCTAAGGATATCGGTGTCTCAAGGCAAACCATCAACATGATTGAAAACGACAAGTACAATCCGACCCTGGAACTCTGTCTCAATCTCGCTCGTACCCTCCAAACAGACCTTAATAGTCTCTTTTGGGAAGATGATTTTTAACAAAAAGGAAAAAGAAAATGAAACAAGAAACTTTTACTGAAAAACTGATTAAACGCACATATGGCATTTCTGGACCACTTGATGAACACAAACGACGCGAGGCAGATCGCATTGGAAATAAGGTCTTTATGGTCCTCTTTTACCTGATGATATTTGGCAATCTCATTCCCTTTGTCCTTGCTTATAAGTATCCTCAGGTTGTCGCTTTTGGTTATCCAATCATTATCCTTCTGGTTTCTATGGTTTGTGCTATCTATGTCAGCACTCAAACTAAAAAAACAGGTATTACTGCTATTGATCCTGATATGTTGAGCCAAAAAGAAAGCAAACAATTGCGCTACCCTGGTCTTAAAGCTGGTCTGCTCTATGGAGTTTTTATGTTCTTTGGAATACCACTTCTCAATGTCTTAACGGATAATAGCAAGAACTATTTTACCTATCTTTTCAATCTAGGTCATTTTATATCAATCCTTTTCGCAGCTTTCTTCTTCGGATTGGTGATGCAAATTATCGTCTGGCTTCGCATTCGAAAAGCCAAAAATGATCAAGACGACGATTAGGAGGAAGCTTATGAAATCATTACAAACTTTAATCTTCAGTCATATTTTAGTTAGCATCTTTGTTACCTTTTTCCTAGTCTATGGCCAAGTTACGCGTCCTTTTCTGATCATTTTCCTTTTAGTTCTTCCAGTCTTGAATAAGGGACAAAGATTTCAGAAAATCACATCAAAAAAAATACGCTTCTTGAACGCATCTCTCTGCTTTATCCTCGTATCTCTCCCACAACTGATAACGAATTCTATGGATTGGAGATATCTCCTATTTCTAACCATCTGTATTATTTTTAGTCTCATTTATATCTATACTCTCTATCAACTCTTTAAAGAAGGCAAACAATGTTTTTAAGAGGTCACTACCATGAAAAAAGAAGATAGGACAACGGACTTATTTTGAACTTTCTTTCACGAACTACGAAAGTTATGAATTAGGATTCTCTTAGCACTATACTGTGATAGGAAAACTCTAATTATTGATGATCTTGATGTAAACCACTTGTTTGATGAGTGGTTGTGATTGATTTTCAATACTCAGCTATGGTGCAAAGTGGTATAATAAAAATAATTGAAACCACAAGGGACAAGACTATGGAAGAAAAAATAATTTTACCACAAAATACACGACTGATGGGGGCTCTGCTTGGTTTTATCGGAGGAGGTCTCGATGTCTTTTGCCACATGCACTACCGGAGTTTGGTCGCAACACAAACTGGGAACCTCTTACTCCTTATCGCTGATTGGCACGATCCTCGTGTTGAAAATACCATCATGCGTTTTTCATCTATTATATTTTTCTCGATCGGCTTTCTGGTTGCCCTCCATATCAAAGAATATCGCAAGACAGCCTTTTGGCGGACCAAGATGTTGCTTCCTTTATTTGTGGTGACGCTTCTAATTCCCTTGGTATCTGTTATACCGCCCATCGAAGTCCCCTTTATTGCTTTTGGAACAGGGATGATGATGTTGACCTTTACAGGGAGCTTGATTGAAAACCACCCTTATGTGATCTTTATGACTTCCGGTAATTACCGCAAGATGTTGACAGCCTTGTACCGAATCGCTCGAGGTGAGGGGAATTTGGTCGAGTATCGCAGACAGGCGATGAATTACGGGATTGTTGTTGGAAGCTTTGTTGCGGGAGCTATTAGTGTCGCCATCCTCATGCATTTCATTCACCAATGGGCCATCTGGCTGATCACAGTGAACCTCTTTTTGATCATGACCTACTACACCGCCAGAGTCAAACAACTCGGCCTGCAAACAGATAATCTATAAAAACAGGACCTCATGCGAGGTCCTGTTTTTTGTGTTCCTATGCTTTTAATTGAAGAAGTTCTTCAATCTCTGCTAGAGTGCTAGCTTGCGAGATGGCTCCGCGGAGTTTGGCTGCGCCAGAGGTTCCACGAAGGTAGTGAGGGGCAAGTCCGCGGAATTCACGAACGGCAATGTGCTCACCTTTGAGATCGATCAAGCGTTTCAAGTGTTCGTAAGCGATCTTCATCTTGTCTTCAAAAGTCAAATCAGGCAGAATTTCTCCTGTTTCAAAGTAGTGATTGATTTGGTTGAAGAGATAAGGATTGCCCATAGCAGCGCGACCAATCATGACCGCATCAGCACCGACTTCTTCGATCCGTTGTTTGGCATCTTGAACCGTACGGATATCTCCGTTCGCGATAAATGGAATCTTAGTTAGGGCCTGTGCAACCTTGTGAAGGGTCTCAAGGTCCGCATGACCCGTATACATTTGCTCTCGAGTCCGTCCATGCATGGCGAGGGCAGAGACACCTGCGGCTTCAGCAGCAAGGGCATTTTCAACTGCTAGGGAAGGATCCGACCAACCCGTCCGCATTTTAACAGTGAGGGGGATATCGAGGACGGATTGAACCTTATTGATGATGGAGTAGATCTTGTCTGGGTCCTTGAGCCACATCGCACCAGCCTCGTTCTTGACGATTTTATTCACCGGGCAACCCATGTTGATATCGACGATATCGGTCTTGGTATTTTCTTGGATAAATTCAGCTGCGCGTGCCAGGCTATCTTCGTCACTTCCAAAGAGTTGGATCGATACAGGGTTTTCTCCTTCATCGATATGGAGCATGTGAAGCGTCTTTTCATTGTTGTACTGGATTCCCTTGTCAGAGACCATTTCCATCACAACGAGCCCTGCCCCCAGTTCTTTGGCAATGGTCCGGAAAGCTGAGTTGGTCACTCCGGCCATTGGGGCTAGGACGGTACGGTTAGGGATTTCGACATCCCCGATCATAAATGGCGTATTAAGATTTGTCACGAATGAGTTCCTCCAAGTCATTTTCGTCAAAGTGGTAGTGTGTTTGGCAGAATTGGCAGGTAATCTCTGCACCGTGATCTTCATCTTTCATCTCTTCTAGATCACTAGCTGGCAGACTTGCTAAAGCGTTCAAAAAGCGCTCACGGTTGCAGTCGCACTGGAAGCGAAGTTCTTCTTCAGAGAGGCGTTTGAAAGGTTCATCCCCATAGATAGCAGAAAGAAGAGCTTCAATATGATCTTCAGATTCCAAAAGTGTTGAAATAGCAGGCATTTCTTGGATGCGTTTTTCAAAGCGCGCGATTTCTTCTTCCTTGGCATTTGGCAAGACCTGAAGCAAGAAACCACCAGCCACCTTGACCTTGTCTTCGTCATCCAACAGAACATTGAGTCCAACTGCAGAAGGTGTTTGTTGGCTTTCCGTCAGATAAAAGGCCAGGTCTTCTCCGATTTCACCTGTGACAAGAGGGGTCATGGAGTTATAAGGATTGCCCGTACCATAGTCAGTGATGACCAGGAATTCTCCGTTTCCGACAAATGGTCCCACCAGGACTTCACCAGTTGCTGTCTTCTTGATATCCACTCCAGGATTTTGTACGTAGCCTTTAACATTTCCCTTGGTGTCTGCCACGGTGATGATGGCTCCGAGTGAGCTAGTCCCAAGGACTTTGACCGTAATTTTAGTATCTCCTTTCTCGTTTGCTGCCAAGATTTGACTGGCAATGAGGGTACGGCCAAGTGCGACCGTGGAGCTAGCTTGTGTATGATGTTTTTCTTGGGCTGTTCGTACAGTTTCTGTACTGTCTAGTACATAGGCACGAAAAGCGCCGCTTTCTGAGATAGTTTTAATAATTTTGTCCATACCTACTATTTTAGCACAAATCAAGCAAAGTGGGGACAAGGAGAATTCCGAAAATCAGTCGTTTCAGAAGAAGGACAGGAAGAAAAGAAAATTCCGAACGTTATTTTTAGAAAGAAGCAATTTCCAAGTAAAAGACGAGTTTCATAGAGAAGTTGGTTTAAAAAGGAAGGAGAAAAATAAACGATAGCTGAGTGGATCTTGAAAAAACATTAAAAATTGCTTATAATAGAGTGTAAGACAAACTTGCAGGTGAGACTCCTGCCCTTAGTTTGAAGAAAGGCATAGATAGGCAACTATCTATGGTATATGAAAAAGAATTATGACATCAGTTGTTGTAGTAGGAACCCAATGGGGTGATGAAGGAAAAGGGAAGATTACAGACTTCCTATCAGCCAATGCAGAAGTCATTGCTCGCTATCAAGGTGGGGACAATGCCGGGCACACCATCGTAATCGACGGCAAAAAGTTCAAGTTGCACTTGATTCCTTCTGGTATCTTCTTCCCTGAAAAGATCTCTGTCATCGGAAACGGCGTGGTGGTCAACCCTAAATCATTGGTCAAAGAGTTGGCTTATCTTCATGAAGAAGGTGTGACAACGGACAGTTTGCGCATTTCAGACCGCGCCCATGTTATCCTTCCTTACCATATCGAATTGGACCGTCTCCAAGAAGAATCTAAAGGAGACAACAAGATCGGAACGACGATTAAAGGGATTGGCCCAGCCTACATGGACAAGGCAGCGCGTGTGGGAATCCGGATTGCGGACCTTTTGGACCGTGACGTCTTTGCAGAACGACTTCGTATCAACTTGGAAGAAAAGAACCGTCAATTTACCAAACTCTATGATGCAGAGGCTCTTTCATTTGACGATATCTTCGAAGAATACTATGAATATGGTCAACAAATCAAACAATATGTAACCGATACTTCTGTCATCTTGAACGATGCTTTGGATAACGGCAAGCGCGTGCTCTTTGAAGGAGCCCAAGGGGTTATGTTGGATATCGACCAAGGAACTTATCCATTTGTTACTTCATCAAACCCTGTTGCAGGTGGGGTGACCATCGGATCAGGTGTCGGCCCAAGTAAGATCGACAAGGTTGTCGGTGTATGTAAAGCCTATACCAGCCGTGTTGGTGATGGACCATTCCCTACGGAGCTTTTTGATGAAGTGGGGGATCGGATCCGTGAAGTCGGTCATGAGTATGGGACAACAACAGGTCGTCCACGTCGTGTCGGTTGGTTTGACTCAGTTGTCATGCGCCATAGCCGTCGTGTTTCAGGAATTACTAACCTAAGCTTGAACTCGATCGACGTTCTATCAGGCTTGGATACAGTGAAAATCTGTGTGGCCTACGACTTAGATGGCGAACGCATTGATCACTATCCAGCCAGCTTGGAGCAACTCAAACGTTGCAAACCAATCTATGAAGAATTGCCAGGTTGGTCAGAAGACATCACCGGTGTGCGCCACTTGGATGAGCTTCCAGAAAATGCCCGCAACTATGTCCGCCGGATCGGTGAATTGGTTGGTGTGCGCATTTCAACCTTCTCAGTCGGACCAGATCGTGACCAAACCAATATCCTTGAAAGTGTCTGGTCAAGTAAATAATTTAAAAAAGAGAGTGAGACAGAAATCGGTCATTCGTTAGAATTCGATTTCATCGTCCCACCTCCGCACAGTTGAGTAGGGCTGTAAAAGCTGATGAAATCAGCGTAGTAGAGCCCACTCAACCACTGCGTCTTGCTCGACAATCCAAAGACAATTGAGAGGCTAGGACTTTTGTCCCAGCCTCTTTTTGAAAGCAGAAAGAGGAAAAAATGTATCAAACGATTTTATTTGACCTAGACGGCACCTTGACCAATTCAGAACTAGGGATTACCAACTCGGTGGCCTATGCCTTAGGAAAATATGGGATTCAAGTGCCAGACAAGAAAGCATTGAGAGTTTTCATCGGTCCGCCCTTGCAGGAGTCTTTTGAGCGCTTTTATGGATTTTCTAAGGAAGAATGTTTAAAGGCCATTGACTACTATCATGAGTATTTTTCCGAAAAAGGCCTTTATGAAAATGAGGTCTATCTAGGCGTTCCTGACTTGCTGGCTTCTCTCAAGCAGGCTGGCAAACAGTTGATTGTAGCTACGTCAAAGCCTGAAGAATTTTCCATTCAAATTCTCAAACACTTTGGTTTGTATGATTATTTTGACTTTGTCGCTGGTGCGACCATGGATAGAAAACGTAGTAAAAAAAGCGATGTTATCCAGTATGCCTTGGAGCAAAATGGGATTACAGATTTGGCGCATACCATCATGATTGGAGACAGGGAGCACGATGTGCTTGGCGCTCAAGCGCAAAAGCTTGATTCTATCGGTGTCCTTTATGGCTTTGGAAGCAGGGAAGAATTGGAAGAAGCCGGCGCCACCTATATTGCTCAAGAAGTTGGCGAAATTGCAGCTTTTATAGGATAACCTTTTCCAAAATATTAAAAGTTGGAACTTTTCTAATCTGCTGAATATTGCTTTATTTAATATTTCTATCGGTGTATACTTACTGTACGTTAAGTCACACAGATTAAGAGGTGATAATATGAATTTGTCACGATATATATTAAAATATAGTACTGATGATGGTACGTTGTATTTTAATACTAAAACCAATCATTCATTTTTTCTTACGAATGAATTGAATAGAGTAGTCGACAGCAATGATGTGATTAGGAAAGAGTTTCATGCTTATCTTGATAAAAATAAATATTTAAGTGAGGGTGAGTATGAGGTCGAAAAGTATCTATCTAAAATAAGCGATACAGATGCTGAATTATTGGAACTAACAATTTTGACACATGGAGATTGTAATTTTCGGTGAAGGTTAAAGTGAATAACAAATTCGATGACAAAATGAATGCTAAACCTAGAGTATTTAACTATAATTGTGATTGTAAATAATCACGATTTTAAATAAATTAGAGAAGAGGGTTGTGCTAGCCCTCTATTTTGATGGATGATAATTATGAGAAATATTTATAAGTACATTGATAAGAAGTATCTTTTTCCTATTTTTTTAGGGCGTATTGTGAATAGTGGTTTGGTGTTGGCGCAACCTCTGATTTTAACGAAGGCCTTGAAGTTAGATCAAGACGGCCTTTCTTATGGAAAAATTCTCAATTTTGTTTTATTTGGTTTGTCTGTCTATCTTGTTATTTATAGTCTGATGCTGTTTTCAAACCATTCGCACAATATATTCCGAAGAGAAATCAACAAAAGTGTCCGTGCCCTTTTATTTAAGAAAGTCATATTGAATCCTAAATTTTCCAATGATGAAAAAGTTAGTCTGCTAACTCAAGATATGGAATATGTGGGCGATAATTATTTGGAAAATATAAATGTTATGGTGAGTTGGGGATTTGTCGCCCTTGTTACAGCCATTTATATTGTTTCACAAAATTTTCTCTTAGGACTTATTTTTGTCATTTTTACGATTATGAGACCTATTCCTCAGTTCATCATGAATCGTCGTTTACAAGATTCGGGAGACAGCTGGTCCAAGCTTAGAACGAAATTACATGGGCTTGTCTCGGATAGTATGCAAGGCAGCCAAACCTTACGGATTAATCAGGCCATGAGGCTGAATGAAGAGCGCGTGAATGATTTAAACGGAGAATATCAAAAAGCCATCCAAAGATTTTGTTTCACACATAATATTATTTTTTTCTTTAATGGATTTATGGTCTTTTTTAGTCAGGTTGTTCCTCTTGCTTTAGGCTTTTATTTGAGTTTACAGGGAAATTCTATTTCTATTACAAGCCTCATCTCTATGTATGTTGCTGCGGGGATGCTGGTAGAACCGATCCAAACTCTGATGTACAGTGCAGCCAATCTCCAAGGTGCCTTGCCGACTGCGAACCGCCTGTTTAAGATTATCGAGGAAGAACCTGATTTCGAAGAGACAAAGGATCAATTTGTTGAAAATCTCGAATCGTTGCGCTTAAATCATATTTCAAAAAGTTTTGCTGAACGTCAGCTTTTTTCTGATTTGACGGCGACGATTTCAGTAGGTCAGAAGGTCTTAATCAAAGGACCGAGCGGGTCTGGAAAGACGACTCTTTTTCGCTTGATTTTAGGAGAAGAAGTATGTGATGAGGGTGACATTTTCGTTCAGTATGATGGAAATCAAATAACGAGTCATTTCCAAGGGAATATCGGTTTAATTAGCCAGCATCCCTTCCTGTTTAACGATACTATCCGCTATAATCTAACTTTTGGTCAGCCTTTTCAGGACCATGAATTATTGGAGGTATTGGACCGAGTTGGCTTAATAGATGAATTTCAGGATATTTTGAATGTAGAAATTCATAATAATGGTGAAAACATTTCAGGAGGTCAGCGTGTCAGATTAGAGTTGGCTCGTTTTCTCTTACGCGAGAAGGATATTTTATTAGCGGACGAAGTGACATCAGCTTTGGACGAAAAAAATAGTCGTCTGGTTAGAGACCTAATCTTTTCTTTGCCGATCACGGTACTAGAAATAGCCCATCATATTGATGAAGAAGAGCGCTATGACCAAATCCTTGAGTTACGTAAAGGATGAGCGATGCCACAATAGTTGGTTCTGCGACAAAGCGGATAGTAGTAAGCCAGCAATTTGTCAGATATTTTTGAGATTCTAAGTGGTGATATTTCCAAAATCATCAATACTCAGAGAACTTAAGCTTTATTTAAGATAGGCCAGCTATACTAGAAGCATAAACAAAGACCTCCTAACTTTGTTTAAACCTCCTAAACTTTTTCATAATAATCTCCCATAAGAGTCGCCCAATCGGCGGCTTTTTTTGTGAGTCGTAAGCTGCCTATGGTATAATGAACAAAGAAACTAAAAGGAAGAAGGAAGAGATGGACTACACGATAGAGGAAAAAGCGATGTTTATGAGGGAAGCCCTGAAGGAGGCGGAGATTGCCTTGGCCCATGAGGAAATACCGATTGGCTGTGTCATTGTCAAAGACGGTGAGATCATTGGACGTGGCCACAACGCACGAGAGGAATTGCAACGAGCGGTCATGCATGCGGAAATCATGGCGATCGAGGAGGCCAATCAGCGTGAAAATAGCTGGCGCCTGCTGGATACGACGCTTTTTGTCACGATTGAGCCCTGTGTCATGTGTAGTGGTGCCATTGGTCTAGCTCGGATTCCCCAGGTGATTTACGGGGCGACCAATCAGAAGTTTGGTGGAGCAGGAAGCCTCTATGATATTTTGACAGATGAACGTCTTAATCACCGGGTGGAAGTGGAAACAGGAATCTTGGAAGCAGAATGTGCAACCATCATGCAGACCTTCTTCCGCCAAGGCCGAGAACGAAAAAAACAAGCCAAGCTCGCAGCCAAGGCCGAAACACAAGAATAAAAACCGGACCTTTGCAAATCGAACAAATTATGATATAATACCTATCGGAGCAACAGTTCTGCGTGAAGCGGGTCAGGGGAGGAATCCAGCAGCCCTAAGCGAAGTGAACTGTGTGCTCTTTTTCTATAGCTCTTAGTGAGGTAAGCCTGTAAGGCGCAACCGAACTTAGAGATATTGATCCTGAGGAGCGAAGCGACGTGAGGGCTATAGCGTAACATGAAATTAGCCTATAAGGCGCAACCGAGCTTAGAGATATTGATCCTGAGGAGCGAAGCGACGTGAGGGCTATAGCGTAAATGAAATTAGCCTGTAAGGCGCGACCGAGCTTAGAGATATTGATCCTGAGGAGCGAAGCGACGTGAGGGCTATCACTCACCAGAGTCATGTAGAAATGACTTTCTTATTCATAGAATAAAAGAGAAAAAATAGAGTTTCGTGAGAAGCTTCTTTTTTTGATTATCTAGCCAAAAATAGTGCAAATATGCAAACGATTGCTATTGCGTCGTTGCTTGATTTGTGAAAATAAAAAAATTAGCAAATGAAAACGTTTTACAGGATGGTTTCCCTTGATTAAATCCCAGTAAAGCGATATCATAGAGAAGAAGAAATTTTGGAGGAATAACATGTCTCATATTAAATTTGACTACTCAAAAGTTTTGGGTAAATTTGTTGCCCCACATGAAGTGGATTACATGCAACCACAAGTGACTGCAGCTGATGAATTGATCCGTAAAGGAACAGGTGCTGGTAGCGACTTCTTGGGTTGGTTGGACCTTCCTGAAAATTACGACCGCGAAGAATTTGACCGCATCTTGAAAGCTGCTGAACAAATCAAATCAGACAGCGATGTTTTGGTCGTGATCGGTATCGGTGGGTCATACCTTGGAGCCAAAGCAGCTATTGACTTCTTGAACCACCACTTTGCAAACTTGCAAACAAAAGAAGAACGCAAAGCTCCACAAATTCTTTACGCTGGGAACTCAATCTCATCTACTTACCTTGCTGACTTGGTAGAGTACGTAGCAGACAAAGACTTCTCAGTAAACGTGATTTCTAAATCAGGTACAACAACTGAACCAGCCATCGCTTTCCGTGTCTTCAAAGAACTCTTGGTGAAGAAATACGGTCAAGAAGAAGCAAACAAACGTATCTATGCAACTACTGACCGCCAAAAAGGTGCAGTTAAGGTTGAAGCAGATGCTAACGGTTGGGAAACATTTGTAGTTCCAGATGATATCGGTGGACGTTTCTCAGTCTTGACAGCAGTTGGATTGCTTCCAATCGCTGCATCAGGTGCAGATATCAAAGCCCTTATGGAAGGTGCGAACGCTGCCCGTAAAGAATACACTTCAGACAAACTTTCTGAAAACGAAGCTTACCAATACGCAGCTGTTCGTAACATCCTATACCGTAAAGGTTATGCAACTGAAATCTTGGTCAACTACGAGCCATCACTTCAATACTTCTCAGAATGGTGGAAACAATTGGCTGGTGAGTCAGAAGGGAAAGACCAAAAAGGAATCTACCCAACTTCAGCTAACTTCTCAACAGACTTGCACTCATTGGGTCAATTTATCCAAGAAGGAACTCGTATCATGTTTGAAACAGTTGTCCGTGTGGACAAACCACGTAAGAACGTGATCATCCCTACTTTGGAAGAAGACCTTGACGGACTTGGTTACCTTCAAGGAAAAGACGTTGACTTTGTAAACAAAAAAGCAACTGACGGTGTTCTTCTTGCCCACACAGACGGTGATGTACCAAACATGTACGTAACTCTTCCTGAGCAAGATGCCTTCACTCTTGGTTATGCCATCTACTTCTTCGAATTGGCCATCGCCCTTTCAGGTTACTTGAATGCAATCAACCCATTTGACCAACCAGGTGTTGAAGCCTACAAGAAAAATATGTTTGCCCTTCTTGGTAAACCAGGATTTGAAGAACTTGGAGCAGAACTCAACGCTCGTCTTTAATCAATAGACAAAACGACTTCGCAAGAGGTCGTTTTTTTACTTGTAAAATAATTTCATAAACTTTCCCCTTAGATCCAATTATAAAAACACTAATTAGTTATTATTCTTAATCATTTGCTAATATCATTTCTAAAATACTGATGATGCAGGCTTTCTAGCTAGGCGATAGCTAACGGCACGGATTTTATACTCAAATCCTTTAATATAAAAAGTTATTTGAACATAAAAGTTGTCATTTGTCGTTTCATATTATAAAATATAAAATGAATGAAAATATTTGAAAAAGGAATGAAAATTATGAAAAATAACTTGGCTAAATTCTTGTTACTTTCATCTATGCTTGGTGGTATGGCTATTGCTCACCCAGTTTCTGCGAATACAAAAGCTGCGATTTATGAGTACAAAAATGGTCAGCTAGACCTTGTTCAAAACCCAACATATGAAGGTTTCGAATCGAATCAGCTTTCTTTGAAATTGAAAACAGGTCGTGTCGATGTAGTGGGAGCGCGTGAAGGCAAGAAAGAAAGTGCGCATGATGCAGGAGCCTACCAATTTGCATTGATCTACAAATCTGAAGGTGGCGAAGAAGAGACCGTTGCTAAAGGGCAAAATACAGCTGATGGGACGATCGAATTTGATGACGTGGATCTCTCTGGACTGAATTCTGGAACTGTTAAACTCTACATTCGTCAAACTACAAAAGATGATGGTCGCTTCAAACAGTTGGATAATGGAGAAGGGGAAGTAACAGTGTCCCTTGCTTATGATGGGTCAGGACGCTTGATGGTGGATTCACTTGAAAGTTCAAACCCAATTTATCGTAATTTCATTACAGGCTATAAAAGTCCTGGTACAGATGGGTCGACTTCACCAAGTACAACAAGCCCATCCTCAAGTTCAAGTAGCTCAAGCAGTTCGTCTTCTAGCTCAAGTAGTTCCTCTTCTAGCTCAAGTAGCTCATCGAGCTCATCTTCAAGCAGCTCATCTTCAAGCTCCTCAAGTTCAACTTCTTCATCGAGCTCAAGTTCTTCTTCTAGTTCTTCCTCAAATTCAAGCGACTCAAGCAAATCTGTAGTTGGCCGTTTATTGCCAAAAACAGGTCAAGAAACAGGTGTCGTTTTGGCAACATTGGGCTTGCTCTCACTTGCAGGAATTGCTATTGTCTCCCTTCGCAAGAAATTTTAAGATAAGCATCTAAAAGGTCGGATATCTCTCCGATCTTTTTTAGTCCATCAAGACAGGAGTTGGTCCTTGCTTGGTTTTATGTTATAGTAGAAGAGAAGAATAAAAAGGAGAATTCGAAATGTCCGAGAAAGATCAAGAACAATTTATGAAACATACTCCCGTAGAGGGTGCGCCTCAATTTGATGTGGCTGCGCCAGCCTTTGTCCCAAAAGAAGAAGCCGAAGAGTTGGTCGTTCCAGAAGCTAGTGGCCTTTCAGTGACGGAGACGAAAGCAATGAAAGAAGAGGCAGAGCCAGCTATATCAGAAACTATGGAGCATCCAAAAGCAGATGAAGCAACTGTTGGAGAAAATCCAGATGTAGTTGCTGCTCCTCAACTGACTCCTCCATTCCAACCTGCGCCTCAAGCTCCTCAAAACATGGCAGCTGAACCAGTTGGTCCGCAAACAGTGCCTGTTCCTGAGACACCTATTCCACAAGCTCCTCTTTCTCCTGTTGGAAGACCGATGGATACTGCAGACAAGAAGGCGATTCGTTTTGCCCTTGGGATTTTAGTTGGGCTTCTTATCGGTGGAGTCAGCGGCTATTTAATTGGTCATGCTAGCCCTAGTACGTCACCATCTAGAAAGCAGACTTCTTGGTCAGGTAACCAGTCTGGTTCTTCTTCCAATATCGATTTGGAGCAATTGACCGCAGAAGACGCGGAAGCCAATTTTAGCTGGGAACAATCTGATATCGAGCAACTTCAGTTTTTGACCGGAAAGGATTCTGGGGAGACTCCTGAGGCAATGGTCGACGCTTATGGAAAGGCTAGTTCTGTCCAATTTGATAGTGGAGAATTGAAATTATTCTGGGATGATAACTCTTATAATAAAGAGGTCAAAGCGACCTACTCTAAGAAAGGAAAAGAATTACAGCTTGTCAAATTTGAGTTTAATCAATTTGGGAAAAATCTTACGGTTGAGGACAACTTTGCAGATGGATTCAAAGTTGGAAATAGTGAGACCGGTGCTGGAGGAACCTCTTACAAAGAGCTTTTAGAAAAATACGGTGATGCAGTCAATCTGACGGTGAGTTCATCTGATGATTCAGACGAGATAGAATTGGTCATGGACTTCCAAAAGAAAAACGGGGACTATGTAGATTTGACCTTTATTCGCCAAGAAAATGGAGATTTTCTCTTAAGCAGTAAAGACAGCTACTAAATAACTGAATAAAAGAAAGAGGCAAGCGCCTCTTTTTTGGGATAAGACGAGACAAATACGCTAATTTTCTATACAATAGAAAGAGTTTGAATAGAAAGAGCATGAAGGATGGAAGAAATGAAAGAGTGGATAGAACATCATAAGCGGATCCTCCAAAAAGCTGCAAGTGCTTTGCTGGCTTTTATGGTTGGTGTTTGCTTGGTGTTTATGATTCATCCAGTGAAAACCTTGCCCAAAGATCGCTTGTTGAGTTTGTCTCGCATGCAAGAAGATAGCCAGCGATTTGTTGCGTCTTCTTCCAAAGAGCCGGCTTTAGAAGACTTGTTGTCATTGGACCTTGCAAGGGAAGAAGGAAAGACGCAAAAAAATTGGGTGACTTTGTCTGCATTTGTCAAAAAATTTGGAAAAGCAGCGAGTTTTACACAAGAAGATACGAGTTTTGGAGCGCAAGTCCAGCTAGGCTATGGGACTCCTGTGCAGGGGATTCATCCTTATACCATAGAATTTCAAAAGCAGGATGATACCTTTTATTTGAACTCGATTCAAAGCTTTTCACCCAAGTCGGCTCACTATCAGAGCAAAAAGAACTTAAAACTGGTAGATTTTACAGGCTATCAGACGCTAGATGGAAAAAAGGAAAAAGGAACGTCAGTAGAAGATGTTTTGAAAAAATCAGGTCTTCCCAATTCTCTTAGTTTGACCTCTGCAAAGGACAAGCAAGTCTTAGCCCTGTCTTATCAGGTGACAGATGGACTGGTCTCTTTGACCTTTGAACGCGACCAGACTGGTCAGTATCGTTTGACGAAGAAGGGGTGAAGCAGATGATCGAGTGGATGAAAAAGAATCGAAAAGAACTCTTGCTGCCGTTTTTGTGTTTTGTTTTAGGGCTCTTACTTGCGATTGCAAGCATCCAGGTGCAAGAGCAGGGAACCGATACCAAGGAGGACCAAACACTGACTCGTTTCCAGCCAAAGGATTACAAGAATTTGGTCAGCAAGGAACAAGAAATCAAGCAGTTTAAATGGACCATCGAAGCTGTGGCGAATTTGAAAGTTCGTCTTAAGCAGAGTCAGCAACCAGGAACCCGCTTGGAAACAGTTGTGACGGAATGGGGAAAAGCTCAAAAAGTTCGCTACACTAAGACAGCCCAAGGGGATAAAACGGTTCTTGTCTTGACTTATGCGGCTAAGCAAACCGATCAGGGCAAGAAAAGTGTGACCTTGTGGTTTGAACAGGAAAGAGACCAGGGGTATCGCTTGACGATGGTGGATGCGACGAATTTGTTGGATGCAAAAGAAAAAGCAAGCAGTGAGAAAGAAATCACTACTGAAAAAGAGAAAAAAGGTACAGAATTCGCCCAGCTCATTAAGAAACTAGGAAATCCTCAACGCTTGGTCTGGGGGGAAATGCCAGATGGCGGAATGGGCTATCGCGCGACTTACCAGCTACCAGGGCAACCAGAAGTGGTGATGGAATTCAAGAAAAAAGCCAAGAAATTGGTGTTGGTATAAGAAAGGAGACATCATTGGACGATCAACGGACAGACATCAAGGCAGCTTCCTCTCACCAGGGTGGGAGCCGCTTGATTTCAGAAGCGGACCTGGCTTCAATAGGGGGAAGCAGGCATTCAGAACCAAGACAAACGGTACTAGACTCCCAATCGGATAGGGCGAAAACCTACTCTCCTTCCTCTAATAGTGGAGGGTCTTCGCTGGCAGCCTTTTTTGGATTATTGGCCATGCTGGGATTATTTGCCTATCTGGCTTCAGGAGGTATCCATAGTGAGGAACATCCTTCTTCTACTACTAGTGAATACGGAAGTACTGGCCGGTCTTATGGAACCAGAAAGGAAACCTTGAAGAGTGGTACGAGTACCTTGATTGCACCGGAAGGTGAATTTCAGTTTCAAGTGACCTATGAGAAGGCGATTTCCCTGATTCCTGGTTTAAGTGAGGAGGATCAAGGCCGTACCTCTTCAACTTATCTGTCTCCGCAGGATGTGGTAGCTGTACTGGGCAAGGCTAGTAGTGGGGAAGAAACCTACCAAGAGGGTAGTGTCGGTCCTTTCATGACAAGCTTGGATTATGAGGCTGAAGGATCCCCTTCTTCTGTATCTGTTTTGCTTTCAAATATGATTAGTAGCCGTCTATCTTCTCTTAATTTTGAGAACTTAAACAGTGAGCGATTAGCCAATAAAAATGGCAGTTTGAACAGAGAGGATTTTGCCAATATTAAAATAGGAATCAGCTATGCAGATCTTGTGAATACCGTAGGAATTCCTAGCCGTGTTTCTTGGTCAAGTATGATGAGTTCAGAGTCCTTCTTAATCTTTTACTATAAACTTTCTGGTTCGCACTCAGTCATTATTCACTTTGGAAGCAATCGCACCATCAGTGAAATGACAGGCCTGGAGGATTCGGCTACAACCACGTCGCCTTAGGTGTTCATCTCTTTGGGTTTGTGGTATAATATGGATACCTTTAATTGAAAAGAATGGAGAATCTCATGACTGCACAAAAAATGTCTGCACAAGAAATTATCGCTTTTATCGGGAATGCAGAAAAGAAAACAAATGTGAAAGTAACCTTTGAAGGGGAATTGGCAACAGCTGTTCCTGCTTCTGTTACCAAGCTGGGCAATGTGTTGTTCGGTGACTGGAAAGATATCGAGCCCCTTCTTGCCAACTTAACGGAGAACAAGGATTATGTGGTGGAACAAGATGGTCGGAATTCAGCTGTTCCATTGTTGGATAAGCGTCACCTGAATGCGCGTATCGAACCAGGTGCTATTATCCGTGACCAAGTAACTATCGAAGACAATGCTGTCGTGATGATGGGGGCTGTCATCAATATTGGTGCTGAAATCGGTGCAGGAACCATGATTGATATGGGGGCTATCCTTGGTGGTCGTGCAACAGTTGGTAAAAACAGCCACATCGGTGCAGGTGCCGTTCTTGCGGGTGTCATTGAGCCAGCTTCTGCTGAGCCTGTTCGGATCGGTGACAATGTCTTGGTCGGTGCCAATGCAGTTGTGATTGAAGGGGTTCAAGTTGGAAACGGTTCAGTCGTTGCCGCTGGAGCGATCGTTACTCAAGATGTCCCTGAAAATGTGGTCGTAGCTGGTGTCCCAGCTCGCATCATCAAGGAAATCGACGAAAAAACACAACAAAAAACAGCGTTGGAAGACGCCTTGCGTAATTTGTAAGATATGAATGGTAGAGGCCGCAAGGCCTCTATTCTAATAGAAAGAAGACGACGATGACATTGGATTTAATCAAAATCAGACGGGATTTGCACCAAATCCCTGAAATTGGCTTGGAAGAATTTAAAACTCAAGCCTACCTCTTAGAGCGAATCGCAGAGATCACAGCGGGCAAGGACTTTGTTGAGCAACGGACTTGGCGGACTGGGATCCTAGTTTATCTCCATGGGTCTGCACCTGAAAAAACTATCGGCTGGCGGACGGATATCGATGGCTTACCGATTGTGGAACAAACGGGCCTTGATTTTGCCTCCAAGCACGAAGGACGGATGCATGCTTGTGGTCATGATATGCACATGACGACAGCCCTTGGACTTTTGGATCAACTGGTTCAAGTACAACCAAAAAATAACCTGCTTTTTCTCTTTCAACCAGCTGAAGAAAATGAGGCTGGTGGTATGCTCATGTATAAGGACAATGCTTTTGGAGACTGGCTCCCTGATGAATTTTATGGTCTGCATGTACGCCCTGATTTGAAGGTGGGGGACATTGCGACCAATACGGGTACCCTTTTTGCGGGTACCTGTGAAGTCAAGATGACCTTTACAGGTAAGGGAGGACATGCTGCCTTTCCACATGAGGCCAATGACGCTCTTGTAGCAGCTTCTTACTTCATTACCCAAGTCCAATCGGTCGTGAGTCGAAATGTCGATCCGATTGAAGGTGCTGTGGTGACCTTTGGTTCCATGCATGCAGGAACAACCAATAATGTGATTGCTGAGACAGCCTTCCTTCATGGGACCATTCGGACCTTGACCATGGAGATGAACCTCCTGACTCAAAAACGGGTCAAAGCCATTGCAGAAGGAGTTGCAGCTGCTTTTGATGTAAAATTGGACCTGGAACTCAAGCAAGGAGGTTACCTGCCTGTGGAAAACCAACCAGAATTGGCCAAAGAACTCATGGACTTTTTCACAGCTGAGAAAGACGTGAACTTGATTGATATCCTGCCTGCAATGACAGGAGAAGACTTTGGCTTTCTCTTGAGCAAGGTCCCTGGGGTCATGTTCTGGTTGGGGATTGATACCCCTTATGCCCTGCACCATCCGAAGATGAGCCCAAATGAAGCAGCCCTTCCCTTTGCTGTGGAAAACATTGGTAAATTTTTGAAAATGAAGGCCAACCAATAAAGGATAGATTCAACTCCGTCTGGAGTTGGATTTTTTCTTTGTCGTATAAAAACTGTTCGGATCTTTCCTAAAAAATGATACAATAAAAGCTAGACAAAAGGAGTAGGGAATGAAGAAAACACTACGAAAAGAAACCATTGCAGCCATGAAAGCACTGCCGCAAACTGTGAAAACCCAAGCAGATGAAGAGCTGACTCAGCGCCTCTTGGAGCTCCCAGCTTTTCAAGAGGCAAAGACCCTTGCGACCTATCTGTCTTTTGACCATGAAGTTTCCACAGCTGGCTTGATCCAAGCAGCTCTTCAACTTGGGAAACGCGTCTGTGTTCCCCGTACCTATCCACAAGGGCGAATGGAATTTGTGGAATACGATCCTGACATTTTGGAAAAGACACGCTTTGGTTTGCAGGAGCCCAATGAAAAAGGGAAGCTTGTGGATCAGTCAGAGATTGATCTGATCCATGTACCAGGCGTGGTCTTCCAGTCAAAAGGCTACCGAATTGGCTATGGTGGTGGCTATTATGATCGTTATTTGGAAGATTTTACTGGAAAAACGGTTAGTACGATTTATTCCATCCAGCAGAAGGAGTTCCAGCCAGATACGTTTGATCAGGCAGTTCAGGAGGTGCTAGTCTATGAAGTTACTCTTTGATCGTCGTTATCCTGTGACCAGCCTCTTATTGCTCGTGACAACGGCAGTCTTTCTTTCCATGTTTATCCGATTTGGAGGCGACTACCAAACAGGTGCCGCTGTTTACTATAGCGGTGGGATTATTGGAGAGGTTGTGAAAGTCGATCCTAGCCAGTTATGGCGAATCGTGACAGCTACATTTGTTCATATCGGCCTAGAACATTTTGTGCTCAATATGATCACTCTCTATTACTTGGGACGTTTGGCAGAAGATCTCTTTGGATCGAAGGCTTTCTTAGCTCTCTATCTCTTATCAGGCATGATGGGCAATGTCTTTGTTGCTATTTTTACGCCAGATGTGATTGCAGCAGGAGCTTCTACAGCCCTCTTTGGACTGTTTGGGACCATTGGTGCTCTGCGCTTTATTGTCCAAAGTCCCTATATTCGCCACTTGAGTCAGTCCTATACCAGCTTGATTGTGGTCAATTTGATCTTTAGCTTCATGCCAGGAATCAGTATGGCGGGGCATATCGGTGGCTTAGTAGCTGGGGTCATGTTGGCTTATGTCTTTCCAGTAAGAGGGGAAGCTCGTTTTATGAACCGAACCTATCAGATGAGTGCAGCCCTATCTTATCTCTTGCTTTTGCTTTATTTCTTAGGTAAAATCTTGAATCTATTTTAAGAGTGAGTGGGACAGAAATCGGTAATTCGTTAGAATTCGATTTCATTGTCCCACCTCCGCACAGTTGAGTAGGACTGTAAAAGCTGATGAAATCAGCGTAGTAGAGCCCACTCAACCACTGCGTCTTGCCCGATAATCCAAAAATAATTGAGAGGCTAGGACTTTTGTCCCAGCCTCCTTTTTTTCTAAAAAATGTAGCAAAATCGTAAACTAACAGAAAATTGTTTGAAATGCAAAGAATTGTATATATTTATTATAATATGTTTGCATGAGTCAAGTGAGCCCTCTATTGCTAGGTCCATAGAGAAGGCAATCATGGGTAAAGAGGTATAAAAACGCAAAATAGAAAGCGCTTGCAAAAGGACTGAGAAAGGTGTAAACTGGAGATATAAAAATCAAAAATAGTGCTATTTTGTCAAAAGTAGTGCAAAAACAAAGGAGATTTGCCATGAAAAAATGGTTGTTAAAACTCTCATTGGTAGCGATGACACTTTTGCTCCTACCAATTCAAGCTGTTCAAGCCTGTTGCGGTTTTATCATTGGTCGCCAATTGACCAAGGATGGGACCACTCTCTTTGGTCGGACAGAAGACTACCCTTACTATCCAAATGGTGGCAAGCACAACAAAAACTTTGTAGTTGTTGATGCGAAGAACTATAAGGAAGGGGATCAACTGGAAGACGAATCCAATGGTTTTACCTATCCACATGCTGCTAGTGAAATGAAATACACAGCGACTTATGACTCTGCTCGTGGAGATGGTAGTAACGGTGCTTTTGGTGAACATGGATTTAACGAAGCCGGCGTCTCTATGACATCAACTGTTACAGCAATTCCAAACAAAAAAGTCTTGAAGACTGACCCATTGACAGAAAACGGAATTCCTGAAGCTGCTATGTTGGACGTAGTTTTACCACGCGTTAAGTCTGCTCGTGAAGGGGTTGAATTCCTAGCTAAAGTCATTGAAGAAAAAGGATCAGCAGAGGGGAATGTTGTCGTTTTTGCGGACCAAAAAGAAACTTGGTATATGGAAATTCTTTCTGGTCACCAATATGTAGCTGTTAAAGTCCCAGAAGACAAATATGCAGTCTTTGCAAATACCTACTACCTTGGTCATGTGGATTTGAATGACAAGGAAAATGTAATCGCTTCGAAAGATGTCGAAAAAGTAGCCAAAGAATCTGGTAACTACAAGACAGACAAAGATGGTAACTTCCATATTGCTAAATCTTATGGACCAGAAAAATATGCTGAAGGAGACCGTTCACGTACATACGCAGGAATCACTCTTTTGGATCCAAATTCAAAAGTGACTTATGAAGATGATGAATACGAACTCTTCCGCTCACCAACAGATCCAAACAAGAAATTTACTTTGGAAGATGCCTTTGCTTTCCAACGCAACCGTTTTGAACATTTGAATGGTCGTTTTGTTCCAGACGATCAAATTGGTGTCAAGAAACAAGGGGATAATGGTAGCAATGATGCTGTTCGTAAAGACCAATACAAGTATGCTTTAGGAAACGAAAACGTTATCGATGCCCATGTCTACCAAATCAATCCAAAACTTCCAAAATCATTTGGTGGTACGTTATGGCTTGGTATGGGACCATCTCGGAACACACCTTATGTTCCATTCTACGGTAATCTAAAAGATACTTACGAAGCCTTCAAACCTCAAACAGCAACTTATGATCCAAATTCATGGTATTGGACAGTATGGCACATTGACAATATGGCGATCAATAACCAAGATGTCTTTGGAAAATCAGTCCAAGATCACTGGAAAGCTCTTGAAAAACAATTTATTGTTGATCAAGAAAAGAAAGATATTGAATATTATTCATTGAAAGATCAACCTGAAGCTGCAAAAGCTGCTGAAGATAAGGTGACGAAAGATGCACTGGAATTGTCTGATCGTCTTTTCCAACACTTCAAAGATTATGAAAAATTAATGGAAAAACAATTAGAAGCAGCTGGACGTAAATCTGATCCATATCGTGCTTCTCAACCAGATAATTATAAAGATCCTGAAGAACCTAAGAAACCTGAAGAACCTAAGAAACCAGATACACCAAAAGTTCCAGAAAAACCACAAGTTGACGGAAATATTACAAAAATTGAAATTCCTGCTTCATATTATAGAGCTACCCCTTCTAATAAGGATATCCCAGCAAATGCAGAAGGAAATCCAAATAACCGTTTTGGCTATGCAGCAACAAAAGCAATGCCTACATATGGATCTGGAAAAGCAGAAACGGTTGTAAAACCAGAAGCGAAAGTTCAATCTACTTCAGAGGCTACTGTAGCAGAAAATGTGAACAACAATAATAATCGCTTCGGTTCTAATTTCAATCCAGGCGAAATTGAAACTTTCCCAAATACCAATTATTCTTACAATGTTCATCCTTAAACAATAAGAATTAAAAAGTGAATTGGACCAAGTCCAATGAAATGAAAGAGGCCGGATTTTATCTAGCCTCTTTTTTATAAAAAAAACTGACCATTGTAAGGCAGCAAAGCTCTTACATGATATGGCCAGTCTCTTTTGTATTCTTTAGATTTGAGAATGATTAGTCTGCAGTTTGTTCAGATGCTTCTAATTTTTTTCCAAGGTCGATAATATATTGTTTGAGATCATCTTTGACTTGAGGGTGTTTCAAGGCATAGTCAATCGAAGTTTTCATGAAGCCGAATTTATCACCTACATCGTAGCGTTGGCCTTTAAATTCACGGGCAAAGACTCGTTGGGTCTTATTGAGGGTATCGATCGCATCCGTCAATTGAATTTCATTGCCAGCACCTGGTTCTTGATTTGCAAGAATATCAAAGATCTCAGGAGTCAAGAGGTAGCGTCCGATAATGGCAAGGTCACTTGGTGCCTCCTCGGGTGCTGGTTTTTCGACAAAAGTTTCAACGCTATAAAGACCGTTAATGCCTTCGCCTTGAGGTGCGATCACACCGTAAGAAGAAACCTCTTCGTGAGGGACTTCCATCACAGCGATGGTTGACGCATGGGTTTCATCGTAGTCGTTCATCAACTGTTTGGTCAATGGCAAGGCATCATCATTGGTGATGTCCATCAGATCATCTCCCAACATAACGACAAAAGGCTCATTTCCAACAAAGGCCTTGGCTTGAAGAACAGCGTCCCCTAAACCTCGAGGGTGACTTTGGCGGATGAAATGAAGATTGATCGCTGTTGTATCATTGACCAACTTGAGTAAGTCAGTCTTTCCTTTTTGCTCGAGATTGTATTCCAATTCGAAGTTAGAATCGAAATGGTCTTCGATCGAACGTTTGGCCTTCCCTGTTACGACAAGGATTTCCTCAATTCCAGATTTCAGAGCTTCCTCTACAATAAATTGAATCGTCGGTTTGTCAACGATTGGCAACATTTCTTTTGCCAGAGCTTTGGTAGCTGGGAGGAAGCGGGTCCCTAAGCCAGCTGCAGGAATGACTGCTTTTCTAACTTTAGTCATGCGGTTTCCTTTCTAAAAGGTAGGATTTGTGATGGGGTGGTTGACTTATTTCCACTCGTTTTCTTCTTTAAATTCATTGCTCATCATGTGGTGGATGGCTTCGCGGATATCTTTCCCCTCATAAATGACTTGGTAAATGGCTTGTGTAATCGGCATGTAGACATCCAATTCTTGGGCCAGCTCGTGGGCGACTTTGGTCGTAGAGATCCCTTCGATGATCATACCCATGTTGGCTTCGATATCTTCCAATTTTTCGCCGCGTCCGAGAGCATCCCCAGCTCGCCAGTTGCGAGAGTGAACAGAAGTACCAGTAACGATCAAGTCACCGACCCCTGATAAACCGCTATAGGTCAATGGACTAGCTCCGAGCTTAACGCCAAGGCGCGTGATTTCAGCGAGACCGCGCGTGATGATGGCTGCTTTGGCATTGTCACCATAACCAAGACCGTGCAAAGCTCCAGCTCCGACTGCGATGATATTCTTCAAGGCTCCAGCAGTTTCCACTCCGATAACATCTGTATTGGTATAGAGACGGAAGTAGTGATTGCTAAAGAGTTCTTGAACATAGCGAGCAACTTCTAAATCTTTTGAGGCTGCTGTAATAAGGGTGATATCCCGTACGATGGTCTCTTCCGCGTGACTTGGTCCAGAAACAACTACAATCTCACTGCGAAGAGAAGCAGGAATTTCTTCTTCAAGGATTTGAGAAATCCGATCGTGTGTACCAGGTTCTAGTCCCTTGGAAGCATGCATGACTGTGACAGGGTGATCTAGTGTTTCAGCGACTTGTTTAGCAACCAAGCGGGTCACCTTTGTAGGAACGACAAAAAGGATAGCATCCACACCGTCCAAAGCAGCTTTCAGATCGGTCGTAGCGGTAATTTGATCGCTAATAACGATGTCTTTGAAATAGCGTTGATTGGTATGAGTGGTATTAATTTCATCGATTTGTTCTTGGATATTTCCCCAGAGACGGACTTCATGGCCGTTATCATTGAGGACTTGTGAAAGGGCTGTTCCCCATGAACCAGGACCCAATACTGCAACGGTTTGTTTTTCCATTGTATCTTCCATTTCTATGTCTATTTTTTCAACAAGGCTAGGAATCTAGCACTTGCACCTTCGAAACGGCCTAATGTGTGCCTTGAAGGACGATTCTATTTTCCTCTCTATTTTAACATAATATAGGTAAAAAAACTTGTATGATCATCAATTGTTTT
Source organism: Streptococcus mobilis (assembly GCF_059727625.1). Lineage (NCBI taxonomy): Bacteria > Bacillati > Bacillota > Bacilli > Lactobacillales > Streptococcaceae > Streptococcus > Streptococcus mobilis. The sequence goes on from NZ_AP041823.1 coordinate 319,427, forward strand.
GTGAGGAAGGTGAGGGTGATAAATAAAATCTATCACGGTTTTAAAAAATACATATTAGACACGATCGCTAATGGGTGGTAAGATAAGTAGTAGTTAAAATGAAGGAGGAATGAATATGTGCAGAACAATTGTTGGAGTATCCGCTAATCTCTGTCCGGTGGACCCGGAAGGGAAAAACCTTCATTCCTCCGTGTCTAGTCAGTTTGCGGAAGGGATCCGTCAAGCAGGTGGACTTCCAATGGTCATCCCGATGGGAGACCCTTCTTTGGTTAAGGACTATGTTGAAACGATTGACAAGTTGATCTTAAGTGGAGGCCAAAATGTCGATCCTAGTCTCTATGGCGAAGAAAAAACCATCGAAAGCGATGATTACAATATCGAACGGGACCAATTTGAGCTTGCCCTGCTGAAGGAAGCGGTTCGCCAAAACAAACCGGTTCTAGGAATCTGCCGTGGGGTTCAGTTGATCAATGTGGCTTTTGGAGGAACACTCAACCAAGAGATTGAAGGACATTGGCAAGGTCTTCCATTTGGGACTTTCCATTCTATCGAGACTAAAAAAGGCAGTGTGGTGGAGCAGCTCTTTGGTCGGGCTAGTCGAATCAATTCTGTGCACCGTCAAAGTATCAAGGATCTTGCACCAAATTTCCGTGCAACTGCCTTTGATCCGCGTGATCACACCATCGAAGCCATTGAAGCAGTAGACGGTCATCGGATTATGGGATTACAATGGCATCCAGAATACTTGGTCAATGAAGAAGAAGGGAATTTAGAACTCTTCCGTTATTTATTACAGGAATTGTAAGAAAAAGAGAGGTTGGACTTGAGCCAATCTCTCTTTGTGTGTCTAAGGAAATATAGACAAAACGCTGGTAATAAGATGAAAAAATAGGATAATCGTTACGAAAAAACAGGTTCATTTAGCAATGCTAGATGAATACCTGTTTTAAGAACTTATTCGTGGCGTTTTTTAGCAACGAGCATGCTTCCAGCACCTGCAAGGGCAAGTCCTGTCATGAGAAGTCCAGCACTTACTGTCTCACCAGTAGAAGGAAGACTTTGTTTTTTACCTTCTTTTGATTGTTTACCAGAAGGCTGATTTCCTTTCGGTTTATCAGTTGAAGGCGTTGGAGGTGTTGAAGGAGTAGTTGGCGGAGTTGGAGGTGTCTTCTTGTTAACGACATTTCCTTTATCCACTACACTGTTTGAACCAACCAAATCACTAGCTGCGATCTTGATGACTTCATCTGATAATTGGTAACCGTCTGGAGCTGTAAGCTCTCTTACTACATAATCTTTTGCTTCTAATCCTGTAAAGGTTACAAGACCGTTTGCATCAGAGGTAGCAGTTGCTTGACCTGCACCATAAGGGTTCGCTACAGGAGTCGTACCATCGGCTTCAAAGAGACCGAATACGGCACCAACAAGAGCTTTCCCTTCTTGGTTCACTTTGTGCAATTGGATGCTGTAGAGTTTCAATTCAGGTTTGTCAACAGTCGGAGGAGTTGGTGGAATTGAAGTGAATGGTTTGTTGACCACTGTTCCTTTGTCTACGACGAGGTTAGTCGCAGCTTTCAACTCGCTAGCAGAAACTTTAATCACATCTGCTGATAGTTGATAACCTTCTGGAGCAGTAAGTTCTTTCACCACATAATCTTTTGCTTCAAATCCTGTAAAGGTTACAAGACCATTTGCATCAGAAGTTGCAGTCGCTTGACCTTCACCGTAAGGGTTAGCGACTGGAGTAGTCCCATCTGCCTCAAAAAGCCCGAATACAGCACCTGCAAGAGCATTTCCGTCTGCGTTAGCTTTGTGCAATTGAATGTTGTACAGTTTCAATTCTGGTTTGTCAACAGTCGGAGGAGTTGGTGGAATGGAAGTTGTTACCAATTTGTTAGTGAATGATTTCTTATCACCATATGCCACAGAAGCTTTGAGTGTATTGCTTGCATCATCTTTTGTGACAGTTACAGTAGCATCAATACTTCCTTCATCGTAGGTCATTCCTTTTGCTTTGCTTTCAGGAACAACTTCTTTAATCGTGTAGTGGAAGGTTTTTCCTGCGTCCTCTGATGAATATGAAATGTCATCAAAGGTTACCGTACCATCTGCAGCATTTTGTTTTGTTTGAAGAACTTTTCCGGTTTCATCCAACAATTGGAAATTGAATTCGCCATTCTTCAATTCAGCACCTTCTAAAATCTTGCTAGCTGAAATTTTAGCTTTTGCTGGTTGAGGAGCCGTATAAGTGTTGTTAAATGTTTTATTCTCTGGATAGACAAGATCAGCTTTTAGAGCTTGTCCGTCTTGTGTAACCTTCACGGGCACTTGTTTTTCAGTTGTATCATAGGTGATACCTGGTGTATTTCCAACAACTTCTTTTACAGTGTAAGTGTGTTCTCCTGCTTCCTTATAAGAAATCGGATCAAATGTGACCTTGCCGTTTTTATTGGTAACAGTTTGAAGCTTAGTTGCACCCTCGTACAATTCAAAGCTAAACTCACCGTCTTTTAGATCACGACCAGTAAGAGCTTTATCCAGTTCGATGGTAGCTTTTGTTTCTTTTGGCTTCGCTTTTGGATTGACGATCGTCTTCGTAACCTTATGGTCCTTACCAAAATCTTCAGCATTTACGAAGGTGTCAGCCTCCTTGATCGTATAACCCGCAGGGGCCTCGGTTTCTGTTAAGATGTATTTATCTTTTAAGAGCGCATTAACCGTAATATCTCCGTTCTCATCTGTAACGTATTCCCCAATCACTTGGTTGTTGGCTTGACGAACGATTTTAAACTTAGCCCCAGCAAGTGGTTGGTTTTCATCGTCTACTTTGTGGACATGAATGGTAAAGACGTAACCAACGCCAAAACCATAGGGAATTTGAACTGCTGCAACATTTGTCACATCTTTTTGATCAAATTGTTTTCCTTTCAGGGTAGCATCATTTTTAAGAAGTTCCCCGTCCACAGGGTCGTAATTTAAACGAACATCATAAGCGATTCGGTATTGATCGTTTTCGCTAATGTCTCCCAGTTTAATGACAAATGATTGTCCATCTTCACTAATGGTAGCAGGGTGTTGATTCGTCACATCAACGCGATCTGAAAAGACCCATTCTCCTGTTTCAAAAGAGAATTTCCCTTTTAGGACTTTAATACTATCTGGTACGTAGGAAGCATTTGTAAACTTCAAATGGTCTTCAATAGTAACTTCTTTAATATTCTGTTTTTTTCTGTTAACTGAAATAGTATAGGAAACTGTTTTATGGTCGTTTGTATTGACCCAGCTAGTTTTTGTTAAAGCTCTTGGATTCCCATCACCAATTCCTTTAAAGGAAACTTTCCCACCTATCTTGGTTTCCCCGTTGACGGTCATTTCAACAGGAATCTCACCTTTTTGGGGATGTTTTTTAAAGTCAATACGTGCATAAAAGAAAAATGATCCTTTGATATCTGAATGTGTTTGAACATAATCGGTGTATGTCAGTGATAATCTCTTATTGTCTTTATCGACCTTGGCATTGGCAATGACCTCATTCGTATTAACATCACGAATTTTAAAATTGTCAGAGGTGATCATCAATGCGTCTGGAACAGTGATATCAGTTGTGTCGCCTGCTTTGACATCCTTACCTGCTAAGTCGAAATCAGCATTGATACGGAACGTTGCCCATTGTTCTAAATCCCAAGTAAGGTTACCACCTTCATTGTTGGTTACTTTCATATTTTTGATTGTATCGACCAATTTTCCGCTTACTGTCACTCCAGGAGTTTCTGCTGAAGTGCGATGCAGACCTAAAGCGAAAAGCATGGTCACTATACAAAGGACAAATGAGAAAATTTTAATATACCTTTTCTTTTTCATTTTATCTTCCCTTTTCATAAAAAAATAGTGCCTAATCATCAATGTCTGATTACTCTTAAAGATCGGGATTTTTCGAATCCTATCTGTTGGTAATAAGAATTGAATGCTGAGACACGACCTCCACAAAATAATTTTACAGGGTAAAATTTTTTAATTTCAAAATTATTCCCTACACAGGGAATTATAGCAAAAATAATGCTTATCTTCAAGCTTAAAATAGCATTATTTAGCACAAGTTATATGTCAAATCTGTCATAATAGCATATCATTTTCAGAAAAAACATGAAAACAATATGTAACTTCCAAATTGAAGAGAATTTTTAAAAAAATACGAATAGTAGTATAGGGGAGACGCTAGGGCGAAGTGATGGTATAATAGAAAAAATAGAAACAATTTAGAATAAAAGAGGAATTATGATGACAAAAATTCGTGGATTTGAACTTGTATCAAGCTATACCAATCAGGATTTGCTGCCAAAACGGGAGACAGCGCATGCGGCCGGCTATGACTTAAAAGTGGCCGAGCGCACGGTCATTGCTCCTGGGGAAATCGTCCTCGTGCCAACTGGGGTCAAGGCTTATATGCAAGCGGGTGAGGTGCTTTATCTTTACGATCGCTCGTCCAACCCTCGCAAAAAAGGCCTGGTCTTGATCAACTCTGTTGGGGTTATTGATGGAGACTACTATGGCAATCCAGGAAATGAAGGCCATATCTTTGCTCAGATGAAAAACATTACTGATCAGGAAGTTGTCCTTGAAGTTGGCGAACGCGTGGTTCAGGCTGTCTTTGCTCCTTTCTTGATTGCAGATGGAGATGAAGCAGACGGTGTTCGTACTGGTGGATTTGGGTCAACAGGGCACTAAGATGAAGATTATCTTTGTCCGTCATGGGGAGCCAGATTATCGTATGCTTGATAAACTTGAAAATCCGCAACTCTATAGTGGTTTTGGTCGTGATTTAGCACCATTGACAGGAAAAGGTCGCAGTCTGGCAAAAGAAGTTGCTAAAACTGCATGTTTTGGAAAGGCAGAGATTATTATTTCATCGTCTGTGACGAGGGCTTTAGAAACAGCACATTATATAGCAGTTGAAACAGGATTGGACTTATTTGTGGAGCCATTTTTTCATGAGTGGCGTCCAGACTTAGATGGCACTAACTCTGATTTAACTAGTGTATTGGTAGCTCATGAATATTATCTAAAACATCAAGGAGGTTTATCTGAAGATTCTCCTTATCGCTATGAAACTGATATAGAGATGCGTCATCGTTTTTTAAGAGCTTTGGGAAAATATAAAAATTATAAAACTATTATCATTGTAACTCACGGAATGCTCATGCGCCAGTTTGTGCCAAATGAGAAGATTGATTTTTGCCAAGTGATTGAGTGTGAGATAGAGATTTAGAAAGAGGTTTATCATCGCAAAGAAAAAAACGACATTTGTCTGTCAAAATTGTGCCTATAATTCACCCAAATACCTAGGGCGCTGTCCTAACTGTGGTTCTTGGTCTTCCTTTGTCGAGGAGGTCGAGGTCGCAGCGGTCAAGAATGCACGGGTATCCTTGACGGGTGAAAAGACCAAACCCATGAAACTGGCGGACGTGAGCTCCATCAATGTCCATCGGACCAAGACCGAGATGGAAGAATTCAACCGCGTCCTTGGTGGCGGTGTGGTACCAGGGAGTCTCGTCCTTATCGGGGGAGATCCTGGGATTGGGAAATCAACTCTGCTCTTACAAGTCTCAACCCAGCTGTCTCAAGTGGGGACAGTTCTCTATGTCAGTGGGGAGGAGTCTGCTCAACAGATTAAACTCCGAGCAGAGCGTTTAGGTGATATTGATAGTGAGTTTTATCTATACGCCGAGACCAATATGCAGAGCGTGCGGGCAGAAGTGGAGCGCATCCAGCCTAACTTCCTCATCATCGACTCGATTCAGACCATTATGTCTCCTGAGATTTCAGGGGTGCAGGGGTCTGTTTCTCAGGTGCGTGAGGTGACAGCTGAGCTCATGCAGCTGGCCAAGACCAATAACATCGCTATCTTTATCGTAGGCCATGTGACCAAGGAAGGAACCTTGGCAGGTCCTCGGATGCTGGAGCACATGGTGGACACGGTGCTCTACTTTGAGGGTGAGCGCCACCATACCTTCCGGATCCTGAGAGCGGTCAAAAACCGTTTTGGTTCCACTAATGAAATCGGGATTTTCGAGATGCAGTCAGGCGGGCTGGTTGAGGTCCTTAATCCGAGCCAGGTCTTTCTAGAAGAACGTTTGGATGGGGCGACTGGATCGTCCATCGTTGTGACAATGGAAGGGACTCGTCCGATTCTAGCCGAGGTGCAGGCCTTGGTGACTCCGACCATGTTTGGTAATGCCAAGCGGACGACGACTGGGCTTGATTTCAATCGAGCCAGTCTCATCATGGCGGTGCTAGAAAAACGCGCAGGCCTCTTGCTTCAAAATCAGGATGCCTACCTCAAGTCTGCTGGTGGTGTCAAGTTGGATGAGCCAGCTATCGACCTAGCCGTAGCTGTAGCCATTGCTTCCAGCTACAAGGACAAGCCAACTAACCCGCAAGAGTGTTTTGTTGGAGAGTTGGGCTTGACAGGAGAAGTTCGCCGGGTCAACCGAATCGAACAACGGATCAATGAAGCTGCTAAGCTCGGTTTTACCAAGATTTATGTTCCGAAAAATTCTCTGACGGGGATCATGACGCCGTCGGGGATCCAGGTGATCGGAGTGAGTACATTGTCTGAAGTCTTGAAGAAAGTATTTCAATAGTAGAAAAGTCTTAAACGGGAAGTTTAAGACTTTTTTTCAGATGTGACAGATGACAGGAGGTATCCCCTGACAGAAAGGATCGGATATGGTAAAATAATAGATGATTTGAATTTCAAAGGAATAAAGGAGAGACCATGTCTTATTTTGATAATTTTTTAACAGCCAACCAAGCTTATGTGGCGCTACATGGAGACCTCCGTCTTCCGATTAAGCCCAAAACAAAAGTCGCCATTGTGACCTGTATGGATTCCCGCCTTCACGTGGCACCGGCACTAGGTCTGGCTCTTGGAGATGCCCATATTTTGCGGAATGCTGGAGGGCGCGTGACAGAGGACATGATTCGGTCTTTGGTCATCTCCCAGCAGCAGATGGGTACCCGTGAAATTGTGGTCTTGCACCATACAGACTGTGGTGCTCAGACCTTTGAAAACGAGAGCTTCCGTCAGTATCTCAAGAAAGAACTGGGAGTGGATGTGGGAGATCGAGATTTCCTTCCCTTTCAAGACATTGAAGAGAGTGTCCGCGAGGATATGGATCTTTTAAAGGCTTCTCCTTTGATTCCAGAGGATGTCGTTATTTCGGGAGCTGTGTATGATGTCGATACTGGTTTGATCTCAGAGGTGAAATAGAAGAGGTATCAAATTGATACTTCTTTTTTTGGTATGTTAAAAAATCGTCTATTATAGGAAAAAAATAAAAAAAAGTGCTAAATTTCCTACTGTTTTGTAATATGCTAAAAGAAAATAACGAATTATATTTTTTTAGTACAACAAATTGACACTATATGTTTCTTTTGATAAAATTCAAAATGGGTCGTAAGATCAAAAAAAAACAAGGAGATCCAACGGGATGAAGGATATTTTCAATAGACGCCAGCGCTTTTCATTGCGAAAATATAGCGTTGGGGTTTGTTCAGTTCTTTTAGGAACGGCACTCTTTGCTGCAGGAGCTCAATCTGCATCAGCGGATGAAGCAACAGCAGCCTCTGAATCTGCGGGGACAGCAGCTTCAGAAGCAGCACAACCTGCTAAAACAGAGTCAAGTCAAACAGGAGCACCAGCTGCTTCTAAGGCATACGGGGAAGGGGCATCAGTTCCAAAAATTGACCTTTCTGGAACAACTGCTGCAACTTCAGAAGCACCAGCGCCAGCGACTGAAAAATCTGAAGGAACTGAGAAACCAGTTGCTACAGAAAACAAGGAAGCAAAAGCTGAGCCTAAAAAAGAAGAAAAAGCTGAAACTAAAAAATCTGAAGAAGCTCCAAAAACGACAGCGTCATCAGAAACAAGCAAACCTGTAGAGAAGAAAAAAGAGTCAAGCTCTAAACCAGCTTCTACACCAGCTGCTACTACAGAAAAATCTACTGCAACTCATGCTGCAACAAGTGAAAACTCAGAAGCACCAGCAGCAAGTGAAGCACCAGCAGTAACAACTACTTTTTCAGCTACTGTAAATCCAGCAGCTCCAATCACTGGTACGGAAGCAGCTGCACAAGATAGAGCGGCAAGTACAGATGCTGCTGCGGCTGTGGCAACTGCTAATGAAGAACGTACAAATGCAGGAGCTTTAGCAGTAAGTAGCCGTCGTCGTAGCCGTCGTGCTGTTACTGATGAAGCTGTAACTGGAGACCACAACTCTAACCCAGTAGCGGTAACTACTTACTTAAAAGATGGGGAAAAAGTAACTCCGGAAATCAAAGATGCTAACGGTGCAACTGTAAGATCTCAAACAGTACCATCTGGTTACTCTGCTAAAGAAGGAGATTGGTACACTTACAGTATCGTAGATCTTACTAAGTTTAATGAACGTTATGGTAGAAATTATTATACACGTGCGTACAAGAGATTTGATGAATCTACAGAAACTATAGTAGAATTAATTGATAAAACTACTGGTAATGTACTAGAAACTAGAACTGTTAATGCATCTAGTGGTGTTCAAAAATTCACTACTACTACAGCAGCGTCTAATGGAGAATTAACTTGGCAAGTTGAATACGATAAAGGAGAAGGTGCTGGACCTGGGAAAACTAACCAACCATTTATTCAATTGCAGTATGAAGTTGGTGCTCATATCCAAGCTTTTGTAGCTTCTGGACATAACCTTACTCCAGATGAGCAAAAATTATACGATGCTGTTTATGCTGCTCGTAGATCAACAGATATTATTAACGTTGTAGAACCAGCTTACAATGGGCGTTCAATTACTGAAACTAACGCTAAAATTCCAGTGTCAGTTGACAAAACAACTTACTATAGAGTAGTTGATAAAAATAACCCAACATTTAACGCTAATAAAACAGATAAAACTGTTCAAGACTACGTACCAAATGGTAATGAAGTAGACTTAGCTAGATACACTCTTAAAGCTATGGAAGGTCAAAGCTTTACAGCATCTGGAGAGCGTCAATTCGATGGATATAAACTTTATCAAACAGCTGATGCGAACGATAAATCAGGTTTTGTAAGCCGTCCTTATACAGTTGGTACTAAATTCATGGATGCGGACCGTTATGGTATTAAACGTATTAAAGAAATAGTAGGTGAAGATGGAACTGTAGTAGTTCGAGTTTACTTACTAGATCCAAAACAACAAAGCAAACGTTCTGATGGTACATTAAGCACAGATGGATATATGTTACTAGCAGAAACTAAACCTATTAAACCAGGTGATTACAATAAAGAAGATTTAGTAGTTAAGAAATCACCTCTTAACACAATTGCTTTCACTGGTACTGACGGTGTTAATCATCCTAATGGAGTAGAAGTTGATTTTGGTTTCCAAACTGCAGCAGGATATACACCTAAGAAAACAGTATTTGTACCATTCTTAGGGGATGGTATTGGTCACTCTTCACCAAATTCACAGTTAGAACGTGGTGTAGGAGGTATTGGTGTAAATGTTGACTTATTAAACTCACTAACACCATATAAACAACCAATTTACTACTATGTAAAACAAGAGCCAGTTGAAGTAACTCCAGAAGTTGAAAAACAACTTGAAGGACGTGTATTAGCAAATGGTGAGTTTACATTCAAACTAAAAGAAGTACAACCAAACAAATCAATCTCAGCTCATGAAGAAACTGTAACTAACAAAGCAGACGGAAAAGCTACATTCAGCAAATTAACATTTAACAAAGCGGGAACTTACACTTACACAATCACTGAGACTCCAGGTTCAGATGCAAACGTTGAATACGATGCAATGACAGTAACTATGACTGTTAATGTAACTGAGAACGCTCAAGGTGATTTACAAGCTACAGTTAAATACAGTGCTGAAGGTGGATTCAAATCAAGTGCTGATGATAAAATCTTCAACAACTACGTTGTAGCACCTGTTAAAACTAAATTCGACTTCACTAAGAAATTAGCTGGGCGTGAACTTAAAGACGGAGAATTCAAATTCGTTCTTAAAGATGCAAACGGACAAGAAGTTGAAACAGTAACTAACAAAGCTGATGGAACTGTAACATTCACTGAAATCTCATTCGACAACTCTAAAGTTGGTACTCACACTTATACTGTAGAAGAAGTTGTTCCTGCAGCTAAAGAAGCTGGTATGACGTATGATACTATGAAAGCTACTATTACTGTAGAAGTTGCTAAAAATGGTCATGCATTAACAACTGTAACTAACGTAGTTTCTACAGGTGGGGTAGATGCGAATGGTAACGCAACTGATGGAACAGCGGATAAAGAGTTCAACAACAAGATCACTCCTCCAGAAACTCCTGAGTTCCAACCAGAAAAATTCGTTCTGAACAAAGAAAAATTTGACATCACTGGTACAAAACTCGTTGACGACGATGATGAGTTGACAGATGAGTATGCAGATACAAATGCAAACCCATATGCTGACAAAACTACTAACAACGAAGCAGAAAACATCAATACCAAGACTGTTGAACGCGGTGAAAAATTAGTTTACCAAGTATGGTTGGATACTAAGAACTTCACTGACAAGAACAACATCCAAGCTGTAGGTATCTCTGATACATACGATGCAGATAAATTGACTGTCAACACTGCTGATATCAAAGCATATGACAGCGTAACTGGTGAAGATGTGACAGCTAAATTCGACATCAAGGTTGAAAATGGTGTCATTACTGCAACTTCTAAATCTTCTATGAACAAATCTTTAGGTGATGCTGATAACACTCAAGTTATCGACACAACTAAATTTGCATTTGGTCGCTACTACAAATTCGATATTCCAGCAACTGTTAAAGATTCAGTGGCAGGTGGAGTAGACATCGAAAACAAAGCTAACCAAATCGTTCACGTTTACAACCCAGTAAGCAAATCTGTAGAAACTCCAGAAAAACCAACTCAAAAACGTGTGAACAGTGTCCCAATCACTGTAGAATTCAACTTCACAAAACGTTTGGAAGGTCGTGAGCTTAAAGCTGGCGAATTTACATTCGAGTTGAAAGACAGCGACAATGTTGTGATTGCGACTGCAACCAACGATGCAGCTGGTAAGATCTCATTTGCTCCAGTGTCTTACACAAATAAAGCTGGCGAAACTGTCACTGCCCTTAAATACAAGAAGGGTCAAGAAGGTACATACACTTACTCTGTAACAGAGGTGAAAGGTACAGACGCGACTGTCACTTACGATACAATGAAGGCAGAAGTAACTGTAACAGTATCTCACGACGGTACAGCGAAAGCATTGATTGCTAACGTAACTGAACCAGCTGACAAAGAGTTCAACAATACAGTAACTCCTCCAACAGAACCTAAGTTCCAACCAGAGAAGTATGTATTGAATACAGCTAAATACTCAATCACTGATAACAAACTTCTTGATGATGACGCTGAGTTGACTGATAAATATGGTGAAACAAATACGGATCCATATGTTGATAAAACAAACAACAACGAAGCAGAAAACATCAATACCAAGACTGTTAACCGCGGAGATAAGATCTACTATCAAGTATGGTTGGATACAACTAAATTCTCAGCAACTAACAAAGAAAACGTTCAATCAGTAGGAATCACTGATGACTTCGATGAAACAAAAGTTGATGTCGTTGCTTCTGAAATTAAAGCTTACGACTCAGTAACTGGTAACGATGTAACAAACAAATTCGATATCAAGGTTGAAAATGGTGTGATGACTGCAACTCTTAAAGATGGCTTTACGAAGTCATTGGGTGATGCAGAAAATACTCAAATCATTGACACAACTAAGTTCTCATTTGAACGTTACTACAAATTTGATATCCCAGCAACTGTTAAAGCTGACGTTGCAGGTGGAGTAGACATCGAAAATACTGCGGCTCAAGTAGTCAACTACTACAACCCAGTAAGCAAGACAGTTGAAAAACCAAGCAAACCAACTGAAAAACGTGTAAACTCTGTACCAATCTCAATTGAATTCAACTTCACTAAACGCCTAGAAGGACGTGAATTGAAAGAGAACGAATTCAGCTTTGTATTGAAAGATTCAAATGGTAAAGAAGTTGAAACTGTAACCAACGACAAAGATGGTAATGTGAAATTCTCAGCTCTTACATTCAAGAAGGGTCAAGAAGGCGTACACAACTACACTGTTGAAGAGGTTGCAGGTACAGATGCTACTGTGACATACGACACAATGAAAGCAACTGTAACCATCACAGTTAAACATGACGGAACAGCTAAAGCTTTAGTAGCTACACTTGGTGACATCGCTGATAAAGAGTTCAACAATACAGTAACACCACCAACTGAACCTAAGTTCCAACCAGAGAAATTCGTTCTTAACAAAGAAAAATTTGATATCACTGGTTCAAAACTTGCTGACGATGATGATGAGTTGACAGATGAGTATGCAGATACAAATGCAAACCCATATGCTGACAAAGATACCAACAACGAAGCAGAAAACATCAATACCAAGACTGTTAACCGTGGAGATAAGTTGGTTTACCAAGTATGGTTGGATACAACTAAATTCTCAGCAACTAACAAAGAAAACATCCAATCTGTAGGAATTTCAGATGACTACGATGAAGCGAAGTTGGAACTTGATTCTACTAAGATCAAAGCTTACGATTCAGTAACAGGCGCAGAAGTAACAGATAAATTCGATATTACAGTTAATAACGGAGTAATCACAGCAACTATTAAAGCTGGCTTCACTAAATCTCTAGGAGATGCAGAAAATACTCAAGTTATCGACACAACTAAATTTGAATTTGGACGTTACTACAAGTTTGACATTCCAACAACAGTGAAAGCTGATGTTGCTGCTGGTGTAGATATTGAGAATACTGCAGCGCAAGTTGTAAACTACTACAACCCAACAACTAAGAAGGTTGAAACACCAGAGAAACCTACTCAAAAACGTGTAAACAACGTTCCAGTACCAGTAGAGTTCAACTTCACTAAACGTTTGGAAGGTCGTGAACTGAAAGCCAACGAATTCAGCTTCGTGCTTAAAGATTCAGAAGGTAATACTCTTGAAACTGTAAGCAACGACGCTTCTGGTAACGTTAAGTTCAAAGCTCTTGAATTCAAGAAGGGTCAAGAAGGCGTTCACAAGTATACAGTTGAAGAAGTCGCAGGAACAGATGCAACAGTATCATACGATACAATGAAAGCAGAAGTAACTGTAACAGTATCACACGACGGAACAGCTAAAGTTCTCGTGGCAACTGTTGGTGATATCGCTGATAAAGAATTCAATAACACAGTTCGTCCTCCAGAAGAACCTAAGTTCCAACCAGAGAAATACGTTGTTTCTAAAGAAAAATTCGATATCACAGGTGACAAGCTCGTTGATGATGACAAAGAGTTGGCAGACAAGTACGCAGATACTAATGCGGACCCATATGCGGACGATGCATCAAACAACGAAAAAGAAAACTTGAACACCAAGACTGTGAACCGTGGCGACAAGTTGGTTTACCAAGTATGGTTGGATACAACTAAATTTGACGCAGCTAACAAGGACAACATCCAAACAGTAGGTATTTCAGATAACTATGATGAAGCTAAATTAAATCTTAATGCGGCTGACATCAAAGCTTACGACTCTGTAACAGGTGCAGAAGTAACAGATAAATTCGATATCGCTGTCAACAACGGTGTGATCACTGCAACCCTTAAAGATGGCTTCACTAAGTCACTTGGCGATGCAGAAAACACACAAGTTATCGACACAACTAAATTCGAATTCGGACGTTACTATAAATTTGATATCCCAACAACAGTGAAAGACGATGTGGTAGCTGGTGCAGATATCGAAAATACTGCGGCTCAAGTAGTTAACTATTACAACCCAACTACTAAGAAAGTTGAAAAACCTGAAAAACCAACTGAAAAACGTGTTAACAATGTTCCAATCTCAGTAGAATTTAACTTCACTAAGAAATTGGAAGGTCGTGCTCTTAAAGATGGTGAATTCACATTCGAGTTGAAAGACAGTGACAATGTTGTGATTGCGACTGCAACCAACGATGAGAACGGTAACTTCAAGTTCACTCCAGTTGATTACACAAACAAAGCTGGTGAAACTGTTACAGCCCTTAAATACAAGAAGGGTCAAGAGGGTACTTACAAGTACACAGTAGAAGAGGTTAAAGGTACAGACGCAACTGTCACTTATGATGAAATGAAAGCTGTCGTAACTGTTACTGTTTCTCATGACGGTACAGCCAAAGCCTTGATCACAAACGTGACAGAACCTGCCGATAAAGAATTCAACAACCGTGTAACACCTCCGGAAGAACCTAAGTTCCAACCAGAGAAATACGTTGTTTCTAAAGCGAAATTCGATATTACAGGTACTAAGCTCGTTGATGATGATTCTGAATTGACTGATAAATATGGTGAAACAAATACAAACCCATATGTCGATACAACTGCCAACAACGAAGATGAAAACTTGAATACGAAACCAGTTGAACGCGGTCAAAAACTTTACTACCAAGTATGGTTGGATACAACTAAATTCTCAGCAACTAACAAAGAAAATATCCAAACAGTAGGAATCACAGATAACTACGACAAGGATAAATTGACTGTTAATGCTTCAGATATCAAGGTTTACGATTCAGTTACTGGTGCAGACGTTACGACTAAATTCGATATCTCTGATAACAATGGTGTCCTGACAGCGAACCTTAAAGATGGCTTCACGAAGTCACTCGGAGACGCTGAAAATACTCAAATCATTGATACTACTAAGTTTGAATTTGGACGCTACTATAAATTTGATATCCCAGCAACAGTGAAAGACGATGTTGTAGCTGGTGCAGATATCGAAAACAAAGCAGCTCAAGTTGTTAACTACTACAACCCAACAACTAAGAAAGTTGAAAAACCTGAAAAACCAACTGAAAAACGTGTCAACAGTGTTCCAATCTCAGTAGAATTTAACTTCACTAAGAAATTGGAAGGTCGTGATCTTAAAGCTGGCGAATTCACATTCGAGTTGAAAGATAGCGACAATGTTGTGATTGCAACTGCAACCAACGATGCAGCTGGTAAGATTAAATTCTCTCCAGTAGATTACACAAATAAAGCTGGTGAAACTGTTACAGCCCTTAAATACAAGAAGGGTCAAGAAGGTACTTACAAGTACACTGTAACAGAGGTTAAGGGTACAGACGCGACTGTCGATTACGATACAATGGCTGCTGTTGTAACTGTTACTGTTTCTCATGATGGTACAGCGAAAGCCTTGATCACAAACGTGACAGAACCAGCTGATAAAGAATTCAATAACACAGTTCGTCCTCCAGAAGAACCTAAGTTCCAACCAGAGAAATATGTCTTGAATACAGAGAAATTCTCTATCACTGATAACAAGCTTCTTGATGATGATGCCGAGTTGACTGATAAATATGGTGAAACAAATACAGATCCATATGTAGACAAAACAGGCAACAACGAAGCAGAAAACATCAATACGAAGACTGTGAACCGTGGCGACAAGTTGGTTTACCAAGTATGGCTTGATACAACTAAATTTGACGCAGCTAACAAGGACAACATCCAATCAGTAGGAATCTCAGATGACTACGATGAAGCTAAATTGGAACTTGATTCTACTAAGATCAAAGCTTACGACTCAGTAACAGGCGCAGAAGTAACAGATAAATTCGATATCACTGTGAACAACGGTGTGATCACTGCAACCCTTAAAGATGGCTTCACTAAGTCACTTGGCGATGCGGAAAACACACAAGTGATCGACACAACTAAATTCGCATTTGGACGTTACTACAAGTTCGACATCCCAACAACAGTGAAAGCTGATGTACCTGGTGGTGTAGACATCGAAAACACTGCGGCTCAAGTAGTCAACTACTACAACCCAACAACTAAGAAAGTTGAAAAACCAAGCAAACCAACTGAAAAACGTGTAAACAACGTACCAGTTGAAGTGGAATTCAACTTCACTAAACGCTTGGAAGGGCGTGAACTGAAAGCTAACGAATTCAGCTTCGTTCTTAAAGATTCAGAAGGTAATACTCTTGAAACTGTGAAGAACGATGCATCTGGTAACGTTAAGTTCAAAGCTCTTGAATTCAAGAAAGGCCAAGAAGGCGTACACAACTACACAGTAGAAGAAGTGAAGGGAACAGACGCAACCGTTACATACGACACCATGAAAGCGAATGTAACAGTCACAGTGAAACACGATGGAACAGCTAAAGTTCTGATCGCGACTGTTGGCGACATTGTGGATAAAGAATTTAACAACCGTGTAACACCTCCAGAAGAACCTAAGTTCCAACCAGAGAAATACGTTGTTTCTAAAGAAAAATTCGATATCACAGGTGACAAGCTCGTTGATGATGACAAAGAGTTGGCAGACAAGTACGCAGATACTAATGCGGACCCATATGCGGACGATGCATCAAACAACGAAAAAGAAAACTTGAACACCAAGACTGTGAACCGTGGCGACAAGTTGGTTTACCAAGTATGGTTGGATACAACTAAATTTGACGCAGCTAACAAGGACAACATCCAAACAGTAGGTATTTCAGATAACTATGATGAAGCTAAATTAAATCTTAATGCGGCTGACATCAAAGCTTACGACTCTGTAACAGGTGCAGAAGTAACAGATAAATTCGATATCGCTGTCAACAACGGTGTGATCACTGCAACCCTTAAAGATGGCTTCACTAAGTCACTTGGCGATGCAGAAAACACACAAGTCATCGACACAACTAAATTCGCATTTGGACGTTACTACAAGTTCGACATCCCAACAACAGTGAAAGCTGATGTACCTGGTGGTGTAGACATCGAAAATACTGCGGCTCAAGTAGTCAACTACTACAACCCAACTACTAAGAAAGTTGAAAAACCAAGCAAACCAACTGAAAAACGTGTCAACAACGTTCCAGTTGAAGTGGAATTCAACTTCACGAAACGCTTGGAAGGCCGTGAGCTTAAAGCTAACGAATTCAGCTTCATGCTTAAAGATTCAACTGGTAAAGAAGTTGAGACTGTAAGCAATGATGCTTCTGGTAACGTTAAGTTCAAAGCTCTTGAATTCAAGAAGGGTGACGAAGGCGTACACAACTACACAGTAGAAGAAGTTAAAGGATCTGACGCAACCGTTACATACGATACAATGAAAGCGAATGTAACAGTTACAGTGAAACACGATGGTACAGCTAAAGTACTTATCGCGACTGTAGGCGAAATTGCGGATAAAGAATTTAACAACCGTGTAACCCCTCCTGAAACTCCAGAATTCAATCCAGAAAAATATGTTCTAAACGAAAAAGAATTTGATTTGACTGGAACTTCA
Organism: Streptococcus mobilis; assembly: GCF_059727625.1. NCBI lineage: Bacteria > Bacillati > Bacillota > Bacilli > Lactobacillales > Streptococcaceae > Streptococcus > Streptococcus mobilis. Next base: position 336,844 of record NZ_AP041823.1, read on the forward strand.
TTATTAGATGATGATAAAGAGTTGGCAGACAAGTACGCAGATACCAATGCGAACCCATATGCGGACGATGCATCTAATAACGAAGCAGCGAATATCAATACTAAATCAGTTAAACCAGGTCAAAAACTTGTTTACCAAGTATGGTTGGATACAACTAAATTTGATGCAAACAACAAAGACCATATCCAATCAGTAGGAATCTCAGATGACTACGATGAGGCTAAAGTTGATGTAGATGGTTCAGCAATCAAAGCTTATGATGGTAAGACTGGTGCGGATGTAACAGCTAAATTCGATATCACTGTGAACAACGGTGTGATTACTGCAACTCTTAAAGATGGCTTCACTAAGTCACTTGGCGATGCGGAACACACACAAGTCATCGACACAACTAAATTCGAATTCGGACGTTACTACAAGTTTGATATCCCAGCTACAGTGAAAGCTGACGTTAAAGGCGGAGTAGATATCGAAAATACTGCGGCTCAAGTAGTTAACTACTACAACCCAACTACTAAGAAAGTTGAAAAACCAAGCAAACCAACTGAAAAACGTGTCAACAACGTTCCAGTTGAAGTGGAATTCAACTTCACTAAACGCTTGGAAGGTCGTGAACTTAAAGCCAATGAATTCAGCTTCGTTCTTAAAGACAAAGATGGTGTAGTGGTTACGACAGTAACAAATGATGCTAACGGAAACATCAAATTCACTCCAGTTAAATATACTAATAAAGAAGGAAAAGAAGTAACCGCTCTTGAATTCAAACGTGGAGAAGAAGGTACCTATATCTATCATGTAGAAGAAATCCGTGGCACAGATTCTAGCGTTGTATACGATAAGATGGTTGCAACTGTTGGTATCGTGGTGAATAAAGCAGGTAAGGTATTAGTAGCTACTACTAAGTTGCCAGAAGATACAGAGTTTAATAACACTGTTATTCCGCCAACACCACCAACACCACCAACACCACCAACACCACCAACACCACCAACACCACCAACACCACCAACACCACCAACACCACCAACACCACCAACACCACCAACACCGCCAACACCGCCAACACCGCCAACACCACCAACACCACCTACAACTCCTCCAGCTCCAGCACTTCCTGAAACTGGTGAAGAACAATCAGCATCTGCCGCATTGTTAGGTGCTGCACTTGGTATGGTTGGCCTTGCGGGACTTGCAAAACGCAAAAAACGCGAAGACTAAAATTGAGGTGACATCAGCAAACTTGTTGATGAGGTGACAATTTTAGATCCAACAGGAAGAGGCTTTGCTCGAAAGAGCAAGGCCTCTTTGTTTGTTATTGAAAAAACTAAGAAAAAATGACCTATTTATATATAGAGAGAAATACATGTTTAAAAATGTTTTAAAAAAATGTACGTATTATGAAAAAATATGATAAATCGCTTAAATTCAAAGAGAATCAGCATTTAAATTGGGAAAAATATAGGAGAATCATATATTTTTGAATATATGATTCAAAATTGTTGACATTACTAGGTAGTGAGAAGTACAATATAAAGGTATCATGGAAACATGAAATGAAATTATAGGAGATTTTTGGGAAATGAAAGATATGTTTAATAGACGTCAACGTTTTTCATTGAGAAAATACAGTTTCGGGGTATGCTCAGTATTGTTAGGTACGGCATTATTCTTAGCTGGAGCACAGACTGTTTCTGCGGATGAAAATGAGACTAGTACGGATGCAGTTTCAGCAAACGCAGTGGTTCCGACAACTGCCGATACAAGTACTGGAAATACAGAGGCACCAACTGCTTATGCAGCAGATGTAGCTCTTCCAACAAGTGGAGGTTCTTCTGTAGAAAACCCAAGCGAACAAGGGAATTCAGAAGCTGGTTCAGCTAACCGGTCTGCTTCAGATTCGGAAACACCTCGCGTTCGTTCGCGTCGTGACACCTCTGCTCAACCAGCTGCAGCAGAAGCTTCAAAAGAACTGACTGCATCTATCGAAGCTGGTGATGAGTATGTGACTATTCGTACAGATGCGGCTGCGACTGTTACTGTCACTGTGGATGGTCAAGCAGTTTCTATCAGTGGTTCTAATGGGGTTTATACCTTTAAACGCCCTTCTTCAGGTGGAACTGTAGTAGCAACTGTAACCGATGAATCTGGAAAAACAGTCACCAAACAATTGAATGTTTCTCCAACTACGGTGAACGGCGTTATTAAACCTACTGATTCATCTCTGACCATTGCAAATAAATTTGACTCTACAGGGATTACGACTGATAAAGAAGCTCCTTATGTTGTGAAGAATGCCGGAGTAGAATTTAATAAGGTCAATGCAGATGGTAGCATTTCCTTGACAGGAACTTCTTGGACACGATTAGCAGGTGGATGGGCTAAAGATAAAGCTTTCCCTCTTGGCGCTCATATGATTATGAACTTCCAAAATCCAACCTTCTATGAAAATATTGAAAAAATCACAATCAAACCAACGGCATCAGGGAGTGCACAAAGCTTTACACGACATGAAGATGGTTCAGTTTGGTCAATTCCAATTGCCAACAACACTGTAGCTTCAGGTGGTATTGGGGCAGCTTATGACCACCCAATCACAATTACCTTGAAAAATGGCAAGACCCTAAACGATCTTGGACTTGCCAATACTCCATTGTCATTCTCATCTGCATGGATTACAGGTAAGGATTATGGAAGAGTTATTCCAAACAAATTAGTTCGTGAAAGTATTGACAACTCATGGTTTATCGCGGCAGGTAATGAGAAAAAAGAAGCTTCTGATAATGGTTTAACAAATGCCTTTACAGGTACACCTGGTACTGGTGTGAATACTCAACCAACCTTGAAAGTGCTTCCACGCTTTACAAGTGATGGAAAAGCAGATTCAATTGAATTGGTCTATACCATGAAAGTTTCAGCGGCTATGGGTGTCATAAACCTAGGTTCAAATACTTTCCAATCTGTCCCATACATTGAACAAGTATTGCCTAAGAGTCTTTTGCCATACCTAGACTTGAACGAAACATATATTTATAAATCTGATGCAGATGGTTCTGCTGTCAGTGGCGTTCAAAAAACTAAAGTTGTGATGGATGCATCAGGAAAACTTGATACACGTAAGACAGATGCCATTAGTATTGCCACAAAATCAAACCCATCACAAAGTGATGTGGATAAAGTTCGTAATTATATCGATAAGAACATCCTTGGAACAGCTTCAGGACAACTTGGTTCATATACTATTTCGTATAAATTTAAAGATACAATTGATTCAGTTGAATTAGCTAAGAAATTGAACGAAGAGATCAAGAAAAACAATGGTATGCTCCTCTTTGAACAGTGGATGGAACGTGGAGTCAAACCAAACTTGAATGCTATTCAACGTAGTTGGAAGGGGAACACTGAAGGTGTTCATCAAGGTTCATATGCCAATGCTTTCCTTGATACGAACCTATTGACTGTTAATGCACCTAAAAATCAAACTTATGATGTGACTTACAGTAAATCTGAAGTAACTGCTGGCGATACAACTCAACCACAAATTCCACTTGTACGTGATGTTGAAGGCAAGGAAGTACCTGTTCCTTCTGGTACAGCTTTTAAAGCTGGAACACTTCCAGCTGGAATTGATTCTGTTTCTGTTGATGAAGATACAGGGGCGATTACAAGTAAGACTTCTGCTAATGCTACACCTGGTTTAGTAAATGTGCCTATGCTTGTCACTTACCCAGATGGTACAACTGAAACAGTTAATGTTCCAATTGAAATCAAAGCTAAGGAAACAGACGCAGATAAGAACACGCCAACACCTAAGGACCAAACAGTCAATGTTGGTGAAACTCCAGATCCTAAGAAATCAATTGGTAACGTAGATGATCTCCCAAGTGGCACTACAGTTGAATACAAGACACCAGTTGATACAACAACCCCAGGTGATAAGAGTACAACCGTTGTTGTGACATACCCAGATGGTTCTAAGGATGAAGTTCCAGTAACTGTTAAGGTAGTAGATCCACGTACCGATGCGGATAAGAACACGCCAACACCTAAGGACCAAACAGTCAATGTTGGTGAAACTCCAGATCCTAAGAAATCAATTGGAAACGTAGATGATCTCCCAAGTGGCACTACAGTTGAATACAAGACACCAGTTGATACAACAACCCCAGGTGATAAGAGTACAACCGTTGTTGTGACATACCCAGATGGTTCTAAGGATGAAGTTCCAGTAACTGTTAAGGTAGTAGATCCACGTACCGATGCGGATAAGAACACGCCAACACCTAAGGACCAAACAGTCAATGTTGGTGAAACTCCAGATCCTAAGAAATCAATTGGTAACGTAGATGATCTCCCAAGTGGCACTACAGTTGAATACAAGACACCGGTTGATACAACAACCCCAGGTGATAAGAGTACAACCGTTGTTGTGACATACCCAGATGGTTCTAAGGATGAAGTTCCAGTAACTGTTAAGGTAGTAGATCCACGTACCGATGCGGATAAGAACACGCCAACACCTAAGGACCAAACAGTCAATGTTGGTGAAACTCCAGATCCTAAGAAATCAATTGGTAACGTAGGTGATCTTCCAAGCGGCACTACAGTTGAATACAAGACACCAGTTGATACAACAACCCCAGGTGATAAGAGTACAACCGTTGTTGTGACTTACCCAGATGGTTCTAAGGATGAAGTTCCAGTAACTGTTAAGGTAGTAGATCCACGTACCGATGCGGATAAGAACACGCCAACACCTAAGGACCAAACAGTCAATGTTGGTGAAACTCCAGATCCTAAGAAATCAATTGGTAACGTAGATGATCTCCCAAGCGGCACTACAGTTGAATACAAGACACCAGTTGATACAACAACCCCAGGTGATAAGAGTACAACCGTCGTTGTGACTTACCCAGATGGTTCTAAGGATGAAGTTCCAGTAACTGTTAAGGTAGTAGATCCACGTACCGATGCGGATAAGAACACGCCAACACCTAAGGACCAAACAGTCAATGTTGGTGAAACTCCAGATCCTAAGAAATCAATTGGTAACGTAGATGATCTCCCAAGCGGCACTACAGTTGAATACAAGACACCGGTTGATACAACAACCCCAGGTGATAAGAGTACAACCGTCGTTGTGACTTACCCAGATGGTTCTAAGGATGAAGTTCCAGTAACTGTTAAGGTAGTAGATCCACGTACCGATGCGGATAAGAACACGCCAACACCTAAGGACCAAACAGTCAATGTTGGTGAAACTCCAGATCCTAAGAAATCAATTGGTAACGTAGGTGATCTCCCAAGTGGCACTACAGTTGAATACAAGACACCAGTTGATACAACAACCCCAGGTGATAAGAGTACAACCGTCGTTGTGACTTACCCAGATGGTTCTAAGGATGAAGTTCCAGTAACTGTTAAGGTAGTAGATCCACGTACCGATGCGGATAAGAACACGCCAACACCTAAGGACCAAACAGTCAATGTTGGTGAAACTCCAGATCCTAAGAAATCAATTGGTAACGTAGATGATCTCCCAAGCGGCACTACAGTTGAATACAAGACACCGGTTGATACAACAACCCCAGGTGATAAGAGTACAACCGTCGTTGTGACTTACCCAGATGGTTCTAAGGATGAAGTTCCAGTAACTGTTAAGGTAGTAGATCCACGTACAGACACTAACAAACCGGGTCAAGATCAACCATCGACACCAATTCCAACTCCAACCCCAGTTCCGACACCAATTCCAACTCCAAAAGTTGTTCCAGGAGATGGCAAATCAGATTCATCAAGTTCAGAAAAACAACCTGTTGCTCAAACTGCAACATCAGTTGTAACTGGCGATAAGAAACAAGTGTTGCCACAAACAGGTGAAACTGCCTCGACTGCTGCAACTTTACTAGGTGCTGCACTTGGTATGGTTGGTCTTGCGGGACTTGCAAAACGCAAAAAACGCGAAGACTAAAATTGAGGTGACATCAGCAAACTTGTTGATGAGGTGACAATTTTAGATCCAACAGGAAGAGGCTTTGCTCGAAAGAGCAAGGCCTCTTTGTTTGGTATTGGAAACTTAGAAAAACATGCATAAATGTGATGAAAAAGTTTCAGTAAAATTCTATATATTCATTTCATTCTGTTACTAGTTTCATTAGAATTTCATTGACTTAAAATTGAGAAAACAGTATACTAGTACAGCAATTTGAAAGATCAAACTGTCGGCAACAAGGGGAATGAATCCACTTGAAATTGGAATAACAGTAGGGTTTGGAGTGGAAGAACTTCACGCCCTTATTGTCGTAGAGCAAGATAGGAAACAAAGCGACTAGAAATATTTCCAAAGATCAAACTTGATGATAGAAAAAACGAATGAAAAACCTTGGTTTTCACAAAGGCAAGGTACCTATCGTTCGTTTTTTTTCTATTGATCGCTGCGACGCCGGTGAGATGGTTTGTTCGAATCGACTGAAAAAGGAAAATGAATTTTAGGAAGTTAGAACACAGATTAGAATTAATTCTTCCAAAGCTATAGGTTCTCCTCCATATTTATGTTACAATTAAACTACTATTATCGAAGGGAGAAACTATGATTAATTCAATTGTTTCACAAGGTTTGATTTGGGCCATTTTAGGGTTAGGAATCTTTATGACGTTCCGAATTCTAGATTTTCCAGATATGACAACTGAAGGTTCCTTTCCGCTAGGAGGAGCGGTGGCGGTGACCTTGATTACCAAGGGGGTCAATCCACTGCTTGCGACGCTTGCTGCTATTGGTGCAGGATGCTTGGCAGGACTTGCGACGGGTCTTCTCTATACAAAAGGGAAAATCCCTACGCTCTTGTCAGGAATTCTTGTGATGACGTCTTGTAACTCAGTCATTCTTTTTGTGATGCAACGGGCCAATCTGGGACTCTTGGGTTATAAAAAAATTCAAGATTATCTTCCCTTTGCTGGAGGTTTAAGTGAAATTTTGATTGGCTTGATTTTCGTAACGCTTGTGATTCTTGGCTTGATTTTCTTTTTAGATACACGTTTGGGTCAAGCCTATATCGCGACAGGTGACAATTCTGACATGGCTAAAAGTTTCGGGATCAATACCGACCGGATGGAATTGATGGGTTTGGTGATTTCAAATGGGATTATTGCCCTCTCTGGTGCACTGATGGCCCAACAAGAAGGCTATGCCGACGCTTCACGTGGGATTGGTGTCATCGTTATTGGACTTGCCAGTCTCATTATTGGGGAAGTTCTTTTTTCAAATGTCACCTTGACGGAGCGTTTGCTCAGTGTCGCAGTCGGTTCGATTGCCTACCAATTTTTGATTTGGGCTGTGATTGCGCTTGGCATCAATACTAGCTATATCCGGATTTTCAGTGCCTTGATCCTAGCTATCTGCCTGATGATTCCAACCTTTAAGGGAAAAATCATGAAAGGAGCGAAATTCAGTAAATGACAGCAATTGTAGAATTAAAAAATGTAACCAAAGCTGTGAGCAATGGGATGAATGAAGAAAAAGTCATTCTGGATGATGTCTCCTTGGAAATTCGAGAGCATGATTTTATCACGATTTTAGGGGGCAATGGAGCTGGGAAATCAACCCTCTTTAATACCATTGCTGGGACACTTCCAGTTAGTAGCGGGAAGATCTATATTCTAGGGGAAGATGTGACCAACTACTCTCCTGAGAAGAGAGCCAAGTACCTATCTCGTGTCTTCCAAGATCCTAAGATGGGGACAGCGCCTCGCATGACAGTAGCGGAAAACCTCTTGGTAGCGAAGTTTCGTGGAGAAAAACGTGGCTTGATTCCGCGTCACTTGGCCAGCTATAAAGAAGAGTTTCAAACAGTCCTTGCTAAGATCGGCAATGGCTTGGAAAATCATATCGATACAGCCGTTGAGTTTCTATCAGGGGGGCAACGACAAGCCTTGAGTCTGTTGATGGCGACACTGAAACGCCCAGAACTCTTGCTTTTAGACGAACACACTGCAGCCTTGGATCCAAAAACCAGTCAGGCCCTCATGACCTTGACGGATGAGTTTGTGAAACAAGACGCCCTCACTGCTCTTATGATCACCCACCATATGGAAGATGCTTTGAAATATGGAAATCGCTTGATTGTCATGAAAGACGGACACATCGTCCAAGACCTCAATCAAGAAGAAAAAGCCCAAATGACCATCGCAGACTATTATCAATTATTTGAGAAAGACTAAGATACAAAGGGCGTAGCGGATACAGTCAAAATAGGGAATTCGACGCAGAATCTTCAGATTCTAGGAGAATTCATCTTTTTGACACAATCCGCAGCCCGTGTTCAATTCGTGTAACGGCAAGTACTATGGTACCTTGCCTACACGACTCACTAACTCCTCAGGTGGATGGTATAGATCCACCTTCGTCCTGTCGCATTTCGCTAAGATACAATGGGCGTAGCGGATAAAGTGAAAATAGAGAGTGGGACAGAAATCGGTAATTCGTTAGAATTCGATTTCGTCGTCCCACCTCCGCACAGTTGAGTAGGGCTGTAAAAGCTGATGAAATCAGCGTAGTAGAGCCCACTCAACCACTGCGTCTTGCTCGACAATCCAAAAATAATTGAGAGGCTAGGACTTTTGTCCCAGCCTCTTTTCTTTTCCTTAAATCATCTATAAAACCGCATAAAAATTGGAACTAGTTTCAGCTGAAATCGCTTGCAATTACTTAGGTAGCTGAGTATAATATAGTTAGAAAGATAAAGAAGGGATTGATACCAATGCCTTATCGAGTTAAAATTTAGGTTACTTCGTTTTAGGCCTGTTTTGCTGATATCTGTTCATGCTCTTATCGTAAAAGAGCAGTCATGTCGTGTGTGTCGGATCGGTTGGACGGTCGGGCAAACCTGCTTAGTTTGTCCGGAGACATAAGAAAACGTGGAAATAGTAGGTAGAAGCTTTTTGTAAAGGTTTTCAAACTTCAATGCGTCCAGTCGAAAACTAATCATTTGGATTTAGGATAGCAAAGAAAACCTCTGGTATTTTACACAAATACTATTAAATGAAATCAACATCATAAACATTGTTTTGTTAGCCAAAAGGTTAATTGCACCAAGTCAGTGAAGCAGACCAGGCCTCTAGTCCCGTAAGACTGGAGGCCATTTTTATAAAATACTCAGGAGGAGGTGAGAGTATGGGATTGTCGTATGCGCAAGAATATAGTTGTCGGGACCATTTTCGACAAAGAGCTTTTGAGCGCTTTGGCGTAGATGATCAGCACTTGAATAAGTGGATCAACCAACACCTCTCCTCCCTCTCTCCTTATGATAGTAATGTGGTTCAACCCGCCAACACAGAAGCCTATGTAGCCAGTGATGGCGTCATCTTTGTTTGCAATATCAAAAGTCGGGAGTTCATCACTTGCTTTAAGGCGGTTAATTACCAAGAATCTAAGGAAGAAGAGGAAGCCTATACGGACATTCACGAAAACAATGTCGCTTCCTTCAAAAAAGATGTGAACCACCTAGTCAATCGCTACCGACTCAAGGAAGCTAAAGAGCTGTTTGAAAACATTGGGGAGGACTTGGATGATTTTTATCGCCTGTCCCAAGCGGTCAAGAACGGCCAATTGAGCGAGCGAAATAGTCAGCGCCTAGAGGAATTGTTAGGCAAGTTTCATGTGATCAAGGCAGCCATGCGGATCATTGAAAATAAATGGGGAGATTACCATCTTTAGGGTCTTTTCCCCCTAAAAATAGGCGCCTAGAAGCCCTCTCATCTACTTCAGATGAGAGGACTTTTTTGCTGTGGAAAGCTTTTTGAAAAAAAGAGAAAAAAATTGTATAATAGAGTGGATATGCAAGTATTTGCAAAGCTGTAATTCGACTTGGGCGACCAAGGACCGTAAGTATTAAAATAAACACACTAAAGGAGACAACAGTGAGTAGTATTAAATTAGTCACTCTTGGCGGTGTTCGAGAAAATGGGAAAAATCTCTACGTTGCCGAAGTGAACGATTCAATTTTTGTCTTGGATGCAGGTTTGAAGTATCCAGAAAATGAGCAACTTGGGGTGGATGTCGTTATCCCCAACATGGATTATCTATTTGAAAACAAGGACCGCATTGCGGGTGTTTTCTTGACCCATGGTCACGCAGATGCCATTGGGGCCTTGCCTTATCTTTTGGCGGAAGCGAAAGTCCCTGTATTCGGGACAGAGTTGACCATTGAGTTGGCTAAACTCTTTGTCAAAAGCAATGACAGTGTGAAGAAATTCAACGACTTCCATGTCATCGATCAGAATTCTGAGATTGATTTTGGTGATGCCGTCGTCTCTTTCTTTCAAACAACCCACTCGATCCCTGAAAGTATCGGGATTGTGATTGGCACTCCTGAGGGCAATATCGTCTACACAGGAGACTTTAAATTTGACCAAACTGCCAGCGAGTCCTACGCGACAGACTTTGCTCGCCTAGCTGAGATTGGACGTGAAGGTGTGCTTGCCCTCTTGAGTGATTCAGCCAATGCGGATAGCAAGATTCAAGTTGCCAGTGAGCAAGAAGTAGGCGATGCCATCTTAGATACGATTGCAGACTGGGATGGTCGTGTGATCGTGGCGGCGGTAGCCAGCAACCTTTCTCGGATCCAGCAGGTCTTTGACGCTGCAGCTGAGACTGGCCGTCGAGTGGTCTTGACAGGGTTTGATGTGGAAAACATCGTCCGCACAGCCATTCGCTTGAACAAATTGTCTCTTGCTAATGAAAAACTCTTGATCAAGCCAAAAGAAATGAGCCGTTTCGAGGATCATGAATTGATCATTTTGGAAACAGGCCGGATGGGTGAGCCGATCAACGGCTTGCGCAAGATGTCGATTGGTCGTCACCGCTATGTGGAAATCAAAGATGGAGACTTGGTCTACATCGTTACAACGCCATCGATTGCCAAAGAAGCAGTGGTAGCTCGTGTAGAAAACATGGTCTACCAAGCAGGTGGAGTTGTCAAATTGATCACGTCTAGCTTGCGCGTGTCTGGTCACGGAAACGCACGGGACTTGCAGTTGATGATCAACCTTCTTCGTCCTAAATACCTCTTCCCAATCCAAGGGGAATACCGCGAATTGGATGCCCATGCGCGAGTAGCGATGGAAGTCGGTATCTTGCCTGAAAACATCTTTATTCCAAAACGCGGAACGGTAATGGAGTATGAAAAGGGTGACTTCGTTCCTGCCGGTAGCGTTTCAGCTGGAGATGTCATGATCGATGGGAACGCCATTGGTGATGTGGGCAATATTGTCCTTCGTGACCGCAAGGTCTTGTCAGAAGACGGGATCTTTATCGTGGCGATCACGGTGAATCGCAAAGAGAAGAAAATTATTTCCAAAGCGCGCGTGCACACCCGTGGTTTTGTCTATGTCAAGAAGAGTCGGGATATTCTTCGTGAAAGTTGCGAATTGGTCAACCAAAGCGTTGAAGACTATTTGGCACAAGACAGCTTTGACTGGGGTGAATTAAAAGGTTTGGTACGCGACAACTTGTCTAAGTTCTTGTTTGAACAAACCAAACGTCGTCCAGCCATCCTACCAGTCGTGATGGAAGTGAAATAATAGTAGAAAACGAAACGCTTGGCGGCCCGAGGCTTGCCGAGTGTTTTTAACAGTAGAAAGAGGAAATCAAATGGCAGTTATGCAGATTGAGTATTATTCAGAAGCCTTGAAGATGGAGTGGGGCGTGTCCGTCCTTTATCCCGATGCATCGCGCGTGGAAGATCCAGCGGATACGGATATTCCGGTCCTTTATCTCTTGCACGGGATGAATGGCAACCACCACTCTTGGTTGAAGCGGACTAATGTGGAGCGCATTTTGCGAAATACCAATCTGATCGTGGTCCTGCCTAATACCAATAATGGTTTTTACACAGATACCCAGTATGGCTACAACTATTACACAGCTATTGCGGAGGAATTGCCAGAGACTCTTTCTCGCTTCTTCCCTAATATGACCAAGAAACGGGAGAAAACCTTTATTGCTGGCCTATCCATGGGTGGCTATGGATCGATGCTCTTGGCTCTCAAGACGAATCGTTTCTCCCATGCGGCTAGTTTTTCCGGTGCTCTGAGTTTCCACGATCGGGATTTTGAAAACAATGACTTGGAACAACCAGCTTTTTGGAAGGGGATCTTTGGAGAGATTGAGGATTGGACAACCAGTCCCTATTCGCTAGAGACTGCTGCCAAGAAGTTTTCAGATAAGAAGACCAAACTCTGGATCTGGTGTGGAGAGCAGGATTTCCTTTATGAAGCCAATAATTTTGAAGTCAAGGAATTAGAAAAGTTAGGTTTGGATGTCACCTATACCCACAGCCCAGGCAAGCACGAATGGTTCTACTGGGAACGTGAGTTGGAGCACTTTTTACAAACCCTACCAATCGACTTTGAATTAGAAGAACGGTTAAAATAAGATACCAATAGATTGGATATCAGTCAGAGCATTTGTTCTGGCTTTTTTCATATATATTCATATATATAGGAAGAAAGGCTAGAAAGGTCACTTATTCATTTCAGTCCTGCTTTCTTTGTGGTATAATAGGAACGATTGAAAAATGAGCTAGAAATAGCGAACAAGATAAGAGGAGAGAAATATGGCAAAAGATATTCGTGTGCGTTATGCACCAAGTCCAACAGGGCTACTACACATCGGAAATGCTCGTACAGCATTGTTTAACTACTTGTATGCGCGTCACCATGGTGGAACCTTTATCATCCGTATCGAGGATACAGACCGCAAACGTCACGTCGAAGACGGAGAACGTTCACAGCTCGAAAACCTTCGTTGGTTGGGCATGGACTGGGATGAAAGTCCTGAGACGCATGAAAACTACCGCCAGTCTGAACGTTTGGAACTCTATCAAAAATACATTGACCAACTCTTGGCCGAAGGAAAAGCCTATAAATCTTACGTTACAGAAGAAGAGTTGGCAGCTGAACGTGAACGCCAAGAAGCGGCGGGTGAAACACCTCGCTATATCAATGAATACCTTGGCATGAGCGAAGAAGAAAAAGCCGCTTATATCGCAGAACGTGAAGCAGCGGGAATTATTCCTACGGTTCGCTTGGCAGTGAATGAGTCAGGTATCTACAAATGGCATGACATGGTCAAAGGCGATATCGAATTTGAAGGTGGCAATATCGGTGGGGACTGGGTCATCCAAAAGAAGGATGGCTATCCAACTTATAACTTTGCCGTTGTGATCGATGACCACGATATGCAAATCTCTCACGTTATCCGTGGAGATGACCACATCGCCAACACTCCAAAACAACTCATGGTCTATGAAGCGCTTGGATGGGAAGCGCCAGAGTTCGGTCACATGACCTTGATCATCAACTCTGAAACTGGTAAGAAGTTGTCTAAACGGGATACCAATACCCTTCAGTTCATCGAAGATTACCGGAAGAAAGGTTACCTTCCAGAAGCAGTCTTTAACTTTATCGCCCTTCTTGGTTGGAACCCTGGTGGGGAAGACGAAATCTTCTCTCGCGAAGAACTTATCAAGCTCTTTGATGAAAATCGTCTCAGCAAGTCTCCAGCTGCTTTCGACCAAAAGAAAATGGACTGGATGAGCAATGAGTACATCAAGAATGCGGATCTTGAGACTATCTTTGAAATGGCCAAACCATTCCTCGAAGAAGCAGGACGTTTGACAGACAAGGCTGAGAAATTGGTGGAACTCTACAAACCACAAATGAAGTCAGTGGATGAAATCGTTCCATTGACAGACCTCTTCTTCTCAGACTTCCCAGAATTGACAGAAGCAGAGAAAGAAGTCATGGCTGGTGAAACCGTTCCGACTGTCCTTGAAGCTTTCAAGGCAAAACTTGAAGCCATGTCAGACGATGAGTTTGTGGCTGAAAATATCTTCCCACAAATCAAAGCGGTTCAAAAAGAAACTGGTATCAAAGGAAAGAATCTCTTTATGCCAATCCGTATTGCCGTTTCAGGTGAGATGCATGGTCCTGAATTGCCAGATACCATCTACTTGCTTGGACGCGAGAAATCCATCCAACACATTGAAAGTATGTTGGAAAAAATCAGATAATTATCAGAAAATCCCCTATTAAATGGGGCTTTTTGTTTTACTTACTAGATTAACAGTGCTATTTGTACTTTGATTATTACCTAAGGGTGGAATTCGATTCTTATGAGGTGTTGAATTAAATGGTCATAATAAAATGATATTAAGTATTGTTAACAAGGTGTAATATTCTTAACGGAATGAATAAAGTTTAAGAAGATCGTGATGAGGTGTTTGGGCATTAATTGAAACTGAGATTTATTGTGGAAAGTTTAATAGTGCATTTTTAAAAAAAGAATCTATAAAATTATTATTGCAATAGGAAATTCTGAAGAATAAGCTAGAGAGTACACTTTAAAATAAAGTTGTTGAAAAGGTATGATGACTATTGCTTAAAGGTATACAATAATGTTATTATTAAGTATAATAAAAATTTTATCGTTCAAATGATTAGAGGAGTTATGGAAAAAATAAGTGTGATAATACCTGCATACAATGCAGAAAAATATTTAGAACAATGTGTTGAAAGCGTGCGAACCCAGATATATAATAATATAGAAATCATTATTGTTAATGATGGTTCGACAGATCGTACAGCTGAAATAATTGAACGATTGAAAGAGAAGGATTCTCGGATTAGAACATTACATAAAAGAATAAACGAGGGAATTGGTGCCACAAGAAATAGTGCTCTAGAACTTGTTACAGGGCAGTATATTCTGTTTTTGGATAGTGATGATTGGATTGATCCAAATCATATCAGTGATCTTTACGATTTATTAGTGAGAACAGATAGTGATGTATCAATCGCAAATTTTACTCGTTATATTGAATCCGATAATAGATATGAAATTCATATTACTGATGACGATTATTATGAGCAGATATTTACCCCACAAGAGTGGTTTACTTATCAGTATGGAAAACCTCATAATTTAAGTTTGTGTTTTACAGTCCCATGGGGGAAATTATATAAGCGATCTCTATTCGATAACATATTATATTATACAGGACCATTTGGTGAAGATGATCGTACGACTTGGAAATTATACTTAGCGGCAGATAAAATTGCATATATGCACCGATCGACTATGGTTTATCGTGTTAATAGTGAGAGCTTGACTCAGACTACTGAACAAAGTGAGGTATTTTCAGTTGAGCCTGTATTAGAGCGGCTTGCACTATTATCTATGTTAGGTTTTGATCTTAAGAATGAAATAGCTGCTTTTGATTGGCGTGGCAATTTGGTAAAAAATATTTCGCTGACTAATGGAAATGTAGCGTTATATAAAGAACTTCAGTTTCAATTAAATATGATAGAAAAATATCGAAAGAACTAGAGTAGAAGAGGTAAAATATGCGTGTTTATATCACAAATATCAATGGCCAGTCTGCCCAAAGTACTGCACAGTTGTGTCAGAATACAGTTACAGATGTAGCTGTTTCTCTTGGTTATCGTGAATTAGGAATTTATTGTTATCAAATCCACACAGATTCTGAAAGTGAATTGAGTAAACGTTTGGATGGTATTGTAGCAGGATTACGGCATGGAGATGTTGTCATTTTTCAAACTCCAACTTGGAATACAACAGAATTTGATGAAAAACTAATGAATAAATTAAAATTATACGATATTAAAATCGTATTATTTATTCATGATGTAGTTCCTCTTATGTTTTCAGGGAATTTTTACCTAATGGATCGAACAATAGCATACTATAATAAAGCAGATGTTGTTGTTGCTCCAAGTCAAAAAATGATTGATAAGTTGAGAGACTTTGGATTGAATGTTTCGAAAACAGTTGTTCAAGGAATGTGGGACCATCCAACACAAGCGCCTATGTTTCCTGCAGATTTAAAAAGAGAAATTCATTTTCCAGGGAATCCCGAACGTTTTAGTTTTGTGAAAGGGTGGAAGTATGATATTCCTTTAAAAATCTATACATGGCAGAATGTTGACTTACCTCAAAATGTTCATAAAATTAACTATCGTCCAGACGAACAACTCTTAATGGAGATGTCGCAGGGAGGATTTGGTTTGGTATGGATGGATGACAAGGATAAGGAATATCAATCATTGTACTGTTCTTATAAACATAGAAGGCATAGAAACATTAACGGACAATCTTTCGGCTTATACCTTCCATATTGGTGCGTTGACGGGTATGTCGGATAAATTACAAAATATTGGTCAAAAAGAAAATGTTCTCCTCTATCCTAATATGTCTCCTAAAACTATGTTAGATTTACTGGAACAATGTGATATTTATCTAGATATTAATCATGGAAATGAAGTTCTATCAATAGTTCGACAAGCTTTTGAACGAAGTCTCCTTATTTTAGCATACGATAATACTGTTCATTCACCGATTTTTCATCATGAAAGTGGTATTTTTAATCATAGTAAGCCTCAAACATTATCTGATTGGTTATTGAATTTAGATGATTATTCACAGACAGTTTCGTGTTGGCGATCAGACTTATTTCCGATGACTTATATAGATTATAAACAGGTATTGGTTAGTAATGTAGATTAATGAAGGAGTAGAATTGTGACAGATAGAAATGAACTATTAGATAAGGATATACAGGAACGCATCAAAAAAATACGTTATGAGAAACCAGATGAGGTGAAAAATAGAAAATCTACTTTTTATATTATTGTGGTTATATTAGTAACGGTTTCAGTTTTGCTATCATTGTTTAGATACTTATAATTTCTAATATTTATTGGACCATTTAGTAGTTAAAATCCTTGAAAAATTATTGCTCCTAATTGTCAAGTTTATCAAGATTTTAAGAAAAAATGCTTTTTGTCAACCGAAGTGGCTTGATGAAAAGTTATAACCTGGAAAGGACCAACTTGGTCCTTTCCTTTTTGATGTTCAAAGCGATGAGGATTCTAGTTTTGAAGTTTTCAAAGTTCCGGAAGCCAAAAGCATTGCGCTTGAAGATCTAAATGAGGTTATTAGTAGCCTTTAGTTTTGCGTTTGAGTTGGGCAGTACCAGTGCGTTATTGATCTTGTCCTGATCTTTCAAAAAGGTCTTAAAAACAGTTTAAAAAATAGGATTTACACAAGAAATTGTTTCTTCAATAAGCTCAAAGAAATGGTCTGTTTGTTTCTCTTTAAAATGAAAAAGTAAGAGTTGATAGAGGTCGTAGTACTGTCTAAATTCTTGAGAGTATACAAGGAGCTTTTCGAAAATCCCTTTATTAGTAAAGTGTGATCTAAAAAGTTGGGCGATAAAAACGTTTATCGCCTATTTTACGGTTATCCTCTTGAATGAGTTTCCAGTAACGTTTTAGTGCCTTATATTTATGAGATTTTCTATTAAATTAATTTATGGTTTGGATGTGCATACGATTTATATTTTATCCTGCTTCCTTCTCTTTTATGGTATACTGAAAGCGATAAAATGATTGGAGCTTCCGATGAAAAAGATTCCCTTAGTATTTTCAGGTTGTCTGTTAGGATTGGTTGGCGCTGGAAACCTTCTTGCAGACTCGCTACCCTTCCTTGCCCATGCCTTTAGTCTGACAGGTTTGTTCTTCTGGTTTTTCTTTTTAGTTTATCATGCGATTCGCTGGCAAGAAACCAAGATAGAACTCCAACAGCCAGCCCTGTTATCTGGGATGGCGACCTTTCCCATGGCAGGGATGATTCTATCCACCTATCTTTTTCGCCTCTTTCCCGCCTTTGGAGGTCTATCTCAGTTGGTTTGGTGGTCAGCCTTTCTCTTGGATCTTTGCTTGATTCTTTATTTTACCAAGACCCATGTCCTAGCGCGTCCAAGAGCCAATGCCACTCCGAGTTGGACCGTTCTCTATGTGGGCATTGCAGTAGCAGCCTTGACCTACCCTGTTGTAGGAATCAGAGAGATTGCTTATCTCGCTTTAGTGATTGGTTTTGGTTTGACCTTTCTTCTCTACCCAGTCATTTATTTTGATGGGAAAAAGCAGCCCTTACCCAATCATCTGCTAGGGCAAGAAGGCATCTATTGTGCTCCATTTTCCCTTCTTTTAGCAGCCCTGGTTCGTGTGGGTGGAGCAAGCCTTCCTACCTGGTTCTTACTGATCATGGTGGTGGCCTCGCAAGGGTTTTATTTCTTTGTTTTGACGCGCCTGCCAAGAATGATCAAAGAAGGTTTTCAACCCGCTTTTTCAGCTCTGACCTTTCCAACGGTCATCACAGCGACCTCTTTGAAAATGGCCCAAGGCTTGTTGCAATTACCTTTCTTGTCAGTTCTTGTATGGATGGAAACTCTTCTTTGTCTCTTGATTTTAGTCGCTGTTTTAGGAGGTTATGTAGCTTTTCTTAAAGAGTAAGGGTAGGCATCCTTATGATTGATTCCTGGACGCGATTATGGTAAGATGCACTATACGATTTGTCATACTCTATAAGAAAGGTCTCTATGAAATTCATCAAAGGAAAGCTCTCACTGCTTTATCCCTTCTTTCTGCTCTTGTTTTATTTTTATATCCGGCCTCAGTTTCGCCCCTTGGCCCAGTATGTCTCCACTAGTCTAGCAAGCGCCAATAGCTATTATTGGACCTTATTTGGCCTAGAAGGGCTCTATGCAAGCTTTGCAGGATTTTTGGTCTATCGTTTTTCTAAAAAAGCGCAGTTTAAGCTGGGGAAAAACCCTCTTCAAGCTCTGATGGAAGCCATTTTTGCAGCCTGTTTGGTCTACTGGTTGGACTACTTCATCAGTGGTTTTGTTCAAGGACGGGCAGCCGTTTTGAGTCTCTTTCCTCGGGAAATTAGCCCCACAGGAGTGCTTATCCTAGTGATCGCAATGGTTATCATCCGGCCGGTGACAGAAGAGCTGATCTTTCGTGGAGCCTTGGTGAATGCCTACTTCAAAGGCTGGAAACTCTATGCTGAGATTTGGCTTCCAGCCCTCATCTACAGTGGCCTACATTTTCTCCACACTCCCTTTTCGCTGGGAGCTTCTATCATCTATCTCCTGCCGAGTGTGATTTTTGGGATCCTGTATTATCGGAGTAAGATGCTCCTTTCTCCTATTTTGGCTCATATCTTGCTCAATCTCTACTACACCTTGCCTTTGCTTTAATCTGTATTCAAGTAGCAACCGATTTCCTGAGTGAGATTGGTTTTTTTTGAAAATATGGTATAATAGAATAAATTTAATAGAGGGAGTTGAGGTTTGAAAAAAAGCTACCGCGTCAAACGTGACAAAGATTTTAATGCTATTTTTAAAAGTGGTCAAAATGTTGCCAATCGGAAATTCGTTGTTTACCGCTTGCGCAAAGACCAACCGCATTTTCGAGTCGGCCTGTCTGTTAGTAAGAAACTGGGAAATGCTGTGACCAGAAATCGCATCAAACGTTTGATTCGCCATGTTTTGATCAAACACCAAGCCTTCCTTACGACCGATGATTTTGTTGTCATTGCTCGTAAAGGAGTGGAGGAGCTCGACTTTCATCAAGTAGAGAAAAATCTTGTACATGTCTTAAAATTAGCGCATGTCTACCAAGAAAGGGAATAATGTGAAAAAGAAACTGAAGTTAACTGGATTATTAGGAGCGGCCTTATTGGTCTTGACAGCTTGTGGAACCTCTCAAGTGACAGCTCAGTCGACAGGTGGTTGGGAACGCTTCGTCTACTTCTTTGCAGAAGCCATCCGCTTCTTGTCCTTTGGCGGAAGTATCGGTGTAGGGATTATCGTCTTTACCATTGTCATACGGACGGTCCTCTTGCCTCTCTTCCAATATCAAATGAATTCAACCCGCAAAATGCAGGAAATTCAACCCCTCCTCAAGGAATTGCAAGCTAAGTATCCTGGGAAGGATCTTGATAGCCGGACCAAGCTTTCCGAAGAGATGCGGGCCCTTTACAAGGAAAAAGGCGTCAAAACGTCTTCAGCCTTCCTTCCTCTCTTAATCCAGATGCCGGTCTTGATGGCCTTGTTCCAAGCGCTGAGCCGTGTCGAATTCCTTAAAGTCGTTCACTTCCTCTGGTTGGACCTTGGCGCGATCGACCCGACTTATATCTTGCCGGTTCTTGCAGCACTCTTCACATTTTTCAGCAGTTGGTTGACCAATAAAGCCATGCCAGAGCGCAATGGTAGTGCGACAACCATGATGTATGTGATGCCTGTGATGATCTTCTTCTTTGCCTTGTTCTCAGCCAGCGGGGTCGCACTATACTGGGTGACTTCCAATGCTTACCAAGTCGGGCAAACCTATCTCTTGAACAACCCCTTCAAGATTATCGCAGAGCGTGAAGCAAAAGAGCAAGCTTCGCGAGACATGGAAAAACAAAAACGCCGTGCCCTAAACAAAGCACAGAAAAAGAAAAAATAAGAAAGAGGTGGACATATGGTCCTATATACTGGAGCAACTGTTGAAGAAGCCATTCAAAAAGGCCTGAACGATTTAGATATTCCCCGTATGAAGGCACACATTACGGTTGTAGCGCGTGAGAAGAAAGGTTTTCTTGGCTTGTTTGGGAAAAAACCAGCCCAGGTTGAGATTGAGCCGATTGCAGAAACAACGGTTGTGAAAGCCAATCAAAAAGCCGTCAAAGGTGTCCCAGATGAGATCAATGCGCAAAACGAGCCGGTTAAGACGGTGAGCGAAGCAACGGTCGATCTCGGACGCGTCGTTGCAGCGATCAAAAAGGTCGAAGAAGAAGGAGAAGTTGTCTCTGAAGAAATCAAGACAGAAATCCTCAAACATGACAAAGAAGCAGACACCGTTCTTGAAGAAAAAGGGCATGAACATATCCTTGAGAAAGTCAAAGAACCAGTAGCAAAAGAATCAAATGAGTCTGATTTCTCAAACCTTGGTATCGAAGTAGAGGAAAACTACAATATCGAAGAAGTCGTCACAGATGTGACAGCCTATGTTCAAACAGTAATCGATGAAATGGATGTGGATGCGACCATCTCAAGTAGTCACAACCGCCGTACGGTCAATATGCAAATTGATACCAATGAGCCAGGACGTGTCATCGGCTACCATGGGAAAGTCTTGAAGGCTCTTCAACTCTTGGCACAAAACTATCTTTATAACCGCTACTCAAAGAATTTTTACATTACCATTAATGTTAATGACTATGTAGAACACCGGGCGGAAGTTCTTCAAAGCTATGCTCAGAAGTTGGCAACGCGTGCCCTTGAAGACGGGCAAGCCCAACAGACAGATCCAATGTCAAACAGTGAACGGAAAATCATTCACCGTATCGTCTCTAAGATGGAAGGGGTCACCAGCTACTCTGAAGGCGAAGAACCAAATCGTTACGTGGTGGTAGACATCGAAGGATAATCTAGCGATTATTTCTCATGAGGGAGAGATGGGATTGAGCCTCTCTCTCTCTTTTTATTGGGTTTAGAAAGGAAACAAATGGCATTTGCAGCGATTCGAGAGTTTTTAAAGCTTCAAGGAATCAAATACCAGTCACCAGAAAAGGCAGGAGTGCTAGCCCCAGAGATGGAGCAGTATCGTACACTAGCTCAAGCGGCTCGTAAGGAATTCACCGATTTAGTCTCGGCCTTTCAGCAGCTTCACCCCTATTTGGAGCAAGATCGGACCAGCCAGTGGATGAACCAGGCTCAAGTCTTGCGTCCTCATTTTTGGGCCTATCTAAAAGGAGAAGGAACGATGGCAGAGCCTATGTTTGCCTTGAGACTTTATGGAGACGCAGCTGATTTTGGAGTTTCCTTAGAGGTGAGCTTTATCGAGCGAAAAAAAGATGAGCAGAGCCTTCCAAAGCAACACAAGGTTCTCACTCTTCCCATCTCTCAACCAGTCTATTATCTTGCTCAAGAAGACGGAGAGAGTCGAAGGATCGAGGGAACAGAAAAGAATCGCCATGATCTGTTACAAGCAGTAGCAGAAGGAGCGGTTCGTAAGGTTCTCGTCAAATACGATGTTTCTCTAGTCAAGGAAGGTTCTCTTGAAGCTATCTTGGATCAGTTGCAAGAGGCACTGGTGGCTCTGGAACCCTATTACTTGGCAACCCGTCAGGTGTAGAAAGGTTTTCTCCGACCTGTATTTGCAACAATTTTGTCATAGCTATTGACAAATAGAGCTGAATCCGATAGAATAGTAAAGTATGTTTAGTAACTGATCACAACTAGCCGGCTAAACGAATACAAAATCTATGAGGAGGTATTCATCGTGAAACGTACTTATCAACCAAGTAAACTTCGTCGTGCGCGCAAACATGGTTTCCGTCACCGTATGGCAACTAAAAACGGTCGTCGCGTATTGGCAGCTCGTCGTCGTAAAGGACGCAAAGTTTTGGCTGCGTAATTCAGATAAAAAACTAAAAACCAGTAGAAACTCGAGACTACTGGTTTTTGTTTTGTCCGAAAGTGAATTTAGAGGCGCTTTCTGCTATAATAGAAAGAAGAAAAACTCGGAAGAAAAGGAAGATCATGCAGATTTTTGATACCCACACCCATCTCAATGTGGAAGAATTCGCAGGAAAAGAACAAGAAGAGCTGGACTTGGCCAAGGAAATGGGTGTTGTAGCCCACAATATCGTTGGTTTTGACAAACCGACGATTGAGCGAGGAATAGCCTTGGCAGACCAGCATCCAGAGCTCTATCTCACGCTTGGTTGGCACCCCACTGAGGCGGGCGATTATAGTCCTGAAGTGGAGGCCTATTTACTTGAACAGTTGAAACATCCCAAAGTCGTCGCCCTAGGAGAAATTGGTCTGGATTACCACTGGATGACAGCACCAAAAGACATTCAAGAAAAGGTCTTTCGTCGTCAGATTCAATTGTCTAAAGACTTGGACTTGCCTTTTGTAGTGCATACGCGTGATGCTCTCAAAGACACTTATGCCATCATCAAGAGTGAAGGAGTCGGGCCTCGCGGTGGGATCATGCATTCTTTCTCAGGAAGTTTAGAAGAAGCCAAACGCTTCATGGATCTGGGAATGATGATCTCTTTTTCTGGAGTGGTCACTTTTAAGAAAGCCACAGATGTCCAAGAAGCTGCAGCTGGCCTTCCGTTAGACAAGATTCTGGTTGAAACAGATGCCCCTTACCTGGCGCCAGTTCCCAAACGTGGTCGGGAAAATAAAACAGCCTACACACGTTATGTGGTAGATTTTATTGCAGGTCTACGTGGCTTAACAACAGAAGAAGTGGCTCAGGCAACCTATGACAATGCAAGAAAGGTATTTGGCCTTGATTGAGAAAAGAAAAATACCAGAAGTGATTGTCGTGGAGGGCAAGGACGACACAGCCAATCTCCGTCGTTTTTATGAGGTGGATACTTATGAAACACGAGGCTCTGCGATCGATCAAGATGACTTGGAACGAATTGCTACCTTGCAAGAGTTGCGTGGGATCATTGTCTTTACCGATCCAGACTATAATGGCGAGCGAATTCGCAAGATCATTATGCAAGAGGTGCCCCAGGCCAAACATGCCTTTTTAAATCGTGGTGAAGCAGTCCCCAAATCCAAGACCAAGGGGCGTTCCTTAGGAGTGGAGCATGCCAGTTTTGAAGACTTAGAAAAAGCCCTAGCTGGATTGGTCGGGTCTTACGAAGATGAGAATTTCTTTGATATCACAAAGATCGACTTGATGCGTCTTGGACTGTTGATGGGAAGCGATAGTCGCAAACGACGGGAATATCTAGGCGAAGCCTTGCGCATCGGCTACTGCAATGGCAAGCAATTGATCAAACGCTTGGAGTTGTTTGGGATTTGTTTGGCCCAAGTCGAAGAGGCGATGGCCAGTTATTAAGACGGAAGTAGAGGGGATCCTTTACCCCTAAACTGATTAGAAAAGAGAAAAAATGAAAATTGCAGATTATAGCGTGACCAAGGCAGTGCTGGAGCGTCACGGTTTTACCTTTAAAAAATCCTTCGGTCAGAACTTCTTGACCGATACCAACATCCTTCAAAAAATTGTGGATACGGCTGAGATTGATAAGCAAGTCAATGTCATCGAAATCGGTCCCGGAATTGGAGCTTTGACTGAGTTCTTGGCGGAAAATGCGGCAGAAGTCATGGCCTTTGAGATCGATGACCGCTTGGTTCCCATTTTGGCGGATACCTTGCGTGATTTTGACAATGTCACGGTTGTCAACCAAGACATCCTCAAGGTAGACCTCAACCAGTATATCGCAGAGTTTAAAAATCCAGAGCTTCCGATCAAGGTAGTGGCCAACCTTCCTTATTACATCACGACTCCCATCCTCATGCACTTGATCGAGTCTAAAATTCCTTTCCAAGAATTTGTGGTCATGATGCAAAAAGAGGTGGCAGATCGCATTTCAGCCGAACCTAATACCAAGGCTTACGGGTCTTTGTCCATTGCAGTCCAATACTATATGACCGCTAAGGTAGCCTTTATCGTGCCTCGCACCGTCTTTGTGCCAGCGCCAAACGTTGATTCTGCCATCCTCAAGATGGTGCGTCGCCCAGAACCAGCAGTAGCCGTCAAGGATGAAGATTTCTTCTTCTCTGTCAGCAAGGCTAGCTTTGTCCACCGTCGCAAAACGCTTTGGAACAACTTGACCAGTCGCTTTGGCAAGACCGAAGAAATCAAAGCCAAATTGGAAGCAGGGATCCAAGCTGCAGGCCTGCAACCTTCTGTACGAGGAGAAGCCCTTAGCTTAGAAGACTTCGCCCGACTAGCTGACGGACTTCTAGAAGCCGGGATCAAATAATAGAAAAGACATAGGTTCGTAATCTTCTTTCTTAATTCTAAATACACTATGAAGCACTATGTTTTTCACGTGTTTTCGAATGATATCGATTATAAATTGAGACTTTCCGCTGTGAGAAAAGAGCCTAAATAAAAGGTAGTTTAGGCTCTCGGAATTTTTGAGACTTAAGGCTCAAAAATTAGTTATGGAACTTCGGAGAAGTTCGCTAACGTCCGTACTCACCTAAGGAAAGTCTCAAAGAAGTTTTATAAGTAATAAGCCATAGGTTATAACCTATGGCTTATTTGTATCGTAAGGAAAGGACGGGATTTGAACCCGCGCGTGAATAAAATCCACTTGCCGGATTTCGAGTCCGGTGCCGTACCGAGCTGGGCCACCTTTCCAAGATGCGGAGAAAGGGATTTGAACCCTCACGCCCGAAGGGGCACATGCGCCTGAAGCATGCGTGTCTGCCGTTCCACCACCTCCGCATAGTTCTATTATACACTTTTTAGGAAAAATGCCAAGGAAAAAAAGGAAGGTGCCCTTTCCCGAATTCTGCTAAAAGACAAGTCATAACGGATACTCCGTCTTCTGTTTCTATCCATTTAAAAAACGAACCTATTCGTTTCTAAAAGTGTCCGGAGAGGTTCACTTTTCGTTTTTTCTTATCAAGCAATCCAGCCTTATTTCTCATTTTTTGGTATAATAGATAGTATTAATCTCAAAGGAGTACGATTTGCAAGGAACAATCGTCAAGGCCTTGGCTGGCTTCTACTACGTGGAGTCAGATGGTCACATTTACCAGACACGGGCTCGTGGAAATTTTAGAAAAAAAGGACAGACTCCTTATGTGGGGGATCAGGTGGAGTTCTCTGCTGAAGAGAATTCAGAAGGCTACATCTTGAGCATTGCGCCTCGAAAAAATAGCCTCGTGCGCCCTCCTATTGTCAATATTGATCAGGCAGTAGTGATCATGTCAGCTAAGGAGCCAGATTTCAACGCCAATCTTTTAGATCGTTTTCTAGTTCTTTTGGAGCATAAGGGGATTCATCCCATTGTCTATATTTCAAAACTGGACTTGTTAGAAGATATGGAAGACATCCACTACTACCAAGGAATCTACCAGGCTATTGGCTATGATTTTGTCTTGTCGATTGAGGAGCTCTTGCCCCTTTTGACCAATCAAACCACGGTCTTTATGGGACAGACTGGTGTAGGAAAATCGACCTTGCTCAATAAAATCGCTCCGGATCTGGAGCTTGAAACGGGTGAGATTTCAGATAGTCTGGGGCGCGGGCGACACACGACCCGAGCTGTCAGCTTTTACCATTTAAATGGAGGAAAGATCGCAGATACGCCAGGCTTCTCCTCTCTTGATTATGAAGTGACGACCAGTGAAGACTTAAATCAAGCCTTCCCAGAGATCGCCGATGTGAGCCACTCTTGTAAATTTCGTACCTGTACCCACACGCATGAGCCCGCTTGTGCAGTGAAACCAGCCGTTGAAAGAGAGGAAATTGCGCCTTTCCGTTATGAGGATTACTTGCAATTTCTAAGTGAGATTGAAAACCGTCGCGAAACCTATAAAAAAGTTTCGAAAAAAATGCCAAAATAGGAGACACTACAACGATGAAAACAATGAAAATTGCACCCTCAATTTTGAGTGCCGATTATGCCAATTTTGAAAGTGAATTGAAACGCTTAGAAGCAGCAGGAGCTGACTATGCCCATATTGATGTCATGGATGGCCATTTTGTGCCCAATATCAGCTTTGGAGCTGGTGTCGTAGAGAGCATGCGTCCACATAGCAAGTTGGTCTTTGATTGCCACTTGATGGTCACCAATCCTGAACACCATATCGAAGAATTTGCCCGTGCAGGTGCTGACATCATCAGCATCCACGTAGAAGCAACTCCTCATATCCACGGAGCTCTTCAAAAAATTCGTCAAGCGGGTGTGAAGGCGAGTGTTGTGATTAATCCAGGGACCCCTGTAGACAGTATCAAACACGTCTTGAACTTGGTGGATCAAGTCTTGGTCATGACCGTTAATCCAGGATTCGGTGGCCAAGCCTTCTTGCCTGAAACCATGGACAAGGTGCGCGAATTAGCCGCGCTTCGTGAAGAAAAAGGCTTAGACTTTGATATCGAAGTCGATGGAGGAATTGATGCTCAAAGTATTTCCCAAGCAAAAGAAGCCGGGGCCAATGTTTTTGTAGCAGGCTCTTATGTCTTTAATGGAGATGTCAATGAGCGCGTTCAAACGCTCCGAGATGCTGTAAATGGGTAACATCGCAATACTGGCAGGAGGTGACAGCACGCTCTTGCCAAGAGATCATGACGTTTATGTAGGCGTTGACGGAGGCTGTTTGAAGTTACTGGAACAAGGTCTGCCTTTAGATATGGCTGTGGGGGATTTCGATTCTGTCTCTGAGACCGATTTGCGCAAGATCCAAACCCAAGCCAAGCAGGTTGTTCAATCCGTCCCTGAAAAGAACGATACGGATTTGGAATTGGCCTTGAAAGCGGTCTTTGAGGCCTATCCAGAGGCTGCAGTCACCGTTTATGGTGCTTTTGGCGGTCGTTTGGATCACTTTTTGTCCAATATCTTTTTGCCGACCGATCCAGACCTAGCTCCCTACATGGAGCAAATCCAATTAGTCGACGGTCAAAATTGCTTGATCTACAGAACAGCTGGTTGCCATGAGATTCAGCCAGATCCAGCCATGTCTTATGTTGGTTTTATGCCTGTCGGACAAGGCCACCTAGAGATCACAGGGGCCAAGTATCCGCTCCATCAGGAGAATTATTTTTTGAAGGCCATGTATGGCTCCAATGAATTTTTGGATCAACTGATTCAAGTGAGTCTTGATCGTGGCTATCTTGTCATTGTTTATAGTAAAGACAGAGGTTAATATGAATATCATTCTGCTTCTGATTGGCCTGCTCAATCTGGGTCTCCTCATCTATCTCTTGCAACGGTCAGATGACACAAGACCGGCTTTACGAGAGATGCTGGAAGACCACGAGGATCATTTGACAGACCAGTTGGACTATCGTTTTGAAAAAGAAAGACAAGCAAGCCAGATTGCCAATCAGCAGTTAGAGATCGCCCTGACAGATCGCTTAACCGAGATGCGAGTGGAGATCCACCAGCAGACGACAGCTCTGCGCGCTGAGATGAACGAGCACTTTACTAAAAATCGGGACAAAACAGATGAGCGCATGCGCCAGATCCAAGAGTCCAATGAAGTGCGGCTAGAACAGATGCGCCAAACGGTAGAAGAAAAATTGGAGAAAACCTTGCAGCACCGCTTGCAGACCTCCTTTGAGACGGTTTCAAAACAATTGGAGTCGGTCAACAAAGGGCTGGGAGAAATGCAGACGGTGGCGCGGGATGTCGGAACTCTTAATAAAGTTCTCTCCAATACCAAGACGCGTGGGATTATGGGCGAATTGCAGCTAGGTCAAATCATTGAAGATATCTTGACCCCAGCCCAGTATGAGCGGGAGTTTGTCACCGTTCCTCAATCCAGTGAGCGCGTGGAGTATGCTATTAAGCTTCCAGGACAAGGAGAGGAGCCAGTCTATCTGCCGATTGACTCTAAATTCCCACTGGAAGACTACTATCGTCTGGAAGAAGCTTATGAATCAGGAGAGAAAGAGGAGATCGAGCGTTACCGCAAGGCCCTTCTTGCTAGTATCAAGCGTTTTGCTAAGGATATCCAACAAAAATACCTCTTTCCACCAGCGACAACGAATTTCGGAATTCTCTTTTTGCCAACTGAAGGCCTCTATTCCGAAGTGGTTCGCAATCCAGAATTCTTCGACCGCTTGCGTCGGGACGAACAAATTTTAGTGGCTGGGCCAAGTACGCTATCAGCCCTCTTGAACTCCTTGTCTGTTGGCTTTAAAACGCTCAACATCCAAAAGAGTGCAGATGACATTAGCAAGGTGTTGGGATCGGTCAAATCAGAATTCCATAAGTTTGGAGGGATTCTGGCCAAGACTCAGCGCCATTTAAAGAATGCTTCCAATAATATTGATGATTTGCTAACCAGACGGACCAGTGCCATCGAGCGGACACTCCGCCAAATCGAAAGCGATGAGGACCTGCTGGGACTAGATGTATATATAGAAGATGGAGAAGATGATGGTCAAAATTAACCAAATGAAAAAAGATGAATTGTTCGAAGGATTCTATTTGATCAAGTCAGCAGAAGTGCGTCAAACGCGGGCCGGGAAAAACTACCTCGCCTTTATCTTCCAGGATGAGACCGGTACAATCGAAGGTAAACTATGGGATGCCCAACCCCACAATGTAGAGAGTTTTATGGCTGGGCGCGTGGTCCATATGTCTGGACGTCGAGAAGTTTACAATAATACTCCGCAAGTCAACCAATTAAACATGCGCTTGCCACAAGCGGGAGAGCCTAACAATCCAGCAGACTTCAAGGAAAAACCACCAGTAGATCCTAAGGAATTGCATGAATACCTGTCAAATATGATTTTCAAAATTGAAAATCCAGTCTGGCAACGGATTGTCCGGGCCCTCTATGGGAAATATGAGAAAGAGTTTTATAGCTATCCAGCTGCTAAGACCAACCACCATGCCTTTGAAGCAGGCCTTGCTTATCATACGGCAACCATGGTCCGCTTGGCAGATAGTATCGGCGATATCTATCCTCAGTTGAATAAGAGCTTGCTCTTTGCGGGGATTATGTTACACGATTTGGCCAAAGTGATCGAGTTGACGGGACCTGAAAATACAGAATACACTGTTCGAGGCAACCTCATCGGCCACATTGCACTGATCGATGAAGAAATCACCAAGGTCTTGCAAGACTTGAAGATTGATGACCAAAAAGAAGAAGTCATCGTCCTTCGCCATGTGATCTTGAGTCACCATGGCTTGCTCGAATACGGTAGTCCTGTTCGTCCAAAAATCATGGAAGCAGAGATTATTCATATGATCGATAATTTGGATGCGGAAATGATGATGATGACAACAGCACTTGGCTTAATTGGTCCTGGCGAAATGACCAATAAAATCTTTGCTATGGAAAATCGTTCCTTCTATAAACCGAATCTCGACTAGTAAAAACAGAGATAAATACGGGAATGATTCTGCCAAAAATGAAATAATCAGGAAAAAACGGCCTTCTGTAAATCAGAATGTTCGTTTTTTTCGCTTCTTATGGTATAATGATAGAAAAAACTACACGGTGAGAAAATGAAATTAAGAAGAAGTGAACGGATGGTCGTGATTTCTAATTACTTGATCAACCATCCCTATGAATTGACTAGCCTCAATACGTTTGCGGAAAAATATGAGTCTGCCAAGTCTTCAATCTCAGAAGATATCGTGATCATTAAGCGTGCGTTTGAAGAGATGGAAATCGGAAATATTGAGACCATCACAGGAGCTGGTGGAGGCGTGATCTTTACACCGTCTATCTCAGATCAAGAATCCAAAGAAATCGTCGAAGATCTTTGCAAGCAACTGTCTGAAAGTGATCGTATCCTTCCTGGTGGCTACATTTACCTGTCTGATCTTTTGAGCAATCCAAAGATTTTGAATCGGATCGGCCGCATCATTGCCAAAGCCTTTCGAGATAAGAAAATTGATGCTGTCATGACTGTAGCGACCAAGGGAGTTCCTTTAGCGAATGCAGTGGCCAATGTCTTGAATGTTCCATTCGTCATTGTCCGTCGTGATTTGAAAATCACAGAAGGGTCAACCGTTAGTGTCAACTATGTTTCAGGCTCAAGTGGGGATCGCATTGAGAAAATGTTCCTTTCAAAACGGAGCCTAAAAGCAGGAAGCCGGGTCTTGATTGTCGATGACTTCCTTAAAGGTGGCGGAACGATTAACGGGATGGTCAGCCTCTTGTCTGAATTTGATTCTGAATTAGCAGGAGTAGCTGTCTTTGCGGATAATGCTGCAACCGACCGTGAATTCTTTGAACACAAATCCTTATTGCGCGTGACCAACATCGATGTAAAAGAAAATAAATTGAGTGTCGAAGTTGGGAATATCTTTGATTAAGAGCAACAAAGGAGGATCAAAAAGTGAAAAGAATTTTAGATCGATTTGATAATAGTCCTTTGTGGATTCGCTTGGTGACAGTTCTGTCTCTATCCTTTATTTTGGTAGCTGGTTTGTATACCGTTAAAAAGAATACGGCTGCCCAGGTAACGACAGAAATTCAACCTGCTAGAAAAACAGGTTCCCTTCCAGTGAAAAAGGAAACAAAGGAAGAAAAAGAAAAGAAGGAAGAAAAGAAAAATACAGAAGCTGCTGAAAAAGCAGTCGTTCAAATGGAAACAACGCCAAGTCAAGATTCTGTGAACGCTGCCCAAGCTGCTGTGAAGAAAGTCAAAGATGCGACTCAAAAGCAATCGTTTGATGCCCGTATCCAATACATCGCTAACTATTATGGACTGACCTATGAGAGTGACACAGTGGCAACGCAGCAGACTCAAACAGACGCTAATGCCAACGCTGGAGTAGCTGGAGCCAATGCGACAGTTCAACCACAACAGCAACAACAGTATGCTCCGGCTGCAGATGCAGGGGCAGAAGTACCTGCTGAAGCTGGTCAATAATGAACTTTTTCGACTTCTTTAAAAAATAAAAAAACATCTTGCAATCAAAGTGCCGTCATGTTATAATAATAGACGGTACTTTTTACTTTTGGTCTCTCAAGAGTGTACAGGGACGTGCTGACAAATGTTGCAAAAGTACACACAGATGGTAGCTGTCACCAAGTGTATCATCACCAAAAATAAAAAAATTCACAGGAGAATGTAGATGCCTACAATTAACCAATTGGTTCGCAAACCGCGTAAATCAAAAGTAGAAAAATCTAAATCACCAGCTTTGAACGTTGGTTACAACAGTCATAAAAAAGTTCAAACAAACGTTTCTTCACCACAAAAACGTGGTGTTGCAACTCGTGTTGGAACAATGACACCTAAAAAACCTAACTCTGCCCTTCGTAAATTTGCCCGTGTACGTTTGAGCAACTTGATCGAAGTTACTGCTTATATCCCAGGTATCGGACACAACTTGCAAGAACACAGCGTGGTTCTTCTTCGTGGTGGACGTGTAAAAGACCTTCCAGGGGTACGTTACCATATCGTCCGTGGAGCACTTGATACTGCAGGTGTAAACGATCGTAAACAAGGCCGTTCTAAATACGGTACTAAACGTCCAAAAGCATAAGGAAAGGGGATAAAGAGAAATGAGTCGTAAAAACCGTGCGCCTAAACGCGATGTATTGCCAGATCCGCTTTACAATTCACAATTAGTTACTCGTCTTATCAACCGCGTTATGCTTGATGGTAAACGTGGTACAGCTGCTTCAATCGTTTACGGAGCTTTCGAACAAATTAAAGAAGCTACTGGAAACGATGCTCTTGAAGTATTCGAAACAGCTATGGAAAACATCATGCCTGTACTTGAAGTACGTGCTCGCCGTGTCGGTGGTTCTAACTACCAAGTCCCAGTTGAAGTTCGTCCAGAACGTCGTACAACACTTGGACTTCGTTGGTTGGTAACAATCGCTCGTCAACGTGGTGAACACACAATGGTTGATCGTCTTGCAAAAGAAATCTTGGATGCAGCGAACAACACTGGTGCAGCTGTTAAGAAACGTGAAGATACTCACCGTATGGCTGAAGCTAACCGTGCATTCGCACACTTCCGCTGGTAATAAAATGATACTAAGAGCGGCAAAGGCCCAAGACAAAAATAGGAAACTGATGCAGTGTTCCGTGAACACAAAGCAGTTTATCTTTTTTGCACCGGGCCTCGCTCGGGTTCAAATCAGTTAACTTGAGCTTTTAGCCCAGGTTCAATTGAGCTCAAATCGGCTAACTAACTTTAGCCCGGGTTCAATTCAACTCTTCTTACAAGTTGGAACCAAAACTTAGCATGAAAACACTGAAAACGGGTAGGTCCTGCCTATCCGTTTTTATTAAATCATGTTATAATAGAATATAGAAATAAAAAATATAGGAGAAACAAACCTCATGGCACGCGAATTTTCACTTGAAAAAACTCGTAATATCGGTATCATGGCTCACGTCGATGCTGGTAAAACAACTACAACTGAGCGTATCCTTTACTACACTGGTAAGATTCATAAAATCGGTGAAACTCACGAAGGTGCGTCACAAATGGACTGGATGGAGCAAGAGCAAGAACGTGGTATCACCATCACATCTGCCGCTACAACAGCTCAATGGAAAGACACTCGTGTAAACATCATCGACACACCAGGACACGTGGACTTCACTATCGAAGTTCAACGTTCACTCCGCGTTTTGGACGGTGCTGTAACCGTTCTTGACTCACAATCAGGTGTTGAGCCTCAAACTGAAACAGTTTGGCGTCAAGCAACTGAATACGGAGTTCCACGTATCGTATTTGCTAACAAGATGGATAAAATCGGTGCTGACTTCCTTTACTCAGTAAGCACACTTCATGACCGTCTTCAAGCAAACGCTCACCCAATTCAATTGCCAATCGGTGCTGAAGATGACTTCCGCGGAATCATTGACTTGATCAAGATGAAAGCTGAAATCTATACGAACGACCTTGGTACAGATATCCTTGAAGAAGATATTCCAGCTGAATACCTTGAACAAGCTCAAGAATACCGTGAAAAATTGGTTGAAGCAGTTGCTGAAACTGATGAAGACTTGATGATGAAATACCTTGAAGGGGAAGAAATCACTAACGAAGAATTGAAAGCTGGTATCCGTAAAGCTACAATCAACGTTGAATTCTACCCAGTACTTTGTGGTTCTGCCTTCAAGAACAAAGGGGTTCAATTGATGTTGGATGCAGTCCTTGACTATCTTCCAAGCCCACTTGATATCCCTGCAATCAAGGGTGTAAACCCAGATACAGACGAAGAAGAAGAACGTCCAGCATCTGATGAAGAGCCATTTGCAGCTCTTGCCTTCAAGATCATGACTGACCCATTCGTAGGTCGTTTGACATTCTTCCGTGTTTACTCAGGTGTCTTGAACTCAGGTTCATACGTATTGAACACTTCTAAAGGTAAACGTGAACGTATCGGACGTATCCTTCAAATGCACGCCAACACTCGTAAAGAAATCGAAACAGTTTACTCTGGAGATATCGCTGCTGCCGTTGGTTTGAAAGATACTACAACTGGTGACTCATTGACAGATGAAAAAGCAAAAATCATCCTTGAATCAATCGAAGTTCCAGAACCAGTTATCCAATTGATGGTTGAGCCTAAATCTAAAGCAGACCAAGACAAGATGGGTATCGCCCTTCAAAAATTGGCTGAAGAAGATCCAACATTCCGCGTTGAAACAAACCCTGAAACTGGTGAAACAGTTATCTCTGGTATGGGTGAGTTGCACTTGGATGTCCTTGTTGACCGTATGAAACGTGAATTCAAGGTTGAAGCTAACGTTGGTGCTCCTCAAGTATCTTACCGCGAAACATTCCGCGCTTCTACACAAGCACGTGGATTCTTCAAACGTCAATCTGGTGGTAAAGGTCAGTTTGGTGATGTTTGGATCGAATTTACTCCAAACGAAGAAGGTAAAGGATTCGAGTTCGAAAATGCTATCGTCGGTGGTGTGGTTCCACGTGAATTCATCCCTGCAGTAGAAAAAGGACTTCAAGAATCTATGGCGAACGGTGTTCTTGCTGGTTACCCAATGGTTGACGTGAAAGCTAAGCTTTACGATGGTTCATACCACGATGTCGACTCATCTGAAACTGCCTTCAAGATCGCTGCATCTCTTGCGCTTAAAGAAGCTGCTAAGACTGCACAACCAGCTATCCTTGAACCAATGATGCTTGTAACCATCACAGTTCCTGAGGAAAACCTTGGGGATGTTATGGGTCACGTAACTGCTCGTCGTGGACGTGTAGATGGTATGGAAGCACACGGTGCAAGCCAAATCGTTCGTGCTTATGTGCCACTTGCTGAAATGTTCGGTTACGCTACTGTCCTTCGTTCTGCAACTCAAGGACGTGGTACCTTCATGATGGTATTTGACCACTACGAAGATGTACCAAAATCAGTACAAGAAGAAATCATTAAAAAAGCTAAAGGTGAAGCTTAATTTACCAATGCTTAAAAACTCTTCCCATTTCGGGAAGAGTTTTTCTTTGTTCCAAAAGTGAATACAAATAAAAAAAACTCCTTCCTGGCAGGCAAGACTTTGTGAAAAACTTTAATAAAAAAGGTAATGATCTATGATAAATCTTGCTTTTCGTGGGGAAATAGTTGCTTTTTAATGCAATAAAGTATATAATAGAGACTGTTAAAAGATGTTTGGCGCTGTGTCAAGTTACTCTTTTCACAAAAAATTTTTTTGATTTTCATAAGGAGGAAATCACGAATGGTAGTTAAAGTTGGTATTAACGGTTTCGGTCGTATCGGACGTCTTGCTTTCCGTCGTATCCAAAACGTAGAAGGTGTTGAAGTTACACGCATCAACGACCTTACAGATCCAGTTATGCTTGCACACTTGTTGAAATACGATACAACTCAAGGTCGTTTCGACGGTACTGTGGAAGTTAAAGAAGGTGGATTCGAAGTTAACGGTAAATTCATTAAAGTTTCCGCTGAACGCGATCCAGAACAAATCGACTGGGCTAACGACGGTGTAGAAATCGTTCTTGAAGCAACTGGTTTCTTTGCTACTAAAGCAGCTGCTGAAAAACACTTGCATGCTGGTGGTGCTAAGAAAGTTGTTATCACTGCTCCTGGTGGATCAGATGTTAAAACAGTCGTATTTAACACTAACCACGATATTCTTGATGGTACTGAAACAGTTATCTCAGGTGCTTCATGTACTACAAACTGCTTGGCTCCAATGGCTAAAGCTCTTCAAGATAACTTCGGTGTTGTTGAAGGATTGATGACTACTATCCACGCTTACACTGGTGACCAAATGATCCTTGACGGTCCACACCGTAAAGGTGACCTTCGTCGTGCACGCGCTGGTGCTGCTAACATCGTTCCTAACTCAACTGGTGCTGCTAAAGCAATCGGTTTGGTTATCCCTGAATTGAACGGTAAATTGGACGGAGCTGCACAACGTGTTCCTGTTCCAACTGGATCAGTTACTGAATTGGTAGTTGTTCTTGATAAGAACGTTACTGTTGATGAAGTGAATGCAGCTATGAAAGCAGCTTCAAACGAATCATACGGTTACACTGAAGATCCAATCGTATCTTCAGACGTTGTAGGTATGTCTTATGGATCATTGTTTGACGCAACTCAAACTAAAGTTATTGACGTTGACGGTAAACAATTGGTTAAAGTTGTTTCATGGTATGACAACGAAATGTCTTACACTGCACAACTTGTTCGTACTCTTGAATACTTCGCAAAAATTGCTAAATAATTCATGCGTATGATGAGAGGAGGGAAACCTCCTCTTTTTTTGTACTTTTTTTAGGGCTTTCTCATCATATTATAGGAATTGCCAAAATGGATTGACAGTGCTAAATAGATTAGGGTATCCTATTCTTGATTGGAGATTTCTAATACAAGAAAATGAAAGCGATTACAGGTCGTGGAGAAAGGAGCCAATGGAAATCGCTCAAGAAAAAGAAAAAAACCATACAAGGAGGTCAAGATGAAAGGTCATCTATTTGAAAAGAAAGAACGATTTAGTATACGAAAATTCAGTGTGGGAGTTTGCTCCGCATTGATTGGGTTAGCATTTTTAGGAACAGGCGCTGTCTCTGCAGATGAGGCGGTTTCTACTAGTGAGCAACCCTTGGAAACCTCTTCAGCAACAACCGAAGATGTCAATCATCTAGTGAGAGAAGCTGGCGTCTATACTGCAGATGCGGCCTTACCTGCTGCAGAAACGGAAAAACCAGCCGCAGAAGCGGTCACTCCAGAGGCTAGCCCTACAAGTACAGAAGCTAGCTCGACAACTACAGATCATCCAGCTGTTTCAGAGACTGAAAAACCGAAAGCTACTGCTGAAAAAGTGGCTGATTTACCAACCAATGAAGAAAAACAATTAAGACCCAAAGAAGTTAAGTTCGATACCTGGGACGATCTCTTGAAGTGGGAACCAGGAAAACGAGTGGATGACGATATGAACAGAGCAAGCGTCCCACTTGCGAGTCGTTTTCAAGGGAAACAAATTAATGAACAAGCCAACCCTGAAGCGAAGATCCAAGCACTGTCAAACATGAACTCCAAAGCCAAGGATCATGCGTCTGTCGGTGGGGAAGAATTTAAGGCCTATGCTTTTGATTACTGGCAATATTTGGATTCCATGGTCTTTTGGGAAGGGCTGGTTCCATCAGCAGATGTGATCGATGCTGCCCACCGAAATGGGGTTCCTATTTATGGAACAATCTTTTATAACTGGTCTAGCAGCATCAAGGATCAAGAACATTTTGCAGAAACCTTGAAAGAAGATAGTGAAGGCTCTAAAACTTTCCCGATCGCCCGTAAATTAGTCGAACTTGCTAAGTACTATGGCTTTGATGGTTACTTTATCAACCAAGAAACAACCGGAAATCTTGTAGAACCATTGGGTCCAAAATTGAGAGATTTTCTTCTTTATACCAAGGAATATGCGAAAAGTCTGAACTATCCGATTAAGTATTCTTGGTATGATGCTATGACCTATGAATATGGCCGTTACCATGAGAATGCGCTGGGAGAATACAACTACAATTTCATGCAGCCAGAAAATGGAGAAAATCCAGTTGATACTTTCTTTGCCAACTTTAACTGGGGCAAATCAGAAGTGGATTATTCCATCAGTACAGCCAAATGGATTCATCGGAATCCTTATGATGTTCTAGCTGGACTTGAGCTCCAAAAAGGAGGCTCTTATAAGACTAATGTAGACTGGAATGCCATTTTAGATGAACATGGCAAGTTGCGTCTATCCCTTGGTCTTTATGCGCCTGATACGATTACAGGTCTAGGAAAGACTGGAGAAGGATACCATACCCATGAGGATCTATTCTGGACAGGTTTCCAAGGAGATCCGACTAAAGGAAAACCAGCAGACCAATCTTGGTACGGTATGTCCAATCTAGTAGTGGACAAAACTCCTATTACAAGTGAAGATTTCAATACTTCCTTTAATACTGGACACGGAAAACACTGGTTTGTGGATGGCAAGATTTCTAAAGAAGGGGAGTGGAACTACCGTTCTGTTTCTGGCTACCTTCCAACCTGGCGTTGGTGGGTAGAGCATAGTGAAGATAGTACACCATTGAAAGGTCGCTATGATTTTGATCAAGCCTACAATGGAGGAAATTCTCTAGCCTTTGAAGGAGATTTAAAAGCCAATAGCAGTCAAAATGTCATGCTCTATTCGACCAAGATTCCTGTGACAGAAACGACAAAATTGAGCGTCTCTCACAAGGGTGGGATCGGAGCTGCTGCTTGGGTAGCTGTTGCCACCAAAGAAGACTACTCTGAATACGAATGGAAAGAATTGACACCAAGTGCGGATTGGTCCACTCAAACCTTTGATTTGGGAAGTTTGGCTGGCAAGACCATTTATGCTGTGAAGATGTTCTTTGACCATGATACGGATGTCAAAGACTACAAATTTAATCTCGGCCAATTGTCGATTACGTCCAACCAAGAGAAACCAGCTACTCCAGCAGAAGTAACCGTTCGGGCAAAACGCCTACAAAATGCGCAAGAAGCAGAAGCAGTCCTCAATTTTAAAGGGGTAGCAGATGTGGATTATTATGAAGTCTATGAAAAAGATGGCGACAACTGGCGTCTCTTAACAGGGTCTTCTGCGACAACCGTCTATCTACCAAAAGTTACCCGTTCAGCAAGTGCTGAAGGAACCACTCAGGAACTCAAGGTTGTGGCAGTTGGAAAGAATGGTCAACGTTCAGATGCGGGAACTGTAGCCTTTGATTGGGGCATGACCGTGTCAGATACCAGTCTACCAAAAGCTTTAGCGCCAAACGTAGTCATCGGAGCCAAAGTGATCGGTTCAAGCTTCCCAGATGCGGATGGTAGTGAAGGCATTGAAGGTATGTTAAATGGGACCATTACCAGTCTTTCAGATAAATGGTCTTCTGCTCAATTGAGTGGAACCGTCGATATCCGCTTGACACAACCTCGGACCATTGTTCGTTGGGTCATGGACCATGCCGGTGCTGGTGGGGAATCTGTCGATGATGGCAAGATGAATACCCGTGACTTCGACCTTTACTACAAGGACGAAGCCGGTGAATGGAAGCTCGCTAAGGAAGTTCGTGGCAATAAAGCCCATGTATCTGACATTACACTTGATCATCCGATCAAGGCTCAAGACTGGCGTCTCCATGTCATTACAGCCGATAACGGCACCCCATGGCAAGCCATCCGGATTTACAACTGGAAGATGTATGAAAGTCTGGATACTGAAACGGTCAACATCCCGATGAAACATGCTGCAGCGCAAAACCTAGGTAATCATTTTGTCCAAGTCGGTTTCAAAGATGTTCCGGCTCATACTACTCTGACTCTTTATGCCGATAAAGAAGCCACTAGTCCAATTGCGACCATGACAGCCGATCAAGCTGGAAATCTCATCTTTAAACCACTCGCTTTTGAATCAACCCCGTCTCTTCTTTACTATCGCGCACAAGTTCCTGGTAAAGATATCAGTAATGTTTTGGCGATCGAAGTTCCAAAGAATGATAAAGAAATTGCAGGAC
The DNA here is from genome assembly GCF_059727625.1 of Streptococcus mobilis. NCBI lineage: Bacteria > Bacillati > Bacillota > Bacilli > Lactobacillales > Streptococcaceae > Streptococcus > Streptococcus mobilis. Next base: position 376,238 of record NZ_AP041823.1, read on the forward strand.
TTCAATTTGAAGATGGATTGACTAAGAAGGTCTACCGGGAAGGTGATGCCCTTTCCTTGAAAGGGGCAACTCTCCGCGTTCATTATAAAGATGGCCAAGCAGATCAACTGGTCAACCTCACCAACTCAGGTGTAGAGATTCATGGATTTGACAGTAGCAAGCTGGGAGAACAACATCTAGAAGTCTCTTACCTTGGTCAGAAATTGGATAAGACTCTCACTGTTTTTGTGGTCAGTGCAGAAGAAGCAGGTGAAAAAGCAGTTGCTGGTCTAGAATTGACCGACAAACCAAAAGTGGAATATATTGTCGGAGAAGCATTGGAGAAAGAAGGCGGACGCTTTACAGTCGTCTTTGATGATGAAACAACCGAAACGCACGCCTTGACAGATGAAGGTGTGGAAGTGACTGGCTTTGATACGACTAAGGAAGGTCGCCAAACCATCACTGTCCATTACAAAGGAGCTAGCACAAGCTTTGATGTCCTCGTGAATCCAAAACCAGCTCTCAACGATGAATACCTCAAGCAAAAATTGGCTGAAGCTGAAGCTGCAAAAGCCAAAGTAGACTTTACTTTTGCGACTCCTGAAGTCAAAGAAGCCTTGCTGGCTGGAATGGCTGCTTCTGAAAAAGTCTTGAAAGAGCATGATACCAGCACACAAGATCAAGTCAATGAGCAGTTGAACCAATTGACCGCTCTCTTGAAAGCCTTGGATGGTCAAGCCAATCTAACAAAAGAAAAAGAAGCTCTCTCTGCCCTAACAACTGAAGCGACGGCTCTATTAGCAAGCAAGCCAAATCACCCTTCTGGTGAAGCTTTACAGGCACTTCTGGAGAAAAATAAAGAACTTCTAGCTTCTTCAGAACTCACTCCTGAAGCGCTTGAAACAGCTAAGACAGGTCTAGAGACCTTGATTGCACTCCTGAAAGAAGATAAGCCAGCGGTCTTTGTAGACCCTGCGACTGGAGTCGAAGTTCAATTCTCCAACTTAGAGCCAACCGTTGTCAAAGGACTAAAAGTCGCAAAAGTTGAAGCCAATCAGGCAGAAAAAGAAGAGCTGAAGGGCCGAGAAGGAATCGTCTTTGATATTGAAGGCGTGGATGCAAGCGGTCAAGATATCGATACCCACCATCCATCCCTTGTGAAAATCCCTGTGGATAAGGATAAAGAAGTGGAGCAAGTTCTCTTCTTCCCAGAAGGTCAAGCTCCTCAATCCTTGGCCTTTGAGAGAGTCGGAGATATAGTCATCTTTACAGCTCCTCACTTTACCCACTATGCGATTGTCTATAAGACAGCACAAACGGAAGGACCAGACCAACCGATCCAACCAGAAGAACCGGCTCAACCAGATCATCCAGTTCAACCGGCTCAACCAAATCAACCAGTCCAACCAGCTGCCCCAGTGACTCCAGATCCAGCTAATCCATTGAAGCCTACAGAGCCTTCTCAAGTGGATCAGTTGGCCCCAACGACTTCTACTCAAGCGGGTCATCAAGAGGAAGATCACAAGGATATGGTCGATCAAGAGATCCATCAGTTGTTAAGTGCCCACCAAGGAGTAAACTCACAGCCGACTGTTCAGCAAGAAACAAAAGATGCAAGCAAAGAAAGTCAATCGGAACACTTGCCAAATACGGCTAGCCTAGAAGCTTCCTTTGCAGCTGAAGCTGTTCTCCTAGCAGCCTTAGGCGGCTTCCTCTTTGCTGGTAAGAAGAAAGAAGAGTAAGTCTTTTACAGGATTCTTTCGTTCACTAAAAAAGTCACTCTCAAAAAAACCTCTCTGGTGAAAACCAGAGAGGTTTGATCTTGTATCTAGAAGTGTCGTTCGGATCCTGTGAATTAGAGGGGAAAAGCATTGGATTTTTCTACCTCTTTTACAGCTTTTGTGATATAATTATCATGTATTAAAAAAAGAAGGAGTCATATCTAATGGCAAAATTGACTGTTAAAGACGTTGACTTGAAAGGGAAAAAAGTTCTCGTTCGTGTTGACTTCAACGTTCCTGTAAAAGATGGCGTGATCACTAATGATAACCGTATCACTGCAGCTCTTCCAACTATCAAGTACATCCTTGAACAAGGTGGACGTGCAATCCTCTTCTCTCACCTTGGACGTGTTAAAGAAGAAGCAGATAAAGAAGGTAAATCACTTGCTCCTGTAGCTGCTGACTTGGCTGCAAAATTGGGTCAAGAAGTTCAATTTATCCCAGGTGTTACACGTGGTGCTGAATTGGAAGCAGCTGTTAACGCTCTTGAAGATGGACAAGTTCTCTTGGTTGAAAACACTCGTTTTGAAGATGTTGACGGCAAGAAAGAATCTAAAAACGATCCTGAACTTGGTAAATACTGGGCATCACTTGGAGATGGTATCTTCGTAAACGATGCATTTGGTACTGCTCACCGTGCACACGCATCTAACGTTGGTATCTCTGCAAACGTTGATAAAGCTGTTGCTGGATTCCTTCTTGAAAACGAAATTGCTTACATCAAAGAAGCAGTTGAAGCTCCAGAACGTCCATTCGTAGCTATCCTTGGTGGATCTAAAGTATCTGACAAGATCGGTGTTATCGAAAACTTGCTTGAAAAAGCTGATAAAGTCCTTATCGGTGGTGGGATGACTTACACATTCTACAAAGCACAAGGTATCGAAATCGGTAACTCACTTGTAGAAGAAGACAAATTGGATGTGGCGAAAGCTCTTCTTGAAAAATCAAACGGTAAATTGATCTTGCCAGTTGACTCAAAAGAAGCGAACGCATTTGCTGACTACACTGAAGTGAAAGACACTGAAGGTGAAGCAGTAGACCCAGGATTCCTTGGTCTTGATATCGGTCCTAAATCAATCGCTAAATTCGACCAAGAATTGACTGGTGCGAAAACAGTTGTATGGAACGGACCTATGGGTGTATTTGAAAACCCTGACTTCCAAGCTGGTACAATCGGTGTGATGGACGCTATCGTGAAACAACCAGGCGTTAAATCAATCATCGGTGGTGGTGACTCAGCTGCTGCTGCGATCAACCTTGGCCGTGCAGACAAATTCTCATGGATCTCTACTGGTGGTGGTGCTTCTATGGAACTCCTTGAAGGTAAAGAACTTCCAGGATTGGCTGCTCTTACAGACAAATAATCTAAATAAAATGAAAGAGGCTGAGACAAAAGTCCTAGCCTCTCAATTATTTTTGGATTGTCGAGCAAGACGCAGTGGTTGGGTGGGCTCTACTACGCTGATTTCATCAGCTTTTACAGCCCTACTCAATTGTGCGGAGGTGGGACGACGAAATCGAATTCTAACGAATTACCGATTTCTGTCCCACTCTCTTTTTTCTTTCTATTGATAACTGTTCTCTCCTTTCTGAAAATATGGTAGAATAATAGAAATAGAAAGATAGGTGACCATGGATTACTTTAAACGACACAAATTTGATTGGTCCAAATTCCGTTTGGGGATGAGAACCTTTAAAACAGGGATTGCCGTTTTTATTGTACTACTTATTTTTGGAATATTTGGTTGGCGAGGCCTTCAGATCGGGACTTTGACAGCTGTTTTTAGCTTGAGGGAAGACTTTGATAAGAGTGTCCACTTCGGGGCTTCGCGTGTCATGGGCAACAGTATCGGAGGTTTTTATGCCGTATTGTTCTTCCTTTTAAAAACGCTCTTTCATGGGGCGTATTGGGTGACTCTTATTTTTGTACCCATTGCGACCATGTTAACCATTATGACAAATGTCGCTATGAATAATAAAGCAGGAATTATCGGAGGAGTTTCGGCAATGCTGATCATTACCCTCTCGATTCCTAACGGAGAAACCTTCTTGTATGTTTTTGCCCGAATATTTGAGACCTTTATTGGCGTTTTCGTTGCGATTTTGGTCAATTCGGATGTGGATCGCATTCGCGATTTTCTCAAGAAACACAAAAAACCTATGTAAGATTATATAACATTTAATCTTGACATAGATTTTTTTTTCGATATAATAGAATAGAAAGAGGAATGGTATGAAGGAAAAGGAATTACGACGCTCGCTGGCAGTCTTTCCGATTGGCAGTGTTATGAAGCTGACCGACTTGACAGCTCGCCAGATTCGTTATTATGAAGATCAGGGATTGATTTCTCCTGATCGGACAGAAGGCAATCGCCGCATGTATTCGTTGGACGATATGGACCGCCTGCTTGAGATCAAAGATTATATCTCAGATGGCTTCAATATTGCGGATATTAAGAAGAAATATGCGGAAAAAGAGCAAGAGCAAACCAAGGTTGTCAGTCAAGAAGAGATCCGTAAGGCTCTTCATCGTGACATTCTTCAGCAAAGTCGCTTCACATCTTCCCCATCGCCATATGGTCAATTTCGTTGATCATTTCATAAGCTTGTAATCTATTTTAAGGAGACAAAAATGTCAATTACTGCTGCAGATATTCGCCGTGAAGTAAAAGAAAAAAATGTTACTTTTATTCGCTTGATGTTCTCTGATATTTTGGGAACCATGAAGAACGTCGAAATTCCAGCTACCGATGAGCAACTGGACAAGGTTCTTTCAAACAAAGCCATGTTTGATGGTTCTTCTATCGAAGGATTTGTCCGTATCAACGAGTCAGATATGTATCTTTACCCAGATTTGGATACATGGACAGTCTTCCCTTGGGGAGATGAAAATGGTAGCGTAGCTGGCTTGATCTGTGATGTCTATACGACAGAAGGGGAACCATTTGCAGGAGACCCACGTGGCAACTTGAAACGTGCTCTTCGTCATATGGAAGAACTTGGATTCAAATCCTTTAACCTTGGTCCAGAACCAGAATTCTTCCTCTTCAAGTTGGACGAAAATGGAGACCCAACTCTTGAAGTAAACGACAAAGGTGGCTATTTTGACTTGGCTCCAACAGACCTTGCAGATAACACTCGTCGTGAAATCGTCAATGTCTTGACCAAGATGGGCTTTGAAGTAGAAGCCAGTCACCACGAAGTAGCCGTTGGTCAGCATGAAATCGACTTTAAGTATGACGAAGTGCTTCGCGCTTGTGACAAGATCCAAATCTTTAAACTTGTCGTGAAAACCATTGCTCGTAAACACGGCTTGTATGCAACCTTTATGGCCAAACCAAAATTTGGAATTGCCGGATCAGGTATGCACTGTAATATGTCTCTCTTTGACCAAGATGGCAACAATGCCTTCTTTGATCCAGAAGATCCACGTGGAATGCAATTGTCAGAAACAGCTTATCACTTCTTGGGTGGTTTGATCAAGCATGCCTACAACTTTACAGCCGTGACCAACCCGACCGTTAACTCTTATAAACGTTTGGTTCCTGGATATGAAGCACCTGTTTATATCGCTTGGGCAGGTCGCAACCGTTCCCCATTGGTACGTGTGCCAGCATCACGTGGTATGGGAACTCGTTTGGAATTGCGCTCCGTAGACCCAATGGCCAATCCTTATGTAGCCTTGGCAGTCTTGCTTGAAGTCGGCCTTCACGGGATTGAAAATAAAATCGAAGCACCTGCTCCGATCGAAGAAAATATCTATGTGATGACACCGGAAGAACGTAGAGCAGCTGGAATCACAGATCTCCCTTCTACCCTTCACAATGCCTTGAAAGCCTTGACAGAAGACGAAGTGGTGAAAGCTGCCTTGGGTGAACACATCTACACCAGCTTCCTTGAAGCAAAACGAATCGAATGGGCAAGCTATGCGACTTTCGTATCTCAATGGGAAGTAGACAACTATTTAGATCTTTATTAAGAAACAAGAGTAAAGAGGCTAGGACAAAAGTCCTAGCCTCTCAATTATTTTTGGATTGTCGAGCAAGACGCAGTGGTTGAGTGGGCTCTACTACGCTGATTTCATCAGCTTTTACAGCCCTACTCAACTGTGCGGAGGTGGGACGACGAAATCGAATTCTAACGAATGACCGATTTCTGTCCCACTCTCTTTTTGATCCTCAAAAAGTCATCATAAAACCAGTTGAAACAGTGGTCTCAACTGGTTGTTTTTTAATTTTCGTCATCGGGTGTGAGAATCATTGGGATAATGATAGGTTCACGTTCCGTGCTTTCGTATAGGAATGGACGAAGAGCATTGACAATCGCACCATTGACGGTTTGGATATTGGCATCTTTGTTCTTCAAGGCGATGCGAATTGCATTGAAGAGGATGCGTTGGCTTTCACGGATCAGATCTCCTGATTCACGCATGTAGATAAAACCACGGCTCAAGATGTCTGGTCCAGCCAAGATCATCTTCGATTTGAAGTCAACAGTCGCAACAGCAAGCACGACACCGTCTTCGGAAAGGTCTCTCCGGTCACGAAGGACAGCAGCCCCGATTTCCCCGATGCGGTTTCCATCGACATAGATATCTTGAGCATTGAAGCTTCCTGCGATCCGAGCAGAGTTGGCTGTTAGAGCGAGGACATCACCATTACTCATGATGAAGATATTGTCTTTTTCCACTCCGCAGTCACGCGCAAGTCCTGCGTGGATCTTCTGCATCCGGTATTCACCATGGACAGGCATAAAGTATTTTGGTTTGATCAAGCGGAGCATGAGTTTTTGTTCTTGTTGCCCCCCGTGTCCAGAAGTATGGATGTTGTTGATCTTCCCGTGAATAACCTCTACACCCGCTTCAGAAATCGTATTGATCAATTTATTCACACTGGTTGTATTTCCAGGAATCGGGCTAGAAGAGAAGATCACAGTATCTCCTGGTTGGAGTTGCACTTGGCGGTGCGTTCCGTTGGCAATCCGAGAGAGGGCTGCCATTGGCTCTCCTTGGCTTCCTGTACACATGATCAGGATTTCATTAGCTGCATAGTCTTTGATCTCATTTGGCTCGATAATGGTTCCAGCAGGGACCTTGATGTAGCCAAGCTCGATTCCATTGACGATGGCTTTTTCCATTGAGCGTCCAAAGACGACGATCTTACGACCTGTCTTGACAGCGGCCTCAGCAGCTTGTTGGAGACGGAAGATATTAGAGGCAAAGGAAGCAAAGATGATGCGTCCATGGATGCCTTCGATGATCTTCATGATGGATTGGCCAACCACTTTTTCAGAGTTAGTAAAGGTTGGGATTTCCGCGTTGGTTGAGTCTGAAAGCAGACAGAGAACGCCTTCCTCTCCAAGGGCCGCCATACGATGGAGGTCAGCCGGTTCCCCAACAGGTGTGAAGTCAAATTTGAAGTCTCCGGTACAGACAATCTTTCCTTGAGGGGTGTGAATCACAATCCCTAAAGGTTCTGGAATCGAGTGAGTCGTACGGAAGAAGGTTGCTTTAAGATTTTTAAATTGAAGCTCAGTGTTTTGGTTGATTTCGTAGAGTTTGGCATCACGAAGAAGACCGTGCTCTTCTAATTTTCCACGGATCAAGGCAAGCGCCAAAGGTCCAGCGTAGATAGGGACATTGGCTTGCTTCAAAAGGAAAGGAATCCCACCAATGTGGTCTTCGTGTCCGTGGGTAATGAGGACCGCTTTGACGCGATCGATATTGTCAACGATATAAGAGTAATCTGGGATTACATAGTCGATCCCAAGGAGGTCATCTTCTGGAAATTTGATCCCGGCATCGACAATGATGATTTCATCTTGGTATTCGATCCCGTAGGTATTTTTTCCGATTTCTCCAAGTCCACCAATGGCAAATACACCAACTTCTTCAGGTTTTAAGGTATAAGCCATGGATTAGTACTCCGTTAGTTCAAAAGCACCTGACTCTTTCTCGTAAGCAAGGTGTTGCTCAGAAAGTGGTGTGATAAATTCAATGTTGAAATCTGTGTTTGCTTCAACCAATTGACGAGCTTGGATGCGTCCTTCGCGTTCATTTGGTGCATCAATATCGAGATAAAGTGCATGCGTGGTTTCACGACGAGGGTTGCGGTCTTTTGTTTCCTGATAAAAAACTTTGTAAATCATGAAGTAATTTTCCTTTCATTATTTCGGTCTATTTGTTAGCTACGAAGGAGTGCAATCACTAGAGTTTCCTACTCGCAACTAGTGGACCTGATTCGATACAATTAATTATCATTATATCATAAATTTGCCTGTAAGTAAAAGATAGACTGGAAAAGTCAGAGAGGCAAAGGGCTATAATAGAGAAGCTTTTGAGCGGTTTTGGATATGAAAATCCTGCGCTCTAAGGGAGAGTTTCGCTGGGATTTGAAGGGAATTTGTAGTATAATATAATCCAGTTCAAGAGGAGTGGGAAATGAAATTATTAGCATTTGATACCTCGAGTAAGGCTCTTTCTGTAGCGATTTTAGAAGATGAGACTCTACTTGCAGAAACAACATTAACTATTAAAAAAAATCATAGTATCACCTTGATGCCGGTCATCGATTTTTTGATGCAACAAATTGACTTGACACCCAAGGACTTGGACCGCATCGTGGTGGCAGAAGGTCCTGGGAGCTACACTGGACTGCGCATTGCGGTCGCAACCGCAAAGACCTTGGCTCATACTTTAGGGATTGAATTGGTCGGGGTTTCGAGCCTCTTAGCCCTAGTGCCAGATGATCTAGAAGGTTTGGTAGTGCCTGTCATGGATGCCCGTCGGAACAACGTTTATGCAGGTTTTTACCAAGATGATCAGCTGGTCGCACCAGAAGGGCATTTTCCATTTGAGGAAGTCCTAGAGCGTGCAGCGACGAGTGAGCAGGTCACCTTTGTCGGAGAAGTCACGGCCTTTAAGGAGCAGATCGCCTCTAGCTTGTCAAGTGCTGCTTGTTATGAAACACTGCCAGATGCAGTGAAAATCGGACGTCTCGGTCTCAAACAAGCGCCCGCTAGCCTCCATGATTTTGTCCCTCATTATCTCAAACGGGTCGAAGCAGAGGAAAATTGGCTCAAAAACCACACGGAAACAACGACCTCTTACATCAAGCGCCTATGATGAAAGGAACAATCAGGAAAGGGAGCAGCCAGGATGCGGCCGCTATTCTCGCTGTCATGGAAGATGTCTATGAAGCTAGCCCTTGGAAGTTGGAGCAGATTGAAGCCGATTTAGAGCAGGAATTGACCTCCTATTTCCTAGCTGTGGATGAAGGACAAGTCCTTGGGTTTGTCGCCATTCAAGAGACTCTCTATGAAGCAGAGGTCCTACAAATTGCGGTCAAGCGCGCCTTTCAAGGCCGAGGCCTAGCTCAGCAGTTACTCGCGCAGTTGCCGGACCAAAAAGAGATTTTCTTAGAAGTGCGCGTGTCCAATCAACCGGCCCAAGGCCTATACAAAAAAATGCGTTTTGAAGAAATTGCACGGAGGAAAAACTACTATCACGATCCCATAGAGGATGCTGTGATCATGAAGAGGAACCCGAATGAAAGATAGATATATTTTGGCTTTTGAGACATCTTGTGATGAGACCAGTGTGGCTGTCTTGAAAAATGACGACCAACTCTTGTCCAATGTCATTGCCAGTCAAATCGAAAGTCACAAGCGTTTTGGTGGGGTAGTACCTGAGGTAGCCTCTCGTCACCATGTGGAAGTCATCACCGCTTGTATTGAAGAAGCCTTAGAAGAAGCCGGCATCACAGAAGCCGATGTCACAGCTGTGGCTGTCACCTACGGTCCAGGCCTGGTTGGAGCTCTCTTGGTCGGCCTAGCTGCAGCCAAGGCTTTTGCCTGGGCACACGGGCTCCCTTTGATTCCTGTCAATCATATGGCAGGGCACTTGATGGCCGCTCAAAGCGTCGAGCCCTTAGAGTTTCCGCTTTTGGCCTTGTTGGTGAGTGGAGGACATACCGAGCTAGTCTACGTCAGTGAAGCGGGTGATTATAAGATCGTTGGAGAGACCCGTGATGATGCTGTCGGAGAAGCTTATGACAAGGTCGGGCGCGTCATGGGCTTGACCTATCCAGCAGGACGTGAGATTGATCAGCTGGCCCACCAAGGATCTGATATCTACGATTTCCCACGAGCCATGATCAAGGAAGACAATCTGGAATTCTCCTTTTCAGGGCTCAAATCGGCATTTATCAATCTGCACCATAACGCGCAGCAAAAAGGGGAAAGCCTCTCCAATGCAGACTTGTCAGCGAGTTTTCAAGCAGCCGTACTAGACATTCTCATGGCCAAGACCAAGAAGGCTTTGGAGAAATATCCGGTCAAAACTCTAGTCGTCGCTGGTGGGGTCGCAGCCAACCAAGGTCTCCGTGAACGCCTGGCTTCTGAGATCACCGATGTTAAGGTCATCATTCCTCCTCTGCGCCTCTGTGGGGACAATGCAGGGATGATCGCCTATGCCAGCGTCAGTGAGTGGAACAAAGAAAACTTCGCAGGCTGGGATCTTAATGCCAAACCAAGCCTAGCCTTTGAAGGAATTGAATAAGAAAAAGGAGCCAATTGGATGTGCGATTCCAATGGCTTTTTTGCTGGGGTCTCACCAACTAGTAGCGGATTTGCGAAGGGATTATAAAGCTTTCTCTTTCATTGATCCTTTTTCAACCTTTTTTCTTGTGTTATAATAGAAGTCAATGATTCAGAAAGGAGTGAGAGAGTGGAAAAAGATTTTTGGCAGGGGGTGAAGGACGCGCTACCGACGGCTTTGGGCTATATCAGTATTGGCCTAGCTTGCGGTGTGGTGGCATCTCCCTATCTTTCTCCTTTGGAGATGGCCTTGATGAGTGTATTGGTCTATGCTGGGGCGGCCCAGTTTGCGATGATCTCTCTGATTGCGGCCCATTCTTCGATCTTGAATATGGCCTTGACGGTGTGTTTGATCAATCTCCGTAATATGTTGATGAGTCTGCATACGTCGTCTGACTTTAAGGATGCTAGTCTTGCTCATACCATTGGGATTGGTAGTCTCCTGACTGATGAGAGTTATGGGGTCTACTTGAGTGAGAAGTTAAAGACGGACACCATTACAGTTCCTTGGATGCATGGGAATAATCTAGTAGGCTATGTGGCTTGGATCAGTGCGACGGTTATCGGAACAGCTCTAGGATCTCTCCTACCTGATCCAAAGGCTTTTGGGCTTGATTTTGCTTTAGTGGCTATGTTTATTGGGATTTTTGCAGCCCAGTTTCAAGGAATGCAACTGACAGAAAAGACCAAGACCATGCTCATGGTGCTGTTAGCAGTAGCAGTGAGTTTCTTTCTCTTACTCTTTTTTGTTTCGCAACCGCTAGCTGTGCTAGCTGCGACCTTGATCGGCTGTTTTGTGGGGGTGGTCTGTGATGCGCGTGAATAGTTATATCTTCATGGCCATTCTGGCCTCAGCCCTCGTTACCTGGATTCCTCGGATCTTGCCCTTCCTATTAGTCAAATACAAGGGACTGCCGGCTCCTGTAATCCGCTTTCTCAAATACCTGCCTATTTCCATTATCTTTGCCTTGGTTTTATCAAGCTTAGTAGATGGGAAAATTGGAAGCCTCCCGCAGTTTCACTGGTTGGACCTAGTAGTGACCATTCCCAGTCTCTTTGTAGCCTTTCGTTACAAAAACCTTATGGGAACCGTTTTGTTTGGAATTGTCTTGATCGCCCTATTACGATTGGTATTTTAAATGTAAAAATATGTTACAAAAAAATTACAATTGTTACAAAAAAACTTGATTTTTGTAACAATTGGAGTATAATGGGAGTCAGAAAGATAAAGAGGTGATCTTATGAAAAAATCAATCTTCCGTTGGAGTGCCGCTGTTCTGGTGGCTGCTTCACTTGGTCTAGCTCTCGGTGGTTGTGATGCAAAGGATAAAAAGACAGCTACCTCATCCGCAAAAGCATCTACCAGTAAGGTAGAGAAAAAAGCCAAGAGCAATAGCAAAAAGAGTGCAGCATCTTCCTCTCAGGCAAACGATACAGCTAGCTCTTCGACTCAAGCAAGTAGCGCGACAGCTGCAAAAGACTCTGGTAAGACCGAGAATGCGTCTACTACGACGCAAGCTACTGTCCCTGCAGAATTGGTGGGAACTTGGGTAGGATCTAGCCCACAAGCGGATGCGATTAAAATGACAGTGGATACCAATGGAAATGTGACAACAGTGGTTAGCTTCAAGAACGATAGCGAACCGACTCGGACAGCGACCTATACAGCAAGAGCCGTCCAAGCAACAGGCAATATCTATTATTGGGAGTCAGAAGGATTGGATGGAGCTGATGCCTTGCTTCCTGGGATCACAGGGCTAGGTGTAGCTAACTTCCGACTGGAGCCAGGTTTTGTCTTAGAAGAAGGCCATTATACCCCGATTGTTTTCACAGCGCCTGTCAATTCAGAATTTGACTACACCAAATACAATGATTTCCGCTTTTCATTGACCAAAGAACAATAAAAAGACGAACTCGATGGAAAATCGAGTTCGTTTTTTTAGTAATGAGGGCTCCCTGCTACCCAACCGGTGCAGAGGGCGGATGTGATATTAAAACCGCCTGTATGGGCATTGATATCGAGGACTTCTCCTGCAAAGTGGAGTCCAGGAACGAGCTTGCTTTCTAGGGTTTTAGGATTGATTTCTTTAAGGCTGACACCGCCCTTGGTGACAAAGGACTTGGCTAGAGACATCTTCCCAGTGACGGGGATAGGCAACTCTTTGATCTTTTGAATGAGCTCTTCTGTCTGAGGAGGAGTGAGTTGCTTGGCTTTTTCAGGGAATCCTTGCGCCAAGAAATCAGCTAATCGTTCAGGAAGCAGGGCTTTGAGGCTATTTTTAATTGCCTTTTCTCGATGCTCTTCTAGAAAGTCTTTTAACTCTTGAGAAGAGGTTGTCGGAAGGAGGTCCAGAGATAAGATTTCACCGCCTTTAACAAAGCTGGACATCCGAAGGGCTGCAGGGCCAGAAAGTCCAAAATGGGTAAAGAGAAGGTCGTGTGTGATGATGTGTTTGCCGTAGCTGAGGGTCACATCTGTCAGAGAGATACCTTGGAGGGCCTTGTGTGGGAAATCTGTCAAAAGAGGGCTTTCTGCCGCTTCTAGATCCGTAATGTTATGTTTGAAGTGACGGGCAATTTCGTGTCCGTAGCCAGTAGAGCCGGTAGAAGGGTAGGATTTGCCTCCAGTCGTAACGATCAGCTTATCAGCTGTCCAAGTGTTTTCAGCTGATTTGACGATGAAGACGTCTTCTGGCTTGGTGACAGAGACCACTTCACAGTTGGTGGCAATGCTAGCACTAAGCTCAAGAATCTTATTTTCTAAGGCTTGAATAATGGTGCGAGATTGATCACTAACAGGAAAGACCCGGCCATGGTCTTCGACTTTTAACTTGACGCCATTATCGGTAAAAAATTGGATGATATCATGATTATCAAATTGGGAAAACACACTGTAAAGGAAACGGCCATTTCCAGGGATACCGGCCATCAAATCGTCTAAGGTCCCGTTGTTTGTGACATTACAGCGCCCCCCTCCGGTACCTGCAAGTTTCTTACCCAGCTTTTTATTTTTTTCGATCAGTAGCGTAGGTTGGCCATAAGAGGCGCTGGCAATGGTCGCCATCATACCTGCTGGGCCACCGCCGATGACAATGGTGTGAAAATGAGTCATGTCGTTCTTCCTTCTTTTGTTTCTTTCATGATTTGCTTTGTCCATTATATCATTTTATGGACGGCTTCGGAAAACGAAGGAATCAAAAAACAAGCACCTTTCGATGCTTGCTTTTGAATGATTCTTCGATCAACTTATTACATGATTCCAAGGAAGTAACGGATGAAGAAGAAGGCAAGGACAGCACCAACAAATGGAGCAGTACCTGGTACAAGAAGACCATATTGCCAGTCGTTGTTTACTTTATCTTTGATTGGCAAGATTTGGTAAGCGAAACGAGGTCCAAGGTCACGCGCTTGGTTCATCGCGAAACCTGTAGTACCACCAAGACCCATACCGATAGCCCAAACGATCAAACCAACAGTGAATGGAAGCATTGCTTCGTTGGCGTGTTCAGCAGCCATGATAGATGTCAAGAAGATAAATGTTGCGAACGCTTCGACGAAGTAGTTACGTGGAAGGTTACGGCAGTTAGGGTTAGTTGAGAAGATGTTACGGATAGCAACACCATCAATTTGACCTTCAGAAATCTTGAAGTGGTCAGCATACATAAAGTAAGCAATCAAAGCTCCAAGGAAGGCACCGATCATTTCAGCGATTGCAATTGGGAAGAATTGAGCGATTGTCAATTTACCAAGAAGGACTTTCAACAAAGCCATAGCAGGGTTCATTGAAACGCCACCAAAGACGAACAAGCAGACAGTGATACCGAATGCCCATGTAGTGATCGCGAATAAGTGTCCAGTTCCAGCATATTTTGTTTTCTTCAAAACGTCGTCACAGTGTACGCCAACCCCGAAGATAATCATCAAAGCTGTACTCATAACTTCTGCAAGTAATTGATGTGTCATGTTAATTAATGTCTCCTAAATTAATAAATGTATTTTTGTAATTGGTGATAAACTTCTTGAATCGGCAACTGCATCTCCGTAGCAATACGCTGACAGTCTTCGTATTCAAGTGTTTTTTTAGTGGTAGATCCGTACTGGTTAATTTTTACCGTAACGGGTCCAAATTCCGTATCGATTTGTTCAAATCGACGATGCATGACCTTTCGGTCGACTTGTTGGTATCGAAAACCAATGGTACTGGTTTCTTTGAACAAGAGGGCTGAAAAATCTTCCAACTGACTTCCTTGAATCAAGAGAATCAATTCAAAGCCAGGGCGATTCTTTTTCATAACGACGCTACGATAGTAGACATCTAAAGCTCCAGCGTCCAGGAAACGGTGGATAATATAACCGAGTTGCTCTGGTGTTTGATCATCGATCGTAGTGGTGATCTCAATAATTTGATCTTCCGTGCGATGAACAACAGTGGTGCTGTGAGAGGTGTCTTCTTTCAATAGCGAACCGCGTAAAGCATTGAATTTTCCAGTCTCTCTTTTACCAAATCCATAGCCCACACTTTCGATGGAAAGGTGAGAGGGGATTGGTTCAAAGATTGGTGACAATGCTTTAAGGAGGGCTAACCCTGTCGGAGTAATCAACTCCGTTTTAACTGTGAAGTCTTGAGTAATCGGAATAGTCGTTCCTTTTCTCAACTGCATCACAGCGGGAACCGGAACAGGCATTTCTCCATGGGCAACTGAAATAGTCCCACTTCCCTCAGTGAGAGGAGTAGAGTAAACTGTATCGATACCGAGCGATTCCACTAGGATGAAAAAGCTAACGATATCGACGATGGAGTCAATTGCACCAATTTCATGGAAATGAATCTGTTCGACAGGCATGTTATGCACAGCTGCTTCGGCCTTTGCGATATCAAGAAAGACTTCAAGACTCTTTTCTTTCACAAAAGGACTCAACTGTGAAGCGGCAATCAGATCGTGGATATCCGCATAACTGCGAGCATCCGCGTGGGAATGGTGATGATTGTGTTCGTGATCGTGATGGTGATCGTGATCGTGATGATGTTCATGATCGTGATGATGTTCGTGATCGTGATGATGTTCGTGATCATGATGATGTTCGTGATCGTGATGATGTTCATGATCGTGATCAAAATCACCTTCAATCCCCGTATCTTTCTCCCCGTGGTGAAGGTGAACATCGAAATCAGTTCCCCAAATTGCGCTTTTTGCGACGCGATGAACGTGGAGGTGGAAACCATCCACTCCCAGTTTCTCGAGTTCTGTGTGAAGAAGCTCGACATCTGCCCCAAGGTCCACAAGAAGACCATTGAGCATATCGCCACTTATTCCAGAAAAAGGTTCTAAAAATAGACTGGTCATCAGTTTTCCTTTCGATTGTGGTTGAGTCGATTGATCATACATGCTGAATAAGCTGCACCAAATCCGTTATCAATGTTGACGACCGTTACGCCAGAAGCGCAAGAGGTCAACATACTCATCAAGGTTGTTAGCCCTTGAAGGTTGCTTCCGTATCCAATGCTGGTCGGAACGGCAATAACGGGGACATCCACAAGGCCTCCTACGACACTGACAAGAGCTCCTTCCATACCGGCAATCACGATGATCACACTGGCTTTTTGGATCTCTTCTAAGCGATTGAAGAGGCGATGGATACCGGCGACTCCCACATCATAGATTCGGCGAACCGAATGGCCAAAGGTTTCTGCAGTGACTGCAGCTTCTTCTGCAACAGGAACATCACTTGTCCCTGCTGTGACGACCGCAATGTAGTGTTCAGGATCGGCTTCTTCCTTTTTAGAGTTGAGAACGAAGCAGCGGGCTTCTGGATAATAGTGGCCAGTCGGAAAGCGCTGAGAAAGAGCCTCTCCCTTTTGGAGAGAGACTCTTGTTGTGAGGATCGGCAATTCTTTCTGTGAAAGAAATTGCAGGATTCCTTCAATTTGCTCAACTGTCTTTCCTTCGCCGTATACGACTTCAGGGAAGCCGTTGCGACGTTGCCGGTCAGTATCAATTGCTGCATACCCTAGTTCTTTAACCCCGTTGATTTGCTCCAGCGCATCCTCTACTGAGAGATGACCTGCTTGCAAAGAACGGAGTGTTTGTTCTAGATTGGGTTGAAAATCCATGTTTGATTCTATTCAACAACGACAGAAAGTCCGTCGCGGATAACTGTTACTTTAGCATCTTTTCCTTCACGAGCAAAGGCTTTTTCAAGCGCTTCGTCAAATGAAGTTGCAAGTTCCATATGCATACCTGTGATCAATTCAGGATCTACAAGGTCAGATACAAAGATAACATGGTGGTGTACCAAAATACGTGCCAAGATTTGAGAAGTCCATTGGTCTGGGACAGTCTCTAAACGAGGTGTATTGATGGCTTGTTCCAAGAATTCTTTTGGATCTTCTACGTCAGCAAGGTTGCGATAGAAACCTTCTCCACCGTGACCATCTGCACATCCAGCCACCATGATGATTGTTCCGCCTTCTTTGTTAGAAGCTTCGGCTGCAGTCATCCCTTTAACAGCTTGGTAGATATTTTGGTCAAGTGGGAAACCACCGTTTGTTGAAATTGTGATGTCGCTTTCGATCTTAGACACATGTGCCAAGTCTGCAACGAAGTCACAACCAACTTTGTGGGCTTCAACCATGTCCCCAGCGAAAGATCCGATGATGTGTTTTTCGCCGTCCAATACAACGTTGACGATGAAGGCCAAGTTTGCAGTACGAGCAGCGTAAAGCATATCTTCGTGGATTGGGTTGTGGTCAAGGTTACCAGTACGTGCCTTATCAGAATTGATGAAGTCACCTGAGTGGTTCGCCATGATAGTTTTGTATGATGCGATACCTGGAAGGACTGATTTACGTCCACCTGAGAATCCAGCGAAGAAGTGAGATTCGATGAATCCTTCTGCTATCAACAAGTCAGCTTCAGCAGCGATTTTGTTGATGATACAGTCACCACCTGAAGGGAGTTGTCCAATTTTAACCATGTCATCGTCGTTTGTTGAAATGTGCATAACGATTTCTTCATTGTCAACGATTTCTTGGCCGTATTTATTGATCAATTCTTCACGAGTTGAAGGACGGTGGAAACCAGTAGCAACCAAGATACGCACGCGTGCATCAGGGTTAACTGAGCGAATACGACGCAAAATGATTGGAGTGATGATGTGAGAAGGAACGGGACGAGTGTGGTCAGAACTGATCAACACGATGTCTTTTTTGCCTTTAGCAAGTTCTTCCAAAGTAGGGCTGCCGATAGGGTTGTCCATTGAACGTTCAACAGTTTCTTCTTCAGACAGTGGGTTATGGAAGTTTTCCGCCTTAGACTCTAACAATCCTGCAAAGTTTTCATCTGGAATCTTTGCAACAATCGATTTTTTGTCGTACGGTAATTTAATTTCTACCATTATTTGCGATCTCCTTTATTAATACTGATACTTATAGTATAATTCTTTTTAAAAAGAGGTGTGCATCAATTGATGTCAACAAATGTTAACTATATTGTTTAAGAACAGGTGTATCATTAGTGTGATTTCAAGAAAGAGCAGATGGGGAGGAAAAACCGTCGTGAATTCAGAATTTTTAGTGAAATTTTTGGAAGAGAGGCGAACGCCGATCGTCAAGAAAAAATACCATAGTTACCTCTCCTATCGTGGGATCAAAGAGGATTACATCTACATCTTGAAAGAAGGTGTGGTCAAGACAAGTGTCATCATGCGTGATGGGCGTGAGTTTAACTTTTCCTATCTAAAAGCCATTGACATTGTCTCTTTGATTCGTGATGAGGTGTCCAACTATACAGACTCACCTTTCAATGTGCGAGTGGAGACAGAAGAAGCAAGTTTTTATCGTATTCCTCGGGTCAAGTTTTGGAATTTTGTCAAAGAGCATAAAGAGCTGCAGGACTATGTGAGGGACTATTATCGTAATAAACTGTCTGAAAGTATGGAGTCTCAGCAGTATATGATGATGAATGGTAAAAAAGGGGCGGTTTGTTTTCATTTGCAAAAACTAAGCAGTTTGTTTGGTGTGGAGCAAGAAGACGGCTTCTTGATTGATTTCAACATTACCAATGAAGATATTGCCGGTTTTTGTGGGATTTCGACGCGAAACAGTGTCAATCGCATTCTCAATGAATTAAAACGAGAAGGTGTTTTGGATATTCGACAGCAAAAGATCGTGATTTTGGATAATGAACGGATTGAAGAATTTATCGGAAGGGAGCTATTCTAAGATGGCAACAGAAGCACAAATCAGAAAAGAAAAAGAAGAAAAATTACAAGATATTTTACGAAAAATCGGAAAGGTAGCCGTTACCTATTCAGGTGGGATTGACAGCTCTTATCTCTTGAAGGTGGCCTTGGATACCTTGGGACCTGACAATGTTATTGCGGCCGTCGTGAACTCTGAGATGTTTTCAAATGAAGAATTCGATCTAGCGCTCGACTTGGCCGATCAGCTAGGAGCACCTGTGCTTGGACTGGAAATGAGAGAATTGAGTGATCCACGGATTGCTGCCAATACGCCCAATATTTGGTATTACACCAAACAATTGATGTACCAAACTATTAAGGATTCAGTTACAGAACTGGGCTTTAAGCAATTGGTAGACGGCAATATTATGGATGATATCGACGATTTTCGCCCTGGTATCAAGGCTCGGGACGAAGCGGGTGTCCGCAGTGTCTTGCAAGAAGCCGGCCTCTATAAGACAGAAATTCGTCAATTGGCCAAGGAAAGAGGGGTCTCCAATTGGAATAAGGTGCCATCTTGTAGCGTTGCCTCACGCTTCCCATACGGAGTGAAAATCACTTCAGAAAATGTACAACGGGTTTTTGAAGGGGAAGAGTTCCTTGTAGGACTTGGCTTTGAGCAAGTCCGTGTGCGTGTGCATGGAGACTTGGCGCGCATCGAAGTGGAAGAAGACCATCTGCTTAAAGCCATCCAACTGCATGACAAGATCAATGACTACATGAAAAAAATCGGATTTACCTATGTAGCCTTGGATTTGGCTGGATATAAGTACGGCCGGATGAATGATGCATTGGATGAAAAAACAAAAGAAAAAATTATGGCAGGTTAAGCAATGAAGGAAGTGATAAGGTTCTGGTTCGAAGAGTTGAAGCCAGAGGATTGGTTCAAAAAATCAGAAGCACTGGATCAAGAAATGCGGGAGCGCTTTGAGGAACTTTATTGGAAGGCCAGTCGTGGGGAATTGTTTCACTGGCGGGCTACGGCAGAAGGGCGTTTAGCAGAGATTTTGCTCTTGGACCAAATTCCTCGCAATATTTTTCGAGGGACTGCCCAAGCTTTTGCGACAGATTCCCTGGCCTTGGTCTTGGCCCAAGAAGGCTTAGAGCAAGCCTTGGATCTACCAGTTGTACAAAGAGGATTTTTCTACATGCCTTTTATGCATTCGGAATCTTTAACCATTCATGAAGAAGCTCTGCGCCTATTTGATCAACCGGGCTTAGAAAAGCGTTTGAAGTATGAGAAGATGCACATGGACATTCTTCAACAATTTGGGCGTTATCCACATCGGAATGCCATCTTAGGACGGCCTTCGACCAAGGAAGAAGAGGAGTATTTGAAAGAACATTCTGGCTTTTAAGGGAAGATGAGGCCCACAGATTTCAAAACTCTTTTCTCTCTTCATGAAATTGCCTGAAACAGCAGGCATGATGTCAGAGTTCCCTCACCTAGGCTTTTCCAAGCGTCTAAAAAATGGTATAATGAACTGTAAATTTCACAATTTGGAAGGAATGTTATTGCTATGATGAATATGCAAAATATGATGAAGCAAGCTCAAAAATTGCAAAAGCAAATGGAGCAAAGCCAAGCGGAGCTAGCTGCAACTCAATTTGTCGGAAAATCTGCTCAAGATTTGGTTGTCGCGACTCTTACAGGTGATAAGAAGGTCTTCTCCATTGATTTCAATGTTGCAGTGGTCGATCCTGAAGATACAGAAACTCTTTCTGATATGACGGTTCAAGCCATCAATGCTGCCATTGAAGAAATTGATGCTGCAACCAAGAAAAAACTCGGTGCTTTCGCAGGGAAATTGCCATTTTAAGCTAAGGAAGTTTTCATTAACTCAAAAGAGGCTGGGACAAAAGTCCTAGCCTCTTAATTGTTTTTGGATTGTCGAGCAAGACGCAGTGGTTGAGTGGGCTCTACTACGCTGATTTCATCAGCTTTTACAGTCCTACTCAACTGTGCGGAGGTGGAACGACGAAATCGAATTCTAACGAATTACCGATTTCTGTCCCACTCTCTCTTTTTATTCATCAAAAAATCCGGATAAGTCCAAGCCTCCGAAGGGGTTGGTAGAGAAGTTCTCTTGCTCTTCAAGGAGGGTGCGACCTTGATCAAATTCGAGGAATTGTTCGTAGACAAGAGCTGTCATGCGGGCGTCTTCTAAGCTATCGTGTGATTTTCCTGCGACTCCCAAAAATTCTGCAACAGTGTGGAGTTGGAGATTTTTAATGCCATGGAGATCAGATGGACGACGTTCGAAAGCCTCGTCAAAGACATCGACAGCGTACTGGTCTTCTAGATCCAGCCCATTTTCAAGTAGGATGGGAAGGTCGCTCTTTTTGGCATTGTATCCGATCAAGGGCTGATCTCCAACGAAGGCCTTGAATTCGCTGAGGACCTGTTCGAGTTGTGGGGCATTTTGGATCTTGTCCTGGGTAATGCCAGTCAGGCCGTTAATAAAGCTTTTTAGGGGCTTATCGGTGTAAACGTAGGAGTCGTAGTGATCGACTTCTTTACCGTCCGTAAAGCGTACGGCAGACACCTGGATGATCTGATAGGCGCCTTCGTATTGGTTAAATTCGAGATCAAAGGCGATATAATCTTCTAATGCTTTCATGGGAAATCTCCTGTGGTAGAAAAGAAAAAGGACTGGTAGGATCCAGCCCCGGATTATCGACGGAAAACGCGTGCCCAGAAACCTTTGCTTTCTTGCTCTTGAACTTTTTCGTTGGCTTGTTCGAGTTCAAGTTTCAAGGTATCGCGGTCGTTCATTGCTTGTAAAGTCAATTGTTGTTGTTGGTCCAATTGCTTGTCTTTTTCAGCAATTTGAACATCTTTCACGCGCAACTGTTCATCTTTCTTAGCGAGTTGCTCGTCTTTGGCTTTGAGTTGCTCGTAGAGACGGACGATTTCAGCGTTTTTTTCATCTACCAAAATTTCCATCAATTCGCGTTGCTTCACATCATCGCTGACTGGCTCATCTTCAAAAATAGTTTTTTTGTAGATTTCTTCGAGCTTAATCAAGCCACTACGGGTTACAACGGTAACCCCTTTTTCGTTTTTTTGGGTATCTTCTGGAGCCAGCGCCTTGACACGGTTATTGACCGCCTGGCGGCTGACTCCTAAAATTTCAGCAATTTCGCTGACAGTTTTTTCAATCGCCATAACTTCCTCTAATATCTTTTTCTATGAAATACTCTATTAGATAGTAACATAAGTAGGCTAAGCTGTCAAATGAAGCAAAGAAAGGCTAAGCCTTGATACCACGATTAGTGGGACTCTGTCATTTCAGGAAGATGGAGGCTTGATTGTGCTAAGTCAATGGTGAGTTGGTAATCGGTTTGATCACGCACCGTGATTTCAAAGTCCGTCGTGTAAAGGACCAAGCGAAGAGTTGTACCTTTTTCGAGCTTGTAGATGGTTGGTTGGAGATCAAAGTCAAATTCCATCCACTCGCCTGGTGTTACGGCCTCAACCTCTAAGAGGTCATGCCGGTTTTGGAGGTTGAGATAACCTTTCGAAATGACTCGTTGGCCCGCTTCCTTGAATGGCAACTCGGTCAAGTTGTCTAGCATATGGTAGCGACCGTTATCCAGTGTACGGACCGATAAGACTGCAGGATAGGGTTGGAGGTATTTCTTGCTTCCAAGCTCTAAGAGTTGGGTTGAGAGAAGGCCTTTATTGGTGCTGGAGTGAAGTCGTAGGTGAAGGCGAGCTTTCCCGTTGAGGTGCAGGTCTTCTTCGATTGGAAGATCGATCGTCACCTGTTGCGCCTTGTCTTGGTAGAGATCGCTTAAGAAGGTCGGATAAGCCTTGCCATAGCGCTCGTAATCTTTTGTTTCATAGCGGTTTTGGATGACTTTTTCACCGTCTCCGAGTAGGAAGGTTCGCTGACTTGTTTGGTTGCCAAAATCATCCAAGGAAGTCCAACTTTGTTCTTTTGTATTGTCCTGCCAGATAACAGTAGGCAATTCATAGCTTGAAGCATAGCCCAGCAATTTTTTAGAGAGAAGGGCGTTCATGCTCTCACGGAAGTCAATGGATTGCCAGTTGTTGAGGTAGACATGGGCACCATTGTGATAGAAGAGGTGTTTCTTGATGTTTGCTGGAAGGGCCTGGAACATGTTAAAGACGTGAAGCGGTTTGACGTTCCAGTCTTGGGAGCCATGAGTGAAGACCACCTCTGCCTTGACCCGATTTGCGTTTAAGAGATAATTGCGGTCGTGCCAGAATTGATTGTAGTCTCCAGAAGCTCGGTCCAGCTCTTTTTTGACGCGATCAAGATCGGCTTGGTGAGCCGCATTGTGGTGTAAATAATCCCCACCTAGAAGGTTGCGTGAATAGGTTAATTCGGCAAGGGAATCAAAATCTTCACCTGGATAGCCCCCAGGACTTGTCACGAGACCATTTTCGCGGTAGTAGTTGTACCAAGAAGAGATACCAGCTTCTGCAATGATGACTTCTAGGCCGTCCACACCTGTGGTGGCAAGACCGTTAGACATGGTTCCAAGGTAAGAGATCCCGGTGGTTGCGACCTTTCCATTAGACCAATCAGCTTTGACCTGGCGCTTGCGTGTATGATCTGTAAAGGCCCGGCAACGGCCATTGAGCCAGTCGATGACGTTCTTGTAGGCTTCGATTTGTTGGTAATTTCCATTGGTCATCAGCCCTTGCGAATCTTTTGTCCCCACTCCAGATACGTAGAGATTAGCGTAGCCGCGTGGAAGCAGGTAGTCATTGAGGGTATAGCTAGAGTTGATATGGGTTAGGAGCTCTTCGGCCTCCTCCACCTCTTCAGCTTGACCGACAGGTTCGACTACTGTTAATTGAGGTTCTTCTAGTTGAATGGTATGAGATTCTTTGACTTCCAGGTCGACATTCATATTGTAGAGGGCCTTGTCGCTGGCCTTGTCGTTAGTTCCTTGGTGGTAAGGACTTGCGGTCATTACAGCTGGAATCTTGCCTTCATAGCGAGGACGGATGATGCTGACCTTGACCAAGTCTGGCAGGCCATCCTTGTCGGTATCGACCCGGCTTTCGACATAAACGACCTCACGGATAGCATCATGGCTTGTAAAGGTCGCGAGGCTCTTGCCATTAAAATAGTGATACTGGTTGGTCTCAGGAATCAAACCATCGCTGACCAACTGATCGATCAAGATATTGCCTCGTTTGGTGCGAGTGTTCAGGAGTTGGTAGAGGTTTTCTAGGAGAGAGCCATATATGATGGGGAAAGCCGTCTCCTTGCGAAAGACTTCACTATCATCAAAGTCGACAAAAAAACTAAAGCCCAGTAATTGGAAGGCAACTGTATAAAAAACATCTGCTGTTAAGGGTTTTTCAGAGTTGAAAAAAGCCAGCAAATCGGTTTCTTTATCTGCCACAAGAGTCGATAAGGCATAGTCTGTGTCCTTATATTGGAAAGAAACTTGGCGGACAAAGGCTTCCAACATTTTTTTCGGATCGCTCTCTTCTTGGAAGCTAAAGCCCAAAAGAGCCAACTCTTCCTTCATCGTGTCATTGGCTGTAGGGATATAGCTAAATTGATTAAATTTCATGGTGGATTCTCCTATCTTGTTCACATCTCGAATTGAGTGAGCAGTCGCATCAGCGCTGTCATCGTTCCAATTTCTATTATACTGAATCAAAAAGGGATTGTCTAAAGAAAATAGGGAAAGCGTTTGTCGATAGAGTTTTTCATAAATCTGCGCAAAATTTCTTGTAAAAAGCCAGAAAATCTTTTACAATAAAAAGTGCTTGGAGGAAAGTATGACAGCAAATCAGATCGTAAGAGTGATCCCAGTCTTGAAAGTGAATAACCGAAATGTCAATCAACGCTTTTATGAAGAGACATTGGGAATGAAAGTATTAGTGGAAGAAGGAGCTCTCCTATCTTTAGGAGATGCCTCAAAAGTAGAAAAAATCGTCTTAGAAGAGTCACCGAGTATGCGTTCGCGTAAGGTCGAAGGTCCAAAGAAATTGGGTCGCATCGTGGTGAAAGTGGCACAAGCTCAAGAAATTGATTATTTGTTGGCCCGCCAGCCAGAAACAAGCGCCCTTTACCAAGGAGCTAATGGTCGCGCCTTTGAAGTTGTGTCTCCTCAAGGAGATACCATTTTCGTGCATGCTGAAGAAAATCTTGAAAGCCTAGAACCTTTGGAGAAAGCGCCTCTTGTTGACGTGCCAGAAGATTTCAAAGGTTTGACGAGCTTTGATGTGGACTTTCTTGAGGTTAATGTGGCCGATTTTGCTGAGGCTGAGAAGTTCTATAGCAGCTTACCAGATCTTGCCCGCTTTATCCATTTGCAGGAAGCCCAAGGAGAAGATCTCCAAGTGGAGAACAAGGTGACCTGGGATTTGAGCATGATCAAGGTCGAATTGGCACCTTTTGATGTGGAAGTTCTGAAAGAAAGCTTAGGAGAAACTGTCGATTTTGTGCACCGTAAGGGAACTTTCTTGATTGCCAAGGATCTAAGCCAGATCGAACTCTGGTTTGAAGCCAATCAAGATCAGGTCCATATTTCTTATGAAGAATAAGAATGGAGTGATGAGCGTGAAGGCAATCATCGAAAAAATTACCGAACAAATCCAAGAAGGCATCTATCCAGGTGCCTCTCTTGCGCTTTACCGCAAGGGTCAATGGAGTGAGCACTATCTAGGACTTGCGGATCCTGAAAAAGGAGAGCCCGTAGTGGCTGATCTGGTCTATGATTTGGCCAGTGTCAGCAAGGTCGTCGGAGTCGCTACCATCTGTGCCTTTTTGTATGCGAAAGGAGAGCTTCCGCTCGATCGCCCCTTTAAAGAGCTTTACCCACGTTTTGCTCATGACAAGACGACCATCCGGGAACTCTTGACCCATACTTCTGGTCTCGATCCTTTTATCCCCAATCGGGATCAATTGGATGCGAGACAGTTGAAAACAGCCCTTGAAAATTTGCAGTTAAAAGAAGACAAGAGTTTTCATTACACTGACGTCAATTTTCTTCTGCTGGCCTTTTGGTTAGAAGACAGGTTTCACCAGCCCTTGGATCGCTTATTTGAAGAGCTGATCTTTACACCTTGGAAGATGACGGAGACACGGTTTGGACCGGTCGAAAAGGCGGTGCCAACGGTCCGTGGAGTGGCTTCTGGAAGTGTCCATGATCCCAAAGCGAGAGTTCTGGGCCGTCATGCGGGAAGTGCTGGACTTTTTTCAACTGTTGCTGATCTAGAGCGCTTCTTAGAGCATTATCTGAAGGATGATTTTGCGCGTGACTTGTCTCAGAATTTTGCGCGTGAAGAGGGCAAGACCCGCGCTCTTGGATGGAATCTAGAGGGGGACTGGTTGGATCATACGGGCTATACAGGAACCTTCATCATGTACAATCGAAAGAGGCAGGAAGCTGTGATCTTTTTGTCCAACCGGACCTATGAGAAGGACGAACGGGCCCAATGGATCCTGGACCGCAACTCCTTGATGGACCTAATCAAACAAGAATGTGAAAAATAGAAATGGAAGGCTAGGATGATGGATCCTAGCCCTTTGCTATCTGTCAGATAAAACTCAACTCCGTCTTAGGTTGGATTTCCTTCAAAAGCATCGCTTTTTTGGCTGATTTATATTAAAATAGTAATGACCTTAATAGAGCGAGATGAATATGAACAAAGAGATAGGCGTCGGAAGGGCGCATAGTAAAATTATCTTAATTGGAGAGCATGCGGTGGTTTATGGTTATCCGGCTATTGCTTTGCCACTCCATCATATCGAAGTGATCTGCCAGATCGTCCCAGCAGACAGTCCATGGATTTTGTTTGAAGATGACACCTTGTCCATGGCAGTTTTTGCGTCTCTTGAGCACCTCGGGATTCGCGAGGCCCGGATTCGCTGTCGCATTCAGTCCATGGTGCCGGAAAAACGGGGGATGGGATCATCTGCAGCGGTGAGTATCGCAGCTATTCGTGCAGTCTTTGACTATTATCAAGAGGAGCTGGACGATGAGACCTTGGAAATCCTGGTCAATCGAGCAGAAACCATTGCCCATATGAATCCAAGTGGGCTCGATGCCAAGACTTGTTTGAGTGATCAAGCCATTAAATTCATACGGAATGTCGGCTTTTACCCGCTGGAGCTGGGTATAAAAGCTAGCTTGGTAATTGCAGATACGGGGATTCACGGCAATACCCGTGAGGCGATTCAAAAGGTTGAAGCCAGGGGGCAGGAAGTTTTGTCCCATTTCCATGAGATTGGTCAGTTGACCCAGCAGGTAGAAGAGGCTCTGAAAATGAATGATCTAACGAACCTAGGACAGGCTTTGACTACTTGCCATGAGCACTTGAGAGCCGTAGGTGTCAGCTGTGAAAAAGCAGACCACCTGGTCGCCGTTGCCCTTGAAAATGGGGCCTTAGGTGCTAAAATGAGCGGAGGCGGTCTTGGAGGCTGTGTGATTGCCCTCGTCAAGGATTCTCGTGAAGCAGCAACCATTGCCCATGCATTAGAAAAAGAAGGAGCGCACCATACATGGATCGAAAACCTGTAAAGGCTAAGTCCTATGCTAATATTGCGATTATCAAATACTGGGGAAAAGAAGATGCCAAACAGATGGTCCCTTCGACCAGTTCGATTTCGTTGACCTTAGAGAATATGTATACAGAGACGAGTCTCTCTCCCTTGCCAGCAGATGCGACTGCGCATAAATTTTACATCGATGGGGAATTCCAAAATCCAGCTGAGCAAGCCAAAATTGGAGCTGTGATTGATAGCTTGAAGCCAGCAGATGAAGCAGGATTTGTTCGGGTGGATACCAGCAACAACATGCCAACCGCAGCAGGTTTGTCCTCTAGCTCAAGCGGGCTCTCTGCTCTCGTCAAGGCTTGTAATCGGTACTATGATTTGGGCTTGAGTCAGGAGGAATTAGCTCAAAAAGCCAAGTTTGCTTCGGGCTCTTCTTCACGGTCTTTCTTTGGTCCCTTAGCAGCCTGGGACAAAGAAAGTGGAGAAATTTATAAGGTCAAGACAGACCTGAAACTCGCGATGATCATGCTGGTCCTCAATGACAAGCAAAAACCCGTTTCCAGCCGGGAAGGGATGAAACGTTGCATGGAGACCTCGACTAATTTCAAAGAATGGATCGAAGAGTCTCGACAAGATTACAAGGACATGCTGGACTATCTAGCTGGCAATGATTTTGAACAGGTCGGTCAGCTGACAGAGCGCAATGCCCTTGCTATGCATGCGACGACTAGAACAGCCACTCCAGCCTTTAGCTACTTGACAGAAGAAAGCCACAAAGCCATGGACTTTGTCCGTGAGCTTCGCGCAGCAGGCCATGCTTGTTACTTTACTATGGATGCAGGGCCAAACGTTAAGGTTCTCTGTTTAGAAGAAGACTTGGATCAGCTGGTGCCTTTATTTGATGCCCGCTATCGGACCATCGTATCTAAGACAAAGGACCCTCAAGATGAAGACTAAGTATCAGGTACAGACTGGAGGCAAGCTCTATCTAGCTGGAGAATACGCGGTGCTAACACCTGGCTATGGAGCCGTGATTCAGTTTATTCCCATTTATCTGTCAGCTACTATCCAAGAATCTAGAAGCTATCAGCTAGCCTCAGATCTCTTTGGTTACCAGGTGGATTTGACCCCAAATAAGGACTACGCCTTGATTCAAGAGACCATTCAGCTCATGGAAGAGTGGCTGAAAGATCAGGGAATAGCCCCTAAACCTTTTGACCTTCACCTTAGAGGAACACTGGGCGAAGAGGGGAAAAAGTATGGGATTGGTTCCAGCGGAAGTGTGGTCTTGCTCGTGATCAAGGCCATGGCTGCTCTGTATGAGTTAGACTTAAATCCAGACCTGCTCTTTCGACTAGCAGCAGTGGTCTTGGTGCAAAGAGGGGACAATGGTTCCATGGGCGATTTGGCTTGTATTGCCTACGAGGACTTGATTTATTACCAATCCTTTGATCGGACTTGGTTGCATGAAGTCTTGACTTCTCAGCCCCTTTCACAAGTTTTAGACCTGGATTGGGACTACCAGATCTGCTCGATCAAGCCGGCCATCTCTTATGATTTTCTGGTTGGTTGGACCAAGGAACCAGCGATTTCAAGTGATTTGATCCGCCAGGTCAAGGGAGCGATCAAGGAAGACTTTCGCAAGGAGAGCCAGAGTGCAGTGAAGAATCTTGAAAAAGGCCTCCGTGAAGGGAACCAAAAGGAAATTGAGGCCAGTATCAAACGTGCCGATCAGAACCTAAAGTCTTTGAACCCTTTGATCTATACCCCAGCTCTGAAAGTTCTGCAAGAAGCGACAGAGGGTCTTTCTGCCTGTGCCAAATCTAGTGGTGCTGGGGGAGGCGACTGTGGAATCGCCCTTAGTTTTGCCCCAGTTGAGACTCAGACCTTGATAGAGCGCTGGAAGGAAAAGAATATTGAAGTCATTTACCAAGAAAGGATGGGAGATTCGTGAGCGAAAATCGAAAAGACCAGCATATTCGCTATGCCTTGGAGCAAAGCTCCTCCTATAATAGCTTTGATGAGATCGAGCTGATTCACCGATCCCTCCCCCTTGTGGATCTAGTGGAGATTGATTTGACAACCCATTTCGCAGGGCATGATTGGGAGGTCCCTTTTTATATCAATGCCATGACAGGCGGGAGTAAACGGGCCAAAGAGATCAATCAAAAGTTGGCAGCGGTAGCCGAAGCCTGTGGGATTCTCTTTGTGACTGGCTCTTACAGTGCAGGGCTGAAGGATCCGAGCGATCAATCGTATGCGGTCCAAAAAGACCATCCTCATCTTCTTTTAGCGACCAATATTGGCATCGATAAAGAGCCAGATTTGGGCTTGCGAACAGTGGAAGAGCTACACCCTCTCTTTCTTCAAGTTCATGTGAATCTGATGCAAGAGTTGCTCATGCCCGAAGGAGAGCGGATTTTCCACACTTGGAAAGACCATCTCAAGATCTATGGGCAGGGCTTTCCAGTGCCTGTAGTCCTTAAGGAAGTCGGCTTTGGTATGGATCCCAAAACAGTTCAGGCTGCGCTAGATGCTGGGATCAAAACCGTCGATATTTCTGGTCGTGGTGGCACTAGTTTTGCCTATATTGAGAATCGTCGTGGTGGCAATCGCGCTTATCTGGATGATTGGGGACAATCAACTGCGCAGTGTCTCTTACAGTTACAGGATCAGATGGATCAGGTTGAGATCCTCGCAAGTGGTGGTATCCGTCATCCTCTTGACATGGTCAAGGCCTTGGTCCTCGGAGCGCGTGGCGTAGGACTTTCCCGCGTTTTTCTTGAGATGGTAGAGACTAAGAGCATTGAAGAAGCAATCGCCCTTGTCCAAGGCTGGAAAGAAGATCTCAGATTGCTCCTATGTGCGCTCGGTTGTCAGAACCTGAAAGAGCTCCGTAAAGTCGACTATCTCCTCTATGGAAAATTATGGCAAGCAAATCAACAGAGAAAATGAAAGAGAGTGGGACAGAAATCGGTAATTCGTTAGAATTCGATTTCGTCGTCCCACCTCCGCACAGTTGAGTAGGGCTGTAAAAGCTGATGAAATCAGCGTAGTAGAGCCCACTCAACCACTGCGTCTTGCTCGACAATCCAAAAATAATTGAGAGGCTAGGACTTTTGTCCCAGCCTCTTCTTTTTTTGAAAAAGTGTTTCCCTCAAAAATTCTGATAGTTTACGAATCGTTTACGGTTGCTGGAAACGCTTGCAAAATAGGCTTGTAAAAGAGTATACTAAATAAGGAAAAACATTTTTAAAAAGGAGTTTAGGATGAAGAAGCACTATTTTCGATCAGCTGTAGCAGCCTTGCTTCCGCTTTTGTTGATTGCTCAACCTGTTGAGGCTTGTACAGGGTTCATCATCGGGAAGAAACTGACTGCCGACGGTTCGACCTTGGTAGGGCGTACCGAAGATTTAGAACCCAACCATAATAAAAATTTTGTGGTCAGAGAGCGTGTATACAATAAAAAAGGAGCCATCTTTGAAGATGCTGCCAACGGTTTTCAATACCCTTTGCCAGAGATTAGCTATAAGTATACAGCGGTTCCAGATGTCACCCCTGATCAGGGGATTTTTGACGAAGCAGGATTCAATGAATATGGGGTTTCCATTTCTGCCACTGTATCTGCTTCAGCAAATGACAAGATCCAAAAGGTGGATCCCTATGTCAAGGATGGCCTCGCAGAATCGGGCTTGACCAGTATCGTTCTCCCAAGTGTGAAAACCGCAAGAGAAGGGGTTGAACTCATTGCTAAAATCGTCGAAGAAAAAGGCGCTGCAGAAGGAAATATTGTGACCATTGCCGATAAAGAAGGTGTCTGGTATATGGAAATCCTATCTGGCCATCAATATGCGGCAATTCTCTTCCCAGAGGATCGATTTGCGGTCTTTCCAAATACCTTCTTCTTAGGGCATGTCGATCTATCGGATACCGAACGCACGATCGCTTCAAAAGATCTTGAAAAAGTCGCCAAAGAAGCCAATAGCTATAAGGAAGTGGACGGAAAATTCCACGTTTCTCAATCCTATAATCCGCCTTTGCAAGAAGCAGATCGCTCTCGGGTTTGGTCGGGAATCAAATCGCTAGACCCAAGCTCTCCTGTTAAATATGACGATGCGTCCTTTGATCTTCTTCATACAACCGATCGAAAATTAACCCTCCGCGATGCCATGAATCTCCAACGCAATCGTTTGGAAGGAACCAAATATAAACCACAGGATCAAATGGAGCTGGATGGAAAAGGCATTCCGAAAAAAGGGGAGTTTGATGCGGTTTATAAATACCCTATTTCCAATCCAAATGTCATGGAGGCCCATATTTTCCAACTGAAAGATGAGGTCCCAGCGAGTGCAGGTGGAGGCACCATGTGGCTGTCGATGGGTAGTCCACGAAATGCTCCATACCTACCCTACTATGGAAATATTCTCAACACCTATCAAGCCTACCAAGAATTAGGGGATCATTACAATGATCGCTCTTGGTATTGGACCATTTCAAGAATCAATGACCTTGTGGCCAAGTATCCAGATTTATTCGAAGATGGGGCGATTCGTACTGAAATGGAACGATTGGAGTCTCAGTGGATGGTCGAACAAGATCTGAGTGATCAGGAACAAATCGCTCTTACTTCTCAGCCTGAAGAAGCTAGTAAGAAGGCAACAGAGGAAAGCTTAGCAAGAGCTGAGAAGACCTTCGAACGCTTGCAAGAAATCAGAAAAGAAGCAGAACAAAAGGTGGCAGATGAACACGGAAAAAGTGCCCTGCAGGATCTAGATGACGAAGAAGATGCTGCTTATGAAGAGAAGATTGATCTCGTTGAATTTGACTATGATTACATTTTAGCAGCAGGCTTGTTCGGGGCAACCCTTCTAGCGATTGTAATCTACCTGATTCGCTCAAAGAAACAAAAGGGAGGAAAACAAGATGACTAAAATTCAAAGAGCCTCTATCTATCTTTTTCTACTGTTTGCAGGAATTGGCTTGGAGTTTGAACTCGGTCATCTTTCTCAACAAGAATTTAGCCAGTCTGCCGGCAGAGATTTGGTCTTAAACTTGTCTGTCTTGGCTGCAATTATTATCCCGCTCTATCTCTTTTCAAAACGATTGGCCAAGCAGTTGTCTGTCCCAACTTATGTCTTATGGATTGCCATGTTTGGAGGAGCCTTCGTAGCAGGCTGGTTGAGCTTTTCAGGCAATAGCTTGATTGATATTATGAATAGCCATGTGATCAAGGATGCCACTGTCTTTAACAAGTGGACCGATGCTTTGACGGCCCCGTTTTCAGAGGAATTCTTTAAGACTCTGGTTGCCTTTTGGGTTGTCTTGATGGTTGGCAAGAAAGATCTAAAAGCGATTCTAATTGCAGGCTTGGGATCTGGCTTTGGTTTTCAAATCATTGAGGATTTAGGGTACGTTGCCCGCCAAACGAAAACCAGCCAATTAGCCGCGGTTACTGAGGCCATTAACCGGATATCTGGTGGATTAGCTTCACATGCCCTCTATACAGCTGTTGTATCCGTTGGTGTCTTCCTCTTGTTGTCTCAAGTGACCCAGCAAAAGGAAAAACTCTTTGGGCTCTGGTGTGTTCTCTCAACAGTAGCCAATCACTTCTTATGGAACTCTCCGTTTTATGAAACAGACCATCGGATTAATCTTCTCGTCGGACTGCTCTTTGCCGTCCAAGTAGGGACCTTTATCGAAGTGGTGCTCTATACCAAGAAACATCCCGAGTTGCCATTTTTTAAACAATAAGAAAATTTTTTCAAACACAAAAGAACTAAGACGTGGGTCTTAGTTCTTTTATTTTCTCAATTCTTGTAAGAGTGTTT
Source organism: Streptococcus mobilis (assembly GCF_059727625.1). Taxonomy (NCBI): domain Bacteria; kingdom Bacillati; phylum Bacillota; class Bacilli; order Lactobacillales; family Streptococcaceae; genus Streptococcus; species Streptococcus mobilis. Next base: position 409,160 of record NZ_AP041823.1, read on the forward strand.
GTGCCTTTTCTAAGTTAAAGGGTTTGTTTTCAAGGAGTTGGCAGACCAATCGGGGAACTTCCTCTTCCTTAGCTCCTGCTAGAAGGGCTAGAGAGCGTGCTTGGAGTTTCATATGTCCTGCTTGGATCCCTGTGGTGACAAGGGCTTTGAGGGCTGCGAAATTCTGCGCCAAACCGAGCGAAGCGATGATACCTGCTAATTCAATAGCAGAAGGCTCTCCTAGCAAACGGTGGCTGACTTGAACCGTTGGGTTGAGGCCAATCGAGCCTCCTTTTGTTGCAACCGGCATTGGCAGGGTGATCTCTCCATAGAGTTTTTTCTCTTCCGGCTGACTTGTCCAGTGACTCAACCCCTTGTAAGAACCACTTTGTGCAGCATAGGCATGGGCTCCTGCTTCGATGGCCCGCCAGTCATTGCCTGTCGCAAGGACCAGGGCATCAATCCCGTTAAAAATTCCCTTGTTATGAGTAGCCGCACGGTAAGGATCCACTTGAGCCAGTTGGCTAGCTAGCTCCATCCGGTGGGCAATCTCAATGGCTTCATCAGGATTTCGACTCAGTGCTTTAAAATCGATGGCACACCGTGCACTCACTAAAGAGCGAGTAGCCAAGTTGGATAAAATTGCCATCAAGGCCTGACCACCAGAGAGTTCCTGGATACGATCGGTCAGAGCTTCTAACATGGTATTGAGCATATTGGCCCCCATGGCTTCTTTGGGATCGACAGCCAAGTAGACAATAAGAAAGTCCCCCTTGTTTTCGACCCAAAGATCCCTTGCTCCACCTCCACGCTTGACGATCGAAGGATAGGCTTCATTAGCGAGCTGAAGAAGGGTTTTCTTGTCTTCTAGGATACGCTTGCTAGCAACTTCCATGTCTTCAACATCCGTCAGAGCGATCTCACCGATCATTTGCCGCTGGTGCACCTGGGTGGTGAAGCCACCCGAACGTTGGATGAGCTTGGCTGCAAAGCTGGCAGCCGCAACCACGGAAGGCTCTTCTGTGACCATGGGAAGGACATAGTCACGACCATTGATCAGGAAATAAGGAGCGAGGCTAAAGGGCAAGTCAAAAGTCGACAAGACATTTTCCGTCAATTGATCTGCAATAGAAAGTGGGAGTCCCTTTTGTTCTTTTAAGATCTGTGCTTCATCCCAAGTTAAGAGGCCTTCCTTCAGTAAGGCCTCTATGCGTTCTGTGGGAGAAAGTTTTGCAAAACCTGGTAATCGTGCCATTATTTTTCTACTTTCTGGTAAGTGCGTTGGTGTTCCTTGATCTCTGTCAAAGCAAAAGTTTGATGCGTAGCAGGCTCAAACACTTGATTGCCACTAGGATCTAGATCTACTTCCTCATAAAAGAGTCGTTCGTAGTCAGCAACACTAAGAACCGTACGTTGGTCCAGTTTTTCCATGCGTTTGTGATCTAAGAGTTGCTCAAAACCAGGAACGAGATTGGCACTAAAGATCTCAGAAACCGCTCCACTTCCATAGCTAAAGAGGGCGATTCGGTCTCCAGCTTTAAGTTGGGGGTCATTTTCCAGTAGTGACAGCAAGCCTAGGAAAAGAGATCCAGTGTAGATATTTCCCACGCGTTGGCTGTATAGAATCGATTGATCAAAGTTGTATTGTAATTGATCTTTTTTCTCTTCTGACACTGACTTATCCAGGATTTTTTTCAAGCCCTTGAGAGCTAATTTCGGATAAGGCAAGTGGAAGCAGACGGCTGCAAAGTCTGTCAAGGTAAGGCCAGTCCGTTTCTGGTATTCTGCCCAGGTTGTTTTCAGAGAATCTAGATATTGTTGCGTTGAATAAATCCCATTCACGAAGGGAGTTGTCGCATAATTTGGACGCCAAAAATCCATCACATCGCGTGTTTGGGCAACATTGTCATCGTTAAAAGATAGAATACGAGGATTTTGGCTGATCAGCATAGCAACTGCTCCGGCACCTTGTGTTGGTTCTCCAGGAGTTCCAATTCCGTATTTCGCAATGTCACTGGCAATGACCAAAACCTTACTCTGAGGGAATTTTTCAACATGGAGTTTAGCATAATCCAAGGCAGCAGTCGCAGCATAGCAGGCTTCTTTCATCTCAAAAGAGCGGGCGAAAGGCTGGATATCTAGTAAGCCATGGACAAACACGGCAGCAGCCTTACTCTGGTCAATTCCAGATTCTGTCGCAAGAATCACCATGTCGATCGCTTCTTTATCTTCGTCTGTTAAAATATCATCTGCTGCAGTAGCAGCCAATGTGACGATGTCTTCTGTGATCGGTGCAACACTTTGTTCTTTTAAGAGAAGACCCTTGCTCAGTTTTTCGGGATCAGTATTACGAGCAGCAGCCAAATCTTCTAAACGCAAGACATAAGGGCTCGTCGCAAAACCAATCTTATCAATCCCAATTGTCATTCTTAACCTCTTTTTTATTTGATATCTACTAGTATATTTCGTTACTATTTTACCATATTTAAGGGTAAAACTCCCTTGAAAAAGCTAGATCAGCAAGGAAATCATTCTCGGGACCGATTTTGCAATGTTTCAAATAAAAAATAGAAAATCTATAAGAAAAAGCCATCCTCAGATGGCTTTTCAACTCTTATCCTTGCTTATCTTTTTTAGGGTTGCTCATGATTCGTATGAAGAGTTCTTTGCATTTGTCTCTTAGAACTTTTTCGTAGAAGACGATTAAAGCGATGTACACAATCGTAAAGTTCAAGGTCAGATAGAACAAGTCAAATGAATTGCGGGCATAATCAGTTGCTAATAGATAGGAGGAGAGGGTTCCTAGGATCATCCAAGGAAGATACTTGATATACTTGCTTATCATCATACAGCACCTCGCATACTTTAAAGGATTTGTTTTTTCACTATCATTGTATCCCTTTTAAGTAAAAATGCAAGCGATAACACTTAGAGAAATTGAAAAACGAATATTATTTTGCATTAGTTTGAATGGAGAAAAACTATTTTAAGATAAGTGAAGCGATTACTTTAGTAACCAAAAAATTTTTTGAGCTAATCATTGTCAATTATGTACTTTATTTAAGCAAACAAATAACAAAAACTAAATGCAAAATCATCGATTAATCAATTCCTCAATTTCCTTTACCCCTTCAAACTCTCCAACACTTTTGAAAAGTTCTATAGCTCGTTTGAAATGTGTGTTGGCTAATCCTTTATCTTCCAAGGCTAAATAGATTTCACCTAACCCTCTATAGCTACAAGCATGAGAAATCACATCATCAGTCTCTAAAGATTGTTCCAGTGACAGATTCATGAATGTAAGAGCTTCATTAAGATTGTTTAATTTCAATCTCAAATAGCCTTGTTCGTAGTTATTCACAGCTTTCTTTAGATTATCATTTGGAAAATGCTCTTCAATTATCTCCTCTTCATTTTCAATGAGTTTTAAAGCCTTATGAAAATCACCTTGATCTCTGTAGATCATCGCTAATTGATGTAAACCAATGTGTTCATGTTCTTTATCTTCATTTTGTTGAGCTAATAAAATGTATTTCTCAAATATACGGGTACACGAGGCATAGTCTTTTTCTGCCAATAATAAATACCCCATCAGATTTAAAAGGCTAAAATCTGTACAGGTATCAATGGAAAAATCTTGTTCAACCAACTTTTTAGCTTCTGATGTTTTTCCTTCTAGGAACAAGTCCCAAGCTACATCGATTTTAGAGACCATCTATTTCCCCCCTTACCTATAAACAACCTTCATAAAATAAAATCACTAAACAAGAAGATGCTAAACACTACCTTTATAAATTTAATCCACTAGGCTAAAGTATAGCAAAAAGTCCAAATAACTACTATTTGGGCAAAATGTTACTTAGTTTCTTTTTAAACGAGCAATGAGTAACTTAATAAGATAAGCTAGAACTACAAGTGCTACTACGCGTGATAATAGATAGAAAATAGAATAAACAAAATAGATTTGCATATCTGACACCTCCCAAATAAAAGAGATAAACCATCTTGCCCTCAAAATTATTATAGTCTCGTTCGAAAGCGGTGTCAAGAATTGTGACAAATAGTATCAACATCTAGAATGAAGTTAAAGCCTATAAAAAGCAAGATAAAGCAATCTGTTCCATTTTGAAATCCTTTAACGATTGTAAAATATATCCTATTTTAGAAGAGGTACGTATGAAGTTATCAATTTAGATAATGTCAAAGCAAGAAAGAAATATAATGAGTAAACATAAATACAATATTTTTTACATTTTTTATTATACTTTTATTAGTATAATTGATAAAATCTTAATTAACAAAAATTATGGCTTATCTAATATTCCAATTACCTTACAACACAAGTTCATTGAATAGTATTAGATAATCGAAGCAATGTTGAAACGAATGGAGGGGGTTAATATTAAGAATTTAATAAGTGATCAAATGTCTAATAGACAAATCATCAAAGACTTTATTAGTAGTTTTATTAGTTCTTTAAGTGGAAAAGCTTTTAATTTTGCTTTAGGATTAATGTTACTGGACCAAACAAAATCGGCAATGAGTTTTGGAATCAACATGATCATCTATCCTTTAGTTAGTTTGATTTTCTTGGTTCCAATCGGTAATTTAGTAGACCGATACCGTCATAAAAAGATCTTAATTTATAATTTTATTTTTAGACTTATTATCTTTCTTCTGTTTTATGCATTTTATTTTTTAACGAATTCATCTACTATCTTATATTTAGTAATTCCGTTTGTCATATTCCACTCTATTACAGTTAACATCAATGATACTTGTTATTCAGCCTCTATCCACGAATTAGTAAATGATAAAAAAATTCAACGATTAAGCTCTGTTACACAAACCGCCATTGCTATCGCAACCATGCTTTCCCCAGCTATTGGAGTCATTCTTTATAATTGGTTAGGCTTCTCAGGCTTTATTCTTATAGAAATCATTGCAAATCTCCTTTCTTTAGGTGTCTTACTTACCATGAAATTCTTCTATGAAAATGAAGAGCAAGAAGCTAAGATTAAACAGAATGAAAAGCATCAACAGGGGTTCAAAGAAATTATCCGATTTTTAAAAGAAAATCAGATTGTCAAATATATTATTCTTGTTAGTGTTGTACTGAATTTTTTCTATACTTCCATTAGCATTGGAGTACCATTTGTAATCAAAGAGCAACTTTTATTAGATAATGCAACAGTAGGTATCCTAGAAACTATGTCTGCGGTTGGAATGTTATTAGCCAGTGTGTCTATGTCACTACTGCCAGACAAAAAAGAAAATAACACACTTCTCTCTAATAGAATTCGAATTCCACTTTTTCTTCTAACCATCGCTATCGTTGGTTTGGGTATTACATTTACAACTACTAACACCCAAGTGATTATTTCTTCCGTTGGCGGTTTATTTATGGGAATTATCGCATTCACTCTTGTTATTCTAAATATTGTCGTCATGACCTATCTTCAAAGTAGTATTGAAACAAATTATTTAGGAAGAGTAATGAGTACTTTGTTCACACTGAATACGTCTATCATGCCGATAGGTACCATTGTATTTACTTATTTATTTCAAAAGGACATAAACGGAGGCCTGATATTCGTATTTGGAGGAGTTTCTCTCCTGATCTATACCATGATAATGTTACCTCGAATCTATAGAATACTCCAAAAAGAACACATTTATTGATATTGAAACAAAAGCAGTATTAAAACGTAAAACGAAAAAGACAAGGATAAAACACCTTGTCTTTTTTTTAAATTCTATTACTATTACTGCCTAAAAACATTAGGTAAATTACTATTAATTACCCTGAGGCCATCGTTTATATATTGACCCAAAACGTCAAATCCGTTATAAATTCCGTTATAAATAAAGAGTCCTAAAATTATAGATGAAATAATAATACTTGCACAAATAAAATATGTACGATTTTTTTCATTCATAAGATAAATCCTCCTTTTTATTTGTATTCGCTTACATTTTATCATATAATACTAATGTAGTAAAGGAAGAAGGTGTTCTTATGCTAAAAAAATATTTTTCAAAATATAAATGGACTGATTTATTTTGGATTCTATTTGTGATTTTGACATGCATCTATATAGGAAACCGTGATTTGCTTCCTCTTAATCATCAAGAATTTTCTCTTCGTGGTAGTTTCTGGGGATTTGTACTTGCATTATATCACTTACTATTCATTGATAAATTTGTTATCTCTAATCGGAAGTAAAACGATACTAGGTAAAAACTCAATTTCAGGAGAAAATAAAGTAAATCACCCCACAATAAAACGCATAGTATCAAGGTTCTTCAAAACCTAATATTATGCGTTTTTTGATCCTAAAGACTTTTCCCTATTCTTGTTTATTTTGTTGTTGATTATCTTTAAATAAATATTATAGCATAGGCTATCGTCCATATCTGAGGCACTGTGACACTAAAAACTAGATCAGTCTCATAGAAGAAGATGAAAAGCCAACCGATAAAAGAGTTAAGACACGCCAACGATTTTTATCACTTTATCCATTTACTACCCCCTTTCACTATTTAATAGTTAATTTAGACGATGCAAAAGTGCGAAAAAAGGCAAATGTTTATCTTTCTAAACGGATTAAGTTTTCCCACTTTTAATTGCTTGAATAGTGTTGGAAGCTTTTTTTTATATTTCGTCATGATTGGATAAGCAACAGCCAGTTGCAACTGATCGGAGCCCTGACAGTAAGAAATGAGACCCTACTACTAGAACATAAAAAAATGGTGGAAATTTTGAGAATAGCTTTGTACATCCCATCTTTTTTAACTTTATATACATAAAAAAGTCCTCGAACAACAAGGACTTTTTTCGAAAGCTGGGTAACTTAGATAAGTCATCCAGCTTTCAAAATGACTAGTAGGACCGCTTCGTTATTGTCCGACAAAATTTAATATGCTTCAAAACTATATTTTAAACAATTTATTTAATCTTTCTAACTCTAATACACTCATATATACTTCTACTCCAGTAACTACCCCCTTACTATAAATAATTCCACAAGAAAACACAATCCTCTTTTCACTCAAAATATTTGACAATATCACAAATGATTCCAAAACATAATCCTCTATAGTAATAAAACAATTATTTTCATCTTTAAAAAACTTTATAAATCCAATATCCTTACACCTATCACGTAAATGAAACCTAAGTGATCTTAAAAAATAATCAAAAAACACATCATTTCCCATAGAAAACCCTTTCATTTTTTAAAAACATTCTGATATAATCATACAAAAAATAAAGGAGAACTACTACATGTACCTCCAATTTGATTTATTATACAGTTTTATTATATAATAAATTGAAAGCGTATCCAAGTATAAGGAGGTTTTTGTTATGAAAAAAATTTTTAAAACTATAATATATTTAATAATATTAGGGGGGTTAGCTTTTTTTATTAGTAATGCATTATTATATCAATACACAGGTAGTAAAATTTCATTGCTAGGCATATTACTCTCGATTCCAACATTTTTTATATATCTACTTATTCACACTTCGATATTTGACAAAGTAAAAAAATAATTATTTTTATCTTGTCTATTATTGCAATTTTTACATATGAATATGCTTTTTTGACTATAAAAAAACATCCCTGTTTCTAGCTTATCAGATCTCAACAGGGGTGTTTTCTTATGTCTCATTTTATGGGTGCAGTGGCTATTTACATGTTAAATTTTTTGTGTGAAGATATATCAAAACTTTTTAAACCAATTCTTGATATACTCTAAGCATATATCCAGTAAGAATTTGATAAATAATAATACAATTCCAATCTTCACAAACATGTAATATTTAAATGTGTCATCAAATGAATGCACACGGATCGGAAAGGTGAAGATATTAGACGGATTGATAAGAAAATATAGTGAGATACAAATAGATAAAACCAACGCCACTATAAAAATTTTTTTATGTATTTGCATTTTTTACCCTACCCTTTCTTGTTTTACAACATTAAATACCAATCACCAATTTTATATAGCCTGATTAATTCTTTTATCCCCCTTTCTATCAGGCTATTTTAATAGTTTTTATACCTTCATCATATACCAATTTCAAAATAATTCAAGTCTATTTTTCTAATCATTTTTATGATATAATAATAAAGTTCGAATGATAAACAAAAAACTCAGCAACAATCCCAACAAACTCTATAAATTAGATACGATAAAAAAATTCTATTCTGCTCTTTTTTTAACTATTCGGTAAAATTCTCGAAATTTTGATACCGAATAGTTATTTTTTTGCATAAAATGTTAAAAAATCATGCTGAGATAGCCATTCTGAGCTGATTTAAGTTTAGAGGGCGGACAATCTATCGCTAAAATTCCATACAGCCCCAACGGTTTAGGCTGTTTTTTAGTTCATTCAACATCTTTCGGGAAAAGAAAAATTTTCGGAAAGTTATTTTTTGAAGAAAATAGGCTTTTTCGTAAAAAGATGGCATACTACTTTCGTTTCTTGATAACCAAAAAATGTTTTGTGCTAATCATTGTCAATTATGTACTTTATTTAAGTGAAAATTAAAAATTTTTCAATTGTACATTCATACAAAAACACGGCTCATGAATCATGGCCGTGTTATGTTTTACTTAAGCTAGTTAGCTAGTTCTCTTAGTTAATATTTACTTACCTTTTATTTGCTTTAATTCCTTTATCTCTTTTAGAATACTAAAAATATAGAAACTAAATAGAACTACAAATAAAACAGATAAAACAAAGAAACCAAACGGAAGTTTTCTTCCCATACCAGCTACTACTCCAAGGGATAAAATACCGATAGCCATTATGCAAATTATGAGGATAAACCACAAGTAAATCATGTAAAACTTATAAAGATAACAAAAGGACTTATTTTTTTGTTTAGGCTTATCCTTCCATTTTAAATAAAAGAAATAAGGTGTATTAATAATTAAAATAAATAAAAATCTCATCTCTAGCACAACTTTTTACTTTCTATTTTGGATTTCCCACAAGATCTCCTAACTTCCAAATACAAAGCCAAAAAGAAATTGTTAGCATGATAAAGAATGTAAGGAACATATTATCGACTAGATTTTTACTCATCAAGCACAGTTCTCTAGCAATGTAAGGAGACACGGGGAACAAAATGCACTGTACTATAGTAATTATTTTTTTCATGATTTATTAATAATACTGTCACATATGATACAGTATACTCCTTTCTAGGAAGATTTCTTTTTATCCCTATCTTTATTATAGGCCTACAGCAATTTAGATTCAATTTTTAATATGTGAAAGTAGTTTCAGAATAATTTACAAAACAAAAATAAAGTACACTTTTTAAAGAATGTACTTTATGCTTCTAATTCAGTTGTATCAATGGTTTAGCTTTAGTTTAGTCAATTGTACATAAACTTTTAGTTTTCTTCAAAAAATAAAAATGAGTTCCAATTGTTAAAATGAATCAAGAAAATACAAAAACTTTCCGCCGTGAGAAAAGTGCTAGAAACACGATTGTTTCTAGCACTCGGGAGTTTTGGAACCTTAGGTCCAAAACTAAGTCATGGAACTTCTACGAAGTTCGCTGACGTCCGTGCTCACCTAAGGAAAGTTTTAAGAAGACTTTGTCACCAACATGACAAATGCTAGTTGGCATTGGTCATTTTTCTTTTTTGATGGCGTTGGTAAGAATGGTAGAGTTTCAAGACAACGGAGCCGCTAGCCATCCCGATGGAGATCACCAAGGCCAGAATAACCACCAGGGTCACGCTGGTCACTGCTTGGCGATATTGGCCACTGACAAAGAAGGAAGTAGTCCGATAGGAAATATATCCAGGAACCAAGGGTGCGAGAATGGACAACATAAAGACCACAACAGGCGTCTTGAGAATGATACTTAAAATCTGACTGATACAGGAGCCGACAATGGCTGCAATAAAGGTTGCAACGATGACATTGGTAGGCCCTTTCAGGATATAGTAAAGTAGCCAGATGCCCATGCCTAGGATTCCTCCAGGAATCAACATGGAGCGCTGCACATTGAGGACGATTAAAAAGGTGATGATGGCAATCAAACTGGCCACCGCTTGGATTAAAAATTCAGTTAGGTTCATCATTTTATTTCATAAGGACGAGGGCGACCGTTGTACCGGCACCAAGTGCAAGAGTAATGAGAAGAGTCTCAAAGAGTTTGCTCATCCCAGAGTTGAGGTGGTAATTCATCAGATCTCGGACGGCATTAGTCATAGCGATTCCAGGAACGAAGGGCATGACACAGCCTGCGATAATGAGATCGGTATTGGAAGGAAAACCACTATAGCGCGTCCAGATATGGGCCAAAAAGCCAAAGACAAAGGCGGCCGCAAAGGCAGTGGCAAAAGGAATGCGAACGTATTTCTCAACGACAAGAGAAAAAGCAAAGGCAAAGACAGTCGCAATACCTGCTCCAATCGCATCATAGAAATTTCCTCCAAACATGATGGAGAAGAAAGGAGCACTGAGGGTTGCCGCAATGGTCAACTGGAGATTGGTATAAGGAACGCGCTTCATTTTCAACTCGCTCAGGGCTTGGTAGGCTTGCTCGAGATCGATCTCTCCAGAGACGAGTTGACGAGAGATCTGATTGACATCACAGACCTTTTCAATATTATAATTAGTCCGCAAGATCCGTTTCATGCGCGTGACATTGGCATTCTCAATTGAAAAGAAAATAGCGACTGGCATCGCTAAAACATTACAATCGACGATTCCCTGTGAATGGGCGATCCGGATCATGGTATCTTCGACCCGGTGAATCTCAGAACCGCTCTCTATCAGGAGGGTTCCAGCTAACATCAGGACGTCGATCACTTGGTTGATCTGTTTTGACTCTTCCATAATTTCCTTCTTACTAAATAATCTGTTTCTATTATAGCAAAAAAGGACGAGAGACAGAACTAAAATCTGACAATTCTAGTTTGTTTCTTATCCTTTCTGAATTCGTTTAGAATAGCTATTGTTTAGGCTTATCATTCGCTAACTCGGGTGGTGGTGCTGCACGGTGCTGTCCTGGACGAGAAGGGTTGCTAAAAAGATCAGTGCAATCAGGATAAAGAGCCAAATAATAGCGAAAATAAATGTTAAAAACATAGGATCACCCCTTCTATATTATTTACAGCTCTACTATAACACTTGGAGAAAACGCTGTCAAACTCTATATAGTAGGCTCTTAAACTCTTTCAAAATTCAGAATACTCTTGCGATGGGGATGAAAAAACCAGCCGTTTCCGACTGGTTTTTAAGACCTATTTGAATCTTAGTTCAAGGCATCATCCATTGAAAGAACTTCGTGGAAGACACGTTGTGTCAATTCAGTTTTTTGTTCTGGAGTGAGGTATTTAGTGTTTACACAGTATCCAGAGATACGAACGATAACGTCTTCACCTGACATGATCTTTTCGTAAACATCGTTCAAGTCCATAACGTTCAAGTTACAGTGTTGTCCACCGTTTTCGAAGTATCCATCAAGGATGGTTACCAAGTTATCAACTTGTTCGTCACGAGTTTTACCAAGAGCACGTGGTGATACTTGAGTAGTGAGTGAGATACCATCAGCTGCGTAACCAAAGTCAAGGCTAGCAAGTGAGTTCAAGTTTTGCAACCATCCACCTTTAGCTTTGTTAGATGGGTTAGCACCTGGTGAGAAGAATTCCAATTTAGACAAGTTCACAGAACCATCTTCGTTGAGGTATACCCCTTTGTGGACTGGTGAGTTACCAGTTTGTTTAGAGTAAGCAACGTTAGAAGTGATGGTAAGAAGTGAAACAGTTGCTTCAGCGTTCTTGTAAAGTTTGTGGCTGCGAAGACGAGTAGTGTAAGCTTCGATCAACCATTCTGCCAATTCGTTAGAACGTGGGTCATCTTCACCCCAACGTGGGTATTCACCGATTGTTTCGTAATCGTAGATGTAGCCATCTTCGTCACGGATTGGTTTAACAGTAGCGTATTTGATTGCTGACAAAGTATCAACAGTGTTAGCGAATCCACAGATACCGAATCCCATGTTAGCGCGTTGGTGAGTTGGCAAGAAGGCCATTTGAACAGCTTCGTAGTTGTACTTATCAGTCATGTAGTGGATGATGTTCAAAGCATCTACGTAAGTGTCTGTCAACCAGTCAAGAGATTTTTCGAAGTTTGCTTTAACAGATTCGAATTCAAGAACTTCGTCACGGATTGGATCGATGTCAAATACTTTATAGTCTTTATGAACATCGTCGTAACCACCGTTCAAACCAGTAAGAAGAGCTTTAAGAACGTTAACACGAGCACCGAAGTATTGGATGTTGTGGCGTTGTTCTTCGTTTTCTGGGTCAAGTGGAGATACACAACATGAGATACAGCTCATTTCACCGTATCCGTCTTTCGCCATTGTTGTTACACCTTCGTATTGGATAGAAGAGTGTTTATGGCTCATGTGCATACAGTAGCGACGGAAGTTGTATGGCAATTTGTCAGTCCAAAGAACTGTCAAGTTTGGTTCTGGAGAGTTACCGATGTTGTCCAAAGTGTTCAAGAAACGGTAGTCCATCTTCGTAACGCGGTGACGACCGTCGTTACCCATACCAGCCATTGATGTTGTGATGAAGGTTGGGTCACCTGAGTACAATTCGTCGTAAGCTTTTGTACGAGCAAATTTAACAGTACGCAATTTCATAACGAAATCGTCAACGAATTCTTGGATTTCTGATTCAGTGTAAGTACCACGAGCCAAGTCACGTTCAGCGTAGATATCCAAAACGATTGGCACACGTCCAAGAGAAGTAGCAGCACCGTTGATCACACGGCAGACAGCCATGAAGGCGATGTTTGTCCATTGGATCGCTTCTTTTGTATCGAAGGCAGGACGACGTACGTCTACACCATAAAGGTCACCCAATTTAACAACTTCTTGAAGTGCTTGGTATTGAAGGTTTACTTCTTCACGAAGACGGATTGATTCTTCATCGATTTCAGTAATAGAGTTCCAGTCGTTTGCTTTTTCAGCCATCAAGTAGTCGGCACCGTAAAGAGCAAGACGTGCATAAACCCCGATGATACGTCCACGAGAGTAAGCGTCTGGAAGACCAGTTACAGTGTGAGCGTGACGAGCGCGACGGATGTTAGAAGTGTAAGCGCGGAAGATACCGTCGTTTACAGTTGTAACGTATTTTGTGAAGATTTCATGAACTGCTGGATCTGGTTCGTATCCATTTTCTTTCAAAGTAGTTTCCGCCATACGGATACCACCACGAGGCATAAAGTTCAATTTGAACAATTCATCATTTTGGATACCGAAGATCACTTCGTTTTCTTTGTCGATATATCCAGCTGCAATATCAGCGATAGATGTTGGACGGTTATCGTATGGGAAACGAGTTTCTTCGTAATGAGCTTTTGTTTCTTCAACAATCTTCTTGATGTGAAGAGAACGTTCAGTTGGACCAGCTAGGAAGCTTTCATCTCCATCGTATGGTGTGTAGTTAGCTTGAACGAAGCGAGAAACGCTTGCTTTTTCTTTCCAATCTTCACCTTTGAAGCCTTCCCAGGCTTTGTCAAAAATATCTTGTGCTTCAACGACTGTTTTAACAACCATTTTTATTTTCCTCTATTGTCTTTCTAGCAACTATATCTGTTGCACTTACAATAGTAGTATACCATACAGAAACCGGTTACACAAAGACAAATTGCGAAAAATAGCAGATTCTTTTATAATACAGTTTCAATTCTTCCGCGATACTGTACTACATTTTTGAAAATGAACATGAATTTCCATCAATTTTCATGTTTTTAGGAAGGGCCGATTTTTGCAATTCTAAAATTTTCTTCTTATAATAGAAAAAAGGAGGGTGAAAAATGCTGATATTTCCATTGGTGAATGATACGAGTCGCAAGATTATTCATATTGATATGGATGCATTTTTTGCTGCCGTCGAAGAAAGAGATAACCCTAGTTTAAAGGGGAAGCCTGTCGTAATTGGCCAGGACCCTCGTAAATCAGGAGGGAGAGGTGTGGTCTCGACCTGTAACTATGAAGCACGGAAATATGGCATTCATTCGGCCATGAGTTCCAAAGAAGCGCTGGAGCTTTGTCCTCAAGCGATTTTTATCTCTGGAAATTATGAGAAATACCGCGAGGTGGGTGAGCAGGTTCGTGAGATTTTTAAGCGCTATACAGATCTGATCGAGCCTATGAGTATTGATGAAGCCTATCTAGATGTGACGGAAAATAAAATCCAGAGCAAATCAGCTGTCAAGATTGCTCGCTTGATTCAGCATGCGATCTGGGAAGAGCTGCATCTCACAGCTTCAGCAGGTGTCTCTTATAATAAGTTTCTGGCAAAGATGGCAAGTGACTACCAAAAACCCCGTGGCCTAACGGTGGTCTTGCCGGAGGATGCCGAGGATTTCCTGAGCCAGATGGACATTGCCAAATTTCACGGGGTAGGAAAGAAGACAGTGGAGCGCCTGCATGAGATGGGGGTCTATACTGGCGCGGATCTTTTAGCTATCCCGGAGATGACCTTGATCGATCGATTTGGGCGCTTTGGCTATGATCTCTTTCGTAAGGCGCGAGGGATTCACAATAGCCCTGTCAAGAGCCATCGTATCCGCAAGTCGATCGGAAAAGAGCGGACCTACCGCAAGCTCCTCTATGCTGAGGATGATATTGTAGAAGAAATTGCCAATCTGTCCAGTAAGGTGGCCCAATCGCTGGAAAAACACGGCAAGCAAGGAAAGACCTTGGTCTTAAAAGTGCGCTATGGAGACTTCACCACCCTGACCAAGCGAATGACATTGACGGAGCCAACACGAGAGGCTGAGCGGATCAATCGTTCCGCTTGCCAAATTTTTCAAGAAATCGAATCGACAAATACTGGAATCCGCCTCTTGGGTGTCACCATGACCAATTTCGTGGATCATACCGAGTTGCCTTTAGTGGAAGAAAAAGAAAACGACTAGTTTGTTCACTAGTCGCCTAAGATTGATGACAAAGTCATCTTAGAAACTTTCCTTAGGTGAGTACGGACGTCAGCGAACTTCTACGAAGTTCCATGACTTAGTTTTGAACCTAAAGTTTCAAAACTCCCGAGTGCTAGAAACCATAGTGTTTCTAGCACTTTTCTCACGGCGGAAAGTTTCAGCTGTATTTGAATGAGCCTTAAAAAATATATTATTTTAATTTTTGGGGTATCAATTAGGTTGTTTGACATCAAAAAAGGCTGCAATTTCTTCTTCAGTCAGTCCGATCATAGGAGAGATGGTGTGAAGATTGTCTTCTGTCAATCGATAGACAGTCGGTTCATCAGGCTCAGCCTTCCTTTCAACAGTCCCTTCCTTGCTTTGTGCGGATTCGACTGTAGCAGAAGCGGTGGCAACGGCTGAAGAAGAGTCTTTGGTCGCCTCGCCTCCGTCCAGGTCCTTGAAGCGCTCCACCAAGTAGGTCTTGCGCGCAGTACCGGTATTTTTAGTAGCGTAATCAAAGGCGCTGTATTCCCCTAAGAGGATCAGTTTGCTCTTGGAGCGCGTGATGGCAGTATAGATCAAATTACGCTGCAACATTCGGTGGCTTTGATTGGTAATGGGTAAAATCACCACCGGAAATTCACTTCCTTGTGATTTGTGAATACTCATCGCATAGGCTAAGCGAATTTTGTACCAATCATTGCGCGGGTAGACGATTTCATTGCCATCAAATTGGATGGTCAATTCATCTTGCTTGGATTCTGTATATTTTCCTGGGAGAAGGTCGGTGATGTAGCCAATATCTCCATTAAAGACATTGCTTTCTGCATCATTGACCAGATGGATGACCTTATCTCCATCGCGGTATTGGCAGTCTGGCGTGTCAAAGACCACCTGATCTTTGACAGCTGGATTGAGAAGGTCTTGCATGAGCGTATTGATATTG
Organism: Streptococcus mobilis; assembly: GCF_059727625.1. Classification (NCBI taxonomy): domain Bacteria; kingdom Bacillati; phylum Bacillota; class Bacilli; order Lactobacillales; family Streptococcaceae; genus Streptococcus; species Streptococcus mobilis. The sequence continues at coordinate 425,065 of NZ_AP041823.1, forward strand.
TCAATGCCGGCCTGGCCCTTGTACATGGGTGCCAAGACTTGGATATCTCGAGCAGGGATCTGACTGCGAAGGGCAGCAGAAGTGATTTGTTCGATCATCTTAGGGATGTGTTCGCTTCCGGCTTCGAAATAAGAGCGGTCAGCTTTTCGTTCTGTGAAATCTTGAGGAAGCTTGCCCTGGCGAATGTCTCCTGCTAGTGAGACAATGGTCGAGTCCTCACTCTGACGGAAAATATGCTCCAGTTTGGTCTGAGGGATGCTTGGGGTCTGCAAGAGATCAGCTAAGACCTGACCAGGACTGACAGAAGGCAATTGGTCTGCATCTCCCACAATCAAGAGTTTGGTATCGGTTGCGATATTGCTGAGTAATTGATTAGCCAACCAGGTATCGACCATGGAAAATTCGTCCACAATGATAAAGTCTGCGTCTAAATAGTCCTCTAAGTGGCTGGTGTCATCATCTCCTGTCATCCCCAAATGGCGGTGGATGGTGGCGCTCGGAAGTCCTGTCAGCTCATTCATGCGTCTAGCTGCCCGTCCTGTTGGAGCAGCCAAGAGGATCGGCAGGTCTTGTTTCTTCCGAAGATCCAGCTGGTGGAGTTGGGCATAGACGCTGATCATCCCATTGATAACGGTGGTCTTTCCTGTCCCCGGTCCCCCGGTGAGGATAAAGACCTTGTTTTGGATAGCTTGGTGAATCGCATCTTTTTGAATCGCATCGTAGCGAATCCCTAGATCTTTTTCAACCTCCTCAATCGCCTGGTTGATTTTCTCAGGGTCAAATGAAGTCGACTTTCCTTTTTCTAGGAGGCGACCGATATGACTGCGAATCCCTTCCTCCGCAAAGAAGAGGCTGTTGTCAAAGATCTTGGTATCTATGTTTTGGATCTTGTCTTCCTCGATGAGGCGTCCTAATTCTTGGGCGACAGTGGAAGGGTCCAATTCTACTGGCCGAGCGGATTCTAACAGGTCAATGGTATAGCGCAGGAGGTCCTTGGCTTCGATATAGGTATTTCCAGTCTCGATAGAGTAGCTAAAAAGGCTGTGGATCAGACCCGCGCGGAATCGCTCAGGGGCATCACTTGCAATCCCCAATTCTTCGGCTAGTTGGTCCGCGATTTTAAAGCCCATGCCTTGGATATCTTCCACCAATCGGTAGGGCTGTTGCTCCACGATCTGGAGGGTTTCTTCCTTGTAGAAATCCTGGATCTGAAAGGCCAATTTATTGGGAATGCCGTAGTTGGCTAGTTGGGCGAGAATGCGCTCCGTTCCGTAATTCTGACGGAGTTTTTCTACAAAAGCCAGGCGGTTTTTCTTGGAGAGACCTGTGATTTCTTCTAATTTTTCAGGGGACTCCAAAATTTTGTCAATGGTATCGTCCCCATAGAGGTCCACGATTTTTTGGGCTGTTTTGAGACCAATTCCTTTGAAGTGATCACTGGAAAAATATTTCACCAAGCCCTTGCTAGAGGGTTTGGCACGTTCATAGCGACTGATTTTGAGCTGCTCTCCGTATTTAGGATGATGGACCAGCTCCCCCCAGAAGGTGTAGTCTTCGCCTTCCATGATATCTGCCATGGTGCCCGTCACAATAATCTCAAAATCATCAAAGTCTTCGGCATCTGTATCGCTGATGTCGAGCAAGAGGATTCGAAAAAAACTGCTAGGATTTTCAAAAATAATGCGCTCAATAGTACCAGAAAAATAATATTCCATCATTTCTTTCCTTTTTATAAAGCGAGGCTGGGACATACTTGTCTCAGCCTCAGTCTGTTAATCTATACTAATAAGTTTTGAAAGGGTAGATCGGCCATAGTCTAAAGACGGCTTGTCCTTTGATTTGTTCTTTTTTGAAAGCTCCGACCTGACGGCTATCTTTTGAAACGATCCGGTCATCTCCAAGTAGGAGGTATTCATCGTCGAGCAACTTCAAGGTAAATTTAGGATTGCCATCCTTGTCTACTGTAAAAGCTTGGGCTGTATTGGCCAATTGGCGGAAGAGTTCTCCGTTTTCTTCGAAACCTTTTCCAGTGTATGTTGATTGCAATTTATCTTTTTTGAAACGAGCGATGTAGTCTTTCAAATAGGGCTCATTGGTCTTTTTCCCATTGATGTAGAGGGTATCGTTGTCGTACTGAATGGTATCTCCAGGAAGACCGATGACCCGCTTGACGATGTCCTTGGTTTTGCCGTCGTCGTCTTTTTCATTGGCAACGACAATGTCGAAACGATCAATTGAGAGGTGGTTGACCACAAGGAGATACTCGCTATCTGCTAGGGTTGGATCCATCGAATGGCCGTCCACCTTGACCGGAGCCCAGAGGTAGATGCGAGAGGCGATAATGAGACCAACAATAATACTGAAGAGGCCCCATTCTTTAAGGAATCTCACAACTGGTGAGCTAGATGTATGTTTTGAACTTCTTTTTGACATAACTTATCTTTCTAGTAATTTCTTTGCTTTTTCTGTGTTTTTAAAATGGAGTTTGGCACAATAATCCAGAGCCTTCATCCCGTAGGTCTGAAGCAATTTAGCAGCGACTTGGTCTGACTTCGCCCCTGCTCCACTAGGGAGATTAAAGCCCAGTTCCTTGCCCAGATCTTCCAGATTTTGAAGGAAGAGATTGCGGGCGATGATGGAACTAACTGCAACAGATAAATACTTACCTTCTGCTTTTTCTTCCAACTCAATGGCTTGGGTGACCTGATTTTTTTCAGCTTTCACGTATTTTTGGTAGTTTTTAGCCGTCGTAAAGGCATCGATCACAATTCGCTCTGCTTGGACTCCCTTATTTAATAGAAGATAGATAGCCTGATTGTGCAGGGCCACTTTGACCGAAACAGCATTGTAGCCAGAAGCAATGACTTCATTGTACTTCTTTGGAGACAATAAGAGTGCTTGGTGCTGGATGTTTTCCTCAAGGAGAGGAGCCAATTGCTGAATTTTTCGATCATCCAAGGTCTTTGAATCCCCAACACCGAGCTTTTTGAGCCAGTCGTGCTGGTCAGGTGTGACAAAGGATGCAACGACGGTGAGTCCACCAAAATAAGAGCCGTTTCCGACCTCATCGGTTCCGATCATGGCTAGATCTTGTCCTGCAGATGAAGTAGTAGAACCTTTAGGGTTCCCAGCATCTTGCCCGAAAAAGGTCAGGTAAGGAGTAAGGTCATTGCCCTGAAGCAAGACTTTTCCAGACTTGTAGATCGAAACGGTCGCTCCCTCTAGTCGAAAGAAATAATCCATATGAGGATTCTTGCTTTGAGAGAGAGAGTTGCGATAGGTATGGACAAAATCAAGGATTTGCTCCTGTGTTGGAGTGAGTGTCATACTTTCCATAACCACTATTGTACCACAAATTCAGGGAGAGAGGGAGCAAAAAGAAAGAAAGAATTCACTGGAAAATCCCTGTGAAGAGGGGCTTTGCTACTGACAAAGCTAGCCTTTTTTGGTATAATACCGTGAGGTGATTTTTATGGCGAGCTTAAATAGATATAAATTTACATTTGGAAACAAAGCGCTCACTTTAACAACCAACCATGATAATTTGTTTATGGAAGAAGTCGAACGTGTTGCGAAAGAAAAATACCAAGCAATTAAGGAACAAATGCCAGAGGCAGATGATGAAACCATCGCGATCCTATTGGCAGTAAATAGTTTGTCCATGCAACTAAATCGCGAGATCGAGTTTGACGACAAAGAAAAAGAATTAGATGATTTTCGTCGCAAGGCTTTAGACGACTTAAAGGATAAATCATCCAAATAAGAGGAGATACATGTTAACTTTCTTAATCTTATTGATTTTGGCATGGAGCTTTTATATTGGCTATGCAAGAGGGATTATCCTCCAGTCCTATTATTTTCTAGTGACCTTAGTGGCCCTCTTGATTGCAGGTGGTAGCTACAAGGGACTGGCCAAGGTGTTGTCTCTATGGGTTCCTTTTTCGAGTCCCACCCAGCAATCGGTGAATTATTTTTATGCCAACCGCTACCTATTTCAATTAGATGACATCTTTTATGCAGGTTTAGCATATGTATTGATTTTTGCGATGATCTACCTGATTGGTCGTGTGATTGGGATCTTTATGCACTTGGTACCTCAGCCAGAAAAACTGGAGGATCGCAAGTATCAAATTGGAGCGGGTGTGATCGCCGTCGTGATAACTCTCTTGGTCATCCAGATGGGCTTGACTGTCCTCTCAACGGTTCCCATGGCTTCCATCCAAAATAGACTCAATGCAAGTGGATTGATCCGCTTTATTATCCTTCATACCCCGATCAGTTCCAGTCTGTTCCACAACTTGTGGGTGACTGCGATTATCGGAGCTTAAGGAGCAAAAATGAAGAAAGGAGTGAGACAAGTCCGATTCAAGGAAGGACGCTCACTTTTTTTGTAGGAGAAATATGAATAAAAAAATCTTAGATATTCTGGAGTTTGACAAGGTAAAGCAACTCTTTGAACCCTATCTACAGACAGAACAAGGGGAGATGGAGCTAGCAGCCCTTACTCCAACTGATAAAAAAGAAAGCATCGAAACGGCCTTTATGGAGCTAGAAGATATGGAGCAGATCCTCTTGGAAGAGCCTCGCTTTGCCGTATCGACCATTCAAGATGTCCGTCCAGTGGCCAAGCGTTTGGAGATGGAGGCATCCCTCAATATCGATGAATTACTAGCGCTAAAAGCTGTCCTTCGGGTGACACATGAGCTCAAGGATTTCAACGACAACTTGGAAAATGTCCGTCTGGAAAGGCTCAATCGCCTCTTTGACAACTTGGTAGATCTTCCTCGCCTACAAGGTGGGCTTCAAGCTATCAACGAAGGAGGCTTTGTCGAGTCTTTTGCCAGCGAAAAATTGGCCAAAATTCGTCGCCGAATCCAGGAAAATGAACACCAGGTCAGAGAGATTCTACAAGACCTGCTGAAAAGCAAAGCCGATATGTTAGCGGATGCTGTGATTGCTAGCCGGAATGGCCGCAATGTTCTACCAGTAAAAAACACCTATCGCAACCGGATTGCAGGGGTGGTCCACGATATCTCAGCCAGCGGGAATACCGTTTATATCGAGCCTCGGGCAGTCGTCAATCTCAATGAAGAAATTGCCAACCATCGAGCCGATGAACGGTATGAAATCATTCAGATTCTGGAGGAATTGTCTGACACCCTACGCCCTCACGCAGCAGAGATTGCAAATAACGCTTGGATTATTGGTCACTTAGACTTGATCAAGGCCAAGTATCGGTTTATGCGCGATTGTAAGGCAGTTGTACCAGAGGTTAGCAGCAATCGCTCTATTCAGCTCTTGCAACTACGTCATCCCTTGATTGAAAATGCTGTTGCGAATGACCTGCATTTTACTGAGGACTTGACAGAAATCGTGATTACCGGTCCCAATACAGGGGGGAAAACCATCATGCTAAAAACGTTGGGACTAGCGCAAATTATGGCCCAGTCTGGTCTTCCCATCCTAGCGGATCCAGGTAGTCGTGTGGGGATCTTCTCACAGGTCTTTGCAGATATTGGAGATGAACAATCGATCGAGCAGAGCTTGTCGACCTTCTCCAGTCATATGACCAATATCGTATCTATCTTACATCAAGTGGATACCGCCTCCTTGATCCTTCTGGATGAGTTGGGGGCTGGAACCGATCCTCAAGAGGGGGCTGGCCTTGCTATTGCCATCCTAGAAGACCTGCGCTTACGCGGGATTAAGACCATGGCGACGACCCACTATCCAGAGCTCAAGGCTTATGGAATTGAGACTGCTGGGGTGCAAAATGCCAGTATGGAATTTGACACTGCGAGTCTGCGTCCAACCTATCGCTTCATGCAAGGAGTTCCTGGTCGCTCCAATGCCTTTGAAATTGCCCGTCGTTTGGGCTTGTCTGAGACCATTATCCAGGATGCCATGAAGATGACCAATACGGATAATGATGTCAATCAAATTATTGAAAAATTGGAGGCGCAGACCTTAGAAAGTCGCAAGCGCTTAGATACCATTCAAGAGGTCGAGCAAGAAAATCTCAAATTCAATCGCGCTCTTCGAAAGCTCTATAACGAATTGACCAGAGAGAGAGAAACAGAGCTCAATAAGGCGAGAGAAGAGGCCAAGGAAATTGTGGACATGGCCCTCTCAGAGAGTGACCGTATCCTTCAAGGCCTTCACGCCAAATCCCAGTTGAAACCACATGAGATCATTGAAGCCAAGGCTCAGTTGAAAAAACTAGCTCCTGAGACCGTCGACCTTTCTAAAAACAAGGTCTTGAAAAAAGCCAAAAAGGCGCGTGCTCCTAAGGTGGGAGATGAAATCTTGGTTATCAGCTATGGCCAACGCGGAAGCCTGGTCAAGCAACTCAAAGATGGTCGCTGGGAGGCGCAAGTCGGCTTGATCAAGATGACCCTGGAAGAAAAAGAATTCAACCTCATCAAGGCTGAAAAAGAAGCATCTCAACCTAAGAAACGCCAGGTGAATGTCGTCAAACGCTCGAACACGAGTGGGCCGAGAGCGCGTCTGGACCTCCGTGGGAAACGCTATGAAGAGGCCATGCAAGAGCTAGATGGCTTTATCGATCAGGCCCTGCTCAACAATATGGCACAAGTCGATATCATCCATGGGATCGGGACGGGAGTTATCCGTGAAGGGGTGACCAAGTATCTCCGCCGCAACAAACATGTCAAAAGTTTTGAATATGCCCCACAAAATGCAGGTGGAAGCGGCGCAACCATTGTCACGTTTAAAGGATAAGTTAAGCCCGAGTTCAATTCGTTTTGAGCCCCTTCCCTTTTCAATTTTTAGGCTCAGGCTAAAACAGTTCCCCAAACTGTTTTACTCTCAAAACTCCCGAGTGACTGAAACAATTGTGTTTCAGTCACTTTTCTCACGGCGGAAAGTTTCAGTATATGTTTGAATGAGCCTATTAGTATGTATCAGTTTTAATTATTCTATATCACTTAAGTTGTTTTAAGTAAAAAAATTTATCTACATTCTAAATCCTGGCTGTTTATCAGCTAGTTTTTTTAAAATCTTACATAATGAAAATATGAAAGTTGTTGAAAAGGATTCGCTTTTAAATCTGATTTTCAATAGGTCCTCCCTTTTAAAAGTGCTATAATAGAGGCAATGAATGATTTGGGAGGATACGCATGCGTAAACGTGAAAGTGCAGATTCGTGTACAACGATTCTAGTCGGAAAAAATGCTAGCTATGATGGTTCGACCATTGTAGCACGAACAGAGGATTCTCAAAATGGCGTTTTTACGCCCAAGAAATTGATCGTGGTCAAACCGGAAGATCAACCACGTCATTACAAGTCTGTTTTATCAACTTTTGAAATCGACTTGCCAGATAATCCAGTTCGCTATACAGCGGTTCCAGATGCCATTCCTAAAGACGGGATCTGGGGAGAAGCTGGGATCAATGTCTATAATGTCGCCATGAGTGAGACAGAGACCATTACGACCAATAGCCGTGTGCTTGGGGCAGATCCTCTTGTAGAGAGTGGCATCGGTGAGGAAGACATGCTGACCTTGGTCTTGCCTTATGTTAAGACTGCCCGCGAAGGGGTCTTGCGTCTCGGAAAGATTTTGGAAGAGTACGGAACTTATGAGTCTAACGGGATTGCGATTTCAGATGTGAATGAAATCTGGTGGTTGGAAACCATCGGAGGTCACCACTGGATGGCGCGCCGTGTCCCTGATGATGCCTATGTGACCAACCCGAACCAACTGGGAAGTGATTATTTTGAATTTGGCAATCCCGATGAGTTTCTTTGTGACCCGAATCTTGAAAAGTTTGTCACAGAGCACCATTTGATTCTGGATCAAGAAGGGAAAGGCTTTAATCCACGCTATGCCTTTGGTAGCCAAAAAGACAAGGACCGTCACTACAATACACCGCGGGCTTGGGCCATCCAGCGTTTCCTCAATCCTGAAATCGAGCAGGATCCACGGAGTTTTGAGATTCCTTGGTGTCAAAAACCTTATCGCAAGGTAACGATTGAAGATGTCAAATATGTCTTGAGCAACCACTACCAAGACACTATCTACGATCCTTATGGCCCTGAAGGAGATCACGTGAGTCAGCGGACCTTCCGGACGATCGGGATCAACCGGACCAGCCAGACAGCGATTCTGCAATTGCGTCCCAATAAACCACAAGAAACGACAGGCATCCAATGGATTTCTTATGGCTCCATGCCATACAATACAGCTGTTCCTTTCTTTGCCCAAGTGGATACAACGCCAGACTACTTTGCCAATACGACGGCTAAGGTAACTACGGATTCCTTCTACTGGGCTAACCGGATTATTGCGGGACTAGCTGACCCTCACTATGCTCACCATGTTGGGGATCTAGATGACTACCAAGAATCGACAATGGCTTGGGGACATGCACGCATCAATAAAGTCGATCGTGCACTTGCAGCAGGTGAAACCGTTGATTTTGAGACGGAAAACCAAGCCATGAGTGATCAAATCCAGGAAGCGACAGATCAACTCTTGGACAAGATTTTGCTCGATGCTAGCAACCTCATGACCAATCACTTCTCCTTGAGTGATTAAAAACTGTGCATTTTCAGGTAGTTTACAAGATATTTTCAGAAATGATTGACAAACTTTTGAAAATCGATTAAAATAGAGAAAATTACATACGACCGAATGAAGTTTGCAGGAGCGTGAGTGACTGTGAATGGACGGAACTCTGGAGAGACCAGAAATGGCACCGAAGGGGCAAGGTAGAGGATGCATCTACTCAAACTCTCAGGTAAAAGGACAGAGCGAAAAATAGGGGAAGTCCCCTATTTTAAGCAGGACCAGAGTACATGTTTGACATGTGCTCTTTCTTTTTCTCTTTTCTGTCGAGTGGTCGATGAAAAAGGAGACAGAAAATGGATCATGTATTGCAGTTTTTTCAACAACTCGATAATCTAGTGTGGGGCGCCCCGCTGTTGGTGCTCTTGGTAGGAACAGGGACCTACCTGACCCTTCGCTTGGGTTTACTTCAGATCCGCTACCTTCCAAAAGCTTTTCGCTTGATCTTTACAGAAGATGAGGGACACGGGGATATCTCGAGTTTCGGAGCCCTTGCGACAGCTCTAGCGGCTACTGTAGGGACGGGGAATATTGTAGGGGTAGCTACAGCGATTCAGACAGGTGGCCCAGGTGCCCTCTTTTGGATGTGGATGGCAGCCTTCTTTGGAATGGCGACCAAGTATGCAGAAGGGCTCTTAGCCATTCGTTATCGGACCAAGGATGACAATGGTCATATCTCAGGTGGTCCGATGTACTACATTCTTCACGGGATGGGAGAGAAGTGGCGACCACTGGCTATTTTCTTTGCGGTTGCAGGAGTGTTGGTAGCCCTCTTTGGGATCGGAACCATGACCCAGGTTAATTCCATTACGGGATCCCTTCAAGCCAGTTTTGGAACAGCTCCAGAAGTAGCTAGTGTAGTGATTGCTCTGGTGGTTTCGACCATCATCTTTGGAGGGATTCACTGGATTTCCAAAGTCTCTGAAAAAGTGGTTCCTTTTATGGCTGCTGCCTATATCTTTGCGACTGTCACGATCATTGCCTTGCATCTGGACCAATTGCTTCCAGCCTTGAAATCGGTCTTTTCGGGTGCTTTTACAGGGACTGCAGCCAGGGAGGTTTCGCAGGAGCAACGGTCAAAATGGCTATCCAAAAAGGGGTGGCGCGTGGAGTTTTCTCTAATGAATCGGGTCTTGGATCTGCCCCCATTGCAGCAGCTGCGGCGAAGACTAATGAACCTGTCGAGCAAGGTTTGATCTCCATGACAGGAACCTTTATTGACACCATTATCATCTGTAGTTTGACAGGACTTTCGCTCTTGGTTTCAGGTGAGTGGACGGCTAAGGGCAGTACTAGTACCCTGACTCAGGATACGTTTACAGGCGTCTTTGGCCCAGTCGGAGGCATCATTCTGACCCTATGTTTAGTGCTTTTTGCGACCACGACCATTCTTGGATGGTCTTATTACGGAGAGCGGTGTTTTGAATTCCTATTTGGTGTTAAACATATCAACCTCTATCGGACCTTCTTTGTTTTTATGGTTGGACTAGGAGGATTCCTTAAGCTGGATCTGGTCTGGGTGATCGCGGATATTGTGAATGGGCTGATGGCTTTGCCCAACCTGATTGCCCTTTTAGCTCTCTCCCCTGTCATCATCAAAGAAAGCAAACAATACTTTAAGAAATAAGAAAACCCAGATTGATGGATCTGGGTTTTCTTATCTATTTGAGATAGGAGCATTTAATAGCGTTTTTCTTTTGGCCAGCTACTCATTTCGGCGATGGCGGTGAAGAGCACATCTGTCGAAGAGTTGAGGGCTGTTTCGCAAGAGTCTTGGATGACCCCGATGATAAAGCCGACGCTGACGACTTGCATGGCCAAATCATTGGTGATACCAAAGAGGCTACAAGCAACAGGGATGAGAAGGAGAGATCCTCCCGCAACTCCAGATGCTCCACAAGCAGAGATAGCCGCTACCACACTCAGAATGAGAGCAGTTCCAAAGTCAACCTGAATGTGCAAGGTATTGGCAGCAGCGAGCGTCAAAATATTGATCGTCACGGCTGCGCCTGCCATGTTTACAGTTGAACCAAGTGGAATGGAGACAGAATAGGTATCTGGATTCAGCCCCAACTCTTCACAGAGACGCATATTGACAGGGATGTTAGCTGCAGAACTTCTAGTGAAAAAGGCTGTTACCCCACTGACACGGAGGCATTTAAAAACAAGGGGATAGGGGTTCTTGCGGATCATGAAAAAGACGATCAATGGATTGATGACCAGGGCTACAAATGCCATGGTACCAACCAAAACAAGTAAGAGAATCCCGTAGTTACTAAGGGCACTGAGTCCTTGGCCAGCGATGGTCGTGAAGACCAAGCCTAAGATCCCAAATGGAGCTAGGTTGATAATCCACTCAACAATTTTTGAAGTGATGTCTGCTAGAGTTTGGAGGAGGTCTTTACTATGTTCACTCGCCTCTCTCATGGCAATCCCAAAGACAGTTGCCCAAGAAAGGATCCCAATGTAGTTGGCTTGCTGCAAGGCATTGACCGGGTTGTCGACGATCTTGAGCAAGAGGTTACTAATCACTTCGCCAATCCCGTTTGGAGAGGATCCTTCAGCGGCCTTTCCAGTCAGGGTAATGGTGATCGGGAAAATGTAATTGATCAAAACAGCGACGAAGGCAGCTGCAAAGGTTCCTAGGAGATAGAGGACGATGACCTTTTTCATATTGGTCTCTGTCCCTTTTTGGTGTTGGGAGAGGGCGTTTGCGACGAGCGCAAAGACCAGAAGGGGTGCGATCGCACGGAGCCCCCCAACAAAGAACTCTCCTAAGAGTCCAATGCCAGTTGCTTTCGGGAAGATAAGGGCTAGGATGACACCAAGTACAATCCCGATTGCGATCCTTTTCATAAGGTTGGTTTTATTCCAAGTGGTAATCAATCGATGAATCATGTAAGACCTCCTTAAAAAATAATTAAGGAATATTATACGATAGTGAGGGGGGAAAAGCAATGAAATTTTCAAAAAATAGCCTTATTTCCGAATATTTGATATAATCATACTATTCTTTGATAGAAAGGCCCGAATAAATGAGTCAAGCTTTCCAACGTTATTTCAGTAAAATAGACTGGACGAAGATTTTTGATGATCTGATATCAAAATGTATCTCTCTGATTTTTATCTTTCTCTTATTTTTTATTGCTAAAAAGGTCATCCATAGCCTGGTTAAGCGGATATTAACCCCATCCTTTAAGTATACGGTGCAGGATGAAGCCCGTAAAAATACGATTCTCCGTTTGGTTGAGAGCCTTTTAAACTATTGTTTGTATTTCATCTTGATCTACTGGATTTTGTCGATACTGGGTCTTCCAGTCTCTAGTCTCTTGGCTGGTGCTGGGATTGCTGGGGTGGCGATTGGGATGGGAGCCCAGGGCTTTCTTTCCGATTTGGTCAATGGTTTCTTCATCCTTTTAGAACGCCAGCTGGATGTGGGAGACAATGTTCGTCTCACGAATGGATCTATCAATATTGCCGGAATCGTCAGCAGTGTCGGGATTCGCACGACCCAGGTGCGGGACTTTGATGGGACTCTCCACTTTGTTCCGAATCGCAACATCACCGTCGTCAGCAATCTCTCACGCGGTGATATGCGAGTGCTGATCGATATTCCGCTAGATGCAAATACCGATCTCGACAAGATCTATCAGGTGATTGCTCAGGTCAATCAGTCTCAACAAGACAAACACCCAGAAGTGTTGACAGGTCCTACGATTTTAGGCCCACAGATCGAAAAAAATGGTCGTTATTCCTTCCGTATTGCGATGACTGCGCAAAATGGCACCCAGACGACGGTCTATCATACCTACTATAAACTCTACCATGATGCCTTGATGGAAGCAGGGATTAGCCTACCGACAGGAAAGAATGGGATCATGTAATAAGAAAAGCTCAGAAATTAGAATGTAGACAAGGTCCTCTTAGAAACTTTCCTTAGGTGAGAACGGACGTCAGCGAACTTCGAAGAAGTTCCATGACTAAATCAAGATACAAAGGGCGTCTGCGGATAAAGTCAAAATAGGAAGTTTGACGCAGAATCTTTCGATTCTAGGAGGACTTATCTTTTTGACACAATCCGCAGCCCGTGTTCAATTCGTTTTGAACCCCTTCGCTTTTTAATTTTTAGGCTCAGGCTAAAACAGTTCCCCGAACTGTTTTACTCTCAAAACTCCCGAGTGCCTGAAACGTTATTGTTTCAGGCACTTTTCTCACAGCGGAAAGTTTAAGTAGACGATTGATAATTCTATCGAATAAATTAATTTATGAACTAATTTTTTATATTTTTTAACACAAAAAAGAGGCTGGGACAAAAGTCCTAGCCTCTCAATTATTTTTGTATTGTCGAGCAAGACGCAGTGGTTGAGTGGGCTCTACTGCGCTGATTTCATCAGCTTTTACAGCCCTACTCAACTGTGCGGAGGTGGGACGACGAAATCGAATTCTAACGAATTACCGATTTCTGTCCCACTCTCTATTTTAAGTGGCAGTATTTGAAATCCAGCTTTTTAATCTGGTCCCAATTTTTTCGAGCCTCTGGTGGCAAGACGATGAGTTGCTGGCGCAACATCGTCGTGATTTCAAGATTTAAGGATTCGATGGGGAGGGCAATGGCTACGGAACTTTTTGCCCTTTGGATCTTGTCCATGCAATATTCAATATGATGGCAAGCTGCACCGGTCTGTGATTGACGGCTAGCTGCGATTTCTTGTCGCATATTGGAGAGTAATTGGACCAATTCAGACTTAAGGAATTCGATCGTATCTGATTTTTCTTGAGCTAAAAGAAACATAAGCACACCTCCTTTTGCTATAGTTTAATACTAATTTATTAAAAATGCAAGGGGGTAAAGTAAAAAAAATAAAAATTTTTTAGAAAAAGATACAGAAAAAGAGAAGGCTCAAATCTCCCCACTACAGACAGTCGAGCCCCTTGTCTTTAAAAATGACTCTCATGATTTAGGGTCAGTTGCCCTCGCAGAGATCGGAGACTACAAAAAAACTCCTGAAACATACTGGTTTCAGGAGTTGAGAGGCTTTGACCCGAAGGTCTTAAAGAAAAATATCGATTGATTATACAAGACCTTGTGCAATCATCGCGTTTGCGACATTTTCAAAGGCAGCGATGTTGGCACCTGCAAGGTAATCTTTACCAAGTCCGTAAGTTTCTGCAGTTGTTTTAGCAGTGTTGAAGATGTTGGTCATGATGTCTTTCAAACGTCCGTCCACTTCTTCGCGTGTCCATGAAAGACGTTGGCTGTTTTGGCTCATTTCAAGAGCAGATACAGCAACCCCACCAGCATTGGCTGCTTTAGCAGGTCCGTAAAGAATACCATTTTCTTTGTATACGTTGATGGCATCGATGTTACTTGGCATGTTTGCTCCTTCAGAGACAACTTTCACACCTTGAGCGACCAAACGTTTTGCAGCATCGCCATCGATTTCATTTTGAGTTGCACATGGAAGAGCGATATCATAGTTACCAGCATAAGTCCATACAGAACCTTCGTAGTAAGTAGCAGTTGGTTTTTCAGCAGCGTATTCAGTCAAACGTGCACGACGTTTTTCTTTGACGTCTGTAAGAAGGTCGAAGTCAATACCGTTTTCGTCGATTACGTAACCGTTTGAGTCAGATACAGAGATAACAGTTGCACCAAGTTCAGTTGCTTTTTGAAGAGCGTATTGAGCAACGTTACCAGAACCTGAGATCACGACTTTCTTACCAGCAAAGCTGTCGCCGTTTGCTTTGAGCATTTCTTCAGTGTAGTAAACCAAACCATAACCAGTTGCTTCTGGACGGATCAAGCTACCACCAAAACCAAGAGGTTTACCAGTCAAGACACCAGCATCGAATTGGCGAAGGCGTTTATATTGACCGTAAAGGTATCCGATTTCACGTCCACCAACCCCGATATCACCGGCTGGGACATCAAGAGAAGGACCGATGTGTTTTTGCAATTCAGTCATGAAGCTTTGGCAGAAACGCATCACTTCAGCGTCTGTTTTTCCTTTAGGATCGAAGTCAGATCCACCTTTACCACCACCGATAGGAAGACCAGTCAAGACGTTTTTGAAGATTTGTTCGAAACCGAGGAATTTCAAGATCCCTTGGTTAACAGTTGGGTGGAAACGAAGTCCGCCTTTGTAAGGACCTACAGCAGAGTTGAATTGAACACGGTAACCACGGTTTACTTGGATGTTTCCTTCACGGTCAACCCAAGGAACACGGAAAGAAATTACGCGTTCAGGTTCTGTAATACGAGCCAAGATGTTTTCTTCGATGTATTCAGGATGTTTTTCAAAAACAGGTTCCAAAGTGCTGAGGAACTCTTCAACAGCTTGAAGGAATTCAGCTTCGTGGCCGTTACGAGCTTTTACAGTTTCGAAAGTGCTTTGGATATATTCTTTAGCAGTTGTCATGTTAATTCTCCTTTGTGAATGAAACGAAAACCAGCAAACCCGCTAGGGGAGTGGCTTTGAGACAGTTGACAAACAATGTCATGTTTTATTACATGGATCATTATAGCAGACTTTTTTTGGCTTGTAAAGAAAAAAGTTGAATTTTCTGAAAATTTTATCGTGACTAGGAAAGTCCGAATGTTTGGAAGAATTTTTAGCTTTGATTGTCCGGAAGCTTCCAAGTGATGGTATAATGAAAGAAGAAAATAGAGAGCATCCCGAACGATTCTGTTGGTGGTGTTTCAAAAAAGGAGTACAAGATGGTATCGACAAAAACGCAAATTGCTGGTTTTGAATTTGACAACTGCTTGATGAATGCGGCAGGTGTAGCCTGTATGACCACTGAGGAATTAGAAGAAGTGAAGAACTCAGCTGCGGGGACCTTTGTGACCAAGACAGCGACCTTAGAATTCCGTGCTGGTAATCCAGAGCCACGCTACCAAGATGTGCCGCTTGGTTCGATCAATTCGATGGGGCTACCTAACCAAGGGTTGGACTATTATTTGAATTACTTATTGGAGTTGCAAGAAACGGATCCAGATCGGACCTTCTTCTTATCTCTCGTCGGCATGTCTCCTGAAGAAACTCATACCATCTTGAAAAAGGTGCAAGACAGTGACTTTAAAGGATTGACAGAGTTGAACCTATCTTGTCCCAATGTCCCTGGGAAACCTCAGATTGCCTATGATTTTGATACGACAGATCGGATCTTGTCTGAGGTCTTTGCCTATTTCACCAAACCTCTAGGGATCAAGTTGCCCCCTTATTTTGATATCGTTCATTTCGACCAAGCAGCAGCGATCTTTAACAAATACCCGCTCAAGTTTGTCAACTGCGTCAATTCGATCGGAAATGGCCTCTACATCGAGGATGAATCCGTGGTGATCCGTCCGAAGAACGGCTTTGGTGGGATTGGTGGAGAATACATTAAACCAACGGCTCTCGCCAATGTCCATGCCTTTTACCAACGTCTGAATCCAGAAATCCAGATTGTGGGGACAGGGGGCGTCTTGACTGGTCGCGATGCTTTTGAGCATATCCTTTGTGGGGCTAGTATGGTGCAAATTGGAACGACACTCCATAAAGAAGGAGTAGGAGCTTTTGACCGCATCACTGCGGAGCTCAAAGCCATCATGGAAGAAAAAGGATACCAAAGCCTGGAAGACTTCCGTGGGAAATTGCACTACATTGACTAATCTTTCGAAAAGAACTTCCTCAAGTGGAAACTTGGGGAAGTTTTTTATGAGAGTGGGACAGAAATCGGTCATTCGTTAGAATTCAATTTCGTCGTCCCACCTCCGCACAGTTGAGTAGGGCTGTAAAAGCTGATGAAATCAGCGTAGTAGAGCCCACTCAACCACTGCGTCTTGCTCGACAATCCAAAAATAATTGAGAGGCTAGGACTTTTGACCCAACCTCATTCTGTTCCTAGTTTTAGGAATTTTCCATTTTTATAGAGAGAAAAAGGTGTACAATGGAGGTGAAAAGGAAGGTGATTGCTATGGAAGAAAGGGATGTGATTCAAGAGGCAAGGACGACGGTCAGCCTTCTTCAAACAGCCTTTTTGAAAGGATTCACCCCCAGTCCAGATGCCTTTCGATTTCGAGAAAATCTGGAGCAGATGTTGAAAGGTTTACGAAAGGCTAGGCGGGTAGACAATCGCTTGTTGATCGAGTTGGAAAAGTTTTATCAGACCGCCAGTCTATTGATTGGTCTGGGCGGGCTAGCATTGAACGAAGAAGCCTTTCAAGCTTGGCGAGCTTATGATCACTGGCATTATGAGGTAGTGAAGCCTCAGTTACAGGTCTACGGACCGACGGTGGTTTTGTAGTTGATACTAGCTTTGTGTTTGTCCACAGATATTCAGAGGAGGTGTTGGTCATGGTAGTTCTTCATGATTTTCTACATCAGTTAAGCATTTCGTTTTGGAATTTCTACTACTCGCTCTTTTTCTTATTTGAAAAATAAGAAGGATTGAATCCCTTTTACATATAGTAGAAGGGATTTTTGATGCAGAATCCTTGAAAATCTGAGGCTCTTGGATTATGATGGAGCTAATAGATGAGAAGCGTTCCTTGTGGGGAATGCAGGAAGTGAGGAAAAAAGATGGCAGAGATTTATTTAGCAGGTGGCTGTTTTTGGGGCTTGGAGGAATATTTTTCACGGATCCCCGGTGTAGAACAGACGACGGTGGGCTATGCCAATGGCCAGGTAGAAACGACCAATTACCAACTGATTAAGGAAACGGATCATGCAGAGACTGTACAAGTTATCTACGATCCAGACAAGATCACTCTACGAGCGATTCTGCTCTACTATTTCCGGGTGATCGATCCCTTATCCATTAACAAACAGGGAAATGATCGAGGCCGCCAATATAGGACGGGTGTCTATTATACAGACGAGGCAGATCGTGAAGTGATCGCCCAAGTGTTTGCAGAAGAAGAGAAGCAACTGGGACGCAAAATTGCGGTTGAACTAGAACCCTTGCGCCACTATATTTTGGCGGAGGACTACCATCAAGACTACCTGAAGAAGAATCCTGGAGGCTATTGCCATATCGATGTGACAGATGCTGAGCAGCCCTTGATTGATCCAGCAGCTTATCAGAAGCCAGATCAAGAAATCCTAAAGGCGAAACTGACAGCAGAGCAGTACCAAGTCACTCAAGAAAGCGCGACGGAACGTCCTTTCCACAATGCCTATGACCAGACCTTTGAAGAGGGGATCTATGTGGATATTACGACGGGGGAGCCTCTCTTTTTTGCCAAGGATAAGTTTGCGTCTGGCTGTGGCTGGCCAAGTTTCTCCCGTCCCGTTGCCAAAGATGTCGTCCACTATTACCAGGACCATAGCCACGGGATGGAGCGGATCGAAGTTCGTTCCCGCTCAGGCAATGCCCATCTAGGCCATGTCTTCACCGATGGACCAAAAGACCAGGGTGGTCTTCGCTATTGTATCAATTCGGCCTCGTTGCGCTTTATTCCAAAAGAAGAGATGGAGCAAGAAGGTTATGGATATTTGTTAAATGCTTTGAAATAATAGAAAAAGCATCTTAGAAACTTTCCTTAGGTGAGTACGGACGTCAGCGAACTTCGAAGAAGTTCCATGACTAAATCAAGATACAAAGGGCGTCTGCGGATAAAGTCAAAATAGGAAGTTTGACGCAGAATCTTTCGATTCTAGGAGGACTTATCTTTTTGACACAATCCGCAGCCCGTGTTCAATTCGTTTTGAACCCCTTCGTTTTTCAATTTTTAGGCTCAGGCTAAAACAGTTCCCCGAACTGTTTTACTTTCAAAACTCCCGTGTGCCTGAAACAATTATGTTTCAGGCACTTTTCTCACAGCGGAAAGTTTCAGTAGATGCTTGCATCAGTAACAATCATTAAGAGTTTTTCTGACAGTTTACTAAGGATGGTTTATGTAAAAGGTTCCATCTGCATTATAAGGTGCGGAAGACTCTATTATATATTTCAGAAACGAAAGAAAAACTAAAATATAGTGTTCTCAATAAAGGTAATCTATGCTATAATAAATATCATTTTCATGAAATTCCAAATTAAAAAAGTAGAGATGAAATTATGAAATATTTGAAACATACGATTGCCTTGCTATGTTTTTCCTTTATGGCTTTATTTGTTGTAGTAATGGCTGCGATAAAAATTACAACTTTATTCAGTGGGAGTATTACTTTTTTTTATAGTATCCAGCTAGCTCTTGAGGTGTTTCTGAGTCTTGGGATCATCCTCTGGATGAAACGGGAAAAACTTCCGATAACGTTTACCGCTTCAAAATGGAAGTGGTCTTATCTGATTTACTTTTTCCTTATTTTCCTTTTAAATATGATGACGATGTGGATTGCTACAATATTTCAAAACTATATTGTTCCCGCACCAAATGATTTATTACCTAGACTACCAGATTCAGTGTTTTTGAAGGGAACTGGTATAGTAGTTTTTTTGAAATTCGTTCAGTCTATTATGACTGGTCCAATTTTGGAAGAATTGACTTGTCGTGCTTACATGATGAATGTCTTTTTTAAACATAGTCGCTTGCACTTAGATGTATTAGTATCAGCTCTGTTTTTTTCAGTGCTTCATCTAGTGTTTGTGTTTCGCGATCCGATCTCCTTCCTGCTCTTTTTTGTTGGAGGGGTATTCTTAGCAGAAATTTATAAAAAACACAGGGATATACGATTGGTTATTCTCTTACATGCTTTTTACAATTTTTTACCTTACTGGAAACCAATTTGGATATTCGTCTACAATTATATCTACTGGCATTTTTTGGTGTGACGAAGCTATTGTTTCAAGTAATTAGTCATTTGAAAGTTCTGTTTTGCAGAACTTTTTTCTCCTCTGGAAATTTGTGATACAATGAAGAGAAAGTATTTCAATGACAGCTCAATCTGTTGAGGTAGGAAGAAGAGGTAGGAATGTTAGAGAAGTGGGAGAATGTGAAAGGGACCATCAAAACGATGGGAAAAGAACTATCGGCGGCCTTTGACTGGGCTTTTGATCGTCTTTTTTCAAGGATTCAGCTGACCAATGAACAGTTTGTCTATGTGCTCTTGTCAGTCGTTTTTATCGTGGCCAATGCTATCTTGTGGGTGCAAAAGTTCCAAGGCTTTCCGATCACCGCAACCGAACGGCCAGAGGTTGTGTACAAGGCCAAGACACCGGCTGATCAGATTCCTCATACAGCTCGGATCATGGCTAATGGAGATCAGCTCTATCATGATCTGGTCTATATGAGCGCGCAAAAAGAAGATGGGACTTATGATTTTCATGAAAATTATGAGTATGTCAAACCCTGGCTACAAAAGGCGGATCTAGCCTTGGGTGATTTTGAGGGAACCATTAACCCCAATTATTATTTGTCAGGATATCCTCTTTTTAATGCGCCGAGCGAAGTCGTACCAGCCATCAAGGATGCTGGTTATGATGTCATGGATTTGGGACACAACCACATCCTGGATTCAGGTCTAGAAGGGGTCTATTCGACAGCCAAAGCCTTTGAAGATGTAGGCATCACCCCTGTCGGTGTCTACACGCATGAAAAGAGAGGCCAGGCCCCCTTGGTGATCAAGGAAGTGAATGGCATCAAGATTGCTATTCTAGCCTACGCTTATGGGTTTAATGGAATGGAAACGACCCTTACTCCAGAGGAGCAAGCAGATGTCTTGTCTGATCTGGATGAAGAGCGGATGAAGGCGGAGATCCAAAAGGCGGAGCAAGAGGCCGATATCACCATTGTCATGCCCCAAATGGGAATTGAGTACCAATTGGAGCCGACAGAAGAGCAAAAAGAACTCTATCACAAGATGGTTTCTTGGGGAGCTGATATCGTCTTTGGCGGGCATCCCCATGTTGTAGAGCCTGCTGAAGTGGTCAATAAAGATGGTCAAAACAAGCTTATCATCTACTCAATGGGGAATTTTCTGTCCAATCAGCGTCTGGAAACCATGGGGGACGTGGAGACAGCTCAATGGACAGAACGAGGAGTCTTGATGGATGTGACCATCGAAAAGATTGGCCGCAAGACACGGATTAAGACGGCTACTGCTCATCCAACCTGGGTTAGTCGGACTCCGAAGGGAACCTATTCTCCTGAAGGCTATGACTTGTACAAGTACCAGACCTATATTTTGGAAGATTTTATCCAGGGTGGCAAATACCGCGACAAGCTGGATGAGGAGACCAAGGAGAGAGTGGACACGGCATACCGAGAAATGAAGGAACATGTCCACTTGGACTGGCCTCAGAGTGGAAAGGAATAGAGCATGGAAGGAAATGTGAACTGGATCCCGCTTGGGATCCTAGGATTGATCGTGGTGATTTGGGCAACCAAATTTCTTACAGCCATCCGCCTCAAGCAAAAGCTGAAGAAGGCTTGGGATGGAGCGCCTTTCTTTCGCAAGAAAGACACAGAAGAAAGTTTGATAGATAGTCTGGCTTATCCAGCTAAGGGAAAGACGATCGATAGCCAAGTGGATGATCAGACCTGGCATGATTTGGCTTTGGATGCGGTCTTTGATCAGCTCAACTATACCCAATCGAGCCTTGGAGCAGAGGCTCTCTATCAAAAGATGCGCCTGCTGGAATTCCAGCCTCAGGACCAGCTTCATGACTTAGAAGCCTTCTTTGAAGAGCATCCTGATTTGCGCCTCAAGGTCCAGGTCATTTTCAACCAACTGGGCAAGAAGAACCACAACATGGCGCGGAGCATTGTCGCAAATCCCGGCAAGCATTATGCAGGTTTACCCCTCTATCTAGCCTTGGCCTGTCTTCCTATTGTCTGTCTCTTTGCCATCCCCTTTGAGCCAGTCGGTGCCATTACCCTCTTGGTTATCAGTGTGGTCTTTAATATTGTCTTTTCGAGTTTGCGCAATTGGTCCAATAAAATCCGTCTGGACAATGTTAGCTATTTGGTCCGCATCTTTGCTTCGGCAGAACGCTTGAGCCATCTAGCCTTGCCACAACAAGAAGAATTGAAGCAAGCGGTCAAACCCTTTAAGAAAACGCGGATCCTTGCCAGTGTCTTGCAGAGTCCAACGGGGACTTCGGAAATGGAAATTATTCTCCTCTACCTCAACGTCCTCTTTTTACTCCCGCAGATCGCTCAGGTTTATATTTACAATCAGGTGAAGGCTCATCAAAAAGAGGCCCAGAAGCTTCTGGATCTCCTTGGAGAGATGGAAGTCGCCATTAGTCTCTTGCGCCATAAGCGGGATCTAGAAGTGGTCTGTGAGCCGGTCTTTATGGAGACAGGTGGCATTGAGGGCGAGACGCTCTATCATCCCTTGCTGTCCAATCCGATTGCGAATGATGTGCATTTTCAGAAAAATATGGTCATCAGTGGGGACAATGCCTCCGGGAAATCGACCTACCTTAAAACTGTCGCCATCAATGCCATTCTGGCTCAAGGATTAGGCTTTGCCTATGGAGAAAAATTAGCCCTTCCCTATGGTCATGTGCTAACGGCTATGGATGTGAGCGATGACATTGAAGTTGGAGATAGTTACTTCATCACTGAAAGTAAAGCTATTTTACGTATGATTCAGCATCTGAAGAAGTCTGGCTTTCACTACTTCTTTATTGACGAGCTCTTTAAGGGGACCAATACCATCGAGCGGATCGGATCAGGTCTTGGGATTGTCCGCTGGTTGGCTGCCCAAAACTGCCTCTACATGATTTCCAGTCACGATATTGAGCTGGTCGCAGCCTCTGGTGAGGTTAATGATAATTACCATTTTGACAGTCGCTATGTGGATGGCAAGATTGTCTTTGACTACCAGATCAAGCCAGGATCAGCAGTAACCAAGAATGCGGTCAATACTCTAGAAAGCCTGCATTATCCAGAGGAGATTACGCAAACAGCCAAGGACTTGATTGACCAGTATGAAGAGACGGGACACTGGTCTTTGAAAGAAATTGAAAAGGAATGAAAATGAACGAAAATGAACGAAGGAATTTGTAAATGATCGGTTTAGGAACCTTCTATAATGCCTTAGGAGTTGTATTTGGTGGGCTTTTAGGACTGCTCATCGGCCAACGTTTGTCAGAAGATTTTCATGAGACTCTTCTGAAAGTGACAGGAGTTGCTGTCTTTGTCTTGGGCATCGCGGGGACCTTGGAAAAGATGCTGGTGGTGCATGGAAGTCATGTGGAAAGTCACGGCAGTATGATGTTGATTCTGAGTCTAGTGCTTGGGACGGTGCTTGGAGAGCTTTTGAAGATTGAAGAGGGCTTGGAGCACCTCGGGACATGGCTGAAGGAAAAGACGGGCAATCAAGGTGATACCAGCTTTGTCGATGCCTTTATGACCACGGCCCTGACCATCTGTATCGGAGCTATGGCGGTGGTCGGAGCTGTCCAGGATGGCTTGACAGGTGACACTTCGACCTTGTTGGCTAAGGCTATTCTGGATATGGTCATCGTTTTAGTTTTGACCGTTTCGAAAGGAAAGGGTGCGATCTTTGCGGTAGTCCCACTCATGATCCTTCAGGGCTTGATCACGCTTTTGGCCCATTTGATCGCACCGATCATGACCCCACAAGCTCTTTCGAATCTCTCACTGGTTGGCTCCAGTCTCATTCTCTGTGTTGGGATCAACCTCATCTGGGGCAAACGAATCAAGGTCGCCAACCTCCTTCCAGCAGTGTTGATTGCCATTATTTGGGCTTTTGTTGGGTAAAAAAGAGAAGCTAACCGGTAAGGATCGGTTAGCTTTTTTAATTGCCCTTGTAGTCTTGTTAGAAAAATGGAAGTATTCCAAAAAGGAGGGGATTTCCCTTAAATAGGATAAAATAAAAGAAAGGATGAAAGATTGGATTCATTTCTAAGGTGAAGGGTGAAAGGTTATAATCCAACTAATTGCAACAGATTCTTAAATTGCATCAAGCTATGAATTTTGGGGGAAGAATTTCGGATGTCATCTGGAATTCTTTTTTGTTAACATATGTTTCCTTAAAAAAATCATTTTCGATGTGATGATTTGTTAACATTAATTCAAGCATTCTTTGGTAAACTTGTAACAGAAATTAAATAAGCGAGTTGAAAAGGGAGTAACAAATGTGAACCTGTTAGAAGAAATACAAAACTATTGGAATCATCGGTACACAGGCTATTCTAAAGTGAATGAAAAAGAATTAGAAGGAACTCAAAGAGAAAGTTGGAAACAACAATTGCAACGATTGTTACCAGCTAACCAAAATGTTAAAGTGTTAGATATAGGAACAGGCCCTGGGTTTTTCACAATTATTTTAGAAGAATTAGGTTATACAACTATAACTGGTATTGATGTTTCCAATAACATGCTAGAAGTTGCCAAAGAGAATATTCAAAAATATGGCAAAGGCCATTCAAGCATCCAACTCATGAAAATGGATGCCCAAAATTTAGATTTTAAACCAGAAAGTTTTGATATCATTGTTAGTCGAAATTTAACTTGGAATCTAGAAAAACCACAACAAGCTTATTCAGAGTGGTTAAAAGTCTTGAAACCAAATGGAACCTTATTGATTTTTGACGCAAACTGGTATGCGTTTCTTCAAAATGAATCATTAGAAAAAGAATTTGAAAAAAAACGCCAAAAAGCTGTTGAAGAGAAGTTAGAAGATTATTGGCAAGGTGAAGGGATTGATGAGGAAAAAATGGATTGGATTGTTCAGCAATTACCTTTGACCTATCAACAAAGACCACAATGGGATATAGACTATTTTTCTTCACTGGAAGGGATCTCAGTAGAAACGGAAGAAAATTTTGGGGATTTAGTGTGGGATTATGAAGAACAATTAAATTATGGAGCAACACCGATGTTTTGTATCAAAATCGTAAAGGGGGATAAGTGAAGGCCATGGAACAAACCATGCATGAACGAGTTGAAAATTATTGGACAAATCGAAGTTCTTCTTTTTTAGAACAACGAACAAGAGAGTTTCATAGTCCCTTAAAAGATAGATGGATTACAGAATTTGAAAAATATTTACCACAAAAGAAACTGTTAAAAATTTTAGATATTGGTTGTGGAACAGGATTCTTTACAGGAATTTTAAGTCAGATGGGACATGAAGTAATCGGAATTGATTTAACAAAGGAAATGATCCATTTAGCTACTGTTTTTGCTAAACAGGAAAAGTTCGATGCACAATTTTTAACTATGGATGCTCAAAATCTAGCATTTGCGGATGCAAGCTTTGATATAGTGATTGCAAGAAATGTTACTTGGACATTACCAGATGTTCCGAAAGCTTATCGTGAATGGCTTCGAGTATTAAAAAAAGGTGGGTTACTTATTAATATTGATGGAAATTATGGTGCTTCTAGTATGACGGATACGAGTCATTTACCACAGCATCATGCTCATCATCATTTAAGTCAAGATACTTTAACAGAATGCGAACTGATTCAAAGAAGTTTATCCATTTCTAGTGAAGTACGACCTCAATGGGATGTACAATATTTATTAAATCAAGAAGTTGACTCTCTGCAAATTGATCGATCTATTAGCCAAAGGATTTATCTAGAAAAAGATGAATTTTATAATCCAACACCTTTATTCTTACTATGTGCTAAAAAGTAAGGAGTGGAAATAATTGTTTAAAGTAATGAAAAGAATTTTAACCATATTTATACTTTTTGTTGCCATTTCATTTTTTGTATTTTTACTCATTCATATAGCTCCTAGTGATCCTGCTTCTGTCAAAATGTCAGTTGGAACGGGTCGTGTCTCTACAGAAGCTCTTGCACTCATGCGTGAGGAAATGGGACTGAATCAACCCTTACTTGTACAATATGGAAATTGGCTCCTTAAATTTCTTCAAGGAGATTTTGGAAAGAGCTTAATATCAGATATCCCGACTAAGAATTTAATGATTCCAGCCGTTATGAATACGGTTCAATTGGCAGTGATAACATTAATGGTTTCACTAGGAATTTCCATCCCCTTGTCTATATTTTTTGTACGATGTCACAATCGGATTGTAAAGTCACTCTTTCAATTGGTTCTGTTTTTCAACATGTCATTACCGTCTTTCGTGATTGGTTATTTCTTAATGTATGTATTTAGCGTTCAATTAAGATGGGTTCCTTTACTAGCTAAACAAGGGGGGAGTGGTTTAATATTACCGGTTACGACGCTTGTTATTCCAATGAGTGCAAAATTTATTCAACAATTTTCGGTCTTGTTAGAACAAGAATTACAACAGGAATATGTTAAAGTGCTTTATTACCGTGGAATAGAAGAGTCAAAAATCTTTCAACGACATTTATTGAAAAATATATTGCCTACGATGGTGACCATTATCTTATTATCGTTTGGTTCTTTAATGGCGGGTGTCGTTGTAGTAGAAACCATTTTTTATTGGCCAGGAATTGGGAAGTTATTAATGGATAGTATTCGTTCGAGAGACTATCCACTCGTACAAATGATTGTAGTTTCTATTAGCTTTTTATATTTAGTGCTCACTCAAATTTCTGACGGAATACAAAATAGGACAGATACCCGTATTAAAGGCGGTGACTTGTCATGACAAATAAGAGAAAATGGAAAATTGGCATGATTGTTTTAGTATTTGTATTACTATTATGGAGTACATTATTTTTAAACTATGAGACGATGAATGCCAATGCTGTGTTAAGTCCACCAAATGCTAGTCATTGGTTTGGTACGGATGATTTTGGTCGAGATATTTTTATTCGAGTGATTGTAGGAGCTAGATATTCGATTGGAGCTTCTCTCTTCATTGTTGGTTTATCTTATTTAGGAGGAATTCTTTTAGGAGGATTAGCAGGGATATTTGGTGAGCGGATTGATAGAATCATAACGAGTATCATTGATATTTTGTTAGCCATTCCTAGTTTACTCATAGCTATTACGGTAGCTGGAGTATTAGGTGGAGGGTTAAGAAATGGGATCATTGCTCTTGTCATTAGTTATTTACCTTATTATGCCAAATTAACAAGAGGAGAAATTCGTAAAATTAAAGTTCGAGAATATGTCACAGTGATGTATATGCAAGGAGCTCCATTGTGGTATCGGCTGATGACGATTTTAAAAAATATTCAACGACCATTAGTGACGTATATGATCGTCAATATTTCAAGTACGATCTTAAGTTTAGCAACCTTATCTTTTTTAGGAATAGGAGTGAAAGTCCCTCAACCAGAATGGGGAGCTATGTTAAATGAGGGAAGATTATCGTTTGAACAAGCGCCATGGTTAATGATTGCTCCAGGACTTGCGATTACGCTAACGATTATTATGTTTAACGGAATTCATCATTGGATTCAACAGACGAAAGAGAGGAAAATATGAAATTAAAAAATTTGTTATGCATCATTGCAGCAGCAGTATTAGTTGGATGCGCACCTGTACATCCAACATCTCAACAACAAAAAGGTAGCCAAAATTCAATTTTGAAAATTGGGGATCCTCAATTTACAGCAGGGATTGATCCAGCAAAAGATTGGGAAGGCTGGTTTACCATTCGTTTTGGGATTGGCGAAACCTTATTTCGTTTAACAAATGACTTTCATGTAGAACCTTGGTTAGCATCCTCTTATAAGAAGATTGATGATCAAACATGGGAAATTCATTTAAAAGAAAATGTAAAATTTTCAAATGGAAATCCTGTTAATAGTGATGCAGTCATTGCTAGCCTGAAAAGAGTAGGAGAAAATCATAAGGAAGGTGAAATTTTTAAAACAGCTACTTATACAGCGAATAATTCACAAACTTTTACAGTTCATACTGAAAAACCAAGTCCTCAATTTATTCATGAATTAGTGGATTCAAAAACGGCCATTGTAGATGTAACAAGCAAGGATAAAATTGTAGGAACAGGCCCTTATGAGGTGAAAGAATTTAAACCAAATGATTCCATTTCATTAACGGCTTCGACTCATTATTGGGGTGGCAATGCTTCCATTAAGGAAGTTCATTATCAATTAATTCCGGATCAAAAAACATTGGAATTAGCGATTAAATCAAAAGAAGTAGATGGTGGAGTAGATTTAAATGATGATGTAGCGGATTCATTAAAGAAAGATTCTTCCGTACAAGTGTATAATCAATCAAGTACAAGAACCTATCATTTAGAATTGAATAAAGCAAGATTGCAAGATAAAAAAGTTCGTCAAGCTATTTTATATGCGATTGATAAAAAAGAATTGACACAAGATTTCTTAAAAGGTCATGTAACTCCTGCAGATGGTGCCTTTTTAGATTCAAGTATTTATTCAAGTGGTACTTTTGCTAATAAACAATACCAACCAGAAATGACGAAAAAATTATTAGAAGAAGCCGGCTATAAAACGAAAAATGCAGATGGTATTCTAGTTAATGCACAAAATGAACCATTACAAATTGTTCTAAAAACATATAAGAGATTAGCCAATGAAAAAATTGCTACAGCTTTGCAACAACAATTGAAAAAAGTAGGGATTGATTTGAAAATTGATATTCAAGAAACTGTCGATGGATTTAATCAATTAGATTATGACATTGCATTAGCTTCCTCATTAACATTGGCAACGGGAGATCCTTATTACTTCCTAAATGCAGCTTTATCGAGTGATGGGGCATTGAATTATGTGAAAAATTCAGATCAATGGTTAGATGAAAAAATTTCTGCCTTAGCTCATGAAGAAGATGCGGATAAACTACCTAGTGAAGTAGCAAAAATTCAAGACTATGCGAAAGACGAAGCAGTTGTTTATTACATTGGATTTGTCAACTTACATGCAGCAATGAACAATTCTATTCATCATTTTGAACTATCTCCGTCTGATATCTATCAAGTTACGAATAAATTGGTAAAAGACTAATGGAAAAGACTATTTTTGAAGTCAAACAATTAAACGCCTCATACGGACAGGAAGTAATTCTCAAAAATTTAGACTTTTCTATTAAAGAAGGAGAAGTCATCGGGATAATTGGCGAGTCCGGTATTGGAAAATCGACTTTTTTAGAATGTTTACTTGGGAATATTCATCAAAAGGTCATGATGAATGCGAGTGAAATGAAGTTTTTAGAAGAAAACTGGTTGACCTTATCTAGTAAAAAGAGAAGAGAATATTTACGACAAGATATTGGCATCATTTTTCAAAATGGACAACATAGCATAGATCCCTTATTTACAATTGGACAACAGTTGGAAGAAATAATGCTAGAAGCCAATCCTCAAAAAATAATTGAAGCACTGAAAATGGTTCAATTAGAAGAAAAAGTATTACAATTATATCCTCATGAATTATCTGGAGGAATGTTGCAAAGAGTAATGATTGCAATGGCGTTTATCAATCATCCGAAATTAATCATTGCGGATGAACCCTTTAGTGCTTTAGACGTTCCATTGCAAATGGAAATGATGCAATTAATTGTTCATCTTGCAAAGCAATATCGTACAGCAACGATTATGGTGACTCATCAACGAGAGTTAGCGTATAAATTTTGTACAAAAGTGTTGACTTTAGAAGAGGGGGAATTAGTCGCACAGAAGGAAGATTCTCATAAGAAATTCAATTTTAATCGATTATCGAATGAGAAAAAAGAAACATTTTTCCAATTGAAACATGTAACAAGCCATTATAAAGATGAGAATGTGATTCTTAAAAATCTTACAGTTGATATTCCAAAATATGAAGTAACAGGAATCATCGGACATTCAGGAGCTGGGAAAACAACTCTTGCAAGGATTTTATCTGGCTTTATTCCATATGAAGGCCATATTCTGATTGAAGGAAAAGAATTAAGAGAAGTATTGGCTCAAGAAAAACAAAGCTATTATCGAAGAGTTCAATATTTATTCCAAAATAGTTTATTATCTTTTAATCCGAATCAAACGATATTGAAAAGCTTAGAAGAACCATTAAGATTTATTCGAAAAATAAAGGATCGTTCAGAACGGATTCGAATGATACAGGAATTATTTACAAATCTCGAGTTAGAATTGGATTGGTTAGAAAAATATCCTCATCAATTATCCGGAGGGCAATGTCAAAGGTGTGCCATTGCAAGGGCAATATTCGCACAACCAGAGTGCTTGATTTGTGATGAAATAACGAGTTCGCTAGATGATGCGAATCAGGAAAAAGTGATACAAGTTTTGCAAAAAGTTCAAGAGGAAACAAATATGACGATAGTCTTTATTAGTCATAATCAGTCGTTAATTGAAGCGATTTGTTCAACCGTCGTTGCTTTAAAAGAGGGTCAATTGATAGAGACTTTAATTTGAAGAACGAGCAGTGAATAATCCTAAACTGGTTTGTGTTGCCAAAAACGATTCCTATTTTAGTAAGCTCCACTGTCAAAATGGAGCTTCCTTCTGAGCTAACCGGTCAGGATCGGTTAGCTTTTTTCTTGCTCTTGTTAGAAAAAAGGAAGAACTTGGAAAAGGAGGGACATTTTCTTTTTGCAAATACGGGAATTCATTTATGGAAAACCTGATTTTTGGTATGATAGTCGTAATTTCGAATAGGGAGGTTGGAGTCGCCATGAGTGATTTGAATCAGACAGTTGATTTTATTAAAGAAATCGAGAAATTAAAGTCAGTAACAAGGTTTAATAGAACCCTTGATGGACGGTTTGAAAATAGTGCCGAGCATTCCTGGCAGGGTGCGATAGCTGCGATGGTTTTGCAAGATTATTATCCTGAAAAATTGAATATGGAAAAGGTCATGTTTCTGTTATTGATTCATGATTTAGGTGAGATTTATGCCGGAGATACTTGGGTGTTTGATGATGAAAAAAAGGTTCATGCTCATGATAGAGAGCTAGCATCTATAGAAAAAACAATGAGCCTCCTTCCAGAAGCAACCTATTTGAATATGAAAAATTTGTGGTTGGAGTTTGAAAAAGGACAGAGTCCTGAGGCAAGATATGCAAGAGTGATTGACGCTTTGGTACCACTGATCAATCACTTGGAAGTGTCAGAAGTAAATTATAATCCCGATCATATCCGTTCAGAGATGGTATTAGAAAAGAAAAAATTTATAAAAAATGAGTCCAAAGCGTTATGGAAACTGACGGAAGAGTTGGTTCAGGAAAGTGTAGAAAAGGGATTATATTTATGATATCACTTGGTCTTTAGTAGCAACTTTCAGACTAAAAGTAAACCACCTGTTTTCACGGGTGGTTTTGACTTGCTTGATCTGTGGTATAATGGGAACAGATAGTTTGCACCCTATGAAAGGGAAAAGGTTAGATTGTATGATTAAGTTGATTGCAACAGATATGGATGGAACCTTATTAGATGAACGAGGAGAGGTGGACCTTCCGCGTCTGGAAAGGCTTTTGGACCACTTGGATCAAAAAGGGATTCGCTTTGTCATTGCGACGGGAAATGAAATCCATCGCATGCGCCAGCTCTTGGGTCCCTTGGTCAAGCGGGTGACCCTGGTCGTCGCCAATGGAGCTCGGATTTTTGAGAATGACCAGATGGTTCTAGGAAAATTCTGGGATCGGGAATTGGTGGAGGCGGTTCTTGCTTATTTTAAGGGCCGGGAAATTTCAGATCAGTTGGTTGTATCAGCTGTCAATGGTGGCTTTGTCAAGGAAGGCACGGTCTTTACAGAAGTTGAAAAATTCATGCAGCCGGAAGTGATTGAAGCCTTGTACAAGCGAATGAAGTTTGTTCCGGAATTGACAGCCGATTTGTTTGACCAGGTGCTTAAAATGAGCTTGGTGGTTGGCTTGGATCGTCTTGATCAAGTGAGTCGGGAAGTCCAACAGGCTTTTGGAGATCAGCTCATGGCGGTTTCGAGCGGTTTTGGGAGCATGGATCTCTTACAAGCAGGTATTCACAAGGCTTGGGGACTGGCTCAATTAATGGAGAAATGGCAGCTCGATGCTAGTCAGGTCATGGCCTTTGGGGATAGCGGAAACGACATCGAAATGCTTGAAATGGCTGGTCACTCCTATGCTGTGGCCAATGCAGAAGAAGCTGTCAAGGCTGTTGCCAAACACCTAGCGCCGAGCCATCAAGAAGGCGGTGTCTACCAAGTGATCGAAGAGTATCTAGGACTGACCCTCTGGGAACAAGTGAAAGGAAAGAAGTAGATGGCGGTACAACTGTTAGAAGACTGGCTCTTAAAGGAGCAGGAGAAAATTTTAACAACCTATCGGGAGCTCAATCAAGCCCCTCTGAAGGAGCCTGGTTTGATCTTTATCGGGGACTCTATCATGGAGTATTTTCCTATTCATGAACTATTACAAAGTCCTAAGCACATGGTCAATCGAGGAGTGCGAGGCTATAAGACGGATCTCCTTCGTAAGCATCTAGATGCCCATGTCTTTGGGACGACGGTGGATCAGATCTTTCTCTTGATCGGGACCAATGATATCGGAAAAGAAATTCCACAAAAGGAAACCTTAGACAATATAGAATCGGTCTTACAAGCAATCATGCGGGATTTTCCGCTGACCCACATCAACCTGATCTCGGTTTTACCGGTGAGTCAAGAAGAGCGCTACAAGCAAAAGGTCTATGTCCGGACCAATGAAAACATTCAGGCCCTCAATCAGGCCTATCAAGAATTGGCCCAAGCCTACCACCAGGTCAGCTATGTCGATGTGTATTCGTCTTTATTGGATGAAGTGGGGCAGTTAGCAGAAGCCTATACGACAGATGGCCTCCATCTAAGTGTGGCCGGGTATCGCATCCTAGCTCAAGCTTTGCAGGAGATATTATAGAGATAAAAATAGGGAGTGAAAAAAGCCCAACTAGACAAATTTTCAAAGGAAGATTTGTTTTTTTTAAAACTTTTTGTTGACAAATGTAAATCTTAGGTGTAAAATAGCATCATAAGATTTACAAATGTAGATTTAGAAAGGAGAAGCCATGCAAATTTCCAATGCGGAATGGCGCATCATGAAGATTATCTGGATGGAAGGCAAGCAAACCAGCACGGATTTGATCGCCGTCTTGTCCGAGCGCTTTGACTGGTCGAAGTCGACCATCAAGACTCTCTTGACCCGCTTGGTGGAGAAAGGATGTTTGACTAGAGAAAAATCAGGCAAAGCCTTTGTTTACTCGGCTTTGTTGAAGCAGGACCAGGGTTTAGACTTGGTGGTTGAGGATGTGAAAGACAAGGTTTGCTCAAAAAGAATTGTCCAGGTGCTTGAAAACTTGATTCAGGAGAGTGACTTTACGCTTGCAGATCTTAATCAGCTGCAGCAGGTCCTCGAAGAAAAGAAAGCAGAGGCTGTCGAAACAGTCCCTTGCAATTGTATGTAATAGAAAGAAGGAAATTCCATGTTTGGATTGTTAATTAGTATTGTTTGTTTACTTGGGGTTGCTTTTATTGCTTGGTGGTTCTTTGCAGAGCATGAAAAGGTAAGCGGCCACGCTCGTCAGAAATCAGGTTATCAAGAAATTGAAGTCGAAGTCATGGGGGGCTATTCGCCTGAAACCATTGTCCTGAAAAAGAATGTTCCAGCCCGGATCATCTTTAATCGCAAGGATCCATCTTCATGTCTGGCTCAAGTGATCTTTCCAGACTTTGGCGTTCATGAAGATTTGCCTTTAGGTGAAAAACATGTCATTGAAATTACGCCAGAAAAAGCGGGCGAATATGGGTTTTCATGTGGAATGAACATGATGCATGGTCAAATGATTGTGGAATAAAGGAGTTAGGTATGGTAGAAAAACAAAAAGCAGTTGTGGAAAACGGAGTGCAAAAGATCCGTATTACAGCAGAAAAGGGCTATAGTCCCAAAGAATTTCAACTTCAAAAAGGGATCCCTGCTGAAATCACCTTCCATCGGGTCAATCCTTCCGGCTGTTACAAGGAAATTTTGTTTGAAGATCAGGGGATTTTAGAGCCTTTGGAAGTCGGTGTGGATAAGGTGATATCCTTTACCCCGACAGAAACAGGGGACTTCGAGTTTTCATGTGGAATGAAGATGCAAAAGGGTTCCTACACGGTTGTGGAAAAACGCCGTCGTGTCTTAAGTTTACGGGATCGCTTTTGGATTACTAGTATCTTTACCCTTCCTTTATTAATCTTGATGATCGGGATGTGGGCAGGACTTGTCTCCCATCCAGTCAATCGCTGGGGAAACTTTCTAGCGACAACGCCGATCATGTTGGTAGCAGGAGTTCCTTTTATCAAGAGTGCCTGGGCCTCATTTAAGAAGCACCATTCCAATATGGATACCTTGGTAGCTCTTGGAACCCTAGTAGCCTATGTCTATAGTGTATTTGCCCTTTTTACTGGTCAGCCAGTATACTTTGAGGCTGCGGGTTTTATCATCTTCTTTATCCTCTTAGGACAAATCTTTGAAGAACGGATGCGTAACAATGCCTCCGAGGCTGTGGAAAAGTTGTTGGATTTGCAGGCAAAAACAGCTCAAGTTCTCCGTGATGGGAACTATGTCGAGGTGGCGGCAGAAGATATCCAAATTGGTGACTTGATTCGGGTCCGTCCTGGGGAAAAGATCGCGGTTGATGGGACGATTGTAGAAGGAAGTACGACCATTGATGAGTCGATGGTGACAGGTGAAAGCTTGCCTGTGGAAAAATCAGTTGGTGATGCAGTGATCGGCTCCACTATCAACAGCAATGGGACCATTCTCTTTAAGGCTGAAAAAGTCGGTAGTGAGACCCTCTTATCTCAAATTGTG
The DNA here is from genome assembly GCF_059727625.1 of Streptococcus mobilis. Lineage (NCBI taxonomy): Bacteria > Bacillati > Bacillota > Bacilli > Lactobacillales > Streptococcaceae > Streptococcus > Streptococcus mobilis. The sequence continues at coordinate 459,238 of NZ_AP041823.1, forward strand.
GACTTTGTCAAAATGGCCCAATCCAGTCGTGCTCCTATTCAAGATTTGACGGATAAGATTTCAGGTATCTTTGTTCCAGTGGTGACGATTTTGGCCATTGCGACTTTCTGGGTTTGGTCCGTGCTTCTGGGCGCGTCGCTTCAAGAGGCCATGCTCTATGCAGTCTCTGTCCTCATTATTGCCTGTCCTTGTGCCCTTGGTTTAGCAACCCCAACAGCCCTGATGGTCGGAACCGGCCGTAGTGCCAAGATGGGGGTTCTGATTAAAAATGGAACAGTTCTTCAAGAAGTGCAAAAGATTCAAACCGTTGTGTTTGATAAGACAGGGACTATTACTATTGGTCAACCACTTGTAACCGATGTTGTAGGAGATGAAGCGCGTGTCTTGACACTGGCTGCTAGTCTTGAAACTTTTTCAGAACATCCACTAGCCCAAGCGGTGTTATCCCAAGCAGAAGAAAAAGGTTTGGTGTTATCCCCTGTGGAAAACTTCCAAGCGATTGAAGGAAAAGGGGTCCAAGGTCAGATCGACCAGCAGTTGGTGACCTTGGGAAATGGTAAACTTCATGACGGGACAGCGATGGATCCGGAGCTTGAAAAACGGATGGTAGAGTTGCAAGAACAGGCCAAAACAGTGATCAGTTTGTCTGTGGATGGGCAAGTGATTGGCTTGATTGCCATTCAAGATGCTCCGAAGGCCAGCTCAAAAGAAGCGATCAAAAAGCTCAAAGAACGGGGCTTGAAAACGGTCATGTTAACGGGGGATAATGAACGGGTGGCCCAAGCTATTGCTAAGCAAGTGGGAATTGACACCGTCATTGCTGATGTCCTTCCTCAAGAAAAAGCTAGCGCCATCCAAAAACTGCAAGAAACTAGCAAGGTCGCCTTTGTTGGAGATGGGATCAATGATGCTCCAGCTCTCTCGATCGCGGATGTGGGGATCGCTATGGGATCTGGAACGGATATTGCGATCGAGTCCGGTGGCATCGTGCTCACGCAAAATGATTTGCTTGGCGTTGTGCGCGCCTTTGACATGAGTCAAAAGACCTTCCGCAGGATTTTACTCAATCTCTTCTGGGCCTCTATCTACAATCTCCTTGGGCTTCCAATTGCTGCTGGAGTCTTTGTAGGACTGGGATTGACCCTCAATCCAGAACTAGCAGGTCTTGCCATGGCCCTTAGTTCTTTGTCTGTTTTGATTAGCTCTCTGCTTCTCAATGTTGCGAAAATTGATTAAATGAAACAAAAAGAGAGTGGGACAGAAATCGGTAATTCGTTAGAATTCGATTTCGTCGTCTCACCTCCGCACAGTTGAGTAGGGCTGTAAAAGCTAATGAAATTAGCGTAGTAGAGCCTACTCAACCACTGCGTCTTGCTCGACAATCCAAAAACAGTTAAGAGGCTAGGACTTTTGTCCCAGCCTCTTTTTGTTCGATTTCCTACAGCTACAAGCCTTAGAGGTGCATGCAAATTATAATAAAATATCCTATTCTACTATAGTTTGTGAAATTTTCTCAAAATCAGCATCTGTTATGTAATAGGGATTGAGCATCTCTGAGCAGATTCTTATACATGTGACTCTCTTTGTGATAAATTAATACTGTAATCGTTTTGTAAATCGTTTTCATGAGAAATGTCAGAAAAAACTCATTTTCAAAACGAAACCTGATCGCAAAGATGGAGTAGAAGCGCTATGCTACATTTTTAAAGGATCAAAATAGATTTAAAGGAGAGTTAGAATGACTCAAGGGAAAATTACTGCATCTGTAGCAATGCTTAATGTATTGAAAACATGGGGCGTAGATACGATCTACGGTATCCCATCTGGAACACTTAGCTCACTTATGGACGCTTTGGCTGAAGACAAAGATATCCGTTTCTTGCAAGTTCGTCACGAAGAAACTGGTGCTCTTGCAGCGGTTATGCAAGCTAAATTTGGTGGCTCTATCGGGGTTGCAGTTGGTTCAGGTGGACCTGGTGCGACTCACTTGATCAACGGTGTTTACGATGCAGCTATGGATAACACTCCATTCCTTGCCATTCTTGGATCACGTCCAGTTAATGAATTGAACATGGATGCTTTTCAAGAATTGAACCAAAACCCAATGTACAACGGTATCGCTGTTTACAACAAACGTGTAGCTTACGCAGAACAATTGCCAAAAGTAATCGATGAAGCTTGCCGTGCTGCCGTTTCTAAAAAAGGTCCAGCCGTTGTTGAAATTCCAGTAAACTTTGGTTTCCAAGAAATCGACGAAAACTCTTACTACGGATCAGGTTCTTATGAACGTCACTTTATCGCTCCTGCCTTGAACGAAGTGGAAATCGATAAAGCTGTTGAAATCTTGAACAATGCTGAACGCCCAGTGATCTACGCTGGTTTCGGTGGAGTTGGTGCGGGTGATGTGATCACTGAATTGTCTCGTAAAATTAAAGCACCAATCATTACAACTGGTAAAAACTTCGAGGCCTTCGAATGGAACTACGAAGGTTTGACAGGTTCTGCATACCGTGTTGGTTGGAAACCAGCCAACGAAGTGGTCTTTGAAGCAGACACTGTTCTTTTCCTTGGTTCAAACTTCCCATTTGCTGAAGTTTACGAAGCCTTCAAGAACACTGAAAAATTCATCCAAGTGGATATCGATCCTTACAAACTTGGTAAACGCCATGCTCTGGACGCTTCAATCCTTGGGGATGCAGGTCAAGCAGCCAAAGCAATCCTTGTCAAAGTGAATCCAGTTGAATCTACTCCATGGTGGCGTGCAAACGTTAAGAATAACCAAAACTGGCGTGATTACATGAACAAACTCGAAGGTAAAACTGAGGGTGAATTGCAATTGTATCAAGTTTACAATGCAATCAACAAACATGCTGATCAAGATGCGATCTATTCAATCGACGTAGGTGACACTACTCAAACATCTACTCGTCACCTTCACATGACACCTAAGAACATGTGGCGTACATCTCCACTCTTTGCGACAATGGGTATTGCCCTTCCTGGTGGTATCGCTGCTAAGAAAGACAATCCAGATCGCCAAGTATGGAACATCATGGGTGACGGTGCATTCAACATGTGCTACCCAGACGTTATCACAAACGTTCAATACGACCTTCCAGTTATCAACGTTGTCTTCTCAAATGGTAAATATGCCTTCATCAAGGACAAATACGAAGACACAAACAAACACTTGTTTGGTTGTGACTTCCCTAATGCTGACTATGCGAAAATCGCTGAAGCTCAAGGAGCTATTGGATTTACAGTTGACCGTATCGAAGACATCGACGCAGTCGTTGCTGAAGCTGTTAAATTGAACAAAGAAGGTAAAACTGTTGTTATCGATGCTCACATCACTCCACATCGTCCACTTCCAGTAGAAGTACTTGAATTGGATCCAAAACAACACTCAGAAGAAGCTATTAAAGCCTTCAAAGAAAAATACGAAGCTGAAGAGCTTGTACCATTCCGTCTCTTCTTGGAAGAAGAAGGGTTGCAATCACGCGCAATCAAATAATTCTGCTCGTCGAAAATCAAATGTAAATATTGTAGACTTCTTTATTAGGTTACTGCCGACGATTCCATCATTGAAACCTTAATTTTCAATGATGGAATCTAGTGCGGAGCCTAGAAAAAGTCCCAAAGGATTTTTCGTAGTTTGATGAGCAAAGTTTTACCATCAAACTTGGTTCCGCCTTGTTTATTCATTGATTTTCATAGAGACGAACTTAAAAGATCGGAGCAATCCGGTCTTTTTCTGGAGGATAGTAAATGAATTTAAATCAATTAGATATTATCGTTTCAAATGTTCCTCAAGTCTGTGCTAGCTTGGAACGTATCTTGGACAAAAAGGCGGACTATGTTGACCAAAATTTTGCTCAGTTCACGATTGGCAGTCACTGTCTCATGTTATCCCAAAACCATTTGATACCTTTGGAAAATTTCCAGTCAGGAATCATTCTTCATGTCGAGGTTGAGGATGTAGACCAGAACTACAAACGATTGAAAGAGCTTGGTATCCAGGTTTTAAACGGTCCAGTTGTAACCGATTGGGGAACAGAATCTCTGCTAGTTAAAGGCCCTGCTGGTCTAGTGATTGATTTTTATCGTATGAAATAGGTAATTCTATTATCAAAAAATTTAAACGTTCTTGGAGTGGAACTTAAAAAGGTCGGAGCAATCCGGTCTTTTTTCTTGTATGAGAGTAGCAAATACCTTAGAATAGTATCAGTTTTTCATAGGATCTTGTAGGATTTTTTGGAAAGAGAAGGGTATAATAGAACTATCAAATCAAGTGAGGCAGAGAGATGACCGACAAACTTCAATTTCCAGATGGTTTCCTTTGGGGTGGTGCGACGGCTGCTAACCAGTGTGAGGGAGCTTATAATGAAGATGGCCGTGGCTTGGCTAATGTGGATGTGGTGCCGATTGGGCCTGATCGGCATGCTATTATTACGGGTCAGAAAAAGATGTTCGACTTTGAAGAGGGCTATTTTTATCCGGCTAAAGATGGCATTGATATGTACCATCGCTACAAGGAAGACATTGCCCTCTTTGGGGAAATGGGCTTTAAAACCTATCGTTTGTCCATTGCCTGGTCTCGGATCTTCCCTAAAGGAGATGAACTAGAGCCGAATGAAGCAGGGCTACAGTTCTATGAAGACCTCTTTAAGGAGTGCCACAAGTATGGCATTGAACCCTTGGTGACCATTACCCACTTTGACTGTCCCATGCATTTGATTACCGAGTATGGAGGTTGGCGCAGTCGTAAGATGTTGGAATGTTATGAACGTCTCTGTCGGACCCTCTTCACTCGCTACAAGGGCTTGGTCAAATACTGGCTAACCTTTAATGAGATCAATATGATCCTCCATGCGCCTTTTATGGGAGCGGGTCTCTGCTTTGAAGAAGGGGAGAATGAGGAGCAAGTCAAATACCAGGCGGCTCACCATGAATTGGTCGCTTCAGCCATTGCTACCAAGCTAGCCCATGAGATTGATCCTAACAATAAGGTCGGCTGTATGCTAGCAGCGGGTCAAAACTATCCGCATACCTGTGCTCCGCGGGATGTATGGGCTGGTCTAGAAGAAGATCGTAAGAACTATTTCTTTATCGATGTGCAGGCGCGTGGGGAATACCCTAACTATGCCAAGAAAGAGTGGGAGCGTCAGGGGATCACGGTCGAGATGACGGAACAGGACCTTCAATTGTTGAAAGACCATACAGTTGACTTTATTTCCTTCTCCTACTATGCCAGTCGGGTCGCTTCAGGGGATCCAGCTGAAAGGGAAAAAACAGCGGGCAATATCTTTGCCTCTCTGAAGAATCCCTACCTAGAAAGCTCAGAATGGGGTTGGCAGATTGACCCTCTTGGTCTCCGCATTACGCTGAACACCATCTGGGATCGTTATCAAAAACCTCTCTTTATCGTAGAAAATGGACTAGGTGCCGTTGATACCCCAAATGAAGCCGGGGAGATTGAGGATGACTACCGGATTGATTACCTGGCTGCCCACATCAAGGCCATGCGGGAGGCCATCCATGAAGATGGTGTTGTCCTCTGGGGCTATACGACTTGGGGCTGTATTGACCTCGTCTCTGCCGGGACAGGAGAAATGAAGAAGCGCTACGGTTTTATCTATGTCGACCGGGACAACGAAGGCAAGGGAAGCTTGGCCCGCTCACGTAAGAAATCCTTCTATTGGTACAAAGAAGTCATTGCGACCAATGGGGCTTCTGTTGAATAAAAGTTTTCGGTACTTGCTGGCCGACTTTCTCCTCTCAACGAAAAAGCTTAGAATCCCAACCACAAGCTGGGGTCCTAAGCTTTTTGTATGTAGTTTAGCCAAGTCATTACGGATTTACTGGTCGTAATCTAAGACATTGTTCTCGATGACAAACTTAGATTCAGCGGAAATGTTGGCTGCTCCTAGTTGCAACTGAGAACTTCCGTCTGGCTTCATGATGTGCCACTGACCGTCCTTGTGGGCAAAGATAGCCTGAAATGTGACGTTATCACTCTTGTCTCGAATTGGTAGAACAAATGCTTGATCAGTATTCTCTAAGAGAATCTCTTCTTTTTTTTCAAAGTTATAGATATAAAATTGCCCAGTTCTTTGTCCCAAACCATGGAGTTCATCGACTTTTTGCCAATTCTCAAACTTATTCCGAACAAGGGATTCATTATAAATCTTGTTGAAGGTTTCGTTGCGTTTCTTCGTTTCTTCCTCGTCTAGTGTTTTCTGAAACTCTGCAACCTTTTTAGTCGTTTGAATGGTTTGTCTGTTTTGCTCCCTGATTTGCTGGCGGTGGATGACTCGCATCATTCTTGCAGCAACGCCCAGGATGACAAGGATGGATACAAGACTGATTTTAGTTTTAGCATTATTTTTCATAGATGAGTCTCCCTATTGTGTCATTGGTCCTATTATACCCTTTGAAAGAAAAGATCGTCAAGTTCATCTTGTGATGATCTAACATGCAGATCTAGCTGGGTACAATAGAATTTTATCAGATTTTCATTGACGAAGGTCCCTTTATTTGATAGGCTAGGGGAATAGAACTGATTTCGCAAGAAAAGAAAAAAGGAGCGAGGCAAGTGACACGGATTTTATTAATCGAGGATAATAATGATATCCAAGAAATTTTATACAGTCTCTTAAGTGAAGATCATGAGGTCCTTCAGGCTTTTTCAGGTACAGAAGGGCTGCGGCTCTTCCAGCAAGAAGCCGTTGATTTGGTCCTTCTGGATATCATGCTTCCAGGGAAAAATGGGGATCAGGTCCTTGAGGAGATCCGTTTGCAGAGTCAGACACCGGTTATCATGATGACCGCTCTGGGAGACAAACACCTCATTAGCCAGTATCTCCTTGCAGGTGCCAATGATTATATTGTCAAGCCCTTTAATCTGGACGAAGTGGCGGCTCGGGTGACGGTGCAGTTGAGAAATCAACCGACGGTAGCACAGGAATCTCAAGCGTCGCAAAAGCGATCCTTTAAGAATTTGGTCTTAAATCCAGAAACCTTTGAACTGGAGTCCGGCGAACAGACGCTTCGATTGGGCAAAAAAGAATTTCAAATTTTTGAGACCTTGCTGGCGCATCCAAAGAAGATTTTCACCAAAGAAGAATTGTATGAAGCTGTCTGGGAAGAAGTCTATCTGCCTGGAGACAATACCCTCAATGCCCAATTAAGCAATCTTCGAAAGAAAATTGCCCAGCTTGACCCAGATGAGGACTATATTGAAACGGTCTGGGGCTTGGGTGTTCGCTTGAAAGGAGACAAGTAATGTGGGTTTTAGTTCTAATTCTTGTCGTCCTTGTCCTTCTCTTGGGACTGGGCTACCTTCGCCTACTCTCTGCTCTCAAAGATTTGCAGGAGCAGATTCAACAGAAGCTCCAAAATGGGAGTGGAGTACGGTTAACGTCACGTGTTTCAAAAAAAGAATTGGTCGCCTTGACCAAGCAGGTCAGTGATCTCTTTGATCAGATCGAGCGGACCAATCGGATTGCCTTTCAAGAGAAAAAGACCTTGGATATGGCCATCAGTAATATTGCTCATGATATTCGGACGCCTTTGACCATTGCATCTGGCTATACCCAACAAATCATCAAGGGTGGGACGCAGGAGGAGGAAAAGCTGAAGAAAATTGCTTCCAATCTTCAAGTCGTCTCAAAACGCCTGGAATCTCTCTTGGAATACAGACGCTTGATGGAGGGAGCAATTCAGCCTCGGATTTCAGACGTCGATCTCAGCCAAGTCCTGACCCAGCAGTTGTTCCAGTATTATGATAGCTTGTCTGAAGCGGGGATTGACTTAGAAGTGGAGATGGAGGAGCATCTTCATTATGCTACGGATCCAGAGCTCTGGGAGCGCCTCTTGCAAAATATGCTCAGCAATGTCCTCAAACATGGAAAGGAGCAGGCCCGTTTGACCTTGACCTCAGACGCGGACACGATTCGGGTCGATCTGCGCAATATTGTGCAACAACCGATCCAGCACTTAGACCAATTGGCTAGTCGATTCTACTCTGAAAATCTCTCGGATACAGAGGAGTCTTCTGGCTTGGGTCTCTACATTATTCAAAATTTTGTAGAGATCTTAGGCGGGGACTTGCAATTGGCAACGGAGGCAGATTGGTTTGTTTTGAACATTACATTAAGAAAAAAGGCTTGAGCACCGCTCAAGCCTTTTTGTTATAAATCTTTGTGTTTGAAAGTAGTCAGTCCTAGGAAGCCAAAAACAAGGATGAATCCAAGGGCAATCGAGAGAGTGTTGTTCGTTGCTGTCGTACTTTGAACCATGGAATATTGGAATTCCAAGTTTAAATAGTGGAGAATATCAATATCTTTAAAGAAAAGCGCAGGTAGACTTAAGAGGATATTTCCAATGAAGTAGCCAACGAAGGCCAAGGTGATGGATTGGCTAGCGTAGAGGAGGAAGGAAATAATACTGACCCAAGCCAAGGTGGAAAGGAACTGAATCAGCACGGTCAGTCCAAAATGAGCAAGGAAGTGCTCTGGCATGGTGCCAAGTCCATTGTAGAGAGTCGCGATCAAGAAGACGAGACCATAAGAAACAAGAAATTGAAAGAGAGCAATGGTCAGGACAACGGCGCTTTTGGCAAAGTAGTAGCTGGTACGCGAAACACCATAGGCCAGGCTATTCTTGTATAAGTTTTGCGTTAAGTCTGTTCCCAGGACCAAGGTGATGACAATAATGGTAAAGAGGATAGTCACACTGATGCTGGAAGAGTAGTTGGTCAAAGCTTTAAAGCCTGTCCAAACTTCGGTTGCTTGGGGTAATTTGGATTCCGTATTGACGCCGACGTGGCCGGTAGCTCCAAAGATGACTCCAAACAGGATGTTGAGAACGAGAATGGCTTCTGTAATCCAAAAACCTTTGGAGCGAAAAAGTCTGTAAAAATCTGCTTGAATGGTATGCAACATGATAAATCTCCTAAATGAAATATGTGGGATAAGTAATACAAGACGGTGGGTTGATTAGTCTACCAAGTCCGTAAAGAATTTTTCCAGATCTTGGCGGGCATAGTAGATTTCGTCCACGTCAATATCCGCTTGAACGAGGGCTTTGACAATGACTTTAATATCGTGAGTCTGTCCGAAGATATGGATTTCTCCATCCTTATCGATGACCTTGATACGGTGATGGAGTTGATCCTGGATCAATTGACTCGCAAGGGCTAGCTGACTGGTCTTGAGGATGATGTAGTCTTCTCCTTGTTCTTCGAATTCAGCCTTGCTAATTTCTTTGATCAGGTGTCCTTGGTCGACAATACCAAAACGATTGGCAACAAGATAGAGTTCAGAGAGGATGTGACTGGAAATGAGGATGGTCATGCCGAGTTCATCATTGAGGCGCTTGATCATCTGACGGAATTCCTTGATTCCGACTGGATCGAGACCATTGATGGGTTCATCCAAAATGAGGAAATCGGGCTTGGCAATGAGCGCAATCGCAATTCCCAACCGTTGTTTCATCCCTAGTGAAAAATCGCGGAATTTCTTCTTACCCGTATTATTCAGGCCGACATAGTTCAGGTTTTCTTTGATGACCTGGTCGGGATTGGGAATATGGCGAGCCTTGCAATAATAGACTAGGTTTTGATAAGCGGTCATATGCTTGTGGGCCACGGGACTTTCAATCACGGATCCGACCCGTTTCAGAGCTTGGGTCCACTGGGAGCGATTTGTAGAAGAAAAGAGAGAGACGCTTCCGTCAGTTTCTTGAATCAGCTGGGTGATGACTTTGATGAGGGTGGTTTTCCCAGCCCCGTTTTTACCGATCAGGCCGTAGACGTCGCCTTTGCGAATGGTGAGATTCACATCATTTAAGGCGTATTGTTGACCAAATTTTTTACTCAAATGGGAAATTTCTAATACTTTTTCCATGGTTTTCTCCTTCGTCCAAATGACTAGTTGTTTTCTTTACACTCTTAGTATACAGCTTGCTTTTCAAATAACTATCAAGCAATTCTCAAATATTTCTAAAAAAAGAGAGTGGGACAGAAATCGGTAATTCGTTAGAATTCGATTTCGTCGTCCCACCTCCGCACAGTTGAGTAGGGCTGTAAAAGCTGATGAAATCAGCGTAGTAGAGCCCACTCAACCACTGCGTCTTGCTCGACAATCCAAAAATAATTGAGAGGCTAGGACTTTTGTCCCAGCCTCTTCATTTTAAAACCCAGCGACAAACTCTTTGATGGCTTGGGCCAGTTCATAGGGTTTCTCGGTATTGAGTAGATGGCCTCCGTTTGCGATTTCTTGATAGCGACCTTTTGGCAGGAGTTTGGCCAATTTTTTAGAAGAAGATTGATTGGCCCAATCTTTGCTACCACAAACAACCAAGCTAGGGAGAGGGCAAGCTTTAACGGTATCGGTTAAATTGAGTCCTTTTAATTCGGTCAAGATTTGAAGCATCTGTTGTTTATTGGCATCTTGTTTTTCAAAGACATGCTTGGGAAGTAGACGAAAGAGAAGGATCTGGAGCCGATAGAGGGGATTGGTGTTGAGTTTGTATTGTGTTCCTGCAAGGACCAAGCCCTTGAGTTGCGGGAAGTCTTGTCTGGAGAGATCAAGAGCGAGCACGCCACCTAGTGAGAGTCCTATCAGAATAAAGGGTTCGCTTTCTTGCTGGAGGCGCTCCGTCAACCTTTCTTTGACTTCCCGATAGCTTTCTTTTGGATGGGAGAAAATATCAAAAGTTTTGGAGTGCAAGGGTGAAAGTGCAAATTGGACTCCTTGCCAAGAGAGGACATCTTGCCCTAGTCCATGTAAAAAAATCAGTTTCATCAGGAATCCTTTCTTTGAAAATCGAGTTCGTAGAGACCACGAAGAGCATTGCAGGCATAAATACGATCAGCGTCTGTTAAATCGTTCAGAGTTAAGAGTTTTTCTTCAACTTGCTGGGTCTCAAGAAGATGGCGCCGATAAATGCCATCGAGTAAGGGGAGGTGAGCTGGTGGGGTATAGAGTTGTCCCTCTATCTCCAGCACCAGATTGCCAATCGTCGTCTCCAGTAAGGTTCCATCTGGCAGATGGAAAATTTGCTCGTGATCTGACTGGCAGAGATGGTCTCTCTGACTCGTTTTGAAATAAGTAAATGGCGTCGCTAAATTAAGCTTCTGCTCGGTCAGTTGGGCCTGTAGATAGCTAGCTGGCAAGTCGGTCAGCTCTGTGATCTCTAGGTGGAAGGTACCGTTTTTTTGCAAGGCAATCCGACAACGATAGTCAAGGTTGGACTCCAAATGAGCAAGCTCTTCTTGAAGTTCTTTCAGGAGTTTTTGCTCATCATAAGGATAGGCAAAGTAGCGACTAGCCTCTCTCAAACGGGTTAGATGTTGCTCCAGGAAAGTCAACTCTCCTTGGTGGATGCGGCCAGTCGTCAGGAGCTCAAAGCGAGGCTCTTGCCGGTAAAGAACAGCCGATTTTTGCTTGGTTTCCTGGTATTCACTTTCCCACTTACTGTCCCAAGTGATGCCTCCTCCTACGCCATAGATGGCTTGATTTCCTTGCATTTGAAGGGTCCGGATGGCTACATTAAAAATCCGTTTCCCTCTTGGAAGAAGGATGCCGATCGTTCCACAGTAGACACCTCGAGGAGCCTTCTCCGTCTTTTGGATGATTTCCATAGTGGAGATCTTCGGTGCCCCTGTAATCGAGCCACAAGGAAAGAGAGCTCGGAAGGTTTGGACCAGGTCGATCTCAGATCGCAAGCGACTTTCAATGGTCGAGGTCATCTGCCAAACGGTGGAGTATTGCTCAACTTGGCAAAGATGGGTCACCTGCTCACTTCCAATCTCCGAAATTCGGTTCATGTCATTGCGGAGGAGGTCGACGATCATCATGTTTTCTGCTCGATTTTTCGGATCGGCTTCTAACCAAGCAGCCTCTTGAAGATCCTCTTGGTTTGTGAGACCACGGCGCGTCGTTCCCTTCATAGGGCGCGTGGTCAGTAGCCGGTCGTCTTGCTCAAAAAAGAGCTCAGGGCTAATGGAGAGGATGGAGACATCATCGTGCTGGATGAAGGCATTGTAATGGGCCTTTTGCTCAACCACTAAGCAGTTGTAGATGGCCAAAGGGTCAGACTTTAGCTCTTGAGAAAGCTGGACAGTGTAGTTGACCTGGTAGGTATCTCCCTGGCGGATATGGTGATGGATGGTCTCGATAGCTTCTTGATAAGCAGGTGCCTCTACCTCTTCCTTCCAATTGGCTGGAAGATCCACTGCTTCATAGTCCTCTGGAAAAGGAAGGGTTTCGACCTCCTCGTGGATCGTAAAATAGAGGAGATACTCTCCCATGAGAGGGGCTGGATGGACAGCAAACTTCTTCTCAATAGCAGGAGCAGCCTCATAGCTGACATAGCCGACTGCATAAAAGCCTTTCTCTTGGTAGGCTTCGACTTCTTTAAGAAGAACCTCTACCTGGTCGAGGTTTCTAGTTTTTAATTCCTTTATGGGCTTGGTGAAAAGGTGGCGTAAACCAAGCTCTTTAAAATCAATGATGGTTTGTTTATGCATGCTTTGAGTATATCAAAAATAGAGGAAAAAAGGTAGATAAGGATGTAAGATTCCTTGCTTGACCTTCCCTTTCATGCTAAAATAACCATAGAAACTGCTTTGGGCAAGGAGTAGGAACATGCCAAAAAATCCCCTCTATAATACTTCTAGTATTAGTCTCTTTCAATACCTGTTTGCGATTGCAGTGATATTGGTGCATAGTGGTCGCTTGACCTCCTATGAGCCACTGCATTTTGGTCTTAAGAGTATGCTCGGCCGGCTAGCGGTGCCATTTTTTATCGTCAGTGCCAGCTTTTTCCTTAGGCAATCACTAGGGAATTCTCAGAAAATGAAGGCCTATCTGGCCAAAATTGTAAAAACCTATTTGTTTTGGAGTTTTGTTTACCTTCCTTATGCTTGGCTCTTTTTCTCTAGTCTTCATCTTCCTGTTTATCTCTTTCCGGCTGGTGTGTTCGTAGCTCTGATCTACTTGGGAATGTGCTACCAACTCTGGTATATTCCGGCCTTTCTACTGGGCTTGTTTTTGGTCAATCAATTAGTCAAACGCCTAGGCATGGTTTGGACGGGGGTGATCACTTTTCTTCTTTACTGCTGGGGCTTGATCGAGACCTATTCGGCTTATCTGGACACCACAAGTCTTCTCAAGGGTTACCAGCTCTACAGCAATTTATTTTTTACAGCGCGAAATGGTCTCTTTTACACGCCCATTTTTATCTATATGGGTTACTATTTGTATGATCATTTTCATGCACAAGCTTTTAGCATTCACCGTTGGCAAAAGCTAGCCTTTGCTTTTGGTTTGCTCTGCCTAGAAGGAATCATCATTTTTCAACACGAAGGAATTGATAAGAACTTTTTCTTTCTTCTTCCTTTTGTGACCGTTTATTTGGTCAATTCCTGCCTGCGATCGTCCTTTTTGAAAAGCTATGATTTACAGTATTTAAAGCAAATGAGTATAGCCCTTTACTTTTCGCATCCGATCTTTATCGAGTGGGCTCGCTATGGCTTTAGCAGCCTCCCCCTTACTTATCCAGATAGGGGTAAGCTGATTTTTGTGACTGCCTTGTTTGGTAGTCACCTTTTTGGACTAGCTATGCTGTGGGTACGAGATAAGAAGAAAAATCAAAAAACTTCACCAATCTAGGATAAGATGAAGTCTTTTTTATGACTTAGTAAGGGCAATTTCCTCTAGCTTTGTGTAGCTTTTTTCAATTCCCGAACGTTTTCAAGAAAACTTCAGAAAATTCTTGACTTCTATGAAAATCGGCGTATGATTAGTTGTGAACTGTTGAACAATCCTTTTCAAGAGAATCCCTGATGTCGACTAAGGGATCTGTGAAAGGAGAAGCGGTTCAAATCAAAAATCTATAGAGCGTTGCGTCCGAAAGTCTAAACAGACACGGCTCTTTAAAAACAAAAGGAGAAGATTATGAAAACAGAACCGATTCATCGTACCAGTATGTGGAAATTTAAGTTAAGTGCTGCCACCATGACTTTGATTCCCGCTGCCGTGGGGATTAACTATGTTGCCAAAGCCTTGGCGGAGGGGTTAAAGTTGCCCGTTTGGCTGGGGTCTTTGGGAACCTTTCTTGCCAGCATGTTGGCTGGGCCGGTTGCCGGTGCCATCAGTGGTTTCATCAACAACGTGATCTATGGGCTGACCTTATCGCCAATTTCAACCGTGTATGCGATTACCAGCATCGGAATTGGGATTGCTGTCGGAGTTTTGCACGCCAATGGGTGGTTCTCGTCAGCGCGACGAGTATTTGTTTCTGCTATTATTATTGCCATCATTTCAGCTGCCATTTCAACGCCACTCAACCTCATCTTTTGGGGTGGTCAGACCGGTATCGCTTGGGGTGACTCATTGTTTGCGGTAATGTCCGCCAATCATGCACCAAAGTGGCTGGCCTCATTTACCGATGAGTTTGTCTTGGATATTTTGGATAAAGTCTGTGTGGCCTACCTGGCATTCTTCATCTATCGTCAGCTGCCGAAGCGGATGGTGCACTTCTTTAGCGGTGATAAATGATGACTGATCAAACATTGATTTCTGGAGCGCCACGGGTCAAGCTCAAGTGGTACCAGGTGATCGATCCGATTACTAAGCTCTTGTTCATCTTGGACATGACGTTGTTGAGCTTTGCCAGTATGAATTTATTGCTTCAGGCCGGATTAATTCTTGTCGCAACACTGCTATTGTTATTTTCCAAATTGAGTTCTACCATCTTTAAGGCGCTGGGATTCAGCCTGTTTATGATTTGCACCATGCTGATCATCCAAGGGTTATTTTACAGTCGGAATCAAACTGTGCTGTTTTCTGTGCTTGGGGTGTCGTTCTACAAAGAAGGCCTGATTTACGCCACCACTCTGGGTTGTCGAGTATTGGTGATTATTTTGACCAGTGGCTTTTTTATGGTGACCACGAGTATTTCAGAAAACGCGGCCTATTTGGAACTGTCCGGATTGTCTTATAAAACCGTCTACGTTCTGATGTCGGTGTGTTATATTTTGCCGGAAATGATGCGCAATATGCGGAAAATCCAGCAGGCACAAAAAGTTCGCGGAACCAATCCGCAAAAAACGTTGATTCAGAAATTAAAGTCAGTCCTGCCGGTTCTAATTCCATTGGTGATTAAGACCTTGGATCAATCGATGACGCGGTCGATTTCTCTCCAGCTGAGAGGTTTTGATAATCTCAACCGGACTGTCAGAACCTCCCAGCGCGTGTATCGCCTGTCGCGGACGCTGCACATTGGTCTGACTGGATTGGCAATTTTATTGATTG
This sequence comes from Streptococcus mobilis, assembly GCF_059727625.1. Taxonomy (NCBI): domain Bacteria; kingdom Bacillati; phylum Bacillota; class Bacilli; order Lactobacillales; family Streptococcaceae; genus Streptococcus; species Streptococcus mobilis. The sequence goes on from NZ_AP041823.1 coordinate 474,561, forward strand.
GATGGAAGATATGGACGAAGATAAACGGATTGTAATTGAAAATTTGACCACCCGTTATCCGGGTACTGAGCAACCACAACTGCGTCAGATTAACGCGGAGGTTCATACCGGCCAGGTGGTTGGGATTATCGGGAATAGTCACTCCGGCAAATCGACTTTGTGCCGTGTTCTGGCAGGGGTCATTCCCAAAATGGTGTCTGCTGAGATTGAGGGCGACTGGCACATGTTTGGCCAGCGAGTGTCCGACAATTGGCCCGTTTATAATGCCATGAATGGAGTTGTACTGCAAAATCCAGCTGGCCAACTAAGCGGGTTGGCAGACACAGTTGCCGATGAAATCGCCTTTGACTTGATTAATCAGGGAATGGCTGAAGTACTGATTCAAAAACGGGTTGAAGAAGTTGCCACGCAAATGGGGCTGATTGAACAGCTGAATTTGCGTCCCGATAGCCTTTCCGGTGGTCAGAGCCAGCGGTTGGCAATTGCCACGGCGATTGCGGCTAACCCGGCTGTTTTGATTATGGATGATCCGACCAGTCAGATGGATCCCCTTGGCCGCCGACAATTTTTCCAATGGCTGGCCCAAGTCAAAGAGACGACTGTCTTCATTGTCACCAGTGAAATTGACGATTTGTGCGAAGTTGCCGACGTTGTGTGGGTGCTGCACGAGGGTCAAATGGTAGCCCAGGGCAGGCCGGGTGAGGTGTTTAATCATTTGGCAGCTGACTGGCAGATTCCAGCCCCGACAATCCAGCAACTTGCTCAAAAAATGGATTGGCACTTGGCTGATGGCCGGTATCCGGTGAATGACGCTGAACTGAAGGAGGTTTTTTATGTCCACAATTGAACTGAACCACCTGACGTTCACTTATCCGGAACGGTCCTTTAGCTTGGATGTTGAAGACAAACACTTCGCCGATCCGATGGTGGCGATTGTCGGCCAAAATGGTGCCGGCAAATCAACGCTCTTCAAATTGTTGACGGGCTTGCTGACACCACAAACCGGTGTGATTAAGATCGATGGAGAAAATTTTAATGATCTTAAACCAGTCGAAAAGTTACTGAAGGTTGGGATTACTTTTCAGAATCCTGACGATCAGCTTTTCAACCCGACCGTTCAACGAGAGGTGGAGTGGAGTGTCGCGCAGGTCATGGATGACCACGACACGATTACGAGGCGGGCTTTAGCGGCTCTAAAAAGAGTTGGCTTGGATGATAAAACAGCTGAAAGTCCATATGACCTGTCATTGTCGGAACGCAAGCTGTTGAGCGTTGCCACAGTTTTGGCAGTGGATCCGGCGATTTATTTATTTGATGAGCCGATGATGTCGCTTGATTGGGAAAGCCGGCGCAAGTTGACCGCAATTTTCCATCAGTTGGCTGATTCGGGCCACCAAGTTGTGACCATCACCCATGACATGGATTGGGTCGCCGCCGAGTTTGAGTCGGTGTATGTTATGGAACACGGGAAGTTTGGCTTCGCCGGCAGTCCACGGGAATTATTCAGCGATCACGAACTTGTCCAGCGAGTGGGATTACTACCACCGCGGATTATGGACATAGCGAAGTCGCTGGGTGATTCACAGACATATTTATCGGTTAATGATTATTGCCAGAAAAATCGAGATGTATAGAAAAAGTCACCTCTGCGGGTTTTCCAGGTTGAAGGATTAACTTCAGCTTCTGGCAAGAACTCACATGGGTGACTTTTGTGTTTAATAACGTTTCATGATCATCGGGTGCTTCCTCAGATCACTCGGTTTGGTTTTACTTTATTTCATGGTCATAATCATATACCATTTCTTTTGGATCTTTTGTTTGACTAATACAAAATAGGTCTTCATAGGTCTTCGCATTTTTAGCGCCCATTAGGATCATCAGTATAATTTTCTGAATTAGGAGACTGTCCCATCACTATTCGAACTTTGTCTCCCAACTTACGCTGTTCCCATTCATCCGTGAATCCTTTAAATCGCAATTCTGGAACTTTCTTTTTAACTGAATCATCTATTTTCGCCATAGTCCCCACCATTTTATTGGTTTTTCTTGATTTACTTTATCAACAGTCTCGTTGGTTGGTACCAATGGAGTAAGGCAGCTAAGAAGGGTTATTAGTGACAATTAATAAAATGCATGAGGTTGGGCATGTTGCCCCACCTCTTTTTATGATATACTAGAGTAGTTTTTGAGACTTGTAAAAAATGTTTTTTTTTAGTTCAAATTTAAAAAAGAAAAGGGGAGAACATGGACATCTTTTTGAGGAGCATATCAGGGATTCTCGTCATCCTGGGCATGATTTTAGTGGGCTTTATCATTGGTGAAAAAGGCTGGTTCGATGACAAGTCGCGTGGCCTACTCGCTAAATTGGTCACTCAAGTTGCTCTTCCCTGCTATATGCTCTACACCATTACGCAACGCTTCACAGCAGCAGATCTACTTAAAATGTTGCCAGCCTTGCGATTTCCTGCCCTGTCTATGGTTATTTTACTTGGCATCGCGACAGGGGTAGCAAGGATCTTTGCAGTAAGACAGGACCGTCGTGGCCTCTTTATTTCCATGTTTTTTAACTCCAATACCATCTTCGTGGGACTCCCCATTAACCAAGCCCTCTTTGGAGATGCCAGTATTCCCTATGTTTTGATCTATTACATGTGTAATACGACCTTTTTCTGGACTTTGGGAACTTATCTCATTCAGCGAGATGGTGAGGGAGAAGCTCAGTTTGATCTCAAAACCAGTCTGAAAAAAGTCTTTTCTCCGCCCCTTATGGGCTTTCTCTTGGGACTAGTCTTGGTGATGCTACAGATCAAGTTGCCAGCTTTTCTAGCCAGTGATTTACAGTACCTGGGCAATTTAACAACCCCCTTATCCATGATATTCATCGGTTTGTCAGTGTCTCATGTAGGTGTGAAGCAGTTGGTTCTGGGAAAAGAGCAACTATTGATTCTACTAGGTCGCTTTCTGGTTGCCCCTCTCTTGATGGCCTCCATCGTCTACTGGGTGCCTCTTCCAAGTTTGATGAAGCAGGTCTTTATCATCCAGTCCGCTATGCCTGTGATGACCAATGCGCCAGTTGTTGCCAGACTCTATGGAGCTGATAGTGACTATGCAGCCGTCATGGTGACAGAAACGACCCTTGCAACCATGGTGGTGATTCCTATTCTCATGCTGTTGATGGCATAATAAATAGAAACTACAAAAGCTCAAGTTTTTTGAAAACCTGAGCTTTTCTTATATGAGAGCTAATAAAATTGTAATCACCAGAGCGATGCCCATCCGAATCAGGTGGTGGACTGGGTGGAAGTTTCCTTTGTGTTTTCCATTCCAATAGGCTCCGTAGCAAATCAAACCACATCCGATCAGCCAAAGGACTAGAGAGACAATCGGTAAAAAGAAGTAGAGGATGAGAGATAAGGTCGCAAGGCTACTTCCGATGAGGAGAAATGTATTTCCTAAAGTGTGATTTCCCTTTTTAAATTCTGAAAGGGAGGCCAATAAGTGAAGAAGAACAAAAGCAAGGGCAAAGAAGGCTGTAAAAAAGCCGAGAAGAATGGGGAAGAACATAGGGTTTCCTTTCTAAGATATGATTGCCTGAGTACTATTTTTTATGACTGATTTTATGAAGAATCATAAATGATACTACAAGATTTAAAATAATAACCAAGAAGGTAAAAAGAGAGTAACCATAAAGTTTAATTGGAAATTCATTTTTGAGATTGCAAAGAGCAAACAAACTTGTTAAAATGCCCGTTAACAACCCAGGCACATATTTTCGAATAACGACTGTCTGAATCAGATGTCCGAACACATGGTAGATATAAGCGATTATGATGCTTGCGTAAATGCTATAGTTGTTAAACTGGTAACTAAGATATAGCGACGTCATTAGGATCAGAAATTGCTCCAAGACAATGGCATTGAAAGCAAAAGGAGTGTAACAAGATGGGATTCGATTATCTGGAAACTGTGCTGATAATTTTTTGACAAAGGATGGCATCCAAATGATTTCTTCAAGTTCGTGAAGCATGAAGAGTGATGGAAATAGAAAGTAAAATTGCACGCTGGTCATTGAAAATACTCCCTTCTAGTTCGAGCCCACTTTTAAAATCTCCAAATAAAATTGGATCACTTCTTGTTCGGTGTAGGACTTGCCTTTTTTCAACCACCAGCTGAGGGTTTCGATGAAATGGCTGACGACCAAGTGTTTGAGGTAAGAGTGAGGGAGAGTTGGATGGGCCTTGATGAGTTCGTCGGCAACCATTGGGTAGACATCGTGTTCTAGTTCTTTTCGCAGTTGCCGGATAAAATAATCGTTTTTAGAGAGCAAGAGACTGGTCACATGATCTTGATTTTTCTTGAAATGCTGAAAGATATGAGCCAGATAGTCTTGTGGTGAGAGGTGTTCAGCACGCTCAAAGAGATGGTGAAAGAGCTTTTGACAGAGTTCATCTAGCAATAATTCCTTACTTTCGTAATGGCTGTAAAAGGTTGATCGCCCCACATCGGCTAAGTCAATGATTTCCTGAACCGTGATGGCCTCGTAGTCTTTTTGGTTGAGTAATTGTAAAAAAGCTTGATAGATAGCTTTTCGAGTTTTGGTGATGCGACGATCCTGTGCTGTCATATGGACACTTAGAACAAACTGTTCAGTAACGGACACCCTAAACAGTTTGCTCCTATCCTTTCTGTTGTGAATGTTAGATAATGATAATGAACATGATGTTCATGAATCTATTATAACAAAGGAAATAGGATTATGAAGACAAAACATGCGGTCTGGATCGCTTTTTTCTTGAATTTGAGTTATGCCATTGTTGAGTTTATTGCAGGGGGAATCTTTGGTTCCAGTGCTGTTCTCGCTGATTCTGTCCATGACTTGGGGGATGCTCTAGCCATTGGCCTCTCGGCCTTTCTAGAAACGATCTCCAATCGTCAAGAAGATAGTCGCTATACCCTAGGCTACAAGCGTTTTAGCTTATTAGGGGCTTTAGTAACGGCAGTCATTCTGATGACCGGGTCTGGTATGGTGATTTTAGAAAATGTAAGCAAGCTTTTCCACCCTCAGCCCGTCAATGACGAAGGGCTTCTTTGGTTGGGAATGATTGCTATCAGTGTCAATGTGCTGGCGAGTCTGGTCATTCACAAGGGGCAAACCAAGAATGAATCCATTCTCAGCCTGCATTTTTTGGAAGATACCTTGGGTTGGGTCGCTGTCATCTTGATGGCCATTGTCCTCCGATTTACGGACTGGTATATCCTAGATCCCCTCTTGTCTCTTGCTATTTCCTTCTTTATTCTGTCCAAAGCCATTCCACGTTTTTGGAGCACGCTCAAGATTTTCCTGGATGCTGTGCCAGAAGGGGTAGATATCAAGCAAGTTAAGAATGACTTAGAGCAGTTGGACAATGTCGCTAGTATCAATCAACTTAATCTTTGGACCATGGATGGCTTAGAGAAAAATGCTATTGTTCATGTTTGTCTCAAGCGGATGGAGCAGATGGAAGTCTGCAAAGAAGCAATCCGAGACTTGCTCAAAGAGAGGGGCTTTCAAAATGTCACCATCGAAGTGGATAGCGATCAAGCTAGCCATGCCTGCCATAAACGGGATATCCATGCTATAGAGAGTCAGAGCGGACATGAACACCACCACCATTCATGAAGAGTTGGTACGAGCAGAAGCCTAAGAAAAAGTGTATACTATAGTCAAGTAAGCAATAGAAAGTAGGTCGTCCTTATGAAGAAAACAGTCTATACAAAAGCTGGGCAAGTGGGTCTAGTAGAAGTGGAGCGTCCACACATCGAGGCACCAGATGATGTCATTCTCCGCATCGTTCGCACCTGTGTCTGTGGATCCGATCTCTGGAGCTACCGCAATCCAGATATTGAAGAGGGGCACCAAAATAGTGGTCACGAAGCCATTGGAATCGTCGAAGAAATTGGAGAAGCTATTACAACGGTCAAACCGGGTGACTTTGTGATTGCGCCTTTCACCCATGGCTGTGGGGAGTGTGATGCTTGTCGTGCAGGTTATGATGGAACATGTGACCGCCATATCGGCAGCAACTGGTCTGACGGGGTGCAAGCGGAGTACATGCGCTTCGAATACGCCAACTGGGCCCTTGTCAAAATTCCTGGGCAACCGTCTGATTATACAGAAGCTATGCTCAAATCCTTCTTGACGCTAGCAGATGTCATGCCGACAGGCTACCATGCAGCGCGTGTGGCTAATGTTCAAAAAGGTGACAAGGTTGTCGTCATCGGGGATGGAGCTGTAGGGCAATGTGCTGTGATTGCAGCTAAGATGCGGGGAGCATCGCAAATTGTCCTCATGAGCCGGCATGAGGACCGTCAACAATTGGCTATAGAATTTGGTGCAACAGCGGTCGTAGCGGAGCGTGGGGAAGAAGGGATTGCCAAGGTTCGTGAAATCCTTGGTGGAGGAGCAGATGCCGCTCTTGAATGTGTCGGTACCGCGGCAGCTGTCGACCAAGCCCTTGGGGTTCTTCACAATGGAGGGCGCTTAGGTTTTGTCGGTGTGCCTCACTACAAGAACCGTGCTCTTGGTTCTACCTTTGCGCAAAATATTTCCGTGGCAGGAGGAGCAGCCTCTGTCACCACCTATGACAAACAGTTCTTGCTCAAGGCTGTTCTTGATGGCGACATCAATCCAGGTCGCGTCTTCACTCATAGTTATAGCTTGGACGAGATTGATCAGGCATACAAAGATATGGATGAACGCAAGACTATTAAGGCTATGATTGTGCTTGAGTAATGAAAAAGTCTAGTAGAAATGAAACTACTAGACTTTTCTTTTATTGTGAAATAAATTCTTATTTCAAATCCGACATCACTTGTTTCTTCGTGAAGGTGCGCTCTTGTTTGTTAGCTAAGGCCTTGATGCGCGCGTCAAGGAGAATAGCGCGACCTTCGGCACTTCGAGTATAGACCAGGTCATACTTGCCCAGGCTCTTTCGGATTTGCTCCACAAAGGCTTGGGCATCTTCTTTACGTTTGTCAAAGAGGCTTGGTACAGCGAAATATTCTGTCTGATCGGATACTTTTTCCTGTGCTTTCAAGATATAGCGCTGATTTTCAATCGGTGCAAAGAATTCGATCATGGTTTGCGAGAAGAGTTCCTTCTCCCGCATGGTTCCGCCCTTCAAATAAATCAGCGTGTTGATGGCATCCTTTCGATCTCGTACGACTTGGATGCGGGTTGCTTGAGTCTGGATCTGACTTGAAAGGAGCAGGGCTTGGTGAATAGCCTGGCCGAAGACTTCTAACCGTTTATAAGGACTCTTATAGAGATAGTAGCGGAGCCAAGCAAGGAGAGCGAGAACAGCTAAAACGACTAGAAGAATTAGAGACGCTTTATTCCCTCCTCCTCTATGTGAATAGTAAAAAAGGTTGGCGAAAGCATCGGTCAAAGCGGCGGCCGTCAGCCATCGAGCCAGCTTTCTAGCGTCAAAAAATAGGGCTAGAGGCAGGAAGTGTTTATCCACTTGGACCTCATTTGTAATCTCCATATTCTCCAGAATCGGAAGAGCTTTTTGCCAGCCGTCTCGGAGTTCTTGACGATGGGTGGAGCGCTCTAAGGTCTCTTCATTGAGTTTTTGCAACTGTTTTTTGGTATAGCGGATATTGTCAAAGGCTAGGCGTTCGATACCGGATTCGATGAAGGGCTCCTTGTAATGGAGACCTAAAAATTGCTTCATCCGTCTTTCTAAGAGCTCCAGATCAGGACTGTATTGTTTCAGCTGATCAGTGATGGCTTCGATCTCTTCTTTTTCAAGATCGGACTTTTCATACCATTTCTTCAGGGAAAGGTTGATAGAGACCAGATGCCAGATGTTACTGGTCTTGTCTGGATCTTCAGGCCACACTCGAATGGCACGGCCTCGCATTTGGTTGCTAAGCATAAAACTACCGACAAAGCTCGCTAGGATCAGGGAGTTGACACAAGGAGCATCCCAGCCTTCTCCCAGAAGAGATTTGGTTCCAATCACGACTTGGATGAGTCCCTCTTGAAAGAGCTGGGTCACAGCTGTCACCAAATCATGTTGAGAACCTACCAAGCGAACCTTGAGAAAGTCATCAGGAGATAATTGGCCGACACTTTGGTAAGTTAGTCTGTCCGCTCCAAGAAGCACTTCTAATCTTGGCTTAGCGATCGTCGGGATGATGACGATGCTACCGGTCAAGACAGCGATGGCAGGAGGAGTTGCTTGCTCTAAGCTTTCCCTGCGAATGGATTCGAAATAAGAGAGTACTCCCAATTGAGTAAATTGGGCGTCCTTATCCCCGAGATGAACTTCAAAATCTTGGCGGATATAGTCTGTTAAGACCAGTTGGCGCAGTCGGTTTCCAAGAGCTTGGTATTCCGCCTTGAAAATCTCTCGAACCACATTGAGTTTTCCGAGGGATTGGTTGAGCAGTAGGTCTTGTTTTTTGTTGCGGATTAGTTTAACTTGTTTTCGATCGATCAAGCTGGCTGCTTTTAGTTCATGGAGGACTTGCTTCTCGTATTCCTCTGGTAGATTGTACCAGTGAGGAACCTGAAAGAGCAGACCTTGCAGGAGAATTTCAAGCCAGTCCAGGGTGAAAGCAGGTAGTTTCTTAGCTCCTAAAAGGTCCTGGAAACGTTTGGGAAAGACGATTCCCTTGCTTCGAAGAAAGATCAGGGTAGCAGAGAGATACTTGGGATCATTGAGCAATTCATCATCGCTGATCTGACCCGATAAGGCTTGGCAGTTTTGGAGGTATTGGCAAAAGAGGGGATCGGAAGTCAGTTGCTGTAAGAGAGCATTCTTTTGTTGGCTAAAGGCGTCCAACTGCTCTTGCTCTTCCTTGGTTGGAAAGGCAAAGTAGACATAGTCTTGGTGGGGACAAAGGGTGTCTTCTTTGACCAATTCGGGAACCGTAATTTCCTCATCAATCTCCCCACACATGCGGATATAGCGTTCCCAAAGGGCAGGATCCCCCTCATAGGGAGGGGTAGCGGTGAGCGAGATCATCTTTAAGTCAGGAAAGGCCTGACGAAAGGCTTCTAGACTTTTCCACCATTCATTGCGCAGGTGGTGACACTCATCTAAACAAAGGGTCCCAAGTGAGATGGCTTTGAAAGTAGAGAAGATATCAAAACCTTTGAAATCAAACGTTTCAATCTCTGCCTGGTCATCAGTATCTTCAGCTTGCGATTGACCGACGACTTGGTTCATGGCGCTGTGTAGGGCCTGATAGGTAGCTACTGTAATCAGCTTAGGATGTTTGAGGTCCTGAGAGATCAATTGCTCCGCTTGGCTTTCATCACTCAAGAATGCCTGGATAATCCGGTCCACCCATTGTTGACGAATGGTGACCGTTGGAGCCAAGATCAGGGTTGGCTGGCCGAAGCGTCTGATAAATTCGATTCCCAGGGTTGTTTTTCCAGAGCCAGGAGCTGCTACCAAATGCAGGTGGCCATCCGCCATAAAAGCGTCACTCTTATCGAGAACGCGTTTTTGATAGTGTCTCCATTGCCCTGTAAAGGCTAGTTCTTGTAACATTGGTTTCCTCCCTCTATCAGGATTATTATATCATAAATGAGGTGGGTGACCGATTCCTTCAGGCCCTAGAGTGACTCAATCACCTGACACAAGGCCTCTACATCTTCCTTCCGAGTGGACCAGGAGGTCGCAAAACGAATGACGGTTAGTTCATCATCATACTTTTCCCAGAATGAGAAGACCACTTTTTCAGAGAGTTTTTCCATTTGCTCTTTAGTTACTAAGCAAAAAATCTGGTTGGTTGGATTTTCAAAATGGAGAGGGAGTCCCGCTTTTTTACAAGCCTGACGGATCTGATTGGCACAGGTGATGGCATCTTGGCCGATGTTGTCATATAAATGATCCTTGAACAATTCATCAAATTGAATCCCTAACAGTCTGCCTTTGGCTAAGAGTGCACCGTGTTGCTTGATAATGGTGGTCATATGAGGAAGAAGATGAGGATTGGGAATGACAACAGCCTCTCCAAACATGGCCCCACACTTGGTGCCTCCAATGTAAAAAGCATCACAGAGGCGCGCGAGATCAGCTAGAGTCACATCATTTTCAGGGCAGGCCAGCGCATAAGCCAGACGGGCTCCATCGACAAAGAGTTTAACGGTGTACTCTTTGCAGACTTGTGAAATAGCCTCCAGCTCTGCTTTGCTGTAGAGCGTTCCTAGTTCCGTTGGTTGTGAGATATAAACCATGCCTGGCATGACCATGTGTTCGTGATTGCCATCTGCCCAGTAATCTTCAATGGTTTCTTTGATTTGTTGGGCGGTCAATTTTCCGTCTTCTGTATCGAGTTCTAGAACCTTATGGCCACCAAATTCAATAGCCCCAGCCTCATGGACACTGACATGACCAGTTTTTGCAGCGATCACCCCTTGATAGGATTGCAGGAGACTATTAATCATGATTTGATTGGTCTGGGTCCCACCTATGAGAAAGCGGACTTCCGCTTGGGGACAGGCACAGGCCTCGCGAATTCGTTCGATGGCACTTTGGGTAATGGGGTCCGTCCCGTAACCTGTCATTTCCACTTGGTTGGTTTCCACCATCCGTTTGAGAATGTTCGGATGTGCTCCTTGTAAATAGTCGTTGGCAAAATTCAGTTGTTTCTTCATTTGAATGTTTCACTTTCTTTGTTGATGGTAATAGTTTAAAATAAATTTTGATATAACACAAATGGCAAAAACTCATCTTATCTATGATATAATGGAATGGATAAAATGAAGGAGAAACTTATGGACGCTAGTAAATGCCAGGCTGTCATAGTAGCAAGTGAGACCGGCTCTTTTTCAGCAGCTGCAGAACAGCTAAACTATACCCAGTCAGGGATTACACGAATGATTTCGAGTTTAGAGGAGGAGTTGGAGTTTCCGATTTTCATCCGTAATAAAAAGGGCGTTCGCTTAACGGAAAACGGTCAATTGATGCTACCCTATTTTAGAGAGATTGTGGCTGCCAATCAGGTAGCTTTCGAAGTCAGTGAGGACATTAAGGGAGTCATTCGAGGGTCCATCACGATTGGCTGCTACTTTAGCGTGTCCTCTATGTGGATGCCTAGCCTCTTAAAGGTATTCTCAGAAACCTATCCATCCATTCAGATCACTCTCTTAGAAGGTGGTAATAAGGAGATTGCCAAATGGCTAGCCGAGAAATCTGTCGATATTTGTCTATGCGCGGAGCCTCAGGATAGTGGAGAGTACAGCTGGAAAGAATTGTATCGAGACCCCTTGGTGGTTTGGCTACCCAAAGAACATCCCAAGGCCAAACAAAAGAATTATAAGATTAAAGATCTGGAAGCAGAAGACTTTATCCATACCTTACCTGGTCAAGATACAGACCAAGACCGCTTAATACAGCAAGAAGGCCTTAATTTGCAGACCAGATTCACCACCAAGGACGGCTTTACGACCTATCAGATGGTCAAGGCTGGTCTAGGAGTCAGCTTTAACCAAGCCATGATTGCAAGAGACTGGAAAGAAGAAGTGGCACAAGTTCCTCTTAGTCCCAAGCGCTTCGTTTCCCTTGGGATGGCCCTCCCTAAAAAAGAGAAAGTGTCACCAGCTGTCCAACGATTTATGGATTGTCTCGAACAATGGATGGTAGAGTTTTTGAAATAGAGATTGAAAAAGGCCTAATCATTTGATTAGGCTTTTTTACGAGGGTTGCAGATAGTAGAAGTCGTATCAGTATTGCCTGTTTTAGTATCAAAAATAACTAATTTGTTTGATTTCCTTCGATGACATCCTTTTCAAAGTGTCCCACACCATCTTCAACAACAAATGGGCAAGTAACTTTCTTTTTTATTCCATTTTCATCATAAGAACAACTGATGTTATAGATTCCATCGGAAAATGAATTTTTTGGTAAAGATAAGATTTTTTCCTTAAAGGTATCTAAAGGACTACCATTTTCTGCCTTGATTTTCGTAAGGCCACAATCAAAATCGAGAGTAAGTCCCTTGTTTTTCATGAGATCTTTTGTTGTAATATTATAAAAGCCAGCTGCGTCAAAATCTCCTTTTTCTCGATTGCTGACAGCCTGCGCCATAATTGCAACATAGTAGTTTTCTATTGGATATTTTCCAAATTTAAAACTAGAAGTTATTGGTGTCGTAAAGAGTTTATCTATTTTTTCAGCAGTAGCATTTTTGATACGCTCTTCTTCTTGTTGGAAATTCGGCCTTTCTTTGTATACATCTAGTAAGAAACTGAATTCATCTTGTTTGACAGTGTGAAACAGTGCCTTTTCTTTATCATTAAGAAGTGTTTCAAGATCTGTTCCTGAAAGAAGAAAGAAATTTGATAAATGTTCTCCGCTTATTTTATGAATTTTTGCGGTAGTATCTTCTTTTAAAATAGTTCCGTCAGATAAATGTTCAGTATATGTTAACTTGTATACTGTTCCATTAAAGGCTTCGATCTCTCTGTGTTGGTCAATTAACTCAACTTTACCCTTTAGCCCAAGCGATTGAAATTCTTGTCTGAATGAAGAAGTAGAGTATTTGGCTATTGGAGAAGGAGTGGTGAGTAGTACTAGGTTAGAGAGAAAAAGAACTGTAATTCCAAAGACAAAACCAAGTATAGATGAAACATCTTTATCTTGCTCAAGTATGACTTTCTGATAAATTCCGATAATGAGGATAATAGAGTAGACAATACTGGCGCTAGCTAGTAGGGAATAGTTTTCGATGTAATTAAGGGGAAAACCTATTATTTGTATGAAAGCTCCAATTGTAGCTAGAACTAACTGTATAGTAGAAGTCTTTTGAATAAACCCATCATCTTCGACGGATGATTTTATTTTTGAGAGATCTCTAAAGATAAAAATATTTCCTAGCAGAATCATCACAAAGGATAAGTAATATATCGGCCACAAAATGGTAAAAGCAAATCCTGCAGAGTTATAAATGATAGAATAAACATAATTAAAAATAAAATACGCTGGTAAGAGCATACCAAGTCGGAATAAGCTGATTTTATAGGAATTCATAGGAGAACCTCCTTGTTACTATTAACTAGATTATAGCACATCTAGAGTTGGAGATAGAGCGTTTACATGGAAGCCCAAATTCAAGAACAACACTTAGTTGAGAATAGAATTCAATCAGATGAAGGATCTAAGATTTGAAAGGTTTACCCCATATTTTTTGATTGCTTTTTTAGTTCATAGATTGGGATTTGATCTTTATAACTAAATCTCATAATAAAACACCCCAAAAATTAGAATTTTTCTGTCTAACTTTTGAGGTGCAGTTCATCAACTAATTAGGCTTTTCGCTTTAGTCTTTTTTTGTTTTACGAGAGAGGCCGAAGGCAGCACCCATGCTAAGAAGACCAAGGCCAAGAGTTGTCAAGGCAATTGAGGTCTTGCTTCCTGTATTTGGAAGACTTGCTTCTTTTTGAGGAAGAGCTGCTGGTGCGATATAAACTTCCGTTTTCACAGGCTCGTTTTTAGCAGGTGTAAATACGGTCGGTTTCGCAGGTGTTACAACAGCCGGTTTTTGAGGAGTAGGAGTCGGTGTTGCAGGCGTTTGGATGCTAGATGTTTGTGGTTTTGCTTTCGCCACACGATGAGATTTTGAGATCAACTCATACTTGTCTGTTTGGACTTTGAAGACACGACCTTTTTGGACAGTTTCAACGACTTTATTGGCAAATTGAACGTTCAACAAGTTAGCAAAGTTTTTGTCGATATCTAGGTAGAGACCATTTGTTCCATTGACCAATGGATCAAAGTCTTTTTTTTCACGTGTTTCACCAACCACTGTCAAAGAGATACCAGCATCTTGAAGGGCTTTCAGTGTCGCTTCTTTGGTTGGTGTATCCTTTGTAAGATCAATGTCCTCATCTGTAATCAAGAAAGCAAAGCGATGGTTGTTTGCCCCAGTCCCCCAGTTGTAGTCTCCTGAAGTAGCGATATGATGCAATGGAACAGTAGCATTTTCATAGTAGCCTTTAGTTTTGATGGTTTTCAAAGCAGAAATGAAACTTTCTGGATCACTTGTGAACTTAGATCCATTGAAATCATGGTATTTAACTTCACTAGCTCTTTCGTATTCAACCAATCCTAAACGAGCTTGAATATTTTTTGCCGATAGATTGCGAACGAAGGTCTCGACATTCTTCATCGTATCCCTGATGTGAGAATCCATTGAAGTTGATTTGTCAATGACAAAGACGATGTCTGATGTTGCTTGAACTTCTTTTTTATTGACCACATCGGCTTCTTTTGTCACTTCGACTACAGTTGTTTTATTAACTGTTTCAGTTGTTGTCTCAGTGTAGTCCGCTGTTTCCTTGGTTGATGTAGCTGTCTTAGTAGATGAGACCGGTTTTGAAGTGCCAACAGGTGTGTTTGGATCTGCTAAGCTAGTCGTTTTGATGGTTGCTGTTGAAGTAGTGGTGGTGTCTGCACCGTCTGTTTTAGCAGATGGGCCAGTTTTTTTGACGTCCACAGCGATGATATCCCCAGTTTTTGCTTTATCAGCAGGAACAACTGGTGTATTGGCTTTGGCGTTGATTTCTTCTGTTGCAGCCGTGATAGGTGATTTTGCTGCTGTAGTGGCTGCAGGAGCAGCTTGGGTTGTGCTAGGTGCAACGTCATCAGCAGAAGCAATAGTCGTTCCTGTGAAGACAGTTCCTAAAACAACGGAAGCTAAAGTTAAAGTTTGTTTACGTGAAATAGTATATTTTTTCAAAATACGTCCCCTTTTTAATAAACTTTTTTCTATCATACAGGTTTTTGAAAAACTTGTCAACGGTATAATAATCAAGGGTTTCCGAGCTTTTTATATCTCTAATTATTAATAAAAAGTCGAATAAGTGAAATATACACAAAATAATTTAATTATACAATACATGCGAAAGAAAATAGGATTCCTAGCAATTTGCAGGAATCCTTATTTTATCGGCATTTCTACTCTATTTTTTAGTCGTAAAAAATACTAGCTAGTCACTTTATTTATGTTTCTGCATTAGCACTAAGAACAAAGACTACGACTAGTTTAGTAATTTTTCAAAGAATTGGATGACCTCCGGTTTGAGATTACTTTCCTTCGGTTCAACTAGTGAAACGTAAAAGCTGATCCGTTCATTTTCTGCCATCGGAATCGCGATCAGTTCTTCTTCACCATCTGTTAGTGCAAGATCTGCTAGTAAACTGATCCCCACTTGTTTACGAAGGAGTTGTTTTAGAAGCTGAATATCATCCGTCTGAAAGAAGGGCGTAGCCTCATGGTGATAGCGCTCATTCAACTGTTCAAAGGCTTTTAAATGAACAAAGTGCTCGTCTGGAATGATAAAATCTTCATCGATGACGTCTGAAAATTGTAATACTTTTTTTGAGGCTAGTGGATGGTTGTGATGAAGGATATAGAAGAGATCTCGTTTGGCCATTTCTCTTACCTGGAAGCGATGATCTTTAATCGGTTCTAAACTCCCTAAAAAACTAGCATCTAGTTCTCCTTTGGAAAGCATTTCTAAAAGTTCAACAGATCCTTCTTGGACAGGATGGATACTTTGAAGAGCTGCAACATTACTGATAAAGGCGGGTTGTTTTCGGACAAGATAGTCAATGATGATTGGTGGGAAACCAACCGTATTGAATTGAGAGAGACTCCGGAGGATCTCTTTTTTAGCCCCTTGAATCTCAGGTAAGACCTTTTGAATATGTCGTAGCAAGATTTCTCCTTGGGGCGTCAATTTGAAAGTACGATGAGAAGGATCGTGCGCGATTAATGGACAGTGAAATTCCTTTTCTAGTCGTTTAATCGCATAGGAAACGGATGGTTGACTGATCCCGTGTTTTTGGGCAACCCCAGTAAAGGATTGCTGTTGACTAAGATCAAGAAAATAATAAAAGTCCTTAAGATTCATTGGGCTCCCTCTTCTAAATAGACAGACATGGATAAGCAAAAATTATCCGTGATAGCTAATTTGACTATATGATTTTTTGTTTGTTACAATCTGAGGTGAGTCAGAGGACAATTAAAGGCTATCTAAAAGATCTTCGAAAATCGTTAGGATCTTCTCCCTTTTTCCAACTGGAAGTTGCTTAATTTTCATATTTACTCTCTTAAGTGAAAGATTGTCGTTAGGATCTGAAGATGATTCAAGTGAATTAAAATTGAAGAATTCTTCAGGCGTTAACTCAAGAGCAGAAATGACTTTTTCAAGACTGTGAATGGTCAGATTCACGTTTTGATTTTCCAATTGATTGATGTATTTTAATCCAAGATCTGCCCGTTCCGATAGCTCCTCTTGACTCATGTTTTGTTTTTTTCGCAAATATTTGACCTTTTGCGCTATATACCGTTGTAAATAATGTTTTGTTTTCATGTAACCAGAATACAAGTTTTAAATGACAAAAATAACACCTTAAACAAAACAAAGTATCTTATAACAAACATATTTTGGATTTATTATCTATGGTTTTTATAGGTATTGATCATCATAAGAAGAAAAAAGAATACCTGAAAACAGTGGATCTTTTGATGAGAATAACCTTCTAAAAGGTGGAAAGGAACAGGCTTTTTTAAGAGATGACTATGACTATCTAGGAAGTGATGGATAAGCCTATTATTTTGTTATCTTTTGAAATCGCATCATTTTCGGTTGTATCGCCTGAACTTTCATTGACTGATTCATTCATATTGTATCATATATAGAACAAAGTGTAATTTAATGCAAATAAGTGGTATAATAAAATAAAATAATAAGGAGGTCACATGATGACTGCACATGATATTTTAAACAACCCTTTCCTCAATAAAGGAACTGCCTTTACTTTAGAGGAACGTAAGCAACTAGGTCTCATTGGCCTCCTGCCACCTTACGTCCAAACTATTGAAGAACAAGCAGCGCAAACTTATGCGCAAATGCAAACAAAGGTTAATGATTTGGAAAAACGTTTGTTCCTAATGGAAATTTTTAATACAAATCGTACTCTATTTTACTACCTATTTGCTCAACATTTGGAAGAGTTTAACCCAATTGTCTATGATCCAACTATTGCTGATACCATTGAAGGGTATAGCGATCTCTTTGTAGATCCACAATATGCCGCATATCTTGATATCAATCATCCTGAAAATATCGAAGCAACTTTGAAAAATGCTGCTGGGGATCGCGAGATTCGTCTCATTGTTGTAACAGATGCAGAAGGCATCCTTGGAATCGGTGACTGGGGAACAAATGGTGTCGATATTTCTGTTGGGAAATTGATGGTCTACACGGGTGCTGCTGGAATCGATCCTTCTATGGTCCTTCCTTTAGTTATTGATGCAGGGACGAACCGTGAAGAACTTCGTAACAATCCTAATTACTTAGGGAATCGTCACGAACGGGTCCGCGGAGATCGTTACTACGACTTCATTGACCAATTTGTTCAAACAGCAGAACGTCTCTTTCCTAAACTCTACCTTCACTGGGAAGACTTCGGCCGCTTGAATGCAGCCAATATTCTTGAAAAATACCGGAAACAAATTCCAACTTTTAATGATGATATTCAAGGTACAGGAATCGTTACCCTAGGTGGTATCTTTGGTTCACTGGATATTAGTGGTGAAAAATTAACAGATCAAGTTTATCTCTGCTATGGTGGTGGTACTGCGGGTGCAGGAATTGCCTCTCGTGTTCTTCGTGAAATGGTGAGTGAAGGTCTTTCTGAAGAAGAAGCCTATAAACGTTTCTTTATGGTTGATAAACAAGGTCTTCTCTTTGATGACATGGATGACCTAACCCCTGAACAAAAACCGTTTGCTAAGAAACGTGCTGACTTTAGTAATGCAGACAAGTTGACTGACCTGCTTGAAGTAGTGAAGACTGTGAAGCCAACCATTCTTGTAGGAACTTCAACACAACCTAATACCTTCACTAAAGAAATAGTAGAAGCTATGTGTGAAAACACAGAACGTCCGATGATTTTCCCTTTGTCAAATCCAACCAAACTAGCAGAAGCTAGTGCCAAAGATTTGATTGAATGGTCAGATGGCAAAGCTTTTGTCGCAACAGGAATTCCTGCTGATACAGTTTCTTATAAAGGTGTCGACTATGTGATTGGTCAAGCCAACAATGCCTTGATTTACCCAGGTCTTGGTCTAGGTATGCTGGCTTCTGAAGCAAGTCTTTTGACGGATGAAATGATTGGAGCAGCGGCTCATTCATTGAGTGGTATTGTCAATCCAGGCCAACCAGGAGCTCCTGTCTTGCCACCATTCAAGTATGTAGCAGATGTTTCTATTAAAGTAGCAGAAGCAGTCGCTAAAAAAGCACAAGAGCAAGGTCTTGCGCATGCTAAGGAAACAGATATGGCCAAAGCAGTTCGTGATTTGAAGTGGTATCCAGAGTATAAATAAGTAAATTTAATTGGGGTGTACGAGTGCGGCTGGATGCCTCGTACGCCTTTTGCTGTATGTCCTATTATATAGAAAGGGAGACTATGGAAATCTTTATAACGTCAATTCAGAGTATTGTACCCATTATCGTCATCATCATTCTTGGTTATTTCTTGCAAGTCCGCGGTTGGTTCCAAGAGAGTTTCGGAAATGACTTGTCTAAACTTATTATGAATGTGGCCATGCCCGTTGCAATTTTCACCTCTGTTCTTAAATATTTGACTTTAGATAAGCTGATTAGCTTGTCTGGCGGTTTGCTCTATACGTTTATCGCCTTCATTCTTGGTTACCTAGCGGCCTTTATCGCGGTGAAAGTTTTTAGAGTGCGCCCAGGACGCCGAGGAACCATGATTAATACCTTTGTCAATGCCAATACCATATTTATTGGTTTGCCTTTAAATATCGCTCTGTTTGGAAATCAAGCCCTTCCTTACTTCTTGGTTTATTATATTACAAATACAGTATCTACTTGGACATTAGGTGTCTATCTGATGACTTCTGATAGTAAAGAAGGGGCTTCAAAACAGGCTCAAAAATTTAATTGGAAGAAGCTTTTCCCAGCTCCTTTATTAGGTTTTCTCGTAGCCCTCGTCTTTTTGGTGTTACGTATTCCTGTTCCAAGTTTTGCGGAAAGTACCTTGACTTATATTGGTAGTTTAACAACGCCCTTATCTCTTGTCTATATCGGTATCGTCCTAGCTAAGGCAGGACTTAAGACGATTCGCTTTGATAAAGATACCATTATCACACTGGTTGGTCGTTTTATTCTTGCACCGGTCATCATGCTCTTGGTTCTGAAGTTCTTCTCTCCAAATATGGTGGCACCAGAATTTAGAACCTTTATGATTCAATCAGCAACACCAGCCTTGGCAGTTCTTCCTATCCTTGCCAATCAAGGTAAAGGCGATGTTGAGTTTTCAACGAATGTGGTCACTCTCAGCACAGTCTTATTTGTGATTGTGGTTCCAATTCTGCAGACATTGTTGGGATAGCATTTATATGAAAATGATGTAGTTTTAGTGCTATACATTCGTCAAAAAGGACGTCGGGTATTATACTCGACGTCCTTTTTAAACGGATGACTAGATCAACACATAGGTTTCAACCGCTTGCCCAGCCCCATTTTCATTATTGTCCTTTGTCACGACTGTTGCTCCGTCTTTCACCTCTTGAGGAGCGTTGCCCATAGCGACACCGATGCCTGCTTTTTTGAGCATAGGAAGGTCATTGAAGTTGTCCCCCATGGTGAGGACTTCTTCTAAGCTCAAGTGGTAGTGGTTGGCGAGTTCAACCAGAGCATCCTCTTTAGAGACGTGCTTAGCAGTGACTTCTAGGTAGTTGGCTTTGGAGAGATAAAAGGCGGTAGAAGGAAAGTCGTCGGCGGGAATTGCACGATAGAGGGCTTGGATCTCTTCTGCTTCTCCAATTAAGAGCAATTTGTGGAGGGGCTTTGTCATATCCAGCAAAGGATCCAATAGGGGGAGAATGAGAGGTTTTTCCCCTGTAATCCGGGCCTCCTCTTGGCTCCATTGGTCGAGATGATCGGTCATCCAGTCTTTTCCACTATAGAGGTTGATCGAAACTTGAGGGAAGTGTTGGTTGACCCAGTCGATAAAGTTCCGGGCCTCAGTCTTATCCAAAGGATGCTCGAAAAGAACTTGTTCTCCTTTTTGGATCAAGGCCCCATTGTAGCAGGCCATGGGGCAGTCTTCTATGCCGAGTTCTTTGGCAATGGGAGCCATCCCTTTTGGAGAACGAGCTGAAGCCAGTACGAAAGGAATGGTTTCGCGTTTTAAATCTGGGATCAATGCTGCCAACTGTGGATCGATCTGATGGTGATCATTTAAGATGGTGCCATCGATGTCGCTGATGATGAGACGAATGTGAGACATAATGGGGACCTCCTAATAGAGAATAGTGGTTTCACTGCCGATTTGTTTAAGGATTTCAGGGCTTGGTTTTTGATCGGTAATCCAATAGTCAAATTGCTTGAGACGAGCGAGATAGTAGTTAGCATGTTGGTGGAACTTGGCACTTTCTGCTACCAGCACCTTGGTACGAGTCCGCTCAAAAACGAGAGACTTGACTGCAACGTCTTCAGCATCCTCAAAGGTGACTTCGCCATTGGCTAAGCTACTCGCTCCAAAAAAAGCAAGATCAAAGCGAAGATTGTCCAGTATGTGTGCTTGATTCGCGTCATAGTAGAAGCGGTTTTTAGGGTAGAATTTCCCGCCTAAGAGATGAACGTCAACCTGGGAATGGCTACTGAGCTGGATGGCATTGTCAAGGGAATGCGAATAGACCGTAACTTCCTTATTCAGCATGCCAGCAAGCAGGGTCATCGAGGTGGAAACGTCGAGAAAAATCACTTGTCCATCTTGGATCAATTGCAGAGCCTTTTGAGCCATGGCAGTCTTTTCCTTATTAGCCTTTTGACTGCGGTCTAGATAAGAAGGGCCAGGTTCTTTGTTTAAGGGAAGGAGACCACCGTGTGTCCTGCGAACCAGCTGGCGTTGGCTAAGAAGGGCAAAGTCTCTGCGAATAGTATCTTTTGAGACCTTGAAATAGTCGACCATTTCTTTAGCGGATAGCTGTTTTCGCTCTTCTAAGAGTTCTAATATTTTTTCGAGTCGTTGTTCCTGATACATGAGCTCGCTCCTTGTTTCTGTTCTTGCCTATATTCTACATCATTTATTAAGTTAATTCAAGTGTTTTTAATTATTTTTAAGTATTTATGATCTTTTTTTCTTGCAAAGCCTTATTCTGACGTTTGTTTTAAAGTGGGAATTCTGCTATAATATGTCAAAATAACGTGGAGGTTTCCTTATGACCAGTGAATATGAAAAAATGATTGCGGGTGACTATTATAGACCTGCGGACCCTGAATTACGGGCTTTGGCCCAAGTCTCTCGGGAGAAACAAGAAGCTTTTAACCAAGAGGTGGATCCCAAAAAAGGGGCATCCATCATCAAAGAGTGGTTTGGATCAACCGGTGAAAACCTCTATCTTAATCGACAGGTTCTTGTAGATTATGGGGTCAATATCCATCTGGGAGAAAATTTCTATGCCAATTACAATTTGACCATGTTGGACATTTGTCCCATTACGATCGGCAATAATGCCATGATTGGTCCCAATTGCCAATTTTTGACGCCCTTGCACCCACTGGATCCAGATGAGCGCAATTCTGGTCTCGAATACGGGGCGCCGATTACGATAGGAGACAACTTCTGGGCAGGAGGAGGTGTCACCATTCTTCCTGGTGTGACGCTGGGTGACAATGTGGTTGCTGGCGCAGGAGCAGTGGTCACCAAGTCCTTTGGAGACAATGTGGTCCTTGCAGGAAATCCAGCCCGTGTCATCAAAGAAATACCCGTCAAAAAGGAGAAGGAATGATCCATCGACATGAAATACCCATTTTAGAGTTTGATGACAATCCGCAAGCAGTCATTATGCCGACTCATGAGGGACTCGATCTGCACCTACCTGAAAAATGCATCTATGCTTTCTTGGAAGATGAGATTGAGCGCTTTGCGGAAACTGTCGGAGCCAAACAAGTAGCTAGCTTTGTCTCAGCTACCAAGACCTATCCGGTCTATGTCATGGAGCACCAAGGAGAGGAAATCTGCTTGGCGCAAGCACCAGTTGGCTCTGCAGCTGCTGCTCAATTCATGGATTGGTTGATTGGCTATGGAGTGAAGAAGATTATATCGGCAGGTAGCTGTGGGGTCTTGGTGGATATAGAAGAAAATGCTTTTTTAATCCCGACCAAGGCCTTGCGAGATGAGGGAGCCAGTTACCATTATGTCGCGCCCTCCCGTTATATAGAGGTGGACGGTCGTGCCCTGACTGCTATTGAAACAGTTCTCAAACAAGAGTCCATTCCTTATCAAGAGGTCATGACCTGGTCGACCGACGGTTTTTATAGGGAAACACCTGACAAGGTGGCCTATCGCATCGAAGAAGGGTGTAGTGTGGTGGAGATGGAGTGTGCCTCCCTTGCTGCAGTGGCCCAACTTCGTGGGGCGGTTTGGGGCTTGCTCCTATTTACGGCAGATTCGCTTGCAGACCTGGAAAATTATGACCAGCGTGACTGGGGTTCAGAAGCTTTCGAGAAGGCCTTAGAATTATGCCTAGAAATGGTTCATCACTTGTGAGTCCAATCCACTTTTATGATACAATGAAGCTATGTTAGTCAAATCATTTTTTAAACAATGGCAGTCCAAGATTAAAGGCCTGTCTCCAGCAAGGCGGATCTTTCTCAGTTTTGCCTTAGTCATCTTGATCGGCTCGCTCTTACTGAGTCTGCCCTTTGTCCAGCAAGCAAGCTCAACAGCAGGCTATATCGACCATCTTTTTACAGCGGTTTCCATGGTCTGTGTGACAGGGCTCTTTACCCAGTCGGTGGCTTCGACCTATAATGGCTGGGGGCAATTGATCTGTATGCTTTTGATCCAGATCGGAGGCCTAGGTATTTTGACCTTTATCGGTCTCTTCTTTATGGAGAGCCGACAAAAGCTCAGTTACAAGGACCGGCAGACCATTCGGGATAGCTTTAGTTTTAGCAATAACCAAAGTTTGGCCCGTTTTGTCCGCTCCATCTTTATTACCACCTTTACCATCGAAGGTGTCGGGGCCTTGCTTCTCATGACTCGCTTTATTCCTCGCTTTGGCTGGGGTCATGGGATCTTCAACTCCATCTTTGTTGCGGTTTCCGCCTTTTGTAATGCGGGCTTTGATAATTTTGGGGGCGATAGTATGATGAGTTTCCAGACCGATTGGTTGGTCAATCTGACCTTATCTGCTCTGATCATTACTGGGGGCTTGGGCTTCATGGTCTGGTTTGACCTAGCTACCAAGGCCCGTAACCAATCAGGACGACGGACTCTTCGCTTTCATACCAAGGTGGTTCTCTGGTTAACAGCTGCGATTCTCCTCTTTGGGACAGTAACCAGCCTCTTGACCGAGTTTAATAATCCGGCAACGATTGGGTCCCTGCCATTGGGAGAGAAGATCTTGGTCAGCTTTTTCCAAACGGTCAGTATGCGGACGGCTGGCTTTGCCTCACTGGATTATACAGCAGTCCGACCTGTGACACTCTTTGTCTATATCCTCCAGATGTTCCTAGGTGGGGCACCAGGTGGGACAGCAGGAGGGATGAAGATCACCACCTTCTTGGTCTTGATCCTCTTAGCTCGCAAGGAATTGCTAGGGTTGCCTCATACCAACCTAGGCAAACGAACCATCGCACCAGACTTGGTGCAACGTTCTTTGGGCACAGCAGTGATTTTCCAGTTGACCTTTATCCTGGGGCTCTTTGGCCTTTGTCTTGTGACGCCGGATGGTCAACGTTTTCTGTACTTGGTCTTTGAGGTGGTATCGGCTTTAGCGACAGTGGGCGTGACGGCTAATGTGACCTCGACCTTAAATGGAGCAGGGCTGGGCATCATCATGCTGCTCATGTTTATTGGGCGGATCGGCCCCTTGACCCTTATGGTCAGCTTGAACAATTACAAGGCCAAAAAGGCAGATGCCTTGCAATATGCCAAGGCAGACATCATTATCGGATAGGAGAGACTTATGGCAAATCGAACCATTGGAATTCTGGGATTAGGGATTTTTGGACAGAGTGTCTTAAAAACCCTGCAGGACCAGGATGTGGATATCATTGCAATTGACGATCATGAAGATGTGATCAACCAGTATGAATCTATGATTACAACTGGGATTGTTGGAGACATTACGGAAATGGACCTCTTGGATGCGGCAGATATTGGGAACTGTGACACAGTCGTCATTGCGACGGGAGAAAACTTGGAATCAAGTGTCCTGGCGGTCATGCACTGTAAGGCACTTGGCGTCGAGCACGTCATTGCCAAGGTCAAGAATGAAGTGACCAAGGAAGTCCTTGAGAAGATTGGAGCTGATTTGGTCATCCTACCAGAGGTAGAAGCGGGGATGTCCCTCGCTAAGATGATCCTCTTCCAACACGGGATTGAAGTCTTCCAGTTGGATGAAGCAGTGGTGGTGGCTGAGTTTACGGTTCCAGCTAGCTGGGTAGGAAAAAGCCTTCAGGACTTGGCTGTCAGAGAGGAGTACCATCTCAATATTATCGGCTATCGAGATGCGGAAGACCAACCGCTTCATATTCAGATTGGTCCCGACTTTATCTGGCCTGAAGGGGTGCGCGTGATGGCAGTGACAGACAACCAATATTTAGATAGAATCCAAGATTTGTTAGACTAATAGTGTAATGGAAACGGCCCAAAGGTCGTTTTTTTCTTCTCTAGGTTAACTCTTCTTTAAGCATTGATTGCTAAAGTAAGAGAAACAAAAATACTTCCATTGTGGGAATAGAAGGATGAAAGATGACATTTTTTAACAGAATACGACCCAAACAGCCCTTAAAAGAGCTCAAATGGTTTGATATTGGCATTGTGACGGTCATTCTCTTTGGGCAATTCATTATCCGCTCGACCCAGCTGTTTTTAGCCAGTTTTCAGCCAGTCGCGCAGACTGCAGTAGCCACAAGCAGTAGCAATACCGCAAGTGAAGGAGCTGCTTATTCGAGCAACATGACCTTGCAATTGATCTTGCTGACTCTAGCCCTTCTTTACTTGCTGCTCCGTCGCTTTGATTTTAAACAATTGCCGATCCGCTTCAAGTGGTCCACCTTGATCTGGGTGCCCCTGCTCTTTGCAGCGATGGGACTTTTTGGGGATGTGATCTCAACGGTCTCAGGTGAATACAATTACCTAAGTCCGAGTCTTTGGCCCTTTATCGACCCTATGCAGATCCTCCATAAGTTCATGGCTTTGAGTCCCATGGCGATTGCTTATGGCTTACTCAATGGATTTTATGAAGAATTTTTCTTTTTGGGCTTAATGACTTCGGTAAGTGAGAAGAACAAATGGAAGGCGCTGGCCTTTTCAACTCTGATCCGTTTTTCTTTCCACACCTATCAGGGGCTTCTCTGGGCCCTTGTGATTGGCGTCATTTATGGACTCTTTTATTACTTCATGTACAAGAAGGTCGTCAAGAATCTCTTGCCATTTTTCCTCATGCATGCCTTGGCAGATATGTTTGGCTCGAGTCTTATGTATCTCTTGATCAATTGGGGAAGTTGATCTTATAAAATTTTAGGAAAGGCTCTGTCAAGTGTTGACAGGCCTTTTTTTGAGTGCTATAGTAAAATCGTAAGCGCTTACCTAGTGAAGCGAAGCAGATGAAAAGAGGGCGAGTCAGATGCCCTATAAAAAGAGGAGGACAGACAAATGGCAGGACCAGTCATAGAGGGAGAAAACTACCGAATCTCCGTATTAACGGAATCTTTGGTGCGCTTGGAATATTCAGAGGATGGTGTTTTTGAAGATGGTCAGACGCAAGTTGTGCAAAATCGTGATTTTGGACCTGTTGCTTATGAGGTCGTAGAGACAGAAGAGGTCCTCGATCTGCATACGGAGCATCTCCACCTTCATTTTGAAAAGGGACCTTTTACACCGGATCGGCTTTTTATCGAGCTCAAGGGTCAGTATGCAGTCTATGGTAGCCGGTGGCACTATGGAGATCAGCCTGAGACCTTGAAAGGGACCAGTCGGACGCTTGACGAGGTCGATGGAGCTATGGAGTTGGAAGATGGGATCTTGAGCAAGGACGGTTATGCTCTTTTGGATGATTCCAGTTCCTACTTGTATGATGTCGAAAGCGGATATAGAGCACGGTCCTATCCAGAAGTGGATTTGTATTTCTTCGGTTATGGGCGCGATTATCTAGGTGCCTTGAAAGATTTTTACCATCTGACAGGACAGCCACCCCTCTTGCCACGTTATGCTCTGGGAAACTGGTGGAGCCGCTATTGGCCTTATACCAGTCAGGAGTACACAGATTTGATGGATCGTTTCAAAGCAGAAGGGGTGCCTCTAGCAGTCAGTGTGATCGATATGGATTGGCACAAGACGGCGATTCCAGCTCGCTTTGGAAGTGGTTGGACTGGCTATAGTTGGAACCGGGATTTGATTCCTGATCCAGCTGCTTTCTTAAATGGCCTGCATGAGCGTGGTTTAAAGGTGACCTTAAATGTCCATCCGGCAGATGGAATTCGCGCTTTCGAAGATGCTTATCCGAAGGTCGCAAAACGCTTGGGACTGGATGCGGAAAAAGAAGAAGCGGCTAGCTTTGACTTTTATAGTCCGGCCTTTCGCGAAGCTTATTTTGAAGATGTCCACCATCCTTTGGAAGATCAAGGAGTGGACTTTTGGTGGATTGATTGGCAGCAAGGTAGTCATGGCAAGATGGATCCCCTTTGGTTGTTAAATCACTATCATTATCTAGACAATTGCCGAAAAGGCCAAGCTGGTCTCATCTTATCGCGTTATGGGGGTCCTGGAAGCCACCGGTATCCGATCGGTTTTTCAGGGGATACCATTGTGACTTGGGAATCCCTAGCCTTTCAACCCTATTTTACTAGCACAGCTTCCAATATCGGTTATACGTGGTGGAGTCACGATATTGGTGGCCATATGCGGGGTTACTATGATGAAGACTTGGCTCTTCGCTGGTTGCAATTTGGGGTCTTTAGCCCGATCAATCGTCTCCATAGTTCTTGTAATGCCTTTAACAGCAAGGAACCGTGGTTTTACTCGCCTGAGACCTGTCGCTGGATGAAGCAGTATTTGCGCCTGCGTCACAGCTTACTGCCTTATCTTTACACCATGAATGTGGCGACGCACGAAGAAGGGCTACCCTTGGTTCAACCCCTCTATTACCACTACCCAAATGAAGAAGAGGCTTATGAAGCGAAGAATCAATATTTCTTTGGCAGTGAACTCATGGTGGTGCCAATTACCGAAGCGCTGGATCCGGTCTTTCATAGTGCTTCTGTGAGCGTTTGGTTCCCAGACGGCGTTTGGTATGATTTCTTCCATGATTGGAAGTATGAAGGAAGAGGCAAGCTCACGGTCTTTAGGACCAGCCAGGATATTCCAGTCTTTGCACGTGCGGGAGCTATCATCCCTATGGATGCACAAGCACAGACAGGAGTGGACCTTCCAGAAATGCTGGACTGGCATCTCTTCCCAGGTGACAATCGTTCCTTCGTACTCGTCGAAGGAGAAGGAGCTAGCAAGGTTGAAACCCGCCTAACAGTCGATTGGGATGAAAGAAAGATTAGGCTGGATTTAACAGGTGATCTAGCCTTGCTTCCTGAAAAGAGACAGCACCGTTTCTTGCTCCATTCCTTTGAGACGGACCCTATCATAGTGGACAATCAAAGTCAGGAAATTGCGATGGGTGAGCTGCAATCGCGTCCGATTGCCAAAGAAGATCGGATGTTTGAGCTCTTAAAATCTGCCAACCTGGCCTACGATAGGAAAAATGAATTATTTGCGGCTTGTTCAAGAGCCAAGGATTGGAAACAGTTGATGAAGGTCATCACGCCTTTGGAGGAAGGCTTGCGCCAACGTCTCTTTGAAGTGATTTACTCCAGTGAAGAGAATGAAGACTTTTAAATTCTTGCAATTTCACCCCTATTTTTGTATGATGAAAGTGATTTCACAATCATAAAGGAGAAGAAAAAATGGAACAAAAATGGTGGCATAATGCCGTAATTTACCAAGTTTATCCAAAAAGTTTCAAGGATAGTAATGGCGATGGCATCGGGGATCTCAAGGGGATCACGAGCAAGCTAGACTATCTGGAAAAGCTTGGGATTACAGCCATCTGGCTCTCACCAGTCTACAAGAGTCCCATGGATGATAACGGCTATGACATCTCGGATTACGAGGATATTGCCTCCATCTTTGGTACCATGGAAGATATGGAAGAATTGATCGCAGAAGGTCATAAACGCAAGATCAAAATCATTATGGACTTGGTGGTCAACCATACCTCTGATGAGCATGCTTGGTTTATTGAGGCACGTGAAAACCCAGACAGTCCAAAGCGGGATTTCTATATTTGGCGCGATGAGCCCAATGGCATTATTTCTGCTTTTAGTGGCTCTGCTTGGGAGTTCGATGAAGCTTCAGGCCAATACTACCTGCATAACTTTAGTAAGAAGCAACCAGACCTTAACTGGGAAAATGAGGAGCTCCGTCATCAGATCTATGACATGATGAATTTCTGGATTGACAAGGGAATTGGTGGCTTCCGTATGGATGTGATCGATATGATCGGTAAGATTCCAGATCAGGAAATCATCAGCAATGGTCCCATGCTCCATCCTTACTTGAAGGAAATGAATCAAGCAACCTTTGGTGATAAGGATCTGCTTACAGTGGGGGAAACTTGGGGGGCGACTCCAGAGATTGCCAAGCAATACTCCAACCCAAAAAATCAAGAATTGTCCATGGTCTTCCAATTTGAACACATTGGCCTTCAATACCAACCAGGTCAACCAAAATGGCACTACGCGAAGGAATTGGATGTGCCTAAATTGAAGGAAATTTTCACCAAGTGGCAGACGGAATTAGGAGAAGAGGAAGGCTGGAATTCCCTCTTTTGGAACAACCACGATTTGCCACGGATTGTATCAACTTGGGGAGATGATGGCGACTATCGTGTCAAATCTGCCAAGGCTTTAGCGATTTTGCTTCACTTGATGAAGGGAACTCCTTATATCTATCAAGGGGAAGAAATCGGGATGACCAACTATCCATTTAAGAGCCTTGAGGACGTAGAAGATATTGAGTCGATCAACTATGCTCATGAAGCCTTAGAAAAAGGGGTTCCGCTTGAAGTGATCATGGATCAAATCCGCCATATTGGTCGGGACAATGCACGGACACCGATGCAGTGGAATGGTGAAGCAGAAGCTGGCTTTACGACAGGTCGTCCATGGCTTGCGGTCAACCCAAACTACAAAGAGATCAATGTGGAGGCTGCCCTAGCAGATCCAGACTCTATTTTCTATACCTACCAAGCCCTCATTGCTTTGAGAAAAGAGCACCCTTGGCTTGTGACAGCTGATTATGAATTGGTGGACGCAGCAGACAAGGTTTTTGCCTACAAGCGGGTAGAAGGAGAGCACGCCTATTTGGTGGTTGTCAATCTCTCCAGTCAAGAGCAAGACTTACCGCTCGTCAATGGGGTTGAAGAGGTTCTCATTGCCAATACCAAAGTAGAACAAGTCCTCGAATCAGGCAGGTTGGCCCCTTGGGATGCCTTCTGTATTAAATTAGCCTAATGAAGCAAATGAAAAAATAGGGGAAATTACTTCCTCGTAGAAGCAGGTCTTTCTCGATAGAGAAGGCCTGCTTTATTTTTAGGGGCTGTTTTTCTAGCAGAATCCGCTCAAAATCCGCTCAAAAATGCTTCGGGGGACGCTTGGGCTATAGGAAATATTTATAAGAAGTCCTAGTTTTTGATTTTGATTTCTGCTCTCAAGGCCCATTAAATCTGTGTTATAGTTTTTGGCTATATCAAAATTCGTGTAAAAGCAATTATACAAGACGGCTATCTTCTGATATGATAGTGTCAATTAGAATTTTTGGAGGACACAACATGTCAACTACAATTATCGGTTTCCCACGTTTGGGTGAATTCCGTGAATTAAAATTTACAACTGAAAAATACTTTAGAAAAGAAATCTCAGCAGACGAGCTCTTGGCAGCTGCTAAAGACTTGCGTGCTAAACACTGGAACATTGTTAAAGAACAAGGCATCTCAGAGATTCCTTCAAATGACTTCTCACACTACGACAATTTCCTTGATGCAGCCTTCCTTTTCAACGTTGTGCCTGCATCTGTTCAAAACTTGGATTTGACAGACCTTGAACAATACTTCGCTTTGGCGCGTGGTTACCAAGGTGAAAAAGGGGATGTGCGTGCCCTTCCAATGAAAAAATGGTTCAACACCAACTACCATTACATCGTTCCTAAATTTGAAAAAACAACAGAAGTGAAATTGGCTGGTCACAAGATTTTTGATGAGTACCAAGAAGCCAAAGAATTGGGGATCAATACTCGTCCGGTAGTGGTTGGACCATTCACTTTCCTTCAATTATCTGACTTTGAAGATGGTGTGAAAGCTGAAGACTTCGTAGACAGCCTGGTTGCTGCTTACCAAGAAGTCTTTGCCAAATTGGCTGAGCTTGGTGCGACTCGTATCCAACTCGATGAGCCAGCTCTTGTTAAAGATTTGACAGCTGAAGAAAAAGCTCTCTTCTTGAACCTCTACAACAAACTCTTGGCTGACAAGAAAGGCCTTGAAGTCTTGATCCAAACTTACTTTGGTGATGTTCGTGATGTCTACAATGACCTTGTAAACTTACCAGTAGATGGTATCGGTCTTGACTTTGTTGAAGGCAAGAAAACACTTGAACTCGTTAAAGGTGGCTTCCCAGCTGATAAGACCCTTTATGCTGGTATTGTGAATGGGAAAAACATCTGGCGCAACAACTATGAAAAGAGCTTGGAAATCTTGGATCAAGTTCCAGCTGAAAAGGTTGTCTTGACGACTTCTTGCTCCCTTCTTCATGTGCCATTTACAACTGCTAATGAAGATTTTGAACCAGCTATTTTGAACCATTTCGCCTTTGCAGTTGAAAAATTGGGTGAATTGCGTGACTTGGATGCCATCCGTAACGGTCAAGGTGCAGAAGCTCTTGCTGCCAACAAAGAACTCTTTGCAACTGAACGTGTCGGAGCAAATGCTGAACTTCATGCTCGTATCGCAGCTTTGACAGAAGCAGACTACACTCGTTTGCCAGCTTTCGCAGAACGGGAAGAAATCCAAAAAGAAGCCTTCAAGCTTCCAGCGCTTCCAACAACTACCATCGGTTCATTCCCTCAAACCAAGGAAGTTCGTGCTAAACGTTTGGCCTTCCGTAAGGGTGAATTGACACAAGAAGAATACGATGCTTTCCTTGCTAAAACGATCGACGAATGGATCAAATGGCAAGAAGAAGTTGGATTTGACGTGCTTGTACACGGTGAATTCGAGCGGAACGACATGGTTGAGTACTTCGGTCAAAACTTGTCTGGTTACCTCTTCTCTAAAAACGGTTGGGTACAATCATACGGTATGCGTGGGGTTAAACCACCAATCATCTGGGGTGATGTGACTCGTCTTAACCCAATCACTGTGAAATGGTCTAGCTACGCACAAAGCCGTACAGACAAACCGGTTAAAGGGATGTTGACTGGACCTGTTACCATCCTTAACTGGTCATTCCCACGCGAAGATATCTCTATCAAGGATTCTACTCTTCAAATCGCTCTTGCTATCAAGGATGAAGTTCTTGACCTTGAAGCTGCAGGCGTGAAAATCATCCAAATCGACGAAGCTGCTCTTCGTGAAAAATTGCCACTTCGTCGTAGCGACTGGTACGAAGACTATCTTGATTGGGCGATTCCAGCCTTCCGTTTGGTACACTCAACAGTAGCGCCAGACACACAAATCCACACTCACATGTGTTACTCAGAATTTACAGATATCATCCCAGCTATCGACAACTTGGATGCAGACGTTATCTCATTTGAGGCAAGCCGTTCAAACCTTGAAATCTTGGATGAGTTGAAAGCGAAAAACTTCCAAACAGAAGTTGGACCTGGGGTTTACGATATCCACTCACCACGTGTCCCACAAGACGGTGAAATTGATCACACCATCGAAGCAATCTTGGCTAAAGTACCAAGTGGCAAAGTTTGGATCAACCCTGACTGTGGTTTGAAGACTCGCGGAATTAAAGAAACAAAAGAAAGCTTGATCAAACTGGTTAATGCCGCTAAAGAAGCGCGTGAACACTTGTAAGAAATGTTTCGAGGACCTTCTATCATTGTGTAGAGGGTTTTCGAATCGTTCCCTTATCCTAGAAATAGTGGCTCAGAGTTCTTGATCAAAGAAACAAAAGAAAAGGATAGAATATGTCACAACACACACCGTCTCTGTCATTTGAAGTTTTTCCTCCAAATCCTGAAGTAGGCAATGCCAAACTCTTACGTGCCTTGGCAAATATGCAGGAGCTAGCTCCTCACTTTATTAGTGTGACCGCTAGCAATAATAAATACAATATCAAAGAGACGACGGTTGCTTTAGCCAATTACATTCAAAATGAATTGTCTATTCCGACGATTGCTCACTTGCCAGCCGTCTATTTGAGCAAGGAAAAAGTGGCCGATACTCTTCATGAGTTAGATGAAGTAGGGGTTCATCGGATTTTGGCTCTTCGTGGGGATATTATCCCTGGTGTGGAACCTTTAAAAGACTTTCGTTATGCAACGGATCTGATTGAATTTATCAAAACAGAAGCTCCCCATTTTGAGGTAATTGGTGCTTGCTATCCTGAGGGACACCCAGATTCTCCAAACCAAATTTCAGATATTCAAAATCTTAAAAAGAAGGTAGATGCAGGGTGCTCTAGCTTGGTCACTCAACTTTTCTTTGACAATGAGCGTTTCTATGATTTTCAGGATAAGTGTACCTTGGCTGGGATCAATGTTCCTATTCATGCAGGAGTGATGCCGATTCTCAATCGCAATCAGGCCCTTCGTCTCCTTAAGACTTGTGAAAATGTTCATATCCCACGGAAGTTTAAAGCCATTCTGGATAAGTACGAGCATGATCCAGAATCCCTTCGCGCAGCTGGTTTGGCTTATGCAGTCGATCAAATCGTTGATTTGGTCACTCAAGATGTGGCAGGTGTCCACCTTTACACCATGAACAATGAAGATGTCGCTTACCACGTCTACCAAGCAACAAAGGCGTTATTTGATCATCAACCGAATTTTGAAGTGAATTAATCAACACTTTTAGTAGGAAGTGTAGAGATTGAGAAAGAATCGTTCTCAATCTCTTTTTATTTGGATAAATCACTTGCTAAAAGCCAACTTTTTTTTTATAGTATAACTAAGACGATTTTGGAGGCGCTTGCAATGAAGAAAGATCTCACGTTAAAGTTATTTGGACCCCCTAAGGTTGTTTTCAATCAGAAAGATATTCGGTTTTCTTTTTCGAAGATGGAGGCCTTGCTTTATTATTTAGCGGTCATGGGCCAAGTCAACCGTGATGAAATAGCCGGTATCCTTTGGGGAGATAAGGAAAACCAAGTAGCTCGCAAAAACTTACGGAATACGGTTTACCAAGCCAATAAAATCTTTGAAGGAGATATCATTGTCTCACCAAGCCGAAGTAGTTTGGCTCTTAATCCTGAGTTGAGTCTTTCTTTGGATGTTCAGCTCTTTGAAAGAGATCCACTAAGTTCCTTGGATCTTTATCGGGGAGACTTTCTAGAGGGCTTCTATGTCAAGGATGATGAAGACTTTGACCAGTGGGCTTCTCGCAAACGAGATGCTTATAGGAAGCTCTATGTCGAAAGTTGCTATCAAAAAATTGAGCAGGTCGGTTTTGCAGATCCTAGTATAGAACTCTTGCTCCATCATTTGGTAGAGCTGGATGAATTTGAAGAGAAAAACTACCAGCTCTTGATGGAGTATTATAGCTTCCATCATCAGCTAGGCAAATTTTTCGAGACCTATTATAAGCTAGTCGATTTATTGGATCGCGAGCTCAGTGTGCGTCCCAGTCGAGCGATTGAGGAACTTTATCACTCCGTTTTGGAAGCCAAACGAACTCATAAACTGACCAATCGCTTGAATATCCGTGAACTTTCCTTTTTTGGCCGCAAACAAGAACTCTCGCAACTCGAGGAATACCTTTCCTTAGTCGAGACAGGTGAAGCGGTAGGTCCTTTTCTCGTGATGGGGCAATCTGGAACAGGTAAGAAACGTCTCTTGCGACAGTTGGTCTTGATGTCCAATCGCAGTTTTAATTTTATCAAGGTGGAAGGAAGAGCTACTAGTCAGCGCTATGAAGGAAGCGCCTGGAATGATCTCAGACAAGCGCTAGAGAAACTGGGGGATGAGATGGGAATTTCCCTTCTGGAAGAGGAGGATGATCTCATTTCGGTATGGAATCAGCTTCAGAGCCTTAGCAAAGAAAAACCGCTCCTGATCCTGCTTGAAAACGCCCAGTGGTTCGATGCAGTGTCTCTAGAAAAAGTGAAACAACTAGAGGAGAGAAGAAACCAGGAAAAATGGCAACTAATTTTTACAGCTGAAGATCCTCTGCCAGCTTTCTTCGTCAACTTCTTGGGGGGCTTGAAGGTAGAGAAACGGTTGTCTCAACTAGAGTTGACCAATTTTGATCCAAGTGAAAGTCGTGCTCTCTTGAAAGGGGAACTGGGAGAGATAGAGCCGGCAGTGATGGAGCAGATGGTCGAATGGAGTGAAGGCAGTCCGTTCTTACTGTCCAGCTATATCGAAGAGTGGAAAGAAAATGAAAATTTAGAACCCTTGCCTGATATCATTCAAGCCTATCTTTCTCAGGAACTTGGGGATATGAGCAGTGAAGAAGAAGCTCTTCTACACTACCTATCTTGTTTTCATAAGCCAATTTCTCTGTCTATCTTGGCAGAATTGACGGCTACAGAGCTTCCTGTTTTGACAGAATTAATCGAGCCTTTATCTGAAAGAGCGATCGTCTCAATCGTAGAAGAAGGCGAGGCTCTCTTGGTTCAATTTTGCAAGCAATTGGTAGCCATGTACTTTTACCATCTTCTTTCGCCAGCTAGACGGCGGCTCTTCCACCAACAAATTGCGCAAAAATTGGAAGAAAGCTTAGAAGATTCGACGGACCTTCTTCTTTATAAGGAAATTGCCTACCAATATAAGCGATCGCAAAATCTTTTGCGTTCCTTATCTTTTGAGTTGACCTATTTAGAAGAAATCCTTCAGCTGGAGCATGAGCTGTTTCCGATTTATTCCAAGGTAGATGAGGGGTTCCTATCAGATGGTACAAATAGCCATTTGGACATTTTTGGAGAGCTATCCCGCATTCGCCAAGAATTAGATAACCTCTTTTCAAGGCACCAAAGAGATAGAGAATACAAGCATTTACAACTGCGTTACTTGTACCTAGAAGGTCGCTATTTTATTCGAAGTGGGGAGTATCAAAAGGGGATTCATGATATCCAAAAAGTCATCTCCTATGCGCGGGAACTCAAGCAATCCGACTTCCTCTTAGAGGGTTATCGGCAAATCATTTATTATTGCATTCAAACGGAGAATATCTCTGAGATGGCCTATTATACAGATTTAGCTTTGGAAGATGCCATCCAAGCTAATAATCATGAGGTCATCGCGATCCAGTTGCGTTTGAAAGGCTTGTATCACCTGATGGTTGGGGATGAGGAGCAGGCGACCCGGCATCTGTATCGCTCCATTGATTGCTTTAGTTTGACCAATAGCATGCAGGCCAAGTATGCCATTCAAATTGCGGCTTCTTTGGCCTATCTCGCTGAAATCGAGCAAGTGAGAGGCCATTTCCAAGTAGCCGTCACCCACTTAGAAGAGGTTTTGCGCTTAGTGGGGGATCAAGCTGTTGATTCCGTCCGTGTTGTCTTTGATATTGATCTTGGGATCGCCTATTATTGGAAGGGAGATTTGATCCAAGCTCGCCTCTGTTTTGACAGAGCTCAGAAGATTTTGTCCAGTGTTCGCTTCCCTTGGAAGGAAGAGTTGCTCGAATTTTACCAATCCTTGATTGCTTGTCAGCAAGGGGATCAGGAGAAGGTTGCGGATTATCTGGCTCGAAAAGAAAGGACGATGAAACCATCTGCTAATTCACGGGATAAGGGGATGGTTCATTATCTATTAGCTTTCTTATCTAATCAAAAGGAGAATGGAGAAGAGCTCGATCCTGCCCTGAGGACCTTCTTGAAAGAAGATAAGAATTACTACAAGAAGGTGGCAGAACAACACTTGAATCCTTACAGAGATCGTCAGTTTCTTAAGAAATTAAAAGACCTGTAGTGTCTCTTATCTAAATCATAAGTGAAGGATAAGAGGCCATGCCTCCTTTCAGGCAAAGATCATTGTGCTGAAAATGAAAAAAGCATAGAAATACCCTAGTAATGGGTATTTCTATGCTTTTTGTGTGTGTAGAAATCTTCCTAGTTCAGTTTTTGTTGCGCCAATATTTGGGTCAAGTAAAAGATAAAGGTCGAAGCAAGGTTTGAAGTATGGTTGTCAATGTCATGAGGAGGAGAAACTTCCACGACATCAAATCCGATTAGCTTACCACTAGCAGCAATGTGTTGGAGAAGCAGGAGGGCTAGTTTAGGATCGACACCAAGTGATTGGATGGCGCTAACACCTGGAGCAGAACCGACCGCAAAGCAGTCCATATCGATAGACAGATAGATTGCGGTTTGGTTTTCTAAAAATTGATCGATTCGATCCAGAATGGCTTGGTGGCTCATCTGGAAGAGATCTTGGCCAGTTAAAAAATCAATGCTTGGTGTTTTAGCAACGTAATTAAAGAGGAAGAGGTTATTATTGTGCTCTTGGATCCCCAGGATGAGGTAAGGGAAGTCCTGACCTTTTTCTTTCGCATGATCAGCCATTTGACGAAAACCTGTTCCAGAATTGGGACCGGTTTGGTCGTAAGGTCGCAAATCAAAGTGGGCATCCAGATTGATCACAGCCAGTTGTTCATCTTTTTCCAAACTGGATTGAATCCCTAGATAGTGGCCGTAAGCAGTTCCGTGACCGCCTCCTAGGACAATGGGTTGGATCCCTAATTGGTACATGCGCTGGATCGCTTGTGAGAGACTTTCTTGGAGTTCTTCTAGTGAATGGTTAGGCCCGTCAATATTTCCCACATCATACACTGTCACATTGGTTCCCCAGTGCCATGGAAGTTTAGCGATTTGAGAACGGATGGCTGTAGGGCCCTCGACTGCTCCTACACGCCCATTATTGATATAGACTCCTTTGTCGCTCTTAAAGCCGATGATCCCAAAGGTCATCCCCTCAAATGGAGTGAGGGTCTCGTCGTTTAGGTCTAAAAATTTGGTGACCATTCCCCATTTGGCCGTGTAGGGATTGTCCTCGATGCTACCTTGGTAGTAGCTGTAGGTCATTGGATAGTAGTTTGTGAGCAAGCTTGTCGCCTCCCTTATTTTTCTGAAAGCAGGCAGAGGCTGAGAAGATCGCCAGCCTCTGTTTTGCTTTATTCTTACTGTATCAGTATTGAATGCTTAAGTCAACTGCTTTTTCGATGGTTGCTAAGAATTCTTCGCTTTCGACAACAGCAGATGCTTTATTAAGTTCTTCAAAGATTTCGATATCTTTGTCAAATTCAATGAAGTTCAGTTTTTGACGAATCAGCTCATAAGCTGGTTTTGTCCCTTTACCAAGTTCATGATTTTCTGGCTTGAGATCCAAGGCTTGGCAAGCTGCCATGATTTCAGTAGCAACGATGCGACGTGAGTTTTTAAGAATTTCTGCTGCTTTACGAGCGGCAGTCGTTCCCATGCTGACGAAATCTTCTTGGTTTTCACAAGATGGAATAGAATCGACACTAGCAGGGTGAGCCAAAATTTTATTTTCCGATGCAAGGGATGCACAAGCATACTGGGTAATCATGAAGCCTGAGTTGAGTCCAGGGTGTTTGACTAAGAAGGATGGTAATTTACTGAGTTGGCTGTTGACCAAGCGTTCCACCCGACGTTCAGATACGTTCCCAATTTCAGAAAGGGCAATGCCTAGGAAGTCAAATGGTTGCGCCATCGGTTCACCGTGGAAGTTACCTCCTGAGATGACGTGGCCTTCTTTGGTGATGATTGGGTTATCTGTTACAGAGTTGATTTCGATTTCAACTTTTTCTTTTACGTAAGCAATAGAATCCTTGCTGGCTCCATGAATTTGAGGGATACAGCGGAGTGTATAAGGATCTTGGACCCGTTGTTGAGTCGCAACGGTTGTGTTCTTGCTTCCTTCCAGGAGGTTACGGATATTGCGAGCAGTTGCCAGTTGTCCACTTTGAGGACGGATGGTATGAAGATCTTCTTCGAATGGACTGGTAATTCCATTGTGGACTTCCATTGAGAGAGCACCGGCAATGTCAGATAGTTTGAGCAATTGGATACCATCATATGTCGCAAGAGCACCGATACCGGTTAGAACAGTTGTACCGTTGATCAAGGCAAGCCCTTCTTTGGCAGCCAATTGGATCTTTTCAATTCCAGCACGATCTAGGGCTTCTTGACCACTGAGAAGTTCTCCTTTGTAATAGGCACGTCCAAGACCCAACATTGGTAAAACCATATGAGAAAGAGGAGCAAGGTCTCCAGAAGCTCCGAGAGAGCCTTTTTCAGGGATATAAGGAGTGACTCCTTTGTTGAGCAATTCTAACAGTTTTTCAACGGTTGACAGACGAATGCCAGAATAACCTTTCAATAGTGAGTTAATACGGATCAGCATGATGGCACGAACGGCATCTTCAGGAAGTGGATCACCGAAGCCAGATGAGTGAGTTCGAATCAGGTTTTCTTGCAGTTGAACAGTATCTTCTGGAGAGATGCTGACATTACAGAGGGAACCAAAGCCAGTGGTTACACCATAGACGACTCGTTTTTCCCGGACAATGTCATCAACGATTTTACGGGATGCGATAACGGCTTCTTTGGCTTGTTCATCAAGCTCACATTGGGCACCGTGCCGAGCTACAGCGATGACTTCTTCGAGTGTTAAGCTATTACCATCTAAATGAATCAATTGAGTCATATAAAACCTCCGATTATGAATAGTTGTTCTGTGGAAGTAGTGTTGTTTACTTCGGTTTGAATACCAAACATGGGCCCATTGTCTATTGATCTAAAAAATTGAAAAGAGTCATAGAGAAAAGGGCTCAGGTTTGACATTCGTGGAGTCCTAGATGGGTTAGGGAGCAAAACTGAGCTTCGCTCCCGTCTCTGTTCCCATCCAGTGTGTAAAGAAAATTAGTGAGGAAGGGCTTTAGATTTATGTAGTTTATCACCGTGGAAAACAAAGTAGAGTCCACTTGCGATCACTAGACCGATGGCACCCCAAACAAAGTTCATCATGTTGTCCCCTGCAATCATCAAGATACTGATGACAACAGCTAGAACTGGGATAACAGGACCAAATGGAACTCGGAAGGTAACCTTTTTGTCTGGGTACATTTTTCTGAGTTTGATGGCTGCCAAAGCAGTTGGAATGTATTGGAAGAAACGGAAGACAACACTGAAGGTTGCTAATGATTCGAAAGAGCCAGATAACAAGAGTAAGAAAGCGAAGATACCAGAGATGATAATGGCAATGACAGGGGCATTCTTAGAGTTTGTTTTTCCAAGCCCTTCTGGCAAGAGTTTTTCAGTTGCTAATGCGGCACCAAAACGAGGGACCATGATGGATTCACCGATGTTTAGACCGGCGATTGAAATGAGGGCTCCGTAAGAAACAAGGGGAGCTCCGATAGGGCCAATCATTTCGACAAATGCGTCTTGTACTGGTGCACCAGTTTGCATAATGCGACCACCAAGCATGGCGATTGTTCCTGCGATGATCAACATGTAGAGAACAGATACAATACTGATAGAACCTAGAATGGCGCGGGGAACGTTCTTTTCAGGGTTGCGCATTTCCCCTGCAACGATAGACATGGTTTCAAATCCGATGAAACCGTAGAAGATGTAGACGGCTGTACTAGAAATAGAACTGAAGAGGCTTGTTCCACTTTCCAATTGAAGGAAAGGTGTGAAGTTGCCCTTGCTCACGCCACCAGAAATGAAGAAGATGGCAAAGAGTGAGAAGAGGACGATTGGAATTAATTTTGCAACAGTAGCTGTCAGAGTAAACATCTTAGAGGTTTTCAGACCAGCAATGTTCATCAGACTCAAGAGAATCAGCATACCGATACTGATCGGAAGGTTGTAGCCTTCAAATGCTGGGAAGGTGATGATGAAGATCTTAGCAAAGCCGGCTAACATGGCAGCCCAAGCGATAACAGTAACGGCCCAACCGAGAATCCCAACGTTAAAGCCAACGAAGTCTCCGAAAGCGGCTTTTGAGTATTGCATGGCTCCACCGTTTTTGTCGAAGTAGCCAGCTGTTTCAGCCAGACAGGCTGATAGTAGCATGACGAGAATGGCAACCCCGAACATGACAGCTAGAGAAGCTGGTCCGAGGCCAGAATAAATTTTTTGAGGGAGGAGGAAGATACCAGATCCGATTACGGCGTTGATACCGTAAAGAGTGGCACCGCTAAAGCTGAATTTCGCTTTTTCTTGTTCCTCAATCGACTGTTTATGTGCTCCGTTCATAATGTTTCTCCTTTGTGAACATTATTGTAGTCCAGTCCAGATAGCAATCGGTTGCTCCCCAGACTGATGGGGTAAAAACGTGATTGTCATCTCTTGAAAAGGAGATGCTTGTTCGATCACCAGGAGCTCGTGAGTTTGGAGAGTTTGAGAATGATTGGTTCCCCATTTGAGTGTTAGTGGACAGAGAGCATAGATCAATTGATAGCGACTCTGACTTTTGACACTCTCTTTTGGGGATATAGCACTCATATGCCCCTGATAAGAAGGTTTGTAAATCAAATTAAAGTCTTGACAAGTCCCTTGGCTAGATACAGGATCTCCCCCATCAAAGAAGTAGCTTTGAAAGGGGTTCAAAACCACTTCTTTATGGTGATGGGTGAGCCTAATGGAGGCATTCAAGGGCATCAAGATTCGGTGGTAGCCCGTGAGATCGGTAAAGTTACTTTTTTCAACCTCTACCGTTGCAGTAGAGAGGCGGAAGTCAAAGGTCCGATCTGGATAGCTTCCTCCCTCTGGGGAGAGAAAGAGTTGGGTGGTTTGGCCACCGGACCAGGTAGAAATTTGATAATCTGCGGGGGTAAGATGAAGGAGAGTCACCATAGGACGCCTTCTTTCTTAAAAGAGACCAGTGATATTGCCGTGGGCATCGATATCAATCTTTTCACTGGCAGGAACTTTAGGTAGGCCAGGCATGGTCATAATGGTACCAGTGAGAGCTACGATGAAGCCAGCTCCGGCAGCCACCTTAAGGTTACTGATTTTAACTGTGAAATCTTTTGGTGCTCCCATTTTCTTCGCATCGTCTGAGAAGGAATATTGGGTTTTGGCCATACAGATTGGGTAGTTCGAGAAGCCAAGAGCTTCCAATTCTTTGAGTTCGCGTTTGGCCGCTGGTGTTAAGCTGATGCCTTTACCACCATAGATTTTTGTGACGATCTTGGTTAATTTTGTTTCAATGCTGTCTTCTTCGTCATAGACATAAGAGAAGTGGTTTTCTTCTTGAGCCAGTTGAATGACTTTTTCAGCCAAGTCACGACCACCAGCTCCACCTTTTGCCCAGACATCTGAAATGACCACATCTACATGGCGTTTCTTACAAGATTCATAGACAGCTTCTAGTTCAGCCTCTGTATCCAGTGGGAATTTGTTAATGGCAACGACCACTGGTAGACCATAGACTTCTTGAATGTTGGCCAAGTGTTTGTCTAGGTTTGGTAGTCCATCGATAACGGCTTGGACATTTTCAGTAGCCAAGTCTGCCTTGGCAACCCCACCATGCATTTTGAGAGCACGGATGGTTGCGACGAGGACAACGGCAGCAGGTTTGAGCCCGGCCATGCGGCACTTGATATCGATGAATTTTTCAGCACCGAGGTCTGCTCCGAAGCCAGCTTCTGTCACGACATAGTCTGCATATTTGAGGGCTAGTTTAGTAGCCAGCACACTGTTGCAGCCATGGGCGATATTGGCAAATGGTCCGCCGTGGATGATGGCAGGAGTATGCTCCAAGGTTTGCACCAAGTTTGGATGGATGGCATCTTTGAGGACAGCTGCCATGGCCCCTCCAGCCTTGAGGTCTTTGGCTGTGACCGGTTGTCCTTGGTAGTTGTAGCCGATAATGATGCGATCAAGACGTTCTTTGAGATCAAGGATATTTTCTGAGAGACAGAGAATGGCCATGATTTCAGAAGCCACTGTGATGTCAAAGCCATCTTCACGAGGAACCCCGTTTGTTTTTCCTTGAAGGCCATCGACAATATGACGGAGTTGACGGTCGTTCATATCGACCACTCGTTTCCAGGTAATGCGACGAGAATCGATGCCCAACTCATTGCCGTGATGGATATGGTTGTCAATCACGGCTGCAAGCAGGTTGTTGGCAATCCCGATGGCATGGAAGTCTCCGGTAAAGTGAAGGTTGATATCTTCCATTGGAACCACTTGGGCGTACCCGCCCCCGGCAGCTCCACCCTTGATCCCAAAAACAGGGCCAAGAGAAGGTTCGCGGAGAGCAATGACGGCTTTTTCACCAATAGCTGAAAGAGCATCGACCAAGCCAACAGAGGTGGTTGTCTTTCCTTCTCCAGCAGGTGTCGGAGAGATGGCTGTCACAAGGATCAGCTTTCCATCTTCCTTATCCTTGAGTTGTTCCAGTTGGTTGCTATCAATTTTTGCCTTGTATTTTCCGTAGAGCGAAATATCGTCTTCGGTCAATCCAAGTTCAGCAGCGATATCGGTGATGGGCTTCATTTGGACAGAATTGGCAATTTCAATATCCGATAAAACCATAGAATCCCTTCTTTCTTTTTGTTTGTTAGGTTTATGATAGACTTTCTAAAATGGTTTGGTAAATGTTGTCTGCAAGATCAGAGCCTGTTTGGAGGAGTTCGAGACCCTTGCCGTGGTATTCTTGGACAAAGTCTTGGTCCTTGATTCCTGAAATGTTGATCAGGACGTTGAGCCAAGCCCCTTGAAGGCCAGCTTTAAGGTTGAGAGCAGCCACCCCTAGGTCACTCGCCGCATTGGTGTTGGACTTGCCAACAGCTTCTTTGGTGGTTTCAAGCGCCTCAACGATGAGCTCCATCATAGAGAAAGGAGATTCAGTTGCCTGTTTCAAAGCTTTTTGCATGGCTTCACGACGAGCGGCTTTCTCTTCTTCCGTTTCTTTTGGAAGATCAAAGACAGCTGATACGACATTGAAAGCTTCTGTATCCTTGTCAATAGCTTCTAGTAATTGGTCTTGGAGGTGAGCGCTTTTTTCGTGAACCCCTTTGATGTGGTCTTCAAATTCTGCGTATTTTTTCTTTCCAATGGTCAGTTCACAGACCATTTTTGTAAGGGAAATCCCATTCGCAGCGGATAGGGCAGCGGCAGAACCACCACCTGGAGCTGGAGCATCTGAACCAAGGACCTTGGCAAACTCTGTAATACTTAAGTCAACTAGTTTCATAGATCCCCTTTCTAACCCAACAAGTGATTTTCCAAGACTTGTTTGCTGTAGTCAAAGTCTTCTAATTGCAAGTAGTATTCAGCTGAGTCGATCAAAGCTTTAGCAGGAGCCAGTCCGATGAGTTCTGTTCCGATGATTCGAACCCCGTAGCGTTGTGCTTCGAAACGAACGGTTTCAACGACACGATACAATGGGAATTGTTCCAAGTTGACCATGTTGATAGAGACTTGGGCGATGTTACGATCTTCTAGCATGACACCGATCGCTTTACAGTATTTGTATCCACCGCTTGATCCACGAATGATTTTAGAAATTTTATTGGCAATATCTAGGTCGTCTGTGTCAAGGTTAATATTGAAAGCAACGAGTGGCATACGGACACCAACGGCTGTAACCCCTGCAGTTGGGTGAATCTTGCGTTCGCCGTAGTCTGGCTTCCAGTCTTCTTCCAACAATTTTTCTGGCATTCCTTCAAATTGTCCTTTGCGCACTTTAGCCAAGTTTTTCCGTTCTGGACGAGTTGCGGCATCTTCGTAAAGGAAGATTGGAATACCTAATTCGCGATTGATGCGTTCGGCCACTTTATTAGCGATTTCAACGCATTCAGCTGTAGTGATATCTTTGACCGGAACGAATGGACAAACGTCTGTTGCCCCCATACGAGGGTGTTCGCCTTCGTGCTTGGTCATATCGATATTTTCAGATGCATATTTCACCAATTGGAAAGCTACTTCTTGAATGCTTTCTTCATCCCCAACGAGTGTAAAGACGCTGCGGTTATGACTAGCATCAGACGAGTAGTCGAGTAAAGTGACACCTGGGATGCTTTTTGCTGTGGCTACCAATCCGTCGATCACAGCCTGATTGCGTCCTTCAGAAAAGTTCGGAATACACTCAACAATTTTTGCCATATAATTACCTCTTTTTATAGGAGAAGTGGGGAGGAGGAGT
Organism: Streptococcus mobilis; assembly: GCF_059727625.1. Lineage (NCBI taxonomy): Bacteria > Bacillati > Bacillota > Bacilli > Lactobacillales > Streptococcaceae > Streptococcus > Streptococcus mobilis. The sequence goes on from NZ_AP041823.1 coordinate 519,017, forward strand.
CTTTTGCATTTTCCTCCCCTTTCTCAGATTTTTATTTTTTGATGTTAAAACAATTTTTGAACCGCATCTTTGACCAAATCTTCGTCTGCAAGATAAGGAATAGTGATGTGGTCTGTTCCTGCATGGAGACGGTTGTATTCGATCGCTGTTTCAATAGCATGATCGTTCCGTGCCCAGTTCCGACGAGCAACCCCGCCCATGGTATCCCATGAAATCGCAGATTTGATAATTTCGTCGATTCGGTGACTACCATCTAGAACAAGACCAAATCCTCCGTTGATAGCTTTACCGATACCAGTACCACCACCATTGTGGAGAGCAACAAGACTCATACCGCGAGCAGCGTTACCGGCGTAACATTGAACCGCCATATCACAAGTAACGTTTGATCCATCTTTAATGTTTGATGTTTCACGGAATGGAGCATCTGTACCAGATACGTCGTGGTGGTCACGTCCGATCATGACCGGTCCAATCTTGCCTTGGCGAATGAGTTCATTGAATTTCAAAGCAATGTTGACACGACCCATACAATCTTGATAGAGGATACGAGCTTGGGTACCAACCACCAATTGGTTCTTTTCAGCATCGCGAATCCAGTTGTAGTTATCACGGTCTTGGTAGCGACGAGTTGGATCGATCGCTTCCATAGCTGCATGGTCAGTTGCAATCAAGTCTTCGTGTTTACCGCTGAGGCAGACCCAACGGAATGGACCATAACCATAGTCAAAGAGCATAGGTCCCATGATATCTTCTACATAAGATGGCCAAATGAAGCCGTCTTTGTCATCCAAACCATTCTTAGAAATTTCCTTGATGCCCGAGTCGTAAACGGATTTCATGAAGGCATTACCATAGTCGAAGAAATAGGTGCCTTTAGCCGTCAAATCTTTAATCACTGCGAAGTGACGAGCCAAGGTTTCATCGACCAAACGATGGAAGGTTTCTTTGTCTTCTGCCAACAAACGTGTCCGTTCTTCAAAGCTGATACCAACTGGGCAATAGCCACCATCATAGACGTTGTGGCAAGAAGTTTGGTCAGACAAGAGATGAACGTGAACTTGGTGTTCGTTGACATATTCGAGTAAGTCTACGATATTACCATGGTAGGCAATCGAAGTTGATTCACAAGCTTCCAGGGCTGCTTGAGCCAATTTCACAGCTTCTTCGGCACTGTCGGTCACTTGACTAATCCAGCCTTGAGAGTGACGCGTTTCGATCCGAGAGCGGTCCACTTCAGCGACAATGGCAACCGCTTTTGCAATTTCAGCTGCTTTCCCTTGAGCGCCGCTCATCCCACCGAGACCAGATGAAATGAAGAGTTTACCAGTCAAGTCGCCATCATCAGGCACACCGAGTTTGAGACGACCAGCATTGAGAAGAGTATTGAAGGTACCGTGAACGATCCCTTGAGGGCCAATGTACATCCAACCACCAGCCGTCATTTGACCGTAGTTGGTTACTCCCATTTCTTCAGCGATTTCCCAGTCGCGCATGTTGTCATATTCACCGATCAAGAGACCGTTGGTAATGATAACGCGAGGAGCTTCTGGTTTCGATTTAAAGAGGCCAAGAGGGTGACCAGATTCAACGACCAAGGTTTGGTCTTCTGTCATCACTTCCAAGTATTTCTTGATCAAGTTGTATTGCATCCAGTTGGCACAGACAGATCCTGTTTCTCCATAAGTAACCAATTCATAAGGATAAAGGGCAATCTCAAAGCTCAAGTTGTTGTCGATCATGACCTGCATAGCTTTAGCAGCAGTGCATTTTCCTTTGTACTCATCAATTGGTTTTCCATAGATGCGATCTTTTGGACGGAAGCGATAGCCATAGATCCGACCGCGAGTTTTCAGTTCTTCTAGGAATTCTGGGATCAACTCTTGGTGGAATTTTTTAGGAATGTAACGCAAAGCATTTTTAAGGGCAATTTCGGTCTGAGCCTGCGTTAAGCGGAAGCCTCTATCCGGTGCACGACGAATGCCTTCTTGAAAAGTCGCCTTTTCAGGTAGGACATCAAAGTCAAGTTTGACAGACATAGCAGCTGCAATTTCTTTCTCGTCTATAAATGACATAGCAGAACCCTCCTTATAGTTGGACTGTGAATTTGTATTTTCTTTATTGTATCCAAGAAACGTCAATAAAGAGTCAAAAAAAAATATAATTTTTAATAAAGCAAAAAAAAATGAGGGGAAAACTTTTTGACTTTTTTTTGACGCTTTTTCTGTAGAATTGTAAAATGAATAACGATGGAAATAGAAAGGAATGTTTCATATGACAGCTGATATCCTATTAACCCACTTTAACCAATTGTTTTGTCCAAATGATCTGGGTCATCCCCTCTATGGTAAGGAGATGGCAGAGGCAAAAATTCTTTCAGATGCTTATATCGCCATTAAAGATGGAAAGATTCTTGCAGTTGGGACAGGGCAACCAGCCCCAGAACTGATCGATGACCATACAGAAGTAAAATCCTGTGAAGGAAAAGTTGCGACCCCTGGCCTGATTGATTGCCACACCCACTTAGTCTATGGAGGCAGTCGGGAGCATGAATTTGCTAAAAAATTAGCAGGTGTTTCTTACTTAGACATCCTCGCCCAAGGCGGAGGGATTCTAAGCACCGTTCGGGCGACACGGGAAGCTTCCTTTGACACCCTCTATGACAAGTCCAAACGACTGTTGGACTACATGTTGCGCCATGGGGTGACAACCGTTGAAGCGAAAAGCGGTTATGGTTTGGATTGGGAAACTGAAAAACGCCAGTTGGATGTTGTCGCTGCACTGGATCGGGATCATCAAATAGACTTGGTATCTACCTTTATGGCAGCCCATGCGATTCCTACAGAGTACAAGGGCCGTTCCCAAGAATATTTAGATCTCATTGTGGAACAAATGCTTCCAAAAGTGAAAGAAGGACAGTTAGCTGAGTTCTGTGATATCTTCTGTGAAAAAGGGGTCTTTACAGCAGATGAATCTCGCTATCTTCTTTCGAAAGCTAAGGAAATGGGCTTCAAGTTACGGATCCATGCGGATGAAATTGAGTCTATTGGAGGTGTTGACGTAGCGGCTGAATTGCAATCCACCAGCGCAGAACACCTGATGGTGATTACTGATGAGGGGATCGAAAAACTAGCCAAGGCAAAAGTTATCGGCAATCTGTTGCCGGCCACAACCTTTAGCCTCATGGAAGATACTTATGCACCGGCTCGTAAGATGTTGGATGCTGGCATGGCCATTACCCTAACAACGGACAGCAACCCAGGGTCTTGTCCGACAGCCAATCTCCAGTTTGCCATGCATCTGGGTTGCTTCATGATGCGCCTAACTCCAGTGGAAATTCTCAATGCAGTGACCATCAATGCAGCCTACTCAGTAGATCGTGCCAAAACGATCGGTTCTTTCGATGCTGGCAAGCAGGCTGACATTACCATCTTTGATGCGCCAAATCTAGACTATCTCTTCTATTTCTTTGCGACAAATCTAGTGACAGATGTCTACAAGAAAGGTCAAAAAGTCATTTAAACTACTCCATTTCAGTCGAGACCTTGCTGGTTTGTAAAAATCAGCAAAGTCTTTTTTTATCAGATCTCCACAGTAAATGGGAACGCTTTATCGGATAATAAAAATTTGATCATCAAAGAATATTTTTCTTACTTTCTGATGTACAAAAATAGAAATTCTTGATAGAATAGAAGTAATATTGAATATTTTCTTCAATATCATCTGTTTGATCTTGAAAACAGAGTGTTTATATTATTCATCAAACGAACAGGTTGTTCAACAGACCTGTCTAGAAATTGTGAGGAGACAAGATGACTGTCGATTATAACAGCAAAGCTTACTTGGATAAAGTAGACGCTTGGTGGCGTGCAGCCAACTACATTTCAGCTGCTCAAATGTACTTAAAAGATAACCCATTGTTGAAGCGTGAAGTCGTTGAAAATGACTTGAAGGCTCACCCAATCGGGCACTGGGGAACTGTACCAGGGCAAAACTTTATCTATGCTCACTTGAACCGTACCATCAACAAATACGACTTGGATATGTTCTACATTGAAGGACCAGGTCACGGTGGACAAGTAATGGTATCTAACTCTTACTTAGATGGTTCATATACTGAATTGAATCCAACTATCCCTCAAAACGAAGAAGGTTTCAAACACTTGTGTAAGATCTTCTCATTCCCAGGAGGGATCGCTTCTCACGCGGCGCCTGAAACACCAGGATCTATCCATGAAGGGGGAGAACTTGGTTATGCCCTTTCTCACGCTGCAGGGGCTGTATTGGATAATCCAGATGTGATTGCTGCAACAGTGATCGGTGACGGTGAAGGAGAAACAGGTCCATTGATGGCAGGATGGTTGTCAAATACCTTCTTGAACCCAGTCAATGATGGTGCTGTTCTTCCAATCTTCTACCTCAACGGAGGAAAGATCCACAACCCAACGATTTTCGAACGCAAAACAGACGAAGAATTGGCACTCTTCTTTGAAGGTCTTGGTTGGAAACCAATCTTTGCAAATGTAACCGCTATTTCTGATGACCACGAAGCTGCTCACGCTTTGTTTGCAGAGAAATTGGACGAAGCGATTGAAGAAATCAAGAAAGTCCAAGCAGAAGCCCGTAAAGGTTCTGCAGAAGAAGCAACTCAACCAGTATACCCTGTCTTGATTGCTCGTATTCCTAAAGGTTGGACTGGACCAAAAGCTTGGGAAGGAACACCAATCGAGGGTGGCTTCCGTGCGCACCAAGTTCCAATCCCAGTAGATGCTCACCACATGGAGCATGTGGATGCCCTTCTTTCATGGTTGGAATCTTACCGTCCAGCTGAGTTGTTTGACGAAACTGGTAAATTACTTCCTGAAATTGCTGAGATCGCACCAAAAGGTGACCGTCGCATGGCGATGAACCCAATCACAAATGCTGGTGTGATCAAACCAATGAACACAGCTGATTGGAAGAAACATGCCTTCAAGATTGAAAGACCAGGTGCTATCATGGCGCAAGATATGATCGAATTTGGTAAGTATGCAGCAGACTTGGTGGATGCGAACCCAGACAACTTCCGTATCTTTGGACCAGATGAAACCAAATCAAACCGTCTTCAAGAAGTCTTTACTCGTACAAGCCGTCAATGGTTAGGACGTATGAAACCAGACTACGATGAAGCTTTGAGCCCTGCTGGACGTGTGATTGACTCTCAATTGTCAGAACACCAAGCAGAAGGAATGCTCGAAGGATATGTCTTGACAGGTCGTCATGGATTCTTCGCATCTTACGAATCCTTCCTTCGTGTTGTAGACTCTATGATTACTCAACACTTCAAATGGTTGCGTAAATCTAAGACTCACACGACATGGCGTAAAAACTACCCAGCCTTGAACTTGATTGCGACTTCAACTGTTTTCCAACAAGACCACAATGGCTACACTCACCAAGATCCAGGTATCTTGACTCACTTGGCTGAGAAAACTCCTGAATACATCCGTGAGTACTTGCCAGCAGATACCAATACGTTGCTTGCAGTGATGGACCAAGCCTTCAAGGCAGAAGATGTGATCAACTTGATCGTTTCTTCTAAACACCCGCGACCTCAATTCTACTCAGCAGCTGAAGCAGAAGAATTGGTTCGTGAAGGATACAAGGTGATCGATTGGGCATCAACTGTTTCAGCAGATGAAGAACCAGATCTAGTTATTGCAGCAGCAGGTACAGAGCCAAACTTAGAGGCACTTGCAGCTGTAACGATTCTTCACAAAGCCTTCCCAGAATTGAAGATCCGCTTTGTTAACGTTGTAGACATCTTGAAATTGCGTCACCCATCAGTCGACGCGCGTGGACTTTCAGATGAAGAGTTCGACAAGGTCTTCACCGCTGACAAACCTGTGATCTTTGCCTTCCATGGTTACGAAGGCATGATCCGTGACATCTTCTTCAACCGTCACAACCACAACTTGCGTGTGCATGGTTACCGTGAAAACGGAGATATCACAACACCATTCGATATGCGTGTCATGTCTGAGTTGGATCGCTTCCACTTGGCACAAGATGCTGCTAATGCAGCTCTTGGAGCAGAAGCAGCTGAATTTGCAGCTCAAATGGATGAAACAGTAGCCTTCCACAACGCCTATATCCGTGAAAATGGAGACGACATTCCAGAAGTTCAAAACTGGAAATGGGAAAACGTGAATAAATAAGAAAAGAGAGTGGGACAGAAATCGGTAATTCGTTAGAATTCGATTTCGTCGTCCCACCTCCGCACAGTTGAGTAGGGCTGTAAAAGCTGATGAAATCAGCGTAGTAGAGCCCACTCAACCACTGCGTCTTGCTCGACAATCCAAAAATAATTGAGAGGCTAGGACTTTTGTCCCAGCCTCTTTTGTGATGAACAGCAAGTAACAAAAGGAAGAGGATGAGAATAGATGTTCGGAAATCAAGCGTTTTCTAAGAAAAATGTAAGAGTTTCTAGGAAAATATTGAAGTAAGACCGAAAAAATAGTAAAATGGAAGAGCTGATTTCAGCAATCAACTGTTCTGCGTTCTCCTTTTTGGAGAAGTGTTCTACATTAGAAAATGGAGTATTCTATGAAGAAAAAAATTATCTTGAAAAGCAGTATCCTAGCGGTCGCTGCAGGTCTTAGTGTTTTTGCGATCAATAGCGTTTTTGCAGACGAATTGCCTGTGCAGTTCATGGGCGTCAATGACTTCCACGGTGCCTTGGAACAAACAGGGACAGCTCGTTTAGAAGGCGAAACTGTGAAAAATGCAGGAACAGCCCCACTTTTGGCAACCTATTTGAACGATTCGCAAAAAGACTTTGAAACGGAGAATGCAGGAACGCCTAATGCCAGCATCCGTGTGCAAGCGGGAGATATGGTCGGCGCTAGTCCAGCTAACTCTGCCCTCCTTCAAGATGAACCAACTGTAAAAGTCTTCAATGAAATGAACTTTGAATACGGAACCCTTGGTAATCACGAGTTTGACGAAGGACTTGGTGAATTCAACCGGATCATGAAGGGAGAAGCCCCAACACCTGGTCAATTCAATAAGATCGTAGATGAGTATCCTCATGAAGCTTCCAAACAAGAAGTCGTCATTGCCAACTTGGTTGACAAAGATACCAATAAAATCCCATTTGACTGGAAACCTTATACCATCAAAGAAATCCCAGTCAATGACAAGACCGTTAAGGTCGGATTTATCGGGGTTGTTACGACAGAATTCCCAAATCTTGTTTTGCGTAAAAATCATGAACAATACCGCGTTTTGGATGAAGCAGAATCGATTGCTAAATATGCGCGTGAATTAAATGACCAAGGTGTGCATGCTATCGCTGTCTTGGCTCACGTTGCTGCCACTAGTAAGAATGGTGTAGCAGAAGGTCCTGCTGCAGACATGATCAAAAAATTAAATCAAATCTATCCTGAAAACTCAGTGGATATCGTCTTTGCAGGTCATAACCACCAATATACAAACGGGATGGTTGGAAATACCTTGATTGTTCAAGGTACGTCTCAAGGGAAAGCTTACTCGGATGTCCGTGGGATCCTAGATACGGATACAGCTGACTTTGTCAAAGCTCCAACTGCTAAGATTATTGCGGTAGATCCATCGAAAGGCAAAGCAAAAGATGCCAAGGTTCAAGCGATCATCGATGATGCTAATGCGACGGTTAAAAAGGTAACAGAAGCAAAAATCGGTACAGCAGACAAGGCTGAAAATATTACCCGTGAATTGAATGCGCAAAAAGAAAGTGCTGTTGGAGATTTGGTCACAGCAGCGCAACTAGATATTGCCAAAAAATCAGGTTATCCAGATGTTGACTTTGCCTTCACTAATAATGGAGGAATCCGTGCAGACCTCGTGGTGAAACCAGACGGAACAGTCACTTGGGGTGCGGCTCAAGCGGTGCAACCATTTGGAAATATCCTCCAAGTAGTAGAAATCACTGGGGACCAAATCTATAAAGCTTTGGACCAACAATATGATGAGAAAGAGCTTTACTTCTTGCAAATGGCAGGGATCAAGTACACCTATACGAAACCAGCCGATGCAACGGAAGAAAATCCTTATAAGGTCGTGAAAGCTTACAAGGCAGACGGAACTGAAATTGATCGCAACAAGACCTACAAGGCGATTATCAACGACTTCTTGTATGGTGGCGGAGATGGCTTCTCAGTCTTCCGCGATACAAAATTGATCGGTGCGATTAATCCAGATACTGAAGTCTTTATCCAATACATCGAAGATGTGAATAAGGCAGGGAAGAAGTTATCTGCTTCAATCTTGGGTAACAAGACCTTTGTGGAAAAAGTGGAAGAAACACCAACTCCAGAACCACAACCAACTCCAGAACCGGAACCACAGCCATCGCCAGTTGATCCAGTAAGTCCTGTAAATCCAGTCCATCCTGTAGCTCCAGTAACTCCTGCTACCCCAACTACCCCAACTCCTCAACCTGAAAGCCCAGTAACTCCAGCTCAACCAGCTGCAAGCGAAACAAAAGAAGTGGCAACAAACAAACCAGTTGCTGTCACTTATCATACGGGTGGACAAACAGAAGTAGCTGCTACACCAGCAACTGGTCTTCCAAAGACAGGTCAAGATGAATTGGCTTCAACCGTCCTTAGCCTCTTTGGCATGACCTCACTAGCTTTAGCAGGATTTGTAGCTAGCAAAAAACGTGAAGGCTAAGTTGTTCATCCGTTAACTTACCCTAAAAAACGTCCGTTCTTTTAAGAAACGGACGTTTTTGATCTTAGGCTGTTTTCTCCACCCAGACACTGCGGACAAAGAAGAGGCTGATCAGAGCTAGTGCTAGAAAGGCGACTCCAAGGTAATAATAGGGTTGATCCATTGTGGTAGATCGACCAGAGAGGTTGACAATCCCTCGGTAGAGGGCTCCAGCTGTGAGCGTAGCCACTCCTGAATTCCAAAGATTGAGACTCAGGCGAGAGAAGCCTTTCACCATCAACTGTAGAAGCACTAGTAGGACGCCACCGATCAAAGGAATCAAGAAGAGATAGTGCATGAAGGCTGAGGTTTCTCCAAAACTAAAGTGTTCATAGATGCGACTTCCAACGAAGAAGAAAGCTGAAATCAGAGTGTACCAGAGAATCGTTTTTTTCAAGCGTTGTTTAATAGGATTAGTAACCGATGTAGACAATGTCACTCACCGCCCTTTCTGAGATAGTACCATTTGTTGTTGGTTTGTTAATAACTTGGCCATTGAAGTAAAGGGTAGAAGATCCACCCCCATCCAGGTTATAGGCTGTTTTAACGCCATAAGACTTCATCACTTCTGCTAATTGGTAGAGAGACAGGCCTTCACTTTCTGAGGTCCGTCCGTCTGACACGACGATAATGTAGTGGTTTTCATCGATGATCCCAATCGCTGTCCGTGGATTTGATGCCATAGATTGCCCGACCTCTGAGTTGGTATCGACGGTAATTTCTCCATTTTCAACTAAGGAAGGACCGAAAGCGAGGAGATTGACGACCCCGTCCTTGACCAATTGATCTGCAGATATCTCATCTTCATAGATAATTTTGAAGGATCCATCCTTGTAAATGGCTAGGTCACCATTGCTTGAATCTTCCCGAACGGTATCGCGGTAGACCACTCCATTTCGGATGACGTATCCTGTACTGTTAGCCCCGTAATAGTCACCATTCACTGCTAGAATGGCACTGTTGTTGGCAGCTGTGACAGAGGTCTTAGCAGTCACGTTGGTTCCGTAAGTGTTTTGTGCAAAGGCTGTTTTGAGGTAGTCAGATGAGCTGACTGTGATATCTGCGATGTAAACCTGGGTATTTTCAACCGTTTTTTCTGTTAAAGTCACCTGGATATTGTCATCTGAATAGCTGGTATCGGTCGTTGTAGCCGATGCAGCTGCTTTTTTGGCTGCCTTGGTGTCCGTAGTCGTAGCTTTTACGGTTTGGATAGCATCGGATAAGACAAAGGTCTTGAGCATAGAGTAGCTAAAACTGCTGGTCAAAAGAAGGCCAAAGCAGGCAGCATAGGTGTAGGATTTTTTAAAGAATTTCATGGTGGGGAGCAGTCCTTTCTTTGAAGATCACTTTTTTCTGGATCACCCATGAGACCAGAAAGAGGAGGAAGCCGACAACAATCTTACTGATCAGGAGATTGAGCCCGAAAGCAGTATAGAAGAGTCGAATCAAGAGCGTATCGAGAATAAAGAGGCCGAGGGCTAGGCCAAAGTAGCCACTTCCAGTTTTAGCGACGCTGTCTTTGTTCTTAAAGATTAGGTGCTTATTGGTTGAGTAGTTAAAGATGGAACTCGTCACACGAGCGATCCCATTCGCTAGGAGAATACGCAGACTAATGGGCACGGCCATCATCACGAAGAGGAAGAAGGCGTAGACCAGATAGTCAACGATAAAACTACTCAGAGAGGAGAGGGCAAATTTGAACATATCCTTGTAGATCATGAGGCCATCTCGAATAGGTCGGAAGTGGGAGCCTTCGTTGTCATTGATGTAGACCGTCTCGATGGGAACTTCCACGATGGGGAAGGACTTGCTTGCTGCGAGGAGCACATTCATTTCGTACTCATACCGTTGTCCTTCAACCTCAAGCATGAAAGGCAAGAGATTCGTAGTGAAAGCCCGTAAGCCCGTTTGGGTATCGCTGACCGCCACTCCGGTTTGTTGTTTGAAGAGAAAGCGGGTCAATTTATTCCCGAAAGCAGAACGCAAAGGAACTTTTCCAGAGAAGGCGCGTGCTCCTAGAATAAGTGATCCAGGATGCTCTTGAGATTGGTTAACAACCCTGAAAATATCCCAAATTTTGTGCTGACCGTCTGCATCAGCTGTAACAATGCTTCCATAGGTGCCTCTTTCTAGGATGTAGGCATAAGCAGTCTTGAGAGCTTGCCCTTTTCCTTGATTGTGCTCGTGGGTCAGAACTGTCGCAAGACCCTCCAATTTGTCAAAAATCACTTTCTTGTCAGCGTCACTCCCATCGTCGACCACGATGATGTGGAGATCGCTCTTAGCGTGGACCAAGCGAACCAGTTTGACAAGATTCAGATCCGGTTGATAGGCGGGGATGATAAGATAATTCATAATCGTTCCTCGTTTCTTGAGATTTGTTGTAGCTAGTATAAAGACTCAAGCTTAAAGCTAACTGATATCAGTTTTCTTTAAGGAAAGGAGAGGAAGAGTGGGAATATTTCTACTATAAAATGTCATTTTTTAGGACATTTCTTTCTTTTTTCTCGAAGGGGACGTCCAGAATCATTTTTCAAATCCTAAAGATAATTCTTGCCTTTGTTCGAAAAGTCTGGTATAATAGTTTCTTGTGAGTAAACCTCACTTACCCCTTGCAAAGACAGGGGGTCATTAGTCCAAAAGGAGGAACATTATCAATGGCTAAATACGAAATTCTTTATATTATTCGTCCAAACATTGAAGAAGAAGCTAAAAACGCTTTGGTAGCACGTTTCGATTCTATCTTGACTGACAACGGTGCAACTGTTGTTGAATCAAAAGATTGGGAAAAACGTCGTCTTGCATACGAAATCCAAGATTTCCGTGAAGGACTTTACCACATCGTAAACGTTGAAGCGAACGACGCTGTAGCTCTTAACGAGTTCGACCGTCTTTCAAAAATCAACGGTGACATTCTTCGTCACATGATCGTAAAAGTTGACGCGTAAGAAATCATCCGAGGTGACTTATGATTAACAATGTTGTACTTGTCGGTCGTATGACCCGTGATGCTGAACTTCGCTACACTCCAAGCAATCAAGCAGTTGCTACTTTCAGCCTAGCTGTCAACCGCAACTTCAAGAGTCAAAATGGAGAGCGCGAAGCCGATTTCATCAACTGTGTGATCTGGCGTCAGCAAGCAGAAAACTTAGCCAACTGGGCTAAGAAAGGTGCTTTGATTGGGATTACCGGTCGCATTCAAACACGTAATTACGAAAACCAGCAAGGTCAACGTGTTTATGTCACTGAAGTCGTAGCAGACAGCTTCCAACTATTGGAAAGCCGTGCAGCACGCGAAGGGCATGCAGCTGGTGGCTATTCATCAGGCAACAGTGGTTTTGCTGGAAACGCAGCCCCAAGCTTTGGTGGATCAGAACCAAGCAATGCAGCGCCAAACTTTGGTCGTGAAGAAAATCCATTTGGAGCGAATCCAATGGATATCTCAGACGACGATCTTCCATTCTAAGAATGGGTTTAACGAATTAAAACTATAAAGGAGAATTAAACATGGCTCAACAACGTCGTGGCGGATTCAAACGCCGTAAAAAAGTTGATTACATCGCAGCAAACAAAATCGAATATGTCGATTACAAAGATACTGAGCTTCTTAGCCGTTTCGTTTCAGAACGTGGGAAAATCCTTCCTCGTCGTGTAACTGGAACTTCAGCGAAGAACCAACGTAAAGTAACAACAGCTATCAAACGCGCTCGCGTAATGGCTTTGATGCCTTTCGTAAACGAAGATTAAAGAAAAGACCCTTACGGGTCTTTTTTTCAGGTCCATTGGACCTCTTTGACCTTTCCCGAGCTCTAATCATGTTATAATGAGGGAAGAAATGTATCAAGGGGGGAAACCATGAAGGAAGGTGCGATCATCAGGAGGATGATAAAGGCAGATATTGAGCACATCTCTCAAGCCTTTATCCACCAAGGGTGGCCGGGTAGAGAGGATATCTTGACTGACTATTTGCAGGATCAGGAGAATGGAGAGAGGGAAGTATTAGTAGCTGAGTCGGATGGATTTGTGGCAGGCTATATCACTATATTGCCTCATGCCAAGCACGGTCCTTTCGTGGGAGTCTATCCTGAACTATCTGATTTTAATGTTTTTGAGCCATTTAGAAATCGAGGAATTGGGAATCAACTCTTAGAGGAGGCAGAAAAAAGAATCTGCCTACTGTCAGAGAGTGTTACTTTAGGGGTTGGTTTACACTCGGGTTATGGCCCAGCTCAAAGACTGTATGTCAAACGGGGCTATATCCCAGATGGATCTGGCGTTTGGTTTAGGGATCAGCCCTTGGACCCTTACAGTTCTTGTGAAAACAATGATGACTTAGTCCTCTATTTTTCAAAAAGATTGAACAATGATATGCAGTAAAACAATGCTCTATAATTCTTACAGTGGTTTTACCCACCCACAGAAATTATAGAATTAGATTAATTTGTAAGACCTGCCTTTGGGCAGTTTTTTTGTTTGTCTATTAACTATATTTTATGTGAAAGTAAATTTTTTAGTTGTTGCTATCAACTAAAAATTAAACTTCATTTCATATAAAAATAATTTACTCATTTAAATTGACACAGTATAAAAAAAAAAGCTATAATAGCATTGAAAGTAAGCGTTATCATATGGAGGTGTCCATTTATGTTTGAAATTCATAACCTGTCCATTAAGTATGGCAAAAAAACATTGTTGCTTCCAACATCTCTAAAGTTCAAAGAAGGAAAATTATATACAATTTACGGAAAATCAGGTGTTGGAAAATCCTCGTTGTTGAATAAAATTGGACTGATTTCGGAGTATGATCCTAAAGTAACTTATATTTACGATGGCTCTAAAATTGATACGAGTAACAAGAAGGTTGTTTCATCCTTTATTGCGCAAAATATTGCTTTTATATTTCAAAGTCATAATCTAATAAAAGACTTGACTGTTTATGATAATTTGAAAATTTCCTTAAATTTTTTCAAATTATCAACTAAAGAAATAGAGGATAAAATTGACAATATTCTAAGTGAGTTAGGAATTTTAGAATTGAAGGATGTATATCCAGAGGATTTATCAGGAGGAGAAGAACAACGTGTTGCAATTGCTAGAGGGATGATAACAGATAAGCATATTATTTTAGCTGATGAACCTACAAATTCTTTGGATTCTGAAAATAGAGAGATTGTTTCATCTTTACTGGTAAAACTTGCAAACAAGTATAATAAAATTGTTATTGTGGTGTCTCATGATGAATATGTTATTAATAAAGGAGATATAAAGCTACATTTTGAAGACCAAAAATTAATTGGAATGAAAGAAGAGGCAGGTTGTAATTCTCAAGAAGAGTGGCATGCTAGTAAATTAAAGAAACATATTCGGTTAAAGGTCCAAAAGAAAAGAAAGGTACCTCCTTTACCTCTACTTTTATTAATATTAATTTCCTTCACAGTTTCTCTTGCAGTTGGTTCTATAAATATTCAATCATTATTTTCTTCTAAGTATCAGAGATTAATTAGTAATTCATTAGAAAATGGTTTTTTGGTTATTAATGATTCCATAGGACTTGGAACGAGTAAGGTAATTGATGATTTCCGATCAATATCAAATAAGGAAATACATCAAATTTCTGATAGCAGTAATGTATACAAACTGGAACCATATATTGAATTTCCTAGTATGGGAATGACTTTTGAAAATGCTGAAAACTATTTAAAAATTAGTCGAGATTTTTCACCGAATCTATCCATTAATGGTAAGAATATTAATTTATCCAAGAATTACAGTGTGCAACCGTTATTTGATACGAACACAACTCAGAGACAGATTAAATACTTTGATAGGACTACGAATAAGGGGATATTTGTTTCGGAATCATTTATCAAAGAACAAAAACTAGAAGACATTGTAGCTGGGTCGGAGATGACACTTACATATTATGTCCCAATTAGTATTTATGAATCTCATATAGATAAAGAAGGAACTTATTATAAATCTGACGGAGACATATATGTAAAAGAGGAACAAACGTTTAAAATACTTGGGATCGTAAAAGAGGAGTATCCGTTTAACTATTCTGTAAATGATAACACCTTATTCATGGCGAGTGATGAGATGCTAAAAATACAAAGCAAATATATAGGTGCAGAAAGCAAACGGAGAGAAACAATTGATGATCTTCCTGTAAAAGAATGGGCACCAAGTGCAGTACATGTTACTGTGAAGGATAGCAAAGATGTCCCTCGAGAAATTAATCGTATTAAAAAAATTTCGGATAAATTTTCGATTGTTTCCTCTTTCGAGAATTATAAAGAATTTAATAAAGGCTTAAAATACATAAAAAACTTTTTGATTATAATCTCGCTTGTCATGCTTGTGCTCGTAGTTGCGATCTTATCTTTTGTCTTCTTTTTGATAAATAGAACGAGAAAATACGAAGTTGGCGTATTAAAGGCTATGGGATACAGTACAAAACATGTTTTTAGATTATTTATCCTTGAGTTATTAAACTATGGAAAGAAAATCATTATTTTATCAAGTGTTCTGCTTTTAATACTAACTATATTAGCTATTCAAATGCTTCAATTAGAAGTAGTTGATATCATTCATTTCTATCTAACTTCTATAATTTCATTAATTTTCCTTACGTTTGCTGTACTAATGATTAGTGGTCTCATTCCTATCTATATGACAGGGAAACAGTCCATTGTTGATGCCATTCGTAAAAATAGATGAGGTGATTGGACATGGCAAAAAAATATAAAAAAGCTCTTGTGATGCTGACTGGAATGATAATTCTTCTTTTCACCGGAAAAGTAAATGCAGGCTATGTAAGTAAGTCAACTGGTACTAACGGTTATAGTTTAGTAGGATTAAATGTGCTAAACGTAACTTTTCATGCTTCAGGGTATTCATATGCTAATAGTGGAAGTGTTAGTAACATGTATTTCACAGATTGGGCATGGTGGCCAAATACAATAAGTAATCGTTCAACATGGAAGTCATATATTCCTTATGGTCAGCGAGCCAACGGATCTGTGTTAATCGGTGTAGGAGTAAACTCTCCGTGGGGAGCTGTTAACCTATGGGGAGGTCAGCATTATTATTCTCTAGATTTTTAGAATTTCTTATGGTTAGATAGGATGAATGGCTCACTGCTGGAAAAACAGCAGTGAGTTTTTTATCCCCCACAATCAGGAGAATAGTAATGTTTCTTTTCGTTTTTGACAATCTTGTTTCCATAATGATGAATCGACTTAACCATGTGGTCTGATTCAAAAGTTTATCCAAAATTTTTTTGAGAGTTGCTTTAAGCTATCTCCTTATTTTCTAGGTTCATAGAGCTGAAGTTATTCTCATAAGTCAATTTCATAATAAAAAGACCTCAAAAATTAGAGTTTTGCTGTCTAACTTTTGAGGTGCAGTTTAAATTCATCCGTTTTTTAACGACGAGTTGCGGGTGCTGTACTTGAACTCTTGATATTGTAGCGTTTTTTTAAGTAGTAGCGAAGGGCGAGCGCTAAAGCTCCTAAAACGATAGCAAGAATATCTGGAATGGTTGGGTTGAGGACTTGTGGGAGTAATGAAGTAAAGGATAAGACGATGACCCAAAGGAACATGACGCCAACAAGAATCGGCATAGATTTCCAAAGAGAGGGACGCTCACTACGATCTTTTGTGCCATCCATGTACTGATAGAAGAAGTAGTACATGAGATACAGGAGCAGAGCCCCTGTCAAACTTCCAAGGATCAAGGTAATCAAACCATAGCCAGTACGACGCGGTGCAACCAAGTTCATGAAAGCACTAATGGCAGCAAAGACACCAAAGATAAAGAGGAAGGAATCCAAAATCATGAGAGAAGGAGCATCGTTCAAAGCAGGATGCTCTTTTTCGTAGCGTTCTTTCTCACTGAAGGAATTAGCCCATACAGTTGGTGCTCCAAAAAGGGTCCGGGCAGGAATCCCTTTTCCTTGGTTTTCGTGGATAGTTGGAAGGATTTCTTGGAGGAGGTTTTCTGCTTCTTCTGCAGTTTTTCCATTTTCAAGCAATTGGTGTTTAGCGATTCGGATAAATTCTTGGTTTTTCTTGCTAAGTTGGCTAAGATCGATGTGAGACATAGTTACTCCTTTGATATATAAGTTTGGTTAGAACCATTTTTTATGGATGAGGTAGACGACGAGGGATCCGGTCATGGCGAAGGCAATAAAGATAATGAGCCAGAAGGCATTTGGTTCTCCATTGAGCGGTAATTCATTGTCCTTGAAGTTCATCCCGTAGGCTGAGAAAATCATGGTTGGAATGGACATGACAATGGTTACCATGGCCAAGGTCTTCATAATATTGTTCTGGTTGTTTGAGATGATCGATGCGAAGGTATCGGTCATGGAGTGGAGGATGTTTCCATAAATATCCGCCATCTCAATGGCCTGCTGGGTCTCGATCAGGGTATCTTCCAACAGATCCTCATCTTCTAGGTATTTCTTGATGTTACTAGTGGCACTGGTCAATTTCTTGATCACGCGCTCATTGGTTTTCAGAGAGGCCTTAAAGTAGACGATGGTTTTTTCCAACTCCATCAACTCAATCAGCTCTTCATTACGCGTTGATTTGTGCAATTGGCTCTCAATCTGCTCGCTTTTGCGATCCAATGTACGAAGCGCAGACAAGTAGAGTTCAGCGTTGCGATAGAGGATCTGAAAGATAAAGCGCGACCGCATAAAAGTATAGAAATTCCGCAAGCGTCGGTTGATAAAGATATCAAGAAGTGGCAATTTCTCCAAGCAGGTCGTGATGATAGCCTCTTCTGTCAGGATAATTCCTAGCGGAATGGTCACGTAGTAGGTCTGATTGTTCCGCTCTTCCTTGATGGGGACATCGACGATGATCAAGGTATACTCATCTTCAATGGTCATACGAGACATTTCTTCCGCATCGAGTGGTGCCCGTAAGTCGGCAATATCGATGTTAAAAGCAGAGGCGATTTCCATCGATTCACTTTGGGAAGGATTGACAAGGTTGATCCAGCTACCAGGTTCCAGTGTCTCTATTTCTTTAAATTCAGTCGTTGTCGATAAAAAGACCTGTTTCATGGTGCCTCCCCTTGTTTTTTTACACCTTAACATTATATCAGAAAAAGGACGGTTTTGGATAAAAGAATACTAAAAAATTTGTTATAATGGAGGTTAACAAAAAGGTGATTAGAGTAAGAACATGCAAGATAAAATTGTCATTCATGGGGCACGTGCCCATAATTTAAAAAATATAGACGTGGAAATTCCACGGGACAAATTAGTCGTGGTGACGGGTTTGTCTGGATCTGGAAAGTCCAGTCTGGCCTTTGATACCCTCTATGCAGAAGGTCAGCGCCGCTACGTGGAGAGCTTATCGGCCTATGCCCGGCAATTCTTGGGAAATATGGAAAAACCAGATGTCGACTCTATTGACGGCTTGAGTCCAGCCATTTCCATCGACCAAAAAACGACCAGTAAAAACCCACGTTCTACAGTGGGGACGGCAACAGAGATCAATGACTACCTGCGCCTGCTCTATGCGCGTGTAGGGACGCCTTATTGTATCAATGGACATGGCGCTATTACCGCTTCTTCGGTTGAGCAAATTGTCGATCAAGTTTTGGAATTACCAGAGCGCCAACGCCTGCAAATTCTAGCTCCCATTATCCGCAAGAAAAAAGGCCAGCACAAGAATATCATTGAAAAAGTTCAAAAAGACGGCTATGTTCGGGTCCGAGTTGACGGTGAGATCTATGATGTGACAGAGGTCCCAGAACTGTCTAAAAGCAAACAGCACACGATTGAAGTGGTGGTGGACCGGATCGTGATCAAAGAGGGCATCCGCTCGCGTCTCTTTGATTCGATTGAGGCAGCTCTTCGGATAGCGGACGGTTATGTGGTGATTGATACTATGGATGGAAAGGAACTGCTCTTTTCGGAGCATTATGCTTGTCCAGTCTGTGGCTTTACCGTTCCTGAATTAGAGCCCCGTCTCTTTTCTTTCAATGCGCCTTTCGGCTCCTGTCCAGACTGTGATGGGTTAGGCATTAAGCTGGAGGTGGACTTAGATTTGGTGGTGCCAGATGATCGCTTAACCCTTCGTGAAGGAGCTCTTGCTCCTTGGAATCCGATCTCTTCCAACTACTATCCTCAGATGCTGGAGCAGGCCATGATCCATTTTGGCATTGATATGGATCAGCCTTTCTCAGATCTTTCTCAAGAAGAAAAGGACTTGGTTCTCTATGGTTCAAACGGGAAAGAATTCCACTTCCACTATGAAAATGAGTTTGGTGGGGTTCGGGATATTGAGATTCCTTTTGAAGGGGTCGTAAACAACATTCACCGTCGTTTCCGTGAGACCAATAGTGACTTCACCCGCAACCAAATGCGCTCTTATATGAACGAATTGACCTGTGCGACCTGCCATGGCTACCGTCTCAATGACCAGGCTCTTTCTGTTCGTGTCGGTGGGGAGAAAGGGATGCATATCGGGGAAGTGTCAGATCTATCGATTGCGGACCACTTAAAAGCCGTGGACCAGCTGGTCTTAACGGACAATGAAGCTACGATCGCAAGACCGATCCTAAAAGAGATCAAAGATCGTTTGACCTTCTTAAACAATGTAGGCCTTAATTACTTGACCCTGTCACGCTCAGCTGGGACCTTGTCAGGTGGAGAGAGTCAGCGCATTCGCTTGGCAACCCAGATCGGTTCCAACCTCTCTGGAGTCCTTTATATCTTGGATGAGCCGTCAATCGGCCTCCATCAAAGGGATAATGACCGCCTGATTGCCAGTCTCAAAAAGATGCGTGATTTAGGCAATACCTTGATCGTCGTCGAACACGACGAAGATACCATGAGAGAGGCAGACTACCTGATCGACGTCGGCCCAGGTGCCGGTGTCTTTGGTGGGGAGATCGTTGCTGCGGGAACTCCAAAGCAGGTGGCTCGTAATAGTAAATCCATTACCGGCCAATATTTGTCCGGCAAGCGCAAGATTCCGGTTCCAACAGAGCGCCGTTCAGGAAATGGTCGTTCTATTGAAATTACAGGGGCCAGTGAGAACAACTTACAAGATATCACAGCGCGTTTTCCTTTGGGCAAATTTATCGCAGTCACTGGAGTTTCCGGTTCTGGGAAATCGACCTTGATCAATGGCATCTTGAAAAAAGCCATCGCTCAAAAGCTCAACCGTAATTCGGAAAAACCAGGGAAATACAAGACCATTCAGGGGATTGAGCATATCGATCGCTTGATCGACATTGATCAAAGCCCGATCGGTCGGACCCCTCGTTCCAATCCAGCAACTTATACAGGCGTCTTCGATGACATTCGAGATCTCTTTGCTCAGACCAATGAAGCCAAAATTCGGGGCTATAAGAAAGGTCGCTTTAGTTTCAATGTCAAGGGTGGGCGTTGTGAAGCCTGCTCAGGAGATGGCATCATAAAAATTGAAATGCACTTCTTGCCAGATGTTTTTGTTCCTTGTGAGGTCTGCCATGGACGTCGCTACAATAGTGAGACCCTCGAAGTCCACTACAAGGAAAAAAATATCGCAGAAGTGCTAGATATGACGGTCAATAAGGCAGTCGAATTCTTCAAGCACATTCCGAAAATTGAACGCAAACTCAAGACCATCCAGGATGTGGGCTTGGGCTATGTAACACTGGGGCAACCAGCGACCACCCTTTCAGGTGGGGAAGCGCAGCGGATGAAGTTGGCTTCTGAATTGCACAAGCGCTCTACAGGAAAATCCTTCTATATCTTGGATGAACCAACGACAGGACTTCATACCGAAGATATTTCTCGCTTGATCAAAGTCTTAGAGCGATTTGTGGATGATGGCAATACGGTCCTTGTGATTGAGCACAATTTGGATGTCATTAAGACAGCAGACCATATCATCGATTTAGGACCAGAAGGTGGTATCGGTGGTGGAACCATTATTGCGACCGGAACGCCAGAAGAAGTAGCAGCCAATCCTGCTAGCTACACAGGACAGTATTTGAAAGGAAAATTACAATGAATCAACGGATCAGCAACTTAAGAAACAAAATGAAAGTCAAAAACCTCAAAGCGGTATTGATTAACAATTTGAAAAATGTTTACTATTTGACCAATTTCTGGGGTTCAAATGGGACCGCTTTGGTGACAGAAGAACGCGTGGTCCTCTTTACGGATTCGCGCTATACCATTCATGCTCATGCGACTTGTTTCCCCTTTGTAGAAATTGTGGAAACCCGCGATGAGTTGACTGCAGCGGCAGAGATCGTTAAAGACCTTGGAATCAAAGAACTTGGTTTTGAGGACGAAGTGACGGTGGCCTACCATGCCCGCATGGCTTCTGTTTTCAGTGGCATTGCCCTTCAATCCCTAGCGAACTTTGTGATGGAATTGCGCTTGATTAAAGATGAAACGGAGATTGCGGCCATTAAAAAAGCTTGTAGTATCTCTGACCAAGCCTTCCATGATATTTTGGATTATATCAAGGTAGGGAAAACGACAGAGTTGGAAGCAGCAACTTTCCTCGATTTTAGAATGCGGGAGTTGGGAGCTTCTGGTGTATCTTTTGATATTATTTCAGCAGCTGGTGAACGCTCTGCTATGCCTCACGCGACTCCAAGTGACCGGGTGATTTCAGCAGGAGATGCCTTGACCCTTGATTTTGGTTGCTTGTATGACCACTATGTCAGCGATATGACACGGACCATCTATGCTGGACATGTCAGCGACAAGGAAAGAGAAATTTATGAAACGGTTTTAAAAGCCAATCAGGCCTTGATTGCTGCTGCTAAAGATGGACTTGGCTTCCGTGATTTTGATAAAATCCCACGTGATGTGATCGAAGCAGCCGGCTATGGTCAATACTTTACTCATGGAATCGGTCATGGAATTGGGCTAGATATCCATGAAGAACCCTACTTTAGCCAAACTTCTAAAGAAGCTATTCAAGCAGGGATGGTTTTAACAGATGAACCAGGGATTTACATTGAAGGTCTCTCTGGTGTGCGCATCGAAGATGACCTCTTGATCACAGAAACAGGCTGTGAAGTCTTGACTCTTGCTCCTAAAGAATTGATTGTCCTTTAAGATATACGTTTTTCTTAACTTCTATTTAGACAGAGATGTGAAGAGAAGACTATGAAATGAATTGTAGAGTAATTCTTCTCCCAGACATCTTATTTAGAGCCCTATCCATTTTGGTATAGGAACTACAATAACAAAACACGAAAGAAGCAAAGGGGAATTTGGATGTGTATGGATCAGGGGCGGTCCATAGCAATCCTTTCTTCTCAAAAAGAGAAGATTGCTGTTTGAGAAAAATCAAATAGTGTGTTACAATAAAGAGTAATCTATTTTTAAAAAAGAGGTAATAAAACATGATCGAAGCAAGTAAATTGAAAGCTGGTATGACTTTTGAAACAGCTGATGGAAAATTGATCCGCGTTTTGGAAGCAAGCCACCACAAACCAGGTAAAGGAAACACTATCATGCGTATGAAATTGCGTGATGTCCGTACTGGTTCAACATTTGATACAAGCTACCGTCCAGAAGAAAAATTTGAACAAGCAATTATCGAAACTGTTCCAGCTCAATACTTGTACAAAATGGATGATACAGCCTACTTCATGAACACTGAAACATATGACCAATATGAAATTCCAGTGGTGAACGTAGAACAAGAATTGCTTTACATCCTTGAAAACTCAGAAGTAAAAATTCAATTCTACGGAAGCGAAGTGATCGGTGTAACGGTTCCTACAACTGTTGAATTGACTGTTGCAGAAACTCAACCATCTATCAAAGGTGCTACAGTGACTGGTTCTGGTAAACCTGCTACAATGGAAACAGGTTTGGTCGTAAACGTTCCTGACTTCATCGAAGCTGGACAAAAATTGGTCATTAACACTACTGAAGGAACTTACGTTTCTCGTGCATAAGAGACATCTCAGGGTGTCAAATAGAAAGGAACTTCTATGGCAACTGAACAATTTGGTGACATCGTTATTGCACCACGTGTATTAGAAAAAATTATTGCGATTGCGACAGCAAAAGTAGAGGGTGTCTATTCACTTGAAAATAAGAGTGTTTCAGATAGCTTATCCAAACGCTCACTTGGACGTGGCGTCTACCTTCATACGGAAGAAGATGGTCAAGTTTCAGTAGACATCTATCTCTATTTGGAGTATGGAGTTGCTGTGCCATCTGTCGCGGTAGCGATTCAAAAAGCGGTCAAGTCTGCGGTTTATGATATGGCAGATGTAACCTTGGATGCTGTTAACATTCACGTTGTCGGTATCGCGACGGAAAAATCTCCAAAACCAGACTTGAAAGACTTGTTTAACGAGGACTTCCTCAATGACTGATGAAATTTTATTAGAATCACGTCGAGAGCTGCGCGAGCGTGCCTTCCAAGCCTTGATGGCCTTGGAATACGATGGAGACATTGTGGAAGCTTGTCGCTTTGCTTATTTACATGACAAGGACCTAGCAGAAGACAAAGAAGTCGATCTTCCTGCCTTTCTCATGAACCTTGTGACGGGTGTTTATCAGTCTAAAGACCAATTGGATAAACAAATCGGTCAACATTTGAAAACTGGTTGGACAGTAGAGCGCTTGACCTTGGTGGAGAAAAATATCCTTCGTCTTGGAATTTATGAAATAACAGAGTTTGATACACCACAGATCGTTGCAGTCAATGAAGCGGTGGAATTGGCCAAAGCCTTTTCAGATGAAACCTCTTCACGATTTGTTAATGGTGTCCTCAGTCAATTTGTAACAGAAGAATAATGAAAAGGGAGTGGGAAAGAACTCTTAAAATTAAATAAGGTTGAAAAGGTTCCCCAAACCTTTTCAATTTTCCCACCCACGCATAGCTTCAACAGTATGGGAGACTGTTGAAGGTTGTGGATAAAGGAAACTTTGTTTCCCTCATTAGGTCATCTTTGGAGCTTAAAAAGCGAACAAATACTTAGGAAACTTGCTTCGCAAGTCCTATCCACCACCTCAAAGCAGTGCTTTGAGCAATCAACCACTGCGTCATACAGTTATTTCTATTAAATATAAAAGGCTAGACAGTTTTTGCCCAGCCTTTTTTTGACGAATAATAACCCCTACAGTATAGAACTGTAGGGGTTGTTTTAGACACTTTTTCCAGAATGGAGGCTAACAGGTAAGAAATAACCCGTTGTCGTTACTTTTTTTCCTTCAATTTTTTGAAGTAAAAGATCCACCATGAGGATCGCAATATCTTTAAGAGGTTGTTGGATGGTTGTCAGTTCAGGAGTATAATTTTCGATAAATTGAGTGCCATCATAGCCGATTACTTTAAGATCTTGAGGAATCTGGAGTTCTAACTCTTTTGCGACTTTCATGATCAAGATAGCCGTCAAATCATCTGATGCAAAAATAGCATCTGGTTGTTGGTGGGTTAAGATCTGTTTGATTTCCATTTCTTTGCGAATAGGAGAAAAATCACTGGAAACATTAATGATTGGAGCATCAGGAAGGACGGAAGCAAAGCCAGCATGACGCAAACCTGTCGGGGAATTCGAATTATCATTTCCTGTGATCATGATGATGTTTTGGGAACCTGTTTTAGCTAAGGTTTCTGCAGCTAGGACCCCGCCGGCGTAGTTATCTGAAGAGACAACAGGGATTTCTGGGGAGAGGTTGCGGTCAAAGGCAATGATGGGAGCGGTCACCCGGTTATAATCATCGATTCCTAAGTTGTGACTTCCTGAAATGATGCCATCTACCTGATTCGCTTCCAACATTTCAATATATTCGCGCTCTTTTTCAGAGTTATGTTCACTATTGCAGATGATGGTCTTATAGCCATGTTTAAAAAGTTGGTGTTCTAATTTATCGATCAATTCAGCGTAGAAAACATGACTGATGTTGGGAAAGATTAGGCCAACTAACTTGGCTGACTTTCCTTGCAAGCTACGTGCGACATTATTGGGTTTATAGCCCAATTCTCTCATGGCTTCTTGGACTTTTTGGATCGTTTTTTCAGACAGGTATCCTTTGTTATTGATCACCCGTGAGACAGTAGTAGGGCTGACGCCAGCAAGTTTGGCGACATCAGTTAGCTTTGCGACCATAATCAAGTTCGTAGTAAGTTCCAGTAGGGGTTCCAGCTTTGATCAAGATGCCGGTTTGATCTGCATGTGGGTAAACCCGACCAGAAAATACTTTTTCTCCTTTGTTGATAAAGATTTCAAAAATCGAATTGTCAATGAAAATATTAGCAGTTGTAGCTTGGTTAGCGATCGTGCAACTACGGCTCGTACCAAAATCTTGGGCATATTGCTCGCCGGCCTGGCTACGATCCACTGTGACCAATCCTTTAGCTAGATCAAATGTGAGAACTAAGCCCTTTCCTTCTGCATCTGCAAAGAGGACGATTTCGTTCAGGCTATCTTTTTCAAACTGCAATTCCAATTCATAGCAGTTCTTGGTTTGTGCCTTGTTGGCAAATTCCGCACTCTCAGCGCGCAAATCCTTGATCGCTTCAACTGGGTATTGGTAGAGCTTGCCATCTTTGATGGTTAATTCTTTGACCAGCGAAAAAGCACCTTGGTAGTCATAGGAATCGGTTGGATAAGAAACGTCAGGAAGACCTAACCAGCTAACAGCATAGGCACGCCCATCAGGTGCATTGAATCCTTGAGTGGCATAGGCTTCAAAACCGTAGTCAAGATTATGTAATTCAGATACATCGACGATTTTGGCCTTTTCTGGGTCAAAGCTTGCCCCAATCTTGTACATATTTGGATAGATATTGTCATAATCGAGGACCGATTTGTCCAATCCTTGAGGACAGTAGAGGAGAACGGGTTGGTCTCCAACAAAGACGAGGTTGGGACACTCCATCATATAAGCTGTCCGGTCATTTGCAAAATCCAAGTCACCGACTTCAACCCAGTTGGTATAGTCATTATCTACAGCCTTGTAGAGACGGATGAATCCTTTCTTCTCAAGGTCTTGCCCGCCAACGATGGCGTAGTATTGGCCTTTAAAGTTAAAAATCTGTGGGTCACGGAAGTGATCAGTGGAGTCAGCCGGTTGATCAATCAAGATTTTGTCAATTTTTTCAATCTTTCCTTCTCTGTCCATTAAAGCACCGACTTGGTAGGGATGACGGACCCATTCAGCATCACGAACATTTCCAGTATAGAATAAGAAAAGTTTGTCATCAAACTGCATAGCAGAACCAGAATAAGCTCCGTGGCTATCCAGATCTGTGTCTGGAAGAAGCGTTACCCCAGTTTCTTTGAAATGAACCAAGTCTTCACTTTCTGTTTGTACCCATGATTTTAACCCATGGGCTGCACCAAATGGGAAATTTTGGTAAAACAAGATCCATTTTCCATCAAAGTAGGAAAAACCGTTAGGATCATTTAAGAGACCAGCTTTTGGCTCAACATGATAGTGTGTATGCCAAGGAGATTTCGCCATAAGATCTTGGATGGCTTGCTTTTCCTCCCTTGTCCAGTCTTCGTAACGTCGGTAACGACGTTCAGTTGTCCATTCCATTTTATTCCTCCGAATTTTTTCTTACTTCCATAGTACAGATTTCCCATTAAAAATGCAAGTGATAAATGGAAAAAACAGCTAAAAATGTCAAACGCTTGACACCTGAAAGAAGGTGTTTTAAAGAGGTTTGAAAATGAAAATGAATGAAAATATGAAAGTTTTTGAAAACAAAAAAGCTAGGAAGCACCCTTTTGCGGCGTTATTAAAGCGATTGCGCAAATGAAAATCCTTACATTCTATCAAAAGCTGTCAAAATAGTTTAAAAAGTTTCAAAAAAATCCTGCAAAACGCTTGACATATTTTCAATACATGGTACAATTAAAAACGTAGAAACGATTTAACCGTTTACATTACAAAAAATAAGGAGATTTTTGCAAAATGTCAAATACAGAAATTGCAAAGCAGGTCATCGATGCAATCGGTGGGGTTGAGAACGTTAGCAGTGTTGCTCACTGTGCGACTCGTCTTCGCGTGATGGTAAAAGATGAATCAAAAATCAACAAAGATGTTGTTGAGAATATCGAAAAAGTACAAGGTGCTTTCTTTAACTCAGGTCAATACCAAATTATCTTTGGTACTGGTACTGTAAACAAGATCTACGATGAAGTAGTAGCTCTTGGCTTACCAACCTCAACGAAGGCTGAGATGAAAGCTGAAGCAGCTAAACAAGGAAATTGGTTCCAACGCGCGATCCGTACTTTCGGTGATGTCTTTGTACCAATTATTCCAGTTATTGTAGCGACTGGTCTTTTCATGGGTGTTCGTGGTTTAGTGAATGCACTTGGTGTGACTCTACCAGAAGATATCACAACTTACACCCAAATCTTAACAGATACAGCCTTTATTATCTTGCCAGGTCTTGTTGTTTGGTCAACTTTCCGTGTATTTGGTGGAAATCCGGCAGTGGGTATTGTACTTGGTATGATGCTTGTTTCAGGTTCACTTCCAAATGCTTGGGCTGTTGCTAGTGGTGGTGAAGTGACTGCCATGAAATTCTTTGGCTTCATTCCGGTTGTAGGTTTGCAAGGGTCTGTTCTTCCAGCCTTTATTATCGGGGTTCTTGGTGCAAAATTTGAAAAATCACTTCGAAAAGTAGTTCCGGATGTATTAGATCTTTTGGTTACTCCATTTGTGACACTCTTCGTGATGTCAATTCTTGGATTATTCGTTATTGGGCCAGTTTTCCACGTAGTTGAAACGTATATCTTAATTGGTACAAAAGCAATTCTTAACTTGCCATTTGGTCTTGGTGGATTGCTCATTGGTGGAGTTCACCAATTGATTGTCGTATCTGGTGTCCACCATATCTTTAACTTGCTTGAAGTTCAATTGTTAGCAGCCGATCATGCTAATCCGTTTAATGCGATCATTACTGCAGCAATGACAGCCCAAGGTGCTGCGACAGTTGCAGTAGCTGTGAAAACTAAAAATGCAAAATTGAAAGCTTTAGCTTTCCCAGCAGCACTTTCTGCCTTCCTCGGTATTACTGAGCCTGCTATCTTCGGGGTTAACTTGCGTTTCCGTAAACCATTCTTCCTTTCATTGATCGCAGGTGCAATCGGTGGTGGATTGGCATCTCTCCTTGGACTTGCTGGAACAGGTAATGGTATCACTATCATTCCTGGTACAATGCTTTATATTGGTAATGGTCAACTTGCTCAATATTTGCTTATGGTAGCAGTTTCATTTGCGCTTGGATTTGCATTGACTTACATGTTTGGTTATGAAGATGAAGCTCCTGTGGTTGCTTCTGAAAATGCGACAACTGAACGTCTGGTTGAAGAAGAAACAACTGGAAATGTTCCTGCGTCTCTTCAAGACGAAACCATTATCTCACCTATCGTTGGTAGTACAGTAGCACTTGCTGATGTGAATGATCCTGTCTTCTCAAGTGGAGCGATGGGACAAGGAATTGCCATCAAACCAACTGAAGGCGTTGTCTATGCACCAGCTGATGCTGAAGTAACGATTGCTTTCGCAACTGGTCACGCTTACGGTTTGAAGACTGCTAATGGTGCTGAAATCTTGATCCACGTTGGGATTGATACAGTATCAATGAACGGTGAAGGATTTGATCAAAAAGTAGCTCAAGGCGATAAAGTCAAAGCTGGTGATGTCCTTGGTACATTTGATGCAGCGAAAATTGCCGCAGCTGGTCTTGAAGACACAACTATGGTGATCGTCACTAACACGGCTGACTTTGCTTCTGTCACACCTGTTGCAACTGGATCTGTTGCGAAGGGTGATGCGATCATCGAAGTCAAAGCTTAATCGAAACAATAAGTTCTCAAGGACTGGTCTATCATCTCCAGTCCTTGAATTTTATTTCTCAAAAAAAGGTGTGTTTTTTCTTTAGAGAAGAGAAAAAGATTGACTACAAAATATGCTATAATAAATACAGGATATTTTTCATAATAAAAAAGGAGCCAACATGACAAAATTATATGGAAGTTTGGAAGCTGGCGGTACAAAATTTGTTTGTGCGGTTGGTGATGAAAACTATAATGTTGTGGAAAAAGTACAATTTCCAACAACCAAGCCAATTGAGACGATTGATAAGTGTATTGAATTTTTCTCAAAATTTGAGGATCTAGTTGGGCTTGCGATTGGTTCATTTGGACCAATTGATATCGATCCAAATTCAAACACTTATGGTTTCATCACAACGACTCCAAAACCAAATTGGGCCAATGTAGATATCGTTGGGGCTTTCCGTCGTGCCTTGAATGTACCTATCTATTTCACAACAGATGTAAATAGTTCTGCCTATGGAGAAGTAGTCGCACGCAATAACGCGGGTGGCCATATCGAAAACTTGGTTTACTATACAATCGGAACAGGAATCGGAGCTGGTGTCATCCAACGTGGCGAGTTTATCGGGGGAGCTGGACACCCAGAAATGGGGCACTACTATGTGGCTCAACACCCAATGGATGTGGAAAAAGAATTCAAGGGTGTTTGTCCTTTCCACAATGGCTGTTTGGAAGGTCTTGCGGCTGGTCCTAGTCTCGAAGCTCGTACGGGTATTCGTGGGGAAAACATTGAACTCAACAGCAATGTATGGGATATTCAAGCCTACTACATCGCACAAGCAGCAGTGAATGCGACAGTTACCTTCCGCCCAGACGTCGTTGTCTTTGGAGGGGGAGTAATGGCTCAACAACATATGTTAGATCGTGTTCGCACGAAATTTACTGCCCTCTTGAACGGTTACCTCCCTGTACCAGATGTGAGAGATTATATTGTGACACCTGCAGTTGCCGGCAATGGTTCAGCGACCTTGGGGAACTTTGTCCTTGCAAAAGAAGTGAGCGAAAAGCTTAAAAAATAAGAAGCAATTGTCTCTTAGAGGTTAGAAACAAGAGCGAGGAGGCTGGGACAAAAGTCCTAGCCTCTCAATTATTTTTGGATTGTCGAGCAAGACGCAGTGGTTGAGTGGGCTCTACTACGCTGATTTCATCAGCTTTTACAGCCCTACTCAACTGTGCGGAGGTGGGACGACGAAATCGAATTCTAACGAATGACCGATTTCTGTCCCACTCTCTTCTTTCGTCTATCTATCAAGAAGTGAGGAAGGAATGAAAAAGAATATTGTAAAGGATGTCTTATTCTTGGGTCAAAAGTCAGAAGAAGCGACACCTGAGGATCGCACCTTGGCTTTGGATTTGCAGGACACCTTAAATGCTCATCTCCTTGAGTGTGTTGGTTTAGCGGCTAATATGATCGGGGTGAAAAAACGGGCGATTATCATCCGAATAGGAAGTGAAAATTTGGTCCTGTTCAATCCTGTTCTCCTTGAAAAGAAAAAACCTTACCAAACAGAGGAAGGATGCTTGTCCTTGGTAGGGAGTCGGCCGACCACCCGTTATGAGGAGATTACAGTGACCTATCGAGATGTGAATTGGAAAGCAAAAACAATTCATTTGTCAGGCTTTCCGGCCCAGATCTGTCAGCACGAAATGGATCATCTAGAAGGCATTATTATCTAGAAGTCATTAATGGAGTCGATTGGGCTCCATTTTTTTAGTTCTTATAGAAACTTTTTTCTTGACAGGGATCTTTTTTGTGCTAAAATAGTTCTCATAGTAACTTTAAGGTTCTTATGAGAACTATTTGGAGGAATGATGGAAAAGCCATTACAAGAATTAAAAAAAATTGGCCATCTCATTCACCTCATGGTGGAAAGAGAGGCCAAGAAGAGAGGGTTTGAATTTAGCGCAGGACCACAAGGTCAGGTATTGAGATTCTTATCTCATCGTGAAAAGGAGGGAAAAGTGACCTTAATTCGGGATGTTGAACAGGAACTTCATATCACAAAATCCGTGACCAGTAATCTGATCAAGCGAATGGAGAAAAATGGGTTTATTTATTTAGAGGCTAGTCCGACAGATAAACGGGCCAAGTATGTCTACCTAACAGACAGTGTGAAAGCCAATTTGAATGACATGAAGCAATTCTTTGAAGAGGTAGAACGGAGTCTAGTAGCGGGTGTATCAGAAGAAGAATTGGCTATCTTTTTCAAGGTTATGCATCAATTTTATGAGAATATGAAAAAAAGGAGCGAGGAATGATCAATATATTTCGGCGCTTAACCGCCAAAGAATGGGGCATGATTGCCCTTAGTACGGTCTTTATCTGTCTGGCAGTTTGGATGGATTTAAAGACCCCGGAATACTTATCCGATATTACGACCCTCTTAGCTAAGGAGGGGACCAAGGTTTCTGATATCATGGAGCCAGGGAGTAAGATGTTGCTCTTCTCTTTTGGAAGCTTTTTGATGGCAGTTCTTGTGGGCTTTTTGGCTTCACGAGTCGCTGCCAGCTTTACGACGCGGCTTCGAGGAGAGATTTTCCACCAGGTGATGGATTACTCTGATGCAGAGATCAAGAAATTCTCCGTTCCCTCTCTCTTAACTCGTACAACCAATGATTTGACCCAGTTACAAATCATGATTGTCATGGGGATGCAGGTCGTGACGCGTGGGCCTATTATGGCGATTTGGGCTTTGACTAAGATTTGGGGCAAGAGCAGTGCCTGGACAACTTCTGTTGGGATTGCGGTCTTGATGGTCTTGATTCTGCTCTCTGTTCTGGTTCTTATTGCCTTTCCGCGCCAGCAAAAGGTTCAAGGCTTGACCGATGCCTTGAATGCGACGACGCGGGAGAGTTTGACTGGGGTGCGGGTCGTTCGCGCCTACAATGCGGAAGCATATCAAAATGAGAAATTCCAGGCTGAAAACAAGGGCTTAACCCGTCTAAATCTCTTTGTTTATCGTTTGATGTCTCTGATGAACCCTGTCATGACAGTGGTATCAAGTGGCTTGACCCTTGCTATCTACTGGATTGGGGCGCACTTGATCAATGATATCACCATGCCAACAAATCCTACAAAGCTTGCGGTGAGTTCTGCCTTAGCGGATAGGGCCAAGGTCTTCTCAGATATGATCACCTTCTCTTCTTACGCTATGCAGGTTGTCGTTGGCTTTATGATGATGGTGGCCATCTTGATTATTCTTCCTCGTGCCTTGGTATCCGCAAAACGGATTAATCAGGTCTTGGCTCTTGAACCGTCTGTAGCCTTCCCAAGTGAGTCAAAAGAAAAATCAGACCAAGCAGGTACCGTAGAATTTCAAGATGTTTCCTTTAGATATGGACGGACTTCTCGTGCTGTGATTGAGCATGTGACCTTCTCAGCTCAGAAAGGACAAACCGTTGCCTTCATCGGGTCGACTGGTTCTGGTAAATCCACTTTGGTCAACTTAATTCCACGTTTTTACGATGCGACAGAAGGAAAGATCTTAGTGGATGGGGTGAATGTCAAGAATTATAGCCACCAAGAATTGAATAATAAAGTCGGCTATATCCCCCAAAAAGCTGTGCTCTTTAGCGGTACTATTCGCTCTAATATGGAATTTGGAGAAAGTAGTCAAGGAAAATTAGAGGATGAAGCCATCTGGAAAGCTCTTGAATTGGCCCAAGCCAAAGAGTTTGTTTCCGCAAAAGAAAAAGGCTTGGATACAGAAGTAGCGCAAGGAGGAAGCAACTTCTCTGGCGGTCAACGGCAACGCTTGGCCATTGCACGGGCCCTGGCTCGCAAACCTGAGATCCTCATCTTTGATGATTCCTTCTCAGCCCTGGATTACAAAACGGATCGTATCTTGCGCCAAGCCTTGAAAGAAGAGCTTGCAGATACGACCCGATTGATCGTTGCCCAACGGATTTCGACTATTATGGATGCAGATTTGATTTTGGTCTTGGATCAAGGGAAGGTCGTCGGTCAAGGTACCCACAAGGAATTGCTTGCGACCAATGAAGTCTATCAAGAAATTGCCTATTCACAATTATCTAAGGAGGAGTTGGAATATGCGTAAGACAAAACAAAAAACATCCCTTTGGAGCCAACTTTCTCCCTATTTGAAGGGCTTCCACCTATTTTTTGGAATTGCTATCCTCTTTTCGGTCGTATCGAGTGTAATCACGGTTATTGGACCGGATAAGTTAAAAGAAATTACAGATACCATTACAAAAGGGATGGGAGGCGCCATTGATATTGATAAGATCACTTCGATTGCCCTGACCTTAGCCATCCTTTATGGAGTTGGAGCACTGGTGTCCTACAGCAGTAGTTTCATTATCTCAACCATGATTCAGCGCTTCGCAGAACGCTTGCGCAATGCCATTGCTGAGAAGATCAATCGTGTACCTCTCCAATATTTTGATAGCCATGAACAAGGAGATACCTTGTCTCGTGTGACCAATGACGTGGATTTGATGACTCAATCCTTTAACCAAAGTTTGGTTCAAATGGTCTCCTCTATTGTCTTATTGATTGGCTCCATCTTTATGATGTTTAAGACGGACTGGCACTTAGCTTTGACCGCTATCCTTTCCGTCTTTGCAGGCTTTGCTCTTTCTAGCATCATTATGGTCAAAAGTCAGCCTTTGTTTAAACAGCAACAAGATAATCTTGCCAAAGTTTCAGGCTATGTTGAAGAAATCTATAGTGGACATAATGTTGTTATTTCCTACAATGGCCGTCATCAAGCCAAAGATCATTTTGATGCCATCAATCAAGATTTGTATCAAAGCATGTGGAAATCCCAATTCTTCTCTGGGATTATGATGCCCTTGATGCAGTTTGTAGGGAATTTTGGTTATGTCATGGTCTGTATCGTAGGGGCTGCCCTCACCATTAATGGAGATATTACCATTGGGACCATTGTGGCCTTTATGACCTATGTCCGTATCTTTACCCAACCAATTGGTCAAATGGCCCAAGGAATTACCCAATTACAATCAGCTAGTGCTGCTATGAGGCGTGTCTTTGAATTCTTAGACGAAGAAGAAATGGAAGACGAATCCCAAAAAACACGTCAATTGGAAACAACAAAAGGTCATGTAAAATTTGAGCATGTTCGTTTTGGCTATTCACCAGACAAGACTATTATCCATGACTTTACAGCTGAAGCGAAGCCAGGACAAAAGGTCGCTATTGTTGGTCCAACAGGTGCTGGTAAGACCACCATGGTCAATCTCTTGATGCGCTTTTACGACATTCAAGCTGGTAAAATTACCATCGATGGTGTGGATACTAAGGCCATGAGTCGCGAAGAAGTTCATGATGCCTTTTCGATGGTCTTGCAAGATACCTGGCTCTTTGAAGGGACTATTCGGGAAAACCTGGTCTTTAATCAAACCGATATTTCAGACGAAGCGGTCGAAGTGGCAACCCGAGCGGTTGGTGTCCATCACTTTATTCGGACCTTGCCGAATGGCTATGATACTGTATTAGATGATTCAGTGACCTTGTCCGTTGGTCAAAAGCAACTCTTGACCATTGCGCGTGCCCTCTTGAAGGATGCTCCGCTTCTTATCTTGGATGAAGCAACCTCATCTGTCGACACTCGTACGGAAGAGTTGATTCAAAAAGCCATGGACAAACTCATGGAAGGCCGGACCTCCTTTGTCATTGCCCATCGCTTGTCCACTATCCGTAATGCAGATCTGATTCTCGTGATGAAAGATGGAAATATTATCGAGCAAGGCAACCACCAAGAACTCATGAGCCAAAATGGATTCTATGCCGATCTCTACAATAGTCAATTCACAGAAGAAGTGGCTTAACAACAAGATACAAAGGGCGTAGCGTATACAGTCAGGGAGTAGGACAGAAGCTATACGATTGAAGACGCTTCGTCGTCCTACCCCCACAAGGCTGATTAGAATTCTTCCGAGCTTATCAAGCGAGAGAAGAGTTCAATCAGCTACTGTGTCTGGAAGTTAGTACTAGTATAGTTGGCGTTTTTCGCACAGCATTTAGGGCGTGTTCAATTCGTGCAACGGCAAGCACGATGGTGCCTTGCCTACACGACTCACTAACTCCTCAGGTGGAGGGTATCGATCCACCTTCGTCCTGTCGCAATCCAAAATAAGATACAAAGCCCTTAACATGTAAAGTGAAAAAATGAGAGTGGGACAGAAATCGGTAATTCGTTAGAATTCGATTTCGTCGTCCCACCTCCGCACAGTTGAGTAGGGCTGTAAAAGCTGATGAAATCAGCGTGTAGAGCCCACTCAACCACTGCGTCTTGCTCGACAATCCAAAAATAATTGAGAGGCTAGGACTTTTGTCCCAGCCTCATTTTTTTATCGATAATAGTAATGGAAAAGCCGTTTCTTGGAGACAGAAAAATGATAAATCATCAGATTTTAGTGCTAAATCATGTGAAAAAGAAGAAAGAAAGGATAAAAAAGAAGCCTGGCTTGACAGGCTTTCTTAGGATCGCGTATACTAGTAGTACAAAAACGAGATGATAGACAGGAGTGCCAACATGAAGCCCAATCTTCAAGATTATCCGAAATTTTATCGTTGGCTAACCCTGCCTTTTACGAGAAAGCCACATCGTGTGCAGGTCCTTCAAAGGATGAATCGAATCCTGACGTTCGCCATGCCAGGCATCTACGGCCTGGTCTTTTGTTGGCTGTTTTTTAAGAAAACTTCAATGGGAGGCATCTGGCCTTTTATTTGGATCCCTGCTTCGGGTTTTGTCTTGTTTAGCCTCTTTCGTCATTGGGTCAATGTTCCGAGACCTTATGAAAAATGGGAGATTCAACCCTTATTAGAAAAGAATTCATCCGGTCATTCCTTTCCTAGCCGACATGTTTTTTCGGCCACCATTATCTCCATGTGTGTCTGTCAGTTGTCTCTTCCGCTAGGAATGTGCTCGATGCTCCTATCTCTTCTATTAGCCCTTATCCGAGTTATTGGAGGGGTTCATTATCCCAAGGATGTCCTCGTCGCTTGGGGGCTGGGACTCGTCTGGGGAGGACTCTTTTTGCTGGCTTGAATGAACAAATTGCTGAAAATTGACCTTTGTCTAAGAGCGAGGGATAGTGTATACTGGAAAGTGGACTTAGAATAGGAGAGAAGATGAAGTACAGAAAAGCAAAAAAAGCAGATCTGGATCAGGTGGTTCGAGTAGCCAGTACAGCTTTTGAGGACTATCTATTTTTAAAAGTCATCAAGGATTTGGTGCGTGATCCCAAGCAGTATTCTGCCTTTGTTGAGGCAATGATGTGCATCTTGGTGAAGGTTTTTCTCAAGCACCATATTTGCCTTGTGGCAGAAAAAAATGATGAAATTTATGCAGTTGCCTTGTTGCAAAAGGGACCGATTCCTTTTCGGGCCTATCTCTTAAATGGGGGATTCGGTTTGCTCAAGTTTATTTCCTTGAAGAATATGTTGTACTACTTTAAATTTATGGAGGACACGGATAAGGAATTGGAGCAAAATGTAGATTTTGATTGGTATTTGATGCTTCTCGCAGTCGCCCCTAAACACCAACGGCAGGGCTATGGCAGTCGCTTTATGACAGAAGGAATTGAGCCTTTCTTGGAAGAGATCAAAGGTGAAAAACTAGCCTTTTATACCAATACCAAAGGAAATGTCTATTTTTATACAAAAAATGGCTACAAGGAAGTCTATTCAAGTGAGATTTGCTTTAACCAAGTAGAGATGGGTAGTTGGTATTTCTTGAAGGAACTAAAAAAACACTAAGGATACAACCTAAGTGTTTTTTCATTGTAGCTGTGAATCTGCTTGAATGCCGAATTTTTCAAAGAAAGCAGTTCGTTCTTCTATGATAGCATCGGTCGGATGTTTGATATTCCGTAAGAGCTCAACAAGGTCCGGCGTGACTTCACGGAGCAGTTGACCTAAAGACCAGATAGCCGTTGCAATATGAATCTGATTTTGCGAGGTTTCGATGATGTTCAGGAGTTTAGGGATGGCCGAGCGGTCATTGGCATTGGCTAGTGCGATAATAGCATTGCGTTGGAGGATATTCTTACCTCGCCAGCTTCCAGCAATATGCCCGAATTTTTCTTTAAATTGTCCGTTGGACAGTTCTATAAAGGGAATCAACTCTGGATGAGCCAGATCAGGATCGATTTCTGTTGCTAAGGGATTATCTAGCCCTTTGTTATAAGGGCAGCTAATCTGACAGATGTCACATCCATAGATGACCGTTTTAATTTTCTTGCGAAATTCTAGGTCCATCATGCCCTTGTCCTGAGTTTGGAAGGACAAACAGCGTTTGGCATTCATAGAGCCATCCCCGATTAAACAGGAGGTTGGGCATGCATCTAAACAACGTCGACAGTCTCCACAACCATAGTCTACAGGATGATCTGGTTCAATTTCGAGATTGGTAATCAATTCCCCCAAAAACATGTAAGAACCGTATTCTTTTGAAATGACCAAGCCATTTTTTCCGATAAAGCCAATCCCAGCTCGTTGGGCGACAGCCGTATCAACCAGTGCTCCAGTATCGACCATGCCTTTATATTCAAAATCTTGCGTCATTTCTTCAATCCCAGCAGCTAAACGGTTGAGCTTGTCTTGAAGGACATAATGGTAGTCTAATCCCCAGCTGTTGGGAGTGAATTTTCCCCTTTTATAGGCTGTTTTTTGAGGTTGTTGCTTGAGTTTGTGGGGGTAGGCGACAGCGATTGAGATGATGGTCTTGGCGGAGGAGAGACTTAATTTGGGTTGGATGCGCTCTTCAATATTCTTATGCTCGAATCCAGAATTCCGTCCTTCCTCAACGGCCAAGCTGAGCGATTTTTCCAAATAAGCGAAGTCATCAGCAGTTGTAAAGCCAATTTTTGATATCCCAATAGAATGCGCCAGTTGGATAATGTTTTCTTTTAGTGTCATCCCTTTCATTATACACAAAAATGAAGTTTCTGGCGAGAGAGGAAAATAATGGAAAGGGCTTTCAAAAACTTTCTTTTTTTTGTATAATAGAAACATGAAATGCGAGGAGGATATTATGGGACAACCATTATTTTTACATTCAGTCATGCAGGAAAAAATTTGGGGAGGAACTCGTCTGAAAGAAGAATTTGGTTACGAAATTCCGAGCGACCATGTCGGGGAATTTTGGGCGATTTCAGCCCATCCACATGGAGTTTCTAAAGTAGCCAATGGTCCATACGAAGGAATGGGATTGGACCAGCTCTATCAAGAACACCGGGAATTATTCGGTAATCGTAAAGAGCCTGTCTTTCCTTTATTAACAAAGATTTTGGATGCCAACGATTGTCTTAGTGTACAGGTGCACCCAGATGATACCTATGCGATGGAGCATGAAGGAGAACTTGGAAAAACCGAGTGTTGGTATGTGATTGCGGCCGATGAAGGGTCCGAGATTATCTATGGACACAATGCCAAGTCAAAAGAAGAACTCCGTCAGCAAATTGAGGACAAGAACTGGGATGCCTTACTGAGAAAGGTTCCTGTCAAGGCTGGAGATTTCTTCTATGTGCCAAGCGGGACCATGCACGCGATTGGATCTGGAATCTTGATCCTTGAAACCCAACAGTCGAGTGATACCACCTACCGGGTTTATGATTTTGACCGCAAGGATGCTCAAGGAAACTTGCGGGAGCTTCATCTTGAAAAATCAATTGATGTCTTGAACATTGGAGAGCCTGCCAATAGCCATCCAGATACAGTTGTGATCGATGATCTTCGTATGACCACCTTGGTTGCCAGTGATTTCTTCACTGTTTATAAGTGGGAACTGACTGGAAAAGCTGATTTTGAAAAGACCGCTGATTACAGCTTATTGAGCGTCTTAGCCGGAGAAGGGAAATTGACTGTAGATGGAAAGGATTATCCTATTCAAAAAGGAAGCCACTTTATCTTACCGAGCGATGTTGAATCTTGGACTTTGGAAGGGCAAGGTTTAGAATTGATCGTAAGTCATCCATAAAAAGAAAGGGTTTGAGTTAAAAGCTGTGGAATAACTCAAGCCTTTTTATCTGAAAACTTTTTTTATGTTAAGCCTTGACTCTGACCTAAGAGGAGGGATTATACTTTCCTTGTAAGGAGGAAATCATGTACCATATCAAAGAAGCTGCAGAGCTGTCAGGTGTCTCTGTCAAGACCCTGCATCACTACGATAAGATAGGGCTCTTGGTTCCGTTAAAGTCGGAAAACGGCTATCGAATCTATAGTCAAGAGGATTTGGAACGACTTCAGGTCATTCTGTATTATAAATATCTAGGCTTTTCTTTAGAAAAAATAGCAGAGCTGTTAAAGGAAGAACAGACAGATTTGTTGCCCCATTTGACCAGGCAGTTGGACTATCTAATTCGAGAAAGGCAACATCTGGATACCTTGATTGCCACCTTGCAAAAAACCATTCAAGAACAAAAAGGAGAAAGAAAAATGACCATTGAGGAAAAATTCACTGGATTTAGCTATCAAGACAATCAAAAATACCACCAAGAAGCAGTAGAGAAATATGGTCAAGAAGTCATGGACCAGGCTCTCGAGCGCCAAAAGGGGCGTGAAGATGAGGCTACGGAAGTCTTCAACCAAGTTTTTCAAGCTTTGGCTCAAAATCTCAAAGATGGACTACCCGTATCAGCAAATGAAAACCAAGATCAAGCCGCTAAACTTTTAGACGCGATTCGAACGTATGGATTTGACTGCTCTATAGAGGTTTTTGGCCATATCGGCAAAGGCTATGTCTATAATCCAGAATTCAAGGAAAACATCGACAAGTTTGGAGCTGGCACAGCCCAGTACACTTCGGATGTTATTGCCTTTTATGTCGAAAATCAAGCAAAATAAAAAAGTGAGAGTGGGACAGAAATCGGTAATTCGTTAGAATTCGATTTCGTCGTCCCACCTCCGCACAGTTGAGTAGGGCTGTAAAAGCTGATGAAATCAGCGTAGTAGAGCCCACTCAACCACTGTGTCTTGCTCGACAATCCAAAAATAATTGAGAGGCTAGGATTTTTGTCCCAGCCTCGTTTTTTGCTGGATCAATTTGAAAAGAAGCGGACCGATCTAAGAGTGCTTGAATGAATGACCACAATGAAAACTTTATGAAAATTTCATAATTTCGGTTGACAGTCTTGAAAAAAAGGAGTAGAATAACCCCTGTTTTATGAAAAGAGGCAGGGAATTCCCGGCCTCATGATCTTTTTTCAAGGAGTTTTTTATGTTTTCAACATTGAAAAAATGGTTTATTGGCCGTCCGTTGAAATCTGGTGCAGAAGGTGAAGGCGGATTGCTTGGGAAAATGCAGGCCTTGGCCATGCTCTCTAGTGACGCGCTTTCTTCTATCGCCTACGGTCCAGAGCAAGTTATCCTGGTCTTGATGACCGTTTCAGCGGGAGCCATTTGGTGGTCTATTCCGATTGGGATTGTGGTCCTGGTTCTCCTAGCCAGTTTAACGATTTCTTATCGTCAGGTCATTCATGCCTACCCTCAAGGGGGAGGGGCCTACATGGTGACTACGGAGAACTTGTCTCCCAAAGCGGGGTTGATTGCTGGTGGTAGTCTCTTGGTCGACTACATGCTGACAGTAGCAGTATCTGTGTCTTCCGGTGCAGATGCCATTACGTCAGCGATTCCATCTCTTCATCCTTATAATCTTCACATTTCCATTTTATTGGTCTTGATCTTGATGCTGATGAACCTGAGGGGATTGCGCGAATCAGCGACATCGTTGATGATTCCGGTCTATCTTTTCATTGTCAGTACCATTGCCTTGATCGGCTATGGTGTGATCCAAATCTTGACGGGCCATTTGGCCTATAACGCAACTGCTCATGTGGGTCAAACCATTTCAGGGGTTAGTATCATTCTCTTATTGCGGGCCTTTACGAGTGGATCCGCTTCCCTAACAGGGGTTGAAGCCATCTCCAATTCGGTTCCTTTCTTCAAGAAACCAAAAGCAAAGAATGCAGCCTCTACCTTGACCATTATGGCTTTGATTTTGGGGATCATGTTTGCGGGGATTACCTTCCTCAATTACTGGGTGGGTGTCGTTCCAGCTAAAGGGATAACAACTCTAGCCCAAATGGCCCAAGCTATCTTAGGGAATTCCCCAGTCGGTCAAGCCTTCTTTTACGTCTTTCAATTATCAACAGCCTTGATCTTGGCAGTTGCGGCTAATACAGGCTTCTCTGCCTTTCCAATGTTGGCCTTTAACATGGCTAAAAATAAATACATGCCGCACATGTATATGGAAAAAGGGGATCGTCTGGGCTATTCTAATGGGATTTTGACCTTGGCGATTGGTGCCATCGTCTTGCTCTTGATCTTTGATGGACAAACAGAAAGCTTGATTCCGCTTTATACCATTGGGGTCTTCATTCCTTTTGCCCTTTCTCAAACAGGGATGGTGATTCACTGGAAACGCCAATATCAAAAAGGATTTCTTAAGTATTCGCTTGCCAATATCCTGGGGGCAGCCATCTGTTATGGGATTGTCTTGATCCTCTTATTATTCCGTTTGGGTGAGATCTGGCCCTTCTTCCCTATTATTGGTCTCTTGCTTTGGATGTTCTTGAGTATCCGTAATCACTATGATAAAGTTGCGGCCCAATTGCGCTTGGGAGGTCAGATCGAAAAGACAAGTTATGCGGGCAATACCGTGATTGTCCTTGTTGGGAATGTTACTCAGGTAAGTGTGGGAGCTATGAGTTATGCAAATAGCCTAGGAAACGATGTTATAGCTATGCACGTCTCAACGGAAGAAACCAAGGTTAAAGACGCTGAGGTAGCAGAAGAATTTAAGCGTTATTTCCCTCATATTCGCTTTGAAAATGTCATGACGAGTTACCGGGATATTATCCAGCCAACAGTTGAATTTGTCTCAAAAGTAGCTGAGGAGGCCAAGGAAAAAGGCAACACCGTTACAGTCTTAGTCCCTCAATTTATCCCTAAAAAACATTGGCAAAATATTCTCCACAACCAAATGAGTTTGAAATTGAAGTATGCACTTCGTTGGCATGAAGAAGTGGTTGTGGCAAGCTATTCTTACCATTTGTCTGAATAAACACCGTATATAGAAAAGATGTCTGCTTGAGCAGGCATCTTTTTGGATTTTCTCACACGAAAAAAACCACTCGAAAGTCTTGTAAGATACAGCCTTGATCTTGAAAAAATGTTAAAAAAATGCTAGAATAAAAAGAACATTTTAGATTTTGAAAAATTCAAAGTAAGGAAAAAAATGGCAAATTTAGTAAAAACAATTATTGAAAATGATCGAGGCGAAATCAAACGCCTTGAAAAAATGGCTGATAAGGTCTTTTCTTATGAAGACCAAATGGCAGCTTTGACGGATGACGAATTAAAAGCGAAAACAGTTGAGTTTAAGCAACGCTACCAAGATGGTGAGTCTTTGGATGATCTCTTGTACGAGGCTTTTGCAGTTGTTCGTGAAGCTGCAAAACGGGTTCTTGGTTTGTTCCCATACAAGGTTCAGGTCATGGGGGGAATCGTCCTTCACCATGGTGACGTACCAGAGATGCGTACAGGGGAAGGAAAAACCCTGACAGCAACCATGCCGGTATACTTGAATGCCTTGTCTGGCAAAGGGGTGCACGTTGTCACCGTCAATGAATACTTGACTGAGCGGGATGCAACAGAGATGGGAGAACTATACTCATGGCTTGGCCTTTCAGTAGGGATCAACCTTGCAGCAAAATCTCCAGCTGAGAAAAAAGAAGCTTACCTCTGTGATATCACTTACTCAACCAACTCAGAGATTGGTTTTGACTACTTGCGTGACAACATGGTTGTGCGTGCAGAAAACATGGTTCAACGTCCATTGAACTATGCCTTGGTCGATGAGGTAGACTCCATCTTGATTGACGAAGCCCGTACTCCGTTGATCGTTTCTGGTCAGACAGCTTCTGATACGAGCCAGCTCTATCACATGGCGGATGCTTATGTGAAGACCTTGACAGAGGACGATTACATTATCGATGTCCCATCTAAAACCATCGGTTTGTCTGATTCAGGAATCGATAAGGCAGAAAGCTACTTTAATCTTGAAAACTTGTACGATATTGAGAACGTAGCTTTGACTCACTTTATCGACAATGCCCTTCGTGCCAACTACATCATGATTTTGGATATCGACTATGTGGTCAGCGAAGATCAAGAAATCTTGATCGTCGACCAATTTACTGGTCGGACCATGGAAGGACGTCGCTATTCTGATGGACTTCACCAAGCGATTGAAGCCAAAGAAGGTGTTCCAGTTCAAGAAGAAACCAAAACATCTGCGTCGATTACTTACCAAAACCTCTTCCGTATGTACAAGAAGTTGTCAGGGATGACAGGGACAGGGAAAACTGAAGAAGAAGAATTCCGTGAAATTTATAACATTCGCGTGATTCCAATTCCAACCAACCGTCCGATTGCCCGTATTGACCATCCAGACCTTCTCTACCCAAGCTTGAAATCAAAATTCAAGGCAGTTGTGGAAGATGTCAAGTCTCGTCATGAAAAAGGTCAACCAGTCCTAGTCGGTACCGTTGCCGTTGAAACCAGTGATTACCTTTCTCAATTGTTGGTTCAAGCAGGTGTGCCTCACGAAGTTTTGAATGCGAAAAACCACTACAAAGAAGCGCAAATCATCATGAACGCTGGTCAACGTGGTGCTGTTACCATCGCGACCAACATGGCCGGGCGTGGTACCGATATCAAGCTTGGTGAAGGTGTTCGCGAACTCGGTGGACTGTGTGTCATCGGGACAGAACGTCACGAAAGCCGTCGGATTGATAACCAGCTTCGTGGACGTTCAGGACGTCAAGGGGATCCAGGTGAATCTCAATTCTACTTGTCTCTTGAAGATGAATTGATGCGTCGTTTCGGTTCTGAACGGATCAAAGCAGTGCTTGATCGTTTCAAGTTGAGCGAAGAAGAATCGGTGATCCGTTCAAACATGTTCACCCGTCAGGTAGAGGGTGCTCAAAAACGGGTTGAAGGAAACAACTACGACACCCGTAAACAAGTCCTTCAATACGATGACGTGATGCGGGAACAACGGGAAATTATCTACGCTGAACGCTATGATGTCATCACAGCTAACCGTGACTTGGCACCTGAAATCAAGGCCATGATCAAACGGACCATCAAACGGATTGTTGAAGGAGCCAGCCACTCAAGTAAGGAAGAACGCGTTGAAGCGATTCTGAACTTTGCCAAATACAATTTGGTTCCGGAAGATACCATTTCTGCAAGCGATATTGAAGGAAAATCTGACAAGGAAGTTATCGATTACTTGTATGCACGTGCAGAAGAAATCTATGCTAGCCAAGTAGCGAAATTGCGTGACGAAGAGTCTGTGCAAGAATTCCAAAAAGTCTTGATCCTTCGTGTGGTGGACAGCAAGTGGACGGACCATATCGATGCTTTGGATCAATTGCGAAATGCGGTTGGACTCCGTGGGTATGCGCAAAATAACCCAGTGGTAGAATACCAATCAGAAAGTTTCCGTATGTTTAACGATATGATTGGATCGATTGAATTTGATGTGACTCGTCTCATGATGAAAGCCCAAATTCACGAACAAGAACGTCCACGTACGGAACACAGTATTTCAACAACTGCGACTCGCAACATTGCAGCGCAACAACAAGATATTCCAGCAGATATTGACTTGTCACAAGTGAAACGCAACGATTTGTGCCCTTGTGGTTCAGGTAAGAAATTCAAAAACTGTCACGGACGTAAATTTTAAGAGCTCCTCTGAATAGAAAGAGGATGGGTCTAGCTAGCATAAGGAGGCCGTATGGTATTCGTTACGAAGAGCAATAAGATTGATGAGCAAGAGATTACTTCGCTTTACCGCTTGGAAGGTTCAGCCTTGGAGCGCAAAGAAGCGCGTGACCGTGAATTGGCAGCGATTATCAAAGGGGAAGACAAACGAATTCTTCTTGTGATTGGACCTTGCTCTTCTGATAATGAAGAAGCT
Source organism: Streptococcus mobilis (assembly GCF_059727625.1). Lineage (NCBI taxonomy): Bacteria > Bacillati > Bacillota > Bacilli > Lactobacillales > Streptococcaceae > Streptococcus > Streptococcus mobilis. The sequence continues at coordinate 563,579 of NZ_AP041823.1, forward strand.
GTGATGGAGTATGCTCGTCGTTTGGCAGACTTGCAAGAGAAAGTCAAAGATCAGATTTTCATTGTGATGCGGGTCTATACGGCTAAGCCTCGGACCAACGGGGATGGCTATAAAGGCTTGATGCACCAACCAGATACACATGCAGCACCAAGCTTTGTGGACGGTTTGAAAGCGGTCCGACATCTCCACTACCGTGTGATTACAGAAACTGGTTTGACAACTGCGGATGAGTTGCTTTATCCAGCAAGTCTTCCGTATGTTGAGGATTTGATTTCTTATCATGCCATTGGAGCGCGTTCAGTTGAAGACCAGGAGCACCGCTTTGTATCTAGTGGGATCTCTGCTCCGACAGGCATGAAGAATCCAACCTCTGGAAATCTGTCTGTTATGTTCAATGCGATTTATGCAGCCCAACATCCCCAAAACTTTTTGTTCAATGCCCAAGCAGTGGAAACATCAGGAAATCCTTTAGCTCATGCGATCCTTCGTGGAGGATTGGATGCGAGTGGTAAGAATGTTCCAAACTACCATTATGAAGATTTGCTAGCGGCAGCAAAACGCTATAGCGAAATGGGCTTGCAACATCCCTTCATCCTGGTGGATACCAACCATGACAATTCTGGCAAACAATTCGAAGAGCAAGTACGCATCGTGAGAGAAACCATGATGAACCGTGCTTGGAACAAGGATTTGGCAACTTTAGTTCGTGGTTTCATGATTGAATCCTATCTAGAAGATGGCCGTCAAAATGAACCAGTGGTTTATGGTCAATCCATCACAGATCCTTGCCTGGGTTGGGAAAAAACACAGGCCTTGGTCAAAGAAATTGCAACGATGAATAAGTAAAAGGCAGGGGCGGAAGGAGTGATTCTTTAGCCCCTTCTCTTTTGTCAGTAAAACGATACTGAAACGATAAATAAGGATAAAACAAGATGATCAAAGGACATGGCATCGATATCGAATCGATCGCTGCGATTGAAAAAGCCTATCAGAAGAATACTCGATTCGCTGAAAAAGTCTTAACCGAGGCTGAGCGAGAGCGTTTTGAGGAATTGTCTGGAAAACGGAAGATGGAATATTTAACGGGCCGATGGTCCGCCAAAGAAGCCTTTTCAAAGGCAATGGGAACAGGGATTGGACCAGTTGGTTTTCAAGATTTAGAAATTTTAAATGATGCCCACGGAGCTCCCTATTTTTCCAAGTCTCCTTTTTCTGGGAAGGTATGGATTTCGATCAGTCACAAGGGAGACCTAGTGTCGACCAGTGTCATTTTGGAGGAAGAAAATGAAAGCAAGTAAACATAGACCAACTGTTGCAAGAGTCGATTTGGATGCCATTGCCTTTAATGTGCAACAAGTTAGTGAGCATATTCCGAGTCAAGCCTTGAAATATGCAGTCGTCAAGGCCAACGCCTATGGTCATGGGGTTGTTGCGGTGACCAAAAAATTGGCACCTCAGGTAGATGGTTTTTGTGTTTCCAATATGGATGAAGCCCTTGAAATTCGTGAAGAAGGCTTGCAACACCCTATTTTAATTTTGGGAGTTGTGCCAAGTGAAACAGTGAATCTAGCCAAAGTGCATGACATCCGCTTAACAGTGGCGAGTCTTGCTTGGTTGGACCAATTGCTTGGACAAGAAGCAGATCTTTCAGGATTGAAGGTCCATATCAAGGTGGATTCTGGAATGGGGCGGATTGGATTTCGTAGAATCGAAGAGATCAAAGAAGCTGAACGCCTTCTCTTAGCAGCTGGAGCTGAAATTGAAGGAATCTTTACTCATTTTGCGACAGCAGATGAGGCAGATGATCGAAAATTCCAAGCGCAATACCAGTTTTTCAAAGAAGTATTGGCTGCCCTTGAAACCCTTCCTCCCATTGTCCATGCGAGTAATTCTGCCACCTCTTTGTGGCATGCGGATACGATTTTCACAGCTGTGCGCTTGGGAGATGTCATGTATGGTTTGAATCCGAGTGGTTCTGTGCTAGCCTTGCCTTATGAAATCAAGCCAGCTTTGAGTTTGGTGAGCGAATTAGTTCATGTGAAACAGTTAGAAGCTGGTCAAGATATTGGCTATGGGGCAACCTATACGACAGAAGAACCCCAATGGATCGGGACGATTCCTATTGGCTATGCGGATGGCTGGATCCGAGAGATGCAAAATTTCCATGTACTGATCAAGGGTGAGTTTTGTCCCATTGTTGGTCGAGTTTCGATGGACCAGGTAACGGTTCGCCTTCCTGAAGAATTTCCTCTGGGGACCAAGGTTACCCTGATTGGACGAGAGGGCGAGAAAGAAATCACTGCAACAGAGGTTGCAGATTACCGTGGTACCATTAATTATGAAGTGGTCTGTCTCTTGAGTGATCGGATTCCTCGTGACTATACAGGTGAAGAATAAGAAGAAGCAGGTGGGATTTTCCCGGATGGACCTGCTTTTTTATAAAAGAAAGGAGGAGAAATGAATCTACACCAACCCTTATCCGTACTGCCTGGAGTCGGTCCAAAATCGGCGGAAAAATTTAAAAAGTTAGGGATTGAAACCTTAGAAGATCTACTCTTGTATTTCCCCTTTCGTTATGAAGACTTCAAAACGCGCAATGTTTTAGAGTTGGAAAATGGGGAAAAAGCCGTCATCTCTGGAGTGGTAGCAACACCAGCCAATGTCCAATATTATGGCTACAAACGAAATCGCTTGCGTTTTTCGATCAAACAGGGAGACCAGGTCATTGCGGTTAATTTTTTCAACCAACCCTATCTAGCAGACAAAATTGAGGTTCAGCAGACAGTGGCGATTTTTGGGAAATGGGACAAGACCAAAGGCAGTTTGACAGGAATGAAGCTCCTGGCTCAAGTGGAAGATGATTTGCAGCCGGTCTATCGAGTGACGCAAGGAGTCAGCCAAAACAGCCTGGTGAAATTGATCAAAATAGCATTCGACCAGGGCTTGGACCAGCTTTTAGAAGAGAATGTACCCCAAATCTTACGAGATCGTTATCAACTCATGTCTCGTTCCCAAGCAGTGCAAGCTATGCATTTTCCTAAGGATCTAGTAGAGTACAAGCAAGCTCTTCGCCGGGTAAAATTTGAAGAGCTCCTCTTTTTCCAGCTTCAACTCCAAGTGCTAAAAGAAGAAAACCACGATGCCAGCCAAGGGATTTCCTTGGCCTGGGATCCAGAAAAATTAGCAGAACGAAAAAAGCAGCTTCCTTTTGAGCTAACGCAAGCTCAAGAAAACAGCTTGAATGAAATCTTGACAGATATGGCTTCTCCTTATCATATGAACCGCTTGCTTCAAGGGGATGTAGGAAGCGGGAAGACAGTCGTGGCCGGTCTTGCCATGTATGCAGCCTTAAGCGCTGGGAAGCAAGCAGCCTTGATGGTTCCAACGGAGATTTTGGCAGAGCAACACAAGGAAAGCTTGCAAAATCTTTTTCCAGATTTGCCAATTGCTCTTCTAACAGGAGGATTAAAGGCGGCTGAGAAACGAGAAGTCTTAGAAGAGATCGCATCAGGAACAGCTCAACTGATTGTGGGGACACATGCCTTGATTCAAGAGGGAGTTCACTACCAAGATCTAGGCTTGGTCATTATTGATGAGCAGCACCGTTTTGGGGTTTCCCAACGTCGTATTCTTCGAGAAAAAGGACAAAATCCAGACGTTCTGATGATGACGGCTACCCCTATTCCCCGGACCTTGGCTATTACAGCCTTTGGAGATATGGATGTGTCCATCATTGATCAGATGCCAGCTGGACGCAAGGAAATCATCACACGTTGGGTCAAGCATGAGCAGTTAGAAGTGGTCCTCGACTGGTTAGTCAAAGAACTTGGCAAAGGTTCTCAAGCCTACTTTATTTCTCCATTGATTGAGGAGTCAGAGGCGCTAGATTTGAAAAATGCCCTTGCCCTCCAAGAAGAGCTAGAGACCTTCTTTGGACAGCGAGCACGCGTTTCTCTTCTTCACGGGAAGATGAAAAGTGAAGAAAAAGATGCCATCATGCAGGCCTTTAAAGAGCACCAAGTCGATGTTTTGGTGTCTACGACCGTTATTGAAGTAGGAGTCAATGTGCCCAATGCGACCGTTATGGTCATTATGGATGCAGATCGGTTTGGTCTTAGCCAACTTCACCAGCTTCGAGGTCGGGTTGGGCGGGGAAACAAGCAATCCTATGCTATTCTAGTAGCCAATCCTAAGACAGATAGTGGCAAGCAGCGCATGAAAATCATGACAGAGACGACCAATGGCTTTGTGCTGGCGGAAGAAGATTTGAAAATGCGGGGTTCAGGTGAAATCTTTGGAACCCGCCAATCTGGGATCCCAGAATTTCAAGTGGCGGATTTGGTAGAAGATTATCCCATTCTGGAAGAAGCAAGGAAAGTTGCCAGCCAGATCGTAGCCACGCCAGATTGGCGCGAACACCCCGATTGGCATTTGCTCTCACTTCATTTAGAAAAGAAAGAACATTTAGATTAGAGCATAAAAAGGGAGTAGAGTGGAAATTCTTTGGATTCCACTCTACTCCCTTTAAGATGGCATTTTACGGGCTTTGTATCTTGTTGAACTGCGACAGGACGAAGGTGGATCGATACCATCCGCCTGAGGAGTTAGTGAGTCGTGTAGGCAAGGCACCATAGTGCTTGCCGTTACACGAATTGAACACGCCCTAAATGCTGTGTGAAAAAACGCAAACTATACTAGTATTAAATCCAAGACACAGTAGCTGATTGGACTCTTCTCTCGCTTTATGAGCTCGGAAGAATCTTAATCAGCCTTGTGGGGGTAGGACGACGAAGCGTCCGCCAAAGTATCGCTTCTGTCCTACTCCCTATTTTCACTTGGCATTTTACGGGCTTTGTATCTTATTAACTGAACACGGGCTGCGGATTTTGTCAAAAAGATGAATCCTCCTAGAATCTAATGATTCTGCGTCGAATTCCCTATTTTGGCTGTATCCGCTACGCCCTTTGTATCTTATTAATTGAACACGCCCTAAATGCTGTGTGAAAAAGATAAATTCTCTTGTGAGCTTCGCTCTCGGCGACAATTTCCTATTTTCACTTGGCATTTTACGGGCTTTGTATCTTAGTTTACCCTTCGATATAGTCTTTGAGTTCTTGTCCTTTCAGGCCTGCATTAAGGGCAATGAGGAGTTTGATGCGCGCTTTGGGGGCATTTAATTCTTTGATGAAAAAGACACCTGCTTGATGGAGTTGGACGCCTCCTCCTTCATATGCGTAGACGGGTTCAGCGATTCCGTTGAAGCAACGGGATACTAAAGCGATTGGAAGGCCTGCATCTATAAACTCTTGGAGTTTATGTGCCGTTTCTTTAGGGATGTTTCCTGCTCCAAAGGCTTCGATAATGAGGCCATCAAGCATTGAAAGATCCAGCATGTCCAGCAGATCGGTTTTCATCCCTGCATAGGTAGTGATGATCGGAACGAACCCATCGATGGTATCGAGATCAAAGCGCACCCTTGGCTCGGCTGTTTTAAAGAAGAGGATTTCCTTTTTCATGACCAAACCTAGTGGGCCGTGGGTTGGTGTCTGAAAGGTGCTGACATTGGTGGTGTGGGTTTTGGTGACGTACTTAGCCGCATGAATTTCATCGTTCATGACGACTAAGACCCCTTTATCACGTGCTTTTGGATCGGCAGCCACTCGAAGGGCTGTCAGAAAATTATAGACGCCATCGCTTCCTAGCTCATTGGAGCTTCGCATAGCTCCTGTAATGACCACAGCGATCTCTGGTAACTCCATGGTATCCAAGAAATAAGCTGTTTCTTCCAGCGTATCTGTTCCGTGGGTAATAACGATGCCGTCGTAGTTGTGAGCTTCCTCTTTGATTTTTTGATATAGAGCTAACATGTGACGAGGAGTCATTTGAGGGCTGGGAAGGTTGAAGAAGTCCTCTGAGGTGACTGCAATTCCTTCAATTGGTGAAGTAACTTGGGTCATGGGATTGACTTCATTGGTAATCACTGCCCCAGAGTCATCTGCCGCCATCGAAATGGTCCCTCCGGTATGTAGTGCTAAAATTTTCTTAAACATGTGAAGCTCCTTGAAATATGTGATATAATTTATTTTATCATAAAAAGAAAGAAACAGTAGACATGGAAATAAAAGCAGTCTTTTTTGATATCGATGGAACCTTGGTGAATGATAGTCGAGCGGTCCTCAAATCAACAGAAAAAGCCATTCAGTCTTTAAAGGAAGAAGGGATCTATGTAGGTCTTGCGACAGGTCGGGGACCGGCCTTTGTCAAACCGTTTATGGAACGCTATGGTTTTGATTTTGCAGTGACCTATAATGGTCAGTATATTTTGACCAAGGACCGCGTACTGTTTACCAGCCCAATCGATAAAAAGAGTCTGCACCAACTAATTGACTATGCTCGAGAACACCGCAAGGAAATTGCTCTCGGTACCAAGGATGGGGTATTTGGTTCTCGAATCATGAGTTTTGGGATGAGTCCTATTTCAACCTGGTCTAGTCGGTTTGTTCCCCGCAAAATGGCCCGTACCGTCAGTCGAGGATTTAACAAAGTGGTCAGCAAGGTCGTCCCACAAGATCAGGACACCCTCTATGCACTAGCGCAAGAACCAATCTACCAAGTGTTGATTTTATCGAGTCCAGAAGAGACTGCAAAAATTGAAAAAGAGTTTCCGGATCTGAAATTCACACGGTCTAGTCCTTTTGCAGCAGATGTCCTCAACCCAGGAATTTCCAAGTTAGAAGGGATCCGCATCGTTGGTCAGGAATTCGGCTTTGACATCGATGAAGTGATGGCTTTTGGAGATTCGGATAATGACTTAGAGATGCTGTCAGGTGTTGGTTTGTCCATTGCGATGGGAAATGGGACGACCAGTGTCAAGGCGATTGCCAAGCATACAACGACCAGTAATGGCAAGGATGGCATCCAAAAGGCCCTGCAACACTTTGGTATTCTCTCAGAGAAAGAACTCTTTCTTTCTAAGGATGATCACTTCAATAAGGTCAAAACCTTCCATGGTGTGATGGATGGAGAAACCCAGGAGAAACCTGTTGTCTGGCAGCCTCAAGACGCCCTTTATCGAACCATGTTCAAGCAAGAGGAGTTGGTAGAATTTGTCCGAGCAGCTAGCACAAGTGAGGAAGAATTTGACCGCTCGGTAGCCGCTCTTCACGAAGCCTTGGATAAGGCTGCAGATAAAGTTCGTGGCAAGCATCCAGCTGAGATCTCCATGGTAGGGCAGGTTGATGCCTTAATTGATACCCTCTATCTGACTTATGGTAGCTTTGTACTAATGGGGGTCGATCCTGAAGAGGTCTTTGAGATTGTTCACCGGGCCAATATGGGCAAGATTTTCCCAGATGGAAAGGCGCACTTTGATCCAGTAACCCACAAAATTCTGAAGCCAGATGATTGGGAAGAAAAATACGCCCCAGAACCAGCCATCAAAAAAGAACTCGATCGCCAGCTCAAGGCCTACGAAAAACATGCAAAACAAAAAGAAGCAAAAAAAGACAACTAAAAAAGTTTGGAACCTTTGTTCCAAACTTTTTCTTTCTTACATGGTTTTATCCTTATCACGTACCACTAGTAAGTCTACTTTGGCGTGGCGAAGGATATATTCTGAGGAGGATCCGACCATTAACCGTTCGAAGGCATTAAGTCCGGTAGCCCCGACCATAATGAGGTCAACCCCTTCTTTACTTGGGATATCATTAGCTAAGAGGACCTTTGGATTTCCCATTTCTACAACAGTCGCAACATTTTGAACCCCGACTTTTTCAGCACGTTCCTTGTAGCCCTTGAGCAATTCATTGGCTTCGTCTTGCAATTCTTCATAGACCTCAGCATCAAAAGTTGAGACGCTTTGAAGGGCACGGGTATCGATGACGTGGGCAATAGTCAATTTAGAGCCGTTGCGAAGAGAAACGTTAACCCCTTTTTCAAAGGCTAATTCTGCTTCATGAGAACCGTCGACAGCGACCATAATGTTTTCGTATTTTTGAGACATAATCCTACCTCCTTATAGCTTGAAAATATGGATAGAATAGAAGGGAATCCTATTCCTTATACACTTATATTTTATCCCTTTTAGGCTAGAATGTAAAGGTAAAGTCTCGCTTTTTCTAGTATATTTTTGCTGAATTTTTAAAGTCCTCGGTTTGTACTCTATTTGAACTAGTGGTATAATAGAGATAATTTCGTGAATCGAGGCAGAATATGAAGGAATATAATAAATCAAGCAAACTCGAACATGTCGCTTACGATATTCGTGGTCCAGTCTTGGAAGAAGCGATGCGCATGCGAGCAAATGGAGAAAAAATTCTACGTTTGAATACAGGGAATCCTGCTGAATTTGGCTTTACAGCTCCAGATGAAGTTATCCATGATTTGATCATGAATGCGCGTGATAGTGAAGGTTATTCAGATTCAAAAGGGATTTTTTCAGCCCGCAAGGCCATCATGCAGTACTGCCAGTTGAAAAAAATTCCAAATGTGGATATTGATGATATTTACCTCGGGAATGGAGTGAGTGAGCTGATCGTCATGTCCATGCAAGGACTTTTGGACAATGGGGATGAGGTCTTGGTTCCCATGCCGGACTATCCTCTTTGGACAGCAGCCGTCAGCCTAGCTGGTGGGAATGCTGTTCACTATCTTTGTGATGAAGAAGCAAACTGGTATCCAGATATTGAAGATATCAAGTCGAAAATCACCTCAAACACCAAGGCTATCGTTGTCATCAACCCGAATAACCCAACAGGTGCCCTCTATCCAGATGAGATCCTGCTTGAGATTGTAGAGATCGCTCGCCAAAATAATTTGATCATCTTTGCGGATGAAATTTACGATCGCTTGGTCATGGATGGTGAAAAACACACGGCTATTGCAAGTTTAGCGCCGGATCTCTTCTGTGTGAGTATGAATGGCTTGTCAAAATCTCACCGGATTGCCGGTTTCCGTGTTGGTTGGATGGTTCTATCTGGTCCCAAGCATCATGTGAAGGGCTATATCGAAGGCTTGAATATGTTGTCCAATATGCGTCTTTGTTCAAATGTCTTGGCTCAACAAGTTGTGCAAACCTCTCTTGGAGGCTATCAATCCGTGGATGAACTCTTGCTTCCAGGTGGTCGAATCTACGAACAACGCAACTTTATTTACAAAGCTATCAATGATATTCCAGGCCTCTCAGCTGTTAAGCCCAAAGCTGGTCTCTATATCTTCCCTAAGATTGATCGGGACATGTACCGCGTAGATGATGACGAGCAATTTGTTTTAGAGTTCTTGAAGCAAGAAAAAATTCTCTTGGTTCATGGCCGTGGCTTTAATTGGAAGGACCCAGATCACTTCCGGATCGTTTACCTCCCACGTGTGGATGAATTGGCTCAAATTCAAGAAAAAATGACTCGTTTCTTGAAACAATACAAACGCTAATTATCATGAAGGATTGAAGATGAAGGTCTTCAATCTTTTTTTTTGATTCATTCTATAAATTCCATGCCATCGAATCGACATTTTTCTGAATTGCGCATAATTGTAGGAAAAATAAATAATTTTCAGATAATTTGATTGAAATTCCCACACTTATATGATATACTTTAGCTGACTATATGCGAGGTTTATTATGGCAAACTTATTAGAAAAGACACGTAAAATTACATCCATCTTGAAACGGACTGATGAGCAGTTGCAAGTCGAGATGCCTTACAATGATATTGCCCAACAATTGGCGGATATTATCAATTGTAATGCTTGTATTATTAATAGCAAGGGAACCCTTCTTGGTTATTTCATGCGTTACAAGACTAACAATGACCGAGTAGAAGCTTTCTTTCAAAATAAAAAATTACCAGAAGATTATGCCAAGGCAGCAAGCTTAGTTTATGATACAGAAGCAAACCTTCCCATCGAGCATGATTTGACAGTCTTTCCAGTAGAGACCAAGTCTGAATTTCCTGATGGCTTGACCACCATTGCGCCCATTCATGTTTCTGGGATTCGTTTGGGGTCTTTGATCATTTGGCGGAATGATAAAGAGTTTGACGACGATGATTTGATCTTGGTTGAGATTGCTAGTACCGTGGTAGGAATTCAAATGTTGAACTACCAACGCGAGGAAGATGAGAAGAATATTCGTCGCCGGACAGCAGTGAATATGGCCGTCAATACCTTATCTTACTCTGAATTGCGGGCCGTATCTGCTATCCTTAGTGAATTGAAAGGAAACGAGGGGCAGTTGACCGCTTCTATCATCGCGGATCGTATTGGGATTACCCGCTCTGTGATTGTCAATGCACTTCGGAAATTGGAGTCAGCTGGCATTATTGAAAGCCGTTCTCTTGGAATGAAGGGAACCTATCTCAAAGTGTTGATTCCAGATATCTTTGAAGAAATTAAGAAAAGAGATTACTAATGACCAAAGCCTTGATTTCAATTGACTACACTGTCGATTTCGTAGCAGATGATGGTAAGCTTACGGCAGGTGCTCCTGCACAAGCCATTTCCGAGACCATTGCTCAGGTGACCCAATTGGCCTTTGACCAAGGAGCCTATATCTTTTTTGCCATTGATGCGCATGATGTAGAGGATCCTTTTCATCCTGAAAGCAAGCTCTTCCCACCTCATAATATCATTGGGACCAGCGGACGTGATTTGTACGGCCCTTTGGCAGATTTTTATCGGGAGCACAAAGCGGATCCACGCGTCTTTTGGATGGACAAACGTCATTATTCTGCTTTTTCAGGAACGGACCTAGATATCCGCCTTCGAGAACGTCATGTAGATACCGTTATTTTGACAGGTGTCTTGACTGATATCTGTGTCCTCCATACAGCGGTTGATGCCTACAACCTCGGCTATCAGATTGAAGTCGTGGAACCTGCAGTGGCATCGCTTACTCCTGAAAATCATCAATTTGCCTTGAATCATTTCAAGCATGTCTTAGGGGCAAGCTTGGTAGATAAAACTTTAAGTGAAAATAAATAAAGAGTATGAAATTAGTTGAGTGTAGTTCTCAATTAGTCTCATCTCTTTTTCTTATTTTAATGCAACATGAAAAGCTAAAATTATGATAAAATAGAAGGTATTGGAAATCATCATTTCACGAAAGGAAGCAAGATGAAAATTACGCAAGAAGAGGTAACCCACGTTGCCAATCTTTCAAAATTGAAATTCTCTCCAGAAGAGACAGCTGAGTTTGCGACAACCTTATCGAAAATTGTCGACATGGTGGAATTGTTGGAAGAAGTGGACACAACCGGTGTTGCCCCAACAACGACCCTGGCTGACCGCAAGACAGTATTGCGTCCGGATGTTGCTGAGAAAGGGACGGACCGTGACCGCTTGTTTAAAAATGTACCTGAAAAAGACAATTACTACATCAAGGTACCAGCTATCCTAGAAGATGGAGGAGATGCCTAATGTCATTCAACCATAAAACCATTGAAGAGTTGCACGACCTCCTTGTTTCTAAGGAAATTTCGGCAACGGAATTGACACAAGCAACGCTTGACGATATCAAGGCACGTGAAGAAGCGGTTAATGCCTTTGTAACGGTGGCCGAAGAAGCGGCCCTTGCGCAAGCAAAAGCTATTGATGAAAAAGGAATCGATGCAGATAACCTCTTGTCAGGGATTCCACTCGCTGTCAAAGACAATATCTCAACAGATGGCATCTTGACTACTGCGGCATCAAAAATGCTCTACAACTACGAGCCAATCTTTGATGCGACAGCTGTTGCCAATGCCAAGGCCAAAGATATGATTGTCATCGGGAAGACCAACATGGATGAATTTGCCATGGGGGGGTCTGGTGAAACTTCTTACTATGGACCAACCAAGAATGCTTGGGACCACAGCAAGGTGCCTGGTGGATCTTCTAGTGGTTCAGCAGCTTCTGTCGCTTCAGGGCAAGTCCGTTTGTCCCTTGGTTCAGATACAGGTGGTTCCATCCGTCAACCGGCTGCTTTTAATGGGATTGTTGGTCTCAAACCAACTTATGGAACGGTTTCCCGTTTTGGTCTCATTGCTTTTGGTAGCTCACTTGACCAAATCGGACCGTTTGCACCAACGGTCAAGGAAAATGCCCTCTTGCTCAATGTTATTGCCAGTGAAGATGTTAAAGATTCAACTTCAGCGCCAGTGCGCGTAGCCGATTTTACTTCTAAGATTGGTCAAGACATCAAAGGTATGAAGATTGCCCTTCCTAAGGAATACCTTGGTGAAGGGATTGACCCAGAAGTCAAAGAAACCATCCTTAATGCGGCCAAACACTTTGAAAAATTGGGAGCAACTGTCGAAGAAGTTAGCCTTCCACACTCTAAATATGGGGTTGCCGTTTACTACATCATCGCTTCATCTGAAGCTTCTTCAAACTTGCAACGTTTCGATGGGATTCGCTATGGTTTCCGTGCGGAAGATGCTAAAAACTTGGATGATATCTACGTGAACACTCGTAGTCAAGGCTTTGGTGATGAGGTCAAACGCCGGATCATGCTTGGTACCTTTAGTTTGTCATCTGGTTACTACGATGCTTACTACAAGAAAGCTGGTCAAGTCCGTACCCTTATTATCCAAGACTTCGAAAAAGTCTTTGCGGATTACGACCTTATCCTTGGTCCAACAGCTCCAAGTGTAGCCTTTGATTTGGATTCGCTCAACCATGACCCGGTTGCCATGTACTTGGCGGACCTCTTGACTATTCCAGTCAACTTGGCAGGTCTTCCAGGGATTTCGATTCCTGCAGGTTTTGCGCAAGGTCTTCCAGTTGGTTTGCAGTTGATCGGTCCTAAGTATTCTGAAGAAACCATCTACCAAGCTGCAGCTGCCTTTGAAGCAACGACGGATTACCACAAGCAACAACCCCTAATTTTCGGAGGTGACAATTAATGAACTTTGAAACAGTCATCGGACTTGAAGTCCACGTTGAATTGAATACAAACTCAAAAATTTTCTCACCAACCTCTGCCCACTTTGGGAACGAGCAAAATGCCAATACCAATGTGATTGACTGGTCTTTCCCAGGGGTGCTTCCTGTCTTGAACAAGGGTGTTGTGGATGCTGGTATCAAGGCTGCTTTGGCGCTGAATATGGATATCCATCAGCACATGCACTTTGACCGGAAGAACTATTTCTACCCTGATAATCCAAAGGCCTACCAAATTTCGCAATTTGACGAGCCAATCGGTTACAACGGTTGGATTGAAGTGCAATTGGAAGACGGCTCAACTAAGAAAATCGGGATTGAACGGGCCCACTTGGAAGAAGATGCCGGTAAGAACACCCACGGAACAGATGGCTTCTCTTATGTAGACCTTAACCGTCAAGGGGTGCCCTTGATCGAAATCGTTTCTGAAGCAGATATGCGTTCTCCAGAAGAAGCCTACGCTTATTTGACAGCTCTGAAAGAAGTCATCCAATACACAGGTATTTCAGATGTCAAGATGGAAGAAGGATCGATGCGGGTCGATGCCAACATTTCCCTTCGCCCATACGGTCAAGAGGAATTTGGTACCAAGACTGAGTTGAAAAACTTGAACTCTTTCTCAAACGTCCGTAAAGGTCTTGAATACGAAGTTGAGCGTCAAGCGAAAATCTTGCGTTCAGGTGGTGTCATTCGCCAAGAAACACGTCGTTATGATGAAGCTAACAAGAGCACGATTCTTATGCGTGTCAAAGAAGGAGCAGCGGATTACCGTTACTTCCCAGAACCAGACCTTCCCTTGTTTGAAATCTCAGATGAGTGGATCGAGGAAATGCGCACATCATTGCCTGAGTTTCCAAAAGACCGCCGTGCTCGCTATGTGGCAGAGCTTGGCTTGTCTGACTATGATGCCAACCAATTGACAGCTACTAAGGTCACATCTGACTTCTTTGAAGCAGCCGTAGCCCTTGGCGGAGACGCTAAACAAGTGTCTAACTGGCTCCAAGGTGAAGTGGCTCAATTCTTGAACGCAGAAGGTAAAACGCTGGAAGAAATCCAATTGACACCAGAAAACTTGGTCGAAATGATTGCCATCATCGAGGATGGAACCATCTCTTCTAAGATTGCCAAGAAAGTCTTCGTTCACTTGGCAAAAAACGGTGGCGGTGCGCGTGAATACGTCGAAAAAGCCGGATTGGTACAGATTTCAGATCCAGAAGTCTTGATCCCTATCATCCACCAAGTCTTCGCAGACAATGAAGCAGCCGTAGCTGACTTCAAGTCAGGGAAGCGGAATGCGGACAAGGCCTTTACCGGCTTCCTCATGAAAGCAACCAAAGGCCAAGCCAACCCACAAGTAGCCCTCAAGTTACTTGCCCAAGAATTGGCGAAGTTGAAAGAAGAGTAATAGAGAAAAAAACCAGCCGAGAGGTTGGTTTTTACTATCCATAAAATTGTGTTAGAATAGGAAAGATCATTACATATCAACTGGCATTAGGAGGAGTTACATGAACAAATTTTTAAGAGTCTTATTTGTCCTGGTTATCATCGCCATGTCTGGAGCGATTGTCTTCCAGCTGTTCTTTCCATCTTATATGGGAAGTCATTCGGGATATGGTGTTTCTGTCGGTTGGCAACGGGAGATTGGGATTTGGAATGTGGCAGTTCTTGTGATTCTCATTGCTGTCAATCTCAAATACGATTGGTTTTATCTTCGGACGGTTCTATTGGCTTTGATCCTAGGTGGGATTGGAATTGGGACGAATCATTTATTTGCTTATCTCAACTATCATTTGCCAGTCAATGGGATCGGTGCGCTTGAAAATTATCTCTTGGTCCTTGGTTGGATTTTGGGGTGGAGATTGGAGGTTTGTCGGATACAGAAAAAGTCTTGTAATGTGGAGAGGAAAAGAAGTCATCACTAGGTTTATTTCTTCATTGTCTTCTTTGTTCAGTTTTTCCTTGACAAGCAAAAAGAAAACGTTTACAATATGGTGTATAAAGTTTCCTGAAAAGAAAACTAAAAATCATGAAAACAAGGAGACCATCCTATGGCTACTATGAAAGCAGCACGCTGGCATGCAGCAAAAGACGTTCGTATCGAAGAGGTGGAGGTACCTGAAGTACAACCACATCAAGTAAAGGTGGCAGTTAAGTTCACGGGGATTTGCGGGACAGACTTGCATGAATATTTGGACGGCCCAATCTTCATTCCAACAGAAGAACATGTTTATTC
This sequence comes from Streptococcus mobilis, assembly GCF_059727625.1. Classification (NCBI taxonomy): domain Bacteria; kingdom Bacillati; phylum Bacillota; class Bacilli; order Lactobacillales; family Streptococcaceae; genus Streptococcus; species Streptococcus mobilis. Next base: position 578,727 of record NZ_AP041823.1, read on the forward strand.
TGGTCAAAAAGCACCAGTTACTTTGGGACATGAATTCTCTGGTGAAATTGTAGAAGTCGGAAGTGATGTCACTCGTGTCAAAGTTGGGGATCGTGTAACCATCGAACCAATTCTTGCAGAGCACAACTTAATTGGTGATTATAACCTTGATCCAAACTTGAACTTCGTCGGCCTCGCTGCAGATGGTGGTTTTGCTAAATATTGTGTTCTTGATGGTGATCTGGTCCATGTGATTCCAGACAGCTTGAGCTATGAACAAGCCGCTCTCACAGAACCTGCTGCTGTAGCTGTGTATGCTGTCCGTCAATCTGCTTTGAAAACTGGTGATACAGCAGTTATCTTTGGTTTAGGCCCAATTGGTCTTTTGATCGTTGAAGCCCTTCGTGCAGCAGGCGCATCAAAAATCTATGCGGTTGAATTGTCTCCTGAACGCCAAGCCAAAGCAGAAGAATTGGGAGCGATCGTTGTTCGCCCAGAAGAAGGAGAAACAGTCGTAGAAGCCATCCATCGTTTGACAGGTGGTGGAGCAGATGTTTCTTATGAAGTCACTGGGGTTCCAGTTGTTTTAGGCCAAGCCCTTGCAGCCGTTCATAAAGCTGGGGAATGTATGGTCGTATCTATCTGGGAACGTGAAGCCAGCATCAATCCAAATGAATTCGCTATTCAAGAAAAATCCCTCAAAGGAATTATTGCCTACCGCCACATCTTCCCTAAAGTCTTGGAATTGATGGAACAAGGATACTTCTCTGCTGAGAAATTGGTTACTAAGAAAATCAAATTGGAAAATATCGTTGAAGAAGGATTTGTTGAATTGACACAAGATAAATCTCAAATCAAGATCTTGGTTCAACCTGAATAAGCGAATAATTTTATATGAAATATATGAGGCTGAAACGTTTCGTTTCGGCCTTTTATGATACAATAAAAGTAAGGAATAGATTTTGGAGGGGACTATGTCAAAGACGATGAAAGGAACGCTCATGACCTTGATTGCTGGGATCGCTTGGGGCTTGTCAGGAGCCTGTGGCCAGTACCTGATGGCTCATGGATTTACAGCAATCGGTTTGACAACGATTCGTTTAGTGTTTTCAGGAGCTGTACTACTGCTTCTTGCATATCTAGCGGACCAGGAAAAAGTAAAGGCTTTTCTAACAGACCGCTCGTCCTACCTTTCCTTGTTCTTATTTGCTTTTTTAGGGTTGTTAATGACCCAATTGACTTATCTAGAAGCGATTGATGCGACTAATGCAGGTACTGCAACTGTTTTGCAATATCTCTGTCCCATTGGAGTTTTGGCCTATTCTTGTGTTAAGGATCGGGTAGCTCCTACGGTATCTGAAATCATTTCGATGATCTTAGCCATCGCAGGGACCTTTCTCATTGCAACCCATGGTCAACTTAATCAATTGGCAATCACTCCTAAAGGGCTAGCTTGGGGACTTGTTTCTGCCTTTGCCTATGCCCTCTACATCATTCTGCCTATTCAGTTAATTCAAAAATGGGGTAGTATGTTGGTGATTGGTATCGGTATGCTCATTCCAGGACTTGTGATGATTCCCTTCACAGGAAGAAGACTTTTTCATGGCCAATATAGCATGGATAATCTAATGGGCTTAGTTGGCTTAGTGGTGATAGGGACCATATTTGCCTATACGGTCTTTTTGAAAGGGACAACTCTGATTGGACCGGTCAAAGGTAGCCTTCTTGCAGCTATTGAGCCTATTTCAGCCGTATTCTTTGCTTTTGCCATTATGAATGAACATTTCTTTGCCATTGATTTTATAGGGATGGCTATGATCCTTTTTGCGGTCCTCTTGATTTCCCTCAAGGATCTCATGATTCAAAAAGAAAAAGGAATCTTGTAAAACCAAGATCAATTATTTTTCAGTTAAAAGGTTGAGACGAAGGTCTTAGCCTTTTTGTGATCCTCGCCCTTTGAGGGAAGAGTTATCACTATATAGCGTATACATAGCTAGAAAAAGATGTTAAAATAGAACAAAACTTTTTTAAGGAGATGAGAATGAAAAAGATTTTTAAATGGACCTTATTTGCTGTGGCGACCTTGAGTCTAGTAGCTTGTGGAACTACTGCTCAAAAGACAAATTCACAGCAAGCAAAGACAGAAAAAGCAGCGAAAAGCTCTGCATCTGACGGTCAAGTAGAGCTGAGCCTAAAAGGAGGGCAATACATCAAACCGTCTGTCCTCAATGACTCAGAAGACGGCACTTATTTGGCCCTTCAATTAGAATTTAAGAATGTTTCCAAAGAATCTATCAACGTGTCAGATTCAGATATCACCATCTACGATGCGGAGAATAACAAGGTCAAATTGCAGTCAGGAATTTATGACCAAACGGAAGCCTTCCAATTGCTCAAGAGTGATCAGTTGGCCCAAGATAAAAAATTAACCGGCTATATAGTCTTTCCAGTCGAAAAAGGCAAAAAATACGAAGTGCAGTATGAACGAAAAACCTATAGCTCTGATAAAAAAACGAAGCCTCTAAAATTTGTGGTGGATTCTTCTCATTATGAGGACAAGGTGGAAGCTTCCACCCTTCTAGCTGATGAATACATCAATCAAGTTTACTTTAGTGGCCAACGAAAGGTCAAAAAGGATAATGCTTTTGTTTTGGGAACTGATTTGAAAAAGGAAGCCAGTGATTTCCGTGCGAAATTTGCGGCTGATTTTACCCGTCAATTGCATGATTACCAATTTCCAGAAGAAGAAGTGACCCAGTTTATTGATGCTTATGAAAAGGAAAATGCAAAGCGTGCTAAATTAACCTATAAGGTGAAACAATATCTCCCGGACAAGGTGGTCATTAGTTTAAATCCTGAGACTGTCAGCATGGAAAAGACGATTTTAAACCACATGCAGACCTTCTATCAAGAACATCGTAAAGACTACCCAGGGATCATCGAAGCGAATCAGGCTCAAAACAAAGCCTATAGAGAGGAAATGATGGCTTCTCTTGCAGATCGTCCCTTAACGACGCCGGATCGGTACGACTACCAGTTGACCTTTGTTAAGAAAGATGGCAAGTGGGAAGTGGAAAAAGCCTATAATAGTGATAGCTTTATGGAAAAATTCGAGGGAAATCTTTCTTAAGGCTGAAGTTGGCACTCCTAGGAAATGAATCTAGGAGTGTTTTTATCTATAGTTTGAAACTATATCAAAACCCAAGAAACAGGAATTAGACGGAAACACCTATTAGTGATAGAATAATTTTAAGTTTGAAAGGAGATGAAGGCTTGTGTCTTTTTCTTATGAAGAGTTAGCAGAGATTCGCCACTATATCCACCAACACCCTGAATTGTCTGGTCAAGAATACCAGACAACCGCCTTTATAAGGGAACGTTTGGAAGAGTTGGGGATTCGTATTTTAGAGAGTGGGTTAAAAACTGGTCTGATTGCAGAAATTGGGTCCGGCCAACCAGTGGTGGCGCTACGTGCAGATATCGACGCCCTTCCGATTTTGGAACAAACGAATCTTCCCTACCAAAGTCAATATCCAGGTGTCATGCATGCTTGTGGTCACGATTTTCATCAAACCAGTCTTCTAGGAGCAGCAGCTCTTCTCAAGGAAAAAGAAGATCAGCTGGAAGGAACAATACGCTTGATCTTTCAACCGGCAGAAGAAATTTCAGAAGGTGCTTCTGACGTTCTAGCAACAGGACTGTTGGAGGATGTTCAAGGAATTATTGGATTTCATAATATGCCTCAGCTAAAAGCAGGACAACTTGCTTTGAATGCTGGAGCTATGATGGCAGGGGTAGAGAAATTTAAGGTCACTGTAACAGGGGTTAGTAGCCATGCTGCGAGACCAGACTTGGGAGTTGATACGGTAACAGCCGTCACAACCATGGTTCAGAATGTACAATTATTAATTTCACGGACCGTTTCTCCTTTTGAAACAGCTGTTTTGTCTATTACTCACTTGGATGTAGGTTCAACCTGGAATGTACTCCCAAAATCAGGCTATTTTGAAGGAACGATTCGCTCCTTTAATCCGAGTGTGCAAAGAGAGTTGAAGGAACATTTCATTTCGATCATTCGTCATATAGCAAAAAGCCTGGAAGTGGATGTGGCTTTTGAGTGGGGAGTGACCCCGCCTGTTACCTTTAATGATGAGGAATTGACCAAAGTCGTTTGGGAAGCTTCACAAGACTTGGCTGAGGTGCTTCCAGCAAATCCATCTACAGCTGGAGAAGACTTCGCCTTTTACCAAGAACGAATTCCTGGAGTTTTTGCCTTTATCGGTTCAAATGGAGATCCGGATGCGCCAGACCTCCATCATGATCACATGACCATCGATGATGCAGCCTTTGAGGTATCCGTTCCCTATTATGTTGAAAATGCGCAAGCTTTATTGCGGTATTTCAAAGAAAAATAAGTGTGATAAAGAAAAACTATCACCTCCATAAAAAATATATATTAGGCAAGTGAATGTTTTTCTGATAAAATAAAAAAATACTTTTAAAATGGCGTTTTATGTGCCTGAAACCAAAAAGGAGATCCTATGAATCTAAAAAAAGTGATTAAGTATTCTGCTTTAGGATTAGTTGCAGTCCTTGCAACCGGTGCTTTAGTAGCATGTTCATCTGGCAAATCAGCCAGTGGGAAGAAAACCATTGAAGTTGGGACGGTTGGAACAACCAAACCCTTCTCTTATGAAGAAAAAGACGGTAAGCTAACTGGTTATGAGATCGAAGTATTGCGTGAAATCTTTAAAGGTTCAGATAAATACGAAGTGAACTTTAACAAGACAGAGTGGTCTTCAGTCTTTGCTGGATTGGATAGTGACCGTTTCCAAATCGGTGCCAACAACATCAGCTACTCAAAAGAGCGGGAAGAAAAATACCTCTATCCAAATCCATATGCTCGTAATCCATTAGTACTGGTCGTACCAAAAGATTCTTCTATTAAATCTTTGGATGACATTGGTGGCAAGAAAACAGAAGTTGTTCAAGGAACATCTACTGCTAAACAATTAGAAGATTACAATAAAAAACATTCAGATAATCCAACCGACTTGCAATACACAGATGGAACGATTCAAACCATCATGGCCAATCTAGCGGATGGTCGTACCGATTACAAGATCTTCGAACGGATTTCTGTAGATACCATCATTCGTGATCAAGGCTATGACAACTTGAAGGTTATCGAGCTTCCAAGCGACCAACAACCTTATGTTTATCCAATTATTGCAAAAGAAGATAAAGACCTTCAAAAATTTGTCAACAAACGCATCAAGGAACTCTATGACAATGGAACCCTTAAAAAATTGTCTAAAAAATACTTCGGTGGTTCTTACCTACCAGAAGCAAAAGATATTAAAGAATAATATTTAATTAAAGGAGATTTTAAAATGAAATTGAAAAAAATTCTTGGTTTAACAGCTCTTGCAGCTGTCGCAACAGTTGCTCTTGCAGCATGTGGTTCTTCAAAATCATCTAGCAAAGATGGCGAAACAACAGTTAAAGTGGGTGTCATGACTTTGAGTGACACTGAAAAAGCTCGTTGGGATGCAGTCGAAGAAAACCTCAAAGGAAAAGGCATTAAATTGGAATTCACCCAATTTACAGATTACTCACAACCAAACGTTGCTGTAAAAGATGGTAGTGTAGATATCAATGCTTTCCAACACCACAACTTCTTGGATAACTGGAATTCTAAAAATGATGATGCGCTTGTCTCTGTAGCGGATACTTACATTGCTCCAATCCGTCTCTACTCTGGTACAGAAAACGGTAAAAATAAATACACTTCTATCAAAGAAATTCCAAAAGGTGGAACCATTGCCGTACCAAATGACCCAACAAATGAAAGCCGTGCCTTGTATGTCTTGCAATCAGCAGGTTTGATTAAGTTGGATACCAAAGATGGACAATTGGCAAACGTATCAAACATCAAAGAAAATCCAAAAGATTTGAAGATTTCTGAATTGGATGCTTCTCAAACGCCTTCTGCTCTTCCTTCAGTAGATGCTGCAGTCATCAACAATACCTTCGTTCGTGAAGCAGGGGTTGACTTCAAAAAAGCGATCTATGTTGAAAAGAAAGACAACAACTCAAAACAATGGTACAATTTGATTGCTGCTAAGAAAGATTGGGAAAAATCTGACAAAGCAAAAGCAATCAAAGAAATCATCGATGCCTATCACAAAGACAATGTGAAAAAAGCGATCGAAGAATCTTCAGAAGGAATGGACCAACCAGTCTTCTAAGATTCGATCTCAAGTGTATGAAGGAGGTGGAGAAGCAATTCTCTACCTCTTATCGTGTATTAGGAGGAATGCATGCCTTTTGCAACAGAAGCGGAACAAATTCGTAAATTTGAAAATGATGAGGTCGCACAACATTATTTTGAAGTGTTGCGAACCTTGATTTCAAAAAAATCCATCTTTGCTCAACAAGTAGGTCTCAAGGAAGTGGCCAACTATTTGGGGGAAATTTTTACAGCTGCAGGAGCCAAAGTCGAAGTTGATGATAGCTACACAGCCCCTTTTGTGATTGCCAAATTTTTCTCCCCAAATCCAGACGCAAAAACCATCATCTTTTATAACCACTATGATACAGTACCAGCGGATGGAGACCAACCTTGGACGGGAGATCCTTTTACCTTATCTGTTCATTACGGGACCATGTACGGTCGAGGGGTTGATGATGACAAGGGACATATCACAGCTCGTCTCACAGCTCTTCGAAAATACATTCGTGAAAGTGGCGATTTGCCAGTCAATATCACTTTTATCATCGAAGGGGCAGAGGAGTCTGCATCGACTGACTTGGATAAATACTTAGCTAAACATAAGAAACACTTGCGTGGGGCAGACCTCCTAGTTTGGGAACAAGGTACCCGAAATCATCAGGGTCAGTTGGAAATTTCTGGTGGTAGCAAAGGGATCGTCACCTTTGATATGGTGGTGAAGAGTGCAGAAGTGGATATCCATTCCAGCTATGGTGGTGTCGTAGACTCTGCTTCCTGGTATTTGTTAAATGCCATTGCAAGTCTACGTGACAAAGAAGGTCGAATCTTGGTGGATGGGATTTACGATCAGATACAAGAACCCAATGAACGCGAGCTCGCTTTGATTGAACAATATGCCAACAAAGGCCCAGAAGATGTTGCAGAAACCTATGGTCTTACTCTCCCCGTCTTGAAGGAAGACCGGAAAGAATTCTTGCGCCGTTTCTATTTTGAACCAGCTTTGAATATTGAAGGTTTTGGTTCTGGTTACCAAGGTCAAGGTGTCAAAACGATTCTTCCAGCAGAGGCGCGTGCTAAGATGGAGGTGCGTTTGGTTCCTGGACTGGATCCCAAGGATATCTTAGAAAAGATCAAGCAACAATTGAAGAAGAACGGTTATGATCAGGTCGAATTGGTCTATACTCTCGGTGAAATGAGTTACCGAAGTGATATGAGTGCCCCATCGATTTTAAATGTCATTCGGCTGGCCAAAGATTTCTATAGAGAAGGAGTCTCTGTTCTTCCAACAACAGCGGGGACAGGGCCAATGCATACGGTATTTGAGGCTTTGCAGGTACCGATGGCAGCCTTTGGAATTGGCAATGCTAATAGCCGTGATCATGGGGGCGACGAAAATGTGAAAATTGCCGATTATTACACCCATATTGAATTGATAAAGGAGTTAATAGCAAGTTATGAGTAAAGCAATGATTCAGCTGGACCACATTGATGTGACCTTCCAGCAAAAGAAACGTCAGATCCAAGCCGTCAAAGATGTGACCATTCATATTAATGAAGGCGATATCTATGGGATTGTAGGGTATTCCGGAGCGGGGAAATCGACCTTGGTTCGGGTGATCAATCTCTTGCAAGTGCCTAGCGCCGGAACCATCACTGTGGACGGGGATGTGATTTATCAAGATCAGGTGACTTTAAAACCGGCTGCCCTTCGGGAGAAACGTCGGGATATCGGAATGATCTTCCAACACTTCAACTTGATGGCTCAAATGACCGTCGCAGAAAATGTAGCCTTTGCTCTTAAACATTCTAAATTAAACAAAGAACAAAAGAATGAGAAAGTGGCGAAATTGTTGGAATTGGTTGGTCTAGCTGACCGTGCAGAGAATTACCCAGCACAATTGTCTGGTGGTCAAAAGCAGCGGGTAGCGATTGCGCGTGCCCTTGCCAACGATCCAAAAATTTTGATCTCAGATGAGTCAACTTCAGCCTTGGATCCAAAGACGACCAAACAAATTCTAGCTTTGTTGCAAGAGTTAAACAAAAAACTTGGTTTAACCATTGTCTTGATCACCCATGAGATGCAAATTGTCAAAGATATTGCCAACCGGGTAGCTGTCATGCAAAATGGCGAACTGATTGAAGAAGGGTCTGTGTTAGATATCTTCTCGAATCCGAAAAATGCTTTGACGCAAGACTTTATCACGGTTGCAACAGGAATCGATGAAGCCATGGTGAAAATCAATCAACAAGCGATTGTGAAGAACTTGCCTGATGATTCGATTTTAGCGCATCTTAAGTATGCAGGTTCTGTGACAGATACAGCCATCATCAATGATATTTACAAGCAGTACCAAGTATCTGCCAACATTTTATTTGGGAACATCGAGATCCTTGATCACACTCCTGTCGGAGAATTGGTGGTCATCTTATCAGGTGAGACTCAAAATCTGGAAACGGCCAAAGCTGAGTTAGAAAATGCAGGAGTTTCCGTGACTATTGTGAAAGATGGGAGAAAAGCATGATCCAGTTAATTCAAACATATTTACCAAATGTCTATAAATTAGGGTGGTCTGGCCAGTATGGATGGGGAACCGCTATTTACTTGACTCTTTACATGACCGTTATTTCCTTCATTATTGGTGGATTTTTAGGTTTGGTGACAGGACTTTTGTTAGTCTTGACCCGTCCAGGTGGTGTCATCGAAAATAGAATCGTTTTCCAAATTTTGGATAAGATTACTTCCTTGTTCCGCGCCATTCCTTTCATTATCTTGTTGGCCTTTATTAATCCCTTGACCTACTTGCTCTTGAAAAATACCATCGGTCCTACAGCAGCCCTTGTTCCGCTATCCTTGGCTGTCTTTCCATTCTTTGCCCGCCAAGTCCAAGTGGTCTTGTCCGAGTTGGATGGAGGCGTGATTGAAGCAGCGCAAGCCAGTGGGGCAACCTTCTGGGATATTGTCGGAGTCTACCTGCGTGAAGGGCTTCCTGATTTGATCCGTGTGACAACAGTGACCATCATTTCCTTGATCGGAGAAACCGCCATGGCGGGTGCCGTTGGTGCTGGAGGATTAGGAACCTTGGCCATCAACTACGGGAAAAATATGTTTAACAATGATGTCATCTTTGTGGCGACCTTATTGATCCTGATTCTGATCGTTCTGGTCCAATTTATCGGGGACTTCCTTTCGAAGAAAATTAGCCACCGTTAGGATCAGTATCCAATGAATAGAATAAACGTGAATCAAATAAAACAAGTTGGAGCCTTCACTTTCCTCTATTTTCTTGCGATTGGACTGGGGGTCTTAGTTGGAAATCTGGTCGATCATCAAGGAAATATGTTTTATGCTCCTGCCTTTTCAGCCTTGTTTGGCGGGACGATCTACCGCTATTATCTAGAAAAAATAAAAGGAGTTGGATCTATCTTTATAGTTGGCTGCGTGATCGGATCCTTCTTCCTCTTTTCACGTCACGGCGCAGGGGCCTTTATTCCAGCCTTGATCGCCGGAAGTTTTGCGGAGATGGTCGCCTCAAGTGGTCGTTTTCGCTCGAATTTACGAAATGCCTTGTCTTTTGTTATTTTTGCCTTTGCGACAACAGGGCCCATTCTTATGATGTGGTTCTATCCAGCCAGTTACCGCATGTCGTTACTGGATCGTGGTAAATCGATAGACTATGTCAATCGGGTGATGGTATCACCAGATCTAGCGACCATCACTTGGTTTGTCCTCACAGTTATACTGGGTGCTGGATTAGGATGGGGACTATCGAACATCCTTCTTCCATTATTAGCCAAAAAAGGAGATAAAGATGCACAATAATTTACTAGTTCTTCAGTCAGACTTTGGTTTGGTGGATGGAGCAGTATCAGCTATGATTGGGGTTGCTTTAGAAGAATCACCAACCCTTAAAATTCACCACTTAACTCATGATATTACCCCCTACAATATTTTTGAAGGGAGTTACCGTCTCTTTCAGACAGTAGATTACTGGCCAGAAGGGACAACCTTTGTTTCGGTGGTCGATCCTGGTGTCGGTTCCAAACGAAAGAGTGTCGTAGCTAAAACGGCGAAAAATCAATACATTGTCACTCCGGATAATGGAACTCTCTCTTTTATCAAGAAACATGTAGGGATTGTTGCTATCCGTGAGATTTCAGAAGTGAAGAATCGTCGAGCTAATACAGAGTTTTCTTATACCTTCCATGGGCGTGATGTCTATGCCTATACAGGAGCTAAGTTGGCCAGTGGCCATATTAGTTTTGAAGAAGTCGGACCAGAACTCAGTGTCGAACATATTGTGGAAATCCCAGTGGTTGAGACAGTTCTTGAGGACAATCTTGTTAAAGGTGCAGTTGACATCCTAGATGTACGCTTTGGTTCTCTTTGGACTTCCATTACTCGGGAAGAGTTCAATCATTTGTCACCTAAATTTGGGGAACGTTTTGAAGTAACCATCTATAACAATGACATGCTGGTTTACCAAAACCAAGTAACCTACGGCAAGTCTTTCGCCGATGTGCGAATTGGACAGCCAATACTTTATATCAATTCCCTTTACCGTGTTGGTCTTGCCATCAACCAGGGATCCTTTGCCAAGGCCTATAATGTAGGAGTTGGGGCTTCTTGGCATATCGAGATTAGAAAAATGGAAAATTAATAGGAGATATCAGAATGAAACAGAAATCATTATTTTCAATTAAAGATGTTGTAGCTATTGGGGTTGGAGCAGCCCTCTTTGTCGTGATTGCTATGTTGCAAATCCCTGCACCTGCACCGAATACGAGCATTCAGTTGCAATATGCCCTTCAAGCTCTCTTTAGTGTAGTTTTTGGTCCGATTGTCGGTTTCTTAATCGGCTTGATTGGTCATGCCATTAAGGATGCTATGTCAGGTGGTCTTTGGTGGACTTGGATCATTTCAAGTGGTTTGTTTGGACTTTTTGTTGGTTTCTTCCGCAAACAAATCGGTGAATTCAAAGGGGAAGTGACAAAGAAAGAATTAATTGTCTTTAACATCGTTCAAATCGTATCCAACCTTGTGATCTGGGGCTTGATTGCTCCGGTTGGAGATGTCTTGATCTACAAGGAAAGTGCCAATAAAGTCTTCCTACAAGGTGTTGTTGCGGGTTCTTTTAATGCATTAACAGTGGCTGTTGCAGGTTCTCTTCTCTTGATCGCTTATGCACGGACTCAAACAAAAGATGGAAGTTTGACAAAAGATTAAACGTACAGAAGAGTAAGTCTGGGGAACCAGGCTTTTTTTGTTTTGTAAAAAATATTTTTTACAAAATGTAAGATATATATTGCAAAATAGAAAATATAGTGTATAATAAAGCTATAAAACAAGAAAGGAAAAGCATGTGGCGAAAAATCTCAAATTAAAAATGGCCCGGGTCGAACATGATATGACCCAGGGGGATCTTGCAGATGCCATCGGGGTGACACGCCAGACCATTGGCCTGATTGAGGCAGGGAAATACAATCCGACCCTCAGCCTCTGCCTTGCCATTTGTAAGACCTTGGATAAGACGCTGGATCAACTGTTCTGGGAGTAACAGTTTTAATAATAGAAAGACGAAACATATGAAACAAAAGAAAGAACCAATTGTAAAAGATGAACGGACCATGCTACTTGATGGAAAAATCGCAGGAGAACTTGTCCTTGGCATGACCTGCTTTATTGCCCTATCTGCCTTTGTGAAATCCAGTATCCTGGACTTAGACCTACTAACTTATCTACCTGAGATGTTCCTTCTGATTGCCATGGGGATTTATGCTCTGCTAAGAAGGATCAGTTCAGGGATTGATATCCGAGATATGTTAGAAAAAGATAGCTGGTTGAGTCGCCTTGGGTCAGGTCTATTCTTTGCTGTGCTTGTGACAGCTATGGATGTGATTGGAAAGAGAGAAGCAATGAGCTTTATCTTGAGTCCCAAGTATCTGGTCAAAATTTTATTAGAAATTCTCGTCTTTGCCATCCTGACAGATCTGCTTGAAAAACCACTTGCTCTTATCAATCGGAAAAAACAAGAGAAGATCGAGGCAGAATTAGAGGATGAAGAATAAGGAGGAAGAGATGAGATTACAATTGCTGAACAAACAAATCATAGATGAACGAGAAGAAGGCTTAGCTCATAAGGCTGGTGCGGAGACGGCTGGTTTTCTTTTCCTTGCCTTAACTGCTTTTAGTGTGGGATCCATTTTTACATCTAAAGTGGGGCTCAGTCCAATCGTGGTGGTAGCCTTACTCATCGTCTCAGGATTGTATTACTCTGTTCGTTGTCAACGATTGGGTGTGAAATTTATCAGTTATAGCTATCTAAATGTGACGGGAATTGTAGCAGTAACCTCTATTCTCTCCTTGTTCATCTGGGCTCAAAATTTTCAATTAAACCAAACTGTCTATCAGGCAAATCCTTTTCATTCAAAATTCTTACTAGTACTTCCTATTACCTTTTTACTGAATCTTCCAATTGTATGGGGAGTGAATACCCTTGTAATGCTTCTTGCAAAAGTTGAGAAAAAACGCTATGAAGCCTATCTAGATCAGTTGGAAAAGGAAGAGTAGGAAGTTGGAATCCTGGTTTCGTCGTATAAAAGTCTGGGAAACCAGGCTTTTATTTTTCAGTCAAATAAATTGCATTCGTTTTCTTGGGAGAGTATACTGGTATAGTTGAATGAAAAATTCTGATAATTTAATCTTAGAAAAGAGAATATTATGGCAAAACCTATTCGCGTATTACTCTACTACCTCTATACCCCCATTGAAAATGCAGAACAATTTGCAGCCGACCACTTGGCCTTCTGTAAATCAATCGGCCTCAAAGGACGTATCCTAGTCGCTGACGAAGGAATCAATGGAACTGTTTCTGGTGACTACGAAACAACACAAAAATACATGGACTACGTTCACAGCCTTCCAGGTATGGAAGACCTCTGGTTCAAGATTGATGAGGAAGAAGAGCAAGCTTTCAAGAAGATGTTTGTACGTTATAAGAAAGAGATTGTCCACCTTGGTTTAGAAGATGATAATTTCGATAATGACATCAATCCTCTTGAAACAACAGGTGCTTACTTGTCACCAAAAGAGTTTAAAGAAGCTCTTCTCGACGAAGATACCGTTGTCCTTGATACTCGGAATGACTACGAGTACGATCTTGGTCACTTCCGTGGCGCTATTCGTCCTGACATCCGCAACTTCCGTGAATTGCCACAATGGGTTCGTGATAACAAGGAAAAATTCATGGACAAGCGTGTTGTCGTCTACTGTACTGGTGGAGTCCGCTGTGAGAAATTCTCAGGCTGGATGGTGCGTGAAGGCTACAAAGATGTCGGTCAATTGCATGGCGGAATCGCCACTTACGGGAAAGACCCAGAAGTTCAAGGCGAACTGTGGGATGGGAAAATGTACGTCTTTGACGAGCGGATTGCAGTCGATGTCAACCATGTCGATCCAAGCGTTGTCGGAAAAGACTGGTTTGATGGAACACCATGCGAACGCTATGTCAACTGTGGAAATCCTTTCTGTAACCGTCGCATCTTGACCTCAGAAGAAAACGAAGACAAGTATCTCCGTGGCTGCTCACATGAGTGCCGGGTTCACCCTCGCAATCGTTATGTTGAAGAACACAACTTGTCACAAGCAGAGGTTGCTGAGCGTTTGGCCGTTATCGGTGAGACGCTTGATGGAGCACCTGCATAATGGAAACAAACAGTCTGAAAGCTCAGGCTGTTTTTATATGGAAATTGATTGAAAATTGTGCTATACTTTAGGTAAGCGATTTCACAAAGGAGAAAACAAATGAGTATCGTGTTTTCAATCAAAAATAAAAAGAGCTTATTTGGCTATCAGAAAGTACTCGCAGCACAGGAAGTTCTTAAATTAGTTGAAGGGTTAACAACTTACAACTATGATCCTGCCACCCTTCATCGTCCCTTAAATGATTTTGAAGGCTTGAACTGTATCGTATTTGGTAAGAGCGGTCTTCCTCTGCAGTTACGCTATTTTGATGAGGAAGAGTCTTATCAGATTCAGGTGCCCTCTTTTGCGATAGAAGAAGATTGGCAGTTGGCCCTTCGATGGCTTAGTCGCCTCGCAGAAGTATTAGGAACGGAGATTGTGGCCAGTGACGGCGTGAGCTATACTCCAGATTCTGTTTTCCATTTTGATTATGAAGTCGTCATCCTAGAAACGCTGGGTAATGTGACGAAAGAAAAAGATCTAAAAGAGTTTGAAGTACAAGGCTTCGCTCATCCAGTCTATTTGGATCGGGATACAGTGCAGGAAGTCTTGAACCATGTCCATCCACTAGAAGCCTACTCTGCCTTTATCAAGAAGATTCAATATAGTGCAGCTTATTTCAGTCAAGTCCGTTTTTATCAACAGGAGGAGACAGGAGCATTTTTAGCTAGCTATAGCTTGACAGAAGATACGGATACGGTCTTGCCAAGCGTGCCACATGTTCCTGCAGAATATGTAGAAATTGTGGGCTTAGCGGGTATCATTGATTGGCAAGTTCTTTTGGTTGCGATCGATGGAGATCCGGATAAGCCAGAAAACTACCATCCAATTGGTTCTCTTGCTCTGAAGAAACTTATAGAAGCGCTAGAGCCAGATGAATATCAGCTGCTAGATGCTAGTCAAATTGAAATTAAAAAATTATCCAAAGAACGCTTGCTAGAATTAGCGCAATTGGAGAACAAGTAAAAAAATATCATAGTGAACTGTCCCTCCGACGTTTGATCCGAAAAATCTAACGTCTGGGAGCAGTTCTTTTTTATGCCATTCCTTTGATCAAAAACCAATGACTAGGCTAATTGTGGTATAATAGGGGCCTAGAAGTAGAATGAAAGAGGTGCACGAAATGCTGTTAGAAGAATTTGATGCCAATCGACAGGCGATTATCAATCCACAAGACTTACACCAACCAATTGAAGGATTTCCCAAAGTAGTCATCTCTTGCTTTTCAAGAGTAACTTTTGCGCGCCTCCTTGAGAATTATGACCATGAGGTCATTGCAAGAACCTCTATGGCTAATTTTGAAGTCGTGGTCTATGGGATCACTATTGGAGACCAACAGATTGGTGCCTTTAATGCACCAGTTGGGGCTGCTTCCTGTGTGGGGATTATAGAGGACCTGATTCAATTTGGGATGGAAAAACTGGTGCTCTTTGGGACCTGTGGGGTTTTAGACCGTGATATCGAAGCAACCTCCATCATCATTCCAACAGCTGCTCTTCGCGACGAGGGGACTAGTTACCACTATCTTCCGGCTAGTGATGAAGTGGAAGTAAACAAGAAAACCCTTCCTCTCTTCCAAGCCTTTCTGGACAGCCACAAGGTTTCCTATCAGTCAGGAAAAGTGTGGACGACAGATGCACCGTACAGGGAAACCATCGACAAGATGAAGCGACGAAAGGAAGCAGGAGCCATCTGTGTGGATATGGAATGTTCGGCAGTGGCAGCCTTAGCAGCTTATAGGGGCTTTGAGCTCTGCCATTTCTTCTACGCAGCAGACCACCTCTCGGAAGAAAAATGGGATATCCGAAACTTATCTAGTCATGAGGATTTAGATAGCAAGGATCGAATCGCGGAGTTAGCCATCCAATTTGCGCTCTTTTGGGAAAAGGCAAACTAAATGAAAGAAGCAATGATTGAACTGAAGGATTTTTCCTTCCAATACAAGGCACAGTCTGAACCAACCTTGAAAAATCTCAACTTAACCATTTATAAGGGGGAAAAGGTTCTGATTGTTGGGCCATCTGGTTCTGGAAAATCAACGATTGGCCAGTGTCTAAATGGGATTATCCCCAATATCTATAAGGGAACCAGTAGTGGGCAATTCCTCATTCAGGGGAAAGAAGCCTTTGATCTCAGTATTTATGAGAAATCTCACTTGGTCAGTACGGTTTTGCAAGATACAGATGGCCAGTTTATCGGTTTGAGTGTTGCAGAAGACTTGGCTTTTGCTCTTGAAAATGACATGGTGGATCTGGGAACGATGAAAGAGCGTGTGCGGAGTTGGGCAGAACGCTTGGATTTGATGAAGCTCTTGGATCATCGGCCACAAGATTTGTCCGGTGGGCAAAAACAGCGAGTGAGCTTAGCAGGTGTTCTGATTGACGAAAGTCCGATCCTGCTCTTCGATGAGCCACTGGCTAATCTAGATCCCAAGTCGGGTCAGGATATTATTGATCTGATTGATCAGATTCATGAAGAACAGGGGACGACCACTATTATTATCGAACACCGTTTAGAGGATGTACTCTACCGTCCTGTCGATCGGGTTATCTTGATCAATCAAGGACAAGTTCTCTTTAATGGTCGACCCGATGAGTTGTTGAGAACGACACTGCTGGCTGAAAATGGGATTCGAGAACCTCTGTATTTAACAACTCTTCGCCAGCTAGGGCAGGATATCGATCAATTGGAGCATCTAGATCGTCTAGAAGATATCGAGCTTACTGGTGTGAATCGTTCCATTCCAGAAGCGACCTTTACTAAAACGGGTGAAGCAGAAGAACTATTGAAGTTGGAGCAGATTTCCTTTGCTTATCAAAAGGATCATCCGATCTTAAAAGATATATCCCTCACGATTCCGAAAGGGCAGCGCTTAGCGATTGTCGGGAAGAATGGGGCAGGGAAATCAACTCTTGCGAAAGCCATCTGTGGCTTCATTACCACAGAAGGGCAATACACCTCTAGAGGCGAAGATATCAAGCAGGAGAGTGTCAAGGAACGGGCTGAGCGAGTCGGCTATGTCCTGCAAAACCCCAATCAAATGATTTCGACCAATATGATTTTTGACGAAGTCGCTCTAGGTTTGCGCTTGCGGGGGGTATCGGAAGAAGATATCAAAGAGCGTGTCTATCAAGTGCTGAAAACTTGTGGTCTCTATGAGTTTCGTAAATGGCCGATTTCTGCTCTCTCATATGGGCAAAAGAAACGGGTGACCATCGCCTCTATACTAGTTTTAGGACCAGAAATTTTGGTCTTGGACGAGCCGACAGCAGGTCAGGACCAGCGCAATTACACTGAAATCATGGAATTTCTAGATAGCTTGCAAGAAAAAGGTCATACCATTGTCATGATTACCCATGATATGCAACTGATGTTGGATTATTCTGATCGTGCACTTGTAGTATCAGATGGGCAAATTCTAGCAGATCTCTCACCTGCAGAGCTGTTCACTCATCCGGATATTTTACAAGAGGCTAATCTAAAAGAGACTTCGATTTTTGCCTTAGCCAATCGATTAGGAATGGATCCCTTGGCGCTAACGCAGTTTTATATGCAACAGAAAGGAGCAGGTCATGAAGCATCGATTAGTCGGCTACCATGAGGGGACGAGTTTTCTTCATCGTCTTTCAGGTGCGAGTAAGTTACTCTTTCTTCTTTTTGTATCTCTTGCGGCCATGTTGAGTTATGATACCCGGCTCCTTCTAGGAATTGGTGTGGGCGCCTTGCTGTTATTCTCTACAGCTCGTATTCGATTTCGAGATATTTCATTTGTACTTGCATTTGCTTTTGTTTTTGCACTGTTAAATGTTGTCATGGTCTATCTCTTTGCCCCCCAGTATGGTGTAGAGATTTACGGGGCAAAGACAGTACTGATGAAGGGGTGGGGCTCCTATAGTATCACCTTGCAGGAACTCTTTTATCTTTTTAATCTAGCTCTTAAGTATGTCTGTACCATACCTCTAGCCTTGATTTTTTTGATGACGACCCATCCTAGTCAGTTTGCTTCAAGCCTCAACCAAATTGGCGTATCCTACAAGATTGCCTATTCTGTTAGCTTGACTCTGCGTTACATTCCTGACGTACAAGAAGAATATCAAACGATTAAATTGTCTCAGGAAGCCAGAGGGGTGGAGTTGTCCAAAAAGGCCAAGCTGATCAAGCGGATCAAAGGCAATTTGCAAATCATCTCTCCCTTAATCTTTAGCTCACTTGAGCGGATTGACAGCATTTCTACAGCTATGGAATTACGTCGCTTTGGTAAAAATAAAAAGCGGACCTGGTATTCTCATCAAGCCATGGAAATGAAAGATTATGGGATGATTCTATCAGCCTTAGCTGTTCTGGTCTTGAGTATTGTCCTGATCTTTGTCAATCAGGGACGTTTTTACAATCCATGGAGGTAATGACATGTCAGAAACGATTTTAGTAACAGGAGCTTCAGCTGGCTTTGGTCAAGCGATTTGCCGTCGCTTAGTAGCAGATGGATACCGTGTGATCGGGTCAGCTAGACGCATCGATAAATTACAGGCTCTTCAAGAAAAACTGGGAGAAGCTTTTTATCCCTTGCAAATGGATGTGACGGATCTTTCTCAGGTAGATCATGCACTTTCCAGTTTGCCAAAAGATTGGGAGAAAGTGGATGTTTTGGTTAATAATGCTGGCTTGGCCCTAGGCCTCGCCCCAGCTTATGAAGCAGAGGTCGCAGACTGGCTGACCATGATTCAGACTAATATTGTCGGCTTGACCTATCTGACAAGGAAAATCTTGCCCCAGATGGTGGAACGAAATGATGGCTATATTATCAATTTGGGCTCTACAGCAGGAACTGTGCCTTATCCAGGGGCCAATGTTTACGGGGCATCCAAGGCTTTTGTCAAGCAATTCTCCCTCAATCTTCGGGCGGATCTAGCTGGCAAGAAGATTCGTGTCAGCAATATTGAACCTGGTCTTTGCGAAGGGACAGAGTTCTCTTCTGTTCGGTTTAAAGGAGACGAAAAACGGGTAGAGGCCCTCTATCGAGATGCCCATGCCATTCAGCCTGAAGACATTGCCAACACTGTAGCTTGGTTGATCCAACAGCCCAAGCATGTCAATGTCAATCGGATTGAAATCATGCCGGTTTCCCAAACCTTTGGCCCTCAACCTGTTTATCGTGATTAAAAGAGAAGCAACCACTCCACAAGGGATTGGTTGTTTTTTATCTTTCCTCTGGTATAATAGAAGGCAAAGTAAGGAGAAGAAGATGACAGCAGCGTTAATTATTGGTTCTACAGTTTGTGATGTGATGATTTACTTGGATCGTTTGCCGAGTCGTGAAGGAGATGCCCATATTGATCACCAGCAATGGTCAGTGGGAGGTTGTGCCTTTAATGTCGTTAATATCCTTCATTTTTTGTCGCAACCCTACCAGTTTGTCTCTCCAGTCGGTTCTGGGATGTATGGTGATTTTATTCGGAGAGAGCTAAAACAATTAGGGATTTCCTCTAGCATCTCATTAGAAGGGGCCAATGGTTGCTGTTACTGCTTTGTAGAGTTTGATGGTGAGAGGACCTTCTTATCGGACCACGGAGTGGAGTATAGCTTCCAAGCAGAGTGGCTAAAAGAGATTGAGACAGATCGGTTTGATTACATCTACTTGTGTGGCCTTGAAGTTGAGGAGCCAACCGGTCTTGCATTGGTCCAGTCTGTTTCGCAACTAGAAGGCCAGGTGATTTTCGCACCTGGGCCACGCGGGCTCTTGATTCCAAAGGATCGACTGGAAGCAATTTATGATCTGCATCCGATTCTCCATGTTAATGAGGCTGAAGCACTGGCTTTTTCAGGGTGTAGAGAGATCCAGCCAGCCATCGAACACTTGTATCAGAGAACGGGACAATTAGTCATTGTCACCTTGGGTGAAAACGGAGCGGTTGCCTATGATGGCAACTGGTATGAGGCAGACGGTTTTCCAACAGAAGTCGTCGATACAGTAGGCGCTGGAGATAGCCATGTAGGAGCCTTTATATCCGCTCGTCTAGAAGGCTTAGACATCGCGCAAGCCTTAAGCTTTGCCAACAAAGTCTCTAGCCAGATTGTTGCAAGTAAGGGCGTTCATCTGACAAAAGAGCAGCAAGAAGCCCTGCGAACAGAATTGAAACAAAAATAAAAAAGAGAGTGGGACAGAAATCGGTAATTCGTTAGAATTCGATTTCGTCGTCCCACCTCCGCACAGTTGAGTAGGGCTGTAAAAGCTGATGAAATCAGCGTAGTAGAGCCCACTCAACCACTGCGTCTTGCTTGACAATCCAAAAATAATTGAGAGGCTAGGACTTTTGTCCCAGCCTCTTATTTGACTTTATCCGCTTGGCCCTTTGTATCTTATTACAAAGGCCGCTTATTGGGCATGCCTGCTTTTCTTGGGTATTTGTTGGGTGTTTCTTTTTTCTTCTCCACAACAGTAATGTAGCGAGGATCCCCATTTGGCAATTCATACTGTAGATTGTCTTCAACCTTGCTAAATAGCAGATTCAGGGCGTTTTTGGCTTCCTCCAACTCTTCTGGAGCATTGCTAGCTTTAAGTGCGAGGAGGCGCCCTCCTACTTTCAAATAAGGAATGGTCAGCTCAGAAAGGACCTGCATCCGAGCAACGGCGCGCGCAGTTACGAGGTCAAATTGGGCACGGAAGGCCTTATCTTGCGCAAAGTCTTCAGCTCGTCCATGGTAGAAATGAACCCCTCTCAAGTCCAACTCTTCAGCTAGTAGGTGGAGAAAGTTGATCCGCTTATTGAGGGAATCAATGATGGTCACATCCAACTCAGGGAAAAGGATCTTCATAGGAAGGCTTGGAAAGCCAGCACCAGCTCCGATATCCAAAAGACGGATGGGTTTGTTTTCGATCAACCCCTGCAAGATGGGGGCGATTGAATCATAGAAATGCTTGAGATAGACCTCGTCTTTTTCGGTGATAGCAGTGAGGTTGATCTTTTCATTCCACTCAACCAATAACTCAAAATAGCGTTCATATTGTTCTTTTTGTCGATCAGTTAATGGGAAGCCGAGGTCGGCTAAACGGGTATAAAATTCTTCTGGTTTCATAAGATAATTTTACCACAAAATAAGAGAAATTTGATATACTGGTAGAAAGAAATGAAAGGAATTCAATAAAATGATTTGGATTATTCTTGGGATCCTTGTGGTCCTTGTATTGATGGTAGTAGGAGTTTACAACGGTTTGGTGAAAAGTCGGATGCAAACTCGCGAAGCTTGGAGTCAAATCGATGTACAATTGAAACGTCGGAATGACTTGATTCCAAACTTGATCGAAACGGTTAAAGGCTATGCCAAGTACGAAGGAGATACACTTGCTAAGGTCACTCAACTTCGCCAACAAGTAGCTCAAGCATCTTCACCTGCAGAAGCAATGGCAGCCAGTGATGCTCTTTCACGTCAAGTTGCAGGCATCTTTGCGGTTGCTGAAAACTACCCAGATTTGAAGGCTAACACCAACTTCATGCAATTGCAAGAAGAATTGACCAATACAGAAAATAAAATTTCTTATGCTCGTCAATTGTATAACAGTGTCACAAGCAACTACAATGTGAAATTGGAAACTTTCCCAACAAATGTGATTGCTGGAATGTTTGGCTTCAGACAAGCTGAGTTCCTTCAAGTGCCTGAAGAAGAAAAAGCTGTACCAAAGGTGGATTTTAGCGGATTAGGAGACTAATATGCTGTTTGACCAAATTGCAAGCAATAAAAGGAGAACTTGGATTCTCCTTATTGCTTTTTTCATACTCTTGGCCCTCATCGGAGCAGCCGTTGGCTACCTCTGGTTAGGCTCCTCTCTTGGTGGTGTCATTCTAGCTTTGATTATTGGTGGCATCTATGCCTTTAGCATGATTTTTCAATCAACGGAAGTTGTGATGCGGATGAATGGTGCACGCGAGGTGACAGAAGATCAAGCTCCTCAACTCTACCATGTTGTCCAAGACATGGCCATGGTGGCTCAGATTCCTATGCCCCGTGTCTATATTGTAGACGATCCGTCCATGAATGCATTTGCGACAGGGTCCAATCCTCAAAATGCGGCTGTTGCAGCAACGACAGGTCTTCTAGCTGTGATGAATCGTGAGGAATTGGAGGGAGTCATTGGACACGAAGTTAGCCATATTCGCAATTACGATATCCGCATCTCTACGATTGCAGTTGCCCTTGCTAGTGCCATCACCATGCTATCAAGCATTGGTGGCCGGATGATGTGGTGGGGCGGTGGCCGTAGACGGGATGATGATCGAGAAGGAGGCAGTGGTTTAGAAATTATTATTCTGATCCTTTCCTTGATTGCCATCGTATTAGCTCCGTTAGCGGCGACCTTGGTACAGTTAGCTATTTCTCGCCAACGGGAGTTTCTGGCGGATGCTTCAAGTGTCGAATTGACACGGAATCCTCAAGGAATGATCAATGCTCTTTTGAAACTGGATCATAGTGCACCCATGCAGCGAGAAGTCGATAGTGCAAGTAGTGCTCTCTTTATCAACGATCCCAAAAAGGAATCCGGCTTTCAAAAACTCTTTTATACCCACCCACCCATTGCTGAGCGGGTGGCTCGCCTAAGAAAAATGTAAAAAATCCACCATTAGTAGGATTGAGAGTGTGGGAAAACTGTTTTTTCTTTATAAATCTAATAAATTCTATACAAATAAAAGAAATTTATTCTTTATAATTATTAACTCATCTATTGAAACTTTCCGCTGTGAGAAAAGTGCTAGAAACAATTGTGTTTCTAGCACTCGGGAATTTTGGAACCTTGGGTCCAAAACTAAGTCATGGAACTTCGAAGAAGTTCGCTGACGTCCGTCCTCACCTAAGGAAAGTTTTTAAGATAACTTTGTCTTTAAGCTCAATCCACCAAACGGTGGATTTTTTATTTGGTAGTTAAGAGGAGGGTAGTGAAACCAAGGATGGCAAAGATTCCCCAAGCTAGAGCGAGGTTCCAAATAGCGAGGCCAGAAAAAAGGGCTGTTCCAAGAGGCATGGCAAAGCTTACCATCAGACCCAAAAAGCTAGAGGTAGAGGCTAATTTCTCAGCTGGTAGTTTGCTCATTAAAAGACTAGAAACTTTTGGGTTGATTTTTGCAACAAGATAACCAAGAAAAGTGATGAGTAGAAGGGAAAGGATATCCCAGTGGACCAGAGTATTTGTGAGGCCAAGCATGGTCAGACCACCTGCAATCCACAGTAGAGTATGGTGGAGGGTTTGTTTGGAAAAATAATCGTGAGGTGTCAGGCTAGCCCAGACCATGCTTAAAATAGTTACTGCTTCTAAGATCAAGAGCGATTGGCTAAAGCTCAAATGAAAGAAGGGGGAGTGAAGCAGTTGCAAATTATAGATGCCGGAGATGGATCCTCCCAAAGCATTGATGAAAATTAAGGATAGGAGAAGTTTTCCAAAGTTGTGAACTTCTTCATCTGCAAAGATAGTGGTGACATTGCGATATATGTCTCGACATTCTTGAAGGAAAGAAACTTTCTTACTTGAATCCACTTGAATCGGTTCGTGGGTTAGTTGACTTCGTCGGATGAAAAGACAAGTGGAAGACAGGAGAAATGTCAGGGCATTGATCGAAGCAACAAGTGCAAAGTTTTGGTGACTGATAGCTAAAAGCCAGACTCCCAGTGCTTGACCTGAAATTGAACAAACCATACTAAGCAGTTGATTGAAGGAATAGGCTTCCATCAGATCCTCGCTAGGAATGTTCTTCTGCATAATGGGAAGTTGCAATCCCCCGCGATAATCACTTAAACAATCTGACACAATATTCAGGAAGCAAACGATTGAAAAGGCCAAGTAACCCGGAATCTTTGTCATCAGTGCAATGATGACGAAAAGGATAGCTTGCAGAAAGCCCATTCGGATCAGCCAGTCGGCTTTTTTAGCGGTGTGATCGGCCTTCATTCCAATGAAAATGGTGAAAAGACTTGGGATAAAAACAATGAGATTAGCGATCCCAACTGACAGGCTAGGGTGAGGCATGCTAGCCGCGAAGACCACAAAGACAAGGTTGTAAATTGCAGCACCAATGGTATTCAAAAAACGTGAAAGACTGAGTAAGGCAAAGATATGATTGCGAAATAAGAGTTTCATAAGCTTTCCTCCTTATGCTTAGCAGATAAAATAACTTCTCTTAAATGTTGCAAGGCCTGCTTGATAAGAGACAGTTTCTCTTCTTCCGTCAGTTCTAATTTTTCCTCTTTAACATAAAAACTAGTCTGTTTAAGGAAATAATGAAGGAGACGATTCTTTAGTCTGCTTATCATGCTGGGACCTCTTTCTTTTCTTGATGATTCTATTGTAGACCTCAAAAATATGGAAAACAAAAAGTTGCATATTTTCAACATAAAACTCACAGACTAGATCTGTGAGTTTTATAATGTAGACAAACTAGTTAAAAAATAAGGAAAGCAATTTTGGAAAGAAATAAAAATCAGTTCAAATTTTTAAAATGAATCAAGAAACCACCAAAACTTTCCGCTGTGAGAAAAAGTACTTTAAACAATGTTGTTTCAAGTACTCGGGAGTTTTGAAACCTTAGGTTCAAAACTAAGTCATGGAACTTCTTCGAAGTTCGCTGACGTCCGTACTCACCTAAGGAAAGGTTTTTAGATGACTTCGTCTTCAATCTGAAACTCATAAATCTATTCTGTGAGTTTTTCAGGCTTCCTTAATCAGTTCTTGCAGGCCCTGTTTGTAGTAGTTGGCACTGTCCTTACAATCCAGAATAGAGAAGACCTGAATGGCCTGTTCCATCTTTTCAAGACCAGTTTCTTTTTCTCCCTTTCGATAAAGAAATTCCCCTTTGGCATAGAGATAAACCGTCCGAAGGTAAGCTTCGTTTTCAGAGTAAAAGTGGTCCTTGATCAGCTGATCAAAATAAGATGCATCTTCAAATTCATTTGAACTAATGGACAGAAAGAAACCATTGAGAAATATAGAATTGAGGGCAGGACGAGAAGAGTCTAGGAGAAGCTTGAAATCATCTCTTTGGACCAACTCCTCTGTGTATTGTCGATAGAGCTGACTAGAGAAAAGAGGAGAGGTCAGTGAAAATAGGCTTAACTCAAAATTTCCCCAGACCATGACAGAGAAGAGGTAGTCATAGAGGAAATCTAGTTCCTCTTGGCTAGCAGCTAACTCTACCTCAGGATAGTTGCCAAGCATTTGGGCCTTGAGAATAATGCTGGCTAAGAAGTCTTCTTTTTTGTGATCTTTCTGATAGGCTAGTTGGTAGCGTTGGTACAAGGCTTGATCATGTTCCAAGCTCATGTTTTCATAGTGCTCTTTCAACAATTTGGGGATAAAAGAGTGCTGATCGATTTCTGCTAGATGAGAGAACTCACTGAGACTCGTTTTGATCTGTTGAAGGGCTTGAAAAAAACGTTGGGTCGTTAGATCATTTTCTCCTCTTTCAAATCTAGATAGCATAGAGCGCGAAAATTCCCCACCAGTAGCTTCTTCTAATGAAATATGGCGACTTTCCCGTATTTGCCTAAAAACTGCTCCGATTTCTTTCATGCCTTCTCCTCTATCTATACAATGACCAATGCCTTAGCAAGTGAACCTCTTTTTTTTCGAGAGATTGCGGGATCCTTGTGTACAATACCTAGTACTATGTATCTTTTTTCATGATTATAACAAATTTTTGAAGAGACTTCTTGGTTGAGGGGCGGCTTCATGATATACTAGTAGTATCTAGAAGATTTGAGGATAAAAGAATGAACTTATACACACAAGAAATCCGTAAAAACCCTGAAGGACTAGCTTTTGATCAAGAATTGGATTTGCTAAAGGAATTGCAAAAGCGCAATCCAGAAATTCTTGATTTAAAGGATGTGACAGCGACAGGGCGAGTAGCCTATGATACAGGTCTCTATGTCTTGGATTACCAATTGACCTATACCATCGTCCTTGCCTCTAGCCGAAGCATGGAACCCGTTGAGCTTCAAGAGAGCTATCCTGTGACAGAGGTGTTCGCTGAGGACGCACAGTCAGAGGCAGATATCGAAGCTCTTGAGGAAGATCTGATCCTTCCCATTGAAGGGGGCAAAATTGATCTGAGTGAAAGCGTGGCAGATAATATCCTGCTCAATATTCCTCTTAAGGTTCTCACTCCGGAAGAAGAGGCCGGGCAAGGCTTTATCAAGGGCAATGATTGGAAAATCATGACAGAAGAAGAGTACCAAGAAGCTCAAGCGGTTAAGAAAGAAGAAAACAGTCCCTTTGCTAGTCTCCAAGGTTTATTTGAGGAAGAATAGGCTAGGGATGACATATTAAAAATCTCAACATAAATACAGGTCTTTTCTTTGAGGAAAGGCCTTCTTTTGATATACTAGGATTAATAAACAACAGAGGGGAGACCTCTAAAAAAGGAGAAAAAGTATGGATACTTTATTTATTCCAGGTTGGATGATTACTTTTGTAATCGTAGCCATTCTTGTATTGATCTTGTTGGTCAAAGGGTATGTCAACGCTAAACCCAACGAAGTCGTGGTTATTACAGGTCTTCGGAAGCAACGCCACTTACGCGGGAAAGCTGGTTTTATGATTCCCTTTGTCGAACAACGCTCTTATCTTGATATTGAGCAATTCTCGACAGATGTTCGGACATCTGAAGCAGTCCCAACACTGGACTTCATTAACGTCCGTGCCGATGCAGCTGTTAAGTTAAAAATCGGTACAACCGATGAGATGATTGCCCGGGCTGCAGAGAACTTCTTGAACTGGAATACAACGGATATTTCCAATTCTGTCCAAGATGTCTTGGAAGGGAATTTACGGGAAGTGATCGGTCAGATGGAGCTCCGTAAGATGGTCAACGACCGTCAAGAGTTTGCTTCAAAGGTGCAAGACAACGTAGCGCCAGATTTGGCTAAAATGGGGCTTGAAGTCATCGCCTTTACGGTTCAATCCTTCTCTGATGAAGGGGGAGTCATCGACAACCTCGGGATTGAAAATGTTGAAACCATTAAGAAAGATGCCTTGATTGCCAAAGCCAAAGCAGAACGCGAACGCAAGGAAGTCGAAGCAGAACAAGATAAATTGGCCAACGACAAACGTGTTGCAGCCGATCTTGAAATTGCGCAAAAACAAAACGAATTAAAACTCAAACAAGCAGCCCTCAAACAAGAAGCAGATATTGCCCAAGCAAAAGCAGATGCCGCTAAAGGGATTGAGGCAGAAGTGCAACGTCGTGAACAAGAGCGCGTGGCAGCTGAAGCCAATATCATGAAACAAGAAAAAGAAGCGGAAGTCAAAGAACGCGAAGTTAAGGTTCGTGAGCAAGAATTGGATGCCAACATCCGTAAGCAAGCCGAAGCTGAAAAGTATGCGCGTCAACAAGCAGCCGAAGCAGAATTGATCGAACGCCAACGCAAGGCAGAAGCAGAACTCTTCGAAACACAAAAAGAAGCCGAAGCTCGGAAAGCCCAAGCCGAAGCTGAGAAATTTGCTCAACTACAAGAGGCTGAAGCTATCGAAGCCAAAGGTCGTGCAGAAGCTGAAGCCATTCGCTTGAAACTAGAAGCTGAAGCGAAAGGTTTGGACCAAAAGGCCGAAGCAATGAAGAAAATGCAAGAAGCAGCCATTACTGAAATGGTCGTTGACAAGTTGCCTGAAATTGCGCGTGCTGTCGCTGAACCATTAACCAAGGTGGATAAAATCACCATGTATGGCGAAGGCAATGCTTCTAAGATGGTGGGCGATATTATGCAAAGTATCGACCAAGTCTCTCAAGGAGCTGGATTTGATATTCGTCAATTGCTAGCAGGAGCTCTTGGGGTCAATATGACGGTCAACAAACTCAAAGAAGGAGAACATCCGGTCATTGAAGCGGATGAATTAGCTTCAAAAGAAGATTAATGCCATTCATAAGGAAGTGTCTGAGAACTGTTTCTCGGGCACTTTTGTTTTTAAGATCAAATGACTTGCATGATCTTCTCGCTCTTGGAGAAGTGGGAAGCTATTTTCTGCTTTCATTTGATGTCAAAAAATGGTAGAATATAGGCAAACTATAAAGAGGAGTGTCACATGACTAAAGCAAACTTTGGTGTTGTTGGTATGGCCGTAATGGGTCGTAACCTTGCCCTTAATATCGAATCTCGTGGCTACACAGTTGCCATTTTTAACCGTAGTAAAGAAAAAACGGAAGATGTGATTGCTTGCCATCCTGATAAAAATTTTGTACCTAGCTATGATATCGAAAGCTTCGTAAACTCTATCGAAAAACCACGTCGTATTATGCTCATGGTTCAAGCAGGACCTGGTACAGATGCAACCATCCAAGCCCTTCTTCCACATTTGGATAAAGGCGATATCTTGATTGACGGAGGAAATACTTTCTACAAAGATACCATCCGTCGGAACGAAGAGTTGGCGAACTCAGGGATTAACTTTATCGGTACAGGTGTATCTGGTGGTGAAAAAGGTGCCCTTGAAGGTCCTTCTATCATGCCTGGTGGACAAAAAGAAGCATATGACTTGGTAGCTGACGTTCTTGAAGAAATCTCTGCAAAAGCGCCTGAAGATGGGAAACCATGTGTGACTTACATCGGTCCTGATGGAGCTGGTCACTACGTGAAAATGGTCCACAACGGGATCGAGTACGGGGATATGCAATTGATCGCAGAAAGCTATGACCTCATGCAACACTTGCTTGGCCTTTCTGCAGAAGACATGGCTGAAATCTTCACTGAATGGAACAAGGGTGAATTGGACAGCTACTTGATTGAAATCACAGCTGATATCTTGAAACGCAAAGACGATGAAGGTCAAGATGGACCAATCGTAGACTACATCTTGGACGCTGCAGGAAACAAAGGAACTGGTAAATGGACTAGCCAATCAGCGCTTGACCTTGGTGTACCATTGTCACTCATCACTGAGTCAGTATTTGCTCGTTACATCTCTGCCTACAAAGAAGAACGTGTACACGCTAGCAAGGTTCTTCCAAAACCAGCTGCATTCAAATTTGAAGGAGACAAGGCTGAGTTGATCGAAAAAATTCGTCAAGCCCTTTACTTCTCAAAAATCATCTCTTACGCACAAGGTTTTGCGCAATTGCGTGTTGCTTCTAAAGAAAACAACTGGAACTTGCCATTTGCGGACATCGCATCTATCTGGCGCGATGGATGTATCATCCGTTCTCGTTTCTTGCAAAAGATCACAGATGCTTACAACCGCGATGCAGATCTTGCTAACCTTCTATTGGATGAGTACTTCTTGGATGTCACTGCTAAGTACCAACAATCAGTTCGTGACATTGTAGCTCTTGCTGTTCAAGCAGGTGTACCTGTACCAACCTTCTCAGCAGCCATCACTTACTTCGATAGCTACCGTTCAGCGGATCTTCCAGCGAACTTGATCCAAGCACAACGTGACTACTTTGGTGCTCACACATATAAACGTAAAGACAAAGAAGGTACCTTCCACTATTCTTGGTACGACGAAAAATAATCTTGCTCTATGGTCAAACGAGTTCTACTAGTAGAAAATGAGAAGCAAATCGCTCGCTTCATTGATTTGGAACTTCAAAAAGAAGGGTACCAAGTTGATGTGGTCGAGGATGGAAAAGCGGGTCTGGCTTTGATTGCTGCGACCAAATATGATCTGATCTTGTTTAATTACGATTTGTCAGATATGTCTGGTGAAACATTCGCAGAGGAAATCAGTCGGATTCGCCCAGCTTCTGTTTTGATTGTTTTGGATAGCCGCGAAAAAATTGCTGAGCACAAAGAGAGTATTCAGCGCTTTGCTGTTTCCTATATGGTCAAACCCTTTATTATCAGCGATTTGGTAGATAAGATCACAGCCATTTTTAGAGGACGTGATTATATTGACCAACATTGTAGCCAGATGAAAATCCCAACGTCATACCGCAATTTGCGCATTGATGTGGAACACCATACCGTCTATCGTGGGAAAGACATGATTAGTTTGACCCGCAGAGAATACGACCTCTTGGCGACCTTGATGGGAAGCAAAGGAGTGGTGACACGAGATCAGTTATTGGAGAGTGTCTGGAAGTACGAGAGTACAGGTGAGACTAATATTGTTGACGTCTATATCCGGTATCTTCGTGGCAAAATTGATCTACCAGGTCAAAAAAGCTATATTAAGACCGTTCGTGGGATTGGCTATGCCATGCAAGACGCATTAGAATAAAATATTCGAACCCTTAGAGGGTTCGAATATTTTTATACTTCAAGGGAAACGTTTGCGTCGAAAAAGAATGAGTTTTAAAAAGAATTTGGCTTAAAAAAGATAAAAAAAGATAAAATTTGGAGAAAAAAATGAATGTAAGGCTTTACAAATTTTTAAAATATGGTATACTAGAAACAAATTAAGCGCAAACGTTTTCTTAAAACAAAGCCTTAAACAATATAAGGAGGTTGAATGATGAACAAAGGATCATTCAAAAGTTTATTTAGCTTTGAATTCTGGCAGAAGTTCGGTAAGGCCTTGATGGTCGTTATCGCTGTCATGCCAGCGGCTGGGTTGATGATTTCAATCGGGAAATCTATCCCTATGATCAACCCGAATTTATCTCCACTTGTTATTACAGGTGGAATTCTCGAACAAATCGGTTGGGGGGTTATCGGAAACCTTCACATCCTCTTTGCCCTTGCTATCGGTGGTAGCTGGGCCAAAGAACGTGCAGGAGGTGCCTTTGCAGCTGGTCTCTCTTTCATCTTAATTAACCGTATTACCGGTGCAGTTTTCGGAGTGACATCTGCAATGTTAGCTGATAAATCTGCAACGGTTCACACAATCTTCGGTGGATCGATTAAAGTTGCGGATTATTTCATCAGTGTTCTTGAAGCACCAGCCCTTAATATGGGGGTATTTGTAGGGATTATCTCAGGTTTTGTTGGAGCAACTGCCTTCAATAAATACTACAACTACCGTAAACTCCCAGAAGCCCTTTCTTTCTTCAACGGGAAACGCTTTGTACCATTCGTTGTTATCGTTCGTTCAGCTCTTACAGCCTTGGTTTTGTCAGCCTTGTGGCCAGTAGTTCAATCAGGAATTAATGGATTTGGTGTTTGGATCGCCAACTCACAATCAACAGCTCCAGTATTGGCACCATTCTTGTTTGGTACCTTGGAACGTCTTCTCTTGCCGTTTGGTCTTCACCACATGTTGACTATTCCAATCAACTATACTCAATTGGGTGGTAGCTACCAAGTTCTTACAGGTGCTGCCAAAGGAACAACTGTATTTGGACAAGATCCACTTTGGTTGGCTTGGGTAACAGACCTTGTTAACTTGAAGAAAGCTGATCCTAGCCAATACCAACACTTGCTTCATGCCTACACACCAGCTCGTTTCAAAGTTGGTCAAATGATCGGATCATTTGGTATTTTGATGGGGATCGTGGTTGCCATCTACCGCAATGTGGATCCAGATAAAAAAGAAAAATACAAAGGGATGCTTTTTGCAACTGCCCTTGCAACATTCTTGACAGGTGTAACAGAACCAATTGAATACATGTTCATGTTTATTGCTACACCATTGTACATCATCTATGCTCTTGTTCAAGGTGCTGCCTTTGCAATGGCTGACTTGGTTAACCTTCGTGTCCACTCATTCGGTTCAATCGAGTTCTTGACACGTACCCCAATGGCCATCAACGCTGGTTTGGCATTAGATATCTTTAACTTTGTATGGGTAACAGTCCTCTTTGCCTTTATCATGTACTTCATTGCTAACTTCATGATTAAGAAATTCAATTATGCAACTCCAGGACGTAACGGTAACTATGAACAAAATGATGATGCCCCTGCAGGAGATGGTGCAGCAGCAGGTGCTGCTACAAGCTCAGCAAGCTCACAAGTCATTAACATTATCAACTTACTTGGTGGACGTGCTAACATCGTCGACGTTGACGCATGTATGACTCGTCTTCGTGTAACCGTTAAGGACGCTGAAAAAGTCGGAACAGAAGAACAATGGAAAGCTGAAGGCGCTATGGGTCTTGTCATGAAAGGACAAGGGGTCCAAGCGATCTACGGACCTAAAGCTGACGTATTGAAATCTGATATCCAAGACGTTCTTGATTCAGGTGAAGTCATTCCTGAAACACTTCCTAGCCAAATGACAGCAGTTCAAAAGGCTGAAGCAACCTTTAAAGGGGTAACTGATGAAGTTAACTCTGTTGCAGATGGTGAAGTGATCAACATCGAAGATGTGAAAGATCCTGTATTCTCACAAAAAATGATGGGTGACGGATTTGCGGTTGAGCCTGAAAATGGCCACATCGTTTCACCAGTTGCTGGTAAAGTTACTAGTGTCTTCCCAACCAAACATGCCCTTGGTTTGGTAACAGATAATGGTTTGGAAGTCTTGGTTCACATCGGTCTAGATACTGTTAGTCTTGAAGGAAAACCATTTGAGGTTAAAGTTTCTGAAGGTCAAACAGTGGCTGCTGGAGACCTCTTGGTGGAAGCAGACCTTGATGCAATCCGTGCAGCTGGTCGTGAAACTTCAACAATTGTTGTCTTCACAAATGCAGATGCGATTAAATCCGTTAAGGTCGAACATACTGGTAAATTGGCAGCAAATGCGCCAGTTGCAACAGTAGAATTATAAGAGACGTCGGCAAAGAAAATGAGGTTGGGGCAGTGCACCCGGCCTCTTGCCGTTTCTTGATTTGGAGAGAAGGAGAAATCAGGGGATGAAATTTTTAACATTAAATTCCCATAGTTGGATGGAAGAGAATGCTCAGCAAAAATTTGAAACCCTCAAGGAACAAATTTTAGAAGCGCAATATGATGTGATCTGTTTCCAAGAGGTCAATCAAGAAATGGCCTCAGAAACAGTCGAAACAGATGAGTATTATCAAGCTTTGCCATCATCTGTAGCGATTCACAAGGATCACTTTGTTCGCGTATTGGTAGAAGAGTTAGCTGCTCATGGACTCCACTATTATTGGACTTGGGCCTACAACCATATTGGCTATGATCACCTCAATGAGGGTGTGGCCGTTCTTTCGCGTCAACCCTTGAAGGCGGATGAGATTTTGGTATCCAATATGGATGATCCAACGGACTACCATACTCGTCGAGTAGCCGTTGCCCATACAAGTGTAGATGGCAAAGAGATTGCTGTTGCCAGCGTCCATCTTTCTTGGTGGGACAAAGGTTTCCAATTTGAGTGGCCACGCATTGAGAACTACTTCAGCCAAGTAGGCAAACCCTTTATTCTAGCTGGTGATTTCAATAATCCTGCTGGTCAAGAAGGGTATGAGACGATTCTATCCAGTTCCCTTAAGCTTCAAGACAGCTTTATTGAAGCCAAAGAAACAAAGGGGACTTATACTGTAGGACCTGGAATCGATGGCTGGACGGACAATCAAGTTCCATTGCGAATCGATTACGTCTTTGCAAGTCCAGAATGGGACATCCAGCGTCTACATGTCATTTTTGATGGTCAAAATAAACCCCATGTCAGTGATCACTATGGCTTAGAAGCTGAATTATCGCTTTAATATAAATGGAGAGTCGAAAGGAAAACGATTTTATTCAATCGTCCTTCGACTCTTTTTTATGGATCAATGAGGAGCAAGCATAGAGGATTCTCCTGTTCTTCTGCTTTCTTTACGATTCAATTTATGGTAAAATGAAGTGTTAAAACAGTTTAAGGAGGTAGCAAATGCGTTGTCCAAAATGTGGTGGAAGTAAGTCTAGTGTGGTGGATAGTCGACAAGCTGAAGATGGGAACACCATCCGTCGTCGCAGGGAATGCGAAGAATGCCATTATCGCTTTACTACCTACGAACGAGTGGAAGAGCGGACCCTAGTGGTCGTCAAAAAAGATGGGACACGCGAGCAATTTTCTCGTGATAAAATCTTTAATGGTATTATCCGCTCAGCTCAAAAACGGCCGGTTTCTAGTGACGAAATCGAAGAAATTGTAAACCGGATCGAGCAAAAGGTTCGCAGCCAAAGTGATAATGAAATTAACAGTGAGTATATTGGTTCTTTGGTTATGGATGAGTTAGCAGATCTAGATGAGATTACCTATGTCCGTTTTGCAAGTGTTTACCGGAGTTTCAAGGATGTCGGTGAGTTAGAGACCCTCTTGAAACAAATTACGAAGGGAACCAAGAAGAAAAAGGAAAAATAGATGAAGCCCAATACGCCTTTCGCATTTTTAAAAAATAATCTTCTTCCACCGGCAGGGGCTGCATTGGAGCAGTATTACCTGCCTATTTTGGAGACGGAAACGGTAGCAGTTTATCGTTATCTGCTGGCCTCTTATGATCAGGGTGAAAAACAATATTTACTTGCTCAAATCCTCAATCACTTGAATATAGGATTTCCACAGTTGCTACTAGCCTTTGATCGTTTAATTGCCATGGGTTTGCTCGATCTCTATGAGGAAGAAGTTGGGATCACCATTCAGTTACATGCTCCTCTTGAGGCAGAACAATTTTTTTCAAATGCTGTTTTTAAACGCTTACTTGAAAAGAAAATTGGGGAAAAGGCCGTGGAGGATCTGCTCCCAGCACACTCTTTAGGGACTAGACGGCAAGTTTCCTTCTCGCAAGTCTTTGGACTAAATGTTGGGGAGGCGACCGTTCTTCCAAGCAAGAAACAGCAGTTTGATATGGAGATGTTTAAGCGAATGATGGGGCGTGATGGACTTCGTTTTGCGGATGAAGGAGAAGCAACCTTAGCCCTCTTTGCCATCGCAGAAGAACAACAATGGACCTGGTATGAAACCTATCTCCTAGCAAAAGAAACGGCTGTAGACCGGATTGTCTCTCCAAAGAGAATGAAGCAAAAGTTGGCTCAGGCGAGCCAAGAGCAACCCCGCATGTCCTATAGCCGTCAGGAAGAAACCATTCTGAGGGAAGCTAAGGCAAAATCAAGCCTACAATTTCTAGCAGAGATTAAGAAGGCGCGCAATGCGACCATTACTCAGAGCGAACGCAAGACTTTATCCAAGTTAGCTGATCTAGGCTTATTAGATGAGGTGATCAATATCATCTTATTGTTGACCTTTAATAAGACCCAGTCTGCTAATCTCAATGAAAAGTATGCTTTGAAGGTAGGAAATGATTTTTCTTATCAAGGGGTCAACAGTGCAGAACTGGCGATTTTAAAAGTTCGAGAACGCCAGGAACAAGCTAAGGCTCAAGGAAACAAGGGAACGAGTCCTACATCAGCCAAGAGCAAGCACAGCAATGTTCCCAAGTGGAGCCAACCAAACTATCAAAATCAAACCAGTCAAGCAGAAAAGGTGGATCTTGCTAAAGAGAAACAACGCCTGTTAGAAAAACTGAATCAAGGAGGTGAGTAGATGGAAAGTGTAGGTCAAACAATGTCTCACATGAACCGTGCGCGTCAATTTAACTATGAGGATTTGGTCGCACAGATCTTGGCAGACCAAGAAGTGGCTGCCTTTATCAAGGACCAGTCTTTGTCTGAACAAGAAATTCGACGGAGTATTTCAAAATTTAATCAATACATTAGTGAACGCAACCGTTTCTTATTGGGAGATCCGGATTATATTGCCAAAGGTTATAAGCCCATCCTCACCATGAATGAAGGCTATGCGGATGTCGCTTATGAGGAAACACCGGAGTTAATCGAAGCCCAAAAACGAGCTGCGATCAACCAACGTCTCAACTTGATCAATCTCCCTTCAACCTTGAAAGAGGCGAGTCTAGCTAAGGTAGAGCTCGATGATAAGGGACGATTTGAGGCCTTTGAAGAATTAGCCAATTTTGTGGCCAACTATCCTGAATATCAAAAGGGGATCTACCTCTATGGTGATTTTGGAGTAGGAAAGAGCTACATGATGGCAGCCTTGGCTCATGATTTATCCGAAAAACGCCAGGCCTCTACTACCCTACTTCATTTTCCAAGTTTTGCTATCGATGTTAAAAATGCCATCAGTTCAGGCTTGGTCAAAGAAACCGTCGATCAGGTGAAAAAAGCCGAAATTTTAATTCTCGATGATATCGGTGCGGAACAGATGTCAGCCTGGGTGCGAGATGAAATCTTACAAGTGATTTTGCAGCACCGAATGCAGGAAAATCTCCCAACCTTCTTTACTTCTAACTTTAATTTTGAAGAGTTGGAACGTCATTTTGCGGCTTCGCGCAATGGAGATGAAACCTGGCAGGCCAAACGTGTCATGGAGCGCGTGAAATTTTTAGCCAAGGAAATCCATCTGGAAGGAGTCAATCGCCGATGAATGAAACCATCCGTTTAATGAAATCTCATTTTTCTGTTCGACGTTTTAAGGAAGAAGCCATCAAAGAAGCTGACCTCAAGGAAATTTTATCAGCTGGGCAGATGGCATCAAGTTGGAAAAACTTTCAGTCTTATTCTGTGATTGTGGTCAAAAGCAAGGAAAAGAAAGAAGCTCTTTACGACTTGCTTCCTCAAGAAGCGATTCGCCAATCAGCCGTCTTTCTTCTCTTTGTTGGGGATTTAAACCGTGCTGAAAAAGCTGTCAAACTTCATGAGCAGGATTTTCATCCTGAAGGTGTGGACAACTTACTGATCACCTCAGTGGATGCGGCTCTAGCAGCTCAAAATACACTATTGGCAGCTGAAAGTCTCGGCTATGGTGGAGTGATTATCGGCATGTTGCGCTACTGTTCAGAAGAAGTCGCAGAACTCTTCCGTCTGCCAGACTATACCTATCCTGTTTTTGGGATTGCTCTCGGAGTACCTAATCAGCAGCATGCGGTGAAACCACGCTTGCCGTTGGAGCAGGTTGCTTTTGAAGAAGAATACCAAGAACAAGACCTATCAGTTGTGACTGCCTATGACAAGGTTCAGGCAGATTATGCTGGAGCGCGTGCAACCGACAGCTGGAGCGAGCGTCTTGCAGCTCAATTTGGTCAACCTGAACAAGAAGAGACCAAAAAACTACTAGAAAAACACAAACTATTATGAAATGAAGAGAGGCGTTCTTGAACCGAGGTCTCGCCTTTCATTAGAAAAGAGGAAATCATGGCCCTACCAACTATTGCGATTGTAGGCCGTCCCAATGTCGGAAAATCTACACTCTTTAACCGGATTGCCGGTGAGCGGATTTCCATCGTTGAGGATGTAGAAGGAGTCACTCGTGACCGCATTTATGCAACAGCTGAGTGGTTGAATCGAAAATTTAGTATCATTGATACGGGGGGGATTGATGACGTAGATGCCCCATTTATGGAGCAAATTAAGCATCAAGCAGAAATTGCTATGGACGAAGCAGATGTGATCGTCTTTGTTGTTTCTGGAAAAGAAGGGATCACGGATGCGGATGAATATGTCACTCGTATCTTGTATAAGACCCATAAACCGGTGATTCTTGCAGTCAACAAGGTGGATAACCCAGAGATGCGCAATGATATCTATGACTTTTATGCCTTGGGACTGGGTGAGCCACTACCGGTCTCCTCTGTCCACGGGATCGGAACTGGGGATGTGCTCGATGCCATCATCGAAAACCTTCCGAATGACACAGAAGAAGAAAATCCAGATATCATCAAATTTAGCTTGATTGGTCGCCCAAATGTTGGGAAATCAAGCTTGATCAACGCGATCCTTGGAGAAGACCGGGTCATCGCAAGCCCTGTTGCTGGAACTACACGGGATGCCATCGATACCCATTTTACCGATGCAGATGGCCAAGAATTTACCATGATCGATACAGCCGGTATGCGCAAATCTGGTAAAATCTATGAAAACACTGAGAAATATTCTGTCATGCGTGCCATGCGTGCCATCGACCGTTCAGATGTGGTTTTGATGGTTATTAATGCCGAAGAAGGAATTCGGGAGTATGACAAGCGGATCGCTGGCTTTGCTCATGAAGCTGGTAAAGGTATGATCATTGTTGTCAATAAATGGGATACTATTGAAAAAGACAACCATACCATGAAGCAGTGGGAAGATGATATTCGCGATCAATTCCAATACCTTTCTTATGCGCCGATTGTTTTTGTCTCTGCCTTGACCAAACAACGCTTGCACAAGTTGCCAGAGATGATCAAACAGATCAGTGAGAGTCAAAATACACGGATTCCTTCAGCTGTCTTGAACGATGTGATTATGGATGCCATTGCCATTAATCCAACGCCGACCGACAAAGGAAAACGTCTCAAGATCTTCTATGCGACACAAGTGGCAACCAAGCCGCCAACTTTTGTGGTCTTTGTTAACGAAGAAGAACTGATGCACTTCTCATACCTCCGTTTCTTGGAGAACCAAATTCGCAAGGCCTTTGTTTTTGAAGGAACTCCAATCCATTTGATTGCGCGAAAACGGAAGTAGGGAATACGAGACAAATGGATCAAAGTGGAGAAGGATATTTCAAATGATAAAATGCTCATCCTTCCAACTATGAAAACAACTAAAAGTAGCGCATAAGCGTTGCTTTTTTTAATAAGCTGGTAAAATGAAGTGGAGGATAGTCAGATGCGTAGTATCATAGTCCGGATATGCTTTATTCCTTAGCTTTTTTTAAGGTTGAGAAGAGTAAACTCATGAAGATCATGAGAGCTTTAGGTTTGTGTACTTATTATTTAAAATCTATCTGTATCTCTTGTTTCTCGGTTCGATCGTAAGCTTGGAGCTCTTGATCCTATTGTTGGGGATTTATTAAAAAATAGGTCGTATTTTTTGTGGGCTATCGGGATCTTTCTCCTCTCTATTTAGCTATTCTGTCTATTGTTCGCTCAGACGGTTAAAAGAGAAAAATCATGGATAGCTGATTGAGGTAACTCTATTACGAAATCAGGTGAAAAACGGGCTAAAATCCTTTCAAGATGATAACTATTTTTTCTAATTTTTGCTTAAATATGGTATAATAAAGGGATTAATCTAAGGTGGTAAACATGGCAAAATTAATTCCTGGGAAGGTTCGTTCACAAGGGAGCCTTCTCTATGAAGCTGGGAAAGTTTCCCTTCAGGAAGTAAAAGAAAAATACCTATATTTTCGGGTGGAAGAAGAAAGCTTGCGGTACAGTTTGGACGACGATGCTGTTTTTTGTAGCTGTGCTTTCTTTCAAAAGAAAAAATTCTGTACACATCTAGCAGCTGTGGAAGCTTTTTTGAAGAATGATGACAGTGGGAAAGCAGCTCTTACAAGCCTTGAAGAAGATGCCACGGCGACTGAAGAAACGCAGGAGAAGGTCTCTTTTGGAAGTTTGTTTTTAGACCAGGTCCTTCCAAAAATCGAAAAAAAAGAAACACGCTATGTCTTATCGGCAGTTGGGCAGGAGGATGAATACTCTGGTCAATTCTTGTGGACCCTTCGCATTCGTCGCTTGCCAGACGAGCGTTCTTATGTGATCAGAGATGTGCTAGCTTTTTTGCAGACCCTTCAGAAAGAAGGCCACTTTGCAATTGGCAAAAGTTACTATGAACCTATTTCTTACTTAGAATTTGATGGACCTAGTCAGGATGTGATCAATTTCCTACAAGGCTTGGTCACAGATAGTGGCTCGAAAGAGCAAGATTTCTTTCCCAATGCTGGGCGCCATCTTTATTTTCCACCGACTCTCTTTGAAGAAGCTGTAGAATTACTAATGAATTTGGATTCCTTCCTCTTGCAATACAGCTTGTATGATTTTTCTGAAGTCTATTTTCAGGATGTCCATGGGGAGGAAGATCTCTTTCATTTTCAGGTGGAAGACCATGGTGATTTTTACGAATTGATCATTACTGAGCCACAAGTGAAGGTTGTCGAGTCTGCTGTTTACCTGTTTCGAAATGGTGTCTTCTATCACCTGACGCCCCAACAGCGGACCTTATGGAAGGCGATTCAAGACTTACCAATGGATCAAGATCGAAAAAAACGCCTGCATTTTGATCCAACGGACCAAACAAAGCTTTCCTATAGTTTAAAAGAGTTCAAAAAACTGGGACAAATAACAGCCCCGACCAGCTTTTTAATCCACGATTTCACTCCGGAATTTCATTTTGATCTAGCACAGGATCAGACTGTATTACTGGATGTTGTCTTTCAATACCAGGATCGTGTGGTGACCACGCGTGAGGAACTTCTCAATCTTCCTTATTCTAGTGATTTCGATAAGGAGCAAGAAGTCTTTTCAACCATGCTAGTAGCAGGTTTTACAGACGACTTTTCTTCCCAAAGAAGTCCTTTATCAAGTGAGCAAATCTATCCATTCTTTCACCAACAGATCCCGACTTTTGAAGCCTTAGGAGAGGTTACCCTCTCTGATAGCCTTTTAGATCTTTATCAAGTGGAGCGTCCAAAAATTGATGTTAAAACCAATGGCAGTCTACTGGAGATCGGTTTTGACTTTGAAAGTGTGGATCCAGCCGAAGTGGACCAGGTCCTCAAAGCTCTAGTAGGGCAAAAAGACTATTTTGTCAGCCATACAGGGAAGGTTCTTGTTTTTGATGAAGAAACCAAGAAGATCAGTCGAGCCTTAGCAGATCTGCGGGCGAAAATGAGCAAGGG
Source organism: Streptococcus mobilis (assembly GCF_059727625.1). NCBI lineage: Bacteria > Bacillati > Bacillota > Bacilli > Lactobacillales > Streptococcaceae > Streptococcus > Streptococcus mobilis. The sequence goes on from NZ_AP041823.1 coordinate 619,155, forward strand.
TGGGAAACTACAAGCCCGCCGGATTGCTGCTTATCAGCTAGCTGATTTGTTAGCAGATCAAGACAATGTTCATTTTTCAGAAGACTTTCAAAATTTGGCTCATGATCTGACTCATCCAGAAGATTACCAACTCCCTCAGATGACAATCCAAGCGACCCTGAGGGATTACCAAGAAACAGGGGTCAAATGGTTCTCCATGCTAAATCATTATGGTTTTGGTGGTATTTTAGCGGATGATATGGGGCTTGGGAAAACTCTGCAGACCATTTCCTTTTTGACCAGTGTTGCAAAAAAAGAAACTAAAATCTTGATTCTAGCTCCATCTAGTCTCATCTACAACTGGAAACAAGAATTTTCAAAATTCGCTCCTAAGATGGAAGTGGCAGTCGTATACGGTCTCAAGCAGCACCGAGATGAACTTATTGCAACCAATCCACAGGTGGTTATCACTAGTTACGCTTCTTTCCGTCAAGATGTGGAGGAATACCAGAAGAACCAGTATGAGTACTTGATTCTAGATGAAGCCCAGGTCATGAAAAATGCCCAAACCAAGATTGCCCAACACTTACGTGGTTTTGAGGTTCCGCACGTGTTTGCCTTATCTGGGACACCGATTGAAAACCATGTGGGTGAACTCTGGTCCATTTTCCAAATTGTCCTTCCAGGGCTCTTCCCAGCTAAAAAAGAATTTCAAAAATTGAGTCCTGAGACCATTGCGCGATTTGTCAAACCTTTCGTCATGAGACGGAAAAAAGATGAAGTGCTCCAAGAATTACCGGACTTGATTGAAACAACCTATCACAATGAGTTGGATGAAAGTCAAAAAACGATCTATTTGGCTCAATTAAAACAAATTCAAGATCGGGTTCGAACCTCTAGTGAGGAAGAACTAAATCGGAGCAAGGTGGAAATTCTCTCGGGTCTCATGCGCCTTCGCCAAATCTGTGATACCCCCGCCCTCTTTATGGAAGACTATCAGGGAGATAGTGGGAAATTGGAGAGCCTTCGAGATCTTTTGGGTCAAATCAAGGATGGCGAACACCGGGTTTTGATCTTCTCTCAATTTAGAGGCATGCTGGATATCCTAGAGCAGGAGATTGACCAGCTTGGCATGACCTCCTTTAAAATCACGGGATCCACTCCCGCTAAAGATCGTCAAGAAATGACCAATGCTTTTAATGCAGGTGAGCGCCATGCTTTTCTCATTTCTCTGAAGGCTGGAGGGGTTGGATTGAACCTCACTGGTGCCGATACGGTCATCTTAGTCGATTTGTGGTGGAATCCTGCAGTGGAAGACCAGGCTATTGGACGTGCCCATCGAATGGGACAGGAACAAAATGTTGAAGTTTACCGCATGATTACTCGTGGTACGATTGAAGAAAAAATCCAAGAACTACAAGCTTCCAAAAGACACTTGGTCTCAACGATTTTAGATGGAACGGAAACACGATCCAGTTTATCGGTTGAGGAAATTCGTGAGATTCTTGGAATTCAGTCAGAATAGCTTGAAAAATTCTGTGAATAGTTTATAATTAATGGAGTGTCGAAAGGAAGAAAGCATGACAGAAAAATATTTTCCTCAAGTAGGGGATAATGAGTTGATGTTAACAGAGATGCCCCACATGAACCTGTATGATGAAACAGACTTGATTAGTAACATTACAGGCGACTATGTGGATAAAAATTATTTGGAATGGCAACCGATTGCTGAAAATACCAAACCTAAGCATCCTTACCACCAACCACTAGAAGAGCCCCTACCGAAAAGACGGCCAGTAAGAAAACCTGATTTTAAAGAGCCGATTGATAAAAAAAGCCCAGCCAATCGTTATGCAGAGGAAGCGAGAGAGCGCGCTCGTGAAGATCTGAAAAAGAAACGCACAGCCCCCTATCTGACAACGGATCCAGCAGCTACTACAAGTAAACGGAAAAAACCATTTATTTCTGAACGAAAACCTGGTCAGCCAACGGCTCCCTTCCAAAAGGAAAATCCGGGTGAATTATTGAAATATAGCAAACGATTACGACAAGATCAGTTGATCCTTGCAGAGTTCGAATCTGCAGGAGAACCAGAAGTGGCAGAACCGACTGAAAAGAAAAACAATTATGATTTCTTAAAGACTAGCCAAATATACAATAAAGATCAGCACAAGTTGAAACCACAGCCAATCAAACAAGAATTGGATTTAACCCATCTAGATCAAGAATAAGGAGAAAACATGTCTAATACATACCATTTTATTGGAATTAAAGGAGCAGGGATGAGTGCTTTAGCCCTCATGCTTCACCAAATGGGACATACGGTTCAAGGGTCAGATGTTGAGAAGTATTACTTTACGCAACGTGGCTTGGAACAAGCAGGAATTCAAATTTATCCATTTGATGTGAAAAATTTGGAAGGCGACAAGATCCTCATTGCCGGGAATGCTTTCCGTCCAGATAACAATGTGGAAATTGCTTATGCAGATGAGCATGGCCTAACTTATAAACGCTACCATGAATTCCTTGGTGAATTTATGCGTGACTTCGTCAGCATGGGGGTTGCCGGAGCACACGGAAAAACCTCGACAACAGGGATGCTTTCTCACGTCTTATCAAATATCACTGACACCAGTTATTTGATTGGTGACGGGACAGGTCGTGGCTCTGCAGCAGCCAAATACTTTGTCTTTGAATCAGATGAGTATGAACGCCACTTTATGCCTTACCATCCTGAATACAGCATCATCACCAATATTGACTTTGACCATCCAGACTATTTCACGAGCTTGGAAGATGTCTTTAATGCCTTTAACGATTATGCCAAACAAATCAGCAAAGGCCTCTTCATCTACGGAGAAGACAAAGAATTGCGTCGGATTACCTCATCAGCACCAATTTATTACTATGGTTTTGATAAGGAGACGAACGATTTTGTGGCAAGCAACTTGCTTCGTTCAACGACTGGTTCAACCTTCAACGTTCATTTCCGTGGAGAAGATTTGGGGCAATTCCATATCCCAACTTTTGGTCGCCACAATATCATGAATGCTACAGCAGTCATTGGTTTGCTTTACATTGCAGGATTTGATTTAGATTTAGTCCGCGAGCAATTGAAGACCTTTGCTGGCGTGAAACGTCGCTTTACTGAAAAAGTAGTCAATGGAACAGTGATCATCGATGACTTTGCGCACCATCCAACGGAAATTATTGCAACCTTGGATGCTGCCCGTCAAAAATACCCAAGTAAAGAGATTGTGGCTATTTTCCAACCACATACCTTTACACGGACCATTGCCTTGTTGGATGAATTTGCTGAAGCCTTGAATCAAGCAGATGCTGTTTACTTGGCACAGATCTATGGTTCTGCACGGGAAGTCGATCACGGCGATGTGAAAGTTGAAGATTTGGAAGCAAAAATTGTCAAACGTTCAGCGATTATTACAGCTGAGAATGTTTCTCCTCTTCTTGACCATGAAAATGCGGTCTATGTCTTTATGGGAGCAGGAGATATTCAAACCTATGAATACTCATTTGAGCGTTTATTATCTAGTTTGACACATAGTGTACAATAAGAGATGATTGAGTCTGGAATCGATTGGTTCCAGACTTAAATTTATCTGTCCACTGAAGGAGTATGAGATGAGGAAAGCAGGATGATGATTCGATCAATCACCCCAGCTGATCAAGAACAGTTGCTGTTGCTAGAAGAAGAACTTCATGACAATGAAGAAAAGAAGCACAAGGCCACTCTTGAGGAAGCGCTAGGTTCGAAGGAAGCCATTTCTTTGCTTGCAGAGCAGGCGGGGGATGCTGTGGCTTACTTGTTTGCGACAGAAGACCAGCCTTTAAAAGGAGACCTAATTGTATTGCGACTAGCAGTGAGACCAGCCTTTCAAGGTCAAGGCTATGGTTCTATTTTGATCGCTGCTTTAAAGGATCTAGCTGTTCAAAAGGAAAAGGAAGCCATTTGGATCGATTGCCCAGAAGACTTACTATCTTATTTTTCCCAGCAAGGATTTCGAGATGAAGCTGAGTCTGATCGAGGTGTCCATATGGTTTGGGAACGATAGAAGGAGTAAATGATGAAAGAAAAGATTCACATTAGACAGGCAGAGCTGCAGGATTTGGATGCCATCGAGCGCATTGAGCTTGAGAATTTCTCAGAAGAAGAAGCGATTGCGCGTGAGATTTTAAAAGATCACATCGAAAAGATTCAAACGACATTTCTTGTAGCAGAGTGCCAGGGTCAGATTTTAGGCTATTTAGAAGGACCTGTTAGACCGGAGCGCTATTTGATCGATTCCTCTTTTTCAAAGGTTGAAGATCTAAGCCATCTAGAACAGGGTTTTATTTCTATCACGAGTCTATCCATTGCCAAAGAAGCCCAAGGACTAGGGGTTGGAACCCTCTTGCTTGATGCGCTCAAAGAGATTGTGTTGAAAGATCATCGCCAAGGGATCAATTTGACCTGTCATGATTATTTGATTCCTTATTATGAAAAGCAAGGATTTACCAATGAAGGCCGGTCAGAATCCCAATATGCGGGTGAAGTTTGGTACAATCTGGTCTGGGAAAATGAAAAACTTGATTAAATAGGTATTTTAAAGAAGAAAGGCGATTTGTATTGCTTTTCTAAATCTTTTAAGATATAATATTAAGGATTATGATGAGGGAGGTCAATTATTTGACTGATAAATCACAAGACAGTGAGAAGTTATTAAGCTTCAAAGAGCAGATCCTCAGAGACTTAGAAGAGGCCAATGAGCAACTTCTAAAAATCGAAAAAGAGTATGATCTACCTGATCGAAGTATTGAAACCCCTTCTTCACTGAAAGAGGAGGAAGAAGCAACACTACCTCCAAAAGTAGAAGAATCTGCGTTGGCTCCCAAAGAAGAACCAGTGGAGCCGGTAAAGGCGACTCCTGCTGTGGAAGAAAAGAGTGAGCTTACAAAGCCTGCTAAAAAAGAACCAAGTCAGGAACCGGTAGAGGAAAGCTTATCGCGCTCTTCTCGTAACCAGCGCCAACAAAAACAAAAGAAACAAAATAAAATCGCTAAACGAATTGTGCGGACAGTAGTCAGCCTTTTGCTGATTGTGATCGTAGCTACAGGGATCTTTGCTGTGACCTATATCCATTCAGCTGTCAAGCCGATGGATAAAAATGCAACAGAATTCGTAACGGTTGAGATTCCAGCAGGTTCAAGTAATCGTGAGATTGGCGCGATCCTTGAGAAAAAAGGACTCGTGAAAAATGGTCAGTTCTTTAACTACTATACCAAGTTCAAGAACTATAGCAATTTCAAATCTGGTTATTTCAATTTGCAAAAGAGCATGGATCTAGAAACCATCATCCAAAAACTGCAAGAAGAGGGAACCAAAACTCCTCAGGCTCCAGTTCTTGGAAAGGTCACGATTCCAGAAGGTTATACGATCGATCAGATTGCGACGGCTATCACCACCAATGTCTCCACTAAGAAGGCAGGCAAGACTCCATTTAAGAAAGAAGATTTCTTGAAGGCTGTCCAAGACGATGCCTTTATTGAGAAGATGGTGGCCAAATATCCTAAGCTCTTGGCGAATCTGCCAAGTAAGGATTCTGGTGTTCGCTACCGTTTAGAAGGTTATCTCTTCCCAGCAACTTATAACTATGGGAAAGATACCACAGTGAAAGAGATGATCGATCAGATGCTTGCGGCAATGGATCAAAACTTAAGCCCATACTATGAAACACTTGAGAGCAAGAACATCAATGTAAACGAAGTATTGACTCTTGCTTCCTTGGTTGAAAAAGAAGGGGCGACGGATCAGGACCGCAAAGATATCGCGAGTGTCTTCTATAACCGCTTGAACCAAGACATGCCTTTGCAAAGTAATATTGCAATTCTTTATGCAGAAGGGAAACTTGGTCAAAAGACGACCTTAAAAGAAGATGCAACGATCAATACAGAGCTGGATTCACCTTATAATATTTATAAGAATACCGGCTTGATGCCTGGCCCAGTGGATAACCCTGGAGTATCAGCGATCGAAGCGGCGGTGAACCCAAGTAAGACAGACTACTTGTATTTTGTCGCAAATGTCGAAAATGGTGAAGTCTTCTTCGCTAAGACATACGAAGAACACAATAAAAATGTAGAAGAACACGTCAATAGTAAATTGACACAAGCAAGTTCAAACTAGAAAAAGCATGTGGCGCGTCCACAGCTTTTTCATTCAAATAATAGAAAGAGAAGTATAATGGCAGAAAAAACATACCCAATGACCCTAGCAGAAAAAGAAAAATTAGAACTAGAATTAGAAGAATTGAAATTGGTCCGTCGACCTGAAGTCGTAGAACGGATCAAGATCGCTCGTTCATACGGTGACCTCTCAGAAAACTCTGAGTATGAAGCGGCAAAAGATGAACAAGCTTTTGTTGAAGGTCAAATCTCTAGCTTGGAAACAAAAATCCGTTATGCAGAAATCGTCGATAGTGACGCTGTTGCAGTAGACGAAGTAGCGATCGGAAAAACCGTTACAGTTCAAGAAGTTGGCGAAACAGATGAAGAAGTATACAGCATCGTTGGTTCAGCAGGGGCAGATGCCTTTGCAGGAAAGATTTCTAACGAAAGCCCAATCGGTCACGCTTTGATTGGTAAGAAGACAGGTGACGTTGTCACTGTTGAGACACCAGCTGGAAGCTACCAAGTGAAAATTTTGAACGTAGAAAAAACAGCGTAACTATAAAACGCAAGCCCTCCAAGAGGGCTTGTTTTTTTGTGCTCTTAATCTTTTTGTGAGAGTGAAAATTCTTTGCTGACTGAACGATATCAAAAAAAGCACTTGAACCTTGGGTTCAAGTGCTACTGTATACCGCTAGAATTAGTAGTTTGTACTACTTTCTATTGCGTTGTTTTCCTGCATTGCGGTTGTTTTTTGGTTTGTGTTGGATTTGTGTCGTTGCAGTAGGTGTGACATCTTTTTTCACGCGGTGACTAGTCGCTTTAGGAGGATTGTTTTTGTATTCCTCAGCGACTCGTTTGCGAAGATTTGGACGAATCAAGTAGTTGATGACAAATTGTTGGATAATTTGGATCACCCCACCGACTACCCAGTAAAGAGTCACTCCGGCTGAGGAGATCAATGAGAAGACACCGATCATAATCGGACTCATCAGTGATGCTTTGCGCATGCTTTCCTTTTGGGTTTCATCTTCAATTCCATGAAGAGAAAGCATACTTTGGATATAGTAAAGAACTGCTACGATCGCTGTCAAGAGCAAGCTTGGTTTGCCGAGAGCAATGCCAAGGAAGCTACTATCTGCTACCCCTTTGGTGTGCTGAGCTGCAAAGAAGAGAGCTGAGAAGAATGGCATTTGGATCAAGAGTGGCAAACACCCAACTCCACCAAACATGCTAACTCCATTTTCACGTTGAGCAGCCATTAATTCCTGTTGCGCCAATAGCTTTTCTTCTTGTGTGCTAGCGTTCTTCATGCGCTCTTGGATTGGCCCAAGGATAGGTTTTAAGTAGTTCATCTTTTCAGATTGGTAGGTTGCCTTCCATGATTGGTACAAACCAAGTGGCAAGATGATTAACCGTACGATCAAGGTGACGATAATAATCCCGATCCCAAAGCCTAAGCCAAGGTTGTTGGCAAAGAATTTGATGGCTTCGCCCATTGGACGGCCAAGAAGATTCCAGATCAATCCAGTCGGATTTCCAGTTTTCCGATCGACACTCACGCATCCTGATAAGAAGACAAGCGAAGCTAGTCCCATCGATGCAAGTAATGCAAGTTTATTTTTTTTCACAAATAGTTCCTTCTTTTTTTTAATGTTACCTTTCTATTCTACTGTTTTTTTTGAAAATACACAATAGTTCTCTAGTCTTAATTTGCAATTTTGAAGTCTGTATAGTTTTCAAAGTTTGCGAGCGTAACATCTAAATAAGTCACATGCGCAAAAGGCGTAGGACCTTTGCGAATTTCTTGGATGAATTTGGCCATTTGATTGCTAGACTCTGCCTGAGCTAAAATACCAACCGACCCATCGTCATTATTCCAGACACGGCCAGTGATCCCACCAATCTCCAAGGCAAGACTGTAGACTCCCCAGCGAAAACCAACTCCTTGAACCCGTCCTTGGGCAATCATTTTTACCTTTTGCATGTTCATCCTCCTTGACTCGAAGAAATCTATCTGAGGTATGATTTCTTCTTTTTCTTTATGCTATAATAGGTCTATGAATATTATAACGTCTAAATCCAATAATGTAATCAAAAATGCTAAAAAATTACATCAAAAAAAATATCGGACAGATTCCTATCTCATTGAAGGTTGGCATCTCTTTGAAGAGGCAGTAGAAAATCAGGCGGAGATTCGTCAGGTCTTTGTTTTAGAAGCCAATTTAGACCGGGTAGAGAATATCCAAAACGTCACTGTCGTGACTTCGGAGATCTTGAGTCTCTTGGCTGATTCGAAGACCCCTCAAGGAATTGTCGCAGAGATTCTTCTAGAGCAACCCGTCCTTCCATATCCGTTACAAGGTCGTTACCTCTATTTGGAGGATGTCCAAGATCCAGGTAATGTGGGAACCATGATTCGAACAGCAGATGCAGCCGGCTTTGATGGTGTCATGCTTTCGAAAGCATCCGCAGATCTCTATAGTCTCAAGACTCTTCGATCCATGCAGGGCAGTCATTTCCATCTTCCTATCTGGAAACTGGACCGAGAAGAACTGTTTGAACGAGCTAGTCAATCCAATCTAGCGGTCCTCGCAACGACGCTATCAGAAGCTTCCATCGATTACCGTCAACTCCCTCAGATTGATCAATTGATTTTGGTAATGGGCAATGAAGGCAAGGGCATCAGTCCAGAAATGGCTACACGAGCCGACCAGCTGGTTCATATTACCATGCCGGGTCGGGCTGAGAGTTTGAATGTTGCAGTAGCTGCCGGAATTTTGATGTTTCATTTAAGGAATTTTTGAGAAAAAGCAGTATACTTAAGTTGAAAAAAGAAATTGGTGGAAATCATATTGGGAGAGCCTATCAAGAAAAGGTGGTGATCTGATGCAATATCATCGTGACAAAGAATACATGACCTATGTGGGACAGTTGATCCAGCACCCTAAGGTTCAAAAATTAGCTGACATCCCCCATCATATTCATTCCAATCGCTTGGAACATTCCATTCATGTTAGCTATACCAGTTATAAACTAGCTAAAAAATTTGGTTGGGATGCCAAAAGCACTGCTCGGGGTGGCCTTTTGCATGACCTCTTTTACTATGATTGGCGTGATACCAAGTTTACCAAGAGTCATGCTTGGATCCATCCACGCATTGCTGTGAGAAATGCGCGAAAGATTACAGACCTCAATGCCAAGGAAGAAGACATCATTGTTAAACACATGTGGGGAGCTACCCTTGCTCCGCCTCGCTACAAAGAATCCTTCGTGGTGACCATGGTGGATAAATACTGGGCTGTTAAGGAAGCTTCAGAACCTTGGCGTAAAAAGATGGCCAAAAGGAGATTTTTTCATCGAAAAATGTTAAAATCATAGTAAACAAATTTGAAAGGAACTTGTTTATATGTATAATGATTCAGTAATCCAAGAACAAAGTGGATTGAATGCTTTTTATAACAAAATCTATTCATTAGTAGGAATTGGTGTTGGGATTTCAGCCCTTGTGTCTGGCCTGATGATGACAGTCTTTCAAGATTTCTTCGTTCAAATCTTGACAACAGCACCAATGGTTTACTATGCAGCAGTTGTTGTAGAATTGATCTTGGTCTTTGTTGCCAGTGGGAAGGCTGTTAAAAATAGCCCGTCTGCTCTTCCGATCTTCTTGATCTACTCAGCTTTGAATGGCTTTACCTTGAGCTTTATCATTGCTCGCTACATGCAAGCGACGGTTTATAAGGCTTTCTTGGTCAGTGCCTTGATGTTTATTGTCATGGGTGCTATCGGACGCGTCGTGAAAAAAGACCTTTCTGGAATGGGACGTGCCTTGATGGGAGTCTTGATCGGTGTGATCATCGCTTCTGTTGTGAACATGTTCTTGAGAAGTTCTGGTATGGATTATATCTTGAGTATTATCTCTGTCTTCCTCTTTGCAGGATTGACAGCTTGGGATAACCAAAAAATCCGCTATGTCTATGATCAAACCAATGGTCAACCTGCGACAGGCTGGGCAGTGGCCATGGCTTTGGAACTGTATCTTGACTTTATCAACCTCTTTATCAGCCTTCTTCGTATCTTCGGAAGAAACGACTAATCAAAGAGAGATTGAGCTGGGGCAATAGCCTCGGCTTTTTTTGTCTTCCGACTTGTGCTATACTAATAGTGACTAAAGAATAGAAATGAGTACTTATGAAAACACCTTTTGTAACCCGTGAACAATTAGAAAGCCTGACCCAAAAATTTCCTACCCCTTTTCATCTCTATGATGAAGCGGGAATTCGTGAAACGGCTCGTGCCCTCCATCGAGCTTTTGCTTGGAATGAAGGATTTAAAGAATACTTTGCCATCAAGGCGACTCCGAACCCATCGATCCTAAAAATTTTGCAAGAAGAGGGCTGTGGAGTTGACACTGCCAGCTACGTGGAATTGTTGATGGCGGATAAACTGGGCTTTAGTGGAAAAGAGATCATGTTTTCTTCTAACAATACGCCAGCTGATGAATTTGTCTATGCTAGAGAATTAGGGGCAACGATCAATCTGGACGCCTATGAAGACATTGCTTTCTTGAAGTCTGTGACTAGCATCCCCAAGGTCATTTCTTGCCGCTATAATCCTGGTGGAGTTTTTGAACTGGGAACCGATATTATGGACAATCCGGAAGAAGCTAAGTTTGGCATGACCAAGGAGCAATTGGTCCAAGCCTTTATCGAGTTGAAAAAACTAGGTGTGGAAGAGTTTGGCATTCACGCTTTATTGGCTTCTAATACAGTATCCAACGACTACTATCCAGAGTTGGCGCGTCAACTTTTTGAATTGGCAGTGGAAGTCGTCGAGAAAACAGGTGTTCACTTGGGCTTCATCAATCTTTCTGGTGGGGTTGGGGTCAATTACAAGCCAGAACAAGAACCAAATGATATTGCCATTATTGGGGAGGGCGTACATCGCGTCTTTGATGCGATTCTCAAACCGGCAGGACTTGGTCATGTGAAAATCTATACCGAGCTTGGTCGCTTTATGCTGGCTTCACACGGTCTTTTGGTGACCAGAGTGACGCATAAAAAGAAAACTTACCGGACTTATGTCGGGGTTGATGCTTCAGCTGTGAACCTTCTTAGACCGGCTATGTACGGTGCTTATCACCATATCACCAATATGGATCGTCCAGAGGAACCGACTGAAGTGGTCGATGTCGTGGGAAGTCTCTGTGAAAATAACGATAAATTTGCCAAACAACGAGAACTACCCGTGACGGAGATTGGAGATTTACTTGTGATCCATGACACGGGAGCCCATGGATTTTCAATGGGGTATCAGTACAATGCTAAGTTGCGTTCGGCAGAAGTTTTGCTTCAAGAAGATGGGCAGGCCCGTTTGATTCGTCGAGCAGAAAAACCAGAAGATTATCTTGCGACACTCTACGGCTTTGACATTGAAAAATAAGCGATTGTCTGATATAATGATAGTTATGTAAAAATAATGGATCGGAGAAAATTTTATGAATCTCTTTTTAGGAATTTTGTTGATTATTTTAGCTTTCTTTGGTGGGATGGTTGCAGGAATGTTCTTGCTTCGTCGTCAGTTTGAAAAAGAATTTGCATCGAACCCACGTTTGAATGTTGAAGCAGTCCGTACGCTTTTAGGTGCCAGCGGCCAACGTCCAAGCGAAGCAAAAGTTCAACAAGTCTATCGCCAAATTGTGAACCAACAAAAATCAGCAATGGTGAAAAACAAGAAAAAATAAGAGTGGGGCAATCTCACGATAATAAATGAGAGGGGCTTGGAGGAATTTCTTAGTCCCTCCTTTTGGAAGGAAGAGATATGGATAACCGACCGATTGGTTTTTTAGATTCTGGAGTAGGGGGCCTAACTGTTGTCCGCGAATTGCTCCGTCAGCTTCCTCACGAAGATGTCGTCTATATTGGAGATTCAGCGCGTGCACCTTATGGTCCTAGACCAGCAGATCAAATTCGCGAGTATACTTGGCAGATGGTGAACTTCCTTCTGACCAAAAATGTCAAGATGATTGTCTTAGCCTGTAATACAGCGACGGCAGTGGTTTGGGAAGAAGTCAAGGAGAAACTTGATATTCCCGTTTTGGGAGTGATATTGCCCGGAGCTTCTGCAGCCATTAAATCGACGACCCATCAAAAAATTGGGGTCATTGGGACACCGATGACGGTTTCTTCTGGAATTTATAAAGAGAAGATTCAAAGTCTGGCACCAGACATGGAAGTCAGCAGTTTAGCTTGTCCCAAGTTTGTTCCTTTAGTAGAATCAAACGAGTTGGCATCCAGTGTGACCAAAAAGGTGGTTTACGAAACCCTAAAACCACTAGTTGGAAAGGTTGATACCTTGGTCTTGGGATGCACCCATTATCCCCTTTTAAAACCGATCATTCAAAATGTGATGGGACCGGATGTCAAATTGATTGATAGTGGGGCAGAGTGTGTTCGGGATATTTCCGTCTTATTAAACTATTTTGAGCTCAATAAGAGTCGCGAACTCTTAGAGCAGACCCACCGCTTTTATACCACTGCAAATGCCAATAGCTTTGCAGCGATTGCCGAAAAATGGCTAGAACGTTCAGTGAATGTGGAGCATGTAAATTTATGAGTGACAAACTATTTGAATACAAAGATCCCCAAGATTGGTATATTGCCCAATGGGGAGAAGATGCAGACTACAACCAATTTAGTCAAGTGCCTGCGGAAGCTTCCACTCTGTTAGATCAGCTGGAACTTCTCTTTGCCAAGGATCCTGAAGGATTCCCTCTCAATCTATCGGTGATGCGCTATGGTTCAGCCTTTCGTTTTCTGACCTTTTTGACCGAAATCTTGAATGAAGTCAAGGGAAGAGCTTTTGAAATCGTACAGCGTCAAGGAGCCTTGCTCTTGGTTGAAAAAGGGAAATTGCTTTACTTGCATTTGCCAAGTGATGGGGTGGATGTGGAAGCCTTCTTGGGTCAAGACAAGGTCAAAGATACGATTCTTATTGCGACTCGAAATGAGGGAAAAACCAAAGAATTCCGTAATATGTTTGAAAAGCTGGGCTTTGAAGTGGAAAATCTCAATCAATACCCAGAGCTTCCAGAAGTCGAAGAAACAGGGATGACCTTTGAAGAGAATGCCCGCCTAAAAGCTGAAACCATTGCAGAGCTAACTGGGAAAACAGTCTTAGCGGATGATTCAGGTTTGAAGGTGGATATCTTGGGAGGCTTACCAGGAGTTTGGTCAGCTCGCTTTGCGGGAGTTGGTGCGACAGATGCGGAAAACAATGCGAAATTGTTGCACGAATTGGCCATGGTTTTTGACTTGAAAGATCGTTCAGCTCAGTTCCATACGACCTTGGTGGTTGCAAGACCAGGCAAGGAAAGCCTAGTGGTGGAAGCAGATTGGCCAGGGTATATTAATTTTGAGCCCAAAGGGGAACACGGCTTTGGCTATGACCCTCTCTTCTTAGTTGGGGAAACGGGCCGTGCTGCTGCTGAATTAACGCTTGAAGAAAAAAATACACAATCACATCGTGCTTTAGCTGTTAAAAAGTTATTGGAGGTATTTCCATCATGGCAAAGCAAACAATCATCGTTATGAGTGACTCGCATGGAGACCGCTCCATTGTTGAAGCTATTAAAGAAAAATACCTGGGCAAGGTCGATGGGATCTTTCACAATGGGGATTCTGAGCTAAAAAGTGACGATCCTGTCTGGGAAGGGATCCACGTTGTCCAAGGAAATATGGATTTTTATGATGGCTATCCGGAACGCTTGGTGACCCAACTAGGTCCAACACGGATCATCCAGACCCATGGGCATCTCTTCCAGATCAATTTTAGTTTTCAAAAATTGGATCTGTGGGCCCAAGAGGAGGAAGCAGATATCTGTCTTTACGGCCACCTTCATATCCCAGATGCTTGGAAGGAAGGAAGAACCCTCTTTGTGAATCCTGGATCTGTTAGCCAACCTCGTGGTCTGATTCGCGAGTGTTTGTATGCCAAGATAGAGATTACCGATTCGAACTTCAAGGTAGAGTATTATACGCGAGATCATGGATTGTACCCTGAATTGACAAAGGAGTTTAGTAGATGATAGCAAAGGAATTTGAACGTTTCTTGCTGGCGCAGGAAGAGACGTTCTTAACTCCTGCCAAAAATTTAGCGGTCTTGATTGATACCCACAATGTAGACCATGCGGTCTTGCTATTGAGCCAGATTAGCTATAGTCGCATCCCAGTAGTAACGGATGAACGCAAGTTTGTGGGGACGATCTCCCTAACGGATATTCTATCTTATCAATTGAAACACGAGATTCCTGAGGAGACTTTTGCTTCGATGGATATCGTAGACGTTGCAAAGAAGGAGGTCGGGGTCATCGGCTTAGACTTCAATTTGACAGAAGTCCTTCACAAGTTAGTGGATGACTCCTTCTTATCAGTGGTGGATGAAGAAGGGTATTTCCAAGGGATTATTACGCGGAAATCGATCCTCAAAGCCATCAATTCGCTCATGCATAATTTTTCAAATGAATACGAGATGATTCCAAAATGAAAGAATTTATTGCAAGTTTTATTGATCAAAAAGAACTAAGTGAAAATTCTCAGTCAGCCTATTTCTATGATTTGGACCAATTTATTGAATCAATTCATGGAAAAGTGACGCCGACGAATTTGAGAATTTACCAAGCTTCGATAAAAGATTTTAAACCGGCGGTTCAAAAACGAAAATTATCCGCTGTTAACCAATTTTTATATTATTTGTATCAAGAACGCTTTATTTCTGAATACCATCGTTTGGTCTTGCCTAAAATTCAACCGGCCAAGACCCATGATCGTGAATTGTTGGATCTGACCCATTTTTGGGAAGAATCAACCAATCCACAGGGACGATTGATGGCCTTATTGATTCTGGAGATGGGCTTATTGCCAAGTGAGATCCTCCAAGTCAAGGTCGAAGATATTCAGCTGGACTTTCATGTCATTCGAGTGGGCAAAGATGGCCAAAAACGGGTTTTAAAAGTTCCAGAGCCTTTACTGGATGAGTTGCAACTCTTCCTGGATGGTGTCTATCTCTTTGATAATAAAGGAAAATCATACTCTCGTCAGTGGGGATTCCGACAATTAGAAGCCTTCTTGATCGAAAAAGGCAACCAAGACCTTTCGGCACAATCGATTCGTGAGCAGTATATTTTGAAACAACGGGAACTCGGTGTGGATCTCTTTAGTATTGCGCGTGAATTGGGCCTAAAAACCATGGTGACATTAGAAAAATATAAATAATGGATATTAAAATTAAAGATTTTGAAGGGCCTTTGGACCTCTTGCTCCACTTGGTCTCTAAATACCAGATGGATATCTATGAGGTCCCCTTGATTGAGGTGATCGAACAGTACCTGGCTTATCTAGCGACTCTCCAAGCTATGAAACTAGAGGTAGCTGGGGAATACATGCTGATGGCTAGTCAATTAACCCTGATCAAGAGTCGTAGACTTCTTCCTAAGGTCGCAGAGGAGATGGATGAAGCAGAGGATCTAGAGCAGGACCTCCTTTCTCAATTGGAAGAGTACCGTACTTACAAGCAATTAGGAGAGTTGATGGCCTCGCAGCACGAGGAGCGCGCCCTCTATTATTCGAAACCAAAGATGGAATTGGTCTATGACGATACCGAATTACTTCATGATCGCACCACGGTGGATCTCTTCTTGGCTTTCTCAAAACTATTGACCAAGAAAAAAGAAGAATTCCGCCAGAACCATACAACCATTGTAAAGGATGAATACAAGATTGAGGATCTGATGGACCAGCTGCGTCACCGATTCCACGATCGCTCACAAGTTCTCTTGCAGGACTTGTTTCTAGAAGCAGCGGATCTCCAAGAGGTCATTACCTTATTTCTTGCAACCCTTGAATTAATCAAGATTCAAGAGGTCACGGTGGTACAGGATAGGGCTTTTGGAGAAATTTACTTAAATAGGATTGAACATGAGCAAATTAGCTGAAATTGAAGCACTCTTATTTGTAGCGGGTGAAGAAGGAATTACTGCCAGACAAATCGCAGACCTTCTCTCTTTACCTCCGACAGGTGTGGTGCAAAGTTTAGAAAAATTAAGCCAAAAATACCAGGAGGATACAGATACCAGTCTCTGTTTGATGGAGACAGCTTCCCGTTATAAATTGGTGACAAAGGCAGACTACGCTTCGGTTTTACGAGACTATTCTAGAACGCCCATGAACCAAAGTTTGTCTCGGGCTGCCCTCGAAACCTTATCAATTATTGCTTATAAGCAACCGATCACCCGTGTGGAGGTCGATGATATCCGGGGTGTCAATTCCAGCGGTGCCATTACCAAACTACTGTCATTTGATCTGATCCGAGAGGATGGGAAAAAAGAAGTCCTCGGGCGTCCCAATTTGTATGTCACGACGGAGTATTTTTTGGATTATATGGGGATCAATCATTTGGAGGAATTACCAAAGGTTGAGGAAGTGGACGTCGATCCAGAGGAAGGTCAATTATTTTCAGAGAGAACAGAGGAACTAGATGAGAATTAACAAATACATTGCCCATGCAGGCGTGGCTAGTCGTCGCAAGGCCGAAGAACTGATCAAGCAAGGCTTGGTTACAGTAAATGGCCAAGTTGTGCGTGAATTAGCGACCATTATTAAGACCGGTGATCAGGTTGAAGTAGAAGGCACTCCAATCTATAACGAAGAAAAGGTCTACTATCTTTTAAATAAGCCACGTGGCGTCATCTCTAGTGTGTCTGATGATAAAGGGCGGACAACAGTCGTTGACCTTTTATCTCAAGTGCCAGAGCGCATCTATCCAGTAGGACGTTTGGACTGGGATACATCTGGTGTCTTGATTTTGACCAATGATGGTGATTTTACAGATGAGATGATTCACCCACGTAATGAGATTGATAAGGTCTATGTGGCGCGTGTCAAAGGGATTGCCAATAAGGAAAACTTGCGTCCCTTAACACGAGGGGTGACCATTGATGGCAAGAAAACCAAGCCAGCGACTTACGAGATCTTAAAAGTGGATGTTGAAAAGAACCGTTCAGTGGTTCAGTTGACCATTCATGAAGGGCGCAACCACCAGGTTAAAAAGATGTTTGAAGCTGTAGGACTTTTAGTGGACAAACTCTCCCGAACCCAGTTTGGAAACCTAGATGTCTCAGGACTTCGTCCGGGTGAATACCGTCGCTTGAACAAAAAAGAAATTAGCCAGTTGCACAATCTAGCAGTGACTAAATCTAAAAAATCATGAAAAAAATCCTGATTGCTATGGTCAGAGGCTATCAAAAATGGATCTCTCCCATATTTCCGCCTTCTTGTCGCTTTCAACCGACCTGTTCCAATTATATGATCCAAGCGATTGAACGCTTTGGTGTGAAAGGTGTCTTGATGGGGGTTGCGAGAATCTTGCGATGCCATCCTGGTACCCAAGCGGGACCAGACCCTCTGCCAGACCACTTTAGTCTGAGACGAAATGAAGAATCAAAGTAGGACGATCACAAATAAACAGAAATGAGAGTGGGACAGAAATCGGTAATTCGTTAGAATTCGATTTCGTTGTCCCACCTCCGCACAGTTGAGTAGGGCTGTAAAAGCTGATGAAATCAGCGTAGTAGAGCCCACTCAACCACTGCGTCTTGCTCGAAAATCCAAAAACAATTAAGAGGCTAGGACTTTTGTCCCAGCCTCATTTTTTTATAACACTCTCGTTTTATCAGCGTTTAGACCATGTTTTAGGAAGGAAGAGCAGAATCATTGGATAGATTTCAAGCCGTCCGGCAATCATGGCTAAGGAAAGTAACAGTTTTGAAATCGGACTAAAGATGGAGAAGGTTTGACCCGTACCAATCATAGGTCCAATATTGTTGAAACAACTAAAGACAGCACTGACAACCGTCATGAAGTTATTGTTGTCTAGACTCACTACAAAGAGTAAGCCGATCGTAATAAAACTGTATATTGTAAAGTACTTGAGGATCTGATGTTGGGTATCCTTATCGAGTACCGTATCGTTGACATGCAAGGTCAAAACGCGATTTGGAGACAAGGTCGAAAGAACCTGATTTTTTGCGATTCGCCACAAGGTCAAGCACCGAATGACTTTTAACCCCCCAGCGGTCGAGCCAGCAGACCCACCGACCACCATCAGCATCAAGAGGATGAACTGAGAAAAGAGAGGCCATTTTTCCGTCGTTCCATAACCAAAACCGGTGGTGGTGATGATATTGGACACTTGGAAGAAGGAAATCTCAAAGCTCTTCGCAACATTAGCATAGAGATGAAGGCAATTGTAGGCAATCAATACGCTAGATAGGATTACAATAGTGATGTAGGTCCGCAATTCCTCATCTTTAAAGAAGGCCTTGAATTTTCGGATCATGAGGAAGTAGTAGAGGTTAAAGTTAACCCCAAAGACCAAGACCCCGATACTGACCAAATAGGTGATCAAACTACTATTGTAGTGGGCAATCCCATCGTTAAAGACAGTAAAGCCCCCAGTACCAGCTGTCCCCATGGCGATGACAAAACTATCATACAGGGGCATGCCAGCAAGGAAATAAAGAACCACAAAGAGGAAGAACAAACCCAAGTACAAGAAGTAGAGAATTTGAGCCGTGTTTTTTAATTTGGAAACGACCTTGCCAAACACTGGACCAGGAACCTCTGCCTTCATGACTTCAAGGTGGCTGTTCTTGTTATTGTCCATAATCGCAAGGGCAAAGACCAATACTCCCATCCCCCCTATCAAGTGGGTAAAACTACGCCAAAAGAGGAGAGAGTGGCTGAGGACACCCACATCGTCTAAAATCGTTGCCCCTGTTGTTGTAAAGCCGGAGCTGACTTCAAAGAAGGCATCGATAATGTTTGGAATTTGGCCCGAAAAGACAAAGGGAAGGGCACCAAAGAAGGACCATAGGATCCAACAAAGTGCTACAATCAGGACTCCTTCCTTAGCATAGATGTGAAAATCCTTTGGTTTGTGAAAACTACCAAGGAGGCCAAACGCAAGTAGGATGGCCATGGTTGCTCCAATAGAGACAAAGATCTTGGCAGGTTCCCGATAGATTGCAGCGACCACTAGGGGAACGATTAGGAGACCTGCCTCGATTAAGAGGAGTTTGGATAAGAGGTAACGAATCATGCTTCTATTCATCAGGCTTACCTCTCAAGTAGATCGTAGATTTTAGTGACATTTTGAATCAAGGTGGTCACGATAATCCGATCCCCGACCATCAAACGGTCATCCCCATTAGGGAAAATAGCCTTGCCGTTTCGAATAATGGCAGCGATCAAAACGCCCTTCTTCAATTTCAATTCAGAGAGGGGATATTGGGTTAGTTTGTTGTCTTCCTTAATTTGAAACTGCAAGGTTTCAATCCGGCCGTTTGCGACATGGTGCAAGGCTTCTAGGTTTGAAAATTGTGCATTGTAGCGCCCGCGAATAAAGTGCATAATGGTGTCTACAGCGATGCGTTTTGGAGTGACAATACTGGTCATATCCTGATCGCCAATGATCTCCAACAGACTGGTTCGGTTGACTTTGGTAATGTTCTTTTTGACTCCGACAGAATCCAAGAACATGGAGGTGATGATGTTTTCTTCATCGACCCCTGTCAAAGTAGCCACAGCATCAAAGTTATTGGCACTCTCTTCTAAAAGAATGTCTTTAGCGGTTCCGTCTCCATGGACGACATAGAGGTCAGGGAATTCTTGGCTAAAGAATTCAGCTCGTTCGCGATTGACCTCGATGACCTTGAGATCGATTTTGCGACGCACATCCTGGAGAATATTGAGCAGATAGTAGGCAATTTTTCCGGCACCAATCATCATCATGCTCTTAATGACTTGAGGTCGGACATTGTTGTGGAAGAGAACGATCTCGATCCTATTTCCTGTCACGAAAATCTTGTCTTGGGGCTGCAAAACAAAGTCTCCATTTGGAATCGTGAGTTCGTTGCCACGCTCGATCGCACAAACAATGACGTTTCCGTATTTCTTTCGGAATTGGGAGAGGCTCATATTGCAGAGATTGCTATCTGGCTTGATCTTAAATTCCATCAAGGCAACACGGCCGTTTGCAAAATGCTCCACAGAAAGGGCATTTGGGAAGTCAATGATATTAGCAATATAACGAGCTGTCAGCAATTCAGGATTGACAACCAGGGAGAAGCCCAAGATATTTTTTTCCTTGAAGTAGGAATTGGAATATTCCGGATTCCGCACCCGAACGATGGTTTCTTTGGCTCCCATTTTTTTAGCTAAAACAGCAGAAACCATGTTCACTTCGTCGTATTCGGTCATGGAAATGAAGATATCGCAGTCTTCAACATCTGCTTGCTCCAAGACCTTGAAGTTTGCACCATTTCCTAAAATCCCAATGATATCAAACCGTTTGGTAATATGGTTGAGAACGGATTCGTCTTTTTCGATCAAAATAACATCGTGGTTTTCAGCAACGAGGGAACGACAAAGGGCCGTTCCGACCTTTCCTCCACCAACAACAATAATTTTCATAGATTACCTCCAGAGTATGCTTCTATCATACTCTATTTTCAAGAAAAATTCATCTATTTTAAGGACTTTCTGGAGGAATCTTACCAAGCTAAGAACAAGTGGGAAAAATTGTCAAAATAGAAGAATGAGGAGGGATCGAAAACTTTGATAAAGTTTCTTAAAAAAATCTAAAAAAACTATTGACAGGAGCTTCAAAAGTGATATACTTAAAAAGTACCTTCGTTGATTTACCTCAAACCTGTTGTGAGTTAAGTTAATGAAGCTGTAACCACGCTGTTTGCTGAGCTTGACTCCGGGCAGTGTGGCTATTTTTTTATCAGAAAGAGATCGAGTATGAATATTGAAGAACTGGACTACCAAGAGTCAGCAGCTCAAAACCACATCGTCTTGTTCCAACCTCAGATTCCACAAAATACTGGCAATATTGCACGGACCTGTGCGGCAACCAATTCTCCCTTACATATTATTCGTCCCATGGCTTTTCCGATCGATGATCGCAAGATGAAGCGAGCAGGACTCGATTACTGGGACAAGCTGGATGTTCGTTTCTATGATAGCTTAGAAGAGTTTATGGAAGCAGCGCGTGACGGTCAGGTGCACTTGGTGTCTAAGTTTGCAAATCAGACTTATTCGGACGTTTCTTATCAGGATGGGAAATCCCATTATTTCTTGTTTGGACGCGAGGACAAAGGATTGCCGGAAGATTTTATGCGCCAGCACGAAGAGAAGGCCATTCGCATTCCGATGAATGATGAGCATGTCCGTAGTTTAAATGTCTCCAATACCGTCTGCATGATTGTCTATGAGGCACTCCGCCAGCAAGGTTTTAAGGGGCTGGAGTTGAGCCATCGTTATGAGCACGACAAGCTCAAATAGCCGATAAAAACCAAACATCCGAACGACGTCATCCATGACGTTACAAAAACTTGCCTAGGCAAGTTTTTTTTGTTATCATGAAAAGGTCTTCAGGGCAGGGTGAGATTCCCGACCGGCGGTGACTTTTACTAGGAAATGTTCTTTTCCTTTTATACTTTGTTGCCAAGCTTTGCTTAACGAGAAGTTATGCCTACAGCTTGTCGTATCGTTTAAAAGAAAAATCTCCATCTCCATATTCTAAAAGAAGTCCGCGAGCGCAAGCTGATGTGGTGTGACTCCACAACCGACAGTATAGTCTGGATGGGAGAAGACGAGAGACGAATAGACTGACAGCTATTCTGATCTGTTTAGAGCTGATGCATAGGAATAAGACGTTAGGTGCTATGATTGACTAGCGGTATTTTCAATGGGGACCAGCTAAAGTGACTAGAATGTTCTCTAGTTTAAGCTTTGTTTAAATAGTTTAGAGTAGAATGATGGGGTAGACGTCTTTCCAGCTTCTCTAATTTTTAAAAAATTGGAGGAACCTGTTATGACAAATACACGTAAACTGACCCTAGTGGCTGTTTTATCCGCATTATCTTTTATTTTGATGTTCTATCAATTTTCTTTCTTGATAGATTTCTTCAAAATTGATTTGAGTATCATCGCCATTTTGTTGGCTTTGGTCTTGTTGGATTTTAAAAGTGCTGTTTGGGTGACCTTGATCCGATCTGTTCTTAAATTAGCTCTTAATAATAAGGGGCTTGAGACCTTGATCGGACTACCAATCAATATCATTGGAGTTCTTGTTTTTGTCCTTGCTTTTGCATGGATTTGGAACAAGGAACGGACCCATGGCCGATTTATCCTGGCTACGATTATTGGAACGATCAGCTTGAGTATCACGATGGTATTGGTGAATTATGTCTATGCAATCCCTTTGTATGCTCGTTTTATGAACTATGATATTTCGAAAACACTAGGGCTTGTCCACTATTTAGCTGCAATGGTTGCACCGTTTAACCTGATCGAAGGAGTGATTTGGGCCATCGCATTTGGTTTGATCTACACTCTTTTGCAACCGATTTTGAAAAAATATGAAAAATAAACAACAACATTGGGCGAAGGCAAGCTTCGCCCTTCTCATTTTTGTCATTCTCGGGTATATGATTCGTTTTTACCCGCAACAATTAACTGGTTTTGATAGCGCGATTCAATCTACTATTCGAGGCGATCTGCCTGCACCACTGACGGCTTTCTTTACCAAGGTGACCCACGTCATGGATACCAAGATCATTGTCATCTGGGTGGGTCTTCTGCTAGCGGTCTTTGCCTATAAGAAATGGTACAGTGAAGCTCTTTTTCTTGGGAGCAATCTGGTATTGACTGGTCTTTTGGTTCTTCTTCTAAAGAATATCTATCAGAGACCGAGACCAAGTATTCTTCATCTTGTAGAGGAAAAGGGCTTTTCTTTCCCGAGTGGTCATTCACTGGCGTCTACCCTTGTTTTGGGAAGTTTGATCATCATAATCGGCCAACATGTAAAACATAAAACAGCCCGCTATTGTCTTCAAGGCTTGCTGGTTATGGGAATTGTGACCATTGTGGTCTCCCGTATTTATGTCGGGGTCCACTATCCATCAGACGTTCTCGGCAGTATGATTTTGGGCCTTGCTGTCTTGCAATTTGAGTACCCCTTGTACGATCGCTTGCGGTTTCAATGGCGCTTTACAGGGAAGCAAAAATAACTAACAACTAGGAGTTGGACTCGTGTTTTGAGTTCGACTCTTTTTTTGCTATAATGAAAAGTATGAAATCCTACAATACCTTGAATGATTATTATCGAACCTTATTTGGAGAAAAGACCTTTAAAGTCCCTATTGATGCAGGCTTTGATTGTCCCAATAGAGACGGAACAGTCGCCCACGGTGGCTGTACTTTTTGTACGGTCTCGGGTTCAGGAGATGCCATTGTGGCCCCAGAAGCTCCGATTCGAGAACAATTTTACAAAGAGATTGACTTTATGCATCGGAAATGGCCGGATGTGAAGAAGTATCTGGTCTATTTTCAAAATTTCACCAATACCCACGATAAGGTGGACGTCATTCGAGAGCGTTATGAGCAGGCCATCAATGAACCAGGAGTAGTAGGAATCAACATCGGTACGCGTCCGGATTGTTTACCAGATGATACCTTGGCCTATCTAGCAGAGCTGACCGATCGCATGCATGTGACGATTGAGTTGGGGCTTCAGACGACTTATGAAGCGACGTCTCAATTAATCAATCGGGCCCATAGTTATGACCTCTATGTTGAAACAGTCAAGCGGATTCGCCAACAGGTGCCGAAGGCTGAGATCGTGTCCCATTTGATCAATGGCCTTCCGGGGGAAACGCATGAGATGATGGTAGAAAATGTTCGCCGTTGTGTGACCGATAATGAAATTGATGGTATCAAGTTGCATCTCTTGCATTTGATGACCAATACACGGATGCAACGAGACTATCATGAAGGACGACTCCAACTCATGAGCCAGGAAGAATATGTCAAGGTCATCTGTGACCAGTTAGAAATTATCCCCAAACATATCGTCATCCACCGGATTACAGGAGACGCACCACGGGATATGTTGATTGGCCCTATGTGGAGCCTCAACAAATGGGAAGTCCTAAACGCTATTGAAACTGAGATGCGTCGTCGTGGAAGTACCCAAGGATGTAAGCTAGAAGAAAAGGAGAGTGCCAATGCTTCGACCACTTGAAATGGCCCATCAATTTTTAGAAGAAGTCATCACCAAAGAAGATGTGGTGGTGGATGCCACCATGGGAAATGGACATGATACGGCTTTTTTAGCCCAACTAGCAGGCCAGGTCTATGCCTTTGATATTCAAGAACAGGCCCTTGTAAATACCCAAGAAAGATTGGAAAAGTTGGGGCTTCAGCATGTTCAGTTGATTTTAGATGGCCACCAGCATGTGGACCAATATGTGGAGACTCTCAAAGCAGCTATTTTTAATCTAGGTTATCTGCCATCTGCAGATAAATCGGTCATTACTCTTCCGGCTACTACTATTGAAGCGATGGAAAAAATCTGTGCTCGCCTAGAAAAAGGTGGTCGAATGGCTTTGATGATCTATTATGGTCATGAGGGAGGAGACATGGAGCGTGATGCAGTGCTAGATTTTGTCAGTCAGCTCCCTCAAAAAGATTACACAGCGACGATCTACCGGACACTGAATCAAGTGAACCAACCACCGTTTTTGGTCATGATTGAAAAATTAGAAAGCTATCGTCATGGATAAAGAATATTTAAAAAATAAAATTGAAGGATTGAGACACCATTTTGTTGAATCAACCATTCACGAGCGTGCAATCGGTTTTTATGATGAAGCCCATATGACCAAAAAGATGCTCAAAATAAAAAAGAAATTGGTTGCGCTTGAGATGGAACGGTGCCAAAAGAAGATTGAGCACAAGGATGTAACCAAGACAGACCAAAAGATTGCGGAGTTAAAACAGCAATTTGAGACTTGCTGCCAAGAACGTTAGGGAGGGAGGAAGATGGAATTACTCCTTTATGCAGTGATCTTCTCGATGATCTTGATCGTCTCAAATGTCACCAATAAACTTGTGCCGAGTCTTCCTCTGCCCTTGCTCCAAATCTTACTGGGCATTGGTTGGGCCCTCTTTATTCCAGAAGAAAATTTTCATTTGGATACAGAGCTCTTTCTGGCTTTGGTCATTGGCCCTCTGTTATTTCGAGAGGCAGAAGAAGCAGATATTACTTCTGTCTTAAAGCACTGGCGCATCATTCTTTATTTGATTTTTCCAGTAATTTTTATCTCAACCATTAGTTTGGGGTGGGCAGCTCACTCCTTGTGGCTGAGCCTTCCTTTAGCAGCTTGTATGGCTGTAGGGGCAGCTCTAGGTCCAACAGACTTAGTAGCCTTTGCTTCCCTGTCTGAGCGCTTTACCTTTCCAAAGCGGGTTTCGAATATCTTAAAAGGAGAAGGGTTACTAAATGATGCCTCAGGTCTAGTTGCCTTTCGAGTGGCCTTGGCAGCCCTTGCGACCGGAAGTTTCTCCCTTGGAGAAGCAGGGATTTCCTTAGGAATCTCCATCATTGGAGGATTTGCGGTGGGGATCTTGACGGCCTTTGTGAACCGTTGGCTACAAACCTTACTCTTGAGTGTTCGCGCTAGTGATATTGCCAGTGAATTGTTATTAGAACTGAGCCTCCCGCTGTTGACCTTCTTCCTAGCAGAAGAACTCCATGTGTCTGGTATCATCGCTGTGGTTGTGTCAGGGATCCTAAAAGCCAGTCGCTTTAAGCACATTACCCTTCTTGAAGCCCGGGTGGATACTGTGAGCCATACCGTCTGGAATACGGTCAACTTTATCTTAAATGGGTCGGTCTTTGTGATTTTGGGAATGGAACTAGAAATGATCGCCAAGCCCATCTTAAGTAGTCCCATTTACAACAATCTTCTTTTAGTTCTTTCTGTCTTTCTTTTGACAATCTTGCTCTTTTTAATTCGTTTTGTCATGGTTTACCTCTTTTATTGGTTCCGAACGGTTCGACTAAAAAAATCATTGAGAAATTATTTGAAAGATGCCTTATTGCTGACCTTTTCGGGTGTGAAGGGAACAGTTTCGATTGCAACGATCCTTTTGATTCCAACCAAAATCGAAAAAGAATACCCCGTCCTACTCTTTTTAGTGGCAGGAGTTACCCTTGTCAGCTTTATTGCTGGCTTAGTGGTACTTCCAAAATTATCAGAAGATAAGGAAGAAACCAATAACTACCTGATGCAGATCGCGATTTTAAATGATGTTGTCATGGAATTAGAAGCAGACCTAAAGAACAGTAAGCACAAGGGTCCCTTGTATGCGGCGATTGATAACTACCATGGTCGGATTGAAAATTTGATTCTAAGCCAAGAAAACAAGCTCATTCAAAAGGACTGGGAACAGCTGAAGCTCTTGATTTTGAGTATTGAAAGTGACGGCTTGGAACAAGCCTACGAAGAAGGAAAGATGCGCGAGCGGGGCTACCGCGTCTACCAACGCTATCTTCGTAATATGGAGCAACGGGTCAATCGCAACCTTTCGTCTCGTCTAACATACTACCTCTTGGTTTCTTTCCGCCTCTTGCGTTTGCTGGTCCATGAAATCCTAACATTAGGTTCTGGCTTTCGAACTTGGTGGAACCGAGAAGATAGAAAGTTAGAAGCCATTGATTATGACCAGATTGCGGCCCTTTATTTGGCCAATACGGAAATCATCATTGAAAGTTTGGAAGACCTCAAAGGGGTTTATCGGAGCAGTTTGATCTCTTACCTGCAAGAATCTCGTCTGAGAGAGACGGCCATTATTACTAGTGGAGCCTTTGTGGAGCGGGTTATTAACCGGGTGAAACCGAATAATATCGATGAAATGTTGAGAGGCTATTATTTGGAGCGTAAGATTATTTTTGAATATGAAGCGCAACACCTGATTACTGCCAAGCAGGCACGCCGTATGCGTCAAAATGTCAATGAATTAGAAAGCTACTCCCTAAGAGAAAGTGCCAACACTCTTCCATACGATATGATCGAGTATGCACAAAATCGATAAGCGTAAAAGTAAAAGAGAGTGGGACAGAAATCGGTAATTTGTTAGAATTCGATTTCGTCGTCCCACCTCCGCACAGTTGAGTAGGGCTGTAAAAGCTGATGAAATCAGCGTAGTAGAGCCCACTCAACCACTGCGTCTTACTCGACAATCAAAAAACAATTAAGAGGCTAGGACTTTTGTCCCAGCCTCTTTTTGATTTATTCAGGGTCTTCTGTGTGTTATTTCTGGTTTGACAAAGAGTCGCTCATCGCCTAGATCAATAAGGGATACTGGTGCTTCGTAAAACTGGCTAAGGACATGAGGAGTTAGGATGTTTTCCTTTGGCCCTTGTTCGACCACTTGGCCATGTTTGAGCAGGAGCACATGGGTCATATCTTTTGTAATTTCTTCTGCATGGTGGGTGACGTAGATCATGGTTGGCGCGTGATCCAGTTGTTTGATATGATGGATCTGACGAAGGAGCTTTTCTCTGGCAAAGAGATCCAATCCACTTGAAGCTTCGTCAAAGATGATCAGATCTGGCTGGTCCATGAGGCTTCGTGCAATGAGGACCGTCTGCTTTTCTCCCTGGGAGAGCTCCCGGTATTTGCGACCGATCAAAGAGCTAGCCCCAATCGAAGTCAGCATATCCCGTGCCCAGTTTAGTTCTTCCTTCCCGTATGCAGCATATAAAATACTACTCTTGTATTGACCGGTTAGGACAATTTGTTCTGTCAAAAGATGCTCTGGCAGTCTTTCTGAAATAAAGGAGCTAACGATCCCAATACGCTTCCGTAACTCAGGAATACCCCCTTCTCCAAAGCGAGTTCCAAGGACCGTTACCTGTCCCGAACTAGCCCAGTATTCAGACATCAACAGTTTGAGGAGGGTCGATTTTCCTGCTCCATTGAGGCCTAAAATCGCCCAGCATTCATTTTCTTTCACTTGCCAGTTAACCTCTTTTAAAAGGGCTTTTCCATTGCGGATCAAATTGACGTCTTGTAGTTCAATCAAATTATTCATAACTTCATCCTTTTGATTAAAATCTCCTTTATTCTAACATAAAATATGGTAGAATAGAAAACAGGAGGTAAGGAATGTTTCGAAATAGTAAATTGTTATTCTGGACATGTGAAATTTTATTATTGACGGTGATTTTCTATATTTGGAAATCAATGGGGACTTTAATTTCTCCATTTGTATCTGTTCTGAATACCATCCTCTTACCATTTTTAATTGCAGGTTTTTTATACTATATCACCAACCCGATTGTTGAATTGTTAGAAAAACACTTAAAAATCAAGCGTGTGTTTGGGATTTTGATCACCTTAGTACTGTTGTTTGGGATCATTGGTCTAGGGATCTTTTATCTGCTCCCCATCTTGATCAATCAGTTAACCAGCTTGATCAATTCGACTCAAGGGCTCTACTGGGAAGTCCAAAGTTTGGTTCGAAAACTCTCAACCAATCCTTTGTTCCAGAATGTAAATATCCAGTCGACGATTCAGCAGTTGAATCTCTCTTATATGGATATCCTACAAAATCTCTTGAATAGTGTGACCAACAGTTTAGGAAGTGTGGTTAACACCATTGTCAATACGGTCTTTATCTTAATCATGACCCCTGTCTTCTTGGTTTATTTCTTGATTGATGGCAAGAAATTGTTGCCGATGTTAGAACGGACCATTTTACGCAATGACAAACTCCACATTTCAAGCCTCTTGGTTAGTTTGAATGAAACGGTCTCTCGCTATATTAGTGGTATTTCGATCGATGCTTTGATCATTGGAACACTAGCCTACATTGGCTATAGTTTTATTGGATTGAAGTATGCTTTGGTCTTTGCCATTTTTTCTGGGCTGGCCAACTTGATTCCCTATGTAGGACCAACCATCGGTTTGATTCCGATGATCATCACTTATGCTTTTACCGATATGGATATGATGATCAAAGCAGTCATTTACATGTTGATCATCCAGCAGATCGATGGCAATATTCTTTATCCGCGTATTGTTGGAGGCGTGATGAAGGTTCACCCGATTACCATTATGGTTCTCTTACTGCTCTCAAGTAATATCTACGGCATTATCGGGATGGTCGTCGCGATTCCAGTCTATTCGATTGGGAAAGAAATTGTAAAATTCTTGGTAAATCTTTATGATAACCACCGTGCTGCGAAGGAGCAGAAGAAAAAAGAAGAATTTGGAATCATTAATAAATCTTAGACTCTAGCGCCTATATGGGCCTTGGAGTCTTTTTTGTACATTTTTTTGAAAAAATACCGTAAAAAAGTCAACAAGTGTTATGAAATGTGTTAAAATATAAGTGATTTTGAAAGAAAATATGAAAAGGTAGGGAAAGATGAGACTCCTCTTATCCAAAAAACAGAGACGCCAATTGCAATTGTTGGAAATCTTGATTAAGGAAAAAAGATGGTTCCACTTGAAAGAGTTGGCCAAGCGTTTGGATTGTACAGAACGTTCATTAAAAGAAGATTTGTCTAATCTTCGTAGTACATTTGATGATTTTTTAATTGAATCCTCTACCAATGGGATCAAGATCAGTTATGAAGATTCGGTTGGTCTTGAGGTGATTTACCATCACTTTTTTAAAGAATCACAAGCCTTCGCCTTGATTGAATACCTCTTCTTCCACAAGGATGTTTCCAATGAATATATTTGCAGAAAGTTTGATCTGAGTTACCAGTCTTTCTACCGCTTGATTCGGACGATTAATCAGAAGCTTCAAACTAAATACAATGTAAAGATTGATTTGAAACCCTTGAATCTTGTCGGGGATGAAGTAGATGTTCGTTTCTTCTATGCCCAGTATTTTGCGGAACGTTATTACTATATGGAGTGGCCTTTCCCAGAATTTAAGGAAGAGGCCGTGACCGATTTGATCACCTTCTTCTTCAAGCTCTATGGCTATCCATTGACCTTCTCTGTCATTAAGTCTTACAAAGTTCTCTTGACAGTGTACTTATCACGTATTAAGCAAGGCTATTTCATCGACATTCCAACGACCTTTGAAGCCTATAAAGATCAATATCAAGGGGTGACCAATGTTGAGGAGATGTTGCGCTACTTTAGCTTGCAGTTGGGTGTCGAGTTAAATGAAAAAGTGCTGGAGCAGTTCTTCATCATCTTTATTCAAGAAAATTTCTATTTCAGCCCAGAAAGCTTGATTGAGGCCGCAGAAACAGATCCTTATGCAAAAGAATCCACTAGACTCATTAAAGATATGTTCAAAGATCTATGCTATACCTATGATTTAGATATCGAAAATCTTGATGAGATGTTGATGCACGTTCATAATACAGCTCACTTAGGTCGGAAGGAATTGTTCTCGGAGTTCCTCTTATTTGATACCAAGACCAATACCAACGAAGATTTTATGAGCATCTTCCCAGCCTTCTATGATGATTTGAGAGACCATATCATCACTTATATGAAGACCATGAAGCATAATCTGAATGAAGAAATTATCAAGCACATGATCTACACGGTCTACACTCACTGGGAACGTCTCTTACCACAATTATTGCGCCGCCGGAAGTCCATTAAGGTCTTGATTATCAGTCGTTTTGATGACCACCATGCTAAATCCATGATCGATTTTCTAGATTTCTACTGTACGGATAACTTTGAATTTACTCAGATGATCAAGTATAATCTAACAGTAGAGGATATCGAAGCTTCAGATGCAGATGTCGTGGTGGCCAACTTTATGATGCCGGAATTAAAGAAAAAACCTTTTATCTGTACAAGTAGTCTCTCATCGCTAGAGCTGGTTGAAAAACTCAATGCCTTCTTTTATGATTTTACCAGTGCAGAGCACTAAAATCAGGACCTGGTCCTGATTTTTTGATGGTAAAAAAAGAAAATGACATAGAAGAATGCAGGCTCTCATATTTTGTGGTATAATATACGATATTATATACTGGAGGAAAGTATCCATGGAAGACCCTGGCAGTCAGGAAATTTTACTGGAATTTATTTTATTGATTGTTTTGACATTATTGAACGCCTTTTTCTCGGCAACCGAAATGTCAATGGTATCGTTGAATCGTTCTCGTGTAGTGCAAAAGGCTGAAGAAGGAGATAAAAAATACATTCGTCTTCTTAGCGTTTTGGAACAGCCCAACCATTTTTTATCCACTATTCAGGTGGGGATCACCTTGATTACCATCTTATCTGGGGCGAGTCTTGCAGATAGCCTTGGTCATGTTATTGCTGGATGGATGGGCAATACTAAAACGGCTATTGCAGCTGGAAGCTTTTTATCTCTAGCGTTTTTGACTTATATTTCGATCGTATTTGGGGAACTCTATCCGAAACGAATCGCTATGAACCTGAAAGATGAGTTAGCTGTTCGAACGGCTCCGATTGTCATTTTATTAGGAAAAATTGTTAGCCCCTTTGTTTGGTTGCTTTCAGCGTCGACCAACCTTTTGAGCCGTATCACGCCAATGGAATTCGATGATCCGGATGAAAAGATGACGCGGGATGAAATCGAGTATATGCTGACCAATAGTGAAGCAACACTAGATGCGGACGAGATTGAGATGCTCCAAGGGATCTTTTCATTAGATGAAATGGTAGCGCGTGAAGTCATGGTGCCACGGACAGATGCCTTCATGGTTGATATCAATGATGATACCAAAGAAATCATTGAAAGTATCCTTAAGCAAAACTTTTCACGGATTCCTGTCTATGATGATGACAAGGACAATGTCATCGGTCTCATCCATACCAAACGTCTCTTGAACGAAGGATTTATCAATGGCTTTGATAATATTGTCTTAAGAAAAATTTTACAAGAACCTTTGTTTGTTCCAGAGACCATTTTTGTGGATGATCTTTTGAAGGAATTGCGCAATACCCAAAATCAAATGGCCATTCTGCTTGATGAATATGGTGGGATGTCTGGTTTGGTTACTCTTGAAGACCTCTTGGAAGAAATCGTCGGTGAAATTGACGATGAGACTGACAAAGCAGAAATTGATGTCTTTGAAATTGCGGACAATACCTATGTCGTACAAGGAGCCATGTCACTAAATGACTTTAACGAATATTTTGATGTTGAGTTGCAAAGTGATGATGTGGATACCATTGCAGGGTATTATCTGACAGAGGTTGGGCGAATTCCAACCTTGAAAGAGCGACTCAGCTGTGAAGTCGATAGTCAAAAGAAACACCTCATTTTGACAAATGACAAAGTAAAAAATGGTCGTGTGACCAAGGTGAAAGTTGAAATTTCTGAAATCGTCGAGGAAGATGAAGAAACTAAATCAAAAGAAGATTAGAAAATAGAGGCCTGGATGTGTTCCAGCCTCTGTTTTTTTCTTGTCAGGACCAGTTGAATTTTCAAAAAATTTCAAAAATTTCTGAAATAGTCTTGACATCAAAAATAAATTACGGTAAGATAATACCCATAAATAAAGAAAGCAGAAAATAAACATGAAACAACAAGCCATTTCTATTCAAAAATTCTACTTTAGCTACTTTAGATAGTGTTTGTAGACATGATCTCATGGATGCAAACAACCCAAGCAATTTGTTTGTATCTATGTGGCTAAGATTTTTGATGATGGTCCATAGAGCTAGTATCTAAATGGACCGAGGTTTTGTAACTTGTTGGAGAATTTCAAGCATCCGTTTAGAGAATCATCTAAGCGGATTTTTTGTTTATTTTGCAGAAAAGGAGTCAAAAAATGAAAGTAGTGAAAAAATTGCTAGCACCTGTCCTGGTTGTAGGACTTCTGTTAACATCATTGGTGACCTTACACCACCTAAAGGATACTAAAAAAGAGAATGTCTTTCGAATTGGGATTTCCCAGTACATCACCCATAAGTCGCTTGATGCGACACGAAAAGGCTTTATCGAGGAGTTGAAGAAAGAGGGCTATGTAGATGGGAAAAATATTCAGATCGATTTCCAAAATGCTCAAGGGGAGCAACGAAATCTGAAAAATATTTCTAAACAATTGGCAGAAGAAAGTGATCTAGTCTTTGCGATTGCAACCCCTTCTGCACAAAGTTTGGCTAATACCACTAAATCAACACCTATTGTCTTCTCAGCTGTCACAGATCCTTTGGTAGCGAAATTGGTGAAAAACTTGAAAGAACCAGGTGGCAATATCACAGGGACAAGTGACCAGTCAGAAGATGCGATCGCTACACAGGTAGACATGATTAAGCAAGTGCTTCCAACGGCGAAAACAGTTGGGATTCTCTATACGCAAAGTGAGCCTAACTCCGTCGTCCAAAAAGACAATGCGAAGAAGATCCTAGAAGCTAAGGGCTATCAAGTGGTTGAAAAAACAATTCTTGATAGTAACAATGTGAAAGCTGCAGCAGACAGTATCATGTCAGAGGCAGATATCGTCTTTGTTCCGACGGACAATATTATCTCTTCTACAATGGACACTGTCAAACAGATTTCTATCAGCCATAAGGTGCCAGTTTTTGGTGGGTCTGCTGAGATGGTGGCTACTGGTGGTTTGTACAACTTTGGTACTGATTATGAGGAATTGGGAAGACAAGCTGCTCGGATGGCTGTTCGCATCATGAAGGGTGAGAAACCTGGAAAAGTCGCAGTTGAAACACCTGAAAAATTAGAATTGCATACCAATAAAGAGATGGCTAAAGAGCTTGGAATTGATATTAGCTCGTTGAAGGTAGAAAAATAGGAGGTTTGAGATGAATTTTGTTTTATCAAGTTTATCAGAAGGTTTATTGTGGTCGATCATGGCGATCGGTGTTTACTTAACATTTCGAATTTTAGATATTGCTGATATGACGGCAGAAGGAGCCTTTCCACTTGGGGCAGCAGTTGTAGCATCCCAAATTCAAGCCGGAAGAAATCCTTGGCTTGCAACCTTTTTAGGCTTCCTAGCCGGAATGATCGCAGGATTGGTCTCTGGAATTCTCCATACAAAAATGAAAATTCCAGCCCTCTTGACAGGGATTGTCACTTTGACCGGTCTCTACTCTATCAATATCAAAATCATGGGAGGGGTTCCTAACCTTTCTATCGGAGATTCTAGTACCATTTTCAAGAGTGTGATGAAATTAGGTCTTTCTAATGAAGAAGCTGTCTTTTTGATTAGCATTTCTTGCTTGATCATCGTCTGTATCTTATTGACCCTCTTAATGAAGACGCAACTTGGCTTGGTTTTGCGCTCGACTGGTGATAACATTCCAATGAGTGAGGCCAACGGGGTCAATGTAGATAACATGAAGATGTTGGGCTACATGATTTCAAATGGATTGATTGCCCTGTGTGGAGCCATGTTTGCACAAAATGATGGTTTCTCAGATGTGACTTCTGGGACAGGGACGATCGTAGTCGGCTTGAGTGCTGTGATTATCGCTGAAGTTTTGATCCACGAATTGACCATTGGTTGGCGCTTGCTTTCAATCGGGGTTGGAGCCATTGTTTACCGTTTGATTATCTTAAATATTTACGAGATCCCAAATCTCGATCAAAATATGGTCCGTCTCTTCAATGCGATCTTGCTTGCGATTGTCTTGTTCGCTCCTGAGGCGCAAAAACGTCTTCGTGTTCGTGGATTGAAGTTAGGAAATAAGTAGGAGAAAAGTATGGCAACATTATTATCAATTGAAGGCATTCATAAGACATTTGAAGCAGGAACGGTTAATGAAAACCATGTCTTAAAAGGCTTGGATCTCCAAGTGGAAGAAGGAGATTTCATTTCGGTTATCGGTGGAAATGGAGCTGGGAAATCAACCTTGATGAACATCTTGGCAGGAAATCTAGTCGTGGATGAAGGGGATATCTTGCTAGAAGGTAACTCCATTAAAAATACGAGTGTTCGGAAGCGTGCGAAAGATATTGCGCGTGTCTTCCAAGATCCTAAGATGGGGACGGCTTCTCGTTTGACCATTGAAGAAAATATGGCGATTGCCCAACGTCGGGGGAAATCTCGTGGTTTGAGCTGGGGAGTTCGGGAGAAAGATCGCGAATTGTTCCGTGAAGCCTTGAAGGAACTGAATATCGGTTTAGAGAATCGTCTCAAGGTAGATACCCAATATTTGTCTGGTGGGCAACGTCAAGCTTTGACCTTGGTCATGGCAGCTTTGGTTAGACCAAAACTCTTGCTTCTGGATGAACATACCGCAGCGCTCGATCCAAAGACTAGTGAAATGGTCATGGAATTGACCCAAAAGATCGTGGAAAGCCATGATTTGACAACCTTGATGATTACGCATGATATGAACCATGCTATCGAATACGGCAACCGCTTGATCATGCTCTACCAAGGCAAGATCGTTGTCGACGTCAAAGGAGAAGAAAAGAAAAACCTAACGGTTGAAGATTTGATGCGCCTCTTCCAACAAAACAGTGGTGAAACTTTGGTGAGTGATGAATTGGTCTTGGGATAAAATAAAAGAGAGTGGGACAGAAATCGGTCATTCGTTAGAATTCGATTTCGTCGTCCCACCTCCGCACAGTTGAGTAGGGCTGTAAAAGCTGATGAAATCAGCGTAGTAGAGCCCACTCAATCACTGCGTCTTACTCGACAATACAAAGATAACTGAGAGGCTAGGACTTTTGTCCCAGCCTCCTTTTATTTCCTCCGCTCTGCATAGTCGACAAAATGAAACTTGTCTAATATGTGTCGACTTTCGGTGAATTGGAATTGTCGTCCGTCTGCTAGGTGAACTTGGGAACGGACTGTCACCACGTGTTTGTCTTTTCCAAGATCCAGTAAGATTTTGTCACGATTATCGATTGGTGAAATCAAAATTTCTTTTTTGGCATAGCTAATCTGCAATTCCAAGTCTTCTTCTATATATTGGTAGATAGAGTGCTGGGCAATTTCCTTGGTCAGGCCAGGGATGAGCTCTCTGTCTAGGTAATCAATATCTAAGACAGAAGAGACACCATCCACCACCCGTTGCCGGGTTACTTTCCAAACCAATCGGTGAAGGGGGAAACCTGTCTTTTTAGTGCCTTTTTCATCGATACTGATCTTTTCCAAACGAATGATATTGGTTTCTGAGTGAAGAACAGAAGCTTTGACGATTTCTTGGTAGCTGGTTAATTGGGAAACGGGGAAGTCAAAGTTCGCTTGTCTAGAAACTTGCGAACCCATCCCTTGAACAGTCTCGATAAAGCCTTCCTCCTGCAAGAGCTCAAGCGTCTCTACCATACCTGGGGCAAGGAAATGAGTGAACGAGGTGGTTGGAGTGCCCTCTTCTGGAATAACCATGACCAACCTCGTGCTTTGAATCTCTTTGTGGATATCAAGAACTTCCGCAATGAAGGAGCGACCATGCTCGCTGACAGCATTCACTTGTCACGTGGAACTCCGTATATCTACATGGGTGAAGAGATCGGCATGATTGATCCAGACTATGATTCGATGGCAGATTATGTGGATGTGGAGTCCATTAATGCTTACCAAATGCTCTTGGACCAAGGCAAGTCACCTGAGCAAGCCTTCAAGATTATCCAAGCTAAGTCACGAGATAATTCTCGTACACCCATGCAATGGGATGCTTCTCTAAATGCTGATTTTTCAACAGGGACCCCATGGTTGAAAGTTGGGAAATCCTATAAAGACATCAACGTTGAAAAGGAGATCGACGGACCAATCTTTACTTTCTATAAAAAATTGATTCGCTTGCGTAAAGAAATGCGGATCATTTCAGAAGGCAGCTATCAGCCAGCACTTGAAGATAGTCAAGAAGTCTATGCCTTTGAACGCCACTTAGACGGTCAAAAACTCTTGGTACTCAATCATTTCTATGGAAGTGAAGTCGAAGTAGCGATTCCAAAAGACTACCAAGCAGGGCGCGTGCTCTTGTCCAACTATGAGAATGTAAAGCTTTCTGAAAAAGTAATTCTGAAACCGTATCAGACACTGGCAATTTTAGCTTAAGTTCTTGACACTTCGATCTTTTTTGGTCGAAGTGTTTTTTTTTTGAAAAATATTTTTGAAAGCGCTTGAAAATACAAAGTCATTCCCTTATAATAAAAGAGGAAAACTTTTTAGGGATGGAGAAACGCATGAGAAAAAACGGTAAAAAGATTCGCCTACTGGGAGTAGCCACCTTATTGGCTAGTC
This sequence comes from Streptococcus mobilis, assembly GCF_059727625.1. Classification (NCBI taxonomy): domain Bacteria; kingdom Bacillati; phylum Bacillota; class Bacilli; order Lactobacillales; family Streptococcaceae; genus Streptococcus; species Streptococcus mobilis. Next base: position 656,379 of record NZ_AP041823.1, read on the forward strand.
AGTTGGGGGTCTTTAGCAGTGCCCTCACGGTAGTTGCAGACGAGACCACAGCTTCGACTTCAGAGCCAGCGCTTGTGACGAACACTAGCAGCGAGGAAAGCTCGACAAATAGTTCGACTTCTGCTACAACAACAACTACAGACGCTACGACGAGAGCTTCGAGTGATAAAGAAGAGACATCTAGCAGTTCCTCAGACGCTGCTGAGGAGAAAACGGTTAAGATCGGGGACATTCAAGGGGAAGCGCAACGCTCTCCACTGGAAGGCCAAAAGGTAGCCATCAAAAATGCAGTGGTGACTAAGACAGACCGCTATGGTTTTTATGCCCAAGATATTGAATCGGATGGCAATAGCCGTACTTCAGATGGGATTTATGTTGTTTCCAAATACAAGGTGAAAGTCGGCGATAAGGTGAAAATCACCGGTACCGTCAAGGAAGGCTATATGGAGGAAGTCACTTTGGGAGCCGGGAAGACCTTTAAGGAACCGACGAATAGTTTAACGGTGACCATGCTGGTTGACACTTGGATCACCAAAGATGGGTCAGCCCCTCTTCCAGAAGCTGTGAATATCACTGCGGAGATGCCAGCAGAAGTGAAGCCTAATCCGACGGCTTATACTCCAGAAACCGATGCCCTCGATTATTGGGAAAGCCTGGAAGGAATGCTCACGGTGGTGAAGAAACCGCATGTCCTTGGTCCCCAGTATAAAGGAGATATCTATGTCTTGGGAGAAGATTTTACTGGCCTTCCTTTAAACAATATTGGAGGTCTGAATCTACGGCCACATGCGCAAAATACAGCGACGATCCCGATTTATGTTGGGAATCAATTTGTCGCAAAAGCCAAGGATTACTTTACAGAAGACGTAACAGGAGTGGTAACGTATCGGAATAGCTTTTATAAGTTAGAACCTACTCAACAGTTGACAGTCCAAGATGGTGGTTTGCAGCGTCAAGCAGCTCAAACCCAACCAAGTGAGGACAAGCTGACCATCGCTTCCTACAATATTGAAAATTTCTCGGCCAACAATGCCAAAAATGAAACCCCAGAGGATAAGGTGACGCTGATTGCCAATTCCTTTATCCATGAAATTCACAATCCAGACATCATTACTTTGATCGAAGTGCAGGACAATAATGGTAGTGTGGATGACGGAACGACCAGTGGTGTTGAAAGTGGACGCAAACTAGCCAATCGGATCAAGGAATTGGGTGGCAAGAGCTATGAGTATACGGAGGTTGCTCCAGTAGATGGCGCTGACGGAGGAAAGCCTGGTTCCAATATTCGTTTGGGAATCCTCTACAATCCAGAACGCGTAACCTTAGCCAAAAAAGAGGCAGCAACTAGCAACGAGGCAGCGCAATTTGACAAGGGACACCTGGTTAAAAATCCAGCTCGGATTGCCCCTAATGACCCATCGTTTGATCATACTCGCAAGTCCTTAGCTGTTGAATTTGAATTCAAAGGTCAACCAGTTGTGGTGATTGCTAATCACTTGAAATCAAAAATCGGAGATGATGCTATTTATGGGGCAAGCCAACCAGCAGTGGAACATACCTTGCCAACTCGTGAAGCACAAGCTAGTGTCATCCATCAATTCGTTCAAGAAGGCTTGAAGCAAAATCCGAAGACCACCTTTGTTTTGACGGGTGATTTTAATGACTACGATTTCTCAACCACGGCGCAGATCCTTGCTGGCAACGAACTAACAAACTTAATGGCCCAACATGATGCAGGCGATCGCTATTCTTATTTCTACCGTGGAAGCAATCAGGTTTTGGATAATATTTTTATCTCAAACAACATGGCAGCTAAAGCAAGGTTTGAACCAGTCCATATCAATGCTTCCTTTATGAAGGAACACGGTCGTGCATCAGACCATGATCCTGTCTTGGTCCAAATCGACTTTAGTGGAGCACAAACTCCAGGAACGCCGACGGATGATCAACAAGTAAATACAGGTCAAGCAACGGATCAAACTAGCCCTTCTTCATCGAATACAGGATCTCAACTAGTCCCTCATCAGGCCCAAGCTAATGAACAAAAGAGTTCAACATCTGAAAGCAAAGAGAAGGGCAAGAACGAAGATGAGAAGCAAGATGACAAGGAAGAGGCAACAACACAAACCAAGACACCAGGCAAGCGGAAAATCCTTCCATCAACTGGACAAGAAACAAGCTATCTAGCCCTTTTTGGAGTGGCAGTAGCTACGATGAGTCTTGTCTGGTATAAGAAGAAAAGGACTACTCACTAACGTGTTTCATAAGAAAGATCTAAAAAAGGAGTCGCTGGCTCCTTTTTTTCTCCTAAAATACAGGACAGATAGTGCCAAATTAGAAACTGTACTAGGACAATGAAACATACTGAAAAGAACAGTTTCTTTTCAAAAAGAAGCTTAAACTCTTTAAAATAGATGGAATCGTGTTATAATAAAACCATAAAACGTTTTCAAGAGAAGAGGTTCCTCAATGGAAAATGAAACAGTTGACTATGGAAAAGTAACAGGAATGGTACACTCAACAGAAAGTTTTGGGGCAGTAGACGGGCCTGGGATCCGCTTTATTGTCTTCCTTCAAGGCTGTCAAATGCGGTGTCAATACTGCCACAATCCAGATACTTGGGCAATGGAAACCAACAAGTCCCGTGAACGGACCGTGGATGATGTCCTAGAAGAAGCCCTCCGTTATCGTGGATTTTGGGGCGAAAAAGGGGGAATCACTGTCAGTGGTGGAGAAGCCCTCTTGCAGATTGACTTTTTGATTGCCCTCTTCACCAAGGCTCAAGAGTTGGGCATTCATTGTACCTTGGATACCTGTGCCCTTCCTTTCCGGAATACACCTCGTTATTTGGAAAAATTCGACCGCTTGATGGCGGTGACAGACTTGGTGCTTCTTGATATCAAGGAAATCAATGATGAACGTCACAAAATTGTGACCAGCCATACCAATAAAACGATTCTAGCTTGTGCCAAGTATTTGTCTGATATTGGCAAGCCCGTTTGGATTCGCCACGTCTTGGTGCCTGAGCTTACAGACCGAGATGATGACCTGATCGAACTTGGGAAATTTGTTAAAACCCTTAAAAATGTTGATAAATTTGAGATCCTTCCTTACCATACTATGGGGGAATTCAAATGGCGTGAATTGGGAATTCCGTACAAATTGGAGGGTGTGAAACCACCGACAAAAGAACGGGTCCAAAATGCAAAAGATTTGATGGAAACAGAAAGTTACCAAGATTACCTGAAACGGGTCAAAGGATAAAGAAGAAAAACAGTTGGCAATCCCAACTGTTTTTTCTAGTGAAATGCATTGTTCTTCCCTTTCTTTAAACGGAAAAACGTGTTAAAATAGAGTGAATCTATAAATGAAATAAAGAGGTAGAAATATGTCAAAAATTCTCGTTTTTGGTCACCAAAATCCTGACTCAGATGCTATCGGCTCATCTGTAGCTTTTGCTTATCTTGCAAAAGAAGCTTATGGTTTGGATACAGAAGCAGTGGCTCTTGGAACTCCAAATGAAGAAACAGCTTTCGTATTGGACTATTTTGGTGTGGAAGCACCACGCGTCATCACATCAGCTAAAGCAGAAGGGGCAGAGCAAGTCATCTTGACGGACCACAATGAATTCCAACAATCTGTTTCAGATATCGCTGAAGTAGAAGTTTACGGTGTAGTGGATCACCACCGTGTGGCAAACTTTGAAACTGCTAGCCCACTATACATGCGTCTGGAACCAGTTGGATCAGCATCTTCTATCGTATACCGCATGTTCAAAGAACACGGTGTAGCAGTGCCAAAAGAATTGGCAGGTTTGATGCTTTCAGGTTTGATTTCAGATACCCTTCTTTTGAAATCTCCAACAACACACCCATCTGATAAGGTGATTGCGCCAGAATTGGCTGAATTGGCTGGTGTCAACTTGGAAGAATACGGTCTTGCCATGCTCAAGGCTGGTACCAACTTGGCAAGCAAATCAGCAGAAGAATTGATCGATATCGATGCTAAGACTTTTGAATTGAACGGAAATAACGTTCGTGTGGCTCAAGTGAACACAGTTGATATTGCTGAAGTTTTGGAACGCCAAGCTGAAATCGAAGCAGCCATCCAAGCTGCCAATGCAGCTAACGGGTACTCTGACTTTGTCTTGATGATTACAGACATCGTCAACTCAAACTCAGAAATTCTTGCCCTTGGTGCTAATATGGACAAGGTAGAAGCAGCTTTCAACTTCAAACTTGAAAACAACCACGCTTTCCTTCCAGGCGCTGTTTCACGTAAGAAACAAGTGGTACCTCAATTGACTGAAAGCTTTAATGGCTAATGATAAATGGGGAAACCCATCGTTAAAAAGGAGTTTCGGCTCCTTTTTTGCTAGGAGAAGACCATGTTGGAGACGGGCGATTTGATTTTTGTCAGTGAAAATACAGAAATGGGGCAGGCCATCCAGGCATCAACTGGCAACTATAGCCATGTGGCCATCTTTTTGGACGGATTCATTTATCATGCCACGGTAGAAGGTGGCGTCCTTGCCCAATCCCCTGAAGATTTCTTTGAAGCTGAGAAAGTCTATGACCTTTATCGCTATTCGGGAATCGATCTCAAAGAAGTCAAAAAGCGGGCAGAGAGTCTTTTAGGTGCTCCCTACAATGCTTCCTTTTACCCGGATGGAGATGGTTATTACTGTTCCCAGTTCATTGCCGAACTACTTCCTATTTTTGAGACCATTCCCATGAGGTTTGGGGAAGGAGAACAAGAGATTAGTCCGTTTTGGGAAGATTACTACAGAGAGCTTGGTCTAGCGGTTCCTTTGGATCAGCCCGGGACCAATCCTAGTCAGTTAGCCCAATCACTACAGCTACAGTTTAAAGAAAGGTATTTGGATGATTACAATCATTAATCCCACACGTTTGACACGTCAGCCATTTTTCAAGGACTTGATCAACTTTTTGGATCAGCACGACGATGTGATCCTGCGGCAAATCAAGGCCCAATTTCCAGATCAACCAGTGGATAAGCTGATGGAGGAATATATCAAAGCGGGCTTTATCCTTCGAGAAAATAAACGCTACACCCTCAACCTGCCTTTCTTGGAGTCAGCTGATCTTGTCGATTTGGATCAGGAGGTCTTTGTCCGAGAGGACAGTGCAGTTTATCAAGAATTAAAAGCCAAGGTCTTCCAAACGGAACTCCGCAATACTACCAATGAAGCGATTCTCATAGAGGAGACGGACTTTGCGCGACATGCACAGACCCTTTCCAATTACTTCTACAAGGTTGCTCACCAATATCCATTGACAGAGGAGCAAGAAAAGCTCTATGCTATTTTGGGAGATGTCAATCCTGAGTATGCTCTCAAGTATATGACTAGCTTTTTGCTCAAGTTCCTCAAAAAAGAAGTAGTCCAGCAAAAGCGCAAGGACATCTTTGTCGACAGTTTAGTTTTATTGGGCTACATCATTCAAAATGAAGATGGAAAGTATGAGTTAGCTGTCGAATTTGATAAAGAACGATTCATTTTTATAAAAAAATAAAGGCTAGGAATTTTCCTAGCCTTGTTTTTTTTGATTATAGATAACGTTCAGCGATGGCGGCGTCACCTGGATACTCTTCTTTAACGCCATTTACGATTTGGTAGCAGTCTGCTCCTTTTCCAGCGATAATAACAGCATCTTCAGGCTTGCTGGTTGTCGCCATAGCCAGCTGAATGGCTTGTTCGCGATCTGCGATTTTCTCGACAGGGCGCGTGATAAAACTACTAATCTCTTCAGCGATAGCCAAAGGATCTTCATAGTTGGGATCATCCGCTGTGAGGAAGACTTGGATTTCAGGATGGTCTTCTAAGAGTGAGCCAAAGTCCTTGCGGCGGCTCTCTCCTTTATTCCCAGTTGATCCAAGGACCAGTGAAATGGTCCCGGTTTGATGGGTTTCAACAACTGAGAGCAGTTTTTTCAAGCTATCTCCATTATGGGCGTAGTCGATGAAGACCTTAGCGCCGTTTTTCTGAGTCAAGACTTCCATTCGGCCTGGAACGCGCGTCTTAGCAATCCCTTTTTGGATATCCTCGAGGCTCGCACCTAGGCGAAGGCAGGCAAGTCCGGCAGCCACAGCATTTTCTTGGTTGAAATGTCCAATCAGTTGGATTTCATAGTTTCCAGCTAATTTACCAGTGGCTGAGAAGCTGAAGGCCTTAGAGTTTTCAATTTGATTCTCAGACTGGCTTCCATAAAAATCGTGGTCTTGCTTCGCGACTTGGTCCGCTAAAACTTGGAAATGATCCATATCACTATTGATGACAACGGCTTGGCTGTTCTTCATGAGGAGACGTTTGTGGTAGAAATAATCCTCAAAAGTTGGGTGTTCAATCGGTCCAATATGGTCAGGACTGATGTTGAGAAAAACACCAACGTCAAAGGTCAGACCGTAAACCCGTTTCACTAGATAAGCTTGACTGGAAACTTCCATAATGAGGTGGGTCCGATCATTGGCTACTGCCTCAGCCATCATGGCAAAAAGATCTAAGCTCTCTGGAGTTGTCAGGGTCGATTTAAAGAAGTTTTTACCATCCAGTGTTGTATTCATGGTCGACAGCATAGCTGGTCGGTGACTTTGTTCCAAAATATGGTAAGCAAAATAGGCCGCGGTTGTCTTTCCCTTAGTCCCTGTGAAGGCCAATAGTTTTAATTGTTTCTCAGGGTGTCCATAAAACTCCATGGCGATTAAGCTCATGGCCTGTTTGATATTATTGACGAGGATGGCAGGAATACCAACTTCATAATCTTTTTCAGAGACATAAAAGCCGAGTCCATTAGAAATAGCCTGTTCCAGGTATTCTTTTTTGAAGTTGGCCCCTTTAACAAAAAAGAGGGTACTAGCAGAAACCTTACGGCTATCATAGCTAATAGCATCAAAACTTGTTCCTTCTAGATGGTAGTAGTATTCACCATTTACTAGAACTTCTCGGAAATTTTGGTCTTGTTTTAAAATGTTGAGGGTTTGTTCAATTGTAATCATAAAACTATTGTAAACCGAAAGTCTGAATTTTACAAGTAACATGGAAAAGTTTATAATGAAGAGAAGAAGAAACGAAAGAGGACGTTTATGAGTCACGAACAAAATGACCAGCAAGCCCAGATGCTACGCGGGACTGCCTGGATGACAGCCAGCAACTTTATCAGCCGTTTGCTAGGAGCTGCTTATATTATTCCTTGGTATATTTGGATGGGAAAATATGGGCCACAAGCCAATGGTCTTTTTACAATGGGCTACAATATCTATGCTTGGTTTCTCTTGATTTCGACAGCCGGAGTACCCGTAGCTGTTGCCAAGCAAGTAGCCAAGTACAATACCCGGGACCAAGCCGATCATAGCTTTGCTTTGATTCGGGGCTTCTTGAAATTCATGGGAATTCTAGGCCTTGGATTTGCCATTCTCATGTATCTCTTGTCTCCTGTCTTTGCGAGTCTTTCAGGTGGGGGAAAAGAGTTGATTCCGATCATGCAGAGCCTTTCTTGGGCTGTCCTGATCTTTCCTTCGATGAGTGTCATTCGGGGATTTTTCCAAGGTTTTAACAACATGAAGCCTTACGCCATTAGCCAGATTGCAGAACAAGTCATTCGGGTCATCTGGATGTTGCTCACGACCTTCTTCATTATGAAGATTGGCTCAGGTGATTATGTGCAAGCTGTGACGCAATCGACCTTTGCTGCTTTTATTGGGATGGGAGCGAGCCTTCTGGTGCTCTTTTATTACCTTGCAAAGACAGGCTTGCTCTCTTCTATTTTTAGAAAGCAAGAGGGAAGTGATGGGATTGATACTCGGGCTCTCTTGATCGATACGATTCGTGAGGCTATTCCTTTTATCATCACAGGTTCCGCGATTCAGCTCTTCCAAATTGTTGACCAGATGACCTTTATCAATGTCATGTCTTGGTTCACAGACTATAGTCAAAAGCAGCTCTTGGTCATGTTTAGTTATTTCTCTGCTAATCCAAACAAAATTACCATGATCTTGATTGCGGTAGCGACTTCGATTGGGGGAGTTGGGATTCCTCTGTTGACAGAGAATTATGTGAAGGGGGACCTAAAAGCGGCTGGAAAGCTTGTACAGGATAACTTGACCATGTTGCTAGCTTTCTTGCTTCCAGCCACCTTTGGTGCAGTAGCAGTCGCAAAACCACTTTATACGGTATTTTATGGGCAACCAGATGGCTTGGCCTTAGGACTCTTCATCGTAGCGATGTTGCAGACCGTAATTCTCGGTCTTTACACGGTCTTATCGCCAATGATTCAAGCCCTCTTTCAAAATCGTAAGGCCATCCGCTACTTCCTTTATGGTGTAGTGGTGAAATTGGTCCTACAAATTCCATTTATTTTGGTCTTTCGTTCTTATGGTCCGCTTTTGTCAACGACCATTGCCTTAATGGTCCCAATCGTTCTCATGTATCGGGAGATCCAAACCATTACTCAGTTTAATCGCACCATCGTCTTCAAGCGGACCTTGCTTGGTTCCATTCTGACCGTGGTGATGCTACTTGGAGTCTTGATCGCTGGTTTGATTTTGGGCTGGATTTTCCCACCAAATGGCCGTGTATCGAGCATGATTTATATTATCGTCATTGGCGGATTAGGAGTTGTTATCTATGGAGCCTTAGGATTATGGCTACGGTATTTTGACCGCTTTATCGGAGGTCAAGCTGCACGTCTCAGACAAAAATTCCGGATTAAATAAATCAAAGGCTGGACATAAATGACCAGCCTTTTCTTATAGTTTGAAACTATAGCTAGGTCTTGAAAATGGGAAAACCGCTCTCCTCATAATAGTGATAAAATAGTAATCAGTTAGATTGAATGTTTATCGGAGGGCAATATGAGTAAAAAACGCAATATCAATACGATTTTGGCACAGGCAGGAATCAAGTCGGATAAAGCAACGGGAGCTTTGACGACTCCTTTGCATTTCTCTACGACTTACCAACACCCAGAATTTGGTCAGTCTACAGGTTTTGACTATACCCGTACGAAAAATCCAACACGCGCAACAGCTGAGAAGACTTTGGCGGCTATCGAAAGTGCAGACTATGCTTTGGCGACAAGCTCTGGAATGTCAGCCATTGTGCTTGCTTTTAGCATTTTCCCAGTTGGTTCAAAAGTCTTGGCCGTTCGTGACCTTTATGGAGGTTCTTTCCGCTGGTTTAACCAACAAGAGCAAGAGGGTCGTTTCTCTTTCACCTATGCCAATACAGAAGAAGAATTGATCCACCATCTAGATCATGATCCAGTGGATGTCCTCTATATTGAAACACCAACCAATCCATTGATGTTGGAATTTGATATTGCTCATTTAGCCAAATTGGCCCATGCTAAAGGTGCCAAAGTTGTGGTGGACAATACCTTCTATAGCCCGATCTATCAACGCCCAATTGAAGAGGGAGCAGATATTGTTCTTCATTCAGCAACCAAGTATCTGGCTGGTCACAACGATGTCTTGGCTGGTGTTGTCGTGACAAATGAGGCAGACTTGTATGACAAACTCTTTTACAATTTGAACACGACAGGTGCTGTTCTTTCCCCATTTGACAGCTATCTGTTGATCCGTGGTCTCAAGACACTCTCTATCCGGATGGAGCGCTCCACTGAGAATGCCCGCAAGGTAGTCGAGTTTTTGAAAACCTCCCCTCAGGTCAAAGAAGTCCTCTACACTGGAAAAGGTGGAATGGTCTCCTTTAAAATTCAAGATGAGAAAAAAATTCCCAACTTGTTGAATTCCCTTCAAGTCTTTACCTTTGCAGAAAGCCTTGGCGGAGTTGAAAGTTTGATCACTTATCCTACCACTCAAACCCATGCGGACATTCCTGCAGAAGTTCGCCATTCATATGGTTTGACAGATGATCTTCTTCGTTTGTCCATCGGAATCGAAGATGCGGATGATTTGATTGAAGATTTGAAACAAGCATTGGAGGCTTAAGATGACCAAATATGATTTCACGACTTTACCGAATCGCTTGACCCACCATACCTACAAGTGGAAAGAAACTGAGACAGATCCAGAAATCATTCCGGCTTGGATCGCGGACATGGATTTTAATGTCATTCCAGAAGTACGAGAAGCTGTTATCGGCTATGCTGACCAAATGGTCTACGGCTATACCTATGCATCGGATAGCCTCTACCAGTCTATCCTTGATTGGGAAAAAGAAGAGCACGGCTATTCCTTTGACAAGGAAGCTGTCGTCTTTATCGAAGGTGTTGTTCCAGCCATTTCAACAGCTATTCAAGCCTTTACTAAGGAAGGGGATGCTGTCTTAATCAATACGCCGGTCTATCCTCCATTTGCCCGAAGTGTCAAGCTTAATCGTCGAAAATTGATCGAAAATTCATTAGTTGAAAAGGATGGTCTTTTCCAAATTGATTTTGATCAGCTGGAAAAAGACATTGTGGAGCAAGAGGTTAAACTCTATGTTTTGTGTAATCCGCACAATCCTGGAGGCCGTGTTTGGGATCGTGAAGTCTTGGAAAAAATCGGCCACCTCTGTCAAAAACATGGTGTCCTTCTCGTTTCAGATGAGATCCACCAAGATTTGGCCTTGTTTGGCCACCGTCATACTAGCTTTAATACGGTTGATCCAAGCTTTAAAGATTTCAGCTTGATCTTAACTAGTGCAACCAAGACGTTCAATATTGCAGGAACAAAAAATTCCTATGTGGTCATTGAAAATCCAAAGCTTCGTACGGCTTTTAAACAACGGCAATTGGCCAATAATCAACATGAAATTTCAGGCTTGGGCTATATTGCAACAGAAGCGGCTTATCGCCATGGTAAACCTTGGTTGACAGAGCTCAAGCAAGTCTTTGAAAAACACATCGACTATGTGGTAGATGAATTGCATGAAAAAACCAAAATCCGTGTCATGAAACCCCAAGGCACCTATCTTCTTTGGTTGGACTTTTCAGCCTATCCTTATACCGATGATGAGCTGCATGCTAAAATCCATGACCAAGCCAAATTGATTTTGAACCGTGGAACAGATTTCGGAAAAGAAGGAACCTTGCATGCCCGCCTCAATGTGGCAGCTCCCTTCACCCTCATTGAAGAAATCACCAAACGCTTGGTGGAAACTTTTCACAAATAAGTGTTGACTTTCTGTAAGTGAAGGAGTACAATATACTCGAAATACGGTAGGTGAGGCTACCACAAGGATACGGATGACTACCGCAAAGCAGTGGAGACACTACTCGTTGGTCAACAGTTCTGATCGCAAAGGTCAAGACTAAGTTCATTTCATTGCCTTGTGGAGCTAAAGCTTGGACGGTCAGTTTTTTGAGAGTTTTGATTGAAAAATAAATGACGAGTTTCATGAGTCCTACCGATCGAGGGTAGGACTCTTTTTTATGCCTTACCAAGAAAAGAGAAAGGAGAGAGCTATGATACAAATCGACGATCATCCCGAACCGCACCGAACCAGCCAATCGCTGATTTGTGTCGTAGGGACTCCAAAAGTGATTGGCTCCTGATTGAAAAAGGAGATACTAATGCAAACAAATAAAGAAAGACTCATTGCTGCTCTTCAAGAACCACTTGAAAGCACCTTTGCCAACTACAAAACCAGTGCCCTTGGTTTGGTTGACGATAAAGTAGAAGAAAACCGTGATATTTATGGCGAAAATGTCATCACAAAAGGTCAAGAAGATTCCATGATCAAAAAGATCTACGAATCGATCATCAATCCTTTTACGGTGATTTTGTTGGTCATTGCGCTGGTTTCCTTCATTACTAATGTCTGGCTAGCAAAACCAGGTGAACAGGATCCAACGACCTCCATCATCATTGTGACCTTGGTCTTGATCTCTGGTGGTATCCGCTTCATTCAAGAATTGCGGAGCGACAAAGCAGCTAGCAACTTATCACGTATGATTGTCAATACAGCGACCGTTCTGCGTGATGGATCGGAACAAGAAATTCCGATCGATGAAATCGTCGTAGGAGATGTGATCAAACTGAGTGCCGGCGATATGATTCCAGCAGATGTGGTCTTGATTGATTCCCGTGACTTCTTTGTCCAACAATCTGGTCTCACGGGGGAAAGTGATGCTGTTGAAAAGGTTTGTCTCAGAAAAGCCGACAGTCAAAATCTAGATAGTCTCTTGGAAAGTGAAAGTTTGGCCTTTATGGGGACCAATGTCATCTCCGGACGGGCGACAGCCTTGGTCTTGGTCGTGGGAGATGAAACCATGATGGGAGCTATTGAGCAAACCATCAACACTTATGACGAACCAACCTCATTTGAGAGAGAAATGAATACCATCTCTTGGCTCTTAATTCGGCTCATGTTAGTGATGGTGCCCATTGTCTTTGTGATCAATGGCCTCACAGATGGTGACTGGTTAGAAGCGGGTGTCTTTGCCCTCAGCGTTGGGGTTGGTTTGACTCCGGAAATGCTGCCGATGATTATTACAGCGAGTCTTGCTAAGGGCTCCATCATTATGGCAAAAGAAAAAGTCGTTATCAAAAAGCTCAATGCCATCCAAGACCTCGGCGCTATCGATATTTTGTGTACTGATAAGACAGGAACCTTGACCCAAGATGAAATCGTTTTGGAGTATCCGCTTGATATCCATGGCGAGTTGGATCTATCAGTCCTTCGCCGGGCTTACTTGAATTCCTATTTCCAAACCGGGCTAAAAAATTTGATGGACCGAGCGATTATCAATCGGACCCAGAAAGAAGCCAAGAAACATGAAATTGTTCGCGACCTGGATCAAACCTTCCATAAGATTGATGAATTGCCCTTTGATTTTGAACGTCGTCGCATGAGTGTCATTGTCAAAGACGAAGACGGTGTGGTCAGCATGGTGACCAAGGGTGCCTTGGAAGAAATGCTTTCTGTATCGACTTATGTTGAATACAAAGGTGAGATTAAACGCCTGACAGATGAAGTTCGTCAAGAGGTCCTCGCTGAAGTTGCTCAGTTAAATGAACAAGGACTTCGTGTTTTGGGTGTTAGCTACAAAACCGATTTGGACGAAAATGACATCTTTAGTGTTGAAGATGAACGAGACATGATCCTAACTGGTTACCTTGCCTTTCTTGATCCACCAAAACCTTCTGCAGCTCCAGCGATCAAAGCTCTTGCAGAATATGGGGTAACCACCAAGATCTTAACTGGGGACAATGAAAAGGTCACCCAAGCTGTCTGTGAAAAAGTAGGACTAGATGTCGAGCGGATTCTTTTGGGAAGCGAAATCGATACGATGACAGACCAAGAGTTAGCACAAGTTGTGGAAACAACAACGGTCTTTGCCAAATTATCACCAGATCAAAAAGCGCGGATCATCCTCTGCCTCAAGAATAATGGCCACAAGGTTGGTTACATGGGAGATGGGATCAACGATGCTCCATCCATGAAGGTCTCAGACGTTGGGATCTCCGTGGATACCGCTGTGGATATTGCCAAGGAAACAGCAGATGTCATCCTTCTAGATAAGGACTTGATGGTTCTTGAAAAAGGCTTGGTCGAAGGCCGCAAGGTCTATGCCAATATGACCAAGTACATCAAGATGACGGTCTCTTCTAACTTCGGGAACATCTTCTCTCTTCTCTTTGCCAGCATCTTTTTGCCTTTCCTTCCAATGGCTCCCGTTCATTTGATTGTGCTCAATCTTATCTATGATCTTTCTTGTATCGCCCTTCCTTTTGACAATGTCGACAAGGAATTTCTCAAGAAACCTCGTATCTGGGAAGCAAACTCTATCATGCGCTTTATGGCCTGGATTGGTCCAATTTCATCTGTATTTGATATTATTACCTACATGCTTCTTTACTTCCTTGTTGTTCCTATGATTTTAGGTCATGGCTACAACCATGGAGCAGCAGATGCAGCAGCCTTTATCATGGTGTTCCAAACTGGATGGTTTATCGAATCTATGTGGTCTCAAACCATGGTTATCCATATGTTGCGTTCACCAAAACTTCCATTTATCCAAAGTCGTCCAGCCTTCTCAGTCGTGGTGACGACCCTAGCAGCAGCCTTCTTTGTAACCTCCCTTCCATATAGTCCTTTGGCTTCTATCTTGAAGTTGAGCCAACTAAATGGATTGTACTTTGTTCTATTGTTTGCGATTATCGTCCTCTATATGCTGAGTGTGACGGTTGTCAAACGTATCTATATTAAGAAATACAAAGAATGGTTGTAATTGATTGATAGAAAGAGTGAGTCCGAACTTAAAAAATTAAGTGTAAGGGCTCTCTTTTTTTGGTAAAATTTGGTATAATAAGAAGAATGTAAAGTTGGAAATGAAGATTTCCATGTGCTGTGAGTATCAAAGAGGGACTGAAAGAAAGAGTAGAGCTTGACTCCGCTTTTATCATAGCTCTTTTTTGAATAATAACAGCTTAGAAAGAAGGATCTCAAAATGGGAAAATTAGAAGTTATTACACATCCACTGATTCAACACAAATTGTCTATTCTCCGTCGCACGGATACCTCTACGAAGGCCTTTCGTGAATTGGTAGATGAAATTGCTATGTTGATGGGCTACGAAGTGTTGCGTGAATTGCCTCTTGAAGATGTTGAGATTGAAACTCCTATTACTAAAACCGTTCAAAAGCAAATCGCAGGGAAGAAATTGGCTATTGTCCCAATTCTTCGTGCAGGGATTGGGATGGTCGATGGTCTCTTGAGTTTGGTACCAGCTGCTAAGGTTGGCCATATCGGGATGTACCGTGATGAAGAAACCTTGAAACCAGTTGAATACTTGGTGAAATTGCCAGAAGATATTGATCAACGTCGTATCTTTGTAGTAGACCCGATGCTTGCTACGGGTGGATCTGCTATTCTAGCTATTGATTCCTTGAAAAAACGTGGCGCTAGCCATATCAAGTTTGTCTGCTTGGTATCAGCGCCAGAAGGGGTGAAAGCTCTTCAAGAAGCTCACCCAGATGTTGATATCTTTACAGCAGCCCTCGATGATCATTTGAATGAACATGGCTACATTGTTCCTGGTCTTGGAGATGCAGGTGACCGTTTATTCGGTACCAAATAAAGAAACCATTCATTATAAGTTCGAAAGGTGCTTAAGATTTGACCTTTTTTGACCATTAGTTTATAATAGCACATATACTTTGAACCTCACGAATCGTGAGAATGAATGGATGCTAAAGGAGAAGAATAGATGATTCCAGTAGTTATTGAACAAACCAGTCGCGGAGAGCGTTCTTACGATATTTATTCCCGTCTGTTGAAAGATCGAATTATCATGGTAACAGGACCAGTTGAGGACCAAATGGCTAACTCCATTATCGCTCAATTACTCTTCTTGGATGCCCAAGATAATACAAAAGATATCTATATGTATATCAATACACCAGGGGGTTCTGTCTCTGCAGGTCTCGCCATCGTAGATACTATGAACTTTATCAAGTCAGATGTTCAAACCATTGTCATGGGGATGGCAGCTTCTATGGGGACTGTCATTGCTTCAAGCGGTGCGAAGGGCAAACGCTTCATGTTGCCAAATGCAGAGTACATGATTCACCAACCAATGGGTGGTACTGGTGGCGGTACCCAACAAACTGATATGGCCATTGCAGCAGAACACTTGCTCAAAACACGGAATAACTTGGAAAAAATCCTTGCGGAAAATTCAGGTCAATCCATTGAAAAAGTGCATGCAGATGCTGAACGTGACAATTGGATGAGCGCGCAAGAAACTCTTGAATATGGCTTTATTGATGAAATCATGGCCAACAATAATTTGGGCTAAACCATCCTGTGGGAAGGTCCGTCAAGAGGCTGGGACAAAAGTCCTAGCCTCTCAATTATTTTTGGATTGTCGAGCAAGACGCAGTGGTTGAGTGGGCTCTACTACGCTGATTTCATCAGCTTTTACAGCCCTACTCAACTGTGCGGAGGTGGGACGACGAAATCGAATTTTAACGAATTACCGATTTCTGTCCCACTCTCTTTTTTGCTCTCATAAAAGAGTAGTTCTTTTTCTTGAAATTTGATATACTAGTAACAGAACGAGAAAGGGATTGACCATGTTTGAGAAACAAGAAAGAACAGGCTTGATTGTCAAGTTGTATTACAATCGAGATGGGAAAAAATTACAATCTGTCGGAGATGTCTTGTACCATTCTAAGAAATGCCGTTATGTCCAATTGTATGTGGACAGTGACAAGGCCGATCAAGTCATGGAAGACTTAAAGAAAGAACGTTATGTCAAAAAGGTCTTGCCTTGCCATCTCAAAGATTTAGATACGGATTTTGTGGGGAGTTTGCAGCGATTGGAGGTCCCATCCGTGGTCACAGAAGGATAGAAAACGCAATCATTTGATGGATTGCGTTTTTTTTATTGACAATTGTCAGATAATTCGGTATATTCTTAATGTATTTAATTTAAGATTCATTTAAGGAGATCATTACAAATGAAGAAAAAATTTGCTCTTTCATTTTTAACCATTGCAAGTGTCGCTCTTCTTGCGGCTTGTGGTGAAGTTTCTACTTCAGGTTCAAACACAACTGGTAACGAAATCGGTAAAGAACTAAAAGTCGGTTTTAACTTTGAAAAAACTGGTGAAGTAGCAGCCTACGGTAGTGCTGAACAAAAAGGTGCTCAATTGGCCGTTGATGAAATCAACGCTAAGGGTGGAGCTGACGGTAAGAAGATCGTTGTCACAGATAAAGATAACAAATCTGAAACAGCTGAAGCAGCAACAGTCACTACAAACCTTGTCACTCAATCAAAAGTAAACGCTCTTGTAGGACCTGCAACTTCTGGTGCAACTGCAGCAGCCGTTGCCAATGCTGGTAAAGCAGGTGTTCCATTGGTAACACCATCTGCAACTCAAGATGATTTGACAAAAGGTCAAGATTACCTTTTCCGTGCAACCTTCATCGATAGCTTCCAAGGAAAAATCATTTCAAAATATACAACTGATAACTTGAAAGCGAAGAAAGTCGTTCTTTACTACGATAACTCATCTGACTATGCTAAAGGGATTGCTGAAGCCTTCAAGAAATCTTATAAAGGTGAAATCGTAGCAACAGAAACGTTCCAATCTAAGGATACAGACTTCCAAGCTGCTCTTACAAAAATCAAAGATAAAGACTTCGATGCCATTGTTCTTCCAGGTTACTACACTGAAACTGGTAAGATCGTAAACCAAGCGCGTGGTATGGGAATCAAACAACCAATCATTGGTGGTGATGGATTTAGCGATGCGAAGTTCGTTGAACAAGCAACACCTGCTGCAGCTACAGATATCTACTACGTAGCTGGATTCTCTACTGAAGGTGAAATGACTGATAAAGCCAAGAAATTCGTAGAAGCATACAAAGCGAAATACAATGAAGAACCTTCAATGTTCGCAGCTTTGGCTTATGACTCAGTTTACATGGTTGCAGAAGCATCTAAAGGTGCTAAGAACTCTGTCGAATTGAAAGACAACCTTGCCAAGTTGAAAGACTTGGAAGGTGTGACTGGTACAATGTCAATCGACAAGAACCACAACCCGGTTAAATCAGCTCTTATGATTGGCTTGAAAGATGGTAAAGTCAAATCTGTTGAGTCTGTTAAACCATAATTATCATTTGTTGTTTGTACAAGAGGCTGGGAGAATAAAAATTCCTGGCCTCGCTCTTTATTGTTAGAAAGGATGGTTCAAATGCTCCAGCAATTAGTGAACGGTCTAATCTTGGGAAGTGTCTATGCACTCTTGGCCCTTGGTTATACCATGGTGTATGGAATTATCAAATTGATCAACTTTGCCCATGGGGATATCTACATGGTAGGTGCCTTTATGGGGTATTTCTTATTGAATTCATGGAAAGTGAACTTCTTTGTAGCCTTGCTTCTAGCCATGGTTGGGACAGCTATTTTAGGGGTTGTGATTGAATACCTGGCTTATCGTCCGCTTCGTCATTCGACTCGGATTGCTGCCTTGATCACAGCCATCGGTGTCTCCTTCTTGCTTGAATATGGGATGGTCTTCTTTGTAGGTGCTAATACCCGTTCCTTCCCTCAAGTTATTCACACGGTTCGTTACAACTTCGGTCCCATTTCCATCTCCAACATTCAGTTGATGATCTTGGGAGTGTCTGTTTTCTTGATGGTCGCTCTTCAATTTATTATCCAAAAGACAAAGATGGGGAAAGCCATGCGTGCTGTATCTGTCGATAGTGATGCGGCTCAATTGATGGGGATTAACGTAAACCGTACCATCAGCTTTACCTTTGCTTTGGGATCAGCCTTGGCAGGTGCTGGTGGTGTCTTGATCGGTTTGTATTACAACTCGATTGAACCTTTGATGGGAATGACACCAGGGATCAAAGCCTTTGTCGCAGCCGTTCTTGGAGGAATCGGAATCATTCCAGGTGCGGCCCTAGGTGGATTTGTTATCGGTTTGTTGGAAACCTTCGCTACAGCGATTGGTCTTTCAGACTTCCGTGATGCCATTGTATATGCCATCTTGATTGTGATCTTGCTTATCCGTCCTGCAGGTATCCTCGGTAAAAATGTGAAAGAGAAGGTGTAAGCCATGAAACAAAATTTAAAAGTGAATTTAGTCTGGCTTGGTCTTTTGGTCGCAGGTTTTGCCTTGATCCAAGTCTTGGTTGCAGCGGGTGTGCTCAACCTCTTCTATATCCAAATTTTAGAACAAATCGGGATTAACATTATCCTTGCAGTTGGCCTGAACCTCATTGTTGGTTTCTCAGGTCAATTCTCACTCGGACATGCCGGATTTATGGCCATTGGTGCCTACTCTGCTGCTATTCTTGGTTCTAAATCACCAACCTACGGTGCTTTCTTTGGCGCTATGGTTTTAGGGGCCTTGATTGCAGGTCTCGTTGCCTTGATCGTTGGGGTTCCAACCCTTCGGTTGAAAGGGGATTACCTTGCGATTGCGACACTTGGGGTTTCTGAAATTATCCGGATCTTGATCGTCAATGGTGGTACTCTAACAAATGGTGCCGCTGGGATCCTTGGTTTACCAGCCTTTACAACTTGGCAATTGGTTTACCTCTTTGTCGTGATTACAACGATCTTTACGATTAACTTCTTACGCAGTCCAATTGGGCGTTCTACCCTTTCTGTTCGTGAAGATGAAATCGCAGCAGAATCTGTTGGGATTAATACGACTAAGGTTAAAGTCATTGCCTTTGTATTTGGTGCGATCACAGCGGCGATTGCTGGATCTCTTCAAGCTGGCTTTATCGGTTCTGTTGTTCCTAAAGATTACTCTTTCACCAATACCATTAATGTCTTGATCATTGTCGTGTTTGGTGGTTTGGGATCAATGTCAGGAACAGTTGTAGCAGCTATCGTCTTGGGGATCTTGAACATGGTGCTTCAAGACTTCTCAAGTGTCCGTATGATCATTTACTCATTGGCTTTGATTCTCGTAATGATCTTCCGTCCAGGTGGTCTTCTAGGAACATGGGAATTCAGCTTGAAAAAACTACTCTCAAAAAAGGAGGCTAACTAATGGCACTTCTTGAAGTAAAAAATTTAACAAAAAACTTTGGTGGTTTGACAGCCGTTGGGGATGTGACCATGGAACTCAATGAAGGGGAATTGGTTGGTTTGATCGGACCCAACGGTGCCGGTAAAACAACCCTCTTCAACCTCCTAACAGGGGTATATGAACCAAGTGAAGGGACCATTACCTTAGATGGTCAGCTACTAAATGGTAAAGCACCTTATAAAATCGCTGCAGGTGGTCTGGGACGGACTTTCCAAAATATTCGTCTCTTTAAAGACTTGAGCGTTTTGGACAATGTCTTGATTGCCTTTGCCAATCACCACAAACCACATGTCTTTGCTAGTCTTTTCCGCTTGCCAAGCTATTATAAGAATGAAGAAGCTTTGAAAGCAAAAGCTCTTGAATTGTTAGCCATTTTTGGTTTGGAAAAAGAAGCAGATACTTTGGCCAAGAATTTAGCTTACGGACAACAACGTCACTTAGAGATCGTTCGTGCCCTTGCTACAGAGCCAAAAATCCTCTTCTTGGATGAACCTGCTGCAGGAATGAACCCTCAAGAAACAGCAGAATTGACCCAATTGATCCGTCGCATTCAAAAAGAATTCAATATTACGATCATGCTGATCGAACACGATATGAGCTTGGTCATGGAAGTAACCGAACGGATTTATGTATTGGAATACGGTCGCTTGATTGCCCATGGTACGCCAGATGAAATCAAGACAAACAAACGCGTAATCGAAGCCTATCTTGGAGGTGAAGCCTAATGTCTATGTTAAAAGTTGAAAACCTCTCCGTACACTACGGCATGATCCAGGCTGTCCGAGATGTCAGCTTTGAAGTCAATGAAGGAGAAGTTGTTTCTCTTATCGGTGCCAATGGTGCTGGGAAAACCTCTATTCTTCGTACCATTTCAGGTTTAGTGCGTCCAAGTGCTGGGAAAATTGAGTTTTTGGGGCAGGAGATTCAAAAGGTTCCGGCTCAAAAGATTGTAGCTGCAGGACTCTCTCAGGTTCCAGAAGGCCGCCACGTCTTTCCAGGCTTGACCGTTATGGAAAACTTGGAAATGGGAGCTTTCTTGAAGAAAGATCGAGAAGAAAATCAAGCTAACTTGAAGAAAGTCTTCTCACGTTTCCCACGTTTGGAAGAACGGAAGAACCAAGATGCCGCTACCCTATCTGGTGGGGAACAACAAATGCTCGCAATGGGTCGTGCCCTCATGTCGACGCCAAAACTCTTGCTTTTGGATGAACCTTCTATGGGATTGGCCCCAATCTTTATCCAAGAAATCTTTGATATCATCCAAGATATTCAAAAACAAGGAACAACCGTTCTCTTGATTGAGCAAAATGCCAACAAGGCCCTTGCCATCGCGGACCGCGGTTATGTTTTGGAAACAGGGAAAGTCGTTCTTTCCGGAACAGGAAAAGAACTCTTAGCCTCAGAAGAAGTCCGCAAGGCTTACCTTGGTGGATAAGATTTCTAAAGTTTGTTTGAAAGGAAAAGATAGCGAAACCTTTCTTCGTATTGATGACAAAGAAAATTTAGAAACTTTCCTTAGGTGAGTACGGACGTCAGCGAACTTCTACGAAGTTCCATGACTTAGTTTTGAGCCTAAGGTCTCAAAACTCCCGAGTGCTTGAAACAATCTTGTTTCAAGCACTTTTCTCACGGCGGAAAGTTTCAATATACTCCCAAATGATTCAAAAAATAGCATAATTTCTATTATGAAGAATTATTAATCTTATATTATAGGAAAGATAGTTTTACAATATTCGAAAGAAAGGTCCTGAAGGCCTTTCTTTTTTCATTTTTACTGGCTGAGATTTTTTCTTAGTAAAATAATTTAAAATATATAATTTCCTTTATTAATTTGGTAAAATAAACGTAATTACTAATGACTGAAATGGATTATAAGTTATGCATATAGATCGAAAAATTCAATTGGGTGAATTATATAAGGAACTAAGAATTGCCAGAGGCTTAAAACAAAAGGATGTTGCTAGGAAAGGATTGAGCATAGCACAATTGTCTAAATTTGAAAATGGGCAAACGATGTTAAGTGCTGATAAATTATTAATAGCGATAGAATCAATCCACATGACTTTTGAAGAGTTTGGCCATAAATTAAATAATTATGAATTACCTAAAGATATTATTTTAGGTAAGAAGATATCCACTTTATTTTTGAAACAGGATATTAAAGGATTAGAGTATCTATTAACCGAAGTATTACAGAGTGAAGAGACGGATCGATATCAAAGAATTCAGTCATTCATTATTGAAAATGCGATACATTCATTAGATCAAAATTATGAAATAAATATAGAAGATAGAAAAGTATTGGTAGATTATCTATTTTCAATTGAATCTTGGACATGGTTTGAATTATATGTATTTGGAAATACAATGACTTTAATTTCAGATGAAGATCTATTATTTTTTGGGGATCAGCTTGCGGAAAGGACTAAAGATTATAATTTTCTTAAACACAATTTAAGTTCTTTAAAATTAACGTACATAAATTTAATTGGTGAATTAATTTTAAGAAAAATTGATACTCAAGTTCCATTGTTTATACTCGAGCTAGAAAAGCTTCTTTTCCCATATGATATGCTAGAAATCATGTTGTTAAAATTTTTAAAATTAGTAAATGGTTATTTAAAGTCAAAAATTTCTAAAAAGGAAATTAAACAGTTTATAGAGTCTCTTCGAGTTGTTGGTGATAGTCAACTGATTAATATTTTAGAGGTGAAATTGGACCAGTTTGGGATACATATAAATTAGGCAAAAGATTAGATGTATGAGATAGGATATTTCATATTTGAAACTCTGTTAAATATTTAAAATTTAGTAGTAAACTATATTTAGATATAACAATTAAATCCTTCGATATTTTGTTAATTCATATAGAAGAATAAAATAATTCTAATAATAAATATTTTTATTAGAATTTAAGTCATGTCTATTAAGTATCTACTAAGAAGGTATTGCAGATGAAAGTCTTTTTTAGAAATATTTTTTTTAGGAATCTGGTGTTGTCTAGTTTCTTCGATGATTTAGGATCAACTATTTATAATCTTGTTTTTGTGGTTTTTGCAGCAAGTATGGCGAATAGTAAATTGGCGGTTGGTGTAGCGAGTTTTATACAATATATTCCAACGATTTTTGCTCTTTTTATTGCAATGCAGGCTGACAAAACAAAGAATAAGAAATTGTGGTTGCTATTATTAGGATATATACAAGCAGTATTATTTATTATGGTTGCGTTCTTATCGAAAGAAAATTCATGGCTAGTTTTCTCAATTGTATGTTTCATTAACATCCTATCAGATTGTATTGCAGAGTACAGAAGAGGCCTAGTGTTACCTATGTTTCAGTCCCACATTCCCGAAGAAGAACTGATGGAAGCGTACTCTTTTGATCAAGTAATTAGTCAAATAACTTTGATTTCTGGTCAAACTTTGGGAGTTTGGTTACTAACGATTTCTCATAATAATTTCTTCTTTTTAGCTACAATAAATGCTATAAGTTTCTTATTATCATCGATGGTGTTGCTTAAAATTCAAAGACAATTGACACATCCAGAAGTTAATTATTCACCAGAAAATGGGTTTATCTCACAAATTAAGAACCTTTACAAAAATAGTAAAAGTATATTTAAATATCAAGAGAAAGTACGTTTTGGTCTAATGATTTTTTCAATTTTAGGATTAAATTCGCTAGGCGGTGCTATTTTAATAATGTACAATTTGAAATTTACAGAAATAACTCCCTTTGGTTTATCTTTTGCTCAGTCGGTGTTTTTACTTCAAACAATATTATTTGTTTCAGCCCTAATTGGTGGAATGACCCCTAATGATTATTTTTCTAAGCTTTCACTTATTAAAATACTTCAAATAGATAGTGGATTATTAATTTTAATAGGAATATGTGGTTGGATAAATGGTTTGGAAATTATTTCCTTTAGTGTGTTGGCATTTATGATGTATCTTAGTAGTAAGGTAAATCCCAAATTAAATAGTCTATTAATGGCAAAACTTCCACCGGAAATTCTTGCACAAACTAGTAGTTTTTTTAAGGTTATATCAGTATTATCAATGCCATTAGCAACTATTTTGTTTACAAGTTTATCCATTTGGAACTTTCAGTTTGCTTGGGGTGCATTCATATTATTATCTATTGTGGTATTTGTACTTTCCTTATTTTCTAATAAATCGGTTACTAGTGACTAAGACTAGTTTGCAAGATTTAAATGTTGAATAAAAAGGTACGTGTGTTTGATTT
This sequence comes from Streptococcus mobilis, assembly GCF_059727625.1. Lineage (NCBI taxonomy): Bacteria > Bacillati > Bacillota > Bacilli > Lactobacillales > Streptococcaceae > Streptococcus > Streptococcus mobilis. The sequence continues at coordinate 680,148 of NZ_AP041823.1, forward strand.
TTCTAAATTTTGAAAACAAGAGAAAACTGCTGAAAGCGTTTGAAATCATCTTTAAAATCAAGTATAATAAAACTAATAAAAACATAGGAGAACTTGTTATGGCTGTTAAAGATTTTATGACACGTAAAGTGGTTTACATTAGTCCAGATACGACAATTGCCCACGCGGCAGATTTGATGCGCGAACAAGGCTTACACCGTTTGCCAGTCATTGAAAATGATCAATTAGTTGGCTTGGTGACAGAAGGTACGATTGCAGAAGCAAGTCCATCTAAAGCAACCAGCTTGTCGATTTATGAGATGAACTATCTCTTGAACAAAACTAAGGTCAAAGATGTCATGCTTCGCGATGTCATTACCATCTCAAAATTTGCTAGCTTAGAAGATGCGACCTACCTCATGTATAAGAACAAGGTGGGAATTCTTCCAGTCGTGGACAATGAGCAAGTATCCGGTGTCATCACGGATCGTGATATTTTCCGTGCCTTCCTTGAAGTGTCCGGTTATGGAGAAGAAGGAGTCCGTGTACGCTTTGTGACGGAAGATAAGGTTGGCGTTCTCGAGCAAATCATTCACTTGATTGTAGAAGAAGGGTATAACATCGCCAATACAGTCAATATCCCAACCAAAGACGATCGTGTCGTTATCGAAGTCCAAATTGATGGGGTGACAAATCTAGAAGGAATCCGTAGTAAATTTGAAGCCAACGGTTTGAAAGTCGATGAAATCATTCGAACTAGCGCAAAAGCTATTTAATAAAAAATCAGGCTGGATGATCATCCAGTCTGATTTTTGTATTAACGAGTAATGGGTTGTTTTTCTCTATCTAAAGTGAAGCCTTCGCCGAGAATTTCATGGGCTTCGGAAATCGTAATAAAGGCGAATGGATCAATACGATTGATGATATCTTTCATTTGTTTCATCTCATTCCGCGAAACGACACAGTAGACGATATCCAGGTCCTTACGGCTGTAATAGCCCATCCCACGGATAAAGGTAATCCCGCGACCCAGATCGTCAGATACCTTTTGGGCAATTTCTTCTGGTTTAGATGTAACGATGAGGAAGCCTTTTCCAGCAAAACCACCTTCTCCAATCAAGTCGATCACAAGGGTGTCAATCAGGATGAAGAAGAGAGTATACATGGCGGTACGGACATCTTGGAAGACTACGACAACAGTTGTCAGAACAATGGCATCTACAATCAACATGAGTTTTCCCATACTGAGGGAAGTGTATTTATTAAAGATGCGAGCGAGGATATCTGTTCCTCCAGTAGTTCCTCCAGCATTGAAGATGATACCTAGCCCCAAACCAAGCACAACCCCTGAGGCAATACAGGCAAGCAGAATATCTCCTTTAAAGGCGTCAAAGATGAAGTGATGGTAGCGGTGGCTGAGGGGCATGGCTTCAAAAATAGCCATCCAAGCCGAAACCGAAAAGGTCCCCAGTAAGCTCAGATAAAGAGATTTCTTGCCCAGGAGCTTCCAAGCCAAAACGAAGAGAGGGATATTGATCAGCAAGTTCATGATGGATACAGGGATTTTGAAAAGGTAATAGGTGATCAAGGTAATCCCTGTCGCTCCTCCTTCATAGAAGTGAAAGGGAATGACTAAAAAATATATCCCAAACGAAAAAATGCCGGCCCCAAAAATGATAGCCAGAATATCTTTAAATTTAAACATGATAGGTTGTCTCCTAAAACTTTATAAGAATATTGTAACAAAAAAGTGAAAAAATGAAAATGACTTTGAAAAATTTTCTCTCCTAAAATACAAGATTTTTACCCTTATTTTTGGTAAAATAAAAAGAAGAAAAACAGAAAGAGGATACTATGGTAAACGGTACATTAATTTCATTTGAAGGTCCAGAAGGAGCGGGAAAATCATCGGTCCTAGAAGCCATTTTGCCTCTACTTGAAGAAAAAGGAATTCCTTTTATTACAACCCGTGAACCAGGTGGTGTCGACATTGCCGAAAAGATCCGCCAAGTCATTTTGGATCCAGACCATACTAGTATGGATGCCAAGACCGAGTTGTTGCTCTATATTGCTAGTCGCCGGCAGCATTTGGTGGAACGTGTCTTGCCAGCCCTTGCAGCTGGGAAGGTTGTCTTGATGGACCGCTTTATTGATAGCTCGGTGGCTTATCAAGGGTATGGTCGCGGTCTGAGTGTGGAAGATATCGAGTGGCTCAATCAATTCGCGACAGATGGTCTTAAGCCAGACCTAACCCTTTACTTTGATCTGGATGTCGAAGAAGGGCTCGCACGAATTGCGAAAAACCAAGAGCGGGAAGTCAATCGTTTGGATTTGGAAGGATTGGAGCTTCACCAAAAAGTCAGACAAGGTTATTTAGCCTTGTATGAAAAGGAACCAGAGCGCATCGTGAAAATCGATGCCAGTCAATCTTTTGAAGCAGTCTTTACGGATGTCTTGGCTGTTTTAGAAAATCGCTTGGGGACATTGAAATGAATCTAGAAGAGATCCAACAGCTCCAGCCAGAATTGGTGGAGCGCTTCACCCAGATCTTAGAACACAAACAGCTCAGTCATGCTTATCTCTTTACAGGTTCTTTTGCTAGTTTTGAGATGGCCCTCTTGCTAGCTCAAAGTCAATTTTGCGAAAATTTGCAGGGAGTCTGGCCTTGTGGCAAATGCCGTTCCTGCCGCTTGATTGAAGAAGAAGAATTCTCAGACGTGAAAATCGTGCGTCCAGTCAACCAGATCATTAAGACAGACCGCATTCGTTCGCTGGTTCAAGACTTTTCTCAATCAGGATTTGAAGGAAGTCGGCAGGTCTTTATCGTCCAAGATGCGGATAAGATGCATACCAATGCGGCCAACTCTCTCTTAAAAGTCATGGAAGAACCCCAGAGTGAGATCTATCTCTTCTTGTTGACATCCGATGAAAACTTGATCTTACCGACTATCAAGAGTCGGGCCCAGCAGGTCCATTTTCCTAAAAAGCAAGCCTACCTAACAGAACTGCTAGAAAAAGAAGGCTTGATCAAATCACAGGCAAATTTAGTAGCTCGTTTTAGTTTTAGTCTCGAAGAAGCAGAGCAACAAAAAAAGAATGCTACGTTTTTTGAACTAGCAAAAGTTTGTGATCAGTTCATCGAACGTTGTCAATCCAATTTGAATCGCGCCTATTTGGAAGTGACTCGATTGGTAAGCTTAGCAGATGATAAGGAAAAACAAAGCCAGGCCTTTCGTTTGATGGAGTTGGCTTTAGAAGAGCAGTTGCGCTTGAGTCGATCCCAGCAGTTGCTTGAGAAATTGAGTCTTGTTCGCAGGATGTGGAAGGCCAATGTTTCTTTTCAAAATGCTCTAGAATATATGGTTTTGAGCTTAGAAAGTTAAGGAGTCAGAATGAATAAAAAAGAATTATTTGATGCTTTAGACGGCTTTTCTCAGAATTTGTTGGTCACCTTGGCTGAAGTCGAAGCCATCAAGAAAAATTTGAAACAAGTCATCGAAGAAAATACAGCTCTTCGCTTAGAAAATGATAAATTGAGAGAGCGTTTGGGGGAAGTGGAGAAGACTTCATCCGCAAAGTCACAACACCATGGTCGTGAAAATTTGCAACGTATTTACAATGACGGTTTTCATATCTGCACTTATTCCTACGGTCAACGCCGTGAGAACGATGAAGAGTGTATGTTTTGTGACGAGTTGTTATTTAGGGAGTAAACATGCAGATCCAACGAAGTTTTAAAGGGGAAAAGAAAACTGGGGTGCTTTACCTGGTTCCAACACCGATCGGTAACCGGGAGGATATGAGTTACCGCATGGTCCAGACCCTAAAGGATGTGGACTTGATCGCAGCTGAGGATACTAGAAATACAGGCCTCTTACTCAAGCATTTTGAGATTACGACACCCCAGACCAGCTTTCATGAGCACAATGCCATGGAGAAAATTCCAGATCTGATCGCCCATTTAGAATCTGGAAAAGACTTAGCGCAAGTCTCAGATGCAGGACTCCCTAGTATTTCTGACCCTGGCCATGATTTGGTCAAGGCAGCGATTGAACGCGAGATTCCTGTCGTAGCTGTGCCTGGTCCTAGTGCAGGTATAACGGGTTTGATTGCCAGTGGCCTAGCCCCTCAACCTCATATTTTTTATGGATTTCTGCCTCGCAAAGAGGGGCAACAGAAGGCATTTTTCCAAGAAAAAGTGGCCTATCCGGAGACCCAGATCTTTTATGAATCGCCCCATCGAGTGAAGGCAACCTTAGAGAATATGTTGGCTGTCTATGGGGATCGTCCTGTTGTCCTGGTTCGTGAATTAACCAAGATCTACGAGGAATATACTCGCGGCAGTATTTCTGAGTTAGTCGCATTTCTTGAAGAAAATCCTCTCAAAGGGGAGTGTCTCTTGATCGTCGAAGGAGCCAAGGAAGAAGAGCTAGACCTAGAAGAGGTCGACTTGATCCAAGAGATCGATACCTTGGTCCAAGAGGGGATGAAGAAGAATCAAGCAATTAAACAGGTCGCCAAACAATACGGCCTGCAAAAGAGTGAGCTCTATGCTCGTTACCATCAAGACTAGGAAAGGTTGGAAGCAGGATGGAAATTAGAATGGCTTATCCCAACGAGATCAAGCGAATTATGGAAATCATCCAAGATGCCAAGGAAAGCCTGGCTCAAAGACAGGTCGACCAGTGGCAGGATGGCTATCCAGATGAAGAGATCATTTTTGAGGATATTCTAGAAAGTCGTGGCTATGTGGCCGTTGAAGATCAGGAAGTTGTCGCCTATGCAGCTGTCTACAAGGGCAACGAAGCGGCCTATAATGAGATTTACGATGGCAAGTGGGAGCATGACAACTATATGTATGTCACTTTTCACCGCGTGGCTGTAGCCAAAGAAGCTGCTGGCAAAGGGGTGGCTCAGACCTTCCTTCAAGGTTTAATCGAAGGAGAAAAAGGGCCAGATTTCCGTTGCGATACCCACCCGGATAATCTGGTCATGCAACATTTGCTTGAAAAATTGGGTTACCATTATTGTGGAAAGGTTCCCATTGATGGCGTCCGTCTGGCTTATCAAAAGATCAAACGAAAAGCAGAAACGAGTCTATTCCAAGTGGTCTCAGAAGAAGATCGCTGGGACCAAAGAGCAGAAGCGGCCTACAATGACTCTCTATCTTAAACAATTTTATGAAAGCCCTATGGGGCTTCTTTCGATCATTGTCAGTGAAGAAGGCCTTGTAGAGCTTGATTTTTATGATCCAAAAGAGGAGGCGCCTGATCCCTATGGGGCGCTGGAACAGATCCATCCCCACCATGAGAAGGTGAAGGAGTGGTTGGACCACTATTTTGCGGGAGATCCAATCGCTATCAGCTTTCCACTAGCGCCGCAAGGAACAGCCTTTCAAGAGCGGGTGTGGCAGTTATTGCGAGAGATCCCATATGGTGAGACCAAGACCTATGGCCAGCTGGCCCAGGATCTTTCTTGTGGTTCAGCCCAGGCCGTGGGACAGGCTGTCGGACGTAATCCCTTGACGATCTTAGTCCCTTGTCACCGTGTGATGGGAAAAGATGGACAACTGACGGGCTACGCGTCTGGACTCGATCGCAAACGCTGGCTCTTACACCATGAAGGAATTACCTGGAAGGAGAAGTGAAATCAATGTATACCTTTATTGAATACCCAAAATGTTCGACTTGTCGAAAGGCTAAATCAGAATTGGATGGTCTCCAATGTGAGTTTCAAAGCCAAAATATTGTCACAGAAACACCGACTAGCCAAGAATTGCAAGACTGGATGGCAGCTTCTGGCCTACCGATCAAGTCTTTCTTCAATACTAGCGGAATGAAATACCGAGAACTTGGTTTGAAAGATAAGGTGGATCAACTGACAGTGAAAGAAGCGGCGGATCTCCTTGCTTCAGACGGTATGCTGATCAAGCGGCCTCTGCTTGTCAAAGACGGAAAAGTTGTTCAAGTGGGCTACCGAAAACCTTACGCAGACTTAGGCTTGTAATTGAAAAGGGAGTTGGAGGCATTGCACCCCAATAATGGGACAAGAGACCCCCTCTTATGCGACCAGTTTTCTGTAATTTACAGGAGACTGGTCATTTAATTTTTGTTGAATTCTAGTTTCATTATAAAATATGATGTAATTTTTGACAATATCTATTATACTATCTTTAGTTAGGTTTCTCCACTTATGGAGATAGAAGGTTTCAGACTTGAGAACAGAATGGAACTATTCGATACGTGCATTATCTGCTGGTGTTCCTTTTCGGGACATAGAGCGGGTGATGCCTTTTTCTGTACAAGCTTGATAGTAGGCTTTTGAGGTGTAGACAGATCCCTGGTCGCTGTGTAAAAGTGCTCCTTGAGGTAGCTCAAGTTGATGAAGTGTGTCGAGCACAAAGTCCGTATCTTGACACTCGGAGATGCTATAAGCTACTATTTCACGATTATAGAGATCCATGATTGAAGATAGATAAAGTTTACAGTTTCCAAAGTAGAGGTAGGTGATATCTGTGACAAGCTTCTCCATCGGCTTGTCTGCCTGAAAATCACGATCCAGCTTATTGTCTGTTACATGGTAAGGCTTCCCTAATTTAGGTCCCTTCTTGGGACGGACACGGCAAAGGTAGCCCTTTTCCCTCATGATATGATAGACCTTCTTGCGATTAACGGCGAGGTTATAAACTTTCTTTAGTAAGCGAGTGATGGTTCGATAGCCGTAAATAAAGCGATTTGCCATACAGAGTTGTTCGATTTTATCTGCTATTTCGTCTCTTTTCTGAGAATTCTTACACTCCTGTTTCCAGCGATAAAAGGTGGAGCGTTTGACGCCGAAACACTCTAAAATAATAGATACAGGGCACGTTTTCTTTTACTCTTCCACTAGCTTGATAAGACTTACTTTGTCGATTTTCTTACCAAGCTCTGATACTTTTTTAGTAATTCTACCTGCAAACGTAACTGTTCGACTTCAGATAATTGTTTCATTCCTTTACCATAAGTATATTGTTTCCCCACAGGTTGGTGGAAACAGTACAATTCATCATTCTGATACCAACGCCACCAGGTTTTCACCTGAGTAGCATTTTTGATACCGAGGGTATCCATGATAACCTTATTTGATTTACCTGCCTTCTTCATTTCGATACAGGCTAGCTTAGTTTCTACCGAATATGCTTCTTTGACCATAACAAAACACTCCTGTTTCTAGTTTACCAGATTTCAACAGGAGTGTTTTCTTGTGTCTCATTTTATGGGTACAGTGCCAAAGTAAGATTTTTTCTATCTAACTTTTGGGGTGCAGTTCAATCCGTTGCTTTTTTTGGGGCCAAGAGATTATTGCCCCAGACTCTTTTATAAAACTATTTACTTAGTTCTCTGATTTTTTATTCTTTTTGAAAAGTGAAATACCAAAGATTCCAGCTAAAATAGCAAGAAGATTCATAGCTAATGGCGAATCAGAAGTTCCTGTATTTGGTAACTGAGCTTTTTCCGGAGCTGATTTTTTCTCAGAAGAATGAACTTTTTCTGGTTGAACAGGCTTTGGAGCTACCTCTGGATCTGGAGTAGGTTTAGGATCTGGAGTAGGTTTAGGATCCGGAGTTGGTTTAGGATCTGGAGTTGGTTTAGGATCTGGAGTTGGTTTAGGATCTGGAGTTGGTTTAGGATCCGGAGTTGGTTTAGGATCCGGAGTTGGTTTAGGATCCGGAGCTGGTTTAGGATCTGGAGTAGGTTTAGGATCTGGAGTAGGTTTAGGATCTGGAGTTGGTTTAGGATCCGGAGTTGGTTTAGGATCTGGTGTTGGTTTAGGATCTGGTTCTTTCTCATACTCATAGATAACATGAGTTGTACCTTCTTTTAACTGACCTGTTTCAGGTGCAGATGTTGAAGAAACACCAACTAGATTGTATTTTTTACCATCTACAGTGATAGAAGACGGACGCTCATCTGCGTTTTCAGCAGCATTATAGGTCACAAGATTTCCATCAGATCCATAAATAGAAGTTAATGGTGTGTCTTTATATGTTTCCTTGATAGACTGATTTGTTCCTTTGATCACATAATCTACCACTACATCTCCATAGTGAAGCGTAGAAACATCCTGGTCAGCCATATCTTCAAATTCTGAAGCATAGTATTTAACAGCACGATTGTATTTCAAAGAAAAAGTTTTAACATAACTAAAGAAGGTCTCAGGATTAATATTAACATCATGAGGAATAGTTTTCCAGTCACCGTTATTTGGTGTGATATGAGTAGCTGGGTTTGAAACTGACCTAATTAGATGGTCATTCTGAACATAAGTATCATCTACTAAACTTGGATTACCTAGAGCACCATAAGTTGCTTCCCCATTGTTGTCTGGATAATATGGTTGAATTCGATGATATTCTTCTAGGCTTTGGCAACCTTCTTCATATGAACCAACCCCACCACCATCTTGAGAACATTTCCAAGCAAATCTCGCGTCGATTGGTAAGTACTTGATTTTCTTAGCTTCCTCCAAGGGTACGGTCACAGAAACTCGAAAAGCTGTTGATCTAAATGTATTTGAAACAACAGCATATAAATTAACTGCATCATCAGTAGAGGTTGGATCAGTGAGATTACCGTCAACATCCTTCATATTAATAACGGAAGGTTTCTTACCAGCTGCTAGTTCCTCAGCAGTTGGAACATTCCCCCTTTCTTCATCAACAGGTTCATTATACGAAACCTCTTTCATTGGAACATTAACATCTACAGGATTTCCATTGGCATCATGTGTTCCGATCAAAGTGAAATTAGCTTTTGCACCTGAAATATTAGGAATACGGATACGAACACCGCGAACAGCTTGACCTTGATCACTTGAGTGCAATTCTTTGAAGGCTACAGTGTAATTGTAGACTACACTTTTACCATCCTCACTTAAATGTGCTGGAAGTCCTTCAACATTGACGTAACCACCTTCATCAATGATATTGCTACCAGTTGAATCTTCTTTCCCGCCAGTTGTAGCTTCGCTATTAGTTGAGATTTCTTCAGTTTTTGGTGAGGAAGCATTGGCACCCTCTTCGTCTGATTTTAGTGAGGTGTCACTAGTAGGGTCTGGTGCAACCTTATTGTCTACTGAAGAAGTGTTCTCAGCATCAGTTGAATTAGTAATACCTGATGTCACTGAAACATTTGCTGGTTCGCTATTAGTTTCATCAGCTTGAACTACTGACTGTGAAACCAAATTTAGAACAAAGACAGACATTGTAATGATGCCAAATTTAGTGAGTTTTTTCATACACTTTTTCTCCTTAATATGAAAGGGCTCATGCATAAGCAAAATCCTAGTCATTGATATTATTTTCACACACATTGTACTATATAAGCGCTTAGTTTGCAAGCGATTTCCTAATAAATTAAGAAATTATTCGTTTTTTATTTAAAAACGCGTAAAATCCACAAATAATCTATCATAAAATATAGAAAAAACGAATTAAGGCTCTTTTATTCAATATTTTCTTTTAATTTCTCAACAAAGAGATAGGCTGCTGGACAGGTTAAAGTGTTTTTGATCATTAGATTATTAATTTGATAGATTTTTTAACGATCTGTATGTGAGAACTCATGACAGGATTTGGAACGGATATCATAGATAGATCAGAGATTGTCACCTCCTAAAAATGGACAGGGCATAGATTTGAAGATCTTAACCCCATCCTCGTCTACCCGCAAAAACTCTGATTTTTTTCACGGCGGAAAATTTCGGTATATTCTTAATCAAATTTAAAAGTTAGATCTTATGTTGATTTCTTTACAAAATCGCTTAACATATTTTACTTAAAAAATATTTTTTTAAATTTCTAAAGGAAGTTGAAGTCCCTTTAATTTTTGCTGTGAAGATGATATAATCATACGAGTGAAATCAATGAAAGAGAGTCAATCATGAGTATTTTAGAGGTGAAAAATTTAAGCCACGGCTTTGGAGACCGGGCTATTTTTGAGGATGTGTCTTTCCGCTTGTTAAAGGGAGAGCATATCGGTTTGGTTGGAGCCAATGGTGAAGGGAAATCCACCTTCATGAGCATCGTGACCGGCAAGATGCAACCCGACGAAGGGAAGGTTGAGTGGTCTAAGTATGTGACGGCAGGTTACCTGGATCAGCATTCGGTCTTAGAAGAAGGACAAACGGTTCGCGATGTCTTACGGACCGCTTTTGATGAGTTGTTCACAGCTGAAGCTCGCATCAATGACCTCTATATGGCCATGGCGGAAGAGGGAGCCGATGTCGATGCTTTGATGGAAGAAGTAGGAGAACTCCAAGAGCGTCTAGAAAGTCGTGATTTTTATACCTTGGATGCCAAGATTGATGAAGTGGCGCGTGCTCTTGGGGTCATGGACTTTGGCATGGACACGGATGTGACCTCCTTGTCAGGTGGGCAACGGACCAAGGTCCTCTTGGCCAAACTCTTGCTAGAAAAACCAGATATCTTGCTACTAGACGAGCCAACCAACTACTTGGATGCAGAGCACATCGATTGGCTTAAACGCTATTTGCAGAATTATGAAAATGCCTTTGTCCTCATTTCCCACGATATTCCATTCTTGAATGATGTGATCAACATCGTCTACCATGTGGAAAATCAGCAGTTAACCCGCTATTCAGGAGACTACTACCAATTCCTTGAAGTCTATGAAATGAAGAAATCGCAATTGGAAGCGGCTTATGAGCGTCAGCAAAAGGAGATTGCTGATTTGAAAGATTTCGTAGCCCGCAATAAGGCGCGTGTGGCTACACGGAATATGGCCATGTCTCGTCAGAAGAAGCTGGACAAGATGGAACTCATTGAGTTACAAAGTGAGAAACCAAAGCCATCCTTTGAATTTAAAAATGCCCGGACTCCTGGTCGCTTTATCTTCCAGGCCAAGGATCTCCAGATTGGGTATGACCGTCCTTTGACCAAGCCTTTGAACCTAACGTTTGAACGCAATCAAAAGGTTGCCATCATCGGGGCCAACGGGATCGGAAAAACCACTCTCTTGAAGAGCTTGCTGGGAATCATCCCACCAATCGCTGGTGAAGTCGAGCGGGGAGATTACCTAGAGCTTGGCTATTTCGAGCAAGAGGTCGAAGGGGGCAATCGCCAGACACCGCTTGAAGCAGTCTGGAATGCCTTTCCATCTCTCAACCAAGCAGAAGTTCGTGCCGCCCTTGCCCGCTGTGGCTTGACCACCAAACATATCGAGAGCCAAATCCAGGTGTTATCCGGTGGGGAGCAAGCCAAGGTACGCTTCTGTCTCTTGATGAATCGTGAAAACAATGTCTTGGTACTGGACGAACCAACCAACCACTTGGATGTGGATGCCAAAGATGAATTGAAACGGGCTCTGAAAGAGTACAAGGGATCGATTCTCATGGTTTGCCACGAGCCAGACTTCTATGAAGGCTGGATGGACCAAATCTGGGACTTTAATGAATTGACGTAAAGACAAAAAGAGAACCGCATGGTTCTCTTTTCAGATTCTTCTTAGAAACTTTCCTTAGGTGAGTACGGACGTTAGGTGAAATTATCCAGTGGATGATTTCAGCAATCCAGGAAGTTCCATGACTAATTATTGAGCCTAAGGTCTCAATAATTCCGTGTGCCTGAAACAAATCTGTTTCAGGCACTTTTCTCACGGCGGAAAGTTTCAGTAGATGAATGTCTTAAATAATTAGAATTCATTTTTTTTACCAATGAATCTATTAGCTCATTTTATGTAAATTGTTTATCAATATCTTAAAAAGAGAACCTCTCGGTTCTCTTTTCATTATTTCTTGAAATCATAGTCTTTTAAGATTTCAATTTTTTCAATTTTGATATCTGTTTTTGGTTTGTCCTTATCATCGGTTTCGGTAGATGCAATTTTATCGACCACATCCATACCATCGACGACTTGGCCAAAGACAGTGTAGTTACCACCATCGAGGGTTGGATTTCCACCATTTTTATAAGCATCGATGATCCTAGCTGGGAAGCGGTCAGTTGGGAGTTTACTTGAAATATCATCCTTATTTTGGTTGATATAGAATTGACTACCATTGGTATTTGGACCAGAATTGGCCATTGCAAGGGCTCCACGAAGGTTGTAAAGGTATGGAGAATACTCATTCTCAAAACCAGTACCTGAATCTTTGGATTTGTCTTTGCCCTTCCAGATAGATTCGCCACCCGTACCGTCTCCTTTAGGATCCCCAGTTTGGATCATAAAGTTGTTAATAACACGGTGGAAAAGCAAGCCATTGTAGTAGCCTTCTTTTGCGTGGGTCAAGAAGTTTTCAACTGCAAGTGGGGCATATTTAGGGAAGAGCTTGACAGTGATGTCGCCTTCAGTTGTTGTGATTTTAACTTCTGCTTCGTCTTCAGCCACTTCATTTGAGAGCTGTGGGAAGACAGCATTTTCATTGGTCATGGCATCGTTAAAATCTTTGCGCAGTTGTTCTAATTTCTTTTGTTCTTGTTCAATTTTCTTTTGATCTTTTTCACTAGAGCTAGAAGTTGCTGTCTGCTCTGTCTTTTCTTTGCTTGAGCTTGAAGAGTTAGCGTCAGTCTTATTAGACGAACAAGCTGTTAAAGCCAAGCCGGAAAATAATAGTAGTGCGATTAATTTTTTCATATTCTTCCTTTCCAACATAGTTGTCTTTCTCTATTGTACCTTAATTTTGCGATACTTTCAAATCTGGATAAAATTTAAGTCGAAAACACTATTCTGAAAATTTGCAGAAAACAGATGAAAGTATTTCCGAATTCTTGTATAATAGGATGACTACAGGAGAACGATCATCAAAAAATGAAATCATCACATTTTGCGAGAGCCCTCTGGTTTGGTATCCTAGGTGCTCTCTTTTTTGCATTTACCTTTATTTTTAATCGAAGTATGAACCTGGCAGGTGGTTCCTGGATGTGGAGTGCTAGTTTGCGCTACCTTTTTAGTTTGCCTATGATGGCTGTTTTAGTCTGGCAGAAAGGCGAGTTGAAGGGTGTCTTGTCAGCAATTGCACGGGCCCCGTGGACTTGGTTGCTCTGGAGTACGGTCGGCTTTGGTCTCTTTTATGCGCCCTTATCGATGGCTTCTATCTATGGAGAATCATGGTTTGTGGCTGCGACCTGGCAGATCACGATTTTAGCAGGTCTCCTTCTGACACCACTTTTTGGCCAAAAGATTCCAGGAAAACAGTTTGGAATGACTTTGCTGATTTTGTTAGGAATCGTATTGATACAAATTCCATATTTTGGACGAGGTCTCGGAGAAGGTGTGGTGCGAGCTAGTATCTTAATTTTGATCGCTGCTTTTTCCTATCCATTGGGAAATCGCAAGATGCTGGTTTATTGTAAAGAAGAGCAATTATCAACGACCCAACGGGTCTTTGGGATGACCTTAATGAGTGTTCCCTTTTGGTTGCTCTTATCCGTCTTTGCAGGAGTAGATGCAGGCCTGCCATCAGGTGGGCAAATGCTCCAATCCTTGATTGTAGCTGTATTTTCAGGAGTCATCGCGACCATGCTCTTTTTTGAAGCAACCAACTTGGTGAAACACAACCATCAGCAGTTAGCCGTTGTTGAAGCTACCCAGGCCGGCGAGGTCCTCTTCACCCTATTTGGAGGCTGTCTCTTCCTGGGAGATCAGATCCCAACCCCACTAGGATTTTTAGGGGTTTTCATTGTGATCATCGGTATAGTAGGAAATAGTCTGATGACTTCTTCTGAATAGATAGTGGTAGAAAAGTAGGACTTCAAAAATGATATTGCGGTTCAGTCTATCAATGCTAACACCCACGCGGGTGTTTTCTTTTTGGTCTAAATCACTAATTAAGAAGGAAGTTGCACAGAGATAGAAAATTCGGTATGATGGGAGATATGTTAATTTGTTGGGAAATGAACGAATTCCCTCAAAAACCGTATCATGAATAGGAGGCTACAAATTGGATTATAAAACTCTACGAAAAAACTATAGACTCTATATTAGATCTGCTGGCTTGTTGGCAATGCTTCTCATTATTTGTATTGGGTTCGTGGTCAGAGATACTCTTCTTCAGACTGCTGCGCTCTTATTGGTCCTTGCAGGCTTGTTTTTATTCATCCAATTGCTCAAGAAGAGCTATACCAACAAGTGCAACACCTCGCTCCATGTAGACTTAGATTTAGCTTTTTGGCAGCAATACCTTCAGTTGAACAAGAATGTGAAAAAGCCCATTTTACAGATAGATATTAAGCTGACATCGGTTGCCTATTCGTTTATGATGGGAGATTTTGATACTGTTATAAAGGAAGCTAGAGAAGCAATAAGTCAGACGGATTGTCCGCAGAAATATAAGAACTTTTTTGAGAGTTATCTCATGCGATCTACTGTTCTCACAGATCCTGATTTGACTAGAGAAGAGCTAGAGGCTCGATTAAATAAATTGACTATCACAGACCCGACACTGGCTGAGAAAACAAAAATGGTCTGTCTCGCTCTTTATGATTTAACCATTGCGCACCAAAGCAATGATTATTTTGAAGGTTTAAGCAATGACTTCAAGTACCAGCAGTTGGAAATTATCTACTACCAAGCCTTGAATGCTACTCTTAAAGGCGATCAGCACAGAGCCAATGATCTCTTTCGCAAGTTAGCCTCAGAAGATGAGTCGCTCTATATCGTTCGAAAGGCTAAAAAATACTTGAAGGATGAAGGCAGTCATCTGTAAATCCTCCAATCAAAATAGAGATTAATTGAAAGAGCCTGAAAAAATATAAGGAGTTATTAAAAAATGGATAAGAATTTTAACGAGATGTCGTTTGATGAATTGAAATGCTACCGTAGGGAAGGTCTATGGAGATCTTTGGGACTATTGCTGGTCATTATTTTAGTGATTGTGGGAATGGTCTTGATGGAAGTGAATCATGTTTCTCCATCCAATCAGAATCGTTTTCGGGTGATTGGCTTGACAACGGTCATTGCGCTCTTTGCATACCTGATGCCTCTGATGGCAGCAAATCGTGTCATGCGAGACCACCCGGATTGGGTCAAGAAATCAGGGATTCGAGCGAAAATTCCCTTGCCTGTGGCTTGGCATGTCAAAAGACTTTGCGTCCTTGGAGCGAGTCTATTGGTGATTGGAGTATGCTTTTTCTCACTATACAAACCACAAATCTCGCAGACAAATCTGAAGTATCAACAAGATAATATCCAAGTCAATAATGTAATCGATGTGCCTGATATTGAAGTGCCTACGAGTGATAGTCAGGACTAGTGAGTGACAGATTGAATCTAAAAGGGAGAAATATGAAACTTTTTACTTACTCATTTGAAGAAAGTCAATCCTTCGTAAATGAGACCATTATTAGCCGCTTTAACGATAAGGGAAATTGGAAAAGATTTATTGGTATGCCTTTATTTTCTGCAATAGTCTATCTACTTTATATTCTTCTTCCAGCAGTCTTTAAGGGAATAAGACTAGATGGAGATGGGGATGTTGCCTATCAATGGTTAAATTTACCTCTTTTGTTTGTTCTACTTTTATTTTATTTGGTCTACATTTTTTATTCGTTTAAATATCGAAAGAAAAAAATGATCTTGAAATATCTCACTTATTGTTATATGTACCTTCTATTACTATTTATGGAATTAGGATTTGTATTAATTGGGATTTTTTGCAGAAAACTTCTCGGTTTTTTATCAGCAGGATTAACGATAGTTGTTGTGACATATCTCTTTAGGACGGTCCCGAAAAAGATAAAGGCTGCGGTTGAAAAAAGAAAACCCTATGCTTCCTTGGCTGCCCTAGCAACAGAAAAAATAACAGATCAATTATTGATCTGGGGAGGAAGTGGAGTTACAGCGGGTTTTGTATTGTTTGATCGTTCAAATCATACAAATGTAAGAGGAAGCATTGATGCTATCTTAACGCCATTCTGCCCCGCTATTATGGCTGTCGCTCTTTATGTATTCTTTTTAGAAATAGTAGGGGGTTACTACCTATTTTTGTACTACGAACAATACAAAGAAAAATATGACAGTTTAAAATCTATTTAACAAAATAGGAAAAAGTGTAAGTAAGATCTATTTCACAATAGAAACCTCGACATTAGGAAGCTTTCTTGATCGACAGGTTCTTTTTATTTTGTTATGATACAATCAATGATAGATAGGAGAGACTTATGACGACTATTTCAGATGTAATGGAAAAATTCTACGCCGATCACGAGGTGAAACCCTATATTTCGCCTGAGAGGGATTTGGAAACCTGGTTGTTGGATCCAAAGCCCGTTTCTAAACGAAATATGGAGCTCCTTCGAGATGGCTTGCTTGCAGGGGATATTATTCTCTTGTGGCGAATCCATTTTGGAACCTTTACGACAGAGACTTGGTTTCCTAAGTACTTCGAATATACTTATGGGATTCATGCTTCGGAACACGTGAAGGTTTTGGTGGATAAGGGCTATGCTTTTATTGAATCAGCCTTTGATTCATTGGACCATATCAATGCGACTATGAAAAAAGCCATTCTCAAAAAGAAGGGAGTTGCGGGGTTGTCCAAGATGAAAGCGGCCGATTTGAACCAAGCTTTGGCTGAACATTTTACGGAGGAAGAACTGGCGGAGCAGTTCACAATTCGGGGTTATCAGTTGACGGACAAAGGAAAGCAAGCGCTGCAAGACTATCAAGCCATCATTGACCGCCACCCTAAGAAAAACATCTAAAACAGTGCCCAATCGGTGCTGTTTTTTTACTTTATTCTGAAAAATTGAGGAAATGATTTTACTAGAGAACTGGCATAGAAATGTGATATAATAAAGGTTATGGCAAACAATAATCAATCGAAAAAAACACGGTCGACGAGACGACTGTCCAAAGCAGAATTAGAAAGAAAAAAAGCAATTCACCGCATGATTGTGACCATTCTGATTAGTCTGGTTTTAGTCTTTGCGGCCTTGAAATTGGGAGCGGTAGGGGTCTTGGCCTACAACTTAATCCGACTGTTTGTTGGGAGTTTGGCTTACTTGGCTATTTTAGCGACCTTTTTCTACCTCTATGCCTTTAAATGGCTGGACAAACACGAAGGGGTTATTTCAGGATTCCTAAGCTTCTTTGCTGGGGCTCTCTTGATGTTTCAGGCCTTCTTTGTATCCTCCCTTCATTTAGACAATAATGGAATCAAGGTCACTTTTTCAAGAATCATGGCAGACTTGATTCATCTGCGAGTGGAGAGTTTTGCTGGTGGTGGTATGATCGGTGCCCTTCTTTATGCTCCGATTTCCTTCCTCTTTTCAAATATTGGCTCTTATTTTATTGGCCTTCTCTTTATTGGATTGGGGATTCTCTTGATGAGTCCTTACTCCATCTATGATTTGTTTGAAAAGGGATCGGAAGCCTTCCACGCTTCTATGGAAAAACGCAAGGAACGTCGCGAGCAGAAATTCCTTGAAAAGGAAGCGAGAATTGCCGAGGAAGCTGCTGCAGCTGAAAGAGAGCAAGAAGAAGCAAGTGCAGTTCTTCCAACTCCCCTTTCAATGGAAGGGCATCCTGTAGACCCTGAAACGGGAGAGGTGTTGGCGGAAGAGCCGTTCACAGAGTCCTTCCCAGAAGCCGAAATTGTCGCACCAGCAACACCAGAGATCTACCTGCCAGATGAAGAATGGCCTGAAGAGCCTGAAGCATACGAAGAGTTTCCGGAAGCCGAAGAATTCGAGGACGATGGGGAAGAAGTTCAAGTGGATTTCACACCTAAGGAACTCCTCCAGTACAAGCTTCCAACCATTGATCTCTTCGCACCTGACAAGCCCAAAAATCAATCCAAAGAGAAAAACATCGTTCGCCAGAACATCCGCATTTTGGAAGAAACCTTTGCAAGCTTCAATATCAAGGCGACAGTGGAGCGGGCGGAAATCGGCCCTTCTGTTACCAAGTATGAAGTCAAGCCAGCGGTCGGTGTGCGGGTCAACCGTATCTCCAATCTAGCAGATGATTTGGCCTTGGCCCTAGCAGCCAAGGATGTGCGGATTGAAGCACCGATTCCAGGGAAGTCTCTGGTCGGGATTGAAGTGCCCAACTCAGAGATTGCGACCGTTTCCTTCCGTGAATTGTGGGAGCAGTCCAAAACAGATCCAGCTAAACTCCTTGAGATTCCTCTTGGGAAGGCTGTAGATGGCTCGGCTCGGACCTTTGATTTGGCTCGGATGCCCCACCTTTTGGTAGCGGGGTCTACCGGATCTGGTAAGTCAGTAGCGGTTAATGGGATTATTTCGAGTATCTTGATGAAGGCCCGTCCGGACGAAGTCAAGTTTATGATGGTCGATCCAAAGATGGTGGAGCTTTCTGTCTACAATGATATTCCTCACCTCTTGATTCCAGTGGTGACCAACCCACGTAAGGCCAGTCGGGCCCTGCAGAAGGTCGTTGATGAGATGGAAAATCGCTATGAGCTCTTCTCGAAAGTAGGGGCTCGCAATATTGCTGGCTTTAATGCCAAGGTGGCTGAGTACAATGCCCAGTCTGAGATGAAGCAAGTGCCACTTCCTTTGATCGTGGTCATTGTCGACGAGTTGGCAGACTTGATGATAGTCGCAAGTAAAGAAGTGGAAGATGCTATTATTCGCCTTGGACAAAAGGCGCGTGCAGCGGGGATCCACATGATCCTTGCGACTCAGCGGCCATCGGTTGATGTTATCTCAGGTTTGATCAAGGCCAATGTGCCTTCCCGTGTCGCTTTTGCGGTATCATCTGGGACTGACTCACGGACCATCTTGGATGAAAATGGGGCAGAGAAATTGCTCGGTCGGGGAGACATGCTCTTTAAACCGATCGATGAAAATCATCCAATCCGTCTACAAGGATCCTTTATCTCAGATGACGATGTGGAGCGGATTGTCAACTTTGTCAAAGAGCAGGCAGAAGCCGATTATGATGATGCCTTTGATCCAGGAGAAGTATCCGAGTCAGACTTTGATGGAGGCATGGGTTGCTCAGACGAAGGCGATCCTCTCTTTGAAGAGGCCAAAGCGCTCGTCATCGAGACCCAAAAAGCCAGTGCTTCGATGATCCAGCGCCGCTTATCGGTTGGTTTTAATCGGGCGACTCGCCTCATGGAAGAGTTGGAAGCAGCGGGTGTGATTGGACCAGCTGAAGGGACCAAGCCTCGAAAAGTATTGCAACAATCATAAGGATAGGGAAAAAGGGCATATGCCCCACTCCCTTTTCTTTTTATAGAAAATAGAAAGTAGGACCAGATGAAGTTAGACACGATTCATCATATTGCCATCATTGGACGGGATCGCGATGCCATGTTGCACTTTTATGTGGACCAGTTGGGCTTTGCGATTGTCAGTGAGTATGACCGTCCCGAACGCGGAGATATCTTGATCAATCTCCGCCAGGGGGAGCTGACTTTAGAACTCTTTATCAAACTGACAGCCCCAGAACGGCCGAAGCTCCCCTTGCCCGAGCATGCGGGACTGCGTCACCTGGCCTTTAAAGTGGACGATGTAGAGGCGTATCTAGCTAGATTGGATCAGCTAGGTATTGAGAATACAGGCCTTCGCTATGATGATTTTGATGGCAAGAAGATGGCATTTTTCTTTGATCCAGAAGGATTGCCCTTGGAAATACATGAGTGAGGAAAGCAATGGTTAGATTAGAAGGACTCAGTCAGGAAGAAGTAGCGAAAAAGATCCAAGAGGGCAAGCAAAATAAGGTCACGATTAAGACAGAAAAAAGTATTGGGCAGATCATTCGAGACAATGTCTTTACTTACTTTAATCTGATTTTCCTGGTCTTGGCGGTCTTGCTGGTAGCAGTGAAGTCTTGGAACAATCTCTTGTTTGTCCCGGTCGTCGTGGTCAACTCCTTGGTAGGAATTGTGCAGGAGGTCCGCTCGAGACGGATCTTGCGTCAGATGCAATTTCTGCATATGAGTGAGGCGATCGTTCTTCGAGAAGGAAAAGAAGTCGCTCTACCGATCGATCAGCTGGTGGAGGGCGATCTGGTTCGCTTTCAAGCTGGAGATCAGATCTATGCGGATGGGGTCTTGCTGGAGGGCGAGCTAAAAGTCGATGAGTCGCAATTGACAGGTGAAGCCGATGAGGTCAAAAAAGGAGCGCAAGATGCGCTCATGTCAGGTAGTTTTGTGATCGCTGGTCAAGGTTTAGCGCGACTAGAAAAAGTTGGGAACGACTCCTACATCAACCAATTGAGCCTGGAAGCCAAGCAGGTTAAGTCTCATGAGGAGTCCGATATGGTTCATGCGGTCAATCGCATTGTGGGGATCATCGGCCTTCTCATCATTCCGCTAGGTTCGCTCCTTTTTCTTCGCAGCTATATCAGCCTAGGCGATAGCCTCAAGCTCAGTGTGACTTCAACAGTCGGTGCCTTGATCGGTATGATTCCGGAAGGCTTGTATCTCTTGATGACCTTGGCACTGGCTCTGGGTGCTGTCAGATTAGCCAAGGAAAAGGTCCTGCTCAATAGCATGAAGGGGATTGAGACCTTATCGCGCGTGGATGTCCTTTGTGTCGATAAGACAGGGACCATTACAGAGCCAGGTATGGAAGTAACAGAGATTCGTCCAGTTAAAGACGCTCAAGACTTGGAAGCTCTAGCTCAGTATGTAGGAGCTAGTATGGATCAAAACGATACCATGGATGCCATCCGAAAATTTCACAAGACTCCAGTCAGCCAGCCTTGGAAGGCTCTCGACATTCAGCCCTTTACGTCTAAGAAAAAGTATGGGGCGATTGCCTTTGAATCGGGGATCTATGTATTAGGTGCACCAGAGTTTGTTTTACGAGAGGGCTTCTCTGAGGTTGAACAAGAGATAGCTCCTGCTACTCAGGCAGGCAATCGGGTCTTGGCCTTTGGGAAATATAAGGGAGATCACCTGGGAGAGACTTTAGAGGCTCCTGTAGACTTGGTAGCCTGGATTATTCTCTCCAATCCTTTGAGAAAAAATGCCAAAGAAACCTTCGCCTACTTTAAACAACAAGGAGTGACCATTAAGGTTATCTCAGGGGACAACCCTGCTACAGTTTCAGCTATTGCACAAAAAGCAGGCATTGAAGGAGCAGAGGATCTAATCGATACCAGAACCTTACTGACGGAAGAAGGCTTGCACCAAGCGGCGAGCCAATATACGGTCTTTGGTCGGGTGACACCAGAGCAAAAGAAAAGCCTTGTAGAAGGCTTGCAGGCAAAGGGGCATAAAGTCGCCATGACTGGAGATGGAGTAAACGATATTCTGGCCCTCAAAACAGCGGATTGTAGTATTGCGATGGAATCTGGAAACGATGCGACCAAGAAGATGGCGCAAGTGGTTTTACTGGATTCTGACTTTGGGAAGATGCCGTCTATCGTGGCAGAAGGTCGGCGAGTGGTCAATAATATTCAACGATCAGCCAGTCTCTTTTTGATCAAGAATATCTTTTCCATTTTGTTGGCCATCTCAGTGACGCTTTTAGCCTTTACCTATCCCATCATGCCGTCGCAGATGTCTTTGATCAGTGGTTTTACGATTGGGATTCCAGGATTCTTCCTAGCGCTTGAGCCCAATAGCGAGCGCATCAAAGGGCGTTTTATCGAAACGGTCTTTAAAAATGCACTACCTGCTGCCTTGACGGATTTTATACTGATCTTCAGTCTGGTATTGCTCTCTTCTACATTTGGCATGAGGTCGGAAGAGCTCTCAAGTGCAGCCATCTGCTTGATGGCCTTCGTTGGCTTTACCATCATCTACCAAGAATCCCAGCCTCTCAATCACTACAAGAGACTGGTTCTTCTAGGAAATATCCTAGCCTTCCTGGTTTCAAGTAGTATCTTAGGTAGATTCTTTAACATGAGCCCCTTGAGGCTTCAAACGCTAGTCATCTGTGCCATCATGGCAGTTCTTGCTCTCGTCTTGATTCAAATCTTCAAGAAGTTGGTGGGCTGGTTCTTTCATCGGAAGAAATAAAAGAGAGAGTGGGACAGAAATCGGTAATTCGTTAGAATTCGATTTCGTCGTCCCACCACCTCCGCACAGTTGAGTAGGGCTGTAAAAGCTGATGAAATCAGCGTAGTAGAGCCCACTCAACCACTGCGTCTTGCTCGACAATCCAAAAATAATTGAGAGGCTAGGACTTTTGTCCCAGCCTCTTTGGTATTAGATAAACAAACTAGCGGTTAGGATCAGATAGAGGAAGAAGGTAACCAGAAATCCAGCGCGCCAGAAGTATTTGATAAATTTCGGATAATAAAAACTCTTTTTCTTTTTTAAGAAATAAATCGTTAGCCCCAAGGCCAAAAGCGAAAGGCTCAAGGCTAGCAGTGGTAAGAGGCTGTGGTAAAAGGCACTGTCTGAGATCAGGTAGTACTCCAATGCAAATAAAGGAAAGGCAATATCGGTGGATCGCCATCCTCTTTTTTGGAGTTTAAAGAGGTGAACAATGATGCCGCTCAGAATCAGCGTTAAAAAAATAAATAATACAGAAGCAACTTTGATTAACATAGCTTCATTCTATCATAAAACGAAAAAAAAGTTTACTATATTTTAATTTTTTCTTGCAAAAAAAGAGAAATCGTGTATAATAGAAAGGTATGCACAAAGCATACTTGTGGGAGGTAAAAATCTGTAATTACCGCCAAAACCACAAAGGAGGATTTAAGAAATGGCTAAAAAAGTCGAAAAACTTGTAAAATTGCAAATCCCTGCTGGTAAAGCTACTCCAGCTCCACCGGTTGGTCCAGCGCTTGGTCAAGCAGGTATCAACATCATGGGATTCACTAAAGAGTTTAACGCTCGTACAGCTGATCAAGCTGGTATGATCATCCCAGTTGTTATCACTGTTTATGAAGACAAATCATTCGATTTCGTTACAAAAACACCACCAGCTGCTGTTCTTTTGAAAAAAGCTGCAGGTGTTGAAAAAGGTTCAGGTACACCGAACAAAACGAAAGTTGCAACTGTAACTCGTGCACAAGTACAACAAATCGCTGAAACTAAGATGCCAGATTTGAACGCTGCAAACATTGAGTCTGCAATGCGTATGATCGAAGGTACTGCTCGTTCTATGGGATTCACTGTTACTGACTAATTGTAACAATCCTATTTGCCCGCAATACACTTGATCAAATGACGAGTGACGTGGGAGATGAAAATCGATATGACCACATTACAAGGAGAAAGATAAAATGGCTAAAAAAAGCAAACAACTTCGTGCTGCTCTTGAAAAAATCGACAGCACAAAAGTCTACAGCGTAGAAGAAGCTGTAGCTCTTGCAAAAGAAACTAACTTTGCAAAATTTGACGCAACTGTAGAAGTTGCTTACAACTTGAACATCGACGTGAAAAAAGCTGACCAACAAATCCGTGGTGCAATGGTATTGCCAAACGGAACTGGTAAAACAGCTCGCGTACTTGTATTTGCACGTGGTGCAAAAGCTGAAGAAGCAAAAGCTGCTGGTGCAGACTTCGTAGGTGAAGATGACCTTGTTGCGAAAATCAACGATGGTTGGTTGGACTTCGACGTTGTTATCGCTACACCTGACATGATGGCTCTTGTTGGACGTCTTGGACGTGTCCTTGGACCACGTAACTTGA
This sequence comes from Streptococcus mobilis, assembly GCF_059727625.1. Lineage (NCBI taxonomy): Bacteria > Bacillati > Bacillota > Bacilli > Lactobacillales > Streptococcaceae > Streptococcus > Streptococcus mobilis. Next base: position 703,692 of record NZ_AP041823.1, read on the forward strand.
TGCCAAACCCTAAAACTGGTACAGTAACAATGGATGTTGCGAAAGCAGTTGAAGAGTCTAAAGGTGGTAAAATCACTTACCGTGCTGATAAAGCAGGTATCGTTCAAGCGATCATCGGTAAAGTTTCATTCGATGATACTAAATTGGTTGAAAACTTTAAAGCTTTCAACGACACAATCCAAAAAGCAAAACCAGCTACAGCTAAAGGTACTTACGTAACTAGCTTGACTTTGACTACAACTCAAGGTCCTGGTATCAAAGTGGATGTTAACTCACTTTAATTGAAATGAAAAGCTGCCTTCGGGTAGCTTTTTTTGTATCAAAAAGTTTTAACAAAAATTGCAGAAAACGCTTACAAATTTAAAGTCAAATGTTATACTAGATCTATCAAAAAATAAGGAGATCTATTATGAAGAAAGATCACAACCAATTAAATTGGCTCATGGTCTCACTCATTGCTTTTAATATGGTGTGGGGATTGGGAAATGTCGTGAATAACTATTCGACCCAAGGCATTTCTGTTATTGTTTCTTGGATCTTGATTTTGGCCATCTATTTCATCCCCTATGCTTTGATTGTTGGTCAACTGGGTTCAACCTTTAAAGAAAGTGGGGGTGGTGTCAGCGAGTGGGTTGAAAAGACCTCTACAAAGCGCCTTGCCTATTTCGCGGCCTGGACCTACTGGGTTGTACACATTCCCTATTTAGCTCAAAAGCCTCAACGGATTTTGATCTCTCTCGGTTGGGTTCTCCAAGGGAATGACAAATTTGTGAGTGGCTTAAGTATCCAATGGGTGGTTATCCTTTGCTTGATCATTTTTGGAATTTTTCTCTATCTCTCTACCAAAGGTTTGACGACCTTGAAAGTCATTGGTGGCTTAGCTGGTAGTGCCATGCTGATCATGTCCTTCCTCTTTGTCCTTTTGGCAGTTGGAGTTCCTTTCATCAATCCAGGTATGAAGTTTGCAACCCAACATATGGATCAGGTGAGCACCTATATTCCAAATTTTGACTTTTCATATTTCACGACCATTTCTCTCTTAGTCTTTGCGGTAGGTGGGGCTGAGAAGATCTCGCCTTACGTCAATCAAACCCGTAATCCTGCGCGTGAATTTCCGAAAGGAATGATTGTCATGGCGATCATGGTTGGACTTTCTGCCATCCTTGGTTCCTTAGCTATGGGGATGCTCTTTGACAGTGGACATATTCCAGAAGATTTGATGCGAAATGGAGCCTTCCAAGCATTCCAAATTCTTGGGAAACACTGGGGAGTTGGGAATGTCTTGGTGATTATTTATGCTCTTACAGATATGATTGGACAAATCGCAGCCCTGGCCTTTTCGATTGATGCTCCTCTTCAAATCTTGCTCCATAATGCGGACGAAGAATATATTCCTTCTTGGCTTCGCAAACGCAGCAAGAAAGGTGTCTTGACTAATGGTTACCTCTTGACAGGGATTTTGGTTAGTCTCCTCATCATTGTTCCCCTCTTTGGGATTCAAGAAATCGATGGCTTGGTAAAATGGATGACCAATCTGAACTCTGTTGTGATGCCAATGCGGTATCTCTGGGTTTTCTTTGCCTATATTATGCTCAATCGTGCTTGGAAGAAGTACAAGGATGCAGAATACAAGATGACCAAGAGCCCAAATCTTGGTTTTATCATAGGGGCTTGGTGCTTCCTGTTTACGGCTTTTGCCTGTATTTTGGGGATGGTTCCAAAAGTCGACTTTAAGGTGGACCCAGTTGCTTGGCAATTCTCTCTATTGACCAATATCTTGACTCCGCTTGTCCTGATTGCCTTAGGGATTATCCTGCCTTGGATCGCCCGTCGTGAAAAGAAAAAAGCCTAAAAAATTGTTGAAAAAGACAACTTTTTTACAAGAAATATAATAAGATTTTTTGCAAAAGATTAAAATATTCTTTTTATAATGGTTAAAGCATGTTCTGAAACTTTCCGCCGTGAGAAAAGTGCTTGAAATAATAATAGTTCAAGCACTCGGTAGTTTTGAAACCTTAGGTTCAAAACTAAGTCATGGAACTTCGAAGAAGTTCGCTGACGTCCGTACTCACCTAAGGAAAGTTTCTATAATGTTTTAGAGAGCAAATTAAAATCTCAGTCTTCGGACTGGGATTTTCACTTGTCAAAGGGCTTTGGAAAAATGAAAAATTTTGATAGATATGACTATATAAAAAGCGTAATTTATGGTAAAATAATACAGATCAAAAAAGGAGAGAGAAAATGGTAGAACCTAAGTATAAACGTATCTTAATCAAGCTATCTGGTGAAGCCCTTGCTGGCGAACGTGGTGTCGGAATCGATATCAAAACTGTCCAAAATATGGCCCAAGAAATCAAGGAAGTTCATGAACTTGGAATTGAAATTGCCTTGGTGATCGGAGGGGGAAACCTTTGGCGTGGAGAACCTGCTGCTGAAGCAGGGATGGATCGTGTCCAAGCAGACTACACAGGTATGCTCGGTACTGTCATGAACGCCCTTGTGATGGCTGATTCGCTTCAACAAGTTGGCGTGGATACCCGTGTTCAAACAGCGATTGCGATGCAACAAGTTGCAGAACCATATATCCGTGGTCGTGCCCTCCGTCACCTTGAAAAAGATCGGATCGTGATCTTTGGTGCAGGGATCGGTTCTCCTTACTTCTCAACAGATACGACAGCAGCCCTTCGTGCAGCTGAGATTGAAGCAGATGCCATTCTCATGGCTAAAAATGGGGTCGATGGTGTTTACAATGCCGATCCGAAAAAAGATGCTTCAGCTGTGAAATTTGAGGAATTGACTCACCGTGATGTGATCAACAAAGGTCTTCGCATCATGGACTCAACAGCCTCTACTCTCTCCATGGACAACGACATTGACTTGGTTGTCTTTAATATGAATGAACCAGGCAATATCAAACGCGTTGTCTTTGGTGAAAATATCGGTACAACCGTATCGAATAACGTAGAAAAATAATAGAAAATAGAGGAAGATTATGGCAAACCCAATCGTAGAAAAAGCAAAAGAAAGAATGACCCAGTCTCACCAAAGTTTGGGACGTGAATTTGGTAGCATCCGTGCTGGACGTGCAAACGCAAGTCTTTTGGATCGTATTTTCGTAGAATACTACGGAGTAGAGACTCCATTGAACCAATTGGCATCTATCACTATTCCAGAAGCACGTGTCTTGTTAATCACACCATTTGATAAATCATCTTTGAAAGACATCGAGCACAGCATCAATGCTTCTGACCTTGGTATCACTCCAGCCAACGATGGATCTGTTATCCGCTTGGTTATCCCAGCTTTGACAGAAGAAACTCGTCGTGACTTGGCAAAAGAAGTGAAAAAAGTGGGTGAAAATGCTAAAGTAGCGATCCGTAACATTCGTCGTGATGCTATGGATGAAGCCAAGAAACAAGAAAAAGCAAAAGAAATCACAGAAGATGAATTGAAAGGTCTTGAAAAAGAGATCCAAAAAGTTACGGATGATGCTGTCAAACATGTGGATGAAATGACAGCGCACAAAGAAAAAGAATTGATGGAAGTTTAATCCATCCCAACCATTACAGGAAAGAAAGACTCAGTTGGCACTGCTGGCTGGGTTTTATTTCCATTATTCTTGTGAAGAGGCAAGAGGAAAGAAGGAAACATGAATACGAATCTAGCAAGCTACATCATGGGAATGGTCATTGATGAAAATGATCACTTCTATTTTGTTCAAAAAGATGGCCAGACCTACGCGCTTGATAAAGCAGAAGGCCCCCATCAAGTCGGAGAAAGTGTCAAGGGCTTTGCCTATACAGATATGAAGCAAAAGCTCCGACTCACGACACTTGAAGTCACAGCAACTCAAGAAAGCTTTGGCTGGGGAACGGTTACGGAAGTACGCAAGGATTTGGGAGTCTTTGTGGACACAGGGCTTCCAGATAAGCAGATTGTTGTCTCACTAGATATCCTACCGGAGATCAAAGATCTATGGCCTAAAAAGGGCGATCGTCTCTATATTCGACTAGAAGTTGATAAGAAAGATCGGATTTGGGGGATCTTAGCCTACCAGGAAGATTTCCAGCGTTTGGCTCGTCCAGCCTATAACAATATGCAAAACCAAAACTGGCCAGCCATTGTCTACCGCTTGAAATTGTCTGGAACCTTTGTTTACCTTCCAGAGAACAATATGCTGGGCTTTATCCACCCAAGTGAGCGCTATGCAGAACCTCGTTTGGGAGAGGTCTTAAATGCTCGCGTCATCGGTTTTCGTGAAGTGGATCGGACCTTGAACTTGTCGCTGAAGCCACGCTCTTTTGAAATGCTTGAAAACGATGCCCAAATGATTCTGACCTATTTGGAAGCCAATGGAGGCTTTATGACCCTGAATGATAAGTCATCTCCAGAAGAGATCAAGGCAACCTTTGGGATTTCAAAAGGGCAGTTCAAAAAGGCTTTGGGGGGGCTGATGAAGGCCAAAAAAATCAAGCAAGACCAGTTTGGAACAGAGTTGATCTAAGAGGAGGCTTATGCGAAAATCATTTTATACTTGGTTGATGACGGAGCGCAATCCTAAAAGCAATGCTCCTAAAGCCATTCTAGCAGATCTTGCTTTTCACGAGTCTGCTTTTCCCAAGCATACAGATGACTTCGACGAGGTCAGTCGCTATCTAGAAGAGCATGCCAGCTTTTCCTTTAATCTTGGCGATTTTGATGCAATTTGGGATGAATACCAAGCCCACTAGAAAAGGACAGGTCGAGGATGGTTTTTTCTCGGCCTCTTTGTTATAATAATAGAAAAACACAGGTAGAGAGGTTCTTTATTTGCAAGAACATTCAGTTGAAATTACATTAACGCATCCAGACGATCTCTTTCATTTGTTTGGATCTAACGAACGCCATCTTCGTTTGATGGAGCAAGAATTTGGGGTAACTATTCACGCCCGGACAGAAATCGTCCAAATCATTGGGGAAGAAGAAACCTGCGAGCAGGTTCGTCAAGTCATTCAGGCTCTTTTGGTCCTCGTCAACCGTGGCATGACCATTGGAACGCCGGATGTGGTGACCGCCATTACCATGGTGAGAAATGGTGAATTGGATAAGTTCATCGCTCTCTATGAAGAAGAGATTATCAAGGATAGTTACGGCAAGCCCATTCGGGTTAAAACGCTTGGTCAAAAGATCTATGTCGATAGTGTCAAGAACCATGATGTCACTTTTGGGATTGGACCAGCGGGGACTGGGAAAACCTTCCTAGCAGTGACTTTGGCTGTGACTGCCCTCAAGCGTGGTCAGGTCAAACGGATCATTTTGACGCGTCCTGCTGTAGAAGCTGGAGAGAGTCTTGGTTTCCTACCAGGGGATCTTAAAGAAAAAGTGGACCCTTATCTACGACCGGTCTATGATGCTCTTTACCAGATTTTAGGGAAAGACCAAACCACTCGGATGATGGAGCGGGAGATTATCGAGATTGCGCCTTTGGCTTATATGCGCGGGCGGACCTTGGACGATGCTTTCGTCATTCTCGATGAAGCGCAAAATACCACCATCATGCAGATGAAGATGTTTTTGACCCGTCTTGGGTTTAACTCTAAGATGATTGTCAATGGAGATACCAGCCAGATTGACCTCCCTCGAAATGTCAAATCCGGCTTGATTGATGCTCAGGAGAAATTGAAGAACATTTCTCAAATTGACTTTGTGCATTTCTCTGCCAAGGATGTCGTTCGTCATCCAGTAGTAGCAGAGATTATCCGGGCCTACGAGCCAATCCCAAATCCAGTCCTCAAAGAAAAACTGGATGTGGAAGAAGAAGCAGAATAAAAAGGCAAAGATCATCGGATCTTTGCCTTAAATTGACGATAAAATCATCTCTTAGCCTTTCCTTAGGTGAGAACGGACGTCAGCGAACTTCTTCGAAGTTCCATGACTAATAATTGAGCCTAAGGTCTCAATTATTCCGGGTGCTTGAAACTAAATTGTTTCAAGCACTTTTCTCACGGCGGAAAGTCTCTGAAAATGATTTAAAAAATTCAAAACAACTTGTTTTTTCCAAAACATTTTTAATTAGTTCATATGAAAAAAATAAGTTGTTTGTTTTTTTCGATGGTAATTCTTTTATGATAGTTTAAACCAATTCATCAATTGGTGTGAAGTCGCGCTCTAAACCAGTAGCAACTGGTTGGCTAGTGATGTGACCTTGGTAAGTAGTGACACCTTGGCGCAAGCCTTCATCGAGGGCAATTGCCTTGTGGAAGCCATTGTCAGCTAGGGATTCAACATAAGGAAGGGTCACATTGGTAAGGGCGATGGTAGAGGTACGAGCGACGGCCCCTGGAATATTGGCAACGGCATAGTGGAGCACGCCGTGTTTTTCGTAAACTGGCTCCGCATGCGTTGTGACACGGTCTGCTGTTTCAATAACCCCACCTTGGTCAACGGCCACATCGACGATGACAGAACCGGGACGCATTTGTTTGACCATATCGTCTGTCACTAATTTAGGAGCTTTAGCCCCAGGAATCAAGACAGCTCCGATGACAACATCGGCATCACGGACACTGGCTTCAATGTTAAATGGGTTGGACATAAGGGTTTGGATTTGATGACCAAAGACATCTTCTAGAACAGCCAAACGTTTAGCGCTGATATCTAAGATGGTCACTTGGGCACCGAGTCCAAGGGCGATACGAGCAGCATGGGTTCCAACGACCCCACCTCCGATGATGGTGACTTTTCCTTTGGGAACACCTGGCACCCCACCTAGGAGGACGCCTGATCCTCCTTCTGGTTTAGTCAAGAAGTGGGCTCCGATTTGCACAGCCATCCGTCCAGCAACCTCACTCATTGGCACCAAGAGTGGCAATTGTCCATCAAAGTCACGCACCGTTTCGTAGGCCACCCCTGTTGTTTTAGCTGAGACCATTGCGTCCGCTAATTCTGGTGCAGCAGCCATGTGCAAGTAGGTGAAGAGCAAGAGGTCTTCACGAAGGAAGTCATATTTTCAGCGAGAGGTTCTTTGACTTTGACCACCATCTCAGCGGCCCAAGCTTCTGCAGCAGTCGCAACGATGGTTGCCCCTTGCTTCGTGTAATCTTCATCCGCAAAGCCAGAACCAAGTCCGGCATTTGTTTCTACCAAAACTTGATGTCCTTTCTTGACCAAGCTTTGTACGCCTGCGGGAGTCAAACCGACCCGATTTTCGTTGTTTTTAATTTCTTTAGGAATTCCAATGAGCATTCTTGCCTCCTTGCTCAGATTTAGGTGTAAAAAGGCCATTGGTGTGAGATTGCTCTCTTGACTCAATGACCTTTTCACTCCTTATCCGATTGTTTTGATTGATTTTATTGTATAGAAAAGTAGGTTAAAAAGCAAGAAAAATTTGATCTTGCCTTCCTTTAGGTTATTTGCTAAACTAATCCCTAAAGAAGGAGTGTCAAATGGAAAATTTATATGTGAAGTTAGCGGCTTATCGTGAAGTGGAGACAGAGCGTTTGCACTTGCGTCCGGTCACTCTGGATGATGCACCAGCTATGTTTGAGTATGCTTCTGATGAGACAGTTACGCGCTATACGTTTCCAACCAATCAAAGTATAGAAGAGACGCGTAATAATATTGCCCTCTTTTACCTAGCGAGCCCACTTGGAAGATGGGGGATCGAGCTCAAAGAGAATGGAAAATTTATCGGGACGATTGATTTACTGGATTTGGATCTTTGTCTGAAGAAGGGGAGTATCGGCTATGTTCTGAATAAAGACTATTGGAACCAAGGTCTTGCGACAGAGGCTACCAAGGCAGTCATTGCCTTGGCTTTTGAACAGTTAGGGATGAACAAGCTCATTGCTGTTCATGATCAGGACAACCCAGCTTCTGGACGGGTGATGGCCAAATCAGGTATGAAGTATTCTCACGAGGAGCCCTACGCGATGTTAGACTTGCATGAAGAAGGGAGAATGGTGACGAGAGTTCATTATGTCCTCACTAAGGAAGAATATTTGGCAGAAAAATGAGTCAGGATATTGACAAAAGACCTATCTCCATGATATAGTAGATAGGTACTGCTGGTTTAGCTCAGTCGGTAGAGCGCATCCATGGTAAGGATGAGGTCGCCGGTTCAATCCCGGCAACTAGCATAGCAGAAAAGAGAAGCTTAGAGAGGATCTAGGCTTCTTTTTTGTGTCTTAAAAGGTTCGAAAAAACTTAATGGCTACTTTAACTGTCATAATAGCTATTGAATTAAAGTTTAACTAACAAGATTTAAGTTTTTTCTATCCAAGCCAACACACAGACCGTATTTGTCAAATTTTTTGGATACAGTACAATAATCCAATTCACAATTTAATTTACCTGAAGTGAGTCTTGAAAATATTATGACTTATATTTTAAGTAATGAAAGTCATATGGATGTTAATCTTATTAAGATTAGTTGTTTATTGGACAAAGTAATTTATATTATCAGATTGAGGAAAAGGTCTTCTTAAAAACTTTCCTTAGGTGAGTACGGACGTCAGCGAACTTCTATGAAGTTCCATGACTAATTATTGAACCTAAAGTCTCAATAATTCCGAGTGCCTGAAACATAATAGTTTCAGGCACTTTTCTCACGGCGGAAAGTTTTTGTAGATGGTTGAATAATTCTAACAAATAAATTCTTTTATTTTGATAGAATTTATTGGATTTGTAAAAAAAGAACAGTTTTTCTACACCCTATATTATACATCCTGTTTTAAGACATGGGTACAGAATTTCTGTGCGAACTATTTAATAAATAAAAGATATTATTCCACATGCTCATTGTAATGTTGCTGATACTGTGACTTGATACTATTTTCTCCTAAAATTTCAAACACTTTTAGAGCTTGTTGCATTTTTTCTAGACCACTTCTATTATTTATTTTAAATTCATAGTAGCCTGTAGCATATAGAAATACAGTTTGTTCATAGTAGTTGAACTCATTATTTAATAATTTTTTGATCTCGTAAATTAGATAAGAACAATTTTGAAATTTTCTTTTGTCAATGCTTACAATTAAGCAGTTAATTGCCAGCTGAGTAACGAGTTTTTTATTAGTCTTATTCAATGTTGAGTAAATAAAATTTTTTATCATTTCCTTTGTTAATAAAAAAGCAGAATTATATTGAATGGTTCGGATACAATTTGCTAATAATATAATTTCATAGTATCCCCAAGTTTCAACTTTGAACAAATAATCAGTCAAAGATTCTAATTCTGCCTCGGATGGTGAAATCTTATTATCCAATGTATAGATTATTGATTTTACCATAGTTCGTTCCAATGAATTGAGTTGATAAATTGTAGAATTAGTGAGTAAGGATTTAATGTTATCAACATTTTGTAGGGAATACTCTTTACGGATATATTGCATTAAGTTGCCAAATGATATCGTTTGGGTATATTCAGTATCATGAAGAATAAGAAATTCATCCAATGAGATGTGTAATTTATCTAAAATGTTGATAAGTCTAATACAAGATATCTCAGATTCTCCACGTTCGAATCTGGAAATCTGTGATTTTGATAGATGTTTGTCTGCGATAGCACAGATACTTACTTGTTTACTCTTGCGTATTTTTCTAAGTGTTTGACCAAGTTTAGATTTCATTTTTCCCACTTTCACAACAAAAGTTTAAATAGTTTTTATTTATTATACAATACTTAAAAAAGAAAAGGAAAATTGATATGAAAATTTGTTTAAATTTTTATTAATCAATTTTTGAAGGGAGATTGTAGAGATATGAGTAAAAAAAATATAATATTACTTATTTCTAGGGGACAAACTAATAATTTTGGAAATAGGGTATATGACTACGCAAATAAAATATTCATTTCTACATTACCAAAATCGTCAGTATTTTTTATGTCAGTTTATCAATCAACAGAGGTAATAGCACAAATATTTTTTAACTTAATAGGAGGTTTTGTTGCAGATTTTGGAAATAGGAAAAAAATACTTATTTTAACGGATATCGTTGCTGCTATTTCAACATTTGTTGCTTTTTTATTTCTAGATATGCCTAATAGTGCAATAGTGTTAATAATTGTTAATATCATACTAGCTATTCTAAATTCTTTTAACAATCCTGCTTACAAAGTAATAGTTAGAGACCTATTGGATAAAAACTCCATATACATATATAATTCATACAGTAGAAGTTTAGCAGAGATTTTTAATATATTAGTTCCCTTTTTTGGAATTTGGATTATTTCTCTATTTGGTTTCAAAGTTTCAATGTTACTAAATTCATTAAGTTTTGCCATCTCTGCGATTATAGAATCAAAATTTGTTATTAAAAGTCAAGGTTTTAAAAATCAAAAAACTGCTAAAAAAGTAGATATAATGAAAAGTATCATTGAGGGATTTTGTTATATCCTTCAAAGAAAAGAGTTCTTCATTATTTTGATATTAGTATCCGTACTTAATTTTTTCGTCGCGGGTATAGAACTTTACTTGCCATTTATAAATAAATTTTTTAATGTTTCCTATATGTATGGATATATATTAGCAGTTCAAACTATTGGGAAAATACTTGGAGCGTACATCAATAAGTTTTTTAAGAATGATTTCACTATGTCTGAATGTTGTAACTTTTTGCTTATGTCTTCAATTGCATTGGTTCCAATTGTTTTTATTGATAATATTTATTTAATAATATTGCTTTTTGGAATAAGCTCTTTATTCATTATGATATTCGATGTTCAAATATTTTCAAAAATTCAATCAGAGATCTCAGAAGAATTTTTAGGTAGAGTTTTTAGTACTGTTTCATTACTATCTTTGGTCTTATCTCCAGTTGGAACTTTTGTTTTTTCTATTTTGAAAATTCATTCTGCAGTGATTTTCTCTATTATTGCATTATTCCAAGTTTTATTCTGTCTTTTTATAAAGATATTGCTTTCTTTTGTTAATTCTAAACAGTCATCAGAAAATGAACCTAATGGTTTGGAATGAAAATTGAGTATAGTCTCACAAATAGATCAGATCTATTTAATTTATAAATAATAATCACGATAGAGGAAATTATGCCATATAAATATATTTGTCATATGGTATTTTGATTGCTTTATAAACACCTGTTATCTATAGTTACCGTTAATAAACTTGGTAGCTAACTAAGAATTATTTATAGTCGAAATAGGAAGAACCCATTACGATTTGAGGTAATAGTCCGGCTTTAAAACTAAAAGTTTATGTACAATTGACTAAACAAGACTTAAACCATTGATACAACTGAATTAGAAGCATAAAGTACATTCTTTAAGGAGTGTACTTTATTTTTATTTTGTACATTATTTTGAAGTGTTATTTTGTATATTTTCTAGTTCATAACATCATCTGATTTAAGGAATTGATTTGTACATTTTTACTCTAATAGGTGCAGAAGAAGTAGTGGTTCAATTGTACATTTTTTGCTACTCATTTAAGGTCTTATTGATAGTAAGATATAGATTTTTACTCGTGGTGCTAGTTAATCTCAAAGTATCTCAGATTATAAGTCAGTACAATTTACTCCATTCTCAACTGCAATCCTGTTAAGCCTCTAGCTAGTGTTTGTTCGACATCAAAAAAAGCACAAAGTTCTGAAAATCGAGTTTCAATAGTCCGTCTCATAGCCATTAGTTTCCAATGATTATGTTGTTTAGCTCTTACCATATTTTGACGTAAAGGCGTCCAAAGATGGTAACCTTTCTGTTTCAACTGTTCTCTGAGTACATAGTTAAGATATGCTAAATCAGCTAAAACATAGGGTTGAGAACAATTTTCTAGTAAGTCATCAACTGCCCTAATATAATGTACTGAGGCAGGCGTTACAACATAATTCAGAATATAGCCTGATAGGGTGACCAGCATATGTACTTTGAATCCATAGACCCAAAGGTGCTTAGAGGAATTGTAACCAATGTCGGCTAGTTCATTAAAAACATGTGCTCTACGGTTACGGACTAGTTGACAAAGTGATAAGGGGAAACTATCTATGATGACAATGTTATTGGGAGAAATTTGAGTATTTATGGCTTGCCGAATAATTTGGACTAACCAAATCAACTGCCTTGACCGTCGATTAAACCGACTTCTTTCAAGGAGACACCCACAAGGATTCTTGTTTAGAAGCACCGAATCAATCAAGAAGGAGCATCCTGAGGTTCCAGCATTTGAAGAATATGACGAGCTACTTGAAGCAATCAAAAAATCCCTATAAAGGGATTCTTTTATACCTATAATACCTTGTGCAAAATAGTCGTATATATCAAAATCAGAGTCACGTTACCTACTATTAGACCAAAAGTAGCAAGCAAGGTCTTTGATGTACCTGGCTTAAAATCTGCACTAATCAAATATGGCCAAAAGCATACTATTGGGAAAATGGCTATTAACACTCATACATAGGTAGGAATGCTTGTCCAAAGAAAGCGTGTCGTCTCTAACCAGTGACCCCATGAAGGTATCACTATTTTGCTTATAGTGAAAAGTATGCATATAAGGTGGACCACTAGAAGATAAATAGCATACTTTGTCTTACTTAGTACTTTTTTCTTTTTCATTTTGCCTAATTATCCCTGCAAATTCTTCTATCGCTCTGCTGCAATATTAGAACTAAAATTAAAATTAACTATATCATTATTCGAATCAAGGTCTAAATTCATAAAATAATGATTCCAAAAGAATTCATTGTTACCTGCTCCCCACTGCACGCCATAATGACCCAAATATTCATCTCTTGGCTCGCTTGGAGTCAGCCATATTTTTTTCCCAAATACTTTCGTGAACTCGTTTTCGTCAAGCTTCTTTAGCAAATCTATACCATCTATATTATATGAAATTCCATATTTTTTAGCAGCAGCTGTGCTTTCAGAATCGAAGCAAACCTGCGTAACTACACAGTCCTTCAGCTCCGTACTCTTCCTCTTATCTCCGTAAACACCTATACATCCGAGAACTACATTCTTCTTTACAAGAAGATAAGTCGATCGCGTAACTGCTGAGTCATATGGCTTAAAGCCGTTTGGTACGCTAACCCCCGATCCTTGGTATTTAGAATAGCTTCCCGTTGTCAAAAGCTCATTATAATTAGGATAATCATGTCTACCATTTGACACATAGATTTCAAATCCCTGGTCTATTAAATCCGAAATCTTAGTCTCTGTAAGATGAATTTCAGTTCCGTCAATTTTAAGTGGAGGTGCGTTATCAGGTAAACCTATCAGTATGTATGCGAACATCAAAAATACAAATACCATAAGCACTGCAACGATACCTATCCAAGATTTCCCGGTTCTCCTTCGTGCATTGAAAAGCGCCATTATAGAAGGCGTGATTATAGCAGCACCAATTGGCGCTGCCCCATGACGGAACATGCCCATGACCTTAAAGGCAATTACAGCGCTAATTAGTATTAAAACTATGTGCACTGCATACTCTCCTACGCTTAGCTTACTCGTCCTAGTCTGATTATTTGCTGGGGCATCGTACACTGGAACACCGTTCTCAAAGGTGTTCTTCATTCTATAACGCAGCCAAAACAATATTCCAATAAACACAAATGCCAAGAAAACTAGCATTCCGATAAAAACTAATCTTTCCATCTGTAACCTTTTTTCTGACATAATTATCGTCCATCAAAATTCATATCTAGTCTACCACATTTTGAAATTGTTTTACAATATTTACACACTTGTGCACGAATCAAAAAGTTTTAAAAGGATTTAACGACTTAGCAACAACTCAACAAAGTCTAATGAACGAGTGGGATTATGTAAATAACTTCTTGATAGCAAGTCCAACTGAAATCACAGAGTTGAGTAATATGTCTGTATGGTGGATATGTCAGGAAAACCCAGATCATCGTTATAAAATTCAAGTTAATGAAAGAATGGCGTATAGAAAACGAAATAAAAAGGAGTGTTCGATTTGCAAAGGTTACAGAAGAAAGCAAGAACATTTTATACAGTTTAAAAAAGATATAAAAAAATAAGAACACTTTAAGTAATATAAAGTGTTTTTATATTGTCAAAATGTACAATTGAAAAATTTTCAGTTTTCAGTTAGATAAAGTACATATTACAGTAGATGGATAGCTTTTAAGATTTCCAGTATTCACTTAAATAAAGTACATAATTAAGAATAATTAGCTCTAAAAAAATTTTTTGGTTATACACCATTTCAACAATTTTCAAAAAAACGTTGACAAGCAAGGAAATACGTGGTAAAGTTAGAACAACAAAGAGAAAGGAGAAAACCATCATGAACAAAGTAGATGTTTTGATGACACAATTGAATACACAGCTTCTCCAATCTCAGTTGAGTTCGATGTAAACTATAAATGGAACCCAAGATGGAGGAGTCTGTCTTGGGTTTTTTGTATGCATTTTTGCCTGCCTTAACTGAATTGGTGATAGGCATCAGAAGGCCCAAGTGTGGACTGAGCACGTACTCAGCTCCTTGCTTGGGTTTTTCTGTGCCATTTTGAAAAGGAGAATATATGATCAGAGCTATTTGGGACTATATCAGGGAGCGCAAGTGGCGATATGTGAAGATCGCTATGGTCCTGATTCTTTATGATTACACTTTATTGATCCCGACGCAAGTCATCCAGCGCTTAGTGGATCATTTGAGTCAGCAGACGCTGACGCAATCGAACTTTGTATGGGATATGGTCCTATTGGTAGGGTCAGCCATCCTCAATTATTTGACGGCTTTTTATTGGCAGTTGCGACTCTTTCAGTCGTCAGTCCATTTCAAGGCGACCCTTCAGGGTCAAGCGTTTCGTAAGCTAGTAGCTATGCGGCGTCCCTTTTTTGAGAAATTCCGTTCAGGGGATCTTTTGACGCGGTTCACGACAGATGTGGATGGCATGGCTGATATGGCTGGTTACGGGATGATGGTGCTCCTGTTTGGCGGTGGCTTGTTTGCCTTTATTATTCCGACCATGTTTTTCATTTCTTGGCAATTAACCTTGATTTCCTTTATTCCTATGATCTTCCTCGTCGTCTCTACCTATTTTTTGAGTAGAAAGCAGGAGGAGTATGTTGAGCAAAACCGGGAAGCGGTCGCTCAGTTGAACGATGAAGTCTTGGAGTCCATCGAAGGGATCCGTGTCATGCGGGCCTATAGTAGACGGGACCAGCAAGTCAAACAGTTTCAGAAGAAAACAGCCAGTCTATCCAAAACAGGGGACAAAATTGCTTCTATCCAGTATTCTTTTGGACCTTTAGCCCTTTTGTTTATTGGATTCTCGACAGTCTTGCTCCTGCTATTTGGAGGCCGGTCCCTAGCAAGCGGACAGTTGAGCCTTGGCAAGTTATTGGCTTTACAGCTGTATTTGGTCTTTTTAATTGAGCCTATGTGGATGATGGCGGACTTGATCTTGGTCTACCAGACAGGGCAAATGTCCTATAAAAAATTAAAAGAAGTGATTGATGAGACAGATGATCTGGAGCCAGATGGTTCTCACTACCTAGAGCAGATTGATTTGGTGCAGTTTAAGGACTATTCTTTCAGCTATCCTGGTGCTGAGCGAAAGAGCCTGTTAGGCATTGATTGGACCATTCAGAAAGGACAGACGGTTGGGATTGTTGGTCGTACCGGAGCAGGAAAGACTACCCTGGTTCGACAATTCTTGCGGCAGTACCCAGTTGGTGAGGGAGAGTTTTTGATCAACCAGCAACCGATCGTGGACTACAATCGAAGCTCCATTGAAGATAAAATTGGCTATGTTTCTCAAGAACATATTTTATTTTCTAAGTCTATCCGTGAGAATATAGCGCTTGGTAAAAAAGGAGCCAGCCAAGAAGACTTGGTAGAAGCAATAGCCCAAGCTGCTTTTGCGGATGATCTCGAGCGGATGTCACATGGAATGGATACCCTGATCGGTGAGAAAGGGGTCTCTGTATCAGGAGGTCAAAAACAACGGATCTCTCTGGCGCGTGCCTTCTTAAGAGATGCTGAGCTCTTGCTGTTAGATGATTCCCTTTCGGCAGTGGATGCGAAGACTGAACAGGCCATTATTGACACGATTCAAAAGGAACGAAAAGACAAGACGACCATCATTGTTTCCCATCGCTTGTCGGCTGTTCATCAGGCTGATTGGATCATCGTCTTGGATCAAGGTCGTATTGTAGAAGAAGGTAGGGCTAGTGATTTATTGGCTCAAGAAGGCTGGTATTATGAACAATACCAACGGCAACAAAAACAGGAAGGAGAATAAGATGAAAGTTTTAAAACGATTATTATCGAGGATTACGCTTTATCCAACTGTCTTTCTTGCTGGCTTTATTTGCCTCTTACTAGCCACCATTTTTTCTGAATTGTCTCCCTTTCTTCTCCAAAAGATGATCGATGGGCCTTTGACCGCACTGACCCATGGTGGCGGGCAAGGGGACTTGCTTCAGATGGGAGGATTTTATCTCTTGGTCTTGAGCCTAGGGCAGCTGATAAGCTACATGGGCAATCGGATCTTGCTACATGGAAGTAATCAAGTAACCGCTAATCTGAGAGACCAAGCCTTTCAAGTCATGCAAGGACTGCCTATTTCTTATTTTGATGATAAGCCGGCTGGGAAGATCGCGACAAGAATTGTCAATGATACGGAGACCTTGCGGACCCAGTTTTATAACTCTTGTATGATTTTAGTCATCTACTTGGTGCGTTTCCTCTTTATCCTAGGGATTCTCTTTTACCTGAGTCCTATGATGGGCCTTCTCTTGTGTTTGGTCTTTCCGATTTTCTATGGGATCCAGTATCTCTACAAGGTCATGACGGACCAGCCTATGAAGGATTTCTTTGATGCGCGAAGCGAGGTCAATACCCAGGTCAATGAACTCTTGCATGGTGCTAGTATGATTCAACTCTATCATCAAGAGCCTGGTGTGGTGGAGGAGTTTGAAGCCACTACTCAGAAGATGTTAGGAGCCAATGATCGAATTCTCTTAGCTGATTCTATTGCTTCTTGGACCTTGACGGAATTGCTCAAGTTTTTAGTGATTGCAGGCATTTTGACCATTGCTGGGATTTCTTTCCTAGAGGGCAATATCGGTGTGACGGCTGGTTTCTTATTTATCAATATTAACTATGTGATTAATCTATTTGATCTCATGGCCAATCTCAGTCGTCAATTCCCAAATATTCGGCGATCCTTAGAAACGGGGAGTCGCGTCCTTGCTTTCTTAGATCAACCCTTAGAGGATGATGGTGTATCGGAACTGAAGATAGAAAAGGCAGAAGTCGTGTTTGACGATGTTCAATTTGCTTATGAAGAAGGCAAGCCTGTTCTGCGGGATATTGCCTTTCAAGCAAGTCCAGGTCAAACCATCGCTCTTGTGGGCCATACTGGATCAGGTAAGTCTTCGATTATGAACCTGCTCTATCGTTTTTATGATCCTCAAGAAGGAGCGATTTTGATCGATGGTCAAGATATTCGCCAAGTTTCTCGTGAGAGCCTGCGAAGCCACATGGGAATTGTCTTGCAGGATCCTTATCTATTTACAGGAACCATTGCGAGTAATGTAGCCATGAGTCAGGATCATATTGACCGGGAGGCGGTCAAAGAAGCGCTGAAAAAAGTCGGAGCATGGCCCTTTGTAGAGCGCCTTGAAAAGGGGATCGACCATCCAGTCGTAGAAAAAGGATCGGCCTTTTCAAGTGGCGAACGCCAGTTGATTTCCTTTGCGCGGACGCTCTATATGAATCCGCAAATTCTGATTTTGGATGAGGCAACCTCTCACATTGATACGGAAACAGAAGAAATCATCCAGAAGGCTATGGCAGTCCTGCAAAAGGGCCGGACCACCTTTATCATTGCCCATCGCTTGTCCACTATCCAAGATGCGGATCAGATCTTAGTTTTATCCGAAGGACGTATTGTGGAGCGTGGTAGACACGAGGAACTAGTCGCACAAGGCGGGATCTATGCCCAGATGAATGCCATCCAGCAAACAGTGGTGTAAGATTGTCCTGCAAAGAAAAAGATTGAAAACCAGCCTGTATCTAGTATATAGGCTGGTTTTATGCTATAATGAAGTGATAATAGTGAGGTGATCCAGATGTATATTGAAATGGTAGATGAGACTGGTCAAGTCTCTGACGAAATCTTAAAACAAACGCAAGAAATTTTAGAATTTGCTGCTCAAAAAATTGGGAAAGAAGACAAGGAAATGGCTGTGACTTTTGTGACCAATGAACGCAGTCATGAACTAAATCTTGAATACCGTGATACGGATCGTCCGACGGATGTCATCAGTTTAGAATACAAGCCAGAGATGGAGATTTCTTTTGACGAGGAAGACCTTGCAGAAAATCCAGAATTGGCAGAGATGATGGCTGAGTTCGATACCTATATTGGTGAGCTCTTTATTTCAATTGACAAGGCGCGTGAGCAAGCCGAAGAATATGGCCACAGCTTTGAGCGCGAAATGGGATTTTTAGCAGTGCATGGTTTTCTTCACATCAATGGCTATGATCACTATACGCCGGAAGAAGAAAAGGAAATGTTTGGCTTACAGGAAGAGATTTTGACAGCCTATGGACTCACAAGACAATAAGCGAAAATGGAAAAATCGGGACTTCACTTCAAGCCTGGAGTTTGCGATAACAGGAATTTTCACGGCGATCAAAGAAGAGCGCAATATGCGCAAGCATGCCTTATCAGCCCTTGTAGCAATTCTTGCTGGTTTGGTATTTAGGATTTCTGCGACAGAATGGCTCTTTTTATTGCTCAGCATCACCTTGGTGATTGCGTTTGAAATTATGAATTCAGCCATTGAAAATGTGGTGGATTTAGCTAGTAACTACCATTTCTCCATGTTGGCAAAGAATGCCAAAGACATGGCAGCTGGAGCAGTCCTCGTCGTATCAGGCTTTGCCCTACTGACAGGACTGGTGATTTTTGTGCCCAAATTCTGGGCCTTGGTATTTGGATAAGAGGGAGTATGCCCTCGTGAAAGGATAATATGACATTTAAATCAGGTTTTGTAGCCATTTTAGGACGTCCCAATGTTGGGAAGTCAACTTTTTTGAACCACGTCATGGGGCAAAAAATTGCCATCATGAGTGACAAAGCGCAGACAACGCGCAACAAGATTATGGGGATTTATACGACGGATAAGGAACAGATCGTCTTTATCGATACCCCAGGGATTCACAAACCCAAGACAGCTCTTGGAGACTTCATGGTGGAGTCGGCCTATAGCACCCTTCGAGAAGTGGATACGGTTCTCTTTATGGTGCCAGCAGATGAAGCGCGTGGCAAGGGCGATGACATGATCATCGAGCGCCTCAAGGCTGCTAAGGTGCCGGTTATTCTGGTGGTCAATAAGATCGACAAGGTGCACCCAGACCAACTCTTGGCGCAAATCGATGACTTCCGTAGTCAGATGGATTTCAAGGAAATCGTGCCGATTTCAGCCCTCCAAGGAAACAATGTTTCGCGTTTGATTGATATTTTAAGTGAAAACTTAGAAGAAGGTTTCCAATATTTCCCTGCCGATCAAATCACTGACCACCCAGAGCGCTTCTTGGTCTCTGAAATGATCCGTGAAAAGGTCTTGCATTTAACGCGGGAAGAAATTCCCCACTCTGTGGCAGTAGTGGTGGATTCTATGAAGCGGGATGAAGAGACAGATAAGGTCCATATCCGTGCAACCATCATGGTCGAGCGCGATAGCCAAAAAGGTATTGTCATCGGAAAAGGCGGCGCCATGCTTAAGAAGATCGGGACCCTTGCGCGTAAGGATATTGAGCTCATGCTAGGAGACAAGGTCTTCCTAGAAACATGGGTCAAGGTCAAGAAAAATTGGCGGGATAAGAAATTGGATCTTGCCGATTTCGGATACAACGAAAAAGAATATTAAGAAGAGGTGGGCAGAAGCCTGCTTCTTGTTTTTGAAAGGAGTTCTATGCCTGAATTACCAGAAGTAGAGACGGTTCGACGCGGTCTTGAGAAATTAATTCTTGGAAAAACTATCCAGTCAGTGGAAGTAAAGTATCCAAAGATGATTCAGACGGATCTAGATGCTTTTTGTCAAGATCTTCCAGGTCAAGAAATTCGAGCCATGGGGCGCCGTGGGAAATACCTCTTGTTTTATCTGACGGATATGGTCCTCATCTCGCATTTGCGGATGGAAGGCAAGTATTTCTTTTATCCAGACGAAATCTCTCTTCGAAAGCATGCCCATGTCTTCTTTCATTTTACAGATGGTAGCACTCTGGTCTATGAGGATGTCCGCAAGTTTGGGACCATGGAAGTCCTCATACCTGAGCTTGTCGACAGCTATTTTTTTGCGAAAAAGATTGGTCCAGAGCCGACAGAAGCGGATTTTAAAGCACCAACTTTCCAAGCAGCTCTTAAAAAATCAAAGAAACCCATTAAATCAGCTCTTTTAGACCAAAAATTAGTGGCTGGTCTGGGCAATATCTATGTGGATGAGGTCCTTTATCGAGCCAAGGTTCATCCAGCCCGCTTGGGTCAAAGCTTAACTGCTAGAGAAGCCAAAGCAATCCGCAAAGAAACGATTGCCGTGCTTGCTCAGGCTGTTGAAAAGGGTGGCTCTACCATTCGCTCCTACAGCAATGCTTTTGGAGAAGACGGCACCATGCAGGAAGAACACCAGGTCTATGGGAAAACAGGCCAACCTTGTTTGCGCTGCGGGACACCGATTGAGAAAATCCAGCTGGGGGGACGCGGAACCCATTTTTGCCCCCACTGCCAAAAGGAGAACTAGATGGAAAGAATCATCGGATTAACAGGAGGGATTGCTTCAGGAAAGTCCACTGTGACCTCCTATCTGAGAGAAAAAGGGTATCCTGTCATTGATGCGGATCAAGTGGTCCATGACTTGCAAGCACCAGGAGGAGCCCTCTACCGTGTCTTAGTAGATCATTTTGGTAGAGAGATCCTTACCAAAGAAGGAGAGCTGGACCGCGTCGCTTTGGGTCAGCGGATCTTTTCAAATCCTAGTGAACGAGACTGGTCCAATCGCGTCCAAGGCAGGCTTATTCGTGAGGCTCTAGCTGAGGTAAGAGATAGACAAGCTGCCCAATCCGGTCTCTTTTTTATGGATATTCCTCTCTTAATCGAGCAAGGCTATGAAGAGTGGTTTGAATCTGTCTGGTTGGTAGCTGTATCAAAAGAAACCCAGCTCAAGCGCCTGATGGAACGCAACCACTTATCAGAACTGCAGGCCCAAGAACGCATCGCGTCTCAAATGCCGCTAGATGAAAAAAGAGCCCATGCAGATCTGGTCTTAGACAATAATGATGATCTAACTGCCCTCTATGCCCAATTAGATGCAGCCCTACAACAATTAGAAAGAAGATGATTTTATCACAAGAGAAATCAATTGGCGTAAAAATCTATATATTGCCTGGATCGGGTGCTTTTTCATCGGAGCCAGCCTTTCTTTAGTCGTCCCTTTTATGGCCCTCTTTGTGGAAGAGTTGGGTGTTACGGGCAAGGCTGTTCCCCTTTATGCTGGGATTGCCGTCGCAAGTTCTTCTGTAACCTCTGCGATCATGTCTCCCATCTGGGGGAGCCTGGCCGACCGCTATGGTCGAAAACCCATGATGCTTAGAGCTTCCATTGCCATGACGCTGACCATGGGAGGCATTGCCTTTGTCCCTTCTGTCTTTTGGCTCTTGGTCCTGCGCTTGCTCAATGGAGTCTTTTCAGGCTTTGTTCCCAATAGTACAGCCTTGATTGCCAGTCAAGTTCCCAAGGACCAATCTGGCTATGCTCTAGGGACCTTGTCGACCGGTGTCGTGGCTGGAACCTTGATGGGCCCTTTGATTGGGGGACTCATTGCTGAAAATCTAGGCATGCGCAATGTCTTTCTCTTGGTCGGCTTCTTCTTATTTTTGGTTTCCCTCTTAACCTTCTGGGGCATTGAGGAAGACTATGAGCCCCTTCCAAAAGAAGAACAAAAATCCAGTTGGGAGTTGCTCATGTCCATTCAGCAAAAAGATATCCTCTTGGGCCTCTTTTTGACCAGTATGACCATTCAAATGATCGCCCAATCTATTTCTCCGATCCTACCTCTTTATGTGCGGGCTTTGGGACAAAGAGATAACCTGATCTTTGTATCGGGGATGATTGTTTCGGCTATGGGAGTCTCTAGTATGCTCTTTTCAGGTTGGATGGGAAAACTCGGAGACCGAATCGGGAATCACCGGCTCTTGTTAATCGCCCTTCTCTATAGTGGCTGTCTCTATATCCTTTGTGCCCAAGCGCAAACACCTCTGCAATTAGGGATTTTACGCTTCCTCTTTGGGATCGGGACAGGAGCCCTACTACCAGGAGTTTCTGCATTATTGAATCGTTTAACCCCTCCTGAAGGGATTTCTCGGATCTTTAGCTACAACCAGCTCTTTTATTACTTAGGTGGTGTATTAGGGCCAATGATGGGATCGAGTATTTTCATGCATTTTGGCTATCATTGGGTATTTTACGGTACAGCCCTTTTGGCCTTTACCGATTTGATGTTCCTCTTATTCTTATTTAGAAAGTATTTGAAAGTGAGAGACGTACGTGCGAATTAAAGTTCAATTGACCTGCACTAGCTGTGGGAGTCAGAATTATTTGACCAGTAAAAATACCAAAACCCATCCTGAAAAGATCGAGGTCTTGAAGTATTGTCCCAAGGAAAGAAAAGTAACCTTACATATTGAATCAAAATGATTTTCATGGTATAATAGTGGAGATTTTAAGGAGTTTTGAATATGAGCGGAGCATTAACAACTATTTTACTAGTATTATCAGTATTGATTATTATCGCAATTTTTATGCAACCAACAAAAAACCAATCGAGCAACGTCTTTGACGCAAGCTCAAATGACTTGTTTGAACGTTCAAAAGCGCGCGGGTTTGAAGCCGTGATGCAGCGTTTAACAGCTATTATGATCTTCTTTTGGTTATTGATCGCGATGATCTTAATGGTACTTTCTAGTAGATAAGATAGGCTCAGACAATGTCTTTGCCTATTTTTATTTTGCAAAACAAAGACACAAGTAGATAGAAAAAAGGAGGCTGGATAACCAGCAAATAAATCAATGAAAACAAGTATTAAAGAATATTTACAAGAGCATGACAAAGTCCAGATCAATGATCTGGCAGCAGCTCTAGGAAAAGAAGGGTCTAAGGATTTCCGTGACTTGGTCAAAACCATCTCTCTGATGGAACGCCGTCATGAGTTGAAATTCGAGGATGATGGCTCTCTTCGTTTGGCTCAAAAGAAGGCCCCAGCCATTACGCTCAAGGGGATCTTTCATGCCCATAAGAATGGCTTTGGTTTTGTCAGTTTAGAAGGCGAAGAAGAGGACCTCTTTGTTGGCCGAAATGATGTCAACCACGCCATCGATGGTGACACCGTTGAGATCGTCATTACCAAGGTGGCAGACCGAAACAAGGGAACGGCAGCAGAGGCTAAGATTATTGATGTCTTGGAGCATAGCATCAAAACGGTAGTTGGACAAATCGTTCTGGATGAGGAAAAGCCTAAATATGCCGGCTACATTCGTTCGAAAAATCAAAAGATCAGCCAGCTGATCTATGTGAAGAAGCCAGCCATCCAATTGGAAGGGACCGAAATCCTCAAGGTCGAAATTGATCAATACCCGAGCCGCAAGCACAATTATTTTGTGGCGACTGTGCGGGATGTGGTCGGTCATGTAACAGATCCAGGAATCGATGTCTTGGAAGTGTTAGAATCCATGGACATTGTCTCAGAATTTCCAGAAGAAGTGCTGAAAGAGGCTGAGAATGTTCCAGATGCACCGTCTAAAAAGGATTTAGAG
Source organism: Streptococcus mobilis (assembly GCF_059727625.1). Lineage (NCBI taxonomy): Bacteria > Bacillati > Bacillota > Bacilli > Lactobacillales > Streptococcaceae > Streptococcus > Streptococcus mobilis. The sequence goes on from NZ_AP041823.1 coordinate 727,478, forward strand.
GGACGCTTGGATCTGCGAGAGGAGATCACCTTTACGATCGACGGGGCAGATGCCAAAGACTTGGACGATGCGGTCCATATCAAGCTACTCAAGAACGGCAACTTTGAGCTGGGTGTTCACATCGCAGATGTTTCTTATTATGTTACAGAAGGTTCAGCACTCGACAAGGAAGCTCTAAATCGGGCGACTTCTGTCTATGTGACCGACCGAGTAGTACCCATGTTGCCAGAGCGTCTCTCCAATGGGATCTGTTCTTTAAATCCGAATGTGGACCGCCTGACCCAGTCTGCCATCATGGAGATCGATCCTCATGGCAAGGTCGTCAAGCATACCATTACCCAAACAGTGATCAATACAACCTTCCGAATGACCTATAGCGACGTCAATGATATCTTAGCGGGCGACGAAGAAAAGGCTCAAACCTTTAAGAAAATTGTCCCAAGTATTCATCAAATGGCCACCTTGCATGGCATTCTAGAAAGCATGCGGATTCGTCGCGGCGCCCTTAATTTTGATACCAATGAGGCTAAAATCCTGGTCAATAAAGAAGGAAAACCGGTCGATATCGTCCTTCGTCAAAGAGGAATTGCCGAGCGGATGATCGAGTCCTTTATGCTGATTGCCAATGAAACAGTGGCGGAGCACTTTACACGACTAGAACTGCCGTTCATCTACCGGATCCACGAAGATCCAAAGGCAGAAAAAGTACAGAAGTTTATCGATTATGCTTCTAGCTTCGGGATCCAAATCTACGGAACGGCTAGTGAGATGAGCCAAGAAGCCCTGCAAGAAATTATGCGCAAGGTCGAAGGGGAACCCTATGCAGATGTCCTTTCGATGATGTTGTTGCGCTCGATGCAGCAGGCTCGCTACTCAGAGCATAACCATGGCCACTATGGGCTTGCTGCTGAGTATTATACTCACTTTACCAGTCCCATCCGTCGGTACCCGGACCTGATGGTTCATCGAATGGTGCGCGAATACGGAAAATCCCAAGAAGTGGCAGAGCACTTTGAACAAGTCCTTCCAGACATTGCCAGCCAATCCTCTAGTCGGGAACGCCGGGCTATTGATGCGGAGCGCGAAGTAGAAGCCATGAAGAAGGCTGAATACATGGAAGACTATGTTGGGGAAGAATACGATGCCGTGGTTTCCAGTGTGGTGAAATTTGGCCTCTTTGTGGAGTTGCCAAATACGGTTGAAGGCTTGATCCATATTACCAATCTCTCTGAATTCTACCATTTTAATGAACGAGATCTAACCCTTCGCGGGGAAAAATCAGGAGTAACCTTCCGTGTCGGTCAGCAAATCCGAATCAAGGTAGAAAGAGCTGACAAGATGACAGGAGAGATTGATTTCTCTTATATTCCAAGTGAATGGGATGTCGTCGAAAAAGGCCTCAAGTCTAAAGGACGTGACCGAGATGGCAATCGTAGAGATCGCAGACGCAAGGACAAAAAAGTTTTTAAGGGATCAACCGCTAGAAAAGATGACAAGCGGAAAGATTCTTCCTCTAAATCCAAAAAGAAAAAAGGGAAGAAACCATTTTACAAGGAAGTAGCAAAGAAAGGAGCCAAACATGGCAAAGGGCGAAGGAAAGGTAGTCGCGCAAAATAAAAAGGCGAGACATGACTACACCATCGTGGATACGATTGAAGCAGGGATGGTGCTGACGGGGACAGAGATCAAAAGTGTCCGTGCAGCACACATTAACTTGAAAGATGGCTTTGCACAAGTAAAAAATGGCGAAGTTTGGCTTAGCAATGTCCACATTGCCCCTTATGAGGAAGGCAATATCTGGAACCAAGATCCAGACCGTCGTCGCAAGCTCCTTCTTCATAAAAAGCAAATCCAAAAGCTGGACCAAGACACCAAAGGGACCGGAATGACCTTGGTGCCTTTGAAGGTCTATCTCAAGGACGGCTATGCCAAATTGCTTTTGGGGCTCGCTAAAGGGAAACATGATTATGACAAGCGTGAATCTATCAAACGTCGAGAACAAAACCGGGATATTGCACGGGTCATGAAACAATACAATACACGTTAAAGAAAAAGACAGTTTTGAAACTTGTTTCAGATCTGTCTTTTTTCTTAGAGATGGGCTCTCCTTTTTCTAACTTGTAAAAAGGGGCTTTTTTCTGTATGATAAGGGTAGTGAAAGAAAAAGGAGAAGCAGCATGACACAAAAATTGATCGCTTACAAACGCATGCCTATCTGGACTAAGGGTACCATGCCAGAAGCTCTTCAAAGAAAGCACAATACCAAGGTAGGAACCTGGGGGAAGATTACTGTTTTGAAAGGTCAGTTACGATTTATTGAATTGACCGAAGAGGGGGAAGAAATCGCGAGCCACCTCTTTGAAGCAGGAGCAGAGAACCCCATGGCCGAGCCCCAGGCCTGGCACCGTGTGGAAGCAGCGACGGACGATGTGGAGTGGTACTTGGAATTTTACTGTGAGCCAAAAGACTATTTCCCAAAAAAATACAACACCAATCCTGTCCATTCAGAAGTACTAGAAGCAGTGGAAATTGTCCCAGCTGGAAAGGCATTGGATTTAGGATGCGGGCAAGGCCGCAACGCCCTCTTTTTGGCCCAACATGGCTTTGACGTGACAGCAGTAGATCAAAATGAACTGGCTCTTGAGATCTTACAAAGTATTGTCGCTGAGGAAGATCTAGAGATGCCAGTGGGACTCTATGATATCAATGCTGCAGCTCTTACCCAAAACTATGATTTCATCGTATCGACTGTGGTCCTCATGTTTTTAGAGGCTGATCGAATCCCGGTGATCATCCGCAATATGCAAGAGCATACCAATCCAGGGGGCTACAATCTCATTGTCTGTGCCATGGATACGGAAGATTATCCTTGCCATATGCCCTTCTCGTTCACCTTTAAAGAAGGAGAATTGGCGGAGTATTACAAGGATTGGGAATTGGTCAAGTACAATGAAAATCCAGGCCATCTTCATCGTCGAGATGAGAATGGCAATCGGATTCAACTTCGATTTGCAACCATGTTGGCAAAGAAAAAATAAAGAAAAAGCAGGATGTTAAGATTCTGCCTTCAGATTGAAGACAAAGTTATATAAAAAACTTTCCTTAGGTGAGTACGGACGTCAGCGAACTTCTTCGAAGTTCCAAGACTTAGTTTTGAGCCTAGGGTCTCAAAACTCCCGAGTGCCTGAAACGTTATTGTTTCAGGCACTTTTCTCACAGCTGAAAGTTTCGGTATTTTCTTGAATCGATTTAAAAATTGGAACTCATCTTTATTTTTTTTTTGCAAAATCGCTGAACTTATTTTACTTTAAAGTAATTTGTCTACATTCTAAAAGCAGGATCCTAGCATCCTGCTTTTTTGCTTTCTACAAACAAGTTGAACAAGGTGATCTGAATGTTGTTCATTTGCCAAAAAGAAAAACCTTCTCCATAATGGTAGGAAAAGGTTGGGGAATTTAGTTCCAGCTAGCAAAGTCGCAGACACTAAGAATGATCGTCCCGATTTCGATTGGCTCTTCCTTGGCACCGGATTCTAGCCAGGTCACAATCACAGATTCGATGGTAGCGATGAAAATTTCTAGACCATACTTGTATGGAACTTGAAAGTCTGAAATGATATGTTCCTTCGCATGGGGAGTATCGTCTAATGCATGGAGGGTAAAACTTCTTACCAATTTACGGAAGTCTGAGCAGCAGGATTGGGACAATGCATAAATAAAATCATAATTCTCTTTAATAGCGGTCAAGACATTGAGAAAGTTTACCTTGACAGGGCTTCCTTCAACGAAGAGGCTATCCAATTCTTGCATCATGTCCAGTTTCATTTGCTCAAACATGTCGTATTTATCGACATAGTGCAAGTAGAAGGTCCCGCGGTTAATCTCAGCGGTTTCAGTTAATTGTCGAATAGTGATGCTTTCAAAAGGTTGTTGCAAGAGGAGTTTTGAGAGCGCATTTCGTAAGTCTGACTTGGTTGTTGTTTGTCTTTGGCGTACCATATGTTCCTTTCTGTAGTTGTATAAATTTATTCTTATTTATTTGACGTTAAAATAATTTATATATTAAATAATTTCACGACACTAACAAAGAGCATTATACTCCAAAAGAATAAATTAGACAACAATTCTCATTTTTGTACAGATAACGAAAAATGTACAAAAATTTTACAAGTTTATGAGTGATGGGCACTGGCAAGATTTTGTGAAAACTTCACAACAATTAGTGATTTAAAATAATTCCCTCCTAAAAAAATGGTCAGGAAATTTTTAGGAAAAGGAGGAACAAGATGAAGGGACGAACAAAAAAACCAGCACCGTTTAAGTGCTGGTTTCTTTATTTGATAAAAGTTGTCACGATCAAATTGAAATTTAAGATAGTTAAGACAATCGCAACGAGATAGCCTAAGAAAGTATTCCATTTCGCATTGACATGCTCTCCCATGATTTCCTTGTTGGAGGTAAAATAAACCAGAGGGAAGATGGAGAATGGAAGAGCCGCTGATAGGAAGACTTGAGAATAAACCAGAAGGTCATCAAGGACATGTTCCTGATCTCCAAATAAGATCGCAACGATGATGACAGGAAGAAGGGCAATGATCCGAGTCATGAGACGAACGACCCATTGTGGCAGGCGGAATCTCAAGAAACCTTCCATAACGATTTGACCGGTTAGGGTCCCGGTAATGGTTGAATTTTGACCACTGGCTAACAAAGCGATGGCAAAGAGGGTGGACAAGAAGGGACTAGCGATAGCACCGGCAATATGATTATCTTTGAGGGCATTATACATGCTAGAGAAAGCACCGATCTTATCTCCGTGACCAAAGAAGAGGGCTGCTCCAAGAATCAAGAGGAGGGAGTTGACGACGAAGGCCAAACTCAATTCAATATTTGAATCCCAGGTCATAAAGCGCACTGCCCGTTTGATATCTGCTGGATCTTTGTAGTCCACCTTTCGCGTTTGCGAAATGGAAGAGTGGAGATAGAGGTTGTGGGGCATTACTGTTGCCCCGATGATTCCAAGCGCCAAGGTTAAGGCTTCATTTCCTTTTGGAAGTCCAATTCCTAGCACCTCTTTTTGAGGGAGGAAGCCAGCGAAGATTCCTCCGATATCTGGTTTCGATAGGAATACCAGATAGCCAAAAATTGCAAGGATCGTGAGGATCAAGGTTGATACGATGGCCTCGATCTTTCGAAATCCTAGATGCATGAGTCCTAGTAATAGGAAGACATCAAAAATGGTGATCAGGATAGAAAAGAGCAAGGGCCAGCCAAAAAGAAGGTGAAGGGCAATCCCTGAGCCGATGACTTCTGCTAAATCTGTCGCCATCAAGGCAAGCTCGATCACAATCCAAAGGGTATAGCGAAGCCATTTGGGTAAATGATGGGCAGTTGTTTGGGCCAGATCCTTACGATGGACAATCCCTAGTTTACCAGCCATTTGTTGCAACTGCATGGCGATTAAAGACGAGAGAAGAACCACTGATAAGAGGAGGTAGCGGTATTGGGCCCCTCCAACGACACTCGTAATCCAGTTTCCCGGATCCATATAGCCGACAGCTACTAGACTTCCTGGTCCTGAAAAGAGCAGGAGGGTCTTCCAAAAAGGGATTCCTTTTGGCACGTCAATAGATTGGTTGATTTCTTGAAGTGATTTCCTTTCAAACTGTTGTAAACTCACAATGAGCCTTCTTTCTAAGAATAAATCAAATTTGTCTCTAATTATAGCATAAAATTTATAATAGTTCATGATAATTTAGGATAACCTTGTTTTCTACTACCTCGATTTCTTTGTAATCTATCAGAAAAGGACTATAATATAGATAGGAAGTAGGAGGGAGGAGAGGAAATGGCCTACATCGAAATGCAGCACTGTTACAAGCGCTATACGAGTGGAGAGACAGAGATTTTCGCTAACCGGGATGTTTCCTTTGAGATTGAAAAAGGCGAGTTGGTCATTATTTTAGGGGCGTCAGGAGCTGGAAAATCAACGGTTCTCAATATCTTAGGAGGGATGGACACCAATGACGAGGGTCAGGTTCTGATTGATGGAGTGGATATTGCAAAACTCAATGCCCATCAACGAACCAATTATCGACGAGATGATGTTGGTTTTGTCTTTCAATTTTATAATTTGGTCCCTAATTTGACAGCTAAGGAGAATGTTGAGTTGGCTTCAGAAATTGTTTCTGATGCTCTAGATCCGGAAGCTGTTTTGAAAGAAGTAGGACTCGGCAATCGTCTTGATAATTTTCCTGCCCAATTGTCAGGTGGCGAGCAACAACGGGTGGCGATCGCTCGGGCAGTGGCTAAAAACCCTAAAATCCTCCTTTGTGATGAGCCGACGGGAGCCTTGGATTACCAGACGGGTAAGCAAGTATTGGGGATTTTACAGGATATGTCTCGAAAAAAGGGAGCAACGGTCATCATCGTGACCCATAATGGTGCTCTAGCTCCGATTGCAGACCGTGTGATTCGCATGCATGATGCCAAGGTCAAGTCGGTAGAAATCAACGAGCTTCCTCAAGATATTGCTACACTAGAATATTAGAAGAGGTGGTAGCATGAAACGAAAAGTCTATTGGAAGGATCTATTTGGTTCTTTTACACATTCAAAAGGACGTTTTCTCTCCATCTTAACCTTGATGTTATTGGGAAGCTTGGCCTTGGTTGGCTTAAAGGTGACCACTCCAAATATGCACCGAACGGCTAACCGGTTTATTCAGCAACAAAAGATGCTAGATCTTGCTGTCATGGGGGACTTGGGATTAGACCAGGAAGACCAAGAGGAGCTTTTAGGAGTCAAAGGGGCGCGTGTCGAATTTGGTTCACTGCTGGATTTGACAGTGAAAGGAACAGGAGAGGCGATTCGACTTTTTTCTGCCCCAAAAAGTCTTTCTTCCTTTCGTGTGACCAAGGGGCGCCTGCCCCAAAAAGAAGGGGAACTGGCCCTAGCAAGTTTTTGGGAGGATCGCTATCAGATAGGGGATACCCTCACACTTGAAGAAAAGGCTGGAACTCGCTCTAGTTTAAAGCGAAAGCAATTCACCATTGTTGGTTTTGTTCAATCCTCTGAGATGTGGTCTCAAAAGAATTTAGGCACTGCCATGAGTGGTAGTGGAAATCTAGATGCCTATGCACTAGTTTCAAAAGAGGTCTTTACGACTAAACTTCCCGCGATGGCGCGGATCCAGTTTGATGATCTGAAGTCTTTAGATTCTTTTTCGCAAGTCTACCAAAAAGGGCTCAAAGCTCATCAAGAAGAGTTAGAAAAACTTCTGAAAGACAATGGAAAGGCCCGCTATCAAAGACTCAAGCAGGAGGCGGATGGGCAGATTCAAAAAGGCCAGAAAGAACTCAGTCGTGCCAAGGAAACCCTCCAGTCAGCTAAAAATCAGATCGATCAGGCTCAAAAGCAATTAGACTTGCAGGAGGCGCAGTTCAAGAAACTAGCTCCAATTCTGCCAGCTAAAGAGCAAGTAGCCAGTCAAGAAAAGATCCATCAAGCCAAAGAACAACTGGAACAGAAAAAGAAGGACTGGACTGCAGGTGAAACAGAGCTCGCAAAAAAAGAGGAGGAGCTGAAAAAAGCGCAAAGGGAGCGAGATCAGCTGGAAATTCCAACTTATCATGTCTATGACCGCAAGACCATGCCAGGCGGACAAGGTTACCTGATGTATAGCAATGCTAGTAGTAGTATTTCCGCTGTCGGAAATATTTTTCCGGTTGTTCTTTACCTGGTAGCAGCCATGGTGACCTTTACCACGATGACCCGCTTTGTTGATGAAGAGCGAACCAATGCAGGTATTTTTAAGGCACTGGGCTATCGTACCAAGGACATCATTCTCAAATTTGTCCTCTATGGATTCTTTGCAGGGACGATCGGTACCCTTCTAGGAACCTTGCTGGGCCATTATTTCCTATCGGGGATCATTTCCAACATTATTACGCAAGGGATGGTGATTGGAGAGAGCAGAGAGTATTTTTATGGGGATATGACTCTGATTGCGCTCGGACTGTCTTTCGTCGCGAGTGTGCTTCCAGCTTACTGGGTTTCTCGTAAGGAATTAAAAGAAGAAGCTAATCTTTTATTGCTTCCTAAACCACCCGTATCCGGTTCGAAGATTTTCCTGGAGCGTCTCCATTTTATTTGGAAGCGTCTGAGTTTCACCCACAAGGTCACTGCTCGTAATCTCTTTCGTTACAAACAACGGATGCTGATGACCATTTTTGGAGTGGCAGGTTCTATTGCTCTTCTCTTCGCAGGGCTAGGGATTCAATCTTCTGTAGGAGGGGTTTCCAAACGCCAATTTCAAGAGATCCTATCTTATGAGATGATTGTAGCCAAAAAAACGAATTTATCAAGCCAAGAAAGCAAGGAACTAACCAATCGTCTGGAAAAATCAGATATCAAAGATTATCGAGCCGTTTATAGTAAGGTCATCGAAGCATCTTTAAAGGGTGGACGCGACAAGCAGACCATTACGATGATGGTAACGGATCGTACAGATTTTTCTCCCTTTGTCAGCTTACGTTCTCTCAAGCAAGGAGAGTCCTTGTCTCTCAAGAAAGGGGTCATCATCAGTAGTAAGCTAGCACAACTAGCCAGGGTTACAGTCGGTGATCGATTGACCTTAGATGGTCATACTTTTAAGATAGCAGGGATCACTGAAAATTATGTCGGCCATTTTGTCTATATGGATCAGGCAAGTTACCAAAAAATCTACGGAAAGCGGACTTCAGCAAATAGCTATTTGGTGCAGTTGAAAAATCCTTCTACAGGACAAGTGCAGGCTGTCAGTCGGGACATGATGGCACTTGCAGCTGTGAAGGCAGTCAGCCAAAATGCTTCGATGATTTCCCTCTTTAACTCAGTTGCCAAATCCTTGGACACTACTATGATGATTCTAGTAGTCGTATCGATCTTGCTAGCCATCGTGATCTTGTATAATTTAACCAATATCAATGTGGCAGAGCGGATCCGTGAATTATCGACCATTAAGGTCTTAGGATTCCATAATAAGGAAGTGACGCTCTATATTTACCGCGAAACCATCTTATTGTCTATCATAGGGATCCTTTTGGGATTAGTGGGTGGTTATTATCTTCATCAATTCCTCATTGCTATGATTGCACCAGATGCCATTCTCTTTTACCCTAAAGTGGGACTTGGCGTTTTCCTCTTCCCTGTCGGAGGAATGATCCTTCTCTTGATCCTGTTAGGAATTTATGTTGACCATTATCTTCGAAAAGTAGACATGCTCGAAGCCCTCAAATCAGTAGACTAAGATACAAAGCCGTTAAGCAACTCTTTGGAAAAAGATAAATCCAACGACGAAGCTTCCGCTTATAGCCTGAGTTTTCATTTCTGGTAGCATGGAATGTTCATAAAACTTTCACCTTTGGGTGGAAGTTTTTCTTCTCTTTGTTATAATGGAGAGAAGGAGAAGATCATGACTAAAATTGCTTTACTTTCAGATATTCATGGAAATACTACAGCATTGGAAGCTGTCCTAGAGGATAGTCGAAAAGCCAAGGTGGATGAATATTGGCTCTTAGGAGATAGTTTGATGCCTGGGACAGGGAGACGGGCCCTCTTGGAGATATTAGAGGAGTTACCGATTACGGTTAAAGTCCTTGGAAACTGGGAAGATAGTCTTTGGCGGGCCATGAGGGGGATGTTGGATGAGACCAGACCCAGTCATCGCTACCTCATGCGCCAGTGTCAATATATTCTTGAAGAAATCACGCCCCAGGAAATTGAAGACATGCAGAAAATGCCCATGCAGGTCCATAGAGAAATCGCAGGTTTAAAGATCGGCATTACCCACCACTTACCTGATAAGAATTGGGGTCGCGAATTGATCCACATTGGTGAGCAGAAGGATTTTGATCGCTTGGTGACAAACCCGTCTTGTGATATTGCAGTCTACGGACACATTCACCAGCAGTTTTTCCGTTACGGGACAGGCGGAGAACTGATCATCAATCCTGGCTCGATCGGTCAGCCTTTCTTTCTGGAAAAGAATCTTCGCAAGGACCTTCGGGCCATGTATGCCATTCTTGAATTTGATCAAATGGGGCTAAAAGATGTAGATTTTAGACGGGTGGACTATGATGTCCAAAAAGAACTGCAACTTGCAAAAGTCCTCCATCTTCCATATTACCAAGTGTATTATGAAAGTTTGGTCAATGGCATTCATCATACCCACAATCATGAGCTCCTTCATGAAATTGAGCAGAGAGAAGGTCATGATCGAGAAATCGATGCTTGGCTAGAGGACTTCTTCCAATAGTGTAACTGTTGACATTACAACTAAAAAGAGTATAATAGGAATAACGAAAGTCGTCCCTTGACGGTTGTTCAATAGACTCTACCTTCAAAAACGGGTAGAAAGGAGTGAAGTTATGCAAATTTCGAGTCGCTTTACCATTGGGACTCATGTCTTGATCATGATTGCTCTACAAGGAGAAAAAACAAAAGTAACCAGTGATTTTTTGGCAGGAAGTGTCGGCGTGAACCCTGTTATTATTCGAAAGACTTTGTCTCAGTTGAAGAAAGCTGGATTGATCCATGTAGCGCGTGGGACAGGCGGAGCGGAGCTCGCAAAAGCAGCCGATGAGATCAGCCTGCTGGATATCTATCAAGCGGTAGAATGCTTAGGTTCGACAGGTCAATTATTTGGTTTTCATGACAATCCGAATCCAGCCTGCCCAATTGGCCACAATATCCACAATGTTTTAGATGGGAAGCTTGAGGACATTCAGACTGCTATGGAAAAAGAAATGTCCCAAACCACTTTAAAAGACGTCGTAGAAGATACGCAGAAAAGAATGAATCTCGAATCGGTTTCATAAGAAAAATGAGAGTGGGACAGAAATCGGTAATTCGTTAGAATTCGATTTCGTCGTCCCACCTCCGTACAGTTGAGTAGGGCTGTAAAAGCTGGTGAAATCAGCGTAGTAGAGCCCACTCAACCACTGCGTCTTGCTCGACAATCCAAAGATAATTAAGAGGCTAGGACTTTTGTCCCAGCCTCATTTTTTATAGTTATTAACGAAACAAGATGTTTGTTATATATTGAAACGACTAAAGGATTAGTCAAAGTAAAGTAAGTCTTTGCTGGTTTCAGTGAAGAGTCCAAATCCGTCTTTTGTGACGTAACCACAATCTTCGATACGGACACCGACTTTACCTGGAATATAGATTCCTGGTTCGACTGAGAAGCACATGCCTTCTTCAAGCACCATGTCATTTCCTTCCATAATAGAAGGGAATTCATGCACGTCCATTCCGATCCCGTGTCCGAGGCGGTGGTTGAAGTACTCACCATAACCAGCTTTTTCGATGACGCTCCGTGCAGCACGGTCGACGTCATGTGCTGTTACACCAGGTTTGATCATGTCAATAGCTGCTTGTTGAGCTTCTAACGTCAAGTGGTAGATTTCTTTTTTGAAATCATCTGGTTTTCCAACAGCAACAGTACGAGTCATATCTGACGCATAACCATTGACCATACAGCCAAGGTCAAAGAGCAAGAGGGCATCGTTTTCGACTTTATTGCTTCCAGGAATTCCGTGTGGGTTAGCTGCATTATTTCCAGTCAAGACCATGGTTTCAAAGCTCATTTCATAACCCAAGCGTTTGATTCCAAAGTCGATTTCTGCTACGATATCAGTTTCTGTTTTATCCAGTGAGATAGCGTCGAATCCCATATTGACAGCCTTATCTGCGTATTGACCTGCCACCAACATTTTTTGGATCTCATCAGCAGATTTGATCAAGCGCATCCGGTTAATCCGTGGTGTCAAGTTGGTGAATTGAGCCTGTTCAAAGACTGTGCGCAAGCCATTGTATTTGGTAAGGATCAAGTTATCATATTCAAGTGCAACGGTTTTGGCATCGGGTTTTGCGATAGCTCCTTTAATCTTTTCCCATGGGTTTTCAGAATCCACATAGCCAACCACTTGGAAATCGACAACTGCAGTCGCCCGTTCCACTTCAAGTGCAGGAACGAAAAGAAGTGGTTCGTGGTCTGTGTAAACGAACAAGAAGAGTTGGCGTTCGTGGGGATCACTGTAAAATCCAGTCAGGTAATTGATGGTGACAGGATCGGATACAACAGCGACATCTGTTTTTTCAGTTTCAAGAAAATCGACGATTTGATCTAATTTAGACATAATGCTACCTTCTTTCTATGGATCTATTTTGTCAAATTTTCCCCAAAAAAGCAAGAGTTTACAAAATTTTACCAAAATACTTGAAAGTGTTTACAATACATGATAAAATAGGATTAATTAGAGAGTGAAAACGAAATTTTCAATAATGAAAGGAAATCTTATGAATACAGACGATACAGTAACGATTTATGATGTCGCCCGTGAAGCAGGGGTTTCAATGGCAACCGTTAGTCGTGTAGTAAATGGGAATAAAAACGTTAAAGAAAATACACGTAAAAAAGTTTTAGAAGTGATCGAACGCTTGGATTACCGTCCAAATGCTGTTGCGCGTGGTCTTGCTAGCAAGAAAACCACAACAGTCGGTGTTGTGATTCCGAACATCACGAATAGCTATTTCTCTACATTGGCTAAGGGGATCGATGACATTGCTGAAATGTACAAGTACAATATTGTTCTTGCAAATAGCGATGAAGACGATGACAAAGAAGTTTCAGTGGTAAATAACCTCTTTTCAAAACAAGTGGATGGGATCATTTTCATGGGCTATCATTTGACTGAAAAGATTCGCTCAGAATTTTCACGCTCTCGGACGCCAGTTGTCCTTGCTGGGACAGTGGATGTTGAACACCAATTACCAAGTGTCAATATCGACTACAAGCAAGCGACTGTGGATGCTGTTGCACAATTGGCAAAACACAACAAGAAAATTGCTTTTGTAAGTGGCCCATTGGTGGATGATATCAATGGAAAAATCCGTTTGGCGGGCTACAAAGAAGCTTTGAAAGCGAAAAAATTGAGCTATAGCGAAGGACTTGTCTTTGAATCCAAGTACCGTTATGATGAAGGTTACAACTTGGCAGAACGCATCATTGCGTCAAAAGCAACAGCTGCCTTTGTAACAGGGGATGAATTGGCTGCAGGTCTCTTGAACGGCTTGTCTGATAAGGGGATCAAGGTACCAGAAGACTTTGAAATTATCACCAGTGATGATTCACAAGTAACTCGTTACACGCGTCCAAATCTATCAACGATTGGTCAACCTTTGTATGACCTTGGTGCGATCAGTATGCGCATGTTGACCAAGATCATGCATAAAGAAGAGTTGGAAGAACGCGAAGTACTGTTGTCTCATACGATCAACCAACGTGGAACGACCAAAAAATAAGGATTAGTAGACTAGAGTCTCGACATGGGAAGACGTGTCTACTAGTCTGAGAGGTTAGAACAGAACTGTTCTAGCCTCTTTTTTATACTGCAAACAGGTAGAGACTTGCTGGGCACTCTTTATTTCGGTATAATAGAAAGTATGAAAGTTTTACTGTATTTAGAAGGAAAATCCGTATTACAAAAATCAGGAATTGGTCGAGCCTTGCAGCATCAAATGCATGCGCTTGATTTGGCTGGGATTCCGTATACGACAGATATTTTAGGAGATTATGATGTGGTGCATATCAATACCTATGGCCCACGGAGTTTCCTTTTGCTCCATGCAGCAAAGCGTCGTGGAAAGAAAGTCATCATGCATGGGCATTCAACCCGTGAGGATTTTGAAAATTCCTTTATCGGGTCTAACTTTTTTGCGCCCTTGTTTGGAAAGTATTTGGCTCACATGTACCAAAAGGCAGACTATGTGATCACGCCATCTGAGTATTCCAAACACCTGATTCAGTCTTATGGGGTGACTACACCGATTATCGCGGTTTCCAATGGAATTGATTTGGAAAAATACAAGAAGGATCCGAAAAAAGAAGAGGTCTTCCGCAAGCATTTTAATATCCAAGAAGGCCAAAAGGTTGTCATCTGTGCAGGGCTTTATTTTAAACGCAAAGGGATTGAAGATTTTGTAGAAGTGGCCCGTCGCATGCCGGATGTGCGCTTTATTTGGCTAGGTTCTATCAACAAATGGATCATTCCGCGTAAGATTCGTCGTATCGTGGAAAAGGATCATCCGAGTAATGTGGAATTCCCTGGCTACTTCAAGGGAGCGGTCTTCCAAGGGGCTATGACGGGTTCAGATGCTTTCTTCTTCCCATCTTATGAAGAAACAGAAGGAATCGTTGTTTTGGAAGCCTTGGCCAGTCATCAGCACACGGTCTTGCGGGATATTCCAGTATACAATGGCTGGATCGACGAGACGTCTTCTGAATTGTGCCATAATGTAGACGAATTTGTGGATTCCTTAAACAAGGTCTTGAACGGTCAAGTAGACAAGCGGGAGGCGGGCTACAAGGTTGCTGAAAGTCGTTCGATCGACTTAGTGGCTTATCAATTGGTCGAAGCCTATCAAACAGTTTTGGAGATGTAAGATGCGTGTAGGGTTATTTACAGATACCTATTTCCCGCAAGTTTCGGGAGTGGCGACCAGTATTCGGACGCTCAAAACAGAATTAGAAAAATTGGGTCACACGGTCTTTATCTTTACGACAACGGATAAAGATGTCAACCGCTATGAAGATTGGCAGATCATTCGGATTCCAAGTGTGCCTTTCTTCGCCTTTAAAGACCGTCGGGTCGCTTATCGTGGCTTCTCAAAGGCGCTTGCCATTGCCAAGCAATACCAACTGGATATTATCCATACCCAGACTGAGTTTTCACTGGGCCTTTTGGGAGTGTGGATTGGACGTGAGTTGCGGATTCCAGTCATTCATACCTACCATACCCAATATGAGGACTATGTCCGCTATATTGCAAGAGGCATGGTCATTCGCCCAAGTATGGTCAAATACATTGTGAGAAGTTATATGAATGATCTGGACGGAGTGATCTGTCCTAGTGAGATCGTTTATGACTTGCTCCAAAAGTACAAGGTCAAGGCAGAAAAACGCATTATTCCGACAGGGATTGATTTAGCCAAGTTTGACCGGCCAGAAATCACTCCGACAGAGACAGCAGCCCTTCGTGAAAAATATGAAGTCGCAGAAGATGAAACGCTTTTACTGAGTCTGTCGCGGGTTTCTTATGAAAAGAATATTCAGGCTGTTATTGCGGCCCTTCCTGATGTCCTCAAGGTCAATCCAAAAGTTAAGTTGATCGTGGCTGGAGATGGTCCTTATTTGGATGATTTGAAAAAACAAGCGGCGAAACTGGGGATTTCAGATGCGGTTGTCTTTACAGGGATGATCCCACCAAATGAGACCGCTCTCTACTATAAGGCGGCTGACTTCTTTATTTCAGCTTCAACGAGTGAGACGCAAGGGTTGACCTATTTAGAGAGTATTGCAAGTGGTACTCCGATTATCGCTCATGGAAATCCTTATCTCGATCATGTGATTGATGACCCTATGTTTGGAAAGCTCTTTTATGAGGAGAGCGATCTGGCACAAGCGATTCTTGAAGCGATTGACGAGATGCCTGCAATTGATGAGACCAAGTGGGCAGAAAAGATTGATGATATTTCTGCAGCAACCTTTGGCCGTCGGGTCTACGAATTTTACTTGGATAAAATCATCTCTAAAGACTTTTCAAATGATTTGAATCCTGAGCAAAGTCGGGTTAAGCGGATGTCTAAGACCATTGTGAAAATTCCGACCAAGGTGATTGCTCTTCCGGTCAATGGATCTGTGAAGATGATGAAGGCTTCGGTCAAACAAGTGAAGAAAATCCGTAAAATCACGCATTTCTTTGATTGAAAATGAAACTTTTTCTTGCAAAATTTTTCAATCGTGCTATAATAACTGACAGAGACATATCAAATCTAGGAAATCTGATAGAGAGCGCGTGGGGCTGGAAATCGCGTAGAGGATAGGTTTGGGACTACTCGTGATTCTTTTATGCAAACATAAAACGGTGGCTACGTTAGAGCCAATCAGAGGTGTCCCTCTTTTTTGAGGAACATAAATGAAGGTGGAACCACGTTGCGACGTCCTTTCGAGGAGGTCGCTTTTTTGATTTCTTCATGAAGACATCAAAAGGAGTGACGATTCCAATGTTCAAAGACACCTCCCACCCATTTAGCTACTAAAAACTTTATAAGGAGAAAATCATGATTAAGATTACTTTCCCAGATGGCGCTGTTCGTGAATTCGAATCTGGCGTTACTACTTTTGAAATTGCCCAATCTATCAGCAATTCTTTGGCTAAAAAAGCTCTTGCTGGTAAATTCAACGGCAAATTGATTGACACAACTCGTGCCATCACCGAAGATGGAAGCATTGAAATCGTGACACCTGATCACGAAGACGCTCTTCCCATCTTGCGTCACTCAGCAGCTCACTTGTTTGCCCAAGCAGCTCGTCGCCTCTTCCCAGATATCCACTTGGGTGTTGGTCCAGCGATTGAAGATGGTTTCTACTACGATACAGACAACCAAGCTGGTCAAATCTCTAACGAAGACCTTCCTCGTATCGAAGAAGAAATGAAGAAAATCGTGAAAGAAAACTTCCCATCTGTTCGTGAAGAAGTGACCAAAGATGAAGCGCGTGAAATCTTCAAAAATGATCCGTACAAATTGGAATTGATCGAAGAACATTCAGAAGACGAAGGTGGGTTGACCATCTACCGTCAAGGTGAATACGTTGACCTTTGCCGTGGCCCACACGTCCCATCAACTGGTCGCATCCAAATCTTCCACCTTCTTAACGTTGCTGGTGCTTACTGGCGTGGTAATAGCGACAATGCCATGATGCAACGGATCTATGGTACAGCATGGTTTGACAAGAAAGACTTGAAGAACTACCTTCAAATGCGTGAAGAAGCTAAAGAACGTGACCACCGTAAACTTGGGAAAGAGCTTGATTTGTTCATGATTTCTCAAGAAGTTGGTCAAGGTCTTCCATTCTGGTTGCCAAATGGTGCGACCATCCGTCGTGAGTTGGAACGCTACATCGTTGATAAAGAAGTAGCAGCAGGCTACCAACACGTCTACACTCCACCAATTGCTTCTGTAGAACTTTATAAAACTTCAGGTCACTGGGATCACTACCGCGAAGACATGTTCCCACCAATGGATATGGGGGATGGAGAAGAGTTTGTTCTTCGTCCAATGAACTGCCCTCACCACATTGAAGTCTACAAACACCATGTGCACTCTTACCGTGAATTGCCAATCCGTATCGCTGAAATTGGTATGATGCACCGTTATGAAAAATCTGGTGCTCTGACTGGTTTGCAACGTGTCCGTGAAATGTCTCTGAATGATGGTCATACTTTTGTGGCTCCAGAACAAATCGAGGAAGAATTCAAGAAGATCCTTCAATTGATCATCGATGTGTATGAAGACTTTAACTTGACGGATTACCGTTTCCGCTTGTCTTATCGTGATCCTGAAGACAAACACAAATACTTTGACAACGATGAAATGTGGGAAAATGCGCAACGCATGTTGAAAGCAGCCGTTGATGATATGGGTGTTGAGTACTATGAAGCTGAAGGGGAAGCAGCCTTCTACGGACCAAAATTGGATATCCAAGTGAAAACAGCTCTTGGTAAAGAAGAAACTCTTTCTACTATCCAATTAGACTTCTTGCTTCCAGAACGCTTTGATCTTCATTACATTGGAGCAGACGGAGAAGAACACCGTCCAGTTATGATCCACCGTGGGGTTATCTCAACCATGGAACGCTTCACAGCGATCTTGATTGAAAATTACAAGGGTGCCTTCCCAACCTGGCTTGCGCCACACCAAGTAACCCTCATCCCAGTATCGAACGAAAAACACGTGGACTACGCTTGGGAAGTAGCTAAGAAACTTCGTGATCGTGGTGTTCGTGCCGATGTGGATGAACGCAATGAAAAAATGCAGTTCAAGATCCGTGCTTCTCAAACACAAAAGATTCCTTACCAATTGATCGTTGGGGACAAGGAAATGGAAGAGCAGGCTGTAAACGTTCGCCGTTATGGTCAAAAAGAAACAGAAACCATGCCGGTAGATGCATTTGTAGAATTGATTCTTGCAGATATTGCAAATAAATCTCGTGTTGAGAAATAAAACGATCACAGTCTGAGAAATATTTTTTTGTAAGAAAAAGCAACAACTATTTTGAACTGCACCCCAAAAGTTAGACAGAAAAAATCTAACTTTTGGGGTGTTTTTATTATGAAATTGACTTATAAAGATAAAGTTCAGATCTATGAACTTAGAAAACAAGGATATAGCTTAGAGCAACTTTCAAATAAATTTGGGATAAACAATTCTAATCTTAGGTACATGATTAAATTGATTGATTGTTATGGAATAGAGTTCGTCAAAAAAGGAAAAAATCGTTACTACTCTCCTGAATTAAAACAAGAAATGATTGATAAAGTTCTACATGAAAACTGGTCTCAAGATAGAGTTTCTCTCGAATATGCTCTCCCAAATCGTGGTATGCTTCCAAATTGGATGGCACAATACAAGAAAAACGGGTATACTATTGTTGAGAAAACAAGAGGGAGAGTACCTAAAATGGGACGTAAACGTAAGAAAACTTGGGAAGAAATGACAGAACTAGAGCGGCTCCAAGAAGAGAATGAACGCTTACGTACCGAGGTGGCTTACTTAAAAAAGTTAAAAGAGCTAGAAGTCAGGGACGAAGCCTTACAACTAGAAAGGCAGAGACAATTAGAGAAATGGCTTCAGGAGGATTTCGACTAGATTTACTTCTTGAAGCGGCTCGTTTACCTCGCTCAACTTACTACTATCAGTTGAAGCAACTGGATAGGTTTGACAAAGATAAAGATCTTAAAGCTGAAATTCAATCTATTTTTACTGAGCACAAAGGAAATTATGGCTTTCGCCGAATGACTCTTGAATTGAGAAATCGTGGTTATGTGGTCAATCACAAAAGAGTTCAACGCCTGATGAAGGTCCTTGGTTTAAGTGCTCGAATTCGTCGTAAACGGAAGTATTCTTCATACCAAGGAGAGATTGGAAAGAAAGCAGCCAACCTTATTCAACGCCAATTTGAAGCATCCAAACCAATAGAAAAGTGCTACACAGATGTGACAGAATTTACCATTCCAGCAAGCAGTCAAAAACTCTATTTATCGCCGGTTTTAGATGGCTTTAATAGCGAAATTATCGCCTATAATCTTTCGACTTCACCAAATTTAGAACAAGTGAAATCTATGTTAGACCAGGCCTTCAGTGAGGATCATTACACAAATACTATTCTCCATAGTGACCAAGGATGGCAGTATCAACATCAGTATTATCATCATTTTTTAGAGGATAAAGGAATCCAACCGTCCATGTCACGTAAAGGAAACAGCCCAGATAATGGCATGATGGAGTCCTTCTTTGGCATTCTTAAGTCTGAGATGTTTTACGGTTATGAGAAGACATTTCACTCACTTGAGCAATTGGAGCAAGCTATTGTAGACTATATTGATTATTACAACAACAAACGAATTAAGGTAAAACTAAAAGGACTCAGTCCTGTGCAATACAGAACTAAATCCTTTGGATAAATTAATTGTCTAACTTTTTGGGGTCAATACATTTCAGTTGTTGCTTTTTCTATTTTGTTTAACCTGAGCTAGTAGTGATTGGTCAAACCACCACAAATAGTATCCTTATCAACAATCCTTTCTATCCATTAACTTTTGGATATAGGATATCCTCCTAAGATTTGCTTCCATGAGTTAGATAAGTTGACTATCCTCAGTCCTTGTCTGCTTCATTTTCTTTTACGAGATCGTTTTGTGAATCTTTTTCAGAGAGTTTTTGATCGATATACTTGTCAATGTTTTCGTAAAATTCCTTGGTCGTCTCACTGTCTAATTTTGTCGAATTATGGACTTGATTGACTTTCAATTGAACAGATTGAATACCGTAAGAGTCTTGTTTTTGGCGAATGGTTTCTAATTCTTCTTCTGAAATCGGATCTCCAACAACTGTCAAGACCAATTCATTGCTGCTTGACTTGTAGACTTGATTAATGATCGTATGATTGGCGAACTCTTTTCCTACAAACTGTTTGATCCCTTCTTTTCGTGCTTGATCCATCGTCAGAGTGACTGCTGAATAGCTGGCTGGAAGAACCAATAATACAATCAAGGATATCAACCCAATTCTCATTTTCATGTTTAGCTCTTTAAATGAACTTAAGGGAGATTGTCTCATCATAATTCTTGTTCCAACAATATTGATTAGCATGATAAAGACACAGTTGATCAAGAAAAGATAGAGAGCCCCAAATAAAAATCGTACATTTCCATTAGCTAAACCATAACCTGCAGTGCAGATAGGTGGCATCAGAGCTGTTGCAATGGCTACTCCTGGCACGATATTGTTTGCTTCTTTTTTTCTTGAACCAATGACACCTGCTATCCCACCCGCAATAGCAATGAGAACATCCCAAATGGTTGGAGAGGTTCGTGCGATCAATTCGCTACTTGCATAAGATAAGGGAGAAATCCAGAAATATAGAGTCGAGACAAGCAAACTGACCAATACTTGAGTAAATAAAACCCCTAGAGATTGCTTGATTAAACGCGTATCAAAAATAGCTAAACCAAACCCCAGTCCAATAATCGGTGTCATAAGAGGGGAAATCAGCATGGCTCCAATAATGACAGCTGTTGAATTCATATTTAGACCTATAGAGGCAATAAAAATCGAACACATCAAAATCATTGTATCTCTTAATCGAACATGAAGGTCATCATATAGTTTCTCGCGGAATTCACGTGTTGAATAGTTTCCGGACATTGGTTACTCCTTTTATTTCATATAATCTTGTTTCTGCATGGATGATGGTAGAGAGACTTCTGTCCAAACTGACATGTTTTTAATTCTTACCTGTGATTCTTTTGAACATTATCTTTTAAATATCCATCAGTCCATCCTTGATATTATATCAAAAATTTTACAGTCTTTCTCTGAAGAAATCTATCAATTGAACAGATAGAGAAAGCCAGAAATTTTAGATTCTTATTCAAAGAAGGAAGAAAAACGATATCTCCTCTGAAAGTAGATACCGTTTTGATGTTTAAACATGATGAGTTTGTAGCAGCAATCCTAGCAGATATCGCCAACAAATCACGTGTTGAGAAATAATGAAAAAATAAAAAGATTGAGGATAAAACAATCTAAAAAACCTTCCTTAGGTGAGTAAGAACGTCAGCGAACTTCTATGAAGTTCCAAAACTCCCGAGTGAGAGTGGGACAGAAATTGGTAATTCGTTAGAATTCGATTTCGTCGTCCCACCTCCGCACAGTTGAGTAGGGCTGTAAAAGCTGATGAAATCAGCGTAGTAGAGCCCACTCAACCACTGCGTCTTGCTCGACAATCCAAAAACAATTAAGAGGCTATGATTTCTGTCCCACTCTCACTTTTCTCACGACGGAAAGTTTTTAATAAATGATTCATTCATTCTAACAAGTAGGAAATTAACTTTTTTTAGAATCATTCAAGTGATTTTATCTTCTACATATCATTCGTTTTTTCTGAGACTGAGATTTTAACTTCTCGGTCTTTTTTACCCTTTCTTATTGGAAAGTTCAGCAATTGAGGCTCCACATTTCTTCATAAGTTTGATATAATAAGAGGATAGAGATTGATTAGGAAAAGAAGCATTAGAAACAGGTATGTAAGATGAAAAAAATATTAGTAGTTGATGATGAAAAACCAATTTCAGATATTATCAAATTTAACATGGCAAAAGAGGGCTATGAAGTCTTGACAGCCTTTGATGGCCGAGAAGCTTTGGAAGTCTTTGCGGCTGAGAATCCGGATATTATTATTCTAGATTTGATGTTGCCAGAGATTGATGGTCTGGAAGTGGCGCGTACGATTCGCAAGACCAGCAATGTGCCCATCATTGTCCTTTCTGCCAAAGATACGGAATTTGATAAGGTGATCGGACTTGAAATTGGTGCGGATGACTATGTGACTAAGCCATTCTCTAATCGAGAATTGCAAGCACGTGTGAAGGCCTTGTTGCGTCGTTCGGAGTTTGCGGCTGATCCTCAGCTTGAAAATGAGGCCGATACGGAAATTGTAATTGGTGATCTTCACATCCTTCCAGACGCTTTCTTGGTTCAAAAGGCCAACAAAGAATTGGACTTGACCCATCGTGAGTTTGAATTGCTCTATCACCTTGCGACCCATGTCGGTCAAGTCATGACTCGTGAGCACCTTCTTGAGACGGTGTGGGGCTATGATTACTTTGGTGATGTTCGGACGGTGGATGTGACGGTTCGTCGTTTGCGTGAAAAAATCGAGGATACACCGGGGCGTCCAGAATATATCTTGACCCGCCGTGGTGTCGGATATTATATGAGAAACAATGATTGATCTAATAAAACAATTTGTCATGTCGTCGAACTTTGTCTTTGTTCTGATTACGGTTGGGTTTATCATTGTGGTTGCCTTGCTTCTCCTAGAAAACCGTAGGGACAATATCAAGCTCCGACAACTAAACGCCAAAATTAAAGATCTGATTGCTGGGGATTACTCTGAAGTGGTCGACATGCAAGGAAGCCCAGAGCTGACCGATATGACCAACAGTATCAATGATCTATCTGAGGTCATTCGTCTGACGCATGAAAACCTAGAGCAGGAAACCAAGCGGCTGACTAGTATTCTAGCCTATATGACAGATGGAGTGCTTGCGACCAATAGACGGGGTCAGATCATCATGGTCAATGAAATGGCAGCCAAGCAATTGAACGTCAATCCGGACGAGGTTCTCAATACCAGTATTCTTGATTTGCTTTCGCTTGGAGACGACTATGATTTGCGAAGCTTGATTACTGAAGTACCAGAGTTAACCATCGATTCCCAGGATGAAAATGGGGAGTACTTAAGCCTTCGTGTGCGCTTTGCCTTGATTCGTCGCGAATCAGGTTTTATCTCTGGTCTGGTAGCTGTCTTGCACGATACGACAGAGCAGGACAAGGAAGAACGGGAACGTCGCCTCTTTGTCTCCAATGTAAGTCATGAACTGCGAACACCTTTGACCAGTGTGAAATCCTATCTGGAAGCCCTAGATGATGGCGCTTTGTCAGAGCCGGTGGCACCAGATTTTGTCAAGGTTTCACTGAATGAAACCAACCGCATGATGCGCATGGTCACAGATCTTTTGAGCTTGTCACGAATCGATAATGAAACTAGTCAGTTGGACATCGAGTTGACCAACTTTACAGCCTTTATTACCTTTATTTTAAACCGGTTTGATAAGATCAAGAGTCAATCGCAAGAAGATACCAAGAAGTATGAACTGATCCGTGAATATCCAATCACCCCGATTTGGGTTGAAATTGATACGGATAAAATGACCCAGGTAATCGACAATATCTTGAATAATGCCATCAAATACTCACCCGATGGTGGGAAAATCAGGGTAGGGATGAAAACAACAGATGCCCAGTTGATTATCTCTATCTCAGATGAGGGCTTGGGAATTCCCAAGAAAGACTTGCCACGCATTTTTGATCGCTTTTACCGAGTGGATAAGGCGCGTAGTCGGGCCCAAGGTGGGACGGGTCTGGGCTTAGCCATTGCTAAGGAGATCATTAAGCAACACAAAGGCTTTATTTGGGCCAAGAGTGAATATGGTAAGGGATCTACCTTTACCATTGTCTTGCCGTACGACAAAGATGCGATTAAAGACGACTGGGATACAGAAGAGGAAGAATAAGGAGTCAATGACAGAAGAGGGATTTAAGTACAGTATTTTAGCTTCAGGTTCTAGTGGAAATTCTTTTTACCTTGAGACACCAAAGAAAAAACTGCTCATTGATGCAGGGCTCTCAGGGAAAAAGATTACGGGACTATTGGCTGAAATTGATCGCAAACCAGAAGATTTAGATGCCATTCTGATTACGCACGAACACTCAGACCATATCCATGGTGTGGGTGTTTTAGCGCGGAAATATGGGATGGATCTATATGCTAATGAAGCCACTTGGAAGGCTATGGAAGGTACCAAGTATCTAGGAAAGGTCGATGATGCTCAAAAGCATATCTTTGAAATGGGGAAGACCAAAACATTTGGCGATATCGATATCGAAAGTTTTGGGGTCAGTCACGATGCTGCAGCCCCTCAATTCTATCGCTTGATGAAGGATGGGAAGAGCTTTGTCATGCTGACGGATACGGGCTATGTGAGTGATCGCTTAGCAGGAATCGTCGCGGATGCGGATGGCTATCTAATTGAGTCCAACCATGATGTAGAAATTCTTCGAGCAGGTTCGTATGCTTGGCGTTTGAAGCAACGGATCTTGTCTGATCTGGGTCACCTTTCTAATGAAGATGGGGCAGATGCCATGATCCGGACCTTGGGAAATCGTACCAAGAAGATTTATCTGGGGCATTTGTCAAAAGAGAACAATATCAAAGAATTAGCCCATATGACCATGGAGAACCAACTGGCCAGAGCAGATCTAGCAGTCGGTCATGATTTTGAGGTGCTGGATACCTCACCAGACACCGCGACCCCTTTGACGAAGATATAAGATAGAAAACCACCCGCGGGTGGTTTTTTGATAGCTGTTGAAAATCCTTTCATCTAGTAATGAATTTGCTCTTTGCCCTAAATTTGTGTATGATAAGAAAGAGTGAATTCTGAATGAGAGTCATGTTTTGTACGATCAAAGAAGAGGAACAATAGAAATGAAAAAGATGATGTTATTACTGGCAAGTTTAGTTGCTTTAACAGCTTGTAGTCAGTCTAAGCAAGATACGAAAGAGTCAACCTCCACTCAAACGGCGAAGGAAACAAAAGTATCAGAGTCTTCTAAAGAAGAAAAAGAATTGAAATTTGTGGTAGCACCTCAGTATGAAGGTAAAACATCTGAGCTAATTGAGTTAGGAAAAAAATTGGTCAAGGAACATCCTGAACTCGGAAGTGAAGGTAATATGGCGCTCTACTTCACGGGAGCTATTTCTGAAGGAAGAGCGGCACTCATGTTGGTCAATAAGACAGATGTGGATATCAAGAAAGATTTGAATTTTTCGATTTCTTGGTCTTATGATGGAAAATCTATTCTTGACAATCAAAAGGTTAGCTATTTTATCAAGGATAGTGGGGAATTACCTTCTCATACAGCAACTATGATATTATTACCATTGAACGAGGAGCAAATGAAGATTGTCGATGGAATGTCAGACCCTTCTAAGATGATACTTCGAATGTCAGATGTGAATGCTGTAGAGTGATTACGAAAAAAGAAACATACAAAGGAGAAGTAAATGCGCCTTGTTTATCTTACGATTGGTTTTGTGTCTTTGGGATTAGGAATTATTGGGATTCCTTTGCCGATTTTACCGACGACTCCCTTTTTACTGCTATCGATGGCCTGCTTTGCTAAAAGTTCCAAACGCTTTGAAACTTGGCTCTACCAAACCAAGCTTTATCAAACCTATGTAGCGGATTACCGAGAGACCAAATCGATTGCCAAAGAACGGAAGAAATGGATCCTTCTTCAGATCTACATTCTGATGGGCATTTCCATCTATCTGGCCCCGATTATTTGGGTGAAGCTCGCTTTAGGAACTTTGACGATTTTTATCACCTTTTATCTCTTAAAAGTGATCCCCAATAAGCCTGAAAAACCAACAGAAGAACATCCTGAGTAAAAATAGAGAATTCAGGACCTAGAACTAGGAAAAGAAGTGCGTTCGTGCTTCTTTTTTGGTATCTGAAACTTACAGTGAAGGAAAAAGCCAAATGCATGAAATTAATGGCCAACGTTGCTCACGAAATTGAACTGCGAGCGCTTGAATCAAAAATTGAAAAAGAGGTGTAGAAAAAATGGCAAATGAAGTAGAAAAAACAGCCATCAATGAAGTGTTGAGGACTGTTACACTAATTAATAAAAGGTTTGAAGAAATCATTGAATTACAACGTCAACAAGATCTAGCTATTTTTATCTTCGTGGTGTTCTTGATGCAAAAGATCAAGACCCTTAATGCTCGATAAAATAAGACCATTTTCTTTATAATCAGAATCTCGAAAACGTAAAGTATTAGATGTGATCAGATTGTAATCTGAACGTTCTAGCAATGATAAAATTTTATCTAACTTTTGATTTAACTTTTTATCAATAGATTCGAGAGTTGTAGCTTTGTCAAGACGGCTAATAGGCATTTTAAAGTTTTCAAAACTTTGCATTTTAGATTTGAGGTCAACTTTTGATTCTTCGATTCTTGACACATCTGTATCATAAAAAGTAGTACGGGTCGTGATGACATCAAAAGGAAGTTTTCCACCAGATTCTATGATCGGTACAAGTGGAAGCTCTAGCGCTTGTCTAAAACCTAGTTCGTAAAATGCATTTGGATTGTGTTCTGTCATATCCGCAACAACCATATGAGCAGTTTTTAGGTAGTTTATAATCGTTTCATTGATATTGTCTACTGCATTGACATGGTCAACGCGAATCGGTTTATAACCTAAATCTTCGCAAACTGGAGCAATAAGGTATTTATATACTTTGTCAGCCCGTTCTCTTGTGGGAGTACCAGATTCCCCAATTGCGCTTATAATGAAACAAACTTTATCAGACATAAATACTAACCCCAATCGTTTTTAGTTTATTATACCAAATAACGATAGGGAATTAAATAATAAGAAGGTGAAAGAATGAAACCTAAACGATATCCGTATAGCGGAAAAAGAAAAAAGCCTATCGAGGTGTCGATAGACTTACTAACAAGAATTAGCGCTTTTGAAGTAAAAGCAGCCAATTTGGCAAGTCACGAAATATTCAGAATTCCATCTTCACATTCTTCAACTGTATAACCTGCACTTATGCACTCGGAAATAATTTCATCTTTAGGAATTGCATAAAGCGATGGATCTATGTGACAAACCTTATATAATGGATCGCTTAGAATTGTTTGAATGGTGCGATCTAAATCATCCCAGTTATAGTTAGGATAATTCTTTTGAGGTCTAGGTCGTAATTTTGACATAGTGTTTCTCCTTTCTATTGAACTCTTGACTAAAACGGTGAGAGGTCTCAATCAAGATATATTATACGATAACAAACATTATTTGTCAATATATAGTGATAGAAAGGATTAAATATGTTACACATACACAACATATAGTGTTTAAAATGTAGGGAAAGATTGAACAACAATTAAAATCAAGGGACTGGTCGGTGTATCGACTAGCTAAAAAGTTAGGTATTTCTCAATCGAATTTTTCCAACTTAAAGACTGGAAAATTGAAAGAGATGTCTTGGACGAATATGTGCAAATTAGCTGATGCACTGGAGGTCAGCTTGGACGAATTTAGATAGGAGGTGAAAATTACATGGCTACTGCAAATGTTGATGTTGTATACGAAATTTATGCAAATAATATTAATGACGCTATTGATGCAAAAAATAAAATCATCGCCAACACGCTTGACGATGAAAAAGTACGTATCAATATTAAAACAAGTAGAGATGTTTGAACTGTAGTTCGTTATGACAATGGAACTAAAATTAGCGAAACGCACGTAACAGCGCCATTGTAGATTGTCTTATAGTGCTTGGAATCTCATCTGTTTTGTTAGATTCATTTAGAGTGTATGACATAGTCAAACCTATATTTGTATCCAGTGTAAAAGTATCTTGGTATACTTTCCTATTGTTATCTCTGTATGAAATCGTGATTTTCGATGATCCTTTAAAATCATCTTCAATATTAGAAGTGAATTTTTGACCAGGAGCAATCATATTTCCAATAAGAGATTTAAAATTATGCTGATTATAGATACCTAGATCTCCATTGACGGTTATGTCGGTAATATAGGCAGGCGTCTTACCAAAATTTTTAATAACATAAACTCTTTGTCGGTCCTTTATTTCAAATACATCGACAAAAATATTTACATATGGCCTAGCCATATCTTCCTCGGCTCGTTTTGTGCGATGAAGGAATACAATATTAAAAAAGAACCCTACTAGAGCAATAACTACAGTTGTATACAATGTCCAAGTTTGGACTTCAAGTTCAGTAAAAGGCATATCAAGTCCTCCTTTCTGAGATCATTATACCAGAAAGGGGTAAAAAAATAGGTAAGTGCAAGAAATAAAACCTACTATAAGAAATGGGTGTTAAGTTGGTAATATATAGAAATGCGCCAGTTGAAGAAAGTTAAAATTCATGGAGTAATTTTACAAAACGTGGTATTTAACTTATTTGATCGATATCCAAACACACCTAAAATATAGCAAAAACAACCAATAGTATCTAATAGATATCTAATGGTAATCATATTAAAATTTTGGTATACTTAAAGGTATGAATTTATTAGAAAGTAGGCTTCCTATGGAGAAATTACAAGCCCTGTTATCGGAACGGTTTCAGATCGTTTTTTCAGATAGCAGTTTATTAGATACAGCTTTTACACACACGTCTTATGCCAATGAGCACCGCCTCTTAAAAATTTCACATAACGAACGTTTGGAATTTTTAGGAGACGCTGTTCTTCAATTAGTTATTTCCGAATATTTGTATAAGGAACACCCAAACAGACCGGAGGGAGATTTGTCCAAATTCCGTTCTATGATTGTCCGTGAAGAAAGTCTGGCTGGCTTTTCTCGGGATTGCCAATTTGATCATTTCATCAAACTAGGCAAGGGCGAAAAAAAATCTGGTGGTCGGGACCGTGATACGATTCTTGGTGACTTATTTGAAGCCTTTTTAGGTGCTCTTTTACTGGATCAAGGAGTGGAAGCAGTCAAACGCTTCATCTATCAGGTCATGATTCCAAAGGTTGAAACGGGTCAATTTTCTCAAGTCATTGACTACAAGACCCGCCTGCAAGAACTGTTACAGGTTCACGGGGATGTGGAGATCCAGTACCAAGTGGTGAATGAGTCTGGTCCCGCTCATGCAAAGGAGTTTGAAGTGGAAGTGTTCGTGAACGGTCAAACGATGGGACATGGTCATGGTCGTTCCAAGAAATTAGCGGAGCAGGAAGCAGCCCGCAATGCAGTTGAAACGAGGAATGATGGGCCATGTATCTAAAAGAGATTGAAATCCAAGGCTTTAAATCCTTTGCGGATAAGACAAAAGTCGTATTTGACAAAGGGGTCACTGCCGTTGTAGGGCCTAATGGATCTGGAAAATCAAATATCACGGAGAGCTTGCGCTGGGCCCTGGGGGAATCCAGTGTCAAGAGTCTACGTGGGGGCAAGATGCCCGATGTCATCTTTGCAGGGACAGAATCGCGTAAACCGCTGAATTATGCCTGTGTCACAGTTGTCTTAGATAATCAAGATGGTTTTATCCAGCAGGCAGGGAAAGAAATTCGTGTTGAACGGCATATTTATCGCTCGGGAGACAGCGAGTACAAGATCGATGGCAAGAAAGTACGTCTCAGAGATGTTCATGATTTGTTCATGGATACGGGATTGGGACGTGATTCCTTCTCTATTATTTCCCAAGGACGGGTAGAGGAGATCTTTAACTCCAAACCGGAAGAACGCCGGGCTATCTTTGAAGAAGCTGCAGGTGTCTTGAAATTTAAGACGCGGCGCAAGGAAACCGAGACCAAACTCAACCAAACCCAGGAGAATTTGGACCGTCTGGAGGATATCCTCTATGAATTAGAAGGACAAATCCAACCTCTTGAAAAGCAAGCGACTGTCGCTCGCCGTTTCTTGGAATTAGACCAAGAACGGCAGGTTCTCTTGCTGGATGTTTTAGTTGCTCAAGTCGATTTGACAAAGGACCTTTATGAAAAGGCTGATCAAGAAGAAAAGGCCATTCAAGAACAGTTGGCTTCTTATTACCAACGTCGTCAGGTCTTAGAAGAAGATAATGTACGTATCAAGAAAGCCCGCCATCATTTGGATGAGAGTTTAGCTGAGGACCAGGCCAGCTTGCTTGAGGTTACTCGTTTGATCAGCGATTTGGAAAAGCAAATCGAAGTAGCTAAGTTGCAATCGAGTCAAGCAGCCCATAGTCGCAGGGAAAATCTTGAGCGGCTGGATGCTGTTTTGGCCCGTCTGGAAGAAGCGAAACAAGAGCTGGCGCAAAAACAAGAGACGCTAGCTGTGCTCCAACAAAGACTGACAGAGAACCGTCAGCAACAAGAAGAGTTGGAAAAAGAATTAGCCAACTACGAAGAAGATCCGGAACAAGTCATTGAGCATCTACGCGAGCAGTATGTCGCGCTCTTGCAGACAGAGGCTGAAAAATCGAATGAGCGGACAGCGATTGAGAGCCGGATCCAAGCACTCCTGCAAGAATCAAGCCATCGTCAAGAGGATTTGACCAAAGCACAAACAAACTTTGAAGCTGCCAAGGAAAAAGAAGTCCGACAATTGGAAGAGTTGGATCAGGCACAAGCGACGGTCAAAGGCCTATTAGCAGAATACCAAGAGCAATTGGTAAAAGTGGAGCAGGCCAAAGCTGCCTACCAAGAGGCTCAAGCGGCCATGTTTGACTTGATGGATGAGAGCAAGAATAAGCGGGCGCGGATTAATAGCTTGGAAGCTATTCAGAAGAATCATAGTAACTTCTATGCAGGCGTCAAGAGCGTTTTGCAAGAAGCAGAACGGTTAGGAGGCATCTGTGGGGCTGTTAGTGAGAATTTGAGTTTCTCAAAAGACTACCAGACAGCGCTTGAAATTGCTCTGGGAGCTAGCAGCCAACAGATCATTGTCGAGGATGAAAAGGCTGCAACGCGAGCGATCGATTTCTTGAAACGCAATCGCTTGGGACGGGCAACTTTCCTTCCGCTAACGACCATCAAAGCCCGTCAACTATCCCCTCGGAATCTGGAATTGATTCAAGCCAGTGCAGGATTTCTAGGAATTGCGAGTGACTTAGTGACCTATGAGCATCGGTTTGAACAGATTTTCCAAAACCTGCTTGGCGTAACGGCCATCTTTGACACGACGGAGCATGCGCGTGAGGCGGCTCGTAAAGTCAACTATCAAGTTCGTATGGTGACCTTGGATGGGACCGAATTGCGGACCGGAGGATCGTATGCCGGTGGTGCCAATCGCTCCCAAAATACGGTCTTTGTCAAACCAGAATTGGATAGTTTGAAGCAGGAAATGCAAGCTCTGGATGCTCGTTTAAGAGAAGCAGAGCAGGAGGTTGAGGCCAAGGACAATCTGCTCAAGCAGGCGCAAGAATACTTGGCTTCTATTCAAAGCCAGGGTGAGCAAGCGCGTCTGGAGCAACAGCGGGCCCAATTGGCCTACCAACAAAGCCAAGAGCAACTGAAAGAAATTCAGGAACTCTTAGAAGCTTTGAAGTCAGAATTGGCAACAGATGCGACCCAGTCTCTCCAAGAAGAGCTGGAATCCCTTACTGAGCAATTGGCAAAAATTGAGCTTCAAAAAGAAAATTTGAATCGCGACATTGAAACCATGAAGTCGGACAAAGATGTTCTGCAACAAAAAGTGCAAAACCTGCAAGAGCAATTGGCAGAATTGCGACTTCAACAGACGGAATGTAAGAGCCAACAAAGCTATGAGCAAACAGATGCTCGTCGCTTGGAAGAAACGATCTCCCAGTTGGAAGTAGAAGAGCATCAGTTACAATTGCTGATTGAACAAGGCGAGGCCCAAGTTCAGACGGTGGATGTGGAGCAACTAGCCAATCAATTGGCACAGGCACAAGCCAAGAAAACGGACTTGGAACAAGGAGTCATTCGGAAACGCTTTGAGCTGGATGATTTGGAAGGCCAGGCCGAAGATGTTGCTGAACAGATGGAACAAGCGCGCAAGAAAAACGAAGAGTGGATTCGTCAACAAGCCAAGGCTGAAGCGACACGTGAAAAGCATGCGGATCGTTTGAACAAGCTCTTAACGCAAATTACCGATGAATTCATGCAAAGCTTTGACCAAGCCAAAGAGCAGGCCAAACCTGTTGAAAATCTTGCTGCAGCTGAAAACCAGCTCAAGAGCATCGAAAAAGATATTAAGGCACTTGGTCCAGTCAATGTGGATGCGATCGAGCAGTACGATGAGGTGAAGGGGCGCTTTGATTTCCTTTCCAGCCAGCGCGAGGATGTCTTGGCTGCGAAAAATATGCTTCTGTCTACCATTAACGACATGAATGACGAAGTCAAGGAACGTTTTAAATCAACTTTTGAAGCCATTCGTGAATCCTTTAAAGTCACTTTCCGTCAAATGTTTGGTGGGGGTTCTGCTGATTTGATTCTGACAGAGCCAGATCTTCTGACAGCTGGTGTTGAGATTTCTGTGCAGCCACCTGGTAAAAAGATCCAATCCTTAAACCTCATGAGTGGTGGAGAAAAAGCCTTGTCTGCCTTGGCCCTCTTGTTCTCGATCATTCGTGTCAAGACCATTCCATTTGTCATTCTGGATGAGGTAGAGGCCGCCTTGGATGAGGCCAATGTCAAGCGCTTTGGTGATTATCTCAACCGCTTTGATAAGGAAAGCCAATTTATTGTCGTGACGCACCGGAAGGGAACCATGTCAGCTGCAGATTCCATCTATGGTGTGACTATGCAGGAATCTGGGGTTTCTAAAATCGTCTCAGTAAAATTGAAAGACTTAGAAAATGAAGAATAAAGATATTAAATTGATCGCTACGGATATGGATGGAACCTTTTTAAATGACCAACATCAGTACGATCAAGACCTTTTACGCAAGGTGCTAGCAAGCTGCAAAAAGAAAGGAATTTATTTTGCTGCTGCAAGTGGCCGTGCCCTCCTTTCACTCAAATCCCTCTTTAAAGGATTTGAAGACCAGATGATTTTCATTGCTGAAAATGGTAGTGTGGTAGAATTTCATGGAGAAGATCTCTACGAAGCGACCATGTCCAAGGACTTTTATTTGGGGGTTTTTGAGGCTTTGAAATCCTCCCCTTATGCAGACCCGAATAAATTGCTTTTGACAGGGAAAAAGGGGAGCTATGTCTTGGAAACAGTAGATCCCGACTATCTGGCCTTGAGTCAGCACTACAATGAAAATATTCAAAAAGTGAAAAGCCTAGCAGATATTCAGGATGAAATTTTCAAATTGACCACCAACTTTGATGCAGCTCTTGTACTCGAAGGTGAACAATGGGTCACTGAGAATATCCCCGGTGTCAAAGCGATGACGACAGGTTTTG
This sequence comes from Streptococcus mobilis, assembly GCF_059727625.1. NCBI lineage: Bacteria > Bacillati > Bacillota > Bacilli > Lactobacillales > Streptococcaceae > Streptococcus > Streptococcus mobilis. The sequence goes on from NZ_AP041823.1 coordinate 760,621, forward strand.
AATCGATTGATATTGTCCTCGATTATGTTGATAAGGGAGTGGCGATTACTGCCTTAGCGGATAAACTAGGGATCTCGATGGATCAGGTGATGGCTTTTGGAGATAACCTAAATGACCTCCATATGATGCAAGTCGTGGGCCATCCTGTAGCGCCAGAAAATGCACGTCCTGAAATCTTATCGATTGCTGAAACAGTCATCGGCCACCATGCGACTGGTTCTGTCCTCCGCTACATGGAGGAAATTGTATGAGTCAGATTTCCTTGATTGCGCTGGATTTAGATGGGACCCTTCTCAATTCAGAAAAAAAGATCTCCCCTCGCAATAGAGCAGCCCTCGCTGCTGCACAGGCCCAAGGTGTCAAGGTGGTTCTAACCACTGGTCGCCCCTTGAAAGCCATGGATTTTCTTTTGGAAGAATTGGGAACAGCAGGCCTCAAAGAAGAGTATACGATTACCTTCAACGGTGGTCTAGTGCAGCGAAATAATGGAGAAATCCTCTCAAAAGTTGTCTTGGCGCCAGAAGATGTCGCAACCATTCATAATGAAACAGCCCGTCTAGGCCTTCCGCTGGATGCTATCAGTGAGGGAACGGTTTATGAGATTCATGCAGATCGAAAGTCTCTCTATTCCCTTTACAATCCCTACCTGAACTTTATTGAGACAGATTTTAAAGACCTGCCATCCACGATTTCCTACAACAAGTGTGTGACAGCCGTCGATCAAGACTTTTTAGATGCAGCGATCAAGCAGATCAAGCCGGACTTATTTCAAGACTATGAAATTTTTAAATCTCGGGAAATGTTGCTGGAATGGTGCCCTAAAAATGTTCACAAGGCAACGGGCTTAGAGGCGCTGGCAGCTATTTTGGGCCTTAAGGCAGATCAAGTCATGGCCTGTGGAGATGAAGCCAATGACCTGTCTATGATCCAGTGGGCTGGACTGGGGGTTGCCATGGGCAATGCGATTCCAGCAGTGAAGGAAGTTGCAGCGCTTGTGGCTCCTGTGACTAATGACCAGGATGCCGTCGCATGGGCAATTGAAAATTATGTGCTAAAGGAGAGTGAATAAATGGGATTATTTGATCGTTTATTTGGAAAAAAAGAAGATACTGAAAAAGTGCTTCCGTCTTCTGAAGAAGTGACGGAAAGTACGGAGGTTGAAGAAACTGTCAAAGAGGAGCCGACGGCTACCTTAAATGACAAGGAAGAGCAAAAAATCTCTGATATGGAGGCTTACTACCAAGAGCTCAAAGCGCGAATTGCAGCCACTCATCAACCTGTTTCAACCGTTGCTCAAGAAGAGCTGGCAGAGGAACCTCTTGTTGAAGAAAATGTGACTTCAGAGACTCATGAAGACCAAGCAGCGGGAGAGGAGTCTCCGGTTGTCTTTGAACCCGCTCAAACAGAAACAACTCCTGAAGAAGTTTCACCTGTAGCTGATGAAACGGAAACTGAGCCTCTTGAAGAAGTGAAAATTGAAGCGGAAGAAACTGAAGATGGTGAGGAAGCAGATGGGGCTAACGGTTCAGAAATGGAAGAAGAGTCACCAATTGCCTCTCCATCATCTGACGCTGAGCTAGTAGAAGGGAGCACGACAGAAGAGGAGTCTCCAGAACTAGTAGAAGCTCAGGATGAGGTTTCAGAACCTGAAGTATCAGAAGCGATTGCTCAAGTGGAGGAAACTTCAGAAGTGGCAGAAGCCGAGTCCAGACTTCCTCAAGGAGAAGCTGCTTCAGCCGTTGAGGAAAGAACTGTTGAAGAGGCAGAAGAGCCAATTCCAGACGAGGTTGAGCCAGAGCAAGAAACCATTCAGGAAAAATACGATCGTAGCTTGAAAAAGACACGGACTGGATTTGGAGCACGCCTCAATGCCTTCTTTGCCAATTTCCGTTCAGTCGATGAAGAATTCTTTGAGGAATTGGAAGAACTCTTGATCATGAGTGACGTTGGGGTTCAAGTGGCCTCTAATTTAACCGAAGAGTTGCGCTATGAAGCCCGTTTGGAAAATGCCAAAAAACCAGATGCTCTCAAGCGCGTGATCATCGAAAAATTGGTGGACTTGTATGAAAAGGATGGCCAATTTAATGAAGCCATTCGTTTTCAAGATGGTCTTACGGTCATGCTCTTTGTTGGGGTCAATGGAGTTGGTAAAACAACCTCTATCGGGAAGTTAGCCCACCGCTACAAACAAGAAGGCAAGAAAGTCATGTTGGTTGCAGCAGATACTTTCCGTGCAGGAGCAGTAGCTCAACTGGCAGAATGGGGACGCCGCGTAGATGTTCCAGTTGTAACAGGTCCTGAAAAATCAGATCCTGCTAGCGTCGTCTTTGATGGAATGGAACGTGCAATCGCTGAAAACATTGATGTTCTGATGATTGATACGGCGGGTCGTCTGCAAAACAAGGACAACCTCATGGCGGAGCTGGAAAAAATCGGTCGCATTATCAAGCGTGTGGTACCTGATGCACCGCATGAAACCTTGCTGGCCCTTGATGCATCGACTGGTCAAAATGCCTTGGTGCAAGCCAAAGAATTTTCAAAAATTACGCCTGTGACAGGAATTGTATTGACCAAGATCGATGGAACGGCTCGAGGTGGGGTCGTCCTTGCGATTCGTGAAGAGTTGGACATTCCAGTGAAGTTGATTGGATTCGGAGAAAAGATTGATGATATCGGACCATTCCATTCAGAAAACTTCATGAGAGGCCTCTTGGAAGGCTTGATTTAAGAGTCGAATAGAAAAAGACAAATTGTTGGAAGGACAATTTGTCTTTTTGTTTCCTTGCGCTATCAAAAAAACCACCCGAAGGTGGCTTTCCTTAATTCTTAGGTTCAGGTTTCCAAACCCATTCGGCTCCGTATTCTGCAAGGAGATCATCGGATGCAGTTGGTCCCATGGATCCAGACTTGTATTCATAGAGTGGTGCTCCATTTTCGGCCCATAGTTTTTCAATCCGGTCAATCAATTGCCATGAAGCACGGACTTCGTGCCAGTGGCTGTAATTGGTTGAGTCATTGTTCAAAACATCGAAAATTAATTTTTCATAAGGCTCTGGTGAAGCCCCAGTTGCGGTCGCATCTGTTTCGTAATCAAAGGAAATCGGTGCGATACTGAATTTTTCTCCGACCTCTTTTCCGTTGATGCTCAATGAGAAACCTTCATTTGGTTGGATATAAATGGTCAGGACATTTGGTTGCAAGCTATGTCCAAAGATGGAGTCGGTTTGCTTGAAGACCACATTGACCATGGTTCCTTTTTGCGTCAAGCGTTTTCCGGTACGGAAGAAGAAAGGTACTCCGCGGAAGCGATCGCTATCAACAAAGAATGCACCAGAAGCATAGGTTTCCGTAGTAGATTCAGGGTCGACATTGGGTTCACTGCGATAAGAGATATCTTTTTTCCCTTCGATCGTACCTGAATGGTATTGACCACGGATAAAGAATTTCTTTAATTCGTCATCTGTTGGATTGTGCAATTGCTCAAAAACTTTAACTTTTTCTGCCCGAATCGCATCCTTAGTAAAGGTGGCTGGTTTATCCATAGCAAGCAAAGACAAAAGCTGAAGGGTATGGTTTTGCACCATATCTCGAAGGGCCCCCGAGTGATCATAGTAGCCACCGCGTTCTTCAACCCCCAAGCGTTCAGCAAAAGTAATTTGGATATTGTCAATAAAATCTCGGTTCCAAAGATTATCAAAAATAAGATTTCCAAAACGAATGGCAAAGATATTTTGGATCATTTCTTTTCCAAGGTAATGGTCGATCCGGAAGATTTGTTCTTCATCAAAGGTTTCTTCCAATTCCTTGTTGAGCTGACTTGCCGTTTCTAGGTCTGTACCGAAAGGTTTTTCAACGATCAAGCGCTCAAAGCCTTGCCCATCCACAATGCCTTCTGATTTGAGGTGTTTGGCAATGGTTCCAAAAAATTGAGGAGCCATGGACAAGAAGAAAACCTTGTTGTGTTCCGTTTGGTATTTTTCATCCAAGCTGTTTTGCAATTCGCGCAGGGCGATGTAATGTTCGGTATCATTGACATCATGGCTTTGGTAGTAGAAATGACTAGCGAATTCTTGAGCTTGTTGAGGGCTATCTGCCAGATCTGTGATAGATTCTACCACAACTGATTCAAAGTATTCCTTGCTCCATGGTCTGCGGGCTGTTCCGATAACCGCAAAGTTTTCAGATAGATTTCCTGATTTATAGAGTCTAAAAAGGGATGGGTAGAGTTTGCGCTTGGCTAAATCTCCACTGGCCCCGAAAATGGTTACAATAACTTTTGAAGACATTTAAGTACCTATTTCCTATTTTATTAACCATATTTTACCATAAAATCTACAAGATTTCTTTGATGGAATCGTTGTTCCGAATATTTTCCGCTTGGATTAGAGGATTTGAGAGGAAAGCATAGAAAAAGCTAGAACCAATGTGGATTCTAGCTTGAGCTGTTATAAAATGTTTGGATCGACCACCGAAGAAACTTGGTGACTCCATCAGAATACGCGGTAGACATATGGATTGGCCGGTTTCGTAATGGTCTGGCAATCGCTAATGTGGAGGACAGGCAAGCTTTGCTTGAGTTGCTTGTGGTATTCAATGGACAAGGTTCCTTTCGCATGGATCCAGGTGTTGTTTTCGAAATGCTGCGGAGCACCGGTTGTTAAAAGACCGTAGACACCCGAGTCTGCGATACAGTGGATGATCCCAAAGCGAAAGAGAAATTGGCTGTTCTTGTTATTGGGGTCATTGTATACAAAGCCGGTCAACTCGATTGTCTTTCCTGCAAATTGGTCAGGATAATCATAAAGTACTTCCATGACTTCCATGTAATTCTCAGTGGTCACCTGGATTACTTTTTTATCAACATATTTCTTTGCAGCCTGCTTCATTTCTGACTCATAGGCAGATTTGGTAAAATAGCTACTAGTATCTGGTTTGAGATACTGGGTTGTTGTCCCTTCGTCCTGCTGGATTTCCTTGGAAGAACCGGCCGCAACCGGAAAGTGGTAGCCTTTGGCAGAGACTGTTTGGGAATCCAGTGTCACTGTAGGGAAAAATAGCCCGACAAACAAAGGAATACAGAGCAAGAAGATACTCGCCACTTTTGCCCAGAAGCCAGAGAGATGACTGTGGATCTTCATCTGCTTGACCCAGATGATCAGCTGCACAAGAGCTAAAACAAAGGACAAGAACATGGAAATATAAGCCAAGTAAGAATAGTGTAAGTTGATGTATTGATTGAGCTTACCAGATAATTGCAGGTACATGGTGAGCTCAAAATAGCCAGCTAATATCAAGAAACGAATCATAGCACTACCCCCACAAACCAAGCATAAAGGAGCACGACTCCACTCACAATTCCGATAAATTGCCAGATAAAACGGGTCTTGAGATAATTTTTCATCATGAGGAGATTTTTGACATCAAGCATAGGCCCAATCACCAAAAAGGCAAGAACAGGCGCTACTCCAAAACTTGTTAGAAGAGAGGATCCAACAAAGGCGTCCGCCTCGCTACAAAGTGAGAGGAGAAAGGACAAGACCATGAGAAGGAGAATAGCAATAACCGGTGTCGCGCTGATCGAAGTGAGGATCCGTGTTGGGACATAGACTTGGACGAGGCTGGCAAAGAGGCAACCAAATACCAGGTAACGTCCCGTATCAAAGAATTCATCAATGGCTTGTACCAAGACTTGGAAGAGCTTTTGACCCTTGCTCAAGTCCCTAAAATCATGTTCATGTACAGCCTTACGATGTTCTTTTTGGATCGAATCTGTCTGAATAAAACCAAGAAAGATTCCAAGTACCGTTGCGACCAGTAGGGAACCAAGGGCGCGGTAGAGGGCCATCTTGACAGAATTCCCAAAGGCTGAGTAGGTTGCAAAGAGAACGATAGGATTGATGACCGGTGCTGTCACCAGAAAGGGAACAGCAGTATAACTTGGGACTTTCTTTTCTAGAAAGCGATTGATAATGGGAACAATTCCACATTCACAGGAAGGAAAGATAAAGCCGATAAAGGTCCCAAAGAAGATCCGCCCAAATTTATTCTTAGGAAGAAAGCGGTAGACCCTCTCGGGGGTGATATAGACCTCAATAATCCCTGAAATGATACTTCCGATTAGGACAAAAGGTAGGGCCTCGATAATAATCGAGAGAAAAATAGCCCCAGCCTGCAAGACGCTAGAGGGAAGGTGTTGAAAGAATGTCATTACTTAACCTTCTTTGCTTCTTTAGTTGTAGCAGTTTCTGACTTCTTTTTTTCTTCGGGGAATTCGACTGTTTTTTCTACATCTGGAAAACTTGCAAAGTTTTCAAACATTTTATCAAGATCATCTGTTTTTGAGAATTTAATAGCCATTGTTGGGCCTCCTTTTTATTTTCTTTCATTATAACAAAAAGGAAAGAGCAAGGGGGAAATGGAGCATAAAAGGAAAGAACATGAGGGTCAAAATTATTCTATGAAAAATCCCTGAAACAGAGACCAGAACAGGCGATCTCACCCCTTGATGGTAGCAAAATATGCTATAATAGAAGCTATGGATAAATATGAAAAAATAGCCCAGGAATTGGGTGTTAGCTTAAAACAAATCGATACTGTATTGAGTCTGACCGCAGAAGGCTCAACCATTCCTTTTATTGCCCGCTATCGAAAAGATATGACGGGAAATTTAGATGAAGTAGCGATCAAGGCCATTATTGACCGGGACAAATCGTTAACGGCTCTAGCTGAACGAAAGGAAACCGTCCTTGCTAAGATTGAGGAACAAGGCAAACTGACAGAGGCGCTCAAGCAGGCTATTGAAGCTGCTGAAAAATTAGCGGATGTCGAAGAACTTTATCTCCCTTATAAGGAAAAACGACGGACCAAGGCGACGATTGCTCGAGAAGCAGGACTTTTCCCCCTGGCACGTCTCATTTTGCAAAATAGTCCAGACTTGGAAGCAGAGGCTCGGAAATTTACCTGCGAGGCCTTCCCAACAGAAACCGCAGCATTAGCTGGTGCAGTGGATATTCTGGTAGAAGCTATTTCAGAGGATACCCAATTACGGGCCCTCACCTATCAAGAAATTCATGGGCATTCCCTCATGACGTCAACCTTGAAGGATGAAAGTTTAGATCCTAAGAGAACCTTTGAAATCTACTATGATTTTTCTGAAAAGATCAAGAATATGCAAGGCTACCGGACTCTAGCTCTCAATCGTGGGGAAAAATTGGGCGTTCTTAAAGTAGGATTCGAGCACCATTTGGATCGAATCATTCGTATTTTTGAGGCTCGTTTTAAAACTAAAAATGCCTATGTCGATGAGGTTATTCAACAAGCGGTTAAGAAAAAAATCGTTCCTGCGATTGAACGTCGGATTCGGACAGAGTTGACGGAGGTGGCAGAAGACGGAGCCATTCAATTGTTCTCTGAGAATTTACGGAATCTATTGCTCATTCCTCCATTAAAAGGGCGCGTGGTCCTTGGATTTGACCCAGCCTTTCGGACTGGTGCTAAACTAGCCGTTGTCGATGAGACAGGAAAGATGCTTGCCACCCAGGTCATCTATCCAGTTGCTCCTGCAAAACCAGCTCAGATCGAGCAGGCTAAAAAGGATCTGTCCTCCTTGATCAAGGAGTTTGGCGTAGAAATTATTGCGATTGGAAATGGAACCGCCAGCCGTGAAAGTGAGGCCTTTGTCGCAGAGGTGCTTCATGACCATCCAGGAGTTCGCTATGTTATTGTCAATGAAAGCGGAGCATCTGTCTATTCAGCTAGTGAGTTGGCCCGTCATGAGTTCCCAGAGCTAACCGTTGAAAAACGCTCGGCCATCTCCATTGCCCGTCGCTTACAAGATCCGCTAGCAGAATTGGTGAAAATCGATGCCAAATCCATCGGTGTCGGTCAATACCAGCACGATGTCAATCAGAAAAAACTGACGGAAAGTTTAGATTTCGTGGTAGATACCGTGGTCAACCAAGTTGGGGTCAATATCAATACGGCTAGTCCTTCTCTCTTAGCGCATGTAGCAGGACTCAATAAAACCATCTCTGAAAATATCGTGAAATACCGGGAAGAAGAAGGAATGATTCTTTCACGAGCACAGATTAAAAAAGTTCCTCGCCTCGGAGCCAAGGCTTTCGAGCAGGCTGCTGGATTCTTACGCATCCCTGAAAGTAAAAACATCTTGGACAATACCGGGGTTCACCCTGAAAGTTATAAGGAAGTTGAAAAACTTTTTCAACTTCTTGAAATTACCGAACTCGATGCATCAGCTCAGGAAAAATTAAAAGCTGTGAACATAAAGGAGATGTCTACTCAGCTGGATCTGGGACCAGAAACCTTGAAAGATATCATTGCCGATCTCCTAAAACCAGGTCGCGATTTGCGGGATTCCTTTGATGCACCTGTGCTCCGCCAGGATGTCTTGGATATTAAAGACCTGCATATTGGCCAAAAATTAGAAGGGGTTGTGCGCAATGTGGTTGACTTCGGAGCCTTTGTCGATATTGGCATTCACGAGGATGGCTTAATTCATATCTCCCATATGAGCAAGCAGTTTATCAAGCATCCAAGCCAAGTCGTCTCTGTAGGAGATTTAGTGACGGTCTGGGTGAAGAAGATTGATGTGGAACGCGAAAAAGTCAATCTCAGTTTGGTAGCTCCGAATGAATCTGACTGAGTATGTGCGCCAAGTATCCAAAGAAGATTTTGGGAGAGAATTCCGCCATCGAGCAGAGTGGAATGCGCGTCTGCAAACCACTGGAGGCCGTTTCTTTCCTAAGGATCGGCATCTTGATTTCAACCCCAAGATTTATCAGACGTTCGGATTAGAGACCTTTCGGAAAATCGTCCGCCATGAGCTCTGCCATTACCATCTTTACGATCAAGGAAAAGGCTATCGCCACAAAGATCCAGCCTTTAAACAGCTCCTTCAGCAAGTGGATGGACTTCGATTTACACCACCTCTACCAGAAAAGACTGGACGAGTCAAGCGGATCTATTTCTATCAATGTCCTCACTGTGGTCAAGAGTATAGGCGAAAGCGAAAAATCGATCTGAAGAAATATGCTTGCGGTCGCTGTCACGGTCGTCTGCAATTCCTTGAAATGAGACAGGAATGAGAATCGGTCTTTAGGCGGATCTCTTTCTAGTTAGACTCTGCTAAAATAGGTCTAACTAGAAAGAGGAAAATCAAATGACATCATCATTTTACAAATCAAAACGCCACCGCCTGGTTTCAGGTGTGCTAGCTGGGCTGGCCGATAAATTTGGTCTGAGTGTAACGCTACTTCGCTTCTTGTTTATTCTTTTTACGGTCTCTCATGCCTTTATCGGTGTGATTATCTACTTACTGTTAGATACGACCTTACCTTATAAGGAAGAGGAGCAGGAAATATTTGACGATGGCCCTCGACCTCGTCGGAGAAAAGAGGCTGAACCCATCCATGATCAGAATGATAGTCCGTTTTTCTAAAAGGAGATCCGGGTGAAGCAGAAGTTCTATTACCTTGCTTTTATTCTATATCTCTTCTTCAGTTTTATAGGACAGTTTTTCATTTTAAATCGTGTTTTTGGTGAAGGAGTTGGAACAGTTTTTATCGGAATGGCCCTTTATCCACTGGGCATTTGGAATAGTCTCTTCTACCTCTTGTTTCTGTCAACAGAAATGGCTAGAAAGCCACAAATTTATCGGTTTTCGATTTTATTTCTGCCGATGTTGTGCCTGGTTTTGTCCTTGTTGGGGGGAGGACCTACCGCCTTTATACTGGGCTTGATCGCATTTCCTTCAAATGCGGTGGTCTATGCTGTCTCGACTGGAATCAAATCCATGATTAAAGATTTCTTGCAAGGCTGAAGGCTGGAGCATTCTTCAGATGTTACCATCATTTCCTAGAGGTTAGAGACATTTGTCTTGGCCTCTTTTTAGTCGCATTAAAAAGGAGTTGAAAATGGATCATTCAAATGACACTTCAGTCTCTCGTCTGAAGAGAAAATCTGCTATAATAGAGAGAGAATTTTAAAAGGGAGAATGATATGGCAGTTACTGTTCGCGATATACAGGAAAAGCTTCGTCTGTCAGTTGTTTATGGGGATGATAACCTCTTAAGCAAGGAAATTACGACTGCGGACATCTCACGTCCAGGTCTTGAAATGACGGGCTATTTTGACTATTACACACCTGAGCGGATTCAGCTTGTAGGAATGAAAGAATGGTCCTACCTGGTGAAGATGAGCTCTCACAACCGACATCAAGTTTTGCGCAAGATGTTCCAGCCAGAGACACCTGTCATCATTGTCGCGCGGAATTTGGACATTCCAGAAGAAATGTTACGGGCTGCGGAAGAGAAGCAGCTGGCTATTTTAAAGAGCAATGTTGCGACGAGCCGTTTGTCTGGTGAGTTATCCAGTTATTTGGATAGCCGCTTGGCAGAACGTACCAGTGTTCATGGTGTTTTGATGGATATTTATGGGATGGGGGTCTTGATCCAAGGAGATAGCGGGATCGGTAAGAGCGAGACAGCTTTGGAACTTGTCAAGCGGGGTCACCGTCTCGTAGCGGATGACCGAGTCGATATCTATGCCAGAGATGAGATGACCCTTTGGGGAGAGCCTGCTGAAATCCTACGTCACCTACTAGAAATCCGTGGTGTCGGGATTATCGATGTCATGAGTCTATACGGTGCGAGTGCTGTGAAGGATTCTTCACAAGTTCAAATCGACGTTTACCTGGAAAATTACACTAAGGACCAAACTTATGATCGTCTTGGTAACAACGCAGAAGAGTTGGAAATCGGTGGAGTCACCATTCCTCGTATTCGCATTCCAGTGAAGACAGGTCGAAATATTTCGGTCGTGATTGAAGCAGCAGCCATGAATGTTCGTGCCAAACAAATGGGCTATGATGCCACTAAAACCTTTGAAGAACGTTTGTCCCAGTTGATTAGTCAAAATGAGGTGAAGGAATGAATCCAGTAGCCCTTCAATTAGGTCCGATCAGTATTCGTTGGTACGCAATTTGTATTGTCTCTGGTTTGATTCTAGCTGTTTATCTTTCCATGAAAGAAGCGCCCCGTAAGAAAATTGATCCAGATGCCATCATTGATTTCATTCTGATTGCTTTTCCTCTTGCGATTGTGGGTGCCAGACTCTATTACGTTACTTTCGAATGGGGCTATTATAGCCAGCACCTTGGTGAGATTTTTGCTATTTGGAACGGAGGAATCGCGATTTATGGTGGTCTCTTAACGGGTGCTTTAGTTCTTTATCTTTTCTCTCGTAGACGTTTGATTGAACCGATCGACTTTTTAGATATTGCGGCCCCAAGCGTCATGATTGCCCAGAGCATTGGTCGCTGGGGGAACTTCTTCAACCAGGAAGCTTATGGGGCTACTGTTAAGAGTCTCAACTACCTGCCCTCTTTTATTCGAGACCAAATGTATATAGATGGCAGTTATCGTCAGCCAACTTTCTTATATGAATCCAGTTGGAATCTGTTAGGATTTCTCTTGATCTTGCTTATTCGTAGAAAACCTCATTTTTTGAGGCAAGGTGAGATCGCAGCCTTTTATCTCATCTGGTATGGATTTGGGCGAATGATCATCGAAGGAATGCGGACGGATAGCCTGATGTTTGCGGGTCTGCGTGTTTCTCAATGGTTATCAATGATTCTAATTCTAGTTGGACTCGTTATTATTATTTATCAGCGGCGCAAAAAAGCCCCTTATTATGTAGAAGTAAAGGAGTAACATATGTTTATTGAAATTGCATACGGTCTCTTAGGCCTTGCTTTAGTAGCGTTAGTCATTTACCTGATTTTCTTCCTCTCAAAGATTGGAAAAGTCGTGGATGAGACGCAAAAGACCATCCAAGTCTTAACATCGGATGTCAATGTCACCTTGCATCAGACCAATGATCTATTGGCAAAAGTCAATGTTTTAACAGATGATTTGAATCAAAAAGTTGCAACGATTGACCCACTCTTTACAGCTGTAGCAGATCTTTCAGAGTCTGTCTCAGATTTGAATGACCAAGCGCGTCAATTGAGTGTTAAAGCTGCATCAGCTGGTGGGAAAACTGTAAAAGCCTCTATCGGATTAAAAGCGATTCAGATGGCTTCAAAATTATTTAAATAGAATTGAGGAAAAAGATGGGACGTTTATCTAGTTTATTAATTGGTGTGATTTCAGGTGCTTCAGCAGCCTACTATTTGTCAACTGAGCAAGGTAAGAAATTTACTAAAAAAGTTGTGCGCTTTGTAAAAGACTATCAAGAAGATCCTCAAGAAGTGCATGAATCAGTTAAACAAACTGCTAAAGATGTTTCAAAACAAGCAGCAGAAGTCATCCAACAAACCAAAGAAAAAGTTGGATCTGGAGAAATTACGACAGGAACTGTTTTGGAATCTGTCAAAGAAAAAACGCAAGATGTGGTTGAAAAATCTCAAGAAGTCTATCACTCATTTAAGGATAAACTTCAAAAAGAAAATCTAAGTGGCAATGACTTGGTTCAATCCATTCGCAAACAAACAGAATCAGAAGACATCGTGTTAGAGTTGGATGAAAAAGATTCTGAAGAAGTAGCTGAAGAAGAAACAAAAGAAGCATAAAAAAATGAGGCTCAGTGAGCCTCATTTTTTATGGAAGGTAAGATGGCAATTGGCAGTTAAGTTTTATCTTCCAACTGTTATTCCAATTAAAAAAATTCGAGTAAATAAAAGAAATCAGGAAAACCTGATTTTTATTTTTTTCGTTTATTGTAGTAAATTCGGAACCCTTGAATACTAGCAAAGCTAGAACCAATCGCTAAAGCAAACGCAAAGAAGGTATTCATTTTCGTTGCTAAAAAGACAAAACTAAATACAACCGTCAACACACAGAAAATAGCAATATTTAAAAAATATAGCAATTCACTTAATTGAGGTGCGGGTTCAACTTCAGGAGCATAGTCCTGAATAGGGGTTTCTTGGGTTTGTTTGGTTAATTCGATATAATCGAATTCTTCTTCATGGTGTCTTAAATTTCTTACGGGCATTTTCTCTCTCCTAACAGTACTCTATTATTCTATCATGAATTCAGGTATATAAATGTTACAAAAATGTTACAAATTTTACAAAATGAATATATTTTTCTAGAATATCGGAATTTTTGTTATAATGGTTCTATGAAAAATATTATTATTACAGCAACAGCAGAGAGTGTTGAGCAAGCGCAAGCCCTGATTGATGCAGGGGTTGACCGAATCTATGTCGGTGAAAAAGACTACGGATTACGATTGCCTCAAACTTTAAGCTATGACGAAATAAATCGAATTGCCCAACTGGTCCATGCTGCTGGCAAAGAATTGACAGTAGCTGTAAATGCACTCATGCACCAATCGATGATGGATTCAATCAAGCCTTTCCTAGATTTTCTAAAGGAAATTCAGGCTGATTATATTACTGTCGGAGATGCGGGCGTTTTTTATGTCTTGAAACGAGATGGCTATCCATTCAAAACCATCTACGATGCATCAACCATGGTCACTTCTAGCCGCCAGATCAATTTCTGGGGAAAACAAGCAGGAGCTTCTGAAGCTGTTCTGGCTCGTGAGATTCCATCTGCCGAATTATTCGTAATGGCTGAGAATCTTCAGATTCCAGCAGAAGTATTGGTCTATGGTGCTAGCATTATTCACCATTCGAAACGACCTCTTCTTCAGAATTATTACAACTTCATCAAGACAGAGGACTCTGTGACCAAGGAGCGTGATTTGTTCCTAGCAGAACCAGGAGATCCAAATTCTCATTATTCGGTCTACGAGGACAAACATGGAACCCATATCTTCTCAAATAATGACTTGAATATGATGACCAAATTGTCTGAGTTGGTAGAACATGGCTTTGATCATTGGAAACTCGATGGTGTCTACTGTCCGGGTGAAAACTTTGTCAAGATTACAGAGTACTTTGTCAAGGCCCGTGATTTGATTCAAAAAGGAACATTTACACAGGATCAAGCCTATCTGTTTGATGAAGAAATCCGCAAATTGCATCCAGCTAATCGTGGTTTGGATACTGGTTTCTATGATTATGAACCAGATCGTGTAAAATAATAAAAAAACTAGGGCTTCTTCATTTGTGAGTTTTCCTTTTTCAGGGAACGAAGAGGCTATTCATCATATCGACAATCTTGTAAATTGGAGAAAACATGACAAATACAAAAAAACGTCCAGAGGTTTTGGTACCTGCTGGAACATTAGAAAAATTAAAAGTTGCCGTTAATTATGGGGCAGACGCAGTGTTCGTCGGTGGACAAGCCTATGGTTTGCGTAGCCGTGCTGGAAACTTTACCATGGATGAGCTTCGTGAAGGTATCGAATATGCGCATGCACGTGGCGTAGATGTACACGTGGCTTCGAACATGGTGACCCATGAGGGAAATGAACAAGGGGCTGGTGAATGGTTCCGTGAATTACGAGATATGGGCCTTGACGCCGTGATCGTCTCAGACCCGGCCTTGATTGAAATCTGTGCAACTTATGCACCTGGACTCAATATTCACTTGTCTACGCAAGCTTCTGCAACCAACGTGGAGACCTTCCATTTCTGGAAAGAATATGGCTTGACCCGTGTCGTCTTGGCCCGTGAGGTATCCATGGAAGAGTTGGCAGAGATCCGTAAGCGTACCGATCTTGAGATCGAAGCCTTCGTTCATGGAGCCATGTGTATTTCTTATTCCGGACGTTGTACCCTTTCTAACCACATGTCTGACCGGGATGCCAACCGTGGTGGTTGTTCTCAATCTTGTCGTTGGAAATACGATCTCTATGATATGCCATTTGGCCAAGAACGCAAGAGTATCAAAGGACAAGTCCCAGAAGAATATTCTATGTCAGCCGTGGACATGTGTATGATCGAAAATATTCCAGACATGATTGACAATGGGGTTGATAGCTTGAAGATCGAAGGTCGGATGAAATCTGTCCATTACGTATCAACAGTTGCCAACTGTTACAAGGCAGCTTGTGATGCCTATATGGAAAGTCCAGAAGCCTTTTATGCCATTAAGGATGATTTGATCAATGAATTGTGGAAAGTCGCTCAACGTGAATTAGCAACTGGATTCTACTACCAAACACCGACTGAAAATGAACAATTGTTTGGGGCACGTCGTAAGATTCCGCAATACAAATTTGTAGGAGAAGTGGTGGACTTTGATCCATCTACCATGACTGCGACGATTCGCCAACGGAATGTCATCAATGAAGGCGACCAAGTGGAATTCTACGGACCAGGCTTCCGTCATTTTGAATGCCAGATCCAAGACTTGCATGATAAGGATGGAGTGAAGATTGATCGCGCACCAAATCCGATGGAACTTCTTACGATCACCGTTCCACAAGAAGTCAAGCCAGGAGATATGATTCGTTCTTGCCAGGAAGGTTTAATCAATCTCTACTCAAAAGATGGGGCAAGTAAAACTGTTCGAGTATAACAAAAAAAGAGAGGGTTAAATCTCTCTTCAGAATATAGAAAAACTCTATTAGGACTAGAAAAACTTCTCCTTTAGAGTTTTTTCTTTATATAATTATGAAAAAAGATTGAAGAAAATTGTCAAAATGGACTTTTTCTTCAATCTGTATAATCAACTTTTAATTGAATGCATTCTGTTTGGTTTTATTCTTTTCCATAAAGGTAACGACTAGCAATTAACCAAGTAGCAATATACATTATCACGTTAACCAAAAATGCGACAACGATAACCATATTCCAATTATGGGATAAATTAGTAGTTAGAATCCCCATAATTGTTGTACCAAAAAGTCCACCAATTTGTTTGTTAGCGTTTAAAGTTGCACCAGCAATTCCAGATAATTCTTGACCAGCAGCTTCCATAAGAATGGTAGTAGTTGCTGGAGTTAACACTCCGATACCAAGGCTCATTAAAGAAAATAAAGGGATTAGGATGTATAGTTGAATTTCATGAAAAAGGACTCCAATTCCAAAAATTCCTGCTGCTCCTACAATGGCAAAAATAATTGAGACAGTAGCGAGGCTTCCCACGGAAAATCGTTTTACAGCACGTGCGTAAAATAAATTACCAATAATTAAGACAATCATTCCTGGTAGAATGAGGAGTCCAGAAACCATTGAGGAGAGGTTTAAATAAGTTTGAAAATAAAGTCCTAGCACCAAAACAATACCATATAATGAAATGTTAACTACTAAACCTAACAGATTAGAGACAATAAACTTAGCATTTTTTAATAGTTGGTGGGGAACAATAGGTGCTTTACTTTTTTTATCGTGGACTACTAAACCAACAGTAAATAATATAAACAGGAGAAGAAACAATAAAAGATTTAGGTTACTATAGCCATATTGATTCCCTTCAACAAGGTAAATAACTAGACTTCCGATAGTTGCAACAAGAAATATATTACTGAAAATGTCAATTCTAGTCTTTGGATTGGCAATATTGTTTTTCACAAGAAGTAATATTGAAATTACTGTCAAAATTCCCAATGGAATATTGATTAAGAAAATACCCCTCCATCCGAAGTAGTTAATAATTAGTCCACCAATAAAAGAACCAGTACCGGTTGCAACAGAAATAATTGCTGTCCAAATTCCTAACATACGTGCTCTTTTAGTAGAATCAGGGTATGAAATGAATAAAAGTGCTAATGAACTAGGCATAAACAAAGAAGCACCGAAACCTTGAACGAATCTAAGTATGATTAATGTTTCAATATTTGGTGAAAAAGAGCACCCAAATGAGGCAAGTGTAAAAATTGTCATTCCAAATAATAAAATTCGTTTAGCACCATATTTTGTTGTTAGATTTCCTGAAAGTAGGAGTAAAGAGCCTAAAGCTAGTGTATAGGCGTTAATAATCCAAATGGATTGCTCTAATGAGACGCTCATAGCTGTTTCAATATGGGGAACAGCAAGAACCACTCCGGTTGTATCTAGGACCGCCATAATGTATCCTAGTGAAAGAATAAAAAGTAGATAAGCTGGCGCTTTTGTATTTGTTTTTTTCATCAAGCTTCCTCCGTTATTTCATCAAACCAATTTTCATTTATCAATCAAAAGCAATATATTTAACTTTCTGAAAATATTTTACTTGAGTATATCCAGTGCCAAAGTATCTTCCATCAGCGCAACCGAGAATATCTTTGATACGGTCAAACTTAGTTGTAATATCCATAGTAATTTCCCCTTTCAAATGATATAATTAGCTTATCATGTAATAATTTCTGAAACAAGAAGGGAAAAAAAGTATAGTAACTATCAAAAAAGGAGGAAATGAATGGAGACTTGCAAGAAGCAATCTTTGAAAAAATCAATTTGTCCAGCAAGAAGGGTCTTGAATTTACTAAAAGGTAAATTTACTCTTGAGATCTTATCTGAAATTATTGATGGTAATATACATTATAGTAGTCTTTTGCGTAGTGTAGAAGGTATTAATCCTAGAATATTAGCTCAACGATTACATGATTTTGAGCAAGAAGGTATTTTATCAAGAAAAGTTTTACCGACATCGCCTCCACAGGTTGAATATAAAATGACAAAAAAAGGTATTGCTCTAAGAAGTATCGTTGAAGAAATGAAAAAATGGGAGCATACTTATGGTGATTAGAGATTAGATTGAATTTACATAATTTATTACTAATATTTTTCTTTAAATAGATAATGTAATTATGAAAGATTTGGTGACCTTTTTAATCAAGGCAACGTCAATACTAGTAGTATGTACTGGAACTTTAACTTTTTACTAGGTTCAAAAGTTAAAGTTAAAATTTGATAGAATTTTTTTGATACTCTAATAAATTTAGAAATGAGATTAAAAGTAATAAAAACAAACGCCAAAAATGACGTTTGTTTTCAATATAAAAGAGAGGGTTAAACCTCTCCTTTTTGTTGAGCGATGCGAATATTATTGGGGACCAAACTGATTTTCTGGATCTCAGAAATCCGAATAATCGTGGACATACTCTTTTTAAAATTTTTCACGATCAGTTGTCGGCGTTCTTGGTCATACTTGACAATGTCGCCTGTAAAACTCTTATTTGAAAAAATAACATGTACCCCTTGTTTTTTTCGCAATGCTTGTTGAATGATGTCAATAATTCTCTCATCTTCTAATGGGGCAGGGGTACTGACTTTTCCATTGAAAAATTCATTTGCTCGGTCTTTAACGATCTCGAGAAATTTTTTCATAGCTAAATTCTCCATAACTTGATACAATATATTATAGATAATTTAAACGATTTTGTAAATGATTTACGAATATTAGAGATGAGAAGGCAAGAAAGGAGTCGTGAAATGGCAGAATTTTCATTCCAAATCGAAGAACATTTGCTGGTCTTGTCAGAAAATGACAAGGGTTGGACCAAAGAATTGAACCGTGTGAGTTTTAATGGTGCTCCTGCTAAGTATGATATCCGGACCTGGAGTCCCGACCATACAAAGATGGGAAAAGGCATTACACTCACGAACGAAGAGTTCCAAGTCATGCTCGATGCATTTAAAAATTAAGAAAAAGAGGTCCTTCAAGGGCTTCTTTTTGTTATAGTCTAAGGCTATATAGATGTCAAAGATATTAGATTATCCTAAACCCTTGTTTATCAAGTTTTAGACTGCTATAATGGTTGCATTGATGAATTAATGTAAAACTTATAGGAAAGAGGGAATCATATTGACACATACACATGCACCTTATCGTGTAGACCATGTTGGTTCATTTCTTCGTCCAGCCGCTTTGGTTCAAGCTCGTGAAGATTTCGCAGCTGGAAAAATCAGTCAGGCTGACTTAACAAAAGTAGAAGATCAGGCGATTCGTGACCTCGTTGAAAAAGAAATTGCTGCAGGTCTGAAGTCAGTAACAGATGGAGAATTCCGCCGAGCTTATTGGCATCTGGATTTCTTCTGGGGCTTTGGTGGCATTGATCATGTACAAGCTGCTCAAGGCTATCAATTCCATGATGAAACAACCAAGGCGGATTCAGCGCTTGTCGTTGGAAAAATCACAGGAGCCAATCATCCATTTGTAGAGCATTACAAGTTCTTGCGGGATCTTGTAGCAGATGTAGATGGTGTAGAGGCTAAATATACCATTCCAGCACCTGCGCAATTCTATTTTGAATTGATCCGTGATGCAGAACATGTAGAACAATTGAATACCATCTATCCTGATTTTGCGGCTGTTCGTGAAGACATCAAGCAAGCCTATCTTCAAGTGATTCAAGATTTGTATGATGCAGGTCTTCGAACTCTTCAAGTAGATGATTGTACTTGGGGTGTCTTGGTAGATGATAATTTCTTGACGGCTTGGGGAGCAGCTCAAAGCAAGTCAAAAGATGAGGTTCGCCGAGAACTCGCTGATCTCTTCTTGACCTTTAACAACGATGTCTACCAAAATGTTCCAGCTGGTTTGACCGTCAATACGCACGTTTGTCGTGGGAACTTCCATTCTACTTGGGCTTCATCAGGTGGCTATGCGCCGATTGCAAAAGAACTCCTTGGAGAAGAAGCCGTCAATGCTTACTTCCTAGAGTTTGATACTGATCGGGCTGGTGGTTTTGAACCACTTGCGGAAGTAACCCCTGGAAAAGGAGTGGTATTAGGCCTCTTGACATCTAAGAGTGGTCAACTGGAGAACAAGTACGAAGTGATTGCTCGTATTAAAGAAGCGAGTCAGTATGTACCGTTGGAAAATCTATACCTATCTACTCAGTGTGGCTTTGCTTCGACAGAAGAAGGAAACATTTTGACAGAAGAAGACCAATGGAAAAAAATCGGTTTGATTAAGGAAATTGTCGCTGAAGTTTGGGGCGAATAAGGAGGAAGAAACATGTCAGATTTACTAAGTATTTATAAAGAATTGCAAGCTAAAAAATGGGTGGACTTGAGCCACCAAATCAATGCGGAAAGTCCACACTTCCCAGCCCTTCCTGCCTTGCAGCAAGAAGATCTTTTCACATTAAAAGATGGTTTCCATGTTCAAAAATTTACAGTGGTTGGTCAATACGGAACGCATATTGATGCGCCGATTCACTTTGTAGAAGGGGGTCGTTGGTTGGATGAGATTGACCTCAAAGATCTCCTCTTGCCACTCTATGTTATCGACAAGTCTAAAGAAGTTGCAGCCAATCCAAACTTTATCTTGAGCAAACAAGATATCTTAGACTTTGAGGCAGAGCATGGACAAATTACAGAAGGAGCTTTTGTTGCCTTCCGTAGTGATTGGTCAAAACGTTGGCCAGATCAAGATGCTATGCGCAATCTTGATGAAAATGGGGTTCAACAAAGTCCAGGATGGAGCCGTGAAGCCTTGGAATTCTTGATTCATGAACGCCATGTCAAGGCTGTGGGTCATGAAACCTTCGATACCGATGCAGGTATTCCAGCAGCAGAGCATGGCTTGGTCAATGAATACTACCTCTTGGAACAAAATATCTACCAAGTTGAAGTCTTGAACCAATTGGACCAAGTTCCAGCTGTAGGTGCTTTGATTTCGATTGCTTTCCCTCACTGGGACAAGGCAACTGGTTCACCTGTCCGTGCCATTGCCATCTTACCATAAACAAAGAAAAAGAGGCTGGGACAAAAGTCCTAGCCTCTCAATTGTTTTTGGATTGTCGAGCAAGACGCAGTGGTTGAGTGGGCTCTACTACGCTGATTTTATCAGCTTTTACAGCCCTACTCAACTGTGCGGAGGTGGGACGACGAAATCGAATTCTAACGAATCACCGATTTCTGTCCCACTCTCTTATTTTTTATCTCATGGTCACAAATTCTTCGGATCCGGTTGGGTGAATGGCGACGGTTGCGTCGAAATCGGCTTTTGTCGCTCCCATCTTGATAGCAACTGCAAATCCTTGGATCATTTCGTCCACTCCGTAGCCAAGACCATGAAGGCCAACGACCCTTTCTTCGGGACCAGCAGTGATGAGTTTGAATTTTGCTTGCTGGCGGTGTTGGGTAACAGCAGTGTACATGGAAGCAAATTGAGAAGTATAGACTTTGATATTCTCTTTTCCATAAGTTTGCTGGGCTTCTTCCTCCGTTAGGCCAACGGTTCCAATAGCAGGGTGAGAAAAGACAACGGTTGGGATGTTTGTATAATCCATTTTGGCATTGACTTTTCCATTGAATAGTCGTTCAGAAAGAGTGCGTCCAGCTTTAATAGCGACAGGAGTTAATTCTTTTTCTCCTGTAACATCCCCAAGAGCATAGATTCCTGGAATAACTGTATTCTGGTATTCATCCACTGCAATGAATCCTTTTTCATTTAAGGTGACGCCTGCAGCTTCTAGATTGAGATCCTGGACGTTTGGTTTTCGCCCTGTTGCCCAGATAACATGATCTGCCACGTGGCTGGTCATATCCTCAAAATAAATCTTCACACGACCGTCTTCAAATTTTTCAAGCTTCATGGGAACCTTATGTTTGTGAAGCGGAAGGTTTTGTTTTTCCATTTCTTCCATTAAGCCATCGACAATGTAGGAATCAAACTTTCTTAAGGGACGATCACCGCGAACGAAGAGATCGGTCTGAACACCTAGGGCATGGAGCACACCGGCTAGTTCCACTGCAATGTAGCCAGCTCCAATAATGGCAACAGATGTAGGAAGTTCTTCCCAAGCAAAGACATCATCAGACGTTTCGCCAAATTCAGCTCCAGGAACAGAAGGAATAAAAGGATGGGCACCGGTCGCAATTACGATATGCTTGGCCTTAATGGTTTCTCCATTTACCTCAACCGTATGAGCATCCACAAAACGAGCACGTCCTTCAATTCGTTCAACCCCATTGCGTTTGAAACTGCCATCATAGGAATTACGGGAACGGTCAATATAGGCTTCGCGATTTTTTCTTAAGGTTGCAAAATCAAATTTTGTTTGTTCAGAAGTAAATCCATAGTCTGGTCCATAATCGCGAATAGCTTCTGCAATTTGCGCACCATACCACATAATCTTTTTAGGCACACATCCTCTGTTGACACAGGTGCCACCCAATTGTTTTTCTTCAATGACAGCAGCGCTCGCTCCGTACTCTCCAGCCCGGTTCATCGTAGCGATTCCTCCACTACCTCCACCGATTGAAATAATATCAAATTCTTTCATGTTTTCCTCCTAAATGGGATTTCAGTTTGATTGTAATATCAACTGTTACAAAAGTCAAGGGTTTAGCATGTTACCAAGCATTTAAATTTCATTTTGCCGTATCAATTTTAGATAGAAAAGTAAGGAAATATGGTATACTATGGTATAGAATAAAACGCTTTCTTTGATGGAGAAAAACGATGAAGAAATTGAAAAAATGGCAACTATTTACAGCTGCAGGTGCAGCAATTGTGGTGATTGGAACAGGAAGTGTGATGATGTTTTCGCACCCAAGTACTCCTGATCAAGCAATCACGAAAGAAACTCCAATGGTGCAAACGGTCAAGGATGGATCGATCGCTTCTTCAGTCTTGTTAACTGGGAAAGTCACTGCCAACCAGGAACAGTATGTCTATTTTGATGGAACCAAAGGGGATTTGCAGTCGATTTTGGTCAATGTAGGAGATCAAGTGACGGCCGGTCAGCCAATTGTTCAGTATAGTAGTACAGAGGCCCAAACCGCTTATGATGCAGCCGTTCGTGCTGTCAATAAGGCAGATCGTCAGTTAAATGACTTACTGACAAATGGTGTGACCATTGATACGACAGGCGATGAAGAAGCAGATGCCAAATCAGCTTCGCAGACCCAGCGAACAGTCGATTCTCAAGCTAGCGATTTACGAGATGCTAAGTCGGATGCGGTCGATAATATGAACAAGGCTAAGGCTCTTCTGGATGCGACAACAGTTAGGAGTAATACAGATGGTACCGTGGTCGAAGTCAATAAAGATGTTTCAAAATCGACTACAGGGACCAACCAAACTTTGGTTCACATTGTGAGCAACGGAAATTTACAAGTCAAAGGGGAATTGTCTGAATACAATTTGGCCAATATCTCTGAAGGTCAGGAAGTGGTCCTCACTTCCAAGGTATATCCGGATAAAACCTGGACAGGAAAGATTTCTTATGTAGCCAACTATCCGACCGACGCGGGTCAAGCAGGTGCCAATGCAGCAGGTGGAACACAAGGAAGCGGAGGAGCCAAGTACCCATTCACAGTAGATATTACCAGTGAAATTGGAGAACTCAAACAAGGCTTTTCTGTCAATATTGAAGTCAAAAGTTCTACTCAACATCCCCTTGTTCCCGTGACAAGTGTCATGGCTGATGGGGACACGAGTTATGTATGGACGGTCGAAAATGGCAAGGCTAAGAAAGTAAAAGTAACGCTTGGTAACGCCGATGCTGAAAACCAGGAAATCTTGTCAGGCTTGAAGAAAGATGCTCAAGTTATTGTGAATCCTAATGAGAAACTGGAAGATGGAAAAGAGATCGGAAAATATGACAAAATTGATTGAACTAAAAGGAATCAATAAAACCTATAAAAATGGGGATCAGGAACTTCGTGTCTTAAAAGACATCGATTTAGAAGTCGAAGAGGGAGAATTTGTGGCCATTATGGGTCCATCTGGCTCAGGGAAATCGACCTTGATGAACGTCATTGGCTTGTTGGACCGCCCGACCAGTGGAGAGTATTTCCTAGAAGGTCAGGAGGTTGGAAATCTCAGTGAGAAAAAATTAGCACGTGTTCGAAATGAACAGATCGGTTTTGTCTTTCAACAATTCTTTCTTCTCTCCAAGCTCAATGCCTTTCAAAATGTAGAACTGCCTCTCATTTATGCAGGAGTTCATCCTGCTAAACGGAAGGAATTAGCTGAGCAGTACCTTGAAAAGGTAGAGCTCCATTCTCGCATGCACCATTTGCCTTCAGAGCTCTCAGGGGGTCAAAAACAGCGGGTTGCGATAGCTCGAGCTCTCGTCAATCAGCCAGCCATCGTCTTAGCAGATGAGCCGACTGGAGCCCTAGATACCAAGACAGGGGAGCAAATAATGGACTTGTTAACCAAGCTAAACCAAGAAGGAAAAACCATTATCATGGTTACACACGAGCCAGAAATTGCAGCCTTTGCGCATCGTCGCATCGTCATTCGTGATGGAGTGATCTCCTCAGATAGCAAGCTGGAAAGGGGGACCTAATGCAAAATTGGAAATTTGCGATCAGCTCAATTATGAGCCATAAATTACGGTCTTTCTTGACCATGGTGGGGATCATTATTGGGGTCGCTTCTGTGGTTGTCATCATGGCTCTGGGAGATGGTATGAAAGCTGGTGTCACCAAGACCTTCACCAAGGACCAAGAGTATGTACAAATCTCTTATTCTCCCAACAAGAGTGGCTATGTGACTGGGATCAATATTGGCCCTTCTGATGATACTGGAGAAGGAGAAGGCGGAGGCGAAAGTGGCCCTGCAGCTGAAGACCGAGGGATGGCTGCTCCATCGGATATCGATGGGGAAAACGCTGAAGATGTTGATGGTCAAGTCCAAGAAGCACCACCAGTTGTGCAAGAATCTTGGGTTAAGGAATTAACCAAGATTCAAGGCATCGATGGTTACTATGTTAGCAATACCTCCAATGCAACCATTGCT
Organism: Streptococcus mobilis; assembly: GCF_059727625.1. Classification (NCBI taxonomy): domain Bacteria; kingdom Bacillati; phylum Bacillota; class Bacilli; order Lactobacillales; family Streptococcaceae; genus Streptococcus; species Streptococcus mobilis. The sequence continues at coordinate 785,184 of NZ_AP041823.1, forward strand.
TTTCAAAAGAAAAAAGCAGAAGGGGTAAACATCCAAGGAGTAAATGAAACCTATTTTTCTGTCAAAAAGGTTGAGCTCTTATCTGGACGAAAATTAACCCCTTCAGACTATAGTAATTTCTCCCGGGTGGTGCTCCTTGATGAAGGATTGGCCCAACAATTATTTGGAACGGAGAATCCACTGAATCAGGTGGTCTCTGTTGGGGATAACAATTATCGCGTCGTTGGTATTTTCAAGGATCCAAATGCAGGAAAAGCTCTTTACGGAGCTTCCTCAGGTGGAAGTGCCTTGATGGCCAATACCCAACTCGCCTCTGAATTCGGAACGGATGAAATTCAAAATATTGTCGTCCATGTGCCAGATGTGAAGCAGATTAAAACCGTTGGGATTGAGGCTGCTCAAAAGTTAACAGAACTTTCAGGTGTTCGCCAAGGAGAATTTCAAATCTTTAATTTGGATAGCATCCTAGAGGAAACCAAAAAAGTAGTAGGAATTATGACGTCAGTGATCGGTGCCATTGCAGGGATTTCCCTTTTGGTTGGCGGGATTGGAGTCATGAATATCATGTTGGTTTCTGTGACAGAGCGGACGAGAGAAATTGGTCTTCGCAAAGCATTGGGAGCAACTCGAGGTAAGATTCTGGTTCAATTTTTGATTGAGTCGATGGTCTTGACCATCATTGGTGGGCTGATTGGACTTGGACTTGCTTATGGTGTGAATAGCTTGATTACTACACTCGCAGCAGCCTCCCTAGAAGGCCCACCGATTATTTCCTTAAATGTCGCTATCGGCAGTATTATTTTCTCTGCTTTTGTAGGCATCATCTTTGGAATTTTACCAGCGAATAAGGCTTCTAAGTTAAATCCGATCGAAGCACTGCGTTATGAATAAAAATAGGAGCGAGTCAGGATGAATGGTTTAAGATTCTCCACGCTCCTTTTTGCTGCTGTTGTTGAATAGTTTGTCGAAACCTTTTCAATTATCTCGCCCTGTACAGGTTAAACAGTTTAAGCAGTCAACGACAGTTTTCGGATATTATTTGAGTATAGCTTCGAGAGGTTACATTTTACCTAGCCTTATTTTTGTTTAATTGGTAAATATTAGTGAATTTCTGGTCCAAATATGATAGAATAGGGGAGAATAACTTAGGAGGTTCCAAATGACTACTGAACACATGGAAGAATTGAATGACCAGCAGATTGTCCGTCGTGAGAAAATGGCGGCCCTTCGTGAACAAGGAATCGATCCATTTGGGAAGCGATTCGAACGCACTGCAAATTCAGGTCAATTAAAAGAAAAATATTCAGAATTAGATAAAGAACAACTCCACGACTTGAACGAAACAGCTATTATTGCTGGTCGTCTCGTAACAAAACGTGGAAAAGGAAAGGTTGGCTTTGCCCATCTTCAAGACCGTGAAGGTCAAATTCAGATCTACGTTCGTAAGGACGCTGTTGGAGAAGAAAACTACGAAATCTTCAAAAAAGCAGACCTTGGTGATTTCCTTGGTGTTGAAGGGGAAATCATGCGCACAGACATGGGTGAACTTTCGATTAAAGCAACTCATATCACTCACTTGTCAAAAGCCCTTCGTCCCTTGCCTGAAAAATTCCACGGACTTTCAGATGTTGAAACCATCTATCGCAAACGTTATTTGGATTTGATTTCAAACCGTGAAAGCTTCGAACGCTTTGTAACCCGTTCAAAAATCATCTCTGAAATCCGTCGTTATTTAGATGGTCAAGGATTCCTTGAAGTGGAAACACCAGTGCTTCACAATGAAGCTGGGGGTGCGGCTGCTAAACCATTTATCACTCATCACAATGCACAAAACATTGATATGGTGCTTCGTATCGCGACGGAGCTTCACTTGAAACGTTTGATTGTTGGTGGGATGGAACGTGTTTACGAAATCGGACGGATTTTCCGTAACGAGGGAATGGATGCTACTCACAACCCTGAATTCACTTCGATCGAAGTGTATCAAGCTTACGCTGATTTCCACGATATCATGGACTTGACAGAAGGTATCATCCAACATGCTGCGAAAGCGGTCCATGGAGATGGTCCAATTGACTATCAAGGAACAGAAATCAAAATCAACGAACCTTTCAAACGAGTTCACATGGTTGATGCGATCAAAGAAATCACAGGTATTGACTTCTGGCAAGACATGACCTTTGAAGAAGCTGTAGCTCTTGCAAACGAAAAACATGTACCAGTTGAAAAACACTACACAGAAGTGGGACAAATTATCAATGCCTTCTTCGAAGAATTTGTTGAAGAAACCTTGACGCAACCAACTTTTGTTTATGGTCACCCAGTAGCAGTGTCACCTTTGGCTAAGAAAAATCCAGAAGACCCACGCTTCACTGACCGTTTCGAACTCTTCATCATGACCAAAGAGTATGCCAATGCCTTCACAGAATTGAATGACCCGATCGATCAATTGCAACGTTTTGAAGCGCAAGCGCGTGCGAAAGAATTGGGAGATGACGAAGCTACAGGCATCGACTATGACTATGTTGAAGCCCTTGAATATGGTATGCCACCAACAGGTGGACTTGGAATTGGTATTGACCGTCTCGTTATGTTGTTGACCAATGTGACAACGATTCGCGACGTTCTTCTCTTCCCAACCATGAAATAAGCTAAAAGAAAACACTGATCTTGCGATCAGTGTTTTTTAGTCTTCCATATAAGAGGTGTCGTTCCAAGTATCTAAGTGATAGTGCTCAAAATCATCTGTTGTTAGAATCGTCACGCTGGCATTATCTAGTCCGCCATTTTTGCGGAGTTCTCCGATTTCATAACCGAGCAAGGTTCGAATAGAAGCTGTCAAATTAGCTCCGTGTCCAACAATGAGAACGGTATCGAGCTCTTTCCCTTTTAGACTTTTTACAAAATCACAGGTACGTTTGGTTGTTTCATAAACAGATTCTGCATCAAAGATTTCATTTTGAAAACGAGCTAGGTTATGTCGAAACGCATCCATTTGTTGGGGATAGATGGCCGAAATGGTAGAAATTTTAGCTCCTTCTAATTTTCCCAAATTCCACTCACGAAGAGCAGGCGTTGGTTGCAATTTTAGAGGTGTCTTCAATTGATCGAGAATGATCTGTGCGGTATGGACTGTTCGTGGTAGATCGCTTGCAAAGGCTGCATCAAAAGGAACAGTAGCCAGGTGCTTTCCTAATTTTTCAAGCTGATGAATAGAGGCTGGTAACAGCGGAGAATCGCCATTTGATCCCTGAAAACGTCCTTCTTCATTCCATTCTGTCCGTCCGTGTCGAATAAAATATAGTTTCACAATCTTGTCTCCTTCTCTGTCATTATTCTAAAATATCTGCAAAAGTCGCTTGTACGAAGTCTGCTAGAAGTTGTGGTTTGATTTGAATACTATGGCCGATTTCCCCAGCAGATACGATCATGGTTTCTAACTGAAGGGCTGATTCATCGATAAAGATTGGGAAAGAATGCTTTTGACGAATGCCCACCGGATTATTGGCCCCATGAATATAACCAGTTGTTTTTTCAAGATCTTTTTGAGGAATCATAGCGATTTTCTTATTCCCTGATAATTTGGCTAACTTTTTCTCTGAAAGATGCTCTGTAATAGGAATGATCCCAATCACGGGCCCCGTTTTATCTCCTTTGAGAGCTAGGGTTTTGAAAATAGTAGAGCGATCAATTCTTTCTGGTAAGATCCCTTCTAAAGCGTTGATTTGTAAGCCTATGTGCTCAATTTTTGCTTTAGTCAAGATCTGCTCGACCAAGGTTTTCTTCACCTTATTTTTTTTTGCCATGGCTTTCTCCTTTTCTCTTTTTCTCTACAAAATCAGATTTCATTAGACCATTATAACATATAATAGCAGCGATATTGTCTCAACCTCTAAACATAGAAAACAGCAGAAAAAGTGAAGATCACTTGATCTGCTGTTTTAAGGCTATGAGGAAGAGCCATCTTTTTGTACCTTGAATAGTTTCCGATAAATTGCTTCTTGGTCTTGCGTCGGAGCAATTTGGTTGAGATCCAAGTAGTGTGAGAATCCATTTAATTGCCCTTGAGAGGTATATTGATGCAAGTCGTATTCCGTGTTGGTATCTGGCGCAGCATTATAATAGCCATCATCAAATCCATAAGTAGGAATCCAAAGAGCCGTAAATTTATCAGTGGAGATACTATGTTCTTCCATGAAGTAGGTTCCGATATAGAGTCCAATATTTTTGGCACCCAAAGCTTGTAGTTTTGCTCGGAAAGCTTCAACACCTGCGTTCATATCCTTCATGGTTTTTTCCTCAACATCTAACCAATAGTAGGTCGGCTTGTAAGGAGAAGCAGCCTTGTAAAATTCTTCTGCTTCTTTTTCCATTTCTTTTTTATCCTTAGCAGCGACATAAGCATAGACCGCGACTGGGATATTTCGTTTTTGGAATTCTTGGATATGGGTTTTATAGGATTTATCCAGACCATTTAAGTGGGTCGCCGCATTTTCCTTTTTAGCTTGAGCCCCACTATGGACACGAACGATCACACCTCCCACATTTTGGGAGAGAACATCGTAATCAATTTCACTAGGCAATTGCCAGCCTGAGATATCAATGATTGGACGGCCAACCAGTTCTGGATTGATGTCTTCTTCTTTTTTAGAAGAAGAGCTTGCAGTGGTTGTTTTTTTAGGTGTATTGGAGTTCGGAATGGTTTTGGTTGTTGCTTGTTGCTCTCTGGCTTGCAGATCGGCAATCGTTCGTGAAAGAACCAGAAAAGAAATGAAACCGATAAAAAAGACCAAGAGAACAACGGGTTTTATCCTTTTTCTCATACAGAGTCATTTTACCGTAAAAAAAACGAAAAGGCAAAACTTAATGCTTAAAAGATCCCAATTTCAGCCATTATTTTCAAAAAAAAGGAATCTTTTCATCGAAAAAGGATAAAAATATATGAAAATAAGAAAGATATTAAGAATATTTCTTGAAAATGGGGAAGAAGCCGAATCTTTTCTAGCCTTTCCTTGGTTTTGCTTCTTAAAAATGATATAATGGAGGTTGAACATTAGGAAAATATGGTGAATTATGAAAATTGAAAAAAGACATCTTTTAAATTATTCCATCCTCATTCCCTATTTGATTTTATCCATTATTGGTTTGATTGTAGTCTATTCGACAACAAGTGCCTTGGCAATTCAAAGTGGAGTGAGTTCGATTCGAATGGTACGGACACAGGGGCTCTTCTTCATCTTTAGTCTCCTAACCATTGCCTTGATTTATAAATTTAGCCTAGACTTCCTGCGAAATAAAAAAGTACTGGCTGTTGTCATTTTTGCTGAAGTGATTTTGTTGATTTTGTCTAGGTTTATCACAGATACCGTCAATGGAGCTCACGGTTGGTTGACGATTCCTGGAGGCTTTAGTATCCAGCCGGCTGAATACCTCAAGGTGATCTTAGTCTGGTATCTGGCCTTGATCTTTTCGAAACGACAAGATGAAATCCGTGATTATGATTATCAAGCCTTGACCCATAATGAATGGATTCCAAGGAATTTAAACGATTGGCGTTGGCTGACCTTGATTCTGATTGGAATCGTTGTGATTATGCCGGACTTGGGAAATGCGACGATCTTGGCCTTAACGGTCTTGATCATGATTACGGCTAGTGGAGTGGGCTATCGTTGGTTTACCTCTTTACTTGGTTTAGTTGTAGGAGCATCCACCATTGTCCTTGGTTCAATTTGGATTATCGGTGTGGACCGTGTCGCTAAAATTCCTGTCTTTGGTTATGTAGCCAAACGTTTTAGTGCCTTCTTTAACCCCTTTAATGACTTGTCTGGCGCAGGTCACCAATTAGCTAATTCTTACTATGCAATGAGTAACGGTGGTTGGTTTGGCTTGGGGCTAGGAAATTCCATTGAAAAACAAGGTTACTTACCAGAAGCGCACACAGACTTTGTGTTTGCGATCGTGATTGAAGAATTAGGTTTTGTTGGAGCTAGCTTGATCCTTGCTCTCCTATTTTTCTTAATTCTTCGGATCATTTTAGTCGGTATTCGAGCAAAGAATCCTTTTAATTCGATGATGGCCATTGGGATCGGTGGGATGATCTTAGTGCAAACCTTCATTAACATCGGAGGAATTTCTGGTTTGATTCCGTCTACAGGAGTGACCTTCCCCTTCTTATCCCAAGGGGGAAATAGCTTATGGGTCTTATCCGTAGCGATTGCTTTCGTTTTGAATATCGATGCTAGTGAAAAACGGGCTAAGATGGAACAAGAAGGCATGGTTTTTGAAGAAAAAGGTAAAATCAAACCTTATTATTAAAAGGGAATTGTTGAATGGCTATTCAAAAAGGAGAAAAAATGGTCTTACAAAAATTAGAGAACTTCACAAATAAAGATATTATCAAAGAAGAAGCCGAAATCTTAACCAATTTATTAGATGATATTACGAAAAATTTGGTTCGTCCGGAAACCTTTGATAAAATTACGCAGTTGAAGGATCTATCAAAAACACAGAACTATCGTGAGTTGAATCAAATAGTGGAACAATTGACAAATGAAGAAATGACAGTGATTTCACGTTATTTTGCCATTTTACCACTCTTGATTAACATCTCAGAAGATGTCGATTTGGCCTATGAAATCAATCATTTGAATAACGTGGATGGTGAATACCTCGGAAAACTTTCTTCAACCATCAAAGAAGTTGCGAAAAATGAAGATGCACAAGAAATTCTTGAAAATCTCAATATTGTACCTGTTTTAACAGCCCATCCAACTCAAGTGCAACGAAAAACCATGCTGGATTTAACCAATCATATTCATGCTCTTCTTCGCCAGCACCGGGATGTTAAAGCTGGTTTAATGAATGAGAATAAGTGGTACAACAACCTTCGTTGTAATATCGAAATCATGATGCAAACGGATATGATTCGTGACAAAAAATTGAAGGTTACTAATGAGATCACCAACGTCATGGAATATTACAATAGTTCTTTCTTACAAGCTGTTCCAAACCTAATGTTGGAATACAAACGCTTGGCAAAAGAACATGGGTTAGAGCTTGAACAACCACGTCCGATTACAATGGGCATGTGGATTGGGGGAGACCGGGACGGAAATCCGTTTGTAACTGCTGAGACCTTGAAACGTTCAGCAACCATTCAAAGTGAAGTCATTTTGAACTATTACATCGAAAAGATTTCTAAATTATACCGTCATTTCTCCCTTTCAACTAGTCTTTCTAAAACAAGTGAAGCAGTAGCTGAAATGGCTGCCCTATCAAGTGATACCTCCGTCTTTCGTGAAAAAGAACCTTACCGTCGGGCTTTCCACTATATCCAATCAAAATTGATCCAAACCTTGGTCAATTTAAAAGAATGGACGATGGTGGGAGAAACCAGAGAAGATCGTTATGCTGTCGAGAGGTTATTAGGAGCAAATGCTCATCAACAAGGGCCAGTTTCTGATTATATTGGCAATCGTATCTCTGGAGCTCTAAAGAAAATTTCTGAGAAAGAAGCTCCAGCTTATGCATCAGCTCAAGAATTTAAAGAAGACCTTGAAAAGATCAAAGATTCCTTGTTAGAAAACAAATCAGAGTATTTAATTTCTGGTGAGTTTGCAGAACTTCTAGAAGCCATCGATGTTTTTGGATTCTATCTGGCCTCTATTGATATGCGTCAGGATTCGAGTGTACATGAAGCCTGTGTGGCAGAATTGCTGAAATCAGCAGGGATTAATGACCACTATTCTGAATTATCAGAGGATGAAAAGTGTCAAGTTCTCTTGAAAGAACTTTTAGAAGATCCACGTATTTTATCAGCAACTCATGCTGAAAAATCTGAACTGCTTGAAAAAGAATTAGCGATTTTCCAAACGGCCCGTGAATTGAAGGATCGTTTAGGAGAAGAAGTCATTCGTCAAAACATCATCTCTCATGCAACAAGTGTGTCAGATATGTTAGAATTGGCTGTGATGTTGAAAGAAGTGGGCTTAGTCGATACGGAAAAAGCTCGCGTTCAAATCGTACCGTTGTTTGAAACGATCGAAGACTTGGATCACTCAGAAGAAACCATGAGAAGTTACTTGTCTCTTCCGATTGCCAAACGTTGGATTGCTTCTAAGAACAACTACCAAGAGATTATGTTAGGATACTCTGATTCCAACAAAGATGGTGGATACTTGTCTTCATGCTGGACGCTCTTTAAAGCCCAACAACAATTGACCGCTATCGGAGATGAGTTTGGAGTGAAGATTACCTTCTTCCATGGTCGTGGTGGTACTGTTGGTCGTGGTGGAGGTCCTACTTATGAAGCCATCACTTCTCAACCGTTGAAATCCATTAATGACCGTATCCGCTTAACTGAGCAAGGGGAAGTGATCGGCAATAAATATGGAAATAAAGATGCTGCCTACTACAACCTTGAGATGCTCGTTTCTGCAACCATTAACCGAATGATTGCCGAACAAAAGAGTCCATTCTCTATGTTTGATCGTTTCGGGGAAGTCATGGATAAAGTCGTGGACCGTAGTTACGATATCTATCGTGATTTGGTCTTTGGAAATGAGCACTTCTATGATTACTTCTTTGAATCAAGTCCGATCAAAGCAATTTCAAGTTTTAATATTGGTTCACGTCCAGCTGCTCGTAAGACCATTACAGAAATTGGTGGTTTGCGTGCTATTCCTTGGGTCTTCTCTTGGTCACAAAGTCGGGTGATGTTCCCTGGTTGGTATGGAGTAGGTTCTAGCTTTAAGGAATTTATCGATGAGGATCCTGAGAATATCGAAACCCTTCGATACATGTATAAAAACTGGCCTTTCTTCCAATCTCTCTTGTCAAATGTGGATATGGTCTTATCCAAAGCTAATATGGATATTGCCTTTGAGTACGCGCAATTGTGTGAAGAAGAAGAAGTTCGCAATATCTATCAGATTATCTTACATGAATGGCAATTGACCAAGGACATCATCTTGATGATTGAGGAACAAGACGAGTTGCTCGCTGAAAATCCTTATTTGAAAGAAAGTTTGGACTATCGGATGCCATACTTTAACGTCTTGAACTATATTCAGTTAGAATTGATTCGACGTCAAAGGACTGGACAACTACCAGCCGATCAAGACAAGCTAATCCATATTACGATCAATGGAGTGGCTACAGGATTACGAAATTCAGGTTAAAAAAATCGGAACATTGTTCCGATTTTTTTAGTCCCTGATATTAAAGGACCAAAAGGTATGTAATGGCTTAAATAGAAGATTTCAAATGAGAATTTTCAAAGCTAGAACAGGATCTTTCAGCAAGCTGATAAAATAAAAGAAAAGAAGAGGAATAATTAAGAAAATATAGGTAAAAGGCTTGCAATTTTATCTAAAATTCGATAGAATAGTAAGGAAAGTTAGACTGTATTGCCTACTGTCTATCTATAAAATATATTTTATTGGAGGCTTTTACTCAAATGGCAAAAGAAAAATACGATCGTAGTAAACCGCACGTTAACATCGGTACAATCGGACACGTTGACCACGGAAAAACTACCCTAACTGCAGCAATCACAACTGTTTTGGCACGTCGCTTGCCTTCATCAGTTAACCAACCTAAAGACTATGCGTCTATCGATGCTGCTCCAGAAGAACGCGAACGCGGTATCACTATCAACACTGCACACGTTGAGTACGAAACTGCTAAACGTCACTACGCTCACATCGACGCTCCAGGACACGCGGACTACGTTAAAAACATGATCACTGGTGCCGCTCAAATGGACGGAGCTATCCTTGTAGTAGCTTCAACTGACGGACCAATGCCACAAACACGTGAACACATCCTTCTTTCACGTCAGGTTGGTGTTAAACACTTGATCGTCTTCATGAACAAAGTTGACTTGGTTGACGATGAAGAATTGCTTGAATTGGTTGAAATGGAAATCCGTGACCTTCTTTCAGAATACGATTTCCCAGGTGATGACCTTCCAGTTATCCAAGGTTCAGCTCTTAAAGCTCTTGAAGGTGACTCTAAATATGAAGATATCATCATGGAATTGATGGATACTGTTGATGAGTACATCCCAGAACCAGAACGCGATACTGACAAACCATTGCTTCTTCCAGTCGAAGACGTATTCTCAATCACTGGACGTGGTACAGTTGCTTCAGGACGTATCGACCGTGGTGTTGTTCGTGTCAACGACGAAATCGAAATCGTTGGTATCAAAGACGAAATCCAAAAAGCAGTTGTTACTGGTGTTGAAATGTTCCGTAAACAACTTGACGAAGGTCTTGCAGGGGATAACGTTGGTGTGCTTCTTCGTGGTATCCAACGTGATGAAATCGAACGTGGACAAGTTATCGCTAAACCAGGTTCAATCAACCCACACACTAAATTCAAAGGTGAAGTTTACATCCTTACTAAAGAAGAAGGTGGACGTCATACTCCATTCTTCAACAACTACCGTCCACAGTTCTACTTCCGTACAACTGACGTAACTGGATCTATCGAACTTCCAGCTGGAACTGAAATGGTAATGCCTGGTGATAACGTGACTATCGACGTTGAGTTGATCCACCCAATCGCCGTTGAACAAGGTACTACATTCTCAATCCGTGAAGGTGGACGTACTGTTGGTTCAGGTATGGTTACTGAAATCGAAGCTTAATTCGATCTAGTTCCCAGATTAACAATTATATAGACAGACAGAAAACCCCGTGAAGACGGGGTTTTTATTTTGGTAAAAAGTAAAATGAGCTTGTGCAACCTTTCATTATGACGAAAATTATGGTAAAATAGATAGTATAAAATTAGAAAAAAGAGGTATGTGAAATGTCACGTAAACCATTTATCGCTGGTAACTGGAAAATGAACAAAAATCCAGAAGAAGCAAAAGCATTCGTTGAAGCTGTAGCATCAAAACTTCCTTCAGCTGACCTTGTTGAAGCTGGTATCGCAGTTCCTGCAGTTGACTTGACAACTGTTCTTGCTGCTGCTAAAGGTTCAAACCTTAAAGTTGCTGCCCAAAACACTTACTTTGAAAATGCCGGTGCCTTCACTGGTGAAACTAGCCCACAAGTTTTGAAAGAAATCGGTACTGACTACGTTGTTATCGGTCACTCAGAACGTCGTGACTACTTCCATGAAACTGATGAAGATATCAACAAAAAAGCAAAAGCAATCTTTGCGAACGGTATGCTTCCAATCATCTGTTGTGGTGAAAGCCTTGAAACTTACGAAGCTGGTAAAGCAGCAGAATTCGTAGGAGCTCAAGTTTCAGCTGCTCTTGCTGGATTGACTGCAGAACAAGTCGCTTCAACAGTTATCGCATACGAACCAATCTGGGCGATCGGTACTGGTAAATCAGCTTCACAAGACGACGCACAAAAAATGTGTAAAGTTGTTCGTGACGTTGTAGCTGCTGACTTTGGTCAAGAAGTGGCTGACAAAGTACGTGTTCAATACGGTGGTTCAGTGAAACCTGAAAACGTTGCTGAATACATGGCTTGTCCAGACGTTGACGGAGCTCTTGTAGGTGGTGCATCACTTGACCCAGAAAGCTTCTTGGCATTGCTTGACTTTGTTAAATAATGACATATAAAAAGGCGAGAGGTTTCTCGTCTTTTTTTATAGAAGAAAAGACCAGCTACAAAGCTGGTCTTTTGAGTTAGGAACGTCCTAATAGTTTCTTAATGAGAGAAATCAGTTTGTATTTCAGAGGACTTGGGTAATAGCGGAAGGTCCCCATCTTACGAACGATGTAGCCATTGAAGTTTTGTTTGAAACGAAGAACACCGTCTGACCTGTCAAAGATTCCTTGAATACCCAGGAAGTTATATCTTGGGATACCACGTTTGATGGTTTCAAGCATCATATATTCTTGGAGAACAGCAGGAGCATAGAACTTATTAAATTCTGTATAAGAGCCACTGAATAAATAGGTGGATTCTTGTGGCATATAGACGAAGAGGCTACCTGCAAGAATGACGTCTTGATCTCCATATTTTTCAATATATTCTTTTGCGTCCTTCTTTCTCACCTCAAAGGTATCAAACTGGCTAGAGAATTCACGAAGTTGATTTTGTTTTTTTTCTGAATTGGGGTTGACTTCAAGATCCTTCTGTAATTTCTCAATCTTCTGAGCTAGTTTTCCTTGGTCTTTTTCAAGATTCGTGTAGTAATGGTGGAAGTTCAGCGTTGCGATCATGAAATCTGCTTTGTCGCCAAAACTGTCATAGAAAGTTTGGTAATAATCCAAGGTCTTATCCTGATAGTCGCGACGGTCACTGGTAGAAGAAGTAATATCCTTAAAGAGTTGCAGTTCATCTCGGTTTAATCGTTTCAGTTCAATACCGAAAGATTTGGCTTTCTTGACAAGTGGCTTTCCTTTTTTACTGAAGCTCTTGAGAAGATTTTTTTCGGTGATGCCCTCCATATCTTTCACATAATGCCAATCACCTTCTCCACCTGGATAACCTGTTGTTAAACCATCATGCTGATAGCCCAAGTTTTTAAGGGTATCCATAAAATGGGTTTGCTCTTCACTGGTTGGATTGCCGTCACTGTCAAAGGTTTGATAGGTATCATAGGGCTTGATAACGAGTTCAATAGCTCCATTCTCTTTCGCATAGTCTTTTAAGGCTGCATAGAAGGGTTCTAGCATAGCCTCCTCTTGGTAAAGGGGGCCAGAATTGATTTCCATATGGAGACCACCTGTCATAGGAAGACTGTACAAGATCGCTGCCACTTGGACTTGATCTTCTTGTTTCCAAGCGATAAATTGGACCGTGTTTCCTCGCTTTTCAAGCAGATCTGCCATTTCAGCAGACTGGATAAAAGAGCGATGGGAGACAGTATTTGCAAATGAGGTAAATTCTTCTTTTGAAATTGTCGTAAGAGTCATGTAACTTTATTTACTCCTTAATTTTTTCCGGATCTTGTAGACTTTGTTTACAAGTGGATAGAGTGGACTGGTTGGGAGGTTGAATTCCCCAACAAATTCTTCAATGACTGGATTAAATTTAGACTTGAAATGATAGAGACCACCATCGAGTGAATTTTCAATGCCCCCCATATTTTGCCAAGAAGCACCACGGTCGAAAGCGTGTTGGGCAGTTTCATACCAGGTGAGGATAGCAGGTTGGTAACGGCGGAATTCTTCATCCATCCCTGCATAAACATTTTCAGACGTCCCACCGAATTCAAGGGTTAAGGTCCCAGATAAAGGAACAACCTGTCTACCTACTTGGAGATGCTGTTCAAGAAATTGCAGTTCTTCCTCTATCCGCTCTTTTTCTTTTTGGTTATTCTCAACCTTGCCAGGCTTTGTTTTTTCTGTGAATTTTTCAGCCTCAGCCATGTTTTTTTCAAGATCTTTTATAAGGGAGCTTTTCCGTTTTTCGAGATCTAGAGTAGACAAAGTAATGTAAGATTGTCCTTGATAGGTTGTGAGTAGTTTTTCGTAGTAGTCTTTTCCACGCAAATGAATGCTTTTACGAGCTTCAGTCTTTTTCATGAGAGAAGCAAAGTCCTCTAACAATTCGGTCCCGCCAAATTGGACTTGGATCCCTTTGTTTCGAGCAGTTCGGATGGCTTGTCGAGTAGATTTTGAAAGATCTTGCTCGGTGAAAAACTCTTTGTGGATATTCGCTTGAAAGCGTGGTTGGATATTTTCTGCCATATCACTGGTTCGGCCAGTCCATTCAACCCCTTCTTTAGTTAAGGTATCGATCACCGCTTGCACAGCAGGAGCTTCCGTCTGTTCTTGTCCAATCAAGTGTTTACTCAAGAAAAGACTTGGATCAAATTTCACAAACAAGGCCTTGTATTGTTTGGCAATATTTTTAAGGGACTGGATCACAAATGAAACCAGCTCTTTGTTTTGGTAATCCATGATCGGGCCTCGAGGAATGTAGAGCATGGAAAAGCCAAGTGGTAGGGGTTGAATCAAGACGCTTGCAACAGCGACTAATTGGTTTTCTTGATAAAAACCAACCCGTTCATTTCCCCAATTATCTTTGATTTTTGCCCATGAGCTACTTTGTAAGAGATTAGTCTGGTCACTCTGAATAACAAAGTTATCATGCTCAGTGGCAGAAATTCCTAGCTGGTAATGATACATTTCTTATAATACCCACTTTCTAAGGGCGTAGGCTACGCCCGATTCATCGTTTGATTTGGTAATAGTTGTAGCAATTTTTTTAAGGGCAGGATTGCCATTCTCCATAACGACAGCATGTCCTACAACTTCTAACATGGAGCGGTCATTCTCCTCATCTCCAATAGCCATGGTCTCTTCTTGTTTGATTCCAAGTTGTTCAGCCAGATGGAGAATGGCAGCTCCTTTATTGGTCGTTTTCCCGAGAATTTCTAAATAAAATGGAGCTGATTTAACCATAGTAAAGCGGTCCTGAAATTCTCTTGGAATTTTTGCAATCGCAGCGTCCAGAATTTCTGGTTCATCGATGTACATGGCTTTAACAAATTCTTTCTCTCGCACTTCTTCAGGCGTCCGGTAGTAAAGGGGCATATTGACCAGTTGAGACTCATGAATAGTATAGCGTCCGATATCTCGATTACTGGTGTAAATACCGTCTTTTGTAATGGCATGAGAGTGAATCTGGAGTTTGTTGGCCAGAGACTCGATATCGAGATAGTCCTCATAATCTAAAAGGTCCTTGATGATTTCTTTTCCAGTAGCAGTTTCTTGGACCAAGCCCCCATTAAAAGTAATGACATAATCCTCAGGATCCGTGAGATGAAGTTGTGCTAACAAGTTTGAGACACCTGCGATGGGACGACCAGTTGTGATCACGATTTTCACACCTGCAGCTTTTGCGTCTTGAATTGCTTCAAAAACGGAAGGTGTAATTTCTTTTTTTGAATTAAGTAGCGTACCATCGATATCGATCGCGACTAATTTAATGGCCATTCATCTCTCCTGTAAAATAATCGTTGGTGATGTAGGAAGTGAATTCCTCTACTTGCTTACTGAAAAGTCCATTGGCTTCCAACATTTCTTTTGGGAAATAGAAACGGTTGTCCCCATAGCGGGTTCCAGCTAAAGCTGCAACGAGTGGGGACAAATGAGACAATTCAGCTAGACTACCATCTTTTCGGATCATCTCGATCTGAGTACGTGGTTTTTCAAGCTCCGGTCGATAAATATCGTAGGGCAGATCGAAATTCTTATGGATGGCGGTGTAATAAGTAGGATTAAACCCAACCTCTTTGATCAGTTTTCCAAGGATTGCTAAGTCTTTTCGCTTATCTTCTGTAAATAGAATCGATTTAAAGACTTTCCGATTGATATAGCGCTGAGCAAGATCAGACAGGATGGTATCCGGGCTCTCCATCCAGACTTGGAAATAGGTGTTCATCACACCGTCATCCAAATTCAGGTAATCGTCAATGGTCACCTCTTCTTCAAAAAAAGGAATCAAGCGAGGCGAAGTCACTTGGAAATACTCTTTCTGATCTGGATAGATAGTTCGAGCGCGTTTGAGTAGATTTTGAAGGAGGACTTCCATCGCACGAGTAGCTGGGTGGAAGTAGACTTGCATATACATTTGGTAACGGCTGACTACATAATCTTCAACGGCATGCATCCCATTTTGTTGGAAGGCAATGCCATTTTCAATCGGTCGAATGACGCGAAGAATGCGGGTCAAGTCAAATTTCCCATAGGAAGCACCTGTAAAGTAGGCATCTCGTAGTAAATAATCCATTCGGTCCACATCAATTTGACTGGAAATCAACTGCACCACTTGCTTATTGGGATAGGTGTGGTCAATGACGCTGGCTACACGATTTGGAAAATCAGGTGCCACCTGTAAGAGGATTTGATTGACCTCCGTCTCAGGATTGGTGATGATGAGCTGGGTCATTTTTTCATGATCGGTCCCAAAAAGTCCTTCAAAGGTATGGGAATAGGCACCATGTCCGATGTCATGAAGAAGGGCGGCTGTCATGGTCAGTAAGTTTTCATCAGAATTCCATTGATCTGCATATTTTTCTTCAAAAATTGAGAGAATGCGTCTTGAAATCTCATAGGCGCCAAGACAGTGAGAAAAACGACTATGCTCCCCACCGTGGAAGGTAAAACCAGATGTCCCCAGTTGTTTGATGCGGCGTAGTCGTTGAAATTCTTTACTATTAATTAATTGATAAATGATGGGATGATCCACGTGAACATAATCATGTACGGGATCGCGAAAGACTTTTTCATTCATGGGTCTATTATAGCAAAAAAAAGCCTATTTTGCGATCTAGAGGCTAATGAGGGCAGTCAAAAAGCGTAAAATTTGATAGAATAGAGAAGCAATGAAAGAAGAGAAGGAGACAAAGGTGCAGATTCATATTCAAAATACGATTCGATTTGGAGAAGAAATGGAAATTGTTGATCAGTACTATCAAGGTGAATGGAAGGAAAAAGCAGGTTTTCAATATCTCTTGTATACCAATGAAGAAGATGAAAAGATTGCTTTGAAATTTTCCAATGATGAATTGGTCATGACACGATTCTCAAGTCCTAAATCCATCATGCGTTTCTACAAAAATGAAGATGGTGGGGCAATCATCCCAACTCCGATGGGCATTCAGCAGTTTTTGATTACAACAGACCTCTTTCAATTAGAAGCAGGTCATTTGAAAGTCTCTTATCGCTTGTTAACTCTCGATGGAGAACAGGAATTTGCTAATTATCAATTACTGGTGGAATGGGAAGAATAATCCTCATTAAATTATTCTAGATCCCGCTTGCTTTATTCTATAAAAATGGTATAATAAAACCACTCAAGGGAGTAGCTGGCGGTTTTCCGCGATAGTGTCGTCATTACGAAATTATTTCCGGCACTATATTAAACGGCGAGACTTGTTTTTTCAAACAGGTCTCTTTTTTGTGCAAAAGAGACCTAGTAGAAAGCTATAAGGAGGAAATTATTTTGTCAAAAGAACAAAATAAAGCTTTGTTTTATACACAGAGTAAAGAAGAAGTTCTAAAGGAATTGAACTCTTCAATTGAAGGCTTGTCAACTGCTCAAGCTCAAGAACGTTTAGCGATTTATGGTCATAATGAACTGGACGAAGGTGAAAAACGTAGCCTCTTGTCTAAGTTTATCGATCAGTTTAAAGATTTGATGATCATCATCTTGTTGATCGCTGCAGCTCTCTCTGTGATCACAGAAGGAATGGACGGCCTTACAGATGCCATGATCATCTTAGCCGTTGTTGTTTTGAACGCAGCCTTTGGTGTCTACCAAGAAGGACAAGCCGAAGCAGCTATCGAAGCACTGAAAAACATGTCTAGTCCATTAGCGCGTGTCCGCCGTGATGGTCACGTGATTGAAATTGATTCTAAAGAATTGGTCCCAGGTGATATCGTTCTTCTGGAAGCTGGAGATGTGGTTCCTGCAGATATGCGTTTGTTTGAAGCAGCTTCTCTTAAAATTGAAGAAGCAGCTCTTACAGGGGAGTCTGTGCCAGTTGAAAAAGATGTGACAGGACTTGTTGAAGCAGATGCTGGTATTGGGGACCGCGTTAATATGGGTTACCAAAACTCAAATGTAACTTATGGTCGTGGTATTGGTGTCGTAACAAACACTGGTATGTATACAGAAGTTGGTAAGATTGCAGATATGTTGGCTAATGCCGATGAGACTGAAACACCATTGAAGCAAAGCTTGGAACAATTATCTAAAGCCTTGACTTACTTAATTGTTGTGATTGCGGTCATTACTTTCTTAGTTGGTGTCTTCGTTCGTGGAGAGCATCCATTAGAAGGCTTGATGGTTGCGGTAGCCCTTGCGGTTGCGGCCATTCCAGAAGGACTTCCTGCCATTGTAACTATCGTTCTATCTTTGGGAACTACAACCCTTGCCAAACGCAATTCGATTGTTCGTAAATTACCAGCGGTTGAAACTCTTGGTTCAACAGAAATCATCGCATCTGATAAAACAGGTACTTTGACTATGAACCAAATGACTGTTGAGAAGGTCTACACCAACGGTCAATTGCAAAGCTCAGCAGCTGAGATTGCTGCTAGCAACAATACCCTTCGTATCATGAACTTTGCCAATGATACTAAGGTGGATCCATCTGGCAAGTTGATTGGGGACCCAACAGAGACTGCTTTGGTACAGTTTGGTTTGGATCATAACTTTGACGTTCGTGAAGTCTTGAAGGACGAGCCACGTGTAGCTGAATTGCCATTTGACTCTGACCGTAAGCTTATGTCTACCATTCATAAGGAAGCAGATGGTACCTACTTTATCGCTGTTAAGGGAGCTCCTGACCAATTGCTCAAACGTGTGACGCGTATTGAAGTCAATGGGGAAGTTCGTCCTATCACAGATGAAGATAAGAAAGCTATCCTTGCTACCAACAAAGACTTGGCTAAACAAGCCCTTCGTGTCTTGATGATGGCTTATAAGACAAGCAAGGAAATTCCAACTTTGGAGTCTGAAATTGTTGAGTCTGACCTGATCTTCTCTAGTTTGGTCGGCATGATTGACCCTGAGCGTCCAGAAGCAGCAGAAGCTGTCCGTGTCGCTAAGGAAGCGGGTATCCGTCCGATCATGATCACGGGTGACCACCAAGATACAGCAGAGGCGATTGCTAAACGTCTTGGAATCATCGATCCAAATGATACAGAAGACCATGTCTTCACAGGGGCTGAGTTGAACGAACTCTCTGACGAAGAATTCCAAAAAGTATTCAAACAATACTCTGTCTATGCGCGTGTATCACCTGAACACAAGGTTCGGATCGTGAAAGCTTGGCAAAATGAAGGAAAAGTTGTTGCCATGACAGGGGATGGGGTCAACGATGCACCATCACTTAAGACAGCTGATATCGGTATCGGTATGGGGATTACAGGTACAGAAGTTTCTAAGGGAGCTTCAGACATGGTCCTTGCAGATGATAACTTTGCAACCATTATCGTAGCGGTAGAAGAAGGACGTAAGGTCTTCTCCAATATCCAAAAATCTATCCAATACCTCTTGTCTGCCAATATGGCTGAGGTCTTCACCATCTTCTTTGCAACCCTCTTTGGTTGGGATGTGTTGCAACCAGTACATCTTCTCTGGATTAACCTGGTAACCGATACTCTTCCAGCCATCGCTCTTGGTGTGGAACCAGCTGAGCCAGGTGTTATGACCCACAAACCTCGTGGACGTAAATCTAACTTCTTTGACGGTGGGGTCTTCGGAGCCATTCTTTATCAAGGAATCTTCCAAACCATGCTAGTTCTTGGTGTTTATGGCTGGGCCTTACTCTCTCCAGAACATGCGACTCGTGCCGAAATCCATGCAGACGCTTTGACTATGGCCTTTGCAACTCTTGGTTTGATCCAATTGCTCCATGCCTTTAACGTTAAATCGGTTTACCAATCCATCTTTAAAGTGGGACTCTTCAAGAACAAGACCTTTAACTGGTCGATTCCAGTTGCTTTTGTTCTCTTGATGGCGACCATCATTGTCCCTGGATTTAACAAACTCTTCCATGTCTCTCATTTGAGTTTGACACAATGGTTAGCTGTTATGATTGGTTCGCTCTTGATTGTTGTTCTCGTTGAGATTGTAAAAGCCGTTCAACGTGCACTTGGAAAAGATAAAAACGCCATTTAAGGATAAAAAAAGTCATCTTCGGATGGCTTTTTTTGCGGGCAAAATAGACTGGGCATATTTCTTGAGGTACGTGTGGTTTTTTGATAAACTAGTCAACAGTTTGAAGAAAGGAAACTTAATTATGAAAAAGTTTTTTGCTGAAGTAATCGGCACATTTATGCTTGTCTTTATCGGGACTGGCGTAGTTGTTTTTGGAAATGGAACGGAAGGTCTGGGACATTTAGGAATTGCCTTTGCATTCGGTTTATCCATTGTTGCAGCAGCTTACTCAATTGGGACTGTTTCTGGTGCCCACTTGAACCCGGCTGTTTCGATTGCCATGTTTGTAAACAAACGCTTGTCATCTAAAGACTTGGTTAATTATATTGCAGCGCAAGTAGTGGGAGCGGTTCTCGCATCTGCAACAGTACTATTCCTCTTGTCAAATTCAGGTATGTCAACAGCTAGTCTTGGTGAAAATGCCTTGGCTAAAGGAGTGACTCCATTTGGCGGTTTCTTGTTTGAAGTGATTGCTTCCTTTATCTTTATTTTGGTTATCATGACAGTGACATCAGCTACCAAAGGTAATGGGAAGATCGCTGGTTTTGTGATCGGTTTGAGCTTGACTTTGATTATTCTTGTTGGTTTAAACATTACAGGACTTTCTGTTAACCCAGCTCGTAGCTTGGCACCTGCCCTCTTTGTTGGTGGTGCAGCTCTTCAACAAATTTGGATCTTTATCTTGGCTCCAATTGTCGGTGGTGTTCTGGCTGCAATCGTTGCAAAAAATCTCTTGGATACAGAAGAGTAAAAAAATTGGTCCCAGAGGGACCAATTTTTTATTATAGTTCAAGGATCGTCATGGCTTGAGAAAATTCATGAGAGAGCTGTTTTTTCTTGTATGCATTAAATTCGGGGAGGTCTTTGATTCTGCGATAGCGTTTGTAGGGATCGTATCGTTTTGGAAAATCATATTCAGGAAAAGCTTCGAAAAATTGTTTGCAAAGATCCCATTCTCGGACATAGCCTAAAGGTCTGGCATGATAGGTGATAGTGTCAATAGTTGTTGCTGGCATTCGGTGGTGGCTATGACCAAAAATCACCTCTCTGACAGGATATTGTCTAAAGAGCTCATGAAAGGCTTGGCTTCCTAGAAAAGCATTAAAGCGTTCAAAATAAGGGTGGCGTAGGAGAAACTGACTATGAGGAACAAAGTGCATGGCGATGATCAGGGGTTGATCTACACGCATGAGTTCTGTTTCGAGCTCTTGCAACAGACGTTGGGTAATGGCTGGATCAGATCCCATTCGTTGGAGGCGTCTGTCAAACCAAAACAGATTCTTGGTTTGGAGATGTTTTTGGGGAGAGATGGTAGGAACAAAGCTGTAGTCATACCAGCCCGAAAAAGCAAGAAGCGTATGATTGGAGAAGGGAATTTTTTGAAATTCAAACGGTCTTATGGCTTCTTCCGATAGGCCCAGCATATCATGATTTCCCAAGCTAAAGGTCACAGGAAGGTGACATTGAAGTTGGTCTAAAAATTCCTGTGACGTCTTTTCAAAGCCGTTGGCAATATCTCCTGCAATATGGAGATGTTGAATTTTTTTGTCCTTGAAAAGAGTGATCAGGGTCTCTATTTCGTCTTTGCCGAAGTTGTTCGAATCAATATGTAAATCGGACATAAAAGCTACTGTTGTCATGCTACCAGTCTAGCATAAGAGGATCTTTTTTTCTAACAATTAGGTTACAAATGAATAGAAAAAATGCTGAAAATCAGCTGGATTGGTGGTGGTCAACCAGCAGATCCAATATTGGAAGGTGGGCAAATAGTGAAGGTTATGATATAATAGACTAGATACATAGAAAGAGGTACTTATGGACATTTCAGAAATTCGTCAAAAAATTGACGCAAATCGTGAAAAATTAGCTTCTTTCAGGGGGTCTCTTTGACTTAGAGGCGTTGGAAGAAGAAATTGCCATTTTAGAAAATAAAATGACAGAACCTGATTTTTGGGATGATAACATTGCTGCGCAAAAGAGATCTCAAGAATTAAATGAACTCAAACAGACCTATGAAAATTTCCATCAAATGGTGGATCTCTTTGATGAGTCAGAAATCTTACTGGACTTTTTGGCAGAAGACGATTCGGTCAAGGAAGAATTGATCGATAAGTTGGAGGAGCTGGATAAACGTATGACCAGCTATGAGATGACCTTGCTATTGTCTGAACCCTATGACAATAATAATGCCATCTTAGAAATCCACCCAGGTTCAGGAGGAACAGAAGCTCAGGACTGGGGCGACATGCTTCTTCGGATGTATACTCGTTTTGGGAATGCCCACGGCTTTAAAGTTGAAGTCTTGGACTATCAGGCTGGAGATGAGGCTGGAATCAAGTCTGTGACCCTATCCTTTGAAGGGCCACATGCATACGGTCTTCTGAAATCTGAAATGGGGGTACACCGTTTGGTTCGGATCTCTCCATTTGACTCCGCTAAACGTCGTCATACCTCCTTTACATCTGTTGAGGTCATGCCCGAATTAGACGATACCATCGAAGTCGAAGTTCGTGATGATGATATCAAGATGGACACCTTCCGCTCTGGTGGAGCTGGTGGACAAAACGTCAACAAGGTTTCTACAGGGGTGCGCTTGACCCACATTCCGACAGGGATTGTAGTGGCGTCCACCGTGGATCGGACCCAATACGGGAACCGTGATCGTGCGATGAAGATGTTGCAAGCTAAACTCTACCAATTAGAGCAAGAGAAAAAAGCAGCAGAAGTGGATTCTCTAAAAGGGGATAAAAAAGAAATCACCTGGGGAAGTCAAATCCGCTCCTATGTTTTTACCCCTTACACGATGGTTAAGGATCACCGGACCAACTACGAAGTAGCGCAGGTGGACAAGGTGATGGATGGAGATATCGATGGCTTTATCGATGCCTACCTTAAATGGCGTCTCCAATAACCTAGAGGGAATCAACCAGAAAAGAATGAAAGGAATTTCATTACATGTCAATGATTGAAATGAAAGATGTTGTCAAAAAGTATGACAACGGGACGACGGCCCTTCGCGGGGTCTCTGTCCAAATTGAACCAGGAGAATTTGCCTACATCGTAGGACCTTCTGGTGCAGGGAAGTCGACCTTTATTCGACTTTTATACCGTGAAGTCAAACACGATAAAGGAAGTTTGAAAGTAGCTGATTTTGATTTGGATAAAATCAAAAAACGCGATATTCCTATGTTGCGACGCAATGTGGGAGTGGTCTTCCAAGATTATAAATTGCTTCCAAAGAAAACCGTTTATGAAAATATTGCCTACGCAATGCAAGTTATCGGTGAGCGCCGTCGCAATATTAAAAAGCGTGTTATGGAAGTTTTGGATCTTGTCGGATTGAAACACAAGGTCCGCTCATTCCCGAATGAATTGTCCGGTGGAGAGCAACAACGGATTGCGATTGCTCGTGCGATCGTCAACAATCCGAAAGTCTTGATTGCGGATGAGCCAACGGGGAACTTGGACCCAGATAATTCATGGGAAATCATGAATCTTTTGGAGCGGATTAATCTGCAAGGGACCACAGTATTGATGGCGACCCACAATAGCCAGATTGTAAATACTTTACGTCACCGTGTCATCGCGATTGAAAATGGTCGTGTAGTGCGTGATGAAGCGGAAGGAGAGTACGGATACGATGATTAGAAGATTTTTCCGACACTTAATCGAATCGCTTAAAAGCTTGAAACGAAATGGTTGGATGACGATTGCAGCGGTCAGCTCGGTTATGATTACCCTTAGCTTGGTTGCTATTTTCGCCTCAGTTATTGCCAATACCATCAAGCTTTCAGATGATATTCAAAACAGTGTGCGGGTTGTAGTATACATGCGCAAGGATATTCAAGATCAGAGCGAGCAGATTGAAAAAGACGGTCAAACCGTGACCAATGAAAACTACCATAAGGTCTATGATGCTCTGACAGCCATGAAGCATGTCGATAAGGTTGATTTTTCTAGCAAGGAAGAACAGTATGATAAACTGATCAAAACGGCTGGGAACAACTGGAAGATTTTTGATGGAGATGCCAATCCTCTCTATGATGCTTATTATGTAGAGACAACGGCTCCTAAATATGTAAAGCAAGTTTCGGCTGATGCTAAAAAAATTGAAGGGGTCTCTGAGGTTAAAGATGGTGGGGTCGATACCCAACGCTTGTTTGCTCTTGGAACCTTCATCCGAAACTGGGGCTTGATTGGAGTAGCTTTATTGATCTTCATCGCAGTCTTCTTGATTTCAAATACCATTCGGATTACCATCATTTCACGTAGTCGTGAGATTAAGATTATGCGACTGGTAGGAGCAAAAAATGGCTATATTCGTGCACCATTCCTTTTAGAAGGTGCTTGGATCGGTCTCTTGGGAGCCTTGGTTCCTTCAGTTTTGGTCTTCTACGTTTATAATGTTGTCTATACATCTATGAACAATAACTTGGCAGATCAAAACTTGTATCTCTATAGTCCTCATCTCTTGGTACCGATCATGGTCGGTGGCCTCTTTGGATTAGGAATTTTGATTGGGGCGATTGGTTCTTCAATCTCCATGAGACGTTTTCTTAAGATATAATAAAAAGCAAGTTCGCACTTGCTTTTTTTGTCTACTTTATGAGGACAGGAAGGATGATAAGGATTCTTTAGGATTATCTAAAGAAGGGATTGAACATCTTCTCGTGACCAATAGAGGTTTCAGGGCCATGACCGGGATAGACAGTGTAGGAAGATGGAAGGGTAAAGAGTTCTTCTCTAATACTGCTAAGTAACTGTGTTGCGTTCCCTGTTGGAAGATCGGTCCGTCCAATGGTTTCGCGAAAAAGGGCATCACCAGATAGAACCAGGTGATCCTGAGGAAAGACGATGGAAACCCCTCCGGCAGAGTGGCCTGGTATCTCCAGAACATAAAAGTGGAAATCAGCTATTTGGTAATCGGAGCGAATGTCATAAAGGAAGTCGGCCTCCTTGCATACAACATCTTCTAAATCCGCATGACGATCCAAACCAGATAAATTATCGACAGGAGAAGACAACCAACTGGCTTCTGCCGAATGGACATAGACTGGTGGGAAATGATACGTCTGACGAACCTTTTCAAGACTCATTATGTGATCGTAGTGCGTATGGGTTAAAAGAATCGCTACAATTGGTTTTTCAATGCGATCTATTTGTTTTTGAATGGTCGCCCAGTCGCTACCTGGATCAACAAGAATGAGGGAGTGTTCATTTTCAAGGTAGTAGGTGTTTTCATAAGCTACAGGATTAACAGTACGATAGATTTTCATAAGGACTCCTTTCTAGAATAGTGTATCAAATTGCGAAGAAAATAACTGGATTGAAGTCAGCCTCAAAGGAGAAAAAAATCTGCAGAGCTTGCTCAAACGTGATATAATTTTAAGTATTATGACAAGACAGAAACGGAAATATGCCATTGTGGACCTGGAAGCCACCAGTGCCGGAAGTAATGCTAAGATCATTCAGGTTGGGATTGTCATCATCGAAGATGGAAGGATTACGCAATCCTATGAGACGGATGTGAATCCCCATGAACGATTGGATGAGCATATCAAACAACTGACTGGCCTGACAGATGCTCGCTTACGGAAAGCACCAGAGTTTGCACAAGTGGCAAAGGAAATTTTTGAATTAATAGAAGATGCCGTCTTTGTGGCTCATAATGTCAAATTTGATGCGAATTTATTGGCAGAAGCTCTCTTTTGGGAAGGATTCGAACTAACGACTCCTCGAATTGATACGGTTGAATTGTCTCAAATTTTCTATCCGACTTTAGAACGCTACAATTTAGGAGCGCTTGCGACTGAACTGGAAATTGAGTTACACCATGCTCACTCCGCTCTAGCGGATGCTATGGCAACAGCCCAGCTGCTGTTGAAATTGAGAGAGAAAATTGCGAGCTTACCAAGAGGATTGATTGAAAAACTTCTTTCGATGGCAGATTGTTTGATTTATGAATCGCGACTCTTAATAGAAGATGCGCTTGAAGACAGTAGTCTTTTTTTACCAGCTCATTTAGTAGAAGTTCATGGACTCTACCTGCGAAAGCCACAGCAGTTCTTAGAAAGTCACTATTTGTCTGAACAGTTTGAACTCAATATGCAGTTGTTGGGAATGGAAGCTTATCCAGAGCAGAGTGAATTTGTTGCCTATATCGAGGACAGTTTGCACCAGCCGCTTCCAAGTTTTATCGAGGCGCCAACGGGAATTGGGAAGACCTACGCTTATCTGTTAACGCTTTTGGCCAAAACCTCTAAGCGCATTCTTGTGAGTGTTCCAACTAAAATTCTTCAGGATCAAATTATGAAGAAAGAAGGAAAGACCATCCAGGATCTTTTCCAAATTCCCTTTCATAGCCTGAAAAGTCCCAAGGATTATATCCAACTCGATAAATTTTATGAGACCTTACAGAGTGAGTCAGATAATGGGATGATTCGACGCTTTAAAATGCAACTGTTGGTTTGGCTGACCATGACTGAAACAGGAGAGTTCAGTGAAATTGGCCAACTCTATCGTCATGTCCATTTTGTAGCTGACATTTGCCACGATGGTCAATTGTCGAAACGTTCACTATTTTATCAGGAAGATTTTTGGCGTCTTGGTCAGGAAAAAGTGAAAACCAGCCGGGTGATTTTGACCAATCATGCTTATCTGCTAACCCGTCTAGAAGATGATAAGAGTCTACTTCAAGAGTCTGTTCTGGTCGTGGATGAAGCGCAAAAACTCTTCTTTGCTTTAGAGCAATTTTCACAGAGAGAAGAAAACTTGCAATCTCTTCTTTTAAACTTGCAACACGCTATTGAAGAGGAAAAAGATCTTCTACAACGACGTTTGCTGGAGAGTATTCAATTTGAGTTAAATGCCTGCTCCAAAGAAGTCGTGCAAGGAAAAACGGCAGTTTTATCAGATCAAACGGTGGCAAAAATTCGACAGGATGTCTCAGAATTAAAAAACGAATCATTAGAGAATCTAAAGGAATTATTTGATGAGCGCTACCATACCTTTTGGATAGGCAAAGAAGTGGTTGAAAGCCACCAGATTCTTCGTCTCCATGGAGGAGTGGAGGACTTACTATCCTTTAAGGAATTTGTACCTGAAGAAGTGACCGTGCTCTTTGTATCAGCGACGATCGCTATTAGTAAAAAGGTGCATTTGCCTGCTCTTTTAGGATACCAAGAGCAGCAAATCTACCGGGTGCCAATAACAGTCAAACAACACCAGGAATTGTTGGTGCCGATAGATTTCCCAGATGTTGTTTCTTTATCTTCAGTGGAGTACGCAGGGGAGATTTGTCAGCTCGTCGGTGAACTCCTTCCTTTACGAAAGCCAATTTTTCTTTTGTTTACTTCAAAAGAATTGTTACTGGAGACGTCAAACGCATTGAAGTTTCCCCACTTGGCCCAGTATCGAAATGGAGATGCAGCTAATATTAAGCGACGATTTGACAGAGGAGAAAGCTCTATTTTATTGGGGACGGGAAGCTTCTGGGAGGGAGTCGATTTCTCCCAACAAAAAGAAGTGATTCAAATCATCACGCGCCTTCCTTTTGACAATCCTAAAGATTATATGGTTCAAAAGCTGAATACAAAACTCAGAGAACAGGGGAAAAATCCCTTTTATGACTATAGTCTTCCAGTCGCGATTTTAAGACTCAAACAGGCTATTGGGAGAACCAGCCGTTTTCAAGATCAGGAATCTTTGGTGCTTTTATTAGATCAGCGGGTGGTAACCAAGCGATATGGAAAACAAATTTTGGACGGGTTGCAACAGGTGTTGCCCCTTCACACGACATTGAGAGAGCGGCTTATTGAGCAAGCAGCTGACTTTTTTGAAAGGAATTGAGAGAATGAAAAATAAAGGATTTGGACTTGCAATTGCATTTGTACTGGCACTTTGTGCTATGTTGTTGGGAAATTTCTTCCCCATTATTGGCTCCAGTGTTTTTGCCTTAATTTTAGGAATTGTCCTGAATGAATTTGTGGATTTACCGGAGAATTCACGACCAGGCTTGAACTGGTCCGGTAAGAAATTGTTGCAGTATTCGATTATCTTCATGGGATTTAGCTTGCCCATTGCGACGGTTGCCTCTACAGGTTTGTCTTCTTTAAAGATTAGTCTGCCAACGATAACCGTTGCCTTTCTTGCAGCTATTATTTTTGGGAGAGTCTTCCATCTGAAATCTCATCTACGGACCTTAATTGGGTTTGGTACAGCTATTTGTGGTGGATCTGCTATTGCAGCAGCAGCGCCGATCATTGAAGCAGACGAAGAGGAAATTGCCCTATCTATGTCAACTATCTTCTTCTTCAACATTTTGGCTGTCTTTATCTTTCCAGTATTAGGGCATTTATGGCATATGTCTAATTTCCAATTTGGCCTCTGGTCAGGAACAGCCATTAACGATACGTCATCTGTTGTAGCAGCAGCATTTTCTTACAGTAAAGCAGCGGGGCAAATGGCTACAATTGTTAAGTTAACACGCGCCCTGATGATTGTACCAGTTTGTTTGGGCTTGATCGGTTTAAAATGGTATCGGAGTAAACAACAAGGAAGAAACAAAGGAATGTTAAAGAAAATTATTCCTTGGTTTATTATCTGGTTTATTGTGGCTTCCATTCTTTCTTCTATTGGCCTGGTACCTAAAGTGGTCCTACCTTACCTAAATGACCTTTCTCACCTCTTTATGGCCATGGCCTTGGTTGGAATCGGAAGCAAGGTTTCTTGGAAACAGTTCCGTGCGGCAGGAGCAGCCCCCCTTCTGGTAGGTTTGATTGCTTGGTTTTGTGTGGCAGGATCTAGCTTGATTCTACAGATGTTGTTCTATTAATTAATTTGATGATTCTCACAGAAAGGAACGTGAATGAAGAAAAATCATTTTTGGACGATTCACCTGGATTATTCGATCATTGGGATTGTCTTCGCCCTTCTCATGATTGGGATTTTATCTGTTTATGTAGCAGTTTCTCATGACTATCCCCAAATGGTGTGGCCTTTTTTAGGGCAGCAATTGGCCTGGATTGGTGTGGGATGTGTCATTTGCCTGATTGTGACGATTTTTAGCACGAAATTTCTTTGGAAAATCACTCCCTTTCTTTACCTGCTTGGCCTAGCCTTGATGGTTCTTCCCCTTGTGTTTTATAATCCCAACTTGGTAGCTTCAACAGGTGCTAAAAACTGGGTGGCTTATGGGAACATCACCTTATTTCAGCCCTCAGAATTTATGAAGATCCCCTTCATCCTGATGCTGTCACGCTCTATTGTCCGATTTTTGCAAAGAAATAAGGGGCGTGAGCGATTATTACGACAAGATTGGTTTTTGATTCTAGAGTTGACCATCTATACGATTCCGGTCTTTGCCTTATTGGCTCTCCAGCAGGACTTGGGAACGGCCTTAGTATTCTTGGCCATTTTTGCGGGCTTAGTGCTCGTTTCAGGAGTTTCCTGGAAAATTATCTTGCCGGTCATCTTGCTTCTAGCAGGTGGGTTAGCAGGCTTTCTCTTCCTCTTTCTTTCAGAAGGGGGTCGGGCTTTTCTGCACCAGCAAGTCGGGATGCCAACCTACCAGATGAACCGTATTTTAGCCTGGTTAAATCCTTTTGACTATGCACAAACCACCACCTACCAGCAGGCACAAGGACAGCTAGCTATTGCTAGTGGTGGCCTCTTTGGTCAAGGCTTTAATGTCTCCAATTTATTGGTTCCCGTACGGGAAAGCGATATGATTTTTACGGTCGTCGCAGAAGACTTTGGCTTTGTTGGAGCTCTGGTGCTGTTGATTTTATACGTGACCCTGATTTACCGCATTTTAAAAATAACCCTCCAGTCCAATAACCAATTTTATACTTATATTTCCATTGGATTTATCATGATGCTGGTCTTTCATATTTTTGAAAATGTTGGCGCGGTAACGGGTCTTCTCCCCTTGACGGGGATTCCCCTCCCCTTTATCTCACAAGGTGGATCGTCTATTATTAGTAATCTGATTGGTATTGGTTTGGTCCTATCAATATATAATCATAGTAGCAAAAAGAAAGAGCCAGAAGAAGGGCCTCCAATCCGTAAAAAAGTAGTCCTTAAAAAGGCGCAATAGATAGAAAGAAGGAATGAAAATGAAAAAAGTAGCAACGATTTTAGCGAACGGTTTTGAAGAAATTGAAGCCTTGACCATTGTCGATGTTTTGAGACGGGCTGGGATCGACTGTGACCTCGTTGGTATGGAAGAAACGGTCACAGGTTCCCATCAGATCACAGTGGAAGTCGACCGCCTCTGGAATGGGGATCTGTCAGATTATGATGGAATCTTCTTACCAGGTGGGATGCCAGGAGCTGCAAATTTGCGAGATAATCCGGAATTGATTGCAGCTCTTCAAGAAGAAAGTAGGAAAGGAAAAATCATTTCTGCGATTTGTGCAGCACCAATTGTCTTGGCGCGTGCCGGCCTCTTAAAAGATAAACACTATACGTGTTACGATGGTTTTGAAGAAGAGATTCAAGATGGACACTATCAGAAAGAAACAGTAGTGAAAGACGGGAATCTCTTGACCAGTCGTGGTCCTTCAACTGCGCTTGCTTTAGCTTATGCCTTGGTAGAGCAATTTGGAGGAGATGCCCAAAGCCTTCGTCAAGGAATGCTCTATCAAGATGTCTTTGGAGATGCTTAAAAGAGCTCTTTTGGACACCATTTTTTCTGGTGAAAGATCACATTCTATGACGGGAAATGACTTCTCTATGATTTAAAATGAAATGACTGTGAAAAATGGCTAAAATCCCCCCTAAATGAGGGTTTTAGCTTATTTTTTTGTCCATTTGTGGTATAATATTGACTATGAATTATCATGATTTTATATGGGATCTTGGTGGGACGCTATTGGATAATTACGAAACGTCCACAAATGCCTTTGTAGCGACATTGAAGGACTTTCACATCCAAGCCGATCATGATTCTGTTTATGCAGCATTAAAAATCTCAACACAGGATGCAATTCAAACCTTTGCACCTCATATTTCCAATTTTCGTACGGAATACAAGAAAAAAGAAGCCTTGGGCTTGCAAGAGCCGGTCTTATTTGAGGGAGCAAAAGAGTTACTAGAAGAGATCCAAGCACATGGAGGACGCCATTTTTTGGTATCTCATCGGGATCGCCAAGTTCTGACCCTTATTGAACAGACAGGCATTGCCCCCTTCTTTACGGAGATTGTAACAGCAGACGAGGGATTTCCTCGAAAACCAGATCCAGCCTCTATGCTTTATTTGAAGGAAAAATATGGCATTCAAGATGGTTTGGTCATCGGAGATCGTCCGATCGATATAGAAGCTGGGGAGGCTGCAGGGCTTTCGACCTATTTATTTGATTCCATGCCACACTTACACCAGTTTATATTTGAATAGAAAAGGGAAATTATGACAGAGGATAAACAGCAAGAAAATCAAGCACAAGAATATGACGCCAGTCAGATTCAGGTCTTGGAAGGACTAGAGGCCGTTCGGATGCGTCCGGGGATGTATATTGGATCTACCTCAAAAGAAGGTCTTCATCATCTGGTCTGGGAAATCGTAGATAACTCGATTGACGAAGCCTTAGCCGGTTTTGCTAGCCATATTGAAGTTTTCATTGAAGCAGATAATTCTATCACGGTTGTCGATGATGGTCGTGGGATCCCCGTGGATATCCAAGAAAAGACAGGCCGACCTGCCGTTGAAACTGTCTTTACCGTGCTTCACGCGGGAGGAAAATTCGGCGGAGGCGGCTACAAGGTTTCTGGTGGTCTTCATGGGGTCGGGTCATCCGTTGTGAATGCCCTCTCCACATCCCTCGATGTTCGCGTCTATAAAAATGGCAGTATCTATTACCAAGAGTATCGACGTGGACACGTTGTGGATGATTTGAAAGTCATCGGAGAGACAGATCGGACAGGGACAACTGTTCACTTTATTCCAGACCCAGAAATCTTCACGGAAACCACCGAGTATGATTTTGAAAAATTAAATAAACGAATTCAAGAACTAGCCTTTTTGAATCGTGGCTTGCGTATTTCTTTGACGGATAAGCGAGAAGGCCTAGAGCAAGAAAAGCATTACCACTACGAAGGTGGGATCTCAAGTTACGTCGAATACATCAATGAAAACAAAGATGTCATCTTTGAAAAACCAATCTACACAGATGGTGAAATGGATGATATTACAGTTGAAGTAGCTATGCAATATACCACAGGCTACCATGAGACGGTCATGAGTTTTGCGAATAACATTCATACCCATGAAGGTGGAACGCATGAACAGGGCTTCCGTACAGCTCTCACTCGTGTGATCAATGATTACGCTAAGAAGAATAAACTCTTAAAAGAAAACGAAGACAATCTAACCGGGGAAGATGTTCGAGAAGGCTTAACAGCAGTGATCTCGGTTAAACATCCAAATCCACAGTTTGAAGGACAAACCAAGACCAAACTTGGAAATTCAGAAGTTGTTAAAATTACCAACCGACTCTTTAGTGATGCCTTTTCTGATTTCCTTTTGGAAAATCCGCAAATTGCTAAGAAAATCGTCGAAAAAGGGATTTTAGCGGCGAAAGCTCGAGTGGCTGCTAAGCGAGCGCGTGAGGTAACCCGTAAGAAATCAGGGCTTGAGATTTCCAATCTACCTGGTAAATTGGCAGATTGTTCTTCAAATAATCCACAAGAAACAGAACTCTTTATCGTCGAAGGGGATTCAGCCGGAGGATCTGCAAAATCTGGTCGAAATCGGGAATTCCAAGCGATTTTACCAATCCGTGGTAAGATCTTGAACGTTGAAAAAGCAAGTATGGACAAAATTCTAGCCAATGAAGAGATCCGTAGTTTATTTACTGCTATGGGAACTGGATTTGGTGCCGAATTTGATGTTACAAAAGCGCGTTATCAAAAATTAGTCATCATGACCGATGCCGATGTCGATGGCGCTCATATCCGAACCCTTCTATTGACCTTGATCTATCGCTATATGAAACCAGTCTTGGAAGCGGGATATGTTTATATTGCGCAACCACCAATCTATGGGGTCAAAGTCGGTAGTGAAATCAAAGAATATATCCAACCTGGTGCCAACCAAGAAGCCGAATTAGCTGCAGCTTTGGAACGTTATTCAGAAGGTCGCTCAAAACCAACCATCCAACGCTATAAAGGTCTTGGAGAAATGGATGATCACCAATTATGGGAAACAACCATGAATCCAGAACACCGCTTGATGGCACGAGTATCAGTAGACGATGCTGCGGAAGCAGATAAGATCTTTGATATGTTGATGGGTGATCGCGTGGAACCACGTCGTGAATTTATCGAAGAAAACGCTGAATATAGTACACTCGATGTATAAAATTCACCGAACGCTTCCCATTAATGGATATTTTATGGTATAATTACTAGGATTACGTTCAAGTAATACGATGAAGGAGTTTTTATATGTCTAGTGGACTAATTGTTCTCATCTTTATTGTCGCCCTTATCTTGATTGTAGGATATGTGGTTGCAGTCATTTTGAGAAAACGAAATGAAGCCTTACTGGCAGCACTGGAAGAACGAAAAGAAAAGTTATACAACCTTCCGGTCAACGATGAAGTAGAGGCCGTAAAAAACATGCATTTGATTGGTCAAAGTCAAATTGCATTTCGTGAATGGAATCAAAAATGGGTAGATTTATCCTTAAATTCATTTGCTGATATTGAAAACAATCTGTTTGAAGCGGAAGGCTATAACAATTCTTTCCGTTTCATGAAGGCCAAACAAGCCATTGACAATATCGAAAGTCAGATCCAATTGATCGACGAAGATATCAAGGCGATTCGCAAAGCCCTTTCTGATCTGGAAGAGCAGGAACAAAAGAATAGCGGACGTGTGGTTCATGCCTTGGATATGTTTGAGGAACTTCAAAAAGAAGTCACTTCAGACCCAGATCGTTATGGCAGTGCGCTTCCTGAAATTGAAAAACAAATTGGAAATATTCAATCTGAGTTTTCACAATTTGTAACCTTGAATTCTTCAGGTGACCCTGTTGAAGCGGCTGAAATCCTTGATACAGCTGAAAATCATATTGTAGCCTTAAAACAAATTGTTGAGCGTGTGCCAGAAATTGTCACTGCTCTTCAAGCAAAACTTCCAGATCAATTAGAGGATTTGGAAAGTGGCTACCGCAAGCTTTTGGAATCTGGATACCACTTCACTGAAACAGATATTGAATCTCGTTTCCAACAGTTGCATGCTTCCTTGAAGAACAATATGGCAAATGTATCCGCACTTGAATTGGACAATGCCATTTACGAAAATGAACAAATTCAAGAAGAAATCGATGCCTTGTATCACATCTTTACCCGTGAAATTGAATCACAAAAAGTTGTGAAGAAGTTAGTGAAACAACTGCCTGGCTATTTGAAACATGCTAAAGATAACAATAGCAAGCTTGCGGCAGAAGTGGAACGTCTCGGTAAAACATTCGTCTTGAATGAAAGCTTTAGCCAACAGTTAAAAGAGTTGGAAGCTGAGCTATCTTCACAAGAAAATGTGGTAGAAGATGCCTTGAAAGATTCATCTGAAACACAAAAGGCCTATTCTATCGTAGAAGAAGAGTTAGAAGCTATTGAAGCTCGCTTGAAAGAAATCGAAGATGAGCAAATTGGTTTAAGTGATTCCCTTTCAAAAATTGAAAAAGACGATGCCAATGCTCGCCAAAAAGTTAACATCTATGCCAACCGTTTGCATGCCATTAAACGCTATATGGACAAACGGAACTTGCCAGGAATTCCTCAAGAATTCTTAGAAATTTTCTTCACTGCAAGTAACAATACAGAAGCTTTGATGGATGAGTTGGAAGGGGATAAAATCAACATCGAATCAACCAATCGTTTGTTGGAAATCTTGACCAATGATATGAATGAATTGGAAGAAGCGGCGTATCGAATTGTTCAAAATGCGACATTGACAGAACAATTGTTGCAATACTCGAACCGTTACCGTTCATTTGACGATCATGTACAGGCAGCCTTTGATGAGTCCCTTTATATTTTCGAAAGAGAATATGACTATGCGGCGTCCTTCAAAGTCATCTCAGATGCTTTAGAAATGGTAGAAGCAGGCGTAACCGATCGCTTTGTTACTTCATATGAAAAAACCCGGGAGCAAATTCGCTTCTAATAACAGAAAATGACCTTTTAGGAGGTCATTTTTTTATCTTCAAATCATCATTGAAACTTGAAATTTAAACCCTATTTTTATATAGTAAGGGAGAAATAAGAAAGGAAAGCGATGAAAAAAGTAACAGGTCTCCTCGTTATGGATGTGGATGGAACATTGATAAGACAGGAAGGAATTGATCTACTAGCTCAAGAAGCTGGCGTGGGAGAAAAAGTGGCAGAGATTACAGCCCAAGCAATGAATGGGGAGCTGGATTTTGCAGCATCTTTAGAGGCGCGTGTTGCTTTATTGAAGGGATTAGAGACCTCTATCTTTCCGAAAATTTTGGAGCAGATTGAAGTCACACCGGGTGCTGAAAGCTTAATCACGGAACTGCATCAAAGAGGTTACAAGGTTGGCCTTGTTTCCGGAGGATTTCATGAAGTCATCGACCCCATCGCGAGGTCTTTAGGAATTGATCTAGTCCGAGCCAACCGTTTGCAAGTTTCTGATGGCCATTTAACAGGGAAAGTCCTTGGTGAAATTATAACTCCTGAAAGGAAAAAAGAATCTCTCCTGACCTGGGCGAAAGAAAATCATGTCCCACAAAGTCAGACGATTGCGATGGGTGATGGTGCCAATGATCTTCCGATGATTGAAACAGCCGGTATCGGGATTGCCTTTATGGCCAAGCCAATCGTCGCTGAGCGAGCCCCATATCGTATCGAGAAGAGGGATTTAAGCTTTGTTCTTGAAATTCTAGACCAGCATAGAAAGGAAACAGCATGCATATCCTACTAGCACCGGATTCATTTAAAGAATCCTTATCTGCCAAACAAGTAGCAGAAGCCTTGAAAAAAGGATTTCAAGAGGCTCTACCAGATGCAACTTTTGACCTCCTTCCTATAGGGGATGGTGGCGAAGGCACCATGGAAACCCTAGCTGGAGTTCTGGATGTAACGGAGTACCAAACGCAAGTAACCGGACCATTTGGACAGCCTGTTTCAATGTCTTACTACCAAAAAGATGAGATGGCCTTTTTTGAGATGGCGTCTCTTGTCGGTTTAGGGTCGATTCCAGCTGAAAAACGAAATCCTCTTGAACTGGAAACACGAGGAATTGGTGAACTTATTTTGCAATTGGTTGACCAAGGGGTTAAAACGATCTGTGTGGGAATTGGCGGTTCTGCAACGAATGATGCTGGGATTGGGATGGCAGCTGGATTAGGGGTAGCCTTCTATGATGATCAAGGCCATCTGCTTCGTCCTGTAGGGGCTTCGCTCGGTCGTGTGGCTAGAATAGATACCAGTGCGGTTCCAAAAGCTTTACAAGACATCGAGCTCCAAGTCTTAACGGATGTAACCAATCCTCTCTGTGGCAGTCAAGGAGCGACCTATATCTTTGGTGGGCAAAAGGGATTGAATCCCCTTCTGTTTCCAGCTGTTGATCAGGCTATGCAGGATTTTTACCAGCTTGCTGATGCACGAATATTGTCCATGCCTGGCGCCGGAGCTGGAGGTGGCATGGCTGCTGGCTTGGTTGTTTTTGCGGGAGGTCAGATTTCCTCAGGAATTGAAAAAAGCCTCGATTTGATTGACTTTGATCACAAAGTACAAAAAGCTGATCTGGTCGTCGTTGGGGAAGGTAGGATGGATCTCCAATCTCTTTCTGGGAAGGCTCCTGTCGGGGTAGCCAAACGAACACCAGAGAAGATCCCAGTGCTTGCTATTTGTGGTAGCTTAGCGGAGGATTTGCCTGCTTTTCCTAGTCATCACATTGATGCTGCCTTCTCTATCGTAAATGGTCCTTGTGAGGTAGCAGATGCACTCGCTCACGCTGAAAGAAATTTAATTTCCTGCGCTCGAAATATTGGGAACCTTTTGAAAATAAAAGCAAACTAAAAAACCAATGGAAAGGAGATGTTCCCTTCCATTGGTTTTTCTTTAGCTAAAGAGACGTTTCCAAAATGATTTCTTTTCTGGACTGGCAGTCTCTTCTTTCTTTTCAAATAAATTTGGATACTGGAGACTCATATCTGTTGGAGAAATTCCAGATGGGTGGTCAGTATGGATGATGAGACCAAAGGGAGAATGACGGCAGTCATCCGAAACGATGCTTGCCACAAGTCCAAGATCCTTGGTTTTTTTCAAATATTGTAGCTGGCTGCTTTCATCTAAAGCTGGGGAGATCTTGACCAAAACAGGATGAAAGCGATCTGAAATATCAGTGAGGATTATCGAATACTGCTCCAGGTACATCTTGTTCCTTGCCTCCTCCAAGGTACATGAAGCAATCACACGCTCCTCATATGTCTCCAAAAATCGACGCTGTTCATCAGGATTGAACCGAGTAGGACCAGCAGCTTTTTCTAAAATCGTTTTATTAATATCTGTCATAAATTTAGTATAGCATAAAGCGTAGCAGAAGAGTAGAGGAATGCTAAAAAATTAAATAAGGAGGGGAAATGGAAGAAAATAAGACGGTGGAACCGTTTTCTTGTTAAAAACTTCTCAATTTTCGTAGATTTCCTTGTTTTTTCTTGAAAAAATAGCCTAATTACGATATGATAGAGGAGTAAAAAATATAACTCAATAAGGAGAGTAAGAAATGTCAATTATTACTGATGTTTACGCTCGCGAAGTCCTAGACTCACGCGGTAACCCAACACTTGAAGTAGAAGTTTATACTGAATCAGGTGCTTTCGGACGTGGTATGGTTCCATCAGGAGCTTCTACTGGTGAACACGAAGCAGTAGAACTTCGCGACGGTGACAAATCTCGTTACGGTGGTCTTGGAACTCAAAAAGCTGTTGACAATGTAAACAACATCATTGCTGAAGCAATCATCGGCTACGATGTACGTGACCAACAAGCTATTGACCGTGCAATGATCGCTCTTGACGGTACTCCTAACAAAGGTAAATTGGGAGCAAACGCAATCCTTGGTGTGTCTATCGCTGTAGCTCGTGCTGCTGCTGACTACCTTGAAATCCCACTTTACAGCTACCTTGGTGGATTCAACACTAAAGTTCTTCCAACTCCAATGATGAACATCATCAATGGTGGATCTCACTCAGATGCTCCAATCGCTTTCCAAGAATTCATGATCGTACCTGCTGGTGCACCTACATTCAAAGAAGCTCTTCGTTGGGGTGCTGAAATCTTCCACGCACTTAAGAAAATCCTTAAAGGTCGTGGTCTTGAAACAGCCGTTGGTGACGAAGGTGGATTCGCTCCTCGTTTCGAAGGAACTGAAGATGGTGTAGAAACTATTATCGCTGCGATTGAAGCTGCTGGTTATGTTCCAGGTAAAGATGTATTTATCGGATTTGACTGTGCTTCATCAGAATTCTACGATAAAGAACGTAAAGTATACGACTACACTAAATTCGAAGGTGAAGGCGCTGCTGTTCGTACTGCTGAAGAACAAATCGCTTACCTTGAAGGATTGGTTGACAAATACCCTATCATCACTATCGAAGATGGTATGGATGAAAACGACTGGGAAGGTTGGAAAGCTCTTACTGAACGTCTTGGTAAGAAAGTTCAATTGGTTGGTGACGACTTCTTCGTAACAAACACTGATTACCTTTCACGTGGTATCGAAGAAGGTGCTGCTAACTCAATCCTTATCAAAGTTAACCAAATCGGTACTCTTACTGAAACATTCGATGCTATCGAAATGGCGAAAGAAGCTGGTTACACTGCCGTTGTATCACACCGTTCAGGTGAAACTGAAGATTCAACAATCGCTGACATCGCAGTTGCAACAAACGCAGGACAAATCAAGACTGGTTCACTTTCACGTACAGATCGTATCGCTAAATACAACCAATTGCTTCGCATCGAAGATCAACTTGGTGAAGTAGCTGAATACCGTGGATTGAAATCATTCTACAACTTGAAAAAATAAGCTAGTTTACTAGACTAAAAAGATCCTTGAGTTTTCTCAAGGATTTTTTTTTGCGATCAGCTCAAACAAAAACTCCTCAACTACAGCGTTGAGGAGTAGTGTTATTAGAACAAGCCTTTGATTTTGTCCAAGGCACCGCTGACCATTTCATTTCCAGAAACAAGCCCTTTTGCTTGTTCAAGGTAGTCACCGAGGTTGTCTTAAACAATGAACGTGATTTGTTTTATAGCTATTTACAAGTTGAAGCATATCATATAATAGATAGATTTTATGACTTAGAGATATTAGAAAAATATTCTAGAGTGCGGATTAATTGAGCTGTGAAACTCATTTCATTATCATACCAAGCCACCGTTTTCACAAGATAGTTTTGTCCATCTGTAGTAACTTCTGTTTGAGTTGCATCGAAGATTGAACCATGGGTATCACCGATAATATCACTAGAGACAATGAAATCCTCATTATAGGCAAAACTTTCATTTTGTGCAGCTTTCATTGCAGCATTTACCTCTTCGACAGTGACGGGTGTTTTTACGAGACTAACTAGCTCTGTAAGAGAGCCAGTAGGAGTTGCTACACGTTGTGCATGGCCTTTTAGTAAACCATCTAATTCCGGAATAACAAGCCCAATAGCTTTGGCAGCACCAGATGAAGTTGGAACTGTATTTACTGCGGCTGCTCTCGCACGTCGTAAATCTCCTTTGCGATGAGGAGCATCAAGCGTCATTTGATCTCCAGTATAGCTATGAATTGTTGTCATAGTCCCAACTAGAATTCCGAATTTCTTATTTAAAGTGTTAGCCATTGGTGCGAGACAGTTCGTTGTGCATGAACCTGGTGAGATTACTGTTTCTTCACCAGTCAAGGTTTCATGGTTTACATTAAACACGACAGTTTTGACATCGTTTCCACCAGGTGCGGTAATAATGACTTTCTTTGCACCACCATTTTTATGAAGATGCTTTTCGGCTTTTTCTTTTGTTGCAAAGAAGCCTGTTGCTTCTAGCACAATATCTACATCAGATGAAGCCCAATCAATTTTTTCAGGATCAGGCTCACTAGTTACTTTGATAAACTTGTCATTAATAACAAAACCATCTTCTTTAACATCAATTGTTCCCTTAAATTTTCCTTGGGTACTATCGTATTTTAAAAGATGAGCTAACATTTTTGAATCAGTTAAATCATTAACATGTGTTACTTCAATATTTTCAAGTGTTTGAATACGACGTAAGGCTAAACGACCAATACGACCGAATCCATTTATTCCAACTTTAACAACCATTTTATTCTCCTCCTTTATCCTATTTCAACATCTAAGTAGATTGTTGAAAAACTAATCGTGATATTCCCCTCGAGCCCATTTGGCATTTTCTTCGTCAAAGATATGATCATTAGCAGCTACCTCTGGACTCACTTCAGAAAGCTGATCGATTTTGGCAATCAACTTTTCTTTTTCTGGATTTGACTCATATTTAGTATTGATAAATTCATCTACAATGTTATTAATAAAATTAATACCAAGAATGGCTCCACCAAAGGCTACAATGTTTGCATTAAGATTTTCACGTGTAGCACGAGCTGTTACTACGTCTCCAACAAGGGTTACTCGAGTACCAGGGATTTTATCAGCAGCAACTGCAATACCAACACCTGTACCACAAAGGGCAACACCAAAGTCGGCATGTCCCTTCACAACTTCTTCAGCAATTAAGCGGCCGTAAATAGGATAGTGGGTACGAACAAAGTCGTAAGTACCGACATCAATAACTTCATGTCCTTGTTCTTTGAGGTGTTTAGAAATCTTCATTTTTACATCTGTTACAATATGGTCACAACCGAGTGCAATTTTCATAGTATTACCACCTAGCAGAGTTTGTTTAGCATATCAATGCGGACTTGGTGCCGTCCTGCATCATAATCATGTTCCAAAAAGGTTTTCACAATTTCAACCGCAAGAATATCTCCAGTTATTCCAGATCCAAGATTAATAATTGGAGTGGAATTGTGTCGGATAGTCATCATGGCTGAGTGTTCATCGGAAACAGCTGCACAGATAATTCCTTTAAACTTGTTGGCAGGCATAAAGGAATGACCATACTTATCGAAAAGAATTGCACGAGCGTGTTCATGTTTGCGGAATTCTTGAACGGCATTGACAGTAGAGTCTAC
This sequence comes from Streptococcus mobilis, assembly GCF_059727625.1. Taxonomy (NCBI): domain Bacteria; kingdom Bacillati; phylum Bacillota; class Bacilli; order Lactobacillales; family Streptococcaceae; genus Streptococcus; species Streptococcus mobilis. The sequence continues at coordinate 826,067 of NZ_AP041823.1, forward strand.
AAAATCCTCTGAACCGTGTGTAGAGTTGAGATCAATAACTTCATAACCGGAATGAAGCAAAAAGTTTTTGACAGTTTCTTTTAATTGGAAACCATCACGGTCAGTAGCTAAAATGACTTTCATAAGAACCTCCTTTCTTTACGTTAGCTATAGGAAAGAATGCAATAAGCATTTTTTGACGATATAGAAGATATATTTTATCGTCAATTAAAGTATAGACCCTATGAAAATATTTGTCAAGAAATTATATAAAAAAGTTGAGGAAAAAATTCCCCAACTATTTTTGATGATGATGGATCCAGTCTCGGATATCGGTTAAATCATAGTTCATTTCAGCCTGAAAAGCAACTTGACTGAGCGTGATAGAAGTGAGAGTAGAGACCAGTGTATTTTCAATGACATCCAGTGAATCGGTGACAACGCATCTCTTGGCCTTTTTCCCTTCTTCCTCTCCCAAGAATCTTTTTAGAAGATTTTGACTTTCAAAAATACGATTCTTCCCTTCTATAGCAACAAAGACATCATAAAAACTAATCTGGCTCAGAGGTCTTGAAAGAGCAATGCCTCCATTTTTTCCTCGAACGGATTTTACTAATCCTTCATTATCTAATAGTTTAATAATTTTTTTTAAATAGGAATCTGAAACCCCTAATCGTTCACTCAAGAAAATGGAATTGATATATTCTCCTTCTGGTAGTTGATCAAGCATGAGTAGAACGTAGATAGACTGTTCCCATCCAGATGATAAATGCATCTGTGCACCTCCGTATATAAAGATAATTCATATCCATACTACCAGTATAGACTTTTTTTAATGATTTCTCAATATACAGGAGGATAAAAGATTTTTGCAATTGTTTGGAGATCTATTGACATTTAGTTTAAAACGAGTAAAATAAAAGACAAATATTATCTTTAATATCTTGTAAAGGAGCAGTCATGAAAAATAAATCAAATCTTATCTTTTTGTCAGCTATATTATTGACAACGATTTTTATGGGATCCTCTTTCCCAACTGGGAAGTACTTAATCGCCGTTGAACAGACGCCCCCTCTATTAATTGGAGGTGTGCGGTTCATGATTGCGGGAGCCTTGATGTTAGCTTTAAAATGTTTACATGGGAACTGGTCCTCTATTATTCCTAAGAGTGGAGCAAGAATAGGTAAGGGTTTTGTTCTTGTAATGATAATTGGACTCTTGCAAACAGCTGGAACGATGGGGTTTTTGAATCTTGCTTTAGCTTATGGTCTGTCGTCCTCTATGTCATCGATTATCCTCTTTACCAATCCTCTTTGGTTAGCCTTGTTAGCTCATTTTCTTCTAAAGGATCAACTGACCTTCAAAAAAATTAGCGCTCTACTATTAGGAATTGCTGGAGTTGTGACATGCATTGGATGGGATGGTTCTGCTTTTAGTTTAGGAGCCTTGTTTGCCTTACTTGGTTCTTTTTGTTGGTCTGTCAATACGATTATCACTAAAAAAGTCCCATTTGATAATGGACCTTGGATTTTTACCGGTTGGCAATTATTGCTAGGAGGTATTTTCCTCTATCTATTTTCATTACCCTTACATGAAAGTTATAATTTTGTACATCTAGGATTTTGGGGCTGGGTTTGGTTTGTTTGGTTAATTATACCTGCTTCTGTGGGCTCTTTTGGATTGTGGTTCTTTAGTCTAGGTCAAAAAGGAGCAACGACAGCTAGTAGTTTCTTATTCTTAGTTCCGGTGTTTTCTACGCTCTTTTCAATTGTAGGTTTGCATGAAGCCTTTACGTTAAACTTGTTGGTTGGTGGTGCAATGGTAGTATTTGCTTTAATTTTGGTAAATTGGAAGCAGCAGTGAAATTAAGTATACAATAAAAAATGTTGGGCAATTTTACCCAACATTTTTTGATCAGAGAATTCTTCCTTAAAATGGAATGATTGTGAGTTTCATAAAAATAATTTCTTAGAACAAACCTTTCAGTTTGTCCAAGGCACCGCTGACCATTTCGTTTCCTGAAACCAGTCCTTTTGCTTGTTCAAGGTAGTCACCGAGGTTGTCTTTGTTGTCTTCGACAAATTTCTTTGCAGCATCGAAATCTTTCTTTTCGATCATTTCTTTTACTTGATTAAATAAGTCCATTGGATTCATGCTTGGATCTCCTAAAATAAAATGTATGAAGTCAGGCGTCTGCCGTTTTCTCATCTATTTAATCATTTTTTGAAAGGTTTGACAACTGAAACGACTTAGTGAAAAACGGTACAAACGGCTTCTGGAACGTAAAAGTCATGGGATAATGAAGACAACCGTCCAGTCTCTGGATCACGTTTGAAAACAGTGGCATTTGGGGAATCCTGATGGGCTGCAATGAGGTAGTGTTGATCGGGACTGAGAGTGAAATCACGAGGATTGAGGCCATCTGTTGGGATGATCTCGATGAGTTTTAAGCTCCCGTCAGCGATCACTTCAAATACAGCAATGGAATTGTGTGCACGGTTAGAGGCATAAAGGAATTTTCCGTCAGCTGAGAGCTTAATGGCGGAAGCCCATTTTTGGCCGTCATAATCTTCAGGGAGGGTTGAAACGGTTTGGAAGTGTTCAAATTCGCCCATGCCATCATAGAAGAGCACATCAATGGTAGCATTTAATTCATTGATCAGATAAGCGATCTTATGATGGGGATGAAAGACAAGGTGTCGAGGTCCTGCCCCTGGTGCCGTTTGGTAGTGATGGAGAAGGGTTAGTTTTCCTTGATCACTAACCTCATAAGTATGCAGGCTATCGGTACCCAGATCACAGGTAATCAAGTACTGATCTGGTGTTAGATCAGCGAAGTGAACATGGGGACTGGCTTGATTTTCGTGTGGTCCCTTGCCTTCGTGAGTGTCTTGGTCGATGAGGCTCAGCTGGCCATCGGCTTCTATCTTGTAGACGAGGACTTGGCCTTTATGGTAGTTGGCTCCGTAGACGAGTTGGCGTTTGTCATCTACTGAGACGTAACAAAGAGGAGCCCCCTCTTCAACAACGTGATTGAGTGGTTGAAAATCCGCTGTAAAACTGGCAATGCCACCTTTTCCGTCTTTGGCACCGACACTGTAAAGATTCCCTTTTTCTGAAAAAGCGATAAAGGTTGGATTAGGCTCACTGGCAACGAGTTGGAGATCGCTCAAGTTCCCTGTTTCAGGGTCAAATTGCGCCTTGTAGATTCCTTTGGATTCTTTTTTGGTATAGGTTCCGAAATAAATAGATTGAGACATAGGTCACCTCGTATGATTTGTTAGGTTTATTATATCAAAGGTCCTATTGGAAGGCAATTGCTAGTTGAAGAAGGGAGAGGTCTTTCTGATTTTACTAGTTTTTTCGTAACTTCGCGCTCAAAAAATGCTAAAATAGAAACAGATTGAAATGAAAAGGAGTTCCCTGTGGATAATAAAGAAAAACAGTTTAGTATGTCCTGGTTTTTTAGATGGTTTTTAGACAATAAGGCCATTACCGTATTTTTAGTCACCTTGCTCTTGGGTCTGAATCTTCTGGTCTTGAGTAAAATCACCTTTATTTTTATTCCGATTTTTGAGTTTGCAGGAGCTGTCATGCTGCCAGTCATTATTTCTGGTTTGCTCTATTACTTGCTCAATCCTATTGTCGACTTTCTTGAAAGAAAAGGTCTTAAGCGGATTTTTGCGATTTCCTTCGTCTTTTTCTTGATTGCAGTCCTGTTAATCTGGGGTTTGGCTGTCGTGATTCCAGCTGTCCAACGACAAGTTATTAGTTTCTTTCATAATCTGCCAACTTATTTGGAGAAGGCCAATGCAACCATCGATGATTTTCTAGACAATCGCGTCTCCTCAGATATCAAACCTCAGTTAGATGAGATCACTAAGGAATTGTCTGCAAATATTACTACTTGGGCCAGTTCGATCTCTGGGCGGGCTGTCAATTGGGTCAGCAACTTGATCGGAGTTGCTTCACAAGTCATTGTGGCCTTGATCATCATGCCTTTTATTGTCTTTTATCTTCTTCGTGATGGAAAAAACTTAAAGGGTCATATTGTTCGTTTCTTGCCAACGAAGATTCGGACATCAGCTGAACAAGTTCTCTCGGACGTCAATACCCAGCTTTCCAACTATGTTCGGGGGCAAATCACGGTGGCTATTGTCGTGGCCATTATGTTTATCATCTTCTTTAAGATCATTGGCTTACGCTATGCAGTGACACTTGGGATCTCTGCGGGGATCTTGAACTTGATCCCTTACTTGGGTAGTTTCTTAGCCATGTTACCTGCTTTAGTCTTAGGCTTGGTAGCAGGACCAGAGATGTTTATCAAGGTCTTAATTGTATTTGCTGTGGAACAAACCATTGAAGGACGTTTTGTATCGCCCTTGGTTTTGGGAAGCCAGTTGAATATCCATCCAATCACCATTTTATTTGTCTTACTGACATCGGGTTCAATGTTTGGTATCTGGGGCGTTTTCCTTGGGATTCCGGTCTATGCATCTGCCAAGGTGGTGATCGGAGCCATCTTTGAGTGGTACAAGGAAGTCAGTGGTTTGTATGAAGAAGAGCATGAATTAGTAGAGGAAAAACACAGTGAGTCATAGTCAACAAATGGTAGAAGCTCTTGATCAGCAAGAGCTAGAAGAAGCAGAAGTTCAATTTCAAAAGGCCTTGTTAGAAGATAGTGAAGCGCAACTATTGGATTTGGGTCAATATCTTGAAAGTATTGGTTTTTACCCTCAGGCAAAAGAGGTTTATGAACAGATTGCAGAAACCTATCCAGAAGTATATCTGAGTTTGGCAACCATCCTTGCAGAGGAAGGGCAAACGGAAGAGGCCTTTGCTTATTTAGAAGAAATTGGCCCTGAGTCTAACTGGTATGTAGCCAGTCTCTTGGTCAAGGCAGATCTCTATCAGCTGGAAGGTCTCGCAGATGTGGCGCGTGAAAAATTAGTTGAAGCAGCCAGTCTGTCTGATGATCCGATCATTCAATTAGGGCTTGCAGAAATCGATCTGGAATTGGAACGCTACCAAGAGGCTATCCAAGAGTATGCCCAGTTGGACAATCGGGAGATTTTGGAAGCGACAGGGATTTCTACCTATCAACGGATTGGTTTTGCCTATGCCAATCTTGGTAGGTTTGAAGCAGCTGTGCCCTTCTTAGAGAAAGCTCTGGAGATTGAGTTTGATGACCAGATTGCCTACGAATTGGCGACCTTATTGTCTGATCAAGAAGAATACCAAAAAGCCCTGATCTACTACAAACAAATTGACACCTTGTCGCCTGATTTTGAAGGCTATGAGTACGGGTATGCCTTGGCCTTACAGGCAGAAAATGACCGTGAAAAAGCGCTTGAAATCGCCAAACAAGGGATTGAGAAGAATCCATTTGACGCACAGTTGAAGCTCCTTGCCTCTCAGCTTTCTTATGAGCTCCACCAGCCTGAACAGGCAGAAACTTATCTGTTAGAAGCTAAAGAAGTGGCAGATGATATCGAAGAGATTGCTCTTCGCCTCACTACCCTTTATTTAGAACAGGAGCGTTTTGACGAAGTCTTAGATTGGCAAAATGAAGAAGTCGAAACGGTTGTCACCCGTTGGAACATTGCCCGTGCTTTGGCTGCCTTAGAGAAAACAGGAGAAGCCGTATCAGCCTACCAAGAGCTCTATGAGGACTTGAAGGACAATCCAGAATTCCTCGAAACCTATGTTTATCTGTTGCGTGAAGCTGGCGATGTGACAAGGGCGCGTGAAGTGGCCAATCAGTATTTGGCGATCGTACCAGACGATGTGCAGATGCAAACCATCTATGATAGCCTCTAATAAAACTATATCGTGAAGTTTCGGAACAGTTTGTGGTATACTGGTAGAAGATAGAATGAGGAGAGAAAAATATGGAACCAGTGAAACTTTTTCAATACAATACCTTGGGTGCCCTAATGGCAGGTCTGTACGGGGGTTCATTTACGATTGGAGAACTCTTGGAACATGGGGATCTAGGAGTTGGAACGCTTGATTCTATTGATGGAGAGTTGATCGTATTAGATGGAAAGGCTTATCAGGCTAAGGGATCAGGCGACCATCCTGAAATTGTCGAAGTTTCTCCTGATGCCAAGGTTCCTTATGCGGCAGTTGTTCCTCACCAAGCAGAAGTGATTTTCCGTCAACGCTTTGAAATGACGGACGAGGAATTGGAAGCTCGTATTGAGTCTTATTACGATGGCGAAAATCTTTTTCGCTCCATTAAGATTCGTGGTGACTTTGTCAAGATGCATGTCCGTATGATTCCAAAATCAACACCAGAGATGAAGTTTGCAGAGGTTGCAACCCATCAGCCAGAGTATACACGGGAAAATGTCACAGGGACCATCGTCGGTTTTTGGACACCAGAAATTTTCCATGGCGTGAGTGTGGCAGGATACCATTTGCACTTTATTTCAGATGACCACACCTTTGGTGGCCATGTGATGGATTTTGTCATCTCAGAAGGGATTGTAGAGGTGGGGGCTATCGATCAGCTGGATCAACGTTTCCCAGTCCAAGACCGTCAGTACCTCTTTGCCAAATTCAATGTCGATGAGGTCAAAGAAGACATCAATAAAGCAGAATAAAAGGTTGAGCGTCGCTCAACCTTTCGTATTGAAGATAATATTATTTAAGAAACTTTCCTTAGGTGAGAACGGACGTCAGCGAACTTCGAAGAAGTTCCATGACTTAGTTTTGGACCTAAGGTTCCAAAACTCCCGAGTGCTAGAATCAAGATTGTTTCTAGCACTTTTCTCACGGCGGAAAGTTTCAATATATATTGAATGAGCCTAAAAGTAGACCTCATTTTATTTTTGAAAATCAGTCTGTTAGTTTCATGGCTTTGATTTTTTCTTCTTCTGGGGTAACCCGCAGAGTCTTCTGGCCGGTATAGGTCACAAAGCCTGGTTTTCCGCCGGTTGGTTTATTGAGTTTCTTGGCTTCGATCATATCTACTTGGACCAGATTTGAGAGACGGGCCTTGGAATAGTAGGCGGCCAACTCTGCGGCATCAGTCTTCACTTCATCCGTCGGATCGAGATTTCCGGTAATGACGACATGGCTGCCTGGGATATCTTTGGCATGGAACCAGAGTTCGTCTTTTTTAGCGATTTTAAAGGTCAGTTCATCGTTTTGCAGATTATTGCGACCCACTAAAATGATGGTTTTGCCATCACTAGCCAGGTATTTTTCTGGTTTTTTCCGTTTATGAATTTTTTCTCGGTTGCGCCGTTTGATAAAGCCGGTCTGGATTAACTCTTCACGAATCTCTGCCACCTCAGCCAGGCTCGCTTGAGAAAGGGCCGTTTCAACCGTTTCAAGATAAGAAATGGTTTCCTTGGTTTCTTGAATGAGGATGGTCAAATGTTTGACGGCTTCTTTTAACTTCTGGTAGCGTTTGAAGTAGCGTTGCGCATTTTGATTGGGGGTCAGAGCCTTATTGAGTTGGATGGTGATGGGTTCGTTGGTATAGTAATTGTCCAGGACAACCTGGTCTTGGTTGTTTGGTACCTGATGGAGGAAAGTTGTCAGCAATTCTCCTTTTTGGCGGAACTCTTCTGCATTGTCGGTCGCTACTAACTCGGCTTCTTGTTTGGCTAATTTTTTCCGGTTCTTTTCAAGATCGTTTTCGACCTTGCGGATCAATTCACTGGCCTGTTGTTGCACCCGATCGCGCTCAGCCTTGTCTCGGTAATAGTCATCTAGCAGATCTGAAAGTGTCTCAAACGTTTGACTGGTCGCATCTGCAAAGGGGATAGCCGAGAAGGATTTGGTCGTTAGGCGAGGCTCAGAAGGTGCCTTGAAAAAGGCACGGAAGGTCTTTAATTTTTCATCCGTCTCAAGTCGCTTGGCTAATTCTTGAGCTGTATCTCGCCCCAAACCTTGGAAACATTTTTGAAGGTTTTTGGGGCTTAACTCTTCCTTGTGAAGAAGGGCGAAGAGGGCTTCATCTCCAATTGTAAAAGGATTGACCGCGTCGGTTTTCGGAGGGGCTACATAGGTTGATCCAGGAAGAATAGTCCGGTAGCTATTTTGTGAGAAGCCGACATGTTTGATGGCTTCGATGATTTTATTGCTGGTCCGGTCTAGGAGAATAATATTACTGTGCTTGCCCATGATTTCGATCATGAGGCTGACAGAAATAGCATCTCCAATTTCGTTTTTATTGGAGACACGGATTTCGAGAATCCGGTCGTTCTCCAATTGCTCAATCCCTTCGATGACAGCGCCTTGAAGATATTTACGCATGACCATAATAAAGGTATTAGGAAAGGCAGGATTTTCAAAGTTGGTCTGGGTCCGTTGGATCCGTCCGAAAACAGAATGGGCAGAGAGCAAGAGTTTTTGGTTTTTCCGATTGCCTCGGATTTGGAGTACCAATTCTTGCTCGAAAGGTTGATTAATTTTTTGAATGCGACCACTTAAGAGTTCAGCCTTCAATTCGTGGACCATATGGTGTAAAAAAAATCCATCAAAAGACATGGGATTCCTCATCATTCTAGCGTTTATTCTAGTAAATTATATCAAAAATAGAGCGGAAATCCCAGAAAGAAGCAAGGGGATGTAATATAGAAAATGCGAACGTTTCCAAAAAAATACTGAAAAAGTATTGACATTTTTGAAAGAAAACTTTAAAATGTAAGAAATTAGAAAAGTAGTAAATGAAAGTTTCAAGAGAGCCCACGGTTGCTGAGAGTGGGTAGCGGCAGTTTATGAAATTGGACTAATGATGAGATGAATTTGAAACAATAAAAATTCGGTTGGCACACCTTATCGTGCAACTTGTTGCTAGACAAGACAGAGATATGGGGAGAGACTATCCTTTTCCCATAAGTGAGGTGGCACCGCGATGACACGTCCTCACATAGCTTTTGCTATGTGTGGGCGTGTTTTTTGTTTTAGATGAGAAGGGAGAAAAGATATGAAGAAACGATGGCGTCGCATTCTTTAGAGGATGAAAAATAGAAGAAAATAAAAAGATAGAAGAGGTATTAAAAATGAAAAATAAACGGTTAATGGGAATTATTGGTTTGATTGCAGCAGCAGTCATTGGGACAGCGATCTATTCAGCTACAGCAGGCAAAGACAACAAGGCAGCAACTAGCAATGAAAAGGCTAAAGTTGGGGTCTTGCAGTTGGTCAGCCACCCTTCGCTTGATTTGATCTACAAGGGAATTCAAGATGGTTTGGCTGAAGAAGGTTATGACAAAGACAAAGTGGACATTGATTTCCTCAATGCAGAAGGCGACCAAAACAAGGTTGCAACCATGAGTAAACAATTGGTAGACAAGGATAACCAAGTCTTGATTGGGATTGCAACTCCATCTGCTCAAGGTTTGGCTAGTGCAACCAAAGACAAACCAATTGTCATGGGAGCCATCACCGATCCAGTCGGTGCAAACTTGGTCAAAGATTTGAAAAAACCAGGTGGCAATATCACAGGGGTATCTGACCACAATCCAACGGAGCAACAATTGAAATTGATCAAAGAATTGACTCCGAACGTAAAAACAATCGGTGCCCTTTACTCAACCAGTGAAGACAATTCTAAATCTCAAGTAGAAGAATTTACAAAATTGGCTGAAAAAGCAGGCTACAAGGTGGTTCCGTATTCAGTTCCTTCTACAAACGAAATTGCTTCAACAGTATCTGTTATGTCAGGTAAAGTGGATGCTATCTGGGTTCCAATCGACAATACCATCGCTTCAGCCTTCTCAACAGTTGTCGAAGCAAACAAAACAGCTAAAAAACCAATCTTCCCAAGTGCGACAGCTATGGTAGAAGCTGGTGGTCTTGGTTCAGTCGTTGTCGACCAACATGATCTTGGAGTAGCAACTGGTAAAATGGCTGCGAAGATTTTGAAAGGTCAAAAACCTGCGGATACACCTGTTGAAATCTTTAGCCAAGGAAAATCTGTCATCAATAAAAAAGTCGCAGATGAATTGGGCATTACTATTCCAGAATCTGTCTTGAAAGATGCTGGACAAGTCATTAAATAAAAAGGAAACGAATCACAAGAATGGCAGGGGAATTTGGCTTTGGCAGGTCTTTAAATCGTGACCTTTAAAAATGTCTACCAGTGCTCATGACCAACTATGTTACTCATGGTAGAGGAGAAAGAAATGGAAGTCAAGATAACAGATCTTCATCCGACCCAACTATATTTATCAGAAAAGAAGTTACAAGCTATCCAGATGCTGGATCAGTCGGCAGACATCATCAATGTGGATCCAATTAGTGTTCTTGCATTTGGAAATCGCTTCTTGATTACAGACGGGCATCACAGGGCTTATCAGGCTTTATTGGCAGATCGGGATACGATTACTGCTGAGTTTGATAGAGATGGTGGCGATGAGTTGTATGCTCTCTATGCGCAAGCTTGCGAGGAAAGAAAGATAACCTCTGTTTTGGATTTAAAACATCGTATCTTGCCTCAAGATGAGTATGAAGCAAAATGGTATAACTGGTGTGATGGTTTTAACCAAGCAACAACTCTTCTATTGGAAAGGCAAGCAGATGAAATAGACAAGGCAAATAGATAATGTACTGTCTCTTGTTCCTTTTTCTAGTGAATTGGTCTCATCTAACTTGTTTTTTAACTAAAAATCTGATAAACTATGTAGTAATCGAATAGAAATCTGCAAGACTAGTATCTCAAGGGAAGTGCGACAGGGAGAAGGGCCGTGACTGAAAGCTCTTTGCATGAAAGCTGAGTGAATTCACTTGCGTAAAGGATTTAGAAATTAAGGTCTGGTTTACAGATAAAAACGGATGGTACCGCGTGTCAACGCTCCGAATGTGGGTGTTGGCGCGTGGTTTTTTCTATGTCTGTAGAGGGACCATGATGGAGGAAATATGTCAACGATTGAAGAACAATTAAAAGCGCTTCGCGAAGAAACGCTGGCAGCTTTGAAGCAGATCTCTGCTGAAAATGAAAAAGAATTGCAAGAACTACGGGTCTCTGTCCTTGGGAAAAAAGGATCTCTGACTGAGATCCTCAAAGGGATGAAAGATGTCTCTGCTGAGATGCGTCCGGTTATCGGGAAACACGTCAATGAAGCCCGCGATGTTTTGACGGCTGCCTTTGAAGAAACAACCAAACTCTTGGAAGAAAAGAAAGTCCAAGCGAAACTAGCTAGCGAAAGCATCGATGTGACCCTTCCCGGTCGTCCGGTTGCTAGTGGTTACCGTCATATCTTGACCCAAACCAGTGAAGAAATCGAAGATATCTTTATCGGGATGGGCTACCAAGTCGTGGACGGCTTTGAAGTGGAGCAAGACTACTACAACTTTGAACGCATGAATCTGCCTAAAGATCACCCAGCGCGGGATATGCAGGATACCTTCTATATCACAGAAGAAATCTTGCTTCGGACCCATACCTCACCAGTACAGGCGCGGGCGATGGACGCGCATGACTTTAGCAAGGGACCTTTGAAGATGATCTCTCCAGGGCGTGTATTCCGTCGGGATACTGATGATGCGACCCACAGCCACCAATTCCATCAGATCGAAGGCTTGGTCGTTGGGAAAAACATTTCTATGGCGGACCTTCAAGGAACGCTTCAGTTGATCGTGCAAAAGATGTTTGGTGCAGAACGTCAAATCCGTCTGCGTCCTTCTTACTTCCCATTTACCGAGCCTTCTGTTGAGGTCGATGTTTCTTGCTTCAAGTGTGGCGGAGCGGGATGTAATGTATGTAAGAAGACCGGTTGGATCGAAATCATGGGGGCCGGTATGGTTCACCCACGCGTGCTTGAGATGAGTGGCATTGATTCAACAGTCTATTCAGGATTCGCCTTCGGACTTGGTCAGGAGCGTGTAGCCATGCTTCGTTATGGAATCAATGATATCCGTGGCTTCTATCAAGGAGATGTTCGCTTCTCAGAACAGTTTAAATAATCATGTTAGTTAGAGTAAAAATCGACCAGGCACATACCCTGCGTGACCTAGAGGTGGAAACCTATCGGGATACCTTTGGTCCCTATATTGTTGAGAAAGATTTGGAAGATTACTTCTCCACCGTGCTCTCTTTGGAGCAAATCGAGAAGGATCTGCGAGATCCAGAATCTGAAACCTATTTTGTCCTCAATGAAGAACAAGAAATCTGTGGTTTTCTCAAGATCAACTGGGGCCAAGCACAGACCGAGCCAGTAGAGATGGACAAGTCCTTTGAGATCCAACGGATCTATGTCAAAAAGGAATGGCATGGGGCTGGTTTTGGCAAGGAAATGTTTATCTTTGCCCTGGATCAAGCCAAGAGTCGGGGCTTTGAGTGGGCCTGGCTAGGTGTCTGGGAACGCAACTTTAAGGCACAAGATTTTTACTACCGCTTTGGATTTGAACGATTTAGTGAACACCAGTATATCACCGGAGATACCGTGGATACAGACTGGTTGTTGAGAAAGAAATTGATCTAGAAGGAACAAGAAACTTCTATTCTAGAGAAGGGGAGGTTACTAGACCTTCCTAAGCCAGCCTCGAGCTGGAAAACACAAAATGAAAGGATCAAAACGAGGGTGGATGGAGATCTAGGAAAGATATATAGATTTCAGCTTAGCCCTTGGTATCTTACATATGTTAGTTAGTTATAAATGGTTAAAAGAATTGGTGGACATTGATGTGCCATCACAAGAGTTGGCTGAAAAAATGTCAACTACAGGGATCGAAGTAGAAGGTGTGGAATCGCCTGCTGATGGTCTCTCAAAAATTGTCGTCGGAGAAGTTTTGTCTTGTGAAGATGTGCCAGAGACACACCTTCATGTCTGCCAAGTTAATGTGGGGGAAGAAGAAGCCCGTCAAATCGTCTGTGGAGCACCAAATGTGCGTGCAGGCATCAAGGTTATGGTGGCTCTTCCAGGTGCTCGCATCGCAGATAACTACAAGATTAAAAAAGGGAAAATCCGTGGTTTGGAATCCCTTGGGATGATCTGTTCACTTGGTGAGTTGGGCATTTCTGATTCCGTTGTACCGAAAGAATTTGCAGATGGGATCCAAATCTTGCCAGAAGATGCTGTCCCAGGTGAGGAAGTCTTCTCTTATCTAGACTTGGATGATGAAATCATCGAGCTTTCTATCACTCCAAACCGTGCAGATGCCCTTTCGATGCGTGGGGTAGCACATGAAGTAGCAGCCATCTATGACAAGGCAGTGAGCTTCAAAGACTTTACCTTGACCGAAACAGACCAAGTTGCAGTGGATGCTCTTTCTGTCAGCATTGACACAGACAAGGCTCCTTATTATGCAGCTCGTATTTTGGACAATGTGACCATTGCACCAAGTCCACAATGGTTGCAAAACCTCCTCATGAATGAAGGTATCCGTCCCATCAATAATGTGGTCGACGTGACCAACTATATCCTGCTTTACTTTGGTCAGCCTATGCATGCCTTTGACTTGGATACCTTTGAAGGGACTGATATCCGTGTGCGTGAAGCGCGTGCTGGTGAAAAATTGGTGACCTTGGACGGGGAAGAGCGTGAGTTGGAAACAAGTGACCTCGTGATTACGGTTGCTGACAAACCAGTAGCCCTTGCCGGTGTCATGGGTGGAGAGGCTACAGAAATCTCTGAAAAGTCTACTCGTGTCGTCCTTGAAGCGGCTGTCTTCAATGGCAAATCGATCCGTAAGACAAGTGGTCGTCTCAACCTACGCTCTGAATCATCTTCTCGCTTTGAAAAAGGGATCAACGTGGCAACCGTTAATGAAGCCCTTGATGCAGCAGCGAGCATGATTGCTGAATTGGCTGGTGCGACCGTGCGTAAGGGCATCGTTTCAGCAGGCCAGTTGGATACTTCAGATGTGGAAGTTTCTTCCACTCTTGCAGATGTGAACCGTGTCCTTGGAACAGAGCTTTCCTACGCAGATGTCGAAGATGTCTTCCGTCGTCTTGGTTTTGGCCTTTCTGGAAATGCAGCAAGCTTCACAGTCAGCGTTCCTCGTCGCCGTTGGGACATCACGATTGAAGCGGACCTCTTTGAAGAAATCGCTCGGATTTATGGCTATGACAAATTACCAGCAACCCTTCCAAAAGATGATGGGACAGCCGGTGAATTGACTGCGACTCAAAAACTCCGTCGTCAAGTTCGGACTATTGCTGAAGGAGCAGGCTTAACTGAAATCATTACTTATGCTTTAACAACTCCTGAAAAAGCCGTTGAATTTGCGACTTCGCCAAGCAATTTAACAGAGCTCATGTGGCCAATGACTGTGGATCGTTCAGTCCTTCGTCAAAATATGATCTCAGGAATCTTGGATACTGTAGCTTATAATGTCGCTCGTAAGAACAAAGATTTGGCTCTCTATGAGATCGGAAAAGTCTTTGAACAGACAGGCAATCCAAAAGAAGACTTGCCAAACGAAATCAATAGCTTTGCCTTTGCTTTGACAGGTTTAGTTGCTGAAAAAGATTTCCAAACAGCAGCTGTTCCAGTTGACTTCTTCTATGCTAAGGGAATCTTGGAAGCCCTCTTTGCTCGCTTGGGTCTTGAAGTGACTTATACAGCAACCTCTGAAATCGCTAGCCTTCACCCAGGACGTACAGCCTTGCTCTCACTTGGTGACCAGGTGATTGGGGTCTTGGGGCAAGTGCATCCTGTAACAGCTAAGTCTTATGATATCCCAGAAACCTATGTGGCAGAATTGAACTTATCTGCTATTGAGGCAGCCCTTCAACCAGCCGCAGCCTTTGTGGAAATTACTAAATTCCCAGCAGTCAGCCGTGATATCGCCCTTCTCCTCAAAGCAGAAGTGACTCACCAAGAGGTGGTTGATGCCATTCAAGCTGCTGGCGTGAAACGTTTAACAGACATCAAACTCTTTGACGTCTTCTCAGGTGAAAAACTAGGACTTGGCATGAAGTCTATGGCCTACAGTTTGACCTTCCAAAATCCAGAAGATAGTTTGACAGACGAAGAAGTCGCACGCTACATGGAAAAAATCCAAGCTTCACTTGAAGAAAAAGTCAATGCAGAAGTGCGTTAAAATGTGTATAGAAAAAACCGTTGATGACTCATCAACGGTTTTTAAAATTCATTTTACAAGATGGTTTCCATGACCGTTTCTTGAGGTTTCATGCCCTGTCTTTGATAGAAGCGAAGGGCTCCTTCATTGTCATTCCAGACATTAAGAGTCAGGTTGTAGCAGCCGATTTCCTTGGCATAGCTGACAGCGAATTGATAAAGTTGATCACCGATCTTTTGCCCACGCGTTGCTTGATCGACACACAAATCCTCGATAAAGAGGGTTTTAATGGGATGAAGCACAGGATTGTCAGAGACTTCTTTAATGGTGACGAAGAGATGTCCCAGGATCTGGCCACCTTCATTTTCATAGACGAAAATCGGTGTCTGCTCTTGCGTCATTAACTTTTCCAATTCTTCTTCACTATATTTGCCGCCACTTCCTTTGAAAATATCGGGACGAGCTTGGTGGTGAACGGAAAGAATCTGTTCTAAGAGACCAATCAAAGCAGGAATATCTTTTGGTTGCGCTAAACGAATCGTCATGTAGGTTCTCCTTAGTCGTATTTTCTATATTATAAAAATTTTTTACAGAGCTTGTCAATGGAAAAAGGATCGTTAAAAGGTGCGCAAATGCGGGCTTTTTATTTCTTATCTCAAAATATCCATGTCAACCATCCTTCTATTTTTGACAAATATTTTTATTTTTTTGACAAACATGCTTGTCAAAAAGAGAAAAAAGTGTTACAATGATTTTAGTTGAAAGAAGGAGAGGTTTTCTTATGGGAGCCATATGGATTCTATTTATCCCTTTTCTGGTTATCATTTATGCAAGCTCAGAAAAGAAGATAAAAAGGTTGAACAAACGTATCAAAAGATTAGAAAAACAAGTGAAAGGAAATCAAGACATGTCTAGACTTTTAGAAGAATTGAAAGGCCAAACGGTCACTGTCACAGTAAATGGTTTTGGAACCAAATATGAAATTATGGATATCGATGAAGATTGGGTCAAATTGAGTCGTGAGACCAATAAACAACAAAAAGAAACCAAATTAGTCCGTATCGAAGATATTCAAGATATTCAACTATAAGGGGGCGAAAGCCATGATCTTAAAAAATCGATTGAAAGAGCTGAGGGCGCGTGATGGACTCAACCAATCCGAGCTAGCCAAGCTAGCAGGGGTCTCGCGCCAGTCCATCAGTCTCTTGGAACGTGGTGAGTATACACCTTCTGTCATTATCGCCATGACCATTGCCCAGATCTTCAATGAACCAGTGGAGAATGTCTTTAGTCTAGTAGAGGGAGAAGAATAATATGAAAAAGCAACAACAAGAACGATCCGCTCGTTACCGGTTTTGGAGAAATGTCGGAATCATTACAGTTTCCGGCTTGATTGGAGGAGTCATTGGTTTTTTGACAGGCATGTTCGGATCCGAAAAACCCCTTGAAATCCAATCCTTCTTTAGTAAAGAAGTACTCCTTTTGGGTTCAATACTTTTGTTTCTTATCTTGTTTATGGTCACGATAGCCTTACTAATAAGCGCGAGAAAAGTCCATCAAAAAATGCTTCAGATAGAAGACGAAGACGAAGCCTATCACTATGACATTCAAAATAAAAAACTGTATGGGTTAGCGACCATTTTTAAAGGTACCATGATCTTGCCATACTTTTTAGTCATCATCTTTTATAGTCAATTGGTGTATATGGATAGACCTTCCACAGGGCACTTGGCTTTTATCTTTGGAACTTTTACCATGCTCTATCTCTTTCTCGTTTTGATTGCTTTATTTTTCTTATCGGATACCTTCTTTCGCAAGACCTTCCATTTGCTTTATGGAAAACCGATTCCTCGCAATGCCAATGCCAAGGAAGTGCGGGAATTTTTGATGAGTATGATGGATGAAGCTGAAAAACAGATTAGCTACGAGGAAAATTTTGAAGTGGTGGTTAAGTTAAGCAATTATATCTTGCCGAGCCTTCTCATTGCTCTCTTAATCATTGGAATTGCCTTCAATACGGATATCCTCTTAGCTTTGTTCGTTGTATCCATCATCTATATTTATATCCTTATTTCACAATACAAAATTACCAAACGTTATTATAAAGAGTAAAGGAGTCATTCATGTTAGAAATTAGACATTTAGAAAAAAGCTTTGGCAATAAGCAGGTCCTCTTTGGAGTGGATCTAACAGCTCAACAAGGGCATATCCTTGGTTTGGTTGGGAAAAATGGGGCCGGAAAAACCACCATTTTCCACAGCATCCTGCGTTTTTTGGACTATAGCGGTGAGATCCGCCTAGATGGCAAAGCGATTACGCAAGAAACTTACAAAGAAATTGGTTATTTGCCGGAAGAGCGCAGTCTCATGCCAAAACTCACGATTTTTGAGCAGGTCCGCTATTTGGCTGCCTTAAAAGGAATGAGCACTGCCGAGGTCAAGGAAAAATTACCGACCTGGATGGAAAAACTCCAAGTAAAAGGGAAATTGACTGATAAAATCAAGAGCCTCTCAAAAGGGAACCAACAGAAGGTTCAACTGATCATCACCTTGATCCATGAGCCTAAATTGATCATTTTAGATGAACCCTTTAGCGGATTGGATCCGGTCAACACAGAAGTGCTCAAGCAGGTCATCTTTGAAGAAAAAGAGCGTGGAGCCACCATTATCTTTTCTGACCACGTCATGACCAACGTCGAAGAGTTGTGTGATGATATCCTAATGATCCGTGATGGTTCGGTGGTCCTTTCAGGGCCTGTCCAAGAGGTCCGGAATAGCTATGGTAAGACTCGCCTCTTTGTCTCTAACGACTTTAGCAAAGAAGAGCTAGAAGCTCTGCCACACGTGACCAAGGTCAGCATGACCAAGCAAGGGACTTGGAAGCTGATCTTGGATGATGCGTCAGCTGGACCAGAATTATTTGACCGCTTGACCAAGGGCCACTACCTTGCGACCTTTGACCACCAAGCCCCAACTATTGATGAGATCTTTAAACTTGAATCAGGAGTAGAAGTATGAAACAGATGTTTGTCGTAATGAAAGAAACCTATATCAGACAAGTGAAATCATGGAGTTTCCTCTTCATGGTCTTTGGCCCCTTCCTCTTTTTGGGATTGAGCATTGGAATCGGTTATCTGACAGGTTCTTCTACAGATGCCAAAAACCAAGTGGCCTTGGTGACAGAAGTGCCAGCTGTCAAAGAAAGCCTCAAAGGAACCGATGGCTTGACCTTGGACTACAAGGATGAAGCTGCAGCTAAAAAAGCCATCAAGGACGAGAAAGCAGCTGCTTACCTAATGGTCGATGAAAAAGATGGCCAGCTAGAAGCGACTTATGTTGGCGATCAAGCCATGAAAACAGATTTAAAATCGCTTGTCGCTGCGAAATTAAGCCAAGTCCAACAAGGGATCAATATGGCCCGTGCTAATCTAAGCAAAGAGCAACTGACAGCCTTGTCTCAACAGGTTTCTCTCAAAGAAAAAATTGACGAGAAAAAAGAAGGCTTGAAAATGGTGCAAACCATGGTTGCAGGTGGTCTGGGAATGCTGCTTTATATGATTTTGATCTTCTACTCTAGTATCACAGCCCAAGAAGTGGCCAGTGAAAAGGGAACTAAGATCATGGAAGTGGTCTTCTCTAGTATCAAAGCAACCGACTATTTCTTCGCACGCATGCTCGGACTCTTCGGAGTGATCTTTACCCATATTTTTGTCTATGTTGTTGGTCTAGTAGCGGTTTGGATCTTTAGAGCAGATATCCCAGTTGTCAAGGATTTTCTCGCTCCAAACTCTCCTATAACCCAACACCTAGCAGAAGCGATCTCGCTTAATACCGTCTTCTTCATTATCCTTGGGATCTTTATGTATGTGGTGCTCTCTGCCTTCTTAGGCTCTACAGTTGCACGACCAGAAGATTCAGGAAAAGCGATTTCACCACTGATGATGTTAGTTATCTTTAGCTTCCTTGGGGTAACCACCTTGGGAAGTGCCGGTGACGTCTTCTTATTGAAGATCGGTTCCTACATTCCTTTCTTCTCAACCTTCTTCATGCCTTTCCGTACCATTAATGGCTATGCGTCTGGTCTTGAATCTTGGGGTTCATTGGGAATTGCGGTTCTCTTTACCATCGTGGGAACAGTTCTCATTGCCCGTATCTATGCGAGCCTGATCCTTCAGACCGATGACCTCGGACCATGGAAGACCATCAAACGTGCTCTTAGCTATCGCTAATCAAACAAGTCCTCAGAAACAGCTGAGGGCTTTTTGATTGCAAATTGACTTTTGCAAGCCTTTTCACTACAATAGAACTACAGAAAAGGAGGCGGACATGAACTATATTGAGTTTGCTGAAAATGAGCGTCTGTCCACGATTGTCCTTGGGATGATGCGGATCAGTCAGATGAGTGAAGAAGAGGTGGAGGCCTTGGTGGAGGCAGCCTTGTCGATTGGGATCAACACCTTTGATCTAGCAGATATTTATGGCGATGGCCAGTGTGAGGTACTGCTGGGTAAGGTTCTCAAGCGTCGTCCGGATCTTCGGGACCAGATGTGGATCCAGTCCAAGTGTGGGATTCGCAAAGACGGCTTTACCTATTTTGATTTTTCCAAGGACTATATTTTGGGCTCTGTCGATGGCATTCTCGAGCGTCTGCAGATCGAGCGCTTAGATAGTCTTCTCCTTCATCGACCGGATGCCCTCATGGAGCCTGAAGAGGTGGCGGAAGCTTTTGATCACTTGGAGCAAGCGGGCAAGGTTCGTCATTTTGGGGTGTCCAATCAAAATCCCATGATGATGGAATTGCTCAAAACGGCTGTCAAACAACCTCTCAAGGTCAACCAGTTGCAGTTGAGTGCCGCCTTTACACCGAGCTTTGAAGCTGGTTTTCATGTCAACATGGAAGGCCCTAAAGCAGCCGTGCGAGATGGTAGTGTCTTTGAGTATTGTCGCTTAACTGATACGGTGATTCAGGCCTGGTCTGTCCTCCAGCATGGTTATTTCAAGGGGAATTTTGTCGGCAAGGAAGAGTTTGCGGCCCTCAATCACGTCCTTACTGACTTGGCGAAAAAATATCAGGTCACACCGACAGCTATCGCCCTTGCCTGGGTCCTCCGCTATCCAGGAAAGATGCAGGCTGTCATCGGAACGACCAAACCCCAGCATGTCCTTGAAGCAGGAAAAGCAGCAGAAGTTACCCTAACGCGCAAGGAATGGTACCAAATCTACCTGGCGGCGGGAAATGATTTGCCTTAGAATCTTGATAGTAAACCAGATTTCACTATTATCGGTGGTCTGGTATTTTGTTTTGTAGTTTTCAGTTTTTTCTTGACAAGTCTTTCTTTTTTATGGTAATCTTTATGCAACAAGTGTTGCGCAACGTACGTTGCTTGAAAGGAGTCTTATGCCACCCAAGGTTAAATTTAGTAAAGAGGCTATCATTGGGACAGCTTTACAATTGGTGAGAGAAGAGGGCATGGCTAGCTTGACAGCTCGAGCATTAGCGGAGAAACTAGGAGCCACACCGAGAGTCATTTTTGGGCAATTTGCTAATATGGCTGAGTTACAGACAGAGGTTATTGCTGCGGCGGAGATGGTCGTGGTGGAGTATATTCGTAAGGCCTTAGAAGATGAGAAGCCTTTCCGATCTGTCGGGGTTGCTTATATCCTTTTCGCCTCAAATGAGCCCCAACTTTTTCAATTGCTTTTCCAAAATCCTAGCAAAGAGCCGATTCGTCGCTTTCAAGATTTTCTTCCCATGAAGGATCATAGTTACCAATTGGTTCTGGCTTCGATTGTCGCAGACTATCCTTTGACTGTAGAGGAGGCTGGTCGCTTGTACCAGCATCTCTTTATCTACTCGCACGGGATGGCCTCTATGGTTGCTTCTGGTATTTACCAGTTCAGCATGGAAGAAGTGATTGGATTACTGACAGAGGTTTGTCAATCTCTCATCAAAGAAATGGTAGGAAAGAAATGATTCAACTAGAAAATGTGCACAAAAGTTACGGCCAAACCAAGGTTTTAAAGGGAATTGATTTGCAGATTCAAGACCAGGATGATGTGGTTATCCTTGGTCCTTCTGGATCGGGCAAGTCAACTCTCTTAAATGTGTTATCAGGCTTAGAAAAGGTAGACGAGGGGCATATCCTCATTCAAGGACAAGATTTATCACAACTCACGGATGCTCAATTGACAGCCTTTAGACGTGAGAAGATTGCCTTTATTTTCCAGCAGTATTATCTATTGCCGAATCTAACGGTCAGACAAAATGTAAAGATGGGAGCTGACCTGGCAGACAATCATGATTTTTTGCAGATCATCGAGGATTTGGGACTTGGCGATAAGCTAGATAAGTATCCGAGTGAATTGTCGGGTGGGGAACAGCAGAGAGTCTCTATTGCCCGGGCCTTGGCCAAAAAGCCTGAGATTCTTTTCTTAGATGAGCCGACGGGAGCCCTCGATGAAGAAACAGGGCGCAAGATTCTGGACTATATCTGGAAACTGAAGGAAAAGCTGGGCTTTACCCTCATCATGGTGACGCACAACCAAAATATTGCGGATATGGCCAGAACCATCATTCGAGTTAATAGTGGCAAGATTACCGAAGTTGTGACCAATGATCAGCCTCAGACTGCTTATGAGATTGGATGGTAAGCCATGTTTTCAGTAAAAGATATTCGTAAATTAGTTGTCGTCAGTATCATTGGGGTTTGTGCGGTCTTTGTGGCCAATCTCTTCTTGAATTTTTACCTGGATATCGAGCAGTTGGAGATTTCGAAAACCAATCCCATGATGCAGACCTACTATGATGCCCAGGTTTCGCTTTCCTGGATGGTGGCCATGGTCAGTGGGGTTGTCTTGTCCTTGACGTCGGTCCTTCTCATGTGTTTTTATATCAAACAATTTGTTGATGACCACAAGGAACAATTAGGGATTTTAAAGGCTTTGGGATACAGCAATGGCCAGTTAGCTAAACGGTTTTGGGCCTTCGGGCTCAGTTTTGGAGCTGGAGCGCTTCTTGGCTATTTCGCTTCATTTCTCATGATGGGACATTTTTACGACTTCCGTAATGAGAAGGGGATTTTGCCAGAAATTACCATTCACTTTCATTGGCAGCTCTTGCTTGCCTTGGTGATCCTGCCAACGACCTTCTTTATGCTTCTCGCGATTGGTTATGCTAGAAGACAACTACAAACGCCAGCGCTTCGCTTATTGAAAAAATCTCCAACACCAATCAAGGTCCAAAGGAGAAAGAGGGCTCCTAAGAAAGAGAAAGACTTCTTAAAAGAGCTAGCTTCGTCACTGATTTGGGGAAGAAAATCTATCTTGTTTTTTGTAGTCTTTGGCTCCATGTGTTTTGCGGCCATGGTTCAATTGTCCTTTGGCCTCAGGGATTACACAGATGATATCATCCAAACCATGATGATCATGATTGGTTTGATCCTTTCTTTCTCGATTCTCTTTTTGTCATTGGGAATTGTTGTCTCTGAAAGTCGGGAAACCTTGGCTCTTATGAAGGCTTTTGGCTACACTGATCGGGAATGCCAAAATCATATTCTCGCTCCCTATCGTTTCTGGGCTTATTTAGGATTTGTTCTTGGGACAGCTTATCAATATGGCATCATGGAAATTTTGATCGGTGTGATCAAAGATACGGTTCCTGAAAAGATTGAGCATCACTTTGATGGGAATGTGTGCTTTTGGACTTTAATAGGTTTTGTGGTGGTTTATGAAAGCCTCTTTTATCTATCCAACAGAAAACTCCAAAAACAAACGATTAAAGAAGTGCTCTTAGCTGAATAAATAGAAGAGTCTGGGACAAAAGTCCGAGCCTCTCAATTGTCTTTGGATTGTAGAGCAAGACGCAGTGGTTGAGTGGGCTCTACTACGCTGATTTCATCAGCTTTTACAGCCCTACTCAACTGTGCGGAGGTGGGACGACGAAATCGAATTCTAACGAATTACCGATTTCTGTCCCACTCTCTTTCTTTTGAAACGCATTGACAAGAGAAGGCTTTTCCGCTATTCTAAGGGAATGAAAGAAAGGAAAGGGATTGAGATGAAACGGACTTACTGGCAAGACTTAAAGGGGGCCTTTTATTTGATCTGGCGCAACAAATGGTCCTTTATCGCGATTGGAATTTTGCTACAATTTGTCGTTGGTATTGGGGCTGCGGCCTTGACTTGGCTCTTTCATCTGGCAGTCTTGCTTGCGGGTCAGGCTAATATCGATAAGAACAACCTTGTCTCTGTTATGAGCCATCCCTTGAGCTTGCTGGCTCTTTTGGTCTTTATCATGGTCTTTGCTTTCTTGTTTATGCTGGAGATGCGGACCCTGATTTCGGTCATTTACCTATCGCGAACCGACCGACACTTGTCCTTTAAAAAAGTCTTGCGGCAATCATTTGGTCGTTTGAAGGATTTGTCGGGGAGAAACCTGCTTTACTTTCTGCTCTATCTTCTTTTGACCTTGCCTGTCGCAGGTGTCTTGATTGGATCGACCTTGACAGATGGGCTTTATATTCCAAGCTTTATCACAGGGGAGTTTGAAAAGACTACGATGGGCTCCATCGGACTCTTTGTGGTGCAGCTTACCTTTATCTATCTCAATCTTCGCCTCATCTATACGGTCCCCAACCTCGTGGTGGAGGAATTGCCATTTGGTCGTGCTTTGAAAAAAAGCTGGAGCATGACCAAAAGAGGAGGCTTTCGACTCTTATGGAGAATTCTGTCCTTTGAGTTTCTCTTAACCTTTCTAGGGATTTTATTGATCTTGGGTTTGGTCTTTACCTTGACCGTGATCGATAAAGAGGGCCAGTATTTCTGGGTGGAGACCATCTTCTTGGTCTTGATTCGGACCTTCCTATTTATTTTTACAGTCTTGACAAAGGTGGGGTCGCTCGGCATTATCTTGGATTCTGCATGGGAAGTACCGAGCCGATCGGTCATGCGCTCGAAAGGCAGTCGAAAGATGAAGGGGCTCTTTGCCCTGACAGTGGTCTTTCTCATGGTCCAATCGGGTATATCAGCCTATGAACTGGCAACCCTAAAGGTGAATGACCAGATCAAGCTCATCGCCCATCGTGGCGATGTCTCTAAAGGGGTAGAAAATTCTCTGGAAGCCTTAGAAGCAGCTGCCAAGGAAAAGGCAGCTTATGCAGAGATGGACATTCTTCTCACTAAGGACCATCAATTTGTCGTCATGCATGACTACAATCTCAAGCGCCTTGCTGGGGTGGACAAGGATGTGAAAGACATGACCCTAGCTGAGGTGCAAGGCCTCAAGATTCAACAGGATGGTCACACGAGTCATATCCCTTCATTTGAGGAATATGTCAAACGGGCCAAAGAATTGAAGATGAAGCTCTTGGTCGAGCTTAAGTCTCATGGTGGAGAGCCTGCTAATTATGTGGATCTTTTCGTGCAGAAGATGCGGGATTTAGGGGTTGAGAAGGACTATCCGGCTATGTCTTTGGATCTGTCGGTTATGGAAAAGGTCGAGAAGAAAGCCCCTGAGATCAAGACCGGCTACGTCATTCCTATTCAATTCGGTCGCTTTGAAAAGGTCTCAGTTGACTTTTTTGCCATTGAAGACTTTTCTTATCAAAAGAATTTGGTAACCCAGGCCCATGAGATGAAAAAAGAGCTCTATGTCTGGACCATCAATGACAAGCAAAAGTTGACGAAGTATTTGCAACAACCCATTGATGGCTTAATTACGGATGAATTGACAGAGGCACAAAGACTGAAAAAGGATTTGAAAGAAAACAAGTCCTACTTTGATCGCTTCTTGAATCTAGTCGCTACGTCTAAGGAAGAATAAGACAGGATACGCATAGAGAGAGTGGGACAGAAATCGGTAATTCGTTAGAATTCGATTTCGTCGTCCCACCTCCGCACAGTTGAGTAGGGCTGTAAAAGCTGATAAAATCAGCGTAGTAGAGCCCACTCAGCCACTGCGTCTTGCTCGACAATCCAAAAACAATTGAGAGGCTAGGACTTTTGTCCCAGCCTCTTTTGTACTAGATCAACAGAAAAACGGATGCTGTCTAAAAATCTTGCATTTTTTTGCAATTTAGGTTACAATGAAGACTATAAAAAACGCGTAATCCCTAGGGTCTTTCCCTCAGGGAATTTTGTGTGTTTTGACCTGTTTTCGATGGAAAGAAGCTTGCTTCTACCGCAGGAAAAAGTATGAATAACATTGGAGGTAATAATGATTCGATCCTTAATTTCCGAGATCAAAGAATTCAAGAAGCCCTCGATTTTGGCTTCCTTGTTCATGGTCTTTGAAGTCATGTTTGAGATTTCGATTCCCTTTGTCATGGCGAGTCTTTTGGACCAAGGTGTTCAACAAAGAAACATGAATAATATTTTGTTTTACGGTGGGCTCATGCTGGTCTGTGCCTTTCTCTCCCTCTTTTGTGGGATGCAGTCTGCCCGTTATGGCGCCTATGCATCGGCTGGTTTTGCCAAA
This sequence comes from Streptococcus mobilis, assembly GCF_059727625.1. NCBI lineage: Bacteria > Bacillati > Bacillota > Bacilli > Lactobacillales > Streptococcaceae > Streptococcus > Streptococcus mobilis. The sequence goes on from NZ_AP041823.1 coordinate 851,504, forward strand.
AACCTTCGTCGGGCCATTTTCAAAAAGGTTCAAACCTTCTCATTTGAGAATATTGATCAGTTCTCATCAGGTGGGTTAGTCACTCGGATGATGACGGATGTGACCAATGTGCAAAATGCCTATCAAATGGTCATTCGGATCTGTGTTCGGGCACCGCTCAATTTGATCTTTGCCATTGTAGCTTGTTTCATGATCAATGCGGAAATGGCCATGATCTTTGTCTATGTGACCATCTTTTTGGCAGCTGTCTTAAGCATCATCATGAAGATTGTGTATCCGCTCTTCACAGAAGTATTTGAAGCTTATGACAATCTCAACAACAGCATTCAGGAAAACATCACCAATATGCGAGTGGTGAAGTCCTACGTTAAGGAAGCAGATGAAACCGTTAAATTCAAGAAGGCTTCGCGTTTGATTTATAACATGTTTATGAAGGCTATCCGTGTCGTTGTCTTGAGTAGCCCGGCTATGATGCTTTCCATGTATGCTTCTTTCCTTTTGATTTCTTGGATCGGGGCTCATCTGATTGTTGGTGGTCAACTCTCCACTGGGAATTTGACCTCTATGTTTAGCTACACCATGACCATTCTCATGTCGCTCATGATGTTTATGATGATCTTTGTCATGTTGTCGATTTCTATGGCCTCTGTTGAGCGGATCAATGAAGTCTTAACGACCAAAACGACGATTGACTCTCCAGAAAATGGGATCAAAAATGTCGCTGATGGATCCATCAACTTTGAGGATGTGACCTTTGCTTATACTGATGAAAATGGCGATAAGACCCATGTTTTACAAGGGATTAATCTTTCCATTCGTTCAGGGGAAGTGATTGGGATCTTGGGAGGAACAGGATCAGGGAAATCAAGCTTGGTTCAGTTGATTCCTCGTCTTTATGATGTCGAGTCTGGTCGGGTGACAGTAGCAGGCCACGATGTCAAAGAATACGATCTTGATTCCCTTCGTAAGCAAGTGGCCATGGTTCTTCAGACCAATGTCCTTTTCTCTGGTACGATTAAAGAAAATATGCGCTGGGGAAATAAGGATGCGACAGATGAAGAGATCATCGCAGCTTGTAAGATTGCCCAAGCCGATGAATTTATTCAAGATTTCAAAGAGGGTTATGACACCATGATTGAGCGTGGGGGATCCAATGTCTCCGGTGGCCAACGCCAGCGTCTCTGTATCGCGCGTGCCCTTCTCATGAATCCGAAGATTTTGATCTTGGATGATTCGACTTCGGCAGTCGATACCAAGACAGATAGTTTGATCCGTCAAGGATTGGCAACCAGCTTGAAAGAGACTACCAAAATCATCATTGGTCAACGGATTTCCTCTATTCAAGATGCAGATCGCATTATCGTGATGAATGATGGTCAGATTGATGCCATCGGTCGTCACGAGGAATTGCTTGCGACCAATGCCATCTACCAAGAAGTATATGAAATGCAAACACAAGGGAAAGGAGAAGCAGATGAAAACTAAGAAAAAAGCAAATCTAGGCTCTATCCTTCGCCTGCTCGACTTCCTTTGGAAAAACTACAAGGTGTCCTTGATTGTTTCCTTTATCTTAATCATTCTATCGTCTCTCGCGACGGTCAATGTAACAGCTTCGATTCAGTCCTTGGTCGACGTCTATGTGGAGCCCATGCTGACAAGCAACAGCCATGATTTCGGACCGCTCTTGTCCTTCTTGACACGGGTTGGTTTAATCTGTTTGATCGGGGTACTTGCCAACTATGGCTTTACCTTGATTATGGCGACTGTTTCACAAGACTCACTTAGAAGTCTTCGAAATCAGTTGTTTGCCCGCATGCAAAAACTGCCAGTTCGTTACTTTGATACCCACCAACACGGGGACATCATGTCTATCTATACCAATGATATTGATGCTCTTCGCCAAGCGATTGAACAATCCATTCCTCAACTCTTATCCTCATCGATTACCATCCTTGGGGTAACGATTACCATGCTGACGGTTAGTCCACTCTTGTTCTTGATTGTTCTTTTCATGGTTATCGTCATGGTCTTTATCATCAAGGATGTTTCTGGTAAATCAGGTCGTTACTTTGGCGCCCAACAAAAGAACTTGGGGATTGAGAACGGCTTTATTGAAGAAATGATGTCTGGTCAAAAAGTGGTCAAGGCCTTTGTGCATGAAAGAGAAAGCATTGAAGATTTTGATCGGATCAATGACCAACTCTTTGAGTCTTCTTACCAGGCCAACCGCTATGCCAATGTCCTCATGCCAATTCTTGGGAACTTGGGAAATGTTTCCTTTGTTCTGACAGCCTTGATCGGTGGGCTCTTTGCGCTAAACGGCGTCGGTGGTTTAACCATTGGTGGTCTCATGGCCTTCTTACAATTGAACCGTTCCTTCACAGGTCCGATTGCCCAGGTCTCTCAACAATTGAACTTTGTCCTTATGGCCTTGGCTGGTGGAGATCGTGTCTTTGATCTCTTGGATGAAGAAGAAGAAGTCGACCAAGGAAAAGTGACGTTGGTCAATTATGAACTGGTCGATGGAGAAATGGTCGAAACCGATCAGAAAACCAACAAATGGGCTTGGAAACACCCACGTCCAAATGGGGATTACCAGCTTGTCAAGATGGTCGGAAATGTGGTCTTTGATGATGTTGATTTCTCTTATGATGGGAAGAAACAAATCCTTCATGGTATCAACTTGTACGCGGATAAGGGGCAAAAAGTGGCCTTTGTCGGAGCGACTGGTGCAGGAAAGACAACCATTACCAACTTGATCAACCGCTTCTATGACATCCAGTCAGGAATGATCACTTATGATGGAATCGATATTAAATTGATCGAGAAAGATTCTCTGCGTCGTTCCCTCGGAATCGTTCTTCAAGATACCCACTTATTCACTGGTACGATTGCAGAAAACATTGCTTATGGCCGTGCTGATGCAACACGGGAAGAAATCCTTGAAGCAGCTCGGATTGCCAATGTGGATTCCTTTGTCAAGCACTTGGATCAGGGGTATGAGACAGTCTTGACGGATGATGGGGCTGGCCTTTCAAACGGTCAACGACAATTGATCGCCATTGCACGTGCGGCCCTTGCCAATGCGCCAGTTTTGATTCTGGATGAAGCGACGTCTTCGATCGACTCGCGGACAGAGAAGATGGTGCAAGAAGGGATGGACCGCCTGATGGAAGGTCGGACAGTCTTTGTCATTGCCCACCGTCTATCGACGATTGTCAATTCCGATGTCATCATGGTGATGGACCACGGACGCATTATCGAACGAGGCAACCATGCTTCCTTGATGGCAGAACGTGGCACCTATTACCGCCTCTACACCGGTGGACTTGAAATTGATTAAAGAAATAGTGGGAAAATAAGAAAAAAGCCCTTTTAAATAAGGATTTTGAACTGCACCCCAAAAGTTAGATTTTTTCTGTCTAACTTTTGGGGTGCAGTTCAATTGTTGTCAGTGCTATTTTCTTTTATTGCATATTGTGTAGATTTCGTAATATCCTCAATCTAGCCATTTCTCGCTTTTTATGGACTTTGTATTACCATTTTGGTATAATTGTATTGGTTTTAAACGAAAGCCTCAGAAACGCTTTGCAGAGCTTTCTGAGGTGTTTTTGCATATTCATAAGCTAACTAGTATTACCTATTTTGCATGCTTTGTTTTTGTATAACCATTTTGGTTATAAGTCAATAGAAAAACGAAAGGAATTTTAAAATGTTAAAAGACAATATAAAAAAAGCCCGACTAGATGCAGGACTTACTCAATTAGAAGTTGCTGAAAAATTGGGTGTAGCTCAAGCACAATATGCTAGGTGGGAAAACGGAGGGAGAAATCCGAAAGATGAAACAGTAGAAAAATTAGCTGAAATCTTTGGTACGTCTTTTGAGATTTTAAAAGGACGCGATGACGGGCTAGAAGAAATTGTTAGTTTATTGAAAAAGTATGAACTAACTGAAGAAGACAAACAAGAAATTATTACTTTTTTAGAAAATTTTCTTGCTAACAAGAAAAATTAATATAGTGCGAGGAACTTACAGTAATTACAAGATTGTAATATTTTTCTGTTATAGCTTTATGTGACAGGGATAAATATGGTATAATAAGACAAATTTGAAGGTGTAGAGGAAAAAATAAGATGTTTGTGAGAAGATTTGAACCTAAAGATGCAGAAAAAGTGTCGGAATTAGTTGTAACAACTTTAAGAACTACTAATATCAAAGATTATTCATTAGAGTATATAGAAAATGATGTAAAGAATTTGCAACCACAAAATATTTTAGAAAGAGCTAACTGGATGCATTTTTATGTGGTATGTGATGCTGAAAAGATTGTTGGGTGTGGTGCGATAGGACCATATTGGGATAAAGAAGATGAAAGTAGTCTTTTCACTATTTTTGTACTACCGGATTATCAAGGAAAAGGTGTGGGGCGACTGATTATTGAAACACTTGAGAAAGATGAATTTTTCCTTCGGGCAAAAAGAGTAGAAATTCCAGCTTCTATAACTGCAACTCCTTTTTATTTGAAGATGGGATATAATTATAAGAATGGGATTACTCTTCCGGACGAAGAAGGGTTATTGAGATTGGAAAAATATAGATAAATTGAGGCTTTCTTGATAACAACGGAAAGACAGCTTCCAGTTTGTCGAACGGAATATAAAGTATTAAAGACGATAGAAATAAAAAAGTCTATTGGTATCTTTTTGGTAGCTAAACAGACAAAATATCTTGTTTTTTGCAAATAATACTTAGAAAGAATGTTGATTTATCAGCATTCTTTTTTATTTCAAATGTATTCTCGGAATTAGAAAAAGGGAGTGGGAAAGAACTCTGTAAAATTTAATAAGGTTGAAAAGGTTCCCCAAACCTTTTCAATTTTCCCACCCCTGCATAGCTCCAACAGTCTGGGAGACTGTTGGAGGTTGAAGATAAAGGAAACTAGGTTTCCCTCATTAGGTTATCTTTGGAGCCTAAAAAGCGAACAAAGATGCCAAGCAACCACTGCGTCATATTGTTATTTCTATCAAGCATCAAAGGCTGGACAGTGTTTGTCCAGCCTCTTTTTTGGCTTATTTCTCAAGCAATTCTTGGATCAAGTCTTCCATAGCAGCTGGTTCTGTTTTGGAGGAGAAGCGTTGGGCGACTTGGCCTTGTCGGTCGATGACAAATTTTGCGAAGTTCCATTCGATGCGTTTGCCCAGTGGCCCGGCTACTTGGCTTTTAAGCCAGTCATAGAGAGGAAGGGCTTCTTTACCATTGACCTTGGCTTTAGCGAATCGTGGGAAGTTGGTCTGGTAGTTGAGGCTGCAGAAGCTATTGATTTCTTCTGCAGTTCCTGGTGCCTGCCCCATAAATTGGTTACAAGGGATGTCTAGGATTTCCAGCCCCTTTTCTTGGTAGCGATGGTAGAGATCTTGCAGTCCTTGGTATTGCGGGGTCAATCCACAGCCTGTTGCTGTATTGACCACGATGAGGACCTTGCCTTGGTAGTGGGAAAGGGGAATCTCCTCTCCTTGTTGGTTTTCTAAAGAAAAATCATAAATGCTGGTCATAGGTGGTATCCTTTCTGTCTCTTCAGCTTTTATTGTAGCACAAATCTCCTAATATTGGGCCTAGAGGAGCATGACTTCTTGCTTTAGTCCCTCCTGTGAAAATGATATAATAAGAAGATAACAAGCTCTCAAGAAAATGCCAAAAGGAGAACGGATCGGATGAAATTACTCTATACGGATGTTCGGACCCCCTTGACCCAGGTCCTGACACAAGAAGCCGTAGGGTTAGTAGAAGATGGCAAGCGTGTATTTTACATTGCGCCCAACTCTCTTTCCTTTGAAAAAGAAGCCAAGGTCTTGTCCTATTTAGAAGGTCAGGCTTCTTTTGCCATTACCGTCACGCGCTTTGCCCAAATGGCTCGTTATTTCATCCTGAACCAGGTCTTTGAGGAGCAACCCTTGGATGATATCGGTCTCGGCATGCTATTTTTTAAAGCTCTTTCCCAGATGAAGGAACAGGATCTCAAAGTTTACGGGGCCCTGCGTAAGGATCCTCAGTTTATCCAGCAACTAGTCCAGCTCTATCATGAATTGCAGACGGCCCAGATGGATTTTACCGATTTGGAGTTGCTCGAGGAAGCTGAAAAAAGAGAGGACCTCTTGGCGATTTTTGAAGCGGTCTCTGAGATGCTGGTCAAGCATCAGTATGAATCCCAGTCCAAGATTCCCTTTTTCCTCAATCAGGTTGAAGAAGGGCACTTGGAAGAGCAATTACAGAATGTGGCGATCGTCGTCGATGGCTTCACGCGTTTTTCTGCAGAAGAAGAGGCCTTGATTAGTCTCCTTCACCGAAAAGGAGTGGAGATTGTCATCGGGGTCTATGCCAGTGAAAAAGCTTATCGGGCAACCTTTAGAGAGGGAAATCTTTACCAAGCCAGTGTTGACTTTCTCCTTCAGCTGGCAAAGACTTTTCAAGTTCAGCCACAGTATTGTGGGCAAGCGATCGAAGACTCCTTTAGTCGTATTACCCGCATGCTAGAAGCGCGCTACGATTTTTCACAAGTGGAAAATGAGCTGGAGGACCAAGATCGAACAGCTGTCCAACTTTGGCAAACCAACACGCAAAAAGAAGAGTTGGAATTTGTCGCCAAATCCATCCGTCAGCGTCTTCATGATGGGGCCCGCTATCGGGATATTCGGGTCTTGTTAGGCGATGTAGAAGCTTATCAACTGCAGCTCAAGACCATTTTTGACCAGTATCAGATCCCCTTTTACTTGGGACGAAGTGAAGCCATGGTCCACCATCCCTTGATTCAGGTCATTGAATCGCTAGGGCGGATCAAGCAGTTCAATTACCAGACAGAAGACGTCATCAATCTGTTGAAAACGAGTCTGTATAGTGATCTGACGCAAGAAGAAGTCGATGCTTTTGAGCAGTACCTTCGCTTTGCGGAAGTAAAGGGTGCTACAAAATTTCACAAGCCTTTTACTAGCAATCGTCAGGGTAAGTTTAATCTGGAAGAGCTCAATACTCTCCGGCAACGCGTCGTAGAACCTCTAGCCCCTTTCTTTTCACAGCGCAAACAAAAGGTGACCCAACTCTTAACCGCCTTTACAGAGTTTCTGCAAGAGGCCCAGCTTTCTCAGAATCTACAAGCTTTGATAAAGGATCTAGCCTTGGAGGAGCAGGAGCGCTATGACCAGGTCTGGAAGGCCTTTCTCCATGTTTTAGAGGAGTTGAACCTGGTCTTTGAGGACCAAGAGCTGACCGTAGATGACTTTTTGGCCCTCCTCTTATCGGGGATGCAATTGTCTCAATACCGGACGATTCCTGCTACTGTCGATGTGGTGACGGTTCAGTCCTATGACTTGATTGAACCCTTGACAGCGCCTTATGTCTACGCGATCGGGCTGACCCAGGAGCGTTTTCCAAAGATTGCTCAGAACACCTCTTTGCTCAGTGAAGAAGAGCGCCAGCAGCTCAATGAGGCCACCCAAGAAGGAGCAGAGCTCCAGGTGGTGACCAGCGAAAATCTCAAGAAAAATCGCTTTGTGGCGGTTTCTCTCCTCAATGCTGCCACCAACCAACTGGTCCTATCGGCCCCTAGTTTGGTCAATGAAATGGAAGATAGTGTCTCTCCTTACCTTGTCGAATTGGCCAAGGAGCCCATTGCCATCGAGTGGACGACCAAACAAGCCCAAGCTTCGAGTGATGACATTGGGACCTACCGAGCCCTCTTGGCGCGCGTGATCGAACTCCATCAAGAGGAGATCACTAGTGAGCTGTCTCCTGAAGAAGCCAGCTTTTGGGGTGTGGCGGTACGGGTCTTGCGCAAGAAATTAGCCGCTGAAGGCATCCAGATTCCTCAGATTTCAACGGAATTAAAGAGCCGTCAGCTTCAGTCGGATACGCTTCAAGCGCTCTATCCAGAAGGAAAAGCCTTGACCTTATCCGCTTCGGCCTTGAATGAATACTACAAGCACCAGTACGCCTTTTATCTGCGCTATGTCTTGGGCTTACAAGAGGATGAAACCATCCGGCCAGACGCCCGCAGTCATGGGAATTTCTTGCACCGGATTTTTGAAAGAGTCTTAAAAGATAGCTCCGACCAAGCGTTTGATCAGCGTTTAAACGAGGCGATTCGAGAAACCAGCCAGGAAGCAGAGTTCCAGCAATTGTATGGAGAAAACGGAGAGACCGAGTTTATTCGCAACTTGCTTCTTGATACCGCGAAAACAACGGGGCGGGTCCTCGCCCAGCAAAATGGGATCGAGACCATCGGTGAGGAGACCCTCTTTGGTGGAAGCACCCACACCTCTTATCCATTGTCCGATGGCCGTCTCTTACAGCTACGAGGCAAGGTGGACCGCATTGATCAATTGAGGGATCGGGGAGCCCTCGGAGTCGTGGACTACAAGTCCAGTCTGACGCAGTTCCACTATGACAAGTTCTTTAATGGACTAAATTCTCAATTGCCGACCTATCTTTCTGCGATTCAGGATTTGAAGGAATACCAAGAGGAGCAAGGGATTTTTGGAGCCATGTATTTGGAAATGGGAGATCCCATAGTGGATCTGAAAAAGACAAAGACGGTCGATGATGCCATCAACCAAACCATGAAAAGTCAACAGTACAAGGGGCTCTTTATGGCAGATCAGGCCCCTTATCTAGGCGAGGCTTATGATAAGAACAAGGCCATGATGCTGAGTAAGGAAGAGCTGGATTTACTTCTCTTGTACAACGCTTATCTCTATAAAACAGCAGCAGAAGGGATCCTCAAGGGGAAATTTGCCATCAATCCCTATAGTGAAAATGGTCGCAATATCGCACCATTTGTGGAGGAGTTTAAATCCATCACAGGATTTGAAGCGGATCGTCACCTCGGTCAGGCACGGTTCTTGACCAAACTAGACCAAAAAGGAATACGCGGTGAAAAGGTGAAAGCCGCTTGGATCGAGAAGATGAAGGAGGTCTTGAACAAATGATCAAACAAGCATTTTTGACAAGAGAAGAAATCAAGGCCCTTCAGGACCAAGAGGCAGGCTCTACTAAAGAGCAAAAGCGGACGCCAGAACAGATCGATGCCATCTATAGTTCGGGGACCAATATCTTGGTGTCGGCCTCTGCTGGATCAGGAAAGACCTTTGTCATGGTGCAGCGGATACTGGATCAGATGCAGCGTGGCATTTCGATTAAGGAACTCTTTATCTCGACCTTTACGGTCAAGGCAGCAGGGGAGCTCAAGGAGCGTTTGGAAAGTGAACTTGGGAAAGCCCTGCAAGCGAGCGATGATCCTGAACTCAAGCAACACCTGGCCCGTCAAATCGCAGATGTCCCCACCAGCGATATCGGAACCATGGACTCTTTTACCCAAAAGGTCCTAACGCGCTATGGCTATTTGCTTGGGTTGGCGCCTCAGTTTCGCATTTTACAAAACGCCAGTGAGCAACGCCTCTTACAAAATGAAGTATTTCAAGCTGTTTTTGACCGCTATTACCAGGGGGAAAACCAAGAAGCCTTTGTGCAGATGGTCAAGAATTTCACGGGGCAACGCAAAAATTTGACCTTGTTTAAAGAACAGGTCTACCAGATCTATGACTTTCTTCAGTCGACCAGTGATCCGGAGAAATGGCTGGAAGAGCATTTCCTAAAAGGCTATGAAGAGACCGATTTTGACCAGGTGGAAGCTACTCTGATGGAGAGCATCCAGCAGGCCCTTTATGAGGCAGAGAGCTTTTTTGCCTTTCATTTGTCCAATGAAGGCCAAGCATTTGGCAAGGCAAAGTATTTGGAAGCTGTAGAAGAGGTGCTCGATCAGATTGGAAGCCTGACAGGTCGCACCAATAAAGAGCAAGTGACCTCTGTCCTAAAGGCAGTCGTTGCGATTAGTCGGGCTTCAAATGGGGGAGCCTTGACCAATAGAGCCCGTAAGGAAGAGCTAAAAGACCTAGTTACGGCTTATAACCAGGATAAAACCATACATATCAATCGCCTCAGAGACTTGGAAAATCAGCTCTATCAGCTGGAATTTCAACAAACCTTCCACCAAGAAGAAGGCCCCATGCTCTCCTTGCTCCGGGACTTTATCAGAGACTTTGCTCGCGCTTATCTGGAGCGAAAAATCCAAGAAAAAGCTTATGAATTTGGGGATATCAGTCATTTTGCGATTCAAATTTTAGAGCAATTCCCAGAGGTGAGACAAGCCTTTCAAGAGCGCTATCATGAGGTCATGGTCGATGAGTACCAGGATACCAACCACACCCAAGAGCGGATGTTGGACTTGCTGTCAAATGGCCACAATCGCTTCATGGTGGGGGATATCAAGCAATCGATTTACCGCTTCCGTCAGGCAGATCCACAGATTTTCAATGATAAATTTAAGGCTTACCAGGAAGAAGGGGCGAAAGGGAGGTTGATCCTCCTCAAGGAAAATTTCCGTAGTCATGTGGAGGTATTGGACGCAACCAATGATGTCTTTCGCCATTTGATGGATGAAGAGGTGGGCGAGATTGACTACAATCAAACCCATTATCTGGTTGCAGGAAGTGACAAGCAGCGGATGGCTTTGCCGCAACATCGGGCAGAATTTTTGCTCTATGATGGCTCCCAAGATCAGGAAGAAAAGACCGAAGACGAGGAAGCTTCCCTTGGAGTCGAGTCGATTTCCAAGGGAGAAATTCTCCTAGTCATCAAAGAGATTTTACGCCTCCATCGGGTGGAAAAAGTGCCTTTTAAAGAGATCACGCTCTTAACGGCGACTCGAACGCGAAATGATGCGATTCTAGAAGCCTTTGACCAATACCATATTCCAATTGTGGCAGATAGCGGACAGGCGCATTATCTTGAGTCACTGGAAGTGATGGTCATGTTGGATACCTTGCGGACCATTAACAATCCCTTGCATGATTATCCCTTGGTTGCTCTCATGAAATCCCCCATGTTTGACTTTGATGAAGATGAATTGGCACGGATTTCCTTGCAGACGCTTCCAGAACAAAAACAAGTGGCCTTCTACCACAAGGTCCAGTTAGCCCTTGAGAAAACTGCAGAGCAGGCGCGGTTGATCGATGCCAAGCTTTCAGCTAAAATCAAGAACTTCCTCAAAGTTTTATCTACTTGGCGGGCTGCTGCTAAGACCTCTTCGCTCTATGATTTGCTTTGGAAAATTTATGAGGATCGCTATTACTATGACTATGTTGGCGCCCTTCCAAATGGGGCCCAGCGCCAGGCCAATCTCTATGCCTTGACGCTTCGGGCCAATGATTACGAAAAAGCCAGCTTTAAGGGTTTGTCGCGCTTCATTGCCATGATCGACAAGGTGATCGAAAATGAACACGATTTGGCCAGCGTCCCTCTTGCAGCACCCAAAGATGCCGTCCAGCTCATGACCGTCCATAAGAGTAAGGGGCTGGAATTCAAGTATGTCTTTATTCTCAATATGGACAAGGCCTTTAACCGTAAGGATCAATCGGGGCCGATTATCCTCAGTCGTCAAAAAGGGATTGGTTTTAAATATATTGCGAACCTGCCGGTTGAGACAGAGAATCCTGCTGCTCCAGAATCCATTCGCCTGCAGATCGAAACGCCTTGCTACCAACGCAATGTGGAAGAAACAAAATTGGCCACGATTTCTGAGCAGATGCGTCTTCTTTATGTCGCTATGACACGGGCTGAGCTCAAGCTCTATCTGGTTGGAAAAGGCCGGGAGGACAAACTGCGTGATGCCGATTGGGGGACCAGTCGCAATGGCAAGCTAGATCCAGAGAAGCGAAAAGAATGGACCTCTTATCAGGACTGGCTCTTTGCCATTCAAGATGTGTTTGCCAAGAATACCCTGGCCTATGACACGCGTTTTGTGACAGACGAAGACCTGACACCAGACCAGTTGGAACCACTAGAGAAGGAGAAGGATTCCCGCTTGGATCAGCTCAAGGATGTCCGTCAGTCAGAGGATATTCGTCGGGCCTTGGATATCTTGGAAAATGTTGATCGGCTCAATCAGCTCTATGCTCCGGCTATTCATTTGCCAAGTGTCCGTACCCCTAGTCAGATCAAGAAATTCTACGAGCCAGTCATGGATGCCAATGGCGTCCAGATCATGGATGCAAAGACTGTGACACCTGACTTTGAGCTTCCAACTTTTGGTCAAGAAAAAGCCGTGACAGGAGCCCAGGTCGGTAGTGCTGTCCATGAACTCATGCAGCGCGTGCCTCTTGAAGAAGAAATCACGCTAGATACGCTGCATCAAGCCTTGGAGCAAGTTCAAGCAGAGCCAACGGTCAAAGCCCGCATCAAGCTAGAGGCCATCCTTGCTTTCTATGAGACCCCTTTGGGAACCTTGCTTCAAAAAGAGGCCTCTCGAGTCCGGCGTGAAGCTCCCTTTGCCATGCTGAAGAAAGATCCAGCTAGTGGAGAGAACTTTGTCGTGCGGGGGATCTTGGATGGTTACTTGGTGCTAGAAGACCGGATCCTGCTCTTTGATTACAAGACGGATCACTACAAGGTTCCTAGCCAGTTGGTTGAACGCTACCGGGATCAGCTCGATCTCTACGCAGAAGCTCTTCGTCGTTCTTACGGCAAAGAGCAAGTTGAAAAATACCTGGTGCTTCTAGGTGGTCCCCATCTAGAAGTGGTGAAAGTGGAGTAAATCATGGCAATTGCACAGGAAAACATCGAACGGATCCAAAAAATGGAAAGCTATTTGAATGACTATGCTAAAACTTTGGAAGAAACCAAAAAAGCAGTGGATCAGCTAAGAGAGCATCAAGAAAGCTATATCCAACTGCGCGATTATTATAGTAGTCAGGCCTATTTTGATGATTTGGACTTGTCCAATCAGGCTGACTTTCCAGAAGATCTTCCTTGTGGTGTCTTGTCCGAAGATGCCGTCTATGATTTGTTAGACGAGCATTTTCAGATGGGAGTGGAGCTCTTGGAGATCGCAACGAAAATGATCAAAGAACGGTGAAATTTCAATCTAAAAGCTCCGGGAAACCGGAGTTTTTAGATTGAAGACTAACGTCATCATAGAAACTTTCCTTAGGTGAGTACGGACGTCAGCGAACTTCGAAGAAGTTCCATGACTAAATCAAGATACAAAGGGCGTCTGCGGATAAAGTCAAAATAGGAAGTTTGACGCAGAATCTTTCGATTCTAGGAGAACTTATCTTTTTGACACAATCCGCAGTCCGTGTTCAATTAGTTTTGAACCTCTTCGCTCTTTAATTTCTGGGCTCAGGCTAAAACAGTTCCCCGAACTGTTTTACTCTCAAAACTCCCGAGTGCTAGAAACAAAAGTGTTTCTAGCACTTTTCTCACGGCGGAAAGTTTCAGTATATGTTTGAATAAACATAATATATATCATTCTAATTCTTTTAGCATTACTTGTGTTAGCATATCGTGACAAACCCTACCAGTAAAAGAAAATTTTCCAAAATGGACTTTTTCTTCAGCAAAAAAAGCTCCGGTTTCCCGGGGCTTTTTGAATGATTAGTGTGAGACACGGCGACGTGCTGCTTTTTTGCGGTTTTCTTCAATGAAAGCTGCTTTCTTTTCTTCTGGCTCGATTACTTTTTTCTTGAATGTATAAACTGCACCTGCGACAGCAGCAACTGTACCAGCAACACCAGTAACAAAACCTTTACCAAATCCTTTAGCCATGTGAATTTCTCCTTTTCTGAACTTTAAATATTTATGTTATAATATATGGTAACGAAAAAACGTGAATTTTGCAAGGAAAAACGATGAAAACCAAGATAATTGTGATTGTGGGACCGACTGCTGTTGGAAAGACAGCTCTTGCGATCGATTTAGCACAAGCTCTCAATGGTGAGATTATCAGTGGCGATAGTCAACAAGTCTATCGCAAGCTGGATATTGGAACAGCCAAGGCGACACCAGAAGAGCAAGCTGCAGCTCCCCATCATTTGATCGATGTGCGGGAGGTGACCGAGTCTTACTCGGCTTTTGATTTTGTAAGAGAAGCTAAGACTGCGATTGAGGATATCACAGCTCGAGGCAAGCTTCCTATCATTGCAGGTGGGACGGGCCTTTATATCCAAAGTTTGCTCGAAGGTTATCATCTAGGTGGTGAAGTTCCTCATGAAGAGATTCTTGCCTATCGCGCTCAATTGGACTTATTGTCGGATGAAGACTTGTACCAAAGGGTAGCGGAGCAAGAACTTGTGATTCCTCAGCTCAATCGCCGTCGGGCCATGCGGACTCTTGAAATTGCGCATTTTGGGCAGGACCTCGCAAACGAAGAGACCGATTATGAACCCTATCTCATCTGTCTAGATGATGAACGGTCCTTGATCTATGATCGCATCAATCGCCGAGTAGATCGCATGCTAGAGGAGGGCTTGCTGGATGAAGCTCGGTTGCTCTATGATGACCATCCGGAAGTTCAGGCAGCTAAAGGCATTGGCTACAAGGAACTTTTTCCTTACTTTAAGGGAGAACAGAGCCTTGAGGAAGCCAGTGAGATCCTCAAGCGCAATACGCGTCGTTTTGCCAAACGGCAGCTGACCTGGTTTAGAAATCGAATGGAAGTTAAATTTTACGCCATTTCTGCCCCCCACTTCAAGGAGCAGGTTCTTGCAGATGTAAAGGAGTTTTTACAGCATGATTGAAACAGAAAAGAAACAAGAACGCATCCTTTTGGTTGGTGTGGAACTTCAAGGCATGGACAATTTTGACATGTCTATGGAGGAGTTGGCGAGCCTGGCTAAAACAGCCGGTGGAGATGTTCGGGGCTCCTACACACAAAAGCGGGAGAAATACGATACTAAGACCTTTGTCGGCTCAGGAAAACTAGAAGAAATTGCACAAATGGTCGAAGCAGATGAGATTACAACGGTAGTGGTCAATAACCGACTGACCCCCCGTCAAAATGTCAACTTAGAAGAAATCCTAGGGGTTAAGGTCATTGACCGGATGCAGTTGATTTTAGATATCTTTGCCATGCGGGCTAGGAGTCATGAAGGTAAGTTGCAGGTGCACTTGGCCCAGCTCAAATACCTCTTGCCACGCCTTGTTGGTCAAGGGATCATGCTCAGCCGTCAGGCTGGGGGAATTGGTTCTCGTGGACCAGGGGAAAGTCAGTTGGAATTGAACCGCCGGAGCGTTCGCAATCAAATCACCGATATCGAGCGCCAGCTCAAGGTAGTTGAAAAGAACCGGGAAACCCTTCGTGAAAAACGCTTGGAATCACCTGTCTTTAAGATTGGTTTGATCGGCTATACCAATGCAGGAAAGTCGACCATTATGAATCAGCTGACCAGTAAGAGCCAGTATGAAGCCGATGAACTCTTTGCGACCTTGGACGCAACAACTAAGAGCATCCATCTAACAGGCAATCTGCAAGTGACGCTGACCGATACGGTTGGTTTTATTCAGGACTTGCCGACAGAGTTGGTATCAAGCTTTAAGTCGACCCTGGAAGAAAGTAAGAATGTGGATCTCTTGGTCCATGTCATCGATGCTTCTGATCCCAATCATGAAGAGCATGAAAAGACCGTGCTCTCTATCATGAAAGACTTAGATATGCTAGAGATTCCTCGCTTAACCCTCTACAACAAAGCGGATAAAGTAGCGGACTTTACCCCAACCCAGACACCTTTTAGCCTGATTTCAGCGCGCTCTGAGACAGCCCGTGAAGATCTCCAGGCTTTGCTCCTAGAAAAACTGAGAGAACTCTTTGTTCCCTTTACCATTCGCGTTCCCTTTTCAAAATCTTATCGGACACATGATCTAGAAACAGTTGCGATCATTGACCAGCGCGAATTTGAAGAGGACGTCGAGGTCATTCAGGGCTATATCGCAGAGAAAAATAAGTGGAAGTTGGAAGAATTTTATGACGGATTACGTTGATTTAGCAATAAAATATGGAGGCTATACCAGCCTCGATCGGGTCTATCTGACCAATCTTTTAAGCACGATCCCTGAGGAATTGCGTCTCCGTGTGATTACGCCTCCCCCAAGTGTGATCAACGCCTATTTTGCTGAGCTCTATCAAAAGAAGAGCCCCAAGGAGGCCATGGATTATTTCTTGGACCTGAGCCGGGCATTTGACTTATTCACAGTTCAGCAAAGCTTTGACGAACGGAAGCCTTTTATCCGCCTCAACTTATCTGGGAAGTCTTATGGCTTGGCTTACGTAAATGAAGAGCTAGCCTGTGTCTTTGCTGAACATCCAGCAGAGGCTATCACTCCCGCCATTTTATTTGAAATCGCAGAGATCTTTCCGCATTGCTTGGTCTTTGAAAAAGATGGCAAGATCTGCTTGCAAGATGCTAGCCCAGAAGTGGTCACCAAAACAGAAGTCCTCTCAGCCCTGACTGACTTGATGACCTTGGAAGATGGACGCTTGAAACTGTCAGGATATAACCAAGAGGAACTCCTCGAGCTAGCGCAAGCCTACCCAGGCAACCTTTCTTTCCGTTCAGAAAACAGGACGGCCATGATTTATATAGATAGAAAGTAGACAATGGACATTCAATTTTTAGGAACGGGAGCTGGGCAACCCTCAAAAGCCCGTAATGTATCGAGCTTGGCGCTCAAATTGCTGGACGAGATCAATGAAGTCTGGCTCTTTGATTGTGGCGAAGCGACACAGAATCAAATTTTAGAAACGACCATTCGTCCGCGAAAGGTTAGCAAGATCTTTATCACTCACTTACACGGAGACCATATTTTTGGTTTGCCAGGTTTCCTTTCTAGCCGGGCCTTCCAGGCCAATGAAGAGCAGACAGATCTGGATATTTATGGTCCAGCAGGCATCAAATCCTTTGTCATGACCAGTCTTCGCGTATCAGGCTCTCGTCTGCCTTACCGCATCCATTTTCATGAATTCGATGAACATTCTCTGGGTAAGATTTTAGAAACCGATAAATTCACGGTTTATGCGGAAGCTTTGGACCACACCATTTTCTGTGTGGGTTACCGGATCATGCAGAAGGACTTGGAAGGGACACTCGACGCAGACAAGCTCAAGGCAGCGGGCGTCCCATTTGGACCGCTCTTTGGCCAGGTCAAAAATGGACAAGATGTCACCCTGGAAGATGGGACTAAGATCATTGCAGCGGATTATATTTCAGCCCCTCGGCCTGGTAAGATTATCACGATCCTTGGAGATACCAGAAAGACGGATGCCAGCGTCCGCCTTGGAGTCAATGCGGATGTCCTCGTCCATGAGTCTACCTATGGCAAGGGTGATGAGAAGATTGCTAAGAAACACGGTCACTCGACAAATATGCAGGCGGCAGAAGTAGCGCGTGAAGCTGGAGCCAAGCGCCTTCTTCTCAACCATATCAGTGCCCGCTTCTTATCAAAAGACATCAGCCAATTGCGCAAGGATGCGTCCAGCATTTTTGAAAATGTCTATGTCGTCAAAGATTTGGAAGAAGTGGAGATCTAAGATGCGAACCATTCTCATAACAGGAGCAAGTGGAGGCTTGGCCCAAGAAATGGTCAAGCTCCTCCCTGAAGACCGGCTGATTCTCCTAGGTAGAAATCAAGAAAAACTGGAACAACTCTATGCCAGTCATCCTCAAGCTGAATGCATCGGGATCGATATCACTGATTCCTCAGCTGTCCAAGATTTGGTAGAAGAGCTCTATCAGCGCTACGGGCAGATCGATATCTTGGTCAACAATGCAGGCTATGGGATCTTTGAAGAGTTTGACCAGATTACCAATGAGCAAATTCATGCTATGTTTGAAGTCAATACCTTTGCCCTCATGCAGCTTTCACGCTTGATGAGTGCGCACATGAAGGAAGCAGGCAAGGGGCACATCGTCAACATCGTCAGCATGGCGGGACTCGTCGCAACTGCCAAATCCAGCCTTTATTCGGCCACCAAGTTTGCGGCCATTGGCTTCTCGAATGCCCTGCGGTTAGAACTCATGCCCTTTGGTGTCCATGTGACGACGGTCAATCCAGGCCCCATTCGGACCACTTTCTTTGATCAGGCAGACCCAGACGGAAGCTATGTCAAAGCTGTGGATCGCTACATTTTGGAACCGGACTTTGTAGCCAAGAAAATTGTCAAAAACTTTGGAAAAGCAAAACGTGAGCTCAATCTGCCTTGGCTTTTGAACCTGACCCACAAGCTCTATACCCTTTTCCCTCGCATCTCGGACAAGCTAGCCTGCAAGATGTTCAATTACAAATAGGAGGAGATAGATGGCAGCGAATATTCAAGCCTATTTAGAAAACCTCCGGCAACCTTGGGGACAGATCTATTATGATATCCTTTTTGCACAATTAAAAGACATCAAAGGCAAGCGAGTCCTTGATTTTGGCAGTGGTTTTGGCCTTGTAGCCAATCACCTAGCGCAAGACAATGAGGTCCTTGCTGTAGAACCAAATGAAGAAATGGTCGCCTTGCGGGCCCAGGACCATCCCTACCAGCAACTGGTCGGAAGTCTGGATCAGTTAGCAAGTCTTGAGGATGCTAGCTTTGATGTCATTCTCTGCCACAATGTCTTGGAGTATGTAGAGGATCGCAAGGTGATTCTAAAGGCATTCACTCGTCTCTTGAAACCAGGAGGCCTGCTCTCTATCGTCAAGCACAATGAGGTTGGCCGCGTCCTACAGACCGTCGTTTTTGAAAATGATCCTCAGAAGGCGCTTGATCTCTTAGCAGGTCAGGACTTGGAAACTCACTCCATGGGTTTGGCACAGGCCTATGATCTAGATAGAGTAGTAGAAGATCTAGCCCTCAAAGTTCAGGACTATCAGGGAATTCGAGTCTTTTATGCCTTGCAGGACAATCGCTTCAAGGGCCAAGAAGGCTGGCGAGAGTCTATGCTTAAGATGGAGCTGGCCGTTTGCCAAGAGCCGCCTTACCGGGATATCGCCTTCTTCCAGCACTATACCTTAAAAAGGAGTTAAGATGGTACATTACAAACAAGAAATTCCAGCGTTAGCAGACTTACTCGCACTCTATAGCTCAGTCGGCTGGACCAATTATACCAACAACCCAGCTATGCTGGAAGAAGCTGTCAAAGCCAGTCTCTGGCAGTTGGCCGTCTATGATGAGAAAGAGCTCGTTGCCTACATTCGCTTGGTAGGAGATGGCCACTCGGTTCTTTTGGTGCAGGACCTCTTGGTGCAACCAGATCACCAGCGTCAAGGCATCGGAAAGAAACTCTTAGAAGAGGCTTTAGCGACCTTCCCCACTGTCTATCAACGGCTCCTCGTCACAGAACGTAGCGAGAAAAATTTAGCCTTTTACCAATCCTTAGGCTTTGTCGAACTTTCAGAGCAAGCCTGTACAGGGATGATTTATATGAAATAAGAGAGTGGGACAGAAATCGGTAATTCGTTAGAATTCGATTTCGTCGTCCCACCTCCGCACAGTTGAGTAGGGCTGTAAAAGCTGATGAAATCAGCGTAGTAGAGCCCACTCAACCACTGCGTCTTGCTCGACAATCCAAAAACAATTGAGAGGCTAGGACTTTTGTCCCAGCCTTATCTATTTGACTGACAAAAGGGGGAATAGGGATAGAGCTAAGTAATACGATAGCAACTATTTTTAAATATTTTGTATTTTCAAATATTCCAACTATTACCTGACCTTTTATTTCCCGCCATTTTAGCCTTTCATGATATAATATTCAGATAAGAAAAAGAGGAGACCAAAAGCTAGATGATCACTTCAAAATACGATTGGCAGTTAGCTTCGCCAAGTGCAGATGACGCCTTTTTAGCCCTTGCCAAAAAAGCAGGCCTGGAAGCGTCCGTAGCAACCTTGCTGTATGAGCGTGGCATTCAGACCAAAGAGGATTTAGAAGACTTTTTAGAGCCCAAGTTAGAGAAACTTCACGACCCTTATTTGCTCCATGATATGGACAAGGCAGTGGAGCGCATCCGACGGGCCATCGAAGATTATGAGCAGATCCTCATCTACGGAGACTATGATGCGGACGGGATGACCTCAGCCTCCATTATGAAGGAAACCTTGGAGCAGATGGGAGCAGAGGTGCAAGTCTACCTACCCAACCGCTTCACAGACGGCTACGGTCCCAATGAGAGTGTCTATAAATACTTTATCGAGCAGCAAGGCATTTCCCTGATTGTTACGGTGGACAATGGTGTGGCGGGTAATCAAGCCATTGCCATGGCCCAAGCAATGGGAGTCGATGTCATCGTGACCGACCACCACTCTATGCCGGAGGTTTTACCGGATGCATATGCGATCATTCATCCGGAGCATCCAGATGCGGATTATCCCTTCCATTATCTAGCAGGATGTGGTGTGGCCTTTAAGTTGGCCTGCGCCCTCTTAGAGGAAGTACCAGTCGATCTCTTAGACCTGGTCGCGATTGGGACCATTGCAGACATGGTCAGTCTGACGGATGAGAATCGGATCCTGGTCAAATACGGTCTGGGTGTTCTCCAACATACCCAGCGCATGGGTTTGCAGGAGCTCTTGGAGATCGCAGGGATTCGTCCGGAGGATGTCAATGAAGAAACAGTTGGTTTTCAGATTGCTCCTCGTCTCAATGCCCTTGGCCGCCTCGATGATCCCAATCCTGCCATTGAACTCCTAACAGGATTTGACGATGAAGAGGCGCACGAGATTGCCCTTATGATTCATCAGAAGAATGAAGAACGAAAAGAGATTGTCCAAGCCATCTATGACGAAGCTAAAACCATGGTCGATCCGAGCTTATCCGCCCAAGTCTTGGCCAAAGAAGGCTGGAATCCAGGGGTCCTTGGCATTGTCGCAGGTCGTTTATTAGAAGAGCTTCATCAGCCGGTCGTTGTTTTAAGTATCGAAGATGGACGGGCTAAAGGAAGCGCTCGGAGTCCTGAGTCGGTCAATATCTTTGATGCCCTCGATCCCCACCGGTCGCTCTTTGTCGCATTTGGAGGACATGCTGGTGCAGCAGGAATGACGCTCGAGGTGGACCAACTTCCTGCCCTGTCTCAGGCTCTTACGGATTACATTAGAGAGCAAGAGATTGACCTTAGTAGCAAGTCCACCCTAGCCATCGACGAGGAACTGCATCTAACAGAACTAACGCTTGAGACCTTGAAAAGCTTTGATCGCTTGAGTCCATTTGGCATGGACAATAAAAAGCCAGTCTTTCTGGTCCGTAATTTCAAGGTAGAAGGGGCACGCTCGATGGGAGCTGGCAATACCCACTTGAAACTCAAAATTTCTCAAGAAGATGCGACCTTTGAGGTGGTTGCCTTTGGTTTGGGAAGCTTAGAGGCAGAGTTTGCACAGGCGCAAGACCTAGAGCTAGCTGTTCAGTTGTCGGTCAACCAATGGAATGGTCAAACGACTCTCCAGCTCATGCTGGTTGACGCGCGTGTGGATGGTGTACAGCTCTTTAATATCCGCTCTAAAAATGCCAGCCTCCCCGCAGGTGTTCCCGTTCTTGATTTTACCCAAGAACTGCCAGATCTATCTGGAGCACCCGCTGTTGTAGTTGGAAATATCCCTGAGGATTTAGAGCAACTACGGCAAATCTTCCAAGAGCATGATTTTCAGGCCGTTTATTTCAAAAATGAGATCGCCAAAGCCTACTATCTGACAGGATACGGTAGCAGGGACCAGTATGCCAGGCTCTATAAGACCATCTATCAGTATCCAGAGTTTGATGTCCGCTACAAACTCAAAGACCTAGCGGCCTATCTCAAGATCCAGCAGATCCTCTTGGTCAAAATGATTCAGATCTTCCAAGAGTTGGGCTTCGTGACCATTGAAAATGGTATCATGAAGGTCAATAAAGAAGCAGAAAAACGAGAGATCGCAGAAAGCAACATCTACCAAAACCTCAAACAAACGGTGAAAGAGCAGGAGTTGATGGCTCTTGGAACGGTTCGTGAAATCTACGACTACCTGACAGGTCAGGCCTCATGAAAAGATACCTAAAAAAATCTCTCTGGCTCACTCCTATCCTACTTTTTTGCCTTTATTGTTTGGGAATCTACCTGAGCCTAAATAATCCCATGGAAGAAATCAACTATGCCGAAAATGGTGGATGGATGCGCTATGTGATGTTTAAGCCCTTTACAGAAACGATAGGAAATGATGGTATCTGGAAAGAAGATGAGGGATTTCAAATCTACCCTATTCAGATAAAATCGTTAGTGGTCAGGAAGACCTATCCGTCATGATGTTTCGAGACAGTTCTGAATGGGTTTACTGGTATGAATACCATCTAAACGAAAATGCATACGTTCGTATGTCTTTCAAATACGATTCTGCAAATAAGGTGTTTCTCCAAAGTGATGTCTATCTTTATGCAGATGATCAAGAAGTAGAGGGTAGTGATTTTCTAAAGAAACTTTCTGACTACGGCAAAGATCGTGCTTGGTTGAAAAAGCAAAGTAAGAAGGTCGCTGAGCAATACATTCTTGACACCTGGTTTAAGAATGGAAGTTCACGTTATTCCATGAAAAACTTGGGCAATATGAAAATCCAGTACAATGAATTGTTAGAAGAGAAGTAATAGATTTTTTTCGAACCCAATCCCACATCTTTTTTGAATGTGGAATTTTTGCTTTTGACGCGGGAGCTTGGGAAAATGATTTGGCAAAAAATGATGCAAGTTAGTGGAATTCATGATATAATGGAATGTAAAAAATTTTTTATGAAAGAAAGTTAACCATGAATTTAAAAGATTACATTGCAAGCATTGAAAACTATCCACAAGAAGGAATTACCTTCCGTGATATTAGCCCTTTGATGGCAGATGGCAATGCTTATAGTTATGCGATTCGTGAAATCGTTCAATACGCGACAGATAAGAAAATCGATATGATCGTTGGTCCTGAAGCGCGTGGCTTCATCGTTGGATGTCCGGTCGCTTTTGAGTTGGGAATTGGATTTGCGCCTGTTCGTAAGCCTGGTAAATTGCCACGTGAAGTCATCTCTGCTGACTACGAAAAAGAATACGGTGTTGATACCCTCTGCATGCACGCAGATGCCATCAAACCAGGTCAACGCGTCCTTATCGTTGATGACCTCTTGGCGACTGGTGGTACGGTGAAAGCAACCATCGAAATGATCGAAAAACTCGGTGGAGTTGTTGCAGGTTGTGCCTTCTTGATCGAGTTGGACGACTTGAAAGGTCGCGAAGCGATCGGCGATTACGACTACAAAGTCTTGATGCATTACTAATATAGTCTAATACTATAACTGGCTACAGAAAAACCATAATTGAAAACTATAAGCTCCTATCATATAATGTTAGTTAAGAACTTGTAAGATGGGAGCTTTTTATGCCAATTACTCTAGATAAAAAATTACCAGCAGTCGATATCCTTCGTTCAGAAAATATTTTTGTCATGGATGATGTTCGGGCGACTCACCAGGATATTCGGCCGATGAATGTTCTCATTCTTAATCTGATGCCGACCAAGGTTGCAACAGAAACCCAGCTCTTACGGCTCCTTGCCAACACGCCCTTGCAGATCAATGTAGATTTCCTCTATATGGCGAGCCATGAATCCAAGAATACAGCGGCAGAGCATTTGGAGAGCTTCTACAAGACCTTTGAGGATATCAAGGATAATTACTATGACGGCTTGATTGTGACAGGGGCGCCTGTCGAAAAGATGGACTTTGAGGAAGTAGACTACTGGGAAGAATTGACCCAGATCTTTGAATGGTCTAAGCGGCATGTCTTTTCGACCTTGCACCTTTGTTGGGGAGCCCAGGCTGGACTGTACCACCGTTACGGGATTCAAAAAGTAGAGCTCTGTGACAAGCTATCCGGTATCTATGACCAAGCAGTGGTGCGTCCCGAAAGTCTGCTCATGAGAGGCTTTGACGATCGCTTCCTTGCCCCTCATTCTCGTTATACAGATATTCCTTTGAAGGAAGTCCTTGAAAAGAGCAATCTTCAAGTGATCGCTCAGGGAAATGAAGTTGGGCTTTCCATCATTGCTAGTCCAGACATGCGTGAGGTTTATAGCTTTGGCCATCTGGAGTATGATCGCGATACGCTGGCAAAAGAATACCACCGAGATGTCAAGGCGGGCTTGGATCCGGACGTTCCCAAGAATTATTTTGATGGGGATGACGCTAATACAGAGCCTCGCATTCGTTGGAATCTAGCTGCAACGACCTTCTTTAGTAATTGGATCAACTATGCGGTTTATCAAGAAACACCCTACCGCTTGGAAGAATTGGAAAAAGATATTTCATTTTATGGTTACCTATAAAGGGGAATTATGACATATTCACAAGCATTTAAGTATGGCAACTTGGTTCTTCCAAGTGCCTTGCTTTTTCATTATCATGAATTGTTTGACCAAGCAGATGACTACTTGGTTTGGCAGTTTTTCTTCCTTCAAAATACGACTGGCCAAGAGGCCTTAACTCCCAATCAGATTGCTAGTCATCTAGGAAAAACGGTGACAGAGGTCAATCGGATTATGTCCAATTTGACCACCAAGGGACTTCTTCAATACCGTACTATTGAGCTCAATGGCGAGATTGAAGCCATCTTTGATGCGACCATTGCTCTGGAGCGCTTGGATGAGATTATAGAAGCCCAGACACAAGGGAAGGCACAGAGCGCGCCTGCTAAGGGAAATGTCATCAAGGATTTGGTGGAAACCTTCCAACAAGAACTGGGACGACTCTTGACGCCTTTTGAGATTGAAGATTTGACCAAGACCGTGCGCGAGGATCAGACAGATCCAGATGTGATCAAGGCAGCCCTACGAGAAGCTGTCTTTAACGGCAAGCCTCACTGGAAATATATCCAAGCCATTTTACGCAACTGGCGCAGTGAAGGCATCAACAGCCTGGCCCAAGTAGAGGCGAAACTACAAGAACGTGAGCAAACCAACCCACGCAATGTAACGGTTTCAGACGATTTCTTGAAGGCCATGGATTTGTGGAAGGATTAAGAGGAGACGATTGATCAATTGAAATGGGGAGATAAAAACAGACGCAGACGATTTAGATGGCTCTATCCGACTATGTTAGTGGTCGGATTGTTTTTATTGTTTGGCATGATCAGCTTTTACTACGTACGGACCAACCTATTAACTTCGGGCCTGTACCCAGTAGAAGAGACTCTACTAGAGGCTGGCTATACCAAAACGAAGACAGGATTTCGTAAAAAAGATGCCAATGTAATCATTGACATCCAGTGGAACGCAAAAACAAAGGTATTTGATAAAAATCATTATCGCTTTAAAGCCCATCAAGAGACAACTTTCTGGAAGACAACCTATGTGGATAAGGAAACACTTGAACGTTTGACCAATGGCCAGCTGTCTAACCAATATGGTTTCGTGCAGTACACCAAGGTTAATAAGAAAGATTGGCTAAGGGTTTCTCCAAGACTAATAGCCCACGCTGGAGGGACGGTCCGGGAGAAGGAGTACAATACGAAGTATACCAATTCCTTAGAGGCTTTACGGCAAAATTACAATCTCGGCCATCGCTTGTTTGAAATGGATTTTAATTTGACTAGTGACAAGAAATTAGCTGCAGTTCATGATTGGAACCATTTTGGAAACAAAGATGATGTCGCACCTTCTTCTAAGGAATGGAAGAAATTTCAGGGTTATGGTTCCCCAGAAACACCAAGTCGCTTTACGACCATGTTAATAGGGGATGTGTTTGATCAAATGATAATTAATCGAGATATGGTGTTGGTGACAGATACCAAATCGATGGAAATCCCTAAGGAAGATAGGATTACACAATTTAAAGAACTTGTTTCAGAAGCAAACAAGCGAGACAAAGAACTATTGGATCGTGTGATTCCACAAATTTATCATCAAGAGATG
This sequence comes from Streptococcus mobilis, assembly GCF_059727625.1. Lineage (NCBI taxonomy): Bacteria > Bacillati > Bacillota > Bacilli > Lactobacillales > Streptococcaceae > Streptococcus > Streptococcus mobilis. Next base: position 877,269 of record NZ_AP041823.1, read on the forward strand.
TTCGGAGAAATCGAATCTATTTATCCTTTCAAGCACGTGATCTATACGCTCTACGCCTCACCAGATAGTGGAGAAGAAGTGCTGGATTTTATCGCCAAGCACAAGGAAATCGAGGCGGTGACCGTCCCTATCGACGATTCTCGCTTAACTCCTAAGTTTATCGAACAGGTACATAAACTTGGAAAACGGGTCTATGTTCATACCATTCAAACCTATGAGAGCCTAACTAAGTATGCTGCGATCAATGTTGATGGCTTTTACACTGGCTTATTGACTCCACAGGATATGGCCGTGTATGAATCCGTATCAAAATAAAACAGAAAACTAGCCCTTTCATAAGGTGCTAGCTTTTTCGTTTTTTAAATAGTCTGCGTAGGCTTCTTCTAGTTTGGTGAGGAGTTCTTGTTTTTCCTTGTCACTAGCAAAGGAAGCCTGGATGGCATCGACATTGTGCTGGTAAAAGTCAGCTTCCTTGGTTTGGAAATGCTGATGGTAGAGGGCATATTCCTTGGTCAAATCCGTATCAGATACAGTCCGGTTATCGGTGTTGATACTGATCCGAGCTCCGGCTGCCTTCATCTTCAGATAAGGGAAATCCTCTATAGTAGGTGCTGCTTTTGTCTGTAAGTTGCTGGTCAAGCAGAGTTCACCGGTGACCCCATTTTCAATAAAGGATTGGAGTAAGGCTGGTTCATGAGATAGAGCTGTCACGTGGCCATTGCGTTTGATGCCAAATGCAATCGATTGAGCAACAAAGTGTGGGCAATGACACTCACCTGCATGAAGCGTCATGGGCCGATGGTAACTCTTGACTTGCTCAATTAGAGGTCGAATATCTTCTGGAGAGTAATTGTGCTCATCCCCGGCAAAGTCAAACCCGACAAATTCCTGATCGCTAACTTGGTTGGCTTCTGCAAGAATGCGAGAGGTGAGTTCTTGATCTGACTGGCGCATGCCACAAACGAGGGCTTTGGCTGTAATGCCAAACTCTTCTTGGGCTTGGCGCAGACCGTCGCAGACAGCATCGATGGTTTCTGGGACGGTAAGTCCTTGGTCCATGGACAATTCTGGGGCAAAGCGGACCTCGATGTAGAGGACATTTTCCAGAGCCGCTTGCTTAGCGACATCGTAAGCAGCAAGGGTCAGGGCTTCCTTGGTTTGAAGGAGGGGACGAATGTAGTCAAAGGCCTCCAAATAGTCCAAGAGATTCTCACAGTGGGCAGGAGCAGTGACATGGTGTTTGAGCTCTTCATCGCTAGCAGGGAGGTCAATATTGGCCAGGGCTGCCAATTGGCGAATAGTCAGAAGAGACAAGGAACCGTCTAAGTGACAGTGGAGTTCCGTCTTTGCCAAACTATGAAAGTCGATCGTGGACATGATTTTTCTCCTTCAAAAATGTATTTTTTCTATACTATCATTTTGCCAAGAAAAGTCAAGTAAAGCTAGCGTAGCAGATTTTTGAAAGTAACGCCTGGATTTGATATGCTAGGAGTAGCGAAATAAAGGAGAAGAAAGATGTCAGACTATCAATTACCAGAAGTATGGGAAGCGCCGAGTCAAATGGGAGGAGCTTGGGGAGGTTTGAACCAACCAAGAGCAGGAGCCCGCTTTGAACAAAGCCTTCCAAAAGGCGACCAGCCTTTCCAACTCTATACCCTTCCAACCCCAAATGGGATCAAGGTGACCATTATGCTGGAAGAACTAAAAGAGTTGGGTGTAGATGCGGGCTATGACGCTTATCGCATCAAGATTGGTGATGGGGATCAATTCGGCAGTGACTTTGTAGCCATCAATCCAAACTCGAAAATACCAGCCATGTTGGATCAATCAGGTGACCAAGCCATTCGGGTCTTTGAATCAGCCAATATTCTCTTGTATCTAGCAGAGAAATTTGGACAATTGATTCCGACAGATCCTGCTAAACGGACCGAAGTGCTTAACTGGCTCTTCTGGCAGACAGGGGCTGCACCTTTCTTAGGGGGAGGCTTTGGCCATTTCTTCCACTACGCTCCTGAAAAAATCGAGTATGCCATCAACCGCTTTGCCATGGAAGCCAAACGCCAATTGGACCTACTGGACAAGGAATTGGCGACCAAACCTTATATCGCAGGGGAGGACTATACCATTGCAGATATTGCCATCTGGTCTTGGTATGGCCGTCTAGCCCAAGACAAGGTCTGGGATCGTGCTGGAATTTTCCTAGATGTGAAGGGATACAAGCATTTGCAAGCTTGGACAGAAAAAATTGCTAATCGCCCAGCAGTGCAACGTGGCTTGGAAGTAGAATATAAAGAAATTGATGCATAAGGAAAAGGCGCCATTGCGCCTTTTTTTAATGTTGCAAACATGGTATACTTAAGGGTGGAATAAAAGTATAGAAAGAAGCACATGGAATTTACAAAATTATCAAATCGATTGGACTTGGTGGCCAGCTTTGTCCCAGCTGGAGCGCGTCTGTTAGATGTGGGAAGTGACCACGCTTATCTCCCAATCGCTCTTTTACAGGAAGGCAAGATTGAGGCTGCTATTGCGGGTGAGGTAGTTGAGGGACCCTACCAGTCTGCCCTCCAAAATGTGGCAGATAATGGCTTAGATGCCAAAATCGAGGTCCGTCTAGCCAATGGTTTGGCGGCATTTGAACTGTCCGATGACATTTCTTGCATCACCATAGCAGGGATGGGCGGGCGCTTGATTGCGGATATCCTAGGAGCAGGACTTGAGAAATTAGCCGGTGTCTCCCGCTTGGTCTTGCAACCCAATAATCGGGAGGATGAACTGCGGGCTTGGTTAGTAGACCATGATTTCCTCATTGTTGATGAAGCTATCTTGGAAGAAAATGAGAAGTTCTATGAGATCCTTGTGGTGGAACAGGGTTCTCAAGAGTTGTCAGCTAAGGAACTGCGTTTTGGTCCGTATTTGATGCGGGAACAAGCTCCAGCATTTGTCCAAAAGTGGTCCAAGGAAGTGGAGAAATTAGCCTTTGCCTTGGAGCAGGTCCCAGTTGAGAATCAATCCGCCAGAGCATCGTTAGAAGACCGTATCGCTCAAATCAAGGAGGTCCTAAATGAAAGCAAGTGAAGTCATCAAACGCTATGAAGCTTACTGTCCTCAGGAACTATCCATGGAGGGAGATGTCTGTGGCTTACAGGTCGGGACGCTGCAAAAAGACATCCATAAGGTCATGGTAGCCTTGGATATCCGGGAGCAGACGGTGGCAGAAGCCATTGACCATGGAGTGGACTTGATCATCGTCAAGCATGCGCCCATTTTTCGTCCTATTAAGGATCTGGTAGCCGATCGGGCTCAGAATCAGATCTACATTGACTTGATCAAGCATGATATTGCGGTCTATGTCAGCCATACCAATATTGATATCGTCCCAGATGGGCTCAACGATTGGTTCTGCCAACTTTTAGAAATTGAAAATACAGAGCCCCTCAGTATGACAGGAGAAGGACTCGGAATCGGCCGCATCGGTCAAGTGCGCGCCCAAACCTTTGGCCAGTTGGCTCATAAGGTAAAAGAAACTTTTGGCTTAGATGCTTTGCGCTTGGTTGGTTATGACCAGGCGGATTTAGAACGGGTCATTGAGCGCGTCGCTATCTGTGGCGGAAGTGGCCAATCCTTTTACAAAGATGCTCTCGCTAAGGGGGCTGAGGTATACATCACAGGAGATATCTACTACCACACGGCTCAAGACATGCTGAGCGATGGGCTCTTGGCCTTGGATCCAGGGCACCATATCGAAGTTCTCTTTGTGTCGAAACTAGTCGAAAAACTCAATCAGTGGAAGTCTGAAGAAGCGTGGGATATCGAAGTGCTGGGCAGTCAAGCCAACACCAATCCTTTTTACCATATCTAAGGGGTTATCATGAAAGTTGCTATTATCGGTGCAGGGATCGTAGGATCCACTGCAGCCTATTATTTATCAAAGGAAGCACAAGTGGATGTCACCGTCTATGATCACGGAGTTGGCCAAGCAACCAAGGCAGCGGCTGGGATCATTAGCCCTTGGTTTTCCAAGCGGCGAAACAAGGCCTGGTATCGTCTGGCTCGGCTAGGAGCTGATTTCTACCAAGAATTAGTAGAGGACCTGGACAAAGACGGAATCGAAACAGACTTTTACCAGCAGACAGGGGTCTATCTCCTTAAGAAAAAGGAAGAGAAATTAGATGAACTCTATCAGTTGGCGCTGAGTCGACGGGAAGAATCTCCCTTAATCGGAGACTTATCGATTTTAACCAAAGAAGAAGTGGCCCAACAATTCCCAGGTCTGCAAGGTTTTGAACAGCTCCTTTATGCCTCAGGTGGGGCCCATGTAGAAGGAGCCCTTCTAACGGAAACTCTTCTCAAAGCCAGTGGCGCAAGAGTGATCAAGGAAGAGGTTGCTCTCAAAATCTTGGATCATGGCTATCAGATTGCAGGAGAGAGCTATGACCAAGTCATCCTAGCAACAGGAGCCTGGTTGGGGCAAATCCTTGAGCCACTTGGCTACCAAGTGGATGTCCGTCCGCAAAAAGGACAGTTGAGGGATTATCAGCTAGACCTAGATACGGATAATTATCCTGTGGTTATGCCAGAAGGAGAGCTGGATATCATTCCCTTCCAGCAAGGCAAGATCAGTATGGGAGCTACTCATGAGAATGAGATGGGCTTTGACCTGTCGGTGGATCAAGCTTTACTCAATCAAATGGAAGAAGAAGCCTTGACCTACTATCCAAAACTAGCTCAAGCCGAAGTTATCAGGGAGCGCGTGGGAACCCGGGCCTACACCAGTGACTTTTCACCATTTTGGGGAGCTGTTCCTGATCAAGCAGGCCTTTATGTTGCAAGTGGTCTCGGTTCATCTGGCCTCACAACAGGTCCCCTCATTGGTTGGCATCTGGCCCAACTAGTGACAGTGGGAGACTTGCGCCTAGATCCAGCAGATTATCCAGTTGAACAATACGTGAAGAAGAGAGTGGGACAGAAATCGGTAATTCGTTAGAATTCGATTTCGTCGTCCCACCTCCGCACAGTTGAGTAGGGCTGTAAAAGCTGATGAAATCAGCGTAGTAGAACCCACTCAACCACTGCGTCTTGCTCGACAATCCAAAGAAAATTGAGAGGCTAGGACTTTTGTCCCACTCTCTTTTTTTCGAAAGACCTTCCTTCATTCGGACAAAAATAGTAGAATAGAACAAGTGAATTAACAAGAAAATGGGAGTTGTTATGAATTGGTTTCAATCACAATCCGTGGTCTTACAGGCCTTTCTCGCAGGATTGTTTACATGGGGCTGTACCATTGTCGGGTCCGCCATCGTCTTTTTCTTCAAGCATATTAGTCGAAAATTACTGGACATCATGATGGGCTTTGCGGCAGGGGTCATGATTGCGGCATCGTTTTGGTCGCTCTTGCAACCGTCTATTGAGTATGCGGAAAACTCCTATGGAAGTTTGGCTTGGTTGCCAGCGGCCGTTGGTTTTCTAGCTGGAGGATTTTTCCTCCGCTTGATCGACGCTATCGTCCCTCACCTTCATATGAGTAAGGAGATTGAAGAGGCCGAGAGCATCCATACGCCGAGAGAGAAGAAGTTGTCGAAAACGACCCTTCTTTTCTTAGCCATTACCATCCACAATTTCCCAGAGGGCTTGGCAGTCGGAGTGGCCTTCGGAGCCCTCGCGAGTAATCCTAGTCCAGAAGCCTTTATCGGGGCGGTTGGCCTAGCTATTGGGATTGGTTTGCAAAATATCCCAGAAGGGGCTGCCCTTTCGATCCCGATTCGGACGGATGGGAAATCTCGTCTCAATGCCTTTTATTGGGGATCTATGTCAGCTATCGTGGAGCCAGTAGGAGCCCTGCTAGGAGCAGTAGCAGTCCTATCTATGACGGCCATTTTGCCGTATGCCCTCTCTTTTGCGGCAGGTGCGATGATCTTGGTAGTGGTTGAAGAGTTGATCCCAGATTCGCAGACCAATGGCAACACGGACGTTGCGACCCTCGGCCTCATGGTTGGCTTTGTGATTATGATGATCTTAGATGTCGCTCTTGGATAAAGTGTCCTCACCTTGTAGCATGGAAACAAGGTGACTTTTTTATATAAACATGATAAAATAAGGGTAATGACTACGTAGAAAGGCCTAACATTATGAAAGGTATTATTTTAGCTGGTGGCTCAGGTACTCGTTTGTATCCTTTGACTCGTGCGGCTTCCAAACAGTTGATGCCCATTTATGACAAACCAATGATCTACTATCCACTGTCAACCCTTATGTTGGCAGGGATCAAAGAAATCTTAATCATCTCAACTCCGCAGGATCTTCCTCGTTTTGAAGAGCTTCTTGGAGATGGTTCTGAACTAGGAATTTCCCTCTCTTATGCAGAGCAACCAAGCCCAGATGGCTTGGCGCAAGCCTTCATCATTGGAGAAGAATTTATTGGGGATGATCATGTTGCCCTCGTTCTTGGGGACAATATTTTTCATGGAAATGGCTTGACAGCCATGTTGCAACGGGCGGAAGCGAAAGAAAAAGGCGCGACTGTCTTTGGTTACCAAGTCAAAGATCCAGAACGTTTTGGTGTGGTAGAGTTTGATGCGGATATGAACGCCATCTCTATCGAAGAAAAACCAGAACATCCGAAATCAAACTTTGCGGTGACTGGTCTTTACTTCTATGACAATGATGTGGTAGAGATTGCCAAAAACATCAAACCAAGTCCTCGTGGAGAGCTTGAAATCACCGATGTCAACAAGGCCTATTTGGAGCGTGGAGATCTCTCTGTTGAGCTCATGGGCCGTGGCTTTGCTTGGTTGGATACAGGAACTCATGAAAGTCTCTTGCAGGCTTCTCAATATATCGAGACGGTTCAACGCTTGCAAAACGTCCAAGTAGCCAACCTTGAAGAAATCGCCTATCGCATGGGTTATATCAACAAAGAACAAGTCCATGAATTAGCGCAATCACTGAAGAAAAACGAATACGGACAATACTTGCTCCGTTTGATTGGAGAAGCTTAATGACAGAACAATTTTTCGAGAAAGAATTAGCAGCCCGCAAGATTGAAGCGATCCCAGGTTTGATGGAGTTTGATATTCCAGTTCGTGGAGACAACCGTGGTTGGTTCAAGGAAAACTTCCAAAAAGAGAAGATGCTTCCTCTTGGTTTTCCAGAAAGCTTCTTTGCGGAAGGCAAGTTGCAAAATAACATTTCATTCTCTCGTAAGAATGTATTGCGTGGCTTGCATGCAGAACCCTGGGACAAGTACATCTCTGTAGCAGATGAAGGAAAGGTTCTCGGTACTTGGGTAGACCTTCGTGAAGGTGAGACCTTTGGGAACACTTACCAAACTGTGATTGATGCTTCTAAAGGAATCTTTGTCCCTCGTGGTGTTGCCAATGGATTCCAAGTTTTGACGGATAAAGTGGCTTATACCTACTTAGTCAATGACTACTGGGCATTGGAGCTCAAGCCAAAATATGCATTTGTTAATTACGCAGACCCAAGCCTAGACATCCAGTGGGAAAACTTGGAAGAAGCAGAAGTCTCAGAAGCAGACAAAAATCACCCACTGCTCAAAGACGTTAAACCCCTTAAAGCAGAAGATTTGTAAAAATGAGCCTTGCATAGCTGCAAGGAGCCTGGTAGGATCGTTCCTGTCCTAGTGGAAACAAGATTGCCGTAGGGAATCTTGTAGGGGAATCCGGAGACTACGGCTTCGGATTTAGCCATGAAACCGAAGGGGTGCTGGCGTCCCTCACTAGCTAAAGGAACAATCAAAACTAAAAACTATTTGGAGAAAAAATGACTGAATATAAAAACATCATCGTAACCGGTGGCGCTGGTTTCATCGGTTCAAACTTCGTACACTATGTCTACAACAACCATCCAGATGTACATGTGACTGTCCTTGACAAACTCACTTACGCTGGTAACCGTGCCAATATTGAAGAAATCCTTGGGGATCGTGTTGAATTGGTTGTGGGAGATATCGCAGATGCTGCATTAGTTGATAAATTGGCTGCTAAGGCTGATGCCATTGTCCACTATGCAGCTGAAAGCCACAATGATAACTCTCTCAAAGATCCATCTCCATTTATCTACACAAACTTTGTTGGAACTTATACACTCTTGGAAGCGGCTCGTAAGTACGATATTCGTTTCCACCACGTGTCAACAGACGAGGTGTATGGAGACCTTCCATTGCGTGAGGATCTTCCTGGACATGGGGAAGGTCCTGGTGAAAAATTCACTGCTGAAACCAAATACAACCCATCATCCCCTTATTCATCAACCAAGGCTGCTTCAGACTTGATCGTGAAGGCTTGGGTCCGTTCCTTCGGTGTCAAAGCAACGATTTCAAACTGCTCAAACAACTATGGACCATACCAACACATCGAGAAGTTCATCCCACGTCAAATCACCAATATCTTGTCTGGCATCAAGCCAAAACTTTATGGTGAAGGAAAGAACGTCCGTGACTGGATCCACACTAATGACCACTCAACTGGTATTTGGGCTATCCTCACTAAGGGCCGTATCGGTGAAACCTACTTGATCGGTGCTGACGGTGAAAAGAACAATAAGGAAGTGCTTGAACTCATCCTTGAAAAAATGGGTCAACCAAAAGATGCTTACGACCGTGTAACAGACCGTGCTGGTCACGATTTGCGTTACGCCATCGATTCAACAAAATTACGTGAAGAATTGGGTTGGGAACCACAATTCACAAACTTCGAAGCAGGTTTGGAAGACACCATCAAGTGGTATACAGACCACCAAGACTGGTGGAAAGCTGAAAAAGAAGCTGTCGAAGCCAACTACGCGAAAACACAAAAAGTTTTGAAATAATGATGTTAGTCCAAGTGGGAAACCGCTTGGGCTTTTTCTTGCTTTTCTAAAAAAGTCACTAAATAGGGAATTGATTTATGGTATAATAAGAGTAGTTTCTATACTGAATCAAAAGAGGAAGTTAAAATGAATCAAAGAGATTGGGTTGAATACTTTGAAGCGATCAATGGTCGCAAACCGACTATGCAAGAATTTCAAGAAGCGCGTGAAAAAGGGGAGTTTGTCGTAGAGCGAACAGAAGCGCCGACTCCAACAACTGAGGCACCAGCTCCAGCAACTGAAGCGCAGGCTCCTGCTCAAGAAGCACCTGTTGCACCTAGCGCACCTATTTCACAAGAGCAGACTGCTTTTGTCCAACCACAACCATCTGCGAAAACCTTGCAACCTGTTCCAAGACCGAAAAAATTGACATTTTCTTTCAATAAACAAGCACAGATTGGGGGTGCAGTTGGAGGACTTGTCGCAGTGATTGCTTTTGCTTGGTTCTTTTTCTTTTTAGGTGGACCAAGTGTAGATGGCGTTTGGTTGCGAGATACGGATTCAAGTCCGGTCACTTATGAACTAAGCGGAAAGAAACAAAGAGTCAATGGCGATGAGACCATCAAAAAGGTTCTCAAGGGCAATGAAGCGAAAAAAGAATTTAATACAGCACTTTCTTTGTTGAATGCAACTGACTTGCATTCACTTGCGGATGTCGATAAGAAATTTAACCTGAATACGACAGAAATAGTTGTTATTAAGTCTGGTGGGAACACACGCTATAACTTGCTCCAAAAAGACGGAAGCAATATTATTTTAAGAAATGATTTATTCGACTTGAAAACTTATAAATCATACAAAGGAAACTTTGAAGATAATTTGGTCTATCATAAGGTTGAAACACCAAAGGCCATGATTGGAAAATGGAAGAATGTGACAGAAGGAGATAATACAACTGTTCAGATTTCAGATCACGGAATTATTAGTGATAAGTATTACGATAGCAAGGCTTACGCATTCTATTCTCTAGCTGATTCAGAAAAGTATGATGGAGACACGACTTCTAAAGAAGAGATCGAACACACATTTGAAGTAATTCAAGAAGCGGTGAAATCACAAGGCTATCAAGTGAAGAGTGCTAAGGAAGTCTATATACAAGCTAATTCAAATTATTGTTTCGTACCTGTCAACGGTGGAAAGAATATACTCGTCTTACATGGTGGGAATGAATTTGCTGCAAAATTAGAAAAAGTGAAATAATGAAAGGACCGTAAGGTCCTTTTAGAACGTAGACAAACCCTACCAGCAATAGAAACATTGCCATTTTGTAGGTTGGATACCATATAATGAAAGCTCTTAGGAATGCTGGTGTAGCGCTATTCTTAAGAGTTTTTACTTTCTCTATTTTTAAAAAAGACTGAAGAAAATTGTCCAAAATGGACTTTTCTTCAGTCTGAAAGGACTGCAAGGTCCTTTTTATTTGAGAAAGAAAAGTTTCCCAAGTAAGATTCTAAGGAGAGATATGGTTAGGATTCTTTTTTGAGTTGTTGGTTTCGATATTGTCTAGGAGTCAAGTGAAAATGCTGTTTGAATTGTCGATTGAAGTTTGAGAGGTTAGTAAAGCCGACCTGGCTTGCTATTTCTTGAACACTTTGATTGGTTTGAACGAGCTTTTCACAAGCCTTCTCTAAACGCATTCGTATCAGATAATCCATACAGCTTGTCCCAGTGTGTTGTTTGAATATATTCATAAAGTGATTTTTGCTATATCCAAATGTTGTAGCAAGATGATCAATTTGAATGGGCTCTGCATAGTGATGCTCAAGATAACCAATCATTTCTTTTAATTTCTGATATTTTTGATACGTATCATCTGTATAGTGTCGATTGACATACCTGTGCTTAAAGAGAAGATAGAAAAATTCATAGAGTTTAGACTTTAATAGGAGGTCGTAGTAAATACTCTGTTCTTCAAGGATAGAAAAGAGAGAAAAAAGACAATCGCGAATTGGTTCATAAGCATGATCGTCTGGCGAAATCCGAGGAGTGAGATAAAAATGTCCAGAGTATATTGGTTGAATATAGCGTTGGCTAAAACTGTCTATTTGATTCCTACCTAGGAAATCTAGATGGATGCGAAAAACTGTAGAAATTTGTTCTTGATTTTCAATAGCGTAGATAGCATGAGGAGATGTTGGCTGAATCAGAAAAATATCGCCTTCATGACTTTCAAAGTGCTCAGAATTGATATACAAGGTAGCAGTTCCTTTTTTGACATAGATTATCTCAAGTTCAGGATGCCAATGATAAATGGTATCAGCTGATTGCTTAGATAAGATTTGTTTTTCAAAATCGTAGGGGAAATCAGATGGGTTATCTCGTAAATGTCGTGAATATTGAGCCATGATAAATCCTCCCGATAAACTATTTCTAGTTTTATTATATCAAAAAAACTTCCTTATATAGGAAGTTCTCTTTTTTAGCCTTTCTTCTTCATATATAGAAGGTTGAGAAGGAGCCCAACAACTGCTAAAGCGATAGCGACGTAGAATGCAGCACTGTAATTTCCATTGTTGGCTGCTGCCATTTGAACCGCAACTTTAGGTGCAAAAAATGCAGCTAAAGAATATCCTGTAAAGACGATGCCGTAGTTGACCCCCTGATTTGTAGGTCCGTAGTTCTCCATGACAATGGAAGGGAAGACTCCCATAACACCACCGAAGCAGATACCAAGTCCGAGGATTCCTAGAGTGAAACCAAGTTGTCCAGGGATAATTGTTAAAGAGAAGAGTGCCAATACGATGACTGAATAGATAATCAATAAAGTCTGAGAACGACCAATTTTATCAGAGAGTGATCCCCAGATAAAGCGACCACTAGAGTTCGCGATTGAATAAAGAGAAACATAGAGAGCTGCTGTTCCAGCTGAAAGGCCAAACATTGATTGACCAATTGGGGATGCCTGAGAGGCAATCATTAAACCAGAGAAAGCACCGACAAAGAACATGCTGATAATAATGTAAAATAGCGGACTTTGTAGCATTTCTTTCCAGTTTTTATTAGCAGGTACTTGTTTAGTTTGTACTGGAGCTTTCCAATCTGTAGGTTGGTAACCACTTGGGGCTGCCTTAATGAAGAAAATTCCACAGATAATAACAACAATATAGACCAGTCCAATTGTTCGAAAAGCAAAGAAGGCATCTTGTTTTTGAATGAGACTACTTGCAACTGGTGACGCGATAACTGCAGCAAACCCCATACCTCCTGTTAGAATCCCAGAAGCTAAGCCACGTTTATCAGGGAAGAGACGAAGTGAATTTGAGAGGGCTCCTGAATAGGCAAATCCTTGACCGAGACCTGCCATCAACCCATAGGTCAGATAAAGCATGGCTGGTGAACTAGCATAACCAGTCAGGTAAAAACCGCTAGCAAAGAGAAGTGCACCAAGGGCAATTGTCCATTTTACATATCCCTTGTCTACCAAATAACCTCCGAGAATCATGGGGATAGGTCCGATTGCTGAGTTAATTGCAAATGCGAGCATGATTTCGAACATTGACCAGCCTGTTGAAGAACTTAGAGGCCCAGCGAAAACGGAAAAAGAATAGACTGCCCCTGTACAGAGGAGAATAGCAGTTGATGCAGCTAAAACTTGCCAACGATTGAATGTCTCTTTCATAAGAAAAACCTCCACTAACTTAATACATATTTTCACAAAGACTATAACATAGTTAAAAATGAGGGTCAATACTTTCTCAAAAAATATTGTTATTTTTTTCACTAAGTTATACTAAACTAAGATAAACTGATAGGATAACACAATCTTTTAGGGCTATTGATTCACAAGAAAGGCCAAAGTTGTATAATGATATTAAAGATATGAAATCAAACAAATAAAGGGGGTAGCAAGATGAAACTAGTTGCTATCGTTGGAACAAATTCTGACCGCTCAACCAATCGGAAACTCTTAAAATTTATGCAAAAACATTTTTCAGATAAAGCTGACATTGAGGTATTGGAAATCAAACAATTGCCAGCATTTAACGAACCTGAGGATAAGCTAGCACCTGCCGAAGTTCAAGCTTTTTCAGAAAAAATCCTTGCTGCAGATGGTGTGATTATCTCAACACCTGAGTATGACCACACCATACCGGCACCTCTGGCTTCAGCTTTGGAATGGATTGCCTACACTAGTCGCGCTTTGATTAACAAACCAACGATGATTGTCGGAGCTTCTCTTGGATTGCTTGGAACATCTAGAGCCCAAGCGCACTTGCGTCAGATTCTTGATGCGCCTGAACTGAAAGCAAGAGTGATGCCAGGGACAGAATTTCTCCTAGGTCATTCTGAACAAGTATTGGATGATGACAATCATTTGAACAATCCTGAAAAAGTTGCAGAGTTGGAAGAACATTTTTCAGAGTTCCAAAATTTTGTTGAACTAACAAAAGCATTGGTCAAACCAGAAGATACAAACCGTAAGAAATCATTCATCTGGGAAGAATGGTTGAAAGCATAAGCGTCTCAAGAAAGGAGTACAATCCATGAAATTAGTAGCTATTGTTGGTACCAATGCCAAACAATCTTATAACCGTAGTTTGTTGCAATTTATGCAAAGACATTTTGCAACCAAAGCGGATATTGAGATTTTAGAAATTACCGATGTACCGATGTTCAATGAAACCGATGATCAAACAGTTACACCTGTTATTCAGAAGTTTAACCAAGCGATTTCGGAAGCAGACGGTGTGATTATTTCGACACCTGAACACAATCATACGATTCCATCAAGTTTGAATAGCTTGATCGAGTGGTTGTCTTTTAACATCCATCCACTAGATGGAAAACCAACCATGATTGTAGGGGCTTCTTATGATGTTCAAGGTTCTTCACGTGCCCAACTTCATCTTCGTCAGATTTTGGATGCACCTGGTGTAAATGCAACAGTTATGCCAGGAAGTGAATTCTTACTTGGCCGAGCTCATCGAGCATTTGATGCAAATGGGGATTTGGTTGATGAGCGAACTATCGATTTCTTAGATAGTTGTTTCTATCGTTTCCTTCGCTTTGTATCTGTTGCAAACCAACTAAATCTTCCTGAAGAAATTCGATTTGAGCCAGGAACTTATCACGTTACAACTGAAGGTCATAATGGTAAATTGCCAATGGACGTCACAGTTTCTGAGGACCGTATTGAAAAAATTGAAATTGATTCTTCTGGAGAATCTTCAGGAATCGCAGATGTTGTTTTCACTCGTATTCCAGCAGAAATCATTGAGGGACAAACTTTAAATGTTGATGCGGTGTCAGGTGCTTCTGTAACTTCAAATGGTGTCTTGGACGGAGTTGCACGTGCGGTCAAACAAGCCGGTGCAAATCCAGATGTTTTACGGAAACGTTCCAAAGCACCATCTGCCCTAGATAAAGAAGATAAAACTTATCAGGCCGACGTTGTCATTGTCGGAGGTGGAGGAGCCGGTTTAGCTGCAGCTGCTGCAGTATTACAAGCTGGTAAGAAGCCAATTGTTGTAGAGAAATTCCCAGCAATTGGAGGAAATACCGTTCGTGCGGGTGGTCCAATGAACGCACCAGATCCAGTATGGCAAAGAACCTTCGAAGCTCATCCAGGTGAGGCAAACACTCTTCAAGAATTGATTGCGATAGATGAATCAACGATTGACCCAGAATATTTAGAAGACTTTAGAGCCTTGAAAGTTGAGGTTGAGCAGTATTTGCAGGACCCTAGCTATTTGTTTGACTCTACTTTACTTTACCGTATCCAAACCTATATCGGTGGAAAACGAAAAGATTTACAAGGACATGAAATTCATGGTCAATATGATTTAGTTTCTGTATTGACCGAACGAGCCCTTGAGTCTGTTCGCTGGTTGGAAGACATCGGTGTTGAATTTGTTCGTAGTGAAGTCACAATGCCAGTTGGAGCTCTTTGGCGTCGTGGTCATAAGCCGGTTCAACCCATGGGTTATGCCTTTATCTCAGTTCTACAAAAATATGTTCTAGAAAATGGTGGCAAGATCTTGACGGACTCTCCAGTTAAAGAATTGCTTGTAGAAGAAGGGACTGTCAAGGGTGTTAGAGCAGAAGGCCGAAACGGTCAAACCATCCTCGTTCATGCAGATGCTGTTGTTTTAGCTTCTGGAGGATTTGGTGCCAATACTAAGATGCTACAAAAATACAATACCTACTGGACCGAAATTGCGGATGATATTGCTACCTCTAATACACCAGCTGTAACAGGGGATGGAATCCTCTTAGGTCAAAGTGTAGGTGCAGATCTAGTGGGGATGGGCTTTAGTCAAATGATGCCGGTATCTGATCCAGTGACAGGTGCTCTCTTCTCAGGACTTCAAGTTCCTCCAGCTAATTTCATCATGGTAAATACTGAAGGGAAACGATTTGTAGATGAGTACGGTAGCCGAGACAAGCTATCTCAAGCAGCGATTGATAATGGAGGCTTGTTCTACTTGATTGCAGATGATCGCATCAAGGCAACAGCCTATAATACTAGCCAAGAAAAAATCGATGCCCAAGTCAAAGCAGGCACTCTATACCGTGCAGATACGATAGAAGAGTTGGCTGTTCAGATTGGCATGGATCCACAGGTTTTAGCAGATACAATCAAAAAGTACAATTCTTATGTGGATGCGGGATTTGACCCTGAATTTAACAAGGGTAGTTTTGATCTCAAGTGTGAGGTCGCACCGTTCTACGCAACACCAAGAAAACCAGCTGTTCACCATACAATGGGTGGTCTCAAGATTGATACTTCAACACATGTTTTGAATGAAAAAGGTCAGATTATTCCTGGTTTGTATGCTGCCGGAGAAGTTGCAGGAGGACTTCACGCAGGTAACCGTCTAGGAGGAAATTCGCTTACGGATATCTTTACTTTTGGACGGATTGCAGGTCAAACAGCTGTTAAAGAAAATTGTTAGTGGTGGATTTAAAATCTTAGCTAACTTTAAGTCTGTTCATGTATCTTGTCATCATTAAATGAAGATCTCTTATTACTCTTCGAAAATCTCACCATACTTCGTTAAATTCGACTTACCTAACTTTAGTTATGTTTGCGTCGCTCTGCCTAGTCTGATTTCGATTTTCATTGAGTAACCTTCATTTAATGAAATCCTAAAACTTTTTTCATCATAATCTCCTAATGAAGTCACCAAATTCGGTGACTTTTTATTTGAAAAAAACATCAAAAAGAGCGCAAAAAATACTCTTCTTGTACGATACTGTAATTGAAATTTTTAAAAATTTTGGTGTTAGAACTGTCGCCTCAGTCCTAGCACTTTTTCTTTGTCGTATTCTTGGTGTGAGGTGTGAGGGTTTTTTAATGCCGGCACTTTCATATGAACTAGGGCAAAGCCCTATTAATGACCGCGGAATTCTATTGTTCACCTTTATTTTAAACCACACTTTCTTTTCTTTCATGAGTTAGCAGGCTGAGGCTGCTTAGAGTTTTTGTTTCCAAACTTCTTACTGAAAAACTATTCATGTCTAGACAAAAATATGGTAAAATGGATAAGATGTGTCTGAGATGTCTATTGTTTCTCAGGCGACTACAAGTAATGGAGTAGAAAATGCAAAATAGACCTATTATTATTGGTGTTACTGGTGGTTCTGGTGGTGGAAAGACCAGTGTGTCTCGTGCCATTTTGGCTAATTTCCCGAATGAAAAGATTGCCATGATTGAGCATGATTCTTATTACAAGGACCAGAGTCATTTGACCTTTGAGGAGCGGATCAAGACCAACTATGACCATCCTTTTGCCTTTGATACGGACTTGATGATTGCGCAGATCAATGAACTCTTGGAGGGTCGTCCGGTGGATATCCCAACTTATGACTATGCGGAACATACGCGCAGCAGCAAGACCTATCGTCAGGAACCACAAGATGTTTTCATCGTGGAAGGAATCTTAGTTCTTGAAGACAAGCGTCTTCGGGACTTGATGGACATCAAGATTTTCGTTGATACGGATGATGATGTGCGGATTATTCGCCGGATCAAGCGCGATATGGAGGAGCGTGGCCGGAGTCTTGATAGTGTCATTGAGCAATACCTTGGTGTAGTAAAACCGATGTATCACCAGTTCATCGAGCCAACCAAGCGTTATGCGGACGTGATCATTCCTGAGGGCGTGACCAACACAGTTGCGATTGACTTGATCACAACCAAGATTGAAAAAATCCTCAACGGAGCGCGTGAAGGAAAATAAAAATAGGGAGAAAGAGGGAAATCGATCTCCAATCCAATAACAATAGTTGGAATTACGGAATATCGCAGTAGTTGGTGAGACTCGTCATTCGCCTAAAAGCTCGAAAGAGTTCTCAATCAATGTTGCGGGGGTGGTACGAGAAATGGTTTTTAACATTCTGTACCACTCCCTCTTTTTCCTAGGGAGAGTGGAAATGAAAAGGGAGTTTCATTCGCGGACCAAGGCGTTCGCTTGTTTATTGACCATGTGTGCTGGTTTTTCAGATGCTTATACTTTTATTTGTCGGGGTGGGACCTTGGCGGCAGGCCAGACGGGAAATGTGGTCTTTCTATCGGTTGGTTTGATTGGCCAGCAGATCTCAGATGTAGAAGTAAAGTTAGCGACCATGTTGGCCTTTATGCTGGGAATCTTTTTGATGACGGTTTTGCGGCGTTTGATTGACAATTCAGTCTGGCGCCTCAGTACCTTGGTGCCCTTTATCCTCACGACCTTGGTGACGGGATTTTTGCCAGCATCGGTAAAAAATGTCTTCATCGTGCCTTTTTTTGGCTTGAGTTTAGGAATCGTTGCGACTTCTTTTGGAGAAGTGGATGGCTACGCTTATAATCATTCCTTCATGACGGGAAATCTCAAGAAAACCATGGTGGCTTATGGGAATTTTGTCAGAGAAAAGGAGAAGAAATTCCTCTGGGAAGCCATCTTTATGACCTGCTTGATCGGGAGTTTCGTCTTTGGGGCCATTTTTTCGACCTATTTGATCCAGTTTTATGGATTAGAGACCATTTGGCTGGTGTCCATCATCTTGACTATCTTTTTAATCTATCGTGCCATTCAGTATTTTGAGGTCTTTCACTTCAATCGGCGACATGAATAGATAAAATCATTTTTAGAAGAATGAGTTAAATGATTTTGCAAAGAAATAAAACTGAGATTTCATTTTTAAAATGAATCAAGAATATATTGAAACTTTCCGCCGTGAGAAAAGTGCTAGAAACACGATTGTTTCTAGCACTCGGAATTATTGAGACCTTAGGCTCAATAATTAGTCATGGAACTTCTTCGAAGTTCGCTGACGTCCGTCCTCACCTAAGGAAAGTTTTTCAGATAACTTTATCAATATTCCAGAGGCTGGGACAAAAGTCCTAGCCTCTCAATTATTTTTGGATTGTCGAGCAAGACGCAGTGGTTGAGTAGGCTCTACTACGCTGATTTCATCAGCTTTTACAGCCCTACTCAATTGTGCGGAGGTGGGACAACGAAATCGAATTCTAACGAATTACCGATTTCTGTCCCACGCTCTTTTCTTTCGCTGTTTGAAGCTTAATTTTTGGGCAAAGATTTGGTATAATGGAAGGTATGAAACATTCGGAAAAAGAATCACAATACCAGCTCTTGCTGGCTCAGTTAGACGCTCTCTTAACAGGAGAAAGCAATGCCTTGGCTAATATGTCCAATGCCAGTGCGCTCTTAAATCAAGCCCTGCCTCGTTCGGTCTTTGCAGGCTTTTATTTGTATGACCAAACGGAATTGATCTTGGGACCTTTTCAGGGAGGTGTTTCTTGTGTCCATATCGCACTCGGAAAGGGTGTCTGTGGAGAAGCAGCTCAAAAGCAGGAAACCATGATTGTCGATGATGTGCGCCAACATGCCAACTATATTTCCTGTGATAGCCGGGCTATGAGTGAGATTGTGGTGCCTATGGTCAAGGACGGTCAGCTCCTTGGGGTTTTAGACCTGGATTCAGAGTGTGTCTCTGACTATGATCAGCTGGATCAAGAGTATTTGGAAAAGTTTGTCGCTCTCTTGATCGATAAGACAAACTGGGACTTTAAGATGTTTGGAGTTAAGAACTAATGTATCAAGCTTTATATCGGAAATACCGTAGCCAGACCTTTGGCCAATTGGTCGGCCAGCAAGTAGTGGCACGGACATTGAGACAGGCTGTCGAGCAGGAGAAGATCAGCCATGCCTATCTCTTTTCTGGTCCTCGTGGTACTGGGAAAACCAGTGTAGCCAAGATCTTTGCTAAGGCTATGAACTGTCCTAATCAAGTCAATGGGGAGCCTTGTAACGACTGCTATATCTGTGAATCCATTACCAATGGGAGCCTAGAAGATGTCATCGAGATCGATGCGGCCTCCAACAATGGGGTCGATGAAATTCGGGATATTCGCGACAAATCCACCTATGCTCCGAGTCTAGCCAAGCACAAGGTCTACATTATCGATGAGGTCCACATGCTCTCGACAGGGGCCTTTAATGCCTTGTTGAAGACGCTGGAAGAGCCGACGGAAAATGTGGTCTTTATCCTTGCAACAACGGAATTGCACAAAATTCCAGCCACTATTCTGTCACGGGTGCAACGCTTTGAATTCAAATCCATCAAACTACCGGATATCGTTCACCATTTGGAAAGCATCTTAGCTACAGAAGGCATTGCCTATGAAGCAGATGCTGTCCAGATCATTGCTCGGCGCGCTGAAGGTGGGATGCGGGATGCCTTGTCCATTTTGGACCAAGCCCTGAGTCTGACTGCGGGTAGTGAGTTGACGACAGCAATCGCTGAAGAGATTACGGGCTCCATCAGTCTAGCTGCGCTCGATCAGTACGTGGCTGCCATCCTGGCTCATGATGCGACAGCGGCGCTGGATCAGCTGGCGATTATCTTTGATAATGGGAAGAATATGGCCCGTTTCGTCACGGACTTACTTCAATACCTGAGAGATCTTTTGATTGTCCAAACAGGTGGAGAAAACACTCACGCTAGTGACTTGTTTGCGGCGAATCTTGAAGTTGATCAAGCCCGTCTTTTTGCCCTGATTGACCAGGCGACGACTAGTCTAGCGGACATCAAAAATAGTCTGCAACCTCGTATCTATACTGAAATGATGACCATTAAATTGGCTGAAAGCACGGGCCAAGCTACTAACTCAGCAGCTGTGGAGGTTCCTTCCAATGTGTTAGCTCAGCTGGAGGACTTGAAGAAGGAAGTCGCTCAACTCAAGCAACAGTTAGCGCAATCAGGTAGCAGTCTTCCTGCTTCAAAACCGACAGTAGCTCGTCCAACCAAGTCGAACAAGGGCTACCGTGCGGATCGAAACAAGGTCAATGCGATTTTACAAGAGGCGGTTGAAAACCCAGAGTTGGCACGGACCAACTTGATCCGTCTTCAGAACGCTTGGGGGGAAATCATCGAGAGCTTGGCAGGTGCGGATAAGGCCCTCTTAATCGGATCTCAGCCGGTCGCTGCCAATGAAAATCACGCTATTTTAGCCTTTGAGTCTGCCTTTAATGCTGAACAGACCATGAAGCGGGACAACCTCAATACCATGTTTGGAAATATTCTCAGCAATGCTGCGGGCTTCTCGCCAGAAATTTTAGCTGTTTCGATGGAAGAATGGACCCAAATTCGGGCAGAGTTTTCGGCTAAGGCGCGTGGACAAAAAGCGGAAGTGGTAGAAGAAGAGGAAAGTGTCATCCCTGAGGAATTTCACTTTTTATCCGATAAAATCACCCTGCAAGACGATTAATACATGAATTTTTTACTGAATCATGGTAAAATAATTTTATGAATAGAAAACAATTTGCAGTGATAGCAGTCTTTACTGCTATGGAGACATACTTTTTCAATGAAGCGACCATGGCGGGTCAAATGCTCTTTGCATGTTTTTGGGCCCTCTTGATCTTACGCAATCTCCAGACGGCCTATATGGTGGAGAAGATTGCTAGTGTCATTGAAAAAGAAATCAGAAAGAAAAGAAAATAAAACCTTTGAAAAGAAATCCTTTTTCAAAGGTTTTTTCTTGTTTTAAAAGGCTTCTTGGCATTGCTTGCGGTAATCTCCTGGGGAGAGGCCGACCTTCTGTTTAAAAGCCTTTGTAAAGTAGGAGTAGTTGTCATAGCCCACCTGGAGGGCGACTTGGTAAATGGGGGTATCGCTTTGTGATAGCATCTCTTTTGCGGCGGCCATCCGTTTATCGGTGATGTATTTCACCAGTGTTTCGCCGGTATCGCGCTTAAACACCCGTGCTAGATGATCTGGACTAAGAAAAACCATTTCGGCCAGCTTGGTGCGACTGATATCCTCCTTGTAATGGTGATCGATGTAGTCAGTGATCCGTTGGATGAGATTGGATTGGTGTTCTAGATCGATCACATAATGGCGAGCAGAGCTCCAGTAATCCCCGATATAGGCTTCAAAAGCTTCGATGGCATGAAACCGCCGTTCGAAGAGAAATTGATGGTGTTTGTTTTGAAATAACTTGTGGGCGAGAATGCCGTTCTTGTCCAGATAAATCCCAATTTGCTGGGTCCAGTCTAGCTGGAGTTCACTCAGAGCTGAGAGCGGGATGCGATCTTGAGTCTCTAAGCTATGGATGATTTGGAGGAGCTGTTCCGTCTCTAGTTGATTTGTAAAAGTGAGCGATGTCCGATGAGCGGGCTTTTGAGGTTGTGCATCCAAAGAAGTATAGGAGTGGATACTCTTCCAATGGAAGACTTGTTCTTCACTGTATTGGCAAAGTTGCAGAGCCTTTATCAAGAGCGTCTCAAGGGAAATGGCATCTGAATAGAGAAGGATAGAGGATCGGTCTAAGTCTTGCTGGATCTTCTGCTGGATAGCTTTTAGGAAGTCTGCACACTCTGTAGTCTGATTCTTTTTGAAGAGGCAGAGGTAGCGATCGGTCTGGCTTTCGATTTTACTGAGGGCGCAGTAGTGGACAGGGAAATCCAGGGAGAGATCCTTGATACAATGGCGGAGCTGCAAGCGCCAAGAAGGGACGCTGGGGTGAAAGTCTTCTTCAAATAAGTGGAGAGTGATGAGGACTAAGAGGTAGTCTTCATGTGGTTTGGGGCTATAGCCTCGTTTTGTCACTTCTTGAAGGAGCTGTTCTGCCTGAGATGGACGTGGTTTTCGCAAGTAGTCATGCCAAAATTCAGCTTCTTTTTGTCCTTGCTGGGCTAATTGGGCCGCACTCTTGTGGCGCTTGATCTTATTGAGGGCTTTTTGAATGATAAATTCTAAGCGGTCGGGGTCAATCGGCTTGAGGTAGTATTCAAAACTTTGGAGTTCAATGGCTTTTTGGGCATAATTGAAATCAGCATAATTGGTGAGGAAGATCGTTTGAATGTCATATTTTTCTGACCGGACCCAGGCTAGGAGATCTAACCCACTGCCTTGTGGCATCTCGATATCACTGATCATGAGGGCAATCGGGTGACTTTGAATGATGGCTTGGGCTTGGCTCAGACTGGAGGCGGTATATACCTGCTCAATGCCCAAGGCTTCCCAATGGATGGTTTCCTGTAGGGCTTTAATGATAAAACGATCATCGTCAACGAGTAGGATATTCATGTGTGTCTCCTTTGTAGGGTTCATAAGGAAGGCTTAGTTGGATGCAGGCCCCTCCTTGGGATCCATTTGAAAATTGAAGCGTATAGTGATCTGGATAGAGGAGATCCAGTCGCTCCCGTGCATTGGTCAAACCAATGTGGTGGCCATCTTCTGTGACTAAGGATTTTTTCTCTGCTAGATCTTGTAAGATAGCTGAGCTAAAACCAGGACCGTTATCCTGAAGGGAAATGGAAAGCTGTTGGTTTGCTTCTTCATGAATGGATAGCTGAATGTGGAAGGAATCTTGGAAAGAAAAGCCGTGTTTGATGGCATTTTCCACAAAGGTTTGTAAAAGCAGAGGGGGAATAGCTACATCTTTCAAACCAGGATCCCAGTCCAGGTCAAAGTGGATGCTGTCGCCATAGCGGATTTTCTGAATCTCAAGGTAATTTCGGATATGTTGGATTTCATCTGCTAAGCGATTAAAATCTTGATTGGCTTGAAAGAGGTGACGCAAGTAGTTGGAAGTCACCTTGGTCAACTCCTCGATTTCCTTATAGTCCTTGGTTTGGAGCATGCTGTGAATCATGGAAAGCATGTTGAGGTAAAAATGGGGTCGGACTTGATTTTTGAGGTAATTGAGTTCGACTTTTTTGAGATTGAGTTGCGCGTGGTAGGCTCGAATTTGGAGATCTTTCATATGGATCAGGACCTGATTGAGCTTGTGATTGGCCTGATCGATCTCTAAGATCCCTTGGTCTTCGATCACATCTAGCTTGGTAGAAGCAGCATCTAGTTGCGAAAGACGTTGGGTGAGTCGTTTCATCGGCTGGATCATCCGTTGACGAATATAAAGGATCAGAATGGTAGAGAGAACGGCGATGATCAAAGGGACCAAGGAGAGAAGGGTTTCCAGTACGATATTTGTACGGAAAACGTCTCCGTAATCGACCGTCACATACAGATCAAAAGGCAGGTGGGTTTGATTGCTATCGGCTTGAATGACGGAATCTGTAGCATGGATCTGGTTGGGCCGTTCAATGGATAAGCGCCCTTTTTTTCCAATATTGAGCTTTTGCAAGGGTTTTAAAATATCCTGGGTAGAAATGATGGCATAGATAGCCTTGCCCTTGTAATGGAGGGATTTCAAGAGATAATCATGCTGGTTCAGGCTGATTCGTTGCCATTTTTGACTGGTTTTGTCTGTTTCTTTGTCATAGGTTTTAAGATGATCTTTCAATTGTACATAGTCCAGGTAGGGCAGTTGAAGACTGGAAGCATTGAAAAAATGGGGGATATCTTTTGTCTCTATGAAAAAGGTAATGGGGCTATCCATCTGGTACTGAAACTCCGTGAAATCGATCCGCAGTTTTTTTAGATTTTCATGAAAATCCGTGAAATCAAGCGGGGTATTGAGTTCTGTCAAATAGTCATTGTGGCTAATGGTACTGTACATAAAACGCTCAACGGAGTGAAGCTCTGTATTTAAAGAATCCGCATAGATATGAATGGAGTCCTCTAAATGGAGCATATTTTGGTGTTTAATAAAATTTCGGCTAATCCCGCCAATCAGAAGGTTGATCAAGGTATTGACGACTAAGAGGAGAAAGAGTAGGCGCGAAAAAAATTGAATCGAGTGATCTCGTGTACTTCTGTGAATAGCTTTCATAATGAGCACCTCACATATATTATAGCACTATTTGAAAACGGATTCATGAACAAAACCGATAATAAAGTAAAAAAAATCGGGAAAGTGCATGTTTTTGTGTGGAGAAAACGGAAAAGTGAATGAAGATGCACGAAAAAGTTCTATAAAGATGGAAAGGATTCCTATAAAATATAGGAGAAAGAAAAGGAGGGCCTTATGAAAAGCGAAGTAAATGCGAAGCAGAGCAAATTTAAGAAAAATATTCCTTTATATGTGCTGCTCCTACCATCGATTATTTTATTGATTTTATTTGCCTATATCCCTATGGCGGGTCTAGTCATCGCTTTTAAAGATTACTCTCCCGCTACTGGGATATTTGGAAGTCCTTGGGCTGGTCTCAAGTATTTTAACCAGTTCTTCTCATCCTTCCAATTTGCAACAACCATGAAGAATACCTTGAAAATTTCTATTTACAGTATTCTGGTTGGTTTTCCCTTGCCGATTGTTCTAGCCATCATTTGCAACCAAATTCGTGTGGGCAAGTTCAAAAAAATCTTTCAAGTAACAACTTATTTGCCTCATTTTATCTCGACCATGGTCATGTGTGGGATGATTATTCTTTTTCTCTCTCCAAGTAGTGGACTGTTAGCCAATGTCCTCAAATTGGTCGGCTTAAAGATGCCTGCCCTCTTATCTAAACCGGGTAGCTTTGCAGGTGTCTATGTCTGGAGCGATGTTTGGCAACATATTGGTTGGGATAGTATCATCTATCTAGCCGCTCTATCGGCCATTGATCCGACCTTTTATGAAGCAGCGACTATGGACGGGGCGAGTCGATTGCAAAAGATCCGTCATATTGACTTACCCTTACTGTTACCAACGGCGATGATTCTCTTGATTCTCAGAGCAGGAAGCCTACTCAGTGTTGGTTTTGAAAAGGTCTTGCTCTTGCAAAATCCACTCAATCTGGCAGGAAGTGAAATCATTTCGACCTATGTCTACAAAGTGGGGATGATTAATTTTCAATATAGTTATTCGACAGCGATCGGTCTCTTTAATACCTTGGTTAACTTGATTATCTTACTGTCGGTCAACTGGTTTGCGAAACGCTATACCAAGACAGGATTGTTCTAGAAAGGAGGAGAAATTGTGAAATTGTTTCAACATGCGAGAAAGACCAAGTCAGAAATCCTCTTTGATGTTTTTATCTATGGTCTAGCGATTTGTTTGATTCTCTTGATTGTCTACCCTCTGTGGTTTGTCATTATTGCCTCCTTCAGTAATCCGTCTGATGTGGCAACTGGTAAGGTTTGGTTTATCCCGAGGGAATGGCGACTAGATGGCTATCAACGCTTGATTGAACAGCCTTTGTTTCTAAAGAGCTATCTCAACACCATCCTCTACACGGTTGTAGGGACCATCGTTGCCCTGGTCATTAATATCCCGGCTGGTTACGCTTTGTCGCGAAAGGACCTCTTTGCTAAGAAATGGGTCAGTGTTTTCTTTATCGTTCCTATGTTCGTCTCTGGGGGCTTGATTCCCATTTATTTGACAGTGAAACAATTGGGATTGGTAGACACCTTCTGGGTGATGGTTGTACCGTTTGCAGTATCTCCTTACAATATCGTTGTAGCTCGAACTTTCTTTAACAATAGTATTCCAGAAGGGATGTGGGAAGCCGCCCAGATCGATGGGTGCGGAACCATTCATTACTTCAGAAAGATCGTGCTCCCCTTGTCCAAGGCTATTATTGCCGTTATTGGACTTTGGACAGCAGTAGGGATCTGGAATTCTTGGTTCAATGCCCTGATTTATTTGACCAATGAAAATCTCCAACCCCTACAACTGATCCTGCGCCGTCTCTTAATTAGTAATCAAATGTTGCAATCGCAAGCAACAGGGGAGGTAGCTTCTGACCTCCGTATCAAGGCTGATATGATGAAATATGCAGCCATCGTTATCTCAACAGCACCGATTATGATGCTGTATCCATTCGTCCAAAAATACTTTAATCAAGGTGTCATGATAGGGGCCTTGAAAGAATAGGAGAAGATCATGAAAAACAGGAAATTTGCCTATCTGCTCTTTGGAGCAGCTGCTTTAGCTGGCTTGACGGCTTGTGGAGCTTCCACAAATAAATCAAGCAACGACAAGAATGATGGAAATACCTTCAAGATCACGACCGTTCGTTGGTCGGATTGGGGGGAAGACTATCACAAAGGTTTTCTAGATGATTCAGCCAAGGAATCAGGTATCAAGATCAAATGGGATACCATGGTGGCTGCAGACTGGTCTGATAAGAAATCCGTTCTTGTTGCCAGTGGAGATTTACCAGATGCTTTCTTGGGATCCAATGCCTTCACGGATTCTGAAATCGCTCAGAACCAAAATATGTTCATTCCATTGGAAGATTTGATCAAGGATAATATGCCCAACTTGAACAAGGCCTTTGAAAAAGAACCAAAATTAAAAGCTATGGTGACCAACCCAGATGGTCATATTTACAGCCTACCTAAGAAATTGCCAATGCGGCCAATCGTCGGCAACCAGCTCTTTATTAATAAGAAATGGTTAGACAACCTTGGCTTGAAGATGCCGGAAACCTATGACGAATTGGTGACTGTTTTACAAGCCTTTAAGGACAAGGATGCTAATGGCAATGGGGATGTCAATGATGAAATTCCATTTGGCTCTGGTAACTTTGATCCGACCTTCTCTTATATCTTGCCATTCAACAACCGTCTGGGTGGAGATAATACCTATGAAATGTCCGTCAAAGATGGCAAACCGGTCTACCTCCGGACGGAAGAAAGTTATAAACAAGGGATAGCGGCTATGCATGAAGCCTACAAGAAAGGCTTGATCGACCCTGAACTCTTTACAGAAGATACCTCCATGTCTGTTGCCAAACGGATGGACAAGGGAGTGGCGCGTGTCGGTGTATCAAGTGGTTGGACAGCAGATGCAACCTTTGGCCAACATGCCAGCGAATATGCTCCTCTTCCAGCATTGAAAGGCCCAGATGGCAAACAATATGTCATTTCTGACCCAGATCATTTGAACTATGGACGCAATGAAATCCTGATCACGAATAAGTGCAAGGACCCTGCAAAATTGCTCAAATGGTTGGATAAATTCTACACGGATGATGCCAGCATCCAAAACTTCTATGGATCCTTTGGTATTGCGACTGAAAAAGATGGCGATAAGTACAAGGTCTTGGCTCCAAAAGATGGTAAATCTGCCGATGAATGGGCTTGGATCAATTCCCTTCGTGACTTTGGACCAAAATATGTGTCAGATGATATCAATAGTCATGTCGACATCGACCAAACACAAGGTGATGGTCTCAAATTGAAGATGGACAAAGAATTGAAACAATATGCTTTGCCAGCTTATCCAAATGTCATCTACTCTCAAGAAGAATTGAACAAATTGTCCTCTATTTATGTCGATATCAACTCCTATGTTACCCAACAAGCTTCTAAATGGGTAGTAGAAGGTGGCGTCGAAAAGGATTGGGATGATTACAAAGCAACCTTGAAGAAGATGGGCATTGATGACTTTATGAAGATTCAACAGGATGCCTATGATCGTTACCAAAAAGAAGTGAAGTAACAGGGGGCTAAATGGATTCAAGTAAGTAACTCAGGGGCGTAGAGCCCCTGAGTGCTTCCCTAGAGGAAGTAGCAGAAATTGAGATGAAGAACAAGGAGAAGAAGATGCAAAAATTATTTTCATTGGATGGACGCTTGGTCAAGACTTTGACCCGGTTGACAGACATCATTATCTTGAATACCTTGTTTATCGTTTGCTGCCTTCCGATTCTCACGATCGGTGCATCGCTTACGGCTTTAGCAACCATGTGGCACCGCTTGTTGAAAGGGGAAGATACGGATCTCGTCTTTCATTTTTTCCGTCTCTTTCGAGCTAATTTCAAGCAAGCGACGGTGATTTGGCTGACCTGCCTAGGACTATCTGCCCTTCTTTATCTGGATTACTGTCTTTTTTCAAATACGGCTTTCTTAAGTGAGTATGGGATTTGGATCTTGCTTCCCTTTATCGTCCTTCTATGTGGAGGGATGACCTTGATCTTCCCTTATATCGGCCTCTTTGAAGATCCTACAAAAAAGGTCTGTCTGAATAGTTTCCTCATTGCTCTCTTAAATCCTATTCAAATCATCTTTCTTATCTTCTTCAATCTGGCAGTGGTTTATATCAGTCTCAGTAGTCCTGAACGGTTACTGACAGCTATTTATCTCTTTACCTTTGGTGGTTTTGCTCTTTGGAGCTTCTTGAATGTTCGACTGACCGATCATATCTTTTCAAGGATCCAAGAAAGAGAAATCTTTGAAAAATAAAGTCAAGCAAGTGGGACGTATGTTTTACAGAATATTATTTAAATCGAATAAAGTTTCCTAGTTTTTAGGAAACGATAGAGAGTAGCACAACTTTTTTTGCTAAAAAACTAAGTGATGCTGAAAAGAATAAATGATATAGACTTTTAGCCTTATTCAAACATATGCTGAAACTTTCCGCTGTGAGAAAAGTGCTAGAAACATAATTGTTTCTAGCACTCGGGAGTTTTGGAACTTTAGGTCCAAAACTAAGTCATGGAACTTCGAAGAAGTTCGCTGACGTCCGACCTCACCTAAGGAAAGTTTCTCTGGTGACTTTTTCTCAATCCGAAGTTTCCTAGAAAATCTAGGAAACTTTTTCTATTTCATAAACATTTCACATTTCTTTTCTATAATAACTATAACAAATGATGAAAGCGTCCACATTGTATTGTCGTGGACCTTGAAATGGAGGGTGAGATCATGCTCTTACAACAGGCAATCGCCTATATTTCTCGAAAAAGAACGAGGAATCTAGTTCTCTTTTTGATTCTCCTCTTAATCCTCTCTTGCTTGTATTTCTGTTTTTCACTGATGCAAGTGGGAGGAAGGCTGGAGGACCATATCAAACAGTCGGCTGGGACTAGCTTTGCCCTGACCAGTAAGCAGGGGGATACTCCCTTTGCTCTGAAGGAAGCTGAAAAGGTGCAGCAGTTAGCTGGGGTAGGATCCATGGTTCCTCAATATGAAAGTCCCGTTCGTATTCTTGGTAAAGAAGCGGTGACTGGACAGCAGTCGGTAGAGCGGGATGATCTGGGTCAGGAAGCCAAGCAAGCGCTAGGTGCTGTCTTTACTCAGAAGACAGACCATCACCTGGATTTCCGGAGTAGCAGTTTCCAACTGGTGCAAGGCAAACACTTATCCGACAAGGCTCGCGGACAGATCTTGATCCACGAAGAGTTGGCTAAGAAGAACAAGCTAAAGGTCGGAGATTCCTTGACCTTATCCAGCTTTCAGATGGGGGAGACTCCTACCAAAGAGCAAACCTTTAAAATCGTTGGGATCTTTTCGGGTAAGAAACAGGAAAAATTCACAGGAATGACCTCTGATTTGAGTGAAAACCAAGTCTACCTCCCTTATGAGGATGCGACTAAGCTTCTTGGTCTCAGTCAGCAAGAAGTGACCCAGGTCACCTTTGGCGTCAAAGATCCTGAGAAAATCGATGCCCTCTTGAAGCAAGTCAAAAGTTTGGATCTGGATTGGCAATTGCTACGCGTGGTCGAAGATCGCAAGGCCTTTGACCAGATGAAGGAATCCTCTCAGACCTTAGAAGGCCTGGTACGGATCATGATGATCGTCCTCCTGGTGACAGGAGCTGGTGCCCTATCGCTCTTACTCAGTCTCTGGACACGGGAGCGGATCCACGAAATCGGGGTCCTCTTATCCATTGGGAAGAGCAAGGGCCGGATCTTTAGACAGTTCCTCTTGGAAGTGGTGCTGGTATCCTTACTAGCAGTGATCCCAGCCTTTCTCATCGGTCGGATGGTCAGCCATCGTTTCTTAGAGCAGTTTGTCGGACAGACGGGTCAACAGCAGACTCTAGAATTACTCAACCAAATCCCTCAAGGCCTTTCCTTAGGAATTGCCTATGCTAGCCTCTTGTGCTTGATCCTTCTGTCGCTCGGTGTAACGACCAGCATGATCTGGCGTAAGAGTCCAAAAGAAATATTAACAAAAATGAGTTAAGGAGAAATGACACCTATGTTAGAACTCAAACATGTATCCTATAGTTACCAAAGCTACCAAGAAGAGATCTTCTCAGACGTGAACTATCAGTTCGCAAATGGGACATTTTACAGCATTATCGGTCAGTCTGGAGCAGGGAAATCGACCCTCCTCTCACTCTTGGCTGGTCTGGACAATCCCAAGAAGGGGCAGGTTCTCTTTGATGGGGAGGACATCCAGACCAAAGGGTCTAGCTACCACCGCAAGCACCATGTCTCCCTGGTCTTTCAGAATTACAATCTGATTGACTATTTGACGCCACTTGAAAATGTCCGTCTGGTCAACAAACAAGCTGGGAAAGACATTCTCTTGGAGTTGGGATTGGACGAAACGCAAATCAAACGCAATGTCCTGCAACTATCTGGAGGGCAGCAACAGCGGGTGGCTATTGCGCGTGCGCTTGTTTCAGAAGCGCCTGTCATCTTGGCAGATGAGCCGACAGGAAACCTTGACGAACAAACAGCCGGTGACATCATTGCCATTTTGAAGAAGTTGGCCAAGGAACGCCAAAAATGTGTCGTCGTCGTCACCCACAGTAAGGAAGTGGCAGAGGCCTCCGATGTGGTCTTGGAATTGAGTCGCCGTAGCCTCGTTGAGAAGAGCAAGTAAGGAGGGAATGCTATGTTGCGCAATGCTTTTGCTTATATCACACGTAAATGGCCCAAGTCTCTCTTGCTCTTTGCCATCATTCTCCTCATGGGGACCTTGAGCTTGATCGGACTCTCCATGAAGGGAGCGACCCAAAAAGCTTCATCGGAAAGTCTGGGATCCATCACCAATAGCTTCTCCATGCAGATCAACCGCAGGACCAATCCGGGAACCCCTCGGGGAGCTGGGAATCTCAGAGGAGAAGATATTGAAAAAATCAGCCAGGTAGAGGGGATCACTTCCTCCATCAGGCGGATCAATGCCATCGCAGATATCATAGACCACGAGATCATTGAGACTGAAGAAACCCTGCAAAATCAATCTCCAGAGCGGGCCAAATACTTTAAAAACACCCTGATGGTGACGGGGGTCAATGACTCTTCTAAAGAAGATAAGTTTGTCTCTGGAGCCTACAAGCTGGTCCAAGGAGAGCACCTGACCGATAAGGACAAAAATCAAATCCTCATGCACGAAGATTTGGCGAAAAAGAATGGCCTCAAGGTGGGCGATAAGGTGCGTCTCAAGTCCAATCTCTACGATGCTGACAATGAAAAAGGGGCCAATGAAACCGTCGAAGTGACCATTAAGGGTCTGTTCTCAGGGAAGAACCAAGCTCCTCTAACTTACGCCCAAGAGTTGTATGAAGATACCCTCATTTCTGACCTGGATACAGCTGCCAAGCTCTACGGCAATACCGTCCAAACAGCTACCTATGAGGATGCGACCTTCTTTGCCAAAGGGGATCAGGACCTGGATGCCTTGATCGAAAAAATCAAAGCACTCGACATTGACTGGAACCTCTATGACCTAGTCAAGAGTTCTTCTAACTACCCAGCCTTGCAAAAATCTATCAGCAGCATGTTCCAAGTGGCGGACTACTTGTTTATCGGTAGCCTTATCTTTGCTAGCTTGCTTCTCACCCTTCTCCTCGTCTTGTGGCTAAATGCCCGTCGCAGAGAAGTGGGAATCTTATTGGCTCTAGGACTTTCTAAGGTACAGATTGCGAGACAATTCGTGGCAGAATTAGTCATGATTTCCATCCCAGCCTTCCTCCTTTCCTATGGAGTCGCAGGTCTTCTTGCCAAAGCAGTGGGAGATACGGTGCTTAAAAATGTAACCAGTGGCATTGCCAAACAAATGGCTCAAGAATCCTCTGCAGCCAACCTTGGTGGAGGAGCTGAGGCAGAAAGCTTCAGTAAGACCCTGACAGACCTCCATATGGACATCCAACCGAGCCAATTGCTGGTGATTGTCTTGGTTGGCGGCCTCCTCTTGATTCTCGTATCCATCCTTTCTTCTCAATGGCTCTTGCATAAGAAACCAAAAGATCTCTTGGTGGATGTCGAATAAGAGATTGTTTCCTAAAATAGAAATAGGGTATAATAGGAGGTAGAAGAAGTTTCTTAGATAAAAGGAAAGTGTATGAAGATACTAATCGTAGAAGATGAAGTCCTGATTCGCGAAGGGATGAGCGACTATCTCATGGAATGTGGTTATGAAGTCTTTGAAGCAGGAGATGGGCAGGAGGCCCTGGACCTCTTTCACAGAGAGGCGCCAGATCTGGTCTTGCTGGATATCCAGCTCCCTATCCTCAATGGCTTGGAGGTCCTTAAGACCATCCGGAAGACCAGCTCAGTCCCTGTCCTCATGCTGACGGCCTTCCATGACGAGGACTATAAGTTGACGGCCTTTGGAGAGTTGGCAGATGGCTACCTGGAAAAACCTTTCTCCTTGTCACTTTTAAAGGTCCGTATCGAAGCTATTTTTAAAAAGCTCCAGCCTTCCCGGGTCTTCACCTATGGAGAGGCACGGGTGGATTTTGAGAGCTACACAGCCAGTCTAGCTGGGCAAGCCATCTCTATGAATGCCAAGGAGTTGGAAATCTTGGAATACTTGCTCCATCATGAGGGCAAGGCACGGACCCGCTCTCAGATCCTCGATGCCGTCTGGAAGGAGACAGAGGAGATTCCTTTTGACCGGGTGATCGATGTCTATATCAAGGAACTACGAAAAAAACTAGAGCTGGACTGTATCGTTACGGTACGCAATGTCGGCTATAAATTGGAGAGACCATGACCAAACGAAGTATCTTTGCAAAGATCTTTCTGATAACCTTTGCCCTATTTAGTGGCTTAGTCATCCTTCTACATGCTTCGGTTTACTTTATTTTCCCGTCGACCTATATCGAGTCTCAGCGCCAGACGATTTTGAAGAAATCACAGGCCCTAGCCAAGAGTTTCCAAGGCCAGGAAGAAGGGACCATTGAGTCGGTCATCGACCTTTATTCCAAAACCAATGATATCAAGGTCTCGATTAAGGGCAAGGAAAAACAAAATGCCCTAGAGGTCAAGGATGACTTGCTCCTGAACCCTGACAGCCAGAACAATTCTCTGGTTATTGAAGAGCGAAAAATTCAGACCAAAGAGGGGAAGGACTTGACCTTGCAATTCTTAGCGACCGTCGATTCGCAAAAGGAAGCGCGGGACATCAGTCTGGGCTTTCTTCCCTATAGTCTCCTTGCTTCCTTTGTTCTGTCACTGCTTGCCTCCTATCTCTATGCCCGCCTGATTTCTGCTCCGATCCTGGAGATCAAGCAGATGACCAAGCGGATGAAGCGCTTGGATCGGACAGCCAGTCTCCCCATTCATTCACAGGATGAGATCGGCGTCCTCAAGCAACAGATCAACGACCTCTATCACCATCTCCTAGAGGTGATCGACAATCTAGAGCAGCAGAAACAGGAAAATCTGAAGTTGGAGCAGATGAAGGTCGAATTCCTACGGGGGGCCTCGCACGAGCTCAAGACCCCTCTGGCCAGCTTAAAGATTATCCTTGAAAATATGCGGGATAAGATCGGCCGCTACAAGGACCGGGACCACTACCTGTCGGTCTCCCTCGATATCGTCGATGAGATGAACCAGATCGTCCTAGAAATCCTGTCCCTGTCCTCTGTCCAAGAATTGGCCGGAGACAAGGATTGGATCCAGCTGGATCAAGTTTTAGAACAGATCCTCGACCAGTACAAGGTCTTGGCTCAATCCCGCGCGCTCACGATTGACAATCAGATTCCTGACAAAGCAGTCTATATGGACCCAGCGATTCTGAAATTGGTCCTCTCAAATGTCATCAGTAATGCCGTTAAGCATTCGGATGCCGGTGGAGAGATCCAGCTCCGCCTCGAAGAGGAAGGGACGCACTTGGCGGTTGAAAATACCAGCCAGGAAATGGTAGAGACTGCTGAGATGCCAATGACCGCTAGCCGCCAGAAGAAGGAAGGTGGCCTAGGGCTCTTTGTGGTCCAACACTTGCTAGATCATGAAGAACTAGCTTATCAATTTGATAAAACGGCTATGGGCTTGCTCTTCCGTATGGAGTTGCCCAAAGATCCACAAGAATAAAAAGAGGCTGGGACAAAAGTCCTAGCCTCTCAATTATTTTTGGTTTGTTGAGCAAGACGCAGTGGTTGAGTGGGCTCTACTACGCTGATTTCATCAGCTTTTACAGCCCTACTCAACTGTGCGGAGGTGGGACGACGAAATCGAATTCTAACGAACTACCGATTTCTGTCCCACTCTCTTGTATTTAATCAACCTTTTCTACCTTTAGCAGTTGGCCATGTTTTAATTCATAAATGGTATCCACATAGGTCAGGATGGAGCGGTCATGGGTCACCATGATGGCGCTCTTGTTTTTAGATTTGACTTCATTTTGGATCAATTGGGCGATTTCTTGTCCCCGATCAGGGTCTAGGCTAGCCGTTGGTTCATCGGCTAAAATGACCTGTGGATTTCCGATGAAGGCCCGAGCAATGGCTGCCCGTTGTTTTTGCCCACCGGACATCTGATTCGGATATTGGTGGTAACAAGCTTCGATGCCAAGATCTGCCAACAAGGCTTTGACTTCCTCTTGGCGTTTTTTCTTGTCCTTTTCCCCTTTTAATTTGGCCACCAGTTCTAACTGGTCACCGATTTTCATATAGGAGAGGAGCTGGTGGTCTTGAAAGATAAAGCCGAGCAATTCCAGCCGTTTTTGCGTCCACTGGCCTTGGTTGAGGCCGGTCAAGTCTTGGCCAGCGATACGAATCTGCCCCTCATCCGCTGATAAAAGCAAGCCAGCGATAGCTAAGAGAGTGGATTTACCGGATCCTGAAGGGCCCAAGATGGCGACGAATTCGTTGGGTTCGACGCTTAAATTAAGCTGGTTGAGGACATGGTGCATCTGGCTACCATCGGCGTAGGATTTTCTGATATTTTCTAATGCAATAATGGCCATCTTATTCTCCATTTCCACCAATGACTTCGATTGGATCTACTTTTTTTATTTTGACAAGGGACAAGGCACCACACAAAATAGAAGTCAGGATAAAGCTAACCGAGATGGTGAGATTGTCCTTCAGGGTCATAAAGGAAGGGACGCTATTGGGTAAAAATGGCGCCATTATGGTTGCCAAGCCAAGTCCCAGCAGCACTCCGATGAGGGAGATAATGGTGAGCTGGGATAGTTGGACATAGGTAATCTGGCTCATGGACATGCCAATAGCCTTCAAGACACCGAACTGTTTCAACTTCTGCAGGGTGAGGATATAGAAGAAGACCCCTAGGATAGCAGAAGAAGCGAGTAAGAGCACCCACGTGATCATCCGTAGCGTCAGATTTTGAGCCTTGTAGCCAGGGATTTTATCGATCACCTGCTTCTTATCCGCCACCATCAAATTGCTGGCTAGATCACTAGAAGGGATGCTTTTCTTGGTCACAAGGGTTTGGGCTTGCCATTGATAGCTTGGATCTGTTTTTTGCCGCAGGCCTGTGTAGGTTTCAGAGCTGATAAAGCCAATCTCGCTGTAGCCGTATTTGGCATTTTTCGCGAAGGCCACGACCTTGAGTTTTTGCTTAGAGGTTTTATCGATCACTTGATCGCCGACTTGGATTCCCTCGTCCTCTTTGAAAGAACTATCCAGAATGACCTCGTTTTTCTTTAAGTCGGAGATCTTGAGGTCTGTATCTTCCATGATTGGATTGAGGATTTCTTCTTCATTGTGATCGGTCGCGAAGTAGGTGATATCCAGAGTGTTGGAATCCTCTGATTTTGAGACGGTTGCCCGCTGGATGGACAAACCCGAATAGTCCATCCCCTCTATCTTTTGGACCTCATCTAAATCCTTCGCCGTAATAGTTGAAAAGGGGATAATCCCTTCTGAATCCGTCGAAAGGATGTAGTGCAGGGCCCCATAGTTATCGATTTGGGCCGATACTGAACGCCCCAGTCCATTTGTCAGACCGGACAAGAACACCACCATAAACATGAGGATGGTAATGAGGAGTTCAATCAGGATAAACTTCTTGGGTTGGTATTTCATTTCATTCCATGCGATTTTCATATTCGTTCTCCTTTTAGCACGGAGGTGCTCAAGTAGCTTGGCACCTAAACATACTCTATCATCATACCATAAGTGGAGGGATAATAGGGGGATGGTGTTTGGTAGAGTATGAAGGAATCGTATTTGTTTACTGTGTTCAATTTGATTCTCAATTATTAATTGTTAATGAATACAAAAATAAATCTGCTATAGACAAGAAAAAAAAGCCTTGATTTCAAGGCTTTTCCTGTTGATTTAGATGCCCCCTGCATGGATTTGGAAAGAACTTTCATATTGAGAGTAATTAAAAATGTTGAAATTTAATTGAATTTCGGAAGGCGCTTTTAGGTATTTACAATATCATGATTAAAAAGTAGGGCAAAAAACATACTGAAGTGAACTGTTTAGTAGCTTAAATATATCATGGCGCTATCTAAAAAGTTAATTTTATAGAGTTTGTTGGAATAGTTACTGAGTTTTTTTGTTTATATTCAAACTTTATTATTATGTCATGAAAATAATTAGAAAAACAGACTTGTATTATTTTGAAATTTGTATATGATGAAGGTGTAAGAACTATAAAATAGCCTGTTAGAAAGGGGAATGAAAGAATTAATCAGGCTATATAAAATTGGTGATTGGTATTTAATGTTGTAAACCAAGAAAGGAAAAGGTAAAAAATGCAAATACATAAAAAAATTTTTATAGTAGCGCTGGTTTTATCCATTTGTATCTCACTTTATTTTCTTATCAGTCCATCTAAAATTCTCACCTTTCCGATTTTTGTTAGTGAATTTGATGACACCACATTTAAATATTACATGTTTGTGAAGATTGGAATTGTATTATTATTTATCAAATTCCTACTAGATATATGCTTAGAATTTATCAAGAATTGGTTTAAAAATTTTTGATATTTCTTCACACAAAAGAGTCTGAGACAGCGTTTTGTCTCAGACTCTTTTGTGAGTTGTGATCTCTGTTTTATAGATTCCACTGCTTGAGGGAGATTTCTCCGCTATTGAGCCAGATTTCTTCTTGATTGTCTAATTGGACCAAGAGTTGGCCGGTATCAGAGATGTCTTTGGCAAGGCCTTGATAGGTCTGTTGGTTCTGCTCAAAAGTGACAGTTCGTCCTAAGACCAAGGAGCGTTCTTTATAGAGGTAGACCAGTTCATCGACATCCGTTTGGAAGAATTCTTTCCAGATCTCACTGATGAGGTCATTGCGGGTGATGGGACAAGGTCCTTCAAATAAGGAACCAGCCTTACTTTCTAGCTCTTCTGGGAAAGTAGGGATGGCTAAATTGAGACCGACTCCGATAATGACATCCGTGACAAGACCGGTTTCAATCGAGGTGATAGCTT
This sequence comes from Streptococcus mobilis, assembly GCF_059727625.1. Classification (NCBI taxonomy): domain Bacteria; kingdom Bacillati; phylum Bacillota; class Bacilli; order Lactobacillales; family Streptococcaceae; genus Streptococcus; species Streptococcus mobilis. The sequence goes on from NZ_AP041823.1 coordinate 914,793, forward strand.
CGGTGAGGATTCCCCCAATTTTTTTATGGCGGTAGTAAATATCATTGACCCATTTGATATCGATATCGATCAGGGTCAGGTTTTTAATAGCCTTGTAGATGGCTCCAGCGACCATGAGGGTATAAGGAGGGAGCTCTGCAGGGGGCAGTTGAGGCTTGAGATGAAGGGACATGTAGATGCCCCCTTGATCGGGACAGTAGTAGTCCCGACCAAAGCGGCCTTTTCCAGCAGCCTGCGAATTGGCCAGATAGAGCGCCTTGCCTTCTTGATGGCTTTCTATGCCTAATTTGGCATCCAATTGGGTGGAGCTACATTGTTCGTTTAAGGAAACAGTCAATTGGGTATTTTTTGCGATCACTTCAGGAAGCAGAATATCGCCTGAGACCAGTTTGTAGCCCTTCTTTTTGAGGGACTCGATGACGACCCCATCTTTTTCTAGTCGTTGGATGGCCTTCCAGATAGAGGTACGGGAAACGCCTAGTTCTTGCGCCAGCTGCTCCCCGTTGACATAATCATCTGCCTGAGAAAGGGTTTGAAAGAGGATTTCATGTGTTTTCATAGTACCTCCTAGCGACTGCTGTCTCGAATAGTTAGTTTGGTAGCTAATTTGACCATATAGGGAACACTTGGTTGATTCCCTTGAAAGGTCTGTCGCAACATTTGAATGGCTTGCTTGCCCATTTCTTCTGTGTAGACGGTCACTGTAGAAAGGGCAGGAAAGACATACTTGGCGATGGAAGTATCATTGAAGGAAATGAGACTGACGCGATCAGGAACTGCGATTTGGTGCTCCTGAAGGGACCGCAGGGCTCCGACAGCTAAGGCATCACTAGCCATGAAAAAGGCAGTTGGCAAGTCGTCACCCAATGCTTGAATCAGTTGCTCTATCATCTGATAACCCGACTCGGTCGAGAATTGCCCAACAGAGACAAAGCGCTCCTCATAAAGCCCTTTCTCCGTGAGATACTGTTGAAAGGTCCGTTGACGGGGATCCATCTGAAGTGGTGTCGCATCTGCTGTCTCTTCCTGCCCGACCAAGAGCCCGATCTCCTTGTGGCCATGCTCAAGGAAATGCTCGAGAGCGGTGATAACAGAATCTTCTAGATCGGTCGTCACACAGGAGTGGCCTAAATAGAGGGTATTGCTATCGACAAAAATAAGGGGTTTGCCGTAGCTTTCTAGATCTCGAATGGTTTTGGGACTGAATTTCCCAAGAGCGATGATGCCGTCTGCCTCTTGAATCAAGGACCAATCGTCATTATTGAAGATACGAAAGATCTCATAGCCTAATTCCTGGGCTTGTTTTTCTAACCCCATCCGAATGGCATAGTAGTAGAGGTCATCTAATTCTTCTTCACGCGTGTACCATTCAAAGATGACGATTTTATGAAAATCCTCAACTGGTTGAGGCGTTGTTTTGCGGCTTTTCTTTTGGTAATGCAGGTCCTCAGCGATGCGAAGAATCCGATTGCGCGTGTCTTCACTGACCGATAAGGTCGCATCCTGGTTGAGGACGCGAGAGACCGTTGCCTGAGAAACGCCTGCTTTTTCCGCAATGTCTTTAATCGTTGCCATAGTTCATCCTTTATTGATTTCTACTTCCAGTATACTCTAAAAACTAGTAAAAAGAAATAAAATTTTACTAAATTTTATGTTTGTTGCGATATTGGCTAGGAGTCAGTTGGCTATAGGCCTTAAAAGCCTTTGAAAAATAGAGGGGATCTGAAAATCCCACTGAGTAAGCTACAATCTTAATGCTTTCGTCCGTATTGGTCAGTAACTGTTGGGCACGCTGCATGCGGACCGAGTGCAAGAATTCCTTGGGAGAGATCTGGTGAAACTCCTTAAAGACAGTTGTCAGATAGGAGCGATGGACATTGAGGTCATCAGCGATCTCTTGAATACTCAAGTGCTCTTTATTGTAATGCGTCTCAATCACATGCTTGCAGGTCAGGTAGAGTTGATAGGTCGGAGAGAGATAGCTCTTTTGTACGTTGGGAGCTATTTCTCCAATGAGATAAAGCAGTTCATAGATCTGCGAGAGTAGGTGGAGTTGGTAGTGTGGGGACAGCTTCGCTGCTTCCGCCTTATGGACGAGTCGCTCCATAAACTGGCCGATCTTTTCTGTTTCCACCTCTGTTTTCTTTAAAAAGCCTTTTTCATGCAGGGTTGAAAAACGCATGAAATCGCTCACCTTGGTGCCACTGATGCCAATCCAGTAGTAGGACCAAGGTTCTTCTGCATCGGCCTTGTAGTAGGTCACCTTATTTTTGGGAAGGAGAAAGAGATCCCCAGCTTCAAGGTGGATTACTTTCTTATTGAAGCGGAAGACACCTTTTCCCTTGGTGATATAATGCAGAACAAAATTATCCCGAACGCTAGGACCAAATTCATAGTTTTTAGGACAATCTTCGTAGCCATAAAAATCAAGGGCTAGGTCAATGGTATCAGTTTGGTATTCAGAAAAGACTAACATAGGGAAACCTCCTACCTAACATTTTACCATATATGTCCAACAAAATTCTATTTTCGAAAGCGTTTACATCAAGTAAAATAAAGACATGTAAAAAAAGAAAAATATTGGAACTGAATATAAAAATACATAGTGATATTTTTTTGGGGTCCAATGGAGGAAGATATGGCAATTCGTATTGAACAGAATTTGTTCTATGTAGAAAGTAAGGGACTGAGCCTGATCCTTGAAAATCGAGATGGCTACCTAATGCTCAAGCATCTGGGACGTCCGATCCCGTCTTATCATTTTTCCAATACCGTACATGAGAAGGATCATGCTTTCTCTGGAAATCCAACACCTGACAATCGCATCTTTAGTCTAGATACCCAGCGTCAGGTTTTGGGACAGCATGGGCTTGGAGATTTTCGAAAGCCGTCTATTCAAATCCAGCACGGTGCCACAGAGGTGACGGATTTCCTCTATGTCGGAGCCAATATCTACTCTGGCAGTGTCGAGGCAACTGGTCTTCCGAATCCACATACAGTAGATAGTGCTGAAACCTTGTCCTTGGTCTTTGAAGATGATCAAGCGGCCCTGCGTTTGACCCTCTATTACACAGCCTACGAAGATCGGGCAACCATCACTAGCTTTTCAAAGATTGAAAACTGGAGTGATGAAACCGTTGTGATCCACAAGGCTCTTAGTGTGTTGGCCGATATCCCAGCAGGTGACTACGATGTCATCACCCTTCAAGGAGCCTATGCGAGAGAAAAAACAGTCCGCCGTCAACAAGTGGAACAAGGAATCTTCTCCATCAGCTCCAACCGTGGTGCTTCTGGACATGCCCAGACTCCAGCCCTCATTCTTGCTGACCATGAAGTGACAGAAGATGCCGGTTCTGCCCTTGCCTTCCAACTGCTCTACAGTGGGAATTTTGAAGGATTTGTTCAAAAGAATCAACTCAATGAAGTTCGCGTTGGATTGGGAATCAATCCAGAAAACTTCTCCTGGGAGTTGGCACCGAATCAGAGCTTTGATACGCCGGTAGCCATGATTAGCTACTCCCATAAGGGATTGACTGGTCTCAGTCAAGAGAGTCAAGCATTTGTCCAAGACCATATCATTCCTAGCCCCTTTGCTCATAAAGAACGTCCAATTCTCATCAACAACTGGGAAGCGACCTACTTTGATTTTAAGAAAGAAAAATTATTGGAGCTGGCAGATGAGGCTCAAAAAGCGGGAATCGAACTCTTCGTTCTTGATGATGGCTGGTTTGGCAATCGCTATGATGACAACCGGGCTCTCGGTGACTGGACTGTTAATGAAGAAAAATTAGGAGGAAGCCTAGCAGAATTGATCCAAGGCATCCATGACAAGGGACTTCAATTTGGCCTTTGGGTGGAGCCAGAAATGATTTCTGTTGATAGCGACCTCTACCGGGCTCATCCGGAATGGGCTATTCAAGTCCCAGGCTATGAACACACCTATTCACGGAATCAACTAGTACTCGATTTCGCAAATAAAGAAGTGGTTTCTTATATCAAGCAGGTCTTGGATGACTTACTTGGAAAGCATGAGATCGACTATATCAAATGGGATATGAACCGCAATATCACCAAACTTGGAAATGGTAAAACCTACCTTGAAACCAAGATGCAATCCCATGCTTATATCTTGGGTCTCTATGAAGTGGTTTCTTCCTTAACAGAGAAGTACGAGAACATCCTCTTCGAGTCTTGCTCAGGTGGTGGTGGTCGCAATGACCTGGGTATGATGCGTTACTTCCCTCAGGTCTGGGCAAGTGACAATACGGATGCCATGGCCAGACTTCCCATCCAGTATGGATCTAGCTACCTCTATCCAACCATTTCCATGGGAGCCCACGTATCAGCTGTGCCAAATCACCAGATGGGGCGGATCACACCGCTTGAAACGCGTGGGCATGTAGCCATGATGGGAAATCTTGGCTATGAATTGGATCTGACCAGCCTTTCTCAAGAAGAGTTGGATAGGATCGCATCTCAAGTCGCTCACTACAAAACCATTCGACCAGTTGTCCAATTCGGACAACACTACCGCTTGATCAATCCAAGCCAAGGTAGCAATCAAGCAGCCGTCCAGTTCACTTATCAAGATCGCACGGTTGTAACTTATGTACGGGTCTTATCAACGGTTGAGGAGATCGAGCCGACCCTGAAACTCAAAGGATTGGAAGAAGATGCGCTCTATAGCTTAAAAGGGACGGACCAAGTCTATTCAGGAGCTGAGCTCATGTACGCCGGCTTAACCGTCGTTCTTCCTCAGGGAGATTTCCTCACTAAACAATATGTTTTTGTCAAAAAATAAAAGGAGACAGCCAAATGAAATGGTATAAAAAAATCGGACTTCTTGCGACTACAGGCCTAGCCTTGTTTGGGCTCGGTGCTTGCTCCAACGATGGAAAATCTGCGGATGGCACAGTGACCATCGAGTATTTCAACCAGAAAAAAGAAATGACCAAAACCTTGGAAGAAATCGCGCGTGATTTTGAAAAGGAAAATCCAAAGGTCAAGGTCAAAGTTGTCAATGTACCAAATGGTGGTGAAGTATTGAAAACACGTGTCCTCGCAGGAGATGTGCCAGATGTGGTCAATATTTACCCACAGTCCATCGAATTGCAAGAATGGGCAAAAGCGGGTGTCTTCGAAGATTTAAGCAATAAAGACTATCTCAAACGCGTGAAAAACGGCTACGCTGAAAAATATGCCGTAAATGGAAAAGTCTACAACGTTCCTTTCACAGCCAATGCTTACGGAATCTACTACAACAAAGATAAATTCGAAGAATTGGGCTTGAAGGTTCCTGAAACTTGGGACGAATTTGAACAGTTGGTAAAAGACATCGTTGCCAAAGGACAAACCCCATTTGGGATTGCAGGAGCAGAAGCTTGGACCCTCAATGGTTACAATCAATTGGCCTTTGCGACAGCAGCAGGTGGAGGAAAAGAAGCCAACCAATACCTTCGTTATTCTAAGCCAAATTCCATTAAATTGTCTGATCCGATTATGAAAGATGACATCAAGGTCATGGATATTCTTCGCATTAAAGGTTCGAAGCAAAAGAACTGGGAAGGGGCAGGTTATACAGACGTTATCGGAGCCTTTGCGCGTGGGGATGTCCTCATGACACCAAATGGATCTTGGGCTATCACCGCGATCAATGAACAAAAACCAAAATTTAAGATTGGGACCTTCATGATTCCAGGGAAAGAAAAAGGACAAAGCTTAACCGTTGGTGCGGGAGACTTAGCATGGTCTATCTCAGCTACTACCAAACATCCAAAAGAAGCCAATGCCTTTGTGGAATACATGACCCGTCCAGAAGTCATGCAAAAGTACTATGATGTGGACGGATCTCCAACAGCGATCGAAGGGGTCAAACAAGCAGGAGAGGATTCACCGCTTGCTGGGATGACCAAATATGCCTTTACGGATCGTCACTTGGTGTGGTTGCAACAATACTGGACCAGTGAAGCAGACTTCCATACCTTGACGATGAACTATGTCTTGACAGGTGATAAACAAGGAATGGTCAATGATTTGAATGCCTTCTTTAACCCGATGAAAGCGGATGTGGATTAGGAGTAGAGAGACGATGAAAAAAGTATTACAAAAATATTGGGCTTGGGCTTTTGTGGTCATTCCCCTCTTATTACAAGCAATTTTCTTCTATGTGCCAATGTTCCAAGGAGCCTTTTACAGTTTTACCAACTGGACAGGTTTGACCTATAACTACAAGTTTGTCGGCTTGAACAACTTTAAGCTCCTCTTTATGGATCCAAAATTCATGAATGCGATTGGCTTTACTGCCATCATCACGATTGCCATGGTGGTTGGTGAGATTGCCCTTGGGATCTTTATCGCGCGTGTCTTGAACTCTAAAATCAAAGGCCAAACCTTCTTCCGTGCGTGGTTCTTCTTCCCAGCTGTTTTGTCTGGTTTGACAGTGGCTTTGATCTTCAAACAAGTCTTCAACTACGGTCTACCAGCGATTGGGAATGCCCTTCATATCGAGTTTCTCCAAACCAGTCTGTTAGGGACCAAGTGGGGAGCGATCTTTGCGGCTGTCTTTGTCCTTCTTTGGCAAGGGGTAGCCATGCCCATCATTATCTTCCTAGCTGGTCTGCAATCCATTCCAACTGAGATTACAGAAGCAGCAAGAATTGATGGAGCGACTAGCAAGCAAGTCTTCTGGAATGTTGAATTACCTTACTTACTACCAAGTGTCTCTATGGTCTTTATCCTAGCCCTAAAAGGTGGGCTTACCGCCTTTGACCAAGTCTTTGCCATGACTGGTGGTGGTCCAAACAATGCCACAACCTCACTTGGACTCTTGGTTTATAACTATGCCTTTAAAAATAACCAATTCGGTTATGCCAATGCCATTGCCGTAATCTTGTTCTTCTTGATTGTAGTGATTTCAATCATCCAATTGAGAGTATCTAAGAAATTTGAAATTTAAGAGGAGAAGCACGATGAAACAAGATGAAAGAAAAGCCTTGATTGTCAAATACATTCTATTGATTCTAGGATCGGTTCTGATTTTAGTGCCACTCCTTGCCACCCTCTTTAGTTCCTTCAAACCAACCAAGGATATCGTAGACAATTTCTTTGGATTCCCGACCAATTTCACATGGGACAACTTTAGCCGTCTCTTGGCTGATGGAATCGGAGGCTATTATTGGAACTCAGTCGTCATCACTGTCTTGTCTTTACTTGCAGTAATGATCTTTATCCCTATGGCAGCCTACTCCATCGCTCGTAATATGAGTAAGAGAAAAGCCTTTACCATCATGTACACCCTCTTGATCCTTGGGATTTTCGTACCTTTCCAAGTCATCATGATTCCGATTACGGTTATGATGAGTAAACTCGGTTTGGCTAACACCTTTGGTTTGATCTTGCTCTACTTGACCTATGCGATTCCACAGACGCTCTTCCTCTATGTAGGGTATATCAAAATCTCTATCCCAGAAAGTCTGGATGAAGCAGCAGAGATCGATGGGGCTAATAAGTTTACAACTTATTTCCGCATCATCTTCCCAATGATGAAACCCATGCATGCGACAACCATGATTATCAATGCCCTTTGGTTCTGGAATGACTTCATGTTGCCACTCCTTGTCTTGAACCGCGATTCCAAAATGTGGACCTTGCCTTTGTTCCAATACAACTACGCAGGCCAATATTTCAACGACTACGGACCAAGCTTTGCCTCTTACGTGGTCGGTATCATCAGTATCACCATTGTCTATCTCTTCTTCCAACGCCATATCATTGCAGGAATGAGCAACGGCGCAGTGAAATAAGATACAAAGCCCGTCAAAAGCTCACAGTGAAAATAGGGAATCTGAATAAGAAGCCTTGGCTTCTTTGAAGATTCATCTTTTTCACACAGAGCTTAGGGCGTGTTCAATTCCGTATACAAAGGGACGATTCAGCTTGCTGAAAATTTCTGTAGTACCCTAGGGCATCCACATCTGTAGACTACTGAAGTAGCAACGGCTGTGGAAAACCAGGGAATCTGAATAAGAAGCCTTGGCTTCTTTGAAGATTCATCTTTTTCACACAGAGCTTAGGGCGTGTTCAATTCCAGATACAAAGGGACGATTCAGCTTACTGATTTCAATCGTATCCTAGGAAGTAATTCTAAAATAGAAAAACTCATGAAAGCCAGGTCCTCAAAGACTTGGCTTTCAAAAAAGAAAGGGAACCATTATGCCAATTCAAAACAAAACCATGTTAATTACTTACTCAGATAGCTTAGGAAATAACCTTAAGGATCTCTATGAAAATCTGGAGAAATATTTTGGAGATGCAGTAGGTGGAGTTCACCTCTTGCCATTTTTCCCATCAACTGGTGACCGTGGCTTTGCGCCTGTGGACTATGACCAAGTGGATCCAGCCTTTGGGGATTGGGAAGATGTCAAACGCTTGGGCGACAAGTATTATCTTATGTTTGACTTTATGATCAATCACATTTCTCGTCAATCTAAATACTACAAGGACTACCAAGAAAAGCACGACCAAAGTGCCTACAAAGATCTCTTCCTGAACTGGGACAAGTTCTGGCCGGAGAATCGTCCGACTCAAGCAGACGTTGACTTAATATATAAGCGCAAAGACCGAGCTCCTAAACAAGCCATCACTTTTGCGGATGGGACGACCGAGCATCTCTGGAATACCTTCGGGGAAGAGCAGATTGACCTAGACGTGACCAAGGACGTGACCATGGACTTTATTCGCAAGACCATCGAACACCTGGCGAGCAATGGCTGTGACCTCATTCGTTTGGACGCCTTTGCCTATGCAGTCAAGAAATTGGACACCAATGATTTCTTCGTGGAGCCAGACATTTGGGATTTGTTGGATAAGGTGCGCGATATGGCGGCAGGCTACGGTGCTGAGCTTCTTCCAGAGATTCATGAGCACTATTCCATCCAATTTAAGATTGCCGATCACGACTATTATGTCTATGACTTCGCCCTTCCAATGGTAACCCTCTATACCCTCTATAGTTCAAAAGTGGAGCGCCTTGCCAAGTGGTTGAAGATGAGTCCAATGAAGCAATTCACGACGCTGGACACCCATGATGGAATTGGGGTGGTCGATGTCAAGGATATCTTGACAGATGAAGAGATTGACTATGCTTCAAATGAGCTCTATAAGGTAGGGGCAAATGTTAAACGCAAATATTCCACAGCAGAATACAACAACTTGGACATCTACCAAATCAATTCGACCTATTATTCAGCACTTGGAGATGATGATCGCAAGTACTTCCTAGCCCGTTTAATTCAAGCCTTTGCACCAGGTATTCCACAAGTTTATTATGTTGGATTCCTAGCTGGGAAGAATGATTTGGAACTCTTAGAAAACACCAAAGAAGGCCGCAATATCAACCGTCATTACTACAGCAATGAAGAAATTGCGCAAGAAGTGGAGCGACCAGTCGTGCAATCCCTTCTCAAACTCTTTAGTTTCCGGAACAACTCGCAAGCTTTTGACCTAGAAGGAAGCATTGAGGTGGAAACACCAGATGATCATACCATTGTCATCACGCGCCAAAATAAAGACCAGACTGTCACAGCAGTAGCCCGAATTGATCTTGCTGAGGGCACTTACCAAGTGACAGAAAATGGTCAAGAAATGGTGTTTTAAAAAAATATGAACGAACTAAAGGATAAGTAAAAAATGCTTATCCTTTTTTAAAACAAGCGCCTTGCAACCGTTTACAAAACTATAAAACGATGGTACAATATCTATTGAAAGAAAGGAGGTCGCTTTATGAAAAAAATCATTTATCCATCTGCGGCCCTATTAACGGCTTTTGCTCTATTATCCGTTCAAACAGCAAAAGCAGACACAGCTCAAGCGTCGGATCAAGCCAATGAACCGGCAGCAACAGTAGAAGAGGTGGTGGCTTCTCCAACTCCAGAAACCACTACAGAAAATCAGGGGGAAGTGGCCGAAACACCGACGACAACAGACCGTGTAGCTGTCCCTGCTGCCTCCCCAACGGTAACATCGACAGAGACGGCATCTCCTGAAGTGGAAAAACTGATTGAAAACATGCCACTCAAACAAAAAGTGACTCAAATGATCATGCCGGACTTCCGTAAGTGGCAGGAGGCTAATCAGGAATCGCCACAGGATCTCACCAAGGTCAATGCTGAAGTAGCAGATGCGATTGATAAATATGATTTTGGGGGCGTCATTCTTTTTGCTGAAAACGTAAAAGAGACCAAGCAGACCCTGGCTCTGACGCAAGATATGCAAAAAGCAGCGATCGAAAACAAGGCCAACAACGGGAAGATTCCGCTATTGTTAGCCATTGACCAAGAAGGGGGGATCGTCTACCGCTTAGGTACAGGTACAGCCCTTCCCGGTAATATGGCCATCGGGGCAACCAATGATCCCAAACTAGCAAAAGAAGCCGGTCAAATCATCGGACGTGAACTTTCTGCACTAGGCTTGAATGTGGATTTCGCTCCGGTGCTAGATACCAATAACAATCCACAAAACCCTGTGATTGGTCTTCGTTCCTTCTCATCTGATCCAAACCGGGTTGCCTACTTGGGTATTCCGATGATGAAAGGCATTCAGGACTACAATGTGGCTGTAGCAGCCAAGCATTTCCCAGGTCATGGGGATACAGCAGTCGATTCCCATACGGGTCTCCCCTTGGTGGATAAATCTCTTGCTGAGCTTGAAAAATTGGAACTCCTTCCATTCAAAAAAGCCATGGATGCTGGCGTAGACCTCTTGATGACGGCCCATATCCAATACCCACAAATTGAAAAAGATCAGGTTGTGTCAAAAGAAACTGGTGAGAAAATCTATGTCCCAGCAACACTCTCTGATGATATTTTAACGGGCTTGGTACGGAAGAAATACGGCTATAAGGGCGTGATTGTTTCTGATGCCATGGGAATGGATGCTATCGCTAAGAACTTTGGTGAAGTCGAAGCTGTAAAAATGGCTATCAAGGCAGGCGTTGATTTGGTCTTGATGCCAACGACCCTTCGAAGTAAAACCGATTTAAGCAAGATTGATACCATTGTCGATGAAGTGGTGCGTGCGGTACAAACGGGTGACATCTCAGAAGAACGTTTAAATGAGTCAGTTCGTCGGATTCTCACCCTCAAAGAAAAACGTGGGGTCCTGAATTTTGATCCGAGTGCTCGGACGCCTGAAAAAGCAGAAGAAGCAGTCGGCTCTACCCTTAATCGTGATTTGGAACGCAAGATTGCGGCAGCAGCGGTGACGGTTGTAAAAAATGAAGACCAAACCTTGCCATTTAAGGTGCAAAAAGGAGATCATGTCCTCCTCCTAGGAGCTTTTGAAAATGAAGTCCCTGGACTAAATTTGGGCATGCGTCGCTTAATCGCGGATGGAGTGCTTCCAAAAGATACCTCCTTTGTGGCCAAGAACTTCACTAAAGAATCTACCCTTGATAGTCTAAAAGAAGACCTAGAGAAAGCCACTCACATCGTAGTGATTTCAGAGATCGGTTATGAAGGGCAACTGGATAAAGATTTCTGGCGGACCAAGATCCCAACAGAAATCGTCCATTATGCCAATACCAACCATAAGAAGGCAGCTGTCCTTTCTATCTCTAAACCTTATGATGTAGCCAACTATCCAGCAGCCAAAGCCATTTTGGCAGTCTATGGAAATAAGGGAATGGATCCAACGGAATCCCTCAAACCAGACAATGCATTTGGTCCTAATATTCCTGCAGGAGTGGAAGTTATCTTCAATGGCAAGGAACATCTAGGTACCTTACCGGTTGATATTCCAAAAATTGTAGACGGAAAAATGTCGAAAACAGAGTACGCCTACCGTATTGGTCATGGTCTCTTCTATCCAGCACCTGCACCATTGCCAACACCAGAAACCCAAGATCCAACTTCACCAGTCCAAGATCCAACCCATCAGACACAACCAGTAGAGGTTGGTAACACAGGAACACAGGTCCTTGTTAGCAAGCAAGAAAAAGCTAGCACACTTGATGCTCCACAAGTTACTCCGATCGCTGTAAAACAAGCCACTGATCAGGCTCCTGCAAGTGTTTCAGCAAGTCCTGCATCATCGGTATTGCCAAAAACCGGTCAAACAGGGAACCTCCTCTCCCTCATGGGCATCAGCCTCTTAACCTTCCTTGGATCTTTTGTCTATCCAAGAAAGAAACACTAAAGGATTCAGAATCTCAATTGGGTAATCTCCCAATTGAGATTTTTTGGTAAAAATTTACTAAAATTAACTCGAAATAGCAAGAGTGGAATAGAAGTTATAATCGGAGGAAAACCCTTTGTTATAGCCTTTTCGGACACAAAATAAAAAATTAATAAAATTTTACTAAAAACACTTGAAGTTTTACTTCTGATCAGATATAATACAAGTATAAAAACGTTTACAAAACTAAAGGAGTTTCTCATGACGACAACAATCACATCTCAAGATTTACAAGCAAAATTCCAGGCTGTCTTTGGGGAAAAGGCTGACCACACTTTCTTTTCACCAGGTCGGATTAATCTGATCGGTGAACACACGGACTATAATGGAGGCCATGTCTTCCCAGCAGCTATCACACTCGGCACTTACGGAGCTGCAAGAAAGCGTGAGGATAAGGTCTTGCGTTTCTTCTCAGGAAACTTTGAAGACAAGGGGATCATTGAAGTCCCACTGGATAATCTCCACTTTGAAAAAGAGCACAACTGGACCAACTATCCAAAAGGTGTGCTCCACTTCTTGCAAGAAGCGGGTCATGTCATTGATAGCGGAATGGACGTCTATGTCTACGGCAATATTCCAAATGGATCCGGTCTTTCTTCTTCAGCTTCTCTTGAGCTTTTGATTGGCGTCATCGCTGAGAAACTATATGATCTTCACTTAGATCGTCTAGATCTGGTCAAGATCGGGAAACAAACCGAAAATCACTTCATCGGAGTTAACTCTGGGATCATGGACCAATTTGCCATCGGTATGGGAGCTGATCAACGGGCTATTTATCTCGATACCAACACCCTAGAGTATGATCTGGTACCGCTGGACCTCAAAGACAATGTCGTGGTCATCATGAATACCAACAAACGCCGGGAATTAGCAGATTCAAAATACAATGAACGTCGTTCAGAATGCGAAACTGCCGTTTCTGAACTCCAAGAAAAATTGGATATCCAAACCTTAGGGGAATTGGATCTCTGGGCTTTTGATGCCTACAGCTACTTGATCAAGGATGAAAATCGCATCAAACGGGCTCGTCATGCTGTACTTGAAAACCAACGGACCCTCCAAGCACGCAAGGCCCTTGAAGCAGGTGATTTGGAAGGCTTTGGCCGTCTCATGAATGCTTCCCACGTATCCTTGGAGCATGACTACGAAGTGACAGGTCTAGAATTAGATACCTTGGTGCATACAGCCTGGGAACAAGAAGGTGTCTTAGGCGCTCGTATGACCGGAGCAGGCTTTGGTGGTTGCGCCATCGCTCTCGTAAACAAAGATAAGGTTGAAGCATTTAAAGAAGCTGTCGGCAACCGTTATGAAGAAGTCGTTGGCTATGCGCCAAGCTTCTATATTGCAGAAGTTGCGGCAGGAACACGGGTACTCGATTAAAAAGGAGATAGGATGACAGAACAGGTATTAGATGCATTTGTCACAGCCGTCATTAAGGCCAGTGACTACGAAGAGATGGATCGGATTTATCTAAAAAATCGCGTCATGAGTCGCGTTGGAGAAGAAGGGCTAGATGCCCCAGCCAAAAAAGAAGACTTGATTGCACTCAAAGATCAGTTGGTGGAGATTGCGGTTGCGAATAGCAAGATCCAGGATAGTATGGCAGCAAAAGACAGCCTAGGTGCGGAGTTGATGGATTGGATCACCCCTAGCCCTAGTCAGGTCAACCAACGTTTCTGGGAGACTTACCGTCAGTCCAAGGAAGACGCGATTGCTGATTTCTATGTCCTCTCTAAGCGCAATGATTACATCAAGGTCAAAGCCATTGCACAAAACATTGCCTTTGAGACACAAACTCCCTACGGTTCTCTTGAAATCACCATCAATCTGTCAAAACCTGAAAAAGATCCTAAAGACATTGCAGCGGCCAAACTTGCCAAAGCCAGTCATTATCCAGCCTGCCAATTGTGCTTTGAAAATGAAGGCTATCAAGGTCGCCTAGACCATCCAGCTCGGGCTAATCACAGGATTATTCGCTTTGATATGGACGGTCATGATTGGGGCTTTCAGTATTCCCCTTATGCCTACTTCAATGAACACTGCATTTTCCTCGATAGCCAGCATGTTCCCATGGCCATTAGCCGCAAGACCTTTGAGCGACTCTTGACCATTGTCGAGACTTTTCCAGGCTATTTTGCAGGGTCTAATGCAGACCTGCCCATTGTAGGGGGATCCATCCTGACTCATGACCATTACCAAGGCGGACGCCACACCTTCCCTATGGAGCTAGCTCCTGTTGAGGAAAGCTTTACCATTCAGGGCTTTGAGGCTGTATCGGTAGGAATTGTTAATTGGCCCATGTCAGTTCTTCGTTTGCAAACGGACGACAAGGCGCAATTGATTGCCCTGGCAGACCATATCCTCACAGCCTGGCGAGGCTACTCGGATCCAGCCGTTCAAGTCTTAGCAGCATCCGACGGTCAGCCCCACCATACCATTACCCCCATTGCACGGATTCGTGATGGGCATTATGAACTGGACTTGGTGCTCCGTGACAACCAAACCTCACCAGAGCATCCAGATGGGATCTATCACCCACATGCGGATGTGCAACACATCAAAAAAGAAAATATCGGCCTGATCGAAGTCATGGGCTTGGCCATTTTGCCACCTCGCCTCAAGGAAGAGCTCAAGCAGGTTCAGGACTATTTGCTTGGACGTGAGAGCACAGTGGCAACCTACCACCAGGCTTGGGCGGATGATTTGAAAGCCAATCACCCATCCATCACAGAAGAAGCAGAGGCAGAGGCCCTTGTCCGTGAATCAGTCGGCCAGATCTTTGCGCGCGTGCTCGAAGATGCCGGAGTCTACAAGCGAACAGCAGAAGGACAAGCTGCCTTTAGACGCTTTGTTGCGACACTTTAAGTGTGGAGAAGCGGCAGAAATTTGGTACAATAAGAGAGAAGACAAGAAGCGAAAGGAAAACAAATGGCAATACTCGTACTCGGAGGAGCTGGCTATATCGGTTCCCACATGGTGGACCGCTTGGTCAATGAAGGACAGGAAAAAGTCGTCGTGGTCGATAGTCTGGTCACAGGCCACCGTGCAGCGGTGCATCCAGATGCCGTCTTTTATCAAGGAGACCTGGCGGACCAAGACTTTATGCGCACTGTGTTTAAAGAACACGAAGATATCGATGCGGTCATCCACTTTGCGGCCTACTCACTGGTCGCTGAGTCTATGGCAGATCCATTGAAATATTTTGATAACAATACAGCAGGCATGGTCAAACTCTTGGAAGTCATGCATGAATGTGGGGTGCACTACATCGTCTTTTCTTCAACTGCTGCCACCTACGGCATTCCAGAAGAAATTCCGATTCTTGAAACCACTCCGCAAAAACCAATCAACCCTTATGGTGAAAGCAAGCTCATGATGGAAACCATCATGCGTTGGGCCGATCAAGCCTACGGGATCAAGTATGTGCCCCTTCGTTACTTTAATGTAGCGGGTGCCAAGCCAGATGGATCCATCGGAGAAGACCATGGACCAGAGACTCATCTCTTGCCGATCGTCTTGCAAGTGGCCCAAGGCAAACGCGAGAAGATCTCTATTTTTGGAGATGACTACAAGACACCAGATGGCACCAATGTTCGGGACTACGTCCATCCATTTGACTTGGCAGATGCCCATCTTTTAGCGGTTGAGTATCTGCGTAATGGGAATGAATCGACTGCCTTTAACCTGGGCTCGTCGACCGGATTTTCCAATCTTCAAATCGTTGAAGCAGCCCGCAAGGTGACAGGACATCCGATCCCACTTGAGCTGGCCGATCGCAGACCAGGAGATCCAGATACCTTGATTGCCTCATCTGAAAAAGCGCGTGCCATCCTTGGTTGGCAACCCAAATTTGACAATATCGAAACCATTATCCAAACAGCCTGGGCTTGGCATTCCAGCCACCCAGATGGCTACAATGATCGATAAGGAGGGGCTGCGGACATCATTTTTGAGACTTTTTTAATAACATCTAAAACGACAGTTGATCTTGCCAAATGACTCGTTTCAGACGTCAGTCATTTCCCTAACCATCATAAAAAAGTGAGGTATTCAAAATGAATAAAACCACAAAAATGTTAGCCGTCTTCTTGACAGCGGGTCTTCTTTTAGCTGGTTGCACACAAAAAGAGAGTACAAAATCTACTAGTCCATCGTCTACTAAGGCGACAAGTAAAGCAACAAGCAAATCATCCGCTAAAGAGAAGACAAAAGAGTCATCAACTGATGAAAGCAAAAAAGAAGATGCACTAGCAGGTGCTCAAAAAACCGTTCTCGAAACGAGTGATGAAGCAGGTAAGTCAACCATCACCTTGTATTACAAGGGAGATACCTTGTTATTACAAGAAAAAGTTGATGATTACGACGTCTCAAAAGTTCCTGGTGAGAACCCTCTTGAAACCATGAAAGAAGCCGTCGCAAAAAGCCAAGAAAAATTCAAAGATCTGATGGGCCATGGATTTGAACTGACATCAGAATACAAAGACGGAATCTTTTATATCCGCAATACCATTGATTACACAAAAATCGATTTTAATAAATTAAAAGAAATCGTACCAGGCTTCAATCCCCTAGATGACAAAACAGTCAGTTATTCAGTAACGAAAGACAGTCTTATCAAAGGCGGTATGGTCGAAAAATAAACCAAATGGAGAGCAGTTCAGTTTGCTGCTCTCTTTTTGTTTTAGCATGAATTCATGGGTTTATTTTGGTAGAATAGGATTTAAGGAAAATAGTGAAATGGATGAACACGTCATTATGTTAGCAGGAGCATAGGGTGAATATTCTTAAAAAAATTGAAGATAAAACATATCAAAATGAGGACTTAATAAATAATATAGATTTAAATCCTATAGTCTCCTATCATATCATTAAAGAAATTGTTAACCGTAAAATCAATGATATTAACGTTATTGATAAATTAAAAGAAATTTCTGTCAAACTGTCTGTCAATGATTCAGTTTTAGGTTCAATTTGCTTAGGTCATATGTCTTTCGCTGCGTTAAGAAAATTAGGGATTGATGTACGGAGAGCTGATGGTCGTTCAGCTATTTCTGATTACGATTGGGAATTAGTTGATAAATTTTATCACGAAAGTGGCTGGTGAGGGCGTAGTTATCTAAACGACATTGAACGAGGTAAAAATAATGCAGTTAAAGCAAGAATTAGCGAAGTTACTATTAAAAATAGGGGAGTCAAATCTGAATCAGTCGGATTTATTTACAGAAGAAAAACCATCTCTATTTTTACCAGAAGGACGTACTATTTATTTAGAGGGCGATTATTACTATATTGTTGGTGTCGAACGTGGCAAAATAAATTCTGAGAAAAAATTTGATAATAAGGAAGATATTCTTTATTATCTTTTACAATCATATGTTACTAGAATAGCATCAAAGAATGCATGGACTAATGCAAATGGAGATTTTGAACGTTATAATAGCCTTTTTCAAGAGGAACAAATTCGCTTATTTAATATAATTGATCCTAAATATGGAGAGAAGAAGGAAGAATAATAAACTAAATTGAAGGAAAAAATAAAAATTATAGAAGCTATTAAAGAAGGAAACGTTGAAGATATACTTCGCGGAAGACAAAAGTATCGAATTGAACCTCCAACTTTTGTTCCAGACGTTTTTCCTACAGATATAAATCAGATACTGTTTGAATATTTTTATAATCAAAGTGATATCAAAAACATTCAATTATTATTAGAGAACTCTTTAATTAAATTGACAAAGAGTTCAGCTACGGATTTGTATATTTCAATATTATTTTTCGATTCAATACTCTTTATGGAAGATAAGGGTATTGCCACTTTTAAAATTGATACTTCAAGATTAGTAGCTGAAATAGCATCTAGGATACAAAAATTTCGGGAAGAGTTAACGAAAAGTATAACTTTTGATAATGGATTAACAAAAAAAGACCCTATGAATGTAATTGTCCGCTTCAATCAGAGATACAAAAACAAATATAATTTTTCAATTCTTGAGGATTAGAAATAGGCTAGAACAAGTGTTAAAAAGACAATATAAATTATTCAAGAGTGTCGACGACAAAATAGCACTCACCGTCCTATATAACAGAGAAAATTATAAAATTTTAACAACCTTTATGATGACGGAAGTTCATACTTTTATCCGGATGTTCGCGAAGCTTTGGAGAATGTCATTTCTGGGAATATGGAAGAATCCGCTTTTGATGGTAATTTATTGGGAAACGAAGTTGGAAAAGAAATAACTGAAGTCTATTATCAGATGGATGATGAAAGTCTTGGAGACCCTTGCTTCATTCCTACAAATCATGAGAAAGAGGAGTATTTGGACTTAGTTCAAAAGCTAGAGGAATTTGATTACTCTCTTGCCACCTATTTCCGTCAGTTGATTGACTAGAAAGGAGAAAGTCATGAATGATTTACTCCTTATCCCAGTAATTTTTTTAGCAATAGGAGGAATTCTTATTCTTTTATGGAGACTCTTTCTTATTGCCAGTGGACTTTTCCTTATTGGTTTTGTCAGTTTTCTTATTTTCGTGGAGGGCTATGGAATATATTTGTTCTTTACTGAACCGACCCTTTATATGGAAGATTTATCCCAGAATGGTCTGATCAGTTTTACAGGATTTTATGCGGTATTTAATCTATCCTTACTTTTATGTGGTGTTTTGAAAATCATTAGTTGGACAAGAAGATTAAAAAGTAGCTGAGCAAGAGATTGTTCAGCTACTTTTTAATTGGGCACTATAAAAATTTTTCTCGAAAATAAGAAACTTGCACGATTTACTCATTACTTAGCCAATACTAGAGTTTATACTAGTTACTGTAAAGATGATCATCTAAAAGAAGGAAGGAGGCAACCTTATGGCTAAAAATACAAGTCGTCCAGAGATTGATTCTCTAAGTTTCGAGGTTGAAAACCAAGAACTTTCCGGGAAATCAGGAGCTGGTGGTACACAGCTTTTAAAATGACACTAGCAGGTCGCTGTGGATTGTGTTTCACCTGTTCCTATGAGTGTACGATAAATAATGTTCGTTGTTAGATAAAACAAAAGGAAAATTCTAGTATTTTATTACAAAACTTTGACAACACTTTGATTTAGTGTTATATTGACGGGAGAAATACAAATAAAACAAGATAACTTTGAGATTGATTCTTTGGATTATGGAAATTAATATCCAAGAATTGGATGGAAAATCTGCTGCTGGGTGGGGGACGGCTGTTAGATTAACAGCACAGGGGCGCTGTGGTTGGTAGTTTACATATTCTTTTTCGCCAAACATGCGCTGTGGATAAAACTCTCTATTTTTTGACAGGAGGATAAAATGGAAGGAATTATTGGGACACTAGAATTCTATGCACCTGTACTGGTCTTAGGAGTTGTTGTCATAGGGATTGTTTACTTTATGAAAAAAAGAAACGATCGCAAATAATCAAATCGACCGATACCTGAAAAAGGCATCGGTTTTTTATAACTTGAATATATTGCACAAAATACTCATGGAAAACCTTGAAAGAAACCGTATAATGAGAGAGTAATAAAGAAACGGAGGAATGAAATGATGAAACAGCTTATTGTGACAGGATTAACGAAAACATTTGGTCAAGGGGATAATATCGTTCATGCTTTATTAGATGTGAACTTGTCCGTTGAAAAAGGTGAATTCCTGGCAATTATGGGGGCTAGTGGTAGTGGAAAAACAACACTTCTCAACTGTATTTCAACGATTGATAAACCAACATCAGGTGAGATTCGATTTGAAGATTTCGACATCATCCATGCCAAGGAAAATGAACTAGCTGACTATCGTGCTAAAAACATTTCCTATATTTTCCAAGCTTACAACTTGGTGGAAACCTTGACAGTTTATGAAAATATTGTTCTACCTCTTCAAATTCAGGGGAAAAATATCAAAAAACATCAGGATAAGATTTTGGAAATTTTGGATAAGTTGTCCATCCAAAACTTAAAAAATAAGTTTCCTAATCAGTTATCAGGTGGTCAGCGACAACGTGTGGCAACTGCTAGAGCCTTGATTGATGATTCTAAACTGATTATCGCAGATGAGCCGACAGGAGCCTTGGACTCTGCCAATTCTGAAAAACTGATGGCGCTTTTGCAGGAAATCAATAAAAGTTTTGGTATTACCATTTTATTGGTTACCCACGACCCTGCCGCAGCAAAGTATTCCTCACGGATGGTGCTACTTAGCGATGGAAAGATTATGGATGATTTGGAACGTAACAGCTTATCTAATGAACAGTATTTGCAAGAGATTTACAGCCGTACCAGATAGGAGGATGAGAGTATGTATCCAAAATTAATTTTACGAAATGTATTTCGAAATTTACAGACTTACACCATCTACTTTTTCAGTCTAACCTTGATTTATAGCTTGCTCTATGCTTTTAATGCTTTACCAAGCCATCCAGTGATGCAAAGTTTATCAGGGGCAAAGGAAATGTTGACGACGGTGATGGGTCAGTACATGGGCTTGCTTTCCTATCTGATTCTATCGGCGATTGCCTTTCTCGTCGTTTATTCCACAAACTTTGTCCTGGGACGGCGTAAGAAAGAGCTGGGACTTTATGCAACGCTGGGAATGAAGAAGAAGCAGATTATCCGTACCCTGTTCTTTGAAACCATGCTGGTCAATATCTTTTCCTTGATTCTAGGTTTCTTGCTTGGCTTGATTTTACTGGTCATTCTATCTAAGGTTGCATCTGAGTTTTTTATGGCCAATTACTTTGGTAGTCTGCTTTTTTTTGATAGCAAGTCTGTCATCTTACTAGTTTATTCCTATTTGGTAACCAGTTTTATTGTTGGTGTCATGGACATTCTTACCTTTAGAAAGCAAAATATCATTGCACTCATTCAAGAAAATGGGGTCAAGAAATCTGTCTTGGCAAAAGGCAAGCCAGTTCTTCAAGCACTTCTCTTTATTCTTTCGACAGCTGTTATCGGTTTTGGTGCTCTCTATTTTTCAGACTATCACCATCTATCACTCTTGAAAAGTTGGGGTATCTTGCTGGTATCTGTCTTCGTGATTTTTGTGATTTTATTTTACAATACCTTGAGCCATTTTATCTTGGTTTCCCTTAGAAAACTGCCTCAAACCTACTATCACAAACTAAACAGTTTTAAAATTCGTCAATTTTCAAAACAAGCTGATAGTAATTCGGTCACGTTGGCTGTCTTATCCTTAACCTTGACCCTGGCTCTCAGCTTACTAGTTTTTAGTGGTAGTGCCTATACGACTATGAACCGAGAGCTGAACAAATACTCACCTTATGATGTAACTGTCAATCTCTATCGTGGTCAGGAGTTCCAGTTTTCTCAGGAATCTGTCAAAGACAGATTAAAAGCAGATGGATTTGACTTTAACCTCATCAAAGAGGAGTACAGCTATCCTATCTATTCTAGTGATTTAATCTATAAAGATTTGATTGATACTAGCAATCTCTGGGCGCATGATAAGGAACTTCCTGAATCAAAAGTACCGATTTTAGGAATTTCTGCCTACAATCATCTCCGCAAACTGCAAGGGGAAAAAGCGGTTGACTTGGCAGATAACCAATTTCTGGTCAATGCTAACTATAAAGGAACTGCCAAGCAGATTCAGGACTTTCTATTAACGACAAAAACTCTCATGATTAACGGTTATTCTCTTAATCTTGCGTCTTCAAAGCCGCTTGAAACAGTTTACTTTTTATCGTCAGTGGGTACAAATGACACAGGAACCTTAATTGTACCAGATAAGGTAGTAGTTGGATTGACGGAAGACCACACGACCTATGTTGCAAATTTCAAAGAAAATATCGACAAACGGAAAGTAGAAACATTCTTAAGTCAGTGGATAGAAAAATACTACTTCACTCGTGATGGAGCAGAGTTGAATCCGTTCACCTATCAAACCAAAGGAAGAATTTTTGAGATTTATCTTGGATTTATGGGCGTCATTGTCTTTGTCATGATTTTTGTCAGTGTTATTTTTATCATTATTTCCCTCAGTATCTTGTCCCTTCAAACTTCTACAAGTGCTTTGGATAGTGTCAATGATTATCAAATCTTATATCTTCTTGGGAATAAGAGGAAGCAAAATCGCTCTATTCTTTTGCAACAGATTCTAAGTTATTTCTTGGTTCCGCTGGTCATCGCAGGTCCGCTAGCGCTTGCCTTAAGTACCGCACTTCTAGGCTATTTTGAAAATTTCGCTAATACCAGCATTTCTATAGATATCACCTATCTGGGAGTAGCGGTCTTACTATTTGTCCTTTACCTGCTAGTGACTTACAGAGTAAGTTGGCAAATTATTGAAAATTAAGTCAAATACCAGAGTTGCCTATCCGACAATTCTGGTATTGTGTTATAATGATATTAAAGTAGTTCAGGAAGTGGATATATATGAAACAGTTTGTCAAATCGCTCTCGAAAAACTCACTTTTATTGTGGTGGTTGACGATTTTGAATCATCTAGCTTTAATGATTTATATTTATCATAGGATCACTCTGGACTTTTCGACAGATTTTTCCTTGCAGATGGTTTTATTGCTGATTATTGCTTTAATTGTATTTAGCTATATTTGTAATATTGTGACCTTTCGGTATAGTGAGTTGAAACTTTGGTTGCTCCTGATGATGTTTCTCATTAGCTGGCAATCCATATTTAATCAAGGAGCTGCGAGCACCCTGTTGCACTTTTTTGATATTCTTCATCCGCTCAACTCTTTTTTATTGGTGTATAGTTCTCTGTATATTATCTTTCTGGGAGAGAAAATAGGAGAAGAACTGTTGAGTGTGTCCTTTGTGTTGACACTAATCACCATTAGTTCATATCTGTTAAGTCCTTCAATTTTTCTATTTCTGTCCTTGTTTGCGTCTTTCTTTTTAAACCTTGTTCCCTTGATTTTACTGATTTTATATCATAAAGAGTTGAAAAGTAAACTCAAGTATCAGAGACGAAATTTGTGGATATTAGCTTTGATATTGCCTCTTTCTTATTTCTTTTTGTATATCAATACGAGGGGCTCAGGAGTGATGAACCTAGTCTGGTATCTGGAAATTGTTGGCATTTTAGCTTTTTTACACTTCAAAACAATTATCAGCTCTCTTCAAAAAAAGGTATCAGAGTTAAAATTGTCCTATATAAAAGCTTTTTCACGCTTGTTTTTACTGGTTATGTTTTTGTTAGTAGGCATTTTCATCATCTTTCGTCTAGATTTAAACACGAGCTTTTTGGTCTTGAATATCATGTTACTATTGTTCGGGATTTGTTCGGAAGAATTGATTCGCCTCTTTCGTTCTGCTGAAATGCTAGATTCTGGGGATTATGTAAAAGTTCTCTTTTTAAAGCGTAACCGTATGGTGAAAAATCTGCTGGCAAATGAAGATACAGAACAACAGTTCTCCGAATTTCTTCACAATGAAATCCTGCAAAATGTTATGGCAATAAAAAATTTCAATAAATATAGTAGCAATCAAGCTTTTGGTGAACAGATCAATCTGGTAACAGAGGAGTTGGTTCAGCGGATTCGTGAGCGGATGGATTATTATCAGCCAATGGTAGAAACAGACGAACAGTTAGACATCCAGTATCAAGGGCTGATTAATCGGATTGTCAAACGCTATCACGCAGAAAATGAAGTAGTCACACAGTTTCCTGCCCACTTTAGGCTTTTATCTCCTTACGATAAAATTGCCTATCGTCTGGTTGAGGAGTTGGCGACCAATGCCGTTAAGTACGCTAGTGGTGGAAGGATTTCTTTGAAGATTGATGTGCATGATGACGCTATTTTTATCATTTCTGAAAATGACTGCCTTCAAACAGAAAAATCCTTAGGTTATGGATTGAAAAATATGTCTAATAAAATTAGTGTTTTAGGTGGTCAAATGCAGATTTTTGAAAATAATAAGAGATTTCGTGTAGAAATTACTCTCCCGATTGATAAGGAGTTGTGTTATGAAAATTTTATTAATTGATGATCATAAATTATTTAGCCAAAGTATCAAGATGATTTTAGAGTTATCGGAAAACATTAAAAAGGTCCAGTTAGTAGATGATTTTTCGACTATTTCGGAGATTACTTTTAATGACTACGACATTATTTTGATTGATATCAACCTGACGAGTCTGTATCAAGATGATGGGCTGACCTTGGCACAAGAGATTATCGACAATGGTTATTCTAGTAAGGTTGTGATTTTGACAGGTTACAGTAAAAAAATGTATGAACACCGAGCTAAAGTTATGGGGGCTTATGGCTTTCTGGACAAAAGTATGGACCCAGATGAGTTGGTGAAAAAACTGGAAAAGATTTATCTAGGTGGTAAGGTCTTTTCAGATGAAGTAATGGTAGAGGTGTTAACACCACGAGAAATCGAGATACTAGAACTGGTTAGAAATGGCTTGACCATTGATGATGTCTGTGACAAGGTCTATGTGAGTAAACGTACAGTTTCCAATCACTTGGCCAATATCTTTTCAAAATTGGGAGTGATTAACAGGCAGGAGGCGATTCACATCGCTGAGCAGTTGGGCTATTTTCCACCAGATTAAAAAGTTGCAGAAGATGCAGCTTTTTTAATTTATTTACAAAAATTGCACATATTACTCATTCTAATAAACAGTAAATTTGATAATCTATTAGTAATTAAGGAGGAAATCATTATGTCTAGGGTATCTGAAAAATGGTTTGTATAAAAAAATTTATCAGACGGATTACTAATTTTGTAAGTTATATTGGCCACCTTCGGGTGGCATTTTTACTTCTGTGATACTCTTTTCTAGCTTTATCTAGTATTCTTGACTTAGTTTTTATAGAAAGAAGGTCTAAGATGTTAAATAAAGTCAAAACTAAAGCCTTAATTAGTGTTGGAACAGTAGCTGCAACTAGCTTTATTCTCATGATGGGATATACTGCTGGTCAACACTCGACTGTTAAACAAAGTCGCAAAGAAATCGAATTGGCTGCAGCTAAACTTGTAGAGGATAAACAAGCAGAAGATAAAGCCAGCATTTTGTCATCAGATACTGTATTAGTACCCGAAATTCAAGAGAAAATTCGTCAGATAGCCTCTCCAATGGATGCTGCTTTGGAGGGACGCAATCGTCAGAATCCCTTGAGATCAGATTGGGAAGAGGTCAAAGATGAGGTGATGCATCAAGCCCTTCGGATGAAATTTAGCCAAAATCCAGAAATCGCGAAAGAATTGCTCGCGACAGGAGATGTCATCCTCATCGAACATACACGAAATGACGACTACTGGGCTGATGGGGGAGATGGCTCTGGGAAGAACAAGCTAGGCCTTCTCTTAATGCAAGTACGGGAAGAGTTGAAAAACTCTATCCTGTAAGATCTCTCCTCTAGCTATTCCATTTAACAGTCTGGGTTTGGTATAACAGTCAACTAGATAGTTACAATGATCAACAGGAGATATTCCTGAATGTGTAATGAAAGATATTAGTACAAAGAGCGGAGAGCATACATGGAACATAGTAAATTAGAATGGGAAGATGTTATCCAGTTTGAAGAAGTAGAAGGATACGGGAAGTCAATCTGGAAAAATGAGGACAAGTATTATTTAGTTTTAGAAGAAGGCACCGTAGCTTCTTGGTTAGTAATCTATGAACTCCCACAAGAATTATTTGCTCTATTAGAGAGTGGAGATAGAACGCTCCAAGAAGTTTCCTGGAAAGTTCAGAATGACTCTTGGCCACCGACGGAAGAAGAGAGAAGAGAATCTAGAAGAAAATTTATAAGCAAACATCCAGCTTCTTTGATAGATGTCCCTAAAAATAGGAAACTTTTTTCTAAGGAAGAACTTGAAGAGTTGATTCCGATTGCTGAGAAGCAGTGGATTGAATCTGGAGAAGAACTTCCAAATGATTATGTATCACCACTTAAGTAAGGAAGATATAAATGAAACCAACAAAACTAGAATGGGAAGATGTTATCCAGTTTGAAGAAGTAGAAGGATACGGGAAGTCAATCTGGAAAAATGAGGACAAATATTATTTAGTTTTAGAAGAGGGAACTGTGGCTTCTTGGTTAGCAGTCTATGATTTACCCCAAGAATTATTCTCTCTATTAGATAGTGGAGAGAGATCACTACTCGAAATATCTTGGAAGATTAAGCATGATTCTTGGCCACCGACGGAAGAAGAAAAGAGGGCTAGTGAGAAACGTTTCATAGAAGAGAGTCCCACATCATTAATTGATATACCTGAAACTAGAGAATTATTTACTCAGGAAGAGCTAAAAAGATTAATTCCGATTGCTGAGCAAATGTGGATTGACTGGAGAGGTAAACTTCCAGATGATTATGTATCACCATTGAAATAGCTTGTAAGGAATTTGTTTATACACTATTAGTTGTAAGCAAGTTCCTGTTTGTACTTTAAGTGGACTAAATGAATCGCTCCGAAAATGTGTCCAAAATAATGACAGAATTCCATTATTACCAAATCAATGGCCATTAGACTGGATAGTGAATATAGGAATTGTACCAAGTTAATGTTTTGAATTATGAAAAATAAATATATGAAATATACAGACAAATTACAAGATTTAATTGACTTAGAATATCCAAGTCAAAAGTTATACCCGGGAATTATACAGGATATATATAACTTAACTAAGTGTATAAGAAGAGGAGAAAATATCGGTGACATTAATTTTTTTAGTTTAGCAAGAAGATTTATAGATGAAACTATGGATTATAAAAGCGAAATTTTAGTAGTCTTAAAACAATTAGAGAAAGAGTTAAAAAAAGAAAATTGATGGACAATAGATTAATTGATTAGATAATGAACCTAAGAATATGTTATGATAAAAGTATAGAGATACAATTATTTAAAGAATTATTACAGACAAAATTTTTGTGCCCTATCAGTATTGATGATCACCAAATATTAATACAAAGAGCGGATAATGTTCATGAAATATAGTAAACTAGGCTGGGAAGAAGTTAGTAAGTTTGAGGAAATAAAAGGTTATGGACAACATATTTGGCGACATCATGAGAAATATTTTTTTGTTACAGATGAAGGGGGAATAGCTGAACAGAGGGTAGTCTATGAATTCCCATTAGAACTATTTCAATCACCCTACCAAGTTTTTCTGAGTTACTTGAAAAGTCTAACTTAATTTGACAATTTAGGCAATAAAGAAATCCTAGACAAGCTTTTGAGCTATTCAGAAGACTTGAAATACCACTATAATCTCTATCAGCTCTTGCTTTTTCACCTTCAGAATAAGGAACCAGAGAAATTTTTTGGACTCATTGAAGACAATATAAAGAAGGTTCATTCTCTTTTTCAGACTGTCTTTAAAACATTTCTAAAGGACAAAGGGAAAATCATCAATGACCTTCAGTTATCCTATTCCAACGCAAAATTGGAAGCGACTAATAATCTCATCAAACTTATCAAACGCAATGCCTTTGGTTTTCGGAACTTTGAAAACTTCAAGAAGCGAATTTTCATCGCTCTGAATATCAAAAAAGAAAGGACGAAATTTGTCCTTTCTCGAGCTTAGCTTTTCTTCAACCCACTAAAGTTGACAAAGAGCCGTAGATTTTAGGTATTTACCTTGTCTACTTAAGAGGTATCATATCATCGAGATAAAGGTGATTTGTTTGTTCCTAAGAATTAGGTTTTAGGTTTGACTTGTGGCAACTTCTGGAAAAAGCTTGTCTAGGATTTTTGGAGTGATAGCTTGTCCAGGACCTTCAGCACAATAGGTGTGAATATACATAGCGGGATTGAAGTTGAGCTCGATACAAGTGAAATGAGGTTTTTCCTTGCTAGCAGGCTGAGTTTTATCTGGAATGATGAGGTCAACCCCGCAAGCCCAGGCCCCCATGCTAGTTGCCATAGCTGCTGCCAATTCTTGGTAAGAGGAATCTATTGTCTCAGTGATATCAATAGAGTCACCACCCGTAGAGATGTTGGAGTTACGGCGGAGATTGACCTTTTTCCCTTCTGGGAGAATATCATCAGGTGCATAACCTTGCTGAGTCAACATCAATTGTTCGATGTCTCCTAGCTTAATGATTTCCAGAGGTGAGCGGTGGTCACGGCCTCGCAATGGATTGGCATTTTTCTGAGCGACTAATTCACGAATGGTGTGTTTGCCATCACCGACAACATTAGCAGCAACACGAAGGAGGACAGACTCACAACGCCCGTCCAGAATGAAGAAACGGTATTCGGTTCCTGGGATAAATTCTTCAACAAGAACAGCTGTATCTTCTGCAAAGGCAATCTCGAGAGCTTTCTTATAGTTATCAAGGCTGGCAGGCTCTTGGAAAATGGAAATGCCCAGCCCGAAGTTGGTTGATTTTGGTTTAACCACAATTTGCTTGCCCTTGATAAGAGGATAGTAGGCTAGACCTTGTTCTAGACTGGTAAATTCGTCGCCGGCAGGGACAGGGAAGCCAGCATCAGCCAGGATTTTTTTGGTCACGGTTTTATTAGCCATGGCAAGAGGAACTACATAGTTGTCTTTTGAGGTCATGTTACCATTTTTGACGTACTCAACATGATCTTTATGCCAGAGTTTAAGGAATTGATCCTGCTCATCTAGGATTTCAAAATGAAGCCCTTTTTGAATGGCATCAAAGAGCAGCATCTGGGTAGAAAGTTCCATCTCCTCATAACCCTTAAGGGCATAGTGGGCAGTCCAGTCGTAATCATGATAGGCAAGCGCCTTGTCAAGGGCAAAGTCAGAAAGGGACTTGTCTTTGATATGAGGAAGAAGTTGAGCAGCTAGTGTCTGACTGGAATCTGCAAAGGCATCTTTAACTTGTTTGACCAGCCCTTGATGATAGTCACCAAGCCCAAAATGTTGCACCAGTTGGTCTAGAGCTGTCGTAATGTTCTGAGTTTCAGCTTCAGAAGGTAGAGGTTCTAAAGGATGAGAGAGGGCAATTTTTTCATTCAGCGCGTGACCTTGAGCCAGAGCCTGATCAACATTTTCAGGGGCATCCAGCCAGAGGAAGGCTAGAAGGAGTAGGTGTACGGTATCCATGGTAGTTTGGCTAATACCGATACGCTCAAAGGGGTTGAGGTCGAAGTTACGGAATTCCAGGTAGGTGATTCCCTTGTCAAGGAAGGAGCGATTAACCTTTTGTCCACGGAAACGAACAGCCGAGTAAAATTCCTTTTCCGCAATCAAATCACCTTGTTCGATATAATTTTCGATGGCAGAGACATAGTCTTCTAGGCTTGCAAAAGATACTTGTATTTCTTCCTTATTGACATAACCATGGTCGCTGTTTCGGAAGGAACGCACGAGTTCTGGCACTTCTTGGTCGAAGAAGCCTTGCTCAGCAATAGGTGCAGCCCCAAAGAGATAGGTAATAACCCAACGGTAGCGCAAGTAGTTTTGAGCCAGCTTAAGATAGAGGGCGTTTTTGAAAGCAATTATATCAATCTGGTCACTTTCTTGGAATAGGGCTTCAACCAAATCTTTCCCTAGTTCCATATTATAGTGGATACCTGAGATAGCTTGTAGTTTAGTTCCGTATTTTTCGGCCAGGTAGTTACGATAATGGCGTTCAAATTCATTTTCCAGTTGGGCAACTTGGATTTCTTGGGCGTTGATACGAGGAGGCATGGACAAGGGCCAGAGAAGTTCATCTTTACTGATGGAACGTCCAGCTACATCGGTAATGGCTCCAAGAAATCGACGAGCCTCAGTGGTAGATTTAGCAACTGGTGTGATGAGTTCCATCTGAAACTCACAAAAATCTGTTTGAATATAAGGGTGGAAACTTCGAGCTCCTAGGCAGGAAGGGTGAGGCGTATGTGCTAATTTTCCCTGTCTATCGACACGAAGACTTTCGCGTTCAATTCCAAAGTTAGCTTGAAGGATAGGGCTAGTAGGCTCCAGCTTTTGAAGCAGTTGATTTATAGTCATAGAGTCACCTTTTCATCTAATGTTAGTGATAGTCTATTATAAATAGGAGAAGAAAACAACTTTCCGCTACGGTTAAGGGGAATTTCCGAATGTTTCAGATAAGAATTCTTAAAACCAGTTGTTTTTTAGCTCTATTATATGCAAAAATTGTAAAATACCCACTGATTTTTATGTAAAATGTTATTTCTCTTGGAATTTAAATCAAATTAGCCTATACTAATGACGTATATATGAGAACGAAAGAATCCCTAGGGTCGGCACTGCACCCATAAAATGAGACACAAGAAAACACTCCTGTTGAAATCTGGTAAACTAGAAACAGGGGTGTTTTGTTATGGTCAAAAAGCATATTCGGTAGAAACTAAACTAGCCTGTATCGAAATGAAGAAGGCAGGCAAATCAAATAAAGTTATCATGGATACCCTCAGCATCAAAAATGCTAGTCAGGCCAAGACCTGGTAGCGATGGTATCAGAATGATGAATTGTACCGTTTCCAACAACCCGTGGGGAAACAATATACTTATGGTAATGGGATGAAACAGTTATCTGAAGTGGAACAGTTACGTTTGCAGGTAGAATTACTAAAAAAGTATCAGAACTTGATAAGAGAATCGACAAAGTAAGTCTTATCAAGCTAGTAGAAGAGTATAAGAAAACGTGCCCTGTATCGATTATTTTAGAATGTTTCGGCGTCAAACGCTCCACCTTTATCGCTGGAAACAGGAGTGTAAGAATTCTCAGAAAAGAGGCGAAATAGCAGATAATGGCTGTATCGAATGGTTTCACTCTGTTCTCAAGTCTGAAACCTTCTATCTCCATAAGTGGAGAAACATAACTGAAGATAGTCTAACAGATATTGTCAAAAATTACATCATATTTTATCCTGATAATTATGTATCACCATTGAAATAGCCTGCGTGGAACTTGTTTAGACACCGTTAGTTGTGGACAAGTTTCTTTTTTTATTTTAGGTGCACTAGATGAATCTCTCCCAAAATGTGTTGAAAATATAAATAGAACTCTGGCTTTCTCCTAATGCAAGTACGGGAAGAGTTGAAAAACTCTACCCTGTAAGCTCTCTCCTCTAGCTATTCCACCTATTTCATGCTAGAATAAAGAAAAACACATTTGGAGGCATTATGAATCAGACAGTGACTTATTTGCAGGAATTGACAGCTATTCCTTCCCCGACCGGTTTTACACGTGAGATCGCAGAATACTTGGTCAAAACCATTGAAAGCTTTGGGTACGAAGTAACTCGGACTGCTAAGGGTGGCGTGAATGTGACCGTTCCTGGTGTGATCACAGACAAGCAACGCTATGTCACAGCCCATGTGGATACCTTGGGGGCTATTGTCCGCGCTGTGAAAGCAGATGGCCGCCTCAAGCTAGACCGTATCGGTGGCTTCCCTTGGAATATGATTGAAGGGGAAAACTGTACAGTCCATGTGGCTAATACAGGAAAGACCCATTCTGGGACGATTTTGGTCCATCAGACTTCTTGCCATGTCTACAAGGATGCGGGGACTGTCGAGCGGACCCAGGACAATATGGAAGTCCGTCTGGATGAAAAAGTAACCAATGAAAAAGAAACCCGTGCCCTTGGCATTGAAGTGGGGGACTTTGTCAGCTTTGATCCTCGGACCATTGTGACAGACACCGGCTTTATCAAATCTCGTCATCTAGATGACAAGGTGAGTGCGGCGATTCTCTTGAATCTTCTGCGCGTGTACAAGGAAGAACAGATCCAATTACCAGTAACGACCACCTTTGCCTTTTCAGTCTTTGAAGAAGTAGGGCATGGGGCTAATTCTAGTATTCCAGCTGAAGTAGTCGAATACTTGGCAGTGGACATGGGAGCTATGGGAGATGACCAAGCGACGGATGAATACACGGTATCCATCTGTGTCAAAGACGCTTCTGGACCGTATCACTACGAATTCCGTCAGCATTTAGTAGCCTTGGCAAAAGCTCAAGAAATCCCTTATAAGTTGGACATCTATCCTTTCTATGGATCAGATGCCTCTGCAGCCATGAGCGCAGGAGCAGAAGTCAAACATGCCCTTCTTGGAGCAGGGATCGAATCTAGCCACTCATATGAGCGGACTCACTTGGATTCTGTAGTCGCAACAGAGCGCATGGTCGATGCCTACCTCAAGAGCGACTTAGTAGAGTAAAAATTGGAACTACTCTCCGGAGTAGTTTTTTAAAAGACTAAAATTTTCTGAAAATTCCTTTTCTTCTGAAAATCTTTGTGGTATAATCTTAAAATAAACTTAAAATTTCTTAAGGAGTTTTACATGAAAAAAAGAAATGTCATTGCACTTGCGGGAGTTGCCCTCCTTTCAGCAGGTATCCTAGCAGCTTGTTCTGGAGGTTCTAAATCATCTAGCTCAAGCAACGGCCAAAAATTCTCATATGTCTATGAGACTGAGCCAGAAAACCTAAACTATATCACATCTGGTAAAGCAGCAACCCACGATATCACTGGAAACTTGATTGATGGTTTGTTTGAAAATGATAAATACGGGAACTTGATTCCATCTCTTGCAAAAGATTGGACAGTTTCGCAAGATGGCTTGACTTATACTTATAAACTTCGTGATGATGCTAAATGGTATGATTCAGAAGGCGAAGAGTATGCGGATGTAACAGCTAAAGATTTCGTCACAGGGATCAAATATGCGGCTGATAACAAATCAGAAATGCTCTACATCATTCAAGATTCTATCAAAGGCTTGAATGACTACGTTAGTGGTAAAAATAAAGATTTCTCAGCTGTAGGAGTAAAAGCAGTTGATGATCATACCCTTCAAATCACTTTGAACCAACCAGAATCTTACTGGAACTCTAAATTGACTCTTGGGATCACTTTCCCTGTCAACGAAAAATTCGTGAAATCAAAAGGGGATAAATTCGCTCAAGCAAGTGATACTAGCTCTCTTCTTTACAATGGTCCTTACATCTTGAAGAGCTTTACTTCAAAATCTTCTATCGAAATGACCAAGAATGAAAACTACTGGGATAAAGACAAGGTCTACATCTCAGATGTTAAATTGGAATTCTACGATGGACAAGACCAAAGTAAATTGGCCAAATCATTCGGAGAAAATGCTCTTAGCTTGGCCAAACTCTTCCCAACTGGATCTGGTTATTCAGAGCAAGCCAAAGAATTCAAAGACGAAATCACCTACACTCCTCAAGATGCTGCTTCTTATGTCATTGGTACCAACATCGACCGTCAATCTTACAAACACACAGCTAAGAAGACCGACGAAGAAAAACAATCTACTAAGAAAGCTCTCTTGAACAAGGACTTCCGTCAAGCGATCAGCTTTGCCTTCAACCGTGAAGCGTATGCTGCTCAATTGAACGGAAAAGACGGAGCAAGCAAGATCATCCGTAACCTCTACATTCCACCAACATTTGTCCAAGCTAATGGCAAGACCTTTGGTGAAATGGTGAAAACACAATTGGATACCTACGGAGATGAGTGGAAATCTACTAAACTAGACGATGGTCAAAACGGTCTCTTCGATGCTAAGAAAGCGAAGGAAGAGTTTGCAAAAGCGAAGACTGCTTTGGAAGCAGAAGGTGTGAAATTCCCAATTCACATCGATATGCCTGTAGACCAAACCACACCATCAAGAGTTCAACGGGTACAATCCTTCAAACAATCTGTTGAAGAAGCACTTGGTAAAGAAAATATCGTCATCGATATCCAAATGCTTTCGAAAGAAGACCTTCAAAATGTGACCCTCTTTGCGCCAAATGCGGCTGGCGAAGACTGGGATCTCTCTGATAATGTTGGATGGAGCCCTGACTACCAAGACCCATCAACTTACATGGATATCTTGAAAGCTTCATCTGGTGAAAATACTAAGACTTTCCTTGGATTTGACCCAAGTGAAAACAATGAAGCAGCTAAAAAAGTTGGTCTGTACGACTTTGAAAAGATGATCAAAGATGCTGGTGCAGAAACACAAGACGTCAACAAACGCTATGAAAAATATGCGGCTGCGCAAGCTTGGTTGACAGATAGTGCTCTTGTGATGCCAACTTCTTCATCAACTGGACGTCCATTCTTGACACGTATCGAACCATTCTCAGCTCCATTTGCATGGACTGGTGGTAAAGGAAAAGACCACGTGATCTACAAAGGAATGAAACTCCAAGATAAAGCTGTGACAACTGCTGACTACAACAAAGCCCTTGAAAAATGGCAAAAAGAACAAGCAGAGTCAAACAAAAAAGCACAAGAAGATCTTAAGAAACACGTTAAATAAGAATCGATAACCGAGGCTGATGCCTCGGTTTTTTGTGGGATCATTTGAATATCTAATTGATCTAAAAACGCTTACATAGTATAATAGGAGTGTTGATTACAAAAAGTGAGGAGATTGACATGAAAAAGAAAACAATGGTTTCCATTGTCGCATCGAGCTTATTGATCGCGCCGATGGTCTTGCACCAAGTAGCAGCAGCAGATGAGCAAACGGAAGAGTTAGCCCCATCAACAGA
Source organism: Streptococcus mobilis (assembly GCF_059727625.1). Taxonomy (NCBI): domain Bacteria; kingdom Bacillati; phylum Bacillota; class Bacilli; order Lactobacillales; family Streptococcaceae; genus Streptococcus; species Streptococcus mobilis. Next base: position 949,464 of record NZ_AP041823.1, read on the forward strand.
AGTGGTCCATGCTCCAGCTACTGAAGCAAGACAGACAGCAAGTGACACAAGTACTGCCACTAGTGAAGAAGGAGCGAGCTCGAGTGAGGGATCGCTGGATCGGACGGCAGTTGCCAATCAAGTAGCCCCCGCAACAGAAGAACACACAAGACAAAGTGAGCCGACTGTCCCAGTGGCAACTCCAGCAGCAACCAACAGGGAAGCTGCCCCTCAATCTGCTCCCAGTTCAGAAGCTCCGGTAACAGCTCAGGATTTGGCAAAAGTCACAGGTTCAACCCTTGCAGCGGATCAGGCCTCTAAAGAGTTGACGGTCCAAGATGCTGTTAATGGCTTGCTTCAATGGGCAGCAACAGATCCTAGCCAATTGGGCCAAAGCCAAGCAGATCGCGAACGCTTTGCCCAGAGTTTAGGCTTGATTGAAAAATCAGAAGATCTGACTCGTAAGGTTAGTCAGCCAGAATTGGCCAAGATGTATGAAACAGCTAAGAAACTCTACGATGCCTATCGTGCTGAAAAGAAAAGTCCGCTCTTTTTAAATGGTCGGGCCCAGCCGATTTTCCCTTATACAACGGGAGAAAAAGAAGACCAAGACTACAAATATGAAGACAGCCAAATTGTACGCTTCCCTGTCTATGTCGAAACGGACTACGACACCGATGCAGATGGCAAGCCGGACTTAGTCAAAGCCATTGTTCAATTACCAAAAGCAGTAGCGCAAGGTGATTTTAAGGCAGCCACTATTCTCGAAGCGCGCCCTTACGTAGCGGGGACGCTCGATGAAAACTACGTGACCCTTGAAAGTTTGGGGCTTCCAACAGACGGTAGCTATGATATGAAGAAACTGCACAGCCAACCTGCAAAGAGACGGCCAGTAAGCAGTGAAACAACAGTAGAAGCAGCGAAAAAGGCCAAGGCATCGGATTGGTATTACTACAGTCCCTACGAGTATATTTATGACTACGAAGATCTGAACTGGTATGACTATTTCTTGGTCAGAGGCTATGCCTTTATCTCTAGCGCCGGACTTGGTACCAAGGGATCAGAAGGATTTAACACGACGGGGTCTGATCTCGAAATCAATGCCTTCAAGAATATCATCGAATGGGTTAATGGCAAACGCAAGGCCTACACCGATAAGACCAGCAATGTCGAAATCAAGGCCGACTGGGCAACAGGCAATGTCGCTATGACAGGTCTCTCCTGGGCTGGAACCACGACCTTTGGTGTGGCAGCGACAGGCGTAGAAGGCCTAAAGACAATCGTTCCAGCAGCAGGGATTGCCTCTTGGTATGATTATTTCAATAGCCAAGGAACCCAGTTTGGCAATGCGCCTTATAGTGATCTTTCATGGCTCTCCCTCTACGTTAGCACGCGGATGCTGGACCAAGACGACTGGGCAGGGATTTGGCAAAACTATTCCAACTACATCAACCAACTGAACAAGGACCAGTACGCCCATGATCGTAACTACAGCGATGTCTGGAAGGAGCGGGATTATACCCTTCATCCAGAAAATCTCAAGACCAGTGCCCTGATCGTCCATGGCTTGAATGATGACAATGTCAAGACCAAACACTTTGAACTCATGTACGATGCCCTCAAGAAAGCAGGACAAGATGTCAAGCTTTATCTTCACCAAGGAGATCACGTCTATCCAGCAGCTATGTCACGGGGATACGGCATCACCGCCAATGGTCAGGACTTCTATGACCTGCTCAATACCTGGCTGACCCATTACCTCTACGGAGTGGACAATCACGTCGAAAGCTTGCCAGCGGTCCTAGCTCAAAACAACTATGATCCAAGCAAGTGGACCAGCTATGATAACTGGAAGAGCAGTCAACGTCTCTTCTTACATGCAAGCTCGAAACGTCTAGAAGAAACCATTTCTAGTGATTATGCGGCTGCAGGTGTTGAGATCGCTAAACGTAATGAAACAGTCAGCAAAGCCTCCTCTAAGGCCAATCTAACCTTCGTTTCTGATGTTACTGAGGACACTACGATCAAGGGCCACATCCCTGTCCATTTCAAGGCAGCTCTGGCCAAGGGTCAAGGAAAGAATTTCCAAATTAACGCCCTCTTAGTAGACGTGGCAGATGAGGACTTTGACGTGGTAGGAAATGGTAGCGTCAAGCAAGATAAAACAGCAGACGGTTTCTGGATGGGAAGCAATTTAAGCAACCTATCTGTTGCCGAATACGAAACCATCAAGACCAAGTACAAGGTGATTGCAAAAGGCTGGATCAACCTTGCGAACCCTGAGTCTGGCTACGATTCAGCAAGCTCACGCGCTAGCATTGAGCCAAAAGTTGGAGAATACCACGATTATACGGTCTATCTCCAACCAAATCTCTATACGGTTAAGAAAGGTCACAAGTTAGCACTTGTTTTCAACACCTATGACCCATCTGATTTAACGGTGGAGCATCCATATGAAGTGACCTTTAAGACAGATTCTATCCAGGCGGCGATTCCAATTGTTGAAAAGACCCGCGCCCAAAAGGCAGCTTATGTACCAAGTGCAACAGATACAGACTATGCGAATTTACCAGAAGTTGAAGGTGCTGCTCTAGTCGCTCCAGAAGTGCACTACAAGGAAGAATATAGGCTTCCAAGCCCAGAATCCTTTGTCCAACCAAGCCAAACTCTTCCTGAAAAAGCAGAGCAGATGCAAATAGGATCAGCAAGACAAGAGCACTCTCTTCATACACTAGCTGTATCTTATGGACCTCAATTTGTTTCACAAGGATTGGCAGAAGATCCTCAAGCTGCAACTCTTGTAGTGGGAGGGGAGAAAGCAGATCATACGCTTCCTCAAACAGGGAGCAAAGACCATTCTCTGGGTCTCTTAGGGGTGATTAGCCTAACAGCTTCTAGCCTCATCTTTTGGCGCAAAAAGAGAGAAGATGCCTAAGGACTCCCCGTAGCAAATATTTCTAAAATGGCATCTTTTAGTGTAAAATAAAAGTAGAAATGCAGAATCAGTAGTCACTACTGAAAAAGGAGGAAATATGGCACACATAATCACAGATGCAACTTTTGAACAAGAAACCAGCCAAGGCCTTGTCTTGATTGACTTTTGGGCAACTTGGTGCGGTCCATGCCGCATGCAAGCTCCAATCTTGGATCAGTTGGCAGAAGAAGTACATGAAGATGATTTGAAAATCTGTAAGATGGATGTCGATGAAAATCCAAATACAGCACGTCAATTCGGTATCATGTCGATCCCAACTCTTCTCTTTAAAAAAGATGGACAAGTTGTCAAACAAGTGGCTGGAGTTCATACGAAAGCGCAATTGAAAGAAATCATTGCAGAATTGAGCTAAAATGAAAACTCGTTTTCCATATTGGAAAACGAGTTTTCTTATGCTCTTTATTTCTTTTAAATAGACGCGACACCCATTGACAGCGCTTTCTTATAGTGCTAAAATGAAACTGTATTTCCTATAAAATTTTTACAGGAAAAAATTCTCCTAGGAAGATGTCGATCCTAGGAGAAAATTACATATAAAGGTTATTGGCCCTCTGTATCTTGGGCTACCCAGACACTGACGGAGCGCTCTGCCACTGGGAATTCAGCAGTACCGTCTTCTTGAACTTGGACAGTTTCGCTACAATTTTCTAGGACATCATAGTAGGTGAGACCTGCGTAGGATGAGCCGATCTCCATGACTTTTGTATCAGCTTGGTTATTGGAAATCAAGCAGGCGATTGGTGCTGATTCTTCTGTACCTGAACGTGTCCAACCGATGCAATTAGGATCATCGAAGTAGTCCGTTTGTTCCCCATAGGCCAGATCTTTGCGAACACATAAGAGGCGATCAAGGACATCTTGGAAACTATCTTGTGCAAATTTGCCTTTGATACCGTAGTAGTCTCCATAGAAGACACAAGGTAAACCAGCTTCACGAAGTAAGATCAAGGCATAAGCAGCAGGCTTGAACCATTCTTCAACGGTAGATTCCAAGGCTTGCCCTCGTTGGGTATCATGGTTGTCCACAAAGGTTACGGCTTCTTCAGGATGATTGAGAGCCAGTGTTCCATCAAAAATGGTTCGCAGGTCGAAATTTTCACCCTCTTGGCTAGCTCTGAAGAAATTTTGGTGGAGGGCTACATCGACCAAGTCGTATAAGTAGTCAATGCTTTCCAAGTATTCATCATTGGTCTCTTTATCCCCATTCCAAAACTCACCAAAGACGTAGAAATCTTCTCCATATTTTTTGGTGATATTGTGGATGAAATTCTTCATAAAGAAGGAGTCGATGTGTTTGACTGCATCCAGACGAAAACCTTCTACACCAGTCGTTTCGATAAACCATTCAGCCCACTGATCGAGATTTTCTACAACCTCAGGGTGTTTGAAATCGATATCGGCGTACATGAGGTAATCGTAGTTTCCATTCTCCTTGTCCACCAGATCTCCGTGGGCCCAGCCTTTGTTGTCCCCTTGGATTTGGTAGATCCCACTTTTATTACGAGAAGCATCGTAGTCGGTACCGGTAAAGTGGTACCAATGCCAGTGGAAGTCATTATAGGCTCCATTTCGACCATCAAAGGTAAATTTGGTCCATCCTTGAATGGTGAAAGGCTCTGTGAGGACAATGTTTCGGTCCATGGGATCGACCTCAACGACCTCGAATTCCTCTAGACCATCAGCCGCAGCTTTATGGTTGAGAACGACATCGGCCATCGGTTGAATCCCAGCATCTTTGAGGGCTTGGATGGCTTGAAGATAATCTTCTTTGAAACCATATTTGGTGCGAACCGTTCCTTTTTGGTCGAACTCGCCCAAATCAAAGAGATCATAGACCCCGTACCCAACGTCATTGTTAGAAGTAGCTTTAAAGGCAGGTGGCATCCAGACCTTGCGAATACCCAAGTCTGCTATGTGTTGCGCATCTTCAGCAAGACGCGTCCAGTGGTTCCCATCAGCGGGCAAATACCACTCAAAATATTGCATTAAGGTTTGATTTTCCATCGTTATTTCTTCTTTCATGTGAATGTCCTTATTTTACCAAAAATAGTTGGATAGGACAAACGTTTGCACTGGAAACGAGCCCTTCCTAGAAAAGAAATCGCATACATGAAAGAAATGAAGTGAGAATATAACATAATAGAGTCAGGCTCCGCTAGGACTGACTTTGAAAATGGTGAAAGGAGACCATTTTATGAAAAAAACAACTCTTGTTTCTCTACTCGTTGCAGGTTTACTGATTAGTCCTGCTGTACTCGCCCAGCATGTGCAAGCAGACCAAGTAAGTAGCACAACTACTGAGGAGACGGTGACTCCTCCAGCGACAAGCTCTGAAGTTACTGAAACAGTGACCTCAACACAAGGAGACAACAAAGAAACCGTTCAGCCTGCAAAAGTGGAAGAGGTTTCAGAAACTAACCGACCAACCACTTCACCAACCGCTCCGACAACTGAGCTACAGGAAGAACCTGCATCAAGTCCAGCGGTAGTGAGCGCCCCAACTGTTGAGTCCACTCTGGACAATCAGTCAAGCCCTGCACCTGCGACGCCTGCCGTTGGCAGTCAAGAGGTGAGCGCGACTCCAAAAGTAACCCAAGGAGACTTGGCTAAAATTACGGGTGCAACTGTAACCGACCAGGATCGTGAAAAAGAAGTCACAGTGACGGAGGCAGTCAATCAACTATTGAACTGGGCTTCAACTAAGGAAAATCAAGTCGGATCTACTGATAAAGACCGATTAGCTTTTGCCAAGAGCCTAGGGATGGTCAAGGAAGGAGTGGAGGGTTCTGCTCCGGTCACCAATCTCACTTCAATGGTTGATATAGCTAAACAGCTCCGAGCAGCTTATCGCGCGGATAAGAAGACTCCTCTCTTTTTGAATGGCAAAGCACAACCTATTTTCCCATTTACGCCAGGAGACGATCCGGAGCATTACTCCTATGACAAGAGTGACATCGTCCGCTATATTGTCTATGTGGAAACCGATTATGATACGGATGGCGACGGCAAGCCTGACTTGGTTAAGACCTTTGTGCAGGTGCCAAAAGCTGCTGTCAATGGGGACTATAAAGCTGCGACCATTTTTGAAGCTAGTCCTTATGTAACAGGAACAACAGAAGAGCGTACCTTAGAGGGAATTGGTCTCAAAGAAGGTGGAAACTTCGATATGGCCAAGCTCTATGAAAAACCTGCCAAACGCCAAGCAACCAAGACTGTTACGACAGAAGAAGTAGCCAAAGCGACCAATCCAAAGGATTGGTACTATGTCAATCCGCGTGAAAGCTCTGAAGACTATACGCATTATGATTATGAAAATCTTAACTGGTACAATTATTTCTTAGTTCGTGGTTATGCAGTGGTGACCAGTAGTGGTTTGGGCTCAAAAGGATCAGACGGGATCAATACGACCGGCTCTGACCTTGAAGTGGCTGCTTATAAAAATATCGTTGAATGGCTCAATGGTAAACGCAAAGCTTACTCAGATAAGACTAGCAACCATGAAGTTAAGGCGGACTGGTCCAACGGAAACGTCGCTATGACTGGTTTATCTTGGGCAGGTACGACAACATTTGGTGTAGCGTCTACTGGAGTGGAAGGTCTCAAGACCATTGTGCCAGCTGCAGGGATTGCTAGTTGGTACGACCATTTCAACAGCCAAGGATCTCCTCTTGATACCGGAGCTTCCAATGACCTATCTTGGCTGTCTGTCTATACCTCTGGTCGGATCCTGGACAAGGAAGATTGGGACAAGGTCAAGGATTACTATGCAGCCTATATCACCAAACTCAATGAACTCCAGCACAAGGATGGTCATAATTACAACGAAGAATATGCTAAACGCGACTACACGCTCAACGCAGCCAACTTAAAGGCGGCCCCTCTCATTATCCAAGGGCTCAATGATGACAATGTCAAACCCAAACATTTTGAACTCATGTTAGAAGCCTATAAAAAGGCGGGGATCGATGCCAAGGTCTTGCTCCACCAGGGCAATCACATTTATCCATCTACGCGTTGGTCAGGAACAGAAGTCGCAGGCCAAGCCTTTAATGACCTGATGAATCTCTGGTATAGTCATTACCTCTACGGTATTGAAAATGGGATTGAAAACCTTCCGCAAGTAACAGCTCAGGACAATCTAGATCCAAGTAAATGGCGTCGTTTTGATAAATGGGATACCAACAATGCCATCTCTTCTCGAATCTACTCCAAACGGGAGGATGTGACAGTAACTGGTGATTACTATGGTACGGGAAATAACTGGACCACACGTAACCAAGATGCGGCCTTCCATTCCTCAGAAGTAGCGGCTTCCTATGCAGCACCTGTCGACCAAGATGTCACCATCAAAGGCCATATTCCTGTGCATTTTAGCGCTGCTTTTGTCAAGGGAGACAAAAATCATGCCCATGTCAGTGCGACCTTGATGGATGTCTCAGACGAAGACTTTGATGTGGTCAAAGAAGAAATCACCTATGACAAAGACGGTTATAGCACGCGCACATTGGACAAGGAAACCATCGATGAGACAGGCTACTGGAATGGTAGCAACCTTGAAACCTTGCCTCTCAAACGTTACAAGACCCACAAGGTTAAGAGTGTGGTGATTGCGCGTGGTTGGATGAATCTGGCCAATCCAGCATCTCGCTATGACTCAGCAAGTTCTAGTCATTCTATTGATCTGAAAGAAAATGAATATCATGATTACACCATGTATCTGCAACCAAATCTCTATACAGTGAAAAAAGGCCATCGACTGGTTTTGAGTTTGCACACCTATGATCCGGATTACATCTATTTTGCAGATCCTTATGAAGTGTCCTTCAAGACAGATTCTATTTCTGCAACGATTCCAATCGTAGAAGACAGTCGATCTCTCTTGTTCCGTTATCAACCAAGTGAAAAAGATACAGACTATGCGTCATTGGCAGATCGGATCTTGCCAATTGCAACCATTCAACCAAAAGTAGATCCTGAACAAGACCCAAGTCCAGTAGATCAAGCGGAAAAACCAATTGTTCCAAGTAATCCAATGACGCCAACCAATCCAGCTATTTCTGAAATTCCTCAAAAACCAAGCCACGGTCGAGATCCGATGGACTTCCGTAAGGAACAAAAAGAAGAAACTGCACAAGAATTGGCTCAAAGAGCTGATAAAGATAAGATAGAAGTGACAAGCCAACCAAGCCTTCCAAAAACAGGTCAAGCAACAAGCTCTTGGACTCTCTTTGGCTTCCTAGGACTCATGCTCACCAGCCTTTTGTCACTTGGCAAAGCTCACAAAGATGAATAATAGAAAAGAAGGATGGAGAGAAAGTGAAAACCACCAATAGAGAGAGCATCGAAACGATTTTTACTGAAGCCTTGGCGATTCCAAGCTTCACCAATACTGAGACTGAGCAAGGAATCGAAGCCTACCTGGATCAACGGATTGCTCAGATTCCCTATTTCAAGGACCATCCGGACCACTTTGGGCGCTATGAGGTGCCACAGGATCATTTGCATCGGTCAGTCAATTGGGCCTTGGTTGATAAGGGCAAGAAAAAAACAGTTATCCTTTTCCACCACCATGATACAGTCGATCTAGAAGACTATGGACATTTGTCAGAGATCGCGCTCGATTCTGATAAAGTAGCAGAAGCTTTGAAAACACTGGATAGACGACCAGATATGCAGGCTGATTTAGAATCTGGTCAATGGAAATTTGGCAGAGGATCTTGCGATATGAAAGCAGCCTTGGCCCTTCAATTAGGGGTTCTGGAAGCCTATGCAGCAGATCCCGCAGAAGGTCAGGTCAATCTGCTCTATCTCTCTGTTGGAGACGAGGAATCCTATTCACGTGGGATGCGTGGAGCCTTGGGCCTCCTTACAGATTTGCAGGAAAAGTTTGATATGAATTATGTATTAGCAGTGGATTCAGAGCCTTTTGAATCGGTAGTAGGAAAAGAAAAGGTCCTTCACATTGGCACAGTCGGCAAACTCATGCCAGTCGTTGTGGCACAAGGCGTCTTGTCCCATATGAAGGAACCCCTCAAAGGGATCAATGCCTTATCCCTCCTAGTAGCCATCGCAAGCCAGCTGGACCTTCATCCCGATCTGGCAGATCAGGCCTTGGGAGAAACGTCTCCCCTTCCTTCGTGGTCCTATCTCAGAGATTTGAAGGAGCAGTACGATGTATCGACCGTGCTCTATGCGGCTGGCTATTTCAGTGTGTTGCATTTGAAGAAAACACCCCAAGAGCTCTTGCAACGAATCTATGAGCTTAGTCAGGAGGCCTTGGATGCCTTTTACAAGAAGTACGAGCATTTGCAGGATCAGGCTGGCCAAGACCATATTATTGCAAGGCCAAGAGTCATCACCTATCAAGAACTAGAGGAACGTTGCCAAGCCTTAGAGGGTTACCAAGACTTTAGAGAAGCTTCTAATAAAAAAGCGGAGCAAGATTTTCGTAATGGGACCAGCTACCAGAGCCTTGCGATTCAGCAAATCCAGCGGCTCCTTGAGTTTCTCGGAGATAAGGATCCTATGGTGGTCATCGGTTTTGCGCCCCCATATTATCCTTCCATGAATTGCCGCTTTTTAGACAATACCGATTTCAATATCGTGTCCCTCATCACTGATTACCGCGAGTATCTGGACACAAGAGGTTACCTATTAAAAGTCGAAGAATACTTTATGGGGATTAACGACACCAGTTATTGTGCCTTGGAAAAGGATGTAGCCTCTTATCAAGTCGTCTTGGATAGCCTAGCCACACCAGCTCAGGTCTATGATCTGGATCTGGAAAAAATTGCCCAAATTCAGGTTCCAGCAGTTAATCTAGGACCATGGGGTAAAGAATTGCATAAGCGAGGAGAGCGGGTCTACAAAGAAGACTTCGTGGAGACCATTCCAAACTATCTGCTAGAATTGCTCTACCATTTCGATGATCGCTTATCAACAGAATAAGAAAAACCGGTCCCAATGAGGATCAATTAGGGAGTTAACATGATTACATTTCACGGAGTTACCAAAGATTACGATGGGCACATTGCCCTCAACCACTTGTATCTGACCATCGAGGATGGGCAAATTGTCGGTTTGATTGGCCACAACGGAGCTGGCAAGTCCACAACCATCAAGAGCCTGGTCAGTGTCATCACCCCAACCACTGGTTCCATTGAAGTGGATGGTCAGGACCTCTATAGCCATCGACTGGCGATCAAAAAGAAGATCGGTTATGTGGCAGATTCGCCAGATCTTTTCTTGCGTCTCACAGCCAATGAATTTTGGGAGTTGGTTGCGACCTCTTATGATATGAGTCAGAAAGACTGTGACCAACGCTTAGAGGAGCTTCTTAGGATCTTTGATTTTCAGAGCCACCGCTATGAAGTGATTGAATCCTTTTCACACGGGATGCGCCAGAAGGTCTTCGTCATTGCAGCCCTCTTGTCAGATCCAGATATCTGGGTATTGGACGAACCCATGACCGGTTTGGACCCACAGGCTTCATACGATTTAAAACAAATGATGCGCCAGCATGCGGATCGGGGCAAGACGGTTATTTTCTCTACCCACGTCTTAGAAGTGGCCGAACAACTCTGTGATAAAATCGCCATTCTCAAAAAGGGAAATCTCATTTTCTATGGGACGATCGAGGAATTGAAAGGTCAACACCCCGAACAAAGTCTGGAAAGTATCTATCTCAGCTTAGCGGGTCGGAAGGAAGAAGGTGGCGATCATGCGTCTTAAGATCATCCAGCAACTGGTCAATGTTAATATCATCTATGCCAGTCAGCCTGCTCAGATCGCAAAATTACGTGCCAAACAGGCAAAAAAACCGGACGTCAAACTCAATGTTGCCCGTAAATCGGTGCTCAACTACCTCTTTTTAGGATTGGTCTATTTCCTCATATTTGGCTTGCTCTTTAGTATCTATGATTTTGTGAACCAACCAGCCTTCTTTGTCAATATGGTCGCCCTCTTTTCCTTGATGACCATTTCCCAAGGCTTTATGAGCTTTTACAATGTCTTTTATGAAAGCAAGGACCTCCAGTTTTACCGGCCCTATGCTTTCTCAGATGCGGAAGTCATTGCTGGAAAGAGTATCTCGGTCATCCTGACCCTTCTCATGGCTATCCTTCCCTTGATCAGCTATTTTCTGATCCTGCCCGTCCAAGCAGGCGGCTTCAATCCGTTAGGGATCCTGCTAGGCCTCTTTTGTGCCTTAATTCTCTTAGGCGTTCTCTTTTTAGCGACGATCATCCTATCCCATCTGATCACCAAGACTTTGTTTTTCAAAAAACACACGACCCTGGTCTCCAACATCATGGTCGGAATTGGTTCCCTTCTGAGTCTAGGAGCTTATCTCTATCTCAATCTAGTCCAGACTCATCGAGTAGAAGTGTCGGGTGGCGCAGATATTCCCATTCTATTTCCACCTTTTACGGCCTTTCATCAGTTCATTCTCCATCCTTTTGATGGAGAAGCGATCCTTGGCCTTCTGGGCTGGATCCTGGTCCTTCTGGTCTTGATCGGCCTGGTTCGCAAAATCGTGATCCCGCAGTTTTATGATGCGGCCCTTGCAGTTGCGACCAACCAAACCGTCAAAGAGCGCGTGAGAGTGCTCCATGTGGGTCAGAAAGACTCCTTTAGACGATTTGTCATTCAGTATCATCGCAGACTCTTGAGCGATGGAACACTTATGGTACAAGTCCTCTTGATGATGAGCATTCTGCCTTATATTTTCCTCCTCAGTGGAGCAGCAGGAGCATCGAAAAATATAGGAGGCCTTAGTCCTTACTTGACGCCCCAGTATCTGGTGCCACTGACCCTTGTTGCCATCTTGATCGGTGTTTTCAATAGTTTTGGAGGCTTGACCAGTATCGGTATTTCGCTAGAGCGCGAAAACTTTGAGTACTTGAGATCCCTCCCTGTTGATTTCAAACGCTATCTCTTCATGAAGTTTTGGTTGCTCTATCTGGTGCAATCCATCCTTCCTGTCATTCTTCTAGTTGGTGTTTGTCTCTATTTTGGCGTCCATCCCTTGGCTATCCTAGCCATGTTGCTGATCTGGGTTGTAACAACCATTCCGATCTGCATCCGAGACTATGTCAAAGATTTTCAGAACTTTAGCACCAATTGGACCAATATAACGGAGTTGATGACCCGTCATCGTGGGAATGCAGTTCTTCAGTCTATTCTCTTGATTGTCTTTCTCTTTGTGATGTTTCTCTTGATCATTGTCAGCTTCATTTGGACCTATCATTCCGTCAGCACCTTGCTGGCTGTGATCCTTTATAGTATCATCCTGTTAATTGGAGCGGGAATCAGCTACACCATCTACCGCAAAAAAATCCGTACTCTCTACCAAGAGATCGGAGAATAAAAAGAGAGAGTGGGACAGAAATCGGTCATTCGTTAGAATTCGATTTGGTCGTCCCACCTCCGCACAGTTGAGTAGGGCTGTAAAAGCTGATGAAATCAGCGTAGTAGAGCCCACTCAACCACTGCGTCTTGCTCGACAATCCAAAAACAATAAAGAGGCTAGGACTTTTGTCCTAGCCTCTTTTTAGTGGTAACTTAAATTTCATAGCCCATGAGGAGGCCGCCTTCTTCGGCGTAGAAACTACAAAGTCCAGAAGTAGGAAGGACTTCAATCATTGCACGGGCAAATTTTTCACGGACCAATTCAGAGAATTGCTCGATAAATTTTTCATTGTTGCGGTGGGCTATGGTGATATGTCCACCATTATAGCCTGCCTTGATTAATTCATCAAAAGCTGCCTTGATCGCTTTCTTTTGGCCCCGTGCTTTTTGAAGCAACTCAAGGGTACCCGTCTTACTAGCTTCCCCGACCATACGGATATTGAGGAGCCCGACAACAGTTCCGAGCAATTTGCTGAGACGCCCATTTTTGACCAGATTATCAACCTTGGCCAAAACAAAGAGCAACTTCGTCTTAGACTGGTAGGTTGTGATCACATCGACTACTTGATCAAAATCGAGACCTTCAGCGACCAACTGATTGAGCTTGCGAACGATCAGGTCCACCTCACCCCCAGCTGATAAGCTATTAATGACGTGGATATTGGTATTCGGATGCTCTTCCAGATAAATCTTCTTAGCGACCTCTGCACTATTGTAGCTACCTGAAAGGGTTCCAGTGATGGTCACAACGACAATATTTTCAGCCCCTTCAAAAGACTTCATATAATCATCTGGACTCGGACAGGCAGACTTAGAAGCTGTTGTGGTCGCATACATCTCCTCCATCATCTGATCGATATTGAGCTGGGCATCATCTGTATAGATGGTATCACCCACTTGGATGGTCAATGGGACACTGACAAACTCCGTATCCTGTGCCAGATTGTCCAAAGAGCGGTAGTCACAGCCTGAATCCGCAATAATTTTCCATTTCATCAGTTCATACCTCATAATTGTATAAAATTGTACATTGACAAGTAGTATGTCTTCTTTTACAATTATATCATGAAGTACAATGCTATCCAAGCAGATATCATCAGGTGAGACAGATAGAAAGTAAATGTTATGGCAGAAAGAAAAATATCCGAGAAATCCTTGGAAAATCTCAAACGATTTAACCGAGAAAACAATGCGATTACACGAGAATCCATCGAAATCTCTCTTTTGCAATTGTTGGAGAAAAAAGATCTGAAAAAGATCACCATCTCTGAGCTGGTTCAGCGTGCCGGTGTCTCTCGCGCAGCCTTTTACCGTAATTATGACTCCAAGGAAGAGATTCTAGAGTCCATCTTTCAGTCTAGTATCGCAAAGATTACCAAGTCTTTAGATGGCTACAACCTCAAGACAGATCTCTACCAAGTCTGGGTCTACCTCTTTAAGGAAGTCAAGAAAGAAGCCAAGATCATCAGTCTAGCCATTGATTATAATTTCGAACGGCTCTTGACCAAGGCAGTCTATGACTTTTTAGAAAAACGAAATGGTAGCTCCTCGAATGGCGCTGGCAGCTACCTCAATTCCTTCTGGAGCTCAGCCATTGTCTCTGTCATCTCCAAATGGATCAAGGATGGCATGAAGATCCCCGCTGAGAAGATCGCGACCCTAGGGCTCCCCCTCTTCCCACAAAAGAAAAAGTAATCACCACCGAGAGGTGGTTTTAAAGTAAACTGCACATCTCCATAACTAGTTCAAATGAATAGATAAAACTGAGCAGAGATTAAACAAAGGACAAGAACGATGATCGAAGAACGAATCCAAGCTGCTAAGCAGTATGTTAAAACCTTATTTGCTGATCGAGCGGATGGCCATGATGTGGAGCATACCCTCCGCGTCTATACCAATGCTATGAGAATCGCACAAGCAGATGGTCCATGTGATCTGGAGATAGTGGGCTTGTCAGCTCTTCTTCACGATGCTGATGATGATAAATTGTTTCAAACAGAGAATAATGCAAATGCTCGCATGTTTCTAGAAGAGATCGGTATTCCTCAAGACCAAATTGACCAGATTTGTCGGGTTATCAATGCTGTTTCTTTCAGCAAAAATCGTGGGAAACATCCAGAAACCTTAGAAGGCAAGATTGTCCAGGATGCAGACCGCCTAGATGCGATAGGAGCTGTAGGAATTGCGCGAACTTTTTCCTATGGTGGCCACAAAGGGAGGTCTCTCACTGATACTGTCCAACATTTCCATGACAAGTTGCTTCTATTAAAAGATGAAATGAACACGGAGACTGCTAAGCAAATAGCAGAAAGTCGCCATCAATTTTTAATCACCTTTCTAAAAGAACTAGAGAAGGAACTATAACAAAAGAGGCTGGGACAAAAGTCCTAGCCTCTCAATTATTTTTGGATTGTCGAGCAAGACGCAGTGGTTGAGTGGGCTCTACTACGCTGATTTCATCAGCTTTTACAGCCCTACTCAACTGTGCGGAGGTGGGACGACGAAATCGAATTCTAACGAATTACCGATTTCTGTCCCACTCTCTTTCTTTATTCTTGGATCATGGCTAGGAGGTCCTCTCCTGTAGTGGTTGGAAGGATCCGGACTCGTTTGAGGGCATAGAGGCCATCAGCGGAACTGGCGAGTCCATTTTTAGTGGTGAGGCCTAGTTTGTAGTCAGCTTTCTTGGCTTGGTCGATTGTAACCTGGCTGTAGCGACCAGATGGGTAGACGATAACGCTAGTATTTTGATCCAGCACCTTATCCAGCAGGCGTTTAGAAGCGACCAGCTCATTCTTTTGGGTTTCAAGACTGGAATTGGCTAGGTCTGGATGATTGACCGTATGGCTTTCAAAGGTCAAGCCAGCTTTTTTCATCTCTTTGATTTGGTCAAAGGTCAGGACATTTTCTTTTTCCTTTTGGGTAAAGTCCGTGATGATATTGTTGGTGGCGGTTATCTTGTACTTCTTAAGAAGCGGATAGACGATGGTATAGAAATCCTCGACGCCATCATCAAAGGTCAACCAGACATATTTCTTTCCTTTTGGCACTTCATTTTTTGCGAGGATCCGATAGGCTTCCTCAGGTGTCAGGGTGTAGTAACCCGCTTTTTTCAGGGCCTTTAGTTGGCTTTCAAAGGTTTCTGGATCGACAATCAGATTGGCATTGGCAGCTTCAGACTCGGCCATATTGTGCACGGAGTGGTACATGAGGATGGGCAGTTTAACCGGCTTTTTCATTCGGGTCCACTCGATAGAGGAACTGTGTTCATCTAGCGAGCGCGTCACGGCAGTACCACTGGTATTTCCGTCGCTCAGCTGAGTGATCCTTTTGATCAGAAGAAAGCTACAAATAAAGATACAGACCAAGAGGAGTGCATTGATTCCAAGTAGGACTTTGATTTTTTTAGGTACTCTTCGTTTACTCATAGTGTCACCGTTTTCATCATTTTCTCTATTGTACCACAAATTCTATGTTCTTTTCCAGAACTTGCTACAGGCAGATCCTGTCATGAAAATTCAGAATTTTTAAGGCAATTGGCTGTCAAACGCTCAAGTTTTTGTTATAATGGAGCTACTATAGAAAATTCAAGGAGTCAATAGGATGTCTGTTAAGATTGCCTTACTAGGATTTGGTACTGTTGCAAGTGGCGTACCATTTTTATTAAAAGAAAACCATGAAAAAATCACCCAGGCAGCTCAAGATGAAATCGAGATCGCTAAGGTCTTGGTTCGTGATGATGCGGAAAAGGAAAAATTGCAAGCTGCTGGTCACAACTACAACTTTGTGACCAATGTCGATGAGATCATTGAAGACAAAGACATTGCCATCGTGGTCGAATTGATGGGTCGTATCGAGCCAGCGAAGACCTTTATCACCCGTGCCCTGGAAGCAGGCAAGCATGTAGTTTCTGCTAACAAAGACCTTCTTGCCGTTCATGGAAGCGAGTTGCTAGAGATTGCTCAAAAACACCAAGTGGCCCTTTATTATGAAGCTGCCGTAGCTGGTGGGATCCCAATCCTTCGGACCTTGGTGAATTCCCTTGCTTCTGACAAGGTGACCAAAGTGCTCGGTGTGGTCAATGGAACCTCTAACTTCATGATGACTAAAATGGTCGAAGAAGGCTGGACTTATGAGGATGCTTTAGCAGAAGCGCAACGTCTTGGTTACGCTGAAAGTGATCCAACCAACGACGTTGAAGGAATCGATGCTGCCTACAAGATGGTGATCTTGAGCCAATTTGCCTTTGGAATGAATATCCAATTTGACCAAGTGGGTCACAAAGGAATCAGCCAGATCACTCCTCAAGATGTCTCAGTTGCTCAAAGCCTTGGCTATGTCATTAAGCTGGTCGGATCTATCGTTGAAACAGAGTCAGGGATCGCAGCAGAAGTGACACCAACCTTCCTTCCAAAACAACATCCACTCGCAGGAGTGAACGACGTTATGAATGCGGTCTATGTGGAGTCCATCGGTATTGGGGAGTCTATGTACTATGGACCAGGTGCTGGTCAAAAACCAACTGCGACAAGTGTCGTAGCCGACCTCGTTCGCATTGTCCGTCGTCTAAAAGAAGGAACGATCGGTAAAGCCTTCAATGAATACAGCCGCCCTCTTCAATTGGCTAAGCCAGAAGACGTGAAAAATAACTATTATTTCTCAATCAAGGCACCAGATGCGACTGGTCAAATCTTGCGTCTTGCGGAAATCTTTAATGCAGAAGGAGCTTCCTTCAAGCAAATCCTCCAAGAAGACTCAGATGGTCAATTTGCAAGTGTCGTCATCATTACCCACCAAGTCAACCAAACACAATTCAAGAACTTGGTTGAAAAATTGGATTCAGAGGCGAATTTCGAACTCTTGAATACCTTTAAAGTCTTGGGAGAATAAGCATGAAAATTATTGTTCCAGCAACCAGTGCCAATGTAGGGCCAGGCTTTGATTCTGTTGGGATTGCCGTGACTCGCTATTTGACTATTGAAGTCCTTGAATCAGCTGATGCTTGGTTTATTGAGCATGATCTAGGAGCAGGGATTCCGACAGATGAGAAAAACCTCTTGCTCTCAACAGCTCTTTCTATCTCAACGGATATGCAGCCCCATCGAATCAAGATGACCAGTCAAGTGCCTTTGGCGCGTGGTCTTGGATCTTCTAGCTCGGTCATTGTCGCAGGGATTGAATTGGCCAACCAATTAGCCAACCTCCAGCTATCAGACGCTGAGAAATTACGCATCGCGACCGAGATCGAAGGTCATCCGGATAATGTAGCTCCAGCTATCTTTGGGAATATGGTCATTGCGAGCTACATCGGTGAAGATGTCCAATATGTCACGGCTGACTTCCCAAGCTGTGACCTTGTGGCCTTTGTACCGAGCTACCAATTGAAGACCAGTGATAGTCGGAATGTCCTACCGAAAGAATGGTCTTATAAGGAAGCTGTTGCAGCTAGTAGCGTAGCCAATGTCGCTATCGCAGCTCTCCTCAAGGGAGATTTGCTGACGGCTGGTCGCTCCATCGAGTCTGATCATTTCCACGAACGCTACCGTCAATCTCTTGTCAAAGAGTTTCCTCAGGTCAAAGAAGTCGCCCATGCGCATGGGGCTTACGCCACCTATCTGTCGGGAGCAGGCCCAACGATCATGAACCTCTTAGCGCCAGAGCATACAGCAGCCTTTGTTGCAGCTCTCGAAAAACTCGGGCTAGATGGTCAGATTTTCCAACTTAAAATTGACACATTTGGCGTTCGTGTTGAGAATTAAACCCGAATGTAACACAAATGAAAGAAGGATGTATACGAATGTATATGTCCTTTTTGCTTCTCCTATGGTAGAATGGGAACAGTATGGGGAAAAGCTCAAGCTTTCCTGAAAATCTAGGGGGAAACATGAAACCAGAATATTTATATAGTATTGCTACCGATCTTGGTCTGCAATTTGATGGCGAAGCTCGTGTGATGTACGGGGAGCGTGAAGGCTTCTTGTTAGTCATTGAAGGCGCTCAAACCAAGAATGTATTTACCATTTCACTCAGTGTGAAACAAGGTTCCGAAGGAGACTTGATCGAAGATAGTGAAATTCTTTGGAATGAATTAAAAGAACAATCAAAAGCCATTAATGCTATCTCTTTTGATGGTTACTTGACCTCGATCGTTGTCAAAGGCGGAATGACCAAAGGCAAGGCTGTCGAAACCTTATGGACAGCCATCCAAGATATTGTTGATTTCTTGCTCAACCACCAATTTGTGCAAGTGAATGCGCAAACGGGTGAGGAAGGACCAATTGGTCTGTATCAAATTGGAGATGCGATCTTCTTAATCGACGATGCAACCTTTAGAGCTTACCAAGCCGAAGTGCAAGATACAGTTGAGGCTTATGAAGCGCGGGAAGAAAACTTCCTCTTAGGGATTGTAGGTGCTGTGATCGGTGTGATCATCGGTGGAGCAGTTGCCCTCTTAGTAGCGCGTCTTGGCTATGTGTCTGTTTTGGCAGGTGCAGCCCTCGGTTATTGTACCATCAAAGGTTATGAGATTCTTGGTAAGAAATTGACTAAAAAAGGTGTGGTAGTTTCAGCTATTTTGATGGTCTTGACGGTCTTTTTAGTCAACCAATTAGATTATACTTTGGCGCTCATGAATGAACTGGATTTGCCATTTGGTATGACCTGGACGCTTCTCAATGAAGCGACATTCTCAGGGGATGTCCCAGATAAATTTTACTTGAATCTAGGATTGTTAGCTGTCTTTACTCTTGGTGGTGCTTGGATTTCGGTCAAATCAGCTCTGGATGGACAAAAGAATCGTACCATTGCTCGTAAAATTGCATAATGAATGATAAAAGGAAGGCCTGAATATTATAGGTCTTCTTTTGTTTTTTAGGGTCGAAAAATAGTCAAAAATTTGGTATAATAGTTTGTATTTTTATAGAGAGAGAACAGACAGAAAGATGAATGAAAAAATGAATCAAATTCTTGAAGGGATTGATATCCGTTTTCAAGAACCTTTAAAATATTATACCTTCACAAAGGTAGGTGGGAATGCTGAATTTTTAGCTTTTCCTCGCAATCAATACGAATTAAAACGCATCGTTCAATTTGCCAACCAAGAGCAAATTCCATGGATGGTCCTGGGCAATGCGTCCAATATCATTGTCCGCGATGGGGGCATTCCGGGATTTGTCATTATGTTTGATCGCTTGCGTGACATCAGTGTGGATGGTTATGTGATCGAAGCAGAAGCAGGAGCTAAACTCATCGACACCACTCATGTGGCCTTGCACCATAGTTTGAAAGGCTTCGAGTTTGCTAGTGGCATTCCAGGCAGTGTCGGTGGCGCAGTCTTTATGAATGCGGGAGCCTATGGGGGAGAGATCGCTCATGTCCTAGTATCCTGTAAGGTCTTGACCAAAGACGGAGAGATCGAAACTCTGTCAGCGAGTGAACTAGCTTTTGGCTACCGTCATTCTAAGATTCAAGAGACAGGTGCTGTTGTCATCTCTGCCAAATTTGCTTTGTCACCAGGCAATCACGAGGCGATCAAGCAGGAGATGGATCGGTTGACCCATCTTCGCCAGTTGAAACAACCCCTTGAATACCCTTCTTGTGGATCCGTCTTTAAGCGTCCTGTCGGTCATTTTGCAGGTCAATTGATCAGCGAGGCAGGTCTAAAAGGCTATCGAATCGGTGGTGTGGAAGTTTCTGAAAAGCATGCCGGCTTTATGGTCAATGTCGATAATGGAACAGCTAAGGATTACGAAGACCTGATCGCTCATGTCATTGAGGCAGTAGAAGCTCACTCAGGCGTCCGTTTAGAACCAGAAGTTCGCATTATCGGTCAAGCCTAAGAGCTTAAGTATTGAAGAACAATTGATAGTGAACCATCGATAGCATCAGTCGGAGAGGGGGTGAGTGCCTATCGATACCGTAAATAGGTGGGGCAGTCTAGTAAGTCCCCGAGAGGTATTGGTGGTCTGACAGGTCTTCCTGTCAGCCGCTGCATTTTCGTATGAAAAGCAGTTTGGTAATCGCAGTAAAGAAGGAATTTATGTGAATTGAAAAAACCAATTATTGAGTTTAAAAATGTTTCAAAGGTCTTTGAAGATAGCGGAACCGTTGTCCTAAAGGATATCAATTTTGAATTGGAGGAAGGGAAGTTCTATACCCTGCTCGGTGCATCTGGATCAGGAAAATCAACTATCCTTAATATCATTGCTGGTCTTTTGGATGCGACGACTGGAGATGTCTATCTTGATGGGGAACGGATCAATGATGTCCCTACCAACAAACGGGACGTCCACACCGTCTTTCAGTCCTATGCCCTGTTTCCACATATGACGGTCTTTGAAAATGTGGCTTTTCCCCTTCGTTTGAAAAAGGTGGACAAGGCTGAGATCGAACGTCGGGTTTCAGAAGTCTTGAAAATGGTCCAGTTAGCTGGATTTGAAAAACGTTCGATCCAAAAATTATCTGGTGGTCAACGCCAGCGGGTAGCTATTGCACGGGCTATTATCAATGAACCACGAGTGGTCCTTTTAGATGAGCCCTTGTCTGCACTTGACTTGAAGCTTCGGACAGACATGCAGTACGAGTTACGAGAATTACAACAACGCTTGGGGATTACCTTTGTCTTTGTTACCCACGACCAAGAAGAAGCCCTTGCCATGAGTGACTGGATCTTTGTCATGAACGAAGGAGAGATCGTCCAATCTGGTACACCAGTAGATATCTATGATGAACCGATCAACCACTTTGTAGCTACCTTTATCGGTGAGTCCAACATCCTTTCAGGTCGCATGATCGAGGACTACTTGGTTGAGTTCAATGGCAAACGCTTTGAAGCCGTCGATGGTGGGATGCGTCCAAACGAACCAGTTGAAGTTGTCATTCGGCCTGAAGACTTGCAAATCACTCTTCCTGAAGAAGGCAAGCTCCAAGTGAAGGTGGACACCCAGCTCTTCCGTGGTGTGCATTATGAGATCATCGCTTATGATGATTTGGGAAATGAGTGGATGATCCACTCCACTCGTAAGGCCATCGTGGGAGAAGTCATCGGGCTAGACTTTGAACCAGAAGATATCCACGTTATGCGTCTCAACGAAACCGAAGAAGAATTCGATGCGCGGATCGAAGAGTACGTTGAAGTGGAAGAGCAAGAAGCTGGTTTGATTAATGCCATTGAGGAGGAAAGAGATGAAGAAAACAACCTCTAATCTATTTATCCTCCCCTATTTCTTGTGGATTTTTCTCTTTGTTTTGGCTCCTGTAGTCATGATCATCTTTCAATCGTTTTTTAACGTTGAAGGGCAGTTTTCACTTGAAAACTACAAAGAGTTCTTCACTTCGCAAAATTTGACCTATTTAAAGATGAGTTTTAATTCGGTTCTTTATGCCGGAATTGTCACCCTGGTGACGCTCTTGATCTCCTATCCAACTGCTTACTTTTTGACGCTGCTCAAACACCGGCAGTTATGGTTAATGTTGATCGTCTTGCCAACCTGGGTCAATCTCTTGCTCAAGGCCTATGCCTTTATCGGAATATTTGGGCAAAACGGCTCCATTAATAGCTTTTTAAGCTTTCTCGGAGTCGCTCCCCAGCAGATCCTCTTTACTGATTTCTCCTTTATCTTTGTAGCCAGCTACATCGAGTTGCCTTTTATGATCTTGCCGATCTTTAATGTCTTAGATGACTTAGATCCAAACTTGATCAATGCCAGCTATGATTTGGGAGCCAATCGTTGGGATACCTTCCGTCATGTGGTCTTCCCCTTGTCCATGAATGGAGTCCGCTCAGGTGTGCAGTCTGTCTTTATTCCTAGTCTGAGTCTCTTCATGTTGACACGGATGATCGGTGGAAACCGAGTCATTACCTTAGGGACTGCGATTGAACAGCACTTCCTGACAACACAAAACTGGGGAATGGGTTCTACCATCGGAGTTGTTCTGATCCTTGCTATGCTCCTTACCATGTGGGCAACTAGAGAAAGGAGAGAACGATGAAAAAAGTATCCCATTTCTATCTAGGCTTCGTCTTTCTGATCCTCTATCTTCCCATCTTCTATTTGATCTTTTATGCCTTCAATAAAGGGGGAGATATGAATGCCTTCACGGGCTTCACGCTTGAGCATTTCAATGAATTGTTCGCAGATAGTCGCCTGATGCTGATCTTATCAGAGACCTTCCTCTTGGCCTTCTTGTCAGCCTTGATTGCGACAGTGATTGGAACCTTTGGAGCCATTTATATTTACCAATCCAAGAAAAAGTTAGAAGGACCTTTGCTCTCCATTAACAACATTCTCATGGTAGCGCCAGACGTTATGATCGGGGCCAGCTTCTTGATTCTCTTTACGACGGTGAAGTACCAACTAGGTTTCCTATCTGTTCTGGCTAGCCACGTAGCCTTCTCGATTCCCATTGTGGTCTTGATGGTCTTGCCACGTCTCAAGGAAATGAACCGGGATATGGTCAATGCTGCCTATGACTTGGGAGCTACTCAAGTGCAAATGCTCAAAGAGATCATGTTGCCGTATCTGACACCGGCCATTATTGCTGGCTACTTTATGGCCTTTACCTATTCGCTTGATGATTTTGCCGTGACCTTCTTTGTAACCGGAAATGGCTTTACAACCTTGTCTGTAGAGATCTACTCACGTGCGCGTCAAGGAATTTCCCTCAGTATCAATGCCTTGTCCGCCCTTGTCTTTCTCTTTAGTGTGCTCTTGGTCATCGGTTATTACTTTATTACCCGTGAAAAGGAGGAAGCAGCATGAAAAAACTTTATTCATTCCTAACTGGGATTGTCCTTGTCATTCTGGTCCTCTGGGGAATTAGCCACCAGATCGAAGCCAGCATGAATACCAAGAACAGTGACAAGTTGGTCATCTACAACTGGGGAGATTATATTGATCCAGAATTGCTCAAGGAATTCACAAAAGAAACAGGAATTCAGGTGCAATATGATACCTTTGATTCCAACGAAGCCATGTACACTAAGATCAAACAAGGGGGAACCACCTACGATATTGCGATTCCTAGTGAATACATGATTGCTAAGATGATGGATGAGCATCTGGTTGAAAAGTTGGATCAATCCAAGATCAAAGGGATGGAAAATATCGATCCAAAACTCTTGAACCAATCGTTTGATCCGGGTAACCAATATTCAGTACCTTATTTCTGGGGGACCTTGGGGATCGTCTACAATACCAAGATGGTCAAAAATGCTCCGGAACATTGGTCAGATCTCTGGCGTGAAGAGTACAGAAATGACATCATGATGTACGATGGTGCGCGTGAGGTCATGGGAATTGGTCTCAATACCTTGGGCTATAGCCTCAATGAAAAGGATCCAAAGAAATTGCAAGAGGCAGTAGATAAACTCTACACCTTGACGCCAAACATCAAAGCTTTGGTTGCTGATGAGATGAAAGGCTATATGATCCAAAACAATGCGGCTATTGGGGTTACCTTCTCAGGAGAAGCCAGCCAAATGCTCGAAGCCAATAAGGATCTTCGCTATGTCGTCCCAACTGAAGCCAGCAACCTTTGGTTTGATAACATTGTCATTCCAAAAACCGTGAAAAATAAAGAAGCAGCATATGCCTTTATTAACTTCATGCTTCGTCCTAAAAATGCTTTGAAAAATGCTCTTTATGTCGGCTACTCAACGCCAAATAAAAAAGCCAAAGCCATGTTGCCAAAAGAAATCCAAGATGACCAATCCTTCTATCCAAGCGATGAAACGCTGGACCATTTGGAAGTCTATCAACAATTAGGCAAGAAGTTGCTTGGAGTCTATAACGATCTTTACCTTCAGGTCAAGATGTATCGGAAATAACACAAAAGGAACCTTCGGGTTCCTTTTTGATTGAAGATAAACTCCTCTTAGAAACTTTCCTTAAGTGAATACGGACGTCAGCGAACTTCTACGAAGTTCCATGACTTAGTTTTGAACCTAAAGTTTCAAAACTCCCGAGTGCTAGAAACAATGGTGTTTCTAGCACTTTTCTCACAGCGGAAAGTTTCATTATATATTTAGATACTCTACAAAAATACAACATTTGAATTCTTAGCATCACTTAGGTTGTTATTTGTAAAAAAGGATTACCTATATTCTAGAAGAACCCCGAAAGTTCTTTTATGATTGCTGCATATAGTCTCTAACTAGTGAGTTAGATTGAGATTCAAATGAAAGATGCTATAATAGTAAGGAAAGTGACTGTCCCATTCAGTCATGAAAGGAAGGATTGGAGAAGAAGAGATGAAGAGACGACTGGAACTATTTTTGATTATTCTGTTACCGATCCTAGGACTGGTTTTTCTTGGCGGAAAAATCATGAATCTGACCAAAAGACCAGAACAGAAGATAACAACCACTTCTTCAAAGAAAGTCGTACAAAAATCAGAAGAAGAAATAAAAAAAGAACAAGAAGCATATCTCAAAGAGCATGAGCAAGAAATCGTCGATTTTGTAAAGTCTCAAAATCCAAAAATTGAGTCAGTTCAGATTAATTGGGATGAAACTCAGAAGAGTGATGGTGGACTTACAACTCCCGAATATTATATGAATGTTTTTGGGCGAATTAATAATATCGAGAACTCAGGATGGGGAGTGGATATTCCAATTAATGATGATCAGTCAATTAACATGCGAGAAATGTTTATGCTCCATGAACCTACGATTGGCGGAAAGCCAATTTCCTAATCAAGTACAATACGTTTTGAAAATGAACTGTGTTAGAGAAAGTTACCCCATGGAAAAACGAACGATATTTAAATTAATCACTACATTAGCTCTCCTTGCAAGTATAGGAGGATGTACCATAAAATCAAAAGAGCAAACAAAACAAGCACCCATTGCAACCCCTTCGACAACCAAGGAAGACAAAAAAACCATTAAACAAAAACAGCTCACATATCTGAAAGAACACGAGCAAGAGATGACAGCCTATGTTAAAGCTCATAATGCTAACATTACGCAGGTGTCTTATGACTGGGACAGTATTAAAACAGTTGTAGGAGGTAATGGAACGCCTCAGGGAGGTGACGAAATACTATTAGTTTATGGTTATGCCAATGGAAGTGATCTAACAAATTTTAGCCTGAATTTTACGTTAGACGAAAATAAAATGCCTAAAATAGATTCAATTGGTTCAGACAATTTGTATCGGGTAGAAAAGAAATGATCCGTCCGTTAGACAATGAGAGATGCAATAGAGGAATCACTTTTAAACGAAATAAAATTATGAGAAAACAAATAAACAATTTGATAATCGCACTTGCTTTCATTTCAACACTTGGATGTCTAGTAGGATGTGTGAAGAAAGAACGTGAAAAGAGCAGACAAGCGCAGACTGTCACCTCTTCAACCACAAAAGAAGATAAAGAAGCCATTAAACAAAAGCAGCTAGCCTATTTGAAAGAACATGAAAAAGAAATTGTTGATTTTGTGAAAGCTCAAAATCCAAAAGTCGAATCCGTTCAGATTGATTGGAACAGTATGCAAATTGAAGAGTCTAGAAACGGAACGCCTCAGGGTGGTGGATACAATTTATCTATTTCTGGTCAGATTAATCAATTAAAAAACACAAAATTCTCCGTTGATTTTTACCTAGAAGATCAAAATAGCATACCAACTATCAAAAAAATGGGCATGCTTAATGATATCTATATCGAGGAAAATGGTGGCTGGAAAATTTTTTCTTAAGTAAATAGAAGTAAAAGTGTTATGAGGAAACAAGAAAATTAAAATGAAATGTACACTTAAGTTATTAGCTTTAATGTTTATTTTCACAAGCATTGGAGGTTGTAGTGTAAAACAAAAAGCTCATACAAAACAAGTACAAACTGCAACCTCTTCCTCCACAAAAGAAGATATAGAAGTGATCAAACAAAAACAACTTGTTTATCTCAAAGAGCACGAGCAAGAAATCGTCAATTTTGTGAAATCGAAGAGTTCAAAGGTTGATTCTGTTCAGATTTATTGGGACGAAACGCAATGGATTGATGGTGGAAATGGGACCCCACAAGGTGGAGATGAGGTCATAGAAATTTTTGGTACCGTCAATCAACTTGAAGATTCAGGATGGAGGGTGGATGTCGTATTTGATTCTGATCAAAAGATGACATTTAGTATGGGCCATAATATTAGTATTAAGGGTGATTATATTGAGTAAGAACTGGAAGATTCAAAGTCTGTAAGGAGGATTTATGAAGAGACAAATGGAACTATTTTTGATCATTTTGTTACCGATCCTAGGACTGGTTTTTCTTGGAGGAAAAATCATGACCCTGACCAAAAGACCTGAACAGAAGATAACGACCCCATCTTCAAAGAAAGTCGTACAAAAACCAGAAGGAGACATAAAAAAAGAACAACTGGACTACCTAAAAGAACACGAACAGAAGGTTATTGATTTAGTCAAAGCACAAAATTCAAAAGTTGAATCCGTTCAGATTGATTGGGATCAGACACAATGGAGTGATGGTGGGCTTACAACTCCCGAATATTATATGAATGTTTATGGACGTATAAATCATATTGAAGAATCGGGTTGGGGAGTAGATATCCCAATTAATGAGGACAATACATTGAATCTAGATGAGATGTATATAGGATCCGACATTGATATAGGGGGGAGATTACTTGAGTAATTGGATCAAATCTAGGAAGAGCGTTCAAAGCTCAAGTGGGAGTACGACAATGAGATAGATGCTTTCTATATAAATCAGAAAAAGCTGGCATCGAAAGCCAAAAAAAAATCAGTAAGGTTGTCCTTACTGATTTTTTAGTTGGTTCCAGATGATGCTGTATCTGCGCCACTGTCTGTTGCTGTGGAACCTTGGTCTTGTGCGGCAGACGAGCTAGATTCAGTAGCAGATGAGCTATCGGTTTCTTTTTGTGAACTTGTTTCTGTATTGCTTGAATTGGTTTGTGTATTGGTGTTAGCATCTGTATTGGTAGCGCTTGAGTCAGATCCCTTATCGTGAACCACGACGACGCTGGTGCTACTAGATGGTTTCTCTTCTGTTTTTTGATTGTCTTTATTGAGCAGGCTAATAATGGTAAAGGAAGTGACGATAATCCCTAAGAGACTGGCAATCGTAGCTACAACGGTTTGAAATACGGACAAACCTTGTTTGACTTTCTCACCGCGAGATGGTCTTGAATCTACTTTTTCCTCAGGTTTTTGGTTTTTGTTACTTCTTGAATATTGTGACATGTTCATTCTCTTTCTATCAAAAATTGTTTTTTAACACTTTCCTATTATAAGTCATTTTCTGAAAAATGTCTAAAAAGAACTGAATTTTATAGAGTGATTTTGCCGCATCTCTCTTTATCAAATCCTTGTCCCAAGCGGTTAGAAATGATAAAATAGAAGTTACGTAAAAAGAAAGTGATGGATGCGTAGGACATGATCTATTTTGACAATTCAGCAACGACTAAACCCTATCCAGAAGCCCTTGCGACTTATACAGAAGTAGCGACTCGGATCTGGGGCAACCCTTCTAGTTTGCACAATCTAGGTAGTCAAGCGACTCGTATTTTAGAGGCTTCTCGGAAACAAATTGCGGAGCTAATTGGCAAGAAAGCTGAGGAAATTTACTTCACGTCTGGTGGGACAGAAGGGGACAACTGGATCCTCAAGGGTGTCGCCTTTGAGAAAGCTCCTTATGGCAAGCACATCATTGTCTCTGACATCGAGCATCCTGCCATCAAGGAATCAGCTGCTTGGTTAAAGACACAGGGATTCGAAGTGGACTACGCTCCTGTGGATGCGCGTGGCTTTGTCAAGGTGGATGCCTTGGCTAACCTACTCCGTCCGGATACGACCTTGGTCTCTGTCATGGCTGTCAACAATGAGATTGGTTCCATCCAGCCCATCCATGACATCGCAGCTCTTCTGGAAGATCGCCCAACAGTTAGTTTCCATGTCGATGCGGTTCAAGCCTTGGCAAAGGTAGCAACAGAAGTTTATCTACCAGAGCGCGTGGACTTTGCGACCTTCTCTAGTCACAAATTCCATGGACTTCGCGGAGTCGGCTTTGTCTACATCAAAGAAGGCAAAAAGATCACCCCTCTCTTAACCGGAGGTGGTCAAGAAAAAGAAATGCGCTCGACAACGGAGAACGTGGCAGGTATCGCAGCAACAGCAAAAGCCCTACGCTTAGCCATGGAAAACCAAGAAGCTTTTGTCAGCAAGCCCCAGCAGATGAAAGAAGTCATCCGCAAAGAATTGGCCAACTATCCAGATGTCACCATCTTTTCTGGTGAGGATCACTTTGCGCCTCACATCTTGACTTTCGGGATCAAGGGAGTTCGTGGAGAAGTAGTGGTCCATGCCTTTGAAGAGTTTGATATTTACATCTCAACAACCAGTGCCTGCTCGTCCAAAGCTGGTAAGCCAGCTGGAACCTTGATTGCTATGGGAGTGGATAAGAGTATTGCACAGACAGCTGTTCGCTTAAGTCTCGATCTTGAAAATGACATGAGCCAAGTCGAGCAATTCTTGACCAAGTTCAAACTGATTTACGAGCAAACACGAAAAGTACGTTAATTTTAGAAGGAAATCAACATGACCTTAACCTATTCAGAAATTATGATTCGCTATGGAGAGCTTTCTACTAAAGGAAAGAACCGCATGCGTTTCATCAATAAACTTCGCAATAATATCCAAGATGTTTTATCTATCTATCCAGCTGTCAAAGTGACAGCCGACCGCGATCGGGCGCATGCTTATCTGCATGGGACGGATTATGAGCCAGTAGCCGAATCCCTCAAGCAGGTTTTTGGAATCCAAAATTTTTCACCTGTTTACAAGATTGAAAAATCAGTTCCGGCCTTAAAAGCCGCGGTGCAAGAGATCATGAAGGAGATTTACAAGGACGGCTTGACCTTTAAAATCTCAAGTAAGCGCAGTGACCATACCTTTGAACTCGATAGTCGCGAGCTCAACCAAACCTTGGGAGGTGCGGTCTTTGAAGCGATTCCAACCATCCAAGCTCAGATGAAAAAACCAGATATCAACTTGCAGGTTGAAATTCGAGAAGAAGCAGCCTATATTTCTTATGAAACCATTAAGGGGTCAGGCGGCCTTCCTGTTGGTACGTCTGGCAAGGGCATGCTCATGCTTTCTGGTGGGATCGACTCTCCCGTGGCTGGTTACCTAGCTTTGAAGCGGGGAGTGGATATCGAGGCGGTTCACTTTGCTAGCCCGCCTTATACCAGCCCAGGAGCTCTAAAAAAAGCCCATGATTTAACACGGAAGTTGACCAAGTTTGGGGGCAATATCCAATTTATCGAGGTGCCCTTCACAGAGATCCAAGAGGAAATCAAGGCAAAAGCACCAGAAGCTTACCTCATGACTTTGACCCGTCGCTTTATGATGCGCATTACAGACCGCATTCGCGAGGTTCGCGGTGGTTTGGTGATTATCAATGGTGAAAGTTTGGGACAAGTGGCTAGCCAAACCTTAGAGAGTATGCAGGCCATCAATGCAGTAACCAATACGCCGGTTATTCGTCCGGTAGTGACCATGGACAAATTGGAAATCATCGATATTGCACAAGAGATTGATACCTTTGAAATCTCTATCCAGCCATTCGAAGATTGTTGTACCATCTTTGCGCCAGACCGTCCAAAAACTAATCCAAAACTCAAAAATGCGGAGCAGTATGAGCAACGTATGGATGTGGAAGCTTTGGTTGAGCGTGCGGTAGCAGGCATCATCGTAACAGAGATCACACCAAAAGCAGAAAAAGATGAGGTCGATGACCTGATCGAGGATTTGCTATAGGAGAGACTGGGAGTATCCAGCCTCTTTTTCTAACCAACTTAAAGGAGACAAGATGAAAAAAATTATCGTATTAATGACAAGTTTGCTTCTGTTGACAGGCTGTGTCAAAGTATCGTTTACTGGCCCGAAAAAAGAAGAGAAGACTAGCCAATCAAGCAATAGAAAAAAAGAACCCCTCACATTTGTCAGGGCCGAGCAGTATAAAGACCAGGACAACGAAGTCTTGGAAGCGTCTGAGAAATTTATCAAGGAACATCCAACGCTTGGAGAAGCTGGAAAATTATTTGTCTTTTTTCCAGGATATACCTTTGGAAATGAGGAAAATCGCTTCGCCTTATTCTTTATTGTGAATCGTACCACCACAACCATCGATCGTGATGGATCCTTTGTCCTGAATTTGGAATATGATGGAGAGCCACTTTTTAAAGATGTCACAGTTGACTATGAAGTGAGCGAATCGGGTGTGTTAAAACCCAATACTGCTGCAGCGATTCCGATAAAAATTACTAAGGAACAAGAAGAAAAAATGAAGGGGATGAACGATTCGTCTAAAGCCAAAATGAGCTTCAATGACTTTAAATTTAAGGATAAGTAGATGAAGGCAGGTTTTGAATGCGATCTTAAACTACAAGATACAAAAAATAGATTTTTCAAAGAAAATTCGCTTTCAAAGCGCAAAAATACTTGTCTTTGTCTGATAGAAGTGATATACTTAGAGAGTTGACTATGCACATGCCTGTGCAACCGCTCGAACATCGTCGCTCATTTCCATGAGAGTAAGTGGTTCGTCCCACGATGCTAGGCGAGTCTTCACAAAAATACGGGGAAACCCAAAAATACATAGGAGGTGCATAATGAGCACATACGCAATCATTAAAACTGGCGGAAAACAAGTTAAAGTTGAAGTTGGTCAAGCAGTCTACGTTGAAAAATTGAACGTTGAAGCTGGTCAAGAAGTTACATTTAACGAAGTTGTTCTTGTTGGTGGTGAAAACACTGTTGTCGGAACTCCACTTGTTTCAGGAGCTACTGTTGTTGGAACTGTTGAAAAACAAGGAAAACAAAAGAAAGTTGTTACTTACAAGTACAAACCTAAAAAAGGTAGCCACCGTAAACAAGGTCACCGTCAACCTTACACTAAAGTTGTCATCAACGCTATCAACGCTTAATTTTTAGGAGAACACATGATACAAGCAGTCTTTGAACGAGCCGAAGATGGCGAGCTGAGGAGTGCAGAAATCACTGGGCACGCTGGAAGCGGTGAATATGGCTTTGATGTCGTGTGTGCATCGGTTTCGACTCTAGCCATTAACTTTGTCAACTCTGTTGAGAAATTTGCAGGCTACGAACCGGATCTAGAATTAAACGAAGAAGAAGGTGGCTTCCTTCGGGTCACAATCCCGACAGATATTCCACCACATCAAAGAGAAATGACCCAACTATTCTTTGAATCATTTTTCTTAGGGATGGCAAACTTATCGGAGAACTCTTCAGAGTTCGTCCAAACAAGAGTTATCACAGAAAACTAACATGGAGGAAAACAATTATGTTGAAATTGAATCTTGCTAACTTGCAACTTTTCGCCCACAAAAAAGGTGGAGGTTCTACATCAAACGGACGTGATTCACAAGCAAAACGTCTTGGAGCTAAAGCAGCTGATGGACAAACTGTAACAGGTGGATCTATCCTTTACCGTCAACGCGGAACACACATCTACCCAGGTGTGAACGTTGGACGTGGTGGAGACGATACTTTGTTCGCAAAAGTTGAAGGCGTAGTACGCTTCGAACGTAAAGGTCGCGATAAAAAACAAGTTTCTGTTTACCCAATCGCAAAATAAAAAGGTTTTCTAAACCTTTTTGTCCCGAGCCTTGATCCAAAGGTGAGGAAGCTAGAAATAGCAAAATTAAAGCTTTCTGATTTATCAGAAGGCTTTTTTCTTTTATTTATTTAAAAATATCATGTTTACCCTTGTTAATATAATGTTTGAATTTGTGTTTTTTGAAAAATATAGTATAATAGAGACAAATATAGTAGGAATGGAAGTAGTACCATGAAAGATAGCAGACATGTTGAAATTCTTCAGGAACTGGATCGAAAAAGTGTGGTATCAGTCAAAGAACTCAAGGAACTCTTTGGGGTGACAGACATGACCATTCGTCGTGATCTGATCGATCTTGAAAAACAAGGTCTTTTAGTTCGTGTACATGGTGGAGCCCACAAAAAGGTAAAAGATAGCTTGTTAGAGGCTTCTCACAGTGAGAAAAATCTCATCAATATTGATGAGAAACGAACCATTGCAAAAAAATGTGCAGACTTGATCGAAAATGGGGATACCGTCTTTATTGGGTCTGGTACGACAACAGATTTTATCGGCGACTATTTAGAAGGAAAGGAAATCAGTATTGTCACCAATTCCCTCCCCATTTTTGAAAAGCTAAAAGATTTTCCAAATTATGACTTGATCTTAGTTGGAGGTCGCTACCGGGTGAAGACACAAACTTTTGTCGGTCAATTTGCCAATAAACTCTTGAAAGAAATCAAGGTTTCTAAAGCTTTCATCGGGGTCAATGGCATCGATGGGCATCATGTTTCCACAGCCAATGAAGAAGAGGGAAATGGTAATGCTATTATTCTAAACAACGCAATTGAGAAATATGTGGTTGCTGATAACAGTAAGTTTGATAGCTATTCTTTCTATAGTTTCTATCGAGTGGAAGACCTGAATGCCATTATTACTGATGATAGTATTCCAAAGAAGATCAAAGACAAATATGCCTTGTATACGAAAATCATATAAAATGAGAGGCTGGGACAAAAGTCCTAGCCTCTCAATTGTATTTGGATTGTCGAGCAAGACGCAGTGGTTGAGTGGGCTCTACTACGCTGATTTCATCAGCTTTTACAGCCCTACTCAACTGTGCGGAGGTGGGACGACGAAATCGAATTCTAACGAATTACCGATTTCTGTCCCACTCTCTTTTTACTGATTTAATGATGTTGGAAAATGACGGATAGAAAGCGCTTTAGAGCGATATACAAACAAAATTAAACAAATTTAGACAAAAAATGATTGACACTCAATCAATATAGTGATATACTGAAGCTATAAAATAAATAGTTAGATAAGGAGGTGGCAACAATGGGATTAAATCAACTCTTTAACAAAGATCTTGTATTTTGCCTACATGCCAAGGATCAAACAGATCTCTTTGAGCAGGTAGCAAGCTTATTGGAAGAGCGACAGATTGTGACACCAACCTATCGTTCCGCTTTGATTGAGCGTGAAAAGTCTTTCCCGACTGGATTAGACATGGAATTTCTTGGTAAGGACTTACCAAATGTGGCGATCCCGCATACAGACATTGTCCATAATCTCACTGAGAATGTGGTCGTGGTTCGTTTGGATCAACCCGTAACTTTCCATAATATGATTGCTCCAGATAAGGAAGTTCAAGTTTCACTCTTATTCTTTATTATCAATAATACGAGCTCAAGCCAAACCAATATTTTGGCCCAGCTGATGGATTTCTTTACATCCAATGGAAATCTCGAAGCTCTATCGAAATTAGATAGTGAAGATAAGCTTTATCAATACATTACGGAAACTATTTCCTAAAACATTCGTAAATATTTATAATGGAGGACATCCAAATGATTAAAATTTTAGCTGCCTGTGGTGCAGGCGTTAACTCTAGCCACCAAATTAAGAATGCGTTGGAAGAAGAGTTGTCAAACCGTGGTTATGATGTGCGTTGTGACGCTGTCATGGTCAAAGACGTCAATGAAGATTTGATTTCTGGTTATGACATCTTTACTCCAATTGCTGCAACTGATTTGGGATTCGATCCTGGTATTCCAGTGGTAGAAGCAGGACCAATCTTGTTCCGTATTCCAGCGATGAGTGCGCCAGTCTTCGATAACATCGAAGCTGCCATTAAAGAACATGGATTAAGTTAATATTTTTTTAAACGTGATTGTAAGCGTTATCCAATTATAAAATTGGGAACACTTTCTGCTGTAAATTACAAAAAATTCATAAATCGGGAGGATTTATTATGAATGGCATTATTGATTTTGCCAATAAATTTTTCAAACCCATCCTAGACATGGGTGCTCCGATCATCATGTTGATCGTCTTGACTTTATTGGCTCTCTTATTTGGAGTGAAATTCTCTAAAGCCCTTGAAGGTGGTATTAAACTTGCCATCGCCCTTACTGGTATCGGTGCTATCATCGGTATGTTGAATGGAGCTTTCTCAGCATCTCTTGCAAAATTCGTTGAGAATACTGGTATTCAATTGAATATCACAGACGTTGGTTGGGCGCCTCTTGCGACCATTACTTGGGGGTCTGCCTGGACACTTTACTTCTTGTTGATTATGTTGATCGTCAACGTTATCATGCTTGCGATCAAGAAAACGGATACACTTGACGTCGATATCTTCGATATCTGGCACTTGTCTATCACTGGTCTTTTGATCAAATGGTATGCTGACAATAACGGTGTCAGCCAAGGAGTTTCACTTTTCGTTGCAACTCTTGCCGTTGTCCTTGTAGGGGTTATGAAAATCATCAACTCAGACTTGATGAAACCAACATTTGATGATTTGTTGAATGCACCAAGTTCATCACCTATGACATCTACTCACATGAACTACATGATGAACCCAATCATCATGGTCTTGGATAAAATCTTTGACAAATTCTTCCCAGGTCTTGACAAATACGACTTCGACGCTGCTAAATTGAACAAGAAGATCGGTTTCTGGGGATCTAAATTCTTCATCGGTTTCCTTCTTGGTATCGTCATCGGTATCATGGGTACTCCACATCCAGTTGCTGGTGTGCAAGATGCTGACAAATGGGAATTAGTTATTAAAGGTTGGTTGAGCCTTGGTTTGACTGCCGGTGTCTGCTTGGAATTGTTCTCATTGATCGGTTCTTGGTTCATCGCAGCGGTAGAACCATTGTCACAAGGTATTACAAACGTTGCTACGAAACGTCTTCAAGGACGTAAATTCAACATCGGTTTGGACTGGCCATTTATCGCTGGTCGTGCTGAAATCTGGGCTTGTGCCAACGTACTTGCACCAATCATGTTGATCGAAGCAGTGCTTCTTTCTAAAGTCGGAAATGGTATCTTGCCACTTGCTGGTATCATCGCTATGGGTGTAACTCCAGCCTTGTTGGTTGTAACACGCGGTAAATTGATCCGTATGATCATCTTCGGAAGCCTTCTCTTGCCACTCTTCCTTCTTTCAGGTACATTGATTGCACCATTTGCAACTCAATTGGCTAAGAGTGTTGATGCCTTCCCTAAAGGGGTAGCTTCTACTCAATTGATCACTCACTCAACTCTTGAAGGACCAGTTGAAAAATTGCTCGGTTGGACAATCGGTAACGCAACAACTGGTGATATCAAAGCTATCCTTGGTGTAGTTGTCTTCTTGGCATTCTATATCGGAATCTTCGCTTGGTACAGAAAACAAATGATCAAACGTAACGAAGAATATGCTGCAAATGCAAAATAATCGTTGCATGTAGTTTGAAAACTGACACCATATCTTTTCTAGATATGGTGTTTTTATTTTTAAAAAATGTTCGAAAATAAACAATTTAATGTTGACTTTCGTTCAAAATAGGTGTAATATAATATCAAAAGTAAGAAAATGTTTCTTTGTGAAAAATTAACAACAGGAATATTTGCTGAAACAAACAAAAGGAGGACAGGACATGTCTATTGTAATTGGTGCAGATGCTGCAGGATTAAGATTAAAAGATCTCGTGAAAGAGTTTCTTGTAAAAGAAAACTTCGATGTTGTAGATGTAACCGCTGAAGGTCAAGATTTTGTAGATGTGACACTTGCAGTTGCGAGCGAAGTGAACAAAAACGATCAAAATCTTGGAATCGTGATTGATGCTTATGGAGCTGGTCCATTTATGGTTGCGACTAAAATCAAAGGAATGGTGGCAGCAGAAGTTTCAGATGAACGTTCTGCTTATATGACACGTGGACACAACAATTCTCGAATGATTACCATGGGAGCTGAAATTGTTGGAGATGAATTGGCGAAAAACATTGCCAAAGGCTTCGTCAATGGTAAATACGACGGCGGCCGTCACCAAATCCGTGTTGATATGTTGAATAAGATGTGCTAATGAGAGGAGAATTCAAATGAGAATTGCAATTGGTTGTGATCACATTGTGACAAATGAAAAAATGGCTGTTTCTGATTTTTTGAAATCAAAAGGATACGAAGTGCTCGACTTTGGGACTTATGACCATACACGTACCCACTATCCAATCTTTGGTAAGAAAGTCGGTGAAGCCGTAGCAAGTGGCCAAGCAGATCTTGGTGTTTGTATCTGTGGTACTGGTGTTGGGATTAACAATGCGGTTAACAAAGTACCTGGTATCCGTTCTGCCTTGGTACGCGATATGACAACTGCTCTCTATGCTAAAGAAGAATTGAACGCAAATGTCATCGGATTTGGTGGTAAAATTACTGGTGAATTGCTCATGTGCGATATCATTGAAGCATTCATCCACGCTGAATACAAACCAACTGAAGAAAATAAAAAATTGATCGCTAAGATCCAACATGTGGAAACCCATAATGCTCATCAAGCGGATGCTGATTTCTTTACAGAATTCCTTGAAAAATGGGACCGTGGTGAATACCACGACTAAGAGGTGACGTATGATATTAACGGTCACGATGAACCCTTCGATTGATATTTCTTATCCTTTGGATGTACTCCAGTTGGATACTGTCAATCGTGTGGCTGAGGTGAGTAAGACAGCTGGTGGGAAAGGTCTTAACGTTACTCGTGTACTTTCTGAGATAAAGGATCCAGTGGCAGCGACTGGCCTACTTGGTGGTCGAACGGGGCAATTCATTCTCGATCATTTAGGAGAAGGGATAGAGGAACGTTTCTTTGAAATTGCTGGTGATACACGTAATTGTATCGCCATCCTTCACGAAGGCAAGCAAACAGAAATCTTAGAAAAAGGTCCAACCATTTCTGAGAAAGAAGGCCAAGACTTTCTCGACCATTATCGTCACTTGGTTGAACAAGTAGAGGTTGTTGCCATCTCTGGAAGTCTTCCTGCTGGTTTACCAGTGGACTACTATGCTAGCCTTGTCAAGATTGCAAGGGAAGCTGGGAAACCAGTCGTACTTGATTGCTCGGGAGCTTCTTTAGAAGCTGCCATTCAAGCAGCTGTCAAGCCTACGGTCATTAAACCAAACAATGAAGAATTATCACAGTTGTTAGGAAAAGAAGTGAGTAAGAATGTGGAAGATTTAAAAGAAGTTCTTCAGGATTCTCTCTTTGATGGCATCGAATGGGTGATTGTCTCCCTTGGTGCAAATGGCGCTTTCGCTAAGCATGGGGATGTCTTCTATAAGGTAGATATTCCTAAGATCGATGTCGTCAATCCAGTCGGATCTGGTGATTCGACTGTTGCAGGGATTGCATCTGGTCTCTATCATCATGAGAGTGACGCAGACTTGCTCAAGAAAGCAAATGTTCTTGGAATGTTAAATGCGCAAGAAGCACAAACAGGACATGTCAACATGGGGCACTATGATGCCTTGTATCAACAATTAATCGTAAAAGAGGTATAAAATGGTATTAACAGAACAAAAACGCAACTATTTGGAACGTCTTAGTACAAAAGACGGTGTTATTTCAGCTTTGGCTTTCGACCAACGTGGGGCTTTGAAACGCTTGATGGCCAAATACCAAGACACAGAACCAACAGTAGCACAAATGGAAGAATTAAAAGTCCTTGTAGCTGATGAATTGACAAAATATGCTTCATCTATGTTATTGGACCCAGAATATGGTCTACCTGCTACAAAAGCCTTGGACAAAGATGCTGGTCTCTTACTTGCCTATGAAAAAACAGGTTACGATACATCAAGCACCAAGCGCTTGCCAGACTGCTTGAACCTTTGGTCAGCAAAACGCATCAAAGAACAAGGCGCAGATGCTGTGAAATTCTTGCTCTACTATGATGTAGACAGTGCAGATGAACTCAACCAAGAAAAACAAGCTTATATCGAACGCATCGGTTCTGAATGCGCTGCTGAAGATATTCCATTCTTCCTTGAAATCTTGGCTTATGATGAAGGAATTGCAGATGCAACCTCTGCTGAATATGCGAAAGTGAAACCTCGTAAGGTGATTGAGGCTATGAAAGTCTTCTCAGATCCTCGTTTCAATATCGATGTCTTGAAAGTGGAAGTTCCAGTTAATGTGAACTTCGTGGAAGGATTTGGAGAAGGAGAAGTTGTCTATAGTCGTGAAGAAGCAGCTGCTTTCTTCAAAGAACAAGAAGAAGCAACCAACCTTCCATACATCTACCTCAGTGCAGGTGTATCAGCTAAGCTCTTCCAAGAAACCTTGGAATTTGCTCATGCATCTGGTGCAAACTTCAACGGTGTTCTTTGTGGACGTGCAACATGGGCAGGTTCAGTAGAAGCTTACATCAAAGATGGAGAAGCAGCTGCTCGTGAATGGCTTCGTAAAGAAGGTCGACAAAATATTGAAGAATTGAACGCAGTCTTGGCTAAAGTAGCAACACCTTGGACAGAACGCGTATAAGATTCAAATGATGATTGCCTCCTAAAGCAACAGTTAGAGAGTGGGACAGAAATCGGTCATTCGTTAGAATTCGATTTCGTCGTCCCACCTCCGCACAGTTGAGTAGGGCTGTAAAAGCTGATGAAATCAGCGTAATAGAGCCCACTCAACCACTGCGTCTTGCTCGACAATCCAAAGATGATTGAGAGGCTAGGACTTATATCCCAGCCTCTTCATTATTTTAAGGTCTTGTTTATTTTTTATAAAAAAATGTTTAAAAATTTTTGCTGTAAGGGTTTACAAAACAAAAAACTTATGATAGAATAAGTTTATAAGTTGAATAGCAGTGAGCGTTACTAAGTTAGATTAGGCGTGACCACAAGTAGACTGAACAATTAGTGTAGGCTAGTTTTTTCAGTTGCTTCGTGGTCATTTTTATTTGCTTTTAACAAATTTTACAAAGGAGAGCCTCATGTATCGTATTATCCATCCAATGAACAATAATGTTGCTTTGGTTCAAAATGAACTACAACAAGAGTTGATTGTTATTGGGAGTGGGATTGCTTTTGGGAAAAAGAAAAATGATCTAGTAGCTGATGATAAGGTCGAAAAAGTATTTCGTTTAAACACGGATGAGTCAAGAGAAAACTTTATGGCCCTTCTAAAGGATGTTCCTCTTGATTTCATTACAACCACTTATGAAGTGATTGATACCTTGTCTAAGAAATATGCCTATCCTGTTCAAGAATATATCTATGTGACATTAACAGATCACATCTTTTGTTCTTACCAGGCAGTTCAACAGGGAAGATACAAACACAGTGACCTTCCTGATGCGTCTGCTATGCACCCGATTCCCTATAAAATCGCAAAAGAAGCGATTGAGATCTTTCGAAAGCGGCTCTTGGATCAACTTCCTGACGATGAAGTGAATCGTATCGCTTATCATTTCATTAATGCACAAGGGGAAATGATTCATGAGCAAGATCCAGATGTCCAGGACCGACAAGTTATTTTGAAAGCTGTAGAAGAAAAACTAGCTCAAAATGGCTTGAAACGGAAAGAAGAAAACAGTCATTTCTATGATCGCTTTATGATCCATCTCAATTATTTCCTAGATTCGCTAGATAAGGGAAGAGAAGATCCAGAAGGTTTGAGCGAGATGGAACAACTGATTCAGCTAAGTTATCCAAAGGCTTATGAGATTAGTCATCAAATCTACCAAACCATCGCTGAACAGACAGGAGCCAAAATATCTCCTAATGAAAAAGTCTATTTAGCCCTTCATATTCAACGTCTATTATAAAAATTTTCAAAAGGTATCATAAGGAGGAACCAACATGAATAAAGAAGAAGTCCAATTACTTGGCTTTGAAATTGTCGCTTATGCCGGTGACGCTCGATCAAAATTAGTGGAAGCCTTAAAAGCTGCTGAAAATGGTGATTTTGCTAAAGCAGAATCCTTAGTAGAAGAAGCAGGGTCCTGTATCGCTGAGGCTCACAAATCTCAAACGACCATGCTAGCGCATGAAGCAGCAGGAGAAGAAATCCCCTATAGCATTACCATGATGCATGGTCAAGACCATCTCATGACAACGATCCTATTAAAAGACGTGATTCACCATCTGATTGAACTATATAAAAGAGGAGCGAAATAATGAATAAACTGATTGAACTGATTGAAAAAGGGAAACCTTTCTTTGAAAAGATTTCTCGAAACAAATATTTGCGAGCGATTCGTGATGGTTTCATTGCAGGGATGCCTGTAATCTTATTCTCATCTATCTTCATCCTAATTGCGTATGTACCAAACGCATGGGGATTCCATTGGTCTAAAGATATTGAAACTTTCTTGATGACTCCATATAGCTATTCTATGGGCATCTTGGCCTTCTTCGTTGCTGGGACAACGGCTAAGGGTTTGACAGATTCAATGAACCGTGACCTCCCAGCAACCAACCAAATCAACTACATTTCAACAATGTTGGCTTCTATGGTTGGCTTCTTGCTCATGGCTGCTGAACCTGCTAAAGAAGGTGGATTCTTAACAGCCTTCATGGGGACTAAAGGGTTGTTAACAGCCTTTATTGCTGCATTCATTACTGTTAATGTTTACAAAGTCTGTGTGAAAAACAATGTGACCATCCGCATGCCGGACGAGGTTCCACCAAATATTTCACAAGTATTTAAAGACTTGATTCCATTTACATTATCAGTTGTACTCTTGTATGCACTTGAATTAGTTGTTAAAGCAGGCCTTCATGTAACGGTTGCTGAATCAATCGGTACTCTTCTTGCTCCACTCTTCTCAGCTGCAGACGGATACCTTGGTATTACCTTCATCTTTGGTGCTTATGCCTTCTTCTGGTTTATAGGTATCCATGGTCCTTCAATCGTAGAACCAGCTATCGCAGCGATTACTTATGCAAATGCTGAAGTAAACTTGAAGTTGATTCAACAAGGAATGCACGCAGATAAGATCCTTACTTCAGGTACTCAAATGTTTATCGTTACTTTGGGTGGTACTGGTGCGACTCTTGTCGTTCCATTCATGTTCATGTGGTTAACGAAATCAAAACGTAACCGTGCCATTGGACGTGCTTCTGTTGTTCCTACATTCTTTGGTGTTAACGAACCAATCTTGTTCGGTGCTCCAATTGTATTGAACCCTATCTTCTTCATTCCATTTATCTTTGCTCCAATTGCAAACGTATGGATCTTCAAATTCTTTGTTGATACCTTGGGAATGAACTCATTTACTTCTAACCTACCATGGACAACTCCTGGACCTCTGGGTATTGTTCTTGGTACGAACTTCCAAGTACTTTCATTCATCCTTGCTGCATTACTTATCGTAGTGGACGTAGTTATTTACTACCCATTCCTTAAAGTTTACGATGAACAAATTCTTGAAGAAGAACGTTCAGGTAAATCAAACGATAGCTTGAAAGAAAAAGTTGCTGCAAACTTTAACACTGCAAAAGCAGATGCTATTCTTGAAAAAGCTGGTGTTGAAGGTGAACCAGTTCAAAACAATATCACAAAAGAAACAAACGTATTGGTTCTTTGTGCCGGTGGTGGAACTAGTGGACTTCTTGCCAACGCTTTGAATAAAGCTGCTGCAGAATACAATGTTCCTGTGAAGGCTGCTGCTGGTGGTTACGGTGCTCACCGTGAAATGTTGCCAGAATTTGACCTTGTTATTCTTGCTCCTCAAGTAGCTTCAAACTATGAAGATATGAAGGCTGAAACAGATAAACTTGGAATCAAATTGGCTAAGACTGAAGGAGCTCAATACATCAAGTTGACTCGTGATGGTAAAGGCGCTCTTGCATTCGTTCAAGAACAATTCGATTAACGATAGGGACTGTGAAACAGTCTCCTATCGTAACGGAAATCGCTATGGCGATTTTCCTAATCGACTTGTTAATTCGTCGGTAAAAATATATCGTTTTTACCTCCTCATGTCACAATTCGGTGGCTTGGAACAAGAAGTGAGATGGAGATGGATGGCTCACTAACTCCTCTCCCCTCACTTTTCATTTTATCCAATCAAGAAATAGGTGAAAAAATGACAAAAACACTTCCTAAAGATTTTATTTTTGGTGGCGCAACAGCTGCTTATCAAGCAGAAGGAGCTACCCATACAGATGGTAAAGGTCCTGTTGCCTGGGACAAATACCTAGCAGATAACTATTGGTACACAGCTGAACCAGCTAGTGATTTTTACCATAAATATCCAGTAGATCTTCAATTAGCTGAGGAATACGGTGTCAATGGTATCCGTATTTCCATTGCTTGGTCTCGAATCTTCCCGACTGGGTATGGAGAAGTGAATCCTAAAGGCGTTGAGTTCTACCATAACTTATTTGCGGAATGCCACAAGCGCCACGTTGAACCTTTTGTAACCCTTCACCACTTTGATACTCCTGAAGCTCTTCACTCAAACGGAGACTTCTTGAATCGTGAAAATATCGAACACTTCGTAGATTATGCTGCCTTCTGTTTTGAAGAGTTCCCAGAAGTCAACTACTGGACAACCTTCAATGAAATTGGCCCAATCGGTGATGGTCAATACTTAGTAGGTAAATTCCCACCAGGTATTCAATATGACCTTGCCAAAGTCTTCCAATCACACCACAATATGATGGTTTCTCATGCACGTGCTGTGAAATTGTACAAAGACAAAGGCTACAAAGGTGAAATCGGGGTTGTTCACGCCCTTCCAACTAAGTATCCATTGGATCCTAAAAATCCTGCAGACGTACGTGCTGCTGAGTTGGAAGATATCATCCACAACAAATTTATCTTGGATGCAACCTACCTTGGACACTATTCAGATGCAACCATGGAAGGGGTAAACCACATTTTGTCTGTTAATGGTGGTAGTCTGGATCTTCGGGACGAAGACTTTGCAGCGCTTGAAGCAGCTAAAGACCTAAACGACTTCCTTGGAATTAATTACTACATGAGTGACTGGATGGAAGCCTTTGATGGCGAAACTGAAATCATCCACAATGGTAAAGGGGAGAAAGGAAGCTCTAAATACCAAATCAAAGGTGTTGGACGTCGTGTAGCTCCTGACTATGTCCCTCGGACGGATTGGGATTGGATCATCTACCCTCAAGGTTTGTATGATCAAATCATGCGTGTCAAGAAAGATTATCCAAACTACAAGAAGATCTACATCACTGAAAACGGACTGGGATACAAAGATGAATTTGTGGACAACACTGTTTACGATGATGGCCGGATCGATTATGTGAAACAACACTTGGAAGTCTTGTCGGATGCGATTGCCGATGGTGCAAACGTCAAAGGATACTTCATCTGGTCATTGATGGACGTCTTCTCATGGTCTAATGGTTATGAAAAACGTTATGGTCTCTTCTATGTAGACTTTGAAACCCAAGAGCGCTATCCGAAGAAATCGGCTCATTGGTACAAGAAAGTAGCTGAAACTCAAGTGATTGAATAAGGATCAACTGGAACTGTTTTAGTTCCAGTTTTTTTATTTTCACTTGATGAAGGTCTCTTAAACGCATCTCTTCTTTCAGCCCCTAATTTATGGTATAATAGATCGATACTGTAATAAGGAAAATAGAATGAATATACAACAATTACGATATGTAGTGGCGATTGCCAATAGTGGTACTTTTCGTGAGGCTGCTGAAAAAATGTATGTGAGTCAGCCGAGCCTGTCTATT
Organism: Streptococcus mobilis; assembly: GCF_059727625.1. Lineage (NCBI taxonomy): Bacteria > Bacillati > Bacillota > Bacilli > Lactobacillales > Streptococcaceae > Streptococcus > Streptococcus mobilis. Next base: position 993,434 of record NZ_AP041823.1, read on the forward strand.
TCAGTACGCGATCTGGAAAAGGAACTGGGCTTTAAGATTTTTCGTCGGACCAGTTCGGGGACTTTTTTGACCCGTCGGGGAATGGAATTTTATGAAAAAGCGCAGGATGTGGTCAAAGGGTTTGATATTTTTCAAAATCAATATGCCAGTCCTGAAGAAGAGAAGAAAGAATTCTCTATTTCTAGTCAACACTATGACTTCTTGCCGCCTTTGATGACGGAATTCTCGATCCGCTATCCGGAAAATAAAAACTTCCGCATCTTTGAGTCAACGACGGTCCAAATTTTAGATGAAGTGGCTCAAGGGCATAGTGAGTTGGGGATTATTTATCTCAACCGTCAAAATACCAAGGGGATTATGCAACGGGTTGATAAATTAGGGCTTGAAGTAGTGGATTTGATTCCTTTTCAGACTCATATTTACCTTCGTAAGGGACACCCTTTGGCTAAGAAGAAAAAACTGGTTATGGAAGATCTAGCTCAGTTGCCAACTGTTCGCTTTACCCAAGAAAAAGATGAGTACCTCTATTATTCAGAGAACTTTGTCGATACCAGTTCGAGCTCCCAAATGTTCAATGTGACCGACCGGGCTACCTTGAATGGAATCTTGGAGAGGACGGATGCTTATGCGACAGGATCAGGCTTTTTAGATAGCCAGTCAGTGAATGGCATTACCGTGATTCCTTTAGAAGATAACTTAGACAATAAAATGGTCTATGTCAAACGCGAAGAGATGGATCTCTCTCCTGTAGCAGAGAAGTTTGTCGAGGTCATGGTAGAATATTTTGATCAAAAGAGGTAAGAAATGAAGAGAAAAACAATGGTCCCAGTAGCGATCGTCCTTTTGGTCCTACTAGATCAGCTGGTCAAATGGTATGTGGTGAAGAACATTCCACTGGGTGTCGTCAAGTCTTTTATCCCCCATGTGGTCAGTCTGACTTATCTTCAAAACACAGGTGCAGCTTTTTCGCTTCTTGAAAATCAGCAATGGTTCTTTACCCTCATCACTCTAGTCGTGATGGTGGGGGCCTTTTACTATCTCTATAAGCATCTCAAGGGGTCGCTTTGGATGGTGACAGGCTTGACCTTGGTTATTGCAGGTGGGTTGGGGAATTTTATCGATCGCCTGCGTCAGGGCTTCGTGGTCGATATGTTCCACTTGGACTTTATGAATTTTGCCATTTTTAATGTAGCAGATAGCTATTTGACAGTTGGAGTTTTCTTGCTCCTGATCCTGATGTTGAAAGAGGAAACGCATGGAAATTAAAATTGAAGTAGCCGGTGCGCGACTGGATAAGGCTTTGGCGGATTTGACTCCCTTGTCACGAGCTGTGGCCAATGAGCAGATCAAAGAAGGAAAAGTTCTGGTCAATGGGACTGTGAAAAAAGCCAAGTACACGGTCAAAGAAGGGGACATCATCCAGTATGAAGTCCCAGAAGTGGAAGAGGTCAGTTATGAAGCAGAAGATTTGCCCTTAGACATCGTTTATGAGGACCAAGATGTTGTGGTGGTCAATAAACCTCAAGGCATGGTTGTTCACCCAAGTGCGGGTCATACTAGTGGGACCTTGGTCAATGCGCTCTTATACCATGTTAAGGACCTTTCGGGGATCAATGGGGAATTGCGTCCAGGGATCGTTCATCGGATCGATAAAGACACGTCAGGCCTCTTGATGGTCGCAAAAAATGACCAAGCTCACGTCGCCTTAGCAGAAGAACTAAAAGACAAAAAATCACTACGGAAGTATTGGGCTATTGTCCATGGCAACCTTCCCAACGATCGGGGCATGATTGAAGCACCAATTGGTCGTAGTGAAAAGGACCGGAAAAAACAGGCGGTGACGGCTAAAGGAAAACCTGCAGTGACCCGTTTTCAAGTTTTGGAACGTTTTGGGAATTACACCTTGGTAGAGTTGCAACTGGAGACTGGTCGGACCCACCAAATTCGGGTCCACATGGCCTATATTGGCCATCCCGTGGCTGGAGATCCTGCTTATGGTCCTAAGAAGACACTTAAAGGACAAGGACAGTTTCTTCATGCGCGGACACTCGGCTTTACCCATCCCCGTACAGGCGAGACCCTGGAATTTACAGCAGAAGTACCAGCGATTTTTGAGAAAACGCTGGAAGACCTTCGAAAAGGATAATGAAGAATGGCTGAATGGAGATTCAGTCACTTTCATTAGATACGAAATAAATAGTATTAGAAAGAATCATAGCGATGAAAGCAAAACGAATCGTCTTTAAAGTAGGGACCTCGTCTTTGACCAATCCCGATGGGAGTCTCTCCAGACAGAAGGTCAAGGTCATTACGCAGCAGTTGGCTCTCTTACACGAATCGGGCCATGAGTTGATCTTGGTCTCATCAGGGGCGGTTGCTGCTGGATTTGGTGCCCTTGGTTTTAAGAAACGGCCGACCAAGGTGGCAGACAAGCAAGCTTCTGCGGCAGTTGGGCAAGGCTTACTGATGGAAGAATACACAGCTAACCTGCTCTTGCGCAACATTGTTTCTGCGCAGATTTTGTTGACCCAGGATGACTTTGCGGATCAGCGCCGCTATAAGAATGCCCACCAGGCCCTTTCTGTCTTGCTTAATCGTGGGGCCATCCCGATTATCAATGAAAACGATACAGTCTCGATTGCTGAGTTAAAAGTAGGAGACAATGATACCTTGAGTGCGCAGGTTGCAGCCATGGTTCAAGCTGATCTTTTGGTGCTTTTAACAGATGTCGATGGTCTCTATACAGCCAATCCTTCTCAGGATCCAACAGCTAAGCGCTTGGATCGAATCGAACACATTTCTCGTGAGATGATCGAGATGGCGGGTGGTGCTGGCAGTAGCAACGGAACTGGTGGAATGCTGACCAAACTCAAGGCAGCCACCCTTGCGACCGAGTCAGGGGTTCCTGTCTATATATGCTCGTCTCTTAAGTCTGATGCCTTGATCGAAGCAGCAGAAGAGCAAGCGGATGGCAGTTACTTCCTTGCAGAGGATAAGGGCTTAAAAACCCAGAAGAAATGGCTAGCCTTTTACGCAGCAAGCAAAGGTGCTGTTTGGGTGGATGCTGGAGCAGCGGAAGCGCTGTTGGATCATGGAAAAAGTCTATTGATTTCTGGTGTGACCAAGGCAGAAGGCGATTTTTCTTATCACGACATCGTCAGCGTCTATCATCAAGAGACTGGTCAATTATTAGGAAAAGGTAAGGTCCGTCTGGGCCAATCAGCTGTGCGCGATCTACTCCAATCTAAAAAAGCTAAGGGAATCCTTATCCACCGGGATGATTGGATCTCAGTAACTCCTGAAATTGACCTACTCTTTACAGAATTCTAGAGGAAAACGTATGGGAACAACACAAGAACAATTAAGCTTAGCGAGATCAGCTAAGAAAAGTATCAATACAGCCAGTACAGCTCTTAAAAATCAGGCCTTGGAAGCCATGGCCAGCCAGCTTTTGAAAGCGACGGAAGTCATTTTAGCAGCCAATCAAATCGATATGGAAGCGGCACGCGGGAAGATCTCTGACGTCATGCTGGATCGCCTCTTTCTTGATCAAGAACGGATTGCAGGGATGGCACAAGGAATTCGTGCTTTAATAGACCTGCCAGATCCGATTGGGGAGTTGCTGGATACTGAAGTCTTGGAAAATGGTCTTGAAATTCAGAAAGTCCGAGTCGCCATGGGTGTCATTGGCATCATTTATGAAAGCCGGCCAAATGTGACGTCTGATGCTGCAGCCCTTGCCATCAAGAGTGGAAATGCAGTGGTCCTTCGTACTGGAAAGGATGCCTTTCATTCTGCCCAAGCGATCGTGACAGCCCTCAAAGTTGGTTTGGAAGAAGCTGGACTCAATCCAGATCTTCTCCAACTGATCCAAGATACAAGTCGTGCTTCTAGCCTAGCAATGATGAAGGCTAAGGGCTATTTAGATTTGCTCATTCCACGGGGTGGTGCTGGATTGATCCAAGCAGTAGTTGAAAATGCCATTGTCCCTGTGATAGAGACGGGAACTGGGATCGTCCATGTCTATGTGGACAAGAAGGCTGACTTCCAGAAAGCCCTCGCCATTATTGAAAATGCTAAGACCAGTCGCCCATCCGTCTGCAATGCCATGGAGGTCTTGTTGGTCGATCGAGCGATCGCGTCTGACTTCTTGCCTTTGGTCAAAGAGCGTTTAGTGGATGATCGGGAAAGATCCGTTGAGTTGCGCCTAGATGAGCAAGCACAAGCAATCATTTCTGGGACAGCGGCACAGGAACAGGATTTTGATACCGAATTTTTAGATTATATTTTAGCAGTCAAGGTCGTTGATGGAGTCGAGGAAGCGGTGGACCACATTGAAGCTCATAGCACCCATCATTCGGATGCTATTGTGACTGAAAATCCTGAGACAGCCGCTTATTTCACCCAGCAAGTAGATTCAGCAGCGGTTTATGTCAATGCTTCTACACGCTTTACAGATGGGGGTCAATTTGGCCTAGGTTGTGAAATGGGGATCTCGACCCAAAAACTCCATGCGCGTGGACCCATGGGACTCCGGGAAATGACCAGTTATAAATATATCGTCAGTGGAAATGGTCAAGTGAGGTAAGAAATGAAAGTTGCATTTATCGGTCTTGGAAACATGGGGGCTAGTTTAGCCAAAGCAGTAGCAAAAGAATTAGACGCGCAAGACCTGCTCTTGGTCAATCGTTCTCCTCAAAAGGTGCAAGAGTTTATCAGCCAGTATGGGGGAACGGCGTCTGATCTTGAACAAGTCTTTCAAGAGGCTGAAGTAATCTTTTTAGGGGTCAAACCTTATCAGATTTGTCCTCTCTTAGAAGAGTATCAAGGAATCTTGGCTCAACACTCTAATCTCCTGCTAGTGTCCATGGCCGCAGGCCTGGAATTAGAAAAGATGGCTGACGTGATCCAGAACGACCAGGTGGGTCTCGTTCGCATCATGCCCAATACGCCTGTGGCCATTGGTCAAGGTGTTATTAGTCTGGCCCGCTCCCAAGCAGTGACAGACCAGCAGATAGCCCAGGTCAAGCAGCTCTTAGCAGGACCGGGGGCTCTCTACGAGATCGAGGAAAAATTAATGGATCCTGCAACGGCTGTCGCAGGCTGTGGGCCAGCCTTTGTCTATCAGATGATTGAAGCCATGGCAGATGCAGGAGTAGGATTAGGACTTACACGAGAGCAAGCCTTGCAGATGGCTGCCCAGACCTTCCAAGGAGCTAGTCAAATGGTCCTAGAGACAGGCGAGCATCCAGCCCGCTTGCGAGATGCAGTTTGTAGCCCGGGTGGCTCTACCATCGCAGGAGTCAACCGTTTAGAGCAAGTCGGCTTACGGGGCGACATCATTGCAGGAGTGGAAGCAGCCTACAAACGCACTCAAGAATTAGGACAAGAGGCAGCGAAGGAATAGAAGAAAAGATTGGTTTTCGCCAATCTTTTTTTTGCATTAGAGCGACTCTATTTCTACCAAACCATTTTCGGTCAGGCGATAGATTTTTTGGCAGACTTCTTTGAGGAAGGTCCGGTCGTGGGAGACCGTGACTAGTCCACCTGGGTAGTCTGCGAATAGGCGTCGAATTTCTGGTTGGGAAGTGGGGGAAAAATTGCGAGTAGGCTCGTCCAAGAGTAGAAATTGGGGACTTGTGAGCACTAGTTGAAGGAGATAGAGTTTTCCTTGCTGGCCACCAGAAAGTTCAGAGATCGGATGGTGCATTTCAGAATAGGTAAAGTTGAGGGAGGCTAAATGCAATTGAATGGTGTTGATTTCTTCGCGATCGCCTGAATGCTGTAGAAATTGAACGGGTGTCTGAGTCAAAGGGAGAAGTTCAGTGTAATCTTGTGGCATATAGGCAGTGCGGATACTTTCATTCTTCTGTAGACTTTTCCATATCATTTTTAGGAAAGTGGATTTCCCTACACCGTTAGAACCGATAATCCCTATCTTATCCTGGCCTTGAAGAGTGAGGGAGAGGTTCTTGACCAGGAATCGGTCACCAATTGCGAGTTCTTCCTGATCTAATAGAAGGACTCGTTTTTGAGGAGACAAGGGAGTGAGGGGAGGGAAATGCAGATTGATGACTTCCTCATCATAGGGTTGGGGAGTCATGGATTGGAATTCTCGCTCGTAGCGCTTTTCTTGTGAGAGGAGGGACTTCATTTTCTTTGCCAGGAGACGTCCAGCAGTGCTATCCTTAGTGTTTCGTAAGGATGTTTCAACTTGCTGACGGACGCGGCGATGCTTCTCCATTGTTTTCTTGTAGGTTCGTTGATCGTTGGCAGCTTGCTGGGACTGCTGCTTGAATTGTTGCTCCCTCTGGCTACTGTAGTCTTGATAGCCTAGGTGCTCTACAATGGTTTCAGCCTCCTTGCGGTGTTTGATCTGTCTTAGATGGATGATCGTATCCGCCGTCTGCGTCAAAAAATCCTCATGATGGGAAATAAATAGAATGGTTTGGGGGCTCGTTTGGATCATCTGCTGGAGCCAGTCCAGGGTTTCCAAATCCAGATCATTTGAAGGTTCATCTAAAAATAACAATTCATGAGGACGGCAAAGTTCGTGAAGCAGTTGGACTTTAAGGGCTTCTCCTCCAGATAGACTTCCAATAGCTTGGTCGCTTGCAAAGCGGGCGCTATCAAATTGCAATTGATCAGCCAGTCTGTAGAGGGTGGCATAGTCTAACTCGTCTTCTCCAAAAAAATATTCTTCCAAGGTTTTTCCTTTCAAGGCTTCCGGCAAAGACTGGGGAATATAGGCATAGGAGTGAAAAGAAGTGGTGATTTCTCCTTCTATAGTCAGATAATCTGGTAGGGATTTTGGGGCCATGAGGACATGAAGCAAAGAAGACTTTCCATTTCCTTCTTCGCCAATAATGGCAACTTTTTCCCCTTCATGAATAGTTAGGGACAGATCGCGAACCAAATCGCGTAAATCTTTTGTATGGCGGATGGTGAGGTGGGATAGTTTTAGCATAAGATTCCTTTCTACTGGGGCAAAAAAACAGCTCTACCTATTTAGTAGAGCTGTATTCAGGTGGAACCCAGGCAGAAAAAGACCTTATTAAGCCAACAAAAAGTTGGAGAATAGGCAAGAGGGTACACAAAAAGAGATAGAACAAGCAGTCCACTAAATAAAGTATTTTATTTAACGAAACTTAGTTGTTCATATCTCCTTACCTCCGAATGTGATTAGCTTTATTCTATTTCTTTCATTCCTTCTTGTCAAGGAAATCCTTGCGTCATCCACCCTTTTCTTCTCGGACTTAGGGGAATTTTATGGTATAATTAAAGGTATGCATACAAAACCAACGTCCGCTTATGTCCACATCCCATTTTGTACCCAGATTTGTTTTTATTGTGATTTTTCGAAGGTTTTTATTAAGAACCAACCGGTCGATGCTTATTTGGATCATTTGATCCAAGAATTTCGTCGGGAAGAAATCACAAATTTACGGACTCTCTATATTGGGGGTGGGACACCGACAGCCTTAAATGCGGATCAGCTAGAGTATCTGCTCAAGGAGCTGACCAAGTCACTTGATCTTTCTCAGATGGAGGAGTTGACCATCGAGGCCAATCCTGGTGATTTGGATCCGGATAAGATTGCTGTCTTAAAGGATTCACCGGTTAATCGGGTTTCTTTAGGCGTACAGACCTTTGATAATCGCTTGCTCAAAAAGATTGGTCGGAGCCATCAGGAGCAGGATATCTATGACAATATCGATCGTCTAAAGCTGGCTGGTTTTGACAATATTTCGATCGACCTCATCTATGCCCTTCCGACGCAAACCATGGAGCAGGTCCAGGAAAATGTCGCTAAGGCTCTTGCCCTCGACATTCCTCATATGAGCCTCTATAGCTTGATTCTGGAGAATCACACGGTCTTTATGAATCGCATGAGACGGGGCAAGCTTCCTCTACCAAAAGAGGAGTTAGAAGCGGAGATGTTTGAATACATCATTCAGGAGATGGAGCGTGCGGGCTTTGAGCATTACGAAATTTCTAATTTCTCCAAGCCTGGTTTTGAAAGTCGGCACAATCTCATGTATTGGGACAATGCCGAGTATTATGGTTTGGGAGCTGGAGCATCCGGCTATGTCGATGGGATTCGCTACAAGAATTATGGCCCCATTCGTCACTATATGCAGGCTGTCGAAGAGGGAAATGCGCGTGTCCAAGAAGAGCATCTGACTCAGACAGAAATGATGGAGGAAGAGATGTTTCTAGGACTACGTAAGAAAACAGGCGTTTCCAAGAAGCGTTTTGAAGAAAAGTTTGGTGTGAATTTTGACCAACAATATGGATCAGTGGTTGAGAAATTGATCCAGCAGGGCCTTTTGGTACCTGACAAGGACATTGTACGAATGACCAAGAAAGGTCTCTTTTTAGGAGACACTGTAGCAGAGAAGTTTATTTTGGAGTAGAAAATGGCAAAAACATTTGAATACAGCATGAAAATTCCGTTTGATATGAGCGATGTCAATAGTTATATTAAGATTCCCCAATTGATCTTGCTGTCTTTACAGGTATCGGGCATGCAATCGATTGAGCTGGGTATGAGTGATATGTACATTTTAGAGAACTACAATCTAGTCTGGATTATCACGGATTACAATATGAAGATCGAGCGTCTCCCTGTTTTTGATGAGAAAATCACTATCGAAACCTATGCCAAGAGTCACAATCGACTTTTCTGCTACCGGGCCTTTAATATCAAGGATGAAGCAGGAAATACTATCATTGAGATGGTCGCGACCTTTGTCTTGATGGATCGTGATACGCGCAAGGTCCATCCAGTTATGAGCGAAATCACGGATGCCTTTGACTCTGAATTTTCAAAAACCATGCTCCGTGGTCCCCGTTTCAAAGAATTAGAAGGTGGCGTGGAACAAGAATACCGAGTTCGGTTTTACGACTTGGATATGAACGGACATGTCAACAATAGCAAGTACTTGGACTGGGTTTTTGAGGTGATGGGAGCAGACTTCTTGACCCATCATGTCCCTAAAAAAGTTCATCTAAAATATGTCAAAGAAGTGCTAGCAGGAGGTCTCATCACCTCTCAATATGAACAAGAGGGCTTGAAGACCCAGCACCAAATTACTTCAGATGGTCAGATCAATGCCCAAGCTGAAATTGAGTGGGAAGAAGTAGAAGAAAAGGGTTGGACTTATGGAAAGTAGAAGATTAAAAAATAAAAAACAGGAACTTGAAAGCTATCAAAAACGGGTTGTGGCCTATGCCAAGCGTCAAAAGAACCCTTTGTACATGTTGGGAGATTGGCTCTTGACTCTTTGTGCTTTGGGCATCATCCTGGTAGAGGAAATTTATAAATTTTTCCGCTATCGCTTGAATTTAGATAGTTTTAGTCGCTTTTTAAGAGAAGATATACGCTGGTACCGGGTCTGGATCCATTTCACCTTGGCCTTTCTTTTACCGGTCATGATCTTCTCGATTGGGATTACTAGCCAATCAGGATCCTTCTGGTCCAATTTCTATCACCGCTTGTCCCAAGGCGTGCTCTTTAGCACGACAGTCAGCCTCGCTGCGACCTTGGTGACGGATTTTGTGGAGAATTTGCAACCAGAAACTAAGTCTGACGGGAAAAATCGGAGCACTAAACGCACGGTTTATCAAATCAGTGTGGATCAGGCAACCGTGATAGGCTTGTTATTGACCATTGTGATCCTCATGGTAGCATCCTTCTTGTTCACCCAATCGGGAAGTCAAGGGATTAATTTTACAGGTTTGGTGTTACAATTTGTCCTCTATGCTGGAGCATTGCTCTTATATGGTTCTGGTGGACGAGTCGATGCAGAGAAGTTTCATGAAGAAGCTGACACAGAAAGGGAAGAATAAATGCACTATAAGGGCTATTTGATTGATTTGGATGGCACTATTTACAAAGGAAAATCACGAATTCCTGCAGGAGAAGCTTTTGTTCATGAACTGCAGGCGCGTGAGATTCCCTATCTCTTTGTGACCAACAATACAACCCGCACACCAGAGACTGTTCGGGATATGCTGGCCACTCATTTCAATATTGAAACCCCAGTTTCGACTATCTATACAGCTACCCTTGCGACCATTGACTACATGAATGACCAAAATTTGGGCAAAAAGGTCTATGTGATCGGAGAAGCGGGGCTCAAAGATGCTATTGAAGAAGCTGGCTATATCATGAATGAAGAAGCACCTGATTATGTGGTGATTGGACTGGATTGGCAAGTGGATTATGAGAAGTTTGCTCTTGCGACCTTGGCGATTCAAAAGGGAGCGCACTTTATTGGAACCAATCCGGACCTGAACATTCCAACAGAGCGTGGCTTGATGCCAGGAGCGGGATCCCTGATTGCCCTTGTCGAAGCAGCGACACGGGTCGAGCCTGTCATCATTGGAAAACCAAAGGCCATCATCATGGATAAGGCTATTGAACATTTGGGTCTTGAAAGAGAAGAAGTCGTTATGGTCGGGGACAATTATCTAACAGATATACGTGCAGGTATTGACAATGGGATTCCAACCCTTTTGGTGACGACAGGTTTTACCAAACCAGAAGAAGTGCCGACCTTACCAATTGCACCGACACATGTTGTTGCCAGTCTAGCGGAGTGGGATTTTGATGCTTAAAAGTCTGAAATCAATCAACCAATTTTTCTTTATCTTGTCAGCTACGATCCTTCTCACCATTTCTCTGGCTTGGGTCCTCTATCCCATGGAGATTCATTGGTTGGGGATTCAAAGCCGAACTGGTTTTTCGGCTTCAGTCATCATGAAGAATTTTAATGTCTTGATGAACTACTTGACCAATCCTTTTCAATGGGTGTTGAAGATGCCTCAATTCCCCTCTTCAAAAAATGGCTTGCACCATTTTGAGGCCGTCAAGTATCTATTTCACTTAGTGACGGTCGTTTTTGTGGTCACACTCCCTGGTTTTATCCAGTTTATGCGGACAGTTGTCAAAAAAGGCTACCTTACCTTGTACCGTAGTCTCTTCTTTTGGATGATGGTTTTACCAGTGGTGATTGCAGTGGTGGCTGTTATGATTGGCTTTGATCAATTCTTTACGCTCTTTCATCAGGTCTTATTTGCTGGGGACAATACTTGGCTCTTTGATCCGCGCGTGGATTCGATTATTCTTGCATTACCAGAAGACTACTTTATGCATGCCTTTTTGATTTTCTTTGTCTTATACGAAGGAATATGTGCGAGTTTTTATCTATTTTCTAGGAGGAAGAAATGAACCAATACAACCGATTATTAGACCCTAAAAAAGATATAGGAAGGTATTCCGGGACACTTGCCATTTATCTCTTGGTAATGACCTTGGTAACCGTCCTGTGGGAAGTCCTCTTAGGCTTAACCCTAGCAGGCTCTATCAGAAAAGATCCAAGTCAAGTAACGGAGAAACTCAATGCCCTGAATGTTTGGGCAGGTATTCCCTATCTTATCTCTATTTCCATTGGACTCTTTCTCTTTAATGCCTATCGCAAGAAGGCCCTTTATAAATATGATCTTAAGCACAAGGGACGTAAGATGACTCTTTCAGTCTTCTTTATTCTTCTCGCCTTTCTTGGCTTTTCTCAAGTCTTTTCATCTGTGATGACACAAGTGATTGAGCGCATGTTTGAGACCATTGGCCTTCATTCTCCAACACCCGATCTAGGTGATACGATTGAGCGATCATGGACCATGCTCTTGTATGCTGGATTTTTTGGTCCTATCACAGAGGAATTCTTCTTCCGTGGGGCAGGCTTGCGAGGCTTGGAACGGTATGGCAAAATCTTTGCCATTGTCATGACGGCTATTTTATTCGGCCTCTTCCATGCTAATTTTGACCAGCTCTTTTTCGCAGGTATCATTGGTCTAGGATTCGGCTACATTGCCTTTGAATACAATATCTGGTGGGCAATTTTCTATCACATTTTCAATAACTTTGTCATTTCCCAAGGCTTGCATTATGTAGCTTATCATGTGGACGAGGGACTAGCGAATTGGCTCCAAATCGGTGTTTTAGCCATTGGTTCCATTGTCATGATAGTGGTTCTTGCGACCAAATGGCCAGCTATCAAGGCTTATATTCAGGCCAATAAACCACAGCCAGGAGTTTTCCAGCGTGCCCTCGCTTCCTTCTGGTTCTGGTTCTTCGTGCTATTCACTATCCTGATGTCTATTGTTCCTTATGTGATTCCGCTCTTCCAGATGGCTAATCTCAAAGGATAAAGATTATCGATTGCTAGTAAAGGGGGATCCTTTTAGATCTCTCTTTTTTGCTATGAAAAAGGGCAAGTGAAGATAAAGGATTGAGGATGAGGGTCTGATATATAATTTAAAAATTATTTTTAACTTGGTGAAGGTGGATAATAATACAAACATATTAGAGAGAGGCTAACCCCTCCCTTTTTTGCTATAATAGAGAGTATGAATAACTTGATTAAATCCAAGCTCGAGCTCTTGCCGACGAGTCCGGGCTGTTACATTCACAAAGACAAGAACGGTACCATCATCTATGTGGGGAAGGCCAAGAATCTTCGCAACCGGGTGCGGTCCTATTTCAGAGGGAGCCACGATACCAAGACGGAAGCGCTGGTATCTGAGATTGTGGATTTTGAATTTATCGTCACTGAGTCCAATATTGAGGCCTTGCTTCTTGAGATCAACCTCATCAAGGAGAACAAGCCAAAATACAATATCATGCTCAAGGATGATAAGTCCTATCCCTTCATCAAGATTACCAATGAGCGCTATCCACGCCTCATCATTACGCGCCAGGTCAAAAAGGATGGTGGTCTCTATTTCGGCCCCTATCCAGATGTAGGAGCGGCCAATGAGATCAAGCGACTCTTGGATCGAATTTTCCCATTCCGAAAGTGTACCAATCCGCCTTCCAAGGTCTGCTTTTACTACCATTTAGGGCAATGTATGGCCCACACGGTCTGCCATAAAAACGAGGCCTATTTCAGGGGCATGGCACAGGAGGTTTCTGATTTCCTCAAGGGGCAGGATGATAAGATTATCGATGAGCTCAAGCTCAAAATGAATACCGCTGCGCAAAACATGGAATTTGAGCGGGCAGCCGAGTATCGGGATCTGATCCAGGCCATCGGGACCCTGCGGACCAAACAGCGGGTCATGGCCAAGGATTTGCAGAACCGGGATGTCTTTGGCTACTACGTGGACAAGGGCTGGATGTGTGTGCAGGTATTCTTTGTCCGTCAGGGCAAGCTGATTGAGCGTGATGTCAATCTCTTTCCATACTACAATGATCCAGACGAGGATTTCTTGACCTATGTGGGGCAGTTTTACCAGGAGAAATCTCACCTGATTCCTAATGAAATCCTGATTCCTCAGGATATCGACGAGGAAGCAGTCAAGGCCTTAGTAGATACCAAGGTCCTCAAGCCCCAGCGTGGGGAGAAGAAGCAGTTGGTCAATCTGGCCATTAAGAATGCACGTGTCAGTCTGGAGCAGAAGTTCAATCTCCTTGAAAAATCGATGGAAAAGACCCAAGGTGCCATTGAAAATCTTGGAAAACTCCTGCAAATTCCAACTCCTGTGCGCATTGAGTCCTTTGACAACTCCAACATCATGGGGACCAGTCCAGTTTCAGCCATGGTGGTCTTTGTCAATGGGAAGCCAAGCAAAAAGGACTATCGCAAGTACAAGATCAAGACCGTTGTCGGACCAGATGACTATGCCAGCATGCGGGAGGTCATTCGCAGACGCTACAGCCGTGTCATGCGGGATGGCCTGACGCCACCTGATCTGATCGTTATCGATGGTGGTCAGGGCCAGGTTAATATCGCTAAGCAAGTCATTCAAGAGGAGTTAGGGCTGGATATTCCCATTGCAGGCCTACAAAAAAATGACAAGCACCAAACCCATGAATTGCTCTTTGGTGATCCTCTCCAAGTCATTGAACTCTCTCGGACCTCGCAGGAATTTTTCCTCCTGCAACGGATCCAGGATGAAGTCCACCGTTTTGCCATCACCTTCCACCGCCAGCTTCGTTCTAAGAATTCCTTCTCTTCCCAGCTGGACGGCATCGAAGGCTTGGGACCAAAACGCAAGCAGTTGCTGATGAAACACTTCAAGTCACTGACCAAAATCAAAGAAGCTACTGTAGATGAGATCGTCACAGTTGGCATCCCACGAGCAGTGGCTGAAGCGGTGCAAGCTAAGCTCCATCAAGGAAAGCAAGAAGAAGCAAGTCTCTTGATGGAAGTTGCGGAGGATTCTGAATCATACCAATCATAAGGAGTTTAAAATGAACCATCGAATCGCTATTTTATCTGATATCCACGGAGATACGACAGCCCTGGAGGCAGTGATTGCGGATGCGCGTGCTCTAGGCGCAACGGAATACTGGCTTTTGGGAGATATTTTGCTACCGGGGCCTGGAAGAGAGGACCTTTTTGAATTGCTGGATGCGATTCCGATCACAGCGGCTGTTCGGGGAAATTGGGACGATTGTCTCTTAGAAGCCTTGGATGGCGAGTACGGACTTGAGGATCCGCAGGAGATCCAACTCCTTCGCCTCACTCAGTACCTTATGGAAGGACTGGATCCTAAGCGAATTGATTGGCTTCGATCCCTTCCATTGGTAGAGAAGAAGGAGGTCAATGGCATTCGCTTTTCACTGACCCACAACTTGCCAGAAAAGAATTATGGTGGTGACTTGCGTCCAGCTAATGTGACGGAGAACTTTGACCAACTGCTGGATGACCAGACGGATATGGCCATCTACGGTCATGTTCACAAGCAGTTGCTTCGCTATGGCAACCAGGGCCAGCAGATTCTCAATCCAGGGACTATTGGCATGCCATATTTCGACTGGGAACAAATTCAAAACCACAGAGCTCAGTATGCGCTGATCGATGTCGAAGAAGATGGAGTGACCAACCTGCAATTTCGTAAGGTGGCCTATGACTATGAAGCAGAGCTCCAAGATGCCAAGGACAAGGGCCTTCCCTTTATTGAGATGTACGAAGAATTGAGACGCGAGGATAACTATCGGGGCCATAACATCGAGTTGCTAACTACCTTAATTGAGAAATACGGCTATACCAAAGAAGTAGCTGCCTATTTCAATCTCTCCAATGAATCATAGGTGGATCTCTTGTGTATTCAACCTATCCCAAAAGAGGCGGATGTTAAAAATGTCCGCTTCTTTTTTCACAATCTCCAGCTGTAAAACCCTGCAAGCTCTTTCATTTTGTGTTAAAATAGAGGTAACAGAAATAGAAAAGGAAGAAGCTTATGAAATTTCTAGAGCTCAATAAAAAACGCCATGCGATCAAGCATTTCACTGACCAACCGGTCGATCCAAAGGATGTACGGACTGCTATTGAGATCGCAACCTTGGCCCCTAGTGCCCACAATAGCCAGCCTTGGAAATTTGTGGTCGTTCGTCAAAAAAATGCTGAATTGGCAAAATTAGCCTATGGTGCAAACTACGATCAAGTCATGGAAGCACCTGTGACCATCGCCCTCTTTACAGATACTGATTTGCAAAAACGGGCTCGCAAGATTGCGCGTGTCGGTGGGGTGAAAAACTTCACAGACGAACAGTTGCAATACTTTATGCAAAATCTTCCTGCTGAATTTGCGCGCTATGATGCCCAACAAACAAGTGATTACTTGGCTTTGAATGCTGGTCTTGTGGCCATGAACTTGGTACTTGCTTTGACAGACCAAGGCATTGGAACCAATATTATCTTGGGATTTGATAAATCGAAAATCAATGAAGTCTTGGATATCGAAGAGCGTTTCCGTCCGGAAGTCTTGATTACGGTTGGCTATGCGGCTGAAAAAGTAGAGCCAAGCTATCGCTTACCAGTAGACGAAATCATTGATAAACGCTAAGCCAATTAGCAAATAGAAGATCGAGGAGGAATTCATGACAACAGTTGACTTTAAAGCAGAAGTAGAAAAACGTCGCGATGAGATGATGGCTGACTTATACAGCCTCTTGGAAATCAATTCTGAACGCGATGACAGCAAGGCAGATGCAGAGCATCCTTTTGGACCTGGTCCTGTAAAAGCTCTTGAAAAATTCTTGGAAATTGCCAAACGTGATGGCTATGAAACCAAGAATGTCGATAATTATGCCGGTCACTTTACCTTTGGTGAAGGAGAAGAAGAGCTTGGGATCTTTGCTCATATGGACGTCGTGCCTGCAGGTAGTGGTTGGAAGACGGATCCCTACAAACCAGAAATTATCGATGGCAAGCTCTATGCGCGTGGTTCGTCTGATGATAAAGGGCCTACAATGGCCTGCTACTATGGTTTGAAGATCATTAAAGACCTAGGACTCCCTGTTTCTAAGCGCGTGCGCTTTGTTGTCGGTACGGATGAAGAATCAGGCTGGGGCGACATGGATTACTATTTCAAACACGTCGGACTTCCTGAGCCAGATTTTGGCTTCTCACCAGATGCGGAATTCCCAATCATCAATGGGGAAAAAGGAAACATCACTGAGTACCTTCATTTTGGAAATGACAACACAGGAAGTGCCCATCTTCATAGCTTTACAGGCGGCCTTCGTGAAAACATGGTACCAGAGTCAGCGACTGCAGTCGTTTCTGGACAACTACCAGATCTTGCTGGCCTCTTAGATGCCTTTGCCAAGGAACACCAGCTCAAGTATGAAATCTCAACTGTTGACGAAAAAACCTATACCGTTACCATTGTCGGGAAATCTGCTCATGGATCAACTCCTGAAGATGGGATCAATGGTGCAACCTACTTGGCTCTCTTGTTGAACCAATTTGATTTTGGTGGTGCTGCTAAGGCTTACCTTCATGTGACAGCTTCACTTCTTCACGAAGATTTTGCAGGTGAAAAATTAGGAATTGCCCATACAGATGCCAAAATGGGACCATTGAGTATGAATGCAGGTGTCTTCCATTTTGATGACAGCCAAGCAGACAACACTATTGCCCTCAATATCCGTTACCCTCAAGGTACAGATCCTGAAACTATCAAAGCTATCCTTGAAAAGATCGAAGGAGTGGCTACAGTAAGCTTGTCAGCCCATGGTCACACACCTCACTATGTTCCGATGGATGATGAATTGGTATCCACCCTCTTGCGTGTTTACGAAAAACAAACTGGCCTCAAAGGACATGAACAAGTGATCGGTGGTGGTACCTTTGGTCGTCTCTTGAAACGTGGCGTTGCCTTTGGTGCTATGTTCCCAGACTATGTCAATACTATGCACCAAGCTAATGAGTTCGCAGATGTTGAAGATCTCTATCGTGCAGCAGCTATTTACGCAGAAGCCATCTATGAACTAATCAAATAATCCACTACTCGGCCAGTTTTTCTGGCTGAGTTTTTCCATAGAAGGAGGACTTATGTCAACGATTGAAAGCATTAAACAAGCCATTATGGCAGATCCTCAAAATAAAGAATATACAGAGAAAGGGATAGAGCCACTCTTTGCAGCCCCAAAGACAGCTCGTATCAATATTATCGGACAAGCTCCAGGGATGAAGACGGAAGAAGCTGGTATTTACTGGAAGGATAAGAGTGGTGACCGCCTGCGCGAATGGTTAGGAGTTGACGAAGACACCTTTTATAATTCTGGTTTGTTTGCGGTCATCCCCATGGACTTTTATTTCCCAGGGCATGGGAAATCTGGTGACCTTCCACCTCGCAAAGGCTTTGCGGAAAAGTGGCACCCTCAACTTCTCAAGGAGTGTCCGGATATTGAGTTAACCCTCTTAATTGGACAATATGCCCAAGCATACTACCTTCATGAAAAGGTTAGTGGCAAGGTAACCGAACGGGTTCACCATTTTAAAGATTATTTGCCAACCTATTTTCCACTCGTTCACCCTTCCCCTCGCAATCAAATCTGGATGGCTAAAAATCCTTGGTTTGAGGCAGAGGTGGTTCCAGAATTGCAAACCTTAGTACAAGAGATCATTCAAAAATAAAGGAGAGCGACGATGGATCCTTATCAACAAGTTAAAGAGAAATTAGACGAGTTAGGCATTTCATTTGACGTGGTGGAACACCCACCTGCATTCACAACTGAGCAGGCCGATTCTTACATTGAAGGCTTAGAAGGTGTTCGGACCAAGTCCATGTTTTTGACCAATAAGAAGAAAACCCAATTCTATCTGCTCATCATGGACGACCAGAAACCATTGGATATGGAGGATTTCAAAGAGCAAGTGGAAGCCAACCGGATCCGCATGGCTTCAGCAGATTCTTTAGCTGAAAAAATGCAATTACCGGCAGGTACGGTTTCTCCATTTGGTTTATTGAACAATGGAGAAAAAGATATTCGAGTCTATTTCGATAAAGACATTGTGTCAGAGGAGATCATGACTTTCCATCCCAATACCAATGAAAAGACGATCTTTATTAAAACCCAAGACTTGTTACGATTTTTAGAGGCTGTTGGCTTTCATTATGAAATTCTAACCCTCCCATAACATACCTGATAGGAGAAATCATGAAAGAAATTCCATTTTCAAGCTTTTACCAAGCTTATCAAAAAGGAGACTTACACGTTCTTGATGTACGCGAGCAGGAGGAATATGATGCCCTTCACTTAGACGGAGTTCGTCTTCTTCCCTTATCTGAGTTAGCAGATCGCTACCAGGAATTAGAGAAGGATCATCTCTATTATGTCATCTGCAAGTCAGGTCGACGCTCAGCACGAGCTTGCCAATTTCTAGAAGAGCAAGGCTATGATGTGACCAACGTCCAAGGTGGCATGGATGCATTTGAATCCTAAGAAACGGGAGTGGGAAAGAACTCCGTAAAATAAAAAAAGTTGAAAAGGTTCCCCAAACCTTTTCAATCTTCCCGCCCCCGCATAGCTTCAACAGTCTGGGAGACTGTTGAAGGTTGTGGATAAAGGAAACTTTGTTTCCCTCATTAGGTCATCTTTGGAGCTTAAAAGGCGAACAAAGATGCCAATCAACCACTGCGTCTTGCACTTATTCCTATCAAACATCAAAGGCTGGACAGTTTTTGCCTAGCCTCTTTCTTTACTAATTTCTAAAAATGAGTAGAATTTGCATGTTTTTCAAAAGATATTACAGGGATTTTCCAGTCTTTCATTGAAAATGGTTCAGAAATTTTGTATAATACCCTAGTATAAACAATAGTTAAGGAGATTCATTATGTCAAAACAAGATTGGCTGGATTATTTCGAAGCCGTAAATGGTCGTTCTGCTAGTGCAGAAGAAATTGCTCAAGCACTGGCTGCAGGAGAATTTCAAGAAGAAGTAGTGGTTCCAGAAACCCCACAAGCCCCAGAATTTGTCGCAGCACCAACTGCACCTGTGGAAGAACCAGTTGCTGCTCCACAAGCCCCAGAGTTTGTTGCAGCGCCAACTGCACCTGTGGAAGAACCAGTAGCAGCTCCTCAAGCTCCAGAGTTTGTCGCAGCACCAACTGCACCTATTGAAGAACCAGTCTCAGCTCCTCAAGCTCCAGAATTTGTCGCAGCACCAACTGCCCCTACAGAAGAACCAGTAGCAGCTCCTCAAGCTCCAGAGTTTGTCGCAGCACCAACTGCACCTGTTGAAGAACCAGTTGCAGCTCCAGTTCAAGAACCGGCTCCTCAAGCTGCTCCAGCGAATGGGCCAGCTTTCCAACAAGCCTACCAACAACCGACTCAAGCAGCTTATCAACAAGCTCCTTACCAAGGTCAACCAGGACAACCTTATCCTGCCCAACCAAGTCAATTTGGTGTAGCCGTTGGTGGTTACTGGAATTGGTTCCTTTCAGCTTTGAAACGTCCAACGGCTGTAGAAAATCCAAAAGCACTTAACGGAATTTTACAGTATGTCTTGACTGCCTTTGTCTTGACCTTGGGGACATTCTTCACAGCTAGTGGAGCTACAGGTGGTTATGGAATGGATTTCCGTGCCTTTATGTTGACATTGATTTCCCTATTCTTTAGCCTTTACGCCTTCCAAGTAGCTGGATTCTTTGTTCGTCGTGTGGTTCTTCAAGATAAGGAATACAGTTACGGTCGTTCATTTGAAGAGTTTGGACGTTTGTCTGTTTACACTTTGCCACTTGCCCTTCTTGCTTTCTTAGTAGGTCTTGTAAAAGTTTATGAATTTTATGGCTTTGTAAACTTCCTTATTTTCTTCTTGTTCTTTGTTGGAACATGCTATGTCGTTCATCAAGGATTGAACAAGACAAGCTTTAAAGCAGATAAATTCTTGCTTCTAGTAGCATCATCTGTTGTCTTGCTTCTCATTGCCATCTTTGTCATTTATGTGAATGCTCGTATTTTAGAACAAGTAGCCGTAGGATTTATTCCAAGTGCTCCAAATTTCTCTAACTTTGGATTCTAACAATATCACAAAACGGAAGGTGGGGGAACCCACTTTCCCTATTTTATAATGAGGGAGAAGAGATCCATGCAAAAGAAATGGGTTGAATTATTTGAAAAAGTGATCGGTCGCAAACCGTCACCAGAAGAGTTTATGGCTGGGAAAGCTTGTGGATTTGATTTGAAACAAATTCAGTCTATCGCAGGAAATGCCCCAGCAGAGGAAGTCGCTCCTGTTGAGGAACCAGTGGTTGAACCAGTTGAAGAAGTGAAGAATGTTGATCCACTTCTAGCAGCTCGTCAGGCTTGGTTGCAACATTTTGAAGAAACCTATGGCCGCAAGCCAAGTGCAGAAGAATTTACCGCTGCAAAAAGTCAAAACTTCGAGTTTTTTGTAGGACCTGTGCCTGAAGCAGAATTTGCGAACCCAGATTCAACAGAAGTAACACAGGAATATGTGCCTCAACAGCCGACTCAAGAGTATACGACTCCACTTGCTGCTGAGCAAACGCAGGTCTTTGCTGGTCCAAATGTCACAGAAGCAGGTCCAGCTCAGAAAAAACAAAAGGCCCCGAAAACGAAGGGTGAAAAGAAACTTTCCAAGAAGAAAATTGGGATTATTTCTGCTATTTCAGTCCTTGTGATCGCTTTGGTAGCAGCCTTCTTTTACTTCCAGTCAACAACGCGTGTCGAAGTGACTGCAGATAAATTTATTAAAGCAGTGGACACCAAGGATTATCGCGAAGCAGCAGACCTGCTTTCAACCGATA
Source organism: Streptococcus mobilis (assembly GCF_059727625.1). Lineage (NCBI taxonomy): Bacteria > Bacillati > Bacillota > Bacilli > Lactobacillales > Streptococcaceae > Streptococcus > Streptococcus mobilis. Next base: position 1,014,506 of record NZ_AP041823.1, read on the forward strand.
ACGATAAATGGACAAAGGATGAAGCCGAAAGCTTTATTACCAGCATGGAAGATCAAGGGGTCGATATCGGCACAGAGTTGAATAAGATCATTGATAATGGTGGAGAAGGTAGCTATACGGATAAATCGGGAAACAAGATCTTTGGTTTGGAAAAAGCGGACAAGAAATTTGGGATCTTCCAAGAATACCGTGTAGCCAGCTATCCAGTACAAGTGAAGGTCAAGACCAATTTGGACCAAGCCAAACTCAAAGTGGCTGCCAATAAAACGGTGACCTTGAAAAAAGATGCAGTGACAGATCTTGGTTCTTTCCATTACAATACAAAAGAAATGGAATTGACTGCTAAAACAGAGGTCGGAAATGTTACTTCTAAGATCCATCTCAATCCTAAAAAAGCAACCAAGAATAACTTAGAATTGCAGTTGAATTCTGAAAAACGCAATTTAGAAGTTGAGTTCCCAGATGAAGTTGAAAACCCAACGGATGTGAAGGTTGTGGTTAACGGCAAAGAAGTCGGAACCAGCACGACCTTTGAAGTAGATAGCATCCCTTATCAAGAAATTGAAGTACATGCTGTCTTCAACATGAATGGGGAAACCTATACAACTGAGAAGGCTAAGGTGACGATTGAAGAGGGGGAGAACGATCCGATCGAACTTAAACTAGCCAAAGATACCCTGAAACGCATCAAGAGTGCGCAAGATGCTAAGAAAGCGCAAGCAGCCAAAGAGGAACAAAATCGGACCTTGGCGGAAGAATTCTTGAAAGAGTACCGCGACGCTGTCTTTAGCTCAGTTTCAAATCGAAACAACACCTACTCTAAATACTATGACACACAAAGTCAAGCCTACAAGGACATGGTTGAATTCACAACTGGTGATGGTGTTCGAAAGGCAAAAATTGACTACTATACTCCAGGAGCTTTGGACATTCAAAGTGTCACGGAAGAAAATGGTGTGGTGACGATTAAGACTTATGAAGACTTTACCGTGCATTATACAGATAGTCATCCAGATTCACAAAACCGCAAGTACAAGACCTACACCTTGAAAAAAGTAGGTGCAAGTTATGTGATTACGGATATTGTCGTAACAAAAGAATCATAGGAGATTTCTCATGAAAGCAAGATTTTCCAAATTCACTTTGGTGACAGTTGCCTTGTTAACCCTGACAGCTTGCTCCCAATCTCAATCCACTAGTTCTAAATCTTCTGCAAAAGAAGAGACCAAGCAAACGCAAACCAAGTCTTCCAAAGAAACGTCTTCTGCAAAGGATACGTCAAAAGAGACAGGAAAAGAAGAGTCGTCAAAAGCTGGGAAGTCAGATGTGAAAGTGGACTCTGGTGTCAGCTATAATGGTTCCTACTATAGTGTCAAAGGGAAATATGGTGAGGTCATGATCGCCAACAAACATTATCCCTTGTCGCCTGACTTTAACCCAGGTGAAGATCCTGAAGCTGTTTCAGCCCTTCATGAATTGATCGCGGCTATGCAGGCAGAAGGTTATCCGATCAGTGATCAATATAGTGGTTTTCGTAGCTACGATACCCAAGTTGGCCTCTATCAAAACTATGTCAATCAAGATGGTCAGGAAGCCGCCGATCGGTATTCTGCAAGACCGGGTTATAGTGAACACCAGACAGGTTTGACCTTTGATTTGATCGATACCAGTGGGAATCTGGTGACCGAACCTGGACCAAGTAAGTGGTTGCTCAAGAATGCTGCTAAATATGGCTTTGTGGTTCGTTACCAGGAAGGTAAAGAAAAAGTAACAGGCTACATGCCAGAAAGCTGGCATCTCCGCTATATCGGAAAAGAAGCGCAAGATATCGCGGACTCAGGTTTGAGTCTAGAAGAATACTATGGCTTCACCGGTGGCGATTACGTTGATAAATAAGAAAAGGTTGGGATAGATATCCCAACCTTAAAATGTAGACAAACTACTTTAAAGTAAAATAAATTAAGCGATCCTGCTAAGAAATAAAATTGAGTTCCAATTTTTAGATTGGATTAAGAAAATATTGAAACTTTCCGCTGTGAGAAAAGTGCCTGAAACAATACAGTTTCAGGCACTCGGAATTATTGAGAGTAAAACAGTTTGGGAAACTGTTTTAGCCTGAGCCCAGAAATTAAAGAGCGAGGGGGCTCAATACAAATTGAATACGGGCTGCGGATTGTGTCAAAAAGATAAGTTCTCCTAGAATCGAAAGATTCTGCGTCAAACTTCCTATTTTGACTTTATCCGCAGACGCCCTTTGTATCTTGATTTAGTCATGGAACTTCGTAGAAGTTCGCTGACGTCCGTACTCACCTAAGGAAAGTTTTTAATATGACTTTGTCTACAATCTGAGGTTTGGGTTAAAATCTCCAACCTTTTTATTGTATGTTTTTTAGAAACGCATCCAGCTCTTTTTGATTCTTGAGAGAGATAAATTTTTCGGGATAGGTGGAGTGGATGTTTTGATACCTTTCTCTGGCAGTTTTTGTTCGTCCGTCCCAAAGAATCCAACGGATGAATTCCCAGTCAAAGCGCTCAGGGCAGCCTTCTGCCATACTCTCACGAACGCGTCCCTTATAACGACGGTATCGTTTCCAGGCTCTATAGAGGCAGTTCCAACGAGAGAAATTGAGAAAGATAATGTGGTCTGCTTGCTCCATTCTTTCCTCATAGCAACACCATGAATAATTTCCATCAATGACCCAGTCTTTATGTTGGCTAAGAAACTGTTTCATCTGTCCCTCCATCCAATCCCGGTCACTGTCTATCCATCCCGGTTGAAATTGGATGGTATCCATATGAAGCTTAGGGATGGAGTAGTAGCGAGCTAAGGTTTCAGCCAAAGTTGACTTGCCAGAACCTGAATAGCCGATAATAACAATTTTCATAAGCACCTCTCAAAAATTTAGGAACAAAAAAAGCTCCGGAGAGCTTGATTTTTATGCTGTTCTTGATTAACCAAGTTTCGCTGCAAGACGTGCTTTATCACGGCTAGCTTTGTTCTTGTGGATCAAACCTTTAGTTTCTGCTTTATCGATAGCTGAGCTAGCAGCGCGGTAAAGTTCTTCAGATGGGTTTGCTTCAAAAGCTTTGATTGCAGTACGCATAGCTGATTTTTGAGCTGAGTTTTTTTCGTTTTGTTTAACGTTCAATTCAGCGCGTTTGATAGCTGATTTAATGTTTGCCAAGTTATTCACCTCCATTGATAATCTAACTATCTCATTATATATGAAAAGTTATGATTTGACAAGCCTAAAATAGCTTTTCCTTAAAAAAGTACCGGTAAAAGGCCATTTTCTCTAGCGTTTGAGATAAATTTCGTCGATTTCATGGTTGGTTGCCTTATGGAGAATCAGATCAGCTCGGTTACGGGTTGGTTGAATGTAATGTTGCAAGTTGACTAAATTAATGGATTCCCAGACCTGATGGGCCATGCTTAAAACTTCATCTAGGGGTTGCTCTGTAAATCGATAGTAGTAGTTATTGGGATCATTCTGAGCTAATGCAAGGAGTTTTTGGAAGCGATCGATATACCAAGATTCGATATCATCGACTGCGGCATCCACATAGATTGAAAAATCAAAGAAATCGGTCATATAGAGACTGTCATTTTGTGGATTTTGAAAGACATTGATTCCTTCTACAATGACAAAATCAGCCGGTAAAATCGTTTGCTTCTCATCTGGGACAATATCGTAAATTTCGTGGGAATAGACAGGGATTTCTACACTTTTGTTGTTTTTGATTTGATTGAGAAAATCAAGAAGCAATTCCATGTCATAGCTTTCAGGAAATCCTTTTCGATTGAGGAGCTCTTGTTCTTTTAAGATAGCATTTGGATAGAGAAAGCCATCTGTTGTCACCAATTCTACGGTCTTGCCTTCGAAGGTCCGCGAAAGTAGGATTTGGAGAAGACGGCTAGTAGTCGATTTCCCAACAGCGACACTCCCAGAAACTCCAATGATAAAGGGTTGGCGTTCACTGGTTTTTTGAAGAAAAATCCCCTTTGAGAAGGCCAAATCTTCTTTGGAACGCTTGTAGATTCCGATCAAGTTTGTCAAAGGCAGGTAGACGTCACGCACATCCTGGAGGTTGATGCGGTCGTTAAAGCTTTTAATAGAATTAAGCTCTGTTTGAGAGAGAGGTGGGGTGGTTTTGCGATGCAAATTTTGCCAGGTTTCCCGATTGATTTTTTCAAAATGTAAAAATTCTTTGTCCATATGTCACTCCTATTGTAGTCTTTAGTATACCAATTTTTAGAGGTCGTGTAAACGATTTAAAAAACGAATGAATTATGATAAAATAACCTTATGAGTAAAATGTATTTCGATATAAACCCAGATGCAGCCCATGATATTCATGATCTGGCTGTTGTTTTATTGGGACAAAAGATGAATTTCTATACAGATGCGGGCGTCTTTAGTAAAAAAATGATAGATTATGGAAGCCAGGTGCTCTTATCAACCCTGGATTTCCAAGGAGGGGAAAGCGTTCTTGATGTCGGTTGTGGCTATGGTCCAATTGGCCTCTCTCTAGCTAAAGCACAGGGAGTCGCCGTGACCATGGTGGATGTCAATGAGCGGGCGCTAGACTTGGCTAAGAAAAATGCCAGCCGAAATGGCGTGGAAGCTCAGATCTTTTCTTCGGATGTCTATGAAGTGGTTGAAGGGGTCTTTGACCATGTGATCAGTAATCCGCCGATCCGAGCCGGTAAGAAAGTGGTGCATCAGGTGATTACGGGTAGTTTTGATCATTTGAAGCCAGGTGGAGACTTGACCATTGTCATTCAGAAAAAGCAAGGGGCTCCAAGTGCTAAGGCCAAGATGGAAGAGACGTTTGGCAATTGTGAGATCGTAAAAAAAGACAAAGGCTATTATATTTTAAGAAGTGAGAAAGAATCATGAGAGCAGTAGATATCATTCAGAAAAAAAGAGATGGTCTTGCCTTAAACAAAGAAGAAATTGAATGGCTGATTGAGGGATATGTGGCTGGAACAGTTCCAGATTACCAAATGTCTGCTTTTGCTATGGCTGTTTATTTTAAAGGGATGACGACAGAAGAAATCTCTCATATGACCATGAAGATGGTCCAAACAGGGCAACAGTTTGACCTGTCAGCAATTCCAAGAATCAAGGTGGACAAACATTCAACTGGTGGTGTGGGAGACAAGGTAACCCTAGTCTTGGTACCTCTGGTTGCAAGTTTCGGAGTGCCAGTTGCTAAAATGAGCGGTCGTGGCTTAGGCCACACGGGAGGAACGATTGATAAATTAGAATCGATTAAAGGATTCCAAATTGAGCGGACTCAAGAGGAATTTATCCAGCAGGTGCAGGAGATCGGCTTATCGGTTATTGGTCAATCTGATCAACTTGTGAAAGCAGATAAACTCTTGTATGCTCTTCGGGACGTGACGGCGACAGTGGATACCATTCCTTTGATTGCTAGCTCCGTCATGAGTAAGAAAATTGCTGCTGGGGCTGATGCCATTCTTCTCGATGTCACCGTTGGAGAAGGGGCCTTTATGAAGACCATTGAAGAGGCGCGTGAACTAGCTCGTACCATGGTGGATCTCGGTAATGCCGTAGGGCGCAAGACAATCGCTGTCATTACAGATATGAGCCAACCTTTGGGAACCAGTATTGGCAATCGTTTAGAGATTTTGGAAGCCCTGGATATTCTAAAAGGACAGGGGCGTGCTGATGTCACAGAGTTTATTTGTGAATTAGCACAAATCATGTTGAAATTGGCCAATTTAGATCAATCGATTGAAGCCATTCATGAACACTTGAGCAATGGACAAGCCTTAGCCAAGTTTGAAGAAATGGTCGTGGCACAAGGTGGAGACTTAGAGGATTTGCATCGTCCCGTCAAGGTAGATCAGGTCCTTGAAGTAACAGCAGATCAAGATGGCGTCATTGCGGCTTTACCTGCCATGGAATTTGGCCTGTTAGCCATGCGACTTGGTGCTGGTCGTGCTGTCAAATCGGATCCGCTTGATTATGAAACAGGGATTGTATTTGACAAAAAAGTGGGAGAGCAGGTTAAACAAGGGGAACGCATTGCTCGTATTTTCGTGAATGAAAAAAATTCACAAGAAAGCGTTACAGAATTCAAAAAAAATGTTAAAATACTAGAAGGGGCTGAAAGCGTTAAAGAAATTATTGAAATAATATCTTAAGTAGCTCAGGAGATTGTATGAAGTTAAATAAATATATCGATCACACTCTTTTAAAACCAGATGCGCAACAAGAACAGATCGAAAAATTGATCGAAGAAGCTAAGGCATATGATTTTGCGAGTGTCTGTGTGAATCCGACATGGGTGAATTTTGCAGCTGAGGGCTTGCGCGATTCAGATGTAAAAGTTTGTACCGTCATTGGTTTTCCTTTGGGAGCAAATACCCCTTTTGTCAAAGCGTGTGAAACAAAAAATGCTATTCAAAATGGTGCCGATGAAATTGACATGGTCATTAATATCGGTGCTTTGAAGTCTAAGAATTTAGCACTAGTTGAAGAAGATATCCAAGCTGTTGTCGAAGCAAGCGGTGATAAGCTGGTCAAAGTCATCATTGAGACGTGTCTCTTAACAGACGATGAAAAGATCGTTGCTTGTCAGATTGCTAAGTCAGCTGGAGCTGACTTTGTGAAGACTTCAACTGGTTTCTCAACTGGAGGAGCGACGGTAGAAGATGTAGCCTTAATGCGTCAAACAGTTGGACCAGACATGGGTGTTAAAGCTTCTGGTGGAGCTCGCTCTTATGAAGATGCTCTTGCATTTATCGAAGCTGGTGCGACCCGTATCGGAACTTCCTCTGGTGTAGCCATCATGGAAGGAAAAGTGGCTCATGGCGACTACTGAGTTGATCAATTTAGCAGTAGAAGTGAGCCAGCAGGCTTATGTGCCCTATTCTCATTTCCCAGTTAGTGCAGTCCTTGTGACCAAGGATGACCAGATCTATACAGGTGTCAATATCGAAAATGCCAGTTTTGGGTTAACCAACTGTGGGGAACGGACAGCTATTTTTAAAGCAGTTTCTGAAGGAGCTCGTGAGTTCAAAGAGCTGATTGTCTATGGGCAAACAGAAAAGCCCATCTCTCCATGTGGTGCTTGTCGCCAGGTCATGGCTGAATTTTTTGAGCCAGACCTTCCTGTAACCTTAGTATCTAAAGATAAATCGACGGTCGTGATGACGGTCAAGGAATTACTTCCATATTCCTTTACAGACCTGACTTAATAGGTCTGTGAGGCGGTCTTTTGACCCTTTCAATACTTCGCAACAATGTTGCACAATAATTTAGGAGGTTCAGTAATGAACAAGAAACAATGGCTAGGCCTTGGTCTAGTAACTGTCGCTGCTATCGGACTTGCAGCATGTGGAAATCGTGCGTCTAAAAAAGATAGCGCAAACTCAGAATCTAAAACAGATTTGAAAGCTGCTATCATTACCGATACTGGTGGTGTGGATGACAAATCATTCAACCAATCTGCTTGGGAAGGTTTGCAAGCTTGGGGTAAAGAAAACGGTCTTTCTAAAGGGAACGGATTTGACTACTTCCAATCAACAGATGAATCTCAATATGCGACAAACCTTGATGAAGCTGTTTCTAACGACTACAAATTGATCTTTGGTGTTGGTTTTGCCTTGAGCGACTCTGTTAAAAAAGCTGCAAAAGACAACCAAGATGTGAACTATGTCATCATCGATGACCGTATTGAAGGACAAAAGAACGTAGCATCTGCTGTTTATGCCGATAACGAAGCTGGTTACCTTGCTGGTATCGCTGCTGCGAAAACTACAAAAACTAAACAAGTTGGTTTTGTAGGTGGTATGGAAAGTGAAGTTATCACTCGTTTCCGCGCTGGATTTGAAGCTGGTGTTAAATCTGTTGACCCATCTATCAAAGTTCAAGTAGACTACGCTGGTTCATTCGGTGACTCTGCGAAAGGTAAAACAATTGCTGCTGCACAATATGCTGCAGGTGCAGACGTTATCTACCAAGTAGCTGGTGGTACTGGTGCAGGTGTCTTCTCTGAAGCTAAAGACTTGAACGAGAAGAAAAATGAAGACGAAAAAGTTTGGGTTCTTGGTGTTGACCGTGACCAAAAAGCTGAAGGTGAATACACTTCTAAAGATGGTAAAAAATCTAACTTTGTATTGGCTTCAAGCTTGAAGAAAGTCGGAGAATCTGTAAAAGACTTGGCTAAGAAAACTGCTGATGGTAAATTCCCTGGCGGTAAAGTGATTACTTATAGCTTGAAAGATGGTGGAGTTGACTTGACAACTGACAATCTTTCTGCAGAAGCTAAAAAAGCTGTCGAAGACGCTAAAGCTAAGATCCTTGACGGGTCACTTAAAGTTCCTGAAAAATAACATTTGATTGGGCGGCCCTCCCTATAAGGGCCGTTTCTTTTAAAGTGAGACATTTTTGTCTCAATAAAATCTGTTAGTTGTCTAACAGATTTTATTGAAATAAAAAATTTTTGAAAGGAAACACCTACATGACACATGAATATGTCATCGAAATGCGTGAGATTACCAAAAAATTTGGTGACTTTGTAGCAAATGACAAGATTAATCTTCAGTTGCGCAAAGGTGAAATCCATGCACTTCTTGGAGAAAATGGTGCGGGAAAATCTACCCTGATGAATATGCTGGCTGGTTTGTTGGAACCAACAAGCGGAGACATCGTGGTAAATGGAAATACTGTTAACCTAGACTCACCTTCAAAAGCAGCTTCTTTAGGAATTGGAATGGTGCACCAACACTTTATGTTGGTTGAAGCCTTCACTGTTGCTGAAAATATCATCCTTGGTTCTGAAACCACGAAGCATGGTATTTTGGACCTTAAAAAAGCCGGTCAAGATATCCTTGAATTGTCTAAAAAATATGGCTTGGCAGTAGATCCAAATGCTAAAGTTGAGGATATTTCCGTTGGTGCGCAACAACGTGTGGAAATCTTAAAGACGCTTTATCGTGGAGCCGACATCCTAATCTTCGATGAACCAACTGCAGTGTTGACACCAGCTGAAATCGAAGAATTGATGACAATCATGAAGAACTTGGCGAATGAAGGAAAATCAATCATCTTGATTACGCACAAGTTGGATGAAATCCGTGCTGTTTCTGACCGCGTAACGGTTATCCGTCGTGGGAAATCTATTGAAACAGTCGAGATTGGTGGAGCAACCAACCAAGATTTGGCCGAAATGATGGTCGGTCGTTCTGTTTCCTTTAAGACTGAAAAAGGTCCTTCTCAACCAAAAGAAGTGGTCTTATCGATCGAAAACTTGGTCGTGAATGAAAATCGGGGAGTCCCAGCTGTTAAGAATCTTTCCTTAGAACTTCGTGCTGGTGAAATCGTTGGGATCGCAGGGATTGATGGAAATGGTCAATCTGAGTTGATCCAAGCCATTACAGGTCTACGGAAGGTAAAATCCGGTTCAATCAAGATTAAAGGCAAGGATGTTGTAGGACTTCGCCCACGTCAAATCACAGAAATGAAGGTAGGACACGTCCCTGAAGACCGTCACCGGGATGGTTTGGTCCTTGATATGATGATCTCTGAAAACATTGCTCTTCAAACTTACTATAAAGAACCTCTTAGCAAGAATGGTATTTTGAATTATCCAAATATTACCTCTTATGCCAAGAAGTTGATGGAAGAGTTTGACGTTCGTGCAGCTAGTGAAGTGGTACCAGCTAAGGCTCTTTCTGGAGGAAACCAGCAAAAAGCCATTATCGCTCGGGAAATCGATCGCGATCCAGATCTCATGATCGTCAGCCAGCCAACTCGTGGTTTGGACGTCGGAGCGATTGAATATATCCACAAACGTTTGATTCAAGAACGGGATAATGGAAAAGCCGTTCTGGTTGTCAGCTTTGAATTAGATGAAATTTTGAATGTTTCTGACCGTATTGCGGTTATTCATGATGGGAAGATCCAAGGGATCGTAACCCCAGAAACGACGAATAAGCAAGAACTTGGAATCCTCATGGCAGGAGGAAAAGTAAAGGAGGGAGCATCAAATGAATAAGAATTTAAAACAAATTGCTGTTCCATTGGTGTCTGTCCTTTTAGGATTGGTCCTGGGTGCCATTATTATGTGGGCCTTCAGCTATGATGCCCTTTGGGGATATGAATTGCTGTTTAAGAAAGCCTTTGGTTCGATTAAGAGTTGGGGTAATATTTCCCGTGCTATGGGGCCGCTGATTTTAGTTGCTCTTGGATTTTCGGTGGCTAGCCGGGCCGGCTTCTTTAACGTTGGACTTCCTGGTCAAGCTTTTGCAGGATGGATCATGGCGACTTGGTTTGCCCTTTCCTTCCCAAATATGCCTCGCTTACTGATGATTCCGATGACTGTTTTGATTGCGGCTGTTGCAGGTGGATTTATTGGAGCGATTCCTGGTTTCCTTCGTGCCTATCTCGGAACCAGTGAGGTCATCATCACCATTATGATGAACTACATTGTTCTCTATGGTGGGAATGCCCTGATCCATAGCTTCCCAGCTTCCTTGATGAAAAACAAGGACTCAACTATTGATGTGGGAGCCAATGCTGTCTACCAGACGGAGTGGTTGCGTAATTTGACGGATAAATCTCAAATGAACATCGGGATTTTCTTTGCCATCATCGCAGTGGTGGTCATCTGGTTCTTGATGAAGAAAACAACACTCGGTTTTGAAATCCGTGCCGTTGGTCTCAATGCGAATGCAGCGGAATACGCAGGGATGTCTGCAAAACGGACCATTATCCTTTCTATGATCATTTCTGGTGCTCTTGCTGGTATCGGTGGGGTAGCAGAAGGTCTAGGTATTTACTCAAATGTCTACGTTCAAACCAGCTCAATGAGTGTTGGATTTAACGGAATGGCCGTTGCCCTTCTTGCGATGAATTCACCAATTGGTATTCCATTTGCTGCCTTCTTGTTTGGAGCACTTCAAATTGGGGGAGTTGGTATGAAGCCAGCTGCAATCCCTGAAGAAGTCGTTCAAATTGTGACAGCATCCATTATCTTCTTCGTATGTGCCCACTACATTATTGAAAAGATGATCTCGATGCGTTCAGCTAAAAAAGGAGGAGCAAACTAATGAGTATTGTAACGATTTTAAGTATTCTTGTTTCCTCTATGATTGTGTATGCGGCGCCGCTGATCTTCACAAGTATCGGAGGAGCATACTCAGAACACGCTGGGGTTGTTAACGTTGGTCTAGAAGGAATCATGGTTATGGGAGCCTTCTCAGGTATTATCTTTAACTTGACTTTTGAGCCTGAGTTAGGAAGTTTGACACCATGGTTGTCCTTGATCGTTGCTGCAGGGATTGGAGTACTCTTCTCCTTGATTCACGCGGTGGCAACCATTCATTTCCGTGCTGACCATATCGTCTCAGGTACGGTATTGAACTTGATGGCACCTCCATTGGCCGTCTTCCTTGTTAAAGCGATGTATAACAAGGGACAAACTGATAATATCAAAGTTGCCTTCGGGAAAACATCGATTCCAGTCTTATCTAAAATTCCGGTGATTGGGGATATTTTCTTCAACAATGCCAGCATCATCGGTTGGGTTGCGATTCTCTTTTCATTCTTTGCTTGGTTTATCATGTTCAAGACGAAGTTTGGATTGCGTCTTCGTTCAGTTGGGGAACACCCACAAGCAGCAGATACATTGGGAATCAATGTATATAGAATGCGCTACTTAGGAGTGATGATCTCAGGTGCCCTAGCAGGAATCGGAGGAGCCATTTACGCTCAGTCAGTTTCTGTTAACTTCGCGGTAACTACTATTGTAGGTCCTGGATTTATCGCCCTTGCGGCTATGATTTTCGGGAAATGGAACCCAATCGGGGCCATGCTTGCTAGTCTCTTCTTTGGAGCTTCACAAAGTTTGGCTGTTATCGGGAATCAATTGCCTTTGCTTAAAGGGATCCCATCCATCTACTTGCAAATTGCGCCTTACGTCTTGACCATGGTTGTCTTGGCAGCCTTCTTCGGACAAGCAGTTGCGCCAAAAGCAGATGGTGTTAACTATATTAAATCGAAATAATGCACAGAGAGAGGTTGGGACAAAAGTCCTAGCCTCTCAATTGTTTTTGGATTGTCGAGTAAGACGCAGTGGTTGAGTGGGCTCTACTACGCTGATTTTATCAGCTTTTACAGCCCTACTCAACTGTGCGGAGGTGGGACGACGAAATCGAATTCTAACGAATTACCGATTTCTGTCCCACGCTCTCTTTTGCTTTCTAAAGGCCCCTCATAGTCGCAATTTCTTTAGATTTAGGGTACAATAAGAATACAACTTTACACGTATTGGAGGAGCAGATGTTTAAGTGGATGAGACGCCTGATTGGCATGGTGATCGTTTTATTTATGTTATTAGTGATCTTGTTGGTCCCTGGATCTATTCCTGATGGGGAGCAACTGAGAAATGTGCAGGCAGGGAGTTCTTTGATTGAGCTGGCTCAAAATGCAGTTTCAAACGCTTCTGTGAGCACTGAAGGGCTCTCAACTGAGCTAAGTCTCAATTCTGTACAATTAAGTCAGGTCGTAAAAACAAGTGCTGGAACCGCCCTTGACAATTCTGACTATCAAAAGATGGCACTAGGAATGGATGGCAATGACCTTCACGTCAAAGTTCCTGTTTCCTTAGGACCAGTTGATAGCTATCTAGATTTAACCATGACCGGTCAAGTCGAAAACAATGTCATGAATTTGACCGTGACCGGTGCTAAATTAGGGAAAATGCCTATTCCAAAATTCTTGGTTCTCAACTATTTGAAGGATCAATCCAATCAAAATGGAGGCGACTTCACAGTGAATGGTGATCAAATCACCCTTGAGATCCCTCAAGCAGGCTATAGTATCTCAAAAGCGAGAGTGGAAAATGGCAATGCTAAGGTAACTGTTAGTATATCCTTGTTTTAAGTCTTTGTAATTGGAGTTGTCATGCTTGTCTTTGAATTTTGTGCAGAGAATTTAACTTATATTGATAAGGCGATTGCTGCTGGGGCAGGTCGCATTGAACTGTGCGACAATCTGGCAGTAGGCGGGACCACACCGAGTATAGGTGTGATCAATGAAGCAATCAAACTGACAAGAGCGAAGTCTGTGGATCTATGTGTGATCATTCGGCCCCGTGGTGGAGATTTTGTCTACACTGATCTGGAAGTCGAAGCTATGCTGACGGATATTCGTGCTGCGAAAGAAATAGGGGTTACTTGTTTTGTTCTGGGTGCGCTGACGAGCGATCGAAAGTTGGACCAGAAGGTCATGCAGCTTTTACTAGCAGCCTGTGGAGAGGCAGAGGTGGTCTTTCATATGGCCTTTGATGAGTTAGCTCATACAGATCAGCTAGAAGCGATTGAGTGGCTTTCTGATCAGGGTGTAGCCCGCATTTTAACACGAGCCGGAAGTCCAGGTGACCCACTAGAGCAACGTTTTGCCCACTATCATCGTTTATTAGATGCGGCTAAGGGAAAGATTCAGATCCTGCCAGGTGGAGGTGTGACCCTTGACAATCGTCAGCTCTTTTTGGAGCAATTGGGCGTTTGTCAACTGCATGGCACGCGCATTGTGTTTTAAAAAAGAAACGATCACTGCTTGAAGTAGTTTTGAAGATCCGTTATCAAGGTTGGGGACGTTGTTTCCAGCCTCTTCTAGTGTAAAAATGAATAAGGGAGAGGAAATGTTTTTAGAGCATTATTTTGACCGGTACACCTTTCAGCCAGAAAAGGGATTGGCTTACGGATTTGAGAAGAAAGGGGCAGGCTATGAGTACCAGTGTCCCGTCTTATCGGACACTTTTCTCTTAAATGTCCAGGTCTGCGACCGGAAGATTTCTTTTCAGGTCTATGATCAGGATACAGGGGACGAGTATATCCAGATCCATCTGGAACAGCTACAAGGAAATTTCGTTGGCCAAGTCAGAGAAGCTTGTCAGGAAAGTCTTGCAAGGATCCGCCAAGCTTGTTTTGAGGTAGAAGAATTTCTCTATCCTCAAGCCAAGCGTCTCATGGCCTATATCTCCCTGCACTATCAGGGAACGATTGAGTATTTGTGGGAAAGATCTCCGGAATCCGGCGCTATTCGCCACCGAGACACCCTCAAGTGGTATGGTGTCTTTATGACCATTGATTGGAAAAAACTGGATGCTGGCAAGTCTGGGAAAATAGAAGTTTTGAATGTTAAGTCTGATCAAGTAGCCCATTTCATCCAGCAGAAAGGGATTTATCCAGCTTTTCATATGAATAAAAAATATTGGGTGAGTATCCCCTTAGATGGAACAATTGCTGATGAGGACTTGTTTGCTCTGGTGGATAGTAGCTGGCAACTCACCAAAAAGGGGAAATAAGATGAATCTGTTGAGGAAATTATCTTGGTTTTTTAATTTAGAGAAGAAGCGATACTTGATCGGGATAGGGTCCTTGATCTTGGTTAGTTTTTTAAACCTCATTCCTCCAAGAATCATGGGACTTGTGATCGATTTGATCGATAAAAGAAGGCTGACACTGGGGCAGTTAGTTGTGGATATCGCCCTTTTGGTCCTCGCAGCTCTAGCCATGTATGGTCTTCGTTTTGTCTGGAGACGCTATATTTTTGGGACGGCTAATAAGTTGGCTCGGATCTTGCGTTACCGTTTGTTTAAGCAATTTACGCTCATGTCTCCGTCTTTTTATCAGCGTTATCGGACAGGGAATCTCATGGCCCATGCTACTAATGATATCAATGCGGTAACCATGTTTGCTGGTGGCGGCGTTATGTCTGCAGTGGATGCTTCCGTGACGGCCTTGGTGACTCTAGTCAGCATGTTTTTCATGATTGATTGGCGCTTAACCCTCTTGGCTATTTTGCCCCTACCGGTTATGGTGGTAGTGACTTCAGCTATTGGCCGCAAAAACCACAAAGCCTTCAAAGAGGCCCAAGAAGGCTTCTCAGAGCTGAACAACTTTGTTCAGGAATCAGTATCAGGAGTCAAGGTGACCAAATCCTTTGGCTTTCAGGCAGATGAGATTCAGGCTTTTGAAAAAACCAATCAAATGGTCTTTCGAAAAAATATGACTTCCGCCGGTTACAATGCTTTGTTTGATCCGACCACTCTTCTTTTTGTAGGTCTCTCCTATGTTTTGACGCTCTACTTCGGGGGGCTATTTGTTCAGGAAGGGAGCCTGACGGTTGGACAAATTGTAACCTTTATTACCTATCTCAATATGCTCGTCTGGCCCCTTCAAGCCATGGGCTTCTTGTTTAATATTAGTCAGCGGGCTAGCGTCTCCTATGATCGGATTGAGACACTTTTAGCAGAAACACCGGATATCCAAGATCCGAGTCAACCAGTCAGAGAAATCCAAAACGGCGATCTGGAATATGACATTGAAGAATTCGCCTATGAGAAAGAGCCTGTCCTTGAAAAGGTTGCCTTTCATTTAGAAAAAGGGCAAACCCTTGGAATTGTAGGACCAACTGGATCTGGAAAAACCACCTTGTTGCGTCTCTTGCTTAGAGAGCATGACTTGGAGCAGGGAGATATCTTGCTCAATGGAATCTCTATCAAAGACTATCGTTTAGAAGATCTTCGAAGCTTGATCGGCTATGTCCCTCAAGATCAGATCCTCTTTGCCATGACCATTCGCGAGAATGTCGCTTTTTCAGATCCACAGATCAAGGAAGAAGAGGTGATGAAGGCTCTTAGAACTTGTGGAGTCTATGAGGATATTCTGGCCATGCCAGACCAGATGGAGACAGTGCTGGGAGAGCGAGGGGTCTCTCTTTCTGGCGGGCAAAAGCAACGGATTGCCATGAGTCGTGCTTTGGTCATGAATCCTGAGATCTTAATCTTGGATGATTCCCTGTCTGCAGTAGATGCTAAGACGGAGCACCAAATCATTGAAAATATGAAGCAGGAACGCAAGGGGAAAACAACCATCATCACAGCCCATCGCCTATCAGCGATCGTTCATGCGGATTTGATTCTGGTAATGGAGAATGGACAGATCAAGGAGCGAGGAAATCACGAGGAATTAATGGCTCAAAAAGGTTGGTACTATGAAACCTACCAAGCCCAACAATTATCAGATGAAATGGAGGGAAAGCTGAATGAAAACATCTGAAGCTCATGTGATGAAGCGGCTCTTAACTTACATGTGGCGTTATAAATGGTTAACAGCTCTAGCCTTGGCCTTTACCTTCCTGACGAGTCTTTTATTGACGGCGATCCCTCTTGCAGCTCGCTGGTATATTGACCACCTAGTGGATCCAACAGAAGCAGGCTCTCCAGTTCTGACAGCTTTTCAGTTTCTCATTCTCTACTATGGGTTATTCATTGGGCGCGTGCTGGCGACCTACCTGAGCCAATTAACCTTTGCGCGTGTATCCAATTCTATCGTAAGAGACATTCGTCTAGATATTTTCAAAAATCTACAAAGGCTGGGCATGTCCTTTTATGACCAGACAGCAGCAGGTTCGATTGTTTCGCGGGTGACCAATGATACCCAGGCAGTCGCAGATATGTTTTCTACTGTCTTTTCAAGCCTGGTTTCATCCTTTTTACTCTTTTTAGTCACTCTAGTAACTATGTTTAGCTTGGACTGGCATTTGACCATTTGGATCCTGCCTTTTCTTCCCATCATTTGGTTTTCCATCCGTCTCTATCGCAAGTTATCCAATCGCTTGGTCAAGATGACCCGACAAAAATTATCAGATATCAATGTGAAATTATCGGAATCCATTGAAGGAATGCGGATCGTCCAGGCCTTTCGTCAAGAAAAACGCTTGACGGATGAATTCGAACAGATTAATGGGGAACATTTGGATTACGCCAACCGATCTGTGGATGTCAATTCCCTCTTTTTGAGGCCAGCTATGACCCTGTTACAGGTTCTGGCTTATGCGGTTATTCTAACCTTTTTCGGCCTAAATTGGCAGTCCTCTGGCTTTACAGCAGGTCTTATCTATGCCTTTATCCAGTATGTTAGCCAGCTTTTCCAGCCCTTGATTGATGTCACTCAAAATTTTGCAACCTTGCAGACCTCAACCATTTCTGCAGGTCGTGTCTTTGAAATGATGGATCGAGACGACTATGAGCCCAAGCAAGCTGGTAGCCTGAAAGAAATTGAGCGGGGGGATATTCGCTTTGACCATGTATCTTTTTCTTATGATGGCAAACGGGATGTCCTAAAAGAGATCTCCTTTGAGGTCAAAAACGGACAAACCATCGCTTTTGTTGGCCATACTGGGTCTGGTAAATCCTCTATTATCAATCTCTTCATGCGCTTTTATGAATTTGATCGTGGCCGGATCTTGATTGATGGACAGGATATCAAGGACTATAGCCAGGAAGCCTTGCGCAAGTCCATCGGTTTAGTGTTGCAGGAACCCTTCCTCTATCATGGAACCATTGCTTCTAATATCCGAATGTACCATGAAGAACTGACAGATGAGGAAATCCGACAAGCAGCCGCATTTGTGGATGTAGCAGACTTTATTGAGAGTCTACCTGGTGGCTATGATCATCCGGTAACAGAGCGGGGTTCTACCTTGTCGACCGGTCAGCGTCAGCTTCTGGCTTTTGCCCGAACCATTGCTGCCCAGCCTAAGATCCTCATTTTGGATGAGGCCACTGCCAATATCGACCAAGAGACGGAAGAGATGATCCAAAATTCTCTGAAGAAGATGCGCCAAGGGCGGACAACCATTGCCATTGCCCATCGCCTTTCTACCATCCAAGATGCCGATTGCATCTATGTTCTCGATAAAGGAAAAATCATCGAATCGGGCAATCACGACCAACTCATTGCTCTAGGAGGAACGTATAAGAAAATGTATGACCTTCAGGCCGGTATGATGAAATAAGGAAAACAAGATCTAAATGCAAATTTAACCTTGTTTTTCTTTCTTGAAAGCTGTAAAATAAAGAAAAGAACAGAAAAAGGGAGCATACACCATGTCAAACGATCTGATCCTGATGGGAGTTGTCATTGTCTTATTTGGACTCTATTTCACTCTTCAAGTCGAGCTTAATAAAGTCAGAAATCAATTCACCCACTATCTTCTAAAACCAGGTAGTATTTCCAAGGAACAAAGAGAGAAGTACCTCAAAGAACCAGAGATGGAAGCGATTCGCCTGATTCGTCTCGATTATCGGATCGGCCTTCAAAATGCCAAACTGATCTATGAGCAATTGAAGAAATAAGAAAGACCCTCGTATAGTCTATACGAGGGTTTCTCTTTCAAAAAAAGTCGTCAGCTTTGGTAAAACATTGGCCACATCTGCCGATTTGATCTTAACGAGTTGATAAGGACAAGAAGTAATGTAGGCTGCTTCAAAGAAATCAAGCGGGAGTCCACTGTGTTTTAAGGCAGCAAGAGATTGAACTTGGCTGAGTTCTAAAAGGATCCCATCGTGGGTCAGGGTCAGATGAGGGAGAAGAGAAGACTGATCCATCAAGGTCTTCAATCTTTCTTCTTCCTCTTTTTTTCTGGCTAGGAGTCGTTTTTTATTGGTCAGATACATACCATTATCAATGTAGAGACTCAAGGCCTTTTGCATGATGAGATTGCTATCATAGTCCAGAATCGTCTTATAGGTCAAGACTGGCTTTAGAAGGTCTTGGGGAAGAATCATGGAAGTGATGCGAAGAGCAGAAAAGAGATTGGTCGAAAAAGATTTGATGTAGATAACCCGGTCCTTTTGATCCAAATAATGAAAAGATGGAGCATTGCTGCTATCAAGATCTCCCAAATAGTCGTCCTCAACAAGGTATACATCATATTGGTCAGCTAGTTGCAAGATCGCTTCTTTCTGCTTGGTCGAATAGCTATGACCAAGCGGATAGTGAAAACGAGGGATCGTGTAGAAGAATTTGATATGGCCACTTTTGAAAATCTCTTCAAGTTCTTCGAGATCAATCCCCGTTAAATTACGTTGAATGGTACGGTAAGCAAGATGCTGCGAATCTAAGAGTTGGTTCATCCGATGATAAGTCGGTTGCTCGATCAAGATCTGAGACTTTTTATTGGGAAAGTCAATCTGGCTGAGGATATTGAGCGCCTGCTGGGTACCAGCAGTCAAAACAATCTGATCTGAAGTCGTATAAATCCCTTCTTCCTTCAATAAGCCTTGAATGGATTGGCGTACTTCTAGTAAGCCTGCTTGGTCCGAAAAGTTATTGAAGAGATAATTCTCCCGTCCAATCAAGGTTTCATTGATACAGGTCCGGAAGTCCTCGAAAGCCTGGTTGCGGTCTTTCTCTAATTTTAGTGGAAGATCTTCATGTTGATCAGGTGCTTGCTCCAAAACATAGTAGCCACTTTGAGGCTTAGCATAGAGGAAGTGCTGGTAAGTCAAGTCCAGCAAGGCTCGTTGCACCGTGTCCTTACTACAAGAAAATTGACTGGCTAATTGACGAACAGAGGGAATTTTCTCTCCGGTTTCCAGTTCTCCATCTTGAATGGCTTTTTTTAGTACATGAATGATTTCTTTGTATTTGCTTGTCTTCATCCTGACTGTCCCCATACAGTTTTTTACTATTGTACAGAAAAAATCACAAAAAAACCACTCCCAAGAGTGGTGAGCGTATCACATAAAGTAAACGATGGCTAAATACTGAAGAGCAGAAGCTGCTAGGATGAAGAGGTGCCAAATCATGTGGAAGTAAGGTTTTTTCTTAGCATAAAAGCCAGCTCCAACCGTGTAGCACAGGCCGCCCATGAGCATGAGACCCCAGAAGATCGGATTGGTTTGGCTGACGATTTGGGGAATAATAAAGATAACCAACCAGCCCATGATCAAGTAAAGAGCGAGACTGAACTTTTCATTGACTTTTTTGGCAAAGATTTTGTAGAGAATACCAAAGATGGTGGTCCCCCATTGGATCAAGATAATGCTGTAGCCCATCCAGTTGTTCATCAAGGTGAGGACAACTGGTGTGTAACTACCTGCGATCGCAATGTAGATCATGGAATGGTCGATAATACGAAGCACATACTTTTGAGGTGAATCGTAAGACATAGCATGGTAGACGGTCGAAGACAGAAACATCAAAAATAGACTGATCACAAAGATAGAAGTTCCAAAAGCACTAAGCAGACCGTGTTGCTCAAAGCTATAGACTGCTGAGATCGGAAGTAAAATCAACATGAGGAGGGCTCCAACAGCGTGGGTTACGCTATTGGCGATCTCTTCTCCAAAGGATAATTTTTTACTTAGTTTCATGGTGTAATTCATCAGTTTCTTCCTCCGTTTTTACTGGTTGAATATAAGATAGGGTTTCAAGATAAAGTTGAACTGTCTGACAGGCAGAGCGAATGATGGGAGCGATCGGCTCTTTTTGCTCATTGAGATAAGCGACAAAGCTATTATAGAGAAGATCTGAACTCGCCTGGTCCTGCAAGAAATTTAAGGTAGAAGCGATCTCCTGAATAGAAAAGACCGTTTTTAAGGTTGTAATAGCGATCAAGCGAGCTACCTGTCTACGCTGGTATTTCTTCTTATCTGGTTTTTCGACATAGCCATGTTTTACGTAATTGTTGATCATGGCAGCCGTCAAGCCCTTGTCTGAAGAAGAGAGAACAGGTGCACAGGTTTTATTGACATAAAGAAGGACCTGATCGAGATAGAGGTCTAGCTCAGGCAGTTGCTCCCACGTTGGATAGGAAAAAGTGGACACTAAATCTTCACCTTTCTTTAATCTAGTTTTCATAACTAGATAATAACATTAATAAAAACTCCTGTCAAGAAAATTTGAAAAATATGGTACAATAGACCTATGAAACTATTAATTCCATCCGCCAAAGAACTGAACGAACAGGCTCGTATCGTCGAGCCCCAACCCTTGTCAGAGAACACAAAAACCATCCTCCAAGCTTTGAAGGCATTCTCCCTAGAAGAATTAGCGACCTTTTATGGGATCTCAGAGGAAAGAGCTCAAGTAGAAAAAGAAAGAATTGAGGCTTTGTTAGCTGGGAGTGCTAAAACCTATCCTGCTTTGGAACTGTTTGATGGCCTTATGTACCGTAGTATCGAGCGTCAAGACTTATCCGAAAAAGAGCAGGCTTATCTGCAGGAGCATTTGTTGATCACGACTGCTTTATACGGTGTACTACCTGCCTATGAAGGGATTGCTCCCCATCGCTTGGATTTTATGATGAAGTTAAAACCAGCTGGAAAATCTCTAAAGGTACTCTGGAAAGAGGACTATGATCAGGCAGTAGAAGGTGAGGAGCAGATCTTATCCCTTTTGTCCTCTGAGTTTGAACAGGTCTTTTCAAAAGCCATTCGTGAGCGAATGATTCGGATCAAATTCATGGAGAATCGTGGTGGAACCCTAAAGATTCACTCGACGATTTCAAAGAAAGCACGTGGGGCCATGGTGACAGCTATGATGAAGGAAGAAATCATCCATCTAGAAGATCTGAAATCATTAGAAGTAGCAGGTTTCTTTTATCGTGGGGATTTATCGCAAGAGAAGGAATGGGTCTTTGTGAAAGAATAAATAAAAATATTCCTGAGAAGCGTCAGGAATATTTTTTTGATCTGTTAGATAAAGAGAATGCACGATGAAAACTCCAAAATGGAGGATTTTGGAGTCAGAATCGTCTTGAGCAGTAGGCTTAGGCGATATGTTTGAATTTCTTCAAGAGTTCTGTCAACTCAGCTTGCTCGCCACTATTAAAGACTTGCATCAAGCGTTGAATATTCTTGATATGATCTGGAAGAGCTTCTTCGATCTTTTTACGACCGGCATCTGTAATAGATACAAGATAAGCACGGCGGTCTTCTGGATCGGTTTCGCGTGTAATCCAACCATCGCGGACCATATTGCGAATAACCACAGTCATATTTCCAGAGGTCGCAAGAATGCTGTCAATCAGATCTTGAATGCGAAGATCGCCTTTACTGTACAAGGTTTCAAGTACAGAGAATTGAGTTGGTGTCAACTGGTGCTTTTTAAAGATATGAGCCTCAGAGGCACGGATCAATCGTTCTGCCTTGTGGAAGACGATCATGGTTTTTAAATCTACGTTTGCATCTTTGAATAATCTCTTTAAATTTTCCATATCTATATTTTATCAATAAATAGTATTTCTGTCGTTTAATTTTATTTTCAAATTAGTTACAAAATTGTGACAAATTTATTAAACTATGAACAAATGATAGCATAGATGTTAATTTTACTTTGGTTATCAAACAATTTTATACTAAAACATTGTAACAGGTATGAAATATTAGTAACAATTCTTTCTTGAAAATCTATAGAATTCTAGGTGGCTTTGGTGTATAATGAGGGAGTGAAACAGAAAAATTATCTTTTTATCATATGGCAACATATAATAGGAATCTGTATCTTAGTGTTGACGATCCTTTTTTCTTGGCTATTTCTTGCTGAAAAAACTTCTGATCGCTTGCAGGATCAAATGGCGCAAGCAAGAAAAATAGCTCTGTCTCACTCTTCTATTGCTACTATTGAGTCGGAGAGTTTCTATCATGGCAAAGAAGCCTATCTTTCCTTTATTGGCAAGGACCAAGAAGGACAAGAATTAGCGGTCTTGGTGGCGCAGGCGGATGATGCAGTCTATACTTACCCTTTGAAAGAAGGAGTTAGTTCCAAAGAGGCAGCTTCTGTCGTCAAAGAGAAGAGTCAGGACGCGATTGATCGTGTCACTTTTGGACGCTTTAAAGGAAAACCGATCTGGGAAGTCAAGGCCGGGAGTTCCTATTATGTGGTGGATTTCAAGACTGGGAAAGTCACCGGTGTTTTTTAAGATTTGAGGAGGAAATATGAAATTATCAAATCGTGTATTGGAAATGGAAGAAAGTGTGACCTTGGCTGCAAATGCGCGTGCCAAAGCTTTGGCGGCAGAAGGTCGTGATATCTTAAGTTTGACCCTTGGTCAACCTGACTTTGCGACTCCAAAAAATATTCAAGAAGCAGCAGTCGCATCCATCGAGGATGGCCGTGCTAGCTTTTATACGGTTGCATCTGGACTTCCAGAATTGAAGGATGCCATTAGCGACTATATGAAGGAATTTTATGGCTATGCAGTGAACCGAAATGAAGTAGTGGTTGGTACTGGAGCCAAGTTTATTCTTTATGCTTTCTTTACATCTGTTATCAATCCAGGTGATGAAGTCATCATTCCAACCCCTTGCTGGGTTTCTTATGTAGACCAGGTCAAGATGGTAGAAGGCACACCTGTTACTTTCCAAACAACAGAAGAAAATCACTTCAAGGCAACGGTAGAGCAACTGGATGCAGCACGGACAGACAAGACCAAGGTTGTCTTGCTGAACTCGCCATCCAATCCAACAGGAATGATCTACAGTAAAGAAGAACTCGAGGCAATCGGAAATTGGGCTGTCGAACATGACATCTTGATTTTGGCAGACGATATCTATGGGCGATTGGTCTATAATGGCAATACCTTTACGCCCATTTCTAGCTTGTCAGAAGCGATTCGCAAGCAAACCATCGTTATTAACGGAGTTTCTAAGACCTATGCTATGACCGGTTGGCGGGTTGGTTTTGCAGTGGGTGATCCAGAGATTATTGGAGCCATGGCCAAGGTGATTAGCCAAACAACATCCAACTTAACAACCGTTTCCCAATATGCTGCAATCGAAGCCCTTACAGGAGATCAATCTTCTATTGAGATCATGCGTCAAGCTTTTGAAGAGCGCTTGAATACTATTTATCCTTTGTTGAATGAAGTACCTGGTTTTGAAGCCATCAAACCTCAAGGAGCCTTCTATCTCTTCCCAAATGTCAAGAAGGCCATGGAGATGAAGGGGTACACGGATGTGACGGAATTTACCACAGCGATTTTGGAAGAAGCAGAGGTTGCTTTGGTAACAGGAGCTGGCTTTGGTGCTCCTGAAAATGTACGCTTGTCTTATGCGACAGATTTGGATACCCTCAAAGAAGCTGTTCGCCGACTCAAGGCCTTTATGGAAAAATAAAATTACAAGATCCTTAGTAATGAGCTGAGGATCTTTTTCTTTAAAAAAAATCTGGTTTTCACAGGTAGAATCTAGCACTGAAAGCCTTTTTATGATACAATTAAGAAGATAATGTCTTCGGACAAGTTTAACGAGAAAAGGAAGATGAATGATGACAAAACGGATTACTATCATCGAAGTAAAAGATTACGTTGGTCAAGAAGTGACCATCGGTGCTTGGGTGGCCAACAAATCAGGAAAAGGAAAAATTGCTTTCTTGCAATTGCGTGACGGAACTGCCTTTTTCCAAGGTGTAGCTTTCAAACCAAACTTTATCGAAAAATTCGGAGAAGAAGTGGGTCTTGAAAAATTTGACACCATCAAACGCTTGAGCCAAGAAACATCTGTCTATGTGACAGGGATTGTTAAAGAAGACGAGCGTTCTAAATTTGGTTATGAGCTCGATATCACAGATATTGAAGTGATCGGTGAATCACAAGATTACCCAATCACTCCAAAAGAACACGGTACAGACTTCTTGATGGACAACCGCCATTTGTGGCTTCGTTCACGCAAACAAGTCGCTGTCATGCAAATCCGTAATGCTATTATCTATGCAACTTATGAGTTCTTCGATAAGAACGGCTTCATGAAGTTTGATAGCCCAATTCTTTCAGGAAATGCGGCGGAAGATTCAACTGAATTGTTTGAAACAGACTACTTTGGAACACCGGCCTACTTGAGCCAATCAGGACAGCTTTATCTTGAGGCTGGTGCTATGGCCCTTGGTCGCGTCTTTGACTTTGGTCCAGTATTCCGTGCCGAAAAATCAAAAACTCGTCGTCACTTGACTGAGTTCTGGATGATGGACGCTGAGTATTCATACTTGACACATGATGAATCACTTGACTTGCAAGAAGCTTATGTCAAAGCTCTTCTTCAAGGCGTTTTGGACCGTGCTCCTCAAGCCTTGGAAACATTGGAGCGTGATACAGAGCTCTTGAAACGATACATTGCTGAACCATTCAAACGGATCACCTATGATGAAGCCATTGATCTCTTGCAAGAGCATGAAAATGATGAAGATGCGGATTATGAGCATTTGGAACATGGTGATGACTTCGGCTCACCACATGAAACTTGGATTTCAAACCACTTTGGTGTGCCAACATTTGTCATGAACTACCCAGCAGCTATCAAGGCCTTCTACATGAAACCAGTTCCTGGAAATCCAGAGCGAGTGCTTTGTGCAGACTTGCTCGCACCAGAAGGATACGGAGAAATCATCGGTGGTTCGATGCGTGAGGAAGACTACGACGCCCTTGTTGCGAAGATGGAATCTCTTGGCATGGATCGCACAGAATATGAATTCTACCTTGACCTTCGTAAATACGGTACAGTTCCACACGGTGGATTTGGTATTGGGATTGAACGGATGGTTACTTTCGCGGCTGGTACAAAACACATTCGTGAAGCTATTCCATTCCCACGTATGTTGCATCGTATCAAACCTTAATAGACGTAAAAACGCCATTAGGCGTTTTTCACTTTTATCTGCTTCAAAAAACTATGAAAGGAAACTCAATGCTGAAAATAGACATCATCGATGGGAAAGAATACGAGGATGGTCAGGGGGCTTTGATCGCAGATCTAGATCATAGCATTCAACAGATGCTCAAGACTTCCTATCCTGAAAATCAAATGGATGATTTTATCACGTATAAAAATTTGAGCCAATATTGTATGGATTATCTAGGTCAGATTATTGAGCGTGCCAATGATAAAAACGAAGCCATTAAACAGCAGGTGACAGCTGTCATGCCTGAAAGCGAGCGTCCCTTTAACGTTGAAGACCGCTTGACAGCCAGCTATACCTTCGGTCAGAGGGTGGCGGATTCTGTTGCGCGCTTTGGTGGTTCATGGACTTTTATCATTAGTTTTATCATGATGATGGCTATCTGGATGTTGATCAATGTCTTGCATCCCTTTGGCTGGAATTTTGATCCTTATCCTTTCATCTTGCTGAATCTAGCACTTTCTACGATTGCGGCGATTCAAGCTCCTTTGATCATGATGAGCCAAAACAGGGCAGCAGATTATGATCGCCTGCAAGCGCGAAATGACTTTAACGTCAATATGGAGTCTGAACGGGAAATTCGCTTACTGCATACGAAAATTGACCATATGGTGCAACAAGACCAGACGGATTTACTGGAAATTCAAAAGTTGCAAACCGAATTGTTGGTGTCCTTGTCTAATCAAGTGGCCCAGCTGCGTCAAGAAATGAATCAAGAAAAATGAAGGAGGTGGAGAAGATGTAGGCAAATCTAAGTAAGTCTTTTAGAAACACTCATATAATCTATTGAAAGAGGAAAAACAATGTTTAAAAGAACTTACAAACGCAATATTTCACTCCTAGCAGGTTTGGAATTTACATCTTATTTTGGAATTACCAGTTTTTGGATTCTCTTTTTTATTCAAAATGGTCTTTCTTTGCTTCAGATTGGTTTATTAGAGAGTATCTTTCATGGGACGAGTCTCTTGTGTGAGATCCCATCTGGTATGTTAGCTGATCGCTTTAGCTACAAGACCAATCTCTATTTGGCTCGCTTGTCCAGTATTGGATCTTCTATCTTGATTTTATTTGGTCAGGGGAATTTTTGGATCTATGCCATTGCCATGATGGTCAATGCTTGGTCTTATAATTTTGACTCGGGGACCAGTACCGCTTTCTTATTTGATTCAGCGGTGGAAGCAGGTCAAAAAGACCGTTATCTTCAGATTTCTAGCTTCTTGTCTGGTGTGGCCGAAGTCACCCGAACGTTAGGTACAGTTGTGGCAGGCTTCTTTATTCACGGAGCATTGGCTTGGACCTATTATATTGCTATTGGGCTTTCCTTGCTTTCCATTCTTTTGATCTTTCTGATGAAAGAGCCAGAGAGCAAGAGTGATGAAAGAAATCATTTGACCTTAAAGCGGATATTGGAGGTAGTGAAACAAGAATGGCAGGAAAAAACAGTCTTGTTTTACTGGATGCTCACCTATCAGTTGGTAGGGACCATCATGTGTATGTTTTATTTTTACTACCAACAGAAAATTAGTGACTTAGCTAGTTGGCAAGTTTCGCTCATCATGTTAATTGGTAGTGGATTCAATCTCCTAGCGGTTTATTTGGCCAGTCAAATCGGGAAAAAATGGAATAGTAATCAAGTCTTTCCGATTCTAGTTGCACTGACAGGGTTGGCCTTGCTTTTAGTAGGTGTAAAGACCCCATTCGCCTATCTGAGTGTCTATCTCTTGACCAATGCCCTTTATGCCGTTTATCAACCCATCTACTACAATGATTTACAAGCCTATCTACCTTCAAGTGTACGAGCAACCATGCTGAGTATCAATTCCATGATGTTTAGTCTATCTATGATTGTCATTTTCCCACTGACTGGTTGGTTCATTGATAGCTGTGGCTTTGTAGCAGTCTTTCTT
This sequence comes from Streptococcus mobilis, assembly GCF_059727625.1. Lineage (NCBI taxonomy): Bacteria > Bacillati > Bacillota > Bacilli > Lactobacillales > Streptococcaceae > Streptococcus > Streptococcus mobilis. The sequence goes on from NZ_AP041823.1 coordinate 1,041,917, forward strand.
GTATTAGGCCTTATAACACTATTTTCTTTCCCACTACTAATGATTGGGTTGGGGAAAATGGGCAAGATCTTAAGCAAGGTAACAAAGAAGGAATAAGATTTCTGACCTTCATCTGGTCAGTATTCAACTCTCTCTGCTCTGCAGGGAGAGTTTTTTTGTCAGTTATAATTGTGGTAAAATAGGTATATCCTATTTAAAAAGAATCGAGTTGTATGAAATCATTATTGAAGTATTTTAAGGGCTATCTATGGGAAACTTTTCTAGGGCCCGTGTTTAAGCTTTTAGAAGCTATTTTTGAATTGTGTGTCCCCTTAATCATCGCCCACTTAGTCGATCAGGTCATTCCGAAAAAGGAAACGAGCGCAGTGGTGATGACGGTCGGTGTTTTGTTTTTATTTGCGAGCTTTGGTGTCGTCGTAGCTATTACGGCCCAGTATTTTTCTTCTAAAGCAGCTGTCGGCTTTACCCGCGAGATGACCAAGGATTTGTATGAGAAGATCTTATCACTTCCAAAGGACAAGCGCGATAGGATCGGGACTTCTAGTTTGGTAACCCGTCTCACTTCTGATACCTATCAAATTCAGGTTGGGATCAACCAATTCTTGCGCCTCTTTTTGAGAGCACCGATTATTGTCTTTGGTTCTATCATCATGGCTTTCACCATCAGTCCTAAACTAACCCTTTGGTTCTTGGGGATGGTGGCGATTTTAACCTTGATTATTGTGATCATGTCTCGGATTGTCAATCCTCTTTTTGCCAAGATCCGGAAAATCACAGACCGAATGGTCACAGTGACGCGTCAGCAATTTCAAGGGATGCGGGTGATTCGGGCCTTTGGACAACAGTCTAGTGAATTAGAGGACTTTAGAGAGGTCAATCAGGACTACAAGATCTGGCAAATTCGCGCTGGTATCTGGTCTAGTTTGGTCAGTCCCTTGACCTTCCTTGTGGTCAATACGACCTTGGTTTGTGTCATTTGGCAAGGACAATTGAATATCTCTGCTGGTCTTTTAACCCAAGGGATGTTGGTCGCTTTGGTCAATTATTTATTACAAATTTTAACAGAATTGATCAAACTGGCGATGCTGGTCACGTCTTTAAATGTCAGCTATATTTCAGCTAAGCGTGTTCAAGAGATTTTTGATTTGAAGGAAGAAGACCTCTTAGAAGCTCTGCCAGAAGAAACTGCAAGAGAGCAAGAAGCGATCAGCGCACAGAAAGTTACTTTCACTTATCCAACGGCTTCAAGCCCAGCTCTAGAAGATATTTCCTTTGATCTGGATCATGGACAGATGTTGGGAATTATCGGTGGTACAGGATCTGGGAAGTCTACCCTGGTTCAGTTATTGAGTCATTTGTATACTGTGAGTCAAGGAAAATTAGCCCTCTATCATCAAGCTCACTCTCCTAAAACTCTCAAGGAGTGGCGGGACTGGGTAGCTGTTGTTCCACAGAAGGCAGAGCTCTTTAGAGGGACTATCCGCTCGAATCTCTTACTAGGGATGGAAGAAAATCTATCGGATGATGATTTGTGGTGGGCCCTAGAAACAGCTCAGGCAGCTGATTTTGTCCGTGAAAAAGAAGGACAACTCGATGAGCCAGTGGAAGCCTTTGGTCGAAATTTCTCAGGAGGCCAACGTCAACGGTTGACCATTGCGCGTGCCCTTTTGAAGAAGGCTCCTTTCTTGATTTTGGATGATTCAACTTCTGCCTTGGATTATTTGACGGAAGCTCGTCTCTTAAAATCGATTAAAGAAGAATTGAGTGATACGAGTTTGATCTTAGTATCTCAACGAACCAATAGTCTCAAGACTGCTGATCAGATTTTAGTCTTGAACAAGGGACATCAAGTAGGACTGGGAAATCATGATTTCCTTTTGTCTACCAATGAGATTTATCAAGAAATTCATTATTCACAACACGGGAGGGAGGAAGCATGAGTCAAAAACGTTCCAGTTATTTAAAACGTCTGTTTAGAGATTTTGCTCACCATCCCGGGCTCCTGATCCTAGCTAGTCTTGGAACCATTGCTCAAGTGGCCTTAACGGTTTGGTTACCGATCCTGATCGGACATGCGGTTGATTTAGTCATCAATCCTCAAGGAATGACAGTCTTATGGCCCGTTTTGATCCAAATGGTTCTGGTCATTGTGGCTAATACCCTGATCCAATGGATCAATCCTCTTGTCTACAATCAATTGGTCTATCGGTTTAGCCAAAGCCTAAGAGCAGAAGTGATGGAAAAAGTACACCGATTGCCCTTGTCTTATCTAGATAAACAAGGGAGCGGGGACTTTGTCAGTCGCCTCACGACCGATGTAGAGCAACTCAATAGTGGTCTTCTGATGGTCTTTAACCAGTTCTTTGTTGGCCTCTTAACCATTCTTGTCACCATCGTGACCATGGCAGAATTGGATTTCTTTATGATGTTGGCGGTTCTGGTCTTGACCCCTTTATCCCTGGTGATTGCTCGTTTTATTGCCAAGCGTTCTTATACGCTTTTCCAAAAGCAGACCAAGGCGCGTGGTCTTCAAACTCAGTTGATCGAAGAGTCCTTGACCCAGGAAAGTTTGATCCAGTCCTTTAATGCTCAGGATCAATTCCGTACGGCTTTTAAGGGGACGAATGAAAGCTATGCCAATTATTCCCAATCCGCTGTCTTTTATTCTTCAACTGTCAACCCTGCCACTCGCTTTGTGAATGCCTTGATTTATGCAGTAGTGGCTGGATTTGGTGCTGTACGCATTATTTCGGGATCTCACTTTACTGTTGGTCAATTGGTGACCTTCCTCAATTATGTCAACCAATACACCAAGCCCTTTAATGATATCTCCTCTGTCTTGTCAGAACTCCAAAGTGCCCTTGCCTGCGCAGAGCGCTTGTACAGCGTCTTGGATCAAGCTGAGGTCGAAGAGACGGGGCAACGGGTCCTGAAAAGTCAGGATGTTAAAGGTGCGATTGGTTTTGAACACGTCACATTTGGCTATGATTTGGGTCGGACCTTGATCAAAGATTTAACTATTCAGGTTCCAGCTGCCAGTAAGGTTGCCATTGTAGGACCTACAGGAGCAGGAAAGTCGACCTTGATTAATCTGCTCATGCGTTTCTACCCTGTTAATTCTGGAGAGATCACGATTGATGGGGTGCCAATTACGGACTACACCCGTGCTTCTTACCGCCAACAGTTTGGTATGGTTCTGCAAGAAACCTGGCTCAAGGTTGGGACCATTCATGAAAATATTGCCTTTTCTCGTCCAGATGCAACTAGAGAAGAAGTCATAGAAGCAGCCAAAGCGGCCAATGCAGATTTCTTCATTCGGCAGTTGCCACAAGGGTATGATACTTATCTTTCAGATGCTGGAGAGTCTTTGTCTCAAGGTCAACGCCAACTCTTAACGATTGCGCGTGTTTTCCTTTCAGTTCCTAAGATTTTGATCTTGGATGAGGCTACATCCTCCATCGATACTCGGACTGAGGTCTTGATTCAAGATGCCTTTAATCAGCTCATGAAGGGACGGACCAGCTTCATCATCGCTCACCGCTTATCGACCATTCAAAATGCCGATATGATCCTTGTCATGGTGGATGGCGACATTGTTGAACATGGTACTCATGAAGAGCTAATGCAAGCGCAAGGTGTTTACTACAAAATGCAGACAGCACAGCAACAGATTAGTTAAAATGAAAAGAGAGTGGGACAGAAATCGGTAATTCGTTAGAATTCGATTTCGTCGTCCCACCTCCGCACAGTTGAGTAGGGCTTTAAAAGCTGATGAAATCAGCGTAGTAGAGCCCACTCAACCACTGCGTCTTGCTCGACAATCCAAAAATAATTGAGAGGCTAGGACTTTTGTTCCAGCCTCTTTTTTCGTCTAAAAAAACATCTAGCAAAATTGCTAGATGCTTCAAAAACCACTATTTTTTAAACGTTTAGAACCTTATCCAAGAATTCTTTCAAGCGTGGGTGTTGTGGGTTGTCGAAGATTTGGTCTGGTTTGCCGTCTTCGAGGAATTCACCGTCTGCTGTGAAGATGACGCGGTTGGCTACTTGGCGGGCAAATCCCATCTCGTGGGTAACGATGATCATGGTCATGCCTTGCTCTGCCAACTCTTTCATAACGTTCAATACATCTCCAACCATCTCAGGGTCAAGGGCAGAAGTAGGTTCGTCAAAGAGCATAATATCTGGATTCATGGCGAGTCCACGGGCAATGGCCACACGTTGTTTTTGACCACCGGAAAGGCTGTTCGGATTGGCATCGGCTTTATCTGCGAGTCCAACTTTTTCCAACAATTCCATTCCGACTTTTTGAGCTTCTTCACGGGTCATCAGTTTGTGCTCTACTGGCGCAAACATAATGTTTTCAAGGACGCTCATGTGAGGGAAGAGGTTGAAGTGTTGGAAAACCATCCCGATATTTTCACGGACCAAATCAACATTGGTTTTCGGATCGGTTAGATCATATCCATTTACGGTAATTTGACCTTTTGTCACTTCTTCGAGGAGATTGAGACTACGAAGGAAGGTCGATTTACCAGAACCGGACGGTCCAATAATGCAGACCACATCCCCTTCGTAGAATTTTGTTGAGATTCCTTTTAAGACCTCATTTTCACCATAGTATTTGTGGAGGTCATGGACATCAATTTTTAATTTAGCCATTAGTTAACCTTCTTTTCTAATTTTTTTGCAAATCGTGTTAGCAAGGTGATAATCACGAGGTAGAAGACGGCAAGGATCGCATACATCTTGAAACTTTGGTAGTTTCGAGCAATGATGATCTTACCAGTTTGGAAGAGTTCTACCAATCCGATCGCAGAAACGATAGTCGTATCTTTCAGGGCAATGACGAATTGGTTAACAAAGTTTGGAAGCATGAGTTTGGTTGCTTGTGGCAAGATGATCTTACGCATGGTCTTGCCATAGGAGATTCCCAGGCTTCGGCTGGCTTCCATCTGTCCAATCGGTACAGCTTGGATCCCCCCACGAACAATTTCTGCAATATAGGCAGCAGCATTGAGGGAGAGGGCGATGGTACCTGCAACAAAGTCGTTGATTGGGGATTGATGACCTGTGACAGATTCAATCAAGTTTGGAATTCCCCAGAAGATGAAGGCAGCAAGGATCATCAATGGGATCCCACGAATAACATCGACAAAGATTTCTGCTGTCCAGCGGAGCCATTTATAAGGGCTAACACTAAACATCCCAAAGATAACACCGATCACCATAGCAATCGCGAAAGAGAGAAGTGCAAGGGCTAGAGTCACACCCAAACCGCTTAACAATTGTTTGTAATTGTTTTGGAGCAAGCCCCAAATCGTTGTTTCATCTACGGCTGTACTTGAAGTAGATTTGCTATCTGATTTAAGGTATTTATCAAGAATCTTTTGGTATTGGCCACTTTTCTTCAAGTTTGCAAGCCCGTTATTGAACATTTCGATCAATTCAGGATTTTCTCCTTTTTTAACGGCAAATGCTAGTTGACCACTTGGAGTTCCTTCGATAGGTGTTTTGAATTTGCGTCCTTGTTTAATAGCGTATTTGATAACAGGTTCGTCATCCATAATCGCTGCAACAGAACCAGAATTCAAACTGTCATACATAGAAGCTCCGTCAGAGAACGTTTTGATCTTGTAACCATATTTCTTTTGGTTCTCTTCAAGGAAGTTTTGGGAGGAAGTACCGTTTTTAACACCGACTGTCTTTCCTTTAAGGTCATCATAAGAATCAATCTTGCTACTTTCTTGAACGGCTAGAATAGAATTGGCCGTGTAGTATGGTTCAGAAAAATCAAATGTTTCTTTCCGAGCATCTGTAACAGTCATCCCTGCGATCATTCCTTGCGCATGGCCGGATTGAACATCACTTACCGCAGCATCAAATCCAGGATTGTCAATCTCGATGGTAAATCCTTGGTCTTTAGCAATAGCCTTGATCAAGTCCATATCGATTCCTGTGTATTTGTTTTTTCCATTTTGGAAGACAAATGGTGCAAAGGAAGAATCACTTGAAATGCTATATTTTGATTTTTTAGGAGTTGCTTTTTGACCAGCAGGAGTGGTGGTTTCTGGAACGGCACTGTTACTTGATGATTGGCTTTCACCTGTCCATTTCTTGATGATCTCATCAAGTGTCCCGTCAGCTTTCATTTGAGCGAGAGCCTTGTTAAATTCAGTAATCAACTTTTCATGATTTCCACCTTTTTTAACTCCAAAGGCAAAGCCACCGACTGCTTCCCCGTCCATATTGATAGCTAGGTCCTGACCCTTTTGAATGGCATATTGAATGACGGGTTGGTCATCCATCACCGCATCGACCGCACCAGCTGATAAACTGTTGTACATGAGATCACCGGTATCAAAAGTCTTGATCTTGTAGCCGTACTTGTCCTTATTTTTATCGAGGAAGCGTTGGGCTGCAGTGCCGTTTTTAACACCGACTGTCTTCCCTTTTAATTGGCTGTACTTAGTGATTTTGTCAGCTTTTTTAGTCGCAATGACAACTTTTGTATCGTAGTAAGTATCAGACATGGTGAAGACTTTTTCACGTTCTGTTGTTTTGGTCATCCCTGCCATGATGGCATCCGCTTGACCAGCTTGAACTGCATTGACCGCTGCATCAAATCCAGGGAAGGATTTGTCCAAATCCCAGCCATTGATTTCAGCGACCTTGTCCAAGATCTCTACGTCAATTCCTTTATAGGTTTGATCTGAATCCTTAAATTCAAATGGTGCATACGCTGTATCGAAAACGACCTTGATCGTTTCAGCATGAGCATGACCAGCGAATGCAACGAATGGAAATAAGAAAAGCAAACATGCTAGTAATTTTTTCTTCATTTCTGTCTCCTTATAATTCTTTTCTCTTTGGGGATTTGACCCATGAGCACATTGACCAAAGGATGGCCTTAAAAAAACAAATCATCCATACCAAATCGAGTATGAATGGCCTTATGTTTTTCTACAAAAGCTATTATATCAGAAAATAGTTTGCTTTGCAAGAAAAATCCAGTTTTCATGTTAGGTTTTCTAACATGAGACGATATTGCAGCTCTAGATTTTCTTTGCTACAATGGAACTATCAGATAAATGGAGGTTGATCATGAAGAAAGGAAAGATGATTCAGGATATAAAAACTAACACCCCATGGCCAGTTCTTATTTCTATACTATTCTATGTATTATTAGCATTCCTCTTTATAGAAGGAGGACTTTGGATTGGTAGTGAACTTGTGGGGCCATTTTCCTTAGTGATCGGTTTTCTAGTAGACTTCTTTTCACCAGGAAATGGGATAGCAAGTATTCAAGAATTTTTCTACCATTATTTTCTCTATTATGAGCTCTTCAGTTTTGTAATCATTCTGTTCCTCTTTATTTTTTGGGTGAAGGTCATAGAGAAGAATGCATTATCAATCTTAGGCTTTGTAAAAAGGAATTGGCTTAAGTATCTAGGTTGGGGGATCATGTTTTCCCTTGTTCAAATGGGAGTGATCGCGCTTGTCTACCAATTAAGTGGAATAGGGTCTTTTGAGCTTAATGAATTAAGTTTAGAACCCATCCTCTTTATTCTAGGCTTATTCCCGTTTTGGCTCCTTCAAGGAGGAACGGAAGAAGTAGCGACGCGGGGTTGGCTCCTGACTCGAATTGCTGCAAGAAGTAATTTGCCTTTAGCGATCGCGATTTCTAGTAGTCTCTTTGGCTTTCTCCATCTGGGAAATTCAGGGGTGACCTTCTTATCTGTACTAAATATTGTCCTTGATGGAGTGCTAGCTGGTTTGCTCCTTGTCTACACCGATAGTATCTGGCTAGTGGTCGCTCAACACGGTACTTGGAACTATGTACAAGGGAATCTCCTTGGTTTTCAAGTCAGTGGGACGGGCGCAGATGCGTCTATCTTTAGCTTTACCATAGGATCAGGACCTGACTGGCTGACCGGAGGAGAATTTGGAGCAGAAGGATCGATCATTACCACTATGGTTGTTCTTTTATCCCTAGTGATTGTCTATCGCTTAGGGGAGAGGAAAGAAAAGTTTGCTGACTAACCTCTCTGTAATGTCTGAAAGTCATATATGAAAAAGACAAACACCAAAAATGACGTTTGTCTGCGTTTTGAGTCGAACACATAATGATGAGTTCGGCTTTTTCTATATAATAATGGGAATGATTAGTTTCACTTGTGCACCATTATGAATATTTTCTAAATGCATAGTTCCATTATGAAGTTTCATGACACGTTTCACGAAAGATAAACCAAGTCCAAAGTGACTTTCTTGAGACGGTGTTCTTGCTTGGTCCTCTTTATAGAAAAGATTCCCAGCATGTTGTAATACATTTTTTGAAAAACTAGATTGATTATTCCATATGGTTAGAACTAATCGATTATTTTCTTGTGACATTGTTAGCTGGATCTTTGCATCATTTTCTTTTTGATGTTGTATTGCATTATTAATAATATTTGTGATTGCTCGGAAAAATAGATTGGAATGAATTGCAATTTGTGTCGATGGAGTTACTGTATTTGAAAAAACAAAATTCGTATTTCTAGGGAGTAAAGGAGTGATCTGTTCTTTCAATTGATGAGTTACTTGTTTAATTGATATATTTTCAAGTTGGATATCATGGTCGTAAAAAGTTTTGGAATATTGGATAAAGTTGTTAAAATAATCGTTTAACTGAATACTTGCTTGCTCAAGATCTTTTAGACATTCCATTACTTGAGGTGTTTGTTTGGTAGATTGTAGGAATTCAGCATTTCCTCTGATGACGGTTAGAGGAGTTCGAAGATCATGTGCAGCGCTAGATACTTGAAACATGAGTTCTTTTTTTTGTTCTTTTTCATTTTCAATCCTATTTTTTATATCAGATTGCATTTTTTCGATCAGATCATTTGTTTCAATAAATTCTTTAATCTGCAAATGGTGATGTTCATTTTTTGTGAAGTATAGACCACTATGATAAACCATATTCATTTCTGTTTGAATCTCAGTTAATAATCGTCTAATATTTATTACAATGATAAAAATTAAAATGATGCAAAGATAAATCCAAGAACTGACGCTAAAAAATAAAGCAAAGCGATTGACATTTTTCTCATTAATTCCAGATACAGAAGATAGAAGAGCTGGAACTATGTAAAAAAGTATCAGACATAGAAGAAATTGCCAAATGATTTTAAGGTAGGTACGCTTAATGAGTTGCTTGATTGTCAATTCTTTTTCCATTTGTATCCTCCTCCCCATACTGTTTTGATGGGATCAATTTGATGAATCTTAAATTTTTGTCTGATTTGATAGATGTATTCAGTAATGGATCGTAGTTGTGCATCAGAGTCTACAGGATAGAGGTAATTGTAAAGCTCTTCTATGCTAAATATTCGGTTCTCATTTTTTGCTAAAAGATAAAGTAAATCAAACTCTCGCTTAGTTAATGAAATTCTCTTTGATTGATAATAAACTTCTTGACTATCTCGATAAAAAGTTATATTTGAATCCATCTCTTCTTTAGAGGCATGATGTGATCTTTCTTCTCTACGAAGATGCATTTGAATTCTTGCAATTAATTCTTTAATGCTGAATGGTTTTGTGATGTAATCATCTGCCCCAGCTTGAATTCCTTTTAGTAAATCTTCTTCAAAATCTTTAGCGGTTAGAAATAGGATTGGAGTGGTAATTTGTGAACGAATGGAACGACAGATTTCTAAACCAGAAATAGGCATCATGACATCAAGTAAAATTAGATCAAATCCAGTAAAGTCGCAGATATTGATTTCTTCTATATATTTACGAGTTTCCACGTGGAAGTTGTTGGCTTTTAATGCATTCTCTATTAATCGTAAGATTTTTTCATCATCGTCAATGGCTAAAATTTTATACTTCATAGTTCCTCCGATTATATGTGCATATTATAGCAAATCTAGAATGCAATTTGTTAGAAATGAAGAAAATAATTATTCTGATAATTTCCTGATTTTCTCCTGTTATACTTGCTCCAAGTGAAGGTGGAATTTCACTAAAAGTTAGAAAGGAAAAAGAATGAATGATAACAATTCAAAAGCTACATAAGGAATATAATAATAAAATTGTCCTTCAAAACGTGTCTTTCAAAGCCAAAAAAGGTGAGATTACTGGATTGATTGGACCGAATGGATCTGGAAAATCAACTTTAATTAGAATTTTGCTTGGTTTAGAAAATAGTCAAATGGGAATGGCGTTGATCGATGGGAAAAAATACTCTCAATTGGGAGATAATCCTTTTTGTATTGTTGGATCATTCCTAGATAGTTGTCAACCTTATCCAACTAGAACAGGATTTCAGCATCTTCGGTGGATTGGCTTGGCTTGTGGCGTTGACAAAAATAGGTGCAACGAATGTTTAGAGTTGGTGGGGTTAAGTGAAGCTAAAAATAAAAAAGTAAAAGACTATTCATTAGGAATGAAGCAACGTCTTGGTTTAGCAACAGCCTTATTAGCAAATCCTGACATCTTAATTTTAGATGAACCAATCAATGGACTAGATCCAGAAGGAATACGCTGGGTACGCAATTTTTTGCAGTCTTTTGTCAATGAAGGTAAGTCTGTATTAATGACAAGTCATTATATGAGTGAGTTAGAATTAACTGTAGATCATTTGGTTGGGATTTCTAATGGGAAGATTGTTATTGATGCTCCTACCAAAGACATTTTGAAACAGTTTGGATCTTTTGAGGAGGCATATTTTAAGGCACTCAAAGGGAAAGAAGGTGAATAATATGTTGAAGCGTTCCTTTTTTAGTGACCTCTATAAATATTGTAGTTTACCTACTTTTAAATTCACTTTTTTTCTTATTTTTGGAGTCAGCATATTTTTTTCAATTCAAAATATCCAGGTGATAAATGCTTTAGTAGAAGGAAATGGACAGGCTGTTAACCTTGATCCATCTATGCTATCATCGAATCCAGTCTATACAGTCAGGGATGCTCTCTTATCCTCACCCTACCAAGCAAGTGTTATTTTCTTACCAATCTTAGTTTCACTTGTTTATTCAACCCATTACCAATTTGGTGATGATAATTTTACTCAGTTGTTGATCCCAAACTGGAAAGTTCGTCTTACTGGGTTTATTGCAAGTTCGATTGTCTTATCGTTACTTGCTACTTTAATATTTTCTATAGTAAACGCTATTATTTTACTCGTTTTTCTAGATTCAACTTTAAAGAATTATTTAGAATTTACTTTGTTTTTAGATGTTACGGTAAGAGTTATGATATTTGCGATCGTTCTTACTTTATTAGCTTTACTTTTCGTAATAGTAACGAAAAAATCAATGACTTCATTAATTGCAGATGTTTTATTATTGGTAATCACTTTATCAGGTATTTTAAGAGGACTTTCCTCTAAAATAGAAAATCTCTTGCCTTTAATTGGAGCAAAGTCATTTGCTTTTGGCCGAATTGAAGGGACTCAAACGAGCCAATTATATGGATTTACACTTTTAGTAGTAGAAGGAATCTTGTTCTTGGTATTCATAATGCTTGTAGAAATGATTCGAATGAGGAGGAAGAATGGCAAGAATATCTTTTAGTCTTATCGTCAAAAAATATAGTTTAAAACCCGTAAAGTACCAGATAGCTATACAGTCACTTTTGATAGGTTTTGTGTGTCTCTTAGGTGTTTTACCAGTTTCAATCAATGATACTGTTGTACAATTATCTATAAAGCAAGCTCTTGTTTTTGCATCAATGCTCTCTGTTAGTATTGGGTGTGTTAATGCATTTGTTGAGTTACAATCTCACGAAACAAAACTGGTTTATTTGGTAAGTGGAAAAAGGATCTTAAGTTCAATTAGGATCCTGTTCGTAGAGTTATGTGATGTAGTACTACAATCAACCTTATATTTCATTGTACTACTTATATGGTTTCATTTTTTAAGTAGCGAAAATGGTGTCAATTTAGAAATTTTCAGTTTCTATTTGATTGGCTCCATCCAATATTTTTTAATTTCTTACTTCTTAAGTTATTTTTTCAAAAGTCCAATGGGGAGTTTAGCTATTTTGCTGCTATTTCCTATTTTGGTACAACCATTCATAGAAAGAGTAGTGGAACCAGTGACTAGTTATCTATTTTATAATATTATTGCGGAAACAATATTAGGGAGAGTTTCCTCTTTGCAACTCTGTACTTACGTTATTGGACTTGTATGCTCACTTGGAGCAACTCTCTACCTCTTGGTAAAGAATCAAGAAGTTAAGTAGTAAATTGATTTCGTAAAAATGATACCGATCAGCAAACCTTGTTAATTTTGTATATCATGGACACTGATGTTTATTACGTATTGCATTGTTTTAGAATAAAAGACAAGACTTTCGAAGTAATTGCGAGAGTCTTGTTTAGTTTTCACTCTAATGCGTGTCCAATTAATTATTTTGTAATATGTTGTTTTCCCTTTCATTCCTCATCTCAGAGAATTCTAGTGATTTATGGTAAAATAAGGTCTATATATGTGAGGACAAAGAGATGATTAATCGAGTAACTGATAACAAATTTAAACTAGTATCCAAATACCAACCGTCTGGGGATCAACCGCAGGCCATTGAACAGTTGGTGGATAACATCGAGGGTGGTGAGAAGGCGCAAATCCTGATGGGGGCGACTGGTACGGGGAAGACCTATACCATGAGCCAGGTCATCGCCCAAGTCAATAAGCCGACCTTGGTCATCGCCCACAATAAAACCCTAGCAGGCCAGCTTTATGGGGAGTTTAAGGAATTTTTCCCTGAAAATGCGGTCGAGTACTTCGTATCTTACTATGATTACTACCAGCCAGAAGCCTATGTGCCATCGAGCGATACCTATATCGAAAAAGATAGCTCGGTCAATGATGAGATTGATAAGCTTCGTCACTCCGCGACATCAGCCCTCTTAGAGCGCAACGATGTCATCGTTGTAGCATCTGTTTCATGTATTTACGGTTTGGGGTCACCTAAGGAATATGCCGATAGCGTGGTGAGTCTGCGTCCAGGTCTGGAGATTTCTCGTGATAAACTGCTCAATGACCTGGTGGATATCCAGTTTGAGCGCAATGATATCGACTTTCAACGGGGGAAATTCCGTGTTCGTGGGGATGTGGTTGAAATTTTCCCTGCTTCGCGTGATGAGCATGCCTTTCGCGTTGAGTTTTTCGGGGACGAGATTGAGCGGATTCGTGAGATTGAAGCTCTGACGGGCCAGGTTCTGGGAGATGTGGATCACTTGGCTATTTTCCCAGCCACTCACTTCGTGACCAATGACGACCATATGGAAGTAGCCATTGCCAAGATTCAGGCGGAACTTGAGGAGCAGTTAAAAGTCTTTGAAAAAGAAGGCAAGCTCTTGGAAGCTCAACGGTTGAAACAACGGACAGAGTACGATATTGAAATGCTACGGGAGATGGGCTACACCAATGGCGTCGAAAACTACTCCCGTCACATGGATGGCCGGAGTGAAGGAGAGCCTCCCTACACCCTTCTTGACTTCTTCCCAGAAGATTTCCTCATTATGATTGATGAAAGCCACATGACCATGGGACAGATCAAAGGCATGTACAATGGAGACCGCTCGCGCAAGGAGATGCTGGTCAACTATGGCTTCCGTTTGCCGTCTGCCTTGGATAACCGGCCACTGCGTCGGGAGGAGTTTGAAAGCCATGTCCACCAGATCGTTTATGTGTCTGCGACACCGGGTGATTATGAGATGGAGCAAACTGATACTATCATCGAACAGATCATTCGTCCGACAGGTCTACTCGATCCTGAGGTGGAAGTGCGTCCGACTATGGGTCAAATGGACGATCTCTTGGGTGAAATCAATGCGCGTGTAGAACGTGGAGAGCGGACCTTTGTTACCACCCTGACCAAGAAGATGGCAGAGGACTTGACCGATTACTTCAAGGAAATGGGGGTCAAGGTCAAATACATGCACTCGGACATTAAGACCTTGGAGCGGACAGAGATTATCCGTGATTTGCGTTTGGGCGTTTTTGATGTCTTGGTTGGGATTAACCTTCTTCGGGAAGGGATAGACGTACCGGAAGTCAGCCTGGTTGCCATTCTCGACGCGGATAAGGAAGGTTTCCTCCGTAACGAACGGGGGCTGATCCAGACCATTGGTCGTGCTGCACGTAATAGCGAGGGTCACGTCATCATGTATGCGGACACCATGACTCAGTCTATGCAAAAAGCCATCGATGAAACGGCCCGTCGTCGGAAAATCCAGATGGCTTATAATAAAGAGCATGGCATTGTGCCACAAACCATTAAGAAGGAAATCCGTGACCTGATCTCTGTTACCAAGGCTGTGGCCAAGGAAGAGGATAAGGAAGTGGATATCACCAGTCTCAACCGGCAAGAGCGCAAAGAACTGATCAAGAAACTGCAAGGCCAAATGCAAGAAGCCGTCGAAGTGCTTGATTTCGAGTTGGCAGCCCAAATCCGCGATATGATGTTGGAAGTCAAGGCCTTGGATTAGTAGGAGGGAAGAATGAAGATTATCATTAAAACAATGGAAACTCCTGAAGAGATAGAAGGAAAATCTCTCGTTCATTGGCAAACGTGGAGAGAGGCTTATGACAATCTTTTACCCGCGGAATTTCAGGAGATAATGACGTTAGATAAATGTCGTTTCTTTAGTCAAAAGTATCCAGAAAACACCTTGATTGCGATGGATGGAAAGAAAGTTGTTGGATTTATCAGCTATGGAAATTTTCGTGATGAGACCATTCAAGCTGGTGAAATCATTGCCTTATATGTTTTAAAAGATTACTATGGAAAAGGTGTGAGTGAACAGTTAATGCATGCTGCATTTGCTGCTCTCGATCATTTCTCTGAGATTTATTTATGGGTATTGAAAGATAATAAGCGAGCCATTGCTTTCTATCAAAAAATGGGTTTTACTTTTGATGGTCAAGAAAAAATACTTGAACTTGGAAAACCTGTTAAGGAGTTGCGGATGATGTGTTCTTCAAATAATAATTCCTAAAGGACCTATCTATCAATCTTTGAATCATTATCAATTAATCAAGTAAAAAAATAAAAGAGATAGAATGAACCAAAGAAATGAAGGAGAAGACGAATGAAAATTTTAGTCATCAACGGGCACCCGGATAAGGAAAGTTACTGTCAGGCTATTTTTCAAACCATTGTTGAAACTATTAACTCAAATCGCCATGAGCTTAAAGTGATTAGTCTCAATGAAGAGGATTTTGATCCTGTTTTACGTTATGGTTATCGAACACGGATGGAGGAAGATCCCTTTATCCTTCGTTCACAAGAATGGATCCAGTGGGCGGATCACCTGATCTTTGTCTATCCCATCTGGTGGAGTAGTATGCCGAGCCTTCTGAAAGGCTGGATTGATCGGGTCTTTACACCGGGGATTGCCTACTCGGCCAATGATCAGGGAAGCTTCATCTGGAATTACCTGAGAGGCAAGCAATTCAAGAAGTTGCTCAAAGGGAAAACAGCCAGTATTTATGCAACTTCGATGGCACCTACCTGGTGGTACAAGATCTTTTCAGGCCCTCTCAACATTCCAGATAGTTATGGTATCTCTGTTTTGAAGAATGCCGTCTTGAACCATTGTGGGATTAAAACTAAGCGCGTCTGTATCTTGGGAGAAGTCGGTCGGGATGTCAACACCGCTAGCATGCGGCAACACCATCTCCAAAAGGTAGCAGCAGAAGTGAAGAAACTCTGATCAAAAGTTAGTTTGTTCTAATTAGTGTCTTTAGTTGTATTTGGAATAGGTTTTGGTTAAACTATTAACATAATCTATAAAACATAGGACTGATTCAATATGCTACTTTTTATCTATATGATCTATGTCATTTATTCACTATCAAAAATGAAAAGAGAAGGTAAAAGAGTCTCTATTCTTACGAAGATTGTCGTCTATGGTTTATTGGTTTTATCATTGATTAAGATGTATTTCAGTTTTTTGGCATTTCTATTTTCCCCTTTGCCATTTTTTGGCTTTCTAGCCTCTCTTGTTCTTGGCGGCATGATGCTATCTCTGAAAATTGTTATTGCCCTTGCATTACTATTGTTATCACTAAGTCTATTATTAGACAGCAAAAAAAGTGATCCGGATACGCCTCTAATTGATCATTGGCTACGGTTGGCAGTCCATATTCTGTTGATCATAATCTAAGATAAGAAGATTATTGTTTTTTTAAGCTTTGAACCAATGTTTACATAGGAGAGATCAATTATGGGAAAGTATTTGTACCTGTTTAGGATCCTGTATCTTATTCTTTTACTTTTCATGCTAGCTAATTTTCTTTTAGGATTCTTTGGCTACGCATTTACTCCACTTCTTTGGAATCCCTGGCTGTATCTTGGAGCAGTGACGGCTATTAGTCACATTTGGTATCGTTTCTATCGAAAACATACTCCAAATTGGAAGAACCTTGTTAGTGTTCTTTTGAGTCTCTTTGCTATGGTGATTCTAGTATATTTCATTGAGTTGTTCTTTACCTTTGATGGCCATGGTCCGGTTACGATTCACTCGGAATATTATTTAAAAGAGAAGTCAATTGTCTTTCATAGAGGCACCCTTTTAGATGCCTTCGATGAATACCATGAGCTGGTGAATCCCTTTGTCATGAAAGAAGAGATACAAAAGAATGTTTATGTTGATTAATTGTTAATATCATAGAAAGGAAATTTATGTCACGCGAAACATCTACCATTTTAACAAATCTATGTCTGATTGAAGACTGTTCAACGAATAAAGTAGTCCTCCAATACCGTTCACCAGAGCGGTACAAGAAATGGTCTGGTTATGCCTTTCCTGGAGGCCATATCGAAGAAGGAGAAAGTCTAGTAGAATCCGTCATTCGTGAAGTTTACGAAGAGACAGGACTGACAATTGCAGATCCAAAACTCGTCGCAGTCAAAGACTGGCCACTAGACGATGGAGGTCGCTATATTGTCTTTTGCTACAAGGCAACAAGATTCTCAGGCCAGCTCAGATCATCTGAGGAAGGAGAAGTTTCTTGGGTTGAGAAAGACCAATTAGAAAAGTTGGACTTGTCCTACGACATGCTTCCTCTGCTAGAAGTGATGGAAGACCCGGACTTGTCTGAGTTCTATTATCGCAAACGGACAGACGATGATTGGGAAAAATTAAGATTTTAAGCAAAGGGCTAGAGGTATCTAGCTTTTTTTGCTTGTAAGGTGAAAGAAGAAAGAATATTCCATTCGTACTTGAATCTGCTCAGAAAAAGTACTATAGTATAAGCATAAAATACAATTGTAATCTTTCATACTGTGAATAGAAAGAAGGCAAGATATGAAATTACAATTTAGAATCCTTATAGGAATTTGCTTCTTGATCGGTGCCTTAGTCTTTGCCTTTCAAAGGGAATGGTTGTACGCTTTGCTGTTGCTTTTAGTTGGGGCTTCTTACCTATATAAAGGAGTGCGTCGATGAAGAGTGAGTGTTTAAACATCAATGGGCTAAACGTTTGGTATAAAAAAGACAAGCCCATTATAAAAGACACGAATTTGCTTGTACCCAATCATTCTGTAGTAGGGTTGATTGGTCGAAATGGAGCTGGGAAGACAACCTTGCTAAAAGCTTTAAGTAGTGTTTTTGATCATCGGCAGTATGCAGTTGAGACTGTTACCATAGAAGACAAGGCGACCTCTTTTCATACGAATTACTATAAGAGCCGTACCTATACAGTTTTTACTGAAAACAATAGTTTTTTAAACTGGGATTTTGTTCATTATTTTAATTTTGTCTGTCGTTTGTATCATCGAAAGAGAGATGAAACGTTATTGCAGGACTTGATTTCAGGCTTTCATTTTGAAGAGTTTCTCAACACCGACATCGGCAGTTTGTCAACGGGAAACAAGAAGAAAGTCTTCCTGATCACAGCTTTTTATCTCAAACCTACCCTCCTTATATTGGACGAACCATTTGATGGCCTAGATTTTGATGCGACAGAATTTCTATATGGTTTGCTATTGCAGTATAAAGAAGAAGGCTCTATTCTGATGAGTTCGCATATCGCAGAGAGTATCGTTCGGGTCTGTGATACAGCTTATTCTATTGAAGATGGTCACCTAGACGCGATCGAATCGAATTTAGAAGATTGGTTTCATGACGTCAATCGTCAAAGGGGGTAGAGCATGCTACTAGCAATTTTTAGAGATTTGGTATCCAAAAATCGGCTCTTCTTGTTCTTGACTTCCTTAGCCTTTGCTCTTTATTACCATCTTGTTGGGGCCAAATTTTCTTCGAGTTTTCAAGTCTTGCTGATCAGTACGGCTATTGTTACTGCTCTATCAACCTTTCAATTGCTGTATTCCTACTTTTCGATGGAGAGGGTCCAGGCCTACTACCAGCTTCCTTTGTCTCTCAATCGTTTTAAAGGGTCTTTTCTGACGGTAACCTTTCTTCTCAATTTACTAGAGCGCGTGCTGTTATTGATCCTCTTTTTAGGAGTCAGGTTAGACCTGCTACAATCCTTTAAGCTCGTCCTCCTTTCTTTACTGGTGGTATTGAGTGTGTTTTATATCTTTATCCAGTTCAATACAAGGCTAAGTCTTCTAGGAGGAGTACTCATTTCTGTAACGACTGTTCTTACAGCATCTTCTTTATGGGTCCAACAAGTGTCCTATATGATCTTACTTTCAGCCCTCGTTACTGTCTTTATTTTTAAAAATGAGGACTTGATCGCGATTTCAAAAAATGATCAGCTGCTCGTTTCAAAGAGAAGAAGTGGAAATTATTTTTGGATTTCCTTGTTTCAAGAGCGCTATTTTTCCATCAATTTTGTCTTTACTCTCATCTTCCTCCTTCTCATTCTGATACAGGATTATGATGCTCCTTTAAAAATCATCATCCTGTTAACGATTGCTTCTGTCAATACGCCATTAACCACTCTCATTTCTGCTGATAAAGATTTGATTGATCATGTTAAGTCCCTACCTAAGAGTCGGTTCTTTTACTTGATGTATTACCGTGTATTGCTGACCTATTTCCTATCTGTGAATCTATTTGTTGCTCTGTTATTAAAAATGGTGGTCATGCCTGACTTGGGGATCCTATTTTTGCTAGGAGTGATGATTCTAGCAGTAGTGGAAGCTGTTTTGCACTTACTGATTGAAATCTATTTCCCTTTAAGAAAATGGAATTTAAAGAGAGAATGTTGGAAGCACCCAAGAAAATACATTGTTCCTAGTATCGTCTTCTTACTTAGTTGGAGTCTCCTTTTCTGCTTCTAAGGAATTGCCCCTTTGCTTGTATCTGCTTCTTAATTGTAGTATGATAGAGGAGTTGAAAAGATGCTAGAAAAGGTGGCAAGTATATGAAAGATTTTCACTTTGATGCAATTGCTGCATTTGAAAATTATGAAATCGAAAAGATGAGAGATGGCCATGTAGTGGTGACAACCAAGGTCGTAGAATCATCGCTCAATTATTATGGAAATGCGCATGGAGGCTATCTCTTTACCCTGTGTGACCAAGTCAGTGGTTTGGTTGTTGTTTCTCAAGGTGTCGATGGGGTAACCTTGCAATCCTCGATCAATTACTTGAAAGCAGGGCGTCTGGGGGATGTCCTCACGATCCATGGTGAATGTGTCCACAGTGGACGGACGACTCGAGTTGTGGATGTCGATATTACCAATCAAGACGGGGCCAATGTCTGCAAGGCAACCTTTACGATGTTTGTTACGGGAGTGAGAGATGAGTCCGCACAAGTACGCATTTAAAAACTATATTTTTGATTTTTATGGAACCTTGGTCGACATCGAAACCGATGAGTCGAGTCCAATTTTATGGGATACTATGGCTCAGATCTACCAATCCTACGGGGCAAGCTACACAGGAGAAGGCTTGCGACTGCGTTATAAAGAGTTGGTGCAACAAGCCGAAGAAGACTTGGCCAAGGAAAAACAAGTTGCCTACCCAGAGATTGATCTGACGGTCATTTTTGTGCAATTGTATTTAGAAGGTCATCCAAGTGGGGATAGTGTTGCCCACCTCAAAGAGTGGGGGCGTTTGATTGCGCGAACTTTCCGTGTCCTTTCTCGCAAGCGGTTGGAGCTTTATCCTCATACGAAAGAAGTATTAGAGGATATGAAAGCTGCAGGTTGCCGAATCTTTCTCTTATCCAATGCCCAAGCAGATTTTACCAATCCGGAGATTGATTTGGTTGGTTTGAGAGAGCTTTTCCATGCCATTTACTTGTCGTCTGACGCAGGTATTCGTAAACCTCAGCCAGAGTTTCTCTTGGAAGTGATGAAAGAACACCAGTTGAACCCTGAGAAAACGGTCATGGTAGGGAATGACTTTACGACAGATGTCGCTGTTGCCCAAAGTATCGGGATGGAGAGTATCTTGATCAATACCTTCCCATACTCTGATGCTGAACTGCGCGAGAAGAATCAAGCAGGTGTGCGCGTGATTCGAGATATTCAAGAATTGCAGGAAGATTGAGAAATATCATCTATGTAGGGAGGCCAAGTCGCCTCCTTTTTTCTTGAAACTCCTACAGTCGAACAGAATTTGTCAAATTTTCGCTTTCATGGTATACTATGAAAGTTAATTTGAATAAGGAGATAAAAATGAATAACTTACCAAACTGTCCAAAATGTAACTCTGAATACGTCTATGAAGATGGAGCGCTCTTGGTGTGCCCAGAGTGTGCGTATGAATGGAACCCAGCTGAGGTCGAAGAAGAAGAGGGTGTCGTAGCGATTGATGCCAACGGAAACAAATTGGCTGATGGCGATACAGTGACCCTGATCAAAGATTTGAAAGTGAAGGGTGCACCAAAGGATTTGAAACAAGGAACGCGCGTGAAAAACATCCGTATCGTGGAAGGAGACCACAACATCGATTGTAAGATTGATGGCTTCGGTGCAATGAAACTCAAATCAGAATTTGTGAAGAAGATCTAAAGAACAGTACACAAATTAATAGAGTTGTTTAAGTTTAAAATGGAACTTTCCGCTGTGAGAAAAGTACTTGAAACAGTATTGTTTCAAGTACTCGGGAGTTTTGAAACTTTAGGTTCAAAACTAAGTCATGGAACTTCGTAGAAGTTCGCTGACGTCCGTCTTCACTTAAGGAAAGTTCCTGATTAAACTGAAGGGTCTAGCCCCTTTTCTTTCAGGAGAATACTATGAAATTCAAACTATTATTTAGCTATCGTTTTCTATTGTTTATCTTAAGTGTACTCGGTGTTTATCTGCAACTGACCAAGCATGGTGGCTTTGGCATGATGCTCTATTACACCATTTTATCCAACATGTTGGTTATGTTCTTTATGGGAGATATTGTTTGGCGCATGGTTCGAGGGCGTTCGACCCAGACTCAGGGCTACCTTCGTATGAAAGGCGCAGTTACCATGTCCATTATGATCACCTGTGTCATCTACCACTTTATGTTGGCGCCTCTTGCGACACCAGAGAAGTTTTATCGTTTGGAAAACTTCCTTTGTCATTACATCGTTCCTCTGATGTTCTTCTTTGATACCCTAGTGATTGATAAAGCCAAGCAATACCGTAGACTCGATCCCTTCCTTTGGACCTTGATTCCCCTGGCGTACATGCTCTTTGCCCTTCTCAATGGTTTGGTCTTGAAGTGGCCAATTCCAGGTGCAAAAGATAGTCCCTTTGCCTATTTCTTTATCAATGTTAATAAATACGGCTGGGCATTTGTTGGCAAATGGGTGGTGATCATCTTTATCGCTTACCTTTTAGCTGGCTATGTACTCTATGGGATTAAAATTATCAAGCGGAAATCGGCTGTTTCTTAGTAAAAACCGAACATTATTCGGACGAAAAGTCTTGTTTTTAAATTTTTTTGAAAAATGTTGAGTTTTTTCTTGCATGTCGTTTGAAACTGTGATATAGTTATCTCAATTAAATAAATCCTTTAATCCTGTCCCGTGAGGCAGGCAAGGAGACTGTGAAAAACAATGGCTAGGACATAGGGCGAGACTCTATCCTCTTAGACCATTCATTTGCTGAACCTCCTTGAAAAAGGAGGTTTTTCTTTTACAACTAAGGAGGACTGAATGAAAACCAAAGAAGTCGTTGATGATTTGACGATGAAACGGGCCATTACCCGGATCACCTACGAAATCATTGAACGAAACAAAGATTTGAGCCAGATTGTGCTGGTGGGGATCAAGACGCGTGGTGTTTACATCGCTCGCCGGATCCAAGAACGCCTCTCTCAGCTGGAACAAATCGATGTCCCTGTAGCAGAACTAGATACCAAGCCTTTCCGAGATGACATGAAGGCGACAGAAGATACGACGGTCTTACCAGTTGATATCGCTCATAGAGAAGTCATTTTGATCGATGATGTCCTCTATACAGGTCGCACGATTCGCGCTGCCATTGACAATCTGGTCAGTCACGGTCGTCCTGCTCGAGTGAGTCTGGCGGTTCTAGTCGACCGTGGGCATCGGGAGTTGCCGATTCGTCCGGACTTTGTTGGGAAAAATATCCCGACAAGTAAGTCAGAGGAAATCATTGTCGAGATGGTGGAGCTAGACGGCCAAGACCGCGTCCTCATCAAAGAAGCTTAAACAAATTGTAAACTATTTGCATTCACATTATAAAAGGAGAATCAACATGTCTGAAAATCAAATCGCTCTTAAAAACCTTGTCTCAATGGAAACTCTTACCAATGAAGAAGTAATGGCATTGATCAAACGTGGGATTGAGTTCAAAAACGGAGCTAAAGTAGCCTACGAAGACCAACACATCATCTCAAACCTTTTCTTTGAACCTTCAACTCGTACCCACAAAGCCTTTGAAGTGGCAGAGTTGAAATTGGGATGTGATCTCCTTGACTTTGATGTGAAGACGAGCTCTGTGAACAAAGGGGAAACACTTTACGATACCATCTTGACCATGTCAGCTCTTGGTGTAGATGTCTGCGTCATCCGTCACCCTGAAGTGGACTACTACAAAGAATTGGTTGAAAGCCCAACGATCACAGCCTCTATCGTCAATGGTGGGGACGGTTCAGGTCAACACCCAAGCCAAAGCTTGCTTGATTTGATGACTATTTACCAAGAATTCGGTCACTTTGATGGCTTGAAAGTTTGTATCGCTGGGGACTTGGATCACTCACGTGTGGCAAAATCAAATATGCAAATCTTGAAACGTTTGGGAGCAACTCTTTACTTTGCAGGTCCAGACGAATGGAGAAGTGCGGAATTTGAAGACTATGGAACCTTCGTCACTATCGATGAAGTTATTGATGAAGTAGATGTGATGATGTTCTTGCGTGTGCAACACGAACGTCATGATTACGAATCACTTTTCTCTAAAGAAAACTACCACCGTCTTCACGGTTTGACACAAGAACGTTATGACCGTATGAAAGATACTGCGATCTTGATGCACCCAGCACCAGTCAACCGTGACGTTGAAATTGCGGACCACTTGGTAGAAGCTCCTAAATCACGTATCGTAGAACAAATGACAAATGGTGTCTTTGTCCGTATGGCCATCATTGAAGCCGTCCTTAAAGGTCGCGGAGCAAAATAAGATAACTGACAATTCATTGAAAGGAAAGAAAGAGGACAGAGTAGAGAGCTACATGGAATCTGACTTTCCTTTTTTTGAGGAACTATGATAAAATTGGATTAGTGTAAAAGAAGGGAGGGGTTCGATGAAACGATTATTGGTCCTAGAGGATGGGACTGTATTTGAAGGGGAAGCCTTTGGTGCAGACTTATATGTGACTGGTGAATTGGTCTTTACGACTGCCATGACAGGCCATCAAGAATTGATTACGGATCAGGCTTTTAGTGGCCAGATCCTCTCCTTTACCTTTCCAGTTATTGGCGCAACAGGGATCAATAGAGATGATTCTGAATCGATTACGCCGACATGTTTGGCAGTAGTCGTTCAGCATTTGGTGGAAATGCCAAGTAATTGGCGGCAGCAGATGACCTTGGATGAATTCTTGAAGCGAAAAAAAATCCCTGGTATTGTAGGGATTGATACGAGACAGGTGGCAAAAATTGTCCGCAAGTATGGACGGATGAAGGCGACTGTCATTAACAAGGGGGATTCGATCGACCATATCCTGGATCAGTTGCGAGCAACGGTCCTTCCCAAAGACCAAGTGCGTCAAGTCTCGACAAAAACAGCCTATGCTGTACCAGGTTTTGGAAAGAGTATTGCCTTGATCGATCTAGGGGTCAAGCACTCTGTCTTACGCCAGCTGAGTCAAAGGGACTGTAATGTCACGGTCTATCCCTATGACATCTCATATGATGAACTGATGGAACAGCAGCCCGATGGCGTTATTTTATCCAGTGGGCCTGGAGATCCCCATCAGGTGAAAAAACTCTGTCGCTTGATCCAAAAAATCAATGGTCAAATTCCGATCTGGGGCATGGGCTTGGGAGCACAGGTACTGGCTCAAGCTTATGGAGCGGAGCTAGCTCCCATGGAAGTTGGACACTTCGGATTAAATATTCCTGTTCGTGAAATTGCGACAGGAAAAATCGAGATAACGAGTCAAAATCACTTGTATAGTATCGCACGCGATAGCCTACCCCATGATTTATTGGTCACGCATGAAAACGTCAATGACCATAGTATCGAAGCTTTTCGCCATCGTTACCAACCGATTTTAGGGGTTCAATTCCAAGTGGATGCGAGTCCAGGGCCAAGGGAAAATCTCTATTTTTACGATGAATTTTTAGAATTGATTGATGCCAAAATTCACGAAAGTAGAAGGGAGAAGGAATGATGAAACAAAACCAGAAATTGCTTCTCCTATGTGGAGATTCTTATCAGGATATTAGCCTCTTGGCTGCGGTAAATGAAGCACAAAAGCTCAATGACAAGGACGGGAATGCTCTTGTCCTTTATCTGGGTGAAGAAAATGCTATCACACAGGAAGCTGGAGAACAGGTTGTAGTCAGTAAGCTCAAGTTGGATGCTCTTAGGACGACTCTTCTTTCCTATACAGGATCTCGTTTGCTCCTAACCTTTGCGGATAAACAGATTTTGAACCTCTTGTTTCGTTTGGAAGAAACTGGATTTTTCAAAGACGCATCGATTAGGATTATCGGACCGAGCCTCCAACGCTACCGGACCTTTTATCAGCAGGCGGATCAACGACGCCTCTTTCAAGAGTTGGGCTATCAGGTACCCGCTTCCGCACTAGTTGGTTCTGTTCGCGAAGCCATCGAGTTTTCTGAAGGCATTCAATTTCCTATTATGATCTGGCCGGTAGCGAGTAAGCAAGGGCAGGGGCGAAAGATTGCTCATAACCTGGATGACTTGTGCGAAGCAGTAGAAACAGGACTTTCAGTCTCTCCAAGTCAGCAGTGTTTGCTAGAATTTTCGACCTATGGCTTTAAGGAATTGGATTTTGTCGTCATGCGCGATCGCGAAGACAATCACTACCTGGCGGCCTCTATTGAAAGCATTGATCCTGTCGGGATCCACTCTAGTGACTCTTATCAATTTATGCCAGCGGTCACCCTGACTGACCGGGAGTTTCAAAATCTTCGTGAAGCAGCGATCCACATCAGTCGCTATTTGAAGCTGACAGGAGCCATTTCGATCAAGTTTGCTCTAGATCCGACGAGCTATGCTTTTTATATCCTAGAAGTTAATCCATTTGCTTCAGACAGTATCTCGCTGGCCTCAATGGGCTTGGGCTATTCCTTGTTTGAGCAAGGAGTTCAGCTGCAATTAGGGCGGTCTCTCGAGCATTTGCCTCATCCCCTATTAAAAGATCTAAAGGCTGTTTACGAACCGAGTTTGGATTATATTTTCTTTAAGATTCCGATTTTTTCTGATGCTGCTAAAAATGCCCGCCTCAATACCCAAATTCACTCTTATGGGGCAGTTTATGGATTTGGGAAGAGAATCGATGAGGCTTATCAACAAGCCCTAGAAACCATTAAAGATAAGAACTTGCTGACCATCCTTCCTGAGGAAATGAGCGATGATGAATTAATCCAGAAAATTGCTCGTCATATGCCCCACCGGCTCTTCTATATCTTAGAAGCCTTGAAACGTGGTTTTGAGTTTGAGGAACTCTTGGATTTGAGTAAATTAGCACCTGTTTATTTGCAGGTTCTGGCCAACCTTGTAGAAATGGAAAAAGTAGCAGAAGCTGAAAACAAACCAGCCTTTCTTCCAGTTGAACCATCAGCTGGCTTATATGAGGTCAAAGTGGGAGCAGCCTATTATCTGACCCAGAATGGAACCAATGAATCATTGGGTTTGGACGCTGCTTGTGTCTTGGTGGATGATCTAGAAATCTGTGATGAGTATTTTTACCAAAAGGTGAGAAAGCAGGTGAAAGAGCTGAAAGAAAAAGGACAACAGGTGATCTTACTCACGAATCGTCCTTTTACAGAATCATTGGCAGATAAAGTCTATTATCTTCCGATCAATGAGACAAGCCTTCACCTGATTCAGACCATTGATCAGGTCAAAGATATTATCAAGCTTTCTGATAGACAATAAAGGATTCGGACAAACTATCCGAATCCTTTTTTGTTTCTTATTTTTTGGTCACAATACCGATAATGGTATCAACTGCGCGTTCCATGGTTTGGAGGCTAACGTATTCGAAGCGACCATGCATATTTTCACCACCGGAAAAGATATTTGGTGTTGGAATCCCCATAAAGGAAATTTTAGATCCATCTGTACCACCACGGATTGGTTCAATGATTGGAGTGATTCCAAGATCTTCCATGACTTCCTTAGCAAGGGTAATTGGCGTCATATCTTTTTCAATCACTTGTTTCATGTTGTAATACTGGTCTTTGATGGTGAGGAGAACGCGTTCGCTACCGAGTTCAGCATTCATCTGATCGACAATAGATTTCATAAGGTCTTTGCGTTTCTCAAAGCTTTCAGTTTCAAAGTCCCGAATGATGTAGCTGGCACTTGCTTCCTCGACAGTTCCATCGATATTCATCAAGTGGTAGAAGCCTTCATAGCCTTCGGTTAATTCTGGACGTGCTCCTTCAGGGAGTTTGTTATGGAAATCAATGGCCAATTGAAGACCGTTGATCATTTGACCTTTGGCTGTACCTGGGTGGACATTGCGTCCTTTGAAGGTGATTTCAGCTCCAGCTGCTGAGAAGGTTTCGTATTGAAGCTCTCCAAGAGGACCACCATCGACAGTATAGGCAAAGTCTACGTCAAAATCCTCTGCATCAAATTGATCTGCCCCGACTCCGATTTCTTCATCTGGACCAAAGCCGACACGGATTTCTCCGTGTTTGATTTC
The DNA here is from genome assembly GCF_059727625.1 of Streptococcus mobilis. Lineage (NCBI taxonomy): Bacteria > Bacillati > Bacillota > Bacilli > Lactobacillales > Streptococcaceae > Streptococcus > Streptococcus mobilis. The sequence goes on from NZ_AP041823.1 coordinate 1,069,181, forward strand.
AGGATGAGCTGTCAGGTATTCAATAGCTGTCATGATTTCAGCGATACCTGACTTATCGTCTGCACCCAGAAGAGTGGTACCGTCCGTTGTGATCAAGGTTTGTCCCTTGTAGTTGTTCAAATGAGCAAAATCCGCTGGATCGAGTGTGAAACCAGAGTCACCAAGGGCAATGACACCCCCATCATAATTCTCAACGATTTGAGGATTGACATTTTCGGCATTGAAGTCAGCGGTATCCATGTGAGAGATAAATCCAATCTTGCGTGTAAAGCTTGGATCATTAGCTGGAAGTGTTCCAATAGCATAGCCGTTTGGCAAATAGTAGACGTTTTGAAGGCCCACGCGTTTCATCTCAGGGATCAAGACGTTTGTTGCAAAATCAACTTGTGATTGGGTACTTGGAGTGGTTGTAGAATTTTCATCTGAACGTGTGTTAACTTTTACATAGGTAATAAAACGGTCCAACAAATTTTGGTATTTCATGATCATTCTCCTTTTTCAGTTTCAATTAATTTGTGAATAGCATGGGCCACGCCATCCTCATCATTGGTCAGGGTGATGAAATCTGCGATTTCCTTGACAGCAGCATTGCCATTTCCCATAGCGACGCTATAACCAGCAAAACGTAGCATTTCAAGGTCATTGTTTGCATCTCCAAGAGCCATGACCTGGTCTTTCTTGTAGCCTAATGTTTGGCTTAATGCTTGAAGAGCAGAAGCCTTGCTCGCGCCTTTTGGCAGGATTTCAAACAGGATATCCTGTGAACGAACAGTGTTAAAATCGGCCTCTAATGCAGCCTCGTGCTGAGCTTGGAAGCCATCAATAGCAGAAGGATCTCCTACATACATGGCTTGAAAAATAGGAAAAAGGTTGGGTAGATCTTCTTCTGAGATAAGTGTCGGTTTAGAATTAACAATGCCCGCATCCATCGTGACCAGTTCACTGGCTTCAGGTGCAACCACTAGGTAGTGATCCATATCAAATAAGGTTAGCTGGACGTCTGTATCTTTCGTCAAAACATGCAAGCGGTGCATGTCCTCAAGGCTCAATTCTTCCTTACCAATGATTTTCCAATTCTTAGTAGACAAGGTTGTACACCCGTTATTGATAATCATATAGTAGTTACCATAAGGTAGACCAATCTCTTCAAAGATGGGCCGTACACCTGCTAAGGGGCGCCCAGTACAGATCACAATGTCATAGCCGGCTTCATGGGCCCGGTGGAGAGCTTCAATATTGCTTTTAGAGAGAGACTTATCCTCATGTAAGAGGGTTCCATCCAAGTCAATCGCAATTAATTGAATCATTTGATTTCCTCCAAATCAAGAGGCACAAAGCCATCAATCACTTTTCCAATCACCCCAGGTTCCTCATCTAGTGGAATGATCTGATCACTATATTTCTTATTGAGGGAAACGAGTCGTACCCCGTTGGACTCACGAAAGACACGTTTGATCAAAGTTTGCCCATCAAAATCAATGGCATAAATAGCCCCTGCCTGATCGTAGTAGGTTTGCTTGATTAATACAACGGCCCCTTTTTCATATTTGGGCTCTAGGGAATCCGTATGAATCCAAAAAGCCAAATCGTAAGGGATCTTTTGATCAAACCAGACGATATCAGCTTGTTTCTGATTTTGATAAGATGCGAAAGAATCATAGACAGAATAAGAGTGGTATTGCTTTTCAATCTTCTGTCTTTCTTTCTGATGGGTCAAGAGACTTTTTCCATAAGAAAGGAGATTTTCTTGATTTCCCTCATCGAGCTGTTTATACAATCTCTCAATCTCTGAATCAATGACCACAAAATCATTTCGTAATCGAGGGTCAATTTCAGCAACTGCTACCTGAAAAAAGGCAGCAATCTTCTCCAAATTTTCAGGAACGGGAAGAGAAGTTCCTTTTACATATCCAGTCAAGGTACTTGCAGGGATTCCAGTAATACGAGATAATTCGATCTGCTTTTTTCCTTGTTCTTTCAGTAATTCTCTGATCTTTTCCGATATAATCCGTAATGCCTCTTTGTTTTGAGGACTTGCTTTTCCACGACCTCTGGCCAACGTACTCACCTCCTTGTATTTACCTTTTCTATTATAATGAATTAAATCGAAAAAGTAAATAGAAATCCCTGATAAATGTGAAAAAAGATTGATTTGATATAAATCGTATTTTTCATTGAAATTTTATTTATTTTTCCTTTACTTTTTGAGGAAAAAGGTCTAAGATAAAATCAAAGAATTCATGGAGGTTGGGGTATGATTCGTAGCGTTCAAGTCGAAGATGCAGGTCAAATTCGAGATTTGTGTCACCAAGCATTGGGGTATGATTCTACCCTTGAGAAAGTGACGGCTCAGATCGAAAAATTCAATCTGCCAGACTCGGGTCACTTTTGCTTTGTTTATGAAGAGGACCAAACAGGTAATATTCTTGGTTATGTCGAAGCAGAGGTTTATGAAAGTCTTTATAGTGACGCCGGTCTAAATATTTTAGGTCTAGCGGTTTTCCCTTCTGCGCAAGGACATGGGATCGGTAGCCAATTGATGGAGCGAGTTGAAGAACTTGCCAAAAGCAGGCATTCTGCTTTTATCCGTTTAAATTCTGCATCTCATCGAAAAGAAGCCCATATCTTTTACGAACGCTTAGGTTATGAGGGAAATAAAACGCAGAAGCGATTTTTGAAAATAATGAATTAAGATAGGCAAAGGCCTATCTTTTTTGTTATAATGAGGAGTACGATTAAATTTACTAGGAAGATGATTATGCCAAATTTTGAAGAATTAAAAAAACGACAAGAGAAGATTCGGAACTTCTCGATCATCGCCCATATTGACCATGGAAAGTCAACCTTGGCCGATCGAATTTTAGAAAAAACCGAAACCGTGTCTAGTCGGGAGATGCAAGCCCAACTTTTAGATAGTATGGACCTGGAGCGGGAACGTGGGATTACCATCAAGCTGAATGCCATCGAGTTGAACTACACGGCTAAAGATGGGGAAACCTATATCTTTCACTTGATTGACACACCAGGACACGTGGACTTTACCTATGAGGTTTCGCGGTCGCTTGCTGCCTGTGAGGGTGCCATTCTCGTAGTAGATGCTGCTCAAGGGATTGAAGCTCAGACACTAGCCAATGTCTACCTTGCTTTGGACAATGATTTGGAAATCCTGCCAGTTATCAATAAAATCGACTTGCCAGCTGCAGATCCAGAACGGGTGCGCACAGAAGTAGAAGATGTCATCGGGTTGGATGCTAGTGAGGCAGTCTTAGCTTCTGCCAAGGCTGGTATCGGGATTGAAGAGATTTTGGAGCAGATCGTTGAGAAAGTTCCAGCACCGACGGGTGATGTTGAAGCCCCTCTTCAAGCCTTGATCTTTGACTCTGTATATGATGCCTATCGTGGGGTAATCCTTCAGGTCCGAGTGGTCAATGGAATGGTCAAACCAGGCGATAAGATCCAACTCATGAGCAATGGTAAGACATTTGATGTCACCGAGGTTGGGATTTTTACTCCTAAAGCAGTTGGACGCGATTTCCTTGCAACTGGAGACGTTGGCTATATAGCGGCCTCTATCAAGACCGTTGCGGATACCCGTGTCGGGGATACGGTGACCCTAGCTTCCAATCCGGCAAGTGAGCCACTACATGGATACAAGCAAATGAACCCAATGGTTTTTGCTGGTCTTTACCCAATTGAATCTAACAAATACAATGATCTTCGTGAAGCTTTGGAAAAATTGCAATTGAATGATGCCAGTCTTCAATTTGAACCGGAAACTTCTCAAGCCCTCGGTTTTGGTTTCCGTTGTGGTTTCTTGGGGCTCCTTCATATGGACGTTATCCAGGAGCGTTTGGAGCGTGAGTTCAATATTGACTTGATTATGACGGCACCGTCTGTTATCTACAAGGTTAATTTGACAGATGGAGAAGCACTGGATGTCTCCAACCCTTCTGAGTTCCCAGATCCAACCAAGATCGCTTCGATCGAAGAACCGTATGTTAAAGCCCAAATCATGGTGCCACAAGAGTTTGTCGGGGCGGTTATGGAATTAGCCCAACGGAAACGCGGGGATTTTGTGACCATGGATTACATCGATGAAAATCGGGTAAATGTCATCTATCAAATCCCACTGGCGGAAATTGTCTTTGATTTCTTTGATAAATTGAAATCCTCTACTCGTGGCTATGCGAGCTTTGATTATGAGTTGTCTGAATACCGTCCTTCTAAATTGGTTAAAATGGATATCCTTCTTAATGGCGATACTGTCGATGCCCTCAGCTTTATCGTTCACAAGGATTTTGCCTATGAACGTGGTAAGTTAATCGTTGAGAAACTCAAGAAGATTATCCCTCGTCAACAGTTTGAAGTGCCTATCCAAGCAGCCATCGGTCATAAGATCGTGGCCCGTACAGATATCAAGGCCCTTCGTAAGAACGTCTTGGCCAAGTGTTATGGTGGGGACGTCTCACGGAAACGTAAGCTTCTTGAAAAACAAAAGGCTGGTAAGAAACGGATGAAGGCCATTGGATCTGTAGAAGTACCACAGGAAGCCTTCTTATCTGTCTTGTCAATGGATGAAGAATAACATTTAAAGTGCCTCAAAAGGGCACTTTTGTTTTATGTTCAAAAGAAATAGACTGAATGAGAAAGGTTGGATCAGATGTGACACTTATCCTATTTTAAAATACCCACTTTCATGGTAGACTAGTGGAAAGAAAATACATCATTGAGGAGAGAATATGAAAAAAAAGTTCCTACTCGCGTCTGTTACGTTTTTGTCTGTTGTAAGCCTTTCTGCTTGTACTAGTCCAAAGAAAGAGTCTAGTAAATCATCGGTAGCATCTAGTTCCGCTAATGTGGTGAGAGAGACAACAAATTCAAGTAGTAATGTAGAGAAAAAAATTCCAGATAGTGATAAGGGGAATGTGAAAACGAAACGAATTGGATCAGCAGATTATGGCTATGTCAATATTCCAAGTGACTGGAAAAAGAATGATAGTATCCAAGTCGGAGATAATATTCAGTATACAGATAAAAACGCCTTCAATATTATTGTTTTAAATGCTGCCACTAGAGAAAAAGCAAATGTCCCTGAAGGAGTGGAATTTAATGCAGAGCTAATAGCTCAAAGATTGGAGAGTAGGTGGAATGATTATAAAATTGTTGAGAAAATGACAAAATCTACGACGACTGTTGGAGGAAATGAGTCGCTTAAAATACATATTTTTCTCAAGTCAGGCCTGCAGGTTGCTGGTTGGGTATTCCAAAAAGATGATAAGGTTTATTTGATTGTTGTTGAAGGATTTGAGAAAACAATAACTCAATTTACTCCTTATGTCGAAAACACTTGGAGCCTAGACGGAACAGGTGCCGTGACCGATTGATGAAGAGGAAGTTTGACTTAAACTATCCAGCCTTCGATGTTTGATAAGAATAACAGTATGACGCAGTTTTTGATTGGCATCTTTGTTCGCTTTTTAAGCTCCAAAGATAGCTTAATGAGGGGAACGAAGTTTCCTTTGTCTGCAACCTCCAACAGTCTCCCAGACTGTTGGAGCTATGCGGGGGTGGGAAGATTGAAAAGGTTTGGGGAACCTTTTCAACCTCTATAAATTTCTCGGAGTTCTGTCCCACTCCCTTTTTCACAGTCTTTGTGGTATAATGCTTCTATTGTTTAGAAGAGGAAATAGAGGATGACACAGGAAATTGATATTGAAAAATACCATCAGTTAGCTCTCCAAAAGCAAAAGGAGCACCGCAAGGTATTGGCGAATCTCAAGAAGAAGCCACCTAAGAATTTAGATAAAATAGCGCAAGAAATCCACGATGAAGTTTTCCAAGAAATCGATTGTACGGCTTGTGCTAATTGCTGCAAGACCTTAGGGCCCGATTTTAAGGAAGCCGATATCACGCGGATCGCCAAATATTTCAAGATGAAACTTCCTGCTTTTGAGGCAGAATTTCTTCAAGTTGACGAAGATGGGGACAAGGTTTTTAAATCCATGCCTTGCCCCTTTCTTGGTGGGGACAATCTCTGTTCCATTTATGATGTTCGTCCAAAAGCTTGTCGGGAATTCCCTCACACCGATCGCAAGAAGATTTATCAGATCAACCATCTAACCATCAAGAATACCCTCACTTGCCCAGCGGCTTATTTATTTGTAGAAAAATTGAAGGATCGTTTGTAATGGCATATAGATTTTTACTTTTTGATTTGGACCATACCTTGTTGGACTTTGAATCTGCTGAAGAAACAGCCTTGACGCAGATGTTAGAAGACATGAATTTTCAAGATGTACAGGCCTTTAAGGATTACTACAAACCCATGAACCAAGGGCTCTGGAAGGATTTGGAACAAAAGAAATTAACCAAGCAAGAGCTCGTGGATAGTCGGTTTGCGATTGGGTTTGCCCACTTTGGGATCACGGTTGATGGGGCTGAGATGGCTCTTCGCTACCAAGATTACATCAGTCTTCAGGGGCAGTCTTTCCACGGTGCGGAGGACTTACTGGCTCGACTTGAAAAAGCAGGTTACCAGCTCTATGGTGCAACGAACGGAGTGACTGCCATTCAAGAAGGACGCTTAGCTCATTCTACAATTGCTTCTTATTTCAAAGAGGTCTTTATCTCTGAACAGCTTCATACTCAGAAACCAGAACCTGCTTTTTTTGACAAAGTTGGCCAACTGATTCCAGGGTTCAGCAAGGAAGAGACCCTTATGATCGGAGATTCTTTGACAGCAGATATCGCAGGAGGAAATGCTGCGGGGATTGATACCGTATGGTATAATCCTGATCACAAGGCAAATACCAGCCAAGTAGTGCCGACTTATACCGTTAGCAACTATCAAGAAATCGCCGATTTACTGATAAAATAAAAATTTTTAAATACTGTCAAGTTTTTTTCTTGACAGGTCTATAAAATGTGTTATAATAGATCATGTGCTAAATAGCTTGTCTATTTCACCGAAAATTAAAATATAGAAAAGAGACTTATAAAAATGGCAGTTAAAATTCGTTTGACTCGTATGGGTTCTAAGAAAAAACCTTACTACCGTATCAACGTAGCAGATTCACGTTCACCACGTGATGGACGTTTCATCGAAACAGTTGGAACTTACAATCCACTTGTTGAAGAAAACCAAGTAACTTTGAAAGAAGATCGCGTTCTTGCATGGTTGGCTGATGGAGCTCAACCTTCAGATACAGTTCGCAACATCCTTTCAAAAGCTGGTGTGATGAAGAAATTCCACGATTCTAAATTCTCAAAATAATTTTTTAAGTAGGTTGATGTATGGATACGATTGAAAATCTCATTATTGCAATTGTGAAACCCTTGATTTCACAACCGGATGCTTTAACCATCAAGATCGAAGATACTCCTGAATTCTTGGAGTATCACCTTGACCTTGATCCTAGCGATGTTGGTCGTGTAATCGGTCGGAAAGGTCGCACCATTTCTGCGATAAGAACGATTGTCTACTCTGTCCCAACTGAAGATAAAAAAGTAAGAATCGTTATTGACGAAAAATAAAAGGCGGGGCTTTGTCCCGTTTTTTTGTTGCAAGGAGAAGGAATGAGAGATTTAACAGTCAGACAACTAGAGGAATACTTACTTGATCATTATCAACAATCTAGAACAGAAGAAGGACTTTTTATCAAACTAGTAGAAGAAGTTGGAGAAGTCGCTGAGGTTTTAAATGGACGTTCAGGTAGAAAAGAGGGGGTCCAAGATTCAAACGAGGAATTGGCAAAGGAGTTGGCAGATATCATTCACTACACAGTGGCAATTGCAGCTATTAACCATATCGACCTAACGAAGACCATTTTTGAAAAAGACAAGAAGGCAGCCATCAAGTATCAGCATGAACAAGATTTGGAGCAGTTTCTAGCAGAAAAGAGCATTTGAGAAAATCCTCTGAACGTGATAAAATAAAACCTAAGAATGTTAAGTGAATTGTTGTTTAGAAAGGGTTGTTTTGATATGAACCGATTTGAAGTAACTACAAAGATTGGTTGTCTCTCTGTTACTTATGAAAAGAGAAATAAAGTACTAGTTTGTTTAAATGGTGCTGGTTTGATACCGAGTTATGAAAATTTTCTACCAATACTTGAAAAACTTCCTTCTTCAATAGGTTACTTAACGATTGATTTTCCGAATACAGGTAGGAGTCCGATTCATAGTCAAACAGGATTTAATTTGGATAATCTTGTTGAAGCGGTATTCGAAATCCTGAAAGGGTTGGAAATTTCTGATTACATACTTTGTGTTCATAGTTTAAGTGGTGTTTTGGCTTTAAAGTTAATGAGTAAACCAATTAAGTGTCAAGCTTTGATAGCAATTGAACCAACAACAAAAAAAATAATGTTTGCTGATTTTTCAAAAAATCCTTATCCAGAAATGGAAGAGCAAATGAGGATGATTGAAGAATGTGGTCCGGAAAATTATTTTAAGGGACTAACTCAAGCAACATTTGAACCTGAAACTGATAGACTGATTTGGGAATTGATGGAAGAAAAGGGTTTAGAATTGGAAAAGCAAGTTCCTGGATTTCAGATATCTGTAACTATTACCGCTGAAGATTTTGATAGTTTGTCCTTAGCAGATAATATTCCTGTTTTCGTATTTTGTCAGGCGTATAGAGAAAAAGAGTACAGAGATTCAGAATATTGGAATTCTAATACAAAACTCATTCTAGGTGGAAACCACCACTATCTACACTGGTCAGAATCGGAAAAAATTGCAGCTCTTATTAGAGAACTGTAGAGATAAATTAATTAAAAGAGAAATGTAGTGAATAAAATGAATTACTTTAACGTTGGGAAAATTGTTAATACCCAAGGATTACAAGGAGAGATGCGGGTCTTGTCTGTGACAGACTTTGCGGATGAGCGCTTTAAAAAGGGAGCAGAGTTGGCTCTCTTTGATGAGAAGGATCAGTTTGTCCAAACGGTGACCATTGCCAGTCACCGCAAGCACAAGAACTTCGATATCATCAAGTTTAAGGATATGTACCATATCAATGCCATCGAGAAATTCAAAGGATTTAGCCTCAAGGTTGCAGAAGAAGACTTGACAGATTTGGAGGATGGCGAGTTTTATTACCATGAGATCATCGGCCTTGATGTTTATGAAAATGACCAGCTAATCGGTCAGATCAAGGAAATCCTGCAACCAGGTGCCAATGATGTCTGGGTCGTGAAACGAAAAGGCAAACGAGATCTTCTCTTGCCTTATATCCCACCAGTCGTCTTAAATATCGATATCCCTGGAAATCGTGTGGATGTAGACATCTTAGAAGGGTTAGACGATGAAGATTGATATTTTAACCCTCTTTCCAGAGATGTTTTCGCCTTTGGAGCATTCTATCGTCGGCAAGGCGCGTGAAAAGGGACTTCTCGAGATCAACTACCATAATTTCCGTGAAAATGCGGAGAAAGCGCGCCATGTGGACGATGAACCCTATGGGGGTGGGCAAGGCATGCTTCTACGAGCTCAACCGATTTTTGATGCCTTTGATGCCATTGAGAAGAAGAATCCACGCGTGATCTTACTGGACCCTGCTGGTCGGACTTTTGACCAAGCCTATGCTGAAGAATTAGCTCAGGAAGAGGAATTGATCTTTATCTGTGGCCACTATGAAGGCTACGATGAACGGATCAAGACCTTGGTGACAGATGAGATTTCTCTGGGAGATTATGTTCTAACGGGCGGTGAGCTAGCAGCCATGACCATGATTGATGCGACAGTCCGCTTGATTCCAGAGGTGATCGGAAAAGAATCCAGTCACCAGGATGACAGTTTCTCCTCTGGTCTCTTAGAGTATCCTCAATACACCCGGCCTTATGAATACAGAGGAATGACAGTTCCAGATGTTCTTATGAGTGGCCATCATGAAAATATCCGTCAGTGGCGCCTCTATCAGAGTTTGAAAAAGACCTTAGAACGTCGTCCAGACTTGCTAGAAAACTATGAGTTGACAGCAGAAGAAGAGAAGATGTTGGAACAAATTAAACAAGAAGACTAACAGCGTCAGCTGTTTTTCTTTTGCCTCAAAAATTTATGAAAAAAACTTTTAAAACCTACTAGTTATTGGTAACAAAATGTGGTATGCTAAGGGGTAGAGAAACTTCAAGAAAATGATTAAGTTTTGGGGGTGAGTTTAATGGGAAAGAAATTAGGAAAATCGGTTTTCACGACTGGGATTGCTGCAACAACAGTCCTATCTGGTATGTTTCATCACAAAGCAAATGCCGAAGAGGTCAAGCAAAATGAAAATCCAGAAACCAACAGCACGGAAGTAGTTGAAAAACCAATTACAGTTGATGAGTTGAAGCAAATCACAGCTCAAAAAGGGCAAGTGGTGAAAGATGTCCACTACCAAGAGCAAAAAGTGATCGATGCTCAAACAGAAGTCAAGGCTGCTGGACAAGAACTGGAAGAAAAGAAAGCAGAAGTGACGGATGCGGAAAACCTCATCGCAACGACTTCGGATGCCCAAGTTCAGAATGCAGAAAATGACGTCAAGGTGGCTCAAGCCTATGTGACTATTGAAGAAAATAAGGTTCGAGAAGCAGAAGCTGCTCATGACCAAGTCGTAGAGGCTGTTCGTCAACAGGAAAATCAGGTTACTGCTCAGGAATCTTTGGTCGATGTAGCACAAAATGAATTGAACCAAGCCAAAGCACCGATTTCAAATGATGAGAATGTACTCAACCAGGCTTTGTTGGAGCAAAGTCAAGTCGAGCAAAGTATCCGAGAATCTCAGAATCATCTTGCAACCTTGCAAGCGAGTCAGCAAACTGGCTCAGATACTGTGGCTCAAATTGAGAACGACATTCAACTGGCTCAAACGCGTCTAACAGATTTGAAAGCGGTCATCGCTACCAAGGAAGCAGAATTGGCAGCCTTAGAACAAGCAGCGGCCAATAGCCCAGTTCAGTTGAGTCAAGCGACTTATGAAGGTTATTTGCAACACTTAGCAGACAATGGCAATGAAGCTGCAGCGAGCGCTTTAGCCCTCTACAAACGTGGTCGTGAAGAAGACGGCTTAACGGTTGGAGAGTCTGGATCCTTGCAAGCTAACCTCCGAGCACTTGAAATTGCTGATGCTATCAACGCTTATCGTCGCAATGCCGGTTTGCCTGAATTGGAACTGGATCCCTATTCCCTTCCAGCCAGTCAAGTACAGTTGGAATACTTCAAAAAAGCCAACTGGCATATGTTTAAGTATTTGCCAAACGAGAACATCGCTTATGGCTTCTCACCTGCTGGTGCGGTTGACTTTTGGTACAATGAAAAAGCGGCTTATCAAGAAGTAGCGGCTCAATATGGTCTACCAACAGACGAAACTCAAATCGATGCCAACGATATCTATATGAAGATTGGTGCTGAGGCCTTTGCTAAGGTTGGTCACTACCTCCAAATGGTAGACAACAAAGCGACAGCTTTATCAGTCGCTTATGACCCAAGTAATGCCATGTCAGAAGCAGCTTTCTTACACAGCCCGGTCAATTCAGCAGTGTCAACCAGTGCACTCGCTTACCAATTGCGTCAGGGAGCTGGGGCCACGACGACAAGATCAGATGTGAAAGCAAAATCTGATGAAGTCGCTAATCTCAAGCTGGACAAGGCCAATCAAGAGTCTCAAATCATTATCTTGCAAGGTAAGTTAGAAGATGCCCGCCATGCCAATTCGAATGTGGCAGTAGAGATGGCCAATGTCCAAAAGACCATCCAAAATTACAAGATTCTTCTCGTTAGCAAGGACCATGCGGTTGAAAAGGCGAAGGCGACTCTTGATGTATCTCGAGGTCGGATTGAAGTAGCGATCCAACCAAAAGAAGCAGCCCTTCAAAAAGCGAAAGATTTGTTGGCAGCTGCGCGTGAGAAATTAGATGGTTTAAAAGCAGAAGAAGCAGAAAAAGCCCAAGTCGTTCAAGAAGCGCATGAGGGCTTGAAGGCGGCGCAAGAACGTCTGGTTGCTGCTGAAAAACGTCTTTCTGACTTTAAAAACGCTCCAGAATTATTGGTCAAAGCCCAATCAGTTTTATCTGCTGCGGTGGCTAATTTGGAAAATAAAAAAGAAAAATTGGAAGCAGAATTCACAACTCTTCAATCTTATCAAAGTGTCGTGGAACTGTTGAATTCCCAATATGAAGATCTAGCGTCACGAATGGATCCAGCTATTTTAGAAGCAGCAGATATGCCAATGGATATCCGCTCAAGCAATCCAACAACTTTCTCGGATAGACCAACGGTTCTTCCAACAACTACCAATAGTCCACAAGTGCAAGCACCAAAAGCTACTCCAGCTCCAAAACAAGAAGCCAAGGTAGAAGAAATCAAACCGAAAAAAGAAAACAGCCAAGCTGTGGCTGGATCTGATTCCTCCAAATATGCAGTAGCAACAACAGGTGTTGCCGTCGGGCTACTTGCTGGATTGTTTGGTTTCAAGAAAAAGAAACAATCATCAAAAAATGATTAAGACATACGAAGATAGAGTGGATGCTTAGACACTTTATTGCTTAAACTCTTAAAAGAAGATATATGAGGGTGGGAAAAGAACTCGCTTAACAAAATGAGTTCTTTCCTGCTCTTTTTTGTACAATTTTAGAATTCTTGAAAGAAAATGATAGAAAATGACAAAAAGTGTTGACATTTTTTGGAGATGGAGTATAATAGTCCTTGTAATCGATTGCAAAAGGAGGAGAAATGCTTAAGTCTGAACGAAAACAATTCATCCTCGAGAAGGTACTGAAGGAAAAGTTTGTTTCCTTAGAAACCCTTGTACAAGAGCTGGGGACGTCTGAATCAACGGTTCGACGTGACTTGGATGAATTAGAAGCTGAAAGTAAACTTCGCCGGGTTCACGGCGGTGCGGAAAGCCTGCATTTTCTTCAAGAGGAAGAAAGCAATAAAGAAAAATCTATCAAAAACATTCAAGTTAAGTCAAAAATCGCGGTAAAAGCAGCGGAATTGATTAAAGATCATGACGTGATCTTTATCGATGCTGGGACGACCAATGAACTTTTGGTACAAGAAATTGTCAATCCAACGGTAACCGTGGTGACCAACTCGATTCACCATGCGACCAAGTTGGTCGAGCGAAATGTTCCAACGGTCATCATCGGCGGAAAGGTAAAATCTTCTACAGATGCTAGTATCGGAGGGATTGCGCTCAATCAGATCGGTCAGTTGAACTTTGATAAGGCCTTTCTTGGAATGAATGGAATCGATGATGAATTTTACAGCACTCCAGACCTGGAAGAAGGATCTGTCAAGCGTGCGATTATCGAAAATGCGAAAAAAACCTATATCCTAGCGGATGATTCGAAAATTGGGGTGACATCCTTTGTCAAAGTGGCTCCTATCAAGCGAGCCATGATTATCACCAATCAATGTGAACCGCAACGATTAAAGGTTTTAAAAGAAAAAACGGAGGTTATAGAGGTTTGATTTATACAGTAACACTGAATCCAGCAATTGACTATATTGTCCGTCTCGATCATGTAGAGACTGGAGCGGTCAATCGGATGGCTTCGGAAGATAAATTCGCCGGTGGTAAGGGAATCAATGTCAGTCGTGTCTTGAAACGTCTCGATATCGAGAACACAGCGACTGGATTTATCGGTGGTTTCACTGGACGCTTCATTGAAGACGTATTGACTAGCGAAGCCATTTCAACCAACTTTGTGACAGTAGACCAAGATACACGGATCAATGTCAAGATCAAAGCTGATGAGGAAACAGAGATCAATGGGAATGGCCCAGAAGTAACAGAAGCTCAGTTGCAAGAATTGCTCAACATCTTATCGAGCTTAACAGCAGATGATGTGGTAGTCTTTGCAGGATCTGCCCCATCTTCACTTGGGAATGCCGTTTACAAACAATTGATCGCAGGAACTCGTGCGACAGGTGCGCAAGTGGTTTGCGACTTTGAAGGGCAAACCTTGATTGATTCCTTGGAGTTCAATCCCCAATTGGTCAAACCAAACAACCATGAGTTGGGAGATATTTTTGGAGTTACCTTGACGGAATTGCCAGAAATTGAACGCTATGCTAAAGAAATTTTAGCCAAAGGAGCACAAAACGTCATTATTTCCATGGCGGGTGATGGTGCTCTCCTCGTCAGTCCAAGCGGAACTTACTTCGCAAAACCAATCAAGGGTCAAGTGAAGAACTCTGTAGGGGCTGGAGATTCCATGGTAGCAGGCTTCACTGGGAAGCTCGCAACGACGGGAGACGTCATCGAAGCTTTCAAATGGGGCGTAGCTTGTGGAACAGCGACCACCTTCTCAGATGATTTGGCGACAGCTGACTATATAAAAGAAACTTATGAAAAAGTAGAGGTAGAAAAAATATGAAAATTCAAGACGTTTTAAATAAAAACGTTATGTTGTTTGATCTTCAAGCAACAGATAAAGAGGGCGTAATCAATGAGATGGTTCAATCGCTCGTTGACAATGGCGTGGTGACAGATTTTGACACCTTCAAGGCTGGAATCATGAACCGTGAAGCACAAACTTCAACTGGTTTGGGTGACGGAATTGCCATGCCCCACAGCAAAAATGAAGCAGTTAAAGAAGCTACAGTCTTGTTTGCAAAATCAAACAAGGGTGTGGACTATGCTTCGCTTGATGGCCAACCAACTGACTTGTTCTTCATGATCGCAGCTCCAGAAGGAGCAAATGACACTCACTTGGCAGCCCTTGCTGAATTGTCTAAGTACTTGATGAAACCAGGTTTTGCAGACAAACTTCGCCAAGCAAGGACTCCTGATCAAGTGATCGCAGCCTTTGATGCAGAAGAGCAAGAAGCTGCAGCTGAAGAAGCGAAAAAAGCAGAAGCGGTCAAAGAAGCAGCTTCATCTGACAAACCTCTCATCGTTGCTGTTACAGCATGTACAACAGGTATCGCCCACACTTACATGGCAGAAGAAGCCCTCATCAAAAAAGGGGAAGAAATGGGTGTTACGGTCCGCGTTGAAACCAACGGGGCATCTGGTGTCGGCAACCGCTTGACAGCTGAAGAAATCGCAAAAGCTGAAGGGGTCATTATTGCAGCAGATAAAGCAGTTGAAATCGCTCGTTTCGATGGCAAAAAATTGATCTCTAAACCAGTCGCAGCTGGTATCCGTCAGACAGAAGAATTGATCCAAACCATCTTGGACGGCAAAGCAGATGTCTTCCACGCTGAAAATGCTGCCCAAGCTAGCGCTAGCCAAGAAAAATTGAGCTTGGGTGGAGCCTTCTACAAACACTTGATGAGTGGGGTTTCTCAAATGCTTCCATTCGTTATCGGTGGTGGTATCTTGATCGCCCTAGCCTTCTTGATTGACCAAGTTCTTGGTGTTCCTCAAGATCAATTGTCTAGTCTTGGTTCTTATCATGTATTAGCAGCACAATTTAAAACAATTGGTGGTGTAGCCTTTGGCTTCATGCTTCCTGTACTTGCAGGTTACATTGGATTCTCAATCGCTGAAAAACCTGGTTTTGTAGCAGGGTTTATCGCTGGATCTATTGCTAGCTCAGGGTCAGCATTTGGAAATATCGCCTACGGTGCTGCTAAAGGTGAATTACCAGCAGCCGTATCATCAGGTTTCCTTGGAGCTTTGGTAGGTGGTTTCCTTGCAGGTGGAGTTGTTCTCTTACTTCGCAAAGCCCTTGCAGGTCTTCCACGTTCACTCGATGGTATCCGTTCAATCCTTCTCTTGCCATTGCTTGGTGTTGGTTTGACAGGATTCTTGATGTTCCTCATCAATATTCCAATGGCTGCTATTAATACTGGTCTTAACAACTTCCTTTCAAGCTTGTCAGGTAGCTCAGCTGTCCTTCTTGGACTTCTCGTCGGCGGTATGATGGCTGTAGATATGGGTGGACCAGTTAACAAAGCCGCTTATGTCTTCGCTACAGGTACACTTGCTGAATCTGTTGCTTCAGGTGGTTCTATTGTTATGGCAGCTGTTATGGCAGCTGGTATGGTTCCTCCATTGGCAGTATTCGTAGCAACTGTATTGTTTAAAGATAAATTCACACAAGAAGAACGCGATTCTGGTTTGACAAACATTGTCATGGGTCTTTCCTTCATCACAGAAGGTGCCATTCCTTTCGGTGCAGCTGACCCAGCTCGTGCCATCCCTAGCTTCATCGCAGGCTCAGCATTGACAGGTGCTCTTGTTGGTCTTGCAGGCTTGAAACTCATGGCTCCTCACGGAGGAATCTTCGTTATCGCTCTTACATCAAACCCACTTCTTTACATCTTGTTCGTATTGATCGGTGCAGTCGTAAGTGGTATCTTGTTCGGATTGCTTCGCAAACCTAAAAACTAAACATGATTAAAAGGTTGGGAAATTTCCAACCTTTTCTTTTTGTACTAGCGAAAAAATCACCTCATTCTACGTTGGTATCTTGAGCTGAATTATGATATAATAAGCCTATCGCATATTTTTAGGAGAATAAAAATGGATATTCAACGTGAAAAAGAATTTGTCAGCCAATACCACTATGACGCTCGTAATTTTGAGTGGGAAAAAGAAAATGGCATCCCTGAAACAAAAGTAGATGTAAACTTTCAATTGATCAATCGTGATCAAGAACAAAACACGACTTCTTTGATTGTGATCTTGAGCTACATGATCGTTTTTGACGGTTTTGTGATCAGCGGAACCATCACTCAAATCAACCACTTGTTTGGCCGTTATGTCAATGAACCAAGTGAATTCAGCAAAGACGAAGTGGAAGAATTGGCTCGCCCTTGCTTGAATATGCTCAACCGTTTGACTTATGAAGTCACAGAAATTGCCCTCGATTTACCGGGTATTAATTTGGAGTTTTAATCAATGAAATTAGCAGTGATCACCGATTCGTCTGCCTATTTAACGCAAGACGTACTCCATCACGACGACTTATTTATTTTAGAGATCCCGATCTATATCGATGGGGAGTCTTATGTTGAAGGGAAGAACCTGACACACGATGAGTTCTACCAAAAGATGGCTGCGTCTAAGGAATTGCCAAAGACTAGCCAGCCGAGTGTGGCAGAGTTAGAAGAAGTCTTATCTGGTTTGACAGCTAAGGGCTATACACATGCTATCGGTCTTTTCTTGTCATCTGGTATTTCTGGTTTCTACCAAAATATCCAATATTTGAAGGACGAATTCGAAGGCTTGACCGTCGAATTTCCGGATTCAAAAATCACCAGTGCTCCTCTAGGAATGATGGCAGAAGACTGCTTAAAATGGGCTGGTGAAGGTCGTTCCTTCGATGAGATTGTTGCCAATGTCCAACACCAGATTGATGGAACCTCTGCCTATATCATGGTGGATGATTTGAACCACTTGGTTAAAGGTGGTCGTCTGTCAAATGGGGCTGCTATTCTTGGGAACCTCTTAAGCATCAAGCCTATACTTTATTTTAATGATGAAGGCGTGATTGAGGTCTTTGAGAAAGTCCGGACGGAAAAGAAAGCCATGAAACGCTTGGTAGAGATTGTTGTATCAGATATCGCAGATGGTCATTACCAAGTCTTTGTCATCCATGCCAATGTCCCTGAAAAAGCAGAAGCACTTCGCCAACTGCTCATTGAAGAAGGAGTGGAAGGTGATATTCCTTTTGCTACCTTTGGAGGGGTGATTGGGACGCACTTAGGTGACCATAGCTTAGCAGTCGGGTATATCCCCATCGTTTAAGGAGAATTCTATGTCCATTAAAGTCATTATCGCAGGTTTCAAAGGAAGAATGGGACAAGCAGCCTACAAGATGGTTTCAGAAGATCCTGAGCTAGAATTAGCCGGCTTGATCGATCCATTTACTGATGAGACAGAGGTTGCAGGAGTCCCTGTATTTAACCGCAAAGAAGATGTTGCGGGTCTAGAGGCAGATGTTTGGGTGGACTTTACCATGCCCAAGGTCGCTTACGAGAATACTCGCTTTGCAATTGAGAATGGCTTTGCGCCTGTTGTGGGAACGACTGGATTCACTCCCGAGCAGATCCAAGAATTGACAGACCTTTCACGTGAACAGGGCTTGGGTGGCTTGATCGCGCCGAACTTTGCCATCGGAGCCGTGCTCTTGATGCAATTTGCAGCGCAAGCAGCCAAGTATTTCCCGAATGTGGAAATTATCGAATTGCACCACGATAAGAAAAAAGATGCACCGAGTGGAACAGCAATTAAGACAGCTGAGTTGATCTCTGAGAAGCGCGAGAAGATCCAGCAAGGTGCAGCAGATGAAGAAGAGTTGATGCCTGGAGCAAGAGGAGCAGAGTTTGAAGGGATGCGCATCCATTCGGTTCGATTGCCTGGCCTAGTCGCTCACCAAGAGGTGATTTTTGGTAGCCAAGGCGAAGGGTTGACTCTCCGTCATGATTCCTACGATCGTGTTTCCTTCATGACAGGAGTAAATCTAGGAATTAAAGAAGTTGTCAAGCGTCATGAGCTTGTTTATGGTTTGGAACACTTACTATGAGATTAGAAAAGATGCCTTCTGAGTTTCAGGAGGCTTTACCAATATTAGAGAAGATTAAAGCAGCTGGTTTTGAGGCTTATTTTGTAGGGGGATCTGTCCGAGATGCCCTCTTGGATCGTCCAATTCACGATGTCGATATCGCTTCATCCTCATACCCAGAAGAGACCAAGGCGATTTTTGATCGCACAGTAGATGTCGGTATCGAACATGGGACCGTCTTGGTCCTTGAAAATGGTCAAGAATATGAAATTACGACTTTCCGGACGGAGGATGTCTACGTAGATTATCGTCGTCCGAGTTCCGTGTCTTTTGTGCGCTCGCTAGAAGAAGACCTCAAGCGTCGTGATTTTACGGTTAATGCCTTTGCCTTAAATGAAAAAGGAGAAATTGTTGACCTCTTTCATGGACTAGAAGATTTAGAAAACAAGGTCCTTCGGGCGGTTGGGTTTCCTCATGAACGGTTTAACGAAGATGCGCTCCGGATCATGCGAGGATTTCGTTTTCAAGCCAGTCTCGGCTTTGTATTAGAAGAGGCGACCTTTGATGCCATGAAGAAGTGTGCTCCCTTACTTGAGAAGATTTCAGTAGAGCGTACCTTCATCGAGTTTGATAAACTCTTGCTTTCTCCATACTGGAGACAAGGCTTGGAGGCTATGCTAGCATGTGGAGCCTATCACTATCTGCCAGAGATGAAGGATCGCAAAGAAGCGATCGAGCGTTTGTTTGACATAGAGCTGGAATATACCTTTTCAACTTCTGAGCAAGCCTGGGCTGCTTTGGTCTTAGCACTAGAGATTCAAGATATTCCAAAATTCTTTAAAAAATGGAAGACCTCTAGAGACTTTGCCAAGACGGTGGAGCAGATCGTGGAGATTCTAAAGCTCCGAGAAAAAGGAAGTCTAGACAAGCGTGCATGTTACAAGTACGAGAAGCGTTTGTTGCTACTAGCTGAAGAGCTCCGGGAAGGGTATGCCTTGAGTGTGGATTATTTGGCCATCGAGCGCGTTTATGATAGCTTGACCATTCATGACAAGCATGAAGTGGTGGTCAATGGTGGTATGCTGATCAAAGAATATGGTTTTCAACCAGGACCAGCTTTAGGAGAGATGTTGACAAAGATTGAATATGCCATTGTCGATGGGGAACTGGCCAATGAAAAAGAGGCCATCATCGCCTATATCCAGCAAGCAAAAGAGGAGGAAAAATGAGCGATTTTATTGTCGATAAATTAACC
The DNA here is from genome assembly GCF_059727625.1 of Streptococcus mobilis. Lineage (NCBI taxonomy): Bacteria > Bacillati > Bacillota > Bacilli > Lactobacillales > Streptococcaceae > Streptococcus > Streptococcus mobilis. The sequence goes on from NZ_AP041823.1 coordinate 1,088,882, forward strand.
AAATCTGTCGGAGATAAGACCGTCTTTCGTGAGATTTCCTTTATCATTCATGACTTGGATCGGATCGGATTGATCGGGGTAAATGGAACTGGGAAAACCACGCTGTTAGATGTGTTGTCAGGTCGCTCTGGCTTTGATGGAGATGTGAGTCCTTTTTCTGCCAAGAGTGATTATACGATTGGCTACTTGACGCAGGAACCAGACTTTGATGATCAAAAGACGGTTCTGGATACGGTGCTATCTAGTGATTTGCGTGAAATGCAGCTCATTCGCGATTATGAATACTTGATGGCGGAATACCGAGAAGAGAACCAAGCCCGTCTTGAGAAGGTCATGGCGGAGATGGATTCGCTCAATGCTTGGGAAATCGAGAGTCAGGTCAAGACGGTCCTTTCCAAACTTGGAATTGAAGATTTGAACGCCAAAGTTGGGGATCTATCTGGGGGCTTGCGTCGTCGAGTGCAACTGGCGCAGGTTTTGCTATCTCACCACGATCTGCTCTTACTAGATGAGCCGACCAACCACCTAGACATTGATACCATCGAATGGTTGACCAATTTCTTGAAGAACTCTAAGAAAACCGTGCTTTTCATTACCCACGATCGCTATTTCTTGGATAATATCTCGACGCGGATCTTTGAGTTGGATCGAGCTGGCTTGATCGAGTATCAGGGCAATTACCAGGATTATGTCCGATTAAAGGCTGAGCAAGATGAGCGTGATGCAGCCCTTCTTCATAAGAAGCAGCAACTCTATAAGCAGGAGTTAACCTGGATGCGGCGGCAACCCCAGGCGCGTGCGACCAAGCAACAGGCGCGGATCAATCGATTCCATGATCTCAAGCAAGACTTGTCTGGTCAAAGCAGCCAGACGGATTTGGAGATGAATTTTGAGACCAGCCGGATCGGAAAGAAAGTCATCGAGTTTAAAGATGTGAGTTTTGCTTTTGAAAACAAGCCGATTTTACAGGACTTTAACCTCTTAGTCCAAAATAAGGACCGCATCGGGATCGTCGGGGATAATGGCGTCGGCAAATCCACCCTACTCAATCTGATCGCAGAGCGCCTCCAGCCTCAGTCAGGGCAAGTCATCATCGGAGAAACCGTTCGGGTGGCTTATTTCTCACAACAGATTGATGGTTTGGATGAGAGCAAGCGCGTGATTAATTTCCTCCAGGAAGTTGCTGAGGAAGTGAAGACAACCGTTGGGACGACATCGATTGCAGATCTCTTGGAGCAATTTCTCTTCCCACGTTCCATGCACGGAACCTTGATTGAAAAACTCTCCGGTGGTGAGAAGAAGCGCCTCTTTCTCTTAAAACTCTTGATTGAAAAACCCAATGTGCTTCTCTTGGACGAGCCAACCAATGACTTGGATATCGCAACCTTGACGGTTTTGGAAAACTTCCTTCAAAACTTTGGAGGTCCCGTCATTACCGTTAGCCACGACCGCTATTTCTTGGACAAGGTCGCAAGCAAGATCCTGGCTTTTGAAAATGGGAGCATTCGGGAGTTCTTTGGCAATTATACGGATTACCTGGATGAAAAAGCCTTTGAAGCAGCTCAAGTAACGGCCAGTCACAAGGTTGAAAAAGAGAAACCTGTTAAACCAAAAGAAGAGAAGAAGCGCATGAGTTACATGGAGAAGCAGGAGTGGGCGAGCATTGAAGCAGACATCGATGCCATTGAAAGTCGAATCACAGAGATTGAAGTGGAGATGAATGAAAACGGTTCTGACTTTGGCAAATTGTCAGCCCTTCAAAAAGAACTGGATCAGGAAAATGAGCGATTGCTTGAGAAATACGATCGCTATGAATACCTGAGCGAATTAGATGAATAAGGAGGCCCTATGAATCAATTAAACCGGATATCCCTTGGGATTTCAGCTACTATTTTTACCATTATCGGTATTGTCTTGTTTATCAATCCAATTGAGCACATCGGCTCGTTTAGCTGGTTGATTTCCTGTGGCTTCTTTTTAATCTCCCTTTCGCGTTTTTCACGCTATTACCGATTGCGTCAAGCTGGTATCATTCAGCAGCAACAGCTCTTTCACAGTATGGTCGCCTTGGTTTTTGCGGTCTACTTACTGCTCTATGGCTATAAGACCTTGCCGATTGTCTTTCCAGTTACCTTAGGAATTTGGCTCATCTATCGTTCGATTTTGAACTTCAGAAAAGCCAATTTCTACTCGAGGAAGGTTGAAGAACTGTCCAAACGTTATATTTTCTTTGCCTTGCTGCAGCTCTTCATCGGTTTATTCTTAATTGTTAGTCCGCTTTCGATTAGCGTTTTTCTATTAAATATTATTGGCTTGATTTTCCTCATTCTAGGATTTCAATCCTTTAGTCTCTTGTTAAAAAGTTAAGAAAAGTTACGTGCAAACCTTTGCGTTTGATAAAAAGTCTGATATAATAGAACTGTAAGTGTTTACAAGTTTGAAAGGAGTTACAGATGTCTAAAAAAATTATTGGGATTGACCTTGGAGGAACTTCAATTAAGTTTGCTATCCTCACTTTGGATGGGGAAGTTCAAGAAAAATGGTCTATTAAAACAAATATCTTGGATGAAGGTAGCCATATCGTAGATGATATGATCGAATCCATCGCGCATCGTTTGAAGATGCTTGAGCTTGATGCTTCTGAGTTCCAAGGAATTGGAATGGGTTCACCTGGTGTCGTTGACCGTGAAAAAGGTACAGTTATTGGTGCCTACAACTTGAACTGGAAGACCCTTCAACCAGTCAAAGAAAAGATCGAAAGTGTCCTTCATATTCCATTCTTTATTGATAATGATGCCAACGTTGCTGCTTTGGGTGAACGTTGGAAAGGGGCTGGTGAAAACCAACCAGATGTTGTCTTCATGACACTTGGTACTGGTGTTGGCGGCGGCATCGTCGCTGAAGGTCGTCTCTTGCACGGTGTACGTGGAGCTGCTGGGGAACTTGGTCACATCACTGTTGACTTTGATGATCCAATCCAATGTACCTGTGGTAAAAAAGGCTGTCTTGAAACGGTTGCATCTGCAACTGGTATCGTCAATTTGACTCGTCGTTATGCCGATGAGTACGAAGGGGACTCTCAATTGAAAGTCTTGATCGACAACGGAGAAGAAGTAACGGCTAAAACGGTCTTTGACCTGGCAAAAGAAGGCGATGCTCTTGCTTTGATCGTCTACAAGAACTTCTCACGTTACCTTGGACTTGCTGCTGCCAACATCGGTTCAACCTTGAACCCATCTAAGATCGTTATCGGTGGTGGGGTTTCCGCTGCTGGAGACTTCCTCTTGGATGGTGTGCGCAAGGTCTTTGAAGAAAACTCATTCCCACAAGTGCGTGAATCTACTCAATTGGCACTTGCTACTTTGGGAAATGACGCCGGTGTGATCGGTGCTGCATCCCTTGTATTACAATAAGATGAAATGGAGATCTGGCTCGTGCTGGGATCTCCTTTTTTTCTGTCTCCTGTGATATAATGAAGACAAAACTGGATTCAAGGAGAGTATATGACAAAAGCAGATACAATTTTTAAAGAAAACATTCGAAAAATCATGGAAGAAGGAGTCTGGTCAGAGCAAGCCCGTCCCAAGTACAAGGATGGTAGAACTGCCAACTCCAAGTACATCACGGGAGCCTTTATGGAATTCGACCTCGCAAAAGGGGAGTTTCCCATTACCACCCTTCGTCCCATCGCGATTAAATCAGCTATCAAAGAAATGCTCTGGATCTACCAGGATCAGTCGAATAGCTTGGATCTTTTAGAAGATAAGTACAATGTCCATTATTGGAATGACTGGGAAGTGGGAGACAGCCGGACGATTGGACAACGCTACGGAGCTGTCGTCAAAAAGCATGACATTACGAATAAGATCCTCAAGCAATTAGAGGCCAATCCTTGGAATCGTCGCAATATTATTTCCCTCTGGGATTATGATGCCTTTGAGGAGACCGACGGACTCTTGCCCTGTGCTTTTCAGACCATGTTTGATGTGCGGCGCGTGGATGGGGAGATCTATCTAGATGCAACCTTGACCCAGCGTTCGAATGATATGTTGGTGGCTCACCATATCAATGCCATGCAGTATGTAGCCCTACAGATGATGATTGCTAAGCACTTTGGCTGGAAGGTTGGGAAGTTCTTTTACTTCATCAATAACCTTCATATCTATGACAACCAATTTGAACAAGCAGAGGAATTGCTCCGTCGCGAGCCCTCTGATTGCCATCCGCGCTTGGTCTTGAATGTGCCAGACGGGACCAATTTCTTTGATATCAAACCAGAAGATTTTGAATTGGTCGATTATGATCCAGTGAAGCCACAGTTGAAGTTTGATCTTGCGATTTAAAAAAATTACACTTTTTCCGTAGCTTGATCTATAGCTTATATACTTTTGTATGTAAAAGTATATAAGCTAAATTTTTTTACTCATTTTTCAGTCAAAATGTTTTGAATATTGTTCGGGTTTTGTTAAAATAGATAAGGTTTGGGGAAAACTAAACAATTTAAAAAAGAATGTTAATTTATGGATAAATATGGAGGTCCACTAGATGGGGAAAGACTTATTTAATGATCGTATTAGCAGATTCTCAATTCGTAAATTGAATGTGGGTGTTTGCTCTGTCCTTCTCGGAACACTTGTCATGGTTGGGACAGCCGCAAGTGCAGCCGCAGAAGAAAAGACAGATACGACAAGTGAAAGTGTAGCAGCAGTTGCAACAGCGTCAGAAGCGTCCGCAACGTCTACAGCTACTTCAGCAGCATCAACTGCACCAGCTACATCGACTTATGATGCAAACCCAGTCGTCACTGCACCAGCATCATCAACTGCCGTAGCATCTACAAGTGTCGCTTCAAGCGCGAGCACAGCAGCATCTGCTGCCTCAACTGCTCCAGAAACATCAACAGCTTCTGAAACACCAAGCTTATCAGTTGCTACACCAGCAAACAATGCCGCAGGAGCAACTTCAACAAGTGCAGCTAAAAAAGAAACACCAACTCTTTCAGCTGGACAAGGTGTAGCAACAAACAATACACTAGCCACTGAAGAGACAGCACAAACTTCTGGTAAACGCCGTAATCGCCGTGCATTGGGTGACGCAAACGATCCAAACCTCATCGCGGATGATGTCCAAGATGCCACTTCAACTCCAAAGGTAGAAAAACCAGGCTTTACAACAAATATCAAAGCTACAGACTTGGCCAGCCAAATCGCTTGGTTGGACTTTGGCGATACAGCTAGCTGGACAGGAACGACGACAACATCGAAAGGGGAACTTGCTCTCCAGGTCGGCGCGACCTACACCAAGGAAATCATGCCTGGCTATGTGGTCAAGATCAAGGTTAAATCCTTAAAACCCTTCCAGGCGACAGAACTTTATAAAAAACGTCTTGAAGAACGAGGAGCGACTGAAGCTGAAAAGGCTACCTATGATCCAAATGCCAGAAATGGTTATATGAATGCGACTAATACAGCTGCAACGAAAGCAGCTTTTAGTGCTGGTGAAGAAGCTAAAATTATTGCCGAAGCTCAAAACCGTTGGACAGAAATAAGAGGTGAAGGCATCAATACTGGCACTAAAAAAACGACCATCAGTTCCGAGTTTGAAGGCGGAAATATTGGTGTTCAGTTTGAAATATCTGCGACCTTCCGTGGCAAAGCTGTAAAACCTGCCATTGTCATGGCAGATGGTGAGTCCGCTAACCCCAGTGAATTGGTTATGTTCACCACAAACGGAGAAGGTTGGCAACACATTGGGGAGTGGTATAAATATGGAAATAAAAATACCAAAACTTTTATTCCACAAGATACAGACAATTTATTTGGCTCAAATCCTTCCACTGTTATAGATGGTTTGAGTTTCTATAGGACGAACCTTGATCTAATTCGACGTTCAGATCAAGTGGGGCCAGATAAAAAAGCAGTTGCTTGGAAGTACTTTGGAAGTGCCGATTTAACAACTGGGGGTCTTCGGGCCAAATATTTCTGCAAGTAGTGTTGCAGTTCCTCTTGTCATGACAAAAGGAGCGTCCGAAGTTGGCTTGTATATCGCATCTTCAGGTAAACAATCAGCCATGCTTGGATTCTTCCCACTTGATGAAGGGGATGCACCAGCGTCTTATGGGAAGGCTATCCACTCTATCGCAACTGTAGACGGTGTTACGGGAGCTAAAGTAAATCAACCGTATCTTGGTCACTTGAGTCCAGATATGGATGAAAACAATACCCTCGACTGGTTTGGTGATGATAAGGCAACTACGGCTGACGAAGGAGTTGATCAATTGCTCCCAGCTGAGCTCAAAGGGACAACCAATGAGATGATCAAGATGGACCGCACTCGTCCAGGAAACTACACTATTTCGGTGGAAGCTCACACAGGTGGGGCGCCTAAAGCGCATATTTATGGCTGGATTGACTTTAACCAAAACGGAACCTTTGATGAAGACGAACGCTCTGACTTGGCTACTATTACCAAGGATGGAACCGTTACCCTAAGTTTCACTAAGAGCAAAACCTATATCGATCCAAGTGTCAATGAACTAGGCGTCCGCTTGCGAATTGCTAAGGATGCTGATCAAATCGAGAGTCCGACAGGAATGGCTTTCTCAGGGGAAGTTGAAGACTTCAGAACTCAGGTTACTCACCCACCAAAAGGGGAAGTCAAAGAAACAACGGGCCTTCAAGGCGAAAAACAAAGCTCTACTGTAGCCTTTACGGCTCGTGGTCTCTATAAGTATAGTCTTACAGATAAGGCTCAGATTGACCAAACAGTAGCTCCACAGATGGTGGACAACCGTACAGGTCAAGTCGTCACACCAGGAGCAGATGGCTACTATGCTGTGCCTGGTCAAGGGAAATACAAGATCACACCAAACGGGACTTCAGTGGATGTTGAGTTCATTCCGGAAGATCACTTCTTAGGAACAGCGGATGGTATTTCGATCCGTCGTACAGATAACAACGGCTATGACACTGGTTGGTCAACAAAATTCCCAGCTGATGAAGCTAACGTTGATACTGTTTTGAATACCATGGATGGTCTTTATATCCCAACTGTTACACCAACTGATATTGAAGGAGTAGATAAGACTTCGACAGATGTCCAAGGTGCGACTCAAACAGGTACACCAACCTTTAACACAACGACAACGAATGCTAATGGCGAAAAGATCTCTGTTACTCCAAGTTTGGAATACCCTGCTAAATTGGTGGATCCAGCGACTGGTCAAGTAACCAATGCAACCTCTGTAACAGTAGCAGGCGAAGGAACATATAGCATTGACGATGCTACTGGTAAAGTAACCTTTGTTCCAGAACCAGGATTCACAGGTACAGATCAAGGTGTTACCGTATCAGTGACAGCTCCTGTCGGAAGAGATAAAGACGGTACCGTCCGTGATGAATACCTTAAGACAGCGACAGCTAAGTACACACCAACGGTTACTCCAATCACAGTGACTCCTACAGACAAGGTTTCTGCGGATATTCAAAATGTTCCTCAAACCCAAACACCAACCTTTGATTTGAGTAACGATAAGACTGCTGAAATCACAAGCAAGAAATTGGTGGATCCAGCAACTGGTCAACTGACTGATGAAACAACTGTAACAGTAGCAGGGGAAGGTACATATACAATCGATCCTACTACAGGAGCAGTGACCTTCACACCTGAAAAAGACTTCGTTGGAACTGCAACTGGTGTGACAGTTCAGGCAACTGCAACGATTACCAATGCGAACGGTAAGACAGCAACCATCACATCTGATGCAAGTTACACACCAACAGTTGTAGCAGCTGTTCCAACAGCTAATCCAGCTACATCTAAAGATATCCAAGGTGCGACACAAACTGGAACACCAACCTTTGCAGGAAAAACTGTTCAAGTCAACGGTGAAGATAAAGCGATCACGATTAAAGATAACAGCTACACACTTTTGGATAAGGATGGTAATGAAGTAACAAGCACACCAGCTTATGCTGCTGATGGTACAACTGAAATTGGTACTTACTCAATTGATCCAGCAACTGGACAAGTAACCTTCACACCAACTGACAAATCTTACACAGGTAAAGTAACACCTGTTAAGGTTCAAGCTGAAAGCTCAAACGGTATCAAGGTAGATACAACTTACACACCTGAAATTGTTCCAGTGACTCCAACTGCAACTCCAGCAGAAACAACTGACATTCAAGGTGCAACTCAAAAAGGTAAACCTGAATTCAAGGGTGGAACCGTAACAGTTGATGGCGTTGAGAAAACAGTAGAAATCAATGAAGACGTTCCAGCAACATTTGATGATGGCTCAACTACCAAGAGAGTAGATGGCGTTGGTACTTACACAGTAGCAACAGACGGAACTGTAACCTTTGTCCCTGAAAAATCATTTACTGGAACTGCTCCAGCAGTGACGGTTGTTCGCGAAGATAAGAACGGAACCAAAGCTTCTGCAACCTACACACCAACTGTAACTCCAGTAACACCAACTGCGAAACCAGCTGAAACAACTGATATCCAAGGTGCTACACAAACAGGGAAACCTGTATTTACTGAAGGCGACAGCCGTGTGCCAATGAACAATGATGTTCCAGCAACATTTGATGATGGTTCAACTACCAAGACTGTTGACGGCGTTGGTACTTATACAGTAGCAGCAGACGGAACAGTTACATTTGTACCAGAAAAATCATTTGTTGGTACTGCACCAGCGGTAACAGTTGTGCGTGAAGACATGAACGGCACTAAAGCCTCTGCAACTTACACACCAACTGTAACGCCTGTAACACCAACAGCTGAAGATGCTACTTCAACTGGTAAACAAGGTCAAACTCAAACAGGTAAGCCTGAATTTACTGAAGGCAACAGCCGTGTGCCAATGAACGATGATGTTCCAGCAACCTTCGATGATGGATCAACTACTAAGACAGTTGATGGCGTTGGTACTTACACAGTAGCAGCAGACGGAACTGTAACCTTTGTTCCTGAAAAATCATTCACAGGTAAAGCACCAGCAGTAACAGTTGTTCGTGAAGATAAGAATGGAACTAAAGCTTCTGCAACTTACACACCAACTGTAACTCCAGTAACTCCAACTGCAACACCTGCTGAATCTACTGGACCTCAAGGTCTTGTTCAAACTGCCACTGTAACCTTCACTGAAGGTGATGAAGTAGCTCCAATTAACAAGGATTCGATTACTCTTCTTGATGAAAATGGTCAACCAGCAGCATCAGTAGAAGCGAAATCACCAGCAGGTGACGTGATCGGTACATACACAGTTGATAAAGATACAGGTGTTGTAACCTTCACACCAACGGATAAAACATACTCAGGTGATGTTGTTCCAGTTAAGGTTCAAGCAGCTGATACAAATGGAACTACAGTAGAAACAACTTATACACCGAAGATTACTCCAGTTGTCCCAACTTCTGAAGATGCTACATCGACAGATATTCAAGGACAAACACAATCTGGTAAACCAACCTTCACCGAAGGAAATCCAAATGTTCCAATCGATGAAGATACACCAGCGACCTTCGAAGATGGCTCAACCACTAAGACAGTAGATGGTGAAGGAACTTACACTGTTTCTCCAGATGGAACCGTAACTTTCGTTCCAGAAAAATCATTCACTGGAACTGCTTCAGGCGTAACAGTGAAACGCGTGGATAAGAACGGCACTGAAATCACAGCCAAGTACACACCAACTGTGACACCAGTAACTCCAACAGCAACACCAGCTGAATCAACAGATATCCAAGGTGCGACTCAAACTGGTAAACCTAAATTCACCGAAGGCGACAGCCGTGTGCCTATGAACGATGATGTTCCAGCAACCTTCGATGATGGATCAACTACGAAGACTGTAGATGGTGTTGGTACTTACACAGTAGCAGCAGATGGAACAGTTACTTTCGTACCAGAAAAATCATTCGTCGGAACTGCACCAGCGGTAACTGTTGTTCGTGAAGATATGAACGGAACTAAAGCTTCTGCGACATATACACCAACCGTAACACCAGTTACACCAACTGCAGAAGATACAACATCTACTGACAAACAAGGTCAAACGCAAACAGGTACACCAACCTTCACACCAGGTAATCCAAATGTTCCAATGGATGATGATACACCTGCAACATTTGAAGATGGCTCAACAACTAAAGTTATTCCAGGTGAAGGAACATATACTGTTGCTCCAGACGGAACCGTAACATTTGTTCCAGAAAAATCATTCACTGGAGAAGGTACAGGCGTAACGGTGAAACGTGTCGATAAGAACGGTACTCCAGTTACAGCTAAGTACACACCAACTGTAACACCAGTAACTCCAACAGCAACTCCAGCTGAATCAGAAGCACCTCAAGGTGTGGTTCAAACTGGAACTGTAACCTTCACTGAAGGTGACCCAGTTGCACCAATCGACAAGGATACCATTACTCTTCTTGATGAAAATGGTCAGCCAGCAGCATCAGTAGATGCGAAATCACCAGCAGGTGATGTGATCGGTACCTTCACTGTTGATAAAGAAACAGGTGTTGTGACCTTCACACCAACGGATAAATCATACTCAGATGATGTGGTTCCAGTTAAGGTTCAAGGTAAAGATACAAACGGAACTGTTGCTGAGACAACTTACACACCGAAGATCACTCCAGTTGTACCAACTGCTGATCCTGCAACATCTACAGACATCCAAGGTCAAACGCAAACAGGTACACCAAGCTTCACACCTGGTAACCCTGCAATCCCAATGGATGATGATGTACCAGCTACCTTTGAAGATGGTTCAACAACAAAAGTTATTCCAGGAGAAGGAACTTACACAGTTGCTCCGGATGGAACAGTAACCTTTGTACCAGAAAAATCATTCACAGGAACAGGTACAGGCGTAACCGTGAAACGTGTTGATAAGAACGGTACTCCAGTTACTGCAACTTACACACCGAAGATCACTCCAGTTGTACCAACTGCTGATCCTGCAACATCTACAGACATCCAAGGTCAAACGCAAACAGGTACACCAAGCTTCACACCTGGTAACCCTGCAATCCCAATGGATGATGATGTACCTGCAACATTCGTTGATGGTTCAACGACTAAGGTTGTTCCAGGTGAAGGAACTTACACAGTTTCTCCAGACGGAACAGTAACCTTCGTACCAGAGAAATCATTTGTCGGAACTGCATCAGGTATCGTGGTTCAACGCCAAGATAAGAATGGTACAGTCGTGAAAGCTAAGTACACGCCAACTGTAACTCCTGTGACTCCAACAGCTGATCCTGCAACTTCTACAGACATCCAAGGTCAAACACAATCTGGTAAACCAACCTTCACACCTGGTAACCCTGCAATCCCAATGGATGATGATACACCAGCAACCTTTGAAGATGGATCAACTACGAAGACCATTCCAGGTGAAGGAACTTACACAGTTTCTCCAGACGGAACAGTAACCTTCGTACCAGAAAAATCATTCACAGGAACAGGTACAGGCGTAACCGTGAAACGTGTTGATAAGAACGGCACACCAATTACCGCTACTTACACACCAACGGTAACCCCAGTTACACCAACAGCAGAACCAGTTACTTCAATTGGTAAGAAGGGTCAAACCCAAACAGGCAAACCAACTTTCACTGAAGGTGATAGCCGTGTACCAATGAATGACGAAGTTCCAGCAACCTTTGAAGATGGTTCAACTACGAAGACCATTCCAGGTGTTGGTACTTACACAGTGGCAGCAGACGGAACAGTAACATTCACTCCAGAACCTGAATTCACTGGAACTGCACCAGCTGTAACAGTGGTTCGCGAAGATGTGAATGGAACCAAAGCTTCTGCAACTTACACACCAACTGTCCTTCCAATCACTAAGTTTGTTGATAAAGAAGGTAAGGAAATCCCAGGATATCCTACAGTTGATGGAGAAGAACCAAAAGCTGAAATTCCAGGTTACCGCTTTGTGGAAACGAAGAAATTGCCTAATGGCGATACAGAACACGTCTATGAAAAAGTTACGACTTCATATGTAGACGAAAATGGGGATCCAATCCCAGGTAACCCAACAGAAGATGGGGAACAACCGAAGAAAGATATCCCTGGTTATGACTTCGTGAATACTGTTGTAGATAAAGATGGAAACACTCAACATATCTACAAGAAGACTGTGACACCAACTCCAATGCCGGATCCAACTCCGACACCAGAGCCACAGCCACAGCCTACTCCACAACCGCAACCAACACCAGAACCACAACCACAACCTACTCCACAACCAAAACCAGAAGAACCAACGATTCCTGTCGTTCCAGAAACGAAAGAAGAAGTGAAGTATATTGATCCACAAAATCCTACTGCACAACTTCCAAACACAGGAACAAAAGAATCTTCTACTGCTGGTCTTGCAATCTTTAGTGCTTTAGCAGGTCTGTCATTATTTGGATTTGCCAAACGCAAAAAAGAAGACTAAGCTAACTTGTGGCTAAGAAAAACCGCGAAAATCTCGCGGTTTTTTCTGTTTGTATTTGAAAAAATATCCTCCAAACTAGATAGTTGAAATCAGTCTTTTATAAGAAAATTTGATAAAATAGAAGTATCAGTGTAAAGGATGAGAGAATGAAAAAGATAATTGGTATCTGGGCTCAGACTGAAAATGGCATTATTGGAAAGGACCAAGTGATGCCTTGGCATCTGCCAGCGGAGCTTCAGCATTTCAAAGAAACAACCATGGGACGAGCCATTCTCATGGGAAGAGTGACTTTTGATGGTATGAAAAAACGGGTTCTACCAGGTCGGACCAGCATTATCTTAACGCAAGATCAAGCCTATGATCCTGAAAACGATTCTGTACTCGTCATGCACAGCAAAGAAGAAGTCTTGGACTGGTACCAGAACCAAGAGAAGAATCTTTATATTATCGGTGGCAGTCAGATTTTAAAGCTCTTTTCTGACCAGTTAGAAGAATTGATCCAGACCATGATTCATGCGGATATTGATGGAGATACATTGGCACCAAAATTTGAAGAGAACCGCTATGAAAGAGTCCGTCAAGTCCATCATCCGAAAGATGAGAAGAACCCATATGATTTTACGGTCAACTATTATAAGAGAAAGGATTTAGACTAATGGAGCGAAGTGTCTTTGGTTTTTTTACAGCTGTCCTATGTGTCATCTGTTTGATTTGTGCCTTACAAACCTTTCGTAAAAAACGGTTTGGCCTCGCTATTTTATTCTTACTAAATGCTTTTACCAATCTTGTGAATTCCATTCACGCCTTTTACATGACCTTATTTTAAACTAAATAGAAACAGAAAATGACAGAAAGAGGAAATACATGCCAACGAATCAAAATAATGATATGATGGTTTATTGTTCATTTTGCGGAAAGAGTCAAGATGAAGTCCAAAAAATCATTGCAGGAAACAATGCGTTTATCTGTAATGAATGTGTAGAGTTAGCACAAGAAATTATCCGTGAGGAGCTAGCAGAAGAAGTTCTTGCAGACCTTAGCGAAGTTCCAAAACCAATCGAATTGCTCAATATCTTGAACCACTATGTGATCGGTCAAGATCGTGCCAAACGTGCTCTTGCTGTAGCGGTATATAACCACTACAAACGTATCAACTTCCACGATACGCGCGAAGATGAGACAGATGTTGAATTGCAAAAATCAAACATCCTCATGATCGGCCCTACTGGTTCAGGTAAGACTTTCTTGGCCCAAACCTTAGCACGTAGCTTGAATGTCCCATTTGCTATTGCAGATGCAACAGCCTTGACAGAAGCCGGTTATGTGGGTGAAGACGTTGAAAATATTCTCTTGAAACTTCTTCAAGCAGCTGATTTCAACATTGAGCGTGCAGAACGAGGCATCATCTACGTCGATGAAATTGATAAGATCGCTAAGAAAAGTGAAAATGTCTCTATCACACGTGACGTCTCTGGTGAAGGAGTGCAACAAGCTCTCTTGAAGATTATAGAAGGAACTGTCGCTAGTGTCCCACCTCAAGGGGGACGTAAACACCCTCAACAAGAGATGATCCAAGTGGATACCAAGAACATCCTCTTTATCGTAGGTGGGGCTTTTGACGGGATCGAAGAAATTGTTAAGCAACGTCTCGGTGAAAAAGTCATCGGTTTTGGTAAGAACAATAAAGCCATTGATGAATCAAGCTCTTACATGCAAGAAATCGTTGCAGAAGATATTCAAAAATTCGGGATTATCCCAGAATTGATCGGACGTCTTCCTGTCTTTGCTGCTCTAGAGCAATTGACAGTTGACGACCTTGTCCGTATCTTGAAAGAGCCACGCAATGCCTTGGTAAAACAATACCAAACCTTGCTTTCTTATGATAATGTTGAATTGGAATTCGATGATGAAGCCCTTCAAGAGATTGCTAATAAAGCCATCGAAAGAAAAACAGGAGCTCGTGGACTTCGTTCGATTATCGAAGAAACCATGATGGATGTCATGTTTGAAATTCCAAGTCAAGAAGATGTCAAACTTGTCCGAATCACAAAAGAAGCTGTAGATGGAACTGAAAAACCAATTCTCGAAACAGCCTAGAAAGATAAAATATGGAAATTAATACACATAATGCGGATATCCTCTTAAGCGCTGCAAATAAGAGTCATTATCCTCAAGATGAGATTCCAGAAGTTGCACTTGCCGGTCGATCCAATGTCGGCAAGTCTTCTTTTATTAATACTCTCTTAAATCGAAAGAACCTGGCCAGAACATCTGGGAAACCAGGAAAAACCCAATTGCTAAATTTCTTCAATATCGATGATAAACTCCGTTTGGTGGATGTACCTGGTTATGGCTATGCACGTGTCTCAAAAAAAGAGCGCGAGAAGTGGGGGCGGATGATCGAAGAATACCTCACCAGCCGGGAGAACTTAAAAGCAGTCGTTAGCCTGGTCGATTTTCGTCATGAACCTTCAGCAGATGATGTCCAGATGTATGAATTCTTAAAATATTATGAGATCCCTGTGATCTTAGTTGCTACCAAGGCAGATAAGATTCCACGTGGAAAATGGAATAAACACGAATCGATCATCAAGAAAAAACTAGATTTTGATTCTTCAGATGTGTTCATTGTCTTTTCTTCTGTTACAAAAGAAGGTTTAGAGAAGTCTTGGGATGCAATTCTGGAAAATGCATTTAACGAAATAAATTGAAATGACATGAAAATGTCATTTTTGTTTTGGATTTATATCGCAAATGTAACACAAGTGTAATAAAATCTTCCTTTTCTTTGTCGTTTTATATGGTATAATTTATATAAAGATAAAAGATGATAAAAAATCAATTGGAGATAAATTGTATAATGAAAAAGAAAATACGAAATAAGACGAAATTGTTTGGTTTGATTGTTTCGGTATTAGCAGTGGGGACATTTGTAGCTGCTATGAGTGAGCACGTAACGTCAGTTGGTGCAAACGATGGAACTTACCAAACGTATTCAGATCCTACAGAAGCTTTTATTTCACAAATTGGAGAATCTGCGCGTCAGCTCGGTCAAGAGAATGACCTTTATGCCTCTGTAATGATTGCCCAAGCCATCCTTGAAAGTGGATCAGGTCAGTCGGGCTTGGCTTCTTATCCACATTACAATCTCTTTGGTATTAAAGGAAGTTACGATGGTCAATCTGCCGTAATGCAAACGTGGGAAGACGATGGTGCAGGAAATGCTTATACAATTAATGATGCATTCCGTTCTTATCCGTCTTATTATGAATCATTACAAGACTATGTAGCTGTTTTGAAACAAGGACATTTTGCAGGGGCTTGGAAAAGCAACACATCTAGTTACCAAGATGCAACAGCAGCTTTGACTGGGGTTTATGCTACCGATACAAGTTACTACGCAAAACTAAACCACATCATTGAAACTTATAATTTGACTCAATATGATTCACCTAATGTTCAAGGTGGTATTACAGGTACGGTATACAATCCTTATCGTCAACAGTTTACTTCTCAAGAAATCCTTAATTTGGATATTGCTTGGGCTAATCGTTTGAATTGATACAAAAAAAGTAGGCATGGTCTGCTTTTTTTGTAGATGTTATTGATATACGAGCGAAATAAATCGAATTTTTTGTTTTTCAAAATTTGTATTGCAAACCTTTTCAAAGGCCTCTTTCTATGCTATAATGATTTTATTCACAAACATTTTATAAGGAGATTTTTATGTCTGAATCTAATTTTCATTCAAAAAGTAGGAGCTGCTTGTAATAAGAAAGAGGACCTTTATCAGAAGTCCAAAACTCGGTATGCTGTTCGTTCTATTTTTGCTGGAGGTTTTCTTACTTTAAGTACTGCAGTCGGTGCAGTTGCCGCAGACTTGTTGAATACCTTCTTACCTGGATCTGGTCGTTTTCTATTTCCATTCATCTTTGCTTGGGGCTTGGTTTACCTCTTATTCTTAAATGCGGAATTAACCACCTCGAATATGATGTATTTGACGGCAGGGACCTATCTAAAGAAAATTAACTGGAAGAAAGCGTTGGAGATTCTTCTTTATTGTACCTTCTTTAATTTAATTGGTGCTTTAATCGTCGCTTTTCTTTTCAATCAAACAACTGCCTTTGCACATATCGACCCAAAAGGTTTCCTAGCCACGGTAGCAGAAAATAAACTCCAACGAAGCAATCAAGTGGTTTTCTTTGAAGGGGTTATTGCCAATATCTTTGTAAATATTGCTATTCTTTCTTATCTATATTTCAAAGATGAAACAGCCAAGGTGCTCTTAGCCCTTTCTGCTATTTATATGTTTGTCTTTATGACCAATGAACACTTGGCTGCAAACTTTGCTTCTTTCTCATTATTGAGCTTTAATTCAGTTTCTAGTCAATTGCCGCATTTTGAATTTTTAAATATTTTACGCCATTATAGCGTCACCTTCTTTGCCAACTGGGTAGGAGGAGGAGTCCTAATGGGACTGGCCTATGCTTGGTTGAATAATATCAAGAGTCTCTACAACGATTAAAAAATATAAAAAAAGTTTGCAAAAGTACTTGCATTCTTTTTTTATATGTGATAAACTAATCTACGGTTTGAAAAAACTGCCTAAGACAGTAGGGGAGCTCGACTCATAAAGATCCTACCGAGGACAAAACGTATCAATTAAAAGAAGCGTATTGTACTTTCGTGTCTAGGTTTGGGCGCGTTTTTCTTTTGGAAAAATTCCCCAAGCAAAATAATTACGGAGGTGAACACACTAATGAGTGAAGCAATTATTGCTAAAAAAGCGGAACTAGTTGACGTAGTAGCTGAAAAAATGAAAGCTGCTGCATCAATCGTCGTTGTAGATTCTCGCGGTTTGACAGTTGAGCAAGATACAGTTCTCCGTCGCAACCTTCGCGAAAGCGAAGTTGAGTTTAAAGTTATCAAAAACTCAATCTTGCGTCGTGCAGCTGAAAAAGCTGGTCTTGAAGACCTTGCATCTGTATTCGTTGGACCATCTGCAGTAGCATTTTCAAATGAAGATGTTATCGCACCTGCGAAAATCTTGAACGATTTTTCTAAAGACGCTGAAGCACTTGAAATTAAAGGTGGTGCAATCGAAGGCGCTGTCGCATCTAAAGAAGAGATTCTTGCACTTGCAACTCTTCCAAACCGCGAAGGACTTCTTTCTATGCTCCTTTCTGTACTTCAAGCGCCAGTGCGCAACGTTGCTCTTGCAGTCAAAGCGGTTGCAGACAACAAAGAAGACGCAGCTTAATCTTAAGCTACGCAGCGTAGCCTAGCTACAAAAAATAAAAATATATAATTAAAACTTATTTGGAGGAAATAACAATGGCATTGAACATTGAAAACATTATTGCTGAAATTAAAGAAGCTTCAATCCTTGAATTGAACGACCTTGTAAAAGCTATCGAAGAAGAATTTGGTGTAACTGCAGCTGCTCCTGTAGCTGTTGCTGCAGCTGGTGCTGCTGACGCTGGTGCTGCTAAAGATTCATTCGATATCGAATTGACATCTGCAGGCGACAAGAAAGTCGGCGTTATCAAAGTTGTACGTGAAATCACTGGTCTTGGTCTTAAAGAAGCTAAAGAACTTGTTGATGGTGCACCTGGTGTCATCAAAGAAGGTGTTGCAGCTGCTGAAGCTGAAGAAATCAAAGGTAAATTGGAAGAAGCTGGAGCTTCAGTTACTCTTAAATAATAGAGTAACGCAAATTGAATGCGAAAGCCTAGTATATTAAGGTTAAGAATTGCTAAAGGTGATTTAAATCTTAAATAGGGGAGTTATTCCCCACCAAATCCCCGCCAAGTTAGATCTTGGCGGGGATTTTTTTCTACAACAAAATAGACACTATAATTCTTTTGTTAGTTTTATGATATGCAGAAATTATAGTGCTATTTTAACCTAAATCCAATCATTGCCTTCAACTGGTGCATATGCCTACCAGACCCAAGCTAAACCAAGATCAGTAGCTTGGATAATATTATTTTGAAAAGTAATTAAAATATGATGAAGTGCAAAATCAATGTATTCATCTAGTTGATTTCTTCTATCAGCATAGCCTTCTTCAATTAATTTTGAGATTGATTCAGGGAAACTCACGTAGTCTAAAAAGCTAGTGAAGTAGGTATCTGTTATTAGTTTTTCACGAATTTCAAAATTTGAACCTTTGAATTCTCTTTGCAAATGATTTTTAATTGACATTCTTTTACTCCTTTTAAATTTATAGTATTTCAGAAAAATATGTTAAAACTGTTAGCTATACAACAGCCTATATTTTGAGTATGCCATAAAAACGCAGAAAAACTGTTTTTTTCCGTTTTTTTTCTTGAATTTTTAGTCGAAAATGAGATACTTTAAAGAATATAGTTGGTCACTGTAACGGATAGACGCCAGTGGGAAAGATGGAAGACCGAGACCGCCATCAAAGCTAAACGATTATATTTTGTAGGCAGGGCTGAATTTAAGGCTTTTTTATAGTTTGATCCACGAATTTTATAAGGTTCATCTCTTAGTTCATTAATGAAGTTTTTCTTTTGTTTCTCAATTTTCTTTAATGATTTATTTCTTAAATTTTGGTGGCCAACTTCCCAACGTTCTATTAAAACATTTTTTAAATTCATCTTGAAATTAGGATTATCTTGGAGTTTCTTCAAGTAGAAGTAATAACACTCTCTTGCATGTTCGGCTCGCATCCCATGTAGATTGATTAGATTATTCATTTCCATATCTGTAAAGATATAATCATCCTCTTGTTTATTTTTAAAGGTATCGAGGACGACTGGAATATCTTGAGGAAGAATAAGTTGAGGTTGAAATTTTCCTCCCTTTCCACGTTGAACTAAAACATAGTAATTGCCATTATTATCTTTTCGAATATCTTTTCCTTTTAATTTTTTTAATTCGGATCTACGAATCCCAACTGCCCGCTGAAAATTAACCAGCCGAGAGAAGCGAGAGTCTGTTTCTTGATGTTTACCTTGTGAGTTTTTTGATTTTACACGACCTCGAATAATTTTGTCGCTGGAACGCTTGTCTTTTCTAATGCGATTCATGTTGATATCAACTGATTTACAAACAGGTGCTAAATAAGTATGAATGGTAGCAACAGAGTATTGTTTTGGATCATCATTTAGATCTAGTTGATATAGTTGAATCACTTCTTCAGTAATATCTGATTTTTTCTTAATATTGTGTTCTTTAGCCCACTTTGTAAAGCGAGTAATTGCTCTTTTATAGCTTGTCCTTGTTCGATTGTTTGTGATATTTTTTGAAGCTGCAATAAATAAATCATGCTTGAGGGAATTTTTTTTTCTTGGCATTATACATTCCTTTTCTAAAATAATTACATATTATTGTTAAACTGCCTCCCACCCTTTTTTAATAAGCTGGGTATGCTTTTGATACTTCCCATCGAGGCTAACTCTTGAAGTTTAATGTTTGCAATAGATTTTCAGTACTCACCGTGATCTATGTTTGGAAGGATCATAAAGATGTCATTGCTTGTTCGAGCTTATAAAACTTTTCTATTTTACTTTTTTTTACATTATTCTTTTGCTTTGCTAAACTAGTTATTTTTTTAGTATTTACTTTTATTTTTACCTTTTTTATTTTACCTTAAACACGTTTTTCTTTACTTTTTTATCTACTAAATGGTTATTCTTTACTTCATGTTATTCAGTAAAGAATAACCATTTAGATTTTCTTTCTTTTTTTCTTAGTTTTTTCCTTTGCAATGACTAGCATATGAGAGATAAGTACGTTAACCGTGCCCAGTAACAAACTTTCTCACCATATGACTAATGGTAATAGCTCTACTTACTCAATTTAACTTACAATAATAGTATGCCATTTTTTGATAAAAATAAAAAAAAAGAAAAAAACACTCATTTTGAACTGCACTCCAAAAACCTAGACAAAAAAAATATCCCTTGGGACCAAGAGCTTTCTATAGTACTTTTTTGAAAAATCATTTTTTTATTTTTACAGAAAAATGGCATAATAATAGTATAGATAAAAAAAGGCAGTGGTGAACTGTCTTTTTTTATTTTTCAATAAAGGAGGTAGTAGATGCCCAGGAACAATCGTTTAATAATAATATTAAAGAGAGTAAGGCCACCGTGAAAATTCACGAATGAAAAATCTTATTTAAAAATAATATTTGGAGGAAAACTAAATGAAAACATATAAAAAGTATGTAGTTTTTACAAGTCAACAATATATTTCAGAATTAATTAATCACAATGAAGAAGTTAATATTAGAATGTTTTATTCAACATTTGATGAGGATCAGTATATTTCAATCTTGAATGATCAAGATCAAGAAGTGTCATTCAATTTTGTAAATGATAGCATTGAAATTGAATTGATTGATCCATTGTGTGAGAAAATTTTGATTACATTTGATACTGTAGAACATACAGCCAAAGTTCACCAAGTAATTAAATTTCTCTTAGATTTGTTTTTTAAATTCAATTGGCATGAATCAGTTGCAGCGTTATCAGTTGCAGATTTCTGGGAATTGATCAAGAATTACGAGGAAGACGAGCTCGATATGACGTTTGGTTACCCAAGAATCGCAGGCTCCAATAGCTAATAACCATATTTTTACGCACAAAAAGAGTGGGAAAGGAATCGTTTTTATACTTATCCTTTTCCACTCTTTTTATTTTGTCTCGTTAATAATTGTGTTAATAGCTGAAATGACTTTATTTTGTTTGTACTCTGGTAAAGATTTGATAGTGTCGATAAGCTGTGCTAAGTCAGTACTTTCTTCTTTAAGTGTTAAATCAAAAAAAGTTTGTAGATCAACATTCAACGCATCTATAATTTTCTCCAGAGTACTAATTTTTATATTGGGCTCTAAATTTTCTAACTTATACGCGTAATTGGTACCAAGATCTGCTTTTTCTTCTAATTGTTCCTGAGTCATTCCTGACTGGGTCCGCAGAATCCGTATTCGTTTGCTTATATACTTTTGTAATTCTGACATTGCTCACCTCTTAAGACTATTTTACAGCCTTATAAGGTTAGGTTCTAGTTCTTAAAAGGTTGGTTACAACTTTACAAAGTTGCTAAAATATAGTATAATTCGGTTGTTTATAATTATATAGTGATAATTTGCTCAATACTCTATCATAAAGGTGGGAATTATGAAAAAGAAAACGATCAAAGCAACTGTATCTGCTGTATCAATAGCTACAGCTTTTGCGGGAATTTCCGTTGTACAAGCGGATGAAGTAACTGCAACTCAGCCAAATGAGTCAACATTAAGTACTGGATCGACAACTCCTTCGTCTACAAATATAAAACAAGTAGACGGAGTATTTGTACATAATGGAGTTGCAACTGTAACGAAAACGCCAACTTCTGAAGTTGTAGAAGAAGCAAGAACGATCAAGGAAGAAACGGATCAATCGGTTTCAAATCAAGAAAGTGCTTTAGAAAACGCTAAGACTTCAGAAGCAGTCGCTGGATCAAAAGTTTCCGAGGCAAATGTTGACTTAAAGAATGCTGAAGCAAATAAAGAATCAGCTACGCCTGAAAAAATTGAAAAAACCAAGAATGAAATATCAGAAGTAAAAGCTGATATTGAGAAAAAGGAAACATCACAAAAAGATGCATATGATAAAGTTCTAGAAGCTGAGAAAGAACGTAATCAGCAATCAGATGTTATTAAAAAAGATCAAGATAAAATTTCAGAGCAAGAAAAGAAAGTTTCGACAGCTGAGGAAGCAGTAGCAACTGCACAAAAAAATCTTGATGGTACTGGAGCATCGGAAATCATTGCTGAAAGAGACAAAGCAAAAAGTGATGTAGCTGAAAAAGAATCAGCAGAATCAGCTGCGAAAAAGGCTTTGGAAAATGCTATTAGCGAAGACAAAAATAAAGCTGAAGAACTCAGTAAAGCTTCAGCTGATGAAAAAACGCAACTTAGTGCTAGTCAGTTTTCTTCTAAACAATTAGCAGATGCTAAAAAGGTTGCAGAAGAAGCAGCGAGTGCATTAGTGAAGGCTCAAAAAGAGAAAGAAACTGCTCAGAAAGTTTTAGACGGTACTGGCGTTGAAGAAATTGTAGCAGAACGTGATGCTGCTAAAAAAAATTTAGATGCTAAAACAGCAACTGAAAATACAGCAAAACAGGAACTCGATCGTGCCAAAGAAGCGGATGATAAAAAAGCTACTGCACTAAAAAATGCAAAGTCTGTCGAAACAGATCAAATAAAGAAAAGCCAAGAAACGGCGAAAAACTTGTCATCTGCTGAGGAAAAACAAAAACAAGCACAAGAGAATCTAAAGAAAGCTCAAGAAAATAAGGTTTCAGCTCAAAGTAATCTTGATGCTTCTGAATCCCAACTTGCCCAGACAATTGCAAATCGTGATAGCAAAGCAAATGATTTAGCAAATAAACAAAATAGTAAGATTAGTGCAGAAGAAGAGCTCAAAAAAGCTAAAGAAAATGATGCTACGAAAGCTTCGGAAATTTCAACTTTAACTACTAAGAAAAAACAAGAAGAGGCGAAAGTAAATGAAACTTCAAATGAGTTAGCGAGTGCTACATCAGCAGCTCAGGAAGCAAAAGAAAATAAAGAGAAGGCTGATCAGGCAGTTGAAACCCTCAATAAACAAATTGCAGCAATTAAAAATCTCACTATTCCTCAATTGCCTCAGGATGTCATTGATGCCTACAAGGCTTATCTTGCTGATGACTCAGACGCAAATAAAAATGCCTTAAACGACGTTATTCAAAAATGGTTCAAAGATAGTAAATATGATTTTGGAACTGCATTAACAGAATATTCCCCTGAACACCAAAATATATTCATAAAGGAATGGTCAAACAAGGATATTGTTTTGCCGATCGATGATTCAGTCGTAGATTTAGACAATTTAACTGACAAGCAAATTGAAGCTTTGAGCCAATATTATGCACTTCTCGCCAACAATCTGCAAGACCAAGTTTGGGGTAGTCATCATTATATTGTCACTGAAGAATCTGTTCAGGGTGTCAATAACATTGCAAAAGCCTATGCTGAAGAAAATAAACCATATAGCACAAGTCACAGCGATACTGCTTTAGCGAAAGATGGATTAGATTCCATCGTATGGACTGGAGAAAACATGAGCTATGATAATACTTTGCTTGGTTATGGTGCGTATTATTCAGAAGCTAAAGAAACTCGTAAAGCAACAATGTCTCAATTGTATCGTGAGGTATATGATGCTGTAATTAGTTTTATGACAAATGATGTTCATGCTTATTTTGGACATATGAAACTTATGATTGGGCAGAAAGCTCCTACAAATATTCGGGCAATTGGAGCTGCAAATAGTTTCACACCAAGTGGTGTTGGACGCATGCACTTTATTGAAT
Source organism: Streptococcus mobilis (assembly GCF_059727625.1). Classification (NCBI taxonomy): domain Bacteria; kingdom Bacillati; phylum Bacillota; class Bacilli; order Lactobacillales; family Streptococcaceae; genus Streptococcus; species Streptococcus mobilis. The sequence goes on from NZ_AP041823.1 coordinate 1,112,724, forward strand.
TCAAAGGTCAAGATGCACATCTTGAATATGTTAAAGATGAACAAACTGGTGAATACCATTTTGTAACTGTTGACGATTATTATGATAAAGGGATTGCTAAACCTTTAGCTACTCCATTTGATACTTCAAAAATGGAAGATGAATTAACAGCTGCTAAAGCTAAGCAGACTACAGCAAATACGGCAAATGATTCTGCACAGAATCGTTTGAAAAAAGCTAAATCAGAAAACGATAAAAGTACAAAAGCTCTCAAAGAAACGACAGCAAAATTAGATGCTCTGAAAGCTACTCCTGATCAAACACCTGCAGCTACTAGTAAATTGGAAACCGCTACACAAAATTATAATGAAGCACAAACCCAATTTAATAAAGCTCAAGATGCACTTGATCAATTAAATGCTGATATTCAAAGCAAGCGTCAAGCTTTAGCAAATACAAAAGATGATTTAGACCAGGCCACAACAGCAGAAGTAAAAGCTAAATCTGATCTTGAAAAAGCAAAAGTAGAAAATCAAAATGCAAATCAAAATCTGAAGCAAACTCAAAAACTAGTAGCAGAATTGATGTCAGTTCCTGATCAAACTCCAGATGCACAGAAGAAATACGACAATGCGAAACAACAAAAAGAAGAAGCTGAAACAAGATATATCAAAGCTCAAACATCTTTAGATAACTTAAATGCAGACCTTCAAGTTAAGCAAAAAGCATTAGAAACTGCAAAAGAGGAGCTTGAAAAAGCAATAGCAGCAGATAAGACAGCAAGAAACAATTTAGATGAAGTAACTAAAATTCATGAAAAACATTTGGCAGCCTTAAATACTACACGTCAAACGATTGCAAGATTAAACTCAATCTCTGATAAGACACCTCTTGCACAAAAGAATCTAGATGAAGCTTCTAAACAATTAGTTGCTGCCAAGACTCGTTATGCAAAAGCACAATCAGCAGTTGAAAATCTAAATGCAGATATTCAAACAAAACAAAAAGTTTTAGCAGATGCGCGTGCAGAATTGGATAAAGAACTTAAAGTACTTTCAGATCTTAAAGCTGCAAAAGCTACGGATGAAGCAGAACTCAGAAACCGTCAGAATAAAGTTGAAGAGTTAAAAGCTAAAGAAAGTCAAATTAAGGATGAAATTTCTAAATTAAATACTCACTTAGGTGCTTTAGAAACACTTTTAGATCATCTTGAAAATGCTGATGTATATTTGAAAAAAGCAAAAGAAGCATATGACAATGCAGTTGAAGAGCACCGTTTAGTACTTGAGAATGTAGCAAGAGAGGAAGCTAAACTTAAAACACTTCTACAAGATCAATTGTATGCAACTGCGCAATATGAAGCAGTTAGGGAAGCCTATTTAAATACTCGTACAAGACAAAGCGAAGTCTTTAACGATAAAGTAGATCACAAGATGATTTCTCTGAATCCTGCGTTAGAAAAGAGTATACCAGAAAGTACTTCTAATGAACGAGTATATAGCTATGCTGGAAATCAAGCTAAATATGGTGCAAATAGAGCCTTGCCTAATACAAGTTCAATTGAGAATTGGTTAGTGTTTGCAATGGGAATTGTTCTTTGTAGTTTTGGTATTTCAGTATCACGGAAACATCGTGATTAATAAAAGCTGGTAAGTATTTCTTATTGTAGTAATGAATAAAAGTTTATCATTCAAAATTTGATTTTTTACTAATGATTTTAGTGAAACTAGGTATATGAAAAAAATAATAAATATCTTTAGATATTTATAGGAGGAAAAATAATGAAAAAAATTATTGCTTTAGTTGTTTTAGTACTTGCGGTTGCCGGTGGAGTATTCTTTTTCTTGAATCAAAATTCAGGACCAGAGAAGCAAATTATTGGTACTTGGTATGATAGTAAACACGATTCAACTATCGTTTTCAATAGCGATAAAACACTAGAAGTAACAAATAATAAAGACGAATCTAGAGATGGAACTTGGAAAATCGCTGGGAAATACGTCAAATTAAAGGTTTCTAGTGCAGCGAGTGCTAAAGCTGAATTACCTGGAAAAGATGAAAAAGAAGTAAAATATTTAAAGATTCAATTTAATTCAATTGAAACTGTTAACAGTGATTTTCGTGTAGCAGACGGAACTTTTGAAAAACAGTAATATAATTTAAGTATCTATCTTAAATATAGTTAGAAGATAAATAATAAAAGGATTTAGAATTAAGGTTATTGTTAACATGATTCTAAGTCTTTTTTATTGTTTTTAATAAGCTTAATGGATCGAAAAATAGAAATAGTGTTAAAAGGGTAAATGTAGTAGTAAACAAAATCTTTCACTATTAAGTTTGTAAGCCATACTTGAATTTTGAAATTTTTAGTGGAAAAATAATAATAATAAGACAATTTCCTTCGTTTGACAAATGGAACTCAAACTATTTTTCATCAAATACCTTGATATACTTAACAAATAGTAGAAAAGGACTCAGTCCTGTGCAATACAGAACTAAATCCTTTGGATAGCCTATTTACCTAACTTTTTTGGGGTCAGTACAATCTGGTTGCTAGGGCTTTATTATGCTATATCTTACTAGGGATGATGATCTTTTTCAGGATTGCTCATAATCTGTGTAAATATTTCTTTATATTTATATTTCAGATATTTTTCGTGTAGAATGAACAAAGCTACGTAAACAATCATAAAAACAATAGATAAATACAGTATATCAAATGTACTATGTCCAAAATAAGTTGCGGACTCATAAGATCCAATAGCTCCTAAGACCAACCAAGGAATATACTTGTAATACTTAGTTACCATAACACAGTCCCTCCTTTAATTAAACTAATGAGAATATCTAAAACTAAAAGTCATACCTGTACTTGTAGGATTATAATGATCTAAGGTCATCAAAGTGCTAAATTCTCAAACCAATTTCTACCGATAATAAACGTGAAAGTTAATTTGTCAAAACAATGCTATTAAAAAATAAAAGGGAAAACTTTTTTGTTAAATAAGGTTATCGTTACTATTAACCAAATATAGTTTTTAGCCAATCAACTATAAGTGGTCTAAGTAATGGGATTAAGAATAGACCTACAATGATACCTAAAATAAATATTAGAGACATTTTTTTGAAGCTTCTTTTGTTCATCTATGGACACATCCCTTCTAACCTAAATAATCTATTTATTGAATTCGCTTTCATTATAACATTGTTATGCATTAAAGTCAAATAAAATAAACTATAATGTTATCGTATGTAATTGTATAAGTGGCCAATATCATAGTAAAAGGTCCTGATATAATTTATTTGCCAATGACAAAAAGTTATAAATATACCCATGAAACTTAATCCGTTAATTCTTAACAAAAACTAAGTAATTATGAAATCTAAAAGTTGTAGGGAGATCTTGTGGGAAATCCAACATAGAAAGCAAAGGCCTGATTTAAATTAACTAAGAGGCTTCGTAACTAGTCAAGAGTATCCTGAACTTCTAGATCAAAAGAATTGGAAAACAATAAAGACTTGCCGTGACAATCTAAAAGTATGGCTCATTTATGATAGAGGAAAATCTATAGCTTATGTTTGGGATAAAAATAAGCTAACTGACAAAGAGGCAAAACAAAAAGCTGAATTGAAATTACTATTAATGTGAGGGAAACGATGTACCAACCAGAAAAACTAAAGGCTCGCAGAAAAGAGCTAAAAATGACTCAAAAAGATATTGCTGATCAGTTGGGAGTCAGCTATCAAGCCTATTCTGCATGGGAGCGTGGAGTAAAACAACCGTCTAGAGAAAAAGTAAAGCTTTTGGAGCAGATTCTAAAAGTACCAAAAGGTTATTTTACAGAGCTTGAGATCGTCCGACTATATAATACTTTATCAGATGAAGGAAAGGATCAAGCACTTAGTTATGTCAGAGGCCTAGTTCAAAAAGAAAAATGTAAGAACATTGTTTCAATGTCAGAAAAACTATACGAATACCATGTTTACGAACAAATGTCTGCTGGTATCGGTTCATCGGTGTATAACGATCAAAACTATGATACTGTCTATTTTGATGAAGAACTAGCCCACGATTTCGCCTCATGGATTTCTGGCGACTCAATGGAACCCAAATATCAAAATGGTTCTGTGGCTCTCATTCGTGAGACAGGATTTGATTATGATGGTGCAGTTTATGCCGTAGTCTGCAACAATCAGACATACATTAAAAGAGTTTATCAGGAAGAACAGGGCTTACGGTTAGTTTCTATCAATCCAAAATATCGAGATATTTTTCTTTCGTATGATGAAGATCCTAGAATTGTAGGGATTATTGTAGGGAATTTCTTACCTGTTGAACAGTGATATTGTTAATGTAAAATAATAATAGTGTATTATTTTTTCTAGACAGGGTATAAGTGGAAGAAAAGATGAATAAAATGGAGAAGACTCTAATGGTTCTTCTCCATTTTTTTATCTAATTGGTAATGTTGAAAATCGGAAGTGAAATGATACTTTCAAAGAATTCATTTTGGACACTAGCAAACGAAATAGAGCCCTGATGCAAATCAACAATTTGTTTTGAAATTTTTAGCCCAATTCCAGTCGTTCTAATTTAGGATACTGACTACGTCAGTTCCATTTCAACCTTAAAACAGTGTTTTGAGCAACCTGCGGCTAGTTTACTAGTTTGCTCTTTGATTTTCATTGAGTATAAATAAAAATATGAGTTCTCCTCTTATTTTAAAAAATAATTATTTTATAATTTTTTTATATTTAGTGTAAACTATTCAGTGCGTCCCAAATACGGGAGGTTTGTTTCTGATTTTCATATTTGGATTATAATATTCTCATCAGAGTTACTTAAGGAGTAAGATATGAACCAGATTATGAAACAATATAAATTACTATATTTCTTGATTATTTTATTAAGTCTGACAAGTGCTCTTTTAATGACATTCTTCTCTCTCCAATTAGGAAGAATACTTGATAGTATATCTAATTCAAATAGTGGATTACTCTTTCATATCACTATTTGTGTAAGTTCGATTTTACTGTGGTTCTTGATTTCTTGTTCCTATTCCTATCTTAAAAACCAATATGTAAAAAAAGTTATTTTAGATCTAAAAAGGCGTCTCTTATTACATTATTTATCACGTGAATTTAACCAAATTGACAACCGTAACCATTCAGATTTCTTAAATAATATCACCAAAAACAGTGACCTTATTCAAGAAAATTTATTAATCCCTAAAATCTCTCTAATTGCAAATTTAGGGAGCCTTATCATGAGTGTGGTTGCTATTATTTATATAGAATGGCGATTAGCATTAGTCTTTCTTTTATTGTCGAGTATAACGATTTTTCTATCACAAATTCCTGGAAAGTTAATGACTAAATCAACAAATAATTATTCTCTACAAAATAATCACTATTTGTCAAAAATGACAAACTTTATTAATGGTTTTGAACAAATTAAGTTATTAAATATTCAAAGCTGGACCCAAGAAAAAATTCAGGAAATCAGTTTAGAATTTGAAGAGTCCAGAAAAACATATCAATTCTTAAAAGACTTAGCTTCAACTACTGGAATTTTACTAAGTTTTGGCTCTCAACTATCCTGTATGGTTGCTGGTATCTTTTTTGTAAGAAATAACTTACTGACTATTGGATTATTAGTAGCAAGTATTCAATTATTAAACGGTGTTTTTGCTCCATTACAATCTATTCTTTACAATAAAAATTTAATCAGCAGTAGCAAGTCCATTATTGATAATATCCAAGAAAATTTATATGAGAAAAATCATGAAATTTTCCATAAAACAAGGACAATTGATTGTGATAACATTTCGACCATTTCTATTAGCCAATTACATTATGAAATTGAAAATAAAATATTATTTGATCATTTTTCCTATGAATTTAAAAAAGGTAAGCGCTATGCGATTATCGGTGCTTCAGGAGCTGGGAAAACAACTTTAGTAAAATTAATACTAAACTATTATTCCAAAAATCTTTATGATGGGGAAATAAAAATCAACGGAAAACAGAATATTGATATTCCCTCAGAGGAGTTATATAAAGATATTGCATTTGTTCAAAAAAATGATTTTCTGATTGAAGGAAATATCCTAGAGAATATCAAACTGTCCAGAAACCTTTATTTAACTGAAAAATTAAGAAAAGCCTTAGGATTTAGTGAAGACTTCCTTAATAAGAGTCTATCTCAATCAAATCAAACCATTTCAGAAGGAGAAAAGCAACGAATTGATTTAGCTAGGTTTTTAGCCAAACCATATTCTGTATATATTTTTGACGAACCTACAAGCAACCTTGATCCAATAAAAGCCAAAGCAATGATGGACTACATTCTATCCATTAAAGATGCAATTGTTATTGTCATTACTCATGATCAAAATCCAGAAATATTGGAAGAGTTTGATCACGTTATTACCCTATAGATAAATGGCCTAGTCTACTAAATGAATGATGTGTTTCTCAAAGTATTCTTTGTAATTTTTGTAGATTGTTTTATTGAAGAGTTCGAAAATTTTTAAAGCTTCTTCGATTTTTAAAAGTGATTTTTGATTATGATAGAATTTCAGTTCCAAATATCCATCTAAATACAGCAAAATAGTTTGTTCAAAAAAATCTGTGGAATCCGCTAGTATATTCTTCGTAGCCTGTTTTAAAAATAAAGATTCCTCATATAAGTCGTTCTCAATCATTATAATCAAAGAATTGAGAAGTAGTTGAATGAGAGATTGTCTATTTCTAGGTATAGAACCATACAACTTCCCTTTTTTGAGCGCCTCTTTGGCATATCTAAATAATAAATTTGGTAATATTGCTCGACAACAATTTCCAAGAATAAGAATTTCGTAATATCCCCAGTTTTCAACAGAAAATAAATAATTAGTAAGATAAGAGGTGTCTTGATTACTCAATTGATGAGTATTATCAATTCCATAGATAATACTTTCAATGAAAATAGCGTTTAACTTATGATAATGAGATTTGGTTTCTCTAAACAGTTCCATCTCTTTGCTTACCATATTAAGTAATGATTTGATTTCTTGATTGTATGCAGCCTGTTGAACTAAGCGTATCAAGGTATTGAAGTCTGAAGGCTGATAATTATTACATGAAAGCAAAAACTCTTCTAGTGTTACACCTATTTTTTCAAGTAGATATAATAATTTAAAAAATGAGATTTCTGTCTCTCCTAATTCAAATCTAGATATTTGAGACTTTGAAATTTCTGCACCTGCTAATGAAGAAATAGAAATACCTTTTCCTTCTCGTATTTTTCTATAAGTTTCACCTATAATCATATTTATCTCCATTTACCATAAAAAATCATTAGAAAGCGTGACAGATTATGAAAAAATACTATCAAATCTTTTTATTATTATTATTTGATATTATCATTATTATTGGATTATATCAATAAAATTAATGAGTGTGTGAAAATTCAATACTAGGAGAAAATGAAATAAATATTTCCACAATAAAACGTATGATATCAAGTTTTTTGGAAAGCCTCTGTTCGTAAATTATTTTAACTCATAGTTGATGATTCCACAAATTGAAAAGTTTTAAACTTAGCATTTAAACGCTCAATTTTAATACGTATTACAACTATCTCTATTAAACTTCTTATCCTCTACAGTCGATACATGCTTTTTAGAACTTTTTAAAGGAAAAAAGATATCTCATGAATATTCATAGTATCTAAATAACAAAAACAAGTAATTGCTCTGACAAACTTGACCTATACTTTCTTTAAAAAGAGTAAAATCATGTGTATGACCATCTCAAAAAACTAATTGACAGGCACGAAGTGTCGTTAAATCGATTATGATTGTGTCTTTATGGTGTATATCTTTTTCCAGGATAATTCTTACTTTGGTTTCTTTTAGGACATTGAAATAGGACTTTCTGTGACATCAATAGCTATAGTGACACTTGTTGATTTTAAGTTTTCTAAGTCAAATAGACTTGAGGAATGAAGAGTGTATTCTACGAATGTTAATGTTCAGTGACTATCACTAGTCCAAGACCAAAATCAAAAAACTAGAAGATGTTGAGTTGATTAATAGCATAAATAATGCAAGTTCAGAATTAACTGTTTTTCTAGACTTAAAGTTTTTGTGCCTCCTCCTTTACAGTGTTTGGATTTATAAGTTGTATCTAGACAGGATATCTTTGTTGGGAAGGTATCCTTTTTGACACTAATAAATAATTTAAAGTTCTCAGGAGTTAGTTGCATGGTTTTTCGTAAATAGTTTTCGTAACTATAGTATAGCATAGTACAGTATGGCACTTTATTTTTTCCAATAAGTCTATTATACCCCAAGGACAGCTGGTTTTAATTTTTTCTCTGAACTGTACGATTTTGCGCCAGAAATGTAGGAATTACCTTTCGTTGTGATGTGATAAAACTTACAAATCTTTTTTGTTATTCTTGACCTAGTTTTTTAGAAAGAAGGTCTAAGATGTTAAATAAAGTCAAAACTAAAGCCTTAATTAGTGTTGGAGCAGTGGCTGCAACTAGCTTTATTCTCTGAATCTTGCATGATAAGAAGAATAAAGAAATAAAAAGAAAAATCAAAGTGTTTGTTTATCGGCAATCATCACAATTCGGTTTTTTAAAATAGGATGGTATATTTTGTTTCTTTGACCAAACTATGACCAAAATTTGAACAAAAAATAGATTTGACTTTCGGTTAATAATAAGCTTAAAAGTTTTTTGAAGGAATCTATTTAGCACAAAAAAACACCTATTCGGGAAAATAGGTGTGAATGATGTTATTTATATCCATATTGTTTTAGTGCGTTATTATATTCTTCGCTATCTTTAAGATAGTAGTCGTGCTTAACTCCACTAATATCAACAGAAAAGACCCCATCTTTAAATGAATATTCTTCTGTTCGACTTGCAATATTTTGTCCAGTTAATTCGATCGTATTCTTTTTTTTGTTAATGGTAAAGCTGTTGGCTTCTCCATGCTCTATGGAAGCATTATCTCCTTTAATAGTAAATGCCAATTCATTTCTTTCACTTGATATCCAATAGTATTCGCCATCCAGAGATTGTTGCTTATTTTTAGTGCAAGCAATTAGCGAAATGATTGATAATGAAAGTAGTAGTAAACCTATTAATTTTCTCATAGTTTTAGCCTCCTTCTATAATTTTAATTTTACCAAAATAATAATACAAAACTGTATCAATGTCTGTTATAATGGAAATTTCAAATAATGTCCATTATAACAGACATTAGTAAATTTTAGAAAAGATCTATATTGGGCTATAGTTTTACTAAATCTCTACGACTATAGATTAAAAATGTATACACTTCTATACAAATAGTAGAAAAGGACTCAGTCCTGTGCAATACAGAACTAAATCCTTTGGATAAATTATTAATCTAACTATTTCGGTGCACTTAACTTTCGGGATGTTTTGTCAGGAAATGAATATGTAACGTAATGAAAATCTGTGCTATTTCCCTATTCTTCATTGACTATTTTTTAGGCTTACCACTTGATCAGCTTGTTTCCAAATGGTTGGATTATGTGTTGCAATAATGATCAGACGGTCCTTGTTTTTTAATGTTAGGAGTAAGTCCATAATCTCTTGTGAGGTCTCAGGATCAAGAGCGGCAGTTAATTCATCTGCCAAAATTAGAGGAGGATCTTTTAAAATGATCTTTGCCAAGGCTACACGTTGTGCTTCTCCCCCAGAAAGCTCATATATTTTTTGATCTAGTTGAATATAAGATAGTCCTACTCTATCTAATACTTCTTCTTTAGTCTCTCTCTTTTTTTGTTTGTCTAATTTATGACCAATTAATCCCAAATCTAAATTTTCTGAAACAGTTTTATTATCGATTAGTCCAAAATTCTGGAAGAGATAACCTAGTTCATTTCTGAAATAGTTTGTTGGTTTAATCTTTCGTAAATCTTTTCCTTTATATTGAATACTTCCTCGATCATAAGGTTCTAGCTTGGCTACCATATTTAGTAAGGTTGTTTTGCCACAACCACTATTTCCGATAAGAGCATAGACTTTACCTGCATCAAAATTTAAGTTCAAATCACTAAATACCGTCCGGTCCCCAAAGGTTTTTGTTAGTTGATGGATCTTAATCATTTCTATGCTCCTTTCAATATAATACTAGCCATCCTATCTTCCTTACGAGAACGATGCATTAGTATTAAAATAGAATTCAAACCAAAGACGCAAGAGGTTAGAAAGACTACCCAAAGTTTATTTGTTAGCAAAAGACCAATAGCCCCTCCCAAAATGAAGATAACTATTTGCCAGATAAAAAATTTCTGGTGTAACTCAAAAAAATTTAATCCTGATATTTTCTTAATAAGAATAGTTTTACGAAATTCTTCAAAGTAGAGGATTGTCATTGTATTAAAGAGTAGAATTGAGGTAGCAATACCGAGAAAACCACCAGCAATGATTGTCAATATTTCAACTTGAATGTTGTGACTCATACCACGATAAACATAATAGGCAAGATCATACTGACTGATATATTTCTTTATTCCACCTTGTTCAACTAGTTTTTTAGTGGCATCCAAACCTTTAAAATACAGATAATCAGATGGATAAGTGAAGAAATCATTTCGATTTTTTCCAAAAGAGCTTGGTTTAAGGACAATAAGTATAGGATCACTTAGAAATTGTTGATATGAGATTGGTGTAGAATTATATACGAAACGCTTCTTATTGTTTGAAATATAGAAAACACGAGCTTTCATAGCCTGTTGAATTTTATTTCCCTTATCGTTTCGAATCGCTAGGAAATCTTCATAAATTTGACGCAATTTATCTTCTTGATCTTTTAATTTTTCAGGCAATAGTAGTCCAAATTCTCCTTCTCCAAGGCTATTAATGCTCTTCTTATCTTCTTCATTTAATTCTACATTCTGAACATCTAGATAATTAGGAGTCACATATAAGCTATTAGCATACGGATTGTAGTCATTTATCGACATTTTTCCCATTAAGGGATGTGAAGACAGACCTTTTAGATCGAATGATGCAAGTGGATGCTGAACAAGCATTCCTCCATTCTGAATGCCAGTTTCTATGAAGTTTTTCCATTGTTCTTCCAACATTTTTCTACTATCCTGATTTCTAGCCTCTGCCCCAAACTCCCTATTTGTTGAAAGCAATACCCAATCTTTTTGATTTGACCATGCTGTATCTCCAGCCTGATGCAATTGCCAAATAGTTGAATAGATACTTGTTCTATGAATGGTAAGTACTATTAAAAGAAAAGCAACCAATTGCCCCAAGTAAAGAATACCCATAATCTGTTTCAAAGGTAACTTTCCTTTGAGTAAAGAAACCAAATGTACCGCTTTAATACTTAAAACATAAAGAAAGCTAAAGAGTATAGAAAGGAACAAAAGTAACAAATTATAAGTTATGCTAGCTGAAAAAATAACTGGAATAGAAAATGGTGTGATATGGAATAGACTTACACCACAGATTCCAAGAAAAACCACTGTAATTATCCCTAAAAGTAAATCTCCACAATCACTAATAATTGAGTTTCCAAAAATCTGAGTTAGGTGCAATCCAGAAATATATCGAATCCCAACTGTTCGCATTTCCTTGTTTTTTTGAATAATCATTAAGGCTATAAAAGTTAGTAGAAAAATGACCAAAACGAGTAATTGACTACCATTTCCCATATACGTAAATAAGCTAAGAAAAATATTTGGATATGAAACAAATGTTTGTGTGAAACCCAATGATTGAAGTTCATGATTTAATCTATCTAGAGTGAGATTTCCAGATAAAATATAATAATTGGACAATAAGCCACTATTGTAAAAATCTTCTTCACTAGCTTTAACAAGGCCGTTTGGGATATGGCCAGATCCAAATATTGCATAGGAAAAATGAACCTTACCTTTATCGTCTATTGTTTCAATTTGTTCACCAATCACACTGTCTGTTTCATTTGCTAATTGATCTAAACTGTATTTTACCTGATCTTTTGATACCTCTTTGTTCTGGGAAAGAATACCAATAGCTGGAAAACTATTGTGAATAACCACATATGAGGTTGAAAAACAAATCCAAAGTAGAAAACTTGTTATAAAGATATTTGAAAGGATGACAAATAAGCGCTTCATACTTTACTCACTTTCTAAAATTTTCATGAATAGTAATATAATCTTTTCTATGAGCTATGAATTTTTTTAAATCCGTAATTAAAATATACTGTTTCACCAAAATTTCTATTTATAAAAGCTCTTGAGGTCTGATGAGAAGGAGCGTAAGCATATGATGATTTACTATCTCTTGCACGAGTTACGCTTGACCGGTGATATTTGTAATCATGGTAATAATTTGAAAATGCACCCCAGTTATTTGGATTGTGAAAGCATTAATACAAAAAATAAATAGTGATTTTCTTTTGCATATCTGCACCTCCTTCTTCTATATATATGATATACTAAATACATAACGAAGTGTAAAAATGTAACATTTATACACATAATTAGAGGTGAAGTTGTTATGCGTTGGGATTACGGTACGATCTATAAAAAAATACGGAAATCAAAACATATTAGTCAAGAGGAAGTTTGCCAGGATTACACTTCAAGAGCGCACTTGTCGCGTATTGAATCGAACCAAGTAGTGCCTAGTTTTGAGTTGATGGAGCATCTTCTAAAGCAAGTTGGCCTAGATTTCGAAGAATTTCGATATATATGTCATTCTTACCACCATTCCGATAGAGAAGAAATTATCTTATTGGCAGAAGATAACAATGCCTACCAATCAAATGATAAATTATTGGAACTGAAGAATAAGAGTGTAGCTTATTTAAAAAAATATCCTAATGATATTCCTGTGTCAAATATACTAAAGAGAGTAGAGGTCATTCTTTGTTTACGAGAATCTGGTCCAAATGAAAAGGTAAGAATGATGGCCACGGAAGCATGGAACGAAATTAAAAATCAGGATGTCTGGTATCATAGTGACCTCAAATTAATTGTCGTTATTTTATTTACACTTCCACTAGAAACAGTGATTTCTATCTGTGATGAAGTGATAGATAGGCTCAATGATTACTCTGATTATACAGAGATTCTTCCCACCAAGTATAAATTACTCTCAAATTTAGCTAGTATTTTTCTGTGGAATGGTTTGATGGAGAAATGTACGAGGATCAGTTATCTATTGTTAGATACGGCAAAAAAAAGTAAGCGATATGATTTTCTAGGAAATGCTAAAGTGACACTTGGAATTTGTTTAAGTGATAAAAAGCTAGTTGATGAAGGCTTGCAGTTACTCGAATTAACGGATGAACAAACACTATTGGAAGCATGTCAGTCAGATGTGAATCGTTTTTTCAAGGAATGAGTTTCTAAATGGATTTAGTCATAAAACGGTTTGAAGATATAATCGACATATTGTTGTATCCATGCTCAATGGTTATTGGGTAAGGGATGGCAACCTACACATTATCCCGTTAGATCAGCTAGTTAAGCAATATTTGAAAAAATGATCATTTAATTTAACAAATAATAATTTTGAATTGCACCTCAAATGTTAGAGTTCATCTAATATTTGAGGTGATTTTAATATGAAATACAATTATTTTCAATTATCAAATAAAGAGATTTCCGTTCAGAAGACTTTTTTAGCATAGTTTGAACCAATAAATACTGAGGAAAATATTTTGAGTTCATTTATCTAAGTATAAAATGTGTATATAAGAGACAATTTGACATTTGCTTTTTTATTTTGTGTATTATTATTCTAGAAAGAAAAAAAGATTTCAATTTTAAAATCGTTCGTTATCTTTTTATTGTAGATAAATAGGTAATGAAGTAATCCTTAAGTCAGGAGGTATAGGCTGATGAAGAAAAAAGATCTTGTCAAACAAAAATTTTTAACTTTTATCATCCTTGGTATTATCATTCTCTTATCAGCCTGCACTCTTGTAGGACCACAAAAAAAATCTCCTTCCGGTAGTACCAATGTGTCTAGGAAAATAGGATTCGAGGAAAGAAAGGCAGAAGATTTATTAAAAAATTCTATTTCTATCCCTTATCCAGATGCGAAAATCTTTACACCTACCGCGCTGTCAAATGATGGGATTGCTTATGGCGAGGCTGTTGACCAAGGACACGAAGATCAGAATTATCTTGCCAGTATGAATTTACATACCAAGGACTTTCAAAAGATAAAAGATGTTGAAAGGACATCCAATCTGACTCATGTAGCTGTTAGCTATGTAGATCATGATATTGTTGTTTTTGAAGAGTATGATCAACTCAATCAGACAGGGATCTACTATCTTTGGAAGATAAAAGACAAATCTTTAACGACACTGATCGATAGGAGACCTATTGGAACGGTTCCAGTTACTCAAGTAGCTCGATCCAACCAGAAACTCTTTATAAATTATGAAGTAGGCGATAGCCTATATCAAATTGAAGAATTTGACCTTGAAACAGGGACTCATCAGACGATTGAATCAGAAAATAGCGGTTTTCCGACTGTCTTTAAAGATCACTTGTATTATGTACAAATTGATAATACAGCTTTAACTACAAAAATTGTAGCCTACTCCTTAAATGATGGGCAGAAAAAAGTTATAGATCAAACAAAGGATGATCAACGCTATTATGTCGATTTATTGACGAACGGGCACAATCTCCTTTACTTGGTTGCAAATAATAAAGATGCTTCGTTTACCTTCGAAAATAAAAACCATAAAAAGATATTTTCTACTTCACAGGCAGAAACCTCCATATATCGCAATATTTATCTCACATATATGGGAGAAAGAAGAAATGAGGAGCGTGTTAAATCTCAATATTATTTGTGGGATTTGAGGCATCGGATTCATTATTTATATGATCATGGCCCCATTTTACTATCGGATAAAGGGATTCTATGGATTCAATTCAAAAAGAAAGATAGTGAGATTCCAAAAGGTGAAATCTATCGAAATGAAAACTCCGTAATGCGCTATCAAGAATGGTAGAAAGGAGAAAAATCATGAGAAAAGTTCATTTATTCCTTGTACTTCTGACTTTGCTTGGTTTATCTGGCTGTACAGAGACACCAAAAGAAAGCCAAACAAGTCCTTCCAGCTCTCGTAAGGTTACATCCTCCTCATCAACAACAGTTAGTGTAAAAACAAAGGAGCGTACAGAACCTAATCCTCCAATGCCAGCAGAGGTAGCAGAGCGATTAAAAATTAAGGAAGGCAATACGGAAGCCGGTGGTCAGGAAACATTGCCATCTTCAAAACAGGAACAAGCTTCATTGAAAGAGAATACTCAACCTTCTCAGTCGGTCAAAAAAGAAACATCGTCAAAAGAGAATCAAGGAATCCGAAAACTATTGCCTATTTCTTTAAAACTTCAAGAAGAATGGTATTTCTGTGCTCCTGCGACAGTCCATATGATGCTGGCTAGTCGAGGAGTTAGCGTCTCTCAACATCAATTAGCTAAGGAAATGGGGACTTATAATCCCTATGGGACGCATAATCGAGATGCCATTCGCGTCTTGAATCAGAATCTATTTGGCTATCCAGAACCAAGTGGAAACCAAGCAGGTTATCGACTGGTTACTGTAACAGATGCTCGTCCAGGTTCTGAAGATATCCGGCTCTTTAAAGAACGTGTTCGCAAAGATATTGATGATGGGTATCCTCTCTATTACACCTTCAATGTAGCACAAATCTATCCTGGAAAAAGTGGGGAACATAATGTGATTGGAGTAGGCTATGAATTGACAGCAGATGGTAAGGACATCTCAGCAATCTATTATCTAGACCCCGATACACATGTACAGGATCCAAACTATGGAGGCTTGAAGAAACTGACACCAGAGGAGTTATTAGCAGCCATGGTCACATGCGGTGAGAAAAATTATGCTTGGTGAGAAAGTGAGTCGTGAAATGGATAGGAGGGATAACCTATGAAACGCTCTTATCTTTTTGGGATTTTATTTCTATTCTTCCTTTTGCTTTCTTGTTCTAAGGTCCAAACACCAATGTTTCAAGTTGATCCAGAATCGAATCTTTACTTGGTCACCTCAAAAAGTATTCAATCATATACTAAGAAAGAGAATAAGCTTGAGTTACATCGAGTAGAAAAAATTGATGTAGCAACGTATGTTAATCTCTGGTTTTCGTGTTTAAACAGTGGTGATAAGATGATCGTAACTGAAGGTGATGATTTTGCACCAATAGATCATCAAAATATCATTTCAATTGATTTTTCTAAAGGTGAGATGAGGAAAAATCATACTAAGAATTATGCAATGATGGGATCAGGTATCTCTTCTAATTACTTTTATACTGCTCAAACAGATGCAATCTCAGGAATATTAACAGTCTTTTCTCTTAATGGAAAGCAAGTTTTTCAGAAAAAATTTAACCAAATGACAGCAATTTCGAGTCAGATTGTTGCAAATAATTCTAACGTATATGCTGAGATTGCTTATCAAGATCCAAAACGAAATCGTCCAGAAGGCGTGTTGGATTCAGACTTAATAGTTCTAAATGAAAAAGAGCATTGGAAAGAAAAAGATAGAATTCGATTAACTTCAGATGGTAAAAAGGTTGAAATGTTAGAAGGCTTGGCAATTGTCAAAGATAGGGCATTCGTAAGTATCTCTGCAATTCGTGATACAGATACTCTTGAGAAGGTGGCAGGAAACCAATTGTTGTCAGTCGATTTGCACACTGGAGAAAGGAAATTATTTACCTTACCCAATCCTTATCCTAATATGCTTTATCCAAGTCCAGATAATCATTACCTTGTCGTCAAGCACGAGGTAGAAGGAAAGAATATTTTATCTGTTCTTGATTTACAAAATGAAACTATAAAAGCGATTGTGTTGGATGACAATTCAGGTGAAACACCAGAGGAAATAAATTCTTTTACAATTTCAAATGAAAATATGTTGTATCTAGCTACTGATCAACATTTATTACAATATAGTCTCAAGGATGCTAAGTTGATTGAGAAACAGAAATTAAAATTGGGAAAAGATGATTTTCCAATCGGATTAAGAATCGTAGAAAAAGACTTAGGGTCAAATTAATAATAAAGACTCATTGTCAACTGTAGTGGCTTGATAAAAAGTTACAATCTGGAGATGACTAAATTGGTTCTCTCCTTTATATAAGAAGTAAGTTAGCATACGTTAGTCAGGATCCCTATGTATTTGAAGGGACACTGAGAGATAATTTAACTTTGGAAAATTCAATGATTGTAGATGAAGAAATCAATAGGATTTGTATCGAATTTGGTTTATTTGAACTTACATCAGAGGGAAATGGGCTAGGGCTATTTCTTCTAGAAAATGGATAGAACTTATCTGGTGGTCAAAAACAAAAAGTTGGATTAGCTAGAGCTATACTAAGTAATCCTGAAATTTTATTATTAGATGAGGCGACAAGTAGTTTTGATAAAGAATCCGAGAAAAAAGTTTTTGAATATTTAAATTCAATTAAAAAAACATGATAATAATAAGTATTTTTCATGAAGATAGCTTCATGAAATTTGTAGATAGATTTATTGTTATGGATAAAGGAAGAATCATTTATGATGGATTTCCCTTAGATAAGTAAATAAATAGTATTTTTGAATATAAACGTTATTAACTAGAAGGGAAGACGAAATGGCACTATTACAAATTATTGGTCTAAATAAATCATATAACAAAAAGAAAGTAATTGAAGATTTGTCATTTGAGTTGCAGAGTGGCGAAATAATGGGACTCATTGGACAAAATGGTTCTGGGAAAACTACAATATTCAAGACGATTTTAGGTTTAGTAAAAAAAGAATCTGGTGAAATTAAAATCAATGGGAAACTAATTGAAGGGAAATCAAAGGGCTATTTGAATACTATTGGTACGATTATTGAATATCCGACATTTTATGAATCTTTAACAGCTAGACAGAATTTAATGCTTATTTCTAGTCTTTATGATGAAGTAAACTTATCAAAAGAAGATCTTTTAAACTATCTGCATTTAGTTGGTTTAGACAATAGTGTGGATTGTAAAGTATCTAGTTTTTCATTAGGTATGAAACAACGCTTGGGACTTGCTCAAGCCTTAATCCATCAGCCAACTATCTTATTATTAGATGAACCATTCAATGGATTAGATCCCATAGGAATGAAAGAGTTTAGAGACTTACTCATTGAATTGTCTAAAAAAGGAGTTGGGATTGTAATTTCGAGTCATTCATTGGAAGAATTAAGTAAGTTAGTAGATACAGTTACAATTATCAATCAAGGGAAAGTAATTTTCCAAGGGAAAAAGACAGAATTTTTATCACTTGGATCTATAAAGAACGTTTGGTTGTTGAAAACTGATAACATAGAACTTACAAAGTCTATCTTAAATAACTTAAACATTGTTTTTTCTGAGAGAATAGAGCAACTTGAGTTATCTTTAGATATAGAATCAATGAAAGAGGTAAAGGAGAAATTACTCACAGAGTTATTACGTCAGGATATCTCCATCATAAATTTTTCTGAGAAACAAAATAATTTTGAAGATATTTTTATCAAAATGCAGAGAGATATGGAGGTTTGATATGCTTAAATTAATAAAGATTGAGTTGTTCAAATTATTTGCTGGGAAAAAGATTTTCTATGTTTTTGGAGGGTTTGTTTGTGTCATTTCTCTATTAATACTGTATCTAAGAATGGTTGCACCAGAATCTTCATTTGGAAATGTTTTTAAAACCTCCAGCGATACATTTTCGATATTTGCTTTGATAGTAGGAGTTATAGTAGCATTAGTACCGTTTTATCAAGAAATTCAGCAAAAAACAATTAAATCATTGTTAGTCACACCAGTTAAACGAGTAGAAATTTTATTTTCGAAATTGTTAGCATCTATTTTTACCTCATTCTTAATTTTAGTTGTTTTAAGTTTAACATCTTTTATAGCGACAACATTACTATTTGGATTTTTTAAAGTTGGAGCTTACTCTTCATCTGCAGATAATATGCTTACTTTTACGGCCGGATTCATTCAAATTATTACAACGTTTTTTACAACTATTTTTTATAGTACTACAATTATTTGTTTATTTTTGATAACAAATTCTTTATCGAGTACCCTAGTTGGAGTTGTTTTGTTAAGAGGTTTAGGAGAACTGATTTCAAGAAGTTTATTAGACCAAAATAACTTGTTATTATCTTTTAGCCCATTAGGAGTATTGAATATTTTAAACCCTGTTTCAAAGAATATTTCGATAATTAGCTACACCATTCAACTACTTTTAACTGTTATTTATTCAATAGTAATTTTTTACATTGACACTAAACTATTTGAAAACAAAGAATTCTAAATCTATAAAAAGTACAAAACAGTAACAATTCAAATGGTGTGAACTTTTTGGTGAAATCTAGCTCAATTCGTTTATTTTTAAGGTAAAATTCACACCATTCAATTGAAAGTTATTCAAATTAGATGAAATATTTCTTTCTTAAAAACATGTGGAAACATTGATATTAAGCATATATTGAAATTCATTCAAATACGAGGTGTTCAAAACAGGTATTACAATTTATAAGTAAAAGAACAAATAACAAAAAGAGGAACTTCACACTAAAGTTCCTCTTCTTTTAAATATCCGAATCATTATTTTTATTTCAAAAAAGGTAGTGAAAAAGGTAGTGATTCGGTTGATTTATATTGCAATGTAGTGAAATTTAGAATTTCAAAAATCGCTTTAAATCAAGGTTTCTCACATCTATTCAGGTGTAGTGAATCCCTATTTCACCTCTGTAAAGATTGACTAAAGTAAATTTTCATCAGACAGACAAGTAGAGCATTTTCAAAGGCTTAACTTAAAATATTAGTTATTAAAGATTTAATCATTTCTAATTTTTTGAATATTCATTGACCAGACTTATTTTTAGATGTATAATGAGCATGTAAAATATATCACAAAGAATAATATGTAATAAGATTTAATGATTACATCTGATATTTCTCAACCATAGGGTTCTATTTTCTAGGAGAGATTTATGATTAATATCTTTAAATATCTTGATAAAAAAACAAAATACCTAACCATTATTGGGGCACTGGCAAATGGGGGTCTCGCTTTGGGGCAACCCTTGGTTGTTGCCAAAGCACTATCGATAGATCAAAATAACCTTACCTATTCTTCTATTTGGAAATTTGCCCTCTTTGGTTTTTCTGTCTATTTCGCTTTGTATAGTCTAATGTTATTTTGTAATCATGCAAATAATGTCTTTAGACGTGAAATTCACATGAATATCCGAACGGCATTGTTTCAGAAGTTAATGGAAGACAGAGAATATAGTGAAGATGAAAAGATTACCATGCTGACACAGGATATGGAATTTCTAGGAGATAACTTTTTTGAACGCTATATGTCTATTTCATGTTGGGGATTTGGAGCACTGATTACAGCGATCTATATCATTGCCCAAAATGTTTTATTGGGTTCTATTTTTGTTTTCTTCACGATCTTACGTCCCATTCCACAATTCTTAATGAATAATAAGCTAAAGAATTCAGGGGATGAAATGTCTCAGGGAAGAACAGCCGTTCATAACCAAATCTCTGATAGTATTCGAGGGGCTCAAACCTTGCGGATGAATCAAGCCTTGCCTGAAAATTCTCAGCGCGTCTGGAATATCAATCTTCGTTATCAACGAGCCATTCAAAAGTTTGCTTTTACCCA
Source organism: Streptococcus mobilis (assembly GCF_059727625.1). NCBI lineage: Bacteria > Bacillati > Bacillota > Bacilli > Lactobacillales > Streptococcaceae > Streptococcus > Streptococcus mobilis. The sequence goes on from NZ_AP041823.1 coordinate 1,133,426, forward strand.
TAATATTGTTTTCTTTTGTAATGGTTTCATGGTCTTTCTTAGCCAAGTACTCCCCTTGGTATTGGGGTTCTTCCTTGCCATGCAGGGTCATCATGTTTCAGTGGCTAGCCTGGTTGCAATGTATATTGCCGCTGGTCAACTGGTAGGTCCTATACAAAATATCATGTATGATGTGGTTGAAGTACAAGGAGCCAAAACAACGGCAGAAAAGATTTTCGGAATTTTAAATCGAGCAGATGATAGTGAATCGGACAATCATTCGATCTCACAAGTAGAAGAACTAGAAATTTCTCATTTAAGTAAATCTTATAACGGTAGAGAGATTATACGCGATCTTAATCTAACCATTCAACAAGGCGAAAAAGTCCTCATCAAAGGGCCAAGTGGCTGTGGGAAATCAACCCTCTTTCGAATGATCACAGGGGAAGAAAAGGCGGATGATGGGACGATTTCTTGTCGGACAAGGGATGGAGCAAAAACAAGTTATTTTATTCGTCAGGTAGGTATCATCAGTCAGCAACCTTTCCTCTTTAATGATACTGTTCGCTACAATCTTAGTTTGGGACAAGAGTTTTCAGATCAAGAATTGGAGACTGTTTTGAGACAGGTCAAACTCGACCATGAACTAACTGATGGACTTGATTTTGTAATCACCAATAACGGAGAAAATATTTCAGGCGGACAACGAGTCCGGATTGAACTAGCCCGCTTCCTTCTTCGTAAAAAGGATATTTTATTAGCAGATGAGGTAACTGCAGCTCTTGACGTAGAAAATAGCCAGATGGTTCGAGACTTGATTTTCTCACTACCGATGATGGTGTTAGAAATCGCTCACCATATTGATAATGAAAGTCGATACGATCAAGTCATTGAACTAAGAAAAAATTGAATTATTTTCATGATAAGATAAAGTAGTGAGTACTCTCTCTAGTCGGAAACTTCCTCACTACTAATCTTAATATATTTGTTAACTGTAGTTGTAAAAAATATTATTAAGTAGGTAATTTTGTATTTGACTTACAATGTACAAAAGTAGTTGAAAAATCTCTGAGAACATTCCGGTATCAATAATGAGTTTTTTTACAATTGAAACTATAATGTAGGATTTTTTTAACTGTAGTAATGTTATAAAATTAATCTTACAAATAAAGTATCTATAGATCTTTGTATACCTAAAATTTTATAGTAGCAATATAAAATTTACATTAATTGTAAAATGATTTATTATAGCTAAATATAATAGTCTCTAATTAGTTTTTTTAATTTGTGCAAGTCGTTCTATTAAAATATCGACTGCTTCATTCTTTCGGTTAGGATCTAATTCCGCATAGATATCCATTGTGATTGAAATAAATCTGTGTCCCATAAGTTCTTGCAGTTCTTTCCAATTTGCTCCAGCGTTGAGCATTAAAGACGCATGAGTATGGCGGAATATGTGAAAACCATAATTAGGTAAACCTAACTCTTTTGATCGTTTAATAAGTGTAGCTCGCTAATTTCGATGGGGAGATGTACCTTAAACAGATAAGAGACTTGCCAAAAACTTTATCTGGAAATAATTTCCCTAATTTAGACTAAAATAAAATGCATAATATCAGTTTTTTGAATACCTGATATTATGCGTTTTTAATTTCAAAGACTTTTAGGAATTACTTGAACTCTCAAATCCCATATATGTTTTTCTGAGTTACATGAAAAGTTTAACTTAATTTGACAATCTAGAAATTATTTGAGTAGATTATTTTCAAAAGAAGACGAGGTAGATCAAAAAACATTTGACACCATTTATGTAAAATTTGTATCTTTCTAGACATATATTTGAATTTTTAATTTAATCATGTTACAATTAAAATTGAAGTCAAAACCAATTAGAAAAGGAATATCCAAACGTGGGTACATTATTAGCAACCAGATTAAAAAATAGACGAAAAGAATTAAAATTGTCCCAGCGAGAATTGGCCGAAGGCATTTGTAAACAGGGGCAAATTAGTCGATTAGAGAGTGGAGAGTTCACTCCTGGGGCGGATTTTTTGCATGCACTTGCTAAGAAATTAAAAGTTAGTATGGATTATTTTTTTGATGAGCAGATTGTTGAAGAGGTTGATGAGTTAGCAGAGTTTAAGAAATTAGCACATACATTTATCATAAATAGAAATTATGAGTCTTTGAAATATATATATGAATTAGAAAATGTAAAGTCTCATCGTTTATCTCTAGCAGATAAATTTTATATGGAGTGGATAAAATCTCTGATAGATTTTTATTTCTATGGGCAACAAGAGGAGGCAGTTGAAAGATTGGAGAAGGTGCTGTCACAGTTAAGTATTTCTGATATGAACTATCTCCAAATTTCAAATACTCTATTCAATTTTTATTACGATATTGGAGATTTAACGCGATTTGATGAGATTCGAGAAACATTAGAGTATCAAGTAAATCAACTCAATTTAAATACACTTGAAGAGTTAGAACTATTTATTAAGTTCAATTATAACGTTTGTAGATATCTATGGTTGCAGAATAATATTGAAAAAGCTATTACTCAAATCACAACTACTATAAAGCAGTGTCAGGCTTACAGAACAACTTATCTTTTAGCTGATTTGTATTTATTGATGGGAAATGTAAGTAAGGACTTTTCTTCTAAGATTTCGGTAAAAGAATATTTTGAGACAGCACATTTTCTTTATAAATTGGATGAAAATATATCAATGGCTTTGAAAGTCGAACATTACATTGCAAATATGACAGAATAATGAAAATGATGTTCAATTGAGCATTGTTTTTTTTAATATCACATAGATACAAAAATGATTTATTTTTAAAAAAATAAAAAAAGTTTATAAAAAGATATTTACAACATGATGACGGAGTGCTAAAATAAATGCAAGAAAATTAATAGTAAGACACCATACAGTGTAATTTCACCGATATCGTATATGGCAGTAGCAATTATTTCCTACAAAGTATTGGATTCCTTGACAGAATTATTAAAAATAACAAATTATATCCAAATAGATTGTATGAATTTCGAGGTATACAAACATGATATTAGAAAAATTCAGTAGTAACTTTAAAAACTTGATATTAGGTAGATCTTCTAGAAACATTGCAGATAGTTTTTACTTCATTGCATTGTCGATTGGGTTAATCAAAGTTTATAATATTGAAGCTGGTCAGTTATCTTTATTTACTCTAATAGGTTTTATCCCTAACTTACTTGCCGTTTTTTATGGAAGTTTTGTAAATAAAATTCAAAGAGATAAAGTCTGGCTAGTAACTTTTCAAGTTCTTCAACTTTTTATAATTTTCATTACTATTCTATGCTTAAGATATCGCTTTGAAGTTTTTTATCTTTATATTTTTAATTTTTTGTTTAGTTTATCAACAAATCTACTCAACACATTACAAATGAAGATTGTTCCAGAAACATTAGAAAATGATGAAGAAACGATAAACAAATCTATAGATGTTCAGTATATGGCTTCAAATGTGTTAGATATTATTAGTAACCTGTTTGCCTCGTTACTGTTAGGAGTGTTGTCATATTTTGTTGTTTTCAATATGAGTATTCCATTTTTTGTAGCTGCGATATACTTTATGTTGAAAATCAGGTTAGATATACCTGATAAAAAAAAGTCAGATGGTATGTCTGAAAATATAGAAAGCGAAAGTGAATCAACTTTTCAACTTTTGGACACAATTTCTGCTTTTCGAGAATCAAAATTTGCCTCTTTTATTGTAATTACAGAGTCAATTTTAAGTGGCGGAACAGATCTACTTTTAACTTTAGCCCCCTTATATCTTGTATCGGAAGGAATTCCTATTCAGTATCTTGGGTTAGTATTGGCAGTACAACGATTAGCAGATTTGACAGGTGCTTTTGTGGCACCTAGGATAAAAATATCATATAAAAAGTTTTTCTTTATTGATTATATTGTATCGGGCTTCTTTTTATTTTTAGTATTTGTAATACCAATTCCATTGATTAAGCTTTTGCTATTTGGATTATCCTTTATAATTATTGGTATATCTGGTAATATGTTTGAAAAAATGATTTATTCTGAATATAACTATGAAAATATGGGGTTAATCTATTCCACTAATTCAAGCTTATATGCTTTATTTTCAATTGTATTCTTAATAGTTCCCCAGTTTTATTCGGATATACATATTCTAGGGATAACGATAAATATATTTACGGTATTAGTAGGATTTTATTTGTTATTTATTAACAATCCATTTAAGGAAAGTAAGGGAATAGAAAATGAACCAGAAAGTTATGCAGAATAATTTTAAAAAAGAACATAAAGTTGATCAGCGGTCTAAAAATATATCTATGAAACAGAATAATGGAAGTTTAAAAAAAGCTAGAAAATTTCAAGTTAAAAATAAAGGAAATAGATAGAAATCGACTACTCTGAACGGCACCCTAAAAGTTAGTAGGAATTTTATTATCTTATATTGCAATTAAATATCAAAGAAAAATAATTGGTGAAGAAATATTTGGAATTTTTAAGTGAGACTGGGATATGACATTAAAAACTTATTTAATTAGATGCAAACGAAGTAATTCTATATGGTTGTTTTGGATTTTTATTAATTCATTATGTGTTTATTTAAATGGTATATTGAGTGCTAAAGCAATTTCTACAATTGTAAATTTTGATTTACAGGGATTTTTGTATTTAAGTGGAGCGATTTTAGCTGTAAATTTAATATGGGTATTGCAAATATATCAAAACTCAAAGGCAAGTGAAAAAGCCATACAAGAAATGTGTACCGAAATACGTAAAGATATTGTAAAAAGTATTGAAAGTAAGGGTGTGGTTCGTTTTGGCTCAAAAAGTGTTAGCGCCTATACCTCATGGCTGACAAATGATCTTAATACTATTCGAGATCTTGGCTTTGAAACACTTGAATTAATGATTAGTCAAGCATTAAATATCATTTTTGCAATTATTGCCTTTTTTAGTTTCCATTATTCATTATTGTTTACAATTTTGATATTCTTCATTCTAATGGTAAATCTCCCTAAAATATTTACAAGGAAAATGGAGAATAAAGCTGTTTACTTTACTGAGAAGAATGAAGAATTAGTTAAAGCAATTGATGATTCTTTAAGTGGATTTCGAATGTTATCCAATGCTAATCAACTTCATTTTTTAATGGTAAAAATCTTATCTTATTCAAAAAAATATTCGAAGTCCAGAGTTTCATATTCAAAAACCTTTGGTGGGCTTATGTCTGTTCAAAATGGGACTAGTTTTGTGAGTCAAATTGCCATGTTGACTCACGCAGGAGTCTTATATTTTAACCGATTAATTCCGATTGGAGCTGTATCTTCTTCTCAATATTTTTCATCAATTATCTTTGCTGGCTTAACAGGCTTAACGGCAAATTACGCTGAGTTTAAAACTGTAAACAAAATATTTGAAAAATTTGAATTGGAAGGTGACCAAAGTATTCATGAAAGTAATGTTAATAAACAAACTTGGAAGAAATTTATAGATAAAGTAGAATTTCAATCGGTAACTATTGAACGTGATGGTAAGATTGTCTTAGATAATTTAAATGTTAAAATTGAAAAAAATAAGAAGTATGCAATATCAGGGTCATCTGGTTCAGGAAAATCAACTATATTAAATGCTATTAATGGTGAAATCCCAATTTCGAAAGGCCGCATCTTCTATGATAATATCGATTCAAAAAATATGAATTTCAAGGATCTTCATGAAAATATTTCTTATGTTAGTTTGGAAGATCATATTTTTAACGAATCCATTTTATTTAATTTGACATTAGGCCGTGAAATAGAAGATTCAAAAATCGAAAAAGCATTGGAAATATTTTATTTAAGAGACTGGATTAATGGATTGAGTCATGGATTGGAAACTACTTTATCGGAAATTAGCCAAGATATTTCTAGTGGACAGAAGCAACGAATTAGTCTAGCTAGAGCTTATCTTGAAGAAAAACCAATTTTAATTATTGATGAGGCAACTGATGCGATTGATAAAGAAAGACGGTATCAAATTGAGAAACATCTATTCTCAATGACAGAAAAAACTGTTATTTTTGTAAGCCATCATCTAGATGAAAATATAAGATCTCTTTTTGATAAAATTATATATTTGGATTAGTTTTAACCTACTGAAATCAGTAGGTTAGATTGAAGAAAGATTCATCTACCAGATTTAAAAACGTACCAATATTGGTGCGTTTTTAAATTATTAATGCTATAATAGAAATAAATAAAAGGAGGGCTCTCATGATCGGAGAAAATATTAAAGCGTTACGTAAAACACATGACCTAACCCAGCCTGAGTTCGCAAAGATTGTTGGCATCTCTAGAAATAGTCTGAGTCGTTATGAAAATGGGGCAAGTCGGGTTTCGACAGAATTAATAGATCGTATCTGCAAGAAATTTAATGTTTCTTATATCGATATCGTAGGGGAGGAAAAAATGCTCACACCAGTAGAAGATTATCAGTTAACTCTTAAAATTGAAGTGATTAAAGAACGAGGGGCGAATATCTTAGCGCAACTTTATCGTTTTCAAGATGAACAAGGCATTGCATTTGATGATACTTCTAATCCTTGGGTTCTAATGAGCGATGATTTGTCTGATTTGATTAACACGAGGATTTATCTTGTTGCAAGTTTTGAGGATATAGAGCGGTTTAATGGCTATTTGGATGGCATTGAACGTATGCTAGAACAAGCTACTCATCTGGTGGTGGCTTAATGAAACTAGAAGAATTTAGTCAAGGTGATTTTGAACGAGCCTCCAAACGACTCGTTCGTTCTTTAACTCGTGGAAAAACAACCTCATCTCATCCTAAGGCTATTTTGCTCGGTGGACAGAGTGGTGCTGGGAAAACAACGATTCATCGTATTAAACAAAGGGAATTTCAAGGAAATATCATTATCATTGATGGAGATAGTTATCGCTCTTTTCATCCGAATTACCTTAGTCTACAGGAAAAGTTCGGTAAAGATAGTGTGGATTATACCAAAGTATTCGCGGGACAAATGGTTGAATATCTTGTAGATGAGTTGAGTAAACAAGGTTATCATTTGTTAATCGAGGGCACCTTGAGAACAACAGAAGTCCCTAGAAAAACTGCACAATTATTGACAACCAAAGGTTACCAAGTCTCACTTGCACTAATAGCGACCAAGCCAGAATTGTCCTATCTCAGTACTTTGATACGTTATGAAGAGCTCTATGCTATAGATCCTAGTCAAGCTAGAGCAACTCCTAAAGCACACCATGATGGAATTGTAGAACATTTAGTTGATAACTTACGAGAGTTAGAAAATGATCAGCTATTTAATCAAATTCAAATTTACCAAAGAGATCAATCGTGTGTTTATGATTCGCAAGTAGATCAAATCTCAGCAGCAGAAGTTCTACACGAATGCCTCTTCGGAAAATGGAGTAAAGTGGAGGAAGAGATGTTGAAGTTGGGACAGGAACGGTTGAGAGAGCTGGGGGAAATTGATAAGTGACGAAGGGTTAATTTATGAGTACATTAAAAAAAGTAATTTATTTCGATGAATCATCAGCAATGGATTTTTTACAGATTGAATCCAAGGGAAAATTAACGAAAACAACTGAACTTATGACAACATTTCAAGGTGAAACGGGTGCGGAAGTTGATGCTGAAGGAACAATTGGTAAAAATAGTGCTTTAAAAACAATTTTTGAAAAAATGACAGGATTAAGTGGCTCAGTTACTTTTTCCGCAGCTAGTTCAGGGGGAGTTCAAGGAAATAAAATAGCAAAGACAATACTTGAAAATTCTCTATTGTATGATTTTTTAGATACTGTAGAGTTACGCAAGAAGAATTTTCTTGTTGATATTACAGAAAATTATACTTTAGAAATAAGTAAGAATTCGATGTCTTATTTTGCTATGATTGCGCCAATTTCAGAAATGATGGAAGGTTCCCAAAGTATAGAAGGGCTGGAAAATGTATCAATGTCATTTTCTAAACTTAATTCTGGAATTAGAGAGATTAAAGGTTATTTTGAACTTATAGGATATAATAAAGAACACGAAATTGAGAGGATTTTCCGTTTTAATATCAATTCTTTTAAAAATAATTATCGAATTCATGATTTAACAAAAATGACTCTTAAACTTTATTCAATAAAAGTCGGAGCAACGACTATTAGTGATTTGAATTTGGAGACACAGTTTAATTTACAACAGCAAAATCTATCTTTTACCGGAATTTTAGAAAATGATAGGACTTGCTCAGAACAGAAATATCCAGTTTATGATGTAATACTTGCAGGAGTGAACTAAATGGATAGTATTATACTTTTTAAAGGTTCTAAGAGAGACTTCAATAAATTATTAAATGAGAGAGGCGTTGAAGACTTTACTCCATTTATGGAGCTTATTCGACAATATAATATTACTGTAAGAGCCAATGATATAAATGCCTCACAATATGCTCCAGATGGATTTGGCAAAAAACAAATTGAAAATGTTGTTATTTTTGCTGATGATTATGCTTCTGTAATGGATCACGTGATATCAAATTTCAATAATATTGTACTTCTAGGACATGACATTCAACATCTTTATATACAAAATCCTCCCAAGAGAGTAGAGACTTCCTTGAGAGTTCAGTTTGAAAATATTATAGAAGAATACTACTCAAACTATCAGGGGATAGATAATGAGGAAATTATTGATTTCTATAATCATATGATTTCTTCTAATGTTGTGGGCCAACAGCAAGCTAAAAAAGATATTTCAATTGGTCTACTAAAGAAAAGTGCCCTAACAAATAAGTCTCCTCTTGTCTTGTTATTTTATGGAAATTCAGGAGTTGGTAAAACTGAATTAGCTAAAACAATGAGCGAATATTTTAATGGAAAATTGACCCGAATACAGTTTTCGATGATGCAAACTGAGGAAGCGTACAAATATATATTCGGAGATACTCACGGTAAAAATTCATTAGCTAAAGATTTATTATCCAGAGAAACCAATGTTGTATTAATTGATGAATTTGATAAGGTAAATAGCGCTTTATACAATGTTTTTTATCAAATGTTTGATGAGGGAGAGTTGGAAGATATAAATTACTTGGTAGATGTTTCTAATTGTATATTTATTTTAACAACAAATTTTAGTAATGATCAAGAAATTGCTGAAAAACTTGGCCTTCCTATCTTTTCTAGGATTGATTTAAAGATAGAATTTAAAAATTTAACAGAAATTGAACTGCTTAGAGTAGTTGATAATATTTTTGATGATGTGATCTCTCAATTATCAGAAGCAGATAAGGAAATTATAGAGAATTATGGTTTGAAAGAAACGTATAGGAAACATGTGGGTTCTTTTGAAAATATAAGATTATTAAAGAGTTTTATTGAGAAAGATGTGTTTCAAATCATTTTTGAAGAATTACTAAAACGTGATAATTTAGAATGACTATTCACTGAAATTTTTACCTTGAAACAATTGTTGTAGAAATTTATCGTTTAATTTCATTATGAATTTGTATCCATTATAAAATGTATAAAGTTATAACAATTCAAATGGTGTGAACTTTTTGGTGAAATCTAGCTCAATTCGTTTATTTTTAGGGTATAATTCACACCATTCAATTGAAAGTTATTCAAATTAGATGAAATATTTCTTTCTTAAAAACATGTGGAAACATTGATATTAAGCATATATTGAAATTCATTCAAATACGAGGTGTTCAAAACAGGTATTACAATTTATAAGTAAAAGAACAAATAACAAAAAGAGGAACTTCACACTAAAGTTCCTCTTCTTTTAAATATCCGAATCATTATTTTTATTTCAAAAAAGGTAGTGAAAAAGGTAGTGATTCGGTTGATTTATATTGCAATGTAGTGAAATTTAGAATTTCAAAAATCGCTTAAAATCAAGGTTTCTCACATCTATTGACGTGTAGTGAACCCCTATATCACCTCTGTAAAAGCTAACTTCAAATTCTGTACTAGTATCTTCTGGAACCTAAACACAATTATCGAAAGGGTCTAGATCCATCATAAACTAGTGAACCCGAGGAAACGAATGAATAAGTACCTCACCTAGTTATACAAGAAAACGGTTGTTATAATGTTTTTAAAGACTAATCTGAATGCTACTATTATTTTAGTATTGGAAAATATTAAGATAATGAAGCTCAGTTTAGTTAAAAAGAATTCAATCACTATTGTAATTGATTAGGTAATTTTTTATTTTAAGATAGAGCACATCATTTCCGTATAATTTAGCTAGTGTTTTTGCATCAGTGTAATATTGTAAAATCTCTTCTTTAGATAGAAATTTTTCACAAGAATTAGCAACGAGAAGGAGTAGAGAAGGCATTTGATATGCTGTATTATTATTTTTACAAAAATCTATGGTTTCTAATGCTGTTTCTAAAGCATCCAGTAATTGACCGTTAATCGTTAAATGATGTGCAAAATTATATTTTAACCGGATATATCCTTCTATATCCTCTTTTAATTGGAAATCTTTTGTTGAATAGATTTGAAGAAGTTGCTTGTAATTTTTTTCATATTCCTCGTTATAGCCTATATTTGAGTAGAAATTTGTTAGAGTATTCAGAGCTTTTAAATAAATATTTTTTTTATAGTCAAGAAAAGAGTCAATGAGATTTTTAAGTAGCTCAATTGCACTATCTTTTTGATCATAGTTGTAAAAGAGTATAATAGCTTCAATCCATGTTAAATAAGATTGTTCATCCTCATTAAATGAATTTTGATTGCTTTTTTCAAGGTTGTAAAGATACTCTAAATCATTGTAATTTCTATGTTCTAAAAGCTTTGAGGACATGGCAATAAAGTTTCGTAAATCAGAGACAGTCTCATACGACTCATCGAAAAAGTAATTTATATCCACCTGAAGTTTTTGTGATAAGTTATAAAGAACATCAGCGGAAGGAAAATAGTTTGTTCGTTCGATTTTACTAATTAGACTTTGTTCGCAAATTCCATCAGCCAAATCTTTTTGAGATAGTCCTAGTGACTTTCTTTTTGTTTTAATTTTATTACCTATTGATTGCATATTAAATCTCGTTTGAATTTTTATATTGAAATTGCTAAATTAATTACTAGAACTTATTCTATCTCATAACAGATATATTGTCAAAGATTAAAATTCAGTTATAGTGTTATACAAAGTTAAAATTCAAAACAATAACCACTAAGAATAAGTAATTTAAATGTTCAATTAAATATCTCAAATGAGATATAATAAATAAAACAACACGAACAACCTAAAATATGTTGACTTATAAAAATTAATGTTATATAATTCAGTTGAAAGGGATTTCAAGAAAATGGAAATAATCTGTCTGGAGGACAAAGACAAAAAATATCTCTAATAAGAACACTTATTTCAAAACCATCAATAATATTTTTTGATGAACCAACGAGTTCTATGGATGTATTGTCTGAAAAACAAATGATGGAGTTGATTTTCAAAATAAATTGTACAGTTGTGGTTGTTTCGCACAGAATCTCTTTAGTTGATAAGTTTGACAAAATATTAATTGTTAGAAATGGAAAAATCGAAGGCTTTGATTCACACAGTAGATTAATTAAAAATTGCCCTTATTACAACAGCCTCTATTATAAAATAAAGGAGCTTGAAAATGAAAAATGATAGAAGTACATATCTTACTAAAAAATTTATAGTTTTAATGGCAGTAACATGTTTTAGTATTTTTCCATCTGTTATGATTTTTGGGAAAATAGGATTTATAATTTATGCAATCTTATTCTTTTGGACTGTAAAGACGTCGCTCGAGATTGAGAAAATTAAAAAGCAAAACAACTTAAATACTGTATCGGATTTATTAAAGGATAAAACTACCGAAGAGTATAAAATGATAGAATCAGATGAAAGGGTAAAAAACTTTATAAGTAGTTTAAGTCAAACAAAAATAATATTATATACGGTCATTGTTGGGGTAATAATAACACTGTTTTCGGTTCTTATTTATTATCTTATTATGGAGATTGTTTAGGTTTGACGTTATAAATTTATAAATTTCATCGTAGAGGGGAGTGGAAAATGAAATTATTATTTCGCTTAGTTATATTATCAGTATGTTTTCTTTGGGTTGGAAAAGTATATGCTGAAAATGTTAGTAATCTTTCTTATATGATTACGAATAGAGAAGTTTGGAAAATTTCAGAAATTAAAAGAAAAATAGATTCAAATAAAATATCATATATTCCTGAATTTTTCCAAACTTCTCTTAAAATGTAACCAGCGTGTAATAGTGGATTATTTTATATAGCCTGATACGATTGAAATCATTTTAATTATCTATAACAAACAGAAATGTAAATTTCCCTTTTTTAATGAAACTTATATAAATTTTATGAAATAATAGCGCAGAAATTGGCTATTGAAAGTTGATATAAAGTTATTATTTAACTGTATGAAATTTAACCTTATCAAACCAGGTCTTAAGAAAGCTCGTAAAGCATCACAATTCTCAAAACGTTAATCAATACGATTATATCAACGTTTCAAAGCACTCAAGAGTTTACCTCATGGGTGCTTTTTTTATGTTTTTTGAAAAAGTTCACCTCAAAGTTCACCTTATTTTTACCTTATTGTTTTAAAGACTTTAAGGCAAATTCGCCAACTGCCATAGGGACTACATTAGAAGTATTGACATAAATCTGTGTTGTACCTTTGTCACTGTGAGTTAGGGCTTCGGAAATGGCTTCTAAACTCATACCTGCCTGTTTAGCGAGTGTTGCTCCCGTATGCCGTAATTTGTGTGGCGTAGCGTGTGTAAGTTCTGGGTGTCGCTTTCTGATAGTTTTCATCTTATTATTGAGGTAGTCAGAATGTAAAGGTTTATTGATATTACCTTTGGTATCTATATAAGTGAAGATGAATTGTTCTGTATTACTGATGATGCCAAACTTTGCTAGTTCATATTTTTGTTGTTCTTTCCAAGAGGTAAGAAGCTGAAGTAAGTCACTAGAAATAGAGAAGATAGTTTTTTTATTTCCTTTGGTAGATTTTACTTGTCCGTATCTATCTAAAGCCTGAATTAACTGAATTTGAGATTTTGAAAAATCGACATGTTTCCACTGGAGAGCATATGTTTCTGATTTTCTATCTCCGAGGAAAAAAGTGAGATAAAAAGGACGTAATCTTTGAGTGATATTTTATCATTTTCTAAATCTTCTTTAAAAGCTGAGAACCATTCTTGGAGTTGCTCATGAGTTAAGTATAAATCTTCATCACGTTTTGATTCTGCAAGTTGAATTTTTCTGACAGCCTTAATTCGTCTTAAAGTTTTTGCAACTCTATTTGCTTCAATATATTCAAGTTCTTCCGCCCAATCAAAAATAGAAATAACGTAACTTCGTAAAGTTTTGAAGTTTGCATATTCGTTAGCTTTTGAGGTCATCAAATTTAGAATAACCTGTTTATTTTGGTTTAAAAATTGAATCGTATAGTTGCCAAGAAGTGGTAGTATATGCTTTTCAAAACATGTTTTGGTATTAGCGATTGTTGACCTGCTTGGTGGTTTCAAAGTAGATGTAGTTTGACCTGCTTTATAGGATTCCCACCAAATATTCTTATAGAAGTCTGAGAAAAGGATATCTTCTTTTCCTAGTCCTGAAAACATATTATCTTCAATTTGGTTTAACTTCGTAAGTAAGTCTATCTCTGCTTGTCTTGCCTCCTTTTTTGTTTTGAATCTTTTATCATAATAGTTATTATTAACGATTCCAAGAGGCATTCGTGCTTCTATTGGAATATAGACTTTTAAGCGGTAAGTTCCGTTTTTTGTCTTACTGATAGTCATGATATTCTCCTTTATATCGAACCAGAAAATATCATGACCATTATAAAATAAAAATCTTGATTTTTCTAGTTGTTGCCGTTTAGCCAGCTGTCAATAGCGTCCTTGTGGAATCTAATGGTTTTCCGATTTTGATGGATGGAAGCCCCTTTGAATCCATGAATCAAGAGTATTGTTGGAAATTCCCAAATAGTCGCAAGTCTGTTTTTGTTCAAATAGGGGCTTTCAATACCACTCTTGTCTAATTGCTCACTGATTTCTTTCCTTATAAGATTAGAGAGTAAAAGTTGAATTTGATGAATTTGTTCATCTGGTAAGATTACTTGCATAGCTTTTCCTCCATTATAATTCTATTGAAGTAGGAGCTTGATATGATGTTTCTAGTTTCATTAGGAGTATTCGTCAAGGAATTTTCTGATGAAGTGATTTTGCTTTTGTCTGTGCTATACCTTCGTGAATCTAAATACTTGGCAAAAAAGTATGTTTTGTCAACGATAAGCCTTAATAAGGTCGGATTTTCTTCTCTCGCATACCTAACCAAATGATTAAATTCTGTGAAATTATTCTTGTCTATCACATCAATAATGGTTGATAGAAATTCATCATTATTATTGCTGATGAGGAATTTATCTAATTCAAATCCGCATCCAGTTTCAATATCTTCGATATTGTACTGACTTTTCTCAGGATTTTCTGCATGGACAAAGTAGTCGTACATCCCTTTGGGGGACATTACAGGTTCAACATGTGCAGGGCCATTCAGTTTGTCTTTGATAAGTTCCGAAACTTGAGAATAGCTCTTGAGAGAGCTGAAATAGAATGCTCCATGCTTATGTGCTTTCTTAAACTCTCCAGTTTTTTTGTTTACGTCCTTATCATGCCACGGTGACAGAACAAATGGAACATGAATTTCTTCGAGAATTTCTAAATAGTTTTCGGGCGCACTTTCCTGATAGAATAGAAAAGCCCATTTATTTGAACGTTGTTCTTTTGCCATAGGTAAAATTCCTCGCTTTCAATTTTTTATTATTTCTATCTATTAGGAGATTGGGAGGGCATAAATCGGAGTTTTTGAGAAAATTTAATTTTTTTCTGATTATTGATTATTGGATTAAGTGGGGGTCGTAGTCACCCCACTTAATCCTAAATTTTGCAATTAAAAAACGGCGCTGTTTGGCTTCCACTACGTGGGCCACAGCGCCATTAAGCTATTGTCTTTTAGTTCCTACAAAGTATGCCCATTTTTTATCTGGATTTGAGGGGGAGAAGAAATAATCAGGATTGTATCTAGCAACTTCTTCGATAATCATTGTATTCATATCGTCTAGAATCTTCTTTGCTTGCTGAGTCTTTGGAATACGAATCATCAGAATGATTGTATCTTTTCTAACATCTATAATAGATTTATCAACTGCTTTGTTAAAACGTTTATGAATAGGGTTGTAGTGTGTTAATTTTGCTTGTTCAGTTGTAGTTACGGCTTCTGAGAGTTCGCTTTGATGTAGAAAAGTACGGATCGACAAGGTTTGTTTAATTGATTGCCACAGGTTATATAGGTTATCTTCTTTTGCCGGTCCTTGATTTCACGACTGATGAGGAAAAGAGAATTACAGAGCTCATAAGCGAAGTAAATAAGCTAATTGCGAAAATTACGCTAGTAAAACGATAAAAGAAGACTAAATAATCAATCTCCTGTAATGAATTCATGCTAAACCCGAAGCAGACTGTGCAGAATGCACCTAAAATTGCTGTAAGAAACAGCAGAGAACCGAGATTAAAAACTTTCTGAAAATGTGTTGTTTGCATAAGTTATAAAATACCTTTCATTGTGTAGTATGTTGGACACAGCAAGGGTAAGACCTGATAAGGATGCTCGTTATCAATGATTTGAATAAGCCCTGTTCCTTTTCCGATCGGAATAACAATACCTTCTGGATCGAGGTCTGGAAATAAGAACTGTACTGTTTTCTGGTTGATGTTACCAACCTGAATCAATACATTAAATTGTTCACGGACTGATACAGGAATTGTACTATGATCAAAACGCTGACTTACAAGAAGCAAGTGAACTTTGGTTGATCGCCCTAATAAAGCAATTTGAGATAACAGAGAGAAGAAGGAATCTTTGATATTTTTGTTGATTCCTTCTGATAAAGCAAGCACCTCATCAATAACAATAGTTAGATGTTGAAATTCATGATGTGGATCATCAAATAAAATCCTTTGTCGTTTATGAATTATTGTCAAACACTGACTTAAACTTTCGTTAATTTCTGATACGAAGTCGGATTTGGAACGATTCTCTTGAGGGTGGATGACACTAATTTGATTCTGCTTTGCCCACCGTGATGGGGTATCATATTTAGGATCAACGATAATCAGGTCGGAAATGTTTTTCAGTATACTTAACAGATAAGTTAATGCATAGCTTTTACCACTACCTGAGTTCCCAGCAATAGCCATAGAAGTTACTTTATCATAGTTAATCATTAGATTTGCCATAATAGGGATATCATTACCTTTTAGCGATAATGTGAATTTTTCTAGGTCTGGAATGATTAGCCGCTCAGAAACACCTTTCTGCCAAGGAAAAAACAGTCCACGTTGAATATGAATATCGTCTGTTTTCAGTGCAATAAAGTAGGCAGAATTTTGTTTTAATAGCGTGTATTGTGGGTAGAGAGACGCATTAGCGATTAAGAAAATCTTTCGGTACAGTTCGTCATCAATGACAAATCCTGATGGAAGACGAGGAATGAAGATAAATCCGTTTTCTTTGACAGAAATGTCAAAAGAGTTGGTATAAGAAGTTTCCCCTTGTAATACAGAGCCCAAAGCCATGTTCAGACTCTGTAATAGGTATTGTTCCAACTCTTTTTGTGTGATAGCTGGAACCATTATTTCACCTCTTTAAATCCATTAGCTCTAAAGTAAACGTTATAGTTGACCTCACATGCTTGCAAGTTGTCAAAGGTGATAAGGGAAAGATATTCAGGGAGTTCAGGTTCTTCAAGGAATTTTACTTGAAATGGTGGTAATCCCTTTTGCCCAAACCAAGCCTTATATGCGACAATTTCACCCGTCGGTTTTCCATCTTCATACTTTTGTTGTGCTTCAAGCTCATCACAAAGCAAGTAGATTGGATCTTGAAGGCTAACGTATTGTTCTGCTGTTTGATTTGAGTATCCGCCATTGCGGAATTTTGCTTTCATTTTCATTTTGAGATACCTCGTATATTCTATTTTGTGATAAAAAGTATTGGTGACATGCTCGGTTTGAGGTCATGAGCTGGACTTGTTGATTTTTTCCTTTCTATCTTATAGGAGATTCAGGAGGTGAATTTCGGAGTTTTTTAGAAAGTTTTAATTTTATTCTATTATGTTCAAAGATTTCGAAAGTAGAAAACTAAATAATTTAAAACAAATGACCTAATAAGAGTTAAAACGTTGATACAACAGAAATAGAATCATAAAATACATTATTTTTAATCAGAATTGGTATCTAAACAGAAAATCATATATGTCTATTTTCGATAAAATTAAAAAATATTCTGGAACTAGTTTCACATACAATAAATTGAATTCTAACAAAAGCAATAATATAATGAGGTTGGATAGGATGGAGGCCTATCCAGAAAGGATTTTAACAAAAATATAACGATTTTAAAGAAGAAAACAGCTTATTAGTATACTCTTAATAAATAGAAAGAAAGTAGGTCTTAAAAATGACTAAAAAATTTTTACCTTTAACGTTAACTATTTTGACTGTAGGATTAATTTCGTATGCTTTATTAAACCCTGTTATTGCTAATTCGTTAGGAGCTCAACAAAAAGAAAATCAAACAATTGAAATTTATAAGAACCTTCTAAAAAATAAGTCTGAAAAAGAAATTAATGAATATTTCTCAAACCAACCTGATGACAAATTAATTATTGCGGATAAATCAGGTGGTTTTACGACGAGCTCAACAGATGATTACAGTAGTCCAGTTGAAACTATTGATAAAGATGGCAATAGAGAAGTAAAATCATTTCAAGATAAAACTGTTTCAGCGACAATTGGTGAAATTAAAGAAGCACTAAAGAATAACTAGAAAGTAAATACAATAAGCTAGTTTATAAGAGTTCCATTTATAAGTGGAACTCTTTTCTTATTAGTTTTTGATCCATACAAAAATTACATTTATATAATTGTTGAATTTTATTTAAATAAAGTATATCCCTAAAATATATAATATTTTAGATTACAAATATAATTCTATTTTTTGAATATAAAAACTGGTAATCAGTCTGATTACCAGTTTTATAGACTATCTGTAGTCTTTTAAGAGTTTTGTAACTCTTTTGAAATTTTTGAAGTGAGCTGTTACAGTTTTGTCGCTACATTCTACAATTTTAGATAGTGTAGACGATGAGGGTTGGCTTATCTCTTAGTTTTTCAACCATAATAATTTGGTCATTCGTAGGAAGGGCAGATATATAATTATGCACAGCTTCTAATAGTTCGTTATAGATATAAGCTTGTTCACCATCTAACGAGTCACTAGCGATAAAATCATATTTATCTGTTTCACGTCCTTCGTTAGAAATGTTCGCATCTAAACTTCCAAGATTATGGTATCTATCTCTTCGTTTAGCGTTCTCATATGACTTATCGTCATTTTTCAATATCTTATCCCACTTTTTGATATCTATACAATCCTGTAGAGTGAGACGGTCTTCGAATGTTCTTATTGGCATAATAGCCTCTTTCTAAGTCCATTTCTAGGACGGAAAGAAACTTTTATGAGCTACACTGAATACCGATGTGTGCAAAAAGGCACACCAAAAAAACGGATAAACAGATATATGCAGAACTCGACCGTCATCGTCGGAGTTTTCATATTTGTTTCTATCCGTCCATTTGGTGCGCACCAGTTAGGACTAATATTATTCTTTTGAAGAAAACGCTTGTGAAATTTGATATAATAGTATCGAATATACATTTGCTTTATCTTCACCCTTTATTATGAAGTAGATTGCGTTATTTGCAATTGTAGATAAAGTTTATAAAGTAGATACAGTTACTAAATTAGTTACGAGGAGTAAAAAAATGTCTGAAACTGTCCCACGGATCACAGGAGGAATTCTGTTTGGACTAATGCTTGAAGCTAGAAAAACCAAAAGTAGGGTTCGGCGTGGATGCTTGGAAGAACGAACTGATAAATTATCCGAAACTGATATTATGAAGTCTTTTGTTGATATTTTTACAGGAGAAAATCAGCAAATGCCTTACGGAAACACGTTTAAAAAGAATGTTTCTGATTATAAAAAATGTATTATTTCTAAAACAGAGTATTTACCTTTTGATGATTCGAGGTTCATTAATTTATTTAAAGATTCTGTTGAACAGAATAAAAAAAGACACACTGGAAAGTATGTCTGAATTTATAAATGAGAAGTTTTCGGAACGAAAATTGAAGTGGCTTGTTTCGGCAGTTGTTGAAACTATTTGTACTGATGAAACGGTTAAGGATTCGGAAGATTTTAAAATTTCCCCTAATGAGTCGTCATGTAAGCAAGATTTATTAAGAGTTGAAGTAATTGAAATTGAGTCATTCTTATTAGATGTAATGAGATATATTTTTGTCAGTAAATTAGATAATACTCTCGGTAAACCAACATTTGAAGCTTGGTATTCTCAAGGCGGAGAGCGAACCCCTTGGAAATTCAATAATGCAGAACTTGGACAACATATAAACGATTTAGAAATAACTCGATATAATCCAAATGTGGAAGATGTTGAGGAACAAGAGTATATCAAAGAATCAGACGTTGAGGTTGAGGAAGAGTTTAATTCTAAAGTTGAAAGTGATGACTCAATAACAAAACAAGTGTTGAATAATCCTAAAGTTATCAACCAGTATGCTAATAATATCTATAACATAGAACATGTAGAAAATCTAAATTAAGGAGAATACATTGACAAACTCACTAAAAAGACAGGGTAATTTGCCGTCAGAATTTCCCCAACAACTACTACAACAAAATGCAGATAGAATCTATAACATTGAGCAAGCAAACAATGTGAATCATATCGTTAATGTTACACCTGTACGCGAGATACTCTCTTCTGATGAGTACTATAACCTATTTATAATTTACGGTGAAAAGTTTGAAGCGAATTCTTTTAGTCTAAATAACGATAGGATTTTTGAACACACGAATACAGCAATTAAACAAAGATTCAATAAATTTACACTAGAAGATATTACTGAAATAAGAAGTTTACCAGCTTTATTTTTACCAGAGTATAGCGATGTGAACCAAGATATAAAAATTGGTTTTTTCGGAAAGTTAGAAGATATAGATAAAAAGGTTAAAGATACACAATTTGTTTTTCAGAAAGAATGTGAAATTGATTTAAATCAGGTCGAACTTCATCAATCAGAATTAAAAATAGAAAATTGGGAATTAAGTAGGACTCACTGGGCAATTAAGAGAGCTAATTTGAAGAACATTTTGGAAGGCTTTGGTAAAGGCAACGAAACAGAGTAAAGAAGTAAAGATCCAACGTGAAGTTGAAAAGTGGTTAACGTCTTACGACCTGGAGTTTGTGGCACAAAATGAAAGTGTTAATCCAGAGATTGACAAAGCCTTATCAAAATCTCCGCCCGTAAGAAATCAAAAGTTAGCACGAATTTACAAGATATCGATAATGCGGTAGGACGTTATGAAGATGTCGTCAATCTTATCAATTTGGTAAAGACGAAATGAAATTAGATGGATTATTTATTGAGGAAATAGTGATGAAATATTTTAAATTAATCGATGGTGGAACTTATCATATTGATGAATTTGAAGAGAAAACAAATAAAAACATACCATATTATCAAAATAGCAAAAGGTATGCATTGTGTCCAACTTGTGGTTCTTCGATTCAACTTATTGGGGGGGAAAATAATAATACTCAAAGTAGAACTGGAAAATATTATGCAGCACATACAAGAAATCCTATAGAAGGACTGTTCTACGATATAGAAAGAAGAAATAAATGTCCAAATTATGAGGGAAATCAAAATAATTGGCAGGGTATTTATCAAAGGGGAGAAGGGCTTCCTGAAAATGAAGAATTATCTATATTTATAAATGAGAATCAGTCGGATATTGCTAAAAAAGTTGGTGACTTAATAGGGTTTAATGGACTAAAAAGTGATGGGACACCTACTGCTATTTTTGATAAGATGCTAGAATCTTTTATTAGGAATGGAGGGTTATGTATTTTACCAGAACAATTTGTGCCAGACTATATCCCTAGAATGATTATTGAAAGAGCTGAACCAGTTAGTTGTTGGGGAGCAACTCCTTATGAGGAGATACGTAATCGTATTCAACAAAATCCAAACCTTCAAGAGTCAATCGAAGGAGTACAATTTAAACCAAATATTAGAACAGAACTTGTTTGTGTCCTAAATAATGTTGAAAATCCAACTCAAATCATAATTAGATTACTATTTGGTCAGGATGAATTAGATTTAAAAACAGTCAATGCAAGAGTTCAATAGAAATAAGAGGTATTGGGATGATAGTAAAAAAGAGGAGCTTCATTATGAAGCCCCTCTTGCTTTTTATTGTTGAAATTAGTATGCTTATTTTAAATAAAGATAGTGATTCGGTTGATTTTTTTGTAATGTACTGAAATTTAAAATTTCGAGAATCGCATAAAAACAAGGTTCCTAACGTTTATTGACGAGTAGTGAATCCCTACTTCACTTCTGAAAAACCAAATAAGGTAAACTTTTGATATTCTGGTTCGATTTTTGTTTATTTTTAATGAAAGTTCACCTTATTTTGATGAAATTGATTGAAATTAGCTGAAATTTTCTTTTTTGAACACTCATAAAAGCGTTGATTTTAAAGCACTTTGAATTTAGATGAAATAAGTGGTGCCCCAACCAGGTCTTAAGAAAGCTCGTAAAGCATCACAATTTAGTAAACGTTAATTCGAAAGAATTACAATATTTACAAAGAACACCTTTCGAGGTGTTCTTTTTATGTTTTCATACTAAATTGTGGCAGTTGACGTAGTTGTTGTGGCTTTAGCTACTTACAAATACGGCTGCAATTCGACGAAGTCAATTGCCTCTATACGTTAATTCGTTGCTGGAAAGCAGAATACAAGCGAAAACATTTTACATCTTGCAAGGTGTTTTTATCTATGAGAACTGGCGGTGCGTAATTAGGATAGCTCTAGCGACTTTAGTCGCGTAGAGATATGCTATGCACAGTTTCCCAAAGAAAACAAGCGAAGCGATGCTTGATTGGATGGCAACCACTATATAATGGAAATATCTAGAAATGTCTATTATAAGCAAATAAAAAAGTTTCAGGGAAATAGGTCTTTTTCGGAAAGTAATTATTGAATGTTGGTATCATGTTATTCTATGATATACTGAAATAGAACCTTGTCAAATCAGTCTTGAATAAGTTTGTAAAGTTAGCCAGTTATCTAAATGATAATATTCATTTATGTTAACTCAAATCATTAGCATTTCGTTATATACGAGATGATTTTTTATATTATCTAATGATTATCTAATTTGTATTTTTTAATTGGAATAATCAAAAAGACATCTGAGATTGATTAAATCAGATGTCTTTTATTCTGTCTTTTATAGTAGTGGCTATGACACAATTATTGTTCAGGATGTTCGTTTTTAAAGGAATTATATACTTCGAAAAGTTGATTTCGTCTAGTGATCTCAAGTTTTAAAAAAATATTGTGTACATGTGTCTTCACGGTTCCAACTGAAAGAAACAATTGATCCGCAATTTCCTGATTGTTTTTGTGTTCAAGAAGTAAAGGAAGAATTTCTTTTTCACGTTCAGTTAAATGAAGTTTTTCAGAGAATAGATCTAGTGTACTGGGGTTGTCAATTTTTTGGGATTTATCAAATGAACTTAATTGTTCTTCTACATTCGAAATAGCTTTCCAATCAGAAAGAATATATTTGATTATTAAATAACAAACAGCAATAGTAAACATGTCTTCACACATATTTCTATTTTGAATTCGCAGATTCAACAAGTCATACGAATCTATATTAAAAATTACAAATAAATCTTCTAAGATAATTAGAATGCCAAATAGCACTCCGATATTTGAAATAGTTTTTAAGTAATTTTTATTTCGACTACTAATATTCAAAGATTTTAGATTTCGTCTCGCATATATACCAGTATAAATCAAAAGAAGCTGATTGGGTAAATAGTACATAAAAACTCTTAATGGAGAATTGTTTAGAATTGGGAAAGCCATCCATATGAAAGTAATAGAAATAAAGCAATAGTGCGTTAATAAAGGTGTTTCTTTCCTCAGTCTAGCAACTATCCAAAACTGACAAATATTATTAACAAGATATATGACAGTTTTAACAAATGGAACTCCCAGGAAGTGTTGGTTATATGTGTTTCCGAAATCTTTAATTATTTCTGTCATTGATAGGATCAGATTATCAAAAATAAAAAAAACAAGATATAAACCGACTACAAAAAATAAGTATTTTTTATCCTTTTCTGAGTTTAAAGAATAGGTCAATACAATACCAAGGGTCAAAGTATACAGTATAATTAAAAATACATTGTATATATAAACTATTTCAATCATATTTAGCCTCCATTTATTCTGTGAAACTAATTAAAACTCTAAACTTTATTTAAAAGCAATAAAATAGGGAGTTTATATTTAAAATAGCATTACATTTTTAAAAGCATAAATACTGGGTTTAGTACTTAAACTTTTAAAAAAGAGGGTTTACACCTTTAAGTTTATCGCAAACTATAAAATTTTGCAATATCATTAAAGCATAACAACACAGGAGGTCTCAATTATGAGCAATAAAATTGATTATATTACAACAGAAGAGTTCTCTAAAGAGCAACTTTTAGAAATGGCTGAGCTATCTCTTAAGATTAAAGCTTGTATTAAAAATGGGTATTACCCACCTTTGTTGAAAAATAAAACTCTAGGTATGATTTTTCAACAATCATCTACAAGAACACGGATTTCTTTTGAAACCGCTATGACTCAACTTGGAGGGCACGCACAATATTTGGCACCCGGTCAAATTCAACTAGGAGGACACGAAACACTAGAAGATACAGCAACCGTGGTTTCTCGCTTAACAGATATTATAATGGCACGTGTTGAGCGTCATAAGAGTGTGGTTGATTTAGCAAAATTTTCTCAAGTACCAGTAATTAATGGTATGAGTGATTATAATCATCCTACACAAGAATTGGGAGATTTGATTACGATTATTGAAAACTTGCCGAAAGGAAAAAAATTAGAAGATTGTAAAGTAGTATTTGTAGGAGATGCAACTCAAGTATGCTTCTCTTTAGGATTAATAACATTGAAAATGGGTATGGAATTTGTTCACTTCGGTCCGAAGGGATTCCAATTAAATGATATGCATAAGTCAAAATATGATGAAATTTGTAAACTATCAGGTGGTAAATATTTGGTAACTGATGATATAGATTCAATTACTGGTGCAGATTTCTTATACACTGATGTATGGTATGGCCTATATGAAGCGGAATTATCAGAAGAAGAACGTATGAAGATTTTCTATCCTAAATATCATGTTGATTCAGAGATGATGGCAAAAGCAGGAGAAAATTGTAAATTCATGCACTGTTTACCTGCTACACGTGGCGAAGAAGTGTCTGATGAAGTGATGGATGGCCCAAATTCAGTTTGTTTTGATGAGGCGGAAAATCGTTTAACTTCAATGCGAGGTATCTTAGTTTATCTACTTCGTGATTTTGAGAAACGACATCCATATGACCTTGAAAAACAATCTGTAGCTAAAGCAGAACTGGAATCATTTTTAAAATAAAAAGGGTCAATTTGCTTAAAATTAACGATGTTATAACTCTCCTCTTAAAGGAAGGAGAAAAAAATGGAAGAAAAGAAAAAATTTAGTTTGTTTACTACAGTATTAACTGTAATATGTGTAGTATTTGTTGCAGAAGCTGCAGCTCCAGTTGCAGCGATTGGGAATTCTCAATTCTTTTGGTGGTTATTTTTATTAATTGCTTTTTTGTTACCATACGGATTGATTTCAGCTGAATTAGGTACTACTTATATAGGTGATGGTGGAATCTATGATTGGGTGACGAAGGCGTTTGGACATAGATGGGGCTCAAGGACCTCCTGGTATTATTGGATTAATTTTCCATTGTGGTTAGCATCACTAGCTGTTATGACTCCTGGGTTGTTGACAACGATAACAGGAGTTGAGTTTTCAACGTTCTGGACATTATTAATTGAACTTGTATTTATTTGGTTAATTATATGGATAAGCTTTTATCCTGCAAGTGATAGCGTATGGATCCTCAATGGTGCGGCAATTATAAAAATGATATTAGCTCTATTAGTGGGAGTCTTGGGATTATATATTGCCTTTACAAAAGGAATGGCTAATAAAATTACGTTGGATTCACTTTTACCATCATTTGATTTAAACAGTCTATCATTTATTTCTGTTATTATTTTTAATCTACTTGGCTTTGAGGTTATTTGTACGTGTGCAGATGATATGGAGAATCCTAAAAAACAAATACCACAATCTATAATTGTTGCAGGTTTAGTTATTGCGGCTATTTATATATTTTCTGCATTTGGTATTGGTGTAGCGATTCCTGTTGATAAAATTTCTACTAGTAGTGGTATGATGGACAGCTTTAAACTTTTGACCGGATCAGAAAATGGATGGTTTATAATTTTAATGGCATTTCTATTCTTACTAACTCTTTTTGGAAATATGATTTCATGGTCATTAGGAGTGAATAACACGGCATGTTATGCTGCAGAAAACGGAGATATGCCAAAGTTTTTTGCAAAACGTAGTAAAAAGAATAACATGCCAATTGGATCAGCTTTAGCAAATGGTTTTGTTGCGACATTTGTAGTAGTCATTGCACCAATATTACCAAATCAGGATTTGTTTTGGGCCTTCTTCTCATTAAACCTTGTTATGTTCCTGCTTTCTTATATACCAGTTTTTCCAGCATTTTATAAGTTAAGAAAAATAGATCCAGAAACTCCTCGACCTTTTAAAGTAGGAGGAAGTGATTTTATTTTAAAAATTATGGTTGTAATTCCAATTGTTATGATTTTGATTTCGCTTTTATTTACAGCATTCCCATTATCTTTTGATGAAGTAACATTAGCTGATAAATTGCCTGTAACTATCGGTTCATTAATTTGTCTTATCTTAGGTGAAGTTATTATTCGTGTGAAAAAAATCAAAAAATGATAGTAACTAAATACCAATACAATAAAAGGAGGACTTGAGATGTCTAAGCGTATTGTGGGGACAACCCCTAAAGTAGATGGATTTCGAATGCCAGGAGAATTCGAAGAACAAGAACAAATTTGGATGTTATGGCCATGGCGAAATGATAATTGGCGTTTAGGAGCCAAACCTGCTCAAAAAGCATTTTTAGATGTTGCTAAAGCCATTAGTGAATTTGAACCAGTTTCACTTTGTGTACCACCTCTTCAATTTGAAAATGCTATCGCTCGTGTATCTGCTCTTAATTGCGAAAATATCAGAGTAATTGAGATGACAAATGATGATTCGTGGATTCGCGACTGTGGTCCTACATTTCTTATAAATGATAAAGGTGAACGTCGTGCAGTAGATTGGGAATTTAATGCTTGGGGAGGTCTAGTCGATGGACTCTATTTCCCTTGGGATCAAGATGCGCTTGTTGCAAGAAAAGTTTGTGAATTAACAAATACTGATTCTTATAAAACAGAGGATTTCGTTTTAGAAGGTGGATCAATTCACGTTGATGGTGAAGGTACAGTGATGGTTACTGAAATGTGTCTTCTTCATCCAAGTCGAAACCCACATTTGTCAAAAGAAGAAATTGAACAAAAATTAAAAGATTATTTGAATTGTGAAAAAGTAATTTGGGTGAAAGATGGTATTGACCCATATGAAACGAATGGTCATATTGATGATGTAGCATGTTTTGTAAAACCTGGAGAAGTTGCATGTATTTACACTGAAGATGAAAACCATCCTTTCTATAAGGAAGCAAAAGCTGCGTTTGAATTCCTAAGTGAACAAACAGATGCAAAAGGCAGAAAATTAAAAGTACATAAAATGTGCGTTACTAAGAAGCCATGCTATCTAAAAGATGCAGATACGATTGATTTTTCTGAAGGGGCTATTCCAAGAGAGGAAGGAGAAGTTGCAATCGCATCATATTTGAATTTCTTAATAGTGAATGGAGGAATTATTCTTCCTCAATATGGTGATGAGAATGATGCATTAGCGGTTGAACAAGTGCAAGCAATGTTCCCTAATCGTAAAGTTGTTGGAGTTGAAACTACAGAGATTGCATATGGTGGTGGTAATATTCACTGTATTACACAGCAACAACCAGCAACGAAATAACATATGCAGAGTCTGGTAAAGCAGACTCTGTTTTTTCTAATATATAGCATTAAGTTAGATGGAGGAATGTGAAAATAAATTTGTTTTACTAAGAGGTATTAGAGATGAAAAATATTAAAGTAGACTATAGCTGGTTGAAAAATTCTGCCATAACAGGAGTCAATCAGTTGCCTGAACATTCTGAGCATTATTATTTTGATAAATATGTAGGTATAAATCAACTAGACTATTTTCAAATAGATATGATGCACTTAAACAATAATTGGACTTTCATGAAATCAGATTTCAATGAAAAAAATGGTGATGACGAATCTACATTGGTAACTTTGTTTAATCATTTTAAAGGTGAAGATAAATTAATTACTAAAAATATTATCTTGAAAATGCAAAGCTTCAATCTGCCCGTGTATATTTGGATGAATGGGTGCTTTGTTGGATTTTCAAAGGGACTTGAACAGTCTATAGAGTTTGAAATTACAAATTTACTACGTTTGGATGAAAATGAACTTATAATTAAGGTATGCTCTATTGAAGAAGAAAAACAAAAAAATAATGTGATGCTAGATTCAATCTTAGACAAAATTTCGGAGAGTATTATTTATAGTACTCCTAAACTACATGTATATGATTTTAATGCTGTATTAGGAAATAGTCAAAATTTAAATAAAAAGACATTAACCATTGATTGCTTATTAAATGGATATTCTAATAGCGCTATAATTAGTGTTTATATATATGATAAAGAAAAAAGTATTATTTTTAAGGAGAATATAGAATATACTAATAAAATTGAAAAAAGATATGATTTAGATATAAATTATTTAGCAATTTCTTTTGTAGAATTGTTGATAATTGATGATGGAACAATAGTAGAAACAGCTATAACAAAAGTTTAATAATTTATTTTGTGTTTATATAAACAAGGGGTTAGACTTTAGTAATAGTTAAATAATCCAAAAATTATAGTAGTATTAAGTTTCTTGATAGTGTTAGAAACAAAATGAAAACTCTCTATCTTAATTAAATTCATAAAATTACTTTGAAGTCAAAAAAGAAAAATCTGTGTGATGTTGGAAGCAAGTGATCTCGAAACAACCTAAAATAAAACTTTGACAAAATAAGCCTTAAGGAAGTTTGTAAAGAATCAGATTTCTTAAAACGTTAATAAATAAGCTAATACTAACTTATATAGACATTCAAGATGACTTTCTTGAATGTCATTTTTATTTTAATATACTTTAGTTAAATCTAAAATTGTGTTATTTTATATTTGATGTAGATTAGTTATTATATGTCAGTTCTATTTTCGGGACCTAAATATCTCAAAAGTGATTACTTAATATGTAAAAGTGAGTTATAATTTATATATCGAACTGAAAGGGAATTGCGATGTGGAAAAAGCAAATTGAAAATCCAACAATTATTAAGAGACAAAAGCATGATAAAATGAAAAGTCTTAAGGAATATACTATTTCGTTAAAATTTTATATTTAGAAGGGTTTGGAGAAAGATGAAATTTATAAATGGGATGAAGGATTTGTCACAAGCGATAGTAGACAAAACGGTTGATGTGAGTCAAAAAAGTTTTAAGTGGGTTAAAGATAATCGTGTAGAAATTATAGAATATGCAGCTATTACTATCTTAAAAAGTGTTGTTGAAGTTTTAAATGAAGATAGGAATAGGAAAGAAATATATGAGAATGAGTATGATTATAATGAAAGTTTTGAATCTAATATAAATGAGTCAAGCTATATAAGTACTATAAATGATGAGCAGGTTGTGTTGAAGGAACCACAAATTAAAAATAATAAAAAATATCCTCAAAACAGAAAATCTCCAGACTGTCATTTTTGCCATAGTAAAAATGGTAAAATCTTCGTTCGAGGAGGAACGGATGAACAAAAGCAGCAATTTAGAGAGATGCATCGATTTGTAGGACAATATGTTTGTACTGAATGTGGAAACGACTTTGATGAAGATGATATTGATTGGGAATTTAGCGATCCAGAAACTGGTTTCTATTATTGTAATTTCTGCAGTAATTCACTTGAGCAGGCTGGAATTGATGCAATGGATCCTGATAGTTTTGGATACGATGATTATGGAAATTGGGATTCTGACCGTTTAGGGTTATAACCTATCTAATGTCATTAGATAAAATTAATTAAAAAATTTTTTCAAAAAAATTTTAATCCTATATGGAAGATCTTATAATGTGTATTAAAATCCTTAAAATATCGCTATTTCCGCTATTTTAAAGGGCACTTTGTAAAGTGTCCTTTTTAGATTTTAATAGAAAATTGAGCAATTTTTGGTAGAAAAAGCGATTTTTTTTGATTTTTCTTTTTTTTACTTTCATCAAAAAATGGCAGACTATAAGTATGAAAAGAAAATTTATTGAGTGCAAGAGAGTTGTAGCATCAGCTACAACTCTTTTTTTGCTCTCAAAAGTCTTTTCAAATAAATAAAAAAGAGGTTATATAATGCCTGTAGATAAAAAAGAGAAAATCGAGAAGATTTTAAATGCACCGACTATAAATTCGCTAACTTCTGTTAATTTGAAAACAGTTAACAAAGTAAGGGATCCGATCACTAATCGAACATCGATTCATTTAGATACTGGTACGATTCATATTGAAAACTTTGACGATAACAAAGATTATTTCAAGCTTCGAGTATTGAAGATGTTGGATTTATTGATTTTTCTTATTGGTAAGAAGAATAAATATAGACTAAGTGAAGAAGATGCTGTTAACTGCTTGGTTGAATTTTCAATTAAACAGTATTCAGAACTGCTAGGGAAATCTAAACCAGCAAGTATCTCAACGAAAAAGAATGTACGTTGTATCATTGATGAAGCATTATGCTTGCTCAAGGATCTTTCTATCAGTACTAAAGAAAAGAGAGGTGCACATCATGTTGTATTCAATGATATAAAATTTATTGAGGAATTCAAATGCGAAAATGGAATTTTTACAGTTCAATTGACTGAAAAATTCGTTAGATATTTAATCACATCTTATGTGACAAATTTTCCTCTCGAACTTTTTAAAATTGATGAACGTAGTAAAAATGTTTATTCTCTTGCAAAGAAATTAGTCTATCATCAAAGTAACAAAAATAATCGAAGAAAAAAGACTAATGAAATTATTTCCGTTGAAGCTTTATTAAATGTATGTCCCCAAATTCCTCCTATAGAAGAAGTAAGATTAAAAAAAGGTGGTTGGCGTTCAAGAATTGAAGAGAGCTTTGCTAATTCACTTGATAAACTAATCGATTATAAAATCCTAGTTAGTTGGGAATACTGTAATCCAAATTGTGAACCTTTATCAGATGAACAGTTAGGAATGAACTCATTTTTTGAATTTCAGAAATTTAGGATTCATTTTAAGGTTTCAGGGATTTAAATTCACTGATTTATCGATTTGCTTCGATTAAATCAGGATTTATGGGGTATGTTGAATTAGAAATTGGGGTATGTTGAATTAGAAATTGGGGTATGTTGAATTTGCTAAAAAAATTTTGATCCTTGGTATCACTGATATTATTAGTATTTCTGATTTTCAATACTAATAATATTAATAAGCAGCATATGCCTTCAATTTTCATATTGAAGGCAATGCTATAATTTTGCCTGTAAGAAAAAAAGTCCGGATTTATTTTTTTACTGGAAACTACAAAAGGAGAAAAAAATGTTTGAAGAAGAAAAATCTTATTTGAAAGCATACATTGAACAAATCTCTAAACCAAGTCGTAAAGGTGGTAAGGGAGCATATATTTGCCCCCTCTGCCACAGTGGTGAAGGAAGAAACAGAACTGGTGCTTTTCACATTTACGATGAAATCCAGTGGAAATGTTTCTCTTGCGATAGAGGTGGAGATATCTTTGATCTTATCGGCTATGTAGAAGGAATTGATAAATTTAAGGATCAATTGAAGCGTGTCAGAGAATTGTTTAATCTATCAACTGAATGTGATGAATTAAAGAACCAGAGGAGTGAATATTTGAATTCCAATGCTGTTTTTCCTTTAAAGGAAGAAGAGAAAAAAGATAATTATTTAAGCTTTTATAATGAGGCCACAAAGCATCTCTGTGAAACTGACTATTTTCTTAAACGAGGGTTGAGTTTTTCAACAGTCCAACGGTTTAAAGTTGGTTACGTAAAAAAATGGAAGCATCCCAAAGTGACTAATCCTAATGTTCCTGAAACACCTCGGTTAATTATTCCTTTAAGTGAAAGTTGTTATTTTGCTCGTGATACAAGGGAAATTGTACCCGGAACTCAATTGAGCTATATGAAACAGAAGGTGGGAGGGAGCGATATTTTTAATAAAAGCGAACTCTTCAAAAAATCTACGGATCCCATTTTTATTGTAGAAGGCGAAATAGATGCCATGAGCATCGTTGAAGTTGGTGGAAAGGCAGTAGCACTTGGCAGTATTGGAAATATAAATAAATTAATTAATCTTATTTCTGATCTAAAAATTGATCGTACATTCATTCTTTCATTGGACCAAGACGAAAAGGGGAGAGAGGCTGAACTAAAATTAGCAGAGCAATTTAGAAGTAAGAAAATTAAATTTATTTCTTTCAAATTAACTATTGATGATGTAAAAGATCCTAACGATATGTTAGTGAAAAATAAAGGAGTATTTAACAAAATGGTAGAAAATGCAATCAATCAAACAAAAAGTGAAAAAGAGCGGTATCTTGAATATTCAACAGCTAATCATCTTTCGAAGTTTTTTAATGATATTACGAATGGTTCAAATACTTCATGTATTAAAACAAATTTTGAAGGTTTAGATGATCTGTTAGAAGGTGGTCTTTACGAAGGCTTGTATTGTGTTGGTGCAATTTCCTCCCTTGGAAAGACAACATTTGTAACTCAGATTGCTGATCAAATTGCAGCACAGGGAACAGATGTTTTGATTTTTAGTATTGAAATGTCTAGGTGGGAAATAATTAGTAAAAGTATTAGTCGTCACACTGTTATCGAATCTATTGCCTCTAATAGTGATATCAGAAATGCAAAAACAGCACGAGGAATTACTGAGGGGAGTAGATATTCAGGTTACAGCAACCCAGAGAAGGATTTGATTAAAAAAGCTGTAGCAAATTACTCGCAGTACTGCAAAAATATTTACATTGTCGAAGGTACTGGACCTATTGGTGTGGAGCTAATTCGGAAAACTGTTGAAAATCATCTCAAATATACTGGAAAAGCACCTGTCGTTATTATTGATTACTTACAGATTCTATACCCGGTGAATGAACGATTAACTGAAAAACAAAACACAGATAGATCGGTAATAGAATTGAAAAGGATTAGCCGAGACTTTAAAACACCAGTAATTGCTATTTCTTCTTTTAATAGAGAAAACTACAAATCTGTTGTAAGTATGCAGTCTTTCAAGGAGAGCGGAGCAATCGAGTATTCTAGCGATGTTTTGATTGGACTTCAACTAAAGGGGACTGGTCAAGGAAATTTTGATGTTAATGAAGCTAAATCGAGAAATCCACGAGAGATTGAGTTAGTGGTTTTAAAAAATCGTAATGGAAGAACTGGCATTAAGATGGAATTTGACTATTATGCGATGTACAATTATTTTAAAGAAAAGTAGTTTAAGGCTTTTGGTTAATGATCTAATTTGTTGAACTATTCTAAGCCTTATCAAAAGATGGAAATCTCTGTAATTAAGAATTAGAAGGAAGAGATAATGCAAACAATAAATCATACAGAATTAATGAAATTAGGTTTTCCTGAACATACGGCACGGGATATTATAAAACAAGCAAAGTTAATTGCTGTTCGACAATTTGAAGAATCTAGAGCTTTATCGAATAATGTGGTAGAATTAAGTAAATCACCATTTGATAATTCTCGTCTTAATTTAGCTCCTACGTATATTGTAGAAGAATTACTCGGCTTTAAGTTGCTTTCTGAAAGAAAGGAACAAAATGAGTAAAAAATATAAATGCGTAAGTCGAAATAAGAAAGGAAAAATCTACTATGAGGTTGAATTCAGTGTAGATCCGTCTACGGGTGACCGAAAGAGGTTTAGGGTTAAATCTTATAAAGATCAATTTGGAATTGATTTTAAAACAGAAAAGCAAGCCTTTGACGAAGTCTGTAGGATAAGAACTGAATACAATGCTAAAATAGCTAGTGCCAGTGCAAATAGGCCACAA
Organism: Streptococcus mobilis; assembly: GCF_059727625.1. Classification (NCBI taxonomy): domain Bacteria; kingdom Bacillati; phylum Bacillota; class Bacilli; order Lactobacillales; family Streptococcaceae; genus Streptococcus; species Streptococcus mobilis. The sequence goes on from NZ_AP041823.1 coordinate 1,166,920, forward strand.
TTAGATATTCCATTTTCAAAATTTATGGAAGATGTTTATTTGCCTTATTATAAGAAAACTGTTCAGCCCGTAACCTATCAAACTGCTTATCCTCAGTATAAGACTTTTATTGAAGTTTTTGCTGACAAGAAATTGTCTGAAATCAATGTTCGGGAATGCGAAGATTTTAGATTATCTTTAATGGAAGACTACTCTCCAAATTACGCAAAAGGACTTTGGTGTAAACTGAAGAAGTGCTTAAATTATGCAGAGCGCTTGGAATACATCGAGAGTAATCCTTGTCGCAAGTTAGACAATCCTAAAGGAGAAAAATCAAAAACTGAATTTTGGACTGTAGAGGAACTTGATAAGGTATTAAAAACTTTTGATCAGACGGTTTATGAAGAAAGGCAGTTTTACACGGCTATCTGGCTTTACTTTATGACGGGGATGCGTGTATCTGAGGGTCTTAGTTTAAAGTGGTCAGACATAGACCTTGAAAATAAGGTTATTCATATTCAGTCTACGTTAGAATATCAAGGGAATGGGAAATACGTTCGAAAAGAGCAGACAAAAACTAGGGCAGGAATGCGTTTCTTAGAAATAGATGACGAAACTGTTAAAGTGTTGTAAAATTGGAGAATGGTACAAGTGTATAATAGAGAAGATAATTTCGTATTAGCACGGTTTAACTCTCCAATGAACAAATCTACCTTAAGTCGAATGTTAAAAAGGCATGCACTAGTGGCTAAGGTTCCGGTTATTACTGGGAAAGGTCTACGTCATAGTCATGATTCATTTATGATAAACGTTCTAAAAAAAGATGTTTTGTATGTTTCGGCTCGTTCAGGAAGAACGGACAAAGCTACAACACTAAACACGTATTCTCATTTCTATGATAGACAGATTGTTACTGGCGGTGCTGAAATAACAGAGGTGTTAGGAGAGCTGGGACTAACTGCAAATCCCGCCACAATCCCGCCAAGTAAAGAAACCGAGTGAAAATTAGCTGTATGAGAACAACTAAAGCAACGACGCTTCAGTTACTCTTAAATAATCGAGTTTCCAATCAAAATGAAAACCGAGGTTTAGCCCTCGGTTTTTTCGTGCATTCTTTCTTTCGTGACTTTTACAAGCCCTGTATCATCAAATATTTCATTGAGATACGACAAGATTGTTGCTATAATAGGGATATTCTATGAAATAAGGAGAAGGTATGAAAAATTTTAAACAGTTTCTTTTGGCTTTTGTTGCTGTTTTTGCAGCAGTCCTCTTGGTAGCCTGTGGTCCAAAAAGTGATAATGGGACTTATGTATTCGAACCCACAACAGAAGAAGTGAGGGAGATGCTACCAAGTCAACTTGCTTATATCATTACAGATGATTATAAATTTAAGGTTTCGATTATCATTAAGGAAAAAGAAGGCGTTATGAAGGTTCAAATAAAATCAAATGTTCAAAATACCAATCAATCCTATGATTTTAAGGTTGACCAAAAACACAAAATATTTGTAATGAAGAATGACGACAGTGGGACAAAGATGACGTATAAAATTTCTAATCATATGCTAACCTTTATGGATGTGAAAGAATCAAACTCGAGTAGTTCTGATATTTTTGTAAACTATATAAAAATGGCTAAGTTTAAAAAAGTTAAATAATTTAGCGAACGTAGGTACGGATCCTGCCTCTTTAATCGTTACATATTAGTTGATAAATATATTACAAGAGTATTACATTTGTAATATTTCATTGCCGTGTGTCTGAATTGTTGATATAATAGGGTGAATCTAACTAAAAAGGAGAAGTTATGAAAAACTTTAAACGTATTCTTTTGGCTGTAGTAGCTGTTTTTGCAGCAGTCCTCTTGGTGGCATGTGGTGCCAAAAGTGATAACGGGACTTATGTCTACAAACCATCAAAAACTGAAGTGAAGGAAATCCTTGAAGAACAAGGTGCTCCAAGTTCAAGTGTAGATGCATTGATTGACAATGTTAAATTGGAAGTTTCAGTGACCATTAAAGATAAAACAGGTAGCCTTAAAATTAAAGGTGAAATGATGGGACAAAAGACTGACCAATCATTTGATATGAAAGTTGACCAACAAAAGAAAACTCTTCAATCTAAAACAGGTGAAGGTGAGAAGGTTAAATACAAAGTTTCAGGCGATGTGTTCACTTTTGATTTATCTGGTGAAAAGAGTTCAGGTCATGAAGCTGCTTTGGAAATGTTCAAAAACGCTAAATTCAAACGTACAAAATAATACAAGAGAAGAGCAGAGGGGATCTGCTCTTTTTCTTCTTTAAAATATCTTGAATCGGTATGAAAATAGTGGTAAAATCTCATTATAAAATACATTAGGAGATTGATTATGAAAACTATTAAACGTATTCTTTTAGCTTTCGTTGCAGTTTTTGCAGCCGTCCTCTTGGTGGCATGTGGTGCCAAAAGTGATAATGGGACTTATGTCTACAAACCATCAAAAACAGAACTCAAGAAAATTCTTGAAGATCAAGGCTTATCAGGTAGTCAATTAGAGTCTATTGGAGACGTTATTAATTTTGAAGTTTCTATTAAGATCAAAGATTCTAAAGGAACCCTCAGCATCGCGGGTGAAGTCGCTGGTCAAAAGAATGAGAGATCTTATGATGTCAAAATCAATCAAAAAGAGAAAACAATCTCGTCAAATGATGGTAGAGGAGAAAAGATTACATACAAGGTCGATGGTGACTATTTGACATTTGATCTTTCTAAGTTAAGTAATAGCAACCAAGGGGATCTTATGATTCTTAAAAATGCTAAACTCAAACGCACGAAATAATGCATATGAAGAGCGGGGAAACCTGCTCTTTTGCTTTACTTTTATGACTAGTTTGGTATAATGAATGAGACTACAGATGGGACTGGGGCAGGAATGATTTTCTTTGAAAATGATTTCGTCTCGCTCCCTCTTTTCTGTGTGATCAAGGAAATTATTTATGGAAAAGGAGAATCATCTATGCTATATATTTGGTCTTACTTGAAAAAGTATCCCAAGTGGCTAGCTCTGAATCTATTTTCGGCGGTCCTGTTTGTTATTGTCAATTTGGGATTGCCAACGATTCTAGCTCGCATGATTGATGAAGGGATTAACCCGCATGATGTGGATCGGCTGTATTTCTGGGGCTGGGTCATGTTTGCGATTATCTTGCTTGGGATTGTGGGGCGGATTATCTTGTCTTACGCGGTTGGCCAGCTAACGACCACCATGGTCCGAGATATGCGCAATGACCTCTATGCTAAGTTACAGGAGTACTCGCATCGCGAGTATGAGCAAATTGGGGTATCGTCACTGGTCACTCGCTTGACTTCAGATGCCTTTGTTTTGATGCAGTTTGCGGATTCTATGTTGAAGATGGGTGTCATCACTCCCTTGATGATGGTTTCCAGCGTTATCTTGATTCTGACGACCAGTCCTTCTTTAGCGTGGATTGTAGCGGTTTCTGTACCATTTCTTGCTGTCGTCGTCTGGTATGTAGCAGTTAAGACACGTCCACTTTCTGAGAAGCAACAAAAGACCCTGGACCATCTTAATCAATTTGCTCGTGAAAATTTGACTGGACTTCGTGTGATTCGTGCCTTTGCCCGCGAAGAATTCCAAGAGGACAAATTTGCGGCTGAAAATGAAGTCTATGCGGAAAACTCGAATAAATTGTTCAAACTAACTGGTTTGACAGAACCCCTGTTTGTGCAGATCATCATTGCTATGATTGTGGCGATTGTCTGGTTTGCTTTGGATCCTCTTCATGACGGTAGTTTGAAAATTGGGGATCTGGTTGCCTTTATTGAGTATAGCTTCCACGCGCTCTTATCTTTCCTCTTTTTAGCCAATCTCTTTACTATGTATCCTCGGACTGCGGTTTCTAGTCGTCGGCTCAAGGAAATCATGGACATGCCCATTTCGATCGATCCAAATGAGAATGGTGTAACAGAAACAGCATCTCGTGGCTATTTGGAATTTGACAATGTTACCTTTGCTTATCCGGGTGAGACAGAGAGTCCAGTTCTTCACAACATTTCCTTTCAAGCCAAACCTGGCGAAACGATTGCCTTTATCGGTTCGACCGGTTCTGGGAAATCTTCACTTGTGCAGTTGATTCCTCGATTCTATGATGTAACGCTTGGGAAAATTTTGGTGGATGGCGTGGATGTCCGTGACTACAATCTGAAAGCCCTTCGCCAAAAGATTGGTTTTATTCCGCAAAAGGCCTTGCTCTTTACAGGAACCATTGCTGAGAACCTTCGTTATGGGAAAGAAGATGCCTCTGTACAAGAGCTAGAACAAGCGGCTGAAATTTCCCAAGCCAAGGAATTTATCGACAGTCGTGAGGAACGCTTTGATACCCATTTGGCAGAAGGTGGTAGCAACCTTTCAGGTGGTCAAAAACAACGCTTATCCATCGCTCGTGCCGTTGTCAAAGATCCAGATGTCTTTATTTTTGATGATTCCTTCTCTGCCTTAGACTACAAGACGGATGCCACTTTGCGGAAGCGTCTCAAAGAAGTTACAGGAGATGCGACCGTCTTGATCGTAGCGCAACGCGTGGGAACCATTATGGATGCGGATCAAATTATTGTCTTGGACCAAGGGGAGATCGTTGGTCGAGGAACCCACGATGAATTGATGGAAAGCAATGAGATCTATCGTGAAATTGCCAATTCGCAGCTCGATAGTCCATCATTAACAGAGGAATAGAAAGGAGAAGCAGATTGAAACAAGAACAAAACAGTTTTAGTAGACTATGGACTTATTTGAGAGCCTATCGCTTGGAAGTTTGCTTGTCCATTTTCTTAAAAATCCTGAGTGTCGTCATGAGTGTTGTCGAACCCTTTGTTTTGGGGCTTGCCATTACTGAGTTGACAAAAAATCTCATGGATATAGCAAAAGGCCTTGCGGGAGCTGGTCTTAACACCTCCTATATCGCGATCATTATGACGCTCTATCTATTCCGTGGGGTCCTCTATGAGTTGGGGTCTTATTATTCCAACTACTTCATGACCAATGCTGTTCAAAAGACCGTTCAGGATATGCGAAATGATTTGTCTCATAAAATCAATCACATTCCCGTTTCTTATTTTGACCGGCATCAATTTGGAGATTTGCTAGGACGTTTTACTAGCGATGTCGAAACCGTCTCGAATGCCTTGCAACAGTCCTTCTTACAAATCGTTAATGCTATCTTTACCTTGCTCTTTGTCATCAGCATGGTCTTGTACTTAAACATCCAGCTGGGGCTAGTGGTCATTTTGTCCATTCCGATCACTTATTTCAGTGCTCGATTTATCATGAAAAAATCTCAACCTTACTTTAAAGAGCAGGCAGATGTTTTGGGAGCAATGAACGGCTTTGTGCAAGAAAATTTAACAGGATTTAATGTACTTAAGCTCTACGTTCGGGAAAAATCTTCTCAGGAAGAGTTTCATGATATTACCCATCACCTTCAAAAAGTAGGATTCAAGGCTAATTTCATTTCTGGCTTAATGATGCCGATTTTAAATGGGATTTCAGATTTGACTTATCTCATTATCGCTTTGTTTGGTGGCTTGCAAGTGATAGCAGGACGTTTGACTGTCGGGAATATGCAGGCCTTCGTTCAATATGTTTGGCAGATCAACCAACCGATTCAAAACTTGACCCAATTGGCAGGACAGCTACAAAGTGCTAAGTCGTCTTTAGACCGGATTTTCCAAGTCATGGATGAGCCAGATGAAGTAGCAGATGTGACAGAAACCCTCTCTGGAGATTTGACAGGGCAAGTCAGCTTTAAAAACGTGGATTTCCAATATGTAGCAGACAAACCCTTGATCCGTGATTTCAACCTAGAAGTCAAACCAGGTGAAATGGTGGCCATTGTCGGACCGACTGGAGCAGGGAAAACAACCTTGATTAATTTGCTGATGCGCTTTTACGATGTGACTGCGGGATCGATTACAGTGGATGGTCATGATATTCGCCATCTGTCACGCCAAGATTACCGCAAGCAATTCGGAATGGTGCTTCAGGATGCTTGGTTATATGAAGGAACCATCAAAGAAAACCTTCGCTTTGGTAATCTCGAGGCAACGGATGAAGAAATTGTTGAAGCCGCAAAGGCAGCCAATGTCGATCACTTTATCCGGACACTCCCTGGTGGTTACAATATGGAAATGAACCAGGAGTCTAGCAATATTTCTCTAGGGCAAAAGCAACTCCTAACCATTGCGCGTGCGCTCCTAGCGGATCCTAAAATCTTGATTTTGGATGAAGCGACGTCTTCTGTCGATACGCGTTTAGAGCTCTTGATTCAAAAAGCGATGAAGAATTTGATGAAAGGGCGGACTAGCTTTGTTATTGCTCACCGCTTGTCTACCATTCAAGAAGCAGATAAAATCCTTGTCCTCAAAGATGGCCAAATCATCGAGCAAGGAAATCACCAATCCTTGTTAGCAGATAAAGGGTTCTACTATGAGCTCTACAATAGTCAATTTTCAAATAAAAAAGCGGAATAAGCTTGTGTCATCAAAAGAGGTTTGAGAAAGCATTCTCATCCTCTTTTTTCTTACTCACTTTTATTACTACATAAAAAGGTTAACATTTCTGCAACAAATTGATACAGAATATTCACACAATTCACCTTGTTTGTCATGATAATTTTTATTAGGATAGAATCGTTGTAAAAAATAAAAGGAGAAATGTGTGATGAATCATTTAAACAAAGATATCATTTTTGGCATTCGCAAGTCTAAGCTTGGAGTCTTTTCTGTCGTGATTGCGATCATGGGGGCTTGTTTTTTGACTGGACAATCTGTGGCAGCTGATCAAGCTGGAGAGCAGGCACTAGTCCAAACACAAGGGCAAGAAGCGACAACCTCTGATCCCGCAAGCTCTCAAGTAGATACCAGCCAATATGGAGCATCCATGCCTTACACCCGTTATGAGGCAGACAAAGGGAACCTCCTTGGAAAAGCAGAGGTAGAGCAGTCTCAAGACAGTCAATCAACAGCTATTGAAGCTTCTGATCAGACTTATGTCGCTTTAAAAGAAATGGGAGATGGTGTCTCCTTTAAGGTCAATGAACCAGCTAATGCCTTAACTGTACGCTACACGGTACCAGATGGAGCCAGTGGACAACTCGATGTACAGGTGAATGGTCACAGTGTAAAACAATTGGATCTTTCGTCTACGTCTAACTGGCAGTACTTGAATGACAAAGGTATTCATGATAGTGCCCAGGCGGATACACGCGCTCGGTTCCAATTTGATGAAGTACACAGCCTCCTTCCAGGCATTCAACTTCAAAAAGGAGATGTGGTTTCACTGGTGAAAAACAGGTCAGATGACGTCCATTATGGCCTTGACTTTGTGGAATTCGAGCAAGCTCCAGACCCGATTGCTCAAGGGGACAATGCTATCAATATTGTTTCAAAAGGAGCTACACCAAATGATGATACCGATGATAGCCAGGCCCTCTATGATGCGATTTATGAAGCCAAACAAACCGGAAAGAATGTCTATATCCCAGCTGGGCGATTTAATCTCAATCGAAAAGTCGGTATCGATGCTTCCGATATGAAGATTTCAGGGGCCGGTATCTGGCATACCCAACTGCATTTTACTAGTGACCAAGCTGGTGGCGGTGGATTTGACTTCCTTCACCAAGACAACCATGTTGAATTTAGCGATGTCTATCTTTCTTCCAACCTTCGTTCACGCTATGGTGAAAATGCTCAGTACAAGGCCATTTCTGGAACGCCAGGGAAGAATTCTCATATTCACGATATTTGGGCTGAACATTTTGAAGTCGGCATGTGGATTGGCGATTATGCTGGCAAAAATGATATGAAGTACACAGATGGTCTAGTAGTAGAAAATGTCCGTTTGCGCAATAACCTGGCTGACGGAGTCAACTTTGCACAAGGGACTAAGAATTCGATTGTCCGCAATTCTAGTATCCGTGGGAATGGAGATGACGGACTTGCCAGCTGGTCAAGTATTGCGGATGGGACAGAATCAGCAGTAGCAGAAAATAATAAATTCTTGCACAATACGATTGAACTCGGTTGGCGCGCTGGGGGTATTGGAATCTTTGGTGGGAAAGGCCATGAGATCGCCTACAATCGGATTAAAGACAATATCGGTGATGCCGGAATTCGCTTGACGACTGTCTTTAAAGGCCATAACTTTGATCTGAATGAAGAAGGGATTCGGGTTCACCATAATCTCTTGGAGCGTACAGGAACGAAGAGCGATATCTACAACAAGCATCGTGGATCGATTGATGTTGAAACGCGCTATGGAGATATTAAAAATGTTACCATTGAGGACAATGTATTTGTAGCGCCATTTGATACAGGTGTGACTGATCACCTCAATCCAAATGGAGGTATCCTAAACCATGTCGAAGTCAGAAACAATCAGACAATAGCGCAACTCACTCAAGCGACTGAAGGAGGAGTGTCTGCTTCTGCTTCAAAAGCAGCTGGACAAGCCTTGAGAGTGAAAGAAAAAAAACTTCAAGTAAGCACAGTGAAAGTTTTCCTTCAACCATCGAAAGTTCAACCGTCTAAAAAACAAACCGGTCTGAATCTTAAACAAGCAAAGACAGTTACTAAAACAGTCAAACCTAACTATGTCTTAAAAGCAACAAATTCTAAGCAAAAGAGCTTTTTGAAGGCTCCGAACGCTTTATTCCTTTACCGGATGATGGGGTTAAGTCAAACGGTTTAAGAAGAATGGAAATCCTGGATACAATTCCAGGATTTTTTGCTTGCTGCTAGTCCTTCATTGACAGTGATAAGGCATATCGGTATACTAGGTATAATCTAATTAGGAGGCCACCATGATGATTCGACCCGTTCAGCTCAGCGATGCAACAGCTATCCGAGCGATTTACCAACCTTATGTGACAGAGACAGCTATTACCTTTGAGGTTGATGTGCCGACTGTCCAGGAATTTGAAAGTCGCATCACAAAAACGCTGACTCAATTTCCTTATTTGGTCGCAGAAGTGGATGGAAAAGTTGTGGGGTATGCCTATGCCTCGACCTATTATGCACGCGCTGCCTATGATTGGACCACTGAATTATCTATTTATGTAGCAAAAGAAGCGCGTGGACAAGGGATTGGATCGGCCCTTTATACGGCCTTAGAAGAAGAGCTACAAGCACGAGGCTACTTACGCTTTCTGGCCTGTATCGCAGTCCCGAACGAAGCGAGCATTTCCATGCATGAAAAGCGGGGCTATGTCCAAGTGGCTCATTTCCCAAAGATTGGCTATAAGTTTAACAAATGGCATGATATCGTCTGGATGCAAAAGACGATCGAAGGGCCGGTGAGAAAAATCAAGTAAGAGCTGTTAAGGAGTAGTAGCTAAATGAAATGAAAACTCCATATCACTTGAAACAATCCATAAATTATTCAGCATAGAAGATGTTTTTATACGAAAGAGGTTTTTATGACTCAAGAACAAAGTGCTAGACTGTTACCTCAAAAGCCCTCCAGATGGACCAAAATTCTACTTAACCGAAAGGTTCCCATTCTCCTGTTCTTCTTACTGGAATTGGCCTTTCTTGTCTTTTCATATCTCAGCCTACAAGAGCATTTACCATCCATTATCTTATGGGAACACTTGTTGAGTGTCTTTACCTTCTTTTACTTGCTCAATCGTTCCATGGATTCTCGTTCCAAACTGTCCTGGGTGATTATCATTGCCCTCTTTCCAATTTTTGGGACGGCTCTGCTTTACTTTTCGTTAGCTGATTTGGGTGTGAGACGCTTGAAGAAGCGGCTTGAGAATGCCACAGTGCAGGCATCTGACTATCTAAGCACCGATCCAGGAGTTGCTGATTATTTATCCCAAAGTGATCGCCAATTACAGAAATTAGCTTATTTTTTGGAGCATAGTCCAGCCCAGTTTCCTATTTACAGAAACACAGAGGTTACCTATTTTCCACTTGGAGATGACATGTTACCAGCCTTATTAGAGGATTTGAAAAAGGCGGAACGTTCTATCTTCATGGAATATTTCATCATTGACGAAGGGATCATGTGGGGTGAGATTTTAGCAATTTTAGAGGAGAAGGCAAAGGCGGGTCTGGACGTTCGTGTCATGTTTGATGGGATGAATGAGATGACTACCTTGTCCTACGATTATATCGAGCGATTGCACAAGGTTGGCATTAAAGCTCAAGCCTTCTCACCAGTCAAGCCTATTCTATCAACCTATTACAATTACCGAGACCATCGAAAGATTACAGTGATTGATGGTCAAGTTGCTTATACTGGTGGCATTAATATCGCTGATGAGTATGTCAATAAACGAGAACGCTTTGGTCATTGGAAGGACACGGCCCTTCGATTAGATGGTTCAGCAGTTCAAACACTGAAAGCTCTCTTTTTGACCATGTGGTCAGTGACTGGAATAGAAGATAAAAGGGATATGGAGCGCTATCTACAAGAAAAACCTCAACAAAGGAAGGGGCAAGGCTTGGTTCTTCCGTATGGCAATTCACCGCTGACCTACCACAAGGTTGCCGAAAATGTTTATTTACATCTTCTGAATACATCTACTGATTATGTCTTTATCATGACCCCTTATTTGATTTTGGATGACGAATTGGTTAGAGCCATGACTTTTGCGGCCAAACGAGGAGTAGATGTTCGGATCATTATGCCAGGGATTCCAGATAAACAGTATGCTTTTGATATTGCGACGACCTATTTTAAAGTGCTCTTGGATGCTGGCGTCCGTATTTTCCGTTATACCCCAGGCTTTGTCCATGCTAAAGTTTATGTATCTGATGACAAACAAGCTGTGGTAGGAACCATTAATACAGACTACCGAAGTCTCTATCAAAATTTTGAAGATGGGGTATATCTTTATAAGAATCCGGAAGTGCTTAACATTGAACAAGATTTTGAGAGAACCCAGTCTCTCTCGGAGGAAGTAACATTGGAAAGTTTGTCAAAAATGCCTATAGCACATCGTCTAGGTGGTTATCTCTTTTCTTTGATTGGACCTTTGATGTAGATGGAGTTTCTTCTTATTTGAATGCTATAATATTTTAAACAAATAGCTAGCAAGTCGTTACTTGATGAAATCTACTTCTTGACTCTAGCGATTAGTATGCTATAATAGTCTCATGCGATGAGTCGATTGGCTCTTAGGAGCCTTTTGCGCTGAGGAGGTCTACATTCAATTGTAACGCAGGAGCGGACCTTGAGTAGTTGTGTGAACCGGCTGCTCTCACTGAAAGGTGCCTCGAATCCTGATCTTCGGATCAGGATTTTTTTGTTTCTTCAAAGAATTGAAAACTATTATAATACAATTGCTACAAAGTTACGTTGGTGTTATAATATAGTAAAGTGCCTAATGTCAGAAAGGAGTTGAGTTGATTGGGAGATTTCTATCATTCTAATGATCCAGCATCTACAGACTATTCGCATAAAATTGAAGAGCTTGAAACCTCCAAACAATTTCAGGATGCCATCGGATTGATCCGAGAACAGATGAAGAACAATCTTCAGTGGAATGTTTTGCGATCTTTTGGTATTATTTGCGCCATACTGTCTCTCATCTTATTGCGTTTTGCAGCTGTTCCGTTCATCCTTTTAGTTGCTGGTTTGTATTATTGGCCACAATATAAAAAACGAAAAGCCTTGTTTGGGGATCGAATTCGATCGAACGATGAGATCTATCTTGATGATATCCTGTCGCCTGTATTAAAGGAAGTTTTTCCTAATGCTTCGATCAAAGAGGACGGTTCCATCCCTTCTGAAGCTCTCTCGCATTTATGTCCTCGGTCGACTGATTTTCTATGTTTCAAAGAACTATCGTTTCATGATGATAAAGAGCTAACGGTTTCAAATCTCTATGCCCATCATACGGAGACTCGTTACCGGACGTCCAATGGACATACGAGGACGGAACATGTGGAAGTTACAGATTTCCTTGGACAAGTGTTCTCTTTATGTCTACCGATCAATTTCTCCGGTCATCTTCGGGTTGTGCCAACCAAGAAATCCTTTCTATTTAAGAGGGAGGTGAATGGGGTTTATCCTGGAGCTAGAGGAGATGAAGTTCAGATTGAAACCGAGGATATTCGCAATAACGAGAATTACAATATCTACTGTACAGATGAACTGTCTGCCCGTAAATTTCTCACCCCTAAGATGTTGGAATGGTTTGATCGACAAATTTCTCAAAATGCCATGTGTGTATTTTTGAAAGATAAGAAACTATTTATTTCTTTGTATACCGATCGCTATATCTTTCCGACTCCCCAAAAACCGGAAGATATTGATCAGCTATCCTTGGTATCTGAATATCATAAATTATGCAAAGAACTGGATTTAATTAAAGAAATAACAGCAATTTTTGAAGGAGAAACATCATGAATCTCATTATCGGCTTAATCATATTTGTTGGCCTATTGGCTATTTGGTTTATTAGTGTAGGAAATCGTCTCAATCGTTATCTTGTGACCATTGAAGAATCAAAGAGAACGGTCGATATCGTCCTCGTAAAACGCTATGATACCATTTCGGAAATGCTAAAAGTAGCGAAAGCTTATGCAAAACATGAACAAGACCTTTTTACCGATTTAGTTGCTTTACGCCAAGGAGCGAGCATTCAAGAATCCAACCAAGTCATAACCAATCAAAACGATGTCTTGGCACAAATTCGTGCAGTGGGTGAAAACTATCCAGAGCTCTTGTCTTCTAACCAATTCTTGGCCTTGCAAAAGGAAATTGCTGATGAAAATGAAGATCTTGCTGCAGCGAAGCGAATTGTCAACAGTAATATTAGCCACATCAATCAAGAAATTGTTTCATTTCCGGCGTCTATCGTAGCAGGTGTAAAGGGGATCCATCAAGTTCCATTTCTTACTGAAGAAACACAAGGTAAGAAAGATTTAAGTGATTTGAACTATGATCTTAACTAAAAAGCTATTTATGATTAATAACCATCAAAAGTCCTGGTCTTGTTATCAGGATTTTTTCCTACTGTTGGTACTTTTCATTTATGCCAAAAAATTGTATAATAGTACAAATACTCAATTTTTAGAAAATTTTGAAAGAGGATTTACTATGGGATACACAGTTGCTGTTGTCGGTGCTACAGGTGCCGTTGGTGCTCAAATGATCAAAATGTTGGAAGAATCAACACTTCCAATCGATAAAATTCGCTACCTTGCGTCAGCACGTTCTGCAGGAAAAGTCTTGCAATTTAAAGGGCAAGACGTGACCATCGAAGAAACGACTGAAGATGCTTTTGAAGGCGTTGATATTGCTCTTTTCTCAGCTGGTGGTTCAACATCTGCCAAATATGCACCTTATGCGGTGAAAGCAGGCGCAGTAGTGGTTGATAACACTTCTTATTTCCGTCAAAATCCGGATGTCCCATTGGTTGTTCCTGAAGTGAATGCACATGCGCTTGATGCTCACAACGGAATTATCTCTTGTCCAAACTGTTCAACCATCCAAATGATGGTAGCGCTTGAGCCAGTTCGTCAAAAATGGGGCTTGGACCGTATCATCGTGTCTACTTACCAAGCTGTTTCAGGTGCTGGTATGGGAGCTATTCTTGAAACCCAACGTGAGTTGAAGGAAGTCTTGAATGATGGGGTCAACCCACGCGATGTCAAAGCAGAAATCTTGCCATGTGGTGGTGATAAAAAACATTACCCAATTGCTTTCAACGCTCTTCCACAAATCGACGTCTTCACAGAAAATGACTATACTTATGAAGAAATGAAGATGACAAATGAAACCAAGAAAATCATGGAAGACGATAGCATTGCCGTTTCAGCAACTTGTGTGCGGATTCCAGTCTTGTCAGCTCACTCAGAGTCAGTCTACATTGAAACAAAAGAAGTGGCACCAATTGACGAAGTGAAAGCTGCGATTGCTGCCTTCCCAGGTGCTGTCCTTGAAGACGATGTTGCTCACCAAATCTACCCACAAGCGGTTAATGCGGTCGGTTCACGAGATACCTTTGTTGGACGGATTCGTAAAGACTTGGATGCTGAAAAAGGAATCCACATGTGGGTTGTTTCAGATAACCTCCTTAAAGGAGCTGCTTGGAACTCAGTCCAAATCGCAGAAACCCTTCATGAACGTGGACTCGTACGTCCAACAGCTGAATTGAAATTTGAGTTGAAGTAGGGAGCGAAACAGAAATCAGCAACTCGAAGAGTTTGATTTCTTCCTCAGCTTTCTAACGAATCAACTTGTTTTATGAACAGATCTTGAGGCAAAGGCAAGCATGCCCCAGCCTCTTTCTTATATAGAGAAAGGTTTTTCAATGTCTTATAATGATTTAAAAGATTGTAAAATCATCACTGCATTTATCACCCCCTTCCATGAAGATGGGAGCATTAATTTTGACGCTCTTCCTGCCTTGATCGAGCACCTCTTGGCTCATCATACAGATGGGATTCTCTTAGCTGGAACGACTGCAGAAAGTCCAACTTTGACCCACGATGAGGAATTGCAACTCTTTGCGGCGGTTCAAAAGATTGTCAATGGTCGAGTTCCTTTGATCGCTGGTGTCGGAACCAATGAAACCCGCGACTCGATTGAGTTCGTTAAAGAAGTGGATGCTTTTGGTGGCTTTGCGGCAGGATTGGCTATCGTCCCTTACTACAACAAACCATCCCAAGAAGGAATGTATCAACACTTTAAAGCGATTGCAGATGCATCCAATCTTCCGATTATTATCTACAATATTCCAGGGCGCGTGGTTGTGGAAATGACGCCTGAAACCATGCTTCGTTTGGCAGAACACCCAAATATCATTGGGGTCAAAGAGTGTACAACTCTTGCTAATATGGCCTATTTGATTGAACACAAGCCAGAAGAATTTCTCGTCTATACAGGGGAAGATGGAGATGCTTTCCATGCGATGAACCTTGGGGCTGATGGAGTGATCTCAGTGGCTTCTCATACAAATGGAGATGAAATGCATGAGATGTTCCAAGCGATTGAACACAACGATATTAAAAAGGCTGCGGCTATCCAACGTCAATTTATCCCTAAAGTCAATGCTCTCTTCTCATATCCGAGTCCAGCTCCTGTCAAAGCTGTCTTAAACTATATGGGCTTTGACGCAGGGCCAACTCGTTTGCCATTGGTGCCAGCACCGGCAGAAGAAGCGAAACGTATCATCAAGGTTGTAGTAGATGGGGATTACCATGCAACCAAAGAGATCATTACGGGAGTTTTAAGACCAGATTACTAATATTTTATTGTAGAAAATATGTTTGAATAAAAATAACTTAACTTCCCAATCAATGAATCTATTTTTTGAAAGACCTTTGATTCTTTGTAAAAAAATTATATAATAAAGTAGTAGGTCTTCATTTCTTTCTAAGGGAAATGAAGTATTCATGAAAATTTAAACAAAAAGGAGACTCCGATGGAAGTCATTAAACGTAGTGGAGAAGTGGTTGAATTCAACCCAGATAAGATTTACCAAGCTATTTTGAAAGCTGCGCAAGTTGTCTATGTTTTGACAGATGATTTGCGACAAAACTTAGCTCAAGTGACTAAGAAAGTTGCTATGGATTTGGATGAAGCACAAGTAGAACGCGCAACCATCAGCATGATCCAATCATTAGTAGAACAACGCTTGCTGGGAGCGGGTTATATTACCATTGCTGAACACTACATTTCGTATCGCTTGCAACGTGATTTGGAACGAAGTGGCTATGGTGATCATATCGCCGTGCATTTGCATTTTGAGCAAATTCGCTAGAATATAAAATAGAAGTTACTTCGGTAGCTTCATTTTTTTGTATTCTCATTTAAGTCTGAGAATTCTAGAAAACATGGTATAATAGAAGAGATTGAACTGGAAAGGAATGGAGAACATGGCAACTATACAATGGTTTCCTGGACACATGTCCAAAGCTAGAAGACAAGTACAAGAAAATTTAAAATTCGTGGATTTTGTGACAGTTCTGGTAGATGCTCGTTTGCCCCTATCAAGCCAAAATCCTATGTTAACGAAAATTGTTGGTGATAAGCCCAAATTAATGATTTTAAACAAGGTAGACTTGGCAGATCCTGTCGCCACAAAAGAATGGCAGGACTATTTTGAGTCTCAAGGGATCAAAACCTTGGCTATCAACTCCAAAGAGCAATCTACAGTTAAGAAGGTCACAGATGCTGCTAAGAGCTTGATGGCTGATAAAATTGCTCGTCAAAAGGAACGGGGAATTCAGATTGAAACCCTTCGGACCATGATCATCGGGATTCCTAATGCTGGGAAATCAACTTTGATGAACCGCTTAGCAGGGAAAAAGATTGCTGTTGTTGGAAATAAACCAGGGGTGACCAAGGGGCAACAATGGTTGAAAACCAATAAAGACCTCGAAATATTGGATACTCCAGGAATTCTCTGGCCCAAGTTTGAAGATGAAGAAGTGGCCTTAAAGCTCGCTTTAACAGGCGCCATCAAAGACCAGTTGCTTCCAATGGATGAAGTGACCATCTTTGGTCTTAACTATTTCAAAAAGCACTATCCAGCTGTTTTGCAGGAACGTTTTAAACAAATGGATCTGGAACAAGAAGCTCCTGAAATCATTATGGAAATGACCCAGAAATTAGGATTTCGTGAGGATTACGACCGTTTTTACCAACTCTTTGTCAAAGATGTTCGCGATGGGAAATTGGGACGGTATACCCTTGATCGTGTAGGTGAAATAGATGCCAACGATTAAAGAAGTTAAAGAGCGTTTAGCAATGATTGACGAGCTAGATCATCCCTTATTTGAAGAGTTGATCCTTGATGGTCGAGCAGGCGTTCAAGCGGCTATCAGCAAACGAAAACGCGAACTCCAAAAACAAGTGGATGAAGACTTGCGTTTGGAAAAAATGCTAGCCTATGAGAAAGAACTTTATGCTCAAGGGATTGATCTTATTGCAGGTGTGGATGAAGTGGGACGCGGCCCATTAGCGGGTCCAGTTGTTGCAGCTGCCGTGATCTTGCCGAAAGCTTGTAAGATTCCAGGACTCAACGATAGTAAAAAGATTCCAAAATCCAAACACAAGGAAATCTATGAGGCTGTGCTCCAAAATGCCATTGCGATCGGAATCGGCGTCAAGGCCAATCAAGTGATTGATCAGGTTAATATCTATGAAGCTACGAAGCTAGCCATGATGGAGGCCATTGGTCAGCTAGATCCTCAACCCCAACATCTTTTGATTGATGCCATGAGGTTAGATCTTCCTATTTCCCAAACTAGTATCATCAAAGGGGATGCCAACTCCTTATCCATTGCTGCAGCATCTATCGTAGCCAAGGTGACTCGGGATCAGATGATGGAAGAGTTTGATCGCGAATATCCGGGTTATGATTTTGCGCAGAACGCTGGTTATGGGACTACTAAGCATCTGGCTGGCCTCGACCAACTGGGAGTGACGCCTATCCATCGGCGTTCATTTGAACCCGTCAAATCAATGTGTGAGGATTAGGTCATGCTATTTACCATCGATATCGGAGGAACCTTTATAAAATATGGTCTGATGGATGCGGACTATCAATTGGTTCATACAGACAAGATCCCAACACCACTTACGATTGAAGAGTTTTGGCAAGGATTAGAAGAAATCATTACACCCATAAGGGAAGAAATCGAGGGGATCGCCATTTCATGCCCTGGTGAGATCCAAAAGAGCCTTGGCTTTGTCTTTCGAGGTGGTCTCATTCCATATTTGCGAGGCATTCCTCTAGCTAGTAGATTGCAACAAACATTTCAAGTGCTAGTCACTGTTCTTAATGATGGAGAAGCCGCTGGTCTAGCGGAAGCAAGGCTTGGTAATCTAAAAGATTGTCCTTGCGGTGCGACCTTGGTCTTAGGGACTGGAGTTGGTCTTGCTCTTCTTTCTAACGGTGACCTATTGAAAGGTTGGCAACTGACAGAATACATTCGGTCTATTGATAAGGCAGAAAGAACACCAGAAAATCGCCGCTTTCATCGCGGACTCTTTTTGCAAGGCATTTCCAATCTTTTGGAAAACACCGGTTCAGCTGTTCAATTTGTTGAGAAGGCTAGTCACATTTTGAAACTAGAAAAGACAGACGGTATAGCTGTTTTCAAAGCTCTTGATCAAGGAGGCTATGAGGAGCTGACATCCTTGTTTCAGGAGTATTGTCATGATATTGCTATTCTGATTTTTAATCTTCAATCTTTGCTCTTGCTTGAGAAGGTGACGATTGGAGGGGGTATTAGTAGTCAACCACTACTGATCGATGAGATCAGTCGACAATACCATGACCTGCTCTCTCAAAAAGGGCATAAACAATTTGAGGCCTTGCCCATTCAAGCGGCTCGCTTCCATAATGAAAGCAACTTGATTGGTGCCGCATCTTACTTTTATTCTTCTATACATCAAAAAAAGTTCTAGAAATAGAGCTTTTTTCCTTTCTTTTTCGAATTAATAAGTGAGAGGAAGTAGAAGGTGACCATGGAGAAATTTGAAATCTTTAAATTAAAAGAAGCCGGTTTATCAAATGAGCAAGTCTTAAGAGTTTTGGACTACTGTAGAAAAGGCCAAGTCTTACCAAGCTTAGAAGAGATAGCAAGGATCGCTCGCTGTCGCAGTATCATTCATTTTGTAGACAAATACCGGCAACTGGATGAAGACCATTTACACAAGGAGTTTGAACGGTTCCCATCTCTATCCATTTTTGATTCTGAATACCCTGAGGAATTGCTACAGATCTACAATCCTCCTGTACTCCTTTTTTACCAAGGAGATTTGGAGCTGTTAACCAGACCGAAGATTGCAGTCGTTGGAGCTCGTGAGACCACGCGAGAAGGGGTTCGTTCTGTAGAGAAGATTATTAAGGAACTTGGGAATGAATTGGTCATTGTTAGCGGACTTGCTAAGGGGATTGATGCGACCGCGCATTATGCTAGTATCCGCAATGGTGGCAAAACCATCGGAGTTATTGGAACGGGACTGGATGTCTTTTATCCTAAGAGCAATCAAAGACTGCAGGCGCATATGGGGGAACACCATCTGATCTTGAGCGAGTATGGTCCAGGGCAGGCACCACTTAAGTTTCATTTTCCAGAGCGAAATCGCATCATTGCAGGCCTCTGTCAGGCTGTGATTGTGGCAGAGGCTCGACTCCGTTCAGGTAGTTTAATTACTTGTGAGCGTGCTATGGAAGAAGGGAGAGACGTTTTTGCTATTCCAGGAAATATTTTAGATGGAAAATCTGCAGGCTGCCATCACTTGATTCAAGAAGGCGCAAAGCTTGTCACATCAGGCCAGGACATTCTTGATGAATTGAAATACGAATTGTGATTTTCCTATAGGAGAAGTTCCTAGTTGACATCTTTCTTAAAATGTATTAAACTCAATGAGATTTATACAATACAGAGGGATAAAACGTGGTAACAAAAACAAAAAAGAAAAGTAGTACAACCAAGAAAAACTTGGTGATTGTGGAGTCTCCTGCGAAGGCCAAAACAATCGAAAAATACCTTGGTCGTAACTACAAAGTCATGGCTAGTGTTGGCCATATTCGGGATCTAAAAAAATCTACGATGTCGATTGACTTCGACAATAACTATGAACCGGAGTATATCAATATTCGCGGAAAAGGTCCCTTGATCAATGATTTGAAAAAAGAAGCTAAAAAAGCCAAACAAGTCTTTCTCGCAAGTGACCCGGACCGAGAAGGAGAAGCTATTTCTTGGCATTTAGCGCATATTTTGAACTTGGATGCCAAAGAAAAAAACCGTGTGGTCTTTAACGAAATCACCAAGGATGCCGTTAAAAATGCCTTTAAAGAACCGCGCCAAATCGATATGGACTTGGTCGATGCCCAACAAGCACGTCGGGTCTTGGACCGGATTGTAGGGTATTCTATCTCGCCTATTCTTTGGAAAAAGGTCAAAAAAGGACTTTCTGCAGGACGCGTGCAATCTGTTGCCCTCAAATTAATCATTGATCGTGAAAATGAAATTAATGATTTTAAGCCGGAAGAATACTGGACCATTGATGGTGTCTTCAAAAAAGGGACCAAGCAATTCCAAGCCAGCTTCTATGGGATTGATGGCAAGAAGATGAAGCTCAACACCAATGAAGAGGTGAGAGCTGTTCTTGAACGCTTAGATGGCAAAGGTTTTACAGTTGAAAAAGTGGAAAAGAAAGAACGTCGTCGAAATGCGCCACTTCCATACACCACCTCTTCTATGCAGATGGATGCTGCCAATAAGATCAACTTCCGTACACGCAAGACCATGATGGTAGCTCAGCAATTGTACGAAGGAATCAATATTGGCTCTGGTGTTCAAGGTTTGATTACCTATATGCGTACCGATTCTACACGGATTAGTCCGGTTGCGCAAAATGAGGCAGCGAACTTTATCGTGGATCGCTTCGATGAGAAATACTCTAAGCATGGAAGCCGTGTGAAGAATGCTTCTGGTGCCCAAGATGCCCACGAAGCGATCCGTCCATCCAGCGTCTTCAATACTCCTGAGAGCATTGCCAAGTACCTCGACAAGGACCAGCTCAAGCTCTACACCTTAATTTGGAACCGCTTTGTAGCTAGTCAAATGACAGCAGCTGTCTTTGATACCATGAATGTCCGTTTAGGTCAAAATGGGGTTCAGTATACGGCAAACGGGAGCCAGGTGAAGTTTGATGGTTATTTGGCGATTTATAACGATTCAGATAAGAACAAGATGTTGCCGGATATGGTAGAAGGCGATATCGTTAAGCAAGTCAATAGCAAGCCGGAGCAACACTTTACCCAACCACCTGCTCGATATTCTGAAGCGACTTTGATTAAGACCTTGGAAGAGAACGGTGTTGGTCGTCCTTCAACCTATGCACCGACGATTGAGACCATTCAAAAACGTTATTATGTGAAGCTGGTAGCCAAACGCTTTGAACCAACAGAGTTAGGGGAGATCGTCAATAAACTGATTGTTGAATTCTTCCCAGATATTGTCAACGTGACCTTCACAGCGGAGATGGAAGGGAAACTCGATGATGTCGAACTTGGAAAGGAAGAGTGGCAAAAGGTCATTGATGCCTTCTACAAACCATTCTCTAAAGAAGTCGCAAAGGCTGAAGAAGAGATGGAAAAAATCCAAATCAAAGATGAACCAGCTGGTTTTGATTGTGAAGTCTGTGGCAGCCCGATGGTGATTAAATTAGGACGTTTTGGTAAGTTCTATGCTTGTAGTAATTTCCCAGATTGTCGTCATACCCAAGCTATTGTCAAAGAAATAGGCGTGGAGTGTCCTGACTGTCATCAGGGACAAATCATCGAGCGTAAAACCAAGCGCAACCGTATCTTCTATGGATGCAATCGCTATCCAGAGTGTGAATTTACCTCTTGGGATAAACCAATCGGTCGGGATTGTCCAAAATGTGGCCACTACTTAGTTGAGAAAAAAGTTCGTGGCGGTGGCAAACAAGTTGTATGTAGCAATGGCGACTACGAAGAAGAAAAAGTGAAATAAGTTTTTAAACGCTTCAATGTCTATTATAACGGCAATTTTTACAAATGTCTGTTATAATAGACATTTTTTAGTATTTTCGTTATAATAGACATAAGGAGGTGGGCTTATGTATCTTGCTTTGATTGCAGATGTGATTGATTCCAAAATTGTACAAGAACGTTTTGACCTTCAAAAACAGTTAGAAAAAACGCTTCAAAAGATCAATGAGCTTTTTAAAGGCTACCTAGCATCGGCTTTTACCTTAACTTTGGGCGATGAGTTTCAGGCGCTTTTGAAAGTAGAGGCTCCCGTTTTTCAAATTATCGATACCCTGCGTTCAGAACTAAAACCGACTCAACTTCGTTTCGGCATTGGCCTCGGGGAGATTGTAACGGATATTGATCCTCTGCAAAGTATCGGTGCAGATGGACCAGCCTATTGGAATGCTCGTGCAGCTATTAATCTGGTCCATCAGAAAAATGATTATGGCAACACCCAGATCTATTTTTTGAGCGGTAATGACAGCCAGGACTCATTGGTGAATGCGCTCATCGCTTCCGGAGAAGCCATACGTTCGGGTTGGCGAGAGAGTCAGGAAGAGATCCTACTCAATCTGCTAAAGAGAGCTGTCTATAGTGAAAACTTTAGCCAGCAGGATTTGGCCCAATCGCTAGGGCTTAACCCAAGTGCCCTGTCCAAGCGCTTAAAGAGTAGCAGTATTCGTGTTTATTTACGGGGACGAGCAGCAACACTAGCTTGTATTCATAGCTTAGAGAAAGGAGAGGCCCATGAGCGGATTGTCTAGTATCGTAACGAATCCATATTTGATCCTCTTGTTGATTTGTCATTTGTTATCGGATTATTATTTTCAAAGTCAGAAGATGGCGGATCGCAAGGATCAGGATAAGAAGGTGCTCGGACTTCACATTCTGTATGTGGCTTTGCCTTTGTTCATTGTTTCGCTCTTTCATTTAGATTTGTGGTGGATTTGCTTGGTCATTTTACTGACTCATGCTGGAATAGATTTCTTAAAACCGATCGTGCAGAAGCAATTGAAATTACCAACCGCATGGACCTTTGCCTTGGATCAAGTCTTGCATATTGGTATCTTGACGTATCTAGTCCTTTTAGGAGCGAAGAATGGTTCGACCTATCTGCCTCTGGACACTTTAAATCTAATCTTTTATGTCCTCCTAGTTGGGAAACCGAGCAATATTGCCTTTAAAATTCTGTTTACCAAGTATCAACCCACCAGCAAGAAGAAAATGGATACGATCACTGGGGCTGGTTCCATGATTGGCTTTTTAGAGCGTTTGGTGATTGGTGCCTGTCTGGTCTATGGGCAATTTGCTTCTATCGGCCTAGTATTTACAGCCAAATCCATCGCCCGCTATAATAAAATTTCGGAGAATCCAGCCTTTGCGGAGTATTACTTGATCGGGTCCTTGTTCAGTATCCTATCTGCCCTCTTAGCAGCTTGGTTGTGTCTATAAGAAAATAAATAGTAAAGTCTAAGACAGGAAGGAAAAGCCTCCCTGTCTTTTTACTTGGCTTTTTGGTATAATGGACCAAGTAGAAAATTAGAAAGATTTGTGGGTGTCAAACAGTCCAGCAGAGTGTTTGGATACCCAAAGAGGTATTAGTGTCATGTCTCAATCTTATATCAATGTGATCGGTGCTGGCCTTGCTGGCTCCGAAGCAGCTTATCAGATTGCCCAACAGGGAATTCCGGTCAAGCTTTATGAAATGCGGGGGGTCAAATCCACTCCGCAACATAAAACAGACAACTTTGCGGAGCTAGTTTGTTCCAACTCTCTTCGTGGGGATTCTCTCACCAATGCTGTCGGGCTCCTCAAAGAAGAAATGCGCCGTCTGGGTTCTGTCATCCTTGAAGCAGCGGAAGCGACTCGTGTACCAGCCGGTGGAGCACTTGCTGTGGACCGAGAAGGTTTTGCTAGCCGGGTGACGGAGAAGGTGTCCCAACATCCTCTTATTGAAGTCATTCGTGATGAAATTACTGAATTGCCGACAGATGCCATCACAGTGGTCGCAACGGGGCCTCTAACCAGCGATGCCTTGGCAGAAAAGATCCATGCCCTTAATGGTGGCGATGGTTTCTATTTCTATGATGCAGCAGCTCCAATCATCGATGTCAATACTGTCGATATGAACAAGGTTTACCTCAAGTCTCGTTATGACAAGGGAGAAGCGGCGTATCTCAACTGCCCAATGACCAAACAAGAATTTATGGATTTTCACGATGCCTTGGTTAATGCAGAAGAAGCCCCGCTCAACTCTTTTGAAAAAGAAAAGTATTTTGAAGGTTGTATGCCCATTGAAGTCATGGCTAAACGAGGCATCAAAACCATGCTCTATGGTCCTATGAAGCCAGTCGGACTCGAGTATCCAGATGACTACAAAGGGCCACGTGATGGGGAGTTTAAGACACCCTATGCAGTTGTTCAGTTACGTCAAGACAATGCGGCAGCTAGCCTATACAATATCGTCGGCTTCCAAACTCACCTTAAATGGGGTGAGCAAAAACGGGTTTTCCAAATGATTCCAGGTTTGGAACATGCGGAGTTTGTGAGATACGGCGTCATGCACCGCAATTCCTACATGGATTCTCCAAATCTGCTTGAACAAACTTATCGTTCTAAGAAACAAGCTAATCTCTTCTTTGCAGGTCAAATGACAGGGGTAGAAGGCTATGTGGAGTCAGCTGCCTCAGGTTTGGTAGCTGGAATCAATGCAGCTCGCCTTTTCAAAGGAGAAGAAGCAGCGATTTTCCCTGAAACGACAGCCATCGGAAGTCTGGCTCACTATATCACTCATGCCGACAGCAAGCATTTCCAACCCATGAATGTCAACTTCGGGATTATCAAAGAGCTAGAAGGACCACGCATTCGGGATAAAAAGGAACGTTATGAGAAAATTGCCGAACGTTCTTTACAAGATTTGGCTCAGTTTATGGAAAAATAACCCAATAAAGGAAAAAGTTTGGAGAAAATCCAGACTTTTTCTTCTAAAAATGGTATAATGAATAAAATTTAGAATATAGAGAGTTTTCTGACAATGAACAAATCCTATTTTTATTTAGATATGAAGACACACGAGTTGAAAGTGCCTTATACCGGAAAACTCCGTCGTGTGCGAGTCTTATTACCTAAGAATTATGAAACGGATACAGATAGACGTTACCCTGTGGTTTATTTCCACGATGGGCAAAACGTTTTGTACAGCAAGGAAGCTTATGCGGGTCATTCCTGGAAAGTCATTCCAGCCATTAAGCGGAATCCAGATATTAGTCGCATGATTGTTGTTGCGATCGATAATGATGGTTTCCAACGCATGAACGAATACTCTGCCTGGAAGTACAAGGAATCCAATATTCCTGGCATGCAATTTGGTGGCAAGGGAGTTGAGTACGGCGAATTTGTCATGGAGGTGGTGAAACCTTTTATCGACCAAGAATACCGGACTCTTGCTGATCGAGAACATACGGCCATGATTGGTTCTTCCTTGGGGGGAAATATTACCCAATTCTTGGGCTTAGAGTACCAAGATCAAATTGGTTGTTTAGGTGTCTTTTCATCCGCTAACTGGCTGCACCAAGATGCCTTCAATCATTATATCGAACGCAAAAAATTATATGCAGACCAACGGATCTACATCTATGTGGGGACTGAAGAGGCGGATGATACAGATAAAACTTTGATGGCAGGGAACATCAAGCAATCCTATATCGATTCATCTCTTCGTTATTATCACGACGTCATCCAACAAGGGGTCGATCTCAATCATATTGCCATTCGGATTCAATCCGGTGCTATTCACCATGAAGAAGCTTGGGCTGAACATTTACCAGAATGCCTTCGCTTTTTGGCAGAAAAATGGGATTAATAGACTGTAAATAAAGAAATAAAGGAAAGAGGAAACTTATGAATATTGAACATTTAAGCCACTGGAGTGGCCAACTCAACCGTGAAATGTATCTGAACCGCTATGGACATGCTGGTATTCCTGTTGTGGTCTTCGCTTCATCAGGTGGAAGCCATAACGAGTACTATGACTTTGGTATGATTGATGCTTGTGCTCAGTTTATCGAAGAAGGACGGGTTCAATTCTTTACCCTTTCTAGTGTGGATAGTGATAGCTGGCTTTGTAATTGGAAGAATCCTCACGATCGAGCAGAAATGCACCGAGCGTATGAACGTTATGTGATTGAAGAAGCCATTCCTTTTATCAAACACAAAACAGGCTGGTTTGATCCGATGATGACAACTGGTTGCTCAATGGGAGCTTACCACGCGCTTAATTTCTTCTTGCAACATCCAGATGTCTTCAACAAAGTGATTGCCTTGAGTGGTGTCTATGACGCTCGTTTCTTTGTTGGTGATTTTGGAGGCGATGAAGCCATTTACCAAAATTCTCCATCTGATTATATTTGGAACCAAAATGATGGCTGGTTTATCGATCGTTACCGTCAGGCCGAAATCGTTATTTGTACTGGTTTAGGAGCTTGGGAACAAGATGGACTTCCATCTTTCTACAAACTGAAAGAAGCCTTTGATCACAAAAATATTCCTGCATGGTTCGCTGAATGGGGACATGATGTCGCCCACGATTGGGAATGGTGGCGCAAACAAATGCCATATTTCCTAGGCCAAATGTATCTATAAGTAAAAAGGGAGGAGACCTCAATGAATTATATCGTTATTTCACCATATTACCCACAAAACTTCCAACAATTTACAATCGAACTGGCTAATAAAGGGATCACTGTCTTGGGAATTGGTCAAGAGCCATATGAACAGTTAGATGAGCCTTTGCGCAACAGCTTAACAGAATATTTCCGTGTTGAAAACTTGGAAAATCTGGATGAAGTGAAGCGTGCAGTAGCCTTTCTCTTTTACAAACATGGCCCAATTGATCGTATCGAATCCCACAATGAGTATTGGTTGGAATTGGATGCGGCGCTTCGGGAGCAATTCAATGTCTTCGGGGCTAAGCCAAAAGATCTGAAGAAAACCAAGTTCAAATCAGAAATGAAGAAACTCTTCAAGAAGGCTGGAGTCCCAGTCGTACCTGGTGCAGTAGTTAAAACAGAAAAAGACGTTGATAAGGCTGTGAAGAAGATTGGCTTGCCATTGATTGCTAAGCCCGACAATGGGGTAGGAGCAGCAGCGACCTTCAAGATCGAAACAGCAGAAGATGTGGACCATTTCAAAGCTGAATGGGATGGCCATACCGAGTACTTCTTTGAGAAATTCGTCACTTCTAGCGAGATTTGTACCTTTGATGGTCTGGTCGATCGTGATGGTAATATTGTCTTCTCGACTACTTTTGACTATGCCTATACGCCGCTCGATTTGATGCTCTACAAGATGGATAACTCTTATTATGTTCTTAAAGAGATGGATCCAAAATTGCGTCAATACGGGGAAGCGATTGTCAAAGCCTTTGGCATGAAGGAACGTTTCTTCCACATTGAGTTCTTCCGCGATGGGGATGACTATATTGCGATCGAGTACAATAATCGCCCTGCAGGTGGCTTTACCATCGATGTCTACAACTACGCTCACTCGATTGATTTGTACCGTGGCTATGCTGCCATCGTAGCAGGGGAACCCTTCCCAGCTTCTGAGTTTGAACCCCTTTATTGCTTGGCAACTTCTCGTCGTGCCAATGCAGCTTATACTCTGTCAGAGGAAGAAGTTTTGGCTAAATACCATGATCAATTCCGTGTCAAGAAAGATATGCCTGCAGCCTTTGCGGAACTTCAGGGAGATTACCTCTATATGCTTACAACACCTAGTCGTGAAGAATTGGAACAAATGATTCATGACTTTGGCCAACGCCAATCATAAGATAACGACCGGTAGGATAGGATCCTATCGGTTTTTTTATATGTATAGCAAAGGAAGAAGAGAAAAGATTGTGAAATATTGTATTTGGATTTTAAAAAGCTTATAAAACCTTCTTCCAAGGAATAAAGTTTGTGAAATCATATGAGCATTATTTTTGACAGTGCTTTCATTTTTGGCTAGAATGAAAGAGAATGAATAAATGCTAAGAAAGGCGAAATGATGGCAACATTAGATAAAAGTCTCTTATTGGAAATGTTCCGTAAAATGGAAGAAATCCGTCGCATGGACTTAAAAATTGCACAGTTAGTAAAAAAAGGGAAAGTGCCAGGAATGACGCACTTTTCTGTTGGGGAAGAAGCAGCAAACGTTGGCGCTATGTTGGCTTTAAACGACGATGATTTGCTGACATCTAACCACCGTGGACACGGACAAGCCATTGCTAAAGGAATCGATTTGAATGGCATGATGGCAGAAATCCTTGGTAAGTATACCGGTACTTGTAAGGGGAAAGGCGGCTCCATGCATATCGCTGATCTGGATGCTGGTAACCTTGGTGCCAACGGGATCGTTGGTGGTGGTATGGGAATTGCAGTAGGTGCAGCTCTTACTCAACAAATGAAAAAGACTGGTAAGATTGTTGTCTGCTTCTTTGGGGACGGCGCAACCAACGAAGGTGTCTTCCACGAAGCAGTCAATATGGCTTCCATCTGGAATCTGCCAGTAATTTTCTACTGTATCAATAACGGTTACGGAATCTCTGCCGATATCAAGAAAATGACCAATATCCAGCATATCCATGAGCGTTGTGCTGCTTATGGCATTCCTGGTATGTTTATTCCTGATGGGAACAACGTTATTGATGTCTATGAAGGATTTAAGAAGGCAGTCGACCATGTTCGCTCTGGTAAAGGCCCTGTCTTGATTGAAAGTGTCACCTATCGTTGGCTTGGTCACTCTTCATCTGACCCTGGTAAATACCGAACACGTGAAGAAGTCGAAGAGTGGAAGAAGAAAGATCCAATCGAAAACCTTCGCAAGTATCTCCTTGAAAATGAGATTGCGAGCGCAGAAGAATTGGATCAGATCCAAGAAGAAGTAAAAGAAGCAGTGGAAGCTTCAGTGAAATTTGCGGAAGAAAGCCCATTCCCTCCACTCGAATCAGCTTTCGAAGATATTTACGCAGACTAAGGGGGAGTAGAGAATTATGGAAACTAAATTAATGTCTTTCCGCGATACCATTATCCTTGCTATGTCTGAGGAAATGCGTCGCGACGAAAATGTATTGTTGATGGGAGAAGATGTCGGGGTTTTCGGTGGAGACTTCGGAACTTCAGTAGGAATGCTTGAGGAATTCGGTCCAGAACGTGTCCGTGACTGTCCGATTTCTGAGGCCGCGATTTCAGGTGCAGCAGCAGGTGCAGCCATGACTGGACTTCGCCCAATCGTTGATATGACCTTCATGGATTTCTCAGTAATTGCCATGGATGCTATTGTCAACCAAGCTGCTAAAACTCGCTACATGTTTGGTGGTAAAGGTCAAGTCCCGATGACAGTCCGCTGTGCTGCTGGTAATGGAGTTGGATCTGCAGCTCAACACTCCCAATCCTTGGAATCATGGTTTACTCATATTCCTGGTTTGAAAGTTGTTGCTCCTGGAACTCCAGCAGATATGAAGGGACTTCTCAAGTCATCGATCCGTGATAACAACCCAGTAATCATTCTTGAGTATAAATCAGAATTCAACCAAAAAGGGGAAGTGCCAGTGGATCCAGACTATACGATTCCACTTGGTGTCGGAGAAATCAAACGCGAAGGAACTGACGTCACTGTCGTAACCTATGGAAAAATGCTTCGTCGTGTTATGCAGGCAGCTGAAGAATTGGCAGAAGAAGGCATCTCAGTAGAAGTAGTAGATCCACGGACCTTGGTCCCACTCGATAAAGAGATTATTATTAATTCTGTCAAGAAGACAGGAAAAGTAGTCCTTGTCAATGATGCCCACAAAACAAGTGGCTATATTGGTGAAATTTCAGCTATTATTTCTGAATCAGAAGCATTTGATTACTTGGATGCACCAATCCGCCGTTGTGCGGGGGAAGATGTGCCAATGCCTTACGCACAAAACCTTGAAAATGCAATGATTCCAACAGTTGAAAGCATCAAAGATGCCATTCGTAAAACATATAACAAAGAATAATACATAACATAAATTATGTAAAAAAATTAATTAGACGAGAAACTTTGTACTTTTTAGGTGCAGAGTCTTCTACGTCCTTAATTTCTTAGATTAGAGCACGGGCTAAAAGCTCGGAAAAAAGATAAATCTCCTTGACTTCATCGAAGTCTGCGTCGATTTCCTATTTTTCGGTCGCTTTTAAACGCCCTTTGCATCATAAAATTGAACTCGGGCTAAAGTCTGTGTGAAAAAGATAAACTTACCTAGAAACTAAAGTTTCTTCGTCAAGTTTCCTATTTTCACTGTGACTTTTGACGCCCTTAGTATCTTATAACTGAATCCGGACGGAGGACTGTGAAAAAAAGATAGATTTCCTTGTGTTCATCGAACACAGCGTCAATCTCCTATTTTTTCTTTGTCCTCTACGTCCTTGATATCTTATAATAGAATAGGAGAGGTCATGGCTGATGATAAGCTAAGAGCGACTCCTGCGGCTAGAAAATTAGCGGATGATCTTGGGATCAACCTCTATGATGTTTCTGGTTCAGGCGCAAACGGTCGTGTCCACAAAGAAGACGTGGAAACCTATAAAGACACAAATGTGGTTCGCATTTCACCACTTGCAAAACGAATTGCACTAGAGCATAATATTGCTTGGCAAGAAATCCAAGGAACTGGTCATCGTGGTAAGATTATGAAGAAGGATGTTTTAGCCTTCCTTCCTGAAAATATCGAAAACGATACGATTAAATCACCTGCTCAAATTGAGAAAGTGGAAGAAGTTCCAGATAATGTGACACCTTATGGTGAGATCGAGCGGATTCCGATGACACCAATGCGGAAGGTGATCTCTCAACGGATGGTGGAATCTTACTTGACAGCACCAACCTTTACTTTGAACTATGACGTTGATATGTCTCAAATGTTGGCCCTTCGTAAGAAGGTATTGGATCCAATTATGGAGGCCACTGGCAAGAAAGTCACTGTAACAGATTTGCTTTCTCTAGCAGTGGTTAAGACCTTGATGAAACATCCATACATCAATGCGTCATTGACAGATGATGGCAAAACCATCATCACTCACAACTATGTCAATTTGGCAATGGCAGTTGGGATGGACAATGGTCTCATGACCCCGGTTGTCTATAATGCTGAAAAGATGACCTTGTCAGAGTTGGTCGTAGCCTTCAAGGACGTTATCGGACGTACCTTGGATGGTAAGCTTGCTCCAAGTGAATTGCAAAATTCAACCTTTACCATCAGTAACTTGGGGATGTTTGGCGTTCAATCATTTGGACCGATTATCAACCAACCAAACTCTGCTATCCTAGGGGTTAGTTCAACGGTTGAAAAACCAGTTGTTGTGAATGGTGAAATTGTCATTCGTCCAATCATGAGCTTGGGCTTGACCATTGACCACCGCGTTGTCGATGGAATGGCTGGTGCCAAATTCATGAAAGACTTGAAAGCCTTGATTGAAGACCCGATTTCAATGTTGGTCTAATCAACGAGAGAATAGAAACAAGAAAATGAGGGAAATAAAATGGCCTTAGAAGTAATTATGCCAAAAGCCGGCGTAGATATGACCGAAGGACAAATCGTTCAGTGGAATAAGAAAGTCGGCGAATTTGTAAAAGAAGGAGAAGTTCTCCTTGAAATCATGACAGACAAAGTCAGCATGGAGTTGGAAGCGGAAGAAGATGGCTACTTGATCGCTATCCTGAAAGGGGATGGAGAAACTGTTCCTGTAACAGAAGTAATCGGTTATCTTGGTGAAGAAGGGGAAAACATCCCTACAGCTGGAGCAGCAACACCAGAAGCAAGTCCAGCACCAGCTGCAGCAAGTGCTTCAAACGATGACAATAAGAGTGATGACGCTTATGATATCGTAGTGATCGGTGGGGGTCCTGCTGGTTACGTATCTGCTATTAAGGCAGCTCAATTAGGTGGTAAGGTTGCTCTTGTTGAGAAATCTGAACTTGGTGGAACGTGCTTGAACCGCGGATGTATCCCAACTAAGACTTACCTCCACAACGCTGAAATTATCGAAAATATTGGTCATGCGGCAAACCGTGGTATTATCATTGAAAATCCAAGTTTCTCAGTAGATATGGATAAGGTTCTTGAAACCAAGAACAAGGTCGTAAATACCCTCGTCGGTGGAGTTGCAGGACTTCTTCGTAGCTACGGAGTGGATGTTCATAAGGGTATCGGTACTATCACTAAGGATAAGAATGTCTTGGTCAATGGTTCTGAATTGCTTGAAACCAAGAAAATCATCCTTGCTGGTGGTTCTAAAGTCAGCAAGATTAACGTTCCTGGTATGGAATCATCCCTTGTCATGACCAGTGATGACATCCTTGAAATGAACGAAGTTCCAGAAAGCCTCGTGATCATCGGTGGCGGGGTTGTCGGTATCGAACTTGGTCAAGCCTTCATGACTTTTGGTTCAAAAGTAACAGTCATCGAAATGATGGACCGTATCGTTCCAGCTATGGATGCGGAAGTATCTAAGAACCTTCGTTTAATCCTTGAACGTAAGGGTATGACAATCTTGACGGATACGAAATTGCAAGAAATCATTGAAGAAGATGGTAAACTCCGTATCAAGGTTGAAGGCAAAGATGATATCATCGCGAATAAAGCCCTTCTTTCAATCGGCCGTGTTCCAGATCTTGAAGGAATCGGTGAAGTCGAGTTTGAATTGGATCGTGGACGGATCAAGGTCAATGAATACATGGAAACATCTGTTCCAGGTATCTATGCGCCAGGCGATATCAACGGTACTAAGATGTTGGCTCACGCTGCCTTCCGTATGGGTGAAGTAGCGGCTGAAAACGCCCTTAAAGGAAACCATGCTGTTGCCAAATTGAACTTGACGCCTGCAGCTATCTACACCCTTCCAGAAGTGGCGGCTGTTGGTTTAACCGAAGAACAAGCTCGTGAGAAATACGATGTTCAAATCGGTAAGTTTAACTTTGCGGCGAACGGTCGTGCCATTGCATCTGATGCGGCTCAAGGTTTTGTTAAGGTTATTGCAGACAAGAAATACGGTGAAGTTCTTGGGGTTCATATCATTGGTCCAGCAGCTGCTGAATTGATCAACGAAGCTTCAACCATCATTGAGATGGAAATCACTGTAGAAGAAATGCTCAAGACTATTCATGGTCACCCAACCTTCTCAGAAGTGATGTACGAAGCCTTTGCGGATGTACTTGGCTTGGCAGTTCACTCACCTAAGAAGAAATAGTATTTGAAATGATAGAATGGCTGGACAGCAAATGCTGGACCAGTCTCTATCGTATATAAAGGAATCTTATGAAATACATTATTAATTATTCAAATGATACTACTTTTAATATTGCTTTGGAAGAGTATGCCTTTAAACACCTTTTAGATGAGGATCAAATCTTCCTTCTCTGGATTAACAAACCATCCATTATCGTCGGTCGCCACCAAAATACCATCGAAGAAATCAATCGCGACTACGTTCGGGAGCATGGGATTGAAGTGGTTCGCCGGATCAGTGGTGGTGGGGCTGTTTATCACGATTTGAACAACCTCAACTACACCATCATTTCAAAAGAAGATGAAAACAAGGCCTTTGACTTCAAGAGCTTCTCAACTCCTGTGATCAACACCTTGGCTCAACTTAGGGTTAAGGCTGAATTCACGGGTCGTAACGACTTAGAGATTGATGGCAAGAAATTCTGTGGAAATGCCCAAGCTTACATCAATGGTCGGATCATGCACCATGGTTGCCTTCTTTTTGACGTTGATTTGTCAGTCCTTGCCAATGCTCTCAAGGTATCTAAAGACAAGTTTGAGTCCAAAGGGGTTAAATCAGTCCGTGCTCGTGTGACCAATATCATCGATGAGTTGCCAGAAAAAATCACGGTTGAAGAGTTCCGGGACCTACTTTTGGACTACATGAAGAAAGAATACCCTGAGATGACAGAATATGTCTTCTCGGATGAAGAATTGGCTGAAATTAATCGTATCAAGGAAACCAAGTTCGGTACCTGGGATTGGAACTATGGAAAGTCTCCTGAATACAATGTCCGTCGTGGCACAAAATTCCCAAGCGGTAAGGTGGAAATCTTCGCTAATGTCATTGAATCAAAAATCCAAGACATCAAGATCTACGGTGACTTCTTCGGTATCGAAGACGTTGCAGCAGTAGAAGAGGTTCTTCGTGGCGTTAAATACGAACGTGAAGACGTCCTCAAAGCCCTTCGAACCATTAACCTAGGTCGTTACTTTGCAGGTATCACTGCAGAAGAAATTGCTGAAGCAGTGGTGGAATAAAGTCGTAAGAGATTCGCAGAAGCGGGTCTCTTTTTTGAAACTAGTTTCACATAGAAATAGTTGTTTTACTAAGGATTTTGTAGTATAGTAAAGGTGGAAAAATGTATTCGATTACAAAAATATAAATATGATTTTTTAATACTCAGTAACCACTAAACAACGAAATTAATTGACTAGCTAGGTATTACTTTCCTTTTCTGCTTTAGAAAGTGTGATGATATGAAACGTGTCTTTATTGTTTTATCAAACCTTTTCATCTCTAGCTTTTTGATTTGGATTGCCTTTATTTCTCCAAATACGGTTATCCACAGCAGTCTTCCGGTAGTAGGTGTGCTGAGACGAGAAAAGAGCGTCACATATGAAGACTTATCTTCTAGTTTAGACCGTTTGGCAAGGGAAAATCATAGTATAATTGCCCGTCAGATACAAAGAACAGATTCTAAAGGGCAGGTTGTTTTCACCTATGAAATCTACGGAGAGGGAAAACTTCCTCTTGGAATTAAAAGAGAGAAGAAAGAACTGGCTGCCAATGAAAGCCTGGTAGTGAATTATTATGTATTATCAGGTGAATTAGAAACTGAAAAGCTGGATCAAACGCTTCATACTCTTGGTTTCTCACAAACTTTTATAGAGAAACCAAATCCTCTGCAGACCTTTATTGCCTTTTTTGGCTCAGGTTCACAATCACTTGCCTTGGTTATTTTTATCATTAGTTTTAGCGCTTTGACTATTATACAAAAAACACTTGAAATGAGAAGCGCTGGGATTCGATATATCTCAGGAATGAGACGCTTGCAGCTTTTTGGACATTCCTTAAAAGATGATAGTATAGAGTTGCTTTTGGGATGTATTGTCGCAAGTATAATGGGTGCGGTTTTGATTTATTCTTTCCAATTAACACCTTTTACCTATTCCGTCATCATTTCAAGTAGTATCATTTACAATGGGATGTTACTTATTTTATCTGCCATCTTATCCTTCATTTTTGCATATAGTATTCAAACAATGCATTTAGTCACCCTTCTAAAAGGGAAAGTTCCATTAAAGCGCATTTTGGTTTTCCTCTTTATTTGTCAATTTCTTGCAATCACTGTCATTGGTCTCTCAATTCATCGTGTCAGCATCTATGGCTCTATCTGGCTGACTTATCAAGAGGGAAGTGAGGCTTGGTCTAAACAGTCGAACTGGGTTCAAATTGGTGTCACTCGGGAGGATTTTTCACAGAAAACAAACAAAGAGACGCAAATTGAGAACAGAGCAAAATGGTCTAAGCTCATCGAGTCTGGTATTGAAAATGGTGGTCTTTTAGCTTATCATAATCTCGTATCTTTTAGTTCAAAAGGAGTTATGACGGATCTTAGTACAGGTAAAGAGTTTTCAATCACAGATTAC
Organism: Streptococcus mobilis; assembly: GCF_059727625.1. NCBI lineage: Bacteria > Bacillati > Bacillota > Bacilli > Lactobacillales > Streptococcaceae > Streptococcus > Streptococcus mobilis. Next base: position 1,202,136 of record NZ_AP041823.1, read on the forward strand.
GATCCACTTGCACGAACTCTCTATGTAACTCCAAATTACCTCGAAATCCAAGGTGTTCCAGTATCTCCTGAAGAGAAAAATCACTTAAATCACTTACAAGCAGGAGAATTTGGTCTCTTGCTTCCAGAAAAATTAAAAGGTCGAGAAGAGGAGATGATCAAACGATATAAAGATTATCTATCTCCTCGAGATGATCAAGGAAATATCACCTTATCAATGAAGGCGCAGGTAACGTATATTCCGAATCATCAAAAACGCTTTATCTACAACAACACACCAATCAGCTATAAACAATTCTTTACAGATCCTGTTTTAGTGGTTATACAACCTGAAAGTTTTGGAGGCTATGAGAATCCATATTTCACCCATCTAAATCCCTACCTTTATTTTAATGGACTTGAGAATAGTAAGAAGCTTGTTGCTGAGTATGATCTTGAAAAAAGTGTTAGTCAGTACGACTATGCAGTGGACGTTTACCAGCAAATGGCCCAAAAAATACAAATAGAAAATCTCATGGCGATTGCAGGAGGAGTCTTTGGTATAGCAACCTCTGTTCTTCTTTTTAACACTATGAATTTCCTATATTTTGAAGAGTTTAGAAAACAAATCTTCTTGAAGAAGATTGCAGGTCTGGGATTTGTAAACATTCACCAAATGATTTTGCTCTCAGAAAGTAGCCTCTTGCTATTAGGAAGCCTCTTGGTATTCCTTCTCACTCAAGAATGGTGGATTGCTCTTGTCACTCTCTTTCTATTTATTACTAATGCTTGGTTCATTCTCCTGTACCGGTCTCATAAAGAAGACCACTTGTTAGCCACTGTACTGAAAGGAGCCTAATATGATTAGCGTAGAACATTTAACCAAATCATTTGGCCAACGAACGGTCTTTCAAGATTTGAGCTTGCAATTTACAGAAGGTAAGGTCTATGCTCTGATCGGAAATAGTGGGTGTGGTAAAACAACCTTGCTCAATATCTTGGCGAAGATAGAGCCTTATGAAAAAGGGAGTATAAGCTATCAAGGGCAAGAACTGAAACAAATCAAACAGCATCACTTCTTTAAGCATGAATTAGGCTATCTCTTTCAAAACTTTGGCCTGCTTGAAAACGAGACTATCGCTACAAATTTAGATTTGGGATTGATTGGGCAAAAATTAACGAAAAAAGAGAAGAAGCAGCAAGAAGAAGAAGTGCTAAAAAAAGTAGGATTGGCTTACCTTGCTCTGGATCAAAAGATTTATGAATTATCTGGGGGAGAGGCACAACGTGTTGCATTGGCTAAAGTTATTTTAAAGGATCCACCTTTGATTTTAGCGGATGAACTAACTGCAGCACTTGATCCAGAAACCTCTCGAGAGGTGATGGACTTGCTGTTAACGTTAAAGAATCAAAAGCGTATAATCATTATTGCAACCCATAATCCAGTGATTTGGGAACAAGCTGACGAAGTGGTAAAACTCAACTAGTCTATGGCTGAAGAATGGTAGGATCTTCTGTATTATCTTTTATAGTTAGCTATTCATGAGGTAAGAGCTGATGAAGACAAAAGATCATGACAAACAAAAATTTTTAAGTTTTATCATCGTTGGTATTATCATTCTCTTATCAGCCTGCACTCTTGTAGGACCACAAAAAAAATCTCCTTCCGGTAGTACCAATGTGTCTAGGAAAATAGGATTCGAGGAAAGAAAGGCAGAAGACTTATTAAAAAATTCTATTTCTATTCCTTATCCAGATGGGAAAATCTTTACACCTACCGCACTGTCAAATGATGGGATTGCTTATGGCGAGGCTGTTGACCAAGGACACGAAGATCAGAATTATCTTGCCAGTATGAATTTACATACCAAGGACTTTCAAAAGATAAAAGATGTTGAAAAGACATCTAATCTGACTCATGTAGCTGTTAGCTATGTAGATCATGATATTGTTGTTTTTGAAGAGTATGATCAACTCAATCAGACAGGGATTTACTATCTCTGGAAGATAAAAGACAAATCTTTAACGACACTGATCGATAGGAGACCTATCGGAACTGTTCCAGTTACTCAAGTAGCTCGATCCAACCAGAAACTCTTTATAAATTATGAAGTAGGCGATAGCCTATATCAAATTGAAGAATTTGACCTTGAAACAGGGACTCATCAGACGATTGAATCAGAAAATAGCGGTTTTCCGACTGTATTTAAAGATCACTTGTATTATGTCCAAATTGATAACACAGCTTTAACCACAAAAATTGTAGCCTACTCCTTAAGTGATGGGCAGAAAAAAGTTATAGATCAAACAAGGGATGATCACCGCTATTATGTCGATTTAATGACGAATGGGCACAATCTTCTATACTTGGTTGCAAATAATAAAGATGCTTCGTTTACCTTCGAAAATAAAAACCATAAAAAGATATTTTCTACTTCACAAGCAGAAACCTCCATATATCGCAATATTTATCTCACTTATATGGGAGAAAGAAGAAGTGAGGAACGCGTTAAATCTCAATATTATTTGTGGGATTTAAAGCATCGGATTCATTATTTATATGATCATGGCCCCATTTTACTATCGGATAAAGGAATTCTATGGATTCAATTCAAAAAGAAGAATAGTGAGATTCCAAAAGGTGAAATCGATCGAAATGAAAACTCCGTAATGCGCTATCAAGAATGGTAGAAAGGAGAAAAATCATAAGAAAGTTTGTCTATTCATTGTATTTCTGAATTTTCTTTGTTTATCTGGATGTAAAGATATACAAAAATAAAGCCAAACAATTTCTTCCATCTCTTATAAAGTAACTTTCTCTTCACCAACAACTATCTAAGGAATACACGAAACACTGCACCAATAAAAAACAGCAGAAGTGCAGAGCGATTAAGAATAAGGAAGGGAAGACGAAATGGCACTATTACAAATTATTGGTCTAAATAAATCGTATAACAAAAAGAAAGTAATTGAAGATTTATCATTTGAGTTGCAGAGTGGCGAAATAATGGGCCTCATTGGACAAAATGGTTCTGGGAAAACTACAATATTCAAGACGATTTTAGGTTTAGTAAAAAAAGAATCTGGTGAAATTAAAATCAATGGGAAATCAATTGATGGGAAATCAAAGGACTATTTGAATAGTATTGGTACAATTATTGAATACCCTACATTTTATGAATCTTTAACAGCTAGACAGAGTTTAATGCTTATTTCGAGTCTTTATGATGAAGTAAACTTATCAAAAGAAGATCTTTTAAACTATCTGCGTTTGGTAGGTTTAGAGGATAGTGTGGATTGTAAAGTATCTAGTTTTTCATTAGGTATGAAACAACGTTTGGGTCTTGCTCAAGCATTAATACATCAGCCAACTATCTTATTATTAGATGAACCATTCAATGGATTAGATCCCATAGGAATTAAAGAGTTTAGAGACTTACTCATTGAGTTGTCCCAAAAAGGAGTTGGGATTGTAATTTCGAGTCATTCATTGGAAGAATTAAGTAAGTTAGTGGATACAGTTACAATTATCAATCAAGGGAAAGTAATATTCCAAGGGAAAAAGACAGAATTTTTATCACTTGGATCTATAAAGAATGTTTGGTTATTGAAAACTGATAACATAGAACTTACAAAGTCTATCTTAAATAACTTAAACATTGATTTCTCTGAGAGAATGGAGCAACTTGAGTTATCTTTAGATATAGAATCAATGAAAGAGGTAAAGGAGAAACTACTCACAGAGTTATTACGTCAGGATATCTCCATCATAAATTTTTCTGAGAAACAAAATAATTTTGAGGATATTTTTATCAAAATGCAGAGAGATATGGAGGTTTGATATGCTTAAATTAATAAAGATTGAGTTGTTCAAATTATTTGCTGGGAAAAAGATTTTCTATGTTTTTGGAGGGTTTGTTTGTGTCATTTCTCTATTGATACTGTATCTAAGAATGGTTGCACCAGAATCTTCATTTGGAAATGTTTTTAAAACCTCCAGCGATACATTTTCGATATTTGCTTTGATAGTAGGAGTTATAGTAGCATTAGTACCGTTTTATCAAGAAATTCAGCAAAAAACAATTAAATCATTGTTAGTCACACCGGTTAAACGAGTAGAAATTTTGTTTTCAAAATTGTTTGCATCTATTTTTTTCTCATTCCTAATTTTAGTTGTTTTATGTCTAACATCTTTTATAGCGACAACATTATTATTTGGATTTTTTAAAGTTGGAGCTTACTCTTCATCTGCAGATAATATGCTTACTTTTACGGCCGGATTCATTCAAATTATTACAACGTTTTTTACAACTATTTTTTATAGTACTACAATTATTTGTTTATTTTTGATAACAAATTCTTTATCGAGTACCCTAGTTGGAGTTGTTTTGTTAAGAGGTTTAGGAGAAGTGATTTCAAGAAGTTTATTAGACAAAAATAACTTATTATTATCTTTTAGCCCATTAGGAGTATTGAATATATTAAACCCTGTTTTAAGGAATATTTCGATAATTAGCTACACCATTCAACTACTTTTAACTTTTATTTATTCAATTGTAATTTTTTACATTTCTATTAAACTGTTTGAAAACAAAGAATTCTAAAGATTGCTTCAAAATCAAATTCATGAATAATTGGAAAAATGATTTTCCAATTGGAGTAAGAAATCATACAAATAAATGAAGTTAAAGAAACTAAATAATTAAAGAGCGTAAGATTCCATAAAAAAATCTTACGCTCTTTTTCTAATAGAATAGCTGTTACATAATTTACGTTATGTAATTTTATAAACTATCCAAAGCATTTTTCTGCTCATCATTAACGATATGCGTATATAAGTCGGTAACTTGTGTGCTGGCATGTCCCAGCTGGTGGCTGACCAAAACCTGTGATTTGGTTGCATCATAGAGACGCGTTGCTAGTGTATGACGCAGTTTGTGGGGCGTCACGCGGACCTTGAAGTCTTCTGAATACTTAGCGACCATCTTTTCAACGCTAGAAGCATCAATTCGGTTCGGAACACCTCGATACAAGGTCAGAAAGAGGGCTGTATCTGTCTTTTCTGTCTTGTAACGTTTGTCTCGAATAGCGAGATATTGTTCTAGATAAGGCTTAGCAAAGGCAGCAACATTAACAGAGTCTCGTTTTCCACCTTTTCGAGTGACGTCAATGACCATCATCTTAAGATTGAGGTCACGAAGGTCTAGGTTAACGGCTTCAGAGAGACGGACGCCAGAGGCGAGAAGGAGTGCTATAATGGCTAAATCTCGCTCTTTATTCTTATTAAAGGAAGATAAGGCGCGATTTGAGAGTGTTTTAGGGTATTCCCCATCGATATAATTCAAAAATCCCTCAGTTTCATCCCCTAAAAAGAGTTTTTGCTTGATATTTTCAGCCCGGGCCGCCAAGGTTTCTTTCTTTTTCTTAGTAGCAACCTTCTTCATGACATTACGGTAGAAATAAGGTTCCCCTTGCTCATTTTCAACCTCCTCAGTCAAATACTTATAGAGACTGGACAGTGCAGAAAGGGTACGGTTAATCGTTGTTTGGGAAACCCCGTTTTTTGTCGTATTGGCATTGAGCAGAGGACGTTCACGTAAGTAAAGAATAAAGGATTCCATGTCTTTCTTGGTCATGTGCTCCAGAACGTCTAAAGGGATCTCGGCCATGGTGTCAGCATCCGATATACCAGATTCCAAGACCCAGGTGAAAAATCGATCATATTCCTTTAAGTATTCGTACAAGGTTGTAAAACTGTATGGAACGGCCAATTTTGATTGATAATATTCCAATACATACCAGGGCATGACTTGTTTGAGTTTATCAATCCGTTCTAATAAGATTTCGCGTTTCATGTTTTTCTCCAAATCTTTCTATACTAGTAGTATAGCATAGCCAGATATATTTTTCAAGAAAATTATAGTTTTTCGGAAAGATGTTATAGGGTTTAATGATTTTAACCGGAAAAAAATTTTGAGGAAAAAATGTACTTTATTCCCGTGAAAACTTAATCTTTCGTATACTTAAATTCTGTATGTTATCTACTTGAAAACTAAAAATACAATCTTTTAAAATAATGTACTTTATAAAAATCTATGACAAAAAACAAGTTCAAATTTGAACCTGTTTTTTTTAAATTTTCTTATAAGGAACAAAATGTTCTCTTTTTCGTCTGCGCCCTTTACAAAACATACACGGCTCAATAGATCGTTTTACATTTGCTATCTTATCTACGATAGCCATTCTATAACGATGCTCTGGATTATTCTTACAAATCCACCAAAATCTTAATTGCGTATTATTTGGGATTCTTTCTGGATCTCCTAGAATTAGATTATTAAGATAGTCCCACTCATTCATCAAATCGTCAAAAGAGATATTATCTTGTTTTTCTTTTAATTCTGCACAAAATGGACACAATTCTTTAAGATCTTTTGTCTCGGAGCTTAAATACTTATTTAATATAATGCTGAAGCGCTCATGAAATTCAAAGTTACATTCTTTGCAGCGCCATAAATAGAACCTTTTTTCAGTTAATAATGGAACAAAACTATCTATTGAGACTTTATTATTTGGTGCCCACAATTTTGCTAGTTCAGGGTACAAATAATCAAATGTATTATACCCCTTCAGGGGCTTATCATTGTTGCAGTAAGGGCAACAATGATAAACTTCTCTTCGAATTGGGATAGAACATAGATATGTCCCGTGACACTTTGAACAATCCCACCAATATTTTTTCGTTTCTATTGTTGTCTGAGCTAAATGAATAGGAATTTTATTTTTATCGCTCCATTCTTTGATGAGTTTTGGTTCTTTGATGAAAATATTATTTTTAAATACCTCAGTCCTCCAGTCACATTGATTAGGACATGTTTGAAAGTTTTGATTTTCTAAATCGGTTCGACTGATCATTTCGGCTGGGCTACATTGAAAGTTGATTTTACAACAAGGACAAACCCAACTAACTACATTATTTGACTTAAACCAATATTCGGAAAAATCCCTTTCATTACTGAGGTCCCAAAATTCCCTCAAATAGGGATGTGTTTCATTTAGTGTATTAAAATCCTGAAGTTTTTCTCTATTTGAACAAAATGGACAAGACCTATCTGTTTTTTCAAATAGTGAACATGAATACTCTCCGTGACAATTCGTACATTCCCATAACACATGAACATTAGATAATGCATCAACTTGATTAGGTACAATATTGTTCCTTTCAGACCACTCCTTGAGCATGGAGGATTTCAAAAAAGATAGAGGAGAAACCTCAAAATTTTTATCCAACAACTCTTCAAATGAAGAATGGCACTCCAAACAGTAATGACCACTTCTTTTAATTCGGTTCAATAATCTATCAATAGATAATTCAAATTTGCAATGACACTTATCACATTCCCAATGAATAGGTACTGTTATATTGTAATTTAGCTTCAGTTCGTTAAATTTAAATTTGTTTAAATGATCGCTATAGATTTTAGCTAAATTTGGATAAACTGATTTGTAATCGCAATGATAGGTAGTTTCATTGCAGCCAAAATGAAATAAATCCCCGCTTGTCAGTTGAAATAACCTCTTATTTGTTGCAGAATCTTTCCAACTTAATTGACACGTCGGACATTTAAAATTGAATTTTCTTTTACTATTGAACGGCAAAGTAAGAAGTTTCTCATCTAATTCTTCATCTTGTTCAATGCTGTAGTTTATATAATTTCTGAAATCGGGATAAACCTGAAGTACACTCTCATTTTCATCAATGGAACGTTCACCTAGTCCACAATGGGGGCAACACCTAAGATATTCATAACTGTCAAGCTGCACATCAATGATTTTCGCTTCCCAATGATGTTGACAATAAGGGCAAGACCAATAGGCATATTTTAAACTATTTGACGACAATTTTTTTGGGTCAAGAACATTTCGTTTTTGATCCCAGTACATGTAAATAGCTGGATTATCTTTAACTTTCTTGTTCATTTCTTTCCTCATTTATAATTAGTTTTGCTGTCCAGTAAGTTTTTAATAGAAACCACTTTAGTTGATTTTTGAGGATTTTCTTGTTCAATAAGACCACCAGAATGTAAATCTATTTCTGAATCAGCGGTGATGATATTGTCTGCTAGGAAATCCTCACTGATAACCTTTTGAGAATATTTTAACAATCCTTCTTCTTTTAAAAGCTCATTCGCAATTTCTGGATAGACACTTGTTTTGATTATTTGTAATAGTTTTTGATTCTCATCACTTAACTCATTTTCTCTTTGTAGCTTCTGTTTTAAATCTTCATTAGTTGACTGTAGTTCAGAATTTGAACGACGTAACTTATCTGCTTCTTGTTTATAGCTGGCCGCAATGTTTGCTATTTTCTTATAGTATTGGCTAATTTCCACCAATGCTCTTTTCATAGCACCTGGAGCACGATTTTTTGCCATAAAATTGTCAGGATCTATGGTCTTGTAAGTAATCACAGCCTCATAATTTTCATCTTGGTATTTAATTTCACTTTCTTTTAAAAAATTCCTGAATCTTTTGTTACGCCTAATGGTTGTATCCGCAACATTTTGATAGCCATGATTCCTCACATAGTCACCGAACCGAGGAATTTTTACCAAGCTTAAATCACAGGAACACTGGGAAATTAAATACTGTTCAAACAAATGAATCAATTCATCATCAGTAATTGATTTCTTTCTAGCCATTAGACTTCTTCTCCTCTAAAGATAGTTGTTTAGCATTTAAGTAATCTTGATAGGTATTGCTAACTGTTTTTAATTTCAACAAAGCTTCTCCAATATCTTCAATATGACCTTTCCCTTGTCTAACTTTTCTAATCGCTTCATTTACAACCATAGCTTTTTCATCAACTGACTTTTTAAATGTTTTATCCATTGAAAAATAATCTTTACCTGCTTTACGGTAAAAAGGGCAGCTCGTACAAGCACCTAGTTCTGCATGCTCACTAATAACTTTCAGACAATCTGAATAATCACCTTTCGCAAAGCGGGGTGAGTAACACCGTCCTTTATTTTCTAAATCGATGTATTGTCCTTGTGCTGTGTAAAATGGCTGCCTCTTACTTATAGCGTAATTCGTATTTTTACTCGTTAGTTTACGATACATTTGATAACTACGACATTCAATAAATTGGCTTAAATTTGAAAAATAGTGAGATGAAGTTGTCACATCTTCATGACCAGCTAAAAGCATAGCTGTAACAGGACTAGCCCCTTCTGCAATTAAATTGATCATTGCAATATGTCTCGTATCCCCAATATGAATCAAATTAATCTCGTTTTCATCTAATCTAGTTGGAAAACTAAAATAATTAACTTGATAACCGTATTCTTGAGAAATAATCTCATTAAAAAAATACCTCAAAATAGTATTGAGATTAGTGTAAGTTAAAAATCGGTTTTTAACACCTGTTCGACGACCCCAACGGTTATAATGGGGGTCAGTCACAAATAATGTATCTAATTTAGTAGAACGATCATTTTCCGTAAGAATGAGGTAAGTCTTTATTTCAGAAGCTAATGAATTAGTAATCTCATAAGTATTCAAAGTATAATCTTCAGAAATTTTATGTGCAACAAGTCGATCCCTTCCCTTGATTATATTTCTCCTTAATGTGAGAAAATATTTTCCATCTTTCTCGGTCAAACAGTTTCTTTGTATTAAAAGAAATTCTCTTGGCCTTAAAGGTAAAATCGCTGTAATCTGCCACCAGAGATACAATGGATAATAAAATAGACGCTCTTTTTTAGATAATGTTTGAGACCAATAATCATTTAAAATGTCATTAAAGGTAAAATAGGATTGAAATTGCGCTAATTGTCTTTGCTGTTTTGACCTCTGCCTTTTTTGAAGGTTGATAGTTAATTTATTATCTAATTGCTCCAATAGTTGATTTAGTTGACTATCATCTGAACAGGGAAGATTTGAGAAAAAGTCAATACATAAACCAGGAAATTTTACAGAGATATTTTCTAAATCTAAAAACGCATCTTTGGTTGTATTTTTAATAATACGTTTAATATCCATTAGAATTTGCTGTAAAGTTCTTAAAACATGTTGTTTCATTGAGAAAACAATAAAACTTTTTAAGTAATCGATAAATTCCTTATAAGGCAACTGAAAAATTGATTGATAAAATCTCCTATATTGAAAATCAGAAATGTTAAAAAACAGGCTAATATTGTCATATTCATTTGTAGTTTTCCATTTCTTATGATCAAAATCATAACTTAGAATAATTCCTTTTTCAAAATAATCATCGAAAACTTCTTTTGCTCGCAAAACACAATCACGGTCAAAAGGTTCAAAATAATTTTCAATTTTAAAAAGTTTAGCTTGATTGTTCAATTTATTAACTCCTTTATTATTTCTTCGTAATCATGTAATACGTCCTCTCCATATTGCTCGCATAAAGCTTGCAACATTTCAGTTAAACAAGGTTTTATTTGTTCTTCTAAAATACTCCGAATTTTTCCTTTTTCTAAATCAGAACGAACTCTAGAGTATTGTTTGTTCAAACGGTTGAATTCTCCTACTAATAACAATAAAGTAGATTTCGTTTGTAGTTCATAATGACAACCGATGCAATGTTGCCTATCGTCATATGGACAAATTTTTCCAAGAGCAGACAAAAGACACATGCTTTCACCTTGTTTTGAGAAGGCTTCACCGTTTCCTATACGATGACAAATAGTAAGAAGTTGATTAGGTTCTGCTTCTTCTTCTACCAAAATTTTTAATGCCTTTTGCGATTTCACTTCTGCCTGAATACTTAAAGCCAATGTTTTTTCGATCTCATTTGGTGTCAAATCTAACTGTTTAATCATCTGAGTTTGTTGACTAGGACTTAATTCTTTATACTTTCCTCTAGTAACAATCGTCAGGAGCATTGATGGAATCATAGATAAAACACCTCGTTCAAATAGTTCTCTCGCAACCATTTCTGGTTTAAGCTGGCTTAGTTGGGCATCTTTTAGGTACGTTGTTGTGGTTTGAGCAAATTCGTCGAATGAACCTTTATGGCTACGGGCTAATGCAGCTAAAAAATAGCCTTTAATATTTAACTCAGATTTTTCTTGTAAAACATCATCTGCTAACATGGCAACAGTTTGAAGATAGGATTTATTTGCAGATCTAGAACTAAAATTCCTTTCAAGAAATAAGTCTCCAATTTCTTTCCCCATATATCGGCTAATTCGTTTATATTCTTTTATTTGTCGAATTAAAGGTTCATTATTATTATCTTTATTCAACTGATAATGTGCTTCGCAGAGAGCTAACAACGTTCCAATCAATACCTGACAGCTCTCAGGGACCTGAAATTTAATCTGACTAATATTTTTAGTTCCCTTTGTTTTGTTTGGAGTAATATTTAAATAAGTTAAACGAGTTGTAATACTTAAAAGAGTTCTTCTTGCCTCACTGCTACTCCAATCCCCACTTCTAACTGATTTTAGAACTTCTTTTGGTGTTCTAGGAAGTTGTGGATGCCCAAGTTGTTCTAAATCTGTTCCACGTAGCGCACATATAAAATGAAGTGCTAGAAATAGCCATGTATCTGCGTAGTCTTTTGAGATTGCTGCTTTATAAAGCATATCTTCTTTTCTAATGTAATCGTCATTAAAAAGAAAATACAGTAATTCTAAATATTCGTCTAACTCATAAGCGTTAGTCTCCTGTTCTAATGTGTATCGAGGTGTAAATTCGTATCTTTTGTGATAGTTACATCTCGTTTTATTCATTAACCACTTTAAAAAATCAATAAAAACTTCGCCTTTTTGCTTTTCAAGTGCATATACTGCTTCTTCAACCAACAATTCAATCTCATTATCATTACAGAGAAATAAATCTCTTTTTAGATAATAAGCAAGAAAATCTTGAACATAAAAGATGTTTTCCTTAGATAAGTTGCTATCTTCTGAGTATTGCTGAAAATATTTGTAAGTCAATGGAAATTTTTGTTTAAATATAGGTTGAATTCCTACTAAACCAGTTGGCCCAATAAGATAATTGGTTATTTTTTCTGTTAATAATTGAGCATCTTTATCTGAGATAGAATAGTTATCCAAATCAATCTCAATATTAAACCAATTGTTATCAACTAGAAATTTACTAATTTTTCCTTTATACTGTATATCGTTTTTTCCGAGTTCACTTAACAGATTTTCGATCAAAAATTTAATTGAATAAGTCATACATTACCTTTCTAACTTATCACCAAAAAGTTCATTTGCTCGCCAATTCATATAGTCAAAAACACCATTATTAACTTGACCATATTGTTTTGCGATTTCACCTTTATTTTGCAGGTAAACCCAAGCACTCTCAGGAGATTTATCACCTCTTGCAGACATGAGTTCACTAATCTCAGAAACCCCAGATAAGACTAACTGTGTCGTGTACCAGTGTCTGAAAATATGTGGGGAAATATTATGTTCCTGTAAAAGTTGACCGAAGAAAACAACCTCTGCATCATCGGACTTTAAGAAGATTGGGATCATCTCTTCACGAATAATCTTACGAAAACGTTGATAGTATACATCGTATGATAATGCTTTTCCTCGTCTGTTAAGATTTAATGGCCCATAGTCCTTCTCATACTTCTTACCTTCCAGATAACTCATATAGTCGTTATAAGTGTCTAAAAAGACCTCCAAGAAGATATAAGGTACTGCTTGAAGTCTTTCCTTTTTAATCCGTCCAGTCGGCTTTAAATCGCTTCTAAGAGGTATTTCTTTTCGTAGATCGATCTCAATCTTAAATACTTGACCATCACTTTGGTGAAATAAAATACCTGGTCCTAGAGGACTATCTTCACGTCTTACGTTACATGCTTCTGATGGTCTTAAGCCAACAAAGGCCCCCAAGGCCACAACCATGAGTAAATCCTTATGATAGTGTGCAATGTGAGAAAACAACATCTCAAAAGCCCTATTTGGCATATCGCGAAAAATAGCTTTCTCAGTGTTGCTATCATCCACGTAGATTTCAAAATTTGGTTCTTTACGCTTTATAACACGTCCTCTACTATTCGTAAAAGTTGTCGTAGTATACAATTCTTCTGCTTTTAACTTAGCCTTTCCCTCTCGCTCACTTAAATAAAGAGTTAAGAAGTCGAGAATTGCATTTACGCATTTTTCAACAGTGCTTTTCTTTCTTTTCCCGCTATCTTCAGGTAACTGAGATAATCCATAAAGCGTAAAAAACTCTCTGACCATCTCAAGTGTAAGTTGATCTACACTTTTAAGTCCAAGAGTACCAAATATGAAATTAAGAAACTTAACAACGTAAGAAAAGCGTTTATTCCCATCATCTGAAATCGACTTGATTCTTGAAGTAGATTTAACATAACGATGAAAATCAGTAAATTGTAAGTTGCCGTCATCGTGTTTCAGAACGATAAATTGCTTTGTCACGATGTTGTTATCACCTAAAACCAGTGAATGTTTATATACAACAAATCTCATGTTATCTCCTTGTTTAATATGACTGAAGGTTCTGACTGGGGTTTAGGATGTCAATACATAAAAAAACGATCAAATCAGTACCATTTTCCTTTGTGCTCTAAACTGCATAAAGGGAATATCGATGAGTACTTTCATTGATCGTTATTATTATTTAAATTAATTCAATAATAAAAGTAACTTCATCAAAGTAATAAGAGCAATTAATTAGCTCAGCAACAACGATAACCACAGCAACTCCTTCTAAACGATGAAAGGAATATCCGCCGTGGCTATCTATTTACTTTTTTTCTTTTACTTTTGTAAGTTACTTTTGTTATTTTTACTTTTTCTGTATTATATCATATTTTGATTAAATTGTCATCTGAGATAGTGATTTTAAAAAAGCTGGAAATTTTTTCAATTGTATATTTTGACAATAAAAACACTTTAATATCAATTTAATGATTTTAGAGCGTTTTTAGCTTATTTGATTTTAAAGTTGTCGTCTATTCCTCAGAATTACTTGAAGAACAGGAAAAATTCGACAACAAAGTAAGTCGATCTATTCAGTTATAAAACCTATGAAGGTCTTTCTGCTGGAACTAGCCACTCCTACTTTGGAGATGTAGATTATACTCTTACTTATTCAACTGATAATATCCCTCATGATTTCTCCTCATGTGCTGAGAGCTTTCTTCTATACTAATAGACGAAAGGGTGTGAAAATGATTTTTAAATGATACTGTGGAACGGAACAGTAGCCCTAGTATTGACTACTGTCGTTTCTATTCATATTGGCTATTCTAGGACTGAGATGAAAAAATCTATAAATGCTCAGAATAAAATTGAACCCGCAAATCTCCCCAAAACAATGGTGAGTCATGTACTTGTATTATTCCGAAAAAATACACCTCTGGTGCAGTGAGACAAATTGGTGTATCTTATAGTGGCTTCGTAGATGAAAGCTATACTCTACTATCACTCTTTGATGATGTAGAACAAATTGAAAAAGATAATAGACTTCAGACAGCTATTGATGTTGTCAGAGAACAGTTTGGTTTTTTAGCCATACAAAAAGGAACCGTCCTAACTGAAGGTTCCAGAAATATTGAACGCAGTAAACTTATCGGTGGTCATTCCGCGGGTGGATTGGAGGGATTAAAATGAAACAAGAAAAAAATACAGTACAATTTTCAGAAATCCGTAGCAAAGGATGTAATGATATTGAAATGCTTGAAAGATTTTTACATGGAATCGTTGAAACAGCAACTTCAAAACTTCGTCAGAGAAAACTCAAAACAACTGAAATATCGATACGACTAGTACATGCTAAATCTGAAAACCGATTACCATTGGAATTTACATTTAGCATTAAGCCAACAAGCTCATCTGTGATAATCTATACTGAGGTAATCAATCGCTTTAAAGAATGTTACACAGGTGGGGGAATTCAAGGTTTTACGATTCAATTTGATAAAAATACCCTTGCCTCTGCATAGAAAGGATTTGATATGATTGACCGTTCATATTTACCATTTCAATCAGCAAGAGAGTACCAGGATACAAAGATGCAAAAATGGATGGGCTTTTTCCTATCTGAACATGCATCAGCACTCTCTGATGATACAAACAAAGTAACGTACATGTCTGACTTATCACTAGAGAAGAAATTATTACTCCTCAGTCAAGTATACGCCGGGCAGCTACGCACACGCATTCAAGTGATTGAAAAAAACAAGCGTGTTTCCTACACTGGAACAATACCAAGTCTGACCAAAGATTTCATTTTGATAAAAACTACAACAGGTCACATCAATTTGAAATTAAAAGACATTATTAGTATTGAACTTGTCGAGGAGGTGCTCTATGAATCAGCTTGAGTTTCAGCGTAATCACCTACAAATGGACTATTATAGCGAGAGCTACCAAGATTTTGAACGTGACTTCTACCGCTACTCTAACATGAATATTCCATTGACCTTCCTAACTGATGATATCCTAAAAACAATGGCGACTTCACGTAAGAATTACTTTGTCCTCAATAAGGAAAAGTCCAGAGATAACCGCGATCACTTCTTCATATTTGAAGTAAGTACCGTAGATGAGAATCCGCTAATCTATCATTATACATATAAGAAAACTACAATATATTTAGCAGAAAAATAGGAGCAGTTCAATTGACTGTTCCTATTTTTAATATTCATAAAATCTAAAGTCTTTATACTCTTTAACAATGGAGTCGCCAACCAGAACAGACTATACTGACCAGCGACTACCTTAAATTTAATGTTTCAGATTTATTTTCTTATCTCTAATTTCATAAACTACATCTGCTACATTTTCGAGTAATCGTTTATCGTGGGTGATAAACACGATAGTTCCGGTGTACTCCTTCATTAGTATTTCCAAAGCCTCTAAACTTGGTATGTCAAGGAAGTTACTGGGTTCATCCATTATTAGGATGTTATATCTACCCATGAGCATTTTAGCAAGCAACAATTTTATAATTTCTCCACCGCTTAAAACAGATAAACTTTTTCCAATATCGTTCTGTTTGAACCCCATAGATGCTAGCACTGAACGAATTTCTGATATATTGTAGTCACAATCCTTCTGCATAAACTCCATAACATTCTGATTACTGTTGTACTTGTAACCATTCTGTGCAAAGTAACCTATTTTTGCCTTAGGCGAAATAGAAATTCCTTCTTCATGGTTTAAGATCATTTGGATTAAAGTTGTTTTTCCGATTCCATTACCACCAGTTAACGCCACTTTTGCTCCTAACGGAATTTGAAAAGATGCATTTTCAAACAGAGCCTTATCCCCAAATACTTTATTAATTTCTGCACCGACTATAGGGTATGGATTATGGAGCTCCAATGCTTTACTTTGCCTGAAACGAATTCTGCGAATGCCTTCCGGAGCTTCTACTTTTCCTAAGGCCGCAATCCTGTGCTCTAGGGTTTTAGCAGCATTATACATCTTTTTTTCCTTACTTCCTATTGATTTTTGATGAGCTAAACGCCCTCCGTCTTCAGTACTTTTTTTCTTTGAAGAACCTTTTGCCTTCTGTTCTATTTTACGAGCCTGTTTTCGCTTTTCCTCCGCAGCCCTTTCCAATCGGGCACGTTCCGCAATAAATTGTTCGTATTCTGCAGCTTGGCTCTTACGTTCTTCCTCTTTCTGACGAAGATAATCAGAATAGTTTCCCCAATACTCAGTGATTTTGCCATCTTTCAGTTCCCATATTTTATCTACTATTTCATCAAGAAAATAGCGGTCATGGCTAATAACTAACAGTGCACCTGTAAAATATTTTAGCTGTCCTATTAGAAAATCAATTCCTTCACGGTCTAAATGGCTCGTAGGTTCATCCGCTAAAATACCATGAACCTGTGCCGATAAGGCCTGTGCTATTTTAAGCCTTGTTTCTTCACCACCGCTCATAGTCTGTATATTTAATTGCTCAACACCTAGCTTGCCTACAAGTGCAAAATCTTTTTCCTCCTGCAGAGTTACTTCGTCCAACTGGGGAATATAGGCAAGTTCACCCAGACGATTCATTTTACATCCTGGGGGAGTTAATTCTCCTAAAAGTACCCTGAGTAAAGTGCTTTTTCCAGCACCATTTGCTCCTACTAAACCAATACGGTCATAATCATATACTTCTAATTCATTTATATCTAAAACATCGCGTCCTTTGAATTCCACACGAATGTCTTTTGCTTTTAATATTAATTCCATAACATTTCCTCCTGTCTATAATCGCATGCTTTCATTTGCTTGTATGCAGGGAAAACCCTGCGATTTTAGCAGGAAGAGTTACATGAAAATAAGATACATAAATATTCCTCCAATATTGTTTATTTTAAATCTAATTTTCTAACCTCAGTTATCATTTGGCAAACTATAGCAATGCCAATAATTAAAATACCTGATAGTAAAAACCAATGATTTACACCGATTTTATCAGCAAAGAATCCAGAAAGAATTAACCCAATTGGCATAGCAAGTGACATGATACTTCCGATCAAAGAAAATACACGTCCTAAATATTCAGGCTTAATTTTCTCCTGAAAAAGAGCTGTTTGCACACCGCTATAAAATGGCACCGAAAGCCCCATTATTGCACAGCAAACTACGAATATTACAAATCCATTTGGAGGAAGTATTCCCGAAACGGCTAAACTGGTCCCCATTATAAAAAATGAACTTGTTATTAGTAATACATGCTTTTCGAAGCCCCCTAATCTTCCTAATAATAAGCCTCCTGCTAGCATCCCAAATGCAAAGGAAATTTCCGTAATAGAAATATGCACAGGCGTTCCATTAAAGTGTTCCATGCTTATTAAAGGAAATAGTGCATTGATTGGCATATAAACAAAAGTATATAGTGTTCCTAAGAGTAATAAGGCAAACAATCCTTTGTTTTGTCTCAGAACCACAACTCCTTCTTTCATCTCCCTTATGAAATTTGGTTCTAAACTTTGCACTTGATTACCCAGCTTAGGTATACGTACAATTGCTACCGTAATAGATGCAATCACAGCACCCAATACGTCGATGGCAATAATAGCATTTAAATCCCAAACGGAGTATAAGAGTGCTGCAACTGCCGGACTAACAATATAGCTTATAGACTGCAAAGACTGACTATAGCCTGCGCATTTCGTTAGCTGTTCTTCTGGTACTAAAAGTGGTGTAACCGCATTGAGTGCTGGGGTATGAAAAGCTGTTCCAATGCTACGGATAAACAATACTATCATAATCATCCAGACAGGTAGCTCCATACAGAATGCAACAATAGCAAGCACTGCACCAGCTGCTGCGATAATTAAATCGGCACCAATCATTATCTTCTTCCTATCATGACGATCCACTAGCACACCAATGGCAGGTCCCAAAATCGCATAGGGTAAAAAACCTACTAATGAAGCCATAGACAAGACCATCGCAGATCCTGTTTTTTCTGTAAGGTAAAAAATAATCGCCATTTGCAGGATGGCACTAGTGATTAATGATACTGCTTGCCCTGCCCATATTGCATAAAATTTTCGTTTCCAATTGTTGTATTTTTCCATTTATATTATCTCCTGCATATTATTTTGCTTGAATTTCTATTTTGAATAGCATTCTAGGCAATAAAAAATGCAGGCCAAACCCCACAATGTGGCTTTTGGTCTGCATACATACAATTTGGAAACATTCATATTAAAGACATAGTTAAATAAAGGTATAGTTAAATAACCAATATCCTCACCGTAACTAATGAATGCTCAATATCGTATAAATAAGCACAACAAAAAAGCCTATCATCGGGTATAGATTCTGCTTTTTTTATTGCCAGCTTATCTTAAACGCATTGAGGCTGTCATAGTTTCGGTTCCTCCTACATCTTTGTTTATATCAATTTATAGTATAACACAACAAGATGATATGTTCAATATAAAAGTTATGGAATGAGACTCATACTTCCAATTCGATGCCAGATTTAAAGGATATGACGAAGTTTTCTTCATAGACTGTAACGCTCTGGATTATCTTCCTTAGTAGCAAGCGATTAGCTTTCACAAAATCTTCTGTTTGTAGTTTTAAAAATTCATCAGGATTTTCTAACTCAACCTCAAAATATTTCATTTTACATTCCCTCATTTCATTTATTGATAAATTGAGTTTGCAAAAAAGAGTGGACAATTTTTGTCTACTCTTAACCTTTAAAATAGTTTTTTTTAATCGATTTGAAGTTGCCTAAATTATTACTTATTCGGTAAAATGAAGTATTGCTTTCAACAGATTTCCTTCAACTACACTTCACTTGATTCAAACAAGGTGGGTACATTTCTATTCCCACAAACTCCTTGTCAATGGAAACAAACACGTACCCACAGGGTAAATGGAAATAGAAACTGATAATTTCTAGCTATCACTTCTACTCATTCCAAAAATTTTCTCACTCTGATACTTACCCACCATAAAGCAAAAAGCCTTGCAATCAAGGCTTTCATTATCCCTTTCGTTCAAAGGTTTCTAAGCTTTTACGAGCAGAGCGACACACTCAGCGGTTCGCTATCTCCGTTCTGTCTGCGTGCTAGCACTTGTCAATCACGGACAGCTATCGCATGGGCGGAAGTAAATGCTAATCTTCGTCGTTTTACTCCTTGACTAGCAAACTTACCGCCTCAACATGATGCGTCTGTGGGACTCAAAAGTTTTGAGAAACCTTTTGAGGATTAGTTTCGTTTCACTAACAAACTCACACACTCCACATGTAGTGTTAGCTTTTTTCTATACTAATAGACGAAAGAGAAAAAAAGTGATTTTAGAATTATACTGTAGAAATAAATATTAACTTTGGTAATGACTAACTTTCTAAAATATCTTCAATAAGCGGTTCTATCCTCTGGATAATAAATCAGAAATTCTAAACTGCATGTAAACTCTATACAATTCAAGGTACTTCAGAAATCAAACATCTTCAACACTATTTTCAACTTATCTAAATAAATAAAATAAGGAGGAAAGTTTATTAACCTTCCCCCTTATGACTTTTTGAAAACCTCTTTCAAGGATTTCACGCCGTCGTGGCACTAAAATATAACTATATTATTCTATCATAACCAGCAACTTTTTGCAACACTTACTTGCCAATTCTATTAAAAAAATTTTTATTAATATCAAACTTCAATAGTAACATATTTTTTAAATAATATGATTGAATAGCTCGATCAATCCTTTTAAGAGAGAATCTATTAAAAAAATTTAAAATTTTTAAACCTTGATAAAACTTTAAAACTCTATTATTCCTTTTAGGAGTAAGTAACAAATCAGAGATAAAAAGTCTATTGATTAGAATACTATTTCCCGTCCTATATCTGGTTATGAGACCAAAGTGTGCCAATTGGTTTCTCAACTCACGCAGTATTTCACAAGCGTTAATAAATTTTTCTCGACTCCCACTAATAGAGGAATCAAATCCCATCTCACTCATAATTTTATTTTGTATAGCAATGTCTAATCCTTGGAATAAAACCAGCAAGTCATTCAACATTAGTGTATCAATAATAACCCAAAGCGGAGGATTTTTATAGCTAGAAATATATGGATATTTAATTTTACAGAAGTCTGAATAAGATAATTCAAAAAATCTTCCCTCTATGTTATTAATTTGAATCGTCACATTCATAGAACCGTTTAATGAAGAAATATTACTAGGAGTATTAGAAGCTTTTATTGAAAATCTCCCTCGATATTGATTTATTTTAAGGTCATCAACTATTCCATCAAAATCACCTTCTAGGTTGTAATATACATCTCCGTTACGAGTATGAGAGGTACTAATTTTACCTGTAAACATTACATCTTTAATCTTGGCAGAAATAGTATGCACTCTAAAAAAAGAATGCGTTTTTTTATTATCTCCATGAGTATAAAAATACTCTGTAAAAGAATTTCGATTGTGTGCTATCGGTAGCACATAACAATTGATATCTAAATACTTTAAGTTAGAAGCAATACCATTATTGCAATGAACTTTTGAAAATTCGTATGCAATTCTCGACTTCAGTTCAACCTCAATCTTTTCGATTTCTTGAAATAGGTACTTAGCTATATTTCTATCCAATGTGTATATTCTCTCAAAATCTTTAAAAGAGACTCTTTTCATATATTTTTTAGGGTTAGAGGTCTCCAAAAAAATAGTTTCAAAACCATTTATAGAATTAAAATAATTTTTCTGCTGAATAAAACTTACCATCCCTGGCTCATCGGTAATCTTCAAATTCCTGCCCCGTTGAATCAAAATCTGCTCTTCAATAGTTTTAAACGCTTTTTCTCTAGTCATATTTTATTATCCATCTGCAATATCTTTGATTATATTATATTTTCGAAAATATAACTATCAAATATAAAAGCCTTAATAGTTATTTTTCTTGTTTACTTTCAAAGTCATTCAACAATTTCAGTATACCACAAAAACGCAAATTAGGCTGTAACGAAAATGTTTTCCAGCTGTTATTACAGCCTTTCTTTTTCTATAACTGTACCTCAGTTCCCTCTGTGAAGGGTACTCTAATTTTCCTATCCTCTTAAATGCTGATGTGGTCTAGAAGTTGATTCATCATAACTCATTCAAATTTATCTAAATCTAGTATCTGATACATCTGCTTAGCATAGTCCTTATGAAGAAGATTTGTTGCTTGCTCTAGCAAAATAAAAATTACTTGATACCTCTAATCACGTACCTCTCATCATAGATTTTATAAATTACAAATAATCGTAATCCACCTACTTGTCGTCACGATGCAAACCGCTATATATTATCAGCTACTGATCCTTTTTAAACGTTGGATAGAATTTGTTTATATAGGAGGTGAAAGTTTTGACATCAATGCTACAGCCCCGTTATAATGCATCTGTGGGACTCAAAAGGTTTGGGAGTTCAAAGCTCCACTGGAGCTTTGAAATAAAAAAGCGAGAGATTTAGCTACGTTTCACTAACAAACTTACACACTCAATATGTGGTGCTAGTATACTCCTATATTAAAGAACGAAAGTAACTGAGTTGTTGTTTAAAATTAAAATGTAGAATGAAACTATTTTATAGTTACCATTTTTCAACTTTATAGCTGATAATTGTCACTTAAAAAATTTACTTGCTAACTTGTAAACTTGTTGAGTCTCTTTACTTTTAACGTCCCAACTACCAAATTCTTCTTTAATCAACTCTTTTATTATTCAGCTTTTTTCTCAATCAAATACCAACTAGGAATGATTTGCTTCATATCATCATACCATTCTAAAATTTCCTTAGCTTGATTTTGCATTACTGCTATTTCTTCAACTCCGTAAGGTACAGCCCAGGGAAGTGCTCCCACTAAGTTACTTAGAATATAGATAGCGAGAAGCTTCCAAAATAAATCCGGAACCTTATGATCAAAATATCCATCTATCATACCAGACGCAAAAGAGGGAGAGACTTGAGCAGACCATACAATACGATTGAATTCCTCCCAAGGATCTCCAAGATCAAATCGATCAAAGTCAATGACATAAATTTCTCCATCTTCACCAATCATGAAATTCCCGATATGATAATCTCCATGTTGGAAAACCTGAGGTCTATCTTTTAACAATTCTCGATTTGCATTTAAAAACTCAATAAAGGTCTGACCATTTTCATATTGAACGGGACATTCTTTGTATTTGGAGATTTTGTCATCAATTTTTCGATTATAAAAGACCTCCCAACCTTCACGAACTTCTGTAATAGGGAGTGAATGAATTTTTTGGAGGATTCTTCCTGCTTCTACTCCGTAAATGTATTGTTGTTCTTTTGAAACAGTTAAAATGGTTTCTCTTGCATCTTTCCCGTCTATCCATTCGTGTAAAGAATGCACTTCGTCATCACAGAGTTCTATGCTAATCGATTTACACATCGGAACTCCAAGAGAAGCAACCTTCTCCATCATATCAAATTCAAATTTTTTAGAATCTAACTTCTCCTTATCAGAAACACGCAAGAAATATTTTTGCTGATTTTGATCTGTCACACAATATTTTTTATCATCTGACCAGCCTTTATTTATGGCTATCTTACTAATAAAATTCATCAAGCCCTTTCCGATTCACTTTCCAGCACTACTTGCAGTTTTCACTAGTAACCCATCCAGTTCGTCTACACTTTAGTTTCCTATATGTAAAAATATCTTAATAATGCGCTATCTAGTTGCTTTCCCTAATAATAAAATTAAAATGTGTCTCACCGTATCTGAAAGCTGATAAACTAAATCGTTATAAAATTCAGTTGATGATTTAATAATCATATCGATTGTTTCCATACTTCCTGGTTTCCTAATCAACTTTCAAATATATAGCGTTTTCATTTTTTTCTTATCCTATTATATCATTATTCAAAATAAAAAACTGCAACTTACTAGTTGCAGTTAAACACAGATTTTCTTCCGTTCCTTCTAGAAATTTATAAGTTAACTTTTAGAATTTGTTCAGTTATCAAAGTTCATTTAGCTTTCTACTATGTACGATTCTTGCTTGATAGCGGAGTAAATTTTCTATTCTACACCAAAAGCAAAAAGGATATATTTTTAATAAATTCCATTTGAAAACAATTCCTGTTCTATTATAGTAATGGTAATTCTAACTTTACACTTGCACCATGTTTATCCGTGTTGTTTTCTAATATGATGCGTCCATTATGTAATATCATTATTTTCCAAGAATTATATAAACCTAAACCATAGTTTGTAGCTGAATGTCTACTCTTATCTCCACGGTAAAATTGCTCCGTTCCTCGTTTTAAATCCTCATTAGAAAATCCTGGGCCTTCGTCTATCACAGATATTGAAAGTATCTTATCTGTAGTCATTATTAGTAATTCAATGTTGGATTTGTCTGGTGAATATTGAATAGCATTACTAAATATATTTTGAATGACTCTTTCAAATAATTGTACATCTATCATTACATCTGAATCTTCACAATTAATAGATTTAGATATAGTACGGTCATGTATTAGTGTAATCTCTCTCGCTATTTCACTAACTCTTTCGATTATTTCTGACACCTTTACTTTTTTTAAATTCAACGAGTTTAATTTAATTGACTGATTCATCTCCATCAGAGCTTTTGTATAATCTGATATACGTGTTGAATTTTTTATAATGTACTCTACATAATCTTTTTGTTCATCAGTTAGATCAGTTACCTTTAACAATTCAGCATTACCTTGGACAATAGAAACCGGAGTTTTTAAGTCATGCATTAATGCCGATATCTGACTTCTCTTATTCTCTTCTTTAATCCAATTTTCTCTTAATGAATCACTTAAGGCTTTTTTCATTATATCAAGGCTATTTAAGACATCATTAAATTCTTTGATATTTGAACTTCCTATTTCAAAGTCTAATTCTTGGTTGGCGATTTTATCTGATGCCTCTAGCATTGGCGATAATTGCCTTGTTATTCGTTTTGCCCAGATTAGAGTAGCCACAAATGCACTCATTAAAAAGAAAATGATTAATAAAAATATTAATAGTAAATCTACACTAGGGAAATATTTTTCCATCCAATCATTATTGTAGTGTGGCTCTAGTGAATAATGGATTAATACATATCCATCATTCCTTTTAAATTCTATAAATGAAGAAGATGGAGTTGAAAATCCCTCATGATTGTGAAAATTCTTAGCTTTCAGTTGAATAGCTTCATCCATATTAGTTTTTATCACTTCACCATCTGGCGATAAAAACATATAGCTAGCTCCTTTAGGTATCAATGCTTCATCAAAGTCTATTTTATTTAAAATTTTATATTTATTTTCTTGTAATAAATTTTCTGTATGGTTAGCCGGAATAATCAAACCAACACTATAAAACGCTGTAAAAGTTAATAAAGCTAGTACGATGGCACATCCTAAACCAACTCCAACAGTCATTAAGTATTTAAGAAATACTATTTTGAGTGACTGTCCTTTTCTAATTAATTCCATTTATAACCAATCCCCCAAACTGTAGAAATTGGATTTTCACCAAATTTTAAGAACTTTGCTCTAATATTTTTTACATGTTCTGATATGGCAGAAGAATCACCAATCCCATCAAATCCAAAAATCATTTCATATATTTGTTCTCTTGAAAAAACTTGTCCCTTTCTCTTTGCTAAAAGCTTCGAAATTTGATATTCAGACTTTGTCAGATGAATTTCTTCCTCCTTCACAAATACTTGATTGGAGGATAAATCAAATCTTATATTCCCTAGGTTTAAACTCGAATGTTTTTCTCTTTGTTCTCTTCTCAGATGAGCTTCTACCCTTGCTAACAATTCACCAACACCAAATGGTTTGGTAATATAGTCATCTCCTCCACTTAATAAGCCATCTACTATATCCGTTTCCATTGCTTTTGCAGTTAAAAAGATAATCGGACAATCCACTTTGCTACGTATATTTTTACAATAGCTGATTCCATCAACCTCTGGCATCATTACATCAAGTAATATTAAGTCATATTTCCCCAAACTATTTTCATCAATATCTACCGTGGTTTGGTAAATATCAACAATATGATCTCCTTTTATTAAAATATTCTTGATTAGAGTCAGCATATCTAATTCATCATCTATAGCAAGAATTCTTGCCATACCAAACCACCTCCATATTTATAAATATTTTATTATTATACCATATTCCATTTACAAATACATTTAGAGCTATTATTCACTGATTGACTTTCCACCCCACCTATTGAACCATAATAAAGAGCCAGTAAAAATGACTACTGTAATAGGTATTGCTACATAGCCCCACATGGTAAACTCTTTAATTAAATATGAGCTATCAGCCAATTCACTTCCAACAATATATGTTGCAGATAATCTCGATGCCCAAGTACAAGGTAAAAAATACCAAATATTTTCACCTAAACTTGTTATTGAAAGTAAAGCAATCAACGTTTCCACAAATCCCAATCCTATAGATGCACCACCACCTAACATAAGTGATACCCATAAATGAATCATATATGTAGATAAACATCCTATAAAAACTAATAATAATTCAATTAACCAAGCCATACTCCCTTGATTACCAAATAGCATTGCAAATATAAAAACTGCTAAACTTATAGAAAATAGGAAACTCAATAAGAGCATTATAAGTTTTCCACTATAAGCTTTACTTCTGGATTTTGTAGTTGATAGAATCACTTGAAATCGTCCAGCACTTGCTTCCATGTCAACAACCTTAGATGTGATAACACCAAATATTATTGGTAAGATAGCACCTAAAAGCACAAAATAATTCAGTATGATATCCATATCAGAAAAATTTTTTAGACTTGTAAATGTTGCTGCCCAATAAAATATTAGAGCATATAAAACAGGTAAGATAAAGTGAGCCCATGGAATCCAAGTATGCTTCAATTTATAAAACTCTGATTTTAATATATTCATCATTACTTCACCTCTTGCTTAGAAAACCATTTTGCAGTAATGAAAGTCAATAATGTAAACAAACATATTGATAAAATACAAGGAACAAGTAAGGATGTGTTTAAAATCATTGGATTTGATACTTCTGTTGGGATACCGTTCGGTAAAATACGCATAACGGGTACCATCAATCTAATCCCCCAAGAATAAGGGCAATAAATCCACATAGAACCGTCAGCTAACAAAATTCCTAACACAAGACCTAATACAGCATTTACTACAATGCTTGCTATAAACCCAAACTTTTTAGCCAGGAAAAAACAAAATGGAACTTGCCATATGTTAGTTATAACCAATAATACACTTGCGAATAATAATGTCGTGAATGCATAGTTTCCTGTTAATTGTTCTCCAATGAAAAATTGAAAAACAAATACTCCTAGCATATGCAAAATAGCAGTTATACTTAGATAAATTGAAGCTGTTAATATTTTTGAAATCCATATCTTTTTTAAATCAATATTGAGTGGAAAAATTGCTCGGTAGTTTAATTTTCTCTCTTCTTTTCTATGCATCATTGCAGGTATTAAAGCGAAAGTTGCCGGCATTAAAATCACATACCACCAATTGTATGCGTTTATGCTAAAATATGATGGCATCAATACAAATGCATTTAGTAAAGCTATAATCGGGGCAATTAGTAATATCTTCAACAAAAAGCTATGTTTATGTTTCAAATTTTCTGCAAAAATATAATTTTTCATTAAGCTACACCCTCTTTCCATTCTTTACAACATCCATAAAAAGTTCTTCTAAATTTTCATTATGATTAATTGTGTTTTGATATTTTAATTCTCCATCATGTATAATTCCTATATGATCAGCAGTTTGTTCCACTTCTGCTAAAATATGACTAGACAGAATTACTGTTATTCCTTTTTTTGGAAAGTTTCGTATTAAATCTCGTAATTCTTGAATTCCTAATGGATCTAATCCGTTTGTCGGTTCATCTAGTATCAATAGTTTAGGATTATTTAATAAAGCAATTGCAATACCTAATCTTTGTTTCATCCCCAAAGAAAATTGACCGCTTTTCTTTTTTCCGGTATTTTTTAAATCTACAATTTCTAAAACTTCATCAATTCTTGCATCAGGTAATCCAAGTAATAATGTTCTAACTTTTAGATTTTCTCTTGCACTTAAATTTTCGTATAAGGGTGGCATCTCGATTAAAGCACCAATATCTGATAAATCATTTCTACTCCATTCATGTCCTTCAAACATAATTTCACCTGACGTCTTGTGTAACATACCTGTAATCATCTTTAATGTCGTAGATTTACCTGCACCATTAGGTCCTAGTAATCCATATACTGAATTTTCCTCAATTTTTAATGACACATTATTTACAGCTTTTTGTTTTCCAAAAACTTTTGTTAGCTCATTTGTTTCCAAAATATATTTGCTCATATTTTGTTCCTCCTTTAATCTTGTAAATAGTATAAAAAATATTTTTAAGGATTCTGTAAGGAAAAAATATTTTTCAAAAAGTAGCAAGAAAATTCTAATTTATTAAACGTTTTGCATTTTTTCTTTAGTCTTTTATGCCATATTTCATATACTTCATAAATAAAAAAGGCAGAACCAGAGTTCTGCCATAAATAATCATTATTTATCTTACAACTTCAATATCCACCTTTGCTCTAAATAAAATTTTAAGGAATTGAAATATTCTCTTTCTAATCTATAGTTATACCTATTCTGTTCGAGTTTCAGCTAAATATATTCCCCATTCAGCTAATTCTTCAGGCAAATCATAAACAGTTTTTCCATTACTTTCATAGATTTCAGAGATTCCTGGGGAGGTCTTAGAAAAAGTTTTCCAAGCTGTCACTAGTTCTTCAACAAATTGAATATTATGAGGCTCAAAAAAGTCATTAAATTTCGATAGTTCTTTACTATAAATTGTCACAACATTATAGCTATCAAGCATGATCTCATCATGACTTTTATGACCACCAAATCCAAACTGACTAAGTCCATCATTAATAAGCAAATCACCGTATCTAATCAACAGTGCTAGGCATTCCTCTCTTGAACAACCATCAATATAATAAACATCCTTATGGGATTCCTTGATAATATTCTTTGCTATCACTTTTTCTCTATCAATACTGACAGGCAATTCCAAAATAAAAAACAAGGGCTCGTCATGAATCGCAATAAAATGTTGAAAAACCTCTAATATTTTTTCTGCGTGTACATTCGCCATCAAATGATGTTCAGTTAACTTTGTAAATGATTCAAACAGGTTTTCTATCAAGCTAACTTGGTGTCCTTTTACTAAATTCAACATTATGCGTCCTCCAGAGAATTTAAACAATATCCACATTTATAATTTCATTATATCATTAAACCCCTAAAAAGACTGCAACTTCCCAGTCACAGTCTCTTATAAATCTACCTCAATTCCTTCAAGGAAAGTTATTACAATTTGTCCAGCTTCTGAAATAGATTGATAGCATGTCAGACTATAGTATCCAGAAGCCATACTTGAACTATTACTCTGATTCTTACCCTCTATTCGATTAGAGAAGCTACCTTCACGCTTTTCATTCTCCCTTTCGTTTAAAGGTTTCTAATTTTTTACAAGCAGTGATACCGCCTCAACGTGGGTTTTAGAGGACTAAATGGAGTCTGAATTGCCTGATAGAGATGTAGTATTGATTAAGCAATCAACAAATTATGTACAAAACAAAAATAAA
Source organism: Streptococcus mobilis (assembly GCF_059727625.1). Taxonomy (NCBI): domain Bacteria; kingdom Bacillati; phylum Bacillota; class Bacilli; order Lactobacillales; family Streptococcaceae; genus Streptococcus; species Streptococcus mobilis. The sequence goes on from NZ_AP041823.1 coordinate 1,231,287, forward strand.
GTACACTGCTTAATGAGTGTACTTTATCCTTCTAATTCAGTTTTATCAATGGTTTAGCTCTAGTTAAGTCGATTAGTTAAATGAATTTAGACTATTGCTTTTTATAACGACTATAAATTGTATGCTCAATGTTATAATTTATCTTCCGAATCTACTTCTTCATAATTTATCGGAATTAAAGCAACTTCACTGCTTAGAGTAGATTGTTTTTCATTTTCACTTATTTGAATGGCATTTTTGAGTGAAAAAATAACTTCTCTTACAAGATTTAATAAATCTAATGTACACTCTTGAAGTTCAAATTCAGTTAGATACAGTCTAGTTTCATTATTATCTTCACTTCCATCAATAAAATTCAATGTAATATTAGTAAACCTATGCTCTAAATAATTTCTAATAGTTTTTAATAGCTTTGCGTGTGGATTTGCTGTCAAAGAATTATTACCATTATCAAAATCTTTCGATATCCAAAATATAGATGATAGACCAATATTCTTATCCAACAACTTACCTAAATTGCTATCTGTTCTCCAAATTGAATGAAAATTTACTTGTCGAGTCTTAATTTTTAAAGAATAATATTCATTTATAAACATTCCTACTTTATCTAATAATGAATATAGTGTTTTAAAAGCTGCTTTTAATCCTTCTACTCGGATAGAATATTGTACGTATTCTAGACAATCAATAAGATCAACATTCTCATCAGCATAATGAACCGAATCAATTTCAATGCTATTAAAACAGAGATAACGCGCATAAACATATTCTTGCTTAATTTGATTAAACATAGAAATATATTTGTTTAAATCTTTATCCGATTGAAATAATAAACTTGGTAGTAAAAGATTATCATCATATCTATTTATATCGTCAGCTTGTAAGTCATTAAGTGGATTAAGATACAGCCCGTTATTCCAACACCATTCGCGATACTTTTGTGAATTAGGATTATAATCGATGGTTTTACAAGAGCATTCATCTAAGTCTTTATAATTAAGATATTGTTCGTAAAGTTCAATAAATCGCTTTTCTGCATAATCAACTCTGTTTGGATCTGAAACAGTTATGCTTGTTTCTATTAAATTTTTAATTTTTTTAATAAAGTGGAGGTGTTCGTTATCATTCAAAAAATTACGATAATGATCTAGACAAATAGCCAAGTTACCACTAGCCATTGTGAATCTTGGATTGATTTGTATACATTTACAATACATCTTAATAGCTAACTGCTTTCTACCACAAGCATCTAATAAATTTGCGTAATTAGTGTAAAGTGAACATAATAATGGGAAAACAAACCTACTGTTCTCAGAATTTATATCAACGTTATTTGAAATTTCTATAGCTTTTCTTAAGTAATAAATTTGTTGAACTGTAAAATCGGTATCTATGTTGAAAACTAAGTTATCACTTAGTTCAAATATATCAGCGTATGCTGTCCCAATAGAATAAAATAATTGAATTTTGGAAATATCATCAATAGTGTTTTCCATATTTTTTCCAAATTCTATTAGTCTATAGATTTCCTCTATATTTTTATGTTTAAAAGCATTATCGAAATCCATTGACAATTTAAGTACACTATGATTAATTGGATTATTTGTTAACATCTTCACCCCAAACTAAATATCTCGATTTTAAATTTGATTTTCCTTTATTTTCCTGTTCTTCAACTAACATATCAGATAAAAACTCTTTTATCATGTCCCAATTAAAATTCTCTTTAAATCCTCTACTACCATCAGAAGGAACATTTAATGAAAATGTTGCAAATACGGTTTCACAAGTTCTTCTTGGAAATTTTGCTAAGTAAGAATCAAAAAATGAATTTGAATACCTATAATGATGGCTATGAATAAAGTCTTTCCATGTATTTAGCATAGTCTCTTCGTCTATAATATCTATTACGGAAACTTCTTCAAGTGGTCGGTCTTCAATATTTCCCCATGCTTTTTTCATTAAATTAACAGCATCTACATCACTTTTAGGAGCACTGTATCCAAAAATAGTTAACATATATGAATGATCAACAAAGTAATCTAATGCTTTCCAACACCAATTTATGTATCCATCGGAAGAATAGTCTTTGTTTTTTACGGGATACAATAATTTTGTTGGATTTAATTTTTTATAACATGTTGGGCAATAGTAATCTACTGTTCCAAACTCAGTATGTTCTTCACAAAAACCGACAGCTACATTCCCATGTAAACAAAGAATTTGTGGCAGGTTCAGAGTAATTTTTGAACAGCGAACATAAGCTTGTATAAGTAAAGGGTCCCAATTAAACGTAGCTATGCAATCTTTATTAGTTAAACTTAATATTAAAAGATCATAAATTGTTGGTTCATCAGGTAACTCCAACGAAGCAAAATAATCATAGAGTCTTTCTTCTAGCTTCCTAACTATTTCAGAGCACTCTTCTCTCTCAAATAATTCTGAATAGATATCTTCCAAATTTTCGCTCTTTGTCTGTAATTCAATACCGGCAAGAATTTCTTCTAAATTAAGTTTTTTTAGCAATCCATTCATAACTGAAGAGCTTTTCCCATTTTTATCACCATCTGGAATTGCTGCAATAGTAGCACCAGCGCCTAGAATAACTGTATGCGATCTCATCTCATTTCTCCTGAAAGTCTTTTGACACTATTATACCACTGTATCTACTTTATCTATGCTTCAAATACTATTATTATAGCCATAAATATTTTAAATAAAATGTACAATTGAACCGTCACTCCTTCTACTGTTACTTGAGTAAAAAATGTACAAATCAATTTCTTAGATTTGATTATATGATGCACTATAAAACATACAAAATACCACTCTAGAATAATGTACAAAATAAAAATAAAGTACACTCATTAAAGAATGTACTTTATGCTTCTAATTCAGTTGTATCAATGGTTTAGCTCTAGTTTAGTCAATTGTACATAAATTTTTAGTTTTTATAGGACTGTTTTGTATCCCTTTCTATACTAGATCCCTTTTAAACACAAAACAATCAGCAAATCTCATGGATTTACTGATTGTTTTTCTTTTCTAACTTATTTTTCTACATATCGAAATGGAATCTTGCTACCACAGAGCCAATTATAGACTCGATCATTGACTTGAACATTCATAGCTTCGTGGGCATATTCTGGCATGATTAAATGCTCTTTTGGACCTTCTAATCGATTATAAATGGCAAACTGCGTTTCAGGATAACAGACATCATCATCTAGACCTGTAATCATGTGAACCTGTCCTTTGATACGATGGGCAAAATTTTTCACATCAATATAGGCCAAAGTCTGCATCAAACGATCTTCCGTTTCATGGAATGGATCATGGAACTTGAAATAACGGAAAAGCTCGTCATAGGCCTCACTGGTATTTCCGATCTCTAATACCCGTCTGAAATCCGATAAGAATGGATAAATGGCGACTGTTCGTTGGATTCGGGGATTTAATCCAGCAGCAATCAGGGCCAGGGCACCACCTTGAGAGGCTCCGTAGCTGGCAAGTTTGCTGTCATCTACTTGAGGAAGGTTGGCTACAATTTCAATTAACTGGTAAAGGTCTAAGTAGATATCTTTATAAAAGAGCTGGTCCGGACCTTCCACGGCTCCACGGATAATCTGTCCTTTTACCGTATTCCCAAGTGGTGAGCGATCTCCGTCCGTTGAATAGCCTGATTGCCCTCTTACGTCCATAGATACAACACCATAGCCAGCTACTGTATAAGCCAGCATGTCGGACCAATCCCAACAACGGCCCATATAGCCGTGAAAATGGAAAACAACGGGAACCTTTTGATCCGTTTTTGGGAGGATCATTCTTGAATAGACAAGGCCATTTCTGGTTCCTTTAAAGGTTAATTCATAACAAATCACATTTGGAATGCTGAAATCTCGTTCTTCGAGCTTGTATTCTGGCAGTTCAGTAATCTTTGCTAGGGCTTGATTCCAAAAAGCATCAAAATCTGCGGGAACCTCATCCCGTCCCTTGTAATCTTTCATTGTTTCTAATAATTTGGGATCTTTCATAAAATCCTCCTTAAGCATGTGTAATCGCTACCAAAAATGTACCATATTTACTTAAGGATTGCAAGAGACAAATAAAAATTACATAACCGAAATTATGTAATTTAATTATAGATTCAAAAATAGACTTAATTGTTTCACTAGATCTGGATTAGTGGGTAAAGCTGAATGATGAGCCTTACGACCGTTTAAATTCACTTCTGTATAGGCCTGATTGTCAAAAATAGATTGTGCTGCTTGTGCGCTAGAAAGAGGGACGATGCCATCTGATTTTCCAGCAAAGCTACCGACAAAATTAAGGACTTGTACTTCTTTTCCCAGGCGATGCTTCCATTTTTGAAAATCGTCAAACATTTCTTGATTGAATTGGTAAGGACTGCCAATAATAGCCAACTTGCTGACGGTTACCTTCTTTTTCTCTAAAAAGCCACTTTCCAATAAACCAGTCAAAACCAGTCCACCATTAGAATGCCCTACTGCCTTGAACTCTGAAAAATGATAGTGATCAAGAAGGTAGGTTAGAGCTATCTTAAGGGATTCAACTTGCTGCTTGATATTGCTGTAGCCATCTCGATTGTTCTCAAAGCCAATCACAATCATCGGATTCGGCTCTTTCGTATTCAGTCTTCCTTCCATCTCTATAGACTCATCTTTGTTGACTTTTATTTTTAAAAGACTTTGCTTTTTTCTAGAAAATCGATGGAGCATGCGGATGGTTCCATTGAATCGCTGGATACTGGCTGAACTCCCAGGTACAAAGATAATCGGTCTGATCGGAGGTTTCTTTGACCCTTTTGGGAATTCAAAGGGCTTGCTGTGCGAAGAAAACAATCTTGCAAAGAAACGAATGACTTGTTGAAATAGTTTTTTTAACATGTTTTCTCTAGTAGTAGTTTCTAAAAGAACCCAGAACAGTGTGTTCCAGGCCCATATTAGAAACGATTATTTCCGTTTTTTCTTATTCTTGCGCATTTGTTTGGCCATCTTGTTCATCGCCCGTTTCATCATAAATTCGCCGGCTTTTCCTTTGAGACCACCACCAAACATTTGGCTCATATCAGGCATTCCAGCGCCTCCACCAAGAGCTGACAAGTCAGGCATGCCACCTTGTCCCATCATACCTTCGAGGGCAGACATATCAGGCATTCCACCAGGCATATTCTTCGGCATGTTATTTGGATTAAGCCCCATTTGTTTCATCATCTTGTTCATATCGCCAGAGAGGACGCCTTGCATCATCTGTTTGGCTTGGTTAAAGTCCTTGATGAATTTATTGACTTCGACAAAGCTATTTCCTGAACCAGCAGCAATCCGACGTCGACGGCTTGGATTCAAGAGATCTGGATTTTCCCGTTCAGCTGGGGTCATGGATGATACGATCGCACGTTTGCGAGCAATTTCTCGTTCATCAACCTTGAGGTTCTTCATAGCTGGGTTGTTGGCCATACCTGGAAGCATCTTGAGCAGATCTTCCATTGGTCCCATATTTTGAACCTGGTCTAATTGATCGATGAAGTCATTGAAATCGAAGGTATTTTCCCGCATTTTTTCAGCGAGTTCAAGAGAGCGTTTCTCATCGTATTCTTGAGAAGCCTTCTCGATCAGCGTCAGCATATCCCCCATACCGAGGATCCGACCAGACATACGGTCTGGGTGGAAGGTTTCGATATCAGTGATTTTTTCACCAGTACCAGTGAATTTGATTGGCTTCCCAGTAATCTGACGGACAGAAAGGGCTGCACCACCACGGGTATCCCCATCGATCTTGGTCAAGATGACCCCGGTCACTTCGAGCTGTTCATTGAACTCACGCGCCACATTGGCTGCCTCTTGACCAATCATAGCATCGACAACCAAGAGGATTTCATTTGGCTCGGCAAGGGCTTTGACATCCCGCAACTCGCCCATGAGTTTTTCATCGATTTGCAGGCGACCAGCCGTATCGATCAAGACATAGTCATTGTGGTTGGCTCTTGCTTGCTCCAAACCTTGACGAACGATCTCTACTGCAGGGACTTCTGTACCAAGTGAGAAGACAGGGACATTGATCTGTTGACCAAGGGTCTTCAACTGGTCAATGGCTGCTGGACGATAAATATCGGCCGCAATCATCAAAGGACGTGCGTTTTCTTCCTTGACCAATTTGTTAGCTAATTTCCCCGCAAAGGTTGTTTTACCAGCCCCTTGAAGACCGACCATCATAATAATGGTTGGAATCTTTGGAGATTTGATAATTTCTGCTGTTTCTGAACCTAAAATCGCTGTCAATTCTTCATCAACAATCTTCACGATTTGTTGGGCAGGGTTGAGGGTTTCGATGACTTCATGCCCTACAGCCCGTTCGCGGACCCGTTTGATGAAGTCTTTTACAACAGGAAGGGCAACGTCGGCCTCTAAGAGGGCTATACGAATCTCTTTGGTTGCCTCTTGGACATCCGCTTCAGAGATTTTCCCTTTCTTACGAAGATTTTTAAAGACGTTTTGTAAACGTTCGGTTAAACTTTCAAATGCCATTATTTTCTCCTATTTTTTCAATTCAGTGGAAATCGTTCGAAATGTTGCAAACATTCTAGTTCTTCGGGTGTGACTTCTTTCATGATTTCATTTGGATATCCCCAACAGCTAAAACCTATTTGCATAGCTTTGGAGATATCATTGGGCGAGATAATCTGTAGTCGAGTAGGAAATACTTCCTCTGCTACTAATAGTTTGCAAGGTATTCCTTGATAAATGACGAGACTGCCCATAATCACTCCCGATTGTCAATGCTTGATAAAATTTCAACCTGCTCTTGTAGAAAAGTATCTTCCGGATAGCGTTCTAAAATCTGATCAAAAATCTGGCTGCGTACAATGTAGTCCGAGTACATGTGCAATTTCATCTCATAATCCTCTAGGATTTTCTCCGTCCGCTTGATATTATCATAAACAGCTTGACGGCTCACTCCAAACTCTTCTGCAATCTCAGCCAAGCTGTAGTCATCTGCGTAATAAAGCTCGATGTAGTTCATCTGCTTGTCCGTCAAGAGCGCTGCATAAAACTCAAAGAGCGCATTCATTCGGTTGGTTTTCTCAATTTCCATACCTTTCATTATATCAAAAAAGCCCGCTAAAGACTAGCGGGACTTGATGCTTTTTGAGCTTGAAGTAAGAGGATTCATCATTAAAGTTTCAGTGCCAACATATTGACCGTCATCCCTGCTGCAGTTCCCATCAAGAAGATGGTATCTCCTTCCTTCACATAGCCATGATCCAGTGCATAGGCTAGGCCGAAAGGCACGGCTACCGAAACCATATTTCCATAATCACTGACAATATTGAGGTACTTGTCTTTGCTAACTCCCAATTTATCCATGACGAGTGGCAAAGCGCGACTTGCTTGGTGGGGAATAATATAGTCTACAGCATCTTTAGAAATGCCTGATTTTTCTTGGAATTTTTGGAACATTTCTGGAATAACACGGGCAGAAAGCAAAAGAATTTTCTTCCCTTTCATGTCAAACATGAAATCAGTCTTGGTTGCTTCAGAGTACAATTTCGGATGATAAGCTGTCAAACCACCACGAATTTCGGTATCGTGGGCTCCCTCAGACCAGGTACGTTGCATACTGGCAATGATTCCTTTATCTTCCTTTGTTGCTTCAAAAATAAAGGCTGCAGCGCCATCGCTAAACAGTTCAAAGCTTTCTTTTTGTTTGGGATTAAGCCCTAGGCTTCCTACTTCACTGGATACAATCAGAACCCGTTGGTATTCACCACCTTCAATCAGATAAGAAACAGTGCTCAAAGCTGATACAAAACTGGTACAAGTGGTATTGATATCCATAGCAGGAATCGTCAGTCCCTTGGCCACGCGCTCATGTATAAGAGCTGCTGTACAAGGAATGGGCTGAACACCAACCGCACTAGCAGAAATCAGGCAGTCGATGTCTGTCATATCAAGTCCTGCATGTTTTAAAGCTGCCTCAATCGCACGCGCTGCAAGATCAATCTGTGTTTCTTCTCCTTCTTTCACGCGGTAACGAGTCTGGTCTTTGAAAGTTACTGTATGAGCTGGAAGCGCTGTTCCATAGCCTTTAATTTGCAAATGTCTTTTTACGGTAGTCATAGGATTCTCCTTTTATTGAAGTCGTTGAACACGTTTTAATTTACGTGTTGAGTCCCATTGGTAATCGATAAATAGAATACTTGGGAGAATGAATTGTTTTTGCTGAGCTAAGAGTTCAAATTGAGTAAAGATCGCTTGCTCCATAGACTCTGTCCGGTGACTCAAGGCAATGGTAATGGATCCATCTGCCAACTGAGTTACTTGATAGTCCTGAATATTTTCGACAAAGAGAATGCACCGTCGAATAAAATCCGGATAGATCATCTGGCTACTGCCATCTTCTTTTTTGAAATAGAAGATATCATCTGATCGTCCTTCGATCTTTGCGATTCGAGTAAAGATGGAGCCACAAGGACAAGGGGACTTTTCTTCCACCAGAATATCATTGAGTCGGTAGCGATAGATGGGTTGACTCGTTCGTTTGAAATCCGTAATAATCGGATAAAAGCGGCTATCATCAAGATACTCTTTTTCGACATACAAAATATCTTCGTTAAAATGTAGATTGCCTTCTGAACAGGTACAAGCTAAAAATCCCTCTGTCGCTTGGTAGACCTGATCAACCTTCTCTAGTTGAAAAGCTTTGGCGATGGTCTGAGCATCTCGATCTTCTAGGATCTCTGCGACAGAGACAACCTTGACAGGTTGAATCTCAAGTTGCTGATTGCTGACATAGTTAGCTAACTCAATCAAGGTCGAAGCTGGTGCGACTACAATGGTTGGTTGATAGTCTTTGAGACGCTCTAAATGCTCCTTGCTATCCTTGAAAATATCAAAATATTCCAATCGGATAAGGCCTGAATTAATGGTTTGATAGAGTTCATTGTCCGCTCGTAAGAAAAAGGCAATGCGATGACCAAAGAGTTTTCCTTTTGGCAGCATCTTGGCTAAGATCGCTGCAGCCCACATGCTTCTTTCTTTTTCTGTGGTGACAAAAACTCCTCGGTGGCCTGAAGTCCCAGAAGACAAGCCTACTGCTAATTCTCCATTCATCTCAGTAAAATCTCGCGTCTGTTCTCCGCGAATCGCCATTTCTAAAGCCTGATCTCGATCCACCCCTAGGGTATTGAGTTCATTGAAATGTGTCATCATGAAGGTTTTATCCATTGTTCCAAAGGATTCGGGAGAATGGGTTTGAAAATAGGGAGATTGAGAAGTGATAAATGCATGGTAGCGTGCCAATTGCTTATCTTGGTATCGCTTCAAGGCCTCTTTTGAACGGAATCGGTGGCACCATCTGGTTTCAATAAAGGTTTTCAGAAAGACTGTTTTTTTCATTTAAAATCCTTTCAATCCGTTCTTGCGGGTCGTGGCTGACAACAACTTGAATACCCTCTTGCAAGAGTGTTTCCAGCAAATCAGCTCCTTTAAGATAAGCCTTCTTATCATCCTGAACCAAGGAAGGAATCAGTCGCATTTGCCATGAGTAAGGCAAGAGGTCTACTCCCCAAGAAAGATCTGCTCCAATAAAGAGCTTGAGCTCATCCAGATAAAGACAGCCTTGCCCTCTCGCATGCCCATCGATGGACGAAACAAGAATGCTCCCATCCCCAAAAAGATCCGCAGTCGGGCGGTAAGGGAAAGCAGGATGCCTTTGATTTGCTTTGAGACAAGTCACCCGATCCTTGAAATCAGCTGGCAAAAACTCTTTAAAAATTAGATCTTTAAATTTCGGTTTTTGGTACACCTCATAGACTTCCTGACTGACAAAGAAATGAGCATTTGGAAAAAGGGCTGCTCCACCGAGATGATCAGGGTGCAAATGAGAAAGAATCACATAAGTAATTTCTGCTGGATCAATCCCACGCTCTTGCAATAAATAATCGATCTGGTCTTCTTTTTTCATCTGCATTGGGGTGGCTAGACGGTACCAGAAATACCGAGCTTTTTTCTTAATCTCGTAGTGATAGCCGGTATCGTACAAAATATAGCCTTTTTCACGGTGATGAATCAAAAAGACACCTGCTGGAAATTGCATTTTTTCATTCGGAATCCCTTTAAATAAGAGACCAGAATGACTACTACAATAGCCTGCTGGGAAATAATCAATGCGCTTAATCATGTTGGACATAGTTGTCAATCCCTTCTTCAATGGTCATTTTTGGATAGTAGCCAAGTTCTGTTTGGGCCTTTTGAATATCGAGAGTTTGGCTATATCGAAGGAGATAATAGGTATAGCGAGTCAACGGGGGTTCAGCTTTCAGATGAAAGAATCGATACACCCCTTCAAGGCTATAAGCCACACCTGCTACAAGACCTGCTGGAATTTTCCGATAGCGAATCGGCTCTCCCAATCCTTTTAGTGTGGTTTCGATCAAATACTTAAAGGTCTTTGGTTCCCCATTTGTAATATTATATACTTGTCCGTGAGCTTCTTTTGCTTCCAGAGCCAAGCGAATGGCTAGGGCGACATTTTCCACACAGGTCATATCCATGAGCTGCTCTCCTCCTCGAATCAAAGGAATTCCAATTTTTCGACTGAGGCGTAAGACACGAGGTAAAATACTGGTATCCCCCACACCAAATAATCCTCTAGGACGCAAGATGATACTTGGCACATCCGGATAGTCAGAAAAAAGTTTTTCAGACGCCAATTTACTTCGGATGTAATTGTTGAGGTGATTTTCTGTTGGAGCATCGCTTTCCTTGATGTTTAATTGGTCTTTTCCAGCTGCGTAAATACTGGGAGAAGATACGTAAACCAAGCGTTTTACCGCATATTCACGGCACAAGTCAAGGACATTTTGAGTACCAACTACATTCGCCTGATAGAAGGCCTTCCAAGGTCCCCAGGCAGTGGATAAAGCTCCAGCGTGAACCACAGCATCAACAGACTGAAAGGCTTGTTTTAATTCCTCAATAGAGCTCAAATCCCCTTTCACAAATTGAACGCGCTCACTTTCCATAGCCTTACCAATTTTTTCGTTTCGGCCAAAGGCTACAATGGAATAATCGTGAGCCAACAACTCATCGATCACATATTTTCCAAGGAAGCCAGTCGCACCTGTTACAAGAATTTTCATAGTTTCCCATCCGTTCCACGTCTTAATAATCGTTGAATCTCAAACTCCAAGGTATCCAACGGCTTGTAGGTTTTTGAAAGTTTGTTTAGTCTTTCTAACTTTTCCCAAGATTCTTTTTCTAATAGAGCCTTAAAACCTGCTTGAATCTCTTCGGTGCGATTGCGATGAGCTTGAAAAGCAATTCCTGCTTCTACTCCTCGAATCGCATAGTCAAATTGGTCATAATCATGTGGCAAGATCAAGGCTGGTTTTTTAAATTCAATACACTGATAAAAGATTCCAGCTCCTCCATGGTGAATGACATAGTCCATCTGCGGAATATATTCTTTGTAAGGTAGATAAGAGACGACCGTCACATTTGGCGCTACTTCTTCTTCAGAGAATTTCTTTGCCCCATCTCCTAAGGTGACGAAAAAGTGGCATTCTGGATGGTCTTTGGCCAACTGCTGGGTTTGCTGGAGCAAGTTCTCTTTTGCCCAAGGCAACTGGGTTCCACATGTCACGAGTACCTTCGTCTTGTCCTCGTAAGGACTGAGATCTAAAGGATAATCTTCTGCTTTTTCAATAGAAGTCCCCAAAGGGCCAAGCCAGGCATATTGATGAGGGAAGTGTGTTTTCAACTCCAGCTCCATCATACCAATTCCAAAGATAGCATAAGGAGAGTAGATGGTCTCCACTCCATTTTGATTGTACAACTTGAAATTGTAACGTTTTAAGCGTTTGCATAAGAGGAAAGCGCCACAGTATTTTCCAATGCGCGTGAGTTTACGGCATAGTGCCTGTATCTTCTCTTCCTTCTTCGTGCGCGCGACTCCCATCCCTCCGAAGAAGCAAGGAGGACCATAAGGAGTTTCGATTACAAATTGGGTTGCCATTGTGGTAATCCAAGGAATTTCTAACTCTTCTGCCACAAAGCCAGCTGATAGAGTGATAAAATCAGCAATGACAATATCTGGACGATTGACGCACCACTCCTCTAGCAATTGATCTGATACATGATTAATCAAATCAAGACTTTTGGACAATTGCCGATAAGCTGAAAAGAGATTGAGTTTCTTATCGTTATTCGCCGCACGTTCAAATTCTTCTACTTTGTCCTCTAGAATCGGAACGACAGTGAAGCCAAGACTTTCTGTAACGGCCTTTTTCTGAGGTCCTGTGAAAACCCGGATCTCCATCGAAGGATCATCTAATAAGGGTTTAACGAGATTTAAAGTTGGGTACAGATGCCCACTCAAGGGAACAGCTACCACATCGATTTTAATTTTTTTCATTTTTTCCTGCCTTATATCTTTTTTTAGATCTAAAACTAGCTTCTATCTATTAATTCGTAAAAAAATCAAAAATTGAAGAAAAAATAAAAATTTTTTAAATTTTTTTAAATCTTTTATTTTTGACCGTACTATCACTATTTAGAAAGAATGACTTCAACCAAAAAAAAGCTCCCAAATGCCAAAGAGAGAAAGTCTCCCAAACATTTGAAGAGTTTTTTTATTACTGTGAATTGCGAGCTTAGTTATTTTCCAAATAAAATTCGAACCGCTCACCGACATACTGACTTTTTACATACTCAAAAGCCGTCCCATCTTCAAAATAGGAAACCTGTGTCAGACCTAAAATAGCCTGTCCTTTTGAAATCTGTAAATAGTCCGCAATCTTATCTTTGGCTAATCGAGCATAGATTGTCTGATGCGATTTTCCAATCTTATAGCCATGACGTTCCAAGGTTTGGAAGAAATGGCTGGTAACCTCTTCGCGATTGAAATTCTTAATAAATTTCTCTGGAATAGAGGCCACTTCATAAACAACAGGGATCCCATCAGCATACCGGACCCGCTCCATCCGAATGATGGTTTCGGTCTTATCGATGCCCAATTTGTCCACTTCTTGGAGGCTAGGAATGGTTTTCCGGTAAGAAATCACTTGACTAGAAGGTTCCTTGCCTTGCGATTTCATAATTTCTGTAAAACTGGTTGTGCCTCGCATTTTTTCTTGGACGCGCGTGCTGGTAATAAAGGTGCCACTTCCTACTCGTCTTTCAAGCACTCCTTCTTCAACCAGAAGGGTAATGGCCTGACGAAGCGTCATCCGACTCACTTGAAATTTCTCAGCTAGATCGCGTTCGCTGGGAAGACGCTCCCCGATTTTCCATATTTTTTGATCAATCTCAGACTTAATCTGATCATGGATTTGAATGTAAGCTGGAATCATAACCTTGCTCTTTCTCTGTGTTATCTCTATTGTAGCGTAAAATTCCTAATTCTTCAATCAGAGATTGGTAAAGACAAGGCTTTTGTGTTAGAATAGAGGAAAGTAAATTTCTTTAAGAAGGGGATAAGATGACAAACCTATCAACTGATTTGCATGATGTTGAAAAAATCATCGTGCTTGACTACGGTAGCCAATACAATCAGCTTATTTCACGTCGGATTCGTGAAATTGGAGTCTTCTCAGAGTTGAAGAGCCATAAGATTTCTGCTGATGAAGTTCGTGCAATCAATCCAGTTGGGATCGTTCTTTCAGGTGGACCAAACTCTGTATACGAGGAAGGTTCTTTTGATATCGATCCTGAAATTTTTGAACTCGGTATTCCAATTCTTGGAATCTGTTACGGGATGCAATTGTTAACCCATAAATTGGGTGGGAAGGTCGTTCCTGCAGGTGATGCTGGTAACCGCGAATACGGTCAATCTGAATTGACTTTGACAGAATCTTCTGCTCTTTTTGCCGGCACACCAGACAAACAATTGGTATTGATGAGCCACGGGGATGCTGTTACAGAAATTCCGGCTGACTTTATCCGCACTGGTACTTCTGCTGACTGTCCATTTGCATCGATTGAAAATCCAGACAAGAAAATCTACGGAATCCAATTCCATCCTGAGGTTCGTCACTCTGTTCACGGTTATGACATCTTGCGTAACTTTGCCTTGAACATCTGTGGGGCTAAAGGTGACTGGACCATGGACAACTTCATTGACATGCAGATCAAAAAAATCCGTGAAACCGTCGGAGACAAACGTGTCCTTCTTGGTCTTTCAGGTGGTGTTGACTCTTCTGTTGTTGGGGTTCTCCTTCAAAAAGCCATCGGCGACCAATTGATCTGTATCTTTGTAGACCACGGTCTTCTTCGTAAAGGGGAAGCCGATCAAGTGATGGATATGCTTGGTGGCAAGTTTGGTTTGAACATTGTCAAAGCAGATGCTGCTAAACGTTTCCTTGATAAATTGGCTGGTGTGTCTGATCCTGAGAAAAAACGGAAGATCATCGGTAATGAGTTTGTATATGTCTTTGATGACGAAGCAAGTAAACTCAAAGATGTGAAATTCTTGGCACAAGGAACTCTCTACACTGACGTGATCGAGTCTGGTACGGATACTGCTCAAACCATCAAGTCTCACCACAATGTGGGTGGACTTCCAGAAGATATGCAGTTTGAACTCATCGAGCCACTCAACACTCTTTATAAAGATGAAGTTCGTGCACTTGGTACTGAGCTTGGTATGCCAGACCACATCGTATGGCGCCAACCATTCCCAGGACCAGGTCTTGCTATCCGTGTTATGGGAGAAATCACTGAAGAAAAACTCGAAACCGTTCGTGAATCTGACGCTATCCTCCGTGAAGAAATCGCCAAAGCTGGTCTTGACCGCGATATCTGGCAATACTTCACAGTCAACACTGGCGTTCGTTCAGTAGGGGTTATGGGAGATGGCCGTACTTACGACTACACGATTGCCATTCGTGCTATCACTTCTATCGATGGAATGACAGCTGACTTTGCGAAGATTCCATGGGAAGTCCTCCAAAAAATCTCAGTCCGTATCGTAAACGAAGTTGACCACGTCAACCGCATCGTCTACGATATCACAAGCAAACCACCTGCAACTGTAGAGTGGGAATAAAAAAAAGGTCCAGGGGACCTTTTTTTCACGAGCCAAAAATTAGCAAAGCGAGTTTTAAGGTCCAGGGGACCTTTTTTTCACGAGCCAAAAATTAGCAAAGCGAGTTTTAAGGTCCAGGGGACCTTTTTTTCACGAGCCAAAAATTAGCAAAGCGAGTTTTAAGGTCCAGGGGACCTTTTTTTCACGAGCCAAAAATTAGCAAAGCGAGTTTTAAGGTCCAGGGGACCTTTTTTTCACGAGCCAAAAATTAGCAAAGCGAGTTTTAAGGTCCAGGGGACCTTTTTTTCACTAGCTTAAAATTAGAATTTAGCAACCCTAAAAATGTCTTATAAAATATAAGAATCATTAAACACACAAAAAGCACTCTGACTTATTGTCTGCAGTGCTTTCGTGCTATTTTTAGCCAACTAAACCACTAAAGAATTTGACAATGGCATTCCAGATGGCTCCGAAGAAGCCAGCAATGGCATTCCACGCATTTGTGAAGAAGTTTCCACTGTCTTTTAGAATAGCATTTGTATCAAAATTGAGATTGATATTATTAAAGGTATCGCCTGCCTTGTCTACGATACTATCTTTCAAGTCCGACAAGGTTTTAGTAAAGCTTTTGCTACTGATAACACTACTCTTTGAGAGGTTGACTGCGAAATTCACGATCAAATTAATCTGATCACCTGTCACAGTTGTATCCAGCTTATAATTTTTCAGGATTTCTTCGACGATCTTTCGAATATCATCCTTGCTTAAATCCTGATTGTTCTGTTTGGCATTGGCTACTGCTGTTTTAATGTCGGTCAATGCTACGTTTAACTTATCCGCATCGAAGTTTTTCTTACCCGCGTTTTCTTCATTGATTCCGGATAGAGTCTTTAACTCTTCTTGGGCTAGATCCTTGCTTTCTTGAGAAACTTTGGCACCATTTTTCTCAAGCGAGTAATAGATCCCAGCCAAGGCACTTTCTCCGGTCACTTGGATAGGGGAAGCTACTGTAATTTGAGCATGCTCCAATCCAAGTGTAACGGCTGCATTACGATACATATCTGCAGTGACCTTGGTGATATTTTGAGGTGTCACGATATTGACTTCTAGTGGCTTATTTTTGCCTAATTTTTGAATTTTGACAGAGGAATAAAGTTCCAAACTATCATCGTTGGCAACGTTCATAATCGAAGAATAAACCTCTGGTGTCATGGTCTTCCACTCCTCTTTATCTTTCGAACTATCGTAGTTCAAGAGACTTAAGGTTTGTTCGATTTGACTTTGGTCCAGCGAATAGCCCAAAACATAGTCTGGCTTGACATAGGTTTCATCAATGACTTTCTGCACATTGCTATCTGCGGAAACTCGCGGGATAGCGGTAAACAAGGCCAAAGTCGTCGTTACAAACAATGCAATCTTCTTTAATTTCATCTTTTTCTTCTTTCTAACTCAAATCAACTCTGGGCATCTCATATTACCTTTTTCACCTCACTAGAGATGAAAAAAGAAGTAAATAAAGAGATTACCCACTTCGATTTTCATTATACAGTTGATTTCTTAAAACTAGCTTACAGTTCTTTTAAGAATGCATGACATTTTTATTATCCCTCAAAATCGGAGGCAGAACTGATCAGCTAAAAAAAGAGCCAATCGGCTCTCTGGAAAATGATTAAAACCATGAAAATAACTTCATAATCGTCATATTGGTTTCTACCAAACGGGAATAATAAATATTGCCACCATTAATGTAGAGTTCCATCCCGTTTAAAAGAGAGATAGGGTGGAGGTAAAGATAAGTTTCACCAGTTACATTGCCAAGACTTGGCGCTACCACATCCCGCGAATAAGCGCGGGCCAACTCTAAGGAATTTGTTCCACCGTGTTTTGCGACGTAATCGATGTAGTCTTTCCCAAAATTATAGGCTTGAACTGCAGTCCAGCTATCAACGCCTTTTTTCTTAGCTTCTTTTAACTCATCTGAAAGAGTTTGAATTCCTTGGCGAATACTGGCCTTATTATCACTAATAGTATTGGTCTCACCACTTGCACTCTCACTCGCCTGCATGACATCGTCTTCTCTGCCTTTGGTCTCAGTATAGATCATAGCAAGAATGAGATTTTCATTGGCCGTGGTGTCCTCTTCAGCAAGGACTTCTCTAACCAGGGAGCGGTACTGCATGACTTGTTTGACGTCATGGTGGATCTGAACCCCCTTGTAGATTCCAAATATTAGTAAGATGAATAAGAAGATCTTCACTATACGTTTAATCATTATTTACTCTGTATATCCTCAATATTTTTGATCAAAATAGAATAGGTTCCGTTCTCGTTTAGAATAAATTCAACAGATTCGGCATCTTCATAGACATTATTCGGAACGATCAGTTCAATTCCATTTGACAATGACAATTTCTGATTTTCGAACTTCTTCAACTGGCGACTTGCATCAATCTCTTCAAAGGTGACAGGCTCTGGTACAGCTTCTTTAACTTGGTCAATAAAACTCAAGCGAGCAGTCAGATTGTCATCGAAGAGATCATCCGCTAATTTCTCAGGAGAGAGTTTATTTTCTTCCTCAATATGGTTAAAAATAGCTGATTTAACCTTTGATTGAAATTGAAAATCATCTGTGTTGAAGCTTTCCGCAATCTTCTGGGCTGTTTTTTCTAGTGCCTTGATCGATTTTTTAGGAGAGATCTTGGGTTGCGTCTGCAACAGATTCTCAGAAAAATAGTTCAAGAAAGTCCCGTTGTACTTGATCCGTTTTTCAATCAAGTGGTATTTGCGACTTTGAAGATTGATGACCAAGGCCTCATCAGCACCAGTGCCAAAACCAGGTAGATTATTTTGCGTCAGCTTAATCGGATTATCCACTTCACCACCAAGATGCGTCAGGGTTTCCCGTAAGGCAATCCGAAGAAAGGCAAAATGGTCCACCCCTTCTTTTGAGAATTGAATGAACACCAAATCGTTGGTTTTTTGATTCTCAGAGACGACAAATTCTTCCTTCCAACGATTCGCTACTGCTACCGAAGTTTCTAATAGGTCATCTGAAATCATCTCAAGAAAAGGATTGTCCTCTTCGAAAATACCGGTCCTGGCTTCATCAGAGTAGACCCGTTCAATCTTCTTACGCAAGTATTCCTCGATTTTAGGTGTGATATTGAGAAATTTATCTGCTAGATAGAGATCGGTATCGTCAGGGCTAAATTGATGAATGATGGCTTTTTTTACGTAAATATCCATAAGATGGTTTAGTCCTCGTAAAGTGGAAAGGCGTCTGTCAAGGCTTTGACTTGGCTACGTACTTCGTCTAATACTTCTTGCTTGTCCGCATTCTTAAGCGCTTTGATCATCAGTTCAGCAACGGTGCGACTTTCTTTTTCACCAAAACCACGAGCGGTGATAGCTGCTGCACCAATCCGAATCCCACTGGTCTTAAATGGAGACAAGGTTTCATAAGGAATAGAGTTCTTGTTGAGGGTGATATTGACTTCATCCAACAAGTTTTGCGCCACTTTCCCATTTTCAACGACTTTAGTGACGTCGACAAGGAAAAGGTGGTTCTCTGTTACGCCTGAAATGACACGGAAATCAGGATCTTGCAAGAAGACATCAGCCATAGCCTGACTGTTCTTAATCACGTTAGCTGCATACTCTTTAAAGGCAGGATCCAGCGCTTCTTTGAAAGCGACAGCTTTGGCTGCAATGACATGCTCCAACGGTCCTCCTTGAATACCAGGGAAAATAGCAGAGTTTATTTTCTTAGCTAATTCCTCGTCATTGGTCAAGATCAGACCTCCACGAGGTCCACGAAGGGTCTTGTGAGTGGTCGTAGTCGTGATATGGGCATAAGGAACTGGACTTGGATGAAGACCCGCTGCCACGAGACCAGCAATATGGGCCATGTCAACCATGAGCTTAGCTCCTACTGCATCTGCAATCTCACGGAATTTAGAGAAATCAATGATATGAGAGTAGGCTGAGGCACCAGCAACGATGAGTTTTGGCTTCACTTCTTGGGCTTGTTTTAGGATGGCATCAAAATCCAAGAGCTCTGTTTCAGGATCTACACTATAGGACACAAAGTTATAGGTTTGACCAGAGAAGCTCACAGAAGCTCCGTGCGTCAAATGCCCACCGGCAGCTAGATCCATCCCCATGACGGTATCACCAGGCTCAATCAAGGCCATATAGGCAGCACAGTTTGCCTGACTTCCTGAATGCGGTTGAACGTTCGCAAATTTAGCGCCAAAGATTTCTTTGGCCCGTTCGATCGCGAGACTTTCGACCACATCGACCACATCTGTCCCGCCATAGTAACGACGACCAGGATAGCCTTCGGCATATTTATTTGTCAGAATAGACCCTTGAGCAGCCATCACTGCCTTAGAGACAACATTTTCAGAAGCAATCAACTCAATATTGTTTTGTTGACGCTCTTCCTCTTTAGCGATCGCATTCCATAGGTCTGCATCATAAGCTTTGTAATCTTCTTTATCAAAAATCATCGGTCTACTCCTTTATAAAAAATTATTTATGTACATTATCACTGAGGAAGTTCATCTTCCTCAAAAGAAAGCTCCGGCACTTGTGCAAGCAAATCAGCTTTTGTAATAGAACCTTGCCGCAAAATCCTGGATTTGGAACTAGAGATATCCAAAATAGTTGAATCTTGGCCTGTCAGAAAGTCATCATCCTCTATACCAGGAACCACTTGATCAAATTCGCTTACAATAGCCCTATACTTTGTTCCACTTGCATGACCTGAAAGATTGGCCGAGGGACCAACCAAAGGGCCGAATTTACGAATTAAATCCAATGTCTTTGGGTGAGCCGGTATACGGAAACCAACTGTATCCAATCCTGAATGAATCCAGTTAGGTACCTTTTCATTCGCTTGAAGAATAATAGTTAGAGGCCCAGGTAAAAATGAATGAATCAGTTTTGTTAAATAGCTGGGTTGATTTTTCGAATAAATTCGAATCGTTTTTTCATCGGCTACATTTAAATTCAGAGCCTTGTCTCTAGGTCTACGTTTTAATTCGTAAATATAATCAACTGCCTCTTGGTCCAAAGCTTTAGCGAAAATACCATAGACTGTTTCAGTTGGCAGAATAACCGCACGGCCTGCTTCTAATTCTTTCTCAATGTTATCCATTGTCTACTACTACCATTCTTTCTTGTCCAAATTGGTCTTTCAGAACTCGAACTCGTTTGTCAGGAAACGCTTCTCGAAAGAGCTCTTTTACTTTGGCTCCTTGCTTATAGCCAATTTCTAGATAGATCTTTCCGTCTGGTGTTAAAACACTTGGTGCTTGCTGGGCAATCTTTTCGTAGATAGCATATCCATCACGGTCTGCAAAGAGAGCTAAGTGAGGTTCAGAGCCTAATACATTGGCTCCGACTTCTTCTAGATCATTACGTGAGATATAGGGTGGATTGGAAACAATCAAGTCGTATGGACCTTCTAGATGATCCAGAACATCAGAATACTTAAAATTAAGGATTACTTCTAACTGCTGGGCATTTTTTTGAGCTAGGGCTAAGGCCTCCTCTGACACATCACTAGCTTGAATCTGCCAGTTAGGTCTAGCAAGGGCTATGCTAATGGCAATGGCACCACTTCCTGTTCCAATATCCAGAACTCTTAAGGCTTCCCCATCGTTTTCCTCAAGTATGAGAGCGACCAACTCCTCAGTCTCTGGGCGTGGAATCAGCACGCGCTCATCAACTGTAAAAACATGGCCATAGAATTCTGCGCTCCCAATAATATATTGGGCAGGGATGTGATGTTTCAACTGCTCAAAGATGGATAGAAGCAAGTCCTGATCCTCTACTTCCACTTCTTTTTGCAAGGCAAGAACAAAGTCTGTAAAGGTCCAGTTTTTTAAAGCTCGATACGCGAAGGAGAGGCTTTCTGCTTCCTCTCCAACGGCTATTAATTCTTCTTCATACTGGGCTAATAATGATCCCAACAACATTATTTATTCAACTCTTCTAGTTTTTGTGTTTGATCATACAAGACCAAAGCATCGACCACTTCATCTAATTTACCAGATAAGATAGTATCCAGTTTTTGAAGGGTCAAGCCAATCCGGTGATCAGTCACACGGTTTTGAGGGAAGTTATAAGTCCGGATCCGCTCTGAACGGTCACCAGTACCGATAGTTGACTTCCGCTCAGCGTCTTGCTCATCTTGGGCAATCTGGGCAAAGTGGTCAGCCACACGCGCACGGATGATCTTCATGGCTTTTTCACGGTTCTTCTGTTGAGTCCGTTCTTCCTGCATCTCTACCTTGATATTGGTTGGCAAGTGGACGATACGAACGGCTGTTGCAACCTTGTTGACGTTTTGTCCACCCGCACCAGATGCGTGGTAGATGTCAATCCGAAGGTCTTTTGGATCAATGTCATACTCAACTTCTTCGATTTCTGGCATGACCAGAACTGTGGCAGTCGAAGTATGGACACGACCTTGGCTTTCCGTCACAGGAACGCGTTGTACCCGGTGGGCACCAGATTCATACTTGAGTTTCGAGTAGACCGATTGACCAGAAACCATGGCCACTACTTCTTTGATCCCGCCAACGCCATTGTAAGAGGCTTCCATGACCTCAAAGCGCCAACCTTGGCTTTCCGCGTATTTTTGATACATCTGCAAGAGGTCGCCAGCAAATAACTGGGCTTCGTCTCCTCCAGCTGCTCCACGGATTTCCAAGATAATGTTCTTGTCATCGTTTGGATCTTTTGGAAGAAGTAAGATCTTCAGTTTTTCTTCGTACTCTTCTTTTTCAGCCTTAGCATCTTTTAGCTCTTGCTTGGCCATTTCTTCCAAGTCTGCATCGCCGCCTGCTTCCTTAATCATTTCCTCAGCGTCAACAATGTTTTGAAGGACTTGCTTGTACTCACGGTATGCTGTCACCGTATCACGAGTGGAAGCTTCTTCTTTTGAAAGCTCCATAAAGCGTTTGGTATCAGAGACCACATCTGGGTCACTCAGTAATTCTCCTAACTCTTCGTATCGGTCTTCTACAGCTTGTAGTTGATCATAGATATTCATGTTTGCTCCTTAATTCTTGGTTGTTAGATCATAGATTGCTACAATTTCGTTTTCTATGACTTCGCCAGTTTCTTTAAATCCATAATGGAGATAGCAAGATCTCGCTTGATTATTTTCCGGTTCATAAGATAACCAAAGACTTGTTGCTTTTCCAGCTGGCTCTGTTCGAACAAAGTCAATGACTGCATCCATAGTCGGTTTAAAATAGCCTAAACCTTGAAATCGTTTATCGATCATAAAACGAAATAACAAGTAATTTCCCTTGCTGATCCCAATTTTCTGGTCATAGGCAATCATAACAAAACCAACTAATACTTCCTTATCATAAACTGCTAAGGGAGCTATAAAATCACCATTTTTATCATATACATAGGCTTCAGCTAAGCTAATGGAATTGGATGCAATAAAATTCCATTGGTTTGGATGAACTTCTAGATTTAAAACGTCAAAATAATTCTCTATTGTAATATCTTTTAAACAAATAGACATTATTATCCTCTCTAAAACGTTCTAGACGCTTTCAGTTGGTATGTCTGGATTAAAATAATGCTTGCGGCAAACGGAGATATAGGTCTCGTGTCCACCGATCTGGATCTGCTCTCCATCATAGACAGGTTTACCCGCTTGGGTACGCAAGACCATGGTCGCCTTGCGGGAACAGTATTGGCAGATGGTTTTGATCTCCTCGATCTTGTCGGCTAACAAGAGGAGGTGTTTGGAACCTTCAAAGAGTTCATTTCGAAAATCATTTTTGAGGCCAAAAGCCATGACCGGCACATCCAATTCATCCACGACTCTTGCCAAGTCATAGACATGGTGGCGTTTCAAAAATTGAGCTTCATCGATTAAGACACAGTAAGGTTTGATTGCTTGGCTTTTAATAAAGCCAAAGATATCCGTATCGTCTTCAATTGCAACGGCTTCTCGTTTCATACCGATCCGACTAGAAACCACTCCTACTCCATCTCGTGTATCGATTGCCGAGGTCATGATGACGACGCTCTTGCCTTGCTCTTCATAATTATGGGCCACCTTCAAAATCTCAATGGTTTTCCCCGAGTTCATGGTCCCATATTTATAATATAATTGTGCCATTTTCCTTCTGTTCTCTCTAAAATGTGTTTCATTATCATTTTACCATAATTTTGCTAAGCTTTGTATCCCAAAATGTGATAAAATAGTCCTATATAAAATTTAGGAGGTGGCCATATGCCATTTGTACGAATTGACCTATTTGAAGGACGCACCTTGGAACAAAAGAAAGCCTTGGCCAAGGAAGTAACCGAAGCTGTTGTTCGCAATACTGGTGCTCCTCAGTCAGCTGTTCACGTCATCATTAACGATATGCCTGAAGGAACTTACTTCCCTCAAGGTGAAATGCGCACCAAATAATCGTTCCACTAAAAAACCTTTCTTGCTTGTGATATCACATAGCAGGAAAGGTTTTTTCTTATTTTTCTTGGGCTTGACGTTCTGCTTTCCGTTCTTCGAATTCTTCGTCACTCATCAAGGTTCCGCCGACATTGGCTGATTTGGCAAAGGCTGTATAGCGACGCAACCAACCGCTGGAGATTTTTGATTTGAAAGGTCTCAAATGTTTGCGACGTTCAGCAAGAGTTGCATCATCGACAAGTAGATCAAGGGTACGATTTGGTAGGTCAATCACGATTTCATCCCCATCTTCAATTAAGGCGATATTCCCACCTTCTGCTGCTTCTGGAGAAACGTGACCAATAGCAATTCCACGAGTAGCTCCTGAGAAACGACCATCCGTAATCAGAGCCACATCCTTACCAAGACCGCGTCCGACAATCTTAGAGGTTGGTGCCAACATTTCTGGCATACCAGGTCCACCTTGAGGACCCTCGTAACGAATGACAACGACATGGCCCTTCTTAACTGTTCCATTGTCAATTAACTCAAGGGCTTGATCTTGTGAGTCGCAACAAATAGCTTTACCACGGAAAGTAGTCACAGACGGATCGACCCCACCGACCTTGATAACAGCTCCATCCTGAGCGATATTTCCGTAGAGGATCGACAAACCACCTACAGGTGAAATCGGATGTTCGATTGGGTGGATAATTTCTTCATTTTTGATTTCAGCACCAGCTACGTTTTCTTTCAAGGTTTTACCAGTAACTGTGATACGATCACCCTTAATGGCACCTTTTTTGATCAACTGATTGATAATGGCTGGAACACCACCAGCTTCATGCACATCATGCATAGTGTAGACACTTGAAGGTGCAATTTTAGAAAGATAAGGTGTCTTCTTGGCAATCTCGTTGATATCTTTGAGATCATAGTCAATCCCTGCTTCACGCGCAATAGCGAGCGTATGAAGCACCGTATTGGTAGAACCACCCATGGCCATATCGAGCGCAAAGGCATCATCAATGGCTTCTTTGGTCACGATATCCCGTGGACGGATATCCTTTTTAATATTCTCTACCAACTGTTTGGCCGCTTGGCGAACCAATTCCCGACGTTCATCTGAAACAGCTAGGATGGTACCATTTCCTGGAAGAGCAAGACCTAATACTTCCATCAAACAGTTCATGGAGTTGGCAGTAAACATACCAGAGCAAGAACCACAGGTTGGGCAGGCATTTTTTTCCAAGAAATCCAGCTCATCCATGCTCATATCACCAGCTTGATAAGTACCTACAGCTTCAAACAAACTTGAGAGCGTCGCCTGATGCCCTGTCATGTCAACGCCACCCTTCATGGGTCCACCAGAACAAAATACGGCTGGTACATTGGTCCGCATGGCTGCCAAAATCATTCCTGGTGTAATCTTATCACAGTTGGGAATATAGAAAACACCGTCAAACCAGTGGGCATTGATGACCGTTTCAGCAGCATCTGCGATCAACTCGCGAGATGGCAAACTATAACGCATCCCGATATGGCCCATAGCAATCCCGTCATCGACCCCGATGGTATTAAATTCAAAAGGAATCCCACCAGCCTCGCGGATAGCCTCCTTGGCAACATCTGCTAATTCACGCAGGTGAACATGCCCTGGAACGATATCAATATAGGAGTTACAAATGGCAATAAAGGGCTTTTGCATATCCTTTGCTGATTTTACTTGCCCTGTTGCATAGAGGAGACCACGCGCTGGTGCTCGGTCGATCCCCATTTTGATCATATCACTTCTCATCTTGTTCTCCTTCTAGCTCTTCATTTCTACCTCCTAATCTTACCACTTTGACATCAATTGTCAAGAACTTTCAGAAAATTTATAATATTCACGGTACACAAAAAGCCTGGTTTCCCAGACTTCATTTTAGTTTGTTTGTTTTTTTTCGATCTGCCAGAGCCGAAGTTGGTAACAAATTCCACTCACGACAAGGCTAGAAATAAGGCCGATCCAATAAGCATAGGGACCCAAGTTGGTCACATGGTCAAGGAAAATCCCTAGCGGGATAGAGATGCACCAATAACTAAAGACACCTAATAAGAATGGAACGGTTGTATCCTTATAGCCCCGCAAAATCCCTTGAAGGGGTGCTGCGAAGGTATCTGCTACTTGGAAAAAGAGGCTATAGGTCATGAAAATAGCTGTTTGTTGCACAAAGACTGGATCCTTGCCATATAGCCCAGCTAGTTGTAAACGGAATGTATAGAGAAAGACGAGAGTGACAATCGCAAAGCCAAAGGCTGTCAGCCGGCCCAAACGACAATATTGTTTGACCACTTCTGGTCTTCCTGCTCCCAGTTCATAAGAAACGATAATCGCCATGGTACTGGAGATACTAACCGGGAAAGCATACATCAGGGTTGAAAAATTCATGGCTGATTGGTGGCTCGCAATGGTCAGTGATGGGAATTTTGCCATTAACAAACCAACCAGCGAGAAGATGATGACTTCTGCAAAAACAATTCCACCGATTGGAAGCCCAAGGCGCAATACTTCTTTCATCCCTTTAAAATCATAAGGCTGCGGCTTCCACAATTGGAAAGGTGCTACCTTAGGGTGCTTGCACAAGATCAAAACCGCAATAGCCAGCAAGACCCAGTAGGCCAGAGAGGTTCCAAGTCCTGCTCCTGCTCCTCCCATTTCAGGAAAACCAAATGCCCCATAGATCAGGATATAGTTAAAACAAGCATTGAGAGGCAAAAGCAAGAGCATCAAGTACATGGATAGACGCGTCATTCCCAAAGTATCGAGGAAGGTCCGCACGATACTAAAGAGCAACAAAGGTAAGATTCCCAGAGAAAGGAAATATAAATAGCGAATGGCTATTTGGGCAACAACATTTTCCAAACCGATCTGCTTGAGAATCATGGGCGCAATCCCCCAGACAAAGCCTATTAAGAGAATGGCCATACCAAATGACATATAGAGGAATTGGTAAAAATCGCCAGCAATCCGTTCTTTATTTCCCTTGCCTAAATGATGCCCAACAATCGGCGTCAGTGCAGAGACAATCCCTGTCAGGAAAGTAAAAAATGGATTCCACAGACTGGTAGCTGTAGAAACACCAGCCAAATCAAGGGTCCGGTACTGACCAGTCATGGCTGTATCGACAAAGCTGGCTGAATAATTGGCTAATTGGTAGATTAAAATCGGCAAAAATAGACTCAAAAACAAGCGCAAGCGCTCTTTAAAGTGATAGGTTACATACATGATTCTAACTCTCTTCTCATCAAACTAGATTTTCTCCTCTTCCACTCTACTATATGTTTCTTTAAAAGTCAAAAAAACCGAAGATCCAAGGACCTCCGGTTCATGTGAGATTAGTGTTTGTTGCGGTTTAAAATAGCATTGAGAACGATCGCCAAGACACTGGCAACGACAATTCCGTTAGCAAAGAACATTTGGAATCCTGTTGGAAGGCCATTGAAGAGGGTGCTGTTGTTCAAACCAACCCCTGCAGCAATCGATACAGCAGCGATCAAGAAATTGTGCTCATTGTGTTCAAAATCAACACGCGCAAGAATCTGCATCCCTTGAATCGATACAAAACCAAACATGACCAGCATCGCTCCCCCAAGAACTGGACTTGGAATGATTTGTGCCAAAGCTCCAAACTTAGGAAGGAGACCTAGAAGTACAAGGAAACCAGCCGCGTAGTAGATTGGAAGACGAGTCTTGATACCAGACAATTTCACCAAGCCAACGTTTTGTGAGAATCCAGTGTAAGGGAAGGTATTGAAGATACCACCGAGGAGAACAGCCAGCCCTTCAGCACGATAACCATTGCGAAGGCGCGTGCTATTAATTGGATCTTTGGTAATATCAGAAAGAGCAAGATAGACACCAGTCGATTCAACCATGGAAACCGTCGCGATAATACACATCATCAAGATTGAGGTGATTTCAAACTTAGGAGCTCCAAAGAAGAAAGGTGTTGGAACGTGAACGACTGGTGCTTGCGTCACAGGTGTGAAGTCTACCAAGCCCATAGAAGCCGCAATGGCAGTACCTACGATCAAACCAATCAAAATTGAAATGGATTTAATAAAACCAGTCGTATAGATATTAACGACTAAAATGATGAGAATAGTCACCACAGCCAAAATCAAGCTTTGAACGGTTGGTTTTGGCGCATTATTTCCCATATTTCCAATCGCTACTGGAATCAAAGTCAAACCAATGGTTGTAATAACGGATCCCGTTACAATTGATGGGAAGAGATTGGCAATCTTAGAGAAGAAACCAGAGACAAGGATGACATAAATCCCTGAAACAATCAAGGCACCAAACATGGCCCCACTACCATGGCTAGCCCCGATCATGCTGAGAGGTGCCACAGACTGGAAGGCAACCCCAAGGACTACCGGAAGACCGATCCCAAAGTATTTATTGAGCTGCACTTGAAGGAAAGTTGCTACCCCACACATGAAGATATCTGTAGAGATGAGGTAGGTTAGTTGATGAGCGTTATAGCCCAAAGCTCCTGCGATCATAATCGGCACCAAAATAGATCCCGAATACATGGCCAAAAGGTGTTGCAAGCCTAGAATGGCCGCCTGTGAATGGCTTTCTTGTTTTTGCATTAGATGTCTGCCTCCTTAAATACAACCTGACCATTTTCAAAACGGTCCAAACGTGCGAGGGATACAACTGGATATCCCAACTCTTCTAACAATCCCCGTCCATCTTGGAAGGATTTTTCAATCACGATCCCAATCGCTTCGACTTGAGCACCAGCTTGTTCGATGATTTGAATCAAGCCTTTGGCTGCTTGGCCATTTGCAAGGAAATCGTCAATGATCAAAACCTTATCTGATGGATCCAAGAATTTACCCGCAATTGAAACGGTGCTGGTCACTTGCTTGGTAAAGGAATAAACCTCAGCCGTCAAGATGCCCTCATTCATCGTGATGTTTTTCGCCTTCTTAGCAAAGATCATGGGAACATCCAAGGCTTCAGCTACATAAAGGGCTGGTGCAATCCCAGATGCTTCAATGGTCACGACTTTCGTCACACCAGCATCTTTGAACCTGTCCGCAAAAGTCTGACCAATTTCTTTCATCAATTTGAAATCCACTTGGTGGGTCAAAAAGGAATCCACCTTGAGGATATTCTCACCTAAAACATTGCCATCTTTTAAGATGCGCTCTTCAAGTAATTTCATACTTCCTCCTACTTTTTTAAAAATCCTCTACTTCATTCATAAAACACAAAAAGGCCTGCTAAGCAAGCCTTGAAATCTCTCTAAAAAGAGAAATAATCCCGACTTACTTATTGTTAGGTGTTCCGGCACCTTGTAGAAACATCACGCCCATTCGTGAAATAAATAAGTAATTCAATTAGTGTGCATCGCCATTCCAGATAGAATTCTTAACGATCACATAGTCAACGTGTTTCAAATCTGCTAATTTTCGGCCTCCTGCATAAGAGATCGAACTTTGCAAATCTTGTTCCATTTCCGTTAAGGTGTCTTGCAAATGACCCTTGGCAGGCAATAAAATCTTCTTCCCTTCGACGTTCTTATAAGCGCCTTTTTGGTACTCTGAAGCAGATCCATAGTACTCTTTGAAAGACTCTCCATCAATCTCTACTGTTTTACCAGGACTTTCGATATGTCCTGCAAAGAGAGAACCGATCATAACCATAGACGCCCCGAAACGAATCGATTTGGCTATATCACCATGGGTCCGAATACCACCATCCGCAATGATTGGCTTACGAGCTGCTTTTGAGCACCAGCGAAGAGCAGCCAACTGCCAACCACCTGTACCAAATCCAGTCTTAACTTTGGTGATACAAACCTTACCAGGACCGATTCCGACCTTAGTCGCATCAGCTCCCGCATTTTCCAATTCACGAACAGCTTCAGGTGTTCCAACATTTCCGGCAATGACAAAGGTATCTGGCAATTCTTTCTTGATGTGTTGAATCATCCGAATGACACTATCCGCATGACCGTGTGCGATATCAATAGTGATGTACTCAGGCGCATCTGCCTTTAATTGACTCACAAAGTCATATTCGTATTCCTTAACACCAACCGAAATGGAAGCGATCAAACCTTGATCATGCATGCGTTTGACAAAAGGAATCCGACCCGCTTCATCAAAACGGTGCATGATGTAGAAGTATCCACCACGCGCCAACTGCTCTGCTACATTCTCATCCAAAATCGTCTGCATATTGGCTGGAACAACTGGAAGCTTGAAGGTATGGTTTCCAAATTGAACGGTTGTATCTGCTTCTGAGCGGCTATTGATGATACATTTGTTGGGAATCAACTGGATATCTTCATAGTCGAAAATAGGAAATTCATTTAACATAGATTGAAAAATCTCTTTTCTAAAAACTGACCTACCTATGCGCAAGCGCATCGCTACGTCTCTTGACGTTTCCTTGATAGATTATACCAAAGATACGGACTTAATGCAACGGGAATGATTTTATAGGAAACAACGTTCGGAAATTACAAGACAAAAACCCGTTTCAAACAGAGAAACAGGTTTTATTTATGAACATTTTGGAGCCAATTGTTCACTTCTCTAGCTACAATTTCAGGCGCCTCTGTATACAGTTCGTGCCCCAAACCTTCTAGCAAGACTTGCTTGATCTGGGGATCTAGTTGCTTCAGAGCATCTTTTCTCCATTCGGGTTCTTCTTGGTACCGAGGTCCAATAAAAAGGACAGGCAGGTCGGCCAGTGGAATCTGGTAAGTCTTGATCTGACGCCGTAGACGCAATAAAGCCATGACCTTTTCGAGATCCAGATTTAATTCATATTGTTCACTTGCTGGATTCCAGCGATAGCTAGCCTCAACTGCTTTTCGCTCTATAGGCGTAGGATCTGCTCCATCACCAAGTTCTGATAACACGGCTTCTTCTAAAGTTGCAAAGACTTGCTGCTGCATGAAGGACGACGTTCCTTCTAGTTCTTCTTCAAGAGGCAGGATCTTTTCCATATCCAGATACCCCCCATCAATGAGAACCAAAGCCTGAATCTGAGGAAACTCAGCAGCCAGATAACGAGCCAAATCTCCACCCAAGGAATGCCCCAATAAACAGATCTCTTCCGCCTGGCCAATCCTACCTTGAAACCAAGCACGAAGATCGTTTTCTTTCTGAATCATTTCCCTATAGGGATCTAGAAAGGTCACAGGAAAGCCTAGCTCATCAATAAGTGGAGCCAGATAGTAGCTATTGCTACCTAGGCCACCGATAAAATAATACTGCATGTGTTTTGTCTCTTCCTTTATATTTTATAATTAATTCCTTAATTGGTTCGCGCTAGTCTTTTCAATCCAATATTGCTCCTCTTTGGGGATCAAATGATCGAATTTCCCTGAAAAAATCTTCCATCCGTTCGGCAAATATCTTTCGTAGTTTTTCATTCCCAGATGGTTTGAATAAAACTCCTCTTTATCAAAATCGATTAAAAGATTCGGGAGTAAACCTTTTCCTTCAAAAATAATCTCTGAATGTAAGTCCTCACAATCCATTGAGCGTTTGATCATTTCGATCAATTCTTCAACCGTCACCTTCAGCCAATCATCTTTATACATTTCTAAGTAGCTCTCAAGATTGCTTCTTGTAATCACATGAAGATTCTGTTGAATCTCAGGTAAATAGGAGAAATCAACATCCAGACCTGCTTCCTGGTATGCCTGAATATATTTATCGATATCCATTGTCCACATATCGTTTGAACAAATATACCAGTTAAACTGATGATTTGCAATAACCCTAACAATATTTATTTCTGGTTTCTCTATCAATTGGTCTTTATCCACTAGTTTTTTCTCCTCTTCTCCTATCTACTTGTTCCGAACTGACAATAGGGCTTACTTACCAAGCATTATATATCCATGATACCGAATTATACTTTGACAAGCAAGTTAGCGACCGAGTCGCTATCAAAAAAAGCCAGCTAAAGGGTTTAGCTGACTGATGTCATATCTAATAAAAATTTTCTCTGCTCGATCATCTAGCAAAGAAAGCAAGTATCCCACATTCTCTTATATTCTATAAAACAAAAAAGCACTCTGCAAAAACAAAGTGCTATCGTCTTTAATACTTTATATTCCGTTCGACAAACTTGAAGTTGTTTACTTACAGTACTCCTCTATTTTGTAGCTATATTCTTTTAGAAGTCCCCGTGAATAAATTTTTTTATTTTTTGAATCTCTAACTTCTTTCCAAAGGATAGCCGCAACTTTTAACTTGTTGGAGTAATGATTGCTAAATTCATCTGCACAAAAGTCTTTTAGAAATTGATTCCATTGGCAAGCTGAATTATCATACTTGGCGTAGTCTGACTCTCCATAGTATATTTTAATCATATCTTGGATTGTAAAATTTATGTTGTTGTCCCGTTTTATTTTTCGCCAAGCAGTTGCCATATCAGCATTAAACTTAAATGGATTAACACCTGTTACAGCTGAAAAATAATCACGAAATTTCTGATTAAAGGAAAAACCACAATCAAGTAATGATGTATTTAGGGTTATTATTTCGGTTTGATTTTTGTTCCTTTTCCTCAAAAATTTTTCTACTCTATTTCCCTTAAAATATTGTTCTATAATATGATTTAATTCTTTTTTTGTACATCTGTATTCTAATCCAAGGTACTTACAAATTTGTGAAAGCTCTTCTCGATACCAGTAGTATCTGTTAAATTCTTCAAATGATTTTATATCTCTAAAATCAGGTCTATGTTCTTCCAAATGCTCACCTCTACAACTCCAAATTTATCTCATTATACCATAGATAATAAAAGTCATTTCAATTTATACCCATGCCACATAAAGCTATAACAGAAAATATTACAATCTTGTAATTACTGTATTTCTATTAAGCTTAACTTTCTTATAAAATAGATAAGAAAAACAAACGATATAGTCCATCACTAGTAACAAGAAATACTAGAAGTTGAAAGATATAAAAACATTGAAATGGAAAGCATAGCAATAAACAAAACAGTCAGTAAAACGATGGTTTTGTTGTGTTGTTTCACTTGCTTTCTAAATTCCTATTTTGACTTTATCTGCAGACACCCTTTGTATCCTTGATTTAGTCATGGAACTTCTACGAAATTCGCTGACGTCCGTACTCACTTAAGGAAAGTTTTTTATATGACTTTATCTTCAATCTGAGACCGTTAAGGCCTCTTTATTTTAATCTTTCTAACTGAATTGGATACAAAAAATCCACTCACATAGGGTGAAATGGATTGTTTCTTTATTAACGGTTCAATAAGAAATTGAATAATTTTTCGACAATTTTTACGACTAACCAGCATAAGAATCCGATATAGCTAAAATAGAAAATGAGTGACAAAATCGTAATAATCATAGTTTCCTCCTTCATCGATTGCAAGTCCTTGTCTTATTATACCTTTTTATGCAAACGAACTCAATAGAATTTTGAAAATTGTCTGATTATTCTTTTTCTTTCTTATCTTCTTTTGTGTCTTGATCAGTTTCTTCACTGCCTTTATTGACAGCAGTCTTAAATTCAGCAAACATTTTGCCGATGGACTGGCCCAACTCAGGCAGGCGTTTTGGTCCAAAAATCAAGAGGGCGCCCAGGATGATGATGATCAAACCTGGTGCTCCAATATCACGTAAAATTCCCATTAGTTTCTCCTTTTTCTTGAATAGATGACTTTACTGATTGCGACACTAACTTCAAATAAGAGAATCAAAGGGAGTGTCATGGCCAAGTCACTGATAAAGTCTGCAGGGGTTAGCACGACGGCTAAGACCAGCAGGACAAAGTAAGCGTATCGTCGGTAGGTTATTAAAAACTGTGGTGTCAAGAGCCCAATCGAGGTCAGAAAAGCGACCAAAACTGGTAACTCGAACAAGACCCCTAAAGGCAAGGTGGTGTGCCATAAGAAGGTTAAATAATTTTGTGCTGTTAATTGGGTATCAAACAGCCCTTCTCCTAAACGCATCAAGACCTCTAAAATAGCTGGACTGACAAAGAAATAACCAAATGCAAGCCCCAGCACAAAGCAAATAAAGCTAGCTGGGATGTAGGCAAAGATTGCACGCGCCTCCTTCTCCTTCAGAGCCGGCCTTACAAATTGCCAGATCTGGTAGACAATAAAGGGCAAGGTCAGGCTAAAGGCTGTGAGATTGGCCAGCGATACATAGATCCAGAGGATATCATTCGGTCCCAGCACCAGCAGTTTTTGATGCAGGCTAGCCGTCAAGGCTTGGTAGAGCTCTCCTCCAAATACAAAGGCTACGATGAAGACGATAATATAACATAAGACCACTGCGATCAATCGTTTTCGAAATTCGACCAAGTGCTCAACAATGGTCATTTCATCTGCTCTACTCTTTGCCATGTTGTCTCACCGTGATGAGGGCGATCAGAGCCACAAACATTAACTGAGGAAGAAGAACTTCCCAGCTTGGATAGATGCCCGCCCAATCGATGGTTGGAAGTCCATTGACCAAATGGCTAGGGAGGATATTGGTCAACTGCAGGGCGTGGATGCTGATACCGAGCATCTTGAAGGCCAAAGCGTAAATCAACCACGTCAGAATGAAAAAGATTCGATGAGGTTGGATAGCTTGACTGGCCTTGGTCATGGCCACTGCAATGATGATGAGAACGGCTATGGCAATCCCTATTCCCAGTAAGAAATTCGCGGTTGTAATCCGCGGAATGATCCCGACATAGAAGAGAATAGTCTCAGCCCCTTCACGAAAGACTGCTAAGAAACTGAGAGCAAACATCGACACAAAGCTTCCTGTAGCCGTTACGGTCTTCATTTGACGGTCCATAAAGGCATTCCACTGTTTGACAGAGGACTTGCTGTGGAGCCAAATTCCGATGAGAATCATCATGACTACAGCGAAAATCCCAACGCCACCTTCAATGATTTCCCGGTTAGACCCCGAAGTAACGGCTGGAAAAGCTACTTGCAAAACAAGAGCGATCGCTGCACTGGCAAGAACACCAGCAATAGCTCCACCGTAAACCCATTTGAGGCCTTTCCTCATCTTAGCGGCCTTAAGGGTCGTCACAAGCGCCATGACGATCAGAAGCGCTTCTACTCCTTCACGCAGAAGAATCAACATGGCATCAAAAGCGTTGTAAGAAGCTGTCGTATCGATCGCAGACAAGTCTCGGATCAAAGCTTGTAATTTCTCTTGATAGGCCTTTTCTTTCCCCTTGACCATTATAACCGGGGATTCACTCTCTACGCGCGTGTAGAGACTTGGATTGGTCGTGCTAACATCTCCCTCGATGGTTGGCCAGATCGTGATGAACTGCTTCATAGTCGCTGCAGCAGACTTTTCATCCCCAGCTTGGAATTGGCTTTGCGCCTTCTCCAAAAGCTTGATCCCATCGTTCAGCGTCAAATCCGTACTGGCACTGCTAATGGCCTCTCCTTTTACAAAGGCATCAATCCCATTTTTGAGGTCGTCATAAGAGGACTGGATGTTGGTAAAATCGGTAGGCTCTGTTTCAATACTACTGCGTAAGAGCGAAATGGCCGTCTCGATTTTGCCATAGTAGGCTGTGCTGTGATCTCTTACCACCGCTTCGTTTCGCGTCCATGTGTTATTGAGATCTGCATAGGTTTGACGGGTTTTATCCAGATCCTTAGCTGTAATGGCCTCTTGTAGGTTCTTAAAGTAAGGAGCGAGGCGACTCACGAGTTTGTCTTTTTCCGCCTCTAAATCGACCGGATTTTGCTCTTTTTCAAAAGCGAGCAAGGCTGATGAGATCTTGGTGAGATCGTCTTTAGTTACCTCCCCTTTTATAGCTAAGGCTTGGCTAACTTTTTTTCCTGCCTTGGAATCATGGTGGTCTTTGGATTCAAAATCAGCCTGAATCTCAGCGATTAATTCCTTGGCCTTTTCCTGGTCCTTATTTTGTACAGCGGTTGTTGCATCTGTGATCTTGATAAAGAGATTGCTATAAGACTCCGCAGCCACTGGATGAGTCCAGAACAAGGCAAGAAGGCCGAACAAGATCAAGAATTTATTCAAAGAGTGCTTGACCAAGATACCCTCCTTTCTCAACGCCTGCAAAGCAAGCAAAGAGTCCACTTCCGATATGGGTGATGTACTCGTTCATTTTGTCCACTGCGCCCAAGTTGGTTTGGATTTTGACAAAGCTGTTCGGATCCTTTTGAAAGGCGATAAAAATCAACCCAGCATCAAATTGTCCAGTCTGTTCATTGATACCATCCGAATAGGAATAAGACCGCCGTAAAATCGGTCGATCGACTTCTTTGGCCAAACGGACATGTGAATCAACTGGTAGTTTTGATAAATCTACTTCATCAAACTCGTTGGTTTTACCAAAGGGAGCACCGGACTCCTTGTAGCGACCAAAGGTATTTTCCTGCTCCTGCAAATTGGTTCGGTCCCAAGTTTCCAAGTGCATTTGCACTAGGCGAAGGGCCATATAGGAACCACCCTTCATCCAGTCCTTGCTGTCAGTCCAGACGACCTTGTCAAAATCCTTCTCAGTCGTGACATTTGCTGTTCCATCCTTGAAACCAAAGAGGTTGCGCGGCGTTTCTTTTCGGTCACCAATAGCCGCAAAACCTGATTTGCTCCACTTCATGGTGATGGTATTGCGACCCTTACGAATCAGATTTCGTACCGCATGAAAGGCAACTTGCTCATCATCTGCACAGGCCTGAATGACGATATCGCCACCTGTATATTTGTCTTGCAACTGCTCCTTTGGAAATGGGGGCAAATCACGAAAGAGTTTGGGACGTTTGGCCTCCAAGCCCAGTTTCTTTAGAAAGGAAGCTGAAACCCCAAAAGTCAGGCTCAAGCGATAGGGGTTGAGTCCCACTGTTTCCCCTGTATCTGTTGGAGGCAAGAGGGCATTGGACCCATCTTTTTTGACCAACTCTCCTTCGACTAATTTACTACTATAATCAGTCCAGTCTTTAAAGAGTTGGATGACTTCCTTTTTGTCCGTCGTATGAAGATCTAACACAACCAAGTAGCAAGCCTTCTGCATGGCCGTCGTAATCCCTGCTTGGTGCTTACCATAAAAGGAGATGTCTTCATCACCATCATAAGCTTTTTTGCTGGAACTGTCTTGATTAGCGAAAAAAGCAGATGCACCAGAGAGACCTAGCGCTAGACCAGCCCCTCCAATACCTGCTTTTTTAAGAAATTCACGACGGTCCATTTTTTTATCTAAAAATTTTTCGTCAGCCATGTTTCTTATTTCCCATCTAAAATCACACCCATTTGAGACAAAGGTTCACCAAGTTTGGTCACAGCTTCTGCCAATTCCTTGGTATCTTCCTTGGATAAATCTGTGTAAGACTTATAGTTTGATTCATCTGTCATGTGTTTGTCCAATAGAGCATTGACATTTTTGAATTCTGCTTCCAAGGTTTTAACCAATTTAGCATCTTTTTTCTCAATCAAAGGTTTAAAGAGAGAGAAGATCTTTTCAGCCCCTTCAATGTTGGCACGGAAGTCGTAAAGATCTGTATGAGAGAAGACTTCTTCTTCACCTGTAATCTTTTGCGTTGCCACTTCATTGAGCAAATCGACAGCTCCGGTCAACATGATATCCGGTGTGACTTCTACTGTAGCAATTTTAGCTTTCAACTCCTTGATATCGTTCACCAGTTGGTCAGCATATTTGTCTGTTCCATCTGTAGTATTGTTTTCCCAAAGGATACGCTCAATCCGGTGGAAACCTGACCAGCCATCTTCTGATTTATTTTCATCCACATAATCCACCAAGCGGTAGTCGATCTTGACATCCGATTCTCCGAAAGTTTCAGCGATCGGTTCGGAACGTTCATAGGCCATACGGATCAAGGGGTATTGCTTTTTGGCTTCTTCCAAATTCCCGTCTTTTAGGGTAGCTCGGAATCCTTCTGTATCCTTGAGCAATTGGTCAATTTGCATTTCAACAAAGTCTTTGTATTCAGCTGTCGCATTGTCCAAGGTCTTCTGGTCAGCCTTTGACAAGTGCACCGTTGAGCTGGTTTGCGTCTTTTGACTCGACTGTTTGCTAGTAGAATTTGCACACCCTGCTAAAAGAGCAACACTCAATAAGAGTAGACTATATTTTTTCATGAAAGACCTCTCCTCATTTGTTCTTGCCCTTATTTTACCAGATATTTTCTCATTTTTCAATAATTGTCTGAAAATTTAATAATAGAAAAACTTTTCTAAAAATCTGTCTTTTACAAAAGAATATCTTTGACCCGTCCGATTTCGGATTCTTTAACCACCACAAAGATGCTATCCCCTAGATACAAGCGAGTCGCGCCATTGACCGTATAGCTCTTACCGCTTCGCATTTGCGTGGTGATCAAGATATCTTGAGGGAGGTGCAGTTCATGAACTTGCTTACCTGCAATCTTTTCTGATACAGGGATCTCAATTAAAGTCAACTCTCCTTCTTCTTGCGCCTTATCCGGCAACAATTGCTCGAGCATGGCTTCATAGACTGGCGCTCCATGGAAGAGATCCATGATCATATAAGCCAGCAAGGTCACCATACCTAGGGGCATTAAACTGCGAATATCACCGACCATCTCTGTTACCAAGATCATCGCTGTTAAAGGTGCTTTTGAAATAGCTCCAAAATACCCACTCATTCCTAAAATGATGAAAAGAGGCAGCTGATTTTGAGAGATAAAGCCAATGTTTTGGAGGAAGGTTCCAACGATGGCCCCTAAAAGTGATCCTAATGCTAGTATGGGCAGGAAGATGCCACCTGGTAAGCCACTACCATAGCTCAACATACTCCAGATGAAACGGATCGCAAAATAAAGAAGGATGGTCAGCACTGTATACGGTACTCGAGCTAAATCCAAGACTAATTGGTTCCCACCACCAAGAATTTGAGGAAGAAAATAGCCGATTGGAAGAATCAAGACAAAGGCAAATAAAGAAGAATAATTAGAAGGAACATGGAAAATCTTCTCTAGCAAACGATAGAGTCGACCGATATTAAGGACCACTATTTCGTAGACATACCCTGCTGCCCCTAAAAAGACTCCAAGAAAAAGATAAATCCAGTACTGAGACAGATGGAGTGGTGGAATATTTTGAGGCATATGAAGCACTGGTGTTTGACCAAAGACATTGAGTGAAATGAAATTAGCAGTCAAACTAGCAGCCAAGGTCGAAATCCAAAAGAAACGTGAAAAATGATGGTAGACCTCTTCAACAACAAATAAGAGCCCCGCTATAGGTGCATTAAAGGCAGCTGCAAGACCAGCAGCAGCCCCACTTGCAATTAAAGACCGCTCCTCAACCGGGCTGACCTTCAAATGATGGGCCACTCCTTTTCCACCCATTGCCCCTAATTGAATACTAGGACCTTCACGACCAAGCATCAAGCCACTTCCGATGGCCAAGACACCTAGAATATACTTCTTCCACAAGGTATCCCACCAGCTCACCGCCAAGAGGCCCTTAAGCTCCGCTTCGACTTGCGGAATTCCTGATCCCTTGATATCCCGATTGGTGCGAATGAGGCGACCAGCAAGCAGTACGATCACCCCATACCCCAACAGCATCGCCAGCAAATAGAGTGGTTGACCAGACATCTCCTTGTAAACACCTTGAACGAAATGAAAAATATGTTCGATCAAAAAGCGAAAACTTGAGACGATGCAGCCCACAACGATCCCAACCAGAACACCTCTGACAATATGGGCCACAATTGAACTAGATGCAAATTGAAATTCATTTTTAAAAGCTTCTTCTTTTGCAGACATTCCCTAACTCCTTCAAACTCTTATCCTATTCATTATACCTTATTTCACTGCCTCTGAATACATGTAAAGACAGAAAAAAACAAAACCACCCTTGTTAGTTTTGTTTAGAATGTAGACAAACCATTTTATCAAGTAAAATAAGTTAAGAAATTCAAAAAAGAAATATAAATATGTTCTATTTATTATGGAACGAATAAAGAAAAGTCAAAACTTTCCGCTGTGAGAAAAGTGCCTGAAACAATACAGTTTCAGGCACTCGGAATTATTGAGACCTTAGGCTCAATAATTAGTCTTGGAACTTCGAAGAAGTTCGCTGACGTCCGTACTCACCTAAGGAAAGTTTTTAATAGAACTTTAGCTATTATTCAGCAGTTAAAGCTGCCATTGTGATGTAGTTGTATGGTTTGTTGAAGTGTGGCAAGAAGAACAAGTCAGTCAAGGCCAATTTATCAATCGTCACGTGTTCTTGAATCGCAAGCGAGAACATGTGGATAGCCATTGAGATGGCGCTATCACGTGATACCATTTGAGCTCCAAGGATTTGACGTGTGTCTTTATCATAGACGATCTTGATACCAACTTCGTAGTTATCGTGTTTGATAAATTCAGGTTTTTGAAGGTCGTTAAAGCCAGTTTCAGTGGCATTGAAGCCTGCAGCTTTCGCTTTTTCAAGAGTCAAACCAGTTGAAACCATGTGAAGGCCATAGATAGAGATACCGTTAGAACCTTGAACACCGATTCCTTCTAA
Source organism: Streptococcus mobilis (assembly GCF_059727625.1). Classification (NCBI taxonomy): domain Bacteria; kingdom Bacillati; phylum Bacillota; class Bacilli; order Lactobacillales; family Streptococcaceae; genus Streptococcus; species Streptococcus mobilis. Next base: position 1,271,310 of record NZ_AP041823.1, read on the forward strand.
TTCATGACCAGTCGCATTGTAGGCACCGACAATACCTGAACGAACCGCATTAGACGCAAGAGCGATGTAGCTCATTTCGTTACGAGCGTTATCGAAGATAGTCGCACAGTCACCAACTGCGTATACACCTGGAAGTGACGTTTCTTGTTTCTTATCAACAAGGAAAGCACCGTTGCGGAAGAGTTCGATCTTACCATCCGCAAGAGCTGTATTAGGACGGAAACCAACAGCCAAGATAACCATATCTACATCGAAGGTTTCTTTATCGGTTACAAGGCGTTCTACCTTACCATCTCCTTCAACCGCTTGAACTGTTTGTCCAAGTGCCAAACGGATGTTGTGGTCTTCCAAGTTTTTCGCCATGATGTCAGTGAAGTCTTTGTCGTAGTAGCCATTCAAGACAGTGTCCACGATATCCACCAAGACAACATCTTTACCAAGACGTTCGAAAGCTTCAGCAAGTTCAACACCGATGTAACCACCACCAACGACGGCGATACGATTCAAGTGTTTGCTGTTGTCTTTCAATTTTTCGATGACTTCTTCAGCATTTTGGTACAATTTAACGAATTGAAGATTTTCAAGAGTTGCTTTGAATTCGCGATTACCAGGTACGATTTCAACTCCTTTAATTGGAGGAATGATTGGTGTTGATCCAGTCGCAAAGATCAATTTTTCGTAAGATTCTTTGTGTTCTTTTCCATCAACTTCTGCAGTCACCACTTTGTTGTCATAGTCAATTGAAAGAACAGGTGAATTCATGTAGACTTTTGCGCCTTTTGCTTCCAATTTTTCTTTGTCAGAGTAGAAAAGACCTTCAGGACCATCGATTTGCTCACCGATCCAAAGCGCCATCCCACATCCAAGGAATGAAATGTTTGAGTTTTGGTCAAAAACCACAATTTCATTTTCATTTCCGAAATTATCTAACATAGTGTTGATACAAGCTGTTCCGGCATGGTTAGCCCCAACAACAACGATTTTACTCATAGAATAAATCCTACCTTTAATTTAATTTACTTCTTGAGTATATCATAAAAATGATATCGGTTACAAGATATTTGCTCAATATTTGTGATCTTTTTTTCAATTTTCCAGAAAATCACACTTCACATGTTTCAAAAAATGTCAAACAATATGCTTGAAAGGATTGTGAAAACGATATCTTTTTGATATACTGTAAGTGAGTGAAAATAGGAAAGGATAGATTTTTAGTGGACCTAAGTAGTCGATCCGAACGGTTGATGGGTACGACCATCACTGTTTCGATCTGTCACCCACAAGCGAATGAACTCTTAGCCCGCTGCTTTGAACTTCTTCGCTCCTACGAACATCGCTTCAGTGCTAATGATGCAAGTTCTGAACTCATGGAGGTCAATCACCAAGCTGGTATTGCTCCTGTCCAAGTTCATCCAGATCTTTTTGAACTGATTGCATTAGGTACCTTGCATAGTCAAGCTCAAGACAGCCATTTAAACATCGCCATTGGTCCTCTTGTACAGACCTGGCGAATTGGATTTTCAGATGCTAGACGTCCCCAGCAAGGGGAAATTGATCAAGCCCTGGCCAAAATCGATCCTCACCAAATCCAGCTCGACCCAGAAAACCATACGGTCTTTCTAATGCGTCCTGGAATGAAGATTGATTTAGGAGCCTTGGCTAAGGGCTATAGCGCAGACTGCATTGCGACCTTTTTAAAGAGTCGGGGAGTTACAGATGCCTTGATCGATCTCGGAGGAAATATCCTCACTGTCGGTCAACACCCCATCAAACAACAGCCTTGGCGGATTGGTATTCAAAATCCAGTCGAAAAAAGAGGTCAGCACCTACTGGTCCTCTCCGTCAAGGATAAATCTGTTGTCACCTCTGGCATCTACGAGCGTCATTTAGAAGTTGACGGCCAGTCGTTTCACCACATTTTTGATAGCGCGACGGGCTATCCGGTCGAGACAGACTTAGCCAGTATCACCATCATATCTGATCGATCCGTAGACGGGGAGATATGGACTACCCGCTTGTTCGGGGAATCTCCTGCTTTTATCCTCAACACTGTTGAATCACTTCCTGGTATAGATACCTTATTGGTTTCTCAATCAGGCAAGATCGCCTATACAAGTGGGCTTCAATCTTATTTATAATTCTCCTATCAGAAAGGAATTTTCCATGATAAAACTTATTGCGATTGTGGGGACTAACTCCAAACGTTCTACAAACCGTCAACTGCTTCAATATATGCAAAAACATTTTGCTGATAAGGCTGAGATCGAATTGGTCGAAATTAAAGATATCCCTGTCTTTAACAAACCAGCCGACAAACAAGTACCTGAAGCTGTCTTGGATATTGTTGCAAAAATTGAGGAGGCTGATGGGGTCATTATTGGGACTCCAGAATACGACCACTCTATTCCAGCAGTCTTGATGAGTGCACTCGCTTGGCTCTCATACGGAGTCTTCCCATTGTTGAATAAACCAGTCATGATTACTGGGGCTTCGTACGGTACGTTGGGATCTTCACGCGCCCAACTCCAACTTCGCCAAATCTTAAATGCTCCAGAAATTAAAGCGACTGTTTTGCCAGATGAATTCTTGCTCTCTCATTCATTGCAAGCCTTTGATCAAAATGGAGACTTGGTGGATTTAGATGTCATTCAAAAATTAGATGCCATCTTTGATGATTTCCGTGTGTTTGTGAAAATCACAGACAAATTGCGCAACGCCCAAGAATTGCTTCGAAAAGATGCTGAAGAATTTGACTGGGAAAACTTGTAAGATAGGAGACAGAAAAGAATGAAATTTGTTGGACTTGTAGGATCGAACTACGATCAATCATATAACCGTAAACTTTTGGAATTCATTCGCCGCCAATTTAAGATCAAATTTGAATTGGAAGTTCTTGAAATCGATGAAGTTCCAATGTTTAACCAAGATGAAAAATGGGACGAAAGTTTCCAATTACGTCTTTTGTACAATAAAATTACTCGAGCAGATGGTGTCATCATTGCTACTCCAGAGCACAACCATACGATCTCTGCTGCTCTTAAATCTGTTCTTGAATGGCTATCTTTTGAGGTGCATCCATTTGAAAACAAACCAGTAATGATCGTTGGTGCTTCCTACTATGATCAAGGGACATCACGTGCTCAGGTTCACCTCCGCAAGATCCTTGATGCTCCAGGTGTCAATGCTTATACTCTTCCAGGTAATGAATTCCTTCTTGGAAAAGCAAAAGAAGCTTTTGACGAAAACGGCAATATCATCAACGAAGGAACCGTCAAATTCCTCGAAACCTGCTTGGATAATTTTATGAAATACGTTGAGGTTGTATCTAAATTGAAAAAACCAAAACCAATTGAACCAGAAGATTTAGATTGTAATCATCCAATTGCTACAACTGTTACTGAGATCGATCCGGATGATCCAGATTGGGTTGAAAAAGTAGCTGAACTTACAGGTGCTGTTTCTGGAGATACTTATGTCAAACTTGACCACGGTATCCTAACCGTTGACCAAATTAATATGTTCTTGAAGGCCATGCCATTTGAGTTGACATATGCCGATGATAACAACCAATTCCTCTACTACAACAATGCTCATCAAGATCCAGATACCATGTTTGCCAAACGCGTGCCACCTCAATCTGGTAGCCGAATGTCAACCGTTCACGGATCCCTTCCACCAGCACGTATGAAAAACGTTGAATGGGTAATCGGCACTCTTCGCAACGGAAACCAAGAATATGTTCGAACCATTGTTCCAGGATCTCCTGAAGGCGTGATCAACACCCACAACTACCAAGCTATGTATTATGAAGATGGTTCTTACGCTGGTATCAATGAAATTGTCTTCAACTTCAAACCATGGTTAGACTGGTACCTGCAAACAACAGGTCAACGCCTTGTAGGTGGTAGCGGACCATTTGCTCCTGCTGGTGGTCATGGTGATGCAGATGCAACTTCTGGTGCTTCTGATGCTGGAGGACATGGTGACGGAGGCCACGGAGATGCTGATGCCACTTCTGGTGCAAGCAACTAATAAAAAAATGAAGCTACGTGCTTCATTTTTTTATTTTAACTCCTTGATAATCTTCTTAGCATCTTCGTTTGAAATTGCCCCTAGCTGCACATGACCAATCTTCCCTTGGCTATCAATGAAGACTTCTGTAGGAATGGAACGTACTTGATAGTTCGCAAAGGCAGAGCCATCTGGATTATACAAGACGGGCACTGATGGATAATCTTGTTGGGCAAACCATTCGACGAACTCTTCTTCTGTTTTTTCCCCTTGCATTCCCGGTGCCATAACCGTGAGAATCTCAAAATCTCTATCCGTATCCTTGACCAATTTCTCTAATTCGGGCATACTTTGCCGGCAAGGTCCACACCAGGTTGCCCAAAATTTCAAATAGACTTTTTTGCCTCTATAGTCTGAAAGTTTGACCGTATTCCCCTTCATATCCTTTAGTTCAAAGTCACTAGCGTCTTTTCCTACCAAAGGATTCTTAGTCGTTGTTGTATTCATTGTTGGCTGATTGCCCATACTACTCTCGCTGGATTGATCCATGGAACAAGCTGACAGCAAAGCTAGAGAAAGTACTGAGAAACAAGCGTATTTAAAACCTTTCATCATGCGTTAAACCTCCGGATTATTTTATGAAAAGATAGATGACAAACTGTTCAATTGTCCCAAAAGTAAGAGAATTCCCATCAGAATAATGATGGCTCCGCCGATTTTCTTCAGCAACAACAAATGGGGTTTGAGACGATTAAAGTAAGGTAGGACCAGACTAGATGCTAAGGCCAACAGTAAAAACGGAAGAGCCATTCCCAAGGTATAAACAAGGAGATAAATAGCTCCCATAAGAGCATCTTGCCCATCTGATGCTGCTAGAGCAAGAACTGATCCCAATACAGGGCCGATACAAGGCGTCCAACCAAAACTAAAGCCAAGACCAAGGAGAAAAGCTGAAAACAATTCATTCTTCTGTTTGTTGGCTCCAAAATCTACTGATTTTTGCTTTTCAAGGAAATGAAAATGAAAGACTTCCATTTGATGAAGACCAAGGATAATGATGAGGGCTCCCATCAGATAACGGAACCAATTGGTGTACATGATCTTTCCAAGCAAGCCCGCTCCAAAACCAATGAGGAGGAAAATAACAGAAATACCTGCAATAAAACAAAGGGTTTTCAGCAAGCCATGCCAGCGAATTTTTTTCCCGAACAATCGGATAGCCTTTTCCTGATCACTTCCTAGCAAGATTCCAATATAAACCGGCAGCAAAGGAAAGACACAGGGAGAAAAGAAAGACAGAATACCCGCAAGAAAAACTGTCAATGAAAAAATGATTGGATTCATAGTTCACTCCGTATATTGATATGCTACATTCAGTATAACATTGATTGACCTATAATAAAAATTTCTGCTACGTTCTTTTGCTATATTTTGGATTTAGGTACTAGTTTCAAAAGAAAAACCCTAAAGCACAAAACTTTAGAGTCTAAGTTGTGGTGAAAAACTAAAAGAATATATAAGGCACATTCAAGTATACATTGAAACTTTCCGCCGTGAGAAAAGTGCTAGAAACAGTGATGTTTCTAGCACTCGGGAGTTTTGAAACCTTAGATTCAAAACTAAGTCATGGAACTTCTATGAAGTTCGCTGACGTCCGTACTCACCTAAGGAAAGTTTCTAAGAGGATATTATCTTCAATCTATTTCTAAAGCACAAAACTTTAGAGTTTCTAATATAACTTATTCTTCTGCCGTTTGTTTATTTGGTAATACGAGCGATAAAAGAATCCCGATGACTACTGGCACTAACCATGGAAGAGATTGAGCCGCAAATGGAAGCAAAGCAATCCCCTTTTCTACTAGTGAAATTTTAAAGGTATTTGCCAGAACACTTGCAAGAGAGACCAAGCTGGCCAAGAAAATAGTCAGTTGCATTCCTAGTTTTGAAAGAGCCACAAATTTATTCACTATCACAAGCAATACAATGGTAATGGTGATTGGGTAAAGAATCATCAAGACTGGCAATGAGAAAGCAATAATGGTATTCAAGCCAAGGTTGGCAATCGCAAAACCAATCAGAGTGAAGACACTTGCATAGACCTTGTAAGAAACCTTAGGGAAGGTGCTATGGAAGAATTCACTGGTAGAGACGATTAAACCAGCAGTTGTGGTAAAGCAAGTTACCGTCACCATTCCTGCTAGGAAAATCTGAGCAGTCGGACCAAAGATCGCTTTGGTAGCTTCTGATAATACATACACCCCTTTATTGCTATCAGATGCCATAACAGAAGCTGGAATAGGAAAATGATTCCCCAGATATCCTAAACCGATATACAGCACACTAAAACCAAGGGCTACAACAATTCCAACCAACCAAATAGTCTTGATGTATTCTCTCTTACTTGAAAATCCAAGTTGATTCAAAGTAGTCACTGCGATCACACTAAAGGCAACAGATGCCAAGGCATCCAAGGTATTGTACCCCTCTAAAAATCCTTGCCCAAAGGCAGATGCCTGATAAGCTTTTGTAGCCACCATTGGAGCATGCCCACTGTATTTTAGAGCTCCAAGAACGACTAAGATCAAAATGAGAATCGCAAAGATCGGGGTCAAAATACGACCGATTCGATCTAGAATCTTAGATGGATTCAAAGCAATCAGAAAGGCAAGCAAAAAGTAGACCAGGGTAAAAATGAAAAGTGCTAAACTGGCATTCATTCCACCTAATAAGGGGGCTGTCCCCACTTCGAAAGATACCGTCGCCGTTCTTGGAATGGCAAAGAAAGGCCCAATCGAAAGATACAGCGCAACTAAGTATACAATTGCGAAAACAGGTGAAATCTTACGAGAAATCTCATCAATATAACCTTTGGGATTGAGTGTCCCGATAATCAAGGTCACAATGGCAATTCCCACGCCTGAAAGGACAAACCCAGCAATTGCTGGCCAAAATTGATTACCCGATAAAGCACCAAGAGTCGGCGGGAAAATCAGGTTTCCAGCACCAAAAAAAATACCAAACAGTAATAAACCTGTCAGGGAACCTTTTCGTAACATACGATCTCCTTAAAAAAACGATAATCTTAACTTTATCAAATTCATTTGAAGAATGCAACTTATTTGCATGAACAATCCGCTATTTCTATCAGTCATTATGGTACAATGGATGTAAGATTTTACGAGAGGTAAAACATGTATCTATATCTATTCTGGTTATTTCCAGCTCTTATCTTTTTATTGTTCTTTATGAGTGATCGCAGAAGGCTTTTCAATGCTTATCTCTTTTCGATAAACCTAGGACTTCTTCTACTGATTTCTGCATTTTTACTAGTCGTTCGAACTGAGCTATGGTTTAATCAACAAATTGCAATGATTGTCTTTGTTGTGATTTCCATCCTCGTTTTTCTCAGCATTATTTTCTCATCTATCTTTCTCCTTTTTAACGGCCGTCAAATGATGCTTTTTGAAGGAAAAAGACTGGCCAACCTCCTCTCGCTGCTCTATGGGCTGTTTATTATCGGAGCTTTGGCACTACATTTTCTACCCTATTTCCCAGGGAATGACATCCTCATCTATCTGACTGACTTTGCCCTGTTTTACATGACCTTTCTCTACCTCTCTTATATATCCTATGGGACCTTTTGCAATCTCTTTCCAGTTCGCAAAGAGCCAGACGCCATTATCATTCTTGGTTCAGGTTTGATTGGAGAAAAGATTCCCCCACTCTTGGCCCAGCGTCTTGAGAAGGGAAAGGCCGTCTATGAGCAGTTCAAGAAACGACCAAAGTTGATTGTTTCTGGTGGTCAAGGGTCAGATGAGCTGATCGCTGAGGCAGAAGCTATGGCCGGATACTTGATGGAACACGGGGTTCCAGAAGACGCCATTCTCATCGAGAATCGCTCTCGTACTACTTTTGAAAACCTGACCTTTAGCAAGTGTATCCTTGAAGAAGAGGGGCTTGGCAAGCGAGTCCTTGTGGTAACCAATTCTTTTCACGCGCTCCGTGCAGGTGTCTTTATGAGACGATTGAAAATACCCGGTCGAAGTATCGGTTCAAGAACAGCCTTTTACTATCTCCCATCCGCTTGGATTCGAGAAACCGTTGGCTTGGTTTCACTCTATTGGAAATGGCATGTTTCCTTCCTAGCTCTTCTGTTTCTGCCTTGGTTCTTTACACAAATCATGAAACTAATTGAGTTCTTCATTAAATATCTAAACTAAAGAGAGTGGGACAGAAATCGGTAATTCGTTAGAATTCGATTTCGTCGTCCCACCTCCGCACAGTTGAGTAGGGCTGTAAAAGCTGATGAAATCAGCCTAGTAGAGCCCACTCAACCACTGCGTCTTGCTCGACAATCCAAAAATATTTGAGAGGCTAGGACTTTTGTCCCAGCCTCCTTCTTGTCTAGTGGTCACTAAAGCGTCTATATTTAATGCGGAAATCGAAATAATTTTCTTCCTGCAGTTTACGGAAAATATCGCGATAAGCCTCTTCGTCAAAGTGATCACCCCGATAGAGAATTTCAAAGCTCAGTCCTTCGTATTCTAAAAAGGCATTGGCAGTTTTAAATCCATTTCGCTTATAGAAATCCATCCGAGACTGGCGTTGCTCTAGATTGTCACATTCTTCATCCAATCGTTCCACTTCAAGAATCATGGTTCTTTGGTAAAATTCTACCAATTTTTCAATGATTTCTTGACCATAACCGTGGCTACGTAGGTGGGGCATAATGGCAAAGAAGCTAACATAAAAAACTTTCTGATTATAGATAGAAAAAGCAAATCCTACAAATTCTTCTTCGTTATAAAAAGCAAAAAAATTAGCATCGTCATTGTCCGTATAACGCAGGTATTCCGACAAAGGAACTCGCTCTTCTTCTGGAAATGCCTCGATATTCAGCCTCTCGACCTTGTCCAGATCTGGGAACGTTTCCGTGATTAATTGACTGGTTAAGCTCATAAAAGCCTCCTTTTCTGCCCTGATTATACCAAAAAAAGTAAGGGCCTTCAACTATCGAAGCTTGTCGCTGGTTCCTGAAGTTGGTATAATGACACTATGAAAAGAATTCAACGTGTGGACCTCATAGATGGTCCTATTTTACCCGCTCTTTTGAGTTTCGCCTTTCCTATTCTTTTGTCCAATATCTTTCAACAACTCTACAATACCTCGGATGTTATGATTGTAGGGCGTTTTTTAGGTCAAAAATCATTGGCTGCCGTTGGAGCAACCTCTGCTATTTTTGATTTGATCGTTGGATTTGCTGTCGGTGTTGGAAATGGGATGGGCATCATTATCGCGAGAAATTATGGAGCCAAAAACGAAGACCAATTACGAAAATCAGTCGCCGCAACTGCTATTATTGGTGGCATCCTCAGTCTCTTTGTGATCTTCATTGGTGCTGTCGGACTTTTTCCCATGCTCCAATTTTTAGGAACCCCATCAGCAATTGTGTCTCAGTCTTATCTCTATATCTCCACTATTGTCAATGGTGTGGCTGTGACCTTTGCCTATAATCTTTGCGCTGGACTTCTTAGAGCGGTTGGCGATAGCTTAGCGGCACTCTACTTCCTGATTATCGCTGCCATTCTCAATATTCTTCTCGATCTATATTTTATTACCCAACTCCATCTCGGAGTCCAATCCGCTGGAATTGCGACCATTATTGCCCAGGGTATTTCGGCCCTTCTTTGTCTTCTCTATATTCGTAAGAAGGTCCCTTTTCTGCTCCCGCATCGCAAGGATTTTGTTTGGGACAAGGAGCTTTATCAGGATCTGCTAAGTCAGGGCCTTGCCATGGGCCTCATGACTTCCATCGTTTCGATTGGAACGGTTATCCTCCAATCCGCTATTAATCAGCTTGGAACAACCATTATCAGTGCACAGATCGCAGCCCGTCGTATCATGTCCTTTGCCGTTTTACCGATTACAGCTATCGCCTCAAGTATCACAACCTTTATCTCGCAGAATTTTGGCGCAGAGCAATTCCAGCGGATCAAAAAAGGCGTTACCATTGCCAACCTTCTTTCTTGGGTTTGGTCTGTCTTGGTTGCTGCTCTTCTATTCTTCACAAGTCCGTCTTTAACCAGCTTTATTTCCGGCTCGACAAATCCTGATCTCATTGCAAATGCCAGTCTTTATCTCCAGATCAGCTCTTGCTTTTATCCTATTTTGGCGAGTCTCATCATCCTGAGAAATGCCCTACAGGGAATGGGTAAAAAATTAACCCCACTCACATCCAGTTTTATTGAATTGTTTGGAAAAATTTTCTTCGTTCTGTGGATTATTCCTCACACCGGCTACATGGGGGTCATTCTCTGCGAACCCCTTATCTGGATTCCCATGACCCTACAGCTCATCATAATCTATCGAAAAATCAGGTACCAACTCCTTACTGAATAGTGATTGATTAACAAGACCAAAACAACTTCTGCTCATTTGAACAGAAGTTGTTTTTAGATATCTAGTTATTAGAACAAACCGATGGCTGTTCCATCAGCAGCCACATCCATATTCAAAGCAGCTGGACGTTTTGGTAAGCCAGGCATGGTCATGACATCCCCAGTCAAAGCGACAATAAAGCCTGCTCCCAATTTTGGAACCACTTCACGAATAGTGATTTCAAAGTTTTCAGGAGCTCCCAAGGCGTTTGGATTATCTGAGAAGCTATATTGTGTTTTGGCCATACAGATTGGCAACTTATCCCATCCATTTTTCACGATTTGGGCAATTTGTGTCTTGGCTTTCTTCTCAAAATTCACCTTAGTACCGCGGTAAATCTCTGTAACAATCTTTTCAATTTTTTCTTCAACAGAAAGGTTGTTATCATACAAGCGTGTGTAGTTAGCTGGACTTGTTTTAATAGTCTTGACTAGCGTTTCAGCAAGGTCAACTCCACCGTCCGCACCATTCGACCATACACTCGCAAGCTCAACTGGTACATCAATTTCAGCACACAATTCTTTCAAAGCAGCAATTTCTGCTTCTGTATCGGTGATAAATTCATTGATGACAACCACTGCAGGAATGCCAAACTTACGGATATTTTCAACGTGGCGTTTCAAATTGGCAAAACCAGCACGAACAGCCTCTACATTTTCTTCTGTCAGAGCATCCTTAGTCACTCCACCGTTCATCTTAAGGGCACGGAGTGTCGCTACGATTACGACTGCATCTGGTGATGTAGGCAAGTTTGGAGTTTTAATATCGAGGAATTTTTCAGCACCAAGGTCAGCCCCAAAACCAGCTTCTGTAATCGTATAGTCAGCTAAATGAAGAGCTGTCGTCGTTGCTAATACAGAGTTACATCCATGGGCGATATTGGCAAATGGACCACCGTGAACAAAGGCAGGTGTACCATAGATGGTTTGAACCAAGTTTGGCTTGATCGCATCTTTGAGGATCAAGGCAAGAGCCCCTTCTACTTCTAAATCACGGACATAAACTGGACTACGATCATAGCGGTAACCAATTACAATGTTGGCCAAACGACGTTTCAAATCTTCAATATCTGTCGCCAAGCAAAGGATGGCCATGATCTCAGAAGCAACCGTAATATCAAAACCGTCTTCACGCGGAATCCCATTTAAAGGACCGCCAAGACCGACAGAAACATGACGAAGAGCGCGGTCATTCAAGTCCACTACCCGTTTCCAGATAATCCGACGTTGGTCAATTCCTAGCTCATTTCCTTGGTGCAAATGATTATCAATCAATGCTGAGAGAGCGTTATTAGCCGTTGTGATCGCATGCATATCCCCTGTGAAATGAAGGTTGATATCTTCCATCGGTAGAACTTGGGCATAACCACCACCAGCAGCACCACCTTTAATCCCCATAACTGGACCTAAAGAAGGTTCGCGAATGGCAATCATGGTTTTTTTACCGATTTTATTCAAAGCATCTGCTAGACCAATGGTGATGGTTGATTTCCCTTCTCCAGCTGGAGTTGGGTTGATCGCAGTGACTAAGATAAGTTTTCCTACTGGATTTTTCTCAACTTCACGAATCTTATCAAAGCTCAATTTCGCCTTGTATTTTCCATACAATTCAAGATCATCGTCAACCAAACCAATCTTCTTAACAACGTCCACAATCGGTTGGAGTTCAATGCTTTGAGCAATTTCGATATCTGTTTTCATAAGGGACTCCTTTATATTTGATAGATCTATTATACCTAAAATTCGCGAAAATAACATAGTTTTTCCACCTTTTGAATCGAACGTTCGTTTTTTATCTAAATTTTATGGCGACACATAGCTAATCCTAATAGCTTCAGAACTTTACTTACGTATCTTTTTTGTGTAAAATAAGCATATGCATATTTTAATTACATCTGGCGGGACAAGCGAAGCCATTGATAGCGTTCGTGCGATCACCAATCATTCCACTGGGAGCCTAGGGAAAATCCTTGCAGAAACGGCTCTTGCTAAGGGACATCAGGTGACCTTGATCACAACGCCTACCGCGCTTAAACCTGATCCTCACCCACAGCTTCGTCTTCTATTGATCCAGAATGTCGAAGAACTAGTCGCACAAATGAAAACAGAAGTCCCTCATCATCAGGTTTTGATTCACGCTATGGCTGTTTCAGACTACACACCTGTTTACATGACAGGCCTTGAGGAAGTTGAGAAAGCTCAAGACCTTCATAGCTTTATCCATCGCGAAAATCAGGAAGCGAAAATTTCTTCCAAAGAAGAATACCAGGTGCTCTTTCTAAAGAAAAATCCCAAGATTATCTCGCTCGTCAAAGAATGGAACCCTGCTATTCAACTGATCGGCTTTAAGCTATTAGTCGACGTTTCTTCTGAAGAGTTGATCCAGGTAGCGCGTGAAAGCCTCGTTAAAAATCATGCCAGCATGATCGTTGCCAATGATCTGACCAAGATTCAAAACGGTCAGCATCAAGCCTATCTAGTGACAGACGATCAGGTCCTAGAAGCTTCTACGAAAACAGAAATCGCAGAGGCTATCCTACGTTATATCAAATAAAAAGGAACATATGACACACATTACTTTAGCGGTTACCGGTAGTATTTCCGCCTATAAGGCTGCTGATATTACCAGCCAACTAACCAAATTGGGATTTGAAGTGAAGGTCCTCATGACTCCTTCAGCCCAAAAATTTATCACCCCTTTAACCTTGCAAGTTCTTTCAAAAAATCAAGTAGGGCTAGATGTTATGATGGAAGACGATCCACGGCGGATCGAGCACATCGACATTGGGGAAGAAACTGACCTCTTTCTTGTCGCGCCAGCCAGTGCCAATACCATTGCTAAATTGGCTATGGGACTGGCAGATAATATGGTCACAAGCACAGCTCTAGCCTTGCCACAAAGAACTAAAAAATTACTTGCCCCTGCTATGAATACAAAAATGCTAGAACATCCCGCTACCCAACGAAATCTAAAACTCTTACAAGACTACGGTTACCAGATTATCCAACCTCGTGATGCTGTTCTTGCTTGTGGGGACAAAGGTTCTGGAGCTCTAGCGACTGTAGAAACTATTGTTGAAGCTGTTAAGGAGAATTATTTATGAGAAAGTCATCTTCTATTTCACGAATTGCCATCTTTTTTGCGGTGATGATCACCATTCACTTTGTAACGTCCTTCATTCTGCAATTCGTTCCATCAGGAATTCAACCAACCTTGGTTCATATTCCTGTCGTGATCGCCTCCATCATATACGGTCCACGGACTGGAGCTATCTTAGGACTCCTCATGGGACTCTTTAGTCTCACTATGAATACCTTGGTTTTAACACCAGCCAGCTATCTCTTTAGTCCCTTTGTCCCTCACGGGAATCTATACTCCCTTATCATTGCCATAGTCCCTCGGATTCTCATCGGGGTAACTCCTTACTTCGTCTATCGCTGGATTCGCAATCGTACTGGACTTGTGATCGCTGGAATTGTCGGCTCTATGACCAATACTGTTTTCGTTCTAAGTGGGATTTACTTCTTCTTTGGTAACAGTTTTGGAGGGGGAATTCAACATTTCCTAGCCTTGATTGTATCTACCAACTCTCTCATCGAAGTCATTGCGACAGTACTCATTACCAGTGCTGTCGTTCCATCTCTTGAAAAATTAAAATAACCTTCAAAGCCAAGACCAATTTATCTTGGCTTTTTTTGATGGTGAATTAACCCTATTTTTTTGAAAAGATTTACAATTATCGCTAGAATTTTCTGAAAAAATTTGCTATAATGTAAGCGATTAAATTATAAGCAAAAAGGAGACGCTTGCATGACCTATCAAGAAAACTACCAAAAATGGCTCGACTTTGCTGAATTACCAGCTTACCTTCGTGATGAGTTGGTCGCAATGGATGAAAAAACAAAAGAAGATGCCTTCTATACCAACCTTGAATTCGGTACAGCTGGTATGCGTGGATTAATCGGTGCTGGTACCAACCGTATTAATATCTATGTTGTTCGCCAAGCAACTGAAGGATTGGCCCAATTGATCGACTCAAAAGGTGAGGAAGCGAAGAAACGCGGAGTTGCGATCGCTTACGATAGCCGTCACTTCTCTCCTGAGTTTGCTTTTGAATCTGCTCAAGTTTTGGCTGCACATGGTATCAAATCGTATGTATTTGAAAGCCTTCGTCCAACACCGGAATTGTCATTTGCCGTTCGTCACCTCCACACATTTGCTGGAATCATGGTAACCGCTAGCCACAACCCTGCTCCATTTAACGGATACAAGGTTTACGGTGAAGACGGTGGACAAATGCCTCCAGCAGATGCTGATGCATTGACAGATTACATCCGTGCTATCGAAAATCCATTCTCTGTGAAATTGGCTGACCTTGAAGAAAGCAAAGCTAACGGCCTGATTGAAGTTATCGGTGAAAACGTCGACGCTGAATACTTGAAAGAAGTGAAAGGCGTTAACATCAACCAAGACTTGATCAATGAATACGGTCGCGACATGAAGATTGTCTACACTCCACTTCATGGTACTGGTGAAATGTTGGCTCGTCGTGCTCTTGCCCAAGCTGGATTTGAAGCTGTTCAAGTTGTTGAAGCTCAAGCTGTTCCAGATGCTGACTTCTCAACTGTTAAATCTCCAAACCCTGAAAACCAAGCTGCCTTTGCTCTTGCTGAAGAACTTGGTCGCAAAGTAGACGCTGATGTATTGGTTGCAACTGACCCAGATGCTGACCGCCTTGGTGTTGAAATCCGCCAACCAGACGGTTCTTACCTCAACCTTTCAGGTAACCAAATCGGAGCAATTATCGCTAAATACATTCTTGAAGCTCACAAAACAGCTGGTACACTTCCTGCCAATGCTGCCCTCTGTAAATCCATCGTATCAACTGAGTTGGTGACTAAGATTGCAGAAAGCTACGGCGCAACAATGTTTAACGTCTTGACTGGTTTCAAATTTATCGGTGAAAAAATCCATGAATTTGAAACACAACACAACCATACTTACATGCTTGGTTTCGAAGAAAGCTTCGGTTACCTGATCAAACCATTCGTACGTGACAAAGACGCTATCCAAGCCGTTCTTATCGTTGCTGAAATCGCTGCTTACTACCGTTCACGTGGTATAACTTTGGCAGATGGTATCGAAGAAATCTACAAACAATACGGTTACTTCGCAGAAAAAACCATCTCTGTTACCCTTTCAGGTGTGGACGGAGCTGCTGAAATCAAGAAAATCATGGATAAATTCCGTGGCAATGCTCCTAAACAATTTAACAATACAGACATTGCTATGACAGAAGACTTCTTGGAACAAACAGCTACTACTGCTGACGGCGTTGAAAAATTGACAACTCCTCCAAGTAACGTGCTTAAATACATCTTGGCTGATGATTCATGGTTTGCCGTTCGTCCTTCAGGTACAGAACCAAAAATCAAATTCTACATCGCTACAGTTGGTGAATCTGAAGCAGATGCCAAAGAAAAAATTGCAAATATCGAAGCAGAAATCAATGCTTTCGTAGGCTAAAACACGAGGCTGGGACAAAAGTCCTAGCCTCTCAATTATTTTTGGATTGTCGAGCAAGACGCAGTGGTTGAGTGGGCTCTACTACGCTGATTTTATCAGCTTTTACAGCCCTACTCAACTGTGCGGAGGTGGGACGACGAAATCGAATTCTAACGAATTACCGATTTCTCTCCCACTCTCTCTTTCTTTCGTAGCAAATACCAGCGATTTTATAGAAAATATGGCATACTAGACATAGAAGAAAGCGAGGTAATCTCATGGAACAATTTTTAGAAGATATTAAAGATCTTGAAGTGACAACTGTCACGCGTGCGCAAGAAGCGATCGATCAAAAAGAAACAGCGACCTTCTTTATCGGACGCAAGACTTGTCCTTACTGCCGGAAATTTGCTGCTAAGTTAGCAACTGTCGTAGCTGAAACAAAAGCTCATATCTACTTCATCAATAGTGAAGAACCAAGTCAGCTAGATGCGTTACAAGCCTTCCGCTCAACCTACGGTATCCCAACTGTCCCAGGATTTTTACATATCGAAGCCGGTGAAGTCAGTGTTCGTTGCGACTCATCTATGTCTGAAGAAGAAATCAAAGCATTCGCTCATTTATAAAAAAATTAGCTAGAGAATAATCTCTAGCTAATTTTCATTTACCATAAAAATTGTCCAACTTTTAGAATTTTTTTCATCAAACTATTATAGTAGACTATTTTTCATTTTAAGAAAAATATTGGAAATTCATGCTCCTCTAGCCTACCATCAAGATTAAAGTGTTTTGTAAACCATTTTCTGTACTTTTCAAATAGTAATTCATTTATGAATATGGTAGCAAATATCAAGATTAAGAAGATAGTAAGATATATTTTATTTACATTATTAAAGTCAGTTGTATAGTTCATAACTGTATAGTACCTTATAAAATAAAAATAAAGAAAGAAACATATCGGCACAAAATTTAAATAAAGCAAATAACTGCATAAGAATAGAAATTGGTGTTTCTTTGATCTTCTTCTGTAATGCATTTTATATGTTTTCGTTATTTTATTGAATAAAGGAAACCTGCTTTTAAAACTTCCATAATATTTTGGCGAGGCGTGGTAACCAAGCCAGTGAAGTATTTTAAAATTTAACTCACGAGTTAACCAAAATAAATTGTAAAATATAAATAAATAAATAATGATAAAGCTGATTTTCACATGATTAGAATATAATTTGTAAATCATATAATAATATACGCCAGCCATAAAATAATTAAAACAAGTTAATATAAAAAAGATGATACTAGCAAATATACTACGAGGTCCTATAAAATTTTTATCTGAATAATCTGGTATATAATCCATATAACTTACATAATCCTATTCTTTCTTCATAAACTTATGCTCTATATTAAATTAAAATGAACGTTCATTTATTAAATGCTTCCCAGATCTTTTGCTGGGGTTTAGCAAAAGGATAGTCCGAAAATTCTTCTGGTGTTAACCAAACAGTCGATTCACTTGCTGGCTGCTCTCCTTCTTTTACTAGGCCGTATCGAATCTGAACCTGCCACTTGCGATGCGAAAAGATATGCTGAACGATAGGATACGATCTGTCCTGCCAATCAATGGCCAAGTCATAGTCCTGTTCAAAAGAAATAATTTCTGGGTTACTCTCTACTTCCCTCTTACTATCCAGTAGTGATAATTGGCCTAGGTTCTCAGATAGGCTATCCACTTCGATCAAGGGAAAATGCCAGAAACCTGATAAAAGCCCTTCTCGCTCATTTTTCTCCAGCAAGTAGCGACCTTGACTATCCTTGATAATAAAAGCTGTGAGATAGACAGGTAGTGGTTTCTTCTTAGGAGCCTTGATGGGATAACGATCCATGGTCCCATGTTGGTAGGCCGCGCTAAATTCCTTAACAGGACTCTCTTCCGGCCGTGGATTGACTGGCGATTCAATATCGGACCCCAAATCCATCAAAGCCTGATTGAAATCACCCGGACGGGCCGGATCGATCAAGAATTCCATCATGGCTTGAAAAATCTTGCGATTAGTCGGGACTCCGATATCGTAGTCCACCTCAAACAAGCGGGCTAGGACACGCATGACATTGCCATCCACTGCTGGCTCTGGTAATCCAAAGGCAATACTAGCAATGGCACCAGCTGTATAAGGCCCAATTCCCTTCAGTTTAGATATTTCCTCATAACTTGATGGGAACACTCCTCCGTGATTTTCCATTATCTGCTGGGCAGCCTTCTGCATATTGCGGACACGTGAGTAATACCCCAATCCTTCCCAAGCTTTTAAGAGTTTTTCTTCGGGGGCTTGAGCCAAATCAGCGACCGTCGGAAACCAGTCTAAAAAACGCTCATAATAAGGAATCACCGTATCGACACGTGTCTGCTGGAGCATAATCTCTGAGATCCAAATTTTATAAGGATCCTGGGCCCTTCTCCAGGGGAGATCCCGTTTATGGGCATCATACCAGGCTAATAACTTTTCTCGGAAAGAGGCGATTTTTTCCTCCTCCCACATGGTAATCCCGTAATCTTTTAAATCTAACATATTCCTAGTATACCATAGAATGAGTTAGAGTTTAGAAATTCTGATTTTATAAAGAAAAAGAGGCTGGGACAAAAGTCCTAGCCTCTCAATTATTTTTGGATTGTCGAGCAAGACGCAGTGGTTGAGTAGGGCTCTACTACGCTGATTTCATCAGCTTTTACAGCCCTACTCAACTGTGCGGAGGTGGGACGACGAAATCGAATTTTAACGAATGACCGATTTCTGTCCTACTCTCTAAATGCATTACTTATTGTTCTACAGCTTGAGCTGCTGTAATCAAGGTTAATTTGTAAACGTCATCTGCATTACATCCACGAGAAAGGTCGTTGACAGGTTTGTTCAACCCTTGCAAAACTGGACCTACCGCCGCAAAGCCACCAAGACGTTCTGCCATCTTGTATCCAATGTTACCTGCTTCAATACCAGGGAAGATAAAGACATTAGCTTGACCTGCCACCTTGCTTCCTGGAGCCTTCAAGGCTGCAGTTGCAGGGACAAAAGCTGCGTCAAATTGCAATTCCCCGTCAATTTCAAGGTCTGGACGAAGTTCATGAGCAAGCTTAGTCGCTTCAACAACCTTATCAACACTTTCACCGAAACCAGATCCTTTTGTTGAATAGCTCAACATAGCAATTTTTGGATCAATACCAAACATCTTGGCAGTGATAGCTGAATTGATGGCAATTTCTGCTAATCCTTCAGCATCTGGATTGATGTTGATGGCACAGTCCCCAAACAAGTAACGTTCAGATCCACGAACCATAAGGAAAGCTCCTGAAGTCCGTTTTACATTTGGACGAGTTTTGATAATTTGCAAGGCCGGACGAACAGTTGCGGCTGTTGAGTGAATCGCACCAGATACCATCCCATCAACAATTCCCATGTGAACCAACATGACACCAAAATAGTTAACGTCGTCTTTCAAGACTTGACGCGCCTCTTCTTCAGTCATTTTGCCCTTACGACGTTCTACCAAGGAAGCTACCATTTCTTCAAAACCTGGATAAGAATGAGGATCGATGACTTCATATCCATCCAAAACCCCTTCGATTTCAAGATAAATCCGAATTTTATCCGGATTACCAAGCAAGACAGGGGTTACTTCTGTCTCGTTCACAATGCGTTTTGTCGCTTGGAGGATACGAGGTTCTTCACCTTCTGGTAATACAATACGAGCATTCTTACCAACGAGGTTGGCTTTGAGATTTTCGAAAACTTCCATGAGTTTTACTCCTTTTAATAATTAATAACTAGTTTGAAGCTGTGTTAATACAGCTTGGAAATCTGGAGGCAGTGGACTTTCTATGACCAATTCTTCCTCTAGAAATGGATGATAATAGGATAGACGATGACAATGAAGGGCTTGGCGCTCAATGCCGTCTTCTAAACTCCCGCCATAGAGATCATCTCCCAAGAGTGGAAAAGCAATATGGGAAAAATGAACACGGATCTGATGGGTTCGACCTGTGTGTAACTGAATATCCACTAGGTGAATATCCCCAAAAGATTGAACAACCTGGTAGCTAGTATGAGCATACTTGCCACCTTTAGCTACCTTTCGGGTGATAATAGAATCTTCATCACGCGCAATCGGAGCAATAATCTCTCCGACAGGATCAAGCTTCCCAGATCCCTTGACCAAGGCATAATAGCGTTTTTGAATCGTTTTAGACTGCAATTGCTTATCTAATCGAGCATGAGCATAACCATGTTTGGCAAAGAGCATAACGCCACTAGTATCCTTGTCCAGGCGAGTGACAATGTGGACCTGCTGATTCTCGTAGCCTTGTTTCACATAGTAGCCTTTTACAAAATTGGCTAAGGTATTGGAATGAATCGCACTTGGAATAGAGGCAATGCCAAAGGGTTTGTTTAAGACCAAAAAATGATCATCTTCAAACAAAATATCCAAAGGCCGATCCATAGGTTTTAAGGTTTCAAAACCTTCTTCTGCCGGAATATCGATAACCAAGTGATCCCCAATATCCAACAAATAGATCGCATTCTCCGGACGTCCATTGACAAGGATCTGGCCACCACGAAACTTAATCTTTGCTAAGAGACCCTTAGAAACCTCATGCTTTTTCAGGAAGGTCTTAACCTTGACATGCTCATCGACAATGAATTCAAATCTCATTCTCTATCATCTCCGATAAAGGCATCCTTGACCCGATTCCAGAAGCTGGTGTGACTGGAGCTTGCCACAAAATTAATCTTATGGTTGTCAATCTGATATTCTACCTTTGCAATATTACGGTAAGAATAGGTTGAATTATCAACAGAGATAATGTGGAAGCCAGGTCTTGTCGGTGTAATCTCGATCTTATCCTTTTTAGGGACAATGACAGAAGAACCCAAGGTACGATAAACACGGTTGTTGAGACTGGCGATCTCAGCGATCTGTAGCGCCTCAATAGTCGGGTGAAGGACTGCTCCTCCCAAGGATTTGTTGTAAGCCGTACTTCCTGTAGGAGTCGAAACGGTAATCCCGTCTCCTCTAAAGCGCTCAAAATCCACACCATTAATCGTGAGATCAGCAACCATGGTCCGGTCGCTTCTCTTAATCGTTGCTTCGTTCAACGCTCTCATGGTACGGGTTTCCCCATTTTCAAAAGTAATCTTGACATTCAAAATAGGGTAGGAAACCTTAGCTCCAGTATCATATTTTAAGTTCTCAACCAGCTTATCGATTTCACTGTCTAAGTAATCTGTATAGAATCCTAAATGTCCGGTATGGACGCCAACAAATCGCACCCGATCCAACTGGTGTTCATACTTGTGAAAGGCCGATAGCAACATCCCATCACCACCAATTGAAATCACAATATCCGGGTGCTTCTCCGTCAAAATAAAATTATTTTTCCGAAGCTTGTAGCGCAACTGCTGAAAAACCTCTTCACTTTGACGCTTGCGATTGCGAATAATGGATACTTTTTTACCTGTAGTCTTCATCTGTGTCATCACTATTTCCAACGCCATCATTTAACTTACGATGAAGTGGATCAAACAGGGCTTGAGCCTCCTGAATCGCATCCCGAATTGCCCCCATCTCTTCATCCAAGAGATAGGCCAGGTTTGCTGTCGTCTCTAAGCGTTTTTTGATCTCGTCTGGAAAGTCTCCTTTATATTTATAATTGAGCGAGTGTTCAATGGTTGCCCAAAAATTCATGGACAAGGTCCGAATTTGAATCTCTGCTAAGATCGTTTCATTTCCATCAATGGTATCGACCGGATACTCGACCACGACGTGGTAACTCCGGTAGCCACTTGATTTCTTGTGGCGGATATAATCTCGCTCTTGGACCACGCGCATATCCTGCCGTTGTCTCAGAACCTCTAGGATCTCATCCACATCATCTACAAACTGGACCATGATGCGAAGACCAGCAATATCTTGCATATCCTGAGCTAGATTTTCTTCAGAAATATTTCTTCGGATCATCTTCTCACGGATGCTCTCAATCGGCTTGACCCGTCCTGTGACAAACTCAATTGGAGAATGCTTTTGTTGCTTACGATATTGCTTACGAATCCCACGCAGTTTGATTTTTAATTCCCCAACTGCTTGGATATACGGATCTAAGAAGTTTTCCCAATCAATTGCCATCCTACCACCTTGTAATCTGAACCATTTTTGTATACAATAAACACATCTCTTATTATATCATGAATCGCTTTCGAAAAAAAGCAAAGGACCACAAAATGAACCATTTAGAAATTGAATACAAAACCTTGCTAGATAAGGAGGAATACCAATCCCTCCTTCCACTTTTTGCTGATACAAAATTGGTTGTCCAAACCAATCACTATATCGATACACCCGACCAGCTCATTCGTAAAGAAAAAATGGCCTTGCGGGTGCGTACTTTCACAGATCAGGCTGAGTTGACTCTCAAGGTTCCTGAGGCAGTTGGCCATTTCGAGTACAATCAAGACCTCAGCCCAGAAGAAACCGAGGCGATCCTTCAACACCAACAGTTTCCTGACGGAGAAATCAAAAACCTCTTGGTGTCAAAAGGAATCGCCATTGAGCAACTCGCTGTCTGGGGAAGCCTTACAACAGAACGATTCGAAAAAGAAACAGCTGCAGGCCTAGTGGCACTAGACCACAGTCTCTATCTAGACACTGAAGATTATGAGTTGGAAATCGAGGTCGAAACTGCTGAGCAGGAAGAAAATTTCCATCAGTTCATCAAAGAGCATGGAATCGTCTACAAAGCTGCAAAAAATAAAATCGCCAGATTGGCGGAAAGATTGTAAAATAGCTGAAATTATCGCAAATTTTTGCTAAAATAGTGCTAAGATCAAAAATCTAAATGAGGTTGGAATCACATGTCAGATAAAAAAAATATGAAGCTCTTCTCTCTCAATTCAAATCCAGAGATTGCGCAAAAAATCGCGGATCATGCTGGGGTTCCACTTGGGAAAATTTCATCCCGTCAATTCTCAGATGGTGAAATCCAAGTCAATATTGAGGAAAGTGTTCGTGGATATGATATTTATATCATTCAATCAACCAGTTTCCCTGTCAACAATCACTTGATGGAACTATTAATTATGGTGGATGCTTGCCAACGGGCCAGCGCAAATACTGTCAATGTGGTCATGCCTTACTTCGGTTATGCCCGCCAAGACCGGACTGCTGCTCCTCGTGAACCAATCACTGCTAAGCTTGTCGCAAACATGTTGGTCAAAGCTGGGGTGGATCGTGTCGTCACACTGGATCTCCACGCAGTGCAAGTTCAAGGTTTCTTCGATATTGCCGTGGATAACCTCTTTACCATTCCACTCTTTGCAGAACACTACATTAATAAAGGTCTAACTGGTCCTGATGTCGTAGTCGTCAGCCCTAAAAACTCAGGTGTCAAACGCGCTCGTAGTTTAGCAGAATATCTTGATGCACCGATTGCGATCATTGATTACGAGCAAGATGATGCGAACCGTGATTATGGCTATATTATCGGGGATGTCAAAGATAAGAAAGCGATCTTGATTGACGATATCCTCAATACTGGTAAGACATTCTCAGAAGCTGCAAAAATTGTCGAACGCGAAGGTGCTACTGAAATTTATGCTGTATCAAGCCATGGTTTATTTGTAAAAGGTGCTGTCGAGTTATTAGACCAAGCTCCGATCAAAGAAATCTTGGTAACCGATTCTGTTGCTCCAAATGGACCAACTCCCAAAAATATTAACTATCTGACAGCTAGCGAACTGATCGCTGAAGCTATTGTTCGCATTCAAGAAAGAAAACCTGTTAGTCCTCTATTTGCCTACCACAAGAAATAAGGTCTTAATGTGATATATTTTGATAATGCCGCAACAACTCCCCTTCTACCTGAAGTCATTGATAAAATGTCTGAAACCATGAAGACCACTTTTGGAAATCCATCGAGCCTTCATGCTCATGGACGGATGGCTAGTAAACTCCTCCGAGAATCTCGCGAGCAAATTGCTCAGTCCCTCCATACTCTTCCAAATCGTATTTTCTTCACCTCAGGTGGATCAGAAAGTAATAATACCGTTATAAAAGGCTACTGCTTGAAACACCAAGCAGATGGCAAACACATCATTACGACCGCTTTGGAACACCATGCAGTTCTAGAACCCATCGAATACCTTGTAGAACGTTTCGGATTTGAAGTGACGATCGTCCAACCAAGAGATGGACGCATTCAGGCTAGTGATATCAAGGCGGCACTTAGACCGGATACCATTCTTGTCTCTACCATGTTTGCCAATAACGAGACAGGCGATCTTCTACCGATTAAAGAAATCGGAGAACTCTTAAAAGATCATCCAGCTGTCTTTCACGTTGATGCTGTCCAAGCAATCGGAAAGGTCCCTGTCTATCCCGAAAAGTTGGGAATTGATTTTCTCAGTGCTTCTGCCCACAAATTCCATGGACCAAAGGGCGTTGGCTTCCTTTATGCGGCTACCCCAGATTTTGATAATCTCATCCATGGTGGGGATCAGGAAAGTAAGATGAGAGCCAGCACGGAAAATCTTATTTCTATTGTCGGGATGGCAACCGCGCTTCAGCAAGCTACACTTCATCAAGAAGAAAATTTCCACCAGGTTCAAAAACTCGGCCAAGAACTAGTCAATGGTTTAGCAGCCTACGACTACTACGTTAATGCGAATGACGGTCATCTTCCATTTGTTTGGAATCTTGGCTTTCCGGGTGTCCAAAATGATTTATTATTGATGCGACTCGATCTTGCTGGCATTTCTGTCTCTACAGGTTCTGCTTGTACCGCTGGTACAGTTCAACCCAGCCATGTCCTTGAGGCACTCTATGGAAAAGATAGCTCACGCCTAAAAGAATCCCTTCGAATTAGTTTTTCAGAACTCAATACCGTAGAGGAAGTTCAAGACTTCCTCTCAAAACTTAAAGAAATTTTATCATAGGAGAACAATATGGCTTTTGAAACAAGTGTTTCATTGAAAGACTGTAAATATACCTATAGTCTACACCCAAATGTTAAAAAATATACCTTACGTGACAATACATTTGCTGTTACAAAGGTTGGAAATTACGAGTTAAATCGTTTGCTCGAAGCCGTTCCAAATAGCGGCGAAGGCTTCCTACTTAAAATCATTTTTAATAAAGATTTGACAGGTTTTAAGATCAATATTACAGACAAGTCTGGGCTTCGCCTGGTTAATATCTTTAAAAATCCAGAAAATGACATTATCCAACAAAAATTCTATTTCCTAATGGATAGTCTTGTCGAAAGAGAAATTTTCAACAAAACAGAGGCCTAATATGGTAACCTTAACTTATATCGACGCCTACCAAGTAGAACGAACGACTACTTATCCTGACCTTGCAGCCTGTATCCTAGCTTTTTCAGGCTGTGTAACCCTGCCTGACTCTTACTCAATCGTATCCATTGAATACAAGGGGGAAAAGCTCCCCTATACAGGACGAGTCGATGGACTCTATGCTTTTTTGAAAAAGGTAGAACAAGCTGAAAACTAAGCTGATGCTGATGGAACTCTCCATTGCCATCAGCTTTTTCTTTAGACAAAAATATTTTTGAAAAACCGCTCTAGATAGTTGATTTTTTCACAATCTTCCTATACAATAAGAGGGAAAGGTTGTGATATTGTGAAACATGATAAAAATACTCCAATTCCACGCGCAACAGCAAAACGCTTATCGCTCTACTACCGCATTTTTAAACGCTTTAACTCTGAAAAAATAGAACGCGCCAATTCCAAGCAAATTGCTGATGCAATTGGGATTGACTCTGCTACTGTTCGCCGAGATTTCTCTTATTTTGGTGAATTAGGAAGACGTGGATTTGGTTATGACGTAAAAAAACTGATGAACTTCTTTGCGGATCTCTTAAATGACAATGCCATTACCAATGTCGCTATTGTGGGGATCGGAAATATGGGAAGTGCACTCCTCAACTATCGCTTCCATGAACGCAATAAGATGAAAATTGTCATGGCGTTTGATCTAGACGATCATGAACTGATCAATACCAAAAGTAAGGACGGAATTCCCATTTACGGTATTTCCTCCATTAAAGAAAAGCTCAAACAAGAAGGCATTCAAACAGCCATCCTAACTGTTCCAAGCGTCAAGGCTCAAGAAGTGGCTAGCCTTTTGGTAGATGCTGGTGTCAAGGGAATTCTCAGCTTCTCACCAGTGCATCTGACAGTCCCTAAAGATGTCGTCGTCCAATATGTCGATCTCACCAGTGAATTGCAAACACTCCTTTATTTCATGCGAAAAAACGAAGAATAAAGACTTATACATTAAAAAGAAAAAAGGCTGGGACAAAAGTCCTAGCCTCTCAATTATTTTTGGATTGTCGAGCAAGACGCAGTGGTTGAGTGGGCTCTACTACGCTGATTTCATCAGCTTTTACAGCCCTACTCAACTGTGCGGAGGTGGGACGACGAAATCGAATTCTAACGAATTACCGATTTCTGTCCCACTCTCTTTTTTATACCAAATAATCGGTTTCTTCACGGTAACTATAAT
The DNA here is from genome assembly GCF_059727625.1 of Streptococcus mobilis. NCBI lineage: Bacteria > Bacillati > Bacillota > Bacilli > Lactobacillales > Streptococcaceae > Streptococcus > Streptococcus mobilis. The sequence goes on from NZ_AP041823.1 coordinate 1,297,833, forward strand.
AGTTTTCTTCAGATACAATCAAGTGATCCAATAAGGTTAAACCCATCACTTCACAGGCCTCTAAGACTCGATGAGTTACTTCATCATCGTTTTTACTGGGAAATACGGCACCAGATGGATGATTGTGAGCCAAGATGATAGAGGTTGCCATGTGCTTTAGTGCATAATGCAGGATTTCACGTGGCTCCGCAATACTTCGATTCACGGTTCCAATAAAAATGGTCTGCTGATGAATAATTTCATTCTGCGTATTTAAATAGAGAGCAACCAGGTGCTCCTGTTTCTTATGGCCGATTTCCTGTTGAATTTTATGGGCCAATTTCTGGCTGCTCATAATCTGTTCGGAAGTCATCAATTCGTCTTTATGAATCCTTCGTCCAAACTCAATCACAGCCTGAAGTTCGATGGCCTTCACCCGGCCAATGCCAGAGATTTCCTGTAGTTCCTCTAGGGTTAATTGACTTAACTCCTTTAAACTATTAACCGAACTCAGAAGACCTTGTGCAATCTCATAAACGCTTTTTTGCTTATTGCCTGTCCGTAAGAGAATGGATAACAATTCTTGATGACTCAGCTTATCTACCCCTTCAGAAACCAAACGTTCTCTAGGAAGCAAAGATGGTTCAATAAATGATATGTCGTACATAATTTCCTCCTCACTTATTAATTCGTAATAAATGGAGAAAACGACAACCTTTCATTATTTACAGGCGATTTCTTCCTTCAAATCATCTAACACTAAGACTTCATCTTTATTAAAGCGGATCTGATAACCTGTTTGAACTTGTTCAAGCTCCTTTAAAAACTGTTGAATTTCACAGCGGATCAAGTACTCCTGGCTCTGAGGAATGGCCTCTAAAGCTTGGTAGACCTGCTCTACTTCGTAGATTCCTTTCGTAATTAAACCATTTCGTGGAAAATCATTTACTAAGAGATTGTAGAAATGATGCAAGAGATGATAAATTCGCTCTTTCGTCACTATTCTACCTCCTTATCATACTCTTTCTCCTCTTATTATATACTGATTTTCCCTTAATATTATGACAAGTTCCTTACATTATATTACCAATCTCTTACAATTTTACAAGAATTTCTCCCAGCCTCCTACATAGAAAAGGCCCAGACATTTCTGTCTCGGGCTTTATTTTCTTAAAGTTGCATTTGATTATAAGACTTGCTGAATGAATCCAGGATGTCTTTTGGAGCCTTGTCATAGTCAACAGAGGTTTCCAAATTTCCTTTTACAATCGTACGGTAAGTCGCTGCAGCATCCTCACAGGTCACTAAAGTGATCTCATTAACGCCTTCACGATCTTGAATGACATCTACACGATCTGGAGTCACTGTCTCAACTGACGAGATGACATAAGTATAGATTTTTTCTTTGTCCGTGATGTAGATCTTCATTCCCGCCTTGGCTTTCTCTAATGGTGAGAATAACATGGCATTTGCTCCAGTTAGGCCAAATACATGGTGACTAGCAAGAGAATAATTGCCTTGCCCCATGACTTGGTTTTCCTTCATGGTCCCTGCTCCGTAGTAGAGGGCTACATTTTCAAGCCCCTTAAAGATCGGAAGGTTCATGTTTAATTCAGGAATCGAAATCCCCCCAATTACTGGTAGCTTTTGAGCTTGCCATTGGGCATTGATGACGGCTTCCGTCGAGAGTGACTGGACATGTTGGAAATCAAAGCTCGTCTTCACTTCTTTATTCTTGTCAATGGTTTTTTTATCGACCTTGCTAACCTGATATTGGTTGGTATGCCAAACCATAATCATGTTTCGGATCGGAGCATTGAAAATCAAGAGAAGCGAGAGAATAATCAAAAGTGTTGCAACGATGTTGATAAGAGTATTGCGTAAACTCTTTTTCTTTTTTCTTTTGCGTGACATGCTGTCCCCTTATCTATTCGTTTTCTTCCACTACTTCTTCATCTTTTTCATCGGGTTGGACTGTTGTAAAGGTCATAATTTTCGCATCCTGATCCAGTCTCATGACTTTGACACCTTGCGTTGAACGACCCGTTTGAGAGATATTCCCAACACTTGTGCGGATCATGACTCCTGTATCGGTAATGATCATCAGATCTTCATCCCCTTTAACGGTTAAAAGACCAGCTAAGGGACCATTTTTCTCTGTAATATTGGCTGTCTTGATTCCTTTACCGCCACGGCCTTTGGTTGGGTATTCGCTAGCCATTGTCCGCTTACCATACCCTTTTTCAGTGATGATCAATACTTCATCTTGATCCGTAACGACGCTAGCCCCAACAACCTTGTCTCCTTCACGGAGATTCACACCACGTACACCAGTGGCAGAACGTCCCATATTGCGGACCACAGCCTCGTTAAAGCGGACAGAATAACCATACTTGGTACCGATAATGACGTCAGCATTGCCATCTGTAAGGAAGACATTGATCAATTCATCCTCATCGCGCAGATTCAGAGCTTTGAGACCGTTCTGACGGATATTTGAAAATTCAGCCACATTGGTCCGCTTGACCAAACCTTGTCGCGTCGTAAAGAAGAGATAGGCTTCGTCACTGCGGTCTTGCTCCACATTGATAATGGTTTGAATCGATTCACCTTCGTCCAATTTTAAGAGGTTGACGATTGGCAACCCTTTGGCTGTCCGGCCATATTCTGGAATCTCATAACCTTTCAAACGATAGACACGTCCCTTATTGGTAAAGAAAAGCAAATGATCATGGGTGCTCGTAGAGACCAGTTCACGGACAAAGTCATCATCTTTGACACCAGTTCCTTGAACCCCACGTCCACCACGTTTTTGAGCCGTAAATTCCGCTTGGTCCAGACGTTTGATGTAGCCTTTGTTAGAAAGGGTGATCAAGACATCTGTTTCTTCAATCAAGTCCTCATCTTCAAGAGAAAGGACTTCTCCGACCATTAACTCAGTTCGACGAGCATCGCCAAACTTGCGTTTGACTTCTTCCAGTTCTTCCTTGATGATGGTGGCCACACGTTCTGGTTTCGCCAAAATGTCAGCCAAATCAGCAATCAAGGCAACCAAATCATCGTATTCACTTTGGATCTTGTCTCGTTCCAAACCGGTCAAACGACGAAGACGCATGTCCAAAATGGCTTGACTTTGACGTTCAGAAAGCTTGAATTTAGCCATCAATTCAGCTTGTGCTTCAGCGTCTGTCCGGCTATTGCGGATAATCCGGATCACTTCATCGATGTGATCCAAGGCAATGAGCAAACCTTCTAAGATATGGGCACGTGCTTCCGCTTTTTCTTTATCAAAGATGGTCCGTCGAGTCACCACTTCTTTCTGGTGCTCAATATAAGCCCCTAAAATTTGTCGAAGAGAAAGAATCTTTGGAACACCATTTTGGATCGCCAACATATTGAAACCAAAATTGGTTTGCATTTGTGTCATCTTAAAGAGGTTGTTCAAAATAACGTTAGCCGAAGCATCTCGGCGGACCTCAATCACAAAACGAACCCCTTCACGGTTTGATTCATCACGTACAGCTGTAATCCCTTCGATCCGTTTTTCTTGCACCAAGCGAACGATGTGCTCGTGAACCTTGGTTTTATTGACCATATAAGGGAACTCAGTAACAACAATCCGTTCACGGCCACTCTTGGTCACTTCAATTTCTGTACGAGAACGAAGAACAATTGAGCCTTTTCCTGTTTCATAGGCTTTGTGGATACCTGATTTCCCCATGACCAAAGCACCTGTCGGAAAATCTGGACCAGGAAGAACTTCCATGAGTTCACGGGTCGTTACCTCAGGATTATCCATCATCAGCTTCACTGCATCAATGGTTTCTCCCAGATTGTGTGGAGGAATATTGGTAGCCATCCCAACGGCAATCCCTGTAGCACCATTGACGAGAAGGTTAGGGAAACGTGCAGGTAAGACCAAAGGTTCGCGCTCACTGGCATCATAGTTATCAACGAAATCAACTGTATTTTTATTGATATCCCGCAACATTTCAAGAGCGATCTTACTCATACGGGCTTCTGTATACCGTTGTGCAGCGGCACCATCACCGTCCATAGAACCAAAGTTTCCATGACCGTCTACTAACATGTAGCGATAACTCCACCATTGCGCCATCCGAACCATGGCTTCATAAATAGAGGAATCCCCGTGTGGGTGGTATTTACCCATAACATCCCCTGTGATACGGGCTGATTTCTTATGTGGTTTATCTGGTGTAACACCTAATTCATTCATTCCGTACAAAATACGACGGTGAACAGGTTTCAAACCATCACGAACATCAGGGAGGGCACGAGCAACGATAACACTCATGGCATAATCGATAAAACTCGTCTTCATTTCTGATGTTAAATTCACATCAATTAGATTCTTATCCTGCATTCAAAAAATGCCTCTCTTTACTTAATTCACCATACTATTATAACACATTTTAGCCTATTTTTCTTCTTAGGAACACAAACGTAAAAACGTTTACATCAAGGATTCATACTGTATCAGATGACAAAGACTTTCAAAAGTGGTAGAATGAAGACGTATGAGAATCTATCTCAAAAAAATATGAAGGAGACGTTTAGACTCATGAATTTGACTAAACAACACAAAAAAGTTATCCTTGTCGGTGACGGTGCCGTAGGTTCATCTTATGCATTTGCACTTGTCAACCAAGGAATTGCACAAGAGCTTGGAATTATCGAAATTCCTCAATTGCACGAAAAAGCTGTTGGAGATGCGCTTGACCTTAGCCACGCCCTTGCCTTCACTTCACCTAAGAAGATCTATGCGGCTGAGTACGCTGACTGTGCAGACGCTGACCTTGTTGTAATTACTGCAGGTGCTCCTCAAAAACCAGGTGAAACTCGCCTTGACCTTGTTGGTAAAAACCTTGCGATCAACAAATCAATCGTTACAGAAGTTGTGAAATCTGGATTTAACGGTATCTTCCTTGTAGCTGCTAACCCAGTTGACGTATTGACATACTCTACATGGAAATTCTCTGGATTCCCTAAAGAACGTGTTATCGGTTCTGGTACTTCTCTTGACTCAGCTCGTTTCCGTCAAGCTTTGGCTGAAAAATTGGATGTGGACGCTCGTTCAGTACACGCCTACATCATGGGTGAACACGGTGACTCAGAATTCGCTGTATGGTCACACGCTAACATCGCTGGTGTAAACCTTGAAGAATTCCTTAAGGACACTCAAAACGTTCAAGAAACTGAATTGATCGAATTGTTCGAAGGTGTTCGTGACGCTGCTTACACTATCATCAACAAAAAAGGTGCTACATACTACGGTATCGCTGTTGCCCTTGCTCGTATCACTAAAGCAATCCTTGATGATGAAAATGCAGTACTTCCACTTTCTGTATTCCAAGAAGGTCAATATGGTGTTAGCAACGTCTTTATCGGTCAACCTGCCATCGTAGGTGCACACGGTATTGTTCGTCCAGTGAACATCCCATTGAACGATGCGGAACAACAAAAAATGAAAGCTTCTGCTGATGAATTGCAAGCAATCATTGATGAAGCATGGAAAAAACCTGAATTCCAAGAAGCATCTATCAACTAATTCAATTAGAAAAGACTCTCAAATTTGAGAGTCTTTTTTTGAGCTATGAACATAAAATAAAAAAGGCTGAGAGACTTCTCAACCTTTTCTTCTTTCCACCCTGAGGGAATCGAACCCCCATCTCAAGAACCGGAATCTTACGTGATATCCATTACACTAAGGGTGGCAACTATTATAGTATATCAAATTTTCAAAAATTTTACAAGTAAAAAAGAGAGTGGGACAGAAATCGGTAATTCGTTAGAATTTGATTTCGTCGTCCCACCTCCGCACAGTTGAGTAGGGCTGTAAAAGCTGATGAAATCAGCGTAGTAGAGCCCACTCAACCACTGCGTCTTGCTCGACAATCCAAAAATAATTGAGAGGCTAGGACTTTTGTCCCAGCCTCTTTTAAATATTACAATTCGATATCGCCAAACAAGTCAGCCATTGAGAATCCAGTTTGAGTTTCTGGAAGATCAAAGTCGCGTTTTTCTTGTTTTGGACGACGTGGACGAGATTGACGTTTTTCTTGTTTTTCGCCTTCTTCTTGAGCTGGACGTTCTTCAAGAGCTTTGATAGAAAGTGATACACGTTCATCTGCAGCATTTACTTCAAGAACTTTAACAGTTACTTCTTGTCCAACTTTAAGAACATCTTTTGGATTTTCAACACGTTTGTGTGAAATTTGTGAGATGTGTACAAGTCCGTCGATACCTGGCAATACTTCAACGAATGCACCGAAGTCAGTCAAACGTTTAACAGTTCCTTCGATAACATCACCAGCAGCCAATTTTTGTTCAACGCCATCCCAAGGTCCAGGTGTTGTAGCTTTCAATGAAAGTGATACACGACCTTCTTCTTCGTTCAAGTCAAGAACTTTCACTTGGATTTCTTCACCAACAGTTACAACTGATTTAGGTGATACGTTGCGTTCGTGTGACAATTCTGTCAAGTGAACCAATCCATCAACACCACCAAGGTCGATGAAAGCACCGAAGCTTGTGATACGTGCAACTTTACCAGTTACGACATCACCAACGTTCAATTTACCAAATACTTCTGCGCGTGCTGCAGCTGATTCAGCTTCAACAACTTCACGACGTGAAAGGATAAAGCGGTTTTCTTTTGGATCTACTTCTTTGATTTTAGCATCAAATTCTTGACCTACGAAACGTTCAGTGTTACGTACAAAACGAGTATCAAGCATTGAAGCTGGAATAAATCCACGAAGTCCTTCAAATTCTACTGAAAGTCCGCCCTTAACAGCGCGAGTTCCTTTAACAGTAACAACTTCTTCTTCACGTCCAACCAATTTGTCCCATGCTTTGCGAGCTTCCAAACGTTTTTTAGATACAAGGTAAGTTACTGTATCAGTATCTTTACCAACTACTTGACGAAGAACAAGCAATTCAAGTGTTTCACCTGGTTTTACCAAGTCGTTGATGTCAGCATCACGATCGTTTGTTAATTCGCGAAGAGTCAAGACACCTTCGACACCAGTTCCAGAGATTGCAACGTTAGCTTGGTTCGCGTCAACTGTCAATACTTCAGCAGTAACAACGTCACCTGGTTCAACTTGGCTAACACTGTTTAGCAAATCTTCAAATTCATTCATCTAAAAAATCCTCCAACAATCAAGTTTTCTAAAACTTGACATACTTATAATTATTTTTCCTAAGCAAGCACTCGCAATGAGATCAACTACAATCTTTAACGACTCATCCTATAAAGAAATAAAATACCTGGATAGATATTTTATCACTTATCTGATATTACCTAAGAACTGGGGTAGCTGGATTCGAACCAACGCATGAGGGAGTCAAAGTCCCTTGCCTTACCGCTTGGCTATACCCCAAAAAGAGCGCTGACATTAGTCACTTTATCATCGTCACAATGAACACTAATGGAGAGAGAGGGATTCGAACCCCCGAACCCGAAGGAGCGGATTTACAGTCCGCCGCGTTTAGCCTCTTCGCTATCTCTCCATATAAATCAACAGGATCTATTATACCATTGATTTACTATGATTGCAAGCCCTTATTTATTCAAATTATAATTTTCTATTAAAATTTCAACGGCTTTTTCAAGTTTTTTGTAAAGAGAATCCACATTTCCATTTTTGATAATGGCAAATTGACCAGCCATGTCTGCAATTTCACCAATCGTTTTCTTGCCAATGGACAAAGTGAAACCATCAAAAGTGTCTTTTCCGACGGTTACTTTACTATCAACGATTTGAATCTCAATTTTCTTATCTTTTTTACTCATTTCAACCCTCTTTTCACTTTTTCTATTTTACAAAAATTCTCTTGATGACGCAAGAGAAAAGGGAGTGGGTCAGAAAGAATTTAGTTAGAAATTCCTTCTTTATCCCACCCCCGCAAGAGTCATTCGTCACCCTTCTATTCCTAAAAGCGAATGAAGAGTAACATTAGCTACTGCGTCCTTCGTTAAGGCTGTTTCTCATTGAAGCCTGGACACTTTTGTCTCAGACTCTTTCGGTTTAATCGACTTTGACAATCCATCCTTCTGGCGCTTCGACATCACCAAATTGGATACCGGTCAACTCGTCATAAAGCTTCCGTGTGATAGGACCTACTTCTGTTTCAGAATAGAAGACATGGAAGTCATCCCCGTGTTGAACACCTCCGATTGGAGAGATGACAGCTGCGGTACCACAAGCTCCTGCTTCTACAAAGCGATCCAAGTCATTGATAAAGACATCCCCTTCAATTGGTGTCATACCAAGACGGTGTTCTGCCAAGTAAAGTAAAGAATACTTGGTGATCGATGGCAAGATAGAAGGACTCAATGGGGTCACAAATTCGTTATTAGCAGTGATACCAAAAAAGTTTGCAGAACCAACTTCTTCAATCTTGGTGTGAGTCGCTGGATCGAGATAAATCACGTCAGAGAAGTTACGATCATGGGCAATCTTACCTGGCAACATACTAGCTGCGTAGTTCCCACCAACTTTAGCAGCCCCTGTACCATGTGGTGCAGCACGGTCATACTCATCTTGAATCAAGAAGTTCGTTGGAACCAAACCACCTTTAAAGTAGTTACCGACAGGCATGGCAAAGATAGTAAAGATATACTCATCTGCTGGTTTTACGCCAATAATATCTCCAACACCGATCAAAAGAGGACGAAGGTAAAGGGTAGCTCCTGTACCATATGGTGGAACATACTCTTCATTGGCTTTTACGACTGCCTTACAAGCATCCACAAACATATCTGTTGGAACTTGAGGCATCAGCAACCGATCAGCCGTGCGTTGCAAACGTTTAGCGTTTTGATCTGGACGGAACAATTGGACGCTTCCATCTTTTGTACGGTAGGCTTTCAACCCTTCAAAGGCTTGCTGACCGTAATGCAAACTTGGAGAAGATTCGGACAAATGCAAAGTCGCATCTTCTGTCAATTCCCCTTTTTCCCAAGCTCCATTGCGATAATATGCCAAATAGCGATAAGGTAATTTCATATATGAAAAGCCAAGGTTTTCCCAATCAAGTGATACTGTCATGATAATGCTCCTTTTAATTCTTTCTATTCCTAGTCGATCTGATGCAGGTCGATTCAGTTTCTCAATCTATGTACACTATTGTACACCATTTCATGAGAATTTCAAGCGAAATTTTCAATTTTCAGAAAATTTATTTTCAAAGAAAGTACGTCCTAGAATGGACCGACGCTTTCTTTTATTTGATGGTAGCTGAAAAAACTACTTGATTCGAAATGGTATCGTTGACAAAGGATCCATTGCTTGTTCTTTCAGAAATGCTTAATTGCGTCAAATCAATTTCTGTCACCTGCCCTGTTGTAGAAGTGATCTGAAGAATTTGATCTTGTTCTGCCACTTCATCTTGGCTCGTAAAGAGATCAAAATCTCCCTGGTCAGTGAAGACTGGACCTGCCTTGAAGACGCGGTGTGGTTTATTTTTCAACTCACGCAAGACCTGTAGTCCCCGTTTAGCCCGACTGGTCACAGGAATATCGTCTTGTAACATCCGTTTGAGACTACCTCGTTGAGTCAGAATGTACATGCTTGGAGTCGTCGACTTAAAGGCGGCAGCGACTTGATCTCCGTCTTTGAGGTTAATGGCTTTGACACCTGCTGCTTTGGCTCCTACGACAGGGACCTCTTCAACATTGAAGCGCAACCCATACCCATTTTTGGTAATAATCATGATGTCTTCAAGGACAACTGGCGCTACTGCTACGATACGGTCGTCTTGATCTTTTAGCTTAGCATACTTAGTCGATTTAGAACGATAAGTCCGCCATGGGCTTAATTCCTTACGTTCAAAGCGCTTGATTTGTCCTTGTTGAGTTGCCGCAAAGTAGGTTACTCCCTCAAACTGATCCACAATCTCCGCAAAGAGAATTTCTTCCTCTTGCTCGAAATTGGTCAAGGTCTGACTGAGGTGCTCTCCGATATCCTTCCACTTGGTATCTGTCAATTCGTGAATTGGTCGATAAATGGCATTCCCCAAGTTGGTAAAGAGTAAGAGGTGCTGAGTGGTCTTAGCAGGCTCTACGAAAATCAACTCATCGTCGTCCCGCTTACCGACTTCTTCCACTGTCGAAGCATTGAAGGAACGAGGAGAGGTCCGTTTAATGTAACCAGCACGGGTCACACTAACGAAGGTTTCCTCTTCAACAATGAGACTGGCTGTATCAATCTCGATCGTTTTAGCAGTGTCTTGCAATTCACTGCGACGCGGATTACCAAAGAGCTTCTTGACTTCACGCAACTCCTTCTTCATGAGGTTAAACATAGTCCGTTCGTCCCCAATGATGGCTGCCAAGGTCGCTATTTGCTCCTTGAGACTGGCATGCTCTTCTTCCAAGGTGACGATATCTGTATTGGTCAAGCGGTACAATTGCAAGGTAACAATAGCTTCTGCTTGTTCTTCCGTGAAATCGTAGCTGACCTTGAGGTTTTCCTTAGCATCTGCCTTATTATCAGAAGCTCGGATCAAGGCAATGACTTCATCAAGGATAGAAATGACGCGGATCAAGCCCTCTACGATGTGGAGGCGGCGTTCTGCCTTTTCCTTATCAAAGCGCGAGCGAGCGACAATGATATCCCGACGGTGAGCAATGTAGCTAGACAGGATTGGCACAATCCCCACCTGACGTGGTGTGTAGTTGTCAATTGCCACCATATTGAAGTTGTAGTTGACCTGCAAGTCAGTATACTTGAACAAGTAGTTCAAAATCAAATCTGCATTGGCATCTTTCTTCAACTCAATCGCAATGCGAAGACCATCTCGGTCAGACTCATCCCGAACTTCTGCGATACCAGCCACCTTGTTGTTAACACGGACGTCGTCGATCTTCTTGACCAAAACAGCCTTGTTGATCTCATAAGGAATCTCGGTGACAACGATTTGTTGCTTACCGCCTTTTAGCTGCTCGATCTCAGTTTTAGAGCGGACAACCACCCGGCCCTTACCGGTTTCATAGGCTTTCTTGATCTCGTCTCGCCCTTGAATAATGGCACCCGTTGGGAAATCTGGTCCAGGTAGAAACTCCATGAGCTTGTCTACCTTGGCAGATGGATGGTCGATCATGTAGACCACAGCATCGATGACTTCAGCAAGGTTGTGTGGCGGAATATCTGTCGCATAACCAGCTGAAATCCCTGTTGCCCCATTGACTAAGAGATTTGGAAAAGCGGCAGGCAAAACAGTTGGCTCTTTTTCCGTATCGTCAAAGTTCCAGGCAAATGGCACTGTGTTCTTTTCGATATCTTGCAAAAGATAGCCTGCAATTTCAGACAAACGCGCCTCGGTATAACGCATGGCCGCTGGTGGATCACCGTCCATGGAACCATTGTTTCCGTGCATTTCCACAAGGATCTCACGGTTCTTCCAGTCCTGAGACATGCGGACCATGGCATCATAGATGGAACTGTCCCCGTGAGGGTGGAAATTCCCCATGATATTACCGACAGACTTGGCAGACTTGCGGTAGCCCTTGTCATGGGTATTGCCATCCTTATTCATAGAATAAAGAATCCGCCGTTGAACAGGTTTCAAACCATCCCGAATATCAGGCAGGGCCCGCTCTTGAATAATGTATTTGGAGTAGCGACCAAAGCGCTCTCCCATGATGTCCTCTAAAGACATATTTTGAATATTACTCATATAGGGTACAACACCCGAAAGATGCAAAGGAAAATAGAAAATTTATCTATTTCACACAGCACTTAGGGCGTGTTCAACTCCTTTCAAAGAATGTTGAGTAGATTTTTTAGAAAAAGGAATTCAGTCACACCAATTAACCAAATGATCCTTTTTTTAGTTTAAAATAGATTCATTAATGATTAGAAAACTTCTCTTTAGCATAAGAAATCATTTTCTCTGCAACTTCCATATCGTAAGTAAACCCCATCTTTTGAGCCAGAATTTGAGCTTCTCGATTGAATAGCCCCATGGTAGCAAATAAAGACTGAATGATTTTATCGAAACTAGATAAATCAAGCAAAGCTGAGAACTCCTTCTCCTGCCCGGCTGGTAGATACTGGAAGAGGTACTTGTAGTTCTTTCCGATATCAACTATTCCCCTATCGCTTGTCACCTGCCAAGCTAAGACCTTAAGCAATTCTTGCTGACAAATGCCATAGAGGTGGTCGGTCGCATAGATAAGCTGATTTCTTCGAATGGCCTTTACGATATATGCCGATACCCACCAAAATTCATTGCAGGCGGCTGCAAATTCCTCTTCAGTAGGAGGAGCGGTCCAGTAGCGCTTTAGATTAGGCTGATAGGCTTCAAACAAGCCTTTGTCGTCCTTTATAACTTCAAAATTTGCTTCGCTGTCCACCCACTCTTGAATGTACTCTTTGGGGCAGAGGGTTAAATCAATACGATTCCTATCTTCAAAGAACATGAGGTAAAGTCGTCGGTGTCCAAGAACATTGTGCTGTTCAATCAGACGCATTCCAAACTGGTCTAGCCAAGCAAGATTGCTTGTTAGAGTATCTAAGTCATCCACAACATAAACCACGTCGTAATCCTGAAACTCATCTTTTGGTGCTTTTGGATTTGTCTGTGAACCGGACATGGCGACAGCCTCTACTTGGAGAGTTTTTGCTGTGTGTAAAATTAGATTCAACATTTCGGGGTCAGTTCTCATGTTAATACCTGTTTCTCATTTGATATTCCTGTATATTAGCATACTATTTCTCAAGTTAAAATAGTTAATTAATTATAAAAGATTTAGCTATTCTTCTCTCAAAGTTTTTAATTTCGACAAAATTCTAGATTCATCCATGCTTAAAATAACAAATAAAGTCGAAGTATAGATGTCATCGTACCATTGTTCCAGTTCATCATCAGTCAAATCAAGATGATATTGATTTGAATTATTGTGTCTTAAACCAAAATTATTATACATTTCAAAAAGTTTTTCAAACGCGATAACCTTTTGATTGTTGACCTTCAAAATATCTTTTAATTCTTCAGAATTATTTAGTTCTCTCCTAACCGGTTCAAGGTAGTTCGCTAAAGCAATAAGTATTTCTTTCTTACGCTGAATATTTCCCTTATTTGAAAAATGATTATATTCTAAGACCTTTATCGCCTCCTCAATACTAGTTTCAGATACAATCTGAGAAGCTTCTGAGGCATATACATTCTTTTCAACAATGATTTTGTTACCATTATCCAATGTAATCAATTCATGATTTGATAATTCTATAAACCTTTTAATATTATCAAATATAATTTGAATAAACTCACTCTCTTTCTTTGTAAATTTTTCTGCAAGATTACAAAAAATATCAACTAAGAACTCAGAGAAAACAAATAGTTGTTCAGTTGTATTATGGATACTCGATCCAACAAATTTTATCATTTGTGAATAATTGGTAAAGGTTGAACGATTAGGATAATCTAAGAAATTATCAGAAATCGCACTATTTAAACTTGTTTCATAATAGATACTCTTGAAATTTCTCTCCATTTCCAGTAAATCCATCAAATTTTTTAACTCTCTCTGTGGATCAAATTCCATACGGTTCAAAATATCAAAATAATTCTGTCTCGCCATAATATTTCCTATACTATCCTTAAAACACTGTCGCTTCTTCCAACGTAAACTTGACATTGTCTTCAATCCACTTACGACGTGGTGCTGCCTTATCGCCCATGAGGACGGAGACACGACGTTCTGCACGCGCCAAGTCATCAATGGTAACACGGATCAAGGTGCGGGTTTCTGGGTTCATGGTGGTTTCCCAAAGTTGGTCCGCATTCATCTCACCCAACCCTTTGTACCGTTGAAGGGTCGCTCCACGGCCAAAGGTCCGACGCAACTCTTCTAATTCGCTATCTGTCCAAGCATAGGCTACTTCTTCTTTCTTGCCTTTGCCTTTCGACATCTTATAAAGAGGAGGAAGTGCAATGTAGACATGACCTGCTTCTACCAAAGGGCGCATATAGCGATAGAAGAAGGTTAAGAGGAGGGTTTGAATGTGGGCACCATCCGTATCCGCGTCGGTCATGATGATGATCTTATCGTAGTTGGCGTCTTCCACAGAAAAATCTGCCCCAACTCCAGCACCGATGGCGTAGATCATGGTGTTGATTTCCTCGTTCTTGAGGATATCACTCATATTGGCCTTCTCAGTATTAAGAACCTTCCCACGAAGGGGGAGAATCGCCTGGAACTTCCGGTCCCGTCCTTGTTTGGCAGAACCGCCGGCTGAGTCTCCTTCGACTAGATAGAGTTCGTTTTTCTTAGGATTTTTAGACTGGGCTGGTGTCAATTTACCAGACAAAAGTCCTTTGTCTTTTTTGCTCTTTTTACCATTTCGGCTTTCATCCCGCGCTTTTCGAGCGGCTTCACGCGCATCCCGGGCTTTAATAGCCTTACGAATGAGATTAGAGGCCAACTCCCCATTTTCCATGAGGAAGAAGGTCAATTTATCAGAAACAATGCTATCGACGACTGGACGAGCCAAGGGACTTCCTAATTTGTCTTTGGTTTGTCCTTCAAACTGCAAATGAGCTTCTGGAACCAGGATCGAGAGAACAGCAGACAAACCTTCACGGTAGTCTGATCCTTCCAGATTCTTGTCTTTTTCTTTGAGGAGCCCTGTCTTTCTTGCATAGTCGTTCATAGCCTTGGTAATGGCTGTCTTCAGACCTGTCTCGTGGGTTCCCCCATCTTTAGTGCGGACATTATTAACGAAGGACAAGATATTATCTGAGTAGCCATCATTGTATTGCATGGCCACTTCTACCTGAAAACCATCTGATTCGCCACTAAAGTAGAGAACAGGTGTCAACGTTTCCTTGTCTTCGTTCAAGTACTCTACGAAATCTTGGACACCATTTTCATAGTGAAAGGCCACATGGTTGTCTTCTTCCTTACGGAGATCGGTCAGCGTCAGCGTCACGTCCTTCAACAAGAAGGCTGATTCTTTGATTCGCTCAGCAATGGTATTAAATTTGAAATCCGTCGTTGAAAAGATGGTTGGATCTGGCATGAAGGTGACCTTGGTCCCTGTCTTAGACTTGGGAGCAGAGCCGATCTTTTCAAGAGTCGTAACTGGTTTTCCCCCATCTTCAAAACGTTGCTTGTAGACAGCTCCATCACGCGTAATTTCTACCTCTAGCCAGCTAGAAAGGGCATTGACGACAGAAGATCCCACTCCGTGAAGACCTCCAGATGTCTTATAGCCTCCTTGACCAAACTTCCCTCCGGCGTGGAGGACCGTAAAGATCACCTCAACGGTTGGTTTACCCATTGCATGCATCCCGGTCGGCATTCCACGTCCCTGGTCTTCTACCGATAGAGAACCATCTTTATTAATCGTGACATCGATTTGTGATCCAAAGCCAGACAAGGCTTCATCGACCGCATTGTCCACGATCTCCCAGACCATGTGATGCAAGCCATTTCCGTCGGTCGATCCGATATACATCCCTGGACGTTTACGGACCGCATCCAACCCTTCTAGTACCTGAATGGCATCGTCATTATAATTATTAATATTGATTTCCTTTTTTGCCACAAGGAACCTCCTGTTTGTTCATCTTTTCTATATTACAGTTTTTTAGGAAATTTTGCAAAATTTTTTCTCTCTATATGGAGATTTTCACATTCCAGTACAAAATGTTGGCTGGACACTTTCTTCAGATGTCACACTTGAACTCCAAAAATTGCTTTTTCTATCGATGGCTTTTTGATATAATGAGAGTATGATAAAAGAAATAAGTGTTTTAATTTTAGCCTATCTGTTAGGCTCCATTCCTTCGGGATTATGGATTGGGAAAATCTTTTTCCATATTAATTTACGGGAACATGGCTCGGGCAATACTGGAACGACCAATACCTTTCGGATTTTAGGGAAGAAAGCTGGGATCATCGTCTTTGCGATTGATTTCTTGAAAGGAACTTTGGCCGTTCTCCTTCCGACTTTCTTTGGAATTCAGGGGATCTCGCCGATGGTCTTTGGTCTCTTAGCTGTTTTGGGGCACACTTTCCCAATTTTTGCTGGATTTAAGGGTGGAAAAGCAGTGGCGACGAGTGCTGGTGTCTTACTTGGTTTCTCGCCTATCCTGCTACTCATTTTAGCTGTTTATTTTGTAGCTAGCCTGTATTTAACCAGTATGATCTCATTTTCGAGTGTTACCGTTGCGCTACTCGCCATTCTTTCGGTCCTCCTTCTCCCTTTGACTGGATGGATCTTGCACAGCTATGATCCGCTTTTTACAGTCATTGTTTTGGCCTTAGCGACCTTGATCATTCTTCGACACAAGGACAATATCCAACGGATCAAAGAGAAAAAAGAAAATCTCATCCCTTGGGGAAAGAACATCACCCATCAACAACCAAAAAACTAGAGCATGCGCTCTAGTTTTTTTGGGTTGGATCCCCCTTATACTTTTGAACAGATCCTCATTATAAAGCATCGACTAGGTCCATCAGTATTTCCATAGGTGTTTTTTTCCTACGACCATTAACCGTTTCTATAAGATGATAAACTTTTAAACGATTGTCATTGCTAAATACAAACTCAAAGCGGAATTCGCGTCCGTTGGGTGCCACTATATCAAATTTCGTATTATATTTATCATGAACGGGGCTAACTGGAAACTTATTGAAGAGCAAGCGTCGCTTATCTCCCGCTTCTTTTAGACAGTTTTCTAGCTCCTGACAATAGTTATAAAACAGCTGATAGAGGTCTTCTTCTGAAATTCTTCTTCTCCGAACTAATGATGTAAAATCCGAAAAACTTCTGCGAGGAATTTCAATGCTAAATGAGAAGCCCTCCTGATTGATTCTTTCTAAAAATGCATCTCTTGAAATCATAGAACCACTCTTTCTTTTGTCAATCTAACGTAAACAATGATTGTTTCTATTCATAGTCAATCCATTATGTAATCAAGCAGATCCATCAAGGTTAGTTTCTTACGACCATTGACAGTCTCAAATAGATTATAAACTCTTAGTTGTTGGTTCTTCTTAAAAGCAAACTCAAAGCGGAACTCCCGACCATTACATGCGGCTACATAAAATCCAGTCTGATACTTCCTCTTATCCGCTACTACTTTCATTTGCCGGTCTTCTACCTCTCTACAAAGTAAAAGAAAGATCTGATAGAGTTGCTCCTCAGAGAGCCTTTTTCTCCAAACTAATGACTTGAAGTTATTGTACGTCCACCATGGGATTTGGATGTTGAAGGAAAAACCTTCCTGATTGGCTTTATCGATAAATGCTTTTCTGGAGACCATACCACTTCCCCTTTTATTGGAACATTGTTTGACTCTATTATACCATCTTTTATCCTTTCGCAAAAAAGGCATTCCAAACGGAATGCTGTTTTCTATTTCTTAATAGTATTCCCCTTGGCGGTAGTTCCAAGAGTTGAAATGATCAGATAAGTGCATCATGATCTTATCGATATCCAATCCTTTACGGATGACGACTGGACAAGTATTGACAGAACGGCTACCTGCTCCTTGTTCTGGGATGAGCTTTCCTTCGGCATCAACCATAGAGACCATCACGCCTTGTTCATAGCGAGTTTCAATGGTCTTGTCAGGTTGGATAGAAGCTACATAATCATCGGCTTCGATAACCAAGTCCACGGCACCTTCGATGCGCTCACCGATTCCTTCGACCTTCCCGCGGTTTCCTTTACCGGAAGGGTTGGCTGAAGAAGCGTAAACCATTTTACCTTCTTTTTCCCACATTTCTTTGGCGATTTGCTCACCAGCTTTACCAAATTTGATGACAAAGCATGAAGTTCCACGAACATCTGTCATGAGTTCTTCACGTCCATCTCCGAAAGCTTGCAATTTTGCATAGGCATCTTCACGCCAAGGAAGGATACAACCAAGCAAGATATCTTCATCCCAATGTTTTTGGTAGAAGGCTTCGATTTCAGGATTCAATTGCGCAAGGGCACGAAGTTCATCCATGCTTCCGCAAAGAACCACACCTGGTTTGTTGCGGTTGCGTTCTTTGGCTTCGAATTTACGTTCCAAGCCAGCCTTGTCACTGGTCATGATGATGTAGCCAACTTTGGTAGGGCAGACGATACAGCCGCCCTCTCCTTTAAGAATATCAAATCCTTCTTGTGAAAGTTGTCCGTCCCATTGAATGTGTTTTGTCATAAGTCTCTTTCCTTTTCTATTCTTTTAAGTATTGTATCAAAAAATAGTCTCAAATTCAATATATTTTCAGAAAATTCGTAATTAAGTATACAATTTTATCATTGCCAGTAAGCTGGCCGGTTCTTCTCATAAGCTGCAATCAAGTCTTCGTACTGAAGCGTAATCCCGATATCATCCAAGCCGTTGAGCAATTTGTGTTTCCAATCTTGATCGATCTCAAAGCGAAACTCTCCAACAGGCGAGATAATCTTCTGCTCTTCCAAATCTACTGTCACTGGATCTGTCGGCTTCAACCTTGCCAATTGTTGACGAACCTCTAGTGGTTGGACAATCGGCAGCATGCCATTATTGAGCTCATTATTGTAATGGATATCTCCGAAGGATCCGGCGATAACGACTTTAAAGCCATAATCAGCTAAAGCCCAGGCTGCGTGTTCCCGAGAGGAACCAGCCCCAAAATTGTCACCAGTAATCAAAATGGTCGCCTTGCGGTATTCTGGCTTGTTAAAGATAAAATCTGGATCCTCAGTATATTGGTCATCCAAATAGCGCCAAGCATACATGAGGTATTTCCCAAAACCTTTCTTATCAATCAACTTCAAGAATTGCTTGGGGAGGATTTGGTCGGTATCAATATTATCGTTCATCAGAGGAACTGTTGTTCCTGTATAAATGGTAAATTTCTCCATGCTTCCTCCTTTTACTGGACTTCTGGCATTTGGCGCACGTCGACAAAGCGACCAGCTATTGCTGCTGCAGCGGCCATTGCTGGGCTACAGAGATGGGTTTTAGCCCCAAATCCTTGGCGGTCTTCAAAGTTTCGGTTGCTAGTTGACGCACAGTGGACCCCATCTGGAACCTTGTCTGGGTTCATTCCTAGACACATGGAGCAGCCTGGATCACGCCATTCAAAGCCCGCATCCATGAAAATCTTGTCTAAGCCTAATTTTTCAGCGGCTTGCTTAACCGGACGAGAGCCAGGTACCACAATAGCAGTTAAGTTTGGTGCAATTTTTTTGCCTTTCACAAACTTGGCTGCCAACTCCAAATCACTGAGACGCGCATTGGTACAAGAACCGATAAAGATATAGCCTAATTCAATGTCTGCTGGTTTTTGGCCAGGTTTGAGATCCATATAATGATAAGCCCGTTCATCATTCATGTCTCGAATCTCTGGAAAAGGAGTCTCAAAGTCCACTCCCATAGAAGGATTGGTCCCCCAAGTCACCATTGGAGCAAGATCAGATACATCCAAACGGATGACCTTATCATAAACGGCATCGTCATCACTAACCAAAGTCTTCCAATCAGCTACTGCGTCCTCAAAATCATCTGGCACACATTCGCGTCCTCGGAGGTAGTCAAAGGTCGTCTCATCCGGATTCATGATCCCCATTTTGGACCCGAACTCGATCGACATATTGCAGATGGTCATGCGTTCTTCCATGGTCAAGCGATCAATTGCTTCTCCCCGATACTCTACGACATAGCCAACTCCACAAGCAACACCGTAGCGCGCTATCAAAGCTAGGATGTAATCCTTTGAATAGATCCCTTTTTGTGGGGTTCCGGTAAATTCAACCAACATTTTCTTTGGTTTGACTTGCCAGATGGTTTGGGTAGCAAAGACATGCTCCACTTCACTGGTTCCAATCCCAAAGGCAATGGCACCAAAGGCTCCGTGGGTTGCGGTATGGCTGTCTCCACAGACAATAAATTTCCCAGGCTGGGTCCGACCGGTTTCAGGGCCCACCATATGAACGATTCCTTGCTTAGCAGAACCATGGGCAGCATGATCAATCCCAAAGTCCACCACATTCTCAGCTAATTTATCAATCTGGGCTTTTGAAATCACATCTCGAATATCAAAAATATTGACCGTTGGAACATTGTGATCAAAGGTTCCAAAGGTTAAATCTGGTCGTCGGACCTTGCGTCCTGCATCCCGTAATCCTTGAAAGGCTTGCGGACTCGTCACTTCGTGGATGTAGTGTTGGTCCACATACATGAGTTGGGGTTGCCCTTCCACTCCCGTAATCACGTGGCGGTCCCAAAGTTTATCAAAGATAGATTTTCCACTCATCGTCTTTCTCCATTTATCTTCTTGTTAGGAAATCCATTGAAGGATTAGAAAGAGGGCACCTGCTAAAAGAAGGCTACTGCCCCACCAAGTAGCTTGAAAATACCATTTCCGCACCTTGTGGTGAAAGAGATATCCACCTAGTAGAGCTCCGAATCCACCAAGCAGCCAACTCTCGAGTAACAGGACCTTTTCAGGAATCCGCCACCTGCTTTGGATAGCTTTTCGTTTATCTAAGCCATAGGTCAGAAATACGATACTATTCCAAATTGCGATTAGCACTAAACAGCGGTCTCTCCAAGTCATCTTAGAGATTCCCAATAATGGCTGCAGTCATCTCTGCAGTAGAAGCCTGACCACCTAGATCTCGCGTCAAAATTCCTTGATTCAAGGTTTGATTGACGGCTTCTTCGATCATTTCTGCACCTGCTGTTTCTCCAAAACTGTCTCGGAGCATCATGGCAACGGACAGGATCATGGAAATCGGATTGGCAATGCCTTGACCTGCAATATCTGGTGCTGAACCATGAATCGGTTCGTACATACTTGGTCCTTGGTCAGAATGACTGGCAGATGGCATCACGCCTAGTGTTCCAGGAAGGACGCTCGATTCGTCAGATAAGATATCTCCGAATAGATTCTCTGTCACTACGACATCAAAGCGGGCTGGATTGGTAATCATGATCATGGCCGCACTATCGACAAGCTGGTGCTCTAAGGTCACATCTGGAAATTCTTTAGCAACTTCTTCTGCCACTTGGCGCCACAATTTAGACGTTGCCAGAACATTTTGCTTATCGATACTGGTGACTTTCTTGCCACGTCCTTGGGCAATCTTGAAGGCTTGGCGCATAATCCGACGGATTTCTCCAGCACTGTAATCATTGATATCTCGCGCTGTATCTTCTTTCAAGATATGCTCTCCAAAATAAATCCCACCTGTCAATTCACGCACGACCACGAAGTCGACACCCTCGATACGCTCTGGTTTCAAAGGAGACAAGTGTTTCAAGGCGTCAAAAATTCGTACAGGACGAATATTTGCAAAGAGATTTAATTCCTTTCGAATAGCGAGCAGGCCCTGTTCAGGACGAACAGGAGCATTGTCATACTCAGGACTCCCGATGGCTGCGAGAAGAATAGCATCCGCTCCTTTAACTGCTTTTAGAGTATCTTGGGGAAGAGGATGGCCAGCGGCATCAATCCCAGCACCCCCAAAAGGTTTGTCTTCTAAACTATAATCAAAGCCGATTTTGGGAGCAACGGCTGCAAGAACCTCTAGTCCAGCTGCCATGATCTCAGGGCCAATCCCATCTCCTGCAAGTGTTACAATTTTCTTTGTCATATTCAGTTCCTCTTAGGCTTGTGGAAGATCACGGTAGGAGACAGCTCGTCCCATCTCACCCGCATTCTCTTTTTGAACCAGCGTGTTGGCATTGATATAAGCGATGGCAGAGGCTTTCAATACGTCGAAGTCCAAACCAGAGGCATTGAAAATCGTATCTGTATCAACATTTTCCACGGATACCAAGACACGGGCTTGGGCATCGATCCCATCTGTCACTGCATCGATATTATAAGATGTCAAGCGAACAGTTTGGTTGAAGAATTTATCAATCGCATTAAAGATTGCTTCAACCGACCCTTGACCATTAGCAAGGAATTCAAGTACTTCCCCTTCTTCATTGCGGAGGCTAACCGCTGCTGTAATCGTTTCGTCTGCATTGGTTGTCAAGCGGAGATCGTTAAATTGGAATCCTTCTGGATTTTCCACTGCTGTACCGGCAACAAGGGCGCGGATATCGGCATCGGTGATCTCGTGTTTCTTGTCTGCCAGAGATTTGAACTTAGCAAACAATGGCTTGATGTCTTCTTCTGTAAATTCCAGTCCCAACTCATGCAGTTTTTCGACAAAGGCATGGCGACCGGACAATTTACCAAGCGGAAGGCTGTTGCTCTTAACTCCCACCAACTCAGGTGTGATGATTTCATAAGTAAGTGGATTTTTAAGGACCCCATCTTGGTGAATCCCAGACTCGTGTGAGAAGGCATTGCCACCAACAACCGCCTTGTTTTTAGGAATTGGAATACCAGAGTAACGAGAGACCAACTCAGAAGTGTTGATGGTTTCATTGAGGACAATCGGACTCTCAACTTGGAAATAGTCTTCGCGAATATTGAGAGCAACCGCTATTTCTTCAAGTGCCGCATTGCCGGCCCGTTCCCCGATTCCATTGATGGTTCCTTCGACACGACGGGCACCATTTTTAACAGCGGCGAGGCTATTCGCCACTGCCATACCTAGGTCATCATGGCAATGAGGGGAATAGATAATCTCGCGATCTGTCTTGACATGGTCAATCAAGTATTTGAAAATGGCACCGTACTCTGCTGGTGTCGTGAAACCAACTGTATCCGGAATATTGATGTAGCTAGCACCAGCATCGACTGCAGTCTGTACGACTTGCAAGAGGAAATCTAATTCGGTCCGTGTCGCATCTTCTGGCGAGAATTCAACAATTTCAAATTTTGAGCGAGCGTAAGAAACGTGCTCTTTAATGGCTTCAAGAATTTCTTCCTTAGTCTTGTTGAGTTTAAACTCCCGGTGAATCGGACTGGTTGCGATAAAGACGTGAATTTGTGGATACTTAGCATCCTTCAAGGCTTCATAACAAGCATCAATATCTGATTTGACAGAACGGGCCAAACCTGTCACGGCTGTCTTGGTCAAGACCTTGGCAATCTCTTGAACAGCAGTAAAGGAATCCGGACTAGCTGCAGGAAAACCTGCTTCAATAGCAGAAATACCCCATTTTTCCAATTGCTTGGCAATGGCAATCTTTTCTTTGATAGAGAAATTAACTCCTGGAGTCTGTTCACCGTCCCGAAGGCTGGTATCTAAAAATTCAACTTTACGCATAGGGTCTCCTCATTTCTATGTAGTGGATATAAAGAAAAACATCTCACTCGGTCAACCAAGCGAGATGTTTTTGCCCGCTTGGTAAGCCAAACAGGACTAATGCTTCTGCACTAGCCCTTATACCTCAACAACAAAGCAAATTGAATAAACTTAGCTGTTTTCATGTTTGACTTTCTCCTTTGTTCAATGTCTTGTTTAGTATTTTAGCATAGGGAAAAAGCAATGTCAAGAATTTTCCGTAATATTCTGAATTTTTTGAATAGAACAAAATAAAGCTTTTGATTCTACTTAGTCTATAGACAGCCTGTTTTTACATAAGAAAACCTAGGTGTTATTAAAAAATTATAATGATATTAACAATTAGGATCATTCAAATACATCATGTAATGAAACTTTCCGCTGTGAGAAAAGAGGCTGGGACAAAAGTCCTAGCCTCTCAATTGTTTTTGGATTGTCGAGCAAGACGCAGTGGTTGAGTGGGCTCTACTACGCTGATTTCATCAGCTTTTACAGCCCTACTCAACTGTGCGGAGGTGGGACGACGAAATCGAATTCTAACGAATTACCGATTTCTGTCCCACTCTCTCGGAATTATTGAGCCTAAGGAAAGTTTTTAAGATGACTTTGACTTCAATTTGAATAGCCTCTTCCGCCCTACTTCTTCTGATACAAATCAAAAACGATCTTGTCATTATAGAGGTCAATGGTATTGGCCTTAACATAGATTCCAAAGTCATTGTCAATTTCTGGCAATACAATGGTGATGGTAGACTGCTTGGGTGAGATCTGAACAAATTTTGGGATATTTTTATTTTTACTCAAGAGCTGCAAGACCATCCTTTGTGGAATTTGAAAGGTTCCAACTGAAAAATCCTTCACCGTCAAGAGAATGTTCCCATTTTCCAATTTGGATGGTTGAAAGTAAATGTATAAGGGATAATCCTTCCCTAAGAGACTCAACTGCCCTTCTAATAGGATTTGCTGATTGTCCGCATAGACCTTGTAGTCGGACAGCTTATATTTTTTCAGAAGCGATTTGATGGTGTCATTGAGTTGATCACGAGTTGTCGTCATAGTTCCAACTTTGACATCTTTGGTGCCAACTGTTTGATGAAGCTGACTAACATCTTCTCTTGGCGTCGCTAAGCGTCCTTGCACGACTAAAGCAAAGGCTAAGAGAAGACTGACCAAGCCTAAAAACAACCATTTCCAAATATTGATTTTTTGAAGGAAGGTGACCTTCTCTTTGATGGGATTATTTTTGACTCCAAGTTTTCTTCGTGGCATTGATTTTCTCCAATATTGCTTGTTTCATCTTTTCATAGCCCGTATTGTTAGGGTGAAAGCTATCCTCTTCATACAGGGCATCATTGATAACGGTTGTCTTCCCGTCACTGATTTCTGATACGCCCATTTTGCCATCAATTCCTTTATAGAGCAGATCATTGATCGGAACGAAATAGACCTGATCAAATTGCGCGATGGTTTCTTCCGTCGTCTCATTCCAACGATCTACAGCCGTCTGGATACTGGTTAATTCAGGAAAATTCAGGTAAAGAGGATTGTAGATCCCCACTACATAAATAGGAAGATGGGGATTGTCCTTTCTGGCCTTTGTAATAATTTCTTTGAGGTTCACTGTATAACTCTTGAGCGGCTTTTGGATATCCGATAGGGAAAAGTCACTCAGATGATCGACAACGACTTTGCGCAGATCATTTCCCCCAACCGTTAAGGTCATGACACGCGCCTTTTTGAGATCCTTCTGAAGATCTGTTTGCTTCTTGAGTCGATCTAAGATCTGAGCACTTGTATTTCCAGCTACTCCATAGTTGACAGGCTGGTACTGGCCGTCATTTTCATTAGACAGGCTTTGGGCAAGGATGGGGACAAATCCCCCTTGCTTGGTGCTATCCCCTACTCCTTCGGTCAGTGAATCCCCTAGAGCTACATAAGTATAGGTGATTTCTTTCGCAGCTGTTTTGGGCTTGGTCATGCGAGGAGATGCAGTTGGTAGCAAAGCACGAAATAGAAAGACAAAGACAAGAAGGCTGGTTAAAAAGAAAACCAAGCCTTGCATCATTTTTTTAAAATTCATATAAATACGATCGCTTATCCTTGAAAAATCACTTGTCCATCACAGATTGTATAAGCAACTTTCCCTTTTAATGTTTCGCCCACAAATGGTGTATTTCCAGCTTTTGAAGCGAAATGATCCGATACCAGACGATCTGCTTCTGGATCAAAGATGGTTAAATCTGCCGGTCCATCCACTGCGATATAGCCAGCATCAAAATCATAGAGACGTGCTGGATTATAGGACATCTTTTCAAGCAATTGCATCAAGCTTAAATGGCCAGCATGCACCAAGTAGGTCAAACCAAGAGAAAGCGAAGTTTCAAGCCCAGTCATGCCAGATGGTGCTTTGGTAATATCAGGGACATTCTTCTCATCCGCATGGTGAGGCGCGTGGTCCGTCGCAATCACGGAGATGACGCCTGACTTCAAGCCTTCAATCACTGCTAGACGGTCTGATTCCAAGCGAAGGGGTGGATTCATCTTAGCATTGCTTCCTTTAGTCAAGAGCAGACTTTCTGTTTTCGAAAAGTGTTGAGGTGCCACTTCTGCTGTCACATGAGCTCCTAATCCTTGGGCAAATCCCACCACCTTGACACTTTCTTCCTTGGAAAGGTGTTGGATATGGAGGTGAGCACCTGTCGCATGAGCAATCATGGCATCACGCGCAGCCATTGAATATTCGGCTACACCCGTCGCACCACAGACATGGAAGTGTTCCTTGGCAATGTTCTCATTCAAACCAAGAATGCCATTCAACTCAGGGTCTTCTTCATGAAGACTAATAAAGGTCCCTAGACGCTTAGCTTCTTCCAAGGCTTGGCGGACAACCTTAGTGCTTTGAAGGGGAATTCCATCGTCTGAAAATCCTACTGCACCGGCCTTAAGCAGTCCTTCAAAATCTGTCAGGTGTTGACCGTCAAAGTTCTTGGTCACTGTCGCAACCGTATGAATGTGAAGATTTTCCTTGGCTGCAGAAGCTAAGACTTCCTCTAAGGTCGCAATATCTGAAATGGTCGGATTGGTATTGGCCATCATGACCACTCGGGTAAAACCACCCGCAGCTGCTGCTAAGGCACCCGTATGGATGTCTTCTTTATGGGTTTGACCAGGTTCACGGAAATGCACGTGCACATCGATCAAACCAGGAGCTACAACCAGACCAGTAGCATCAAGGACTTCTTGTCCATCCGTTGGGAGGTTTTCAGCGATCTCTACAATTTTCTTTCCTTCAATGCGAAGATCACACACTTGATCCAAGCCAGTCTTGGGATCCATTACGCGACCATTTTTAATGACAACCATTGCATTCTCCTTTATTCATAAAAATCAACATACGACTCTAACAAGCGGTCGCCGTCATAGCGAAACATTGCAGAAAAGAAGGGTTTATCCTCCAACAACCACTCGACAAAGGTGTGGTCCCCTTCCCAGGTTGGTTTTGAGAGGACTTGATTATAAGGTACCCACTCCAAGGTCCCTTCGTTACACTCGATCAGTTCTCCCTCAAAATCTGTTACCTTGAAGACATAGGTGTACCAGTCCAAATCTGGAGTAAACTCCGGAAAGGTAATGATCCCTTTCAAAACTGGCTTGGCTCTAAGGCCCGTCTCCTCAAAAATCTCACGCGCCGCACACTCCTGTGGAGTTTCCCCGCGTTCTAATTTTCCACCAACTCCGATCCATTTGCCTTCATGGACATCATTGGGCTTTTTATTACGATGCAACATGAGAAATTCTTTCCCATTGTCAATGTAACAAATCGTTGCTAATTGTGGCATTTCTTTCTCCTATCTTAACCAATCAATCGGCTCACGTCTCGCCTCTTTCAAAAATTGATTGGTTTTTGAAAAGGGTTGGGAACCAAAGAATCCTCGGTAGGCCGATAAAGGACTTGGGTGAGCTGATTCAAGGACCAAATGTCGATCGTTGGTAATCAGAGGCTTTTTCTTACGGGCATAAGATCCCCAGAGGATAAAGACAACAGGCTCCTCCAACTCATTGACCACCTTGATCACAGCATCTGTGAAAGGCTCCCAAATTTGTCCTGCATGGCCATTGGCCTGACCAGCTGGAACCGTCAAACAGGCATTGAGCAAGAGCACCCCTTGCTCCGCCCAAGAGGTCAGATCATGCGACCGCTTCTCTCCAATATCTGAGCGCAATTCTTTGAGAATATTTTGCAAAGAAGGCGGCGCTGGTACATGATCCGGAACAGAAAAACTTAAGCCCTGCGCTTGATCCGGTCCATGGTAGGGATCTTGGCCTAAGATCAAGACCTTGACCTGATCCATCTCTGTCGTCTGCAAGGCCTTAAAGACCTTGTCACGCGGTGGATAAACCACTCCTTTGCTATAGACTTCATTCATAAAGTCATTGATCTGGTGAAAATACCCTTCTGGAAGATGGGACTTGATGGCTTCATGCCAGGGTGAATGCTGCATGGAAACTCTCCGATATCCAATAAATTCTTACCTTCCATTATACCACATTTGGCGCAGATCCACTGGATAAAAAAGAGGCTGGACAAAAGTCCTAGCCTCTCAATTGTTTTTGGATTGTCGAGCAAGACGCAGTGGTTGAGTGGTCTCTACTACGCTGATTTCATCAGCTTTTACAGCCCTACTCAACTGTGCGGAGGTGGGACGACGAAATCGAATTCTAACGAATTACCGATTTCTGTCCCACTCTCTTTTTCTGCTTGTCAAACAAGCGAGAGCTTTTATGTATTTTCTTTCTTGGTAAATCCTGCTAGACCGATCGAAGCGACTAGTAAAATTTGCGGTAAGAATTGGATGAGGTAGCGGGTCTTCCCACCTTCAAAGATGGTTAAGAAGAGCAAACCACCAAAGACCGCTAAGGAAAGGAAGTTAAAATCATCTGTATCTCGACGTTTGAGATAAGCTCCAACCAAACCAGCCGATAGGACGATCCAGATCAGCTGCTTGACAAATTCATAATACTTGTACTGCGGTCGATCAATGCTGAGGAAATAGGTCCGCACCCATTTTGCCAAACCATTATTTTTAGTAAGAGGTGCATAGAGAGGATTGATAAAAGGCGTCTTCTCATACTCTACATCTCGGTAAAGCCAACCGAGGGTCCCTTCTGCTACCGTCAAGGATTGCTTGTAGTAGATATGCCCGATCAAACCGAACGGTCCGTATTCCTTGAGACGGCGTTTGATTTCTTTGATCACATTTTCTTTTTTAAAGAGGCCATTGTTGTAATCCGAGCGCTTATCCTCATCGATATAGGCCAACAAACCTTCTTTCATATCTTCTTGGTTGTGCCCCATATCTGTCAAGCCCAGATTGATAAACAAGAGCGGTCCTTTTGCCAGCCCTTCTTGTTTCAAGATCGGTACAACTCTTTGATGATTGACCGCTGTATTCAATCCTGCAAAGACAAAGCCCGTCGTCATGACCGTCACCGTAGCAATCTTTCCAAAGGCCTTCCAATTTCCTCTGAAAAAGAGCACAGCCCAAAAGGCAATCATGACAATAATCGTCGTTGGACGGATCAACATGGATACGCCAGATAAGATCCCCAAGCCAACAATCTTCTTCCAGGAGACTGCTTGATCTTCCTTTAATAGATCCAAAGCCCACCATAACTGAAGAGCGATCAAAGGAAGTGGCGGAATGTCCGTATACATGGAATAGAAATAAGGCGAGTAACAGATCAAGCTCACATAGAAGAGATAGACCAGATCAGCCGTTTTTTGATTGAAATGCTTCTGGGACAGCTTGTACAAGAGGACTGCACCCAGATTGACATAGAAGATATTGAGAGCCTGCATGACCCACAGACCGCTAGAGCCAAATAAGACATAGAAAAACTTCTCGTAAAGAAAGAGCGGAATGTTATTGGGATTGCGACTGAGGTAGTTGGTGATGGAAGATTGCTTAAGAAGATCAAAAGCCCCTTTGAAAACAACCGCAGCATCCCGACGGA
This sequence comes from Streptococcus mobilis, assembly GCF_059727625.1. Lineage (NCBI taxonomy): Bacteria > Bacillati > Bacillota > Bacilli > Lactobacillales > Streptococcaceae > Streptococcus > Streptococcus mobilis. The sequence goes on from NZ_AP041823.1 coordinate 1,327,034, forward strand.
TAAAGAGCTCCGCACAGACCATAACAATCAACTGAAAGACAACCGCTCCAAGCAAGAAGCCTTTTTTATGCCGAGTCAACCAAGCAAAGGCACTCTTTAGCCCATCGCGTTTCAGCCAGGCTAGCAGAAATAGCAACCCAGCACCTAAAATGGCTAGCCATGAAATCTCTCTCAGATAGGTCACACTGATCAAGAACCAGTGGACCATCACTAGCAACATGACAACATGAAGCATTCCAAATAGAATACGTTTACTTTTCGATAACATAGGTCCATTATATCAAAAAAACAGCATTTCTGCTGTTTTGGTGTGATCAACAACTGTAAAATGGTAATTATGGATACATTCATTTTATCCAACCAATTTTTAACTCTTAACCTTAACTAACAGACCTAAAATACTAGGATTAAAATACATACTAACCCAAGATAAATCCCAACCGTTAGAATCATTCCGATTTTATAGAAACCGACTAAGCCGGCATATCGTTCGACAAAACCGATCTGTGGGTCGACTGGATTATAAAAGACTGTCATGGGAGACCCGATTGGGAATATCATCCGCAAATCCAGATTTTTGCCGGCTCCAAGAACATAGGTTTTATCGAAAACATTGGCCTGCCTAAATTTGGAAGAAGTCTCCCTAAAATAAGCATATGTGAATGTCTTTTGGTATCTTTCGCCCCCGACCTGATACTCCACCACAGGCAGAGAAATAAGCAGTTGATTTTTGGAATCAAAAGCAACTACTTCTCCCATAATTTTTGCGGTTGATTCTGTTTTCACTTTAATTTCACGACGATACAAGGTGTAAAAGATAAGCAGCATGATCAAGAAAACAAGGGTCAGAATGACCAAACTAAGCCAGAATGTTGTTACTGTCATTTGTTTTTTACCCTTTCACAAAAACTAGTTGATTTCAAACCACTTGAAAAGTAATCTTATTCTCCCCTTTTCAACCAATTCTGTTGCTGTGCTTTTTCTGCAAGATCTTTTGCTTTATTTATATCTAGTGAATTTGAATCTGATGGGGCATTGGATTCGATTTCTTCTTTCAATTCTTGTAAAGTTTGAACATCCTGTGGTGTTAAATTAGAGAACGTGCTAGATTCTTTATCTGTTGAACTTTCCGGAACAGACTGAATCTCGCGATAGGTTTTGATTACTTCAGTTCCTGCATCTGTTGTCGGAAGAGCACGATAGAACATGAAAAAACCAATAATGACAATCAGAAGAGCTAGAGCTGATACGAGAAGCCCTTTCTGCAGATCTTCCACAGGTATTTTAGAATCTTTAGTGGATAATTCCTTCCACTCTGGATGTGCTTCCTCAGCTTCTTTTTTAGCGTTGAAAGCAGGGGTAACCAAGACTTGGTTCATCAAGGTCAGTGCTCCCAAGCACATTAGTAAATATGGGATATGACGTGATTTACTAATGATCACTAAAATTCCTCCTGTAATAGCAATCAAGCTGATGATGATATTGAAGGTAAACCAGACCCGAGCCTGCTTCTTCATTTGCAAATAATGTTTTTTTGTCATCTTCTTCTCCCTTGAAAATAGTTTTTATCCTTCCTCTATTAAAAACAATTACTACTATCATACAGGATTTTACTTTGGGTTTCAAGTTAACCACCAACTAGTGAAAAGAGTATAAAAAAGAAGCGTTAGAAACGCTTCCATCCTATTATTTGTCTTGCCAAGTTTCTTGGTTTTCCTTGAAACGACGTAACAGTTCCAAACCTTCAGAAGTAATGTAGCCCTGTTCTTCAGCTAAATGGATCAATTCTGTGTAGTTTGACAAGGTTTCGAGTTGAACGCCAGCTTCCGCAAATTTCTTATCAGCTTTCTCCAATTGGTAAGTAAAGATCGCTACCACACCAAGGACGTCTGCTCCTTCACGTTTCGCAGCTGCAACAGCATCCAAAACAGAACCACCAGTAGAAATCAAATCTTCCACTACCACCATCTTTTGACCTTGTGGTACACGGCCTTCAATTTGGTTTCCAGCACCATGATCTTTTGGTTTACTACGGATGTAAGCAAAAGGAAGGTTCATCTTGTCCGCAATAATCGCTCCGTGAGGAATACCTGCTGTTGCTGTCCCCGCAATCACTTCGACTTCAGGGAAAGCTTCCTTGATTTTGTCCACGAATCCATTTTCAATTAAGGTACGAGTTTCTGGATAAGCAAGGGTCACGCGGTTATCCGTATAAATAGGGGACTTGATCCCTGAAGCCCAAGTAAAAGGTTCTTCTGGTTTCAAATAAACGGCTTCAATTTTTAGAAGATGGCTGGCAATATCTTTAGCTAATGACATGATAACTCCTTTTTACGATTTTAATCATATACGAATTAAATCCAAAACAGATTTAAAGAACAACTTTACAGGTTAGTGAGTAAGTTAGGGAAGGTCCTATAGGACTTCCCGTAGAGCTACAAAAGTTTCACTTTTAGTAGCGACACGTATTCCGACACTTAGTTGAAAGAAACGATATTTTTCTTTCAACTAAGTTAGTGAATAGTTTAGGAAAGGTCCCATCTGACTTTCCGTAGAACGTCTTGAAGCTCAGCTTCTTAGACGTTCTTAACTATTCCACTGTCTCTTAATCTCATGGTAAGCGTCCCATGGGTTTTCTGCTTGGATGATTGGGCGTCCAACAACAATATAGTCTGATCCAATTTTATGGGCTTCTTGTGGTGTCATAACCCGTTTTTGGTCGCCGATTTCAGCTCCTGCAGGACGAATCCCTGGTGTGACACAGACAAAGTCTGATGAAGTGGCATCTTTGATCAATGCCACTTCATGGGCTGAACAGACCACGCCGTCCAAGCCAGCTTCTTGGGCCTTACGGGCATAATTAACTACTGATTCTTGGACCGTCGTTTGAATGTTTTGGCAATCACGCATGTCTTCTTCACTGGTCGAAGTCAACTGGGTCACGGCTACCAACTTAGCCCCTTCACCAAGAGCTGCCTTGGCTTCGCGCATCATCTCTACACCACCGGCTGCGTGAACTGTCACCATATCTACTCCGAAAGTCCCCAGTACGGACATGGCTGATTTGACTGTATTTGGGATATCATGCAATTTTAAATCAAGGAAAATGCTGTGTCCAAGCCCTTTGAGGTAATGTACAATTTCAGGACCAACTGCATAGAAAAATTCCATTCCGATTTTTACAAATAATTTTTCGTCTTCTGGAAAATGCTCTAAAAAGTGTTTGACATCCTCGAAAGCTGGGAAGTCAAGGGCGATAATAGGACGTTCTTCACGCATGGATTACTCCTTTTTTGATTGATCATTTTATCTACAAAAAAACCTTGCCCGAGGCAAGGTTACACGAAAATTAGGTAGGAACAACCACCATGATTCACCGTCTAGACCTTAGGAGCCTCTCTGGACTGCTTTAAAGGTTTTTATTTATTGTAGTACGATATTTGGGAAAAGTCAAGGATTTACAGTAGATTTTCCCGTACATGTTTACCGAAGTTCTCAAGGGTGTCAATGCCATAGCGATCCATGACCTGTGGCAGATCTTCGATGATGGTTGGACATGCATAAGGATCGGTGAAATTAGCGGTTCCAACTCCAATCGCAGAGGCCCCTGCAATCATCATTTCAATGGCTGCTTCTGCTGAATCCACACCTCCCATTCCGATAATCGGAAGTTTAGTGGATTGGGCAACCTGGCGAATGAGTTTCAAAGCAACTGGGAAAACGGCTGGACCAGACATGCCTCCGGTTCCATTGGCAATGATGGGCTTACCAGTCTTGAGGTCAAAGCGCATCCCAACCAAGGTATTGATCATGGTCAAGCCAGTCGCCCCTGCATCCTCTGCTGCTTTTGCGACCTGCGTAATGTCTGCCACACTAGGCGTTAACTTGACATAGACAGGGACTGAGGACGCTTTTACCGCTGCTTTCACAGCCGCATAGGCCAACTCAGGAACCTGCCCGATTAAGAGACCATTATTCCCATGGTCTACATTTGGACAAGAGATATTGAGTTCAATCGCTTTGACATTTGGCGCTTGCGAGATCTTGCCTGATACCGTCGCATACTCTTCGTTGGAGAAGCCAGCTACGTTGGCGATGATCGGTAAGTCGGGATAATGTTGTGCCAACCAAGGGAGTTTCTCTGCTAGGACCACGTCTACGCCTGGATTTTGGAGACCAATAGCATTGAGCATGCCGGCAGGCGTCTCAGCAACACGTGGTGTCGGATTTCCGAAGCGAGCCTCAGCGGTTGTCGCCTTGATCATGATGGATCCAAGCAGGTCTAAGTCATAGTATTTGGCATATTCTTGACCGAAACCAAAACAACCAGATGCCGGAATAATCGGGTTTTTCAAGTCTAAACCGGGTAAGGATACGGCTAGTCGATTTGCTGTCATAAGGTCCTCCTACATCACAATCGTACCGGTTTCAAAGACCGGTCCGTCTTCACACACGCGCTTATTGGCTGCTTGGCTTTCATTTTCCAGATGCACTACACAGGCGTAGCAAGCCCCCATCCCACAAGCCATACGCGATTCCATAGAAATATAGGCGCGAGGATGGTCATGGAATTTGGTATTGACATATTTGAGCATGCCAGGGGCTCCACAAGAATAGATAGCATCAAACTCCTGGTCCATCTGATCAATTACCGTAGAGACATAGCCCTTAGTGCCATAAGTTCCATCGTCTGTCGTTACAGTGACATGAGCCACCTGAGAAAGCTCTTCTTCCAAAATGACGGCTTCTTTGGTCGCAAAGCCGACAACCACTTCAACTTCCACCCCTTGTTGGTGAAGTTGTTTGGCCACTTGAACCAAGGGAGGAACACCGATCCCGCCACCAATGATCAAGGCTTTCTGACCTTGGCCGAGATTGGTGAGATCAAAGCCATTTCCCTGAGGCCCCATGACACTGAGTTTGCTACCGATTGGCAATTGGGAAAAGATAGCTGTCCCCCCACCTTCGATGCGGTAGATTAAGCGACACGTCTGTGTCTCAGGATCAATCTCAGAAATTGAAATCGGACGGCGAAGCAGCTTGGACCCATCAGGGACGCGGATATGAAGGAATTGACCTGGCAGCATTTGCGCCACCATTTCCCCCTTCAAGATCATAGAATAGATGCGGGGAGCGATCTCTTCTTGAGCGACCAGCTCCATCTCCTCCATCATGATTTTGCCAAAGCGTTTTTTACAACTGTCACTGACCATTGATTTCCTCTTCTTTCTTTCAGCAAAAAAGACCTCGCAAAAGCAAGGTCCTACAAATGATCAGCTAGACTCCGTCCGCTGATCTTTTTTCTGTCTTTCCTTGCAGGCCTCTCTGGACCTCTTAAAGGTTAAATTTGTCTCATTATATCGCGCTCCTTGTCACTTGTCAAGTAGAAATTGGTGACTTAGGAAGCTTTCTTGGGATCAAAATCTTCTGGAATCGGTTTGATGTATTGCATGGCGATTCGGTTTTCAGGCTTACGATCGACTAGATAAAGAACCAGTAAAAAGAGCCATTCCAAGGGTTTCATTAGGTAGTAAATCAGGTCCATAGCCAATTTCTTCTTGATGTGTTTAGCAAAGGGATAGCCATAGCGGTCATAATTGCGACGCAAGAAGCGATGGAATCGCGGCGTCTTTTCTTCTAGTACCTGTTCAAAGGCATTGGCAATACAGAGCTGGCGATTGACAACGACTGGATGACCGTGGCGGATGCCCATCCGCTGGGGCTTGACAACTTTTTCATGCCCACCAGCCGCAACCGTACAGAGATAGTGCTCATCAATGATAAGATTCTGAGGGGGGATCTTCTGTGAGAAGGCCCAGTCAGCTGTATTGGTCCAGGCCTTGATCATGGAATCCGGCTGCTGCCCAAAGAGCATGAGAACGAGGACAACAAGGGCAAGGGTCGGAAGGGCAACCAGAACTGCTAGCCATGGCCAGTTACGCGACTTGTTTAAGAGCTGATGGAGCCATTGAAACAGACGATTCTCATAGCTTATCTCTGTTCGATCTTCCTGCCACTCCCTGATGCGAACCCATAAAAGATGGATGGAATAGATCAGTAAGAAAAAGGTGTGAAAACTTGCTACCTGCAGTTGATTATCAAAAACTAAGAGAAGAACCACTCCTCCTAGAATGCCACTGATGCAGAAGACATTTGCTAACGGCGAGAGTGAATTCGCATCCCGGTAGGAATAGATAATCAAGGCTAGTAAAGTAAGAGCTGCCAGTGTGAAGAAGGTCGGATAGGCGCCAGACCAGATCAGGGCATGCTTCTGAGAATTGATCAAAGGCTCACTCCAATCGTAAAAAGTCATCTCCTTGACGATGTAAATGAAAATCGCTTCGAGAAAGCAACCAAAGAGACCAAACCAAAGAACAATTGTAGGCTGTTGCTTTTTCTTTTTGACAGGCTTAGGACTAGGTGATTCCTGCTTTTCCTTCATAAGGAATGCGTCATCTTCTCTTGTCCTTTCTCCTTCTTTTGGCCCTCTATCCTCAAACAGTTCTGGATCTTTGAGAGCTTCTTCCTCAGATTCTTTGAACTGGAGGCTAGACCACCGACCAATCCCATAAATGATGACAAAAATATTGGGGACAAAGAGGGCAAGAGTCAAACCGTAAGGAAAGATCTCCATGGTGAAGGCAATGACCTCCCAAACACTAAATTGAATGAATGGATCCTTTATTGCGTAGAGCGACTGACTAATAACCAAATAGATGTAAAAGGCCAATAGAATCAGAGCATTGGTCACAAAATTGATCTGCAACAGACCAGCTGTGAAATGGGTTTCCAATTCCTTATCCTTTTTCTTATACCAGGAAACGAGTTTTTTCATAAGATCTCCTCAATCAATTTTTTACCATTCTATCAATCAGATCTTACCTTCAGCAAGGCAAAACTGTATTTTTCCATCAAAATCAGTCCCCAGATGTAGATTTTGTTTCCAATCTTCTATTTTTTAACTATTTGATCTAGCCTAATTTCTATTACCTACCTCAGCCTGTTTTATTCTCTGATACAGTCCTTGAAAGACCACATTTTACGGGAAAAACGCGCTTTTTTATGTTAAAATAAAAGCATGAGAATACAACAATTACAATACATTATCAAAATCGTCGAAACCGGCTCTATGAATGAGGCCGCAAAACAACTCTTCATTACGCAACCTAGCCTTTCCAATGCCGTCAAGGACTTGGAAAATGAGATGGGAATTGAAATCTTTATCCGGAATCCTAAAGGAATCACATTGACCCGCGATGGGATGGAGTTCCTCTCTTATGCCCGCCAGGTGGTGGAGCAGATTGACCTCTTGTCCGAGCGCTATAAAAATCCTGTGGGCTCTCGTGAGCTTTTCAGTGTCTCTTCACAGCACTACGCCTTCGTGGTTGAGGCCTTCGTTTCACTCCTCAAGAAAAGCGACATGGAAAAATACGAGCTTTTCCTACGGGAGACGCGGACTTGGGAGATCATCGATGACGTCAAGAACTTCCGTAGCGAGGTTGGCGTACTCTTTTTGAATAGCTACAACCGAGATGTCCTCTCTAAGATGTTGGATGATAATCACCTGGTTGCTACCCACCTCTTTACAGCCCAGCCTCATATCTTTGTCAGCAAGACCAATCCTCTTGCCAAGAAGGAGATCGTTCACTTGTCTGATCTGGAAGATTTCCCATACCTTAGCTATGACCAAGGAACCCACAACTCCTTCTACTTCTCAGAAGAGATCCTCTCTCAAGAGCATCATAAGAAATCCATCGTCGTCAGTGACCGGGCGACCCTCTTTAATCTCTTGATTGGTCTGGATGGCTACACCATTGCGACCGGGATCCTCAACAGCAATCTCAACGGAAATAACATTGTCTCCATTCCCCTTGATATCGAAGACCCGATCGAGCTGGTCTACATTAAACATGAAAAAACAGCCCTCTCAAAAATGGGAGAGAAATTCATCGAATACTTGCTTGAGGAAGTGAAGTTTGATAAGTAAAAAAGAGGCTGGGACAAAAGTCCTAGCCTCTCAATTATTTTTGGATTGTCTAGCAAGACGCAGTGGTTGAGTGGGCTCTACTACGCTGATTTCATCAGCTTTTACAGCCCTACTCAACTGTGCGGAGGTGGGACGACGAAATCGAATTCTAACGAATTACCGATTTCTGTCCCACTCTCTTTTTATTGTCTTAATTGTGAAAATACTTCCCCAATTTTCCCTTCAATGACCAGGCCTGCTTGCTTGTCTTGTGGGATACTGGTTTTATTGATGACAACCAGCTTCTTTCCTTGGAAATACTGGATCAAGCTGGCTGCTGGGTAGACCACAAGTGAGGTTCCACCGATAATCAGCAGATCAGCCTCTTGGATAGCTTGGGCTGCTTGGCTAAAGACGTCCATATCGAGAGGCTCCTCGTAGAGGGTCACATCAGGTTTGACCACCTTGCCGCAGTCCAGACAGTGTGGAACCGGGCCTTCTAAAGCTAGAAAGGCCTCCAAATCATAAAATCGCTGGCAACCCGTACAATAATTACGGTCGGCACTGCCATGGAGCTTCAAAACTTTTTTAGAACCTGCCATTTCATGCAGACTATCGATATTTTGTGTCACCACTGCCTTGAGCTTACCAGTCTCTTCAAGCCGCGCGAGATAGCGATGGGCAACATTGGGCTTGGCATCTGGGTAGAGCAAGTACTTCTTGTAAAAGTCGAAAAAGTCCTCAGGATAGCGCTCAAACATGGTATGGGAGACCAATTGCTCAGCTGTCAAATGCCGCCCTACCTGAACACTATAAACACCGTCTGAGCTTCGAAAATCTGGAATATTTGACTCCGTGGAAACTCCTGCTCCTCCGAAAAACACGATCCGTTGACTCTGATCAATCATCTCCTGTAGTTGAGCAATCTTATCCATCTACTTCTCCTTTAGTAGCTTTTCCATGACAGCATTGGCCTGATCAAAATAAAAGTTAGCTTGATCATAATGGATGCCTGTGTAGCTTGCAAGGTCAATCAAATTCTTCATAAAATCCTGAGAAGAGAAACCAGTCGTCCGGTGGAGCTCTTCCTCATCAAAGGGCTTGATCAAATGGGCCAGGGGATTGCGAACTGATTTTTCTAACTCCCGCAATTGTTGGGCCGCAACTTTGACGCTATCTGGTAAGTCCAACTGCACAATCAACTCCGTCAAACTGGATGAATTGACCACACTTTCGCTGTGGAATTGCTGCAGGATAGGGTTGTCAGACGCATGCAGGCTCTCAAATTTCCAACGGTCATAACTGGATTCTTTGGAGTTATGGATATAGTTGGTAATATCAGGAATTTTCAACTGAATCAATCGCATAAAGATCCGATAGATGGCTGGGCTAACGGCACGAACAAAGTCAATAATCTGCTCATTTCGCAACTTCGCCTCTAAGTCATAGAGGTAGTTGGCCAACTGCTCATCTTCTGGATCCTCATGCCAAAAAAGCTGAAAACCAGTCGCCTCTAGCAACTCGGTTCTCAACTTTTGATTCATGACGGGTTGGATATTGAGCTCTCGACGCTCCGCCATTAACTGCAGTAAGCTCACCAACAAATCCGGTACTTCTTCCTGCTGTTTGATAGAGCGCAGAGCCCGGCTGTAGTGATAATTTTGGAGATCGTAGAGCCATTCATCATGAAGGAATTTTGCCATTAGTCTGCAATCAAGGTCTCAAGACCAACTTTCATCATGTCTGTGAAAGTAGTTTGACGTTCTTCAACAGTTGTATCCTCATCTGGATTAACCAAACTGTCTGAAATCGTCATGATAGCAAGCGCATCAACATGGTGTTGAGCAGCAAGATAGTAAAGGGCTGCTGCTTCCATTTCTACAGCTTTGACACCCCATTTACCAAGCTCGATGTTCTTTTCACCATAGTTTGAATAGAAAACATCTGATGACAAAACATTGCCGACGTGAGTCGTCATACCAAGGTCTTTAGCAATGTGGTAAGCCTTGTCTAAAAGATCAAAGCTAGCAATTTGAGGGAAATCGTATTGAGGCCAGTCGTTGCGGATGATGTTTGAGTTGGTTGCAGCTGCTTGTGCCAAGACCAATTCACGAACATGCACATCCTCGTTCAAAGAACCAGCCGTTCCTACACGGATCAATTTCTTCACGCCGTAGTCGACGATCAACTCACGCGCATAGATAGAGATGGATGGCATCCCCATTCCAGTTCCCATAACAGAAACACGATGACCTTTATAAGTACCCGTGTAACCAAACATGTTACGGACTTCGTTGAAGCAAACAGCGTCTTCAAGGAAATTCTCAGCAATAAATTTCGCACGAAGAGGATCACCAGGAAGAAGAATTTTATCAGCAATTTCACCTTGCTTAGCAGCAATATGGATAGACATAGTTTATGATACAAAGAGCGACCAGAAAGCGACTGAAAATTAGGAATCTGACGAGAAATCCTGATTTCTCAGTCAGATTATCTATTTTCCGAGCTTTCCGCTCGTGTTCAAATCAGAACACATGCTCTTCCTTTCTTTTTTATTTTTTAGAATAGGCGTTAAAGTGGCAAAGTAAAAATAGGAAACTGACGACGCATCACAGATGCTAGACAGTTTATCTTTTTTACACAGTTCTCCGCCCGTATTCAGTTCAGCGAATACGGTTAACCCATCCTTTCTTTTTTTATTGAGTAATTAGGAGAGCTTTCCGCTCGTGTTCAAATTAGAACACATGCTCTACCTTTCATTTTTATATTTAATTTGTTAATGAATCCAAAAACGCATAGAGTTTGGCATTCATTTCTCGATAATCGTAAGCACGAATGGCTTCGGGTTTTTGAACAAAGGTCAGATTTTGACTTTGTTCTTCCAAAACATCTTCACCGTCTGCAGCAATCAAGAGATCAATTGCTTCTGGATCAAATTCCAAGTGGGCTTGGAAGGCATAGTGTTTAGGACTGAAGCGAATCATCTGACGTGGACACCCTTGACTGGTCGCAAGAACAACAGCATCTTCTGTCAATCCTGGCATATCACCATGCCAGTGACCAGTTTCAAGAGTTTCTCCAAACTCACCGACATGCGGATCTTTGAGTCCTTCAGGCGTTAAGGTCACAGGAAAAACACCAATCTCACGTTCCGGACTGTGATCATACTTCGCTCCATAGGCAACAGACAAGAGCTGGGCACCAAGACAGACCCCAACAATATAACGATCAGCCTTGATGGCCTTTTGAATTAGCTCGATCTCTGCCTGAGGATCGTAGTATGGAAAAGCCTCTCGATCTTCATCTGGCGATTGAGGTCCTCCCATGATGATCAAAAAGTCGATCTCATCCACTGTCTCTGGTAGGTCTTCATTCTCATAGACTTTGGTCGTGGTCACTTGATGGCCACGCTCCTGTGCCCATTTTAGATAAGCGCCCGGCACTTCAAAAGTTTCATGCAGTACAAAATGTACCTTCATCATTTCTTCTCCCATCTTTTTCGAATCACATAAGACAAACCAGCCGCTAGTACAAGCGGGATTGTCAAATTCCAAGTTTGGCCTGTAAATCCAAGGCTCAGGGCAATGGCTGTCAGAGGAGCTTCTAGGGTCGTACCTAAAAAGACTGTCGCTCCAAGTAGCATCCCTAGAGCAGGATCTAAATGAATGCCAACAACTGTCATCAATAAAGTCACTAAGTAGCCAGACCCTATTCCTAAGGCAAATGATGGTGTCAAGGTCCCTCCATAAGCACCATTGCGCAAGAGGAGATAAACCAGAAGCCCCTTCACTGCAAGAGTCAGTGGAAGATAAGGAATCGACTGGCTAGACAAGAGGGCTTGCGCCAGTACCTGGCCATTTCCCATAAAGATAGGGAAAAAAGCTACTAGGCTCCCCAGCACTAGAAAGGCTAGAGGAAGAGCCCAAAGAATCGTCCCATCTTTCCGCCGTTTGTGACTAGCCCGCTTGGCGAGGAAAGCAAAGGCCAGAGCCAAGGGAGTGACTAAGAAAGCAATCACAATAGCCTGTAAGAAACTGCTAGCCGACCATGAGACAGCGGACAGGTGATAAATGGCCTCCTGACCAACAATGGGCTGAGCGACCCAGGTGGCCAGATAAGTACTGGTCAAAACCAGTAGAAGGTTTTGCCAACTGTAGGCGAGTCCTAAGGTCTCAAAGACGAACAAGCTACTGGCAAAGGGGACCTGATAAACCGCAGCCAAACCAGCTCCAGCACCACAGGCGATCAAGACTTTTCGCTCTTTAAGAGCTAGAGAAAAACCCTTCGCCAAGCGACCAGCTAGAAGAGCCCCGATCTCACGTGGGGCTCCTTCTTTTCCGACCGATGCGCCTGCTCCGACAATTGCCACCTGCATCCCTGCATGAATGAGGTGGGCTAAGGGCGCTGGTTCCCTGTCTCCTGCTAAGTCAATTTGCTGGCGAATAGACAGGATTTGATAACGCTTTTGCAGAACATACCAGAAGCCAGCTGCCAAGCACCCAGTCACACACAAAACCAGAAATCTACGGAGACCTCCAGCTTCTTGAAATTGCTGGAGCAAATCTGAACTAGCTTGGCCAAAGGCCAGCCCTTGCACCCCTTCTAGTAGATAATGACAGGCAATTCCGACCAGACCCGTCCCGATCCCTAATGATAAGGTGGCTAGAAGTACCCTCAGTCCGTAGGGCAGACTTTGGAGTCGTGCTTTCATTGGATTAGAGTTCAGCAAGGATCGCTTTTAGCAAACCTTTGAAGTCGCCTTTGACGCGCTCTGTCACTTCCACTACTTCTTCGTGGTTGAGCTCTTCTTGGAAACCAGCCGCAAAGTTGGTAATACATGAAATACCAAGAACCTTCAAGCCAGAATGCGCTGCAATGATGACTTCAGGAACGGTTGACATTCCGACAGCATCTGCGCCAAGTGTCTTAAACGCACGGATTTCAGCTGGAGTTTCATAAGTTGGACCAGTCACACCGATATAGACCCCATCATCCAATTTGATACCCAATTTGTCAGCTACTTTATGAGCTGTCTCACGGTATTCAGGTGTGTAGGCTTTCGACATATCAGGGAAACGTGGACCAAAATCATCCAAGTTTTCACCGATCAATGGGTTTTGACCAGTCATGTTGATATGGTCTGTGATAGCCATCAAAGTACCAGGACCAAAGCCGATACCACCAGCAGCGTTGGTGACAAGAACCCCTTCACAACCCAAAACTTTCATGACACGAACTGGGAAAGTCACTACTTCTAATGGGTTTCCTTCGTAGAAGTGGAAACGTCCTTGAAGGGCAAAGACTTTACGTCCAGCAAGCTCACCGTAAACCAATTTACCAGCATGGCCGACAACCGTTGAACGACCCCAGTTTGGAATTTCAGAATAGTCTACTACAACTGGATTTTCAATTTCTTCAGCCAGTTCTCCAAGACCTGATCCAAGGATCAAGCCAAACTCAGGCGCTTCCATTCCTTTGCCTTTCAAAAAAGCAGCTGTTTCATTGATTTTTGCTAATAATGTCATTGCATATCTCCTTTATGATTTCCTTAAAAATTGGCCAATTTTGTCAAATGTATTGGCATTGCGAATGGTCAACAGACGGTAATCCTGCATCTTGAGGACTTGTCTGTGGTAAGCTGTCTTTGTATAGGTCTCTTCTGAGTATTTACCCCAGTAAATCCCAAGGCTTCCACGATGGATGATTTCATCACCGAGCGAAAAAGAGGAGACCAGCTCCCAGACAGCATCCTGATCAAGGCCTTCTGTGTAAAAGAGAACATCCTTGCGGGCCAGATTCTCCTGCCACCATGCTGGTAGAGCAGCGAGATCTTGCGCATAGTCCTCAGCTGAAAAGAGAGAAAAAGACTGGATAAAGGGATAGTGATCACGAAAGAAATGACCCAGCAAATCTACCAATTCTGCTTTAGAACCAGCAGATTCAAAGAAGATATTGCCACTATTGATGTAGGTCTCTACCCCATCCAGCCCGATCGTTTGAAGCTCCTCTCGAAGCTCTGCCATCACGACCTTGTTTTTCCCGCCAACATTGATCCCTCTTACGAGGAGAGCGAAGCGTGTCATCTTAGTTCAATTTGTCTAAGAAGCTTTCACCGATCATGGCTTTTTCAACACCAAAGTTCTCTGCAATCGTCGCAGAGATATCAGAGAAATGGCCGACTGGAATCACGCCATTGCCCTTGAAGGATGGGCTATAAGCCAAGAATGGAATGTATTCACGCGTATGGTCTGTACCAGCGTAAGTTGGGTCATTCCCGTGGTCTGCAGTGATCATCAAGAGGTCATCTTCACGCATCGCTGCAATGATTTCTGGCAAGCGTTGGTCAAATTCATGCAAGCAATCGCGATAGCCATGAGCATTGCGACGGTGACCGTAAAGAGCATCAAAGTCTACCAAGTTGGTAAATGAGAACCCTTCTTGGAACTCAGGAAGTCCCATGGTCTTAATCAAGGTATCCATACCGTGGCTATTTGATTTGTTGTGGCCCATATCGTGGTTGATACCAGCTCCGTTGAAGATATCGTTGATCTTACCAACTGCATAAGTATCGATACCGGCTTCGTTCAACTTGTCCAAAACAGTTGGCGCAAATGGTGAAACAGCTAAGTCACGACGGTTGGCTGTCCGTGTGAAGTTGCCTGGTTCCCCAACATAAGGACGAGCAATGATTCGACCAAGAAGAGCTGGACGTTCCAAAGTGATGGAACGAGCGTATTCACAGATACGGTAGAGTTCATCCAAAGGAATGATGTCTTCGTGAGCTGCGATTTGAAGAACAGGGTCAGCTGACGTATAAATGATCAACTCACCAGTTTCCATTTGACGTGGTCCAAAGTCATCGATGACCGCTGTACCAGAATAAGGTTTGTTGGCTTCACGGATGACCTTACGTCCTGAGAATTCTTCAATTTTAGTCAAAATTTCTTCAGGGAAACCATTCCAGAAGGTATCAAAAGGTTCTGTAATGTTGAGCCCCATGATTTCCCAGTGACCAGTCATGGTGTCTTTCCCAAGAGAGACTTCTTGCAATTTTGTCGCATAACCAGTTGGGTTGCTTTCAGCTGGCACAGTCTTCAATGGTACTTCACGAGGAATATTTCCAAGACCGATTTTCGCCATGTTTGGTACATTTAAGCCGACGGTTTTAGAGATGTGGCCCAATGTATCAGATGCTCCATCTGGAACACCTGCATTGACAAAGTTATTGGCATCTGGTGCAGCACCGATCCCAACTGAATCCAGCACAACTAAGTGCATGCGTTTAAATTTCGACATATACTGCCTCTTTCCTTTATTAAACTAGCTATATTATACCAAATCCCTATAAGAAGAGAGCCGTGTTAGATCCGGCCCCTCTTTGGAGAAACCTATTTTTCAATGATGACAGGGCCATCTGGTGTCCCTACAATCACTTTTGAAATCATGTTCAAGAATAAACCGTGCTCTACAACCCCGACGGTGTGATCCAGTTCATTGGCTAGAGCTTGTGCATCCTCGATCACCTTGAGATCCAAGTCAATAATGAAGTTGCCTTGGTCGGTTACAAAGCGTTGATCATCTGCGAGACGGAAAGCAGGATGGTAGCCCTTTTGCTCAAAGTGACGGAAAAGATTTTCAGCCCCGTATTGTACTACTTCCACTGGAAGTTTGAAAGCCCCAAGGGTTGAGACTTGTTTGGATTCATCCACGATCCAAATGCAGTCTTTAGAATTGGTTGCGACGATTTTTTCCATGAGGAGAGCACCACCGCCACCTTTGATCCCATTCAATTGAGGATCCACTTCATCTGCGCCATCCACTGTCACATCGACCACTTCGACATCGTCGATAGCCTTGAGCGGGATGCCTAAACTTTCAGCCTGATCATAGGTCACACTCGAAGTTGTGACAGCTGTGATCTGCAAGCCTTCTTCCTTGATGCGACGACCCAATTCAGCCACAAAATAATAAGCAGTTGACCCTGTACCGAGACCGACAATCATGCCGTCTTTGACAAACTCAGCCGCTTTAATTCCTACCTGTTCTTTTAGGTTTACCATCATAGACCTCCTTTTATATTCTATTACAGTATAGCATATTCTGAAAGAGATTTCACTAATTATTTGAAAACCTTTCCAGTTTTAGTTCTAAAAGCAAAACCTTGCCCGTCCGCTGACTTTACGATAGAAGATATTATGTTGTTATATTTTTTAAAATCTGTTATACTTAAATAAATTAATAACTATTAATAAACAGGTGAGAACTATGAAAAAAATTATTTACATTCTTACAATATTTTCTGCACTATTATTTTTATTTGCTTGTTCAAAAAACTCCTCAGAACCAAAATCATTTGAAGATTATATCTCCACTACAGATTTCACTGACTTTAAATATGATTCAGAAAATGACATTTATATTGTTAGCATTGATTTAAATAGCTCTATCAGTGATGAAAATGCAATTCAAAACTTTAATGATTCAATTTACGATGTTATCCATGCTGATTCAAAACCAGATAAAGATGTTGTTTTTAGGGCTTGGGATGGTAGTATAGCCGCCTCATTAGTTTATTTTAAAAAGGATAAATTTAATTCATTAGCTGATGAAGTTTTCAATTCAACCAGTACATATTTAAAAGCTGATGGATGGCAAACAATATCAAAATTCGGGCAATACCAGGAATCAAATGATTATTCTGATGATTCAACAACTGAAAATTTATTATTTAATCTTGCTATGATTAGTAAATAAAATAAGCAATTCATAATGTGTACTGACCCCAAAAAGTTAGACAAATAATTTAAGTTAAGGATTTAGTCCTGTATTGCACAGGACTAAGTCCTTTTAGTTTTACCTTAATTCGTTTGTTGTTGTAATAGTCAATATAGTTTACAATAGCTTGTTCCAATTGGTTAAGTGACTTAAATGTATTCTCGTAACCATAAAACATTTCCGATTTCAAAATGCCAAAGAAGGATTCCATCATGCCGTTGTCTGGGCTGTTTCCTTTACGTGACATGGACGGTTGAATTCCTTTATCCTCTAAAAAACGATGATAATACTGGTGTTGATACTGCCATCCTTGATCACTATGAAGAATTGTATTTGTGTAATGATTCTCAGTAAAGGCCTGGTCTAACATAGCTTTCACTTGTTCTAAATTCGGTGAAGTCGAAAGATTATAGGCGATAATTTCGCTATTAAAACCATCTAAAACTGGCGATAAATAAAGTTTTTGATTGCTTGCTGGAATGGCAAACTCGGTCACATCTGTGTAGCACTTTTCCATTGGCTTGGTTGCTTCAAATTGGCGTTGAATAAGATTATCTGCTTTCATACCAATCTCTCCTTGGTATGAAGAATACTTCCGTTTACGACGAATACGAGCACTTAAACCAAGGACCTTCATCAGACGTTGGACCTTCTTATGATTCACTACAAAACCACGATTCCTCAATTCAAGAGTCATTCGACGATAGCCGTAATTCCCTTTATGCTCAGTAAAAATAGATTGAATTTCAACTTTAACATCATAATCCTTATCGCTTTGATCGAGCTGTTTTAAATGATAATAATAAGTTGAACGGGCAAGCTTAATAATCTTTAGAAGAATCTCTAAAGCAAACTCTGTTACCAATCCTCGGACAATTTCCGTTTTTCTTCTTGCTCTTTTTCGTCCCTCAATCGGAGTTCTCTCAACTTTTTTAGAACCGCATTCTCCGCTCTCAAGTACTCATTTTCTGCTTGAAGACGTTCTAGTTCTGTCATCTCTTCGGGTTTCTTCTTTGGCTTACGTCCCATTTTAGGTATCCTTCCTCTTGTTTTCTCAACAATAGTATACCCGTTTTTCTTATATTGTGCTATCCAATTATGCAACATTCCAACACTTGGAAGAGCATAATCTAGAGATACCTTTATTTGTGAACGACTTTCAAGCAGAACTTTATCAATGATTTCTTGTTTTAGTTCGGGAGAATAGTAACAATTCTTTCCTTTTTTGACGATTTCTATTCCATAACGATCAATCAATTTAATCATGTACTTAAGATTAGAAATGTTTATCCCAAATTGATTTGAAAGCTCTTTGAAGCTTCGCCCTTGTTTTTTATGTTCATAGATCTGAACTTTATCTTCATAAGTTAATTTCATAATAAAAACACCCCAAAAGTTAGATTTTTTTCTGTCTAACTTTTGGGGTGCAGTTCAATGCTTAGCAAGTGTTTTTTATCAAAATAAGAACAATTTAATCTTATCAATTATTTAAGTTATTTATGAAACTTTCCGCCGTGAGTAAAGTGCCTGAAACAATACAGTTTCAGGCACTCGGAATTATTGAGACAATAGGCTCAATAATTAGTCATGGAACTTCGAAGAAGTTCGCTGACGTCCGAACTCACATAAGGAAAGTTTTTTTAATGACTTTTCTTCAATTAAGTTCTCTTAATATTTTTTAATAGATAAAAGTTTACTTTTCAAAAGTTTTAAAACCTTGCCCGTCCGCTGACTTTACGATAGAATAGAGATGAATCTACAGGAAAAGAGAAATGACATGATTACTAAAGAATTTGATACCATCGCTGCCATCTCCACTCCTCTTGGTGAGGGGGCGATCGGGATCGTCCGCTTGAGCGGGACAGACAGCTTTGCCATTGCGCAAAGGATCTTCAAAGGGAAAGATTTGGCCAGCGTGGCTAGCCACACCCTCAACTACGGTCATATCGTAGATCCAGACAAGAACGAGATCCTCGACGAAGTCATGGTTGGAGCCATGCGCTCGCCGAAGACCTTCACCCGTGAGGATATCATCGAGATCAATACCCACGGTGGGATTGCGGTGACCAATGAAATCCTGCAATTGGTGATCCGCGAAGGCGCTCGATTAGCTGAGCCTGGGGAATTTACCAAGCGGGCCTTCCTAAATGGGCGGGTCGATTTGACCCAGGCTGAGGCGGTCATGGACATTATCCGAGCTAAGACCGACAAGGCTATGAACATCGCCGTTAAGCAACTAGACGGTTCCCTGTCTGACCTGATCAACAACACGCGCCAAGAAATCCTTAATACCCTGGCCCAGGTCGAAGTCAATATCGACTATCCTGAGTACGATGATGTCGAAGAAGCAACCACTGAGATCATCCGTGAAAAGACCAGTGAATTTGAAGCCCTCTTGACCAACCTCCTCAAGACTGCCCGTCGTGGTAAGATCTTGCGTGAAGGGATCTCTACTGCTATCATCGGTCGTCCAAACGTCGGCAAGTCGAGCCTCCTCAATAATCTTCTTCGCGAAGAAAAAGCCATCGTGACCGATATCGAAGGAACCACCCGTGACGTTATCGAGGAATACGTCAACATCAACGGCGTTCCCCTCAAACTAGTCGATACGGCCGGGATCCGGGAAACCGAAGACATCGTTGAGCAGATCGGTGTCGAGCGGTCGAAAAAAGCCCTCAAGGAAGCCGATCTAGTCCTCCTCGTTCTCAATGCAAGTGAACCCTTGACTGATCAAGATCGCCAACTCCTTGAAATCTCTCAAGACAGCAACCGCATTATCCTTCTCAACAAGGTCGACCTTCCAGAGAAGATCGAAATCGACCAACTGCCGGAAGATCATATCAAGATTTCCGTTCTGAAAAATCAAAACATCGATCAAATTGAAGACCGGATCAACGCCCTCTTCTTCGAAAATGCTGGGCTGGTTGAGCAAGATGCGACTTATCTTTCGAATGCTCGTCACATCTCTCTCATCGAAAAAGCTGTTGAAAGCCTGCAAGCGGTCAACGAAGGCTTGGCCCTCGGTATGCCGGTCGACCTGCTTCAAGTCGACCTCACACGCACCTGGGAAATCCTTGGAGAAATCACAGGGGATGCTGCTCCAGATGAGCTCATCACCCAACTCTTCAGCCAGTTCTGTCTTGGTAAATAAATCTATTTTAAGATCCTATACTCTTAGAGACTTTCCTTAGGTGAGTACGGACGTCAGCGAACTTCGAAGAAGTTCCATGACTTAGTTTTGAATCTAACGTTTCAAAACTCCCGAGTGCTAGAAACATGATTGTTTCTAGCACTTTTCTCACAGCGGAAAGTCTCAAATATATCTTCCAAAATAGCATTTATTTTACAGCTATCGGATCACTCAGTTTATACAAAAGTATGTCCAAAATAACAAAAATGCGTATGTTTGCACACATACGCATTTTTTGTTCTTATTTTGCTTGTTCTAATCGCTCGACGGTCTGATAAGCTTGGTAGATCAGGAAGAGCCCCGTAGCATTCAAGACTGGAATCGCAATCGGCAACTCGGTCACGATTTGTGAGAAGGGTGAATTGCCAACAAAATGGAGTCCAAATCCAGCTACTAAGTATCCCCAGCCTGCTAGACGTAAATCCTTGCGTCCTCTGCTTGCTTGGACAATCAAGAAGAGTCCCAGCATGACAAGTCCTGTGTAGACCCAGTGAGACATGGGCGCATTGGCCACACGACCGAGAATCCCTGACACCGTGTAAGAGAAACCTTCCGGCAGATCCTGACGGATATAGGCAAAGTCCTCCACGATCTGGAAACCAAGACCAGAGGCAATCGCCAAGAGGAAGATCGACTTGATGCGACGAACACTGAACAAATAGAGGACAAAGAAGATCGGAATCAACTTAAAGGGTTCCTCAAAGAGAGGCGCAGCGATGGCACTCTCGTACTGGTTCCAAAAGTCGCTATTTGGAGCGATCGCTTGAATCATGTCATGGAAATAGGTATTGGCAAAGCTAGACAACCAACCGGCAACAAAGCCCCCACCTAATAAAGAAAAGAGAACCGGTACCCAAGACAACTTCCACTCCTTGGAAAAATGAAAGAGAGCCCAGACAGCAGGAAGCGCATAGACCAAAAGGATCAAGGTTGAAAGTCCCACAATCCCGTACTGACTGCCAGACATCCAGCCTTCCGTCAGCGATTGGGTCTCATAGGCCAGCCCAATCGCTAGCAAGAGTAAATACAGAAACAAAATCGATTTGCGTTTCATAAAAGACCTTTCTATGGTGAAATGAAAAAGGCTGGAAGCCCAGTCTTTTCCGTGTACTATCATTGTAACAGGATCAGCTCAAAAAAACAATAAACTGATCTCTCAAATCCAGCTCCTACTTCAATACGGCTAGGATCTGGCGAATCATGTCTGGATCCCCATCAGGCAATGTCACCGTTTCAGCATGGTCCAAGATCCCTTGGGTAAATTGCGTCATAAACTCTTCACTATTGAGCTCATCCGCAGACTGTTGCCAATGACTCGGAACAGGATAGATCGTCACCGTCCCATCACCGTTGGATGCATAAGTGATATTTCCTTCAGCTGAATAAGAACCAAATAGATGACGCACATCTTTGGGATAATCAACGCCCAAGCCACCATTATAAATCTTTGTTCCAGCTGCACTATTTGATATATTTAATTCTGATGGCACGTTCTTGATCACATAAGCCCAGACACGCGCAGCTTCGACCTGAGCATCTGTGTAGCCTGGATAATCATTCTTATCCGCCTTCTTCGAAGATTTAACCTCGCTATCCGAACGAGTATTCCACTTCTTGGCCTTACTGGTCTTTGTCGTACTACTGCTATCGTCTGTATCTACTTGCTCCCGAACTTTCGGTTGCTCTTTCTTGCGATAGTAGAAATTGTCATCATCGCCATAAGCTGGTGACTGACCAGCCCAGATCCGATCCTTGGACTTATCCGAAACATCGTCTTTGCCCGCTTTCTGACCTTTTGGAAGGAGCAAAAGACCGTAGCCTCCAACACCCGACTTAGCACTAACCGTCATCTCAGCAATCTGGTCCTTCTGCTTAAAGCTCGATGCATCAAGCTCAACATCCTCGCTGACCAAGCCTTTGTCATCAAAGACCAGCTCATTGCCACGACCATCGATCCAAGTCCCCTTGATACTCGAGTAGTCCTTAGCCTTGATGGCTTTTAAGTCCATACCAGACTGTTTCTTTTCCGAAGTGCTGGTCTGCTGGGTATCCGAACTCTTAGGCATCACCGTCCTCTGAGGACGACCACAGGAAGCCAAGACCAAAGCAGAAAGCACAATTACCAAACCTTTTTTCATATCAATCTCCCTTCACATACCTACTATTTTAGAAAAATAAGAAAGGAGAGTCAAAGAAAAAGTGGAGAGGGAGAATCAATTAATGACATAAAAGTCTGTAAAATTATGATTTGAATTTCTCAAGAAAAAGAAGCTCAATGTATCGAGCTCCTAGACCATCATTTTTTTATTTTTCTTATTTTGGGACCGTTCGAAACAATGCAGCTCTACAACTAGGAAACATTGAAACTATCAACTCCACACATCCCACATAAACAGTTTCCTTTATGTTTTTTAATATTCTTCAAAACTATATCTTATACAATTTATTTAATCTTTCTAACTCTGATACTTTCATACACACTTCTACTCCAGTAACTACCCCCTTACTATAAATAATTCCACAAGAAAACACAATTCTATCTTTACTCAAAATATTTGACAATACTACAAATGCTTCTAAAGCATAATCCTCTATGGTAATAAAACTATTGTTTTCATCTTTAAAAAACTTTATAAATCCAATATCCTCACACCTATCACGAAAATAAAACCTAAGTGATTTTAAGTAATAATCAAAAAACACATCACTTTCCATAGAAAACCCCTTCATTTTTAAAATATTCTGATATAATCATACAAAAAATAAGTTTTGGGACCATTCGAAACAACACAGCAAGTTAAAATAAGGCTTTGTCCGTATCCAACTTGAAAAAGTGTGCACCGATTCGGTGCCTTTTTTATGCCTTGTTTTATTTATCTCTAATCAATCATTATATTAACTATATTTTACTCCTTACTCCTTCAAAAATCAATTCATTATATGGAGATATTCCATCTATTTTTAACTTTAAATTGACAAATTAACTCGCATTCACGAGCTTCTTTAGAAGGTAGATAAGCTCCTTTTTATAAAACATTTCTCATTTATTTTCTGTAGAGACTTTCCGCTGTGAAAAAAGTGCCTTAGGCTCAAGAATTAGTCACGTAACTTCTACGATTTCTAGTAACCAAAAAATTTTTTTGAGCTAATCATTGTCAATTATGTACTTTATTTAAGGGAAAACTAAAAATTTTTAAATTGTACATTTTGACAATGAAACTGAAACTATAAATTTTTCAAATGTACATTCATACAAAAACACGGCTCATGAATCATGGCCGTGTTATGTTTTACTTAAGCTAGTTAACTAATTCTCTCATATTTACTTATCTTTTATCTGCTTTAAGTCCTTTATCTCTTTTAGAATACTAAAAATATATAAACTAAATAAAACTACACCTAAAAAAGATAAAACAGAGAGATCGAACGTAAGTTTTTCTCCCATACCAGCTACTACTCCAAGGGATAAAATACCGATAGCCATTATGGAAATTATGAGGATAAACCACAAGTAAATCATATAAAATTTATAAAGATAGCAAAAGGACTTATTTTTTTGTTTAGGCTTATCCTTCCAATTAAAATAAAAGAAATAAGGCATAGAAATAATTAAAATAAATAGAAATCTCATCTCTAGCACAACTTATTACTTTCTATTTTGGATTTCCCGCAAGATCTCCTAACTTCCAAATACCAAGCCAAAAAGAAATTGTAAGCATGATAAAGAATGTAAGGAACATATTATCGACTAGATTTTTACTCATCAAGCATAGTTCTCTAGCTATGTAAGGAGACACGGGGAACAAGATGCACTGTACTATAGTAATTATTTTTTTCATGATTTATTAATAATACTGTCACATATGATACAGTATACTCCTTTCTAGGAAGATTTCTTTTTATTCCTATCTTTATTATAGGCCTACAGCAATTTAGATTCAATTTTTCATATGTGAAAGTAGTTTCAGAATTCGAACTTTAATTTTTTATTATACATTGATTATCATTGAAAAAAATGTACAAATCAATTTCTTAGATTTGATAATATGATGAACTATAAAATATACAAAATACCAATCCAGAATAATGCACAAAAAAAGTACATTTTTTAAAGAATGTACTTTATGCTTCTAATTCAGTTATATCAATGATTTAGCTCTAGTTTAGTCAATTGTACATAAATTTTTAGTTTTTGTTCGCTAACGTCCGTCATCACCTAAGGAAAGTCTCTAAAGAGGAATTTCTATTCAATTAGAAAATCCCTCATCGTCATAAATTTATGTCCCCTGCCGGAATCGAACCAGCAACTACTCCTTAGGAGGGAGTTGTTATATCCATTGAACTAAGGGGACCGATAAAAAAGAAGCGAGATCACTCCCGCCTCCTTGTTCGTCTTAACGACGGATTTCTTTAATACGAGCTGCTTTACCTTGCAATGCACGAAGGTAGTACAATTTCGCACGACGTACTTTACCGTAACGTACAACTTCAATCTTTTCTACACGTGGAGTGTGTACTGGGAATGTACGTTCAACACCGACACCGTTAGAGATTTTACGAACAGTGTACATTTCAGTGTGTCCTTGACCTTTACGAGCGATAACAACGCCTTCAAAGATCTGGATACGTTCACGAGTTCCTTCGACAACTTTCGCGTGTACACGAACAGTGTCACCAGGACGGAATGCAGGGATATCAGTACGAAGTTGACCTTCAGTCAAGCTTTGGATTAATGGATTCATTTTATTCTCCTATCTTCGTCAATCTTGAGGGACCTCCCCCAGCGGATAAACTGTATTTTTGTGCTTCCATTACGCACAGAAACTATCATATCAGATAATTTCAGGTTTGTAAAGCTCTTTTCTCTACTTTTTCGCAACTTTTTGACCAGAATAAATGCTCCACTCTTTTGGTAGGCAATAGGCGATGGCACAAGCAATGACAAAGAAAGGAAGATTGGCATAGCCAAAGACTTCTCCTCCGATCAAGATCGGTGCGAGCAAGGTCGTCGTCGCACTGCCAAAGACACTAGCATATCCGATAGCGGCCACGACTAAGACAGGTAGACCTAACATCGGAGCAAGAAAGACTCCAAGTGTAGCTCCGATCGCAAAGAGCGGGGTCACTTCTCCTCCTTGGTATCCAGCTGAAATCGTCACCACGGTAAAGAGGAGCTTCAAGATCCAGTCATAACTCTGCGCACTGCCCTGATGAAAAGCCACATCAATCAGATTGGTACCTAGTCCACTGTATGTGCCGACCTTGGTCAGCTGGAGGGTCAAGAGGACCAAGCTAAGTCCAGCCCCTATAAGCGCAATCCGGATATAAGGATTAGGCAAAACTTGAGCGACCGTTTTCTTCAACCAGGAAAGGCTAACCACAAAGAGTTTCCCAGCAAGGCCAAAAGCCAAGCCAAGAAGAGCAACTTTGATCAAGGTCTCTGGTGTCCAGCTCAGCGTTTCTCTTAGTGGCACTGCAAATTTCTCTAAACCAAGGGCATGCGAGGTAAAGCTAGCCACAATCGAAGCGATGAGGGCAGGATAGAGAGCCATCAACTGCAACTCCCCAACTGTCAAGACTTCAAGAGCAAAGAAGGTTGCTGCGAGTGGCGTCTGAAAGAGCCCCGCAAAACCGGCTGCCATCCCGGTCATGAGAAAGATACGCGAAGCATCTGGAATCTTGATATGACGGGCAAAACGATGCGAAAGGGTCGCTCCAATCTGGACCGCTACACCTTCCCGACCAACCGAACCGCCAAAGAGATGACTCATCCAGGTCGTCAGCATAATCAAAGGCACCAAGACCAAGGGGATATTCTCCTCACGCGCGTGTCCGACTTCAAAAATAAGGCCCATCCCTTTTGAAGCCTTGCCACCGAAACGTTTATAAAGATAAACGATGACAAGCCCCGCTAAGGCCAGAAAAAGAATTAAAGGCCAATGCTGGCTTCGAAAATCTCCAATCAGGAGAAGACCTTGTCCAAAAATCATATCAATGGCACCAACCAAGAGACCAATGAAAAGAGCCATCCCTGTTAGGACCACATACTGTTGTGCTTTTTGCTTGATCGATAGACTAGTCACGCGCCCTCACCTCCTCTTGGAAGTCTCTCGAGCGCTTCATCATATCTTGAAACTGGGATTGAATGGTTGCACGATATTGCTCATCCGTCACGAGAGAGCCGACTTTCTCAAGCACCTCTCTTTCCCTTCCTTGATCGAGCACAGGTAAGTCCTGTTGCTTCTTATATTCTACAATCTGACCGACACAGACCATCCGTCTTTCCAGCAAGGCTACAAGCTCTTGATCGATCTGGTCAATGTCCTTACGAATCTGATCTAAATCCATGTGTCTCCTCTTTATTTTGGATATAAATCGAGGCTGTAATCCATCGATCCAGCCTCTTTGTCATTAATTTGCTTTTGCTACAAGTTCTTCTGCAAAGGCTTCTAATTTTTCAATGTCTTCGTCTTCTGCAGACAAATCAACTTTGACACACTCAGAGCCTTTTTCAGCACCAGTCGCAGCGAAGCAACGGTCGAAATCATCAACTGCTTTACAGAATTCATCGTAGAAGGTATCCCCTGATCCTACAACACCGTAAAGTTTGCCTTTGAGATCAAGGCCAGCCAAATCTTCGTAGAAATCTTGGATCTCATCTGGAAGCTCTCCATCGCCGTAGGTATAAGTCGCTACCACCGCGATATCTGCTTCAAGGAAATCCTCCGCATCCACAGTTGTACACTCATCCACATCTACTTCGACACCAAGATCACGGAATTTATCCGCTACGATATCGGCGATTTCTTCAGTATTTCCAGTCATACTAGCAAAAACAATTTTCGCTACAGTCATAATTTCCTCCCAAAATCTATTTTCCGTATTATACCATTTTTTCAAGCATTTTGCACGAAACCTTTCCCGATAAGGTGAAAGAAGGGACACGTTTCAAGAAATTGGACCGATTCAACCTAATCGCCCTCGTTTTCTTCTTGAATTGCTTTAATATCTTCGATTTCTTCATCCAATCTCTTATCAAAATCAGACTTATTTTTGAAGGGATACGAATATGTGCGCCAAGTGTACCATTTTAGTCCTTCTTCACCCTTATAGTACCACTCAATTTTTGTTGGTAGAAATTCTTTGTTGTAGGTGATACAAACCTTGGTGAATTGAAGTTTTTTATTTAAATAAATCGCCTCAAATTCTGGCGGATATTCCTCTTTCATCAATTTTTCATCCACAAATCTTTTCGGTGAGCCAGTAATTTGATAGTTGGACTTCTTAATTTCATCAGTAGTAATTTTTCTACTTAATAGAACTGATGATAATTCTTCATTTACAGCAGATTTGTAATACTGTTTACGATCCCAGTCCTCTTTATATCCACCATAAACTGTATCGTCTTTCACTGCAGTTTCATCATTATAGTAATATTCCTTTTTCTCAAGGTCCAACCCAACCTCAAAATGCTCATCGGTAGAATCTCCCATTTTAATCATAATAAATTGCTTTTTCTTTAAAACATTCAATGCCGGTTGATTGTTACTACAACTACTTAGGAATACTGCAATAAGCATTACGATCAACACTACTACAATTGTTTTTGGAAATTCTAACCATCGTTTTCTTTTAGCTGATTGTTTGATTTCTTTCATCATATCCATCCATTCTACCAAAATATTGAACTAATGTAAAACCGCTTCCATAGTTCCTAATTAGTGATAAACGCTTGCTGGATGGGCCTTTCTTATGTTAAAATTGACAGAGAAAATGAGGTAATGTATGAACGTAATGAATGAAATTTTTGAAAAGATTCAAGCTTATGACACGATTATTATCCACCGTCATCAGAATCCGGATCCAGATGCGATTGGTAGCCAGGTGGGCTTGCGGGATCTCCTGCGTGCGCACTTCCCTCAAAAGCGGGTCTTGGCAACTGGCTATGATGAACCGACCTTGACTTGGCTTGCTGAAATGGATGAAGTCAAGGATGAGGACTATGCTGAAGCTTTGGTGATTGTCTGTGATACAGCCAATACTCCCCGCATCGATGATAAGCGCTATACGAATGGTAATTTCCTGATTAAGATTGACCACCACCCAAACGACGATGCTTATGGGGATCTGCTCTGGGTCGATACTGAGTCTAGCTCTACCAGTGAGTTAATCGCACTTTTTGCTAAGGAATTGGATCTTGAACTTCCTGTAAGTGCTGCGCGTCTTCTCTATGCTGGGATTGTCGGCGATACAGGTCGCTTCCTTTATCCTGCTACTTCGACTCGGACCTTTGAGATTGCTGCAACCCTTCGCAGCATTCCCTTTGATTTTACAGCACTTGCTCGGCAGATGGATACGATCAACCTTAAGACAGCTAAGCTTCAAGGCTATGTCTATGATCATCTAGAGATCGATGAATATGGCGCTGCGCGTGTGACCTTGACACAAGAGCTCTTGAAGAAATTCGATCTACGTGATTCAGAGACTGCTGCAATCGTCGGAGCTCCTGGACGCATTGATACCGTATCTGTTTGGGCTATCTTTGTCGAGCAGGCCGACGGTCACTTCCGTGTCCGGATGCGTAGCAAACGAAAAGTGATCAACGAAATTGCCAAACGTCATAATGGTGGTGGCCATCCACTAGCCAGTGGAGCTAACTCCTACTCCCTTGAAGAAAACGACCAAATCTACAAAGAGCTACAAGAAGTGGCTCGCACGAACGAAGGCTGAGAACGGTTTCTCAGCCTTTTTATCTTAGTCACGGGGTTTTCATTTGATCTTTCTTATGGTAAAATAAAGCTAATACAATTTTTAAGGAGACCTATTATGGAAAAAAATCGATTGTTTATCATTATCTCTGCTGCGGTAGCAATTCTTGGTACTTTTTTGCCATGGTATACCACTGTCTTTGGAGTTATTAGCATTTCTGGAATCCAAAATAGCGGATGGATTGTAATCGTCCTTTCTATTGGCTCTATCGTTCTTGCCTGCTTGAATAACATCAATACCCCTTTAAATAAAACTTTTTCAACTATCATCATTGTTGCAGGTTTTATTTCTACATTGGTTTCATTGTTTGCAACCTTCAAGGGAAGTGAGTATACCTCTGAGTTAGGTGGATTGGTTTCAATCGGATTTGGTTTGATTCTCACTTTAATTGCAAGCATCGCTATTGTTGTGACTGGTCTCTTGGCGATGTCAGGTGGTAAAATCACTAAAGGAACATTCGAAGAACTTGCTGAATCTGGTAAAGGATTTGCCCAATCTGTTGGACGCGTGACAACTTCTACTGTAAAAACTGCTGTAAATGAAATCAAAAAAGAATCACACGAACACACTGAGGGACAAGCTGACCAACCAGTAGAAGCACCAAAAGATCCAAATCAATCTGAACAATAATAAGATTAGATTCACCTTGGCTTAGCCAGGGTGATTTTTTGATCATTAATTTAAATAAAATTAGTGAAAATACTTGTCAAGATCCTGGAAATTTGGTAAACTAGCTTAGTAACAATCTATGGCTCGGAAAGAGACCATGGCAGAAAGGAAATATTGCAAAATGAAAAAAGATATCCATCCAGAATATCGCCCTGTTGTCTTCATGGACACTACTACTGGTTACAAGTTCCTCAGCGGTTCAACTAAGTACTCTAGCGAAACAGTTGAATTCGAAGGTGAAACTTACCCATTGATCCGTGTTGAAATTTCATCAGACTCACACCCATTCTACACTGGACGTCAAAAGTTCACTCAAGCAGATGGACGTGTGGATCGTTTCAACAAAAAATACGGTCTCAAATAAGAACCAACACAGAACCACTTCCCTTTCGGGAGTGGTTTTTTTGATCTCCGTTTCCTCTATTGTGAATGCACAAAAGAAGAGGTTAGGATGTTTGATCCCAACCTCTTTTTTCATCTTAATGGAACTGCATTCCACCATCCACGATAATGGTTTGTCCTGTGATGTAGTTTGAATCAGGTCCAGCAAGGAAGCTAACCGCTGCTGCTACATCTTCTGGTTCAGAAAGACGTTTCAAAGTGATATCTTTAGCGAATGTTTGCATACCCCATTCGTCGTCTTTGCCCGCGTTCTTACCAACTTCATGAGCAATGTCAAACATCATTGGAGTCTTAACGATACCTGGTGCATAAGCATTGACAGTGATTCCTGAATCCGCCAAGTCACGCGCCAAGGTTTGCGTAATCCCACGAACAGCAAACTTGGTCCCACCATAAATAGTCAAGTTTGGATTTCCGACAACCCCTGCTTGTGAAGTCGCATTGATGATCTTCCCACCATGACCCAGTGCTTTGAACTGAGCTTGAGCTGCTTGTGCACCCCAGATCACGCCACCAACGTTAATAGCAAATGTACGTGTAAATTGTTCTTCTGTAATCGTATCAAGTGGTGTAGTTGGCGCAACACCTGCATTGTTTACGACAACATTCAAATCACCAAAATGGTCAACAACTTTTCGGAAAGCTGCACCCACTTCTTCTTTTTTAGACACATCAGCTACGACTGCAAAAGCATTATCTGCTGACAACTCAGCAACTGCTTTTTCAGCTGTTTCAGCATTGTAGTCCAATACTCCGACCTTGAAGCCATCTTGCACCAAACGTTTTGCGATTGCAAAACCGATTCCTTGACCAGCACCTGTGACAATAGCTACTTTAGACATATGATTCCTCCTTGGTATCAACGATACCAGCAAACGTTCCTATCAGAACAGCAAGGGTTGACAACTAGTTTTGATGGGGTCTATTATAAATATCCGACAAAACTATGCTAACAGTATACTCTTTTGTGAAAAATATTTCAAACTCTAGCCTGTTTTTTGAAAAAAATAGTTTATTTATATGATATTTTTATTTAGTGATAAGTGAACGAAAGCGTGAAATAGAGTATGGCTTTTAGCCAAAACAGATAACTGTCCTATTCTGAAAGCTACATAAAAAGCCTTCTTTCGAAGACTTCTCTTAAACTATTCGTTTGATTGATACCTTTAGTCATCAGACTCCGCAAATACTTGAGTGGCTTTGACTGCTTTCTTCCACCCCTTGTACAGCTCTTCCTTACGAGATTCATCCATCTTGGGTTCAAAGATTTGGGCTGCTCCATGAAGAGATTTTAATTCTTCCAAGTCCTTCCAATAGCCTACGGTCAGACCTGCTAGGAAGGCCGCTCCTAAAGCCGTTGTTTCCAAGTTTTTCGCGCGGGCAATCGAAATTCCAAGAATATCTGCCTGAAACTGCATTAAATAATCATTTTTCGCTGCTCCTCCGTCTACTTTTAGGACAGGGATAGGAGTTTTGGCATCTACCTGCATGGTGTCGATGATATCGCGTACTTGATAGGCAATGGATTGAAGGGTTGCTTTGATAAAGTCTTCCTTGGTCGTTCCCCGGGTAAGTCCGAAGACAGAACCACGCGCCTCTTGATTCCAATATGGTGCTCCAAGACCAGTAAAGGCAGGAACCACATAGATTTCATCCTGGTTCTGAGACTTCAGAGCATAGGCCTCAGATTCAGGTGAACTGTCGATCATACGCAGGCCATCGCGGAGCCATTGAATGGCACTTCCAGCGATAAAAATAGATCCTTCAAGGGCATAGTAGACCTTGCCATTGATCCCATAACCAATCGTCGTCAACAGGTTATTCTCTGACAACTGCATCTCTTCACCCGTATTCATAATGATGAAAGAACCAGTTCCATAGGTATTTTTGACCATACCAGGTTCAAAAGCCAATTGACCAAAGAGGGCGGCTTGCTGGTCTCCTGCCATCCCCGCAATCGGTACTTGTCCACCGTAGAAATGGAAAGGCGCTGTCTTGCCATAGATTTCAGAGTTTGAACGCACCTCAGGAAGCATGGCTTTAGGAATGTTGAGGATTTCTAAGATTTCATCGTCCCATTTCAGTTCCTTGATATTGTAGAGCATGGTACGGGCAGCATTGGAATAGTCTGTCACATGGGCTGCTCCATCCGTCAGCTTCCAGACCAGCCAAGTATCAATGGTCCCAAAGAGCAATTCTCCTTTTTCCGCACGCTCTTGTGCTCCTTTAACATGATCCAAAATCCAACGAACTTTAGTTGCTGAAAAGTAAGCATCTATGACCAAACCTGTTTTTTGGTGGAAGGTTTCTACATAGCCTTGGTTTTTGAGCTCTTCAGCTAGTGGAGCAGTTTGCCGTGATTGCCATACAATAGCATTGTATATAGGAAGACCCGTATTCTTATCCCAAACAACTGTCGTTTCCCGTTGATTAGTAATGCCGATCGCCTCGATTTGATTGGGCTTGATGCCACTTTCAATAAAGACTTCAGCGATCACCGACTGAACAGAGTTCCAAATCTCATTGGCATTGTGCTCCACCCAACCAGCCTGCGGAAAAATCTGAGTGAATTCCTTTTGACTAGAGCTAACTTGCTCGCCTTTTTTATTAAAAATGATGGCCCGCGAACTAGTGGTTCCCTGGTCAATCGCCATGATATAGGTTTCTGGTGACATAAACTGTCCTCCTAAATTAGGTACTTAAACATCTTGTTCTTTCATAAACTAGTATACTCTATTTCATCTAGGATGTGTATCTATTTTTTTAATAAATTACAGTCTAAATTTTCCTTCTGCTTCCAACTCTATCAGATCAAATTAAAAGAGCCCTAAGGCTCTTCCTAGTATTTCAAATGCTTATGATCTGCTCTGATCCAACCGATTTAAAAATTCCATGGTTGGGCTGTCTTGGTAAAGTTCTTTTAGAGGAATCTTATGATAGGCAGAAATCTCTTCCGATGTGACACCGTAACGAATCAGGAGATCACAAATACGATTTAAATCATGACGTAATTCATCCGTAATGAGGACATTATCGCTCGTTTCTTTTGTTTTCCAATAATAAGATGGCAGAACTTCCTTGGTTTCTATTAAAATATTTTGCAATAAAGTTCCCCCATGACTATCCTTCTGAGAGATATCTGCTCCAAGTTCTAACATTTTTTTAAAAACCTTGAAGGATTGGTCAGCCTTTTCCTTAGACGAATACATCTCATATTGACCATTCCAACGTTTGATCATGCGCCTGCAGTCAAATACAGCTCTTCCACCAGCAGTTTGGATGACCGGTTGACAAAATGGATTCAGCTCTGTCGGTTCTTCAATAAAGTTAAGATCTGCCCCTCTATCAATGAGTAAGTCCGCAATATCTAAATGTCCCGATTTAATAGCGACTTGAAGAAGGGATTGGCCTTGATCTCTTTTAGGTTTGTCACCCGAAACAGCATTGACTTCTTCAGGCTTTTTATCCAATATTTGACGGACTCCTTCGATATCTCCTCTTCGCAATAACTGAAAAGTTTTTTGCATGGTCTTTTCCCCCTTACCTAGTAAATAAATATCAGACTGTGTTAAAACTATGGTCCTACCTCTAGTTTCTTCGTTAAACTGATTATACCATTTTATGGACTTCTTTATGAAGTCCTATATGCTGGAATGCGTCATTAGCTAAAAAGTTTTATTTTATCACCATATAAAAAAACCTCCCACTGAAATTGGATGAGTGAACTGCACCCCAAAAGTTAGACAGAAAAAAATCTAACTTTTGGGGTGTTTTTATTATGAAATTAACTTATGAAGATAAAGTTCAGATCTATGAACATAAAAAACAAGGGCGAAGCTTCAAAGAGCTTTCAAATCAATTTGGGATAAACATTTCTAATCTTAAGTACATGATTAAATTGATTGATCGTTATGGAATAGAAATCGTCAAAAAAGGAAAGAATTGTTACTATTCTCCCGAACTAAAACAAGAAATCATTGATAAAGTTCTGCTTGAAAGTCGTTCACAAATAAAGGTATCTCTAGATTATGCTCTTCCAAGTGTTGGAATGTTGCATAATTGGATAGCACAATATAAGAAAAACGGGTATACTATTGTTGAGAAAACAAGAGGAAGGATACCTAAAATGGGACGTAAGCCAAAGAAGAAACCCGAAGAGATGACAGAACTAGAACGTCTTCAAGCAGAAAATGAGTACTTGAGAGCGGAGAATGCGGTTCTAAAAAAGTTGAGAGAACTCCGATTGAGGGACGAAAAAGAGCAAGAAGAAAAACGGAAATTGTCCGAGGATTGGTAACAGAGTTTGCTTTAGAGATTCTTCTAAAGATTATTAAGCTTGCCCGTTCAACTTATTATTATCATTTAAAACAGCTCGATCAAAGCGATAAGGATTATGATGTTAAAGTTGAAATTCAATCTATTTTTACTGAGCATAAAGGGAATTACGGCTATCGTCGAATGACTCTTGAATTGAGGAATCGTGGTTTTGTAGTGAATCATAAGAAGGTCCAACGTCTGATGAAGGTCCTTGGTTTAAGTGCTCGTATTCGTCGTAAACGGAAGTATTCTTCATACCAAGGAGAGATTGGTATGAAAGCAGATAATCTTATTCAACGCCAATTTGAAGCAACCAAGCCAATGGAAAAGTGCTACACAGATGTGACCGAGTTTGCCATTCCAGCAAGCAATCAAAAACTTTATTTATCGCCAGTTTTAGATGGTTTTAATAGCGAAATTATCGCCTATAATCTTTCGACTTCACCGAATTTAGAACAAGTGAAAGCTATGTTAGACCAGGCCTTTACTGAGAATCATTACACAAATACAATTCTTCATAGTGATCAAGGATGGCAGTATCAACACCAGTATTATCATCGTTTTTTAGAGGATAAAGGAATTCAACCGTCCATGTCACGTAAAGGAAACAGCCCAGACAACGGCATGATGGAATCCTTCTTTGGCATTTTGAAATCGGAAATGTTTTATGGTTACGAGAATACATTTAAGTCACTTAACCAATTGGAACAAGCTATTGTAAACTATATTGACTATTACAACAACAAACGAATTAAGGTAAAACTAAAAGGACTTAGTCCTGTGCAATACAGGACTAAATCCTTAACTTAAATTATTTGTCTAACTTTTTGGGGTCAGTACAGAGAGATTGAAGGCTTTTTTATGATTTTCGTATAGCCACTAGCCAAGAGGATAATAGGATTTCGAAAATAACTAGAAGGATAATCTGAGTAATAGAACTCTGAACCAGCATAAGGACAGCCAGACTATCGATCAGCATATGAGCGAGGATACAAGGAACAGCACCTTTCGAGTACTCCTTGAGAGCTCCAAATAGGAAGGTATTCCCTAAAATCATCAAGTAAAAGATGAGATAGTTGGACGAACCTGCTGTAATCCAAGGGAGTTGATAGATAGGAATATGCCAGAGGAACCAGACAAGGGAAAGAACCATCATTTTAGTTATAAAGTGCTTGCTAAAGGAAAGATGCTCTTGTAAAAACCAACGCCAACCGACTTCTTCTAGACCGCCATATAATAAGGTCCAGGGGAAATAAAGAAAGAAGGCCAAGAGGGAGTTCCCAGTAAAGCGAACATTCATGAGCAGGATGGAGATCCCATAATAGATGACGGGGATGAAGAAAGCTAGGATCCAGGATAGGGGACTTTCTTTTTGAAGAAAGACCTTCTTGAAAAATTCACCCAAGGATTTGACTTCCCTCAACACAAGAGAAAAGACAGCAGCCATCATCATGGGAATCAAGTTCATTAGGATAAACAGTAGTGAGGCACCCAAACTACTCCTATCTGGGAAAAAGAAAAGGATCACTTGCCCCACTAGAAATGTAGCAAAGAGGGCAGTCAGTGCATACCAAATAGCGACTGATTGTTTTGAAATAAATTTGCTCATTTTTCTTCCTTTACAGTTACATACTTCTTTCTTGCAATCATGATTGCTAAACTAATAATAAGAATTTTACTGACGATAGACAGCCATACCTCTTCATTCGCTATCATCTGAGACAAGGAATTGATACAGGCATGGGTCATGACACAGATCCATAAATTTTGCGTTTTATGATACAAGGCCGACAAGATAAAGCAGTTAGTTAACAGACCTACTAAAAACGGAAACAATTGAATGACAGCTAAAGAACCATCGATATAAAAGTATAGTAGATGCCAACTAGACCAAGCTAAAAAGGTGATCACAGTAGCTGAAAGATAAGGTATTTTTTCCTCCAAAGTTGGTTGAAAGAAATAACGCCAGCCAATTTCTTCAACTCCACCAAAAAGAAGAGCCTTAAAAAAGAGTACTACTGGCAAGATCAACGATTGACTGGTGATCTTACCACAAAAGATAAAGGGGAAAAAGTCGAGCAGCAAGAAAACAAGCACCAAACAATAATTTGCTAAACTGTCTTTGACTTGAAAAAAATCTTTTAGAACTTGTTTGAAACAAGATTGATGGTAACTAATGCTTGCAAGACTGCCCCACAAAGCTAATGACAAGCCACCTACAATAATAGCGATGATCCCAAATGATGATGTAAAATCAACCTTGACTCCTCCTGCTCTTAAAAACCACACCAGAAGGCTAACTCCTAATACTTGACCAAAGGTCCCTATCAAATACATGGAAAGGGCTTGCTTTCTATTCATTCGTGATTCCTTTTTCTTTCAATAATTACCAGTGCTATCTACCTTAAACCCATACCTACCAGCATTTCGTTTGAGCTTCTCCACCAGCTCTTCATTCCGCTTGCTTTTTCCAAAAAAGATGGGAATAGTCTTTCCATTTCTAAGCTCGATATAAAAAGCATAGCGAGCCCCGCCACCAGATCGTCCACGAAAAATTGCATAGGTGATTTGCTTGATCTCTTTCAGTGGGATCATTCGCCGACTGAAACACAGAGCGACATGGATATAGAAGATTCCACGGTTAATATGGAAGGGAGCAAAGAAGGGACCTCCACTACGTTTCACGATTGCCCTTCTTCTCAGGAAAAGGAGAAGAGTGAAAACGAGCAAGAAAACGAGCACAAATAGAATCGGAGCATACTCCATTATCTTTCTAAATTCTAACACGCTGTCCTTCATCCTCTACTTCATCTCAACCCATTTTTCATTATCCATGATAAAGGGCTTAGCCAGACCTTCGCCTGTGTAGTCTTGGTACTTGGTCTCTAAGTATTTGTAGACATCTTCCTTGGTCGCAAACTTGATGGCTTGATAGGGTTCTTCAAAGGTCAGCTTTTCGACAAAGAGATAGCCGTCCTTGGCAGGAACCAAGACACCGACGTGCCCGACAAATAGTGTGTTACCATCTAGGTTGTCATGAACGATGACAGAAAGCATGCGCGCATTTTCATTGAACTTGAAATTGGCAAAATACTCTTCCATCTTCTTGGCATGGACCTTGACATCCGTTGTAGCCTCTGTCGGAACCCGTGAATACAGAATGTTAAAGGCTTCCTTGTCAGCCTCATCAAAGACTTTCCCTTTTTCAATCGCATCATTGTCCACGAACAAGAGCTCACTATCAGCTTTCATCTTAGGAATCTCGATGCGATTCTTCAGAAGAGTATAGCTATTGATCCGGCAGTTAGTCCCGACGAAATCGCCCTTTTTCTTGGTCCACAAGTCACTGATCTTCTCAACATTGTAGTCTGTTTTCTTGAAGGTGCTGAAGTCACCCGTCAAGCCGACCGAGCCGACAATGCTATCGTAATCTGTTACCAGACCCAAAAATTTATCTACACTGTCCTGATCCAAATAAGCAGACAAGAGAGTCCGCACTTCTTCGACACTCGCCTTGCTGTTGAGGTTGCTGTAGGTGCCCTTGTAGCGCTCTTTGTCTGAACTAGATTTCTGCACAGTAGAACTTTCCTTCTTTTCCTTAGATTGCTTTTGGTTGCTACCACAAGCCGCTAAAGCAAAAATCGCCAAGGCACAGCTAGTAAGGAGCATGATTTTTTTAGATGGTTTCATAAAGTGGTTCCTTCTCTATTGATTAAAATGTTTGTACTATAAATTTTTCATATCGATAATCCTTTTCCTCTATTATAGTTTAAAACTGGCTTTGCTCCAACTATTTTTTACGAAATGAGAAAAGTTTATAAGTAGCAAAAAAGAGCTGGCAAACTGTCCAGCTCTTCAATATGTTACAAAAATCAAAATTAAAATTATTGTTTAATTCGACCAATCTATTTTTGCATGTTCTATTGCATACTCAGCTTCTTCTTGAGTAAATTTTCTTTTTTCAACAAGTATTTCTAATATCTTTTCTTTCGTAATCTTGCGACCGTTTGCATAAGATTCCGCTTCTTTCACAGCGTCCTCCTTCCAATCGAAATTAACATGTTCTTCAGCATAGTCAGCCTCTTCTTGAGTAAATAGTTCAACATTTATAAGTTGCCAAACTAATTTTTCTTTTGAATAACGATACCTTTGAAGTGATTTTGCTGCTAAAACAGCCTGCTCTTTCCAGTCCATATTAAGCTTATATATAGCGTACTGGTTAGCTCCTTCTGAATAATTATAAATCTTTATTTTATTTTTGATAGCCTGCTTCGAAATAGGAGAATCCTTTGACAGTTGCTTAGCTGTTGCATATGCCCTTTTAAATTCTTCTTCTACTAAAGTTGGATGAAAAAGTTTTTTCACAAGCAAATTAAATAATAATTCTAAATCGTCCTTATTTTCATCACTTGAAGAAGAGTATTTTTTATAATCATAATTCTGCGTACTAGAACTTGAAGTAGCGTATTCTTGTTTTGATGATTCAAAATCATCCTTATTTCCATCACTTGAAGAAGAGTATTTTTGTACAGGATTAGTCAACTGTGATCCTGAACGTGAATTTATCCATTTGTTATAATTTATTTCATAATCAATTACTATAAGAGCTAGCATTCCTGCAAATAATCCAAAAATTGTAAAAATAAATATCAAAAACTTTTTCATCATGACTACCTTTACTTGTTTTTCTCCAATGAAATTTTCATCCCTCTGGAACTGCTTTCATTAGTATTATATCATGAAATATTGTTCATTTTTATTTACTAGTGTAAAAGTCTCTATGGCTAGTAAATAAAAAAGTGACTACATTTCAACTGCAATCACTCGTTTATTTGTGAGATAAAAAACAAAGTATTATAAAAGATTATTTAATCTTATGTTTGTTCATCTTTTCTTCAAAGATGCCTGTCATAATCTTGCGGAGCTCTTCTCCTTCTTTTTCAGGAAGTTCTCCTTGACGTTTCGCCACGGCATAGAGTTCAGGGTATTGCTTGGCTACACGCTCAACTGTCTTGGTCGTCGCATGCCCTCTGACAAAGAAAGGAATGCGCTTGATCCATTCTTGCGGCACAAGGGCGAGCAATTTCTTCGCCGCTTCCTTATCAGAAATCTCAGCCGTACTTAAACCTTGGTTGATTTGTTCTTGTTCTTTTTCTGTAAAATCATTTAATTCCATAGTAAACTCCTCATTTGTTTATCTAAGGCCACATTATACACCTATGAAGGGGAAAGTACAACTAAAGGATTTCGGAAAATAGAGCAAGGGTAAGTCAATACCTATTTGTACTTTTCTATCTCCGTTTTTAATAGACTGAGCATGCTAGCATGGTGCTCTTTGACACAATCATTGTCCCATTTTCGATCATATTTCTTGAGCAGGTCACTCATCACCTTCAATTTGGGACTTTGCTCTATTACACTTGGATCAGGTTATTTTTTTAAGAATCAGCATTCGAATTTACTTTAAATCGTATTTCCAGTCTTCTCCATCTTGGTAGTAGAAAAATTCAGACAGGTCTTCTTCAAGAAAGATACGAAGCATATCCTCCATATCTAAGGAGAGGTCTAGATTTGGTAATTCTTTCAGGTCCTCCCACCAGACTTCCCCCTCTTCAGAGGATATTAAGTCTCCTTCAAACTTTTCTGTCTTATAAAAGAGAACTACATAACGAATGTCGTCTTACACCCAATCTTTCATTCCACACATCTGGGGAGAAGCGATCCTTAAGCCAGTTTCTTCCTTCACTTCACGGATTACTGCTTCCGTAAATGATTCTCCCACTTCGACATGACCACCAGGAAATGTAATGCCTGGCCAGTCCTCTTTTTTACGATCAATAACAAGAACTCTATCGCCGTCTCTTACCATACAAAGATTTGTAAACTCTACGGTCTCATTCATACAAATACTTTCTAACTATGTTTGTCTTTTTTCTTTAAGGATAGGATAAACAAACTCTACCCTATTCTTCTTTTTGTTGGACTTGCGTATGGGCTAGCAGGTCTCCTAGATGGCTCTTATCTTTCCTAAACATCGTCATTGCTAGTAGCAAAACTGCGAGTAAAGTCGCTGAAATAGAAAGGACAATGAATAACACATCAAAATTACTATAGAAGCCATGAATCGTGCCCATATGACCGAGTTGCCAAGGTAAAAATTTGATGACGTTTCTGATCAAGCTAGCCTGCACTGTTTTTTTCTGGTAGACCAGTTCAAGTCCCGCTTTTGCCTTCCCAAAACTGCCATCATTTTTATAATCCAAGAATGTGAACAAGAGCGTAATTGGCAAAACAGAGGTGAAAAATACAAGCCACTGCGACTGAATCTCTGTAAACTTTGGGACGCCATTAAAAAAGATGATGTAAATAAGCATCGAACCTAAAAACAGAAGTACTAAATAAGCTAGAATGAAAAGATAATCAAACAGAAATTCTGTCATTCTTTTTTTAAACGAAATAGGATTGATTACTGACATCTTCATCACCGTCTCCCTCTTTCTCATCTCCTATTATAATATAAGGGTGCGAATAAAGATACTATTTATAAAAAGAAGCCCGCAATCTCTTGTACTGACCCCAAAAAGTTAGACAAATAATTTAAGTTAAGGATTTAGTCCTGTATTGCACAGGACTAAGTCCTTTTAGTTTTACCTTAATTCGTTTGTTGTTGTAATAGTCAATATAGTTTACAATAGCTTGTTCCAATTGGTTAAGTGACTTAAATGTATTCTCGTAACCATAAAACATTTCCGATTTCAAAATGCCAAAGAAGGATTCCATCATGCCGTTGTCTGGGCTGTTTCCTTTACGTGACATGGACGGTTGAATTCCTTTATCCTCTAAAAAACGATGATAATACTGGTGTTGATACTGCCATCCTTGATCACTATGAAGAATTGTATTTGTGTAATGATTCTCAGTAAAGGCCTGGTCTAACATAGCTTTCACTTGTTCTAAATTCGGTGAAGTCGAAAGATTATAGGCGATAATTTCGCTATTAAAACCATCTAAAACTGGCGATAAATAAAGTTTTTGATTGCTTGCTGGAATGGCAAACTCGGTCACATCTGTGTAGCACTTTTCCATTGGCTTGGTTGCTTCAAATTGGCGTTGAATAAGATTATCTGCTTTCATACCAATCTCTCCTTGGTATGAAGAATACTTCCGTTTACGACGAATACGAGCACTTAAACCAAGGACCTTCATCAGACGTTGGACCTTCTTATGATTCACTACAAAACCACGATTCCTCAATTCAAGAGTCATTCGACGATAGCCGTAATTCCCTTTATGCTCAGTAAAAATAGATTGAATTTCAACTTTAACATCATAATCCTTATCGCTTTGATCGAGCTGTTTTAAATGATAATAATAAGTTGAACGGGCAAGCTTAATAATCTTTAGAAGAATCTCTAAAGCAAACTCTGTTACCAATCCTCGGACAATTTCCGTTTTTCTTCTTGCTCTTTTTCGTCCCTCAATCGGAGTTCTCTCAACTTTTTTAGAACCGCATTCTCCGCTCTCAAGTACTCATTTTCTGCTTGAAGACGTTCTAGTTCTGTCATCTCTTCGGGTTTCTTCTTTGGCTTACGTCCCATTTTAGGTATCCTTCCTCTTGTTTTCTCAACAATAGTATACCCGTTTTTCTTATATTGTGCTATCCAATTATGCAACATTCCAACACTTGGAAGAGCATAATCTAGAGATACCTTTATTTGTGAACGACTTTCAAGCAGAACTTTATCAATGATTTCTTGTTTTAGTTCGGGAGAATAGTAACAATTCTTTCCTTTTTTGACGATTTCTATTCCATAACGATCAATCAATTTAATCATGTACTTAAGATTAGAAATGTTTATCCCAAATTGATTTGAAAGCTCTTTGAAGCTTCGCCCTTGTTTTTTATGTTCATAGATCTGAACTTTATCTTCATAAGTTAATTTCATAATAAAAACACCCCAAAAGTTAGATTTTTTTCTGTCTAACTTTTGGGGTGCAGTTCACTCGATTCCAGGCTTCTTTCTTACTGCTCTTCCCTATAAATAACAAATCCATTTGGTTGGATGGTTAATTGTTCACCAGAGACGCTCCCCAGACTGATCAGATCTACTTGTCCTCTTTCTAAGACAAAGTCTGTCTTCGAGTGGTTAAAGTAGGCTTTGAGAAGATAGCCTTCATGCTGCCATTCTACTACTACTACATCTGGCTCTACTTCTTTCAGAGTCACTTTACCATGCTGGATAACGCCCGCTACTTCTTTTCTGAGCTGGATCAAGTCCTTCATAAAGGTCAGCATATCATTGTCCGCTGACACGCGCTCCCAAGGCATAACACGGCGACAATCTGGGTCTGGACCACCGATGAGGGCTAGCTCCGTTCCATAATAGATACAAGGCGTTCCGCGTTGCAGATAGAGGAAGGCGAGGGCAGACTTGACGGACTGAAGATCGCCTTTGGCCGTCGTCAGGATGCGCTCTGTATCATGGGAGTCCAAGAGGTTGAACATGACCTCAGAGATTTGTTGCCTGTAGTACATAGACTGGCTATTGATCTCCCAAATGAAGCGTTGCGTCTCCTTATGGCTCCGCAGGAAATAATCCTTGATACTTTCAGAAAGGGGATAATTCATCACCGCATGAAACTCATCACCATTGAGCCATGGTTGGGACGAATGCCAGATTTCCCCGAGGATATAGAGGTCTGGCTTCTTGGCCAAGATCGCCTTACGGAAATCTCGCCAGAATTGATGATCGATTTCATTGGCCACGTCCAGTCGCCAAGCATCAATATCAAACTCTTCAATCCAGTATGTCGCAACCTTTAAGAGATAGGCCTTCACCTCTGGATTAGCCGTATTGAGCTTGGGCATATAGCCCGCAAAGGCAAAAGCATGGTAAGACAAGTCGCGACTATTCCACAGATTGTCTGAGGAGACAGGGAACTCTTTGATATGGAACCAGTCCTTATAAATCGAATCCTCCCCGTGTTTGACCACATCCTGCCATTGGGGTGATTCATAGCCAATATGGTTAAAGACAGCATCCAGCATGATCTTCATCCCACGCACGTGAGCCTCTTTCACCAGCTGGCGGAAGGTTTCCTTATCTCCAAAATGTCGATCAATTTCAAAATAATCAATGGTATCATACTTGTGGTTGCTCGGCGATTCAAAAATCGGGCAAAGGTAGAGCCCTGTAATTCCTAACTCCTGCAAGTAGTCCAAGTGATCGATGATTCCCTGCAAATCTCCACCAAAGAAATCCAACATGGTAGGGGCAATTGACGCATC
This sequence comes from Streptococcus mobilis, assembly GCF_059727625.1. NCBI lineage: Bacteria > Bacillati > Bacillota > Bacilli > Lactobacillales > Streptococcaceae > Streptococcus > Streptococcus mobilis. Next base: position 1,370,411 of record NZ_AP041823.1, read on the forward strand.
CCAAGGACGGACACCTTCTGGGGAAATGGATGGATTCCCATTTGCGAAACGCTCAGGAAAAATCTGGTACCAAACTGTCTGAGCCACCCAATCCGGGACGGCGCAACCATCAATCTCATGGATAAAAGGAAGCTTAAAACCGTTCATGACGAAGTCCAAGTTCTCCTTGGTGTAGGCTACCACACCCCGGTCTCCGTACAAGATCTTCTCTCCCGCTGTGTCCTCTAATTCAAAGAGGTACTGGATCCGAGCATGGCGGACAGATACCGACACTTGCCAATAATCAAAGAGGTCGTCTGTCGTCACCTTGTCCATTTCCTTAGTTGCCTCATAAAGATCTTCTATAAAAATAAAGGGATCCCCATAGTGTAAGACAATCCGTTTGATATCTTCTTTCTTGGTCCGGATGCGAATGTGGAGCTGGCCATCCTTATAAAGATAGGCGTACTCTGATTCAGGCCGGTGGTAAATCGCTGTTAATTCCATCTGTCTCGTCTCCTACTATACTCTCTTTTCATCATTTACCGTTTTATGCAAACGATTACATAAAATCATTTATTAGTATACAACTTTATGAAAAGGTTTGCAATATGTTGAGAGAGATAATTTTAGACTACTAACTTTATAAGATTGTAATGCACACAAAAAGCCCAGCGATTGGGCTTAAAAATTTTTGTTGAAGCAATGACTTTACCTTATAAGCATCACTTTATACTGTTTCCTACTAAAATATACTACAGATCTATATTTCTGTTAATAGTTTATTGAACAGTTGTTCGAGCTTACTAATATCTCCATAAACTGTTCCATCCATATATAAGTGATAGATATCATCATCTAAACCAATTGAAATTTCACATTCATAGCCTTTCATCAAAGCTAAAGAACGGATAACTTCTCGTTGAGTACGACCATTTCCTTCTCGAAATGGGTGAAAATAATTTAGATTATCTAATATCTCAGCTAAACTTTTACAAATCTCAATTTTATTATTTGCGTTAAGTAAATAGTTTGAAAGCAAAGTATTTAAAAATTTTTCTGCCATATCAAAAGACTGAACTGGCATAAAAGCATTTCCACTTTTAGAGATATTTACTTGACGGTATTGACCTGCCCAAGTATACATTCCTTCAAAAAGAAACTTATGAATCTTTAAAATATCTGAAACAGTATTTACTTCAATTGGATTAATAAACAGTTTTAAACTTTGGCTTGCTACTAAACGATATTCTAATTCTCGTGCTTTATTATCATTTTTCTCATTAAATTTATTTATGAGAACAGATGAATGGGGATAGGTGTATAAATTATCAGGGTCTATATAATCATACCCATCATATATTTTTCTGACCATTATCCAACTCCTAATGCAACTGCCTCTTCTCTCAGTCGCTCCACGTCTTCTACCGTGGGATGCCATCCTTCAATCATATTGGTGCTAAGAGCAAACCAGACGCTCTTAAAAACCTTTTTGTTGTCAAAAATCACACCCATAATCATCATTTTTTCTTTATCTACATCTAAGGTCATATTCTACCTCCGTCCTATTATTATAGCATATTTTCAATCATTTTAGTTCTCCTATTTAGAACTTACCCTACACAAAAAGCCCAGCGATTGGGCTTTCTCATCATCTAAATGACTGATACTCATTCCTTACTTGTATGCCGTTTTCCAAGACTGAGCGCTTGCTCTTCTGACATTTCAACTACTTTCGCAAAGTTGGTATTTCGTGGCATGCTATCTTTAGAATACCAATAAACATCAGCACTCCCATTTCTGGCCACATAAACAACTGGAGCTAGTTGACGAGTTGGCTGTGAAGGCTCTACAGGTTGAACTGGCTGTGCAGGCACTGCTGGCTGACTCGGTTGAGGGGCTTGACTTGGTTTCGTCTCTATAGAAGGACTGGCTGGTTGTGGTTGACTACTTGGTTCCGTCGGCACTAAAGATGGCTTGGCTGTCCCCTTCAGATAGTCAATAGTCGCATTCTTAGAGTAGTTATCCAAGGTAACAGTGGTGATCCCATAAGCATCTACCGACTCTTTGGGACTACTTAGATGGATAGGCAGAAGGTTGCCATCTCGATCAATTCCTACATATTGCAAGGTCACCTGCCGAGGGATCAATTCATCCCCCGTATAGACAGGCGTCACCTTATAATCCAGCCAATAATTGGGGTGGGTGGCCAGCCAGCTATCGAGTCGTTTCTCGTAGTAGAGCATGCCCTCCACATTACTATCCGCTGTCCCTTTATAATTCCCCGTATTGGTCCAGGCAGTTAGAGGAACCAGATTTTTCCCTTCATCGGTCAGACCGCTAAACTGATAGCCAATCAGATGCCCTCTATGGAACAGCCAGGCCTTCTTCCCTTTGTTTCCATAAGCAATCTTATAATTGTGCCAGCCAACCGGATTATAGTTGAGACGTGGTTCTCTTTTTTTCTTTGGCTCATCCTTGTCCTGCAGCTGAATATGGGCTGAGGTCGCACGACCTAAATGATCAAAATCCCCCAGTACAAGCTGCTTACTGCCATTAAAAGGCAGTAGATGAAGTCTCTGGTAATCGAGGCCCGTTTGCTGAGCTTGAGCCCCTTGAACAATGGCCAAGGACATAAAAACCGAGACCATCGCAACAATAACATTTTTCAAAAATCGTTTTGTAACCATGATTGAAACTCCCACATTTCTATCTAGTGATATTATAGCAGAAAAAAGCGGTTACAAACATAGAAGATAGGCAATTTCTTCTCCTATGTCAATTAGATTTTTTAATAAGTTTATTTTTACTTTAATATTCTTTAGTGTATAACATATTGACTATTATTTTAATACATAAAATAATACACAGCTATTCTAAAACAACTTATATTCATACCACTCTTCATCTACTTTCTGAAATCCCAAAGCCAAAAACATTCTTTGACTTTGAGTATTAAAAGGATAAATTTGAGCAGTTACCTTAACCATTTCTTTCTCTTTGGCCAACTGTATCATTTCAGAAACACATCGTCTTCCGATCTGTAAATTCTGATACTCTTTGCTGATCACTATAGAAAGCTCTGAATTATCTTGAAGTGTCACATCTCCAACTAACACTCCCTCATATTGGATATAATAGCAAGAACCATGTGAAGATAGGTAATCATACATTTTATGAAGTTTTGTTACATCGTAAATCTGATCAGTATTATCCACTTGTTTGCAAACCTCACTATCTTGATACCAAAGAAGGGAGATCTCATCATTCCTATAATAGGGAATAAGTACTATCTGATCGTCTACTATTCTATTCATACTTACTCATTTCTTTCATCATAATGGGTTCCATTTACTTTTAGTTAATCTTAATATAAATATCCAGTCTTATCTCTGATGGATCTACTCCCGAATCACCTTGATTTTTCTTCTATTTGCAATGAAACTACTCAAGAAACTGATAATGGTAATCAGCCCAATGACAAGAGGGAAAATAAAAGTGAAATACATTTCAAAGCTTATCTTATTTTCTTGTAGCAATCCTGTTCTCCAAAGACCGATAGCAACAAAAATAGCCAGTCCCATCACAATCAAAGTTTGAAGGAAAGTTCTTTTTAGCATTTTTTTCTTCGCCTCTCCTACTTCATCTTCTGAAACCTCATAGATATCGAGTTCCAAACGATGAATCACCTGCTCTTGTTGGTACAGAGAGTAGCAAAATACTAAAAACGTGATCACACCGACACAATCTGTAGTGAACATGAAACTGAGCAGGAATCCAAGGATAATCCCCGACATAAAGAGCATGTACATGTTGTTCCCAAAGGTACTCAATTCTTTTTCCTTGTATTCGTCAAGCTCACCTGTAATATCGTAGAAGGCTTTAACACATTTCAATTGCCAGTTTTTATTCATCATCATCGATCCTCCAAAATAAAGAATTCAAATCCGTCCCAAGCTCTTTTGCCAGATTGATACAGAGATCTAAAGAAGGGTTATACTTCCCATTCTCAATCATATTAATCGTTTGCCTGGAAACTCCAATACTTTTTGCCAAAGCCAATTGAGAAAGACCAAGATTGACTCTGTATTCCTTCACCCGGTTCACTTGGCACCTCCTAATCACAAATGTGTCAAATATATTTGATACATTTATTTTACAATATTAGTTGTTTAATGTCAACTATATTTGACATCGTTTTCTAAAAATATTTTCTCAATTTAAAAAAAAAAAATTGAACTGCACCCCAAAAGTTAGATTTTTTTCTGTCTAACTTTTGGGGTGCAGTTCAGATTTCAAAATATTATTTTTAATTCTATTATTTGAATGTATGGTAAAATAACTAAAATAATGCTAAAAATCAACGTTAAAACGATAAATGCCACGCAAAGTAGCAAAAATAATGAAAATGCAACCTCTACTTGCTTGTGCTGTAATCATCGTTTATTCTATACTAAAATCAGTCATATTGCTACTTTATGACAAATTACATCATAGAATATAGAGGAGGTCATACAACATGACATTTGCTGAAAAATTAAAATCCATACGTAAACAAGTAGGGATGTCACAAGAACTTTTAGCTGAAAAAATCGGTGTATCAAGACAAGCTGTAACAAAGTGGGAAACAGGTGCTGGAATTCCAGATATCGAGAATATGATATCCATCTCAAACCTATTTAACATCTCTATCGATGAGCTAATCTGCAATGAAAGAACTAGTCTTAAGACAAGCGAATATCTTTTTGAGAGTATCACAGAGTATGATATCGATAAGATCAAGAGCTATGATATGAAATTTGGAGGCGCAGAAAAGTTTGTATTGTCCGGATACAAGGGAGAAAAGATTCGAGTTCGTCTGGTATCTAATCTTCTTTCTACACTTCAAAATGATTTTAAAGTAAAAATTGATGATAGTAGAAAAAGAATTGACCTAGATGTAAAACGTTACAATGGTGTAACAGAGGCAACGGCTAAAGAAACGGTCAGTATCTTTGTGCAAATCCCAACTCGCTATATTAGTCACATTGAATGCGCGGTTCGTTCAGAGTCTGTAGAAATTCACTCCCTAGAATGTGACAATATCGAACTCGACCTTAAAACATCTCGTATTACCCTAGAAGATATTTCAGGTAAAGTAAAAATAAATTGTAATCTTGATATGGAAGTATTATGTCATTCATTAAACGGTGAAATTGACATTAACCAGATTTCAGCAACATCCAGAATTCGTATTCCTGAAAACAGCCTATTTACTGCTGTTACCAAAGGGATTGGAACAAATATTTATTATGAAAAAAATGGGCAAAAAACTGAATCATTCGATTCACCCGATGCAGATAATATAATTGAATTGAATGGTATTAAGAGTGAACTAGTTATCTATACAACTGAAGAAAGAGGGTAACTAAATGAATGTAAATTATTTAAAAAGATACATCATCAGTTCTTATGTACTTGTTTGGGCACTCATTATTTTTGTAGCAGCTCCTGCAAGTTTAATATTTAAGGTTCCACCTGTTATCATGTGGATTGTACGAAATATCGTCGCATGGTCTCCATCATACCTTCTTTTATTTGGATGGAAGTATTTCAGGACTGATGAGAAAAGAACAACTTTCCTTAAGCGGTGTTTCTCTGCTAAAGTGTCGTTACTCCCACTTCTATCTTCATTTGGTCTTACATTTGGGCTCAGTATTTTATCACTCTTCCTCTACTCACTTATGACCCAAAAAACAATGTTCTCCTACATCAATCTAGGAACCGTATCATTGCCACTAAGTATATTCTTATCATTTACATCAGGTCCGACTGGTGAAGAATTAGGGTGGCGTGGTTATATGAGAGAAGAATTTAATAAAAAATATCATTTTTTAAAATCTTCTATTTACCAAGGCCTAGTCTGGTGTTTCTGGCATACACTTCTGTGGGTTGTAGATTCAAAATTTACGGACTGGCGGGCCGTTCCTTATATTATTGCTAATATAGTTGTGATTACATCTATTACTATTTGTATGAATATTATTTTGGAAAAATATAATAATCTGATTTATTCTATTTTCATGCATTTTGGCTTTAACATCGTTTATGTATTTTTGGATGCTGATATCGGATTTTTTATCATTTTGACCTTACTATACCTACTTATCACACCGATTGCAATTCATATACGAAATAAAACTGTGGAGAGATTATAATGAGAAAAATCCTCCATTAACCGTACAAAATTTTAAGCCCATTCTGAGAAAAAGCCAACAATTAACTTTTAAAATAAAATCACTTGCAAATTCCTTAGTTTAGTCATTATTTAATCTATCGCTATTTCACTCTATTACTGTTTCAGTAACAAGCTTACCCAATCAACAGTTCGAACTAAATATTTCATTTCGCAGAATCATAGAGTAGGCTCTAGGATTTTCAGTGATCTTGCGACAGTGACCATATCCTTGCCAAATATGAAATTTGGCTTGAGGATACTTTTGGGGGAGAACTTTTTTAGCAGCTATCAAGTCGAATTCTTTTGAACCATAAAAGAATACACAACTTTTTTGTTCCTCTGGCGTAAGGTTGGGCAAATCCACAAATGCACAATCATGGGAAATATGTTTGATGCTTTCTTCATCCATAGCAATGAAAGAATCTGCCATCATCACTCCTTTTTCTCCATAAAGTGAAACCATCTTTCGAACAGCTAGATCTCTGTTGCGTATAGCTTTTCTATGTTTTTTTAGCAATAGGTACCTAGTAAATACATCAAGCAAAGCTGATTTTGTCCATAAACTTACCCCCTCAAAAACAACCTTACCAAACCCGATATCCTTATATTTCAATAATTTTAGTAAAACGACTCCACCCAAGGAAGCACCGAACGCTAAACTCAAGTCTTTAATATGATGATCCTTTAAATATTCATAAATCATTTGGCTTTCCTTAAGAGCCGATTCGTAAATGGTCGAAGTTGATTGCCCATGTGCAGATAAATCCGGAATGATATATCTATACTCTTGTCCCATCTGATCTGCAATCAGCGATTTCATCCCTTGTGCAGAAGATAACATTGGATGGATTAATAATATCGTCTCCTTCTGATTAGAATTAAGATCAAGAATGTTCATTTTTTCCCACCAGATTTCCTTCCTTTACTACTCTTCTTAAGTTTCATCCAGATAAATATTGACTGCTAGGTATTCTTGCTTTTTAGCATAAGCAAATACATCTGAGGCTCTAATATAATCAAAAATATTTTCCTCGATATCTTCGTCCCAGGTCGCTTCACTGAAGATTTGATTATCTTCACTAGCTTCATAGAAAATATCAAGGTGAACTTGATAAAACTCTTCATCTTCATTTGGAGCTTGCCTTACTAACGATAGTTGAAACAAGGGTTTATTAGATATAGCTGAATATACCCCAGTCTCAAATAAAATCATCTCATCCTCAATAGGAACGCTACACAAATCTTCAAAGATTTCTACCATATCCTCTAAAGGCATCTTATCAGTGATTCTATCTTTTAAAAATTCAAGTGATTGCTTCATGCTTTTCCTCTTTCTACATAATTGCCATCAGAAACTGACTTAAAATTAAAAATGACTTATAAATCAAAGTAGTATCTTCTTATTGGAGTTGCTACTATAGATGCCATAACAACTATACCGATAACAATCCATAGCCAGATATTCCTTTGGGCCTCTTCGATGACAAAAGCACTAAAATAAAGGATCACCCAAAGTATAGACAGATAGAGAGATCCCACACCTAAAAAAAGCCCTGTCATCCAAGTGTAGGGAAATGGTTCCCTGATAAGATAATTCTCTAAAATAAAATAAGAAACAATCTCTCGAATTCACTTAACTTTCTTATCTCTAATCTAGATTTTAACTCAATAGAATGACTAATATCAGCTTGGAAAAAATCTATTAAAAAGGAGAACTCCTACTCCCTTCATTATACTACATAAATAGGATAAAAGACTGAACCATATAGTTTTTACCTTGGTTTCAGTCTTATTTTTTTATAAGAGCCACGTTGTAAAATGAAGTGCAACACAAAGTTCCTCATCCTACTTATAAAAAATCTTGGCCCAGTCCTGCTTTGCACTTAGGATACGAGCAACATACACTGTATGCTTCTCCATATAATAAAATGCGAGATAGTTCTCTATTGGCATATAACGATAGGGTTTTCCATCATTCGTCATCTCACCATACCCCCGGCTTGATACCAGTGGACACGCTTCTGGAAACAGTTCTAGGGTCTCAAGAGCATTTAATAGCAAATCGACTTTGCCATCTGCAGCTTGCTGGCTATAAAAATTCACAAGAATATAGTCGTGAATATCACGCAAGTCCTGCTTAGCTCGATCTGCAAGAAAGACCTGATAGCGTTTCAACTTAGTCAAGACCAAATTCCTTTCTCACATCGGCTACAGAAGTGACTTTTCCTTGAGCAATTTCCTGGTGCCCCACTAAAATCTCCTTCTTTAAGTCCTCAAAAGCCACTTGATACTGCGTGTTCTGCAAATCACTTGAAACAAATTCTCTTGGATCCACAGTCCCGTTGGCAATTTTTCGAAGTGCTGCATTCAGGACATCTGACACAGAAATTTTTTCATCTGCAAGTACTTCTTTTGTTTTCTGGTAAAACATCGCATCTGCGCGAAAATTCACTGCTTTCGTGTTTGCCATTTCTACCTCTCCTTTGTACATACAATTTGTATATACATTCTACCATACAAAAGAGAAGGGATTCAAGTGAAAAATAGATTCTTCTTTCACCGAATATAAGGTGAGATAGATAAGAGAGCTGAGTTTATGACTAGCGACAAATAGTTTTAAACAGAAAAAGGTGATAGATTGTTCTGTCTATCACCTTGTGTTTGCTATTGATCATCTTGTAATTGTGCTTTGCTTTTCTAAATCATGACACATACTCATCAATAATATTCTAAAGGGGAGGAATTATGTCAATATTTTGTCACATGCTTCATTTTATCTATGACCTCTCTTTCTTTTCTCGAAAATGAAAAGGTCTTTTTCAATCAAATTTTTTTAAAATAATCTTGTTCATGACGTTACGTAACGATGTATAATAGGTATGAGGAGGGGAGTAATTATGGCTAAATATAGAGCAATTCCGGAAGGATTTATGACAGTTGGGGAACTTGCTAAGAAAATGGGCGTTACCATCCGTACTCTACAATATTACGATAAAGAGGGGCTACTTTCCCCATCGGCAGAAAGTGAGGGAGGTCGCAGGCTTTATACCGATAAAGATATAGTGCTACTCCATCAGATTCTATCTTTAAAATCACTAGGCTTTTCTCTCAAGGATATAAAGAGCCGTTTGATCTCTTTAAAAACACCTGATGATGTTGCTAAAGCTCTTACTGAGCAGGCAGATGTTCTTCGTAAAAATATAGAGCAACTTAAGGATTCTTTGATCGCAATAGAGCAGTTAAAGGTAGAAGTTTTACAAATACAAACGGTCAATTTTAAGAAATATGCAGACATTATTGTCAATCTACAGATGAAGAATGACTCCTACTCTCTCATTAAGCGCTTTGATGATGATACGCTCGACCAGATACGCAGTCGATTTGACAAGAAAAGCGGACAAGACTTTATGGATAGGTTGAACCGCCTAAGTGATCAAATCGTGGAGCTTCAAAAAGAAAACGTGCCAGTTGAAAGCGAACAAAGCCAGCAGGTTGTGCAAGAATACTGGAGCTTGATTATGGAGTTTACAAATGGTGATATGAGCATGCTTCCGAAGTTGATGGAGGTTGGGAATATTGATACCGCCTCAAACGCTTGGGAAGAAAAGCAAAAAATCGTTAATGATTATTTAGGGCCTGCTTTACAAGTCTATTTTTCAAAGCTTGGAACCAATCCCTTTGAGGAGGTAGAACCATGAAAGACGCAATAGAGGTTTCTGGATTAAAGAAAAGTTATGGTAGCAATATGGTTCTTAGAGGTCTCGATTTTCAAATCAAACAAGGAGAAATCTTTGCTCTGCTCGGAGTGAACGGAGCTGGTAAAACAACCACGCTTGAATGTATCGAAGGTCTGAGAAAATATGACGAAGGCACTATCGTTGTAAACGGGAAAACCGGAATTCAACTACAGTCCTCCTCTCTACCCGCCCACATCAAACCAATGGAAGCCATAAAGCTCTTTGCAAAATGGAATCATACATACATTGATGATGCTATGCTAAAGGCCCTTGGCATAAAAGAAATGAAGGAGTCGCAATACATAGAATTATCCACCGGTCAAAAAAGAAGATTACATCTTGCTCTTGCACTTATCAGTAAGCCGGATATTATTTTTCTCGATGAACCGACAGCGGGACTTGATGTTGAAGGAAGACTATCCCTCCATGAACAAATCCGAAATCTCAAATCACAGGGCAAGACAATTGTTTTGGCAAGCCACGATATGGCCGAAGTTGAAACCTTATGTGACCGCATTGCTATTTTGAATAGTGGAAAGATTGTCTTTTGTGGTACTCCTTCAGAACTGACAGACAGGTTGGGAAGAAAATATTTCATCCATTTAAAGACCCGGGACGGAGAGGAATCTTTTGAAACAGATACGATCGAGGACACTTTGATTTCATTATTGGAAGAATGCAAACAGAAAAATATCCAGGTATTGGATATTAAGGTGGATCGTGGTACACTGGAGCAGCATTTCATCGAAATGGCAAGGAGGGGGTCGGAATGAATGGATTCTTATATAGCCTAGCATTACAGTGGAAATTGGACATACGAAGTAAGTCTCTCTTGGTTACTTACTATATTGTACCGCTTATTTTCTTTCTTCTCATAGGTGGTATTTTTACTTCCGTTATGCCTGAAATGGGTAGTACACTCATACAGTCAATGATTGTCATGAGTGTTTCCATGGGGGCCTTTCTCGGCTTACCGCCTTCCTTGATTGAAACATACGGAAGCGACATAAAAAAGATTTATAAAGCAAATGGTGTGCCTATTCACTTAGGATTGGTGACCATAGTTCTCTCTGCCTTTGTTCATTTGATAATGACTTGCATAGTGATCCTACTACTTGCTCCAATTTTATTTAAAGCAAGTCTACCGAGTCAACTTCCCCTATTCTTTCTCGCGCTGGGCATCTACATTTTCGTATCGTTAAGTATCGGAAGTATACTGGGCCTTACTGTAAAAAATCAAGCAAAGCTTACCATGATAGCGCAACTTGTCTTTTTACCCTCAATTATGCTCTCAGGAATCATGTTTCCTAGCAACTTACTACCTGATTTTCTTCAAGCAATCGGGCGTCTTTTCCCAGCCTTTTGGGGATTCCGATTGATGGTCAATCATGGTTTTGGTCTTGAAAATCTTTGGTATCTGATTCTTGTATCCTGTATCTCAGTAATGACTTGTATCCTCCTCTTGAATCAGCAAAAATCTAACTAGGTGCCTGAATAAATCCATAGCAACATTAAATTTTAAACAAAAGCGACGAAATTGTTACTTATCCCGTCGCTTTAGTGTTTTTGGTTGTTTTTATCTAATCTCTGTTATGTTATTGAAACTTCTTGCTCCCATCGTCTGAGGACATCCTTTAAGGGCTCATCAAGATAGGTATAGGTCTTATCCTTAATCCAATCAGGAATACCATATGCGGCCTCTGCTATACTCCCGGTAATGGCAGCAAGAGTATCACTATCCCCACCAAGAGAGATGGCATTTCGAATCGCATCTTCAAAATCTGTACTTTCAAGAAAAGCAATGATGGCTTGAGGTACCGTATCCTGACAGGTTTCATTGAAATGATAAGTAGGACGAATGTCATCTAGAGACTGAGAGAGATTGTACCCATACTCTTTCTCTATATATTCCCTGATGCGTTTTTTACACTCTGTAGGATGATCATTGATTGGTTGCTCGTAGTCGCCACAGTAGCCTCCAAAGTAATAACGACACAGAAAGATAGCATCAGACGTCGCCATTGCCCCTTTGACACCCTCTGGATGATTATGAGTCACCTCTGCAGAAAGTCGTGCAAGAGCTCTTCTGGACGGCCAAGCTCCTGTTCTGGCACAGAAACTACAATCCATGACCCAAGCACAAGGAGAAACACGCATGGCTGAGCCATTGCCAAAGCTATTATAAGGGGAGCAATCATTGCTTTGAATCCATGTATTAAACCTAGGCCCGTACCCAGCATCGGGATACATTCTACCATATTTCTTCATAGCATCAATAAAGTCATCCTTCTGACCACCGTTCATGATAGCTTCAGCAACCGCACATGTCATAACCGTATCGTCAGTGAAAAAACAATCCTCACGAAATAATGGAAAGTCTTTCGTTTTAATATTGCCCCATTCGTAAACAGAACCTACAATGTCTCCTACTATTGCTCCTAGCATAAGATTCCTCCTTACAGCATATCAGATTTCCAATGGATCACTCTTTAAAAACGGCTCAACCAAATCAACCCACTCTTGAGGTAGATAAGCCGATAAATAGCCGTGGTTATACCCCTTTGCTTCATACAGGATCGTGTTGGGATGTAGCTGCTGAAATAATTTCGCCGATGCTTTCACACAGTTCAATTCTTTTTCACCGTAGATATACAGAACCTGCGCCTTACTAGCAGAAATTGTCTCCTTCAGCTTGTAGCGCCCCATATAGGTTTTGTAAATGGTCACCAATGTTTTGATAGGTGTCCTTGGCAGATCCTCCAAATAATATGCTTTTATTTCCTCTGGATAAGCCAGTTTAGGATAGAGTTTGTTCATCATGCTTAATTGAAGTTTGCAAGAGAATTTACTGAACATCAGTTTACCAAATAGAGCTACTAGAAAGATGCTGATTTTAGCTAACCTTGGTTGAGGAATACAAAGGCTTCCGTCAATAATAGCCTTATCAGCTATCTCGCTGTCTAAGGACAAAAGTTCCATGGCAATTTGACCACCAAGAGAAACGCCACCGATCGCAAACACCTTCCCACCACAGTTTGCTTTGATATAGTCTAGAATCTCCAAAGCAGAATCTTCAGTAGAAACATAATCGAGTTGATACTCTTCACCTTGGCCATTCAAATTGGGTAGAATAACACGGTAGTCTTCTGACAAAATCCGTGCTTGACGAAGATAATTCCACCAAGAACTGCCACCGCCATGTATCAGTAAGATAGGAGGCAAATTCCTATTACCAAATTCATGGAATTTCATATTTAAACTCCTTACTGTGAGACTTTCACTAGATACATCCCTCGTTTGACGTAATTGTAATGATATTTTTAGATAGAGTTTTTATTATCTATGCCACAAAAAAGAATGAACCTACCACTCCTTTCTGAAATCTATACCTCCACTTATTTCTCCAGTTTTATCACCTTATCATAGCGCTTCAAGTCCTCTTCACTATAGTGATGAATCACTTCTACGAGTGCTTGAGGGAGGGAGAAGAGAAGGTGACTGATTTTCTCTTGATTTTTAAAGTCCAGATTGGCTTTGACCTCATCAGCTAGGATAAATTGGCGATTGTGATAGAGAGCACGGGCAATTTCCAAGCGCTGCTTCTCACCGCCTGACAGAGTCTGGTTGCTAAGGTTTTTGTTTTGAAGATCTTTCAAACCAGTTTGTTGCAGGATTTCGTCCATCCTTACAATATCAAGTTCTTGTCCCAAAGCAATATTTTCCTCTAGGCTTAAACCATCAAAGATATGACTAGATTGGAGAATGTAAGCTCCTGCCTGATAGAGTTCATCCGAGGTTAGCTCTTGCCCATGGTAGCGAATCCGACCATGACTAGGCTCAATTTCACCATAGATTAGGTTCAGTAAGGTTGTTTTTCCAGACCCACTTTCTCCGATAATGGCAATCTTTTCACCTTCCTCAATAGTAAGGTCACACGAGGCTAGGATTTCTTGACCATCACGCTCTACACTGACTTTCTCTAACTGGATAGGAAAGACAGAACCTTCGAGAACAGAAGGCATATCCAAGTCTACCCCCAGCAATTTTTGATATTTATAACAGAGAGACTTGGCTGATTTTCTAGTATTGATAAAGTAAGATAACTCCTGAAATTGATAGCCAATATTATACGATACGAGGTAAATTCCTACAAAGCTGGCTGCAGATAGGTAGTTATAATAGGTCATGAAACCACCAATGACAATAGGCGCAACAGAGCAAAAAGCATCAATTCCATTGATAAAGAGACTATTTATGGTCCGTTGCTTTTCATAGGCGATTTCTTCCTTTAGAGCCTTGTGCAAATCTTTGGAGAACAGTTTGTAAAACAAACTTTGTCCCCGATAATACCGTATGGAACGAGCACCTGCGATCATATTGGTTGCTTGAGAGACATAGGCTTGATTAGCTAAGGACTTCTCCTTCGTAATTTCATCCAAACGTTTAGAGCCAATTCCACTACAAAGTACAGGTATCGAATAAAAAATGATAAAGAGCAAGCCAAGATAAAAGTTAGTCCAAAGAGCGTAACAGATAGAGACGGTTGTAAATCCCAAAGAAGAAATGATAATAACAGTCGGCTCAATATAATTATCTTCTAGCTGTTTTACATCATTTTCCAAGTCTGACAAAACTTCTTCATCCGCTATCCGACGGCTATATAAGAAAGTCTGAAAGATCCCCTTCTTAATACCCGACTTGAAGTCTGTCAGCACTCGTGCGTAGTAATAACGTTTCCCCGCCAAACCCAGCAAGAGAATCAGATTTCCAACAATCCCCCAAAACAAGACCTGCCATAGCAAATGCAACTGGTGATTGGTAAAACTGGAGACAATATACTGAATCAAAGCTGGTGTAATAATAGCCTCCAGCCAAGTAATCATAATCGCTATAAAATAGAAGAATAAGTGCTTCTTGGTTACATAAGATCTAAGCATAACGTATAAACCTCCTGAAGTTATTTACCAACTTAGATAGTCGCTCTTTAACTCTTTGCTGGGATACAAACACTTTAAAAATATTTCATTCAAAGATTTTTATGCTTTACCAGCAGAACTACAGATGCAACGTGGTGCAGGAAAGCATCTTTATTATAGAATAAAGTGACTAGTCTGGCTTTGTTATTATATGATTGAGCGAATTTATCAATCTAAGAGAAGAGTTAAAAGCTGATTATGTCTACTCTAAAATATTATAACATAGAAAAATAAAAGGGTAAATGGAAATTGAATCCTAACAATTCCATCTATCAAACCAAGATACTAAACTTATACTCTTTCTCTAATATTTCCTATGTACACGAGAAAAGCCTTGACCTCAAGGCTTTTTACAATCCCTTTCATTACAAGGTTTTTACGCTTTTACCTACCGTTTCGTCGTACACTCCTTACTCTACGACAGCTATACCCCAGGGCACCTTCTCGCATGTGCGGACTCAAAAGGTTCAGTGAACCTTTTGAGGATTAGCTACGTTTCACTAACAAACTCACACACTCTACGTATGGTGCTAGTAAACTTCTATATTATAGAACGAAAATGACTAAGTTGTTGTTTAAAATTAAACTTTAGAATGAAACTATTTTATAGTTAGCATTTTTCAAGCTTTATAGCTGATAATTGTCACTTAATAAATTTACTTGCTAACTTGTAAACTTTTTGAATCTCTTTACTCTTAACATCCCAACTATCAAGTTCTTCTTTGATCAACTCTGGAAATTTTTTGCCAATATCCCTCAAAGCATTACCGACTGATTTTCTAACATATTCACTAGAATCTTCTTTTAATGTTGCGATTCGTTTAATAGCTTCATCTGGATTATCCTTGAAATATGGTCTACTCGTCCATATTCTCAAACCTTCTGTAACAGCTCTTCTGACATTTGGATTATTATTTTGTAGCCAGTCGTCAATAACCGGAAGAGATTTTTCATAACCTGTTTGCTTACAAAATTCATCAAATGCTTTTGCTAATACTTCTTGAACTCTCCAATTGTCATCCTTTGAAACCTCATCCCTCATAAAGATCAAAATTTCTTCATACGATGACAAATGGCCAAAGAGAAATACACTGTACATTCTAACTTGATATACATTGGATTTAAAAGCTAAAAATGCTAATTCTTTGGTATACACATTATCGTTTGATAGATAATCAGCAAGAGCTCTTTTCTCTTCTTCTTTAAATCCATTTTCTATTAAAGAGAATTCTTTTTCTAAATTTAAAATATATTCTTTCATGTAACTTGACCCCAAAACAACATTCCAAGTTTCAAGATAATTCTCGATAGGTATTAATAAAGAATTGAATTCGTTATAATATGAGCAAATAATCTTGACATTTTTTCAAATTGATATTTAAACTCTTTTATTATTCAGCTTTTTCTCAATCAAATACCAACTAGGAATGATTTGCTTCATATCATTATACCATTCCAAAATTTCCTTAGCTTGTTGTTGCATTACTGATATTTCGTCAATTCCATAAGGAACAGCCCATGGCAAAGCACCAACTATGTTATTTAGAATATAGATAGCGAGAAGCTTCCAAAATAAATCCGGAACCTTATGATCAAAATATCCATCTATCATACCAGACGCAAAAGAGGGAGAGACTTGAGCAGACCATACAATACGATTGAATTCCTCCCAAGGATCTCCCAGATCAAATCGATCAAAGTCAATGACATAAATTTTACGATCTTCACCAATCATGAAATTCCCGATGTGATAATCTCCATGTTGGAAAACCTGAGGTCTATCTTTTAACAATTCTCGATTTGCATTTAAATAATCAATAAAAATCTGACCATTTTCGTACTGAACGGGACATTCTTTGTATTTGGAGATTTTGTCATCAATTTTTCGATTATAAAAGACCTCCCAATCTTCACAAACTTCTGTAACAGAGAGTGAATGAATTTTTTGAAGGATTCTTCCTGCTTCTACTCCATAAGTATATTGTTGTTCTTTCGAAACAGTTAAAATGGTTTCTCGAGCATCTTTCCCATCTATCCATTCATGTAAAGAATGTACTTCGTCATCGCAGAGTTCTATGCTAATCGGTTTACACATCGGAACTCCAAGAGAAGCTACTTTCTCCATCATATCAAATTCAAATTTTTTAGAATCTAACTTCTCCTTATCAGAAACACGCAAGAAATATTTTTGCTGTTTTTGATCTGTCACACAATATTTTTTATCATCTGACCACCCTTTATTTATGGCTATCTTACCACTAAAATCCATCAATAACTCCTCGATTAACTTTACAACATTACTATATTCTTAACTAATGAAAAGTAATTCGTAGTCCGTCCATTCTTTTACACTTCCTAAAGATATATAAATTTTGACCACGTTCTGAAATTATAATTTTTTCTTAAAATGAATAATTCTATTTGCCTCCTGGAATCCAATATTGAGATGAAATCTTATAGAATCCGTATTCGTTAAAGTACAGTCACTTGCAAATTCCTTACATCCTTTATTTTTCGCCCATTCCTCACATTTTGCACAGAGATGTTTAGCAATATCCTGTAAACGATATTCCTCGTCGACAATAATTCCTTCTAAGAATCCAACAGGACTATATTTACAACCTTCAACATAATCAAATCTGAGTGAACATAGTGCTAACCCTACAATTGTATCACCTTTAACTTCTGTAAAGATTGCAGTATTTTTGCCATTCGTATATTTTTTTACTTCATCAATAGCTTCTTTATCTGTCAATTGGGGCCATAATTGTTTCATTAGTTTAGCCGTTTTTATAGAATCTTTTGTTATTCCATCCATACTGATGTTCCTCCGCAAATTACAAGCAAATGTTACGAATCATGCTGTTACTTTGTTACTCATTGATTGATACCAATACCATCCCCTTCTACTTTTCGACTGTCTCAGATTGGAAGAGCAGTGGTACGACCTCAACATGAAACGAGTGAACACTAATTATGCTAGATAGTCTTGTCTGTTCTATAAACTTTTTAACGATAGCATAAGGTTATCGTTAAATGGTATAACCTAGATAAACTGAGATTTCATAATTTCTTTTTCTTTGGTTTTGGTGCAGGTAACTCATCATACATTGAATTAAATAAGCCGGTTAAATATTCTTTGTTGTCAACATCATCTACCAATAGCATTTCCTTTGCACCTTCATACGGCAATTCGTATTCTACATTCGGCATATACGCTATTGCAGTTTTGACAGGCTTCACTAAAAATCTATCATCATAAATCCCACCCATGATTTTCCCTTGATAATAAATTATATATTCACCCATCATTGCTCTATATGATATTTCTTCCAACTCAGACAATTGTTCTAAAATGAAATCTAAATATTCTTTACTTGAAGCCATTTTTGCTATCTCACTTAATTACTAAAATTTCAATAGTCCATTTTCATCAAATTGAAAATTGGGTCCCCAAGAAACTTCCCAATAATATCCATCTAAATCCGAAAAATATGCTTGATATCTACCCCAGAAAAGTCCCTGTGGCTCTTTTACAATTTTTCCACCTGATTTTACTAATTCTATTACTAGCCAATATAGTATAAATTAAATAAGCAATAAAATGATAATAAAAATAACATAGCAGCCAGTCTTACAACTTACTACTTTTCATATGATAATTTACAAATGTCTTTCCAGCCACTCGATCTTTTTAAAATCCTTATTGTTATTGTGATCATTTCGATAGGAGTCTTGAGAAGAAGCTTTGTAAATACTTAGATACTGCTCCAGACTTGGAAGACGAAAAGTGATGCCTTCAATGTGAATAAGCTCTATATCCGATTCCGAGACTCCTGCAAAATCAGGTAAGGAATCGATACTTCCAAATTCAATACTCACTCGATCCTTTTTGAATTCATGCTCATGAATATCTATTAAGACGTAGCCTAAGTCTTTCATCACTTTCATTATCTTATCCCAGTCATAAATTCTGAGATAATCAGGTGCTTCCCAACCTCTAGGGTCACCAGGCACATGAATGTCAATGTCAGACGGCTCCCAATTTTCTTTCGTTCTAAACTCCAATCCCAAAGAACCCATCAGTGTCGGTGTAATTCCGACTCGATTTAAATGGAAACAAATGGTTTTAAATTCTTCAAATAAGAGACTCATGTATACTCTAAACCTTTCATATAAATGTTCGTTATTTATACTTTATTACCTTGAACAAAATCATCTTCATTTTCTAGAGTATATCCAGTTATTTTGGATACAAATTCTTTTCCTTACTAATTCTATTACTCGCCAATATTGTATAAATCAAATAACCAATAAAAATGATAATAAAAATAAGATTAATTTTTAACACAAAATAGAGATTTAACAAATTTGCGAACACATAAAATAATATACAGTATCCCACAGATTTCGTTTGACGGTAAAAAAGCCCTAAAACAAAACTTAAAAATAATGTATATATAAAAAATAAAATGAAAGGAAATCCTTGATGACTTTCTCCAACTATAAACCATAAAGGCAGATGCCAAATTCCCCAGATTGAACCTACAATCAAATTAGATTGCCAATAAGTATATTTTTTATCAAGTAACGGCTGTAATATTCCACTCCATCCTAATTCTTCATGTCCACCACCAAAAAAAATTAGTTGTATAAAGAATAATGGCATCAGATAAATGGATACTCCGTTTAATTCTAAGGAAGATACAGAAAATAGTATCAAAATTGCTAACAAATGAATAATGAAATAAATACTACTATTTCCTTTCTTACTAAATAGAAAATGTTGAAATTTTATATTATTCCTTTTCAAATAAAAGCCACTTGCAATAGCTGGTCCAAGTGCACCTACTATATGTAATGTTCTTCCTATAATTGTTTCTAATCCAAAAATATGAGATTGCGTAAAGATGGCAAGAATCCCCCAAGCTATATAAGTAATTCCAAATGTAAAACAAAGATAATTTTTTAAATTCTTTTTATCAATTTCTGTCATTTTATCTTCCTTATCTTGATTAATTTATATCTAATATTTTTACTACTTCTTAGTTGTTCTCGCTTTATAACTAACCATATTCTATCACAAAAATAGGAGCAGTTTAATTGATTGTTCCTGTTTTTTATTACAAATATTCTCGAACAATTATCGTCACAACAGAATATAATTCATAGTTTACGTTTAAGTACTATTTTGTTACTAACTAGCTAACAAAAAGAGTGAGGAAATCAAACGTTTCCACCACTCTTTTGTATTCTATTATAGATAAATCGATGTTCTATCACTATCTATTTACTCTGTAATTTCAAATGATTTATCTTTTAGATTAGTTCTTAATTCTGCCACTGTATTGGCATCGGTATTGGTCCAGCTGATGTGGATAGTATTAGAGTCTTCCATGTCAACAGCAAACTCTCCATCAAATGCTGCGCTGGTATTACGGAATTTGAGCAGATTGAACAAGGACTGCACAACTGGGCGTTGAACTTCTCGCTCAATTTCTTCCAAATCATAATAGTGACGGTTGATGTTGCGGCCTTCTTTGGTTGATTCGAGCAATTCGATATCATTTTCTCCTGCCAACAAGCCAACGTAGTAAATCTGCGGACTACCTGGTGCAAAACATTGAAGCACACGTGCCAAGAGATAGGCTTGGTCATCATTTCCTAAAGCTGAATAGTAGGTACAATTTATCTTATAAATATCCAAATTGTTGTAGGCCTCTGAGCTGTAAATCTTTTTGACATTTGCTCCTTGGGCATAGAGGGCTTCTCTTGTCGCCTCTGTTTCCTCATCTGTCAGCAAGTCCTTGACATGGGCCACTCCGATACCATCGTGCGTGTCCAAGGTTGTAAATTGCTTCCGATGGCAGATTTCCATCCAGTGAACAAGACGGTTGACATTACCTGAATAAAGAGCATGAAGAACCAGCATCGGAAGGGCAAAGTCATAGACATAGTAGTCTTGCTCAGCGATTTTTTGCTGAATGGTGTAATGTTCATGAATTTCTGGAAGAATTTCCACTCTTTTTGGTGCCAATAGCTGACGCGGAAAATGAAGCGTTTCCCAAATATCTGGCTCAACAAAGAAACAGTTGGTGCCGATTTTCTTATTGGCGTAGGCAAAGGCGTCCAAGCGAATAATGGAAGCTCCGTGGTCCGCTAGCTGTTCCAGATTTTCCTGAATAAAGCGACGAGTTGTTTCTGTTGTCACATCGAGGTCGATCTGTTGCTCATCAAAGGTACACCAAACTTTTTCCTCACTACCATCAGCAAACTTGGCAATGCGATAGGGAGCACGTGGCTTCCGTTTGTAAATCAGGTCTACATCTTCCTGAGTCGACTCACCGTTTGGCCAAAAGTTTTTGTAGCGGATAAACAAATCCGCATAGGCAGACTCATCTTTCTTTTCTAGGAAATCAAGGAAATAAGGCGACTTGGCTGAGATATGGTTAATCATGAAATCAAACATGAGGTAGTAGTCTTGACTGAGTGCCTCAATATCGCTCCAATCTCCAAAAGCCTCATCAACCTTGCTATAGTCCATGGGTGCAAACCCGCGGTCGCCTGACGATGGAAAGAAGGGAAGAATGTGGACACCACCGACCACATCTTTCAAAGGGCCTTCTAAGACCTACTTCAAGTCTTTCAGATTTTTTCCAAGACTGTCTGAATAGGTAATTAACATTGCTTAATTTTTTACTTTCATAACTTGCTCTATTTACCTTCCTCAAAGCGTTTATAGACTGCTATAAATTCCTCAGCAATCGTTCGAAAACCTTCTGCACTCATTAACTGATCCTCAGCGTGCATCAGAAGTAGACCTGTTTGGCTTAATTCCCCATTCATTTCTTTTGTCAAAAGTGAGTGGTGAGCATTGTGTCCCTGTACATATGCTTCTTCGCCTTGTTTAATTCTATCTTTAGCCTGCTCGAATTCACCCTGCCTAGCCAATTGAATAGCATCGATGTACATAGATTTTGCTGTTCCTACATAGGTGATAATTTGAAAACACACTTCGAGTACTTTTTCGTCCATTTTAATACCTCTCTTACCAATCTTCGTCTTCTAAATCGCTTGTTTCTTGTATTTCAGCTTGTAAATCTTGTTTATCCATCTGTTTAATAAACGGATAATAAACAAAGAAAGACATAACCAAAATAAGTGTTTGCAACAAGGCTGTTTTCCAACCACCGATGATAAATCCTGAAATAATTGGAGGACAAGTCCACGGAACTTGAACGGCACCATACATAGGTGTCAGTCCAAAATAAATCGCTGAATACTGGATGATACAAGATAAAATAGGCGTTAATATAAAGGGAATTGCTAAAACTGGATTCATTACAATCGGCAAACCAAAGAGCACCGGCTCATTGATATTAAAGATGGCTGGAACCATTTCAAGACGTCCAAGAATTTTTAGTTGTTTTGATTTTGCAAATGCAACCATGTAAACTACCAAACCAATCGTAATCCCGGCACCTGTAACATTGATAAATTGATCAAAAAATTGAATCGTCACAATATGACCACCATTGGCTAGATTTAATTCAAGGCCCTTATCTAAAATGGCTTGGTTTTCCAAAGCATTCGCCTGTAGCAAGCCACTCATGATGCCACCAACTACAGTTGAGCCGTGCACCCCAAACATCCATAAGAATGGTACAAGGAAACACATAAGCACCGCACCAAACAATGAGTCAGTCAAGCCTTGCATTGGTGTTTGAATAAGATTATAAATCACTTCAATCGTTGTGACCTTAAACAATTGTTCAACAAGTCCGACAAAGATCGTTGCCGCTGTGATGATAACAGTAGCAGGAATCAAGGCTGAAAATGCGTTGGCTACACCAGTTGGTACGCCATCTGGCATTTTGATTTTGATATTTTTCTTCAAAAACCAAGAATAGCTTGCTCCTACAATCAAACCAACGATAATGGCACCAATCATCCCTTTCCCGGAAGTCCAATCCTTCAGAATAATGTTACCAACTACATCCCCATTTTTAGAAATCAAACTGGAAGGCTGGATTAGCAAGAAAACTGCTAGGGCAATGACACCTGCCCCAAGTGGCTCCTGTTTTTCTAGCTTAGCATAGGTATACGCAATCCCAATGACTGTTACAATCGCACTGATATTAAAGGTTGCACCAATTGCTTGATTGAGAACAGGGGTAATACCACTAGTTTCTAACATCGTTGCTAGAGCTGGAACTGGAAGATTGGCCAAGATAAGAAAGATGGAGCCAACAATCAACAATGGCATAGAGAAAACAATACCATCTTTTATCGCTGTTACACCTTTGGTATTGACAAAGGCCATCATCCTATCAACAAACTTTTTAATCAGTTTATCCTTCATCATCTTCTCCTTATTTTTTCATCATGTAAGCTTGTTTAAGAACTGCCATACCGTTTGCAGTGCCATAATCAGCCATTGCAATCACTTCTACAGGAACATTGTGAGAAGCACAAATTTCTTTTGCTTTTTCAAGTTGGAAACCAACCTGTGGGCCTAATAGAGCCACATCAATATCTCCAACTCTTTGTTCCAATTCACTGATGGAATAAGCTGCAATTGTTGCATCTTTCCCTTTTTTCTGAGCCGCTTCTTTCATACGCTCAACCAAAATACTTGTTGACATACCTGCTGCACAAAACAATCCAATATTCATTTTAATTACTCCTTATAATTCGTTTCCATTTGATGTAATCACTTTTTGATACCATGTAAAGGAATCTTTCTTCATTCGTTGCAAAGTTCCTTCGCCATTATTATTCTTATCGACATAGATAAAGCCATAACGCTTCTCCATTTCACCTGTACCAGCACTAACAATATCGATACAGCCCCAAGGGGTATAACCAATGACATTTACGCCATCTTCTTCAATCGCTAACATCATTTGTTCAATGTGTTGTTTGAGGTAATCAATGCGGTAAGAATCATGGATTCCATCAGGCTCTACCTTATCATAAGCACCGAATCCATTTTCAACTATAAAAAGCGGGCAGTGATAGCGATCGTATAAAAGATTTAAGCTATAGCGTAATCCCTCAGGGTCAATCTGCCAACCCCAATCGCTTGATTCAATATAGGGATTTTTCTTAGTATAAACATCTTTGAAAAGTTCTTCTGTTTCCTCAGATGCTGTAGCAGTCACTGTATCACTCATATAGTAACTCAAGCCAATATAATCTACACAACCTTCTTTTAGAGTTTCTAGATCTTCTGGTAAAATATCCAGTTTGATATTATTTTTTCGACAAAAGGCCTCGATATAGTAAGGACGCTCTCCAAAAACATGAAGATCTCCATAGTGAAATAAACGATGCTCCATTGCCTTCTGGCTAGCAAGTATATCTTTTGTATCACATGTATTCGGGTAAAATGGTACCATTGCCAGCATACAACCAATTTTGAAATTTTTATTGATTTTCCGACCTAATTGTACAACTTTTGCAGAAGCCACTGACTGATAATGGATAACCTGCTGTAGTACCTCAACTGGATTTTCATCTTCTTGATAAATGACACCAGAATTAGTCCATGAGCACCAAGGAACATTAATTGCACCTTGATTATTGATCTCGTTAAAGGTCATCCAATACTTAACTTTGTCCTTATATCGTTCCATGACGACTTCCGCAAAACGAACAAAGAAATCAATCAACTTGCGATTACGCCAAGCACCATACTTAGTAACTAGATGATAGGGCATTTCAAAGTGACTGAGTGTGATGACCGGTTCAATTTGATGAGCTAGCAGCTGATCAAATAAATCATCATAAAATTTCAACCCTTCTTCGTTAGGTTCTTCTTCATCTCCATTTGGAAAGATACGAGTCCAGGCAATCGAAGTTCGAAAACACTTAAATCCCATCTCAGCGAATAATTGTATATCGTCCTTATAGGTTCTGTAAAAATCTATTGCATCATGATTCGGATAATATTCGTCAGGTAAGACGCCATCAGTAATCTGTCGAGAGTGACTAGCACTTCCAACCGTCATCACATCGGCTATCGAAATGCCTTTTCCACCTTTATCATACCCTCCTTCAATTTGGTGAGCAGCAACTGCCCCACCCCATAAAAAGCCTTCTGGTATTTTTGCCATTTTACCAATCCTTTCTGTATTTTGTACTAGCGCTATGAACAAGTCTATTTTACGACATACTGTACCTGCTGACAATAGATATTGAGATAGAAAATAAATGTACAGTCGAACAATATTTGTTACATAAAAAAAACAAGAGTTTTCACTCCTATTTTTTTAAATAAACTTGGTAACGTAAGGATTCTAAAAAATAGACAACTGGAATCTGAGTGGTCAAATTAGTGGAACGTAGCGAGGAATCTGCGTAGGCAACTGGCATAAAGTAGGATAAATTTATATCCGATAGCTGTGATAAAGTGGAAATATCTGTATTTGTCAGACTAACAATCTTAGCATTTCTTTCTTTGAATCCCTGTACCAGAGTTAGAACTTCTTCTGTCTCACCGCTGACACTTAGAGCAATAACCAAAACATCCTCCAAATTAGAATGATGCAATTTCAGAGAATAAAATGGGTTAGTAATAGCAAAGCTAAGAATACCGATTCCAGAAAAAAGATATGAGCCATATTCTGCCAAACTTAGACTAGTACCCACCCCTAAAAAGATAACTTGTTTGGCTTGAACGATCAAGTCTGCTATCTCTGATAGTTGTTTTTTTAAAGCTTCATCTTGGACACTAGTCTGTAAAAATTGTATTGCTGGAATACCAATAGGAAAGTAGTGACGATGTTTATTTTCCTTATCTTCCGACCTTGACAAGGCATATTTTAAATCATTGTAGCTATCAAATCCCATCTTTTTCGCAAAACGAATGATGGTTGTTGTCGATAGATTTATAGATGTCGATAGCTCTCTGATAGTCATCGTAGCAACTTTATCTCTATGTTGCAATATAAAATTATACACGCTTAATTCACTATTATTTAGCCCTTTTACTTTATGATAATCAAATAAAATCATAGACACCCTTATGCTTTTGTAGTATATAGTTGTTTCATTAACATTTCAATAATGAGAATAACAGGTACCTGCGTCGTAATATTAAACCCATTTAAAAATAATTGAGGAACATGATAGGTTATGGAGCAATCAGATAGCCTTGACAATGTTGATTCCAATGTATTTGTGATGGCAATAACTGGACAACCTTTTTCCTTTAATTTTTGTACAATTTTCAATGTTTGAGAAGTCTCACCAGATTCGGATAAGGCAATGACACAAGTTTTTTCCATACTGTTTTGCAGCACTGGTTGCCAAGGATCTTCAATACACATACTAAATTTGCCAATATTTGAAAAATAGCGCGCTCCATATCGACCTAAAGTTCCAGAGGAACCAATTCCGACAAAAACAATCTGTTCAACGTTCTTTAAGATTGCCACAGCCTCCATAATCAGCTGCAAAAAAGTATCTTGCTCAGTATAATCAATGAATAGCTTCAAAGAATGATTGTCTTGATTGTTTAAAATAATTTGCTCATTTTTTAAATATTCTTTATAAGCAATCTTAAAATGGCTATATCCATCAAATCCTAGATGCTTGCAAAATCGTTGTACGGATCCAACTGATACATGTGCAAGTTGGGCCAATTCCTTGATTGTCATAGAGGATATATTTTCATTTTCTAAAATAGTTGTATAAATAGCATTTTCTATGTCGTTAAAACTTGCTACAACCTCATAACTAAACATATAATCCCTTTTTCTATCTCTATTGATTTGCTTACAATATAACAAAAAACTAATAACCAAAGTGTTCTACACTAAAATAATGGAGAGCATAATGGCTATAAAACCAAGTCAGCATTAAAATCTATTAGAAAACCAGACGAATCAGATTTGTCTAACGAGACATGGTTAAGAGAAAATACTTTAAAACAGTATTGCCTTATGTCCTAGATTATATCATATTTTTGAGCATACTTTGAGTATTGTTAGTTTATTGACTTAAAAGAAACATAACAAGAGCTTATCTCTATTAAATTGTCTCAATTTCAATCGCCCATTCTGGAGATATGTAAGGTGGGGTAGTTTCTATTCCCACAAACTCCTTGTCAATGGAAACAAACACGTACCCACAGGGTAAATGGAAATAGAAACTGATAATTTCTAGCTATCACTTCTATTCATTCCAAAAATTTCTCACTCTGATACTTCCCCACGCCAATACAAAAAGCCTTGCAATCAAGGCTTTTCATTATCCCTTTCATTCAAAGGTTTCTAGGTTTTTACGAGCAGAGCAACACACTCCACGTGATGTGTTTGCGGGACTCAAAAGGTTCAGTGAACCTTTTGAGGATTAACTGCGTTTTACCAACAAACTTACACACTCGACGTGGTGCGTCTGTGGGACTCAAAAGGTTCGGGGAACCTTTTGAGGATTAATTGCGTTTCACTAACAAGCTCACACACTCCACATGGTGCGTTTGAGGAAACAAGTCAACCGGTTGCACTTTCTTCAATTCATAGCCCAACTCTTGGTAGAGTTTGATATCACGCGCCATGGTGGCGACGTTACAGGATATATAGGCGATGCGGTCAGCGCCTGTTTGGGCACTTGCTTTGATAAAGCTTTCGGTCAAGCCCTTGCGTGGTGGATCGACCAGGATGGCGGTTGGTTGGATGCCTTCCTTGAGCCAATTCTTCATGGCATTTTCTGCTGTATCACAGACATAGTGGGCATTGGTGATGCCATTTAAGCTGGCATTCTTCTGGCTATTCTCCACGGCCTCGGGGATGACTTCTACTCCATAAACTTCCTTGACATGCTTGGCAACGGACAAGCCAATGGTCCCAATTCCGGAGTAGGCATCAATCACCACATCCTCTTCTTTTAACTCCGCAAAGTCAATGGCTGTCTGGTAAAGCTTCTCTGCCATTTCGGTATTGACCTGATAAAAGGCTGGTCCAGAGATTTGGAAAGCATTTCCCAACATTTGATCCGTAATATAGTCTTGACCATAAAGCGTACGCCATTCTTTTCCAAAAATGGCATTGGTATTCTGGTCATTGATATTTTGCATAACGGATTTGATGGCTGGGAATTGCTTGATCAGCTGTTCGATCAACTGGTCCACACGGAACACCTTAGGACGAGTGGTGACCAAAATGACCATGATTTCTCCTGAATGATGACCTCGGCGGACCACAAGATTGCGAATTAAGCCAGATTGTTCCTTTTCATCATAAGGCTTGAGATCAAACCGACGAATCAAATCTCGAAGAGCCAAGACCACTTGGTCAATGACTGGATCTTGGATATAAAAGTCTTCGATCGGCATCAAATCATGAGAGTTCTTGCGAAAGAAGCCTGTCTCCACCTGACCATTGACTCGACGAACAGGCACCTGGGCCTTGTTGCGGTATTGAACAGGGTGCTCCATCCCCAAGGTCAGGGGTACTTCGATATCAGAGATTCCTGCCATCTTGTAGAGGCTATCCTTGACCTGCTTGGCCTTGAATTTCAGCTGCTCAGGATAAGCTAGGTGCCCCAAGTCCGCAATACCGCTTCGCAAGTAAGCCAGGTCTAGCTCTTCATTGCGGTGAGGAGATTTTTCCAAGTACTCCTCTACTTTTCCGTAGCCGATCTTCTTATTGACCTTGAGCACGCGCATGCGGATAACTTCTCCTGGCAGGGCATTCTCCACAAAAAAGACCAGGCCATCGACCTTAGCCACTCCTGCTCCTTCGTGTGTCAAATCGACAATTTCAACCGTTACAATTTCATTTTTCTTTAACATCGTTTTCTATCTTTCTACAAATTAAAAGGGGTGGAGTCCAAAACTCCTATCCCCTTATTATATCATCTCAGTCCCATTTGGTACAATTTCTTTTTATAAGCATCAAAATCAACGAGCAAGCCTTGGCCACCGTACATATCGTAGGCATCGACCCAATCCCCATTTTCTGGGATGGTCACTCGTTCAATTCCTTTTCCAGCACTTCCGACTAGTCCAAGTCCATTGGTCAATAGGAAGGAGAAAGGAACATTGGTAGACGTCATGGCAAAGACTTTCCCAAGGGCTTCTGATCCCGTAAAGAGTTTGGTTGGATCCTTGATCTGATGCATGATAGCGGACATGACCTCTTGTTGGCGACGGGTCCGACCAAAGTCTCCTTCATCATCCTTGCGGAAACGCGAGTAATTGAGAAGGGTCCGGCCATCCATCCGTTGTTTTCCAACCTTGATGGTTTGCTGCGGAACGACACCGTCTTTCATGTTCAAATCATCTGGTACTTCTACTTCACTGACCTTTTCGCCATCAACCGTTGAAAATTGCGCATTCATCTCGACCCCATTTGGGAAGAGGGTATCGATCGCTGTCGCAAAGGTCTTGAAATCGACCATGGCGTAATATTGGATGTCAATGTCAAAGTTGTCTTTGAGCATCTGACGCACCAATTCAGCTCCTTGGTTGTTATTTTGCTCCCCGATAGTAAAGGCCGTATTGAGCTTCTGGTCGTAGTAGCCATCATACTCTGGAATATTTTGCTGGCTGACACCATCGATATGGACCAATGTATCCCGCATGAAGCTGACCATCTTGATCTTACCTTCTTTGTTATTGACATTGACCACCATGATGGAGTCTGTCCGGGTCTCATCCGATTTCTCACCGATCCGACCATCTGTCCCCAAAATCAGGATATTGACCCCATCTCGCGACTTCTTGCCGTTAAATTTCTCAACGACAGCCGGTTTGGCATCTGGACCTGTCGGCTTGCTGTTGAGGCCTTTCACAAACATGAAGACCATGCCACCGATAATGAGCAAGAAAAAGAGAGCAAGCCACTTGAGAATCCGCTTGACGCGGATCTTTTTCCGTGGTTTCTTAGGTATATCGCTCGTCGTAGCAACTGCTTTCTTCTTAGACTTTTTGCTACGTGACTGGTAAACAGGGAGATCCCCAATCGGTTCAGCAATCTCACCTTGCACTTCTTCTGTAGCGTCTACCTCAGGTTGAAGGGCTTCTGCTTCCTCATAAGCTCCTTGGCTCTTCTTGAGCAGGTAATTGTATTCTAGTTGTTCTCGTTCATTCAAATAATGAAAATTTGAGTATAAGTACTCTAATCGCTTTCGCTCATGGTGAGATAGAAAGTTGGATTCGTTACTCATCTTTTCTTCCTTCCGTTTTCTTTTAAGGTATAGACCTGATACTGACCCAAGACTTTTGTCTGAATGCCCAAACTGTCTAATTCCTGATAGGCAAACTGCAAAAGATCAGGCGCTTCATTTAGGAGGTCAATAATGAAAAAGTATTCTCCTAAAGCTGTTTTTAGGGGGCGACTTTCAATCTTGGTTAAATTGATCCCCCGCCAAGCAAAGGTGGACAAACCTTTATAGAGGGCTCCTGCTAAGTTACTTGGTAAGGTCAAGGCCAAGCTAACTTTTTGAAGGGAGGGGTTCAATGTTTCTGAGACCGCGGGCTCTTTGGCCCCTAAAATCCAAAAACGTGTATAATTGTCCTCGATTTCTTGGATGTCTTTGGCCTGGACTTCCAAGCCGTACTCACTAGCTGCTGCCAGAGGGGCAATCGCCGCAATTTCCAAGTCTGGATGCTCTGCCACATAGCGAGCCGCATAGGCTGTTGAAGCCGTCATTTCCATGGCTACATCCGGATAATGGGCTCTTAGGAAAGCCTTCCCTTGGGCCAAGGCCTGTGGATGCGAATAGACCGTTCGAATAGGCCGATCTTTCTTTGCAACCAAGAGCTGTTGCTTGATGGGATAGACCACTTCTGCAACGGCCTGAATGGTCCCTTGATGAAAGAGGTAATCAATGGTCTCATGGACACTGCCTTCAATCGAGTTTTCAACAGGGACAACCGCAAAATCGATCTCTTGATTTTCATAAGCCTTGATGACATCTGTGATCGTCCGATAGGCAATGCGTTCAGAAGTTGGAAAGCTATGAGTGGCTACATCATGGGTGAAGGATCCCTTGGGACCAAGATAGCCTACAAGCATCGAATGATCTCCGCAATTTCTTCAGGTGTTTTGTCCTCGACATCCACAATATGGGTAGCAATATCCTCATACAAAGGCAAACGACCATCAAAAATCTTCTTGAATTCTTCTTTGGTGTTGTTTAAAAAGAGGGGACGTTGCATGGCTTTGTCATTTTGAATCCGTCTGTACAAGGTTTCAAAATCTACCCGCAGATAAATGTTGTGAGGATTTTTTTCCAAGAGCGCACGGTTATGAGGGTTGACGACAATCCCGCCTCCAGGAGAAATGATGGCCGCTTCATTTTCCAATAAACGCTCCAGCATTTCAGCCTCGCGACGACGAAAGGCGTCTTCTCCTTCCACTGCGAAATAATCATTGATCGACATACCGATCTCTTCAACAATTAATTCATCCATATCATGGAACTTTGGATCAAGAATGCGACCAACGGTCGTTTTACCTGTTCCCATAAAACCAAGTAAAATTTTAGCCATGCAGTAAGGTCTCCAAATCTTCAAAAAAACTAGGGTAACTGGTGTTAATGGCCTCTGCCCGATCCAGCATCACATTTCCTTCACTCACCAATAAGGCAGCAATGGCAGCCATCATCCCAATTCGGTGATCTCCAAAGGTCTCTAAGTCTGCTCCATGTAGGGGAGTCGGTCCAGTGATGATCATGCCGTCTTCCGTTGGCACGACAGTGGCTCCCATAGCATTGAGACTATCTGCTACAACCTGGATGCGGTCCGTTTCTTTCACACGAAGCTCCTCAGCATCCGCAATCACGGTCTGGCCATTTGCTTGTGTCGCTAGTAAGGCAATAATCGGCAATTCATCAATCAAGCGTGGAATCAACTCCCCATCAATCCGAATCCCTTTTAAGGACGAAGTCTTGACAGTGAGGCTTGCAGAGACCGCTTTTTCATCGCGATCCTCCATGGTGAGCTCTCCCCCCATTTCTTGAATCACATCGAGAATCCCTGTCCGAGTTTGGTTGATACCAACATTTTCAATCTTGATCACACTCTCTGGCAGAATGAGGCCGGCCACTAACCAAAAGGCTGCACTGGAAATATCTCCAGGAACGATGACTTCTTGACCTTGGAACTCTTGTCCCCCTTGGATGCGGATGGTTTTTCCATCCACCTGGATCTCTCCACCAAATTGGCGAATCATATCCTCCGTATGGTCACGCGTCTTTTCCTTCTCGATAATCGTTGATTCACCCTCAGCCTGTAAAGCCGCAAAAATGAGAGCAGACTTGACTTGGGCCGATGCCACTGGCAAACGGTAATGAATCGGTTGGAGCTGATGGGTCCCTTTTTCATGTAAAGGTGGGCAATCGCGATCTCCCTGACCAGCAATCTCAACTCCCATCTGACGCAGTGGGATCGCCACACGATCCATGGGCCGTTTGGAAAGGCTGTCGTCTCCGACCATGGTCACTGCAAAATCCTGACCAGCTAAAACACCGGAGATCAAACGAATAGAAGTTCCTGAATTGCCCATATCAAGGGGAGACGTCGGGGCTTGAAGACCTTGAAAACCTACTCCTTGAATCCGAATCACATCCCCGTCATCTTGGATAGAGACTCCTAAATCTCGAAACACCTGGATGGTAGAAAGCACATCTTCGCCTCGCAAGATATCATAAACCTTGGTTTCGCCCTTTGCAAGACTTCCAAAAATAATCGATCGGTGACTGATGGATTTGTCACCAGGGACACGAATGGTTCCCTTTAGACCCTTGCTATTGGTTCTTAATTTCATTGCCATCTCCAGAGTGCTTTTCCACATATTCTATCATAAATAGGACATGAATTCAATTTTTGATCAAAAATTTGGAACAAAAAACGAATGTTTCCAAGCATTTTTTGAGCTTGTTTTTCTCTAGTGGCGAACGAAAATACCAGAGTCGAAATGACAACTCTGGTAGTGGTTCTTATTTGTATAAATCTTGAATCGGCTCAAAGATGATCTTTTCAAGATCTGAAAGATAAATAGACAATTGTTGTTGTTTGGTGAAAAATTCATTCACAATCGGACTTGCTTGGATTTTTTCCATATAGTCCTTCATTTCTTGTTGCACAGCTTCTGTTGGAAGTTGACCGGATTGCATCAAACCTTGCAATTGATTTTGGAAAGCGACGTATTCGTCAAACAGCGTTTTCGCTTCTGGATTTGCTTCAATCGCTTGCTTACTTTCTACGACAGCCATGTATTCAGGAAGGTCTCGCAGAGTCCGAGAGAGTTCGTTTGCTACATCATAAATATTTGCCATTTTCTAGGCTCCTTTACTGATAAGATACTTCTATTATACTGCTTTTCCTTCAATATTCCTAAAATGAAGCAGGCCTTTTGATGCAAATCCTTCTGTAGACCTAGCAAGCAAGAACGGTATAAGATGTCGCCTGGCTAATCAATGTTTGGGCCCGCTCTTGATCCTCTGCATTTTTAAAGGTCAGCTGCAAAATCCCGTGGATATCCTCCCGATTTTCTTCATTGATGTGAATATTGACCAAGGAAATCCCTTGTAAGAGTTGTAAGATTTCGAGGATTACACCTTCTTTATCTGGGACATCGATAAAGAGATCATAGGCACTATCACGTCCAGCACGCTGATGGATCTGCATTTCTTTTCGGTGCTTCCGCCCTTCTTGGAAAAAGGACCAAATGGCCTCCTCGTTATCTGCTTGGATAGTCTCAGCCACCTGATCCAAACGCTCTTTGAAATCTGCAATCCGCTCTAATATCGCTTGAGAATTGGACAAGAGAATAGAAGTCCACATGCCTGGCTCACTTTCTGCAATCCGGGTCATATCCCGAAAGCCACCAGCTGCAAAACGGCGGGTCATTTCATGCTCTTTCCCATAAGCTACGGCCTGCTCGACCAGAGTTGAGGCTAAAATATGAGGAAAATGACTGATCTGGGAAGTCACCCGATCGTGTTCCTCGGCATCGATTTCAATAAATCGAGATCCCAATCCACTCAGAAGCTCTTTCAACTCTTCCATGGCACCCCCTGTCGTCAAGCTGGAAGGGGTAAAAATATAATAGGCATTTTCAAATAAGGTGGCATCTGCTGCTGCAGCACCTGTCTTATGACTACCAGCCATGGGGTGTCCTCCCACAAAGCGTACATCCTTATCTGTAAACACTTTTTCAGCTTGTGCGACAATTTCTGCCTTGGTAGAGCCTGCGTCTGTCACCAGTACCCGGTCTTTCAAATGCAAGCTAGCTAAGGTTTCTAAGTAAGACTTGGTTTGCTTGATGGGAAGGGCCAAAATAATGATATCTGCTAAAGGGGCAAAGGCTGCGAAATCATCCGTCACCTGATCCACTATTCCTCTTTCAAGAGCGATGGTTCGAGAGGCTTCACTACGATTGTAGCCAAGAATGGTCACATTTGGGTGGGCCCTCTTAATGCCTAGCGCGAGGGATGCACCAATCAAGCCCAAGCCTGCAATATATACAACTTTCTTCTCCAAAGGAAAACTCTTTCTCTTAAAAATTCTTCGTAAAGTCCCGGTGCTTAGCAACGGCTTCTTTCAATTCTTCCAAGTTATCGGATGAGAATTTTTCAAGCACTTCTGTAGCAAGGACTGTTGCGACCACTGCTTCCATCACCACACCTGCAGCTGGCAGAGCCGTTGGGTCGCTGCGCTCAACCGTTGCCTTATAAGTCTCATGGGTTTCAATATCCACACTCATCAAAGGTTTGTAGAGGGTCGGAATAGGTTTCATAACGCCACGAACTAGAATGGGCTCACCGTTGGTCATGCCCCCTTCAAAACCACCAAGATTATTGGTGCGACGGGTATAGCCAGTGTCCTGAGACCAGATGATTTCATCCATGACTTGACTACCTTTTAGGCGACCTGCGTCGAACCCAAGACCAAACTCCACTCCCTTAAAGGCATTGATAGAGACCACCCCTTGAGCGATTTTGGCATCCAATTTCTTGTCCCATTGCACATAGGATCCTAGTCCAACAGGCACACCTCCAACCAAGGTTTCTACAATTCCCCCGATGGTATCGCCATCTTTTTTTACTTGGTCAATGTAGGCCTTAACGGCTTCTTCTTGTTCTGGCACAACGATCGAAACTTCCGACTTCGCTGCCTTTTCCTTGATTTCTGAAACGGTTAGATTCTCGGGAATTGCAATCTCAATTCCCCCAAAATTAACAATGTGGCTGGCCACTTCAAGGCCGATTTCTTCTAAAATCCGTTTCGCAACCGCACCAACGGCTACACGCATGGTCGTCTCACGGGCTGAAGAACGTTCGAGCGAATTACGAAGATCGTCAAAACGGTATTTGATCCCTCCGACTAGATCGGCATGACCAGGACGTGGCTTGGTGATCTTACGCAGATTTTTCTTTTTCTCTTTGACCGGTGCTACATTCATGATCTCCAACCACTTTTGGTGATCCAGATTGGTCACGTTGAGAGTAATCGGACCTCCCATGGTCAAGCCATGACGGACCCCTGATGTGATCTCGACCCGGTCACTCTCGATTTTCATCCGAGCACCACGACCATAGCCACCTTGTCGACGTTTGAGCTCTTTATTAATATCCTCTTCAGATAAAGGAAGGCCTGCCGGAACCCCCTCGATGATGGCTGTTAGTCGAGGTCCATGGGACTCTCCTGCTGTTAAATATCTCATACGACCTTATTCCTTTCTTTCTAAAAAGTCCTTCATTTCGTGAAGAGGGATTTGATGAATCGCTGCTTGCCCCAACTCTGGAACAATCACCAATTTCAAGCTAGTCCCACGTGCTTTTTTGTCATGGGTCAAGGCTTGATAAAGGGCTTCTTTATCCCAGTTCTCATAGGTCACAGGAAGGCCAAATTTCCGGCACATTTCTTCGATTTTTTGAGTGATTCCCTTCGGCATCAAGCCCTTTTCTTCTGCAACTCGGGAGAGCTGCACCATGCCCATACTAACGGCTTCCCCATGCATAACCTGTCCATAACCAGCTGTCGCTTCAATGGCATGCCCAATGGTATGACCAAAATTGAGATACAGTCGAATACCATTGTCCAACTCATCTGCCACAACATGGTCTCGCTTCACCAGGCAAGAATGGGAAATGATGCTCTCTGCATGCTCTAAAATACTCTCGATGGAACCATCCATGGCTTCCAATTCTTCCCAAAGTTCCGTATCTTGGATGAGACCATACTTGATCACTTCGCCCATTCCCTCGATCAATTCACGGTGTCCTAAAGTGTTCAACACTTCAGGATCAATAAACACACCGTCTGGTTGGGCAAAGGTCCCCACCATGTTTTTGGCAAGTGCTGTGTTGACTCCAGTCTTTCCCCCGATAGAAGAATCCACCTGTGCGGTCAAGCTAGTCGGGATCTGAACAAAGGAAATTCCCCGCATATAGGTCGAGGCAGCAAAACCAGCCAAATCACCAACTACGCCACCCCCAAGAGCAACGATTCCATCACTGCGCGTCATGCCCTGGGTAGCTAGAAATTCATAAACTTTTGAAACAGTGGTTAGATTCTTACTGGCTTCCCCTTGAAGAAACTCAAAGCGCACCACTTGAAAACCAGCTTTCTCAAGGCTCTTCTCTACGATAGACGCATATAACTTAGCTACACGGTTATCGGAAATAATAGCGACTTTTTTATCGCCCCAAAGAGTGCGCAACCAATCTCCAACCTGGTTGAGACCACCTCTTTCAATCACAATATCATAGGAATGTCCTGGAATAGGTACCGATACGTTCATAGGAATCTCCTTTTCAGCATGTTCTCTATTTATCTTACCATGAATCCATCTCCTTGTCTGCATTGAAAAGGAGTTATGCAAGAAAAAAACAAGACACAAAGGTCTTGTTTTTTTCAATGTATAAAATGACTGTATTCATTTTTTAAAGCTTCCCAAACTGCGTCCGCTGGGAAATCCTTCTCCGTCATTAGCTCAAAGGCTTTTTCTGCCTGATAAAACAGCATTCCCAGTCCATTTAAAGTCTGATTGCCTTGTTGGCGACCCAATTTTAAAAATGGAGTTTCAGCTGGAAAATAAATCATATCAGCAATAATCGCTTCTTTTGGAAATTGAATGCTCTCAGGAATGGGGAGGGACTCACCATCCATGCCCACACCTGTCGCATTCAAGATCAAATCGGATTTATTTAGAATCGTTTGAAGTTTCTCTGTATCCTTGATATAGTGCAATTGCAAGTCGAACTGAAAATTCTTTCCTAATTGGTCCAAGCGTTGTTTGGAAGTCTCATAGCCTTCCGAGCGCTCAAACAGATGGATCTCTGCTGCCCCTTGCGCAATGGCATGCGCCACAATCGCAGAAGCCGCACCCCCAGCACCCAGGATCGCCATGACTCCATTTTTCATCGAAAAGGTCATCGGTAAACTGCGAAAGAAACCAATCCCATCCGTATTATAGCCTTTAAGCTTGCCATCACGGTGAACAATGGTATTGACAGAGCCGATCTTTCGGGCCATCTCATCCACTTCATCTAAGCAAGGAAAGACCTTCTGCTTATAGGGCATGGAGATATTGGCTCCAATCATATCCAACTTACGAATTTGGCTGATGGTGCTTTCTAAGTCTTCTTCAGCAATATCCCAAGCTAGATAAGCAGCATTGGTCGCTGTTAATTCATAGGCTAGATTATGAATGAAAGGAGAGATACTATGACGAATGGGATGGGCAATGACCGCTGCCATCCGAGTATATCCGTCAATCTTCATTTAATAACTCCCGAATTCTTCTCATATTTTCAAGAGGAATTTGACCTGGGGCGCTTTCATCTCCGACTCTAGCATAAGACCAGGAAGAGCCTGTCAAATCAGCTGTCAAGCGCGAAATCTTCCCGACCTTGCCCATGGAAATGGTTACATACTCTTGCTCAGGATTCAGCGTCTTGAAACCACGCGTATAATTCATCAAGTCAAGAACATCTTGTTCATTGTGGGCCATGACAGATACTTTGACTAATTTTGGAGAAAAACTGGTCAATTCCGATAAGATCTCCATCATATTTTCCGGAGTTTCTTGGAAGTTATGGTAGCTGAGAACAAGATTTGAAAATTCCAACATCTCTTCAAAGACTTCACGGTGACTATAATACTCGAAATCGATATAATCCGGATGATAGATGGATTGAATATCTTTCAGGATCCCAACATATTCTTCATTAGTCAGCTCCATCCCTCCACCTTCAGCTCGAGTCCGCAAGGTGAATAAAATCTCGCGTCCAGCAAATTTCTCAAAAACTGCAGGAGCGACGGTTAAGATCTCGCTTTTTTCTAAAAAGTCCGCACGCCACTCAATAACATCTGCATCCTCGTAACGCGAACTATCTAGTTGTTGCGCCTCTTCTAAGGAGCGAGGCATAATCGAAACAACTAACTTCATACATCCACCCTAATCGTAAATACTTTTAAGTAATTACTACTTTCTTCTTTCTTGTTCCATCGAAAATCACCCGGAAGTCCGTATTCCGCTACATAGCGATGCTTACGACCTTGAAATCCCTTTTCGATTTGTTTTTTAAATTTATCTTTGGTCACATTTGCTGCATTGGTACTGAGAATCAAGGTCCCACCTGGATTTAAAATCTCAAGAGCCTCGCTGACCAATCGATGATAATCTTTAGCGACTGAAAATGTCCGTTTTTTATTCCGCGCAAAGCTAGGCGGATCAAGCACGATCACATCATAGCTTAGGTCATGGCGTTTGGCATATTTGTAATAGTCAAAGACATCCATCACGACAAAACGATGAGCATCCAACGCCAAGCCATTTGCCACAAAATGCGCTTCTGATAATTCTCTACTTCTCTTAGCCAGATCGACCGATGTTGTCTCAACTGCTCCACCCATTGCCGCAGCCACAGAGAAGGCCGCCGTATAGGAGAACATATTAAGCAAGGACTTGCTCGCAGCTAAGCCCTCTACCAAGCTACCTCGAACTTCATGCTGATCCAAAAAAATCCCCGTCATCAAGCCATCATTGAGAAAGACTTGGTAAGAGACCCCATTTTCAAGAATCAAAAATTCTTGCGGAGCTTCTTCTCCATAGACATGAGCTGATTCATAGTCCAAGCCTTTAAAGCGAATCTTTTCATAGCCCCCTCGGACTTCTGGAAAAGCTTCTTGAAAGGCCGCTAGAATGGTTCCCTTGATCTGAAATACGAAAGGATTGTACCAAGAAAAAACAACAAACTCACCATACAAGTCAACCGTGAAACCACCAAAACCATCTCCCTCTTGGTTAAAGAGACGAAAAGCAGTTGTCTTCTCATCCTCATAATAAGAACGACGATATTGCTTGGCTTTGATGAAAAGCTTTTTAAAAAAGTCTTGATCAAAAGTGACCAACTCTTGTGAAACAAACCATCCAATCCCTTTATTTTGTTCAGATAAGTATCCGACTCCTAGGGATTTTCCATCTCCTGAAAGCAATTGAACCGCTTGATTCAAAGCAGGAAGTGACTCAAAATCTTGCTTTTCAAGAAGGGATTGTCCTTGTTTGATTTTTGTTGCGACTTGGCGACTGACTGTGAGTTTTTTCATATCCTCTATTATAGCAAAAGTCTGCAGTTTTCACAAAGAGAGGCTTTATTTACTGGAACTTTTTTTACCGTTTTATCCTAGCTTTCATCATTTAGCTTCAAATGATATAAAATGCCGGATCTTTCCTATTTCTTTCCTCTCCTTTACAGTCATTTTTTTCTTTCTCCATAAAATTGTGGTATACTTGTATATGAAAATTTTTAGGAAATAAGACAAGGAAGTAACATTTTGTGAAAAAAATTACGAATTCGATACTCAATTTCATGAGTACCAGACTAGGATTTGTCTTGACCCTTCTGTTGCTCTACTGGTTCAAAACCATGTGGGCCTATTCAGTTGATTTTAATTTAGACATTCAGGGACCGTATCAGATTTTTCTAGCAGTGATCAACCCATTGCCGATCAGTCTGCTCTTCATTGGTCTTGCACTTTATATCAAACGAACCAAGCTCTTTTATAGTTTGGCCTTTGGGATCTACCTTCTCTTATTTATTTGGTTGATTTCCAACTCCATCTATTATCGAGAGTTTACAGACTTCGTAACGGTCAATACCATGTTGGCTTCCAGCAAGGTTTCTGCCGGTCTCGGAGCTGCTGCTTTAGAATTGTTCCGCCCTTGGGATGTGATCTACATTCTAGATTTCCCTATTCTAGCTTTCTTCTTCTTTAAGAAATGGATTCGAATGGACAATCGTCCCTTCAATAAACGAGCTAGTTTTGCGGTTACCTCTTTATCGGCTATGCTCTTTTCGGCCAACCTTTTCCTCGCAGAAATTGACCGACCTGAGCTCTTGACTCGTGGGTTCTCAAACTACTATGTCGTTCGTGCCCTAGGCTTACCAGCCTTTCTAGGTTACAGTGCTAATCAGACCTATGCTGCCAACAAAGAACGTTCCAAAGCCTCCGAAGCAGATTTAAAACCGGTGGAAGAATATATCCAACAGCATTATGCCAAGCCTAATCCTGAGTACTTTGGAATGGCCAAAGGCCGTAATGTCATCTACATTCACTTGGAAAGTTTCCAACAATTCTTGATCGATTACAAGTTGAAAGTAGACGATAAAGAATATGAAGTGACACCTTTCTTAAACTCACTTTACCACTCGAAAGAAACCTTTGCCTTTTCAAATGTCTTTAACCAAGTCAAGGCAGGGAAAACGTCTGATGCTGAGACCATGATTGAAACAGGCCTCTTCGGACTCAACCAAGGTTCCTTTATGGTGAACTATGGTGGAACCAATACCCAACAGGCTGCACCATTTATTCTTTCAAAAAATGGTTACAACTCGAGCGCTGTTTTCCACGGGAATGCTGGAAGTTTCTGGAATCGAAATACCGCCTATAAACAATGGGGCTACAATTACTTCTTTGATGCCAGCTACTTCACCAAACAAAACAGCAGCAACTCCTTCCAGTATGGTCTTAATGACAAATACATGCTCAAGGATTCCATTAAATACCTAGAAAGATTGCAACAACCTTTCTATACGAAGTTCATTACGGTTTCCAATCACTATCCTTATACAACTAGCTTGTCAGGAGATGATCTTGGCTTCCCTCTAGCTAAGACTCAGGACGAAACCATCAATGGCTATTTTGCGACCGCTAACTACCTAGATTCTTCGATCAAAGCATTCTTTGATTACCTGAAAGAATCTGGTCTTTACAAAAATTCCATCATCGTTCTCTATGGGGACCACTACGGAATTTCAAACTCTCGTAACCCAGCTCTTGCTCCTCTACTTGGTAAGAACTCTGAAACGTGGTCAAGTTATGACAATGCCATGTTGCAACGCGTACCTTATATGGTAGTCGTTCCAGGTATGGATAAGGGCGGCATCATTGATACCTATGGTGGCGAAATTGATATGCTCCCAACCTTGGAACATTTGCTGGGCATTGAATCCAACAAATTCCTCCAAGTTGGTCAAGATATGCTCTCACCAGATCATGATCAAATTGTAGCCTTCCGCTCCGCTAACTACTTTGTAACTCCTGAGTATACAAGCTATAGTGGCCGGACCTATTACACTAAAACAGGTGAGGAAATCACGAACCCAGACGAAAAAACCAAGGAAGAACTGGACAAGATTAGGGAAGCTGCTAACCTTCAATTGAAGATTAGTGATAGCATCCAGACCGGTGACCTCCTTCGCTTCTTCAAGGGCAATGATCTTGGAAAAGTCAATCCAGAAGATTATTCCTACACCAATTCCTTCAAGGCATTGAAGAAGATTGAAAGGGAAAAAGGTGACAAATCAACCAGCCTTTATAACCAACGTGGCAACCAGTCTACCGTTGATCTCTTCAAGGCACCGA
This sequence comes from Streptococcus mobilis, assembly GCF_059727625.1. Classification (NCBI taxonomy): domain Bacteria; kingdom Bacillati; phylum Bacillota; class Bacilli; order Lactobacillales; family Streptococcaceae; genus Streptococcus; species Streptococcus mobilis. Next base: position 1,412,207 of record NZ_AP041823.1, read on the forward strand.
CTTATAAAGAATTGCACCCAGAAGACGATAGTTCTTCCTCAACAGAGACCAGTAGCAGTTCTTCTAAATAAAAAGAATCCCTGAGTTTAAAAACTCAGGGATTTTGTGATTTCTTTAAAAAGAACTTAGTCTAGGAGTTCAAAAATAGAAGCTGTTAAATTCTCCACATAAAATGGCCGTTTATGACGACTATTCCCAACCATCAATTTCAATTTGTCTGAATTTTGGAGGTAATAAGGAAGTCCGCTGGCGTTGAAGATGACCAAGTACTTCTTGTCTCCTGTTAGTTCATAGATGACAAGACCGCTGGTATCAGTTGCAGATTGGATAAAGACTTGTTGATAGATTTTATCATAGCTTTCAAGCTCTAAGACAGGAAGACTTGTCTTCAAATTGATCAAGCTTCGGATATAGGCAATTGATTCCTTGTTTTGACTGACCAGATCCCAATTGACCTGATTCACAAAATCTGGAGCATTGTAGGAATTCATGGCCCGTTCACGATCCAAAGGGGTGATCTCACCATCAGGACCTGTCGCCACCAATTTGGTCCGCATGAATTCTTGACCCAATTGCATGAAGGCCATGCCTTGAAAGAGCAGATTCATGGCCGTAGCCAACTCTGAGCGCTTGACCAAGCCTGCTACTTCTACATTCGGATGAAGGGTCTGAAGCAAGTCATAGAGATTATAATTGTCATGAGCCTCCACATAATTCAAGACCTGATTGGGACTTAAATAATTGCCAAGCTCTGCACTACCTAAAACAGCACGCGCAACGGTATACTCTGTTGATTTTCTGCTGACGAAGCCACGTTTGATGGAACCATAAACCTCAGCCCCTTTAATGGCATCGCGCTCCGTATCATTGAAGAATCCAATTCGAGGCAATTGCGCTGCATTGTCTTTCTTAGCCTTATCTTCTGGTGCGAGACCTGTTCCCATATCCCAACCTTCTCCGTAAAGAAGAATGCGAGGATCCAGAGCATCCATAGCCTCCCGAATAGCATTCATCGTCCTTACATCGTGAATCCCCATCAAATCAAAGCGGAAGCCATCGATCTGGTACTCTTTGACCCAGTACGTGAGAGAATCAATCATGTACTTGCGGTACATTTCATGCTCACTAGCCGTTTCATTCCCAACACCTGTCCCATTTTGGAAGCGACCATCTGGCTCCATCCGGTAATAATAATCGGGTACTGTATTTTGGAAAGGACCATGCTCGGTCGAGTAGATATGATTATAGACCACATCCATGACCACGGAAATTCCTGCCTCATGATAAGCCCGGATCATGGTTTTGAGCTCTTTCATGGTTTGTTTCGGATTGGATGGATCCGTCGAAAAGCTAGTTTCTGGTGCAGAATAATTCTGAACGTCGTAGCCCCAATTGTAGGTCACCTGGCCTTCTTCGTCGTACTGTTTAAAGCGATCAGAGATGGGCTGCAGTTGCACGACATTAACTCCTAACTGACGGATATAATCAAAGGCAGTTGCATCACCATGGCTATTGACGGTTCCTTCTTGGCAAGCCCCCAGATAGGTCCCACGCAGGGCTTCGTCCACACCTGATGTCGGTGACTTGGTCAAATCCCGAAGGTGCATCTCATAAATCACTGCTTGACATGGATTGTCCAAGCGCCAAGGAGTCGCATCGGCGCCTTTTTTAGGACCCCAATCAAACTGACGATCTGCTCTTGAAAGAATGGCAGAGCGCATCCCATCCGCTGTCGTTGCAATGCTATAAGGATCGCGCGTCACTTGAGTATGGTGTTCAAAATGCACACGATATTGATAGGCCATGCCACTTAAATTACCTAGAAAATCTAAAATCCAAACACCATGGGTATTTTCTGGGTGGTAGCTAGACTCTTGTTTGCCACGCGTCATCGGAATGGTCTTCCAGATAGGCGCATCCAGCTCGGTTGATTGATAAAGCAACAATTCAACTTTCTTAGCGGTAGGAGCCCACAATTTAAAGCAATGCTCCCCTTCTTCCTCACGATGACCAAGCCAGCCTTGATACGCCCATTTAACATCAAACTCTCTAGGACGCATTGCCATATCGTAGGCATGAGGCTGACGATGGCTGTAGGCATGACTCGTCAAAGCAGCTTGCAAAGAATAATAGACTGTATCGTCTCCATCGAGAATCCACACTTCTCGAACATGCCCTTCTGGTAAAAGTTCGATTTCAAAATCACGGGTCTTAGTGAGCCAATCCCCTTCTTTAACCAGGACATGGCCCCGGTTCAAGGCATGCTCACTCTCGTATACCAGATTTCCCTCCACTCCAAAATAATCCAACTTGGAGAAAGAGACTGATTTTCCTTCTACTTGATCCTGCCACTGCCACATATCATAAGCAAAATAATTTCCTTTTTGCTTATGAAAATGAAGCTTTACATGGTATTGTCGCATAACATTTTCCTATTTCCAATTTAATACCGAAGGAACCATCCGCTGGTGAAACACGTAATGGATTCCAACTATTTGTTTTTATTCTTCAGATGGGTGAACCAAAGCATCGTTGTTGATTTCATCAATATTTGCAAAGAATTCCAAGTGGTTATGGAAGACTTCCAATTCAACTGGAGTATCTCCTCCGTATTCCCCATCTAGATTGATGCGGAATGGTTGAGCATTTTTCCCTAACATTTCGATCGTCAACTTCTTGGTCTTGAGATATTCTACATTTTCATCGTGCACATGCTTGCCCCCATTAATGGCCTGAATCATCAAGGACAACATGTTAAAGAGCTTAGCAGTTTTTACGATAATCAAGGTAAAGTTCCCATCATCAAGCTTAGCATCTGGCGCGACACTTTCAAAACCAGCAATGGAGTTGGTCAAGGCCACAAAAATCATAGACGCTGGCCCTTCAAAGACACCATTGTCGTGCTCAATCCGCACCTTTCGAGCCTTGTTTCGCGGCAACATTTTAGCTGCTTCAGCCACATAGGCAAAGTAACCCAAGCGAGATTTAACACTACTTGGAACACTGAAGGTCAATTCTGTCATGGTTCCTGCTGCAGCAATATTGATGAAATACTTGCTGCCATAGGCACGACCAATATCCATCTGAATGGTTTGATTCTTTTCGATAATGCGAGCAGCCGCCACAGGATCTCCCATCGGGATCTTCAAGGCACGCGCATAGTCATTGGTGGTACCGGTCGGAATAAAGGCCATCTGCGGACGATTTTCCAGACCTGCGACCCCATTGACCACTTCGTTAATCGTACCATCTCCACCAGCGGCAATGATTAAATCAAAGCCTGCTTTAGCGGCTCTTTCTGCTTCATTTTGGGCAGAAAATGGTTCTGGAGTCGTTTGATAAGCGCTGGTTTCATAGCCCACGTCTTCGAGTACGTCCAAGACTTCCGCAATATTTTTCTTGATAATTTCTTGCCCAGAGGTCGGATTATAAATTAAACGGGCTTTTTTGATTCGTTCTACCATAAAGATCCTCTATAAACTTTCAAGCCAGGCCTCATCTTCTACCTGGATTCCTAATTCTTGTGCTTTGGTTAACTTGCTACCAGCGTCACTACCAGCAACGACCAAATCTGTTTTTTTGGAAACCGATCCAGTCACCTTAGCGCCCAGACTTTCTAATTTTGCCTTGGCTTCTGAACGCGTGAGTCGCTCTAGCTTCCCAGTCAAAACGACTGTCATTCCTGATAGGGCCGCATCAGCAGCGACTTTCTCACCAAGATAGTCCATATTGACGCCAGCTTCTTTAAGCTCTTGCAATAGGCGCTTGGATCCTTCTTGTGCGAAATAACGCTTGAGGCTTTCAGCCACGACCATACCGAGACTGTCAATGCTGGCAATTCGTTCTGGATCAGCTGTAGCCAATTGATCGAGGTCATGGAATTCTTGGAGCAAGATTTGACTAACCTTGCTACCGACATGGCGGATCCCCAAACCAAAGAGTAATTTCTCAGCTGAATTCTCTTTTGAAGCTTGAATGGCTTCATAGAGTTTTTCAGCAGATTTTTCTTTAAAGCCTTCTAAGGTCAATAGATCCTCGACTGTCAGACGATAGATCCCAGCTACATCCTCTACCAACTGAGCGGCGAAGAGTTTCTCTACAACAGCTGGACCCAAGCCTGTGATATTCATAGCATCCCGACTGGCAAAGTGGCTCAATCCTTCCTTAATCTGTGCTGGACAGAGCGGATTGATACAGCGAAGGGCTACCTCATCCTCGAAATGAAGCAACTCACTCTGGCAGCTTGGACAATGAGTTGGAATGGCTAATGCTTGATCAGAGACTCGCTTATCTTTAACAACACGCAAGACCGCAGGAATGATATCACCCGCCTTGTAGACGATGACGGTATCATCCTGATGAATATCTTTTTCAGCAATATAGTCCACATTGTGCAAGGTTGCCCGACTAACGGTAGTTCCTGCTAGCTGGACTGGAGTTAGATTGGCAGTTGGCGTGACAACACCGGTCCGTCCAACCGTCCAATCCACCGATAGGATTTTCGCTTCTTTTTCTTCAGCTGGAAACTTATAGGCGACAGCCCATTTAGGAGCCTTAACGGTAAAGCCTAGTTCTTCTTGAACAGCTAGGTCATTGACCTTGATGACGATCCCATCGATATCGTAGGGAAGATCCTCTCGAAGCTGAGCTACTTTTTGGATAAAGTCCCAAATTTGCTCCATATCCTCAGCCAGCACTCGCTCTTGGTTCACGACAAAGCCTAAGCGGGCTAATTTCTCAAGCACGCCTTCCTGACTGCTTTGATCAGTTGGACTCACTTCTTGATACAAGAAGGTTGCGAGATTTCGCTTGGCCACGATTTTCGTATCCAATTGGCGAAGCGTTCCTGCAGCAGCATTTCGTGGATTAGCAAACTCCGGCTCGCCATTTTCTTGACGGATCTGATTGACCCGATCAAAGGAAGCCCGTGGCATATAGCACTCGCCTCGAACTGTAATGTTCACTGGCTCTGGTAACACTAAAGGAATGTCCTTGACCCGCTTGAGGTTCTCTGTAATATCCTCACCGACAGAACCATCCCCACGTGTCGCCCCCGTTACGAGGACTCCATTTTCATAGGTGAGGGAAATGGACAAGCCATCGATCTTCAGCTCACATACATAGCTGATAGAAGGAAATTCCTTACGGACACGCTGATCAAAGGCTTCTAATTCTTCACGCGAAAAAGCATCCTGCAAACTATAAAGGGGATACTGGTGCTGGTATTTGGTAAAGCCTTTTAAAACCACCCCACCTACACGGTGAGTTGGACTCTCTGGTAAGATCTCATCTGGATGTGCGGTTTCTAGTTCCACCAACTCCCGATATAATTGATCATATTCACTATCTGAAACAGATGGAGCGTCTTTTGTGTAATACTCGTAAGCATATCGATTGAGTAATTCCACTAATTCTTTCATTCTGGTTTTCATGTTCTTATTTTATCATAAAATCTTAATTTAGCCTTGAATTTACTGCATTCTTAGCATGAAAAAAAGGAGCCAAAGCTCCCTTTTCTTATTTTGTAAAATCGATCCGTTTAGAAAGTTGATTGATCACAATCGCTCCAAAAATCAAGGATGCGAATTCACCCAATCCCATAGTCAACCAGTTATAGAAGAATGGTTGGCCTTGAAGGTAGTATAGTTCCAAGGCAATCGTAAACATGGAGATGGAAAAGAAAATCGCAAACAAGAAATGGTCCAAGCGAATAAGACCGTCAAACAAGAACTTGTTTTTGAATCGACCAAATAAAATGAGTCCAAGTCCTAAGAAGACAAAGGTTGAACCTCCACCGACAAAGACATCGATCCATCCAAAACTAAATAAGTTAGCAATCATACAACCAAGCGTCACCGCAATCAAGTACTTCTTATTGTAAAAAGCTAAGAAATTCATCATTTCCGAAACACGGAATTGATAGCCATAGTAGGCCATTGCGTTGAGAGGTGGGGTAATGGTCAATACGATATAAATCGCAGCAACAATGGCAATTTGTGCCATATCACGAGCAGTTAACTGTTTCATTTATTCTCCTTTAGCGGTTTTCCCGCGTGTAATATGCTTGGCGAAAGGATCTTAAGCACCAAGGGTTGAAGGTTTGATTTCTTCAACCTTTCAAGTATAGCATATTTTGAGGTTTTATGGTAGACTGAATTTATGAAAACACTAATTAAAAAATTTTTTGATAATGAAATTTTATCCTATCTCTTTTTTGGAGTTGCCACAACCCTTGTTTCCGTCGGAACCCGCCTCTTCATCTATCATGTGACTAGTGACGAACGATTAGCGACAGCTATTGGAAACATTGCTGGGATCCTCTTTGCCTTTGCGACCAACGATACCATTGTCTTTAAACAAGAAAGAAAGGGCTGGTTTCAGCGCTTGATCCGATTTGCGATTGCGCGCTCTGGGACCTTTATTCTAGATATGGCCTTGACCGAGATTTTTGTCAAGCAATTCCCAGGAATTATCGGGCAATTTGTCCACAATAACAAGAGTCAGATCAATCTAATCGAAACCCTCTTTGCACAAGTGGCCATTGTGGTCCTCAATTACGTCTTTAGTAAACTCTTTGTCTTTAAAAATAAAAACAAGGCTTGAAACGATTGTTTCAAGCCTTATTACTTTAAACTTCTATACTTGCATGTTCTGCACTTAATTGATAGATGGTGCCTTCAACCCCAAAATAATCCTTAGCTAGATCTTTCAATTCCTGCATGGCTGTTTGTGCCCGTTTGGCCTGCTCCTCATTGATGGCTTCAATGACTAAAATAGCGTCCTTGGTATCTTCTGTTAACATAGTTCTTTGTGCCTCACGCCAATTCAAACAACGGCAAACAGCTCCTTCTTGGTCGTAGTAGATAATCTCCCCTTCCAAAGCTGGCGCATCTTCTTCAGCACCTAATGGAAAGAAAGGTTCGCCTCCTTTCGCTTGTCCTAGAGAGAGTCCACCCACCAATTTATCCATATCTTCTCCCCCACAAGGAAGGGCATAAGCCATCGACACGCTATTGTAAAGATCCACCAAAGGATTAATCGGATAGAATTCACGTCCCTGGTGAACCCGTTTTAAGAGTGCCTCGATGGAAGATCGGGCTCCTTTTTTTGTTTTAAACTTGCTAAAAGCTTGGCGCCACTCTTGAACGAACTCACTCTGGGTATAGTTGTCTTCATCAATAAATTCCCATGCTCTCTTGGTACCCTTGTCCAACAATTCTTTGAAATAAGGATCCTTGGCTTCATCTACTGTATTATCAATACCATACAAGGACATCACTGTAATGCTAGCTGTTGGAAATAAATCCCAAAATGCTTGATCGACTATCACTTTCATTGCTTTACCTCACTATAATTTCTTTTTTGACCTTTTTTGACTAGCTCCCAATCCAAGGTGATATTCTCTCGAACTCGGATGAGATACTCCTCTAACTGTGCGACTTCTTCTTTGGAAAATCCTTTTAAGGCAGTTGTCTCAGAGTAAAGATGCTCCCCTAAAATGAAGGGGTAAATCTGCTTACCTTTTTCAGTTAATTCCCATTCCTTGATTTTAAGGTTTTCACCCCTTGGACGCTGTTGAATCAAGCCTCGTTCTTCTAGTTTTTTTACAGACCTTGCAACGGTGGATCGATCTACTTTTAAGAGCTCAGAGAGTTCTTCCTGAATCATTCCAGGTTGCTCGGCAATTCGCACCAAGTAGAGGTATTGACCACGCGCCAGATCCAAATCTCGAAATTCAATATTTGCTATAGAATCCAGTGCTCGCGCAATGATGCCAATCTCACGCAAAATACTCATCTCACTCCTCCTTTCCTATTGACAATAGCATAACATATTTTTGTTGCAAATGCAACAAAATGGATAATAAAAAAAAGAGGCTGGGACAAAAGTCCTAACCTCTCAATTATTTTTGAATTGTCGAGCAAGACGCAGTGGTTGAGTGGGCTCTACTACGCTGATTTCATCAGCTTTTACAGCCCTACTCAACTGTGCGGAGGTGGGACGACGAAATCGAATTCTAACGAATTACCGATTTCTGTCCCACTATCCTTTATTCTATTTTATCTTTTTTTCTCAAGCGTAACCGTCGCTTTAATGTTTGTGAAGCTTCTTTATGCCGAAAAGCTACTTCTTCCGTTTTTAATTTGGAGACAATTTCTCCATTGCGCGTTTGGAACTTGGCTTCTCTAGCAAACTGGATACTGGCGTTTAAAATACAACCAATAATCATGATTTTTGCCACCAAGACGAACCAGAACATGATGACCGCTAGGACGACTGAACCGAAGAAACGAGCATCTAAGAAATGACTCACATAACGATCCACATATTTCCAAAAGATATTCAAGATCGCATACAGGACAGCAACAACAAAGGTCGCCCCTGGCAATACATATCTAAATTTCGGAATTTTGACATTTGGAAGGGTGTAATAGAGCAAGACCAGACTGACAAAAAGCAAGAGATAGATGGTCGGCTCTGTCAAATTCAGTAAGCGCACATAAATCGTCCGATCAAATGAAAAGGTCTGATAGAGATAACGAACGATCATTTTCCCAAACATAGAAAGGATCAGCGAGAGTCCAAACAAGCCCTGCAAGGCAAAACTGATCAGAAAGCTAAAGAGTCGCCCCCAGATAATACCACGCTCCTTTTCCACCCCATAACTCTTGTTATAGGCTTTTTGGAGGTAGGCAATGCTCTGAGAGAAGATCCACAAAGCAGAAATAATCGAGAAACTCAGTAAGCCTGTTGAGGGTTTGGTCAAGACACTCGAAATCATCTGTGCCACTATTCGATATAAGGAGGCTGGCAAAACTTTCTGTAAGCTTAAAAGAATCTGAGTGGGACGAATATGAAAGTAGGGTAAAATATTGGCTGCAATCAGCATCAAAGGGAAAATGGAGATCAGCAAATAATAGGCTACAGCAATGCTAGTGATATCAGACTCTGCACTCTGATAAAACCGCACGAAGCCCTTTATAAATGGCTGTCCCAGTACTTTTTGTAGGACCTTTTTCATTCGTCACCTCCCCATTTTACTAAAAAAGAGCAAAGAGCGAAACCAGACACTTGCCTTCAGCTCCATTCTTCCCTCTCTATTTCTTAGTATGTTCCTTCTTCACCTTGACTAGTCAAGATCACTGGACCATCTTTTGTAATCACAAATTGATGCTCGTATTGACAAGAAAGGCCACCGTCGAGGGTCTTATGGGCCCAACCAGTTTCCATATCTGTATCAATCTCCCAAGTACCGGTATTGATCATTGGCTCAATCGTCAAGACCATGCCTTCACGTAAGCGAAGACCGCGTCCCGCACGACCGTAATGTGGGACCATTGGTTCTTCATGCATAGTAGGCCCGACACCGTGTCCGACCAAATCACGCACCACGCCATAGCCTTTGCTTTCCGCATACTCTTGAATCGCTGCGCCAATATCCCCCAAGCGATTGCCAACGACCGCTTTCTCAATTCCCTTATAGAGACATTCTTTGGTCACGTCCATCAAATCTTTGACTTCTTGCGAAACATTTCCAACCGCATAAGCCCAGCAAGAGTCCGCCAAGCCACCACTATAAGACTCAGTGTATTTCTTCATTTGCGCCACATTATCAAAATCTAATTTCGATACATCCAAAACAGATTTATCCAGTGGTTCTGACAAGACCATGTCTACCTTGAGGAGATCCCCATCTTTGAGAATGACGTGACGTGGAAAAGCATGGGCTACTTCGTCATTCAAACCACAGCAAGTCGCATAAGGATAGTCCATGAGACTACCTTCTACACCGACCTGAAGCGGCAAGACATTGGCTTCTTTACAGCGACGACGGACATATTCTTCAACTTCCCATAGGTCAAGCCCTGGCTTGATCAAGTCACGTAATCCAATATGGATGCTGGCAAGGAAATCACCTGCACGATCCATGGCTTCAATTTCACGTTGTGATTTTAATGTAATCATTGTCTCCTCATTTCTCTTGTTTAATTAATCTTAATGGTAATGGTTGCTTTTGCGACCAGCTGCAAATCTAGATACAAGCTAAAATCAACCAAGGCTGAACGTCTGGTTCGCCGAACAAGTTGTGGTTCAATGCGGATCACATCGTCCACCTGCACAGCTTGTAAAAAATTGATGATCAGCTGTTCGACGATCAAGCTACGCCCACTGTGTTGCATCATCTTGCGAACAACCTTCATCAGCACTTCGATCATGACCCCATTGGCCAAAACACCACTTTTCTCCAACATACTTGGCTCTACTGTGAATTGGTAATAGTCGTTCTCTGTTTGAATCTTTTGACCGATTTGCTCACTAAAGGTTGGCAAGCTCGAAAACTGCACCTTGCTAATCCGATCCATGACATCCCGCCGCGTAATAACACCCAGCAAGGTCTGGTTAGTACGAACCACAGGAATCATCTCATAATCTTCAGCGATCATCCGCTGGCTAATGGTCGCAATGCTGGTGGACAAATTAGTAGTAAAAATAGTCCGCGACATCACCTTATCTAGGGTCGTCTGAGGTGCCTTATCACCAGCATCTCGCATGGTCACGACACCCACTACCATCTGGTGTTGATTGACAACCGGAAAGCGGCTAAAGCGATTCTTTCGAACCAGATCTAAATAATCCCTTACCGTATCTGTTTCAGAAAGATAACCGTACTCATGGAAAGGCCGATAGACCTGCTCCACCGTCAAGATATCTGTCTTGATCTGCATGTTAGACAAAGCCTTATTGATCATAGTAGCGACGGTATAGGTATCGTGTGAAGTTCGGATGACTGGGATTTGTACCTGATTGGCCAGCTCAATCACATCTTCACTCACCTCAAAGCCACCCGTCACTAAGACCGCATTGTCATGCTTAAGAGCCAATCGTTGGATGCTAGTGCGGTCACCCACGATCAAAAGCCCACCTTCAGACACATAGTCTAGGACGTGCTTTTCTGTCATAGCACCGATGTAAAATTTATTAAATTCTTTTTCGAGACCTTCCTCACCTGCTAATATTTCAGAACCGGTGATTTCTAAAATTTCCCGATAAGTCAAGTGCTCTAGTACAGCCTTTTGCGATTTGACACGGATGGTTCCGCTTCTAGGACGCGTTTCGACAATTCCTTGATTTTCAGCTTCTTTAATGGCACGATAGGCCGTCCCATCACTGACATTCAAAAAATTGGAGATACTGCGGACACTGACCCGTTTTCCAATCGGTAATTTTTCGAGATAGTCCAAAATCTCTTGGTGTTTACTCATAGAAGTCCCCTCTACCTAGGCGGAAATCATAATAATCGCGCATTTTACGCGTATAGCGGTCACTCCCTTTGAATTGACGGAAGAGACGAAAGCCAGCCTTTAAAGCGACCTTTTGACTCCCTGCATTTTCAACATGGGTGACAATCTTAAGCTCCTTCAGTTGAAATTTCTCAAACGATAAATTGATCAGTTCTTTGACCGCCTCTGTCATCAGGCCCTTCCCCCAAAAATCTTTGCGTAAAAAGTAGCCTAACTCAGCCTCTCCCTTAATTTCATCCAACTTTTCAAACTTGATGGAGCCGATCATCTGATTAGTTTCCTTATCACAGATCGCCCAAACCCCCAAAGGATTTTTCATGAAATAGTTGGCTAGTACATATTGAGTTTCAGCAAGATCGGCTTGTGCAGGAAAGATAAATTGTAGGTTATCAGGATTCGAAGCAATCTTATAAAAATCTTCCGCATCCTCAAAGAGAAAAGGTCGTAAATACAACCTTTGTGTTTCAATTAGTGAATAGGCAGCTAAGTTCGTCCAAATATTCATTTCAAACTCCATTGTTCGTGTATCCAGCCGCCACTATCAGATCCCAAGTTCTGTCACTATTCCTCTACCAACTGGATGTCTGCTCCAAGTTGGGTCAATTTATGAATAATATCTGAATACCCGCGAAGGATGTATTCCACATTTGTAATTTCTGTTGTTCCAGAAGCCATGAGACCGGCGATCACTAAAGCCGCACCAGCTCGAAGATCCGTCGCTTTCACACTGGATCCTGTCAATTGATTTGGCCCTTCATAAATAATGTGGTCGTTCAAGGTCGAAATGGTGGCCCCCATTTTAGCCAATTCTGGTACATGGTTGACCCGTTTTTCATAAATCGTATCAACAATGCGCCCACGTCCTGCAGCCGTTAAGAGCAAAGGTGTGATCGGTTGTTGCAAATCAGTCGCAAAACCAGGATAAGGAGAGGTTTTGATCTGGATGGCCTTCAAGCCCGTCTGCTTTTCTACAAAGATACTATCTTCAGAAATGGTCATGCGCACACCCATTTCCTCTAACTTAGCAATATAGCTCTCTAAATGCTCGTACAATACATTATTGATCTGGATACCTTCTCCAATAGCAGCTGCAAGGGCAATATAGGTTCCTGCTTCGATGCGATCTGGAATCACCTGATGTCTCGTTCCATGCAATTGTGGAACACCATCAATGATTATGATATCCGTACCTGCTCCCCGAATATGGGCTCCCATGTTGTTGAGCAAGGTCACCACATCGATAATTTCAGGTTCCCGCGCAGCATTTTCGATCACTGTCCGACCTTCAGCCTTGACCGCTGCCAAAATCGTATTGATCGTTGCACCGACACTAACAGTATCCATGTAGATGTTTGCTCCTTGAAGAGGCTTGCCATCAGTCGCAAGTTTCATACTAGAGCCATCCATGGTCATAGCGGCTCCCATCGCTTCAAAGGCCTTCAAATGCAAATCGATCGGACGTGGGCCAAGATCACACCCACCAGGTAGTCCAACCGTTGCTTGACCATAGCGTCCTAGTAAGCTGCCATAGAAATAATAGGAAGCTCGTAAACTGTTGATCTTTCCAAATGGCATGGGCATATTCTTCACCCCACGTGGATCAATGACCAAACTGTCTTCTTTGCGCTCGATCTTAGCCCCCATGATGGTCATGATTTCAATCAGACTCGCCACGTCGGAGATATCCGGTACCCCATCAAGGGTCACGATATCATCCGCCAGAATGGTCGCCGGAATCAGGGCTACTACACTATTTTTTGCACCACTAATGGTCACCTCTCCTTTTAGAGGGCGACCACCATTTATTACAATTTTTTTCATCTTAATAATTTATTAGCTCTTTCAAGTCTTTTTCCTTTTACTATCGTTTTTTGTAACGGAAATAAAAGGGACAACGTATTCAAAATACTGCATCTATTATACCACAGATCGACCTATTTTTCCATCTGTAGGAATTTTCAAAACGAAAAAAAGCTAGGATCAACTTGACCCTAACTTTTCCATTTCAACTAATTATTTTACAGCTTCTTTCAAGGCTTCTACCTTGTCCAAACGTTCCCATGGAAGGTCAATATCTGTCCGTCCCATATGGCCATAAGCCGCTGTTTGACGATAGATTGGACGTTTCAAATCCAGCATTTGAATAATCCCTGCAGGACGAAGATCAAAGAGCTCACGTGCTGCTTTTTCAAGCTTACTTTCAGCGACTGTTCCCGTACCAAAGGTATCGATCCGAACAGAGACAGGTTGAGCTACCCCAATGGCATAAGCCAATTGCACTTCTGCTTTCTTAGCAAGACCTGCCGCTACGATATTTTTGGCAATGTAGCGAGCTGCATAAGAAGCGGAACGGTCCACCTTCGTCGCATCCTTACCAGAGAAGGCACCACCACCGTGACGTGAATAACCACCATAAGTATCTACGATGATCTTACGACCTGTCAAACCTGAGTCCCCTTGAGGCCCACCAATAACAAAGCGACCCGTTGGGTTGATGAAGAATTTGGTCTCAGCATCTAGATAAGAAGCTGGAATCACCTCTTTGATGACCTTGTTAATTACATCTTCGTGGATTTGTTCATTGCTGACATCTGGATCGTGTTGAGTTGAAATAACCACTGTATCCACGCGCACTGGGCGGTCGTTTTCATCGTACTCAACAGTAACTTGTGACTTGGCATCTGGACGAAGATAGCTAATTTCCCCAGACTTACGAAGCTCTGCCAAACGACGAACCAACTTGTGGCTGAGTGAAATTGGCAATGGCATGAGTTCTTCTGTTTCATCCACCGCAAAACCAAACATGAGACCTTGGTCTCCTGCTCCAATCAAGTCAAGTGGATCTTGATCTTCATTTCCACGTACTTCTAAGGCTTCATTAACCCCTTGGGCAATATCAGGAGATTGTTCCACCAAAGATGGGTGTACTCCTACCGTCTCAGCAGAGAATCCATATTCCGTATTAGTATACCCAATCTCTGCAATGGTATCACGAACCACACGGTTAATATCCACATAAGCAGTCGTTGAAATCTCACCAAAGACATGCACGGAACCAGTATAAACAGCTGTTTCGGCAGCCACGTGAGCTTCTGGATCTTGCTCTAAAATAGCATCTAAAATAGCATCTGAAATTTGGTCTGCAATCTTATCTGGATGCCCCTCAGATACTGATTCAGACGTGAAAAGTTTACGTTCTGACATAAAAATGTCCCCCCTTAAAAAATATTGTTATAGAGTTACAAAGTACTGATAGAAGATTTCTACCACCTTATCGGGACCATATAACACTTCATTATAACACATTACATATGATATGGAAAATGATTTTTCAAAAAGCCCATTAAATCAGCTTTTTCGGTCTATGCCCTACCCAGTTAAACTGATTTAAACAGTCCTCAAAGTTCCTAAAAAGTTCACAAAAAATACCCCGTAGGATATCTATCAATTGACGAGTTCAGCAGGCAAGATCTAGCACCCTCTCACGGTGCTTTTTTTATCTTCAAAAATGGTAGGCGTCCGCGTACCAATGGGTACTCGAAAACCTACCACCTACTTAAATGATAACAGTTCTTTAAAAATTTTCAACCCTATCTACTTTAATCCGTCTCCATTTTCAATAATATAGTTCCAATAAATACCAAAACTCCCAGAATAAATGATAAAATATTTGGACCCATCCAATAAGGATCTGGCGTACCTATAATGGAAATAACAAATAAGATAGCTGCCGCATTTAGGAATCCTTTACTTCCTTTTCTCATACCTATGAAAAGTAATATAGTCGCAATCATAAAACAAATATAATGGATGGCACCAATATATAAGATCAGTAGATACATGGGGTTTCCTAAAAATAAAGGAAAAATCATAATACCAAGGTGGCAGACTGCTATTATAAGGGCACTCCATAACCAAGACGAATGAAGAATGATCCTCTTTGGCGAATTTTCTTTATCATTGTTTGATTGTATATCAGCATTCAACTGATCGTTTACATCTATGTCTCCTTCTACTTGAAAGTCCGCCATCTCTGGTTTAGTGTCAATAGATGATAGATCTTGTACTTTCACCTTGGACTCCCAGCTAGCTGCAACTTTCTCAAGTAAACTAAAAACACGACAAGCAATATAAATCGATAAGAGAAGATAAAAGAGACCGTAAAAGCTTATACGAGAGATGAAAGAGTATACTGCACCTATCACAACAAGAGAAGATAAAATGAGCAAGAGAGAAAATACTTTCTGAAGTTTCTCACTTGTACTTGTGATCATAACATTAATCAGAAGTAGAAACATTAACTCCATTAAAATGTATCGAAGTGTAAAAGCGTAAATATCACTCGTTCTATCCATACCAATCAAAATAAATAGTGGAGAAATATTTGTAGAGGCAACAAATAATACTAAATAAGCTATCGATGATTTCCAACCATCTTTACTTTTCCAATTGTTTAAAAGCTCCCTCATTTCTACATTCTTTATAAGCAAGCAAATCCATATTAAACAAATGATATTTAGCACAAAGGAAATGTTCATCAGATTTGTTGGGGAGAAAGGTGGTAAAAAAAACATCAGTAGTTGGGTAATTGAGAGGAGAAGAGCAGCTATCAATCCTTCAACATTTAAACGCTGCTTCATGATTCTCCAAATTACCCAGCAAATAATCATTCCATTCCATATAGAAAAAATACTAGAGACGGTGAACAGTGGTGTATTTCTATTTAAATTTTGGGAACTATAGTTCACTACTATACTACTACCATAAGAAACAAGATAAAGAATTGCTTCAAGAATTAGCAGTATACCATACCATTTTTTTCTAGACATAGATTCTCCTCCACTTTCTAAGAAAAGTATTTAACGATTCATTTATTTAAATTATAACACAATTTGTAACCGTTTTCTTAGTGCGTTATCAGTACTAAATAAATAAAAAAGATGGGATTGAACACCCTACCCCCTATCATCAGTCTTCATTTTTAAACAATACAGTTCCAATAAAAACCAGTATAGCTATCACAAGAGGAGGAAAGAAAAAGCTAGACCAATCTGGAGTACGAGCTGTAATCATTGAGACAAAATAAATACCTACAGACGTGTAAAGAGTTGTTACATTGCCCATCTTTTTCCCATTCCACAAGAGAATGGTTGCAATGATGAAACAAATGAGATGAAACCCAAGGAAAAACAAGAGGGCAGGTGCCCATCCTGCTAATACGGCTACTTCGAGGAGAAATAATCTTCAGTATATAATCGTGAAAGCAAGTGCAATAGATAGCGTTAACTAACTTCCAACTCTCTTTTCTGAACCAATCTCACCAACAGGCGAAAGAGCTTCCTCCGGAATCTTTGCCTCATTTTCTTTATTTACTTCAAGATTTCTCTGTTGATCTGCCATAACTTTCTCCTAACCTTTTTAGTTATTCTTTCAAATAATAGCGCTTAAAAATAGAGTGGAAGAACTGATTTAACTATCTCTTTGATCGACCCGAATACTTTTTATTGAGTAGAGTTGAGACCATACCCATTTTTTAATTAAGAGCTTTTCTCTTCTTCAACTAAGAGTGTTCCAATTAAAACCAGAATACCTAGCAGTAACGGAGCGATTCGAAAAATTTCCCAATCTAGTTCAAAACCCAAGATGATAGACAGCAGATAGAGTCCAACACTCGTATAGAGGAGGCTTTTATTCCCCTTCTTCATCCCTAGTCCAAGTAAAATGGTTCCAATAGCAACACCTAAGAAGTTTGGTGTTAGAAAAATCAACAACATGAAAAATCCCAAAATATTAAAGAAAAAGACAAACAATACAAGATAGATAATGGATAGGTAAAAGGTTACTGAAAGAAGAATAGAATGTAAGCTATTTTCTTTTGGAGGATTCTGAACAAATATAGAATTGGGATGATCTTCACTGATCTTACTATGTTCTTTATTTTCCTCAAGATGTTTCTCTTGGTTTGTCATCATTTTCTCCTACCTTTCTTATATTTTTATGTTTTTCCTTTAACACCATTATACTTGATTCCATTATTCTTTTCATGATAGCCATCTATTCAATGCTATCTCTTAAACATTAATTTGGACAGGTTTCCAATTAGATTGCTAACATATCATGAAATGGACTAAAAGCCTTCCCTAAATAAAATCAGCCTCTGCAATAGCTCTTTTCACTTCTTCAATTGGTAAATTGACCAGTTCTACTTCTTTTTCGCGGTAGAGGTATTCGGCATATTCATCGATGCGGTATTGATGGATATAAACGACCCGCTTGCAACCGACTTGGAGCAACTGCTTGGTACAATTGAGACAAGGAAAATGTGTCACATAAGCTGTAAAGCCTTTTGGAATTCCACGTTCAGCTCCTTGCAAAATCGCATTGACTTCCGCATGAATCGTCCGGACACAGTGTCCCTCGACCATGAGGCATCCATCCTCTAGACAATGATCTGTCCCAGAAACGGATCCATTATACCCGGTTGCAATGACCTTATTATCCTTTACCAGTACAGCCCCAACCTTAGCTCGATTACATGTCGCACGATTCGAAATCAGTAAGGCCTGTGCTGCAAAATATTCATCCCATGCTAGTCGATTGTGTGTCACCTTTGTATCCTCCATCTCTCCTCATATCGGTTACGATTATTTTCATTATAGCATGAAATCAGCAAGAAAAAAAGACTGAGGAAAACTCCTCAGCCTTGTAAACATTATTTACCAAGTTTTGCTTTAGCTGCATCTGCAAGAGCTGTGAAAGCTGCTGCATCGTTAACAGCCAAGTCAGCAAGCATTTTACGGTTAACTTCGATCTCAGCCAATTTCAAACCATGCATCAATTGTGAGTATGAAAGTCCGTTCAAACGAGCTGCCGCATTGATACGTGTGATCCACAATTTACGGAAGTCACGTTTCTTTTGACGACGGTCACGGTATGCATAGTAGTAAGAGTTCATTACTTGTTCTTTTGCAGTACGGAACAAGATATGTTTAGCTCCATAGTAACCTTTAGCTAATTTAAGAATACGTTTACGACGTTTGCGTGATACAACGCCACCTTTAACACGTGCCATTTATATTTCCTCCAATATTTCCTAGAATTCTTTACTTACGAATACGCAATTATTTCAAGCGAGTAAGCATTGCTTTGATACGTTTGAAATCTCCTGCATGCACCATAGATGCTTTACGAAGATGACGACGTTGTTTCTTAGTTTTTCCGTGGAAACGGTGAGAAGTGTAAGCACGGAAACGTTTAAGTCCACCAGAACCTGTACGTTTGAAACGTTTAGCTGATGCGCGGTGTGTTTTTTGTTTTGGCATGATATTTTCTCCTTTTTTTAACTTTCTGACAGATTATTTCTTGTCAGTTGCTGGCGCCAATTGCATGAACATTTGACGTCCATCCATCTTAGCTCGTTGTTCGATGATCGCCACATCTTGTGTCGCTTCAGCGAAGTCGGCTAAAACTTTAGCACCAATCTCTTTGTGGGTAATCATACGACCCTTAAAGCGAATGGATACCTTCACTTTATTTCCTTTTTCAAGGAATTTGCGAGCATTGCGAAGTTTTGTATCGAAATCACCCTTATCAATCACTGGGCTCAAACGAACTTCTTTCACGGTCACAACGCTTTGTTTTTTGCGTTGTTCTTTTTGCTTCTTCTGGTACTCAAATTTGAACTTACCGTAGTCCATAATTTTCGCAACAGGAGGTTTAGCTTGAGGTTGAATGAGAACCAAGTCAACATTAGCGTCGTCCGCAAGTGCTTGCGCTTCGCTAAGTGGTTTGATACCCAATTGCTCACCTTCAAGACCGATTAAGCGAACTTCACGTACACGAATTTCATCATTGATGAATAAGTCTTGCTTTGCTATGGTTTTCACCTCTTTTTTATTATTCGAGAAAAACAAAGAACGGACCTGTGCAAAACAGGCCCGAACTACATGATGTATTTCATTACTGAAACTTGATCCGTAGGGGCCAGGCAACTTGCGTCACAAGGCGAGAAGTTCTCACTTCTGCTTTTCTCAACTTTTATATGATATCAAGTTTTTTATTCTTTGTCAAGAAGTTTTTTTGCTTTTTCTTCAATAAAGGCAACAACATCTGCAATTCCAACACCCGTTGTGTCAAAATGAATGGCATCAGCTGCAGGTTTCAAAGGAGAAACGGCACGGTGGCTGTCCTTATAGTCCCGCTCAGCGATTTCTTTTTTCAACAATTCAAGATCCGCTGTGATGCCCTTTTCAACATTCTCCTTATAACGACGTTCTGCCCGCTCCTCAACCGAAGCAACCAAAAAGATCTTCAACTCTGCATGTGGAAGGACGACCGTCCCAATATCGCGTCCATCCATAACGATGCCCCCCTCTGCTGCAATTTCTTGCTGTAGAGCGACAAGTTTTTCACGGACTGGCGCAAGCGCTGCAACCCATGAAACATTGTTGGTCACTTGGTTATCGCGAATTGGGTGGGTAATATCCACGTCTGCTACAAAGACAAGCTGCTCTCCTTCTTCCGATCGACCGAAACTAATTGGATACTGATCTAAAAGGGCTAAGAGGTCATCAACCTGTTCAGCTGTCAGATTGTTTTGCAAAGCTAGATAAGTCGCCGCACGGTACATAGCTCCTGTGTCTAGATACGTATAGTCTAGATCCTTGGCAATGATCTTTGCAACTGTGGATTTTCCACTAGAAGCCGGTCCATCAATGGCAATTTGAATTTGTTTCATGCTGTCTTCAACTCCTACTGAATCTTAACGACATCACCAGGATTGGCATACCATGATCCTGTAGACATGTGAGATGGATTTAACTGTTCCAATTGGGCAATGGAAATACCAGCACGCGCAGCGATCGCTGCTTCCCCTTCACCTGCTTGAACAGTGATTGTACCTTCTTCAGAGTTCTCATCTTTTGAACTATCGTCTTTAGCCACTTGGTCAGTTTGTGCTGCAGGGGCTGATGATTTCTGTTCAACCTTAGTCTCTCCATTGTAGAAACCAGACATTTGTTTTGATTTGTTGCTGCCGCCTGTTGAAAGGAAAATCAACAAGCAGACCATCGCCACTACTACTACAAAGAAAATAATGGCTAAAATCGTCAATAGACGATCTGCCTTGATTCCGTTTAACTTACTCGTTCTTTTCAATGTTTCTTCTCCATCATCGTAAATATCTTCTTCCCATGGTTCTTTTGCCATGACTTCCTCCTTGTTTTTTCTCGTAAAAATCATTACAATAGAAGTATGAAAGTTACGTTAATTCCAGATCGTTGCATCGCTTGCGGTCTCTGTCAGACCTATTCTGAATTATTTGATTACCATGACAATGGCATCGTTAAATTTGCTGCTGAAGAGGACGACCTCCTTGAAAAAGAAGTCCCTGTCACAAACGATGTTCTCGAGGCTATTAAAGAATGCCCCACTCATGCTCTCTTAAAAGATTAAGAGGGCTTTTTATTTGTTTGCATAATACATCTCGTAGTAATCCACATGAATGAAATTGTCCGTCAGGATTACTTCTCCCTTAAAATAAGGATTTAAGGCAAGTGCATTGATAAAGTATTTTTTCGGCCATTTGCGCATACAGAATGTCCGACTGCGCGAACCATCATTAAATATGAGCTTGATCGATTTCTTATTTACTTCGACCTTTTCGATCGTGTCAATCTTTACCTTGATTGGAGTAAAAGGATTAGCTGTAATAATCCGCAAGATCCCATCCTCATAGATCGTGAAGTAACGATGGACCCCAATCGCGAGCAAGACCATAAATAAAAAGAACGAAAACAAAACTAGCGTTGGCACACTAGAGCTCTCATACATCAAGGCCAGTCCAATAAAGACCGGAATCACTGCAATGGACCAATAAGTCACAAGAATAGATAAGTCCGGTTGCCAATGATAATGGACCTTTCCAAATATCTTAATCATGAGCGTACCCCCATCTAATAGTTTAGCATAAAAAACAAAAAAAAGGGAGCCAGACAGCCAAAATCACAAAGATTTTTAACTGCTTGCTCTCCTTTTAATTGGATTTATTAGTTGGAACTTTAAAGAAGTCTTTAGAAAGGTAATCTTTCCCACTAATCAAGTCGTATTCAACCATTTTCAAATCCTCTGCAATTTCTTGCGCTTCTCCTTCTAAGGCCTTTTTATCGACACTTGCTTTTTTCAGCACTTCTGTCAACAAAGCATAGTAAGGTGAAACTTTTGAATTGGTCTGTTCAAAGACCATAGCAGAGAAATCACTTGAATTAACCAAAGGATAGTTCAATTTCGGTGCATCAAAATTACTCCAAATGAAGTAGTCTGTCTGATACTGACTCTCCGGATTATTCTTAAAGGCGGACTCAGGATAAAGACCTGGCAAATGATCCCCATAAAATACCACTGTAATCTTCTTATCGATTTTAGAAAGACTTTCCAGGAAGGATTGGGTGGCGGTGTCGGTAAAGGTTAAAAGACGTGAATAATTCGTTAGCTTGGTATTTTCATCATCTGAAAAACCTCTGCCTGTTGCTGTTAAGTCTGAAGGTTCTCCTGCTATAAATGGGGAGTGATTTTGAATTGTAATGACAGAAAAGAACTGATTCTTTTTAGCATCCATCTCTTTTAATACTGCCTTATACGTAGATTCATCACTTATATGTACTTCTTGATAACCTAAATCATAATTCTTTTTATCATCAATACTTATAAATTTATTGAATTTCAATCTATTGTAAATTACATTTCTAGAATAATTAATTGGAGATTCGAAATGAATAACTTCTTTATTATTAAATGAATCACTAACTGAAATTAGTTTTTTCATTTTAGGAGCAACCTCTGAGTACAATACAGAAACTGTAGGATTAATATTATAAAAAGGTAACCCCGTCAATGTTTGGAACTCCATATTTGCAGTTCCACCACCATAACCATCCGATTGCATTAATCCACTTGTAACTTTTGCCTTAATTTCTTGAATTTTTGGTATAGGATTTCTAGATAAACTTACCCCTTCAATTCTTGATGGGTCAGCAAAACTCTCACTTAAAACATAAACAATCGTTTGATTATCAATTAACTCATTTCTATTTTTATTGATTTCTAAAGCTACTTGATCATATTTCTTCTCAATTTCTTTGATTTTTTCTTTACTATATCCCTTCGGTTCTATAATTGGATCTGTTGTTATTTGATTCAACCATACATATGACAACGATCGATATCTAGCGTTTATGGAATTTCCTAACCATTTTGTATCTTGGAAATTATTTAACAAGGTAATAATCGGAACGTCATCAATAATTTTTCCATTATCTTTTCTTTTAAAAATAGAATAAACATTAATGGACAATAAGAGCATAAGTCCTAATAAAACAAATCTTAAGATCGTTGCACGAATAATTCTACCTGGATAAATATATCTCCGTCCTATTATATAGATAAACGTAAAAATGACTAAGGAAATACTCACAGTCATTAAAATCGAAGCATCTACAAAACTAAATAAAACAGAAGGTTGAAATACCCAGACCAAATCACTTGGCAAAATTGGTTCCGCACGCATACTAAATTTTATAGCATTAGCAACAATAAACAGAACCCCACCAAATAAAATCAATATTGTCGTAAATAAATATCTATTAAAGATAATATATAGAAAAATAAACAGATAAGATAAACACAATATCTGAAATATTACACCTCCAGGAAATATTGAGTATCCAACCAAAGGTTCCCCATGGCCTAGACCCAATTGAATTCCTGTATTAAATAATATTGCAAGACTAATACTTGTAAATGCAGCTAGCGAAAAACTAGACCTATTTTTTACTACATCAACTTGTCCTTTTACAAAAAGCAAGCCAACTAAAGTCAGGAAAAAACTTAAGAGTAGCAAATGAAATTCTAAAATCCAAAATTGGCTCAAGGAGTACTTTCCTGCTCCTAATTTCTCAAAATTTCCAGATACATACCATGATGTACGATACAAAAAAGAAAGAATTTTAGAATCAGTAAAAATGAACGAACAAACTACGCTAGAATGCAAGACATATTCGAACATTTTCCCAATAGGTTCTAATTTTTTTCTATTCGCTTTATTATCATATGATTTTTTGATCTGACCCAAAACATAAGAAATCACTAACAATGACAAAATAAATACTAGAGAATTAAATTGCCAAAAATTGTTTTTTTCAAAATGATCAATCTTATAACTAGGATTATTAATATTAAGCGAAACATCAATCGAGTATGATAGTATTAAATAGATTACGTATGAAACTAAAATTTTAAGGAAAAAAATCCATTTTAAAGCGTATTGTGAAATTAGTAAAACTAGAATTAAGAAGGCAATTCCAAACCAAATCCCAAACTGATTAACTAAGAATAATACAGATCCTGTTGATTTGATCTCTTTAGAAATCAAATTTTGTGTTAAGAAAGTATTGCCTATAAAAAATAAAAGAAAGAGAGCTATACAGTACTTTTGTGTTCTTGTTATTTTATTATAAATTTTAAAAAGAAAATCTCTTAAATCTAATTTCCTCTTTCTCTTCATTTTTTATCCTTCCTATAAATTTTTTATCCCTGCAATTGAGTGTATATTCCGATACTAATTGTTAAAATATTTAAATACACTAACATATATTGCAAACTACATTCAAAATTCGAATCTTCATTTTGAATGGTCATATCTAAAAAACCAAATAATTTTCTAAACCATGATCCACAAAATAGTGGCAAAAACATCAGAATAAAATAATAATAACGACCTTGTACACCACCTACAGTAATATCACCTTTGTGGTATACCCTAGGATCTCCTGAAATAGCAATTACTATTAATGAGGCAATACCTGCAAGTAAAAGAAGACAATAATATTTAAAAAATGTTGGCATTTCAATTTTATTTTTTAATGCAATGACAAACATAGCAAAAAAGAAAGTAACTATCGAAATTGCAATTAAAAACGGAGACGATTCTGAAACATATTTCAATGGTTCAGAAACAAAATCATGAATAATACCGTATGGCGCTAAAAGTAAAGTTCTAATTAATGGTAATGGATGTGTTACAAAATATAATAGTCCTGGTCCTTTGCCTGACAAAGCATTGTCTGAAGCAAACAATTTAATGATTCCAACGTATGTAAAGGAAATGAATAAATTTAAACCAAACAGGATTGAACTGAATTTTCTTACTGATTTATCCTGATAATACTTATTTGGCAATATTGAAAATAGACTTCCAATTAATACAAACGGAAATTTTGCAAATGAAAATAGTAATGTAGAGCATTGAAATACAAAAGCATATTTTCTATCAATTTTACGTTCACCTGATAGAATATTTGTCAATATAGCAAGACTAATTAAAGTTGCTCCAAAATATAAATAATCATAATGATAACCTGCTATAATGTACAATACTGCAGGGAATGTAGAAAATAAATATATCGCTTCTCTATAAACTTTGCTGATTTTTAATGCAATAAATACTAGAATGGCATATGCTATGACTTCGAAGATTCTTCCCAAATAATAGGAAACAAACACTTTTTTAGAGATTAATCTACCTATATTCCATCCAATTGCACTAGGAATAAAGGCTGGATTATCAAATCCAACTCTTACTCCTTTAATTTTACTTTCCTTATGCTCAACATTGAACCAATAATTTTTATCTTTTTTACTAGGATTTCTTAGTGCATCATATTTAAAAACTGAATTATAATCTTCCAATTTCTCATTAGAATATTTAAAAATAGGACTATCCGAAATACTGATTACGTTTGGTAAATGAGACTCTTCATCTAATCCATATTGGACTGGTTTCACTACTGAAATTACACTACCGAAAATAATTATCAGAAAAAAAGCATTAATTGGCAATTTCTTTTTATCTTTTGGATCAAAAAGAATAAAATAAATTACAATACTAATAATTAATAGTATAATTTTGAGATTGATAGTAAACTGAAATAAACTGGCCAAAAACACTCTTGAAAATAATACTAAAAATATAGCGATTAAAATATTTCTAATTTTAGTCTTATCAATAACTCCCATATAATTTACTCTACTTTCTTTTTATCATTCTTTTTAGTATATATTTCACAGCTCTTGCAGGACCAATTACGATATACTTCAAGGCTCCTTTTATCCCCCCAATTTGATTAAAGTCCACAAAGGTATGGGGTTGAAGATCTTCACGATTGTTCAATTGCTTATTATCAATAAATGGTGTCAGAACATGTGGGTTTTGAGAGATCCTAAAGTCATACTTTTGATCCCAAGCAATGTAGATCAACAAACGTTCGATCGCATGCAATATCGAATTTTGAGGAAGAGGTTCTGCTGGAACATCTGCTGCTGTCAAATTCAAATCAAAGAGTGGTTTCAAAGCATCATATTTAAACCAAACAAAGGTCCCATAACTCATAACAAAAGTATTGAGATTTTTGAAATCAATTGTCTTGGTAGCTCCCATCCGTTCCCAGAGCTTATTCATCTCTGGTGAAATAAGAGCCTCATTCCAAGCAACCACTATTCGATTGTAACGGAAGAAAGTTGGAATATCTGCGATAGTGATTCCGACTTTTGGATTGGCTTCCATATTGGCTAGGATTTGATCAGCCGGTTTGACCAGCATCTCGATCAATTCTTTGCGCCAAGATTCACCTGCCCAGAAATCTGCTTCTTTGGATTTCTTGGTATGGAAATGGCCTACATAGTCATAACGAGAGAGTTGCTCTTTTAAGAGCAACATTGGCAACACATCTCGTCCAATATTTCCAGTCACCACAACCGTCGCATCTTGTGCTCGATTAGAAAGGATTTGTTCAATAGCCTGCTTCTTCTCTTCTACATCTGTCGTAATCCATAAGTCATAAGCGAAATGAAAAGCTTGGAAAGCATCTAGAAATTCTTCCAAGAGTTCCACATAAAAGACATGAAGATGAACCGCAACTTTTTTACCGAACTCTCCAGCTAATTCCTGGTTTTTCAAGTACTTACGAGACAAGAGATAAGGATAGTCCGGACGATCAATCATAGACATGTGGTTGAGGATCAAGTCTAATGGATAGTTCGATACACGCTCCAACTCGTCAAAAATATAAGGCATAATTCCTTCATTATTTGCAATGGTTTTGACTTTGATGAAAGGAACCTTATGATTGAGAATCGCTGTAGGATTATAGTAAGAAAAGTCTGGATAGAGCATTCCTGTGGTGTCTTCATGAATGGTATCAAAGACCGTCTTATAGTGAAAACCATCATCCAAGAAGTTCGTTGTGACCTTGGTCTCGTAGTTATCGATCACATCCTGAACATTGGTAAAGTCTTGAACTCCCTGCCAAAATTCATGGAAAGTACTTGATTCAATAACCTGTTTTTTAAAGCTAAGATAATAACTCTGAATATGCTCGTTAAAATCCTTGTCTTTCCGGTAATTGGTCATTCCCCAGAAATCGACTTCATTATCATTTTCAAACCGCTGATAGATTGGTTCTAGATCCCAAAGAGGTCCAAAGCAGGTGTCATTCATGAGGGTGACCGAATCAAAATGAGCCAGTTGGTCAAAGCCGACTGGCTTCATTCCATCCCGCCAAGCCGCAAAGTCAAAGCCACTATTTTGACGCTCTAGAATATCGTCCACCAGATGCTGTGCTACTAAATTAGACTTCACATCTTCTGGTAGCTTACTATTGGAGATAAAGACCACTCGTGAGTACAAGGGACGAATCTTTTCTAATTGGTAAAGTACATGCCCACTAATAAAATTAAACTTATTGTAGTGAACATATAAAAGTAAACGTTGCATATTATTTCCTTATTCTAAAGAATTTCAAGATCTTTGTTGGAATGGTCCAACGGCGTGAATGAATGACTGTATTATATGCTTCTTTCGTAGCTTGTAACTCTGCCTCAAGATTTTTCAAACTATTTTGACAATCTAACATTTCGGCAGCAAAAACTTTTCCAATATAATCCGGTGCAGAGGGATTATCTATAGAAATCATTTTATAGCTCAGTTGATACACACCTTCTTCTTCAACTTCATAAATCAATTGAGGATCTGGTTCACTAAAAAGAAACAAATTATCTGTAACGATACCATTACTATAAACTGGCGAGCAAACCTTTCCGTTAGAATCTCTCAATTCAACATCAGAGTAATAACTTGGACTTTCAGACAGATCAACTCGGATAACAGAAGTTCCCTTCGGAATTTCGATTGCCAGACTATCTTCTTTTTGAAGAAGTTTGGTCATGGTACGATCTTCCGAATAAGTATTTTCTTCGTCACCAAAATAAATTGTAACAGACTCCATTCCGATGTGTGAAAGAGAATCCATTGGTTTGGAAAGACGAATCTCATAAGTATTATTACGATCTAAAAGGATCTTCGTCATCTCTTTATAATCGGCATTTGGATATTTATCAAGATACTCAAGTTGTGTTTTCAACAACTTATGAAATCGGCGTTCTAGTTTTCTGAAATCAGTTGGACGAGAATCCGATCCTTGATTAATGGTATAAGCAACTGTCGCTTCATCCAGATAGGCTAAAGAAGTCCGTTGAAAGAGTTCCAATTGGAGGTTGAAAGTATCATCTGATGTTGTTAAGTCTAACTCTTGATTGACTTCTAACATCAGATCTCTATCAACTAGCCATGTAGAGGCCATGGTAAACCCTCTTGTTGCAAGCATCTTTTCATAGGTATCTGCTAATGGAATCGTATGTTTGGCAAAGCCGGCCTTAGAAACGAGGGTTCCTTGTTCATCATAAATATCAAAATCTGTATTTGACCATTTGCAATCAGGTTCACTTTCTAATAAGTCAACCTGTTTCTGAAGTTTTAAAGGATCTAACCAAAAATCATCTCCATCACAGCGGGCAATATACTTTCCACGTGCTTCTTTACAGATAGAGACCCAGGTTTTAGAAATTCCCTGATTCTCATCCTGATAAAAGGCACGAATCAGATCAGGGTAGTTGGCTTGATAATCATGAATGATAGAACGAGATCCATCGCTTGAAGCATCATCCACCAAGATAATCTCATAATCAAACTCTGTTTGTTGGGCTAAGAAGCTATCAATCGTCTTCTTTAGCCAGGGCTCTTTATTAAAAACCGTACAAATAATCGAAACAAAAGGCGTCGTTTCCATATTTCCCTCAGTCTAGTCAGTCATTGACCATGTTCCATTGCGTTGGATTAAGCCACTTGCCGAATCCATTGCTGATTTATCATCCAAAGCGATATCATCTCGATTGATAAAGATCAGTGGAGTCTGGGTGGCATCTGAAAAGGCCAACATCTGCCCTTCCTCATCCCTTACTGTCACTTCCAATTTCATTTTTAAGTCATTTACAGTTGGCAGTGAACAAGTATAATGAACCGTTTTATGTCCAGCTCCACTCATCAGTTGATTCATAGAATTATCATTGTAGATCCAAATGTTCCGATCAATATCCGTTAAAGACAGAGCGATATAGGTCCTGATATCTTCACGAACATCAAAATCAATCTGGAACTGAATAGGATCTTGAGGACGTAATTTGTTTGAGCTTAACAACTGAAGCTGAAAATTTTCTACCAAGACTTTTTCTTCCTGGTTGGAATTGCCTGCTCCATTAGCTTCTCCTCCCTGTTGCAAAGGAGCTGTATTATCAAAACTGTACTGATTGGCAACATTTTCTGGACTCCCTAAAGCCTTCACCAAACCATTCTCAATCAAAACAGCCTTGTTACAATATTTCTTGACGGCTCCCATATCATGGGTAACCAGAATCGTGGTTTTCCCTGATTTCTTGCGCTCTTGGAAGTAATCGTTGCACTTGCGCTGGAAGGCCTCATCTCCTACTGCAAGAACCTCGTCCAAAATCAAAATATCCCCTTGGGCCTTAATCGCAACCGAAAAAGCTAGACGAACCTGCATACCTGATGAGTAGTTCTTTAGCTTCTGGTTCATGAATTCATGCAACTCAGCAAAGTCTACGATATCATCATACATGGCATCAATTTCAGCTGTCGAGAAGCCCAGCATAGCCCCGTTCATATAGACATTTTCTCGACCAGTCAGCTCTGGGTTAAAGCCCACTCCAAGCTCGATAAAGGACACCAGTTTCCCATCGATGGTGACGGTACCTTTTTCTGGCACATAAATTTCAGAAATAATTTTCAAGAGAGTCGATTTTCCAGAACCATTTCTTCCGAGGATCCCGAAAAAATCTCCTTTTTCTACTTCAAAAGAAATATCCTTAAGAACATGTTGTTCTTTGTATCCTTTGATTCCTTTGAAGCGATTGACCAGGGCAGTTCGAAGACTATTAGTTGCCTCTGTTGGCAACTTAAAGTACTTGCTGACATGGTCTACTTTTACTGCAATTTGTTTATCTGTCATTAGAGAATCTCCGCAAATTTCTTAGCATGTTTGTTAAAGTAAGCAAAGCCAGCGACAAAAATAAGAATTGGTAAAACATAAGGAATCAGAACCAAGAACTTATTTTCCACCAAAAGCCAGACTGGGGTGTTGGCCTTATCAATCAAGAAGTATCGCATGTCTTGAATAATTTGGGCCAAGGGATTCATCATGACCAACTTAGCCGCCCATGGGTTGCGGTCTGCAATAAAGGTAATCGGGTAGATAATTGGCGTCGCATACAAGCCTGCTTGCAGGAGTACTTCCCATACTTGACCTAAGTCACGGAAACGAACAAAAAATGTCGCTAAGATCAATGCGCATCCTGTCGCCATCAAGAACAACTCAAAGAACAACGGAATCACCATCAAAGCTGTCCAAGAAAATGTCACTCCATTAAAGAATGAAAAAATCAAGACCACTACAAGGTTAATAACAAAGTTGATGGCTGCTCCTGAAATCGCAGACAAGACAATGATGTGTTTGGAGAAGTTCAACTTCCGCAACAGGTCGCCTCGACTAACGATCGACACCATCCCCATAGATGTGGCTTCTGAAAAGAAGCCCCAGATTACATTGGCCAACAAGAGGGCAACTGGGAAATGGGGAACATCTCCACCCAAACGTAAAAATCGGATGAAGACAATATACATGATCGTAAAGGTCATCAGGGGCTTTAAAATGGACCAAAGATAACCGATCGCTGATCCTTGGTAGCGTAATTTAAAGTCTGTTTTGATTAATTCTCGTAATAAAATTCGATTTTTCTGACTAAAAACGTCAAACATTATTTTTTACCTCGATATGCAAACTTTGTCAGAATCAAGCTGGTAAACACAACCGTATGAAAAGCTCGGTTCTTCCGGTAACCATACTGACGAATCCGTCTCAAACGTTCTTTTAGTGGAACATCCATAATGGTGACAAAGTTTTCAATGATTTCTTTAGTTTGGGAACTGACAGGCAGATCCAATAGATTTTTTGCTTGTTCTTGACTGGACTCAATGAGATTCCAATATTTAGCAAAAAGAATATGAGGGCGAACCCAATTTTTAACCCGTTTTCTAAGGGTACGAGCCCCCAGAACATTGCTACTGTGCTGACGGTACAATTCTGTTGGCCGATCGATATAGATGAGCTTCCCAAATGCAGTTGCCAACAAGGCCAAATACCAATCATGCATAAGAAGTGCATGTTTTTCTTGACCCGTCCATAAGTCAGCCAGCGCGTGGTTAATCATGGCTACCCCACCAGTTACCGTATTTTCCGTCAACTCTTGAATCAATTCTGTATTGGCATGATCAGACTGGGTGCGAATCATACTCTCATGCTGCACATTCAAATTTTCATCGACCACTTTTAAATCTGTGTAGACCAGCAAAGGCACTTCTTGAGGATGCTTCTCTGCTTCTGCTACTTGAAGGGCAATCTTTTCTGGTAGCCAAACATCATCTTGGTCACTGAAGCAATAAAGATCAGCTTTTTCATATTTCAGAAGGGCATGGAAGCTCTTGATAACACCAAGATTTTCGATAGCTCCTTGGTTGATAAAGCGAATGCGCTCATCCTTGGCCACCAACTCTTGAATAATCTCTACCGTACCGTCGGTTGACCCATCATCTCGGATCAAGAGTTGCCAGTCTTGATAGGTCTGGTCTTGGATACTTTTGACCTGCTCTTTTAGATACTGTTCACCATTATAGGTGGACAACAAGATATTTACTTTCATGATAAGAATAATTCCTCGTACTCACCTACAATTTTTTCCCAGGTAAAGTTTTGCTTCATATTAGCTTTGGCTCGTTGACCCCATTCAGATACATCTTCTAAAGAATCAACCCGATCAATCAAATGCGCCAAATCCCCAATTTCTTTAGTCCAATATTGAGCCGAATCCTTAGCAACCGTTTGGTTAAAGGAGACTCCTAAAACTAAATTCAGATCCGTCTGAGCGAGAGCCTCTAGGAGACCAGGATTGGTTCCGCCCACTTCATGACCATGGATATAGGCAAAGGCTTCTTTACGGATATACTTCAACAGGTCTTGATCATAGACCGTTCCTACAAACTTGACGCGTGGATCCTGATCAAATCCAGTCCGAGCTCGCAACTCTTCAAAATAAGGATTGCCTTCCTGGTTACAAATGATCACCAAATCCCGTTTGGTGGAAGAGGCCATAAATTCACGAATGGCGGTCTCATAATTATTTTCTGGGACAAAGCGGCCCAAGATCAAATAATAGTTCTTCTCCTGTGTCTGCCATTTCTGATAGAATTCTCGGACCTTATTATCCTGACTGCTTAGGCTGGTTGGAGACAAGTCCGTTCCGTAGGCAATATAGGTCGTCTTGGACCAAGGATAGGCTTCCTCGATATAGGACTCAATACCCGGGTTGTCAGAAATCACCAGGTCAGCGTGGCGCGTCATGATCTTTTCAGAATACTTAAGATAGGCTTGGATCGGCTTGGCCCACTTGGCCCGCTTCCACTCCAGTCCATCTGGATTGATATAAAATCGTCCGCCTATCTTATGGATCTTGCGCGCAAAAGGCGCCACAAAGGCTCCGATTGTATTGCCCAAGACGTAAAAAATCGGCTGTTCAATTCCTTGTTTCTTAATAATCTTCAAGGCATAGTTGATGGCCATCATATCATAGGCGATGACACGCGCAGGCCCAAGCTTGGGGGCTTTAATGGTAAAACAATCCACACCCTTGTAGTCAAAATGATGATAGGCTTGATCATTAGAAAGGCAGGCAACATGGTACTGGATATCTGGAGACACTTGATGCGAAACCAATTGGTCCACAAAAGTCTCAAAACCGCCATATTGAGCCGGAAGCCCACGACTTCCGATAATAAAAACATGTTGCATAGAGTTCCCTTTCAAATCATTCACAGTCTATTCAATTATACCATTTTCTAGGTTTTTTGCCTAATCCAAACAGAAAAGCGACCCTTGAGGGTCGCTTCTATTTGATCTTATTTCACTTCTTGTTTATAAAATTCTTTCAAAGCATCTTGCCAAGTTGGAATAACGAATCCTGTAGCCTTAGCCTTAGCCAAGCTCATCGTTGAGTTGAGAGGGCGTTTTGCCTTAGCTGGGAATTGGCTAGAATCCACTGGTTTCACTTCAACATCCGTATCTTTGAGGATTTCAACTGCAAAGTCATACCAAGTTGTATCTTCTTTCGCATCGTTAGACAAGTGGTAATAACCATATTCTTTACGATTTTCAGCCAAATATGTCATGAACTCTGCAAGAGTACGGGTCCAGGTTGGACGACCATGTTGGTCATTAACGACCGTCAAAGTCTTATGAGTCTTCGCAAGGTTTTGCATGGTGAAGACAAAGTTCTTACCGTAGTTCCCGAAGACCCAAGCTGTACGGATGATATAGAAGTTAGACACATGCTTCTCAACCAATTCTTCCCCCATACGTTTGGTACGACCGTATTCAGTTTGAGGATCTGGTTGATCGTCTACTTCCCATTCTTGTCCCACTGGTTTTTTCCCATCAAAAACGTAGTCCGTTGAGATATAGACCAAGGTTGCACCGTGCTTTTCAGACGCTTTTGCTACATTTTCCGTACCAGTCACGTTGATCGCATAGTCCAACTCTTTACCTTCATCTTCCGCAGCATCAACAGCTGTGTAGGCAGCACAGTGATAGACCAAGGTTGGTTTTACTTCCGCAAATACCTCGTCTACTTTCTCTGCATTTGTGATATCCATTTCAGCCACATCAACAGCTACATATTCTTCATTTCGTTCATCTAACAAATGGCGAAGTTCTGTTCCAAGTTGCCCATTTGCTCCTGTAATTAAAATCATGTTAAATTCCTTTCAAATGCTTTTTCCCTATCATTATAGCAAAAAAAGCAGAAGTTTTCTGCTTTTTACTTACTTTTCTCTTTGATGACATAGATTGGACGTTTCTTGGTTTC
The DNA here is from genome assembly GCF_059727625.1 of Streptococcus mobilis. Classification (NCBI taxonomy): domain Bacteria; kingdom Bacillati; phylum Bacillota; class Bacilli; order Lactobacillales; family Streptococcaceae; genus Streptococcus; species Streptococcus mobilis. The sequence goes on from NZ_AP041823.1 coordinate 1,445,887, forward strand.
CATGAATATCTTACCGATATATTTCCCTAAAATCCCAATGGTTAGTAATTGGAACCCTCCTAGGAAAAGAATCACTGTCATAAGGGATGGCCAACCTGAAGTAGGATCCCCAAAGACTAAGGTACGGATCACAATCAGAATCACCATGATAAAGGCCAAGATCCAAGATAAAAGTCCACCAATAAAGGCAATGTTTAATGGGGCATCCGAAAAATTGACAATCCCTTCAATCGAATACTTAAAGAGGGACCAAAAATTCCAAGACGTCTCTCCTGCTACGCGCTCTACATTTTTATATTCGAGGTATTCTGTCTCAAATCCTACCCAAGCAAAAATTCCTTTTGAGAAACGATTGTACTCCGATAACTCCATAATGGCATCGACCATGGGACGGCGCATCAAACGGAAATCACGCGCCCCGTCAACCATTTCCACTTGGCTAATATGATTGATCAATTTATAAAACATTCGCGCAAAGAAAGAGCGGATCGGTGGTTCCCCATCACGGGTTACGCGTCTCGTTCCGACACAGTCTAAATCCGGCTGTTCCTCAAACTTCTGCTTCATTTCGATCAATAACTCAGGAGGGTCCTGCAGATCTACATCCATGACGGTCACGTATTCACCACTAGCACGCTCAAGTCCAGCGTACAGCGCCGCCTCTTTCCCGAAATTTCGAGAAAAAGAAAGGTAGTGCACATTTGAATCTGTAACATGTAGCTTTTGAAGAACAGATAGCGTACCATCTGAAGAGCCATCATTTATAAAAATATATTCAAACTTTTCTCCCATCTTCATCCGAACACGTTCCATTTCTCGATAAAACAATGGAATCGATTCTTCTTCGTTAAAACATGGGACTACAACTGATATAACCATTCATTGCTCCTATTAACATCTGCTACTAACTTATCAGTAAACTGTATATCTTCTAACTACCCTTTACAATACAGTTTTGCAAACAGTTTTAATAAACCGAGCTTTTCAATCAAGTTCATTGTAAAGATAGCTAGTTTAACCATAAACCTCTCATCTCTAATTTCTCGATCAAAAACAGAAAGAGTGGACTTCATTCCATTTATCCTGATCCAATCATTAATTTCTTTATATTGACGTAAAAACTCTGCACTTGTAGAATGTCTCCCACCGTCCAATAACCAATAAAGAGTAAATTTTTTTATAAAAAATTTAATTAATTTAGTTTCAGAAAAATCTTTAGGGATAATCGCTGCAATTTTATCAAGTACATTCTTGATATCTAAATTTGGGTTAAATCCTTTATTTAATGTATTAGAGGCACTATTCTCATTATAAAACCAATTATATCCACAATATGGGATAGTTCTTATATTTTCAGATTTTGTATATACCGTTAAGCTGAATAACAAGTCCTCAGCCAGCGGAATATCTGGAAAAGAAAGTTCGTGATCTACTAAAAATTTTTTTCTATAGATGCGAGCACATGGTGAAATCGATCTATATTTCGACCATTTATCTTTACCCAATTGGATAGAAAATAGTTGTTTACCATCTTGGTTTACTCTCTGAAGACCACCAATAACTGCATCATCTATCCCACTTGATATTTCATCATAAAACACCTGCAAGTAATCTGGGTTTATATAATCATCACTATCGATAAACATGATGAATTCACCTTTTGCAAGCTTGATACCTTCATTTCTAGTATAGGCTGCACCTTTATTTTCTCGACTAAAAATTCTAATATTTGGAGAAAATTGTTGGTATTCATTCAATATTTTGAACGAACCATCTTTTGAACCATCATTAATTGCAATAATTTCAAACGATTTAAAACTTTGATTCAAAACTGAATCAATACATCTTTTTAGATATAATTCTGCATTATATACAGGAATAATGACACTAATCTTAGGTGCTTCTTTCACAATCTTATCCTTTATATTTTTAAATATTACTCATAGAATTTGCAGATAAACAAAATAATAGATCCTATATCTTATTATCTAACCTCAAGTGTGCAATCTTTAACCATTCGTATCCTGACTCTTTTTATAAAATCGATTTAAACACTTCGCTAATCCTTTTGGCCAAAAGAGTTTAAACATCATATAATCTTCCTTTGTTCGAGTATTATCGCTAATGGTATTACTCGTTTCAGAATCTTCATGAATACGATGACACATTAATTTTTGGGGGACATATACAAATCTACCATCAAATTTAGCTAAATGATACCATGCAAGCCAATCTAGGCTAACTCTCCATTCCTCATCAAATCTAAAGCCCTTAACCAATTCTAAATTATAAGTTACAGCAGGGCAACAAATTGGATTTCCAAAAGCAAGTATCCGATTTCTCCACCACTTAGTTTTAGGGAATAATGAGATTGTTTTTAACATTAATGATTTGATTTTTAGATTTGAAGTCGGTTTAATAACTTCACCATTTTTTTCTTCAAAATAATCAGAATAAAGAATTATAGCATCCTTATGTTTTGTTATCCTCTTTTGAATTTCCATTAAATAAGTTGGCTCATAATAGTCATCCTGATGGGCTATTGTAGCATATTGGGTAGTAACAAAAGATAAGGCATTATTCCAATCTTTCCCAATCCCACCACCTACACTTGTATTAAACGGAATGGCATATTTTTGGCAAATACTTTCAACAAATACACTTGGAGTAGAAGTATACAAAATGATATTACTTTTTACGGTTTGGCTTAATAACGAGTTTATACAATCCTCTAAAAAAGGACTATCCCCGTAAGCACAGATTACAAATGTATGATCATTCCACTGAGTCATATTTTTGAATTTCCTTTCTTCTCATAGTTACAAAGACAATCCAACTAGCAATTGTGTAAAACAACATAACAATAACAAAACTAAGCCCCGCTCCAAACAAGCCAAACTCCCTCATCGCTAAAGGCGTAAGAATATTCGTCAATAACGCCATTGCGATATAAACATAGAGTAGATAGACTTGTTTCCTCAATATAATTAAAAAATCACCTATGATAGAAGCTATAGAATATAAAAAGCCGGAAAGCACTAGAATAGTAAGTAATAAACTATAATTTGATAAATCAATACCACTAATAATATTCAAAATAGGGATCCCTATCAAATAGGCCAGTATTGATACTACTAGTCCCAAAATCATAAGTAATAGAATAATCTTTCGAACCATAGCATTAAACGTATGAAACTTTTTTTCTGACCATTGTTTTGCCAAATCGGTAATTAACGGTCTTAATGCTAATACAAATAAACTCATAAAGAAAACAGGCATGAATAGAATACTGAAATCCCTTTGAGCACCTTCACGTAATACACCCTCGACTAGCAACTTATCAATCACTTGTTTTGGATAATTCAAAACATATACCAATAAAAATCCGTTAACAAACAAGGGAAGGCAAGTTTTCATGATACTAATTGATCGCTTAAATGTAGCATATGAAATCTGATTAAAAGGTATCGTTCTAATTTGTTTGGATTGGACGTAATCACCCCCAAAAACAAAAAGAACATTAAAAAAACATAAACAAATTAAAGAAAAAATTAAAGAATTTGAAAGTAACAAACTAATTAGGAGAATGATTGTGCTCGAACCATAACGTAGTACCATTAATTTCCCTGCAATATCTAAACGTTCATGTTGTTGAAATAATCCTTGGAATAAATCAGAAAAAGCATCACATGAACGATAAAGCACCGTTAGGATTATAATTAAAAATAAATCCCCTTTTCCAACATTATTTCCACTAAAAAGTAAATACGGAAATAGTGAAACTAACATTAAACAAACTGTAATAACCCTAGTTAGCCAATATTCCAAATACGAGTACGTTTCTTTCAAATCAGTCGCCTGATAATTTCTAACTTGAAAAATACCAATTACAACCCATAGGTTTCCAATTGCATAAGCCAAACTAAAATTATCAGCATCACTTGCGGAAGTATAACGAGAGACAATAATCAAATACAATATTGAGACTGCAGCTGCTGCTATATTTCCTGCAAAATTCCAAAAATAAATACTCCTATTTACTTTATTGTTCATTTTCATTCTCACTTCTTAATAAAGCAATCGTTTGTGACAATTTCTTAATCTGTACTGATTGTTTTGATACAGTACGAGTTAATGAAAAAATTAAAAATATTAATAAAAATGTACTTAATAAAAAAATAAAGTTACTTAGTGTCTGAATACCAAGAAATAAAGATATTGCTCCAATCAAATTAGGAAACCAAATGACTGGCAACGATAGCAAACAAAGAATGAGCCAAGAAATGACATTTCTCAGTTCAACGACTTTCTTTGCAACTAGGCGTAGAATATAAACGATAAAAATAATTACAATAAGGGTTAACCAAATATTTAACATGTTATTTCTTATATCCTCCACCAATTCTAGCCAATAGCATTGCCATTGTCACTTTGATCATATAGTAAACAGACTTACTGAATGTAATCGATGATTCTCCGTGTTCTCGCTCGTTCATTAATACGGGTACTTCTGCAACGGAATAGCCTGAGGTTAAGAGGGACACAATCGTCTCTGGTTCTGGATAATCACTTGGATATTGTTTAGCAAATTCTTCAATCACTTTTCGATCAGCCACCCGCAATCCTGAGGTTGGATCTGTTACCTTTTGACCGGTTAAAATCTTAATTAATTTTTCAAAAAATGAAATTCCAATCCGTCGCGCGAAGGAGGATTGGAAACCTTGATTTTCAATGAAACGAGAGCCAATCACCATGTTCACATTCTTCTCTTGAAGGACTTGAAGCATCTTTCTGATAAATTCAGGATTATGCTGACCATCTCCATCCACTTGAACAGCATATTGATAGCCATTTTTAACTGCATATTGATAACCAGTCTGGACAGCACCACCAATTCCTAAATTAATCGGTAAATCGATAACATTAAAGTTGTTATTGCGACAAATTTCAAGTGTATGATCTGTAGAACAATCATTGATAATGACATAATCAAATTCAGGTGTATGTTCTTCAATCATCTTGATTGTTTTTTCAATATTTCCACTCTCATTATAAGCAGGAATAATGATCAATAATTCTGAATTTCTCAATCCTATTGTTTTCCCTTCTAAGCATATCACTTCATTATACAATAATCAGTGCATATTTTCTACTTTATACTGTCCCCTCCCCCTTTTCATGGTATAATAGAGTGAATCGATTGCGGAAGGACACCTTATGTTAAAGCTGGGAATTATTGGTACGAGTTGGATTTCACATGAATTTATTACAGCTGCTCATCAGACGGGCCACTATCACTTGCAGGCTGTGTATTCGAGAAAGATGAAGACGGCTCAAGATTTTTGTGAGCCTTATGGGGTGATCTCTTGCTACACGGATGTCATCGACTTCTTAGACAGTGAGCTGGATGTGGTCTACATTGCTAGCCCTAATTCTCTTCATTTCGCTCAGGCCAAGCTTGCTATTTTAGCAAAGAAGCATGTCATCATTGAAAAACCGGCTGTGACCAATCCTTCTGAATGGAAAGAACTGGTCAAGCTCGCTAAGGAGCACCAGGTCTATCTCTTTGAAGCTGCCAGAAATTATCAAGAAGCAGCCTTTCAAGTAGTTAAAGACTTCCTCTCTAACCAGGAAATACTGGGCGCCAACTTCACCTTTGCCAAATATTCTTCCAAATTGCCTGCCCTTCTTGCAGGTGAGATGCCCAATATTTTCTCAGATATCTATGCAGGTGGAGCCTTGATGGATCTGGGAGTCTACTGCCTCTACCTGGCCATTGGCTTCTTTGGAGCTCCACTCTCCAGCCACTACACCGCTCAGCAATTACCCAATTCGGTTGATCTCTATGGTCAAGGTGTCTTGATTTATCCAGATTTTCAGGTTGCTATTCAGGCAGGGAAAAATATCACCAGCCATCTACCTGCTGAAATCTACACCAAGACTGGAACACTAACTCTCAATGCTGTAGCAGCCATCAACCAGGCTCGCTTCGTCAGCCATTCTGGAGAGGTCATCGACCTTCCGATCCAGCCCTGCCCACACCAAATGCAAGAAGAGGCGGAAGCCTTTGCCCTTGCCATCGCTCATCAAAAGCCGTCTGCTTATCTTGAGTGGTTACAAACAGCTGAGCAGGTCCATGAAACCCTCTACCAGATGCGTCAAAGCGCTGGAATACAATTTAAGGATGAAAAAGAATGAAAGAACAATTTCCACAAAGCTGGAAAGACCAGTTAGAAACACTCGGATTTGATACATTCACTGAAATTCAGGAACAGATCTTCTCCCCAATTTATGAGGGAGAAAATGTCCTCGGGATCAGTCCTACCGGTACTGGTAAGACACTCGCCTACCTCTTTCCGAGCTTGCTCAAACTCAAACCGAAGAAGGCCCAACAACTCTTGATTTTGGCTCCTAACACAGAGTTAGCAGGACAAATTTTTGATGTCACCAAACAATGGGCAGAGCCTCTCGGGCTCCAGACACAACTCTTCCTTTCAGGATCTAGTCAAAAACGGCAAATCGAACGCCTCAAAAAAGGACCCGAAATCTTGGTTGGGACTCCTGGTCGGATCTTTGAACTGATCAAGCTGAAAAAGATCAAAATGATGAATGTAGAAACCATCATTTTAGATGAATTCGACCAATTACTAAGTGATTCTCAGTACCACTTCGTCGACAAGATCAGCCACTATGCTCCCCGTGACCACCAATATATCTACATGAGCGCCACAGCCAAGGTCGATCCAGACCAACTAGAGGAAAATACTCTTCGCGTTACGGTCGATGGAGTTTCTTTGGACAATATCCAACATTTTTATATGCAAGTGGATAAGCGGGACAAGGTCGAATTGCTCCGCAAACTCGCCTACGTCGAAGATTTTCGTGGTCTGGCTTTTTTCAACAGCCTATCTGATCTGGGTAGTGCTGAAGAAAAACTACAATACCGGGGCGTTGAGGCCGTATCGCTCGCCAGTGATGTCAATGTCAAATACCGCAAGGTTATTCTGGAACGCTTCAAAGACCATCAGCTGACCCTCTTGCTGGCCACCGATTTGGTCGCTCGTGGAATCGATATTGAACATCTTGAGTGTGTGATTAACTACGATATCCCCCGTGATGTAGAGACCTATACCCACCGTGCTGGTCGAACAGGACGAATGGGGCGTGATGGCTATGTGATCACCTTTATCACCCACCCAGAAGAACTCAAATCCTTAAAAAAATACGCTTCTGTACGTGAACTGGTTTTAAAAAATTCAGAACTCTTTTTAAATGAATAAGAAAATCCTCTGCTAGTGAATGAACTGCAGAGGATTTTTATGTTAATTTCCATTGTAATAAATGCGATGACTTTCAAGTTGATAATCCAACAATTCATCCACCGTTACAAAGGTATAGCCTTGTGATTTGAGGTAGTCAAGGACGGTCGGTAGAGCGTCAATCGTGGTTTGATGGATATCATGCATGAGGATAATCGAACCCGGTTTGACTTCTTTTTTCACTTCATTGAGAATGGCCGTCGTATTGTGTGTCTTCCAATCTAGGCTATCTACATCCCACATAATGAAGGATTGGTCGACACCGTATTGGATGGCGTTATTGATGGCTCCATACGGAGGGCGGGTAATCTTAGTCTGCACACCTGTCGCTTTTTGAATAGCTTCTTGGGTATCCAAGATCTCTTTTTTGGCATTATCCAAGCTCAATTTTGGCAATTGAGGGTGATCCCAGGTATGGTTCCCAATTTGATGACCTTCTTTGCGGACTTGCTTAGCAATATCCGGATTCGCACTGACATTTTTTCCGACCATAAAGAAGGTAGCTTTGGCATTGTATTTCTTTAAGATAGAAAGCGCCTGAGGAGTCGTGGTTGGATCTGGTCCATCATCAAAAGTCAGGGCAATCATCTTACGGTGGCGTTCTTCTATATAGGATTCGTAAGAAGCTAGATCATCAGGAAGCAAGCGATCGGTATCAATCACATCATAGAATTTAGACAAGGGAACAGTGAAGGTATCGTCTCCCTTAACCTTGGTTGGAAATGGAATGGTGAAATTTCCTTTTTCATATTGGAATTCCCATTGGCTCAAATCCAACTCTGAGAAGTGGGCAACCATTTGATCAATGCTTTCCTCGTCCAACTGACGAAAGGCTAGATTTCCCCGTAATTCCTCCAAAAAGATCTGCTTGGCTCCATCTGGATCCGCAAAAACTTGGCTCAGGGTCAGAGGATTGTTCTCATCATCTAAGTAAAAGAGGGGCAACTTCACCGTCTCATCTTTGATGAATTTCCCTTTTTTGTACTGGTATTCAGCCCGTTTGATTTGGATAGGGTGATAACCAACAAAAGGCGCTTCTGCTTCTTCACTATGGTAGAAGGTCAAATGCTTTGGTTCTTTGGTTTTTTCATCGGATCCTAGACGCTGAAGGTCTTCTTGGATCTTCTCTTTCACAATCTCAACAGGCTGTCCATCCTTAGTAGGATAATAAGCCGTCACATAAGAAGTTCCTAAAATCCCTTCCTGAACTTGAACATCTTTCCCTTTTTCAGAGCTTTTCTCAAGTTGGGTAACCTTAGCAAACTGATCCTGATAGGCTTTTTGTTCACGAACCCTTTGAATCTTTTGATAGCCAATATACAAAAGACTCAGTAAAAGGAGATTTGTAATGATTAATAAAATAGTTTTCGTGTGTTTTAATCTCATAACTTTATTATAGCAAATTTCTCTCGAAAAAACATTCCTTTTTTGTAAATGGTTTCATAAAAAGAGGGCGACTGTCGTAGCCGACAGCGGCCCTTATTTTTAATCCCTCTTATTTTTCGCGAATGACTTCTACTTTATATCCATCCGGATCTACAACGAAATAGTAATTCGGTTTCGTTCCTGGAAGACCTTTTGGTTCCGTCACTTCATAGCCTTTAGCCTTGTGTTCCGCATTCAAACCTTCTAGATCAGGAGTACTCAAGGCGACATGAGCATAGCCATCTCCGATGACATATGGACCATGATCATAATTGTAAGTCAATTCCAACTCATAGTCATCTCCAGGCAAGGCCAAATAAACAATCGCGAACTTGTAGTCTGGAAAATCTTTCCGACGTTTTTCTTCAAAACCAAAAGCATCTTGGTAAAAAGCGATTGATTTTTCTAAGTTTTCCACACGAAGGCAAGTGTGCAACATTTTTGAACTCATAGGTTTTCCTCTTTTCTATTTTTTAAAGATTATGAACGATTTTTTTTACGACTTTCCGTCTTAATGGATAATTTCACTTCAAAGATGGTCCCTTTTGGTTTATTATCTTTGACTTGAATGGTCCCTTTAAAGGCTTCTACAATCTGCTTAGCGAGGGATAACCCCAAACCAAAACCACCTTTCTGACGGGTTCTGGCCTTGTCGACCCGGTAAAAACGATCAAAGATCCGTTTCTTATCCTCATCTCGAATCCCTGGACCATTATCCAGCACTCTCAAAAGAAGATTTTTATCCTTCAATTGAACTTCAAACTGGATCTCGCCATCTTCATCGGTATATTTCAAGGCATTGTCATAGAGAATAGTCATCAATTGCTTGAGGAGCGTTCTATCAGAACAAATGACTTTGTCCACCTGATTGTCTCCTCGGAAAATTTTGTCATTTTCTTCCGCAATGATCTCAAAATTCGAGAAGGTCTGATCGAAAAAGCTTGGTTCGATGTCTTCCATCTCCGGCTTCAAGCCGTCATCTCTTCGGGCAATGTTAAGAAGGTTGGTGGTCAAGAGCTTCATATTTCGAACTTCATCCAAGCTGGATGCAATATTCTCACTCGATTCCATAATGGTCGCTTCAGGCTTTCTAAAAAGCGTTTCGAGGCGATTTTGCAGAACTGCTAAAGGCGTCCGCAACTCATGGGAAGCATTTTCCACGAAAGCCTTTTGCTTTTGCATACTCTCAAGAAGCGGCTTAACGCTAAGACGGGCAAGGAAGAGACTCGCAAATAAGGAGATTCCCCAGAAGCAGATCATGACAAGGGCGATTTGGCTTTCGTGCTCTTCACTGGTCTGCTCTAGCTGACTGATATTGGTCATGACAACCGCATACTTGATATCACTATCACTTTCATCATCAGATAAACTCAACTCTGCCATATAGGCCCGGTAACTTTCTTTTTTCCCATAGCTATTTGTAATTTGAAGCTGGGAAACCTTGTTGAGGAGCTTTCGACCAAACGTCACCGTTTTGAAGTTTAAAAACCCATTACCGGTTGTCAAGTTTTCATATTTTTTATTGAGCAAAACAACAGTGGTATTGGATGTGACATCCCCTTTAGGTTCTGATTTATCATGATCTGGGATCATCATCTCATGATCATTATCATCTCCTTTGGTATTTGACTGTCGCTGGTCTCGATAAGCAATCGCTACAAGTGAGTAGGGATCCTGACTGAGAGTCTTGAGGTTCTCATCGACCGTTGTATAGAGACTCGAGCGCATGACCTGGATGATAATCAGGGTCATGGCTGAGAATATCAAAGTAAAGAGCCCAAAATATCGGATGAAGTAGGAAAAATCATCTTCCCCGACGGTTTTCTTAATTCTGGTTAGCATCTTTTAAGATATACCCCACACTGCGCAATGTTTGCAAGTTCTCAACGAAATCAGTACCTTTTAATTTCTTACGAATTTTTGAAACATAGACCTCAACAACAGAGATGGTTGTGTCACTATCAAAGCCCCAAAGACGATCGAAGATCTGTGTCTTTGGAAGGATGACATTTTGGTTTTGAAGGAAGTAGACCAAAAGATCAAATTCCTTCCCAAGAAGTTCCACTTCCTTATCGTCCACGTAAGTCGAATTAGTGGATAAATTAACCTTCAAATTGCCATAATTAAGGGTGTTTTCATTGACCTTTCCTGAGCGCTTCAAGAGGGCTTGAATCCGCATCTTGAGTTCTTCTAGGTAGAAAGGCTTGGTGAGGTAATCGTCTGCCCCCAGCTCAAAGCCGTGTCCTTTGTCATCCAGACTTTCTTTGGCTGTCATGATTAAAACAGGGGTTGTCACGCCTTTTTCACGCAATTCTTTCAAGACATGGAAACCGTCTTTTTCAGGAAGCATCAGGTCCAGCAAAATCAAATCATAGATCCCGCTTTCTGCTTCGTAAAGACCTTCTTCTCCGTCAAAGACCTGCATGACATCCGCAAAATCATCTAAAAAATCAAATACTGAATTTGACAAACCAAGGTCATCTTCGACCAATAGAATTTTAATCATTGTCGTATCCTCTTCTCTTTCGTGAGTGAGTCTTTCTAATCTATTCTTAACCATTATAACACGACTTCCCTTCATTTCCTATAGTTTAGAACTTGGTTTTATGATCAAATTCAGCCTGCCTGAGGAAGGCTAATCCTATGAGTTTGTCGTGTTTTCTTTGTTACTTTGACTATCACTCGTCTTATTTTTATTTTTTGAATTCTTCTTATTGGACTTTTTAGAGGAACCCTGGTTCCCTTCTTGTCCGCCAGATTGGTTCATGCCATTATCTGGACCATTCCCTTGTGGGCCACCATTGCCTTCTTGTGGCATCTGACTAGGACCGCCACCTTGCGGGCCGCCTTGTCCTTGGCCACCACCTTGTGGACCACCGCCTTGAGGGCCGCCATCCTGTGGGCCGCCATTTTGCTGGTTTCCTTGTGAAGCATGGCCATTTTGACTATTTTGTTGCTGATTGGATCCTTGGTTCTGACCCGTTTGGACCGGTTGAGAAAATTGTTGGTTATTGGAAGATTGAGAGGCGATGACACCGACACCAAAGCCACTTCCAGCACCGACCAACAATCCACCAACTGCTGCCATGCCAATCCACCACTTAGGGCTTCGTTTGAGGACAACCATTTTTTCTTTTGATTCTTGCGTTTCGACAACTTGTTTTGTTTCTTTTTGATTCATCTTTTTACCTTTTATCTTTTTTACAAGTACTTGTCTTTTAAATTTTAAAGGGAGCTCGATCCTTTAAGTAAGGCGATTATACTTTAGAAGTCTTAAACAGGCCTATATTTTTACTTAAAACAACCTAAAACGACTGGGAGTATTGACAGGATGAAACCGATATTGTAGAATAGTTACCATAAATTAAAATAGAGGTTAACTGTTATGAAGAAAATCTTTCCTTTAGTGCTCATCTCCATTGGAGTAGCTATGATCTCCGTCCTATCTCAATTTACCCTTCCATTTGGTCCAATTCCTTTAACCCTGCAAACGCTCATGATCGGGATTATCGGGACCATCTATAAACCCAGTCATGCCTTTGTCACAGTCTGCCTCTACCTACTTCTAGGCTTCTTAGGTTTCCCAGTATTGGCAGGTGGTGCTAGTGGTGCTTCGCATTTCCTTGGCCCTACTGCTGGTTTCCTCCTCTTCTTCCCATTCCGAGCATGGATCACGTCTCTATTTACAAATGCTAAATCCAGCGTGCTGACCATTTTCCTTGCTAATTTGTTCAGTAGTGCTCTCCTCTTTGTAGCTGGAGCTATCGGCTTTATGCTGGTCACGCATACCGATATCCAAAAAGCATTTGCTTTAGTCGTTGCTCCCTTTATCCTTGCCGACCTCATCAAACTGATCATCATCACGATCACCAGCAAGGCGATTTTTGCCAGCCTCAAACACCACTGGTATTTCAAATAAGATACAAAGGGTACGAACATACTAAAATAAGCAACATCTGAACACAGTTGTTGCTTTTTGTTGTAGGTATATCTCTTCAATTGAACTCCTTTTAAATGGATGACTGTTTCATAGAAGAACCTTCTATCTAACCTCCTTCCTTTATTTTTCCTTATAAAGAACTCTCAAGATCAGTAACTGTGTTAGCAAAATCCAGATAATCAGAATAGTGAAGTCAAAAAATGAGACGTGACCATGACTATAGACGCAAGCTCGTAGGAGGTTGACAGAAGGGACAAAAGGAAAAATATGGTAGAGATGGTTTATCCAATCCGGAAGACGACTTGCAGGGTACATGATTGGTGAAAACATCAAACCAATCATAAGAATCAACTGAGACATCAACGTGACAATATTGGGAGAAAAAGTATACGCAATGGCAAATCCAAGACTGATCATTGTAAGACAGATCAGAAATAGGATGAAAACAGCCAGAATAGATACATTTAAGCGGACAGAAAAACGAAAATAGCCCAGTATAACAGAAAAGAACACTCCAGGTAAAATAGCAATCATCCACATCCAAAGATCTGCTAAGGAAATCAGAATTCGTGGTATTGGAAGGGCTCGTACATAGTCTACATGTCCTTCTGACTTCGCATTTGCTATAACAGGTGATGAGATAGTACAGCCAATAGAAATAATTCCTATCAGAACTGAACCAGAAGAGAGATAGTAGGCAGCTGTCGTATCAATCTCACCTATCACTAGTGGATAACCAAAAAGAAGTGAAATGGATAACAGAACCTGAGCTAGCGTAAAGAGTAGAAATAGATCTTTTTGACGAAGATAGTTCCAACGAAGTAAGTAAAAAAATTGAGTCATATCAGTTTGTCAACTCCTCTCTATAAAGATCTGAAATGGATATGTTTTTCTGAGTAAGTGACAGATTGAAAATATTCTTTCTATCCAATTCCTGTGTGATTTTTGGTAGCAGTCTCGTTAACTCCTTCTCTTCTATTTCAATCTGGCAGATCGAACCATTGATAATGGTGTAATCTTGAAATAGAGCTAAGCTATCTTTATTTCTAAACTCAAATGATATTTGATACTGTTTTTGATAGGTTATTTGCTGAACTGGTCCTGATTTGATTAACTTCCCATGGTTAAATAAGGCATAGTTGTCAGCATATTTTTCAACTTCTAAGAGATTATGCGTCACGATAATAATGGTATGACCTTTATGCGCTAGCTTCTGTAATAATTGCCATTGTTTTTCACGACGTATTGGATCAACATCGTTCGTCGGCTCATCAAGAAGAATGATGGTCGGAGATCCGATTAAAGCCATTGCAAAAGAGGTCAGGCGCTTTAAACCACCTGAAATGTCCTTTCCTTGTTTTGCCCGGTACTCCTTAATGGCCAACTCGGTTAAGAGCTGATCCATTTCTTTTTGCAAATCCAAGGTGTTTAACCCTCTCATTCTTCCAAGCATTTCTAAGTTTTGTTCCACCGTCAATTTCTCAAGTGGGGCATACTGTTGAGACATATAGCTCATCATTGAGCGAGCTCGTTTACGATTTTGAACAAAAGAAATATCTCCATAGCAAACGTCTCCTTGATCAGGTTTGGTAAAACCAATCATTTGATTTAAGAGGGTGGACTTACCAGCGCCATTGTGTCCTAAAAAAGCTGTAATTTTAGCAGCTTCTATTTCTAAGGAAATATGATTATTAGCAAAATGTTGCTTATCGAATGATTTTGTCAAATCTCTAATAGTCAGTGTCGCAAATGTCTTCATCTCATCACTCAAGACTGAGAAGATTTTCCCAGCTTCCTTCATTTTTGATAAGATTATTGTATAATAAACATATGACTTTCCAAGGTTTACGTCATGATTTACCATTTTAGTGTCATAATTAGCCAACTCAATTTGATAAGGGGGACTTATGTTAAACGTCGTTATTTGTGATGACTCAACTAGAGATGCTAGTCAGTTAGAACAGTATTTACTTTCTTACGACAAGGTTCCTGTAGAAACAAAACTATATACCAATCCACAAAAGATGTTAGAGCAGTTAACAAGGGATACTCATTGTGTCTTTTTGGATATTGATATGCCACAAATTACTGGAATTGACCTTGCTCGTGAAATTCGGCAGTTCAATCCTTTTATCCCCATTATTTTTGTGACCAGCTATCGTGATTACATGGAACAAGTTTTTGAAGTGCAGACTTTTGATTACTTAGTAAAACCAATTGAACCTCAAAGACTAAATAAGGTAGTAGACAGAATTTTACGTTATCTAGATTTAGGACAAATCATCTTTAACTTCTCATTTGGAAAACAAAGTTACTCTATTCCTTTAAGTGACATTACCTATTTTGAGAAAGATAAGCGATCCGTTTTTATTTACACGCTAGCAGATACCTATAAGTCCTTACTGAAAACTCAAGACATTTTAGATAAACTACCTGATTATTTTATTCAAATTCATGCTTCTTATATTGTAAATCCCAAATATATCAAAGATTTTGATGCGAAAACAGTGACTATTTTGCTAAATGGAACCGAGGAGCATTCACTTCCAATTAGTCGTAAGTTCCAGTCTTCTTTTAAAGAAAAATACTATAACTACCTCAGTGAAAGGAATTTCTAATGCTAATAGGATTGCGGATCATTAGTATCTTGTTCGACTTATTTCTGGCAAGTGTTTTATTTTTTAGGTCAATATCCAAAAGTAAACAATCAAAAAAGACACTTTTACTCCTTTGTTGTTGCTTTCTTCTTCATGTGGCTTTTGTGTTTATATTTTTAGAAAGTCGCGTTTTTTTAGTGAGCAATCTCTTTCTGAGTATTGTAGAATCCTCTCTTGTAGGACTCTATTTTGGCTACTCCTTTCGTGATTCTTCCTTTTGGATATTCTTACAGACAAGCCTGACATTATTAGCAGGAGCTGTCCTCAATCAAGTTATCCAACTTTTTCTTCCACTGTCAAAAGTATCGAAAAATTTAGGACTGATTAGTGGTTACCTTGCCATTAATTTTCTTTTTTCAACCGTCATAACACTTGTTCTTCGACAGTTATTCCGAACACATCAAAAGTTAGGCATGGCAACATCTAAAAGAAATTGGCTGTATCTATTTATCGTGCCGATTTTATCGATTATTTTTGCCTTTACTGTATCAGCTATTCAAGGGCAAGTATTTGGACCAGATTATCTTTCTGTCATTTCACTCTTGTCTCTTATTGTATTGTCGTTTTCCTCACTTTATTTTACCCTACATCTTTCTCAACAACAGCACGCTGATTATCAAAATAAATTAGATAAAGAACAGCTTCAATTCCAATTAAGAGAAACACAACAGTCTCAAGAGGAATACCAACGATTGCAAAGTCTTCGGCATGACTTAAAAAATAAACATTTAACTCTGTTGGCACTTCTAGAAGAAAATCCTGATGAGGCTAGAGAGTACCTTCAATCGTTAACCGATAGTATTTCAGGAAAACAAACCTTTTACTCAAAAAATCCAACGGTTAATTATTTACTGAATCAAAAACTGCACGATGTGGAAGATGAAATTGAATTGGAAATTAACTGCTTTATCCCACAAGAGTTATCTATTCAGCCAGATGTTCTAGCTGTTATTTTAGGAAATTGTTTAGATAATAGTATTTCAGCCTGTCTTCGATTGACTGATAAATCAGAGAGAACATTGTCTCTGAATATACGTTATTTTCAACAAAATCTATTTATTTCGATCAACAATACCTTTAATGAACAGGAACAAGAGACTCGTAAAACACGTCAAAGAGATGGTTGGGGCTTACGAAACGTTGATGCCCTAGTACAAGAATACCAAGGAACTATCAAACGATTCAAAGAAAATGGCCATTATCGAACGGAGATCCTCTTACCAAGTCCAGTAAACTAATGATTCTTCTCCTTTGAGGTCTTATTCAGGTCATTTATAAAAAAGAGGCTGGGCAAAATCTGTCCAGCCTTTGATGTTAGATAGAAATAACAGTTTGACACATTGGTTGATTGCTCATAGCACTGCTTTGAGGTGACGCAAACAGTATTTCCTTTATCTGCAACCTCCAACACTCTTCCAGACTGTTGTATCTATGCGGGGGTGGAAAAATTGAAAAGAGAGGACTTCTTTCCCATTCCATTAGGATGTAGTTAAACTATCATTAACCAACCTAAATGATGCCCCAAAAATTAAAATAATATATTTTTTAAGTCTCAATCAAATATACACTGAAACTTTCCGCCGTGAGAAAAGTGCCTGAAACACAATTGTTTCAGGCACTCGGGAGTTTTGAGACCTTAGGCTCAAAACTAAGTCATGGAACTTCAAAGAAGTTCGCTGACGTCCGTGCTCACCTAAGGAAAGTTTCAAAGATGACGTTGTCTACATTCTAAGATGCTACAGAATGAATTCTGTAGCATCTTTTTTCAATCTATTTTGTCGCAAGGATAGCGGCTTCTACTGCTGCTTTCTCCCGCTCGATAAGATCAATACGAGCTGCAATTTCTTTAATTCCCATCTTGATATTACGGCTGATCGCCATATCATCAAATTGAGGCTCAAAGAAGGCCTTGTATTCATTCAACCGTTCACGGGTCTTGAAACAGTTAGCTGGATAGATGACAAACTTATCAAAGCTCATATCACCACCGAGGGCTTTCTTGACCCAATCCCAGTTTTCACGCGCCCAAGTCCAAGTTCTTCCTTGGGTAAAGTCATCGTGTAAGAAGTTGTAGTACCAACTCATAGCCAAGTCCTGAGGTTTCACCACATCCTTGTTCTTCCACTCCTTCAATAGAGCTTCCAAAGTTTCCTCATCCTTGGTATAAGAAAGTGCAGCCGCCAACTGGCGTTTAAAGTTCCCATCTACTGTCTTAACATAAGTATCCAGGTATTGTTGGCTAAGCTCCTTGGTTTCCTGGTGCTTGATTTGGTTGACCAAGATTTGCAGGCGGATGGCAGCTGGAAGTTTTTCCAAATCATCTGCATGTGCTTCAAAGATAGCGCTCGCTTGAGCTTTTGCAGCTTCATCATTGGACTTGATCATATTAGCAATCATTAGCTGACGAACTTTTTCGTCTTCTTCTGTTTCACCAGGCTTAGCTTCTAGACCTAAGCGTTCAAAGTTGTATCGGTTCAAGCGTTTCAACAACTCATGGAAGGCAGCTTCTGTTTCAGTTCCTTCATCCACAAAGAGACTGATTCCAGATAAGACGCTCGAAACAGCTGAAACAACCAAGTAGGAACTTTCTTCTGTCAAGTGTTCAATCACTGGCAAGAGGCTTGCATAAGAAATTTGACCACTTTCCGCTAAGAGACGGCGTTCTTGAACCACTTGTAGTTTCGAAGTGCTATCTAAGCTAGCAAGGTCAGCAAGGATGTCTTCCAACAATTCCCCACGGTAGTCACTGATATAGTGAGCTGTATTTTCTGTATTGAAGCGAAGAGCTCCGCTGTTAGCTGCTTTCAAGGCACTGTAGTTTGGAATTTCTAAGACTTCAGTTTCCAAGGTATCTGGAATACCCGTCCAGTTGCTATTTAACGGAACAACCCACTTGCGTCCTTTTTCTTCTCTTTCTCCGATGAAGAACTGCTCTTGACGGATGATCAAGGTATCGTTTTCCACAGAAGCTGAAACAACAGGGTATCCTGGTTGCTCCAACCAAGAATCCATAAAGGCTGCGACATCACGACCTGAAGCTTGCCCAAGAGCATCCCAAAGGTCACGACCGATAGTATTGCCGTATTGGTGTTTTTCAAAGTAGATCTTCAACCCTTTACGGAAGGCGTCATCGCCTAACCATCGACGAAGCATGTGCATAAGACGGCTACCCTTAGCGTAAACGATTGCTGGGTCAAAAAGAGTGTTGATCTCGTCTGGGTGTTTGACTTCCACATGGACGGATTGAACGCCATCTGTAGCATCGCGTTTCAAGGCAGCAGGCACTCCAGTTGTTTGGAAGTCTTCAAAGATATTCCAGCTTGGTTCAATGGCATCCAAGCTGACATATTCCATCATATTGGCAAAGCTTTCATTCAACCAGAGATCATCCCACCATTTCATGGTCACGAGGTTTCCGAACCATTGGTGAGCCAATTCGTGAGCCACCACCAAGGCTACTGTTTGACGGCTTTGGGCCGTAGAGTTTTCATCTACTAGAAGGTAGACTTCACGGTAGGTTACCAAGCCCCAGTTTTCCATCGCTCCTGAAGAGAAGTCTGGAAGGGCGATATGAAGGGATTGAGGGATTGGATACCTCACGCCATAGTAGTCTTCATAAAATTCAATAGCACGAACGGCAATATCCAATGAGAAGTCCAAGTTTTCTAATGGGTGAGCTTTGGTAGAGTAGACACCGACTAGGGTTCCATTCTTGGTCTTAGCTGTCACTCCTTGAAGATCTCCAGCTGCAAAGGCCAAGAGATAAGAAGACATACGTGGAGTCGTATCAAACTTCCAAATACCTGTTTCTTTGCGGTTTTCCACATCGATTTCAGGCATGTTAGAAAGAACGATTTCTCCTTCTTCTTGGTCAAACTTCACAGAAAGATCGAAAGTTGCTTTGGCTTCAGGCTCGTCCACACTTGGAAAAGCTTCACGCGCAAAATGGCTCTCAAACTGGGTAGAGAGGACTTCCTTCTTCACGCCATCAATGCTGTAGTAAGATGGGTAAATCCCTGTCATATTGTCTGTGATCTTACCAGAATAGGTCAGAGTAACTGTCACTTGACCTGTTCCTTCCAATTCAACATAGACTGCTTCATTGTCATTATCAACCGTAAATGGACGGGCTTGACCGGCTACTTCTACTGTTTCGATGATCAAATCCTTTTGGTGAAGCGAGATCTTGTCCGCCTTGGCTTGACCTGTGATCACCACACGACCGCTAAAGGTCTTGGTTTTACGACTTAAATCCAAAAACACTTCGTAATGTTCTGGAACGAATGTTTCTACAAAATGTGCAACTGCTTGCATAATTTCCTCCTTTAAATGTTTCATGCTTTCCAATGAAAAGCCCTCATAAAACTATTTTATCACAAAGTTAAGATAAAAGAAAAGACAAGCATGACAATGCCTGTCTGATATCGAAAAGACTTTATGATCTTACATTTCGATAATTTTACCTGTTTCGAAGTAAACCACCCACTCACAGATGTTTTTTGCATAATCTCCGATACGTTCCAAGAAGTTGATCACTTGGAAATAATCCCGTCCAGTCACGATGGACTCTGGATTTTTCCGAATTTCTTCTGTTGCTAATTCTTGGATGCTATCGAAGTAATGGTTGATGACTTCGTCTCGTGTCGCAACTTCATAGGCCAAATCCACATCGCCTTTGAGGTAAACATCTAGTGTCGCTTCGACAAAATCTTTGACTTCACGGCCCATCTTGCTGATCTCTTCCTCAACAGATTGAATACGGACTTCCCCTTTCATGCGAATGGTTGCCTTGGCAATTGATACTGCGTGGTCACCCATCCGCTCTAAGTCAGAGACCGCTTTTAAGACAGTCATCACGACACGAAGGTCTTGTGAAACGGGCTGTTGAAGGGCAATAATCTCAAAGGATTTGCGCTCTAACTTCACTTCGTAGTCGTTGATCTCCGCATCATCTTCGATAACTTGGCGGGCCAATTCACGGTCATGGGTAACGAAAGCGCGGACCGTACGGTTGATCTGACTCAACACTTCATTTCCCATTGCATAAAACTGGTTATGCAACTTCTCTAAATCTTCTTCAAATTGAACTCGTAACATTTTATTTTCTTCCTATCCAAATTTACCAGAGACATAGTCTTCTGTTTCTTTCTTAGCTGGGTTCAAGAACATTTCATTGGTGTCATTGTACTCAATCAAATCGCCATCCAAGAAAAAGGCTGTTTTATCGGAAATCCGACTCGCTTGCTGCATGGAGCGTGTCACCAAGAGCATGGTGTAGCGGTCTTTTAGTCCATATAAGGTTTCTTCAATCTTACCAGCTGAAATCGGGTCCAGCGCTGAAGTTGGTTCATCCAAAAGAATAATCTTTGGACTAGTCGCAAGAACCCGCGCTACACAGACCCGCTGCTGCTGACCACCGGAAAGTCCGATAGCTGAATCATGCAGGCGATCCTTGACTTCATCCCAGATGGAAGCGCGTTTCAAAGAGGTTTCAACTGCCTCATCTAAGACAGCCTTATCCTTGACACCATTAATCATCAACCCATAAGTCACATTATCATAAATGGACATTGGAAAGGGATTTGGCTGTTGGAAGACCATTCCGATTTCCTTACGCAATTCGACCGTATCGGTCCGTGGTCCGTAGATATTGTGACCGTTGTAGAGGACGGTCCCTGTGGTGGTGACCTCATGGTTAAGGTCCCCCATGCGGTTAATGGCTTTTAAAAGGGTAGATTTCCCTGATCCTGAAGGACCAATCAAGGCTGTAATCTCCTTTGGAGCAAAATCCAAAGAGACACTATTCAAAGCCTTCTTTTTATTGTAATAAACCGACAAGTCCTTGACTTGCAAAATTGGTTCTGTCATTCTATTTTCCTTTTTGTTGTCATATTACTTTATCCAAAGTGACCCGATACATAATCGTTGGTCGATTGCAATTTCGCATTTTGGAAAATATTCGAAGTCTTATCGTACTCGATGAGGTTTCCCAGATAAAAGAAACCGGTATAATCGCTAGCACGGGCTGCTTGTTGCATGCTGTGGGTCACGATGACAATGGTGTAATCCTTCTTCAGCTCCAGCATGGTTTCTTCTAATTGCGCTGTTGCGATCAGATCAAGTGCTGAAGCTGGCTCATCCATGAGTAGGATATCTGGCTTCACAGAAATAGCCCGCGCGATACAAAGTCGTTGCTGTTGACCACCTGAAAGCGTTAGAGCTGATTTGTGAAGATCATCCTTGACCTGATCCCATAGGGCTGCCTGTTTCAAAGAAGTTTCGACCAATTCGTCCAAGACCTTCTTGTCTTTCACCCCAGCACGTTCATGCGGGAAGGTGATATTTTTGTAAATCGATTTAGCAAAAGGATTGGGCCGTTGGAAAACCATCCCGATGTGCTTGCGCATTTCATAAACATTGATATCTGGACGGTTAACATCGATTCCTTCATACCAAATTTCACCCGTAACACGAGCAATATCGATGGTATCATTCATCCGGTTCAAACTACGAAGATAGGTTGATTTCCCAGATCCTGAAGGACCGATCAAGGCTGTAATCTTATTTTTTTCAAACTGCATGTCGACGCCTTTGATGGACTCGTTCGTTCCATAATAGACATGCAAATCTTTGGTCGATAGGACCACCTTTTCTTCAGGAAAAGTAATGATGTGTCTCTCATCCCAATTGTATTTTGACATTTCTTCTCCTTTAAGCAGATGTTAGTTTTTTATGGAGGTAACTTCCGAGTTTGCGGGCTCCAAAGTTAAAGATCAAGATAAAGATCAAAAGAACGGCGGCAGAACCAGCTGAGACTTCGATCGAGTCTGGAATGGTTCCTTCACTGTTGACCTTCCAGATATGGACGGCTAAGGTTTCAGCCTGACGGAAGATCGAAATCGGACTCGTCACACTAAAGATGTTCCAGTTTGACCAATCAAGAGCTGGAGCCGATTGACCTGCTGTATAAATCAAGGCAGCGGCTTCCCCGAAGATCCGTCCTGAGGCTAAGACGACCCCAGTGATAATACTTGGAAGAGCTTCTGGTACCACAACATGGATCACAGTTTCCCAGCGAGACAAGCCCAGTGCTAGACCTGCTTCGCGCTGCGTATGATGGACGTGCTGCAAGCTATCTTCGATATTACGGGTCATCTGAGGTAGGTTAAAGACGGTCAAGGCCAAGGCCCCTGAAATGATCGAAAATCCATATTTGAACTGGACAACAAAGACCAAGTAACCAAAGAGACCTACAACAACAGATGGCAAGGAAGACAAGATCTCAATACAGGTACGAACCAAATTGGTCAAACGCCCTTTTTTAGCGTACTCAGAAAGGTAAATCCCAGCTCCAAGAGAAAGTGGGAAGGAAATCACCAAGGTAATGACCAAGAGGAAGAAGGAATTATACAATTGAATTCCGATCCCTCCTCCTGCTTGGTAAGAAGAAGATTTCCCAGTCAAGAAGTGCCAAGATACATGGGGCAAGCCACGGACCAAAATATAAAGGATTAATGAGGCAAGAATCGCAACGATGATCCCTGAAATAGCATACAGCACTCCTGTCGCAATTTTATCCATTCGTTTAGCGTGCATAGTTCTTCTTACCTCTTTCTTTCGTAATCAGTTTAATCACACTGTTAAAGGCAAGACTCATGAGGAGCAATACCAAGGCGAGTGACCAAAGAACATTGTTATTGACCGTACCCATGACGGTATTTCCGATTCCCATGGTCAAAATAGAGGTGAGGGTGGAAGCTGGTGTTGTGAGCGAGGTTGGCACCACTGCAGAGTTTCCGACCACCATCTGGATAGCCAAGGCTTCCCCAAAGGCACGCGCCATTCCAAAGACGACCGCTGTAAAGATTCCAGAGCGAGCTGCCTTGAGCGTGACATGCCAAATGGTTTGCCAGCGGGTCGCTCCCATGGCCATACTAGCTTCCCGATAATGACGGGGTACAGCTCGGAGGCTATCGGTCGTCATAAAGGTGACAGTTGGCAGGATCATAACAAAGAGGACAAAGACCCCTGAGAGAATCCCAAAACCAGTCCCTCCAAAGAGACTACGCGTAAATGGAACGACCACTTGAAGACCAATGAATCCATAAACAACTGAAGGAATCCCCACTAAAAGCTCAATCGCTGGTTGCAAGAAACGAGCTCCTTTAGGAGAGACTTCTGTCATGAAAACTGCTGCACCAATGGCAAACGGCGTTGCCAAGAGGGCAGAAAGCAAGGTTACAATAAAGGAACCTAGAATCATTGGTAGGGCTCCGAATTCCTTTGCAGCAGGATTCCAAGAGCTCCCAAATAGAAAACTAAAGATATTGACTTTATTGACAAAGAAAGTCGATAAACCTTTTTGGGCCACGAAAATCAAAATCATGGCAACGACGACAACAATCAAACTCATGCATAGAAAAGTAATGGTTTTCCCAAATTTTTCTAGGCGGGAGTTTTTTGATTTCGTCAGCATTTTTTTTGCTACTTCGTTCATTTTTTACCTAATTCTGTTATTTTTTTGACACATTCCCTTTTAAATCACGGGTTACTTTCATGTCATTGATCGGGATATAACCCATCTTGCCAACAACTTTTTGCTGAACCTCATCGGTCATCATGTAGTCAATGAATTTTTTAGACAACTCATTGGGTTTCCCTTTCGTATACATGTGTTCGTAAGACCAGATCGGCCAGTTATTGTTGACAACATTGGCTTTAGTTGGTTGATAACCGTTAAGCTTCATGGTTTTGACACTGCTGTCCAAGTAGGTAAAGGCCAGATAAGAGATGGCTCCTGGCGTTTGAGAAACGATGTTTTTCACCATTCCATTAGAGTCTTGCTCTTGAGCCTGCTTGGGTTGTTTGCCATCCATGATAATGGCATCAAAGACAGCACGGCTACCAGAACCAACCGCCCGGTTCACAATCGTGATTTCAAGATCTGGACCTCCCAATTGCTTCCAGTTGGTATATTCACCCGTAAAGATCTTTCGCAATTGCTCCGTTGTCAAATTGTCAATTGAGATATTTTTATTGGCAATGATGGCTGTTCCTGCTACGGCTACCTGATGGTCGACCAGACTAGAGGCATCGATCCCAGATTTTTCCTCTGCAAAGAGGTCACTATTTCCGATGTCCACAGCGCCTGATTGAACTTGTGAAAGTCCTGTACCAGAACCTCCTCCTTGTACATTTACAATCTTACCAGGATGTTCTTCAATGTAGCGATCTACTACTCCTTCAACCAAGGGTTGTAAGGCAGTCGATCCGACAGCAGTGATGGATTCTCCGCGATTGATCCAAGACGCACAAGCAGATAAACTTCCTGCTAATGCGATCGTCGCTAGTCCTAGGATCAGCTTTTTAGACTTTTTCAAATCATGTCTCCTTGATATTTCACTATTTCACTTATGATTTTGACAAGTTTTTTTCAAAAAAACCTGTACTTCCACTATATCATAGAACGGGTTCTTTGCCCAGCATTTTACCTAAAACGAAGCCCCTTTGGATAGAAATTTTTCAGGGTC
The DNA here is from genome assembly GCF_059727625.1 of Streptococcus mobilis. Taxonomy (NCBI): domain Bacteria; kingdom Bacillati; phylum Bacillota; class Bacilli; order Lactobacillales; family Streptococcaceae; genus Streptococcus; species Streptococcus mobilis. The sequence goes on from NZ_AP041823.1 coordinate 1,470,758, forward strand.
TGTCCGGTCACTTTGGCAAAGCCCAAACCATTGCCTTCGACAAGGACCTGGTACCATCCATTTGGATGCGTTTCCCTCAATTGAACCGTCTCTCCCGCCACATAATGAACAAAGTCTTCAGGCGTGATCGAAATAGTCTCTTTGACCTCACTCGGTTTCAGAGCAAGGCCCAGGGCAAAACTAGGTTCAAATCGATTTTTCTTGAAGGTCCCTAGGTGCAAACCATTTCGGGCAATTTTTACTTTGCGCAAATCTGGTAAACCAAGTGGAACCAAGTAGAGTTCGTCCCCAAAGGTTTCGAGAACACCTTCTAGAGTGATCTTCAAGTGTTTCTTAGCAAACTCCTGCCACCATTTCTTTTGCTCCGCAGATAATTGGTCCTTTTTGGAAGGGATTTTGGCAGGTCGATTCTCTCCTAGATAACGGAACTTAGCAACAAATTGTCCCTCCCCTTTAAAGAGATGTGGATACATGCGCGCCGTTTCTGGATGGTCAATGCCTTCTGCCATACCATTGATCTTCTCGATAATTTCCAATTCCAGATCATAGTTTTCCAAAAGCCAGGATACGATCTCTTCATTTTCCTCAGGAGCCCAGGTACAGGTTGAATAAACCAAGGAACCACCTGGGACCAACATCTTGAGAGCATCCTCGAGAATCTCTCTTTGAAGAAGACTACACTCTCGAGGATAATCGATGGACCAATAGTCCATGGCATCTGGTTGCTTACGGAACATCCCCTCACCTGAACACGGGGCGTCTAGTACAATCAGATCAAAAAAGCCTGAGAAAACTTTGGCCAGACGATCGGCAGACTCATTGGTCACCAGCACATTTCGCGCACCAAAGCGTTCGACATTCTCTACAAGAATTTTCGAGCGGCCCCTGTGGATTTCATTGGAGACCAAGAGTCCCTGATTGTCCAAATAAGACAAAAGTTGGGTCGTCTTTCCGCCAGGAGCTGCGGCCAAGTCCAGGACCTTCATTCCTGGCTTCGGCTGGGCGACTTGGGCCACTATCTGAGCTGCTGGCTCTTGCGAATAGACCAAGCCCGTTGCGTGCTCGATAGATTTTCCTGAGACCTTTCCATAATGGCCCCAAGGGGTATTGGGAATCGGATCATCAAATGCTTTTTGCGCTTCTTTCAAGGGATTAGTCCGAAAGGCCGATACTGCTTCTTGTTCAAAGGTCGCAAAAAAAGCAGCAGCATCCTCACCTAGAAGATGCTGGTATTTTTCTTTAAAACCATTGGGAAAATTCATTTAACTTCTCCCTTTCTTAAGATAGGTTTGAATTTCTGTTAACTTCACTTTTGGAACCATCATAATCGGTTCCACTGACTGGTAATTGGGTTTATCTCCATTTAGATTTAAAACGGTATAGCCCAACTGTTCCCCCATGATCGCAGCTGCAGCATAATCCCAGGGCCAGATGTAGCTAAAATAAGCTAGAATCCCACCTGAGAGAATTTTTGAAAAACTAATACCGGCACTTCCGTAGACCCGAATGCCAAGAGAATCCATACCAAGATCGGCCATGCCCCAGTCATTTTTCTCAAGCATGCCGACATTTGAAGCAATCAGAAAGTTTTCCATAGGTTGGTCCACAAAGGGTGTCAGTTCAACCTCATTGCGATAAACAGGGAATTCTCCACCCCCGTAAAAAAGGTGATCCCGCATCACATCGTAGATCAGGCCAAACTGACCAATTCCGTCTTCAAAATAGGCCACCATCACCGCAAAATCTTCCTTTTGGGTCACAAAATTATTGGTCCCATCAATGGGATCAATCACCCAAACGGACCCTTCTGAAATCGGTGAACGAAGGCCATCTTCCTCCGCAAAAATCCGATCTTCTGGGTAGCGATGTGTGATTTTTTCAACCAAATCCTTTTGAACCTGTTGGTCCATCTGGGTTACTAAATCTGTCGGCCCAGTCTTTTTTGAGATCATCAAGTCATCATGGAGATGAAGACGCAAGTAGTCTCCAGCCTCTAAAACGATTTGTTTGGCAAACTCTAACTTATTCTTCAAGAGAAAACCATCCTTCCTCTTTTTGCTTTGCAGCCTGGGTCGCACGATAGAGAGAATAACCACTCACTTCTTCGAACTCCCGTCCGAGACGTTTTTCTTCTCCGATACTAGGCACGACCTTCTTAAAAGCGCGGTAGGCTTCCATGTATTCTTTGGCCTCTACCTTACTTTCATAGGCTTCTTCAACTTTATTGAAAAAAGAAAGCACTGAAGCAAGCTCTTCAGTGCTCCACGATAAGTCCAGTGGGTAACTATAATTTTTTTGCATTCGACATACTTCTTAGTTTATTTCTGCTCTTAGAGTGGCAGAGCGTAACTCTTGTTTGCGATAACTCCGTGGCAAGAAGGCCCGAATTTCATCTTCGTTAAAGCCAATCTGCATGCGTTTGTTATCTAAAATAATCGGTCTCCGCAAGAGACTTGGATTTTCCTCAATCAGACGGATCAAGGCTGAAATCGATAAATCTTCAACATCAACATCCAATTTTTGAAAAATTTTTGAACGAGTTGAAATAATGTCGTCTGTTCCGTTTTCGGTCAAGGCCAATATACTTGTCAACTCCTGTTTGCTCAAAGGACTTGTCATAATATTGTGTTCTTTAAATGGAACATCGTGCTTTTTTAACCAAGCCCGAGCTTTTCGACATGATGTACAACTCGGCGATAAAAATAATGTAATCATGTGGTTCACTTCTTTTTTTATATATAACTATCTGACTCTATTATACAAAAAAATTAGGTGCTTGAAAAGCGCTTTTTTGATTTCTCGACGATTTTTCTAAATTTCAGCGAAAAAAAGAAATCCCTTTCATTTTTTCCAAGAAAAAGCTAGAAAAAAGGATTAGGTAAGCTCCTAATCCTTGGTCCAGTTTCGTGAAATTGCTTCATCTTCTTTCAATTGAGCCACTAGTTGATCGATCCCATCGAATTTGACCATTTCTCGTATCTTATCCAACCAATGAATGGTCAAAGTATGGCCATAAATATCTCCAGAAAAATCAAAGAGATTGACTTCGAAACGAAGCTCTTTTCCATCAAAGGTGACATTTTTTCCGACAGAAGCCATGCCTCGATAGATCTGCCCTTTAAAATCAACATCAACTACATAAACCCCATCTGATGGTAGATAGGTCCGATCAATTTGCGCTAAATTGGCAGTAGGATAGCCAATGGTTCGGCCACGCGCATCCCCATGCACGACGATTCCCCGACTAGATAAAGGGTGGCCAAGTAGACGGGCAGCTTCTTTGACGCGTCCTTCTAGGACAGCTTGACGAATGCGGGTCGAACTAATCTTTTCCCCCTGATCCAATACAGGAGAAATGACTTCCACTTGCCCATCAAAATAAGTAGCTAAGTCAGAGGCAGTTTTCTTATCAGAGCCAAAACTATAATCAAATCCAGCAATTAAGACCCGAGCTCTCAAGGCTTTGACAAATTGGTCGACAAATTCTTTGGCTGTTTTAGAAGCAAAATCGGTCGTAAAATCAATGAGAAAGAGCTCATCCACTCCTAATTCGTTTAATTTTTGGAACCGATCCTCAGGGCTCTGCAAATGAAGCAGTAATTCTGGTTGGTAGCGAACAAAGGCTAACTTAGGAGATTCAGGAAAGGTTAACAAAGCGACCTTCAAGCCTTTTTCACCTGCTATCTGACGCGCCTTTTTAAAGAGTTCTTGATGCCCCAGATGCAGGCCATCAAAGTAGCCCAGAACCAAAACTGTCTCATTCTCCAAATGGATCTGGTTAGCAGTAGTTATCGTACGAATATTCATGAATTTATTGTAACACACTTTCTGTTAGAAAAACTTTTCGAGGTTTGTAAAGTTCTTCTCTTTTTTCTAAAATGGCTACCAATTTCCCTTGGTAAAAAGCAGCTAACTCTCTGGCTTCACTCTCAACAGGAATAAAGCGTCCCACTTGGACTTCGCCAACCTCTTCGACTGTCAGCTCTACTTTTTCAAGATCCCCGGTGCCAATTTCAAGTGGGTGAAGGAAGCTCAAATCTTCTTGCCCTACTTTTTCAGCAACCTCTTCCAGGGTCAGGGCATCATCCAGTGACAAACCGGCAGCACTGGTTCGTGTCAGATGAGACATATGGGCGGCGTAGCCCAGTTTTTGACCAAGGTCCACCGACAAGGTCCGGATATAGGTGCCCTTGCTGCATTTGACTCGGAAACGAAAACGGGCTAGACTTTCTTCATAGCTAATCTTACTGGTGCGCGTGAATTCATAAATGGTTACTTGTCGGACAGGGCGTTCCACTTCTTCTCCTGCCCGCGCATATTCATAGAGCTTACGTCCATTGACCTTGACTGCTGAATACATAGGTGGTACTTGCTCGATTTCTCCCACCATTTGGGCAATCATGCGGTCCACCTCTTCTGCATCTAAAGGGGCTTCCACTGGGGTCCGCTCTATGACTTCCCCACTGGCATCCTCCGTCGTGGTAGAAAATCCTAAAGTGATTTCTCCCTCATAGACCTTGCCTTCATCTTGCATGAATTCGACCATCCGGGTCGCCTTGCCAACTGCAATCGGAAGCACTCCCACCACATCCGGATCCAGCGTTCCCCCATGGCCGATCTTCTTAGTTCCCAGGATTTTTCGCAGTTTAAAAACCACATCATGTGAGGTCATGCCTGCTTCTTTTTTTACATTGATAATTCCGTCCATCTGATTTGCTCTTTCTAACTGTTTGTGTGACCATCCGGGCTACCGACCCTTCATTATACCATGAAACAAAACTTTTTGTCCCTCTTTCCCCCTTCCCATGACCTCCTAAAAAATCCCGTAGCAGATTTCAGACTTTTTAAAACGGGTTTGATACAATAGAAATCGAAAGAAGGTGTAACATATGTTAATGTATGATGTTATTGTGATTGGATTTGGTAAAGCTGGTAAAACACTCGCAGCGAAATTATCAAGCCAAGGAAAAAAAGTTGCTCTGATTGAAAAGAGCAAGTCTATGTATGGTGGTACTTGTATCAATATCGCTTGTATTCCAACCAAGACCTTGATTGTTGCAGCAGAAAAAGGCTTGGATTTTGAGCAAGCCATGAATGAGAAAAATGCAGTCACTACTCGTCTCAACGGCAAGAACTATGCAACTATTGCTGGAACTGGTGTAGATATTATCGACGCGACAGCTCGTTTCGTTTCTAACAAGGTCATCGAAATTCAAGCTGGAGATGAAAAGGAAGAATTGACAGCTGAAACCATTATTATTAATACTGGTGCTGTGCCAACTATTCTTCCAATCCCAGGATTAGCTGAAAGCAAATTTGCTGTGGATTCGACCGGCATTCAACGTTTGGAAAACCTACCTAAACGCCTCGGCGTCCTTGGCGGTGGACCTATCGGATTGGAATTTGCTCATCTCTATAATACCTTGGGCAGCCAAGTAACGGTATTGGATGCTTCTGAAACATTCTTGCCACGGATCGAGCCCAGCATTGCAGCTCTTGCAAAAGGCTACCTTGAAGAAGACGGTATTCAATTCTTGCAAGGCGTTCATACCCAAGAAATCAAAGATGGCCAAAACAGCTTAACGGTTGTCACAGATAAGGGAGACTTCGAGTTTGATATCCTTCTCTACGCAACAGGACGTAAACCAAACACAGCTGGACTTGGTCTTGAAAACACAGATATCCAAGTCACTGATCGTGGAGCGATCCAAGTCAACCGTCATTTGGAAACCAGCGTCCCTGGTGTCTTTGCAGTTGGGGATGTCAATGGTGGTCCTCAATTCACCTACATGTCACTCGATGACTTCCGCATCGTCTTCAACTATCTTACAGGCGATGGTAGCTACAATCTTGAAACTCGTAGAAATTATGCGACAACACTCTTTATTGCTCCTCCACTTGCCCAAGTCGGCTTGACCGAGCAAGAAGCACGTGACAAAGGACTTCCAGTTGCTGTTAAAGAATTGCCAGTTGCTGCCATGCCTCGTGGACACGTCAATGCAGACCTTCGAGGGGCCTTCAAAGCCGTGGTCAACCCAGAAACTAAAGAAATTCTTGGAGTGACGCTCTTTGGAGAAGCTGCAGGCGAAATCATCAATCTGATCACCATGGCGATGGACAACAAGATCCCTTATACTTACATCGCACAACAAATCTTTACCCACCCAACCATGGCAGAAAACCTAAACGATCTCTTTGCGATTTAACTAAAAACGCTGGAAATTTTTCCAGCGTTTTTTAGTTTAAGAATCCACAGACAGCCTCTTGAAATGCTTTATTTTCTTCATAAAGAGCATGCCCAGAATGCTTAAGAATGAGGAGTTGACAATCCGAAATCGCTTTTGCCAGTTCCTTGGATCCGTCCACACCAATCACATCATCTTCAAGCGCACCAAGGACAAAGGTTGGACACTGAATTTCCTTTAAGACCTCACGACTATTATGTTCCAGGCAAGACTGAGACTGAATGGCTATTCTATTTTCATCTTTGATTCGCCCCAAGCGACCCATAATATTATAAAGCAACCGCCACTTTTGATAGCTCTTTTGCGTATAGGAATGCTTTGCAATATCCAGCATGAGATGCTTAAAATTTCCAGATTGACTAAGTTTTTGCCAATGCTCAATTCGTTCTCTAGCAAGTTGACTAGGTTTTGCAGTGGTCACAGCTAAAATGATCTTTTGTACCTTTTCAGGGAAATCCGCCACCAACCATTGGGCAATCATTCCACCTTGTGAAATCCCCATAACATAAGCGGTATCTAGGTTTAGTGTCTCCATTGCTTCTGCTACATCTGCTGCCATATCCCGCGTCGTATAGCCCTGTCTCAACTCATTGATTCGAGAAAAAACATAGATCTTATATCGCTTAGCAAGTAGACGATACGAGAGAGAAAAGAGCTGTGCCTTTCCTTTAACGGTCTGCAACCCATCCCCCAAGCCTGGTATAATTACTAGAGCGTCCTTTCCTTTTCCAAATATCACATAGTCCATGGTTTTCCCATTCATGGACAAGGTAGCGTTCTTAGCTGAATACAAAGATTATTCTCCTTTCAGAGCATCAAACTTAGCTTTCATGGTTGGATTTTTCCGAGTCAATTTTTTAACGGAAACATCATCCAACTTGTTGTTAGCGAGGCGAAGTTGGTTTTCTGATGTGGTGAGGAATTTCTTGACTTCTTCCATCCGCTTGATGGCTTTGTCGATTTCATCGATAGCCTTGCCAAAGTTGACAGAAGCCGAATTGTAGTTCTTAGCAAAGGCTACTTTAAAGGCATCTAGGTCCTCTTCAAAGTGGGTAATATCAATATTTTGTTCACGGACAAGCGCCAATTCCTGCTTGTATTTAAGGGAATTGAGGGCCGCATTGCGCAGGAGCCCAATGATCTGGATAAAGAACTGAGGACGGACCACATACATCTTCTCATACTCGTGGCTAACATCGACAATCCCTGTGTTAAAGTAGTCATTATCTGCCTCAAGCATGGTTACTAAAACGGCATACTCACAGTTCTTTTCCCGACGGTCCTTGTCCAATTCCTTGTAGAAATCGGCATTCTTATGCTTCTTCTCTGTCCCGTCGGCTTCATTCTTCATCTCAAACATGATGGAGATAATCTCCACCCCATTTTCATCGCACTCGCGGAAAATAAAGTCGCCTTTAGACCCACGTGCAGAGACCTTATTGTCCTTTTCAAAATAGGCATTTGGGAAGGCAAAACTGCGAACCTTGTTGAATTCACTTTCCGCATACTGCTCCAAGCTTTCCCCAATGGCCTTGGTTGATTGTTGGGCCTTAAAATTCTTGTAAAACTCGACCTGTTCATTGGCTGCCTTTAGCTGGGCTTCGTAGTTTTGCTTGACAGAAGCTAGGGACAGTTCATTTTCCTTCTCTTGAAGGAGCAATTGGTTTTGTACCTGATCACGCTCCTTCTCCAAATTAGAAAGCGTCTTTTGCAGCTGATTTTCATGTTCCAAGCGCAAGGTGGCCAACTGATTCTCCAGTGCTTGCACTTCTTTTTCTTTCTCTAGCAGGCTTTGGCTAGCTGTTTGCTCCACCTCTTTTTTAGCCAATTCTTTTTCAGTATCAAACTGTTGAATCTGGTTTTGTAACTGAGCAATTTCTTGATCCTTCTTTGCTAACTTCTCTTGCTGCTCATTAAGGGCCTTTTGCTCTGCTAAAGCCAACTCTTGCCGAATTCGCTCATGAATTTCCTTGTCAAACTCTGCTGTCCGTACCTGTGACAAGAGTTCGCTGTATTGACTTTCGTTGACTGTAAAGACTTCCCCACAGTTGGGGCACTTGATTTCGTTCATAGTATGCCTCTTTCTCTATTCTTAGTATATTATATCATGCCACCAGTAAAATCAAAACCAGCAAACGAGGCTTGCTGGTTTTAAGTAAATATTCATTTTTTTATAGAGACTTTCCTTAAGTGAGGACGGACGGTAGCGACTCCCTTTGGGATTCCATACCTTAGATTTGAGCCTTGCGTCTCAAATCTACCGAGCACCAGAAACCAATGCGTTTCTGGTGCTTTCCTCACGGCGAAAAGTCTCAATCTATTTTGAACTAGTTCCAAAATATCCTTTTTCAATAGTCTCATTCAGTAATAACTTAAGATCTCTGAATAGAGGTTGCTTGTTTATAATCTGAAACAGTGAACTTCGCTTCCTGATCTCGACTTATTTCTTCTCAATTGGCGCGACACTAGCCAAGAGTTTTTTGAGACCCACTTCTGGGAAGTTGATCTTGAGCTCTTGGGTATTGCCACTACCAGAGACCTCTAGGACAGTCCCTTCGCCCCACTTCTTGTGAATGGCAATGTCGCCAATGGTCCAAGCGACACTTTCTTTGGCACCCGCTCGGTTGCTATTGCCAAAGGGGAGACTTGATGACGTGAGAGCACTTGGGGCTGCTTGTCTCTTGCGCTCTTGAAGGGCTTGCGACAGGCTCATGCCTTTTCCAAAGGTCGTTCCGCCTCCATTGCTATAAGAAGCCTTAAAGCTAGTGTTGACTGGACGGGCCAAGCCCTGGTAGGTCAATAAATCCGAGCTAATTTCATTGATAAAACGCGTCGGACGGTTGTAGCTGGTCCGTCCAAAGAGCAAACGTGAATTGGCATTAGTCAAGAAGAGAACCTTCTCTGCCCGCGTGATCCCCACATAAGCCAGACGACGTTCTTCTTCCAACTCATCTGGATCCTCAGCCGCACGACTAAGAGGAAAGACATTTTCTTCCATTCCAATCAAGAAGACGACTGGAAACTCCAATCCTTTAGCCGCGTGAAGGGTCATCAAGGTGACTTCTGAAGTTTCTTGAGCCCCATCGTCTGTATCGGCAATCAAAGCCAAATCGTTCAAGAAACGGCTCAAGGTTTCCACACCCGATTCGTCTTCGACGGTCTCACCATTTTCATCAAAATTCTTGGTAACAGACAGGAACTCTTGGATATTCTCGATGCGGGCCTGACTTTCCAAATTTCTCTGATTGGTTAGGGCCGTCATGTAACCTGTCTTGTCAAGGACCTCTTCGACCAACTCTGTAATGGTCAGCTGGTCCAATCTTTCTCTTAAATCAAGAATGAGATTGGCAAAGTCCCAGATGGCTTGGGCTGCCTTTCCTTTGATGCCTGAGAGCATGATATTGGCTGAAGCATCCAGGAGTGAAGACTCTTGCATTTGAGCAAAGTCACGAATCTTATCCACTGTACCTGGCCCGATTCCACGCTTAGGTTCATTGATGATGCGCTCAAAACTGATATTGTCACTGAGGTTGGCAATCAAGTTCAGATAAGCAATAACATCCCGAATTTCCTTCCGGCTGTAGAACTTGGTGCCCCCTACCATGGTGTAGGGAATGTTGGATTTGAGCAGCGATTCTTCAATGGTCCGTGACTGGGCATTGGTCCGGTAGAGAACAGCAAAATCACGGTGCTTGTAGCCAGCTTCGCGACTCAGCTCTTCAATCGTTTTAGCAACAAAGACCGCTTCATCCTGCTCGTCATTAGCCCGGTAATAGACAATCTCTTCCCCGTCTTCATTTTGTGTCCAGAGATTCTTCGGACGGCGGTGGCGATTGTTTTTAATGACATCATTGGCAGCTTGCAGGATGGTTTTAGTGGAACGATAATTTTCCTCCAACAAAACGACCTTGGCGTCAGGATAATCCTTTTCAAAGTCCAGGATATTCTGCATATCCGCTCCCCGCCAACCATAAATAGACTGGTCCGCATCCCCAACAACACAGATATTTTTAAAGCGAGAAGCCAAGAGTTTGACCAATTGGTATTGAGCATGGTTGGTATCTTGGTACTCATCCACATGGATGTATTGGAACTTCTGCTGGTAGTAGGTCAGTACATCTGGATGCTGATCAAAGAGACGCAGGGTCAGCATGATCAAATCATCAAAGTCTACCGCTTCTGACTGCCGGAGTTCCTTTTGATAAGCCTCATAACACTTAGCGACGATCTGGGTATACATATCTCCAGCCTGGGCGGCATAGGCCACTTCATCGATCAAGTCATTTTTGGCATTGGAAATAGTCCCCAAAATGGTCCGTTCATTCCATTTTTTTGGATCCAAATTCAAGGACTTCAAGATCCGCTTCATCAAGGTCCGTTGCTCACCTGGATCGACAATGGTAAAATTGCGATTGTAGCCAATGTGATCCGCATCTCTACGGAGGATACGCACACACATGGAGTGGAAGGTGGCAATCAAGCAGTCTTGGGTGGCTGGATTCAACTGATAAGCCCGCTCCTTCATCTCCCGAGCAGCTTTATTGGTAAAGGTAATGGCCAAAATATTCCAAGGATTGACCATTTTTTCATCGATCAAGTAAGCGATGCGGTGGGTCAAGACACGTGTCTTACCAGAACCAGCCCCCGCCATGATCAAGAGGGGACCTTCTGTCGTTTGGACCGCCTCTGCTTGGCGATCATTCATACCATTCAATAAAGGATTCATCTCATACTCCTCATTCATTCAATCGTTCTATTATACCACAAAAACCGGCCTAGCTTCTTTTAAAAAAGGACTCATTTGAATTTCCCTTCCAAAAACGATATAATAGTAGCTTAAAGAAAACAGGTTCATATCCGAGGTTGTAGGAGGAAATTTTGGAAAAACCATACAGTAACTTAAAACTGGCCGAACGTGGTGCCATCATCAGTATTTTAGCCTATTTACTACTTTCTTCAGCAAAATTAGCTACTGGCCATCTGCTTCACTCCTCTAGTTTGGTAGCCGATGGATTTAACAACTTATCAGATATTATCAGCAATGCTGCCCTGCTCATTGGGATTCGTCTCGCTCGCCAACCTGCTGACCGTGATCACAAGTTTGGTCACTGGAAAATTGAGGATCTAGCTAGTCTAGTCACCTCCATCATTATGTTTTATGTCGGTTTTGATGTCTTACGCGATACCCTCCAAAAGATCTTCAGCAATGAAACAGTTAGCATTGATCCACTTGGCGCTGGTGTCGGAGTGGTTTCAGCCCTTGTTATGCTAGGCGTTTATTTCTACAATCTTCGCTTAGCCAAACGAGCCAAATCTAAAGCCTTAAAAGCAGCCGCAAAAGACAATCTTTCAGACGTCGTCACATCTCTTGGAACGTCGATCGCGATCGCTGCTAGTGCTTTTAACTATCCAATTGTCGATAAAATCGTAGCCATCATCATCACCTTCTTTATCCTCAAAACAGCCTACGATATCTTTATGGAATCTTCCTTTAGTCTTTCAGATGGCTTTGACGATAGTCTCCTCGAAGATTACGAAAAAGCTATTTTAAAACTCCCTAAGATTGCGCGTGTGAAATACCAACGCGGACGGACCTACGGAAGCAATATCTATCTGGACGTTGTCTTGGAGATGAATCCCGATCTTTCCGTCTATGAAAGCCATGCGATCACAGAAGAAGTCGAGGATCTCCTGAAAGAAGAATTTGGAGTCTTTGACATTGATGTCCATGTAGAACCTAGCTCAATTCCTGAGGATGAGTTGATCGAAAACGTTGAAAAGAAACTCTTAACCTACGAAAAACGCCTCTATGCTAAGCAAGAGTTTGATACATTGCTAGCGGACAATTATACCTTGATTGACGATACCGGTCACGAACACAACAAGGCAGAATTAATAGAGGCTCTCGCAAGCGACCAAGTTCAATTCCAAAACTTTGAACTGGAGTCCATCAGTCAAAAAACCAAACTCATACGCTATGAACTAGACGGTCAAATCCATACCAGTCTCTGGCGTCGCCACGAAACTTGGCAAAAGATTTTCCATCAAATTACTAATAAAACAGACTAAAAGAGGCTGGGACAAAAGTCCTAGCCTCTCAATTATTTTTGGATTGTCGAGCAAGACGCAGTGGTTGAGTGGGCTCTACTACGCTGATTTCATCAGCTTTTACAGCCCTACTCAACTGTGCGGAGGTGGGACGACGAAATCGAATTCTAACGAATTACCGATTTCTGTCCCACTCTCTTTTTTACTTGATGTCGTCTGTTGCTACATCCGTTCCGAACCACTTCTTAGAGATCTTTTGGAACTGGCCCTTTTGATAGAGTTTTACGAAAGCTTCATCAATTTTTTTCTTCAAGGTTTTATCCGCCTTGCGCACCCCTACCGCAAAGGATTCTGTCTCAAAACCGACAGGAAAGACATTGTAGTCTTTTAAGATTCCTTCCGTTTGCAGATAATAGTTGGCATAGACACGGTCGATTAAGAGGCCATCGATCCGATCATTCTGAAGATCGATCAGCGCCTCGTTGAAACTCTGGTATTGGGTAGCCTTTTGATTTTTGACCTTATTTTTCAAGATTTTAGGATTGGCTTCAAAATCCATATAGCCGGAAGATCCGGTCTGGGCACCTAATCGTTTCTCTTTCATTCCATCTACTGATTGGATCCCAGAGGCTTTCTTAGTGACCAAGACTTGTTCATTTTTCATATAGGGCTTGGTAAAAGCAACACTTTCCCGACGTTCATCTGTTGCAGAATAGCCATTCCAGATGGCATCAATGGTCCCATTTTTCAGTTCCGTTTCTTTCATATCCCAATCAATGGGTTGCCAGTTGACATGAATCCCATAAGATTCAAAGACTTGATTGGCCAAATCAATGTCAAAACCCGCATAGGTTCCATCTTTTTGTTCAAAGCCCATGGGAACGAAAGTATTATCAAAACCAATCGTGATGGACTGCTCTTTTTGGTATTTTTGCCAGTTGTCCACTTTAGGATCACTCACTGTTTGTCCACAGGCAGTCAGAAGAGCGAGACTAAGGACACCTAGCAGCCATGGTATTACTCGTTTCATCCTCTCCTCCTATCTAGGCTCAACCTTGAGAAGAACATCCGCAATTGCTTCTGCAAATGGAATATCATGGGTAACAACGATCTGAGTCATCCCCAGTTCACGGTTTTGCAAGATTAACTTCTCAACTTCTAATCGCAATTCTGGATCCAAAGCCGAAGTCGGCTCATCATAGCCAATAATTTCTGGATCGATCATCGTAGCACGAGCCAATGCCACCCGTTGCTTCTGACCACCAGATAGAGAGAATGGATAAGCATCCGCATGTTGTTCAAGTCCCAAACGCTCCAGTAAGCTCATGGCTTTTTTACTCGCTTCTTCCTTGGTCACATTCATGGTATTAACAGGAGACAGGATCAGGTTTTCCATGACCGATAAATGTGGAAATAATTGAAAGTCTTGAAAGACAAAACCGAGAAGATTTCGTTTTTCTAAGGCATCCAGAGGCAAATTTTCACCATTGTAGATGATCTGACCTGAGTCAATGGTTTCAAGACCAGCTAACATGCGAAGCAAGGTGGTCTTTCCTCCCCCAGAAGGACCAACAATGGCGACGATTTGTTTTTCAGGAACGAGAAGATTGAAATCTGATAAGATCTGCTTATCCCCAAACCGTTTCGAAATTTGTTTTAATTCTAACATATGCTTCTCCTCCTATTTATAATATGAAAAGTTCTTTTCAACTCGCTTAGCAATGATGGTCACGATCCCAATGAGGATTAAATAAATAGCTCCCGCCAAAAACATAGGCGCTAGACTGGCATCACGATTGGCTGCCGTCCGACTAGCCAGGATCAAATCACTAATTCCCAGAGCATAGACCAAGGAGGTGTCTTTAATCAAGGACATGACTTCATTGAAGACACTTGGAAGAACGATCTTCACCACCTGAGGCAAAATGATATAGCGAATTGTTTGCCATGAACTCAATTTTAAGACCTTGGCCGCCTCATACTGACCTGTCGGAATGGCGACAATTCCTCCACGGAAGATTTCCGCAAAATAGGCTGCATAATTGAGAGTGAAGGCTGTGATAGCTGCAGGCAAGCGATCAATCCGAATCCCAATACTTGGAAGGACGTAATAAATAAAGATCAACTGAAGCAAAAGAGGAGTTCCTCGCATGATCCAGATATAAATCGTTAGGAGTCCATGCAGGATCTTTGAGCGCAACTGAAGCAAAAAAGCAACAACGATTCCTAGCGGAATCGATAAAATCAATACGAAAGCAAACACTTGCAAGGTGAGGCTTGCTCCCTTTAACAAACTTGGTAAAATTTCCAAAGCATACTGCATAGCATTCTCCTCCTAAAAAATTATTTAATGAACATCTTACCACAAAAATGAAAAAAAAACTAGTTTATTTTGATATTTATAAAAAAAATAGCCTTTCGGCTATTCTTCTACTTTTATAAATCCAAATTTATTGAGAGGATAGAGACGTAGATTCACGACTCCTTCGATCTGATTTTTATGGATATAACCAAACTCACGGCTATCTTCTGTATCTCCACGGTTATCATTTAAGACCAGATAAGTATCGGATGGGACACGACCAGCCTTGGTCCCTTTTAACTCTGATAAGAAGAAATCATCCGTATAATACCCATTACTCGTTGGAGCAGCTAGGTGTTTGTTCAGCATTTTATTCAGGTAAGGTTCTGGTGTTGCCTGTCCATTCAAATAGAGGACGTCATCTACGTAGCTGACTTCGTCGTTTTCTTTGGCAATGACACGTCCAAGGTATTCTTTTCCACCGACCTTGTATAAGACCAAATCACTGCGATCTACCTGAGCATTTCTAGTCGCTACCACAAGATCTCCAGTTTTTACAGAAGCATTAGCCATTTTATCATTGATACTAAATGGATGAAATACAAAGATTCGAAGCAAAATCAGTGCCAAAACCAGTACACCGACAATGATGACATTTCTAATTAAATCTCTCCTTGGCATGTATGTCTCCCTTCCTTTTTATTTATTATACCATGTTTTTGATCTTTAAAAAAGAGAAAGTAAGCATTAGTGAGAATTCTTATCAACACACACCAGAAGAAAAAGAAAAAACCTCGCGGTCGATCCTTTCGGACCAACCAGCAAGGCTTTTAGATATAATTTTCTATTAACGTACTGTACGGATACGCATTGTGTTTGTACGAACAGCTTCTCCAACTGGTACACCAGCAACGATAACGATATCATCACCAGATTTAACAAGACCAGCTTCAACTGCTTTACGTTCAGCAATTTCGAACATATCATCAGTTGATGAAGGAGCATCTGTCAACATTGGGATAACACCCCAGTTCAACATCAATCCACGTTCTGTCAATTCGTCAAATGTCAATGCCAAGATATCAGCATCTGGACGGTATTTAGAGATCAAACGTGCAGTGTGACCTGTCTTAGTCAAGGTTACAACCAATTTGATATCCATTGAGTTTGTAGCATCTTTAACAGCTGAAGCCATAACTTCTGTCTTAGAGTTACGTTCGAATGAAGCTGGATTCAAACGACCATATTCTTTCAAAAGTGTTTGAGCGTTCATGTCGATTTTCGCCATTGTAGCTACAGATTCAAGTGGGTATTTACCGTTTGCAGATTCACCTGAAAGCATTGTAGCATCAGTACCATCGATAACAGCGTTGAAGACGTCAGATACTTCAGAACGTGTAGCACGTGGTTTTTCAGTCATTGTTTCAAGCATGTTTGTTGCAGTGATAACAACTTTACCAGCAGCATTTACTTTAGAAGTAATCATTTTTTGGTAAACTGGAACCATTTCGAATGGTACTTCGATACCCATGTCACCACGAGCGATCATGATACCATCAGTAACTTCGATGATTTCATCCAAGTTTTCGATACCTTGTTGGTTTTCAATTTTCGCAAACAATTGAACGTGGCTGTTACCAGTTTCTTCACAGATAGCACGAACTTCTTGAACGTCTTTTGCAGTACGTACGAATGAGATTGCGATGAAGTTGATACCTTGTTCCAAACCGAAGCGGATATCGTCGTTATCGCGTTCAGCAAGTGCTGGGAAAGGAATCTTAGTGTTAGGGATGTTTACACCTTTTTGTTTAGCGATGATACCATCGTTTTCAACTTCAACAACGAATTCACGTTTTGCAGCGTCTTTTTCTACAACGCGAAGACCCAATTTACCATCATCAACCAATACTTGGTGTCCAACTTCAACGTCATCAAAGATGTCAAGCGCACCAGCAACGTTCAAAGCAATCACTTCACGAGTTGATTTAATACCTTGTTTTGTAGCAACGCGGATACGTTCACCAGTCTTGTATGAATATTCTTTAGCTTCGCCTTCGAACAATTCAGTACGGATTTCAGGACCTTTTGTATCAAGAAGGTAACCAACTTTTTTACCAGCGATTTCTTCTGCACGTTTAACAGTCGCCATACGTTCACCTTGTTCTTGGTGGTCACCGTGTGAGAAGTTGAAACGGAAAGTGTTCGCACCAGCTTCGATCAATTTAGCAATGTTTTGTGCTGAAGCTTCAACGTCAAGTTTTTCAGCCCAGTATCCATCTTCACCGAATTTTTTACCGCCACGGATTTCTACCGCAGGACCTAAAGTTGCAACGATTTTTACACGTTTGTTCATGATATATATGACTCCTTTTTAAATATATCTGTCTTTTTAAGACAAGGTTAACGAATTTATGAAATAAAATTAGATTGAAGACAAGCTACGGTTCAACTCGGCAAGACCAAGATCAGCTTTATGTGGATTGTTTACCACAATCTTACCATCTTCTGTCAAGCTAAAGAGGGCTCCTTCTTCTGCTTTACCAAGGATTGGGTTTTCAACCATTTTTTCATTACGGATACCAACGGCTACACCACCGATTCCTTGTTTCAACAATTTAACTGCATGTGCTCCCATACGTGAAGCAAGAACACGGTCACGCGCAGTAGGTGAACCACCACGTTGGATGTGGCCAAGCTCAGTCACACGAAGGTCACTTTCATCACCAGCTTCTTTCAACGCTTTACCAAATTCATCTGCAGACATCACGCCTTCAGCCAAGATAATGATGTTGTGGGTACGACCTTTTGCGTAACCTTCTTTGATGCTCTCAACAACATCTTCGATCTTGAATCCTTCTTCAGGGATGATGATTTCATCTGCACCAGATGCAATCCCTGCCCAAAGAGCGATATCTCCAGCGTTACGTCCCATCACTTCGATAACGAAAGTACGGTGGTGACTAGATGAAGTATCACGGATCTTATCGATCGCGTCCATTGCAGTTGTGACTGCCGTATCAAAACCAATTGTAAAGTCAGTTCCGACGATATCGTTGTCGATCGTACCAGGAAGACCAACAGCTGGGAATCCAAGCTCAGTCAAGCGCATCGCACCATGGTAAGAACCATCTCCACCAATAACGACAACACCTTCGATCCCGTGTTTCTTCAATTGCTCGATCCCTTTTAATTGACCTTCGCGTTGTGCGAATTCAGGGTAACGAGCTGAATGAAGGAAGGTACCACCACGGGAAATAATATCTCCAACAGATGAGGCGTCAAGGGGCTGAATTTTACCAGCAACCATTCCCGCATATCCATCATAGATACCGAAAACTTCCATTCCTTCTGAAATTGCTTGACGAACAACTGCACGGATGGCAGCGTTCATTCCAGGGGCATCTCCACCACTAGTTAAAACAGCAATACGTTTCATTTCGTTGTTTGCTCCTTTTTTTCTTTTACATTCTACGTAATTATAACACAAAGAAGACTAAAATTCTCGTATTTTTCGCAGTTTTTACCGATAAATCGTTTTCATAACGAGATTCTTTAGTTCATCTTCCAATTCTTTGTTTTTCTGGACTGTATAGCCCCTCAATTGAAGAGTTTTTTTCTCGTCTTCATAGCGTAATATCACAGGATATGGGCCCGGATATTTTTTCAAGATAGAAAGAATCGTTTTATCCTGACGATGATCGAGCAACTGGATCCAGAACTTTTCATTGGTTGCCAGTTGTGCCTCTGCTAGAATCATCTGCAAGCGCCCATCACGCTCTTGTATCTTCCCTGTCAAGTAATAAAAGCCGCCTTCTTTTATCAAGGAGGAAAATCGATTGTAGGTTTCAGGGAAAAGTGTCACATCCAATTTTTTCTTTGTATCACTGACTTG
This sequence comes from Streptococcus mobilis, assembly GCF_059727625.1. NCBI lineage: Bacteria > Bacillati > Bacillota > Bacilli > Lactobacillales > Streptococcaceae > Streptococcus > Streptococcus mobilis. The sequence continues at coordinate 1,489,245 of NZ_AP041823.1, forward strand.
TAAGAAAGCCATGAGATCGCCCGACTTGGTTCGAATCGTTCGAATGTTTTGTACCTCAATGAGAATGCGTGCCTGCTCTCCTTGAACTAATTGAGAAATTGGTTGGATCTCATAGGGACTCGTTTGCCCAATCGCAACCAATGGGTGAGTACTGAGCCCGACACCAATAATGGCCTCTTCCTTCTCATATTTTTCAGCCTGACTATAGTCCTCCGCTTCTGTCCAGGAATAGTTAGAATCCGCAAACAAACTGCCTAGCTCATCAGCAAAGACAAATAAATTCGGCAAATTGTGAAGCACCTTGCGTCTATTTTTTTCAAAAATATCAAACAATCCAAGCTCCACTAAAGGTGTTAACAAAGGCAATTTATGATACTGATTGGGGAGTCGTAAAATAAAATCTTCGACACTTTCAAAGGGACGATTGTCAATGATCCAATATGCTAAATCTCTTGGGAGTCCCTTGATATTTTTCATTCCCAAGTAGATTTTTCGATCCTGGAACTTATCTCTGTAAGGGATGGTGTTGATGGATAATGGCGCGACTTTAAAATCAAACTGGAGAGCATCTGTCAGATAATCGCTGCTCGAATAATTGAGCATGACATCAAAGAAAACATCTGGATAATGGACCTTGAAATAGGCCATCTGAAAGGCCAAGGCAGAATAGGCATAGGCATGGGAACGGTTAAACCCATAGCCTGCGAATTTTTCCATGATCGCAAAGACCTCTTTAGCTTTTTCTTCCGTATGCCCAAGTTTAAGAGCACCTGCGACAAAATCGTCTTCCATCTGATGCATTTCAGCCGCATTTTTTTTACCCATAGCCCGACGTAAAATATCGGCTTTCCCCAGGCTAAATCCTGCAAAACGCTGGGCAACCTGCATGACCTGCTCTTGGTAGAGCATGATCCCATAAGTGGGCCGTAAGATTTCTTCAATAGTTGGATCCAGAATGTCAACTTTTTCCTGGCCATGCTTTCTTTTGACGAAATTGTCAATGTAATCACTAGCCCCTGGACGATTGAGAGAGGTGGTCGCTACCACTTCTTCGAAATGATTGGGTCTCACTCGTCTCAAGAGGCGAATGGCTCCAGCCTGTTCAAATTGGAAAATGCCCTTGGTATCTCCAGCAGCAAACAAGGCCAAGGTTGCTGGATCTTCTAAATCAATGGCTTCAATCACGATCTCCTCTTGATACTTTTCATAAACTGCTTCCTTCATTTTCTGAACAAAGGTTAAATTTCGCAGACCCAAAAAGTCCATCTTCAACAGACCATTGGCTTCAACCGCATGGGCATCATACTGGGTGACAAACATATCTTCTCCGTACTTGAGAGGAATGTGATCCGTCAAATCCTGGTCACTCATCACAACACCAGCCGCGTGGATCGAGGTTTGTCTAGGTTGGCCTTCTATTCTTTTGGCAATTTCAAAGCCACGTTCAAATTCTGCTCGACTATGAATCACTTGTCGAAAAGCTAGATTCTGTTCATAAGCTGTCGTCAGTGTATCCCTAAAGCCAATCCGCTTGGTAATGGAGGTTAATTCGTACTCTGGTACTCCAAAACGTTTAAAGACATCTCGAATGGCTTGTTTGGCCCCAAAGGTTGAAAAGGTCACGATCTGAGCTGCATGGTAACTCCCGTAACGGTCTCTCACATAGCGGATAAATTCTGGACGATAAATATCAGGAATATCAATATCAATATCCGGCATGGTGTAGCGCTCCACATTTAAAAAGCGCTCGAACAGGAGGTTCTTCTCCACAGGATCAATCCCTGTAATCTCTAGGGCATAGGCTACCAGTGAGCCTACAGCAGACCCACGTCCCATTCCCATATAATAGCCTTGACTCCGTCCGAAACGAAGAAGGTCCCAGACAATCAAGAAATAATCATCAAAGCCCATTTGGTGAATAATGTCTAATTCATGCTCCAGACGTTCTTGATAGACCGGATTGGTCAAGTTCTTTCGAAGAAGACCCGCTTGGGATAATTCTCTCAGTTCCTCAACAGCTGGTTTCTGAGGATTGAAGCGAGGCAATTTCAACTGGGTATCAATGTCATATTGAATTCCTTGGACAAGTTTTTCCAGATTTGTGATAGCTTGCGGAAATCGCTCTGCAAAATCATTCTTTAAATCCTGAGGAGTTTTTAGGACTGTTGTAGGATCAATTGGCCCTGTTTCTGTCAAGCTTTGATTGTCCTTGATGGCTGCCAGCATCTGCATGGCTTCCACATCCCCAGCCTCAAAGAAACGCACAGTATGAAGAGGAAGCACAGGGTGACTAAACTCTTGATCCGGCGTATCCGCAAAAACTCCGATGAAGTAATCTAGACCAAGCGGCAAGTCTCCACTAGCAAAAGGAGCTGGGACAATAACTGCTACTTCTTCTGTTAGGTGCTTCACATCCTCCCAATTGCTCTTCCCCATCATTTTGACGGTCGACATCTTCATCAGATTCTGGTAGCCCTTCGTTGACAAGGCGATCATCCGAAGCGGAATTGTTTCATTGTCAACCTCTAGTCCAATTTCTAAACCGACCAAGGGGCTGAGTTTTTGGGCCTGACAGGCTTCGATAAATTCATAGGCACCATACAAATTATCTACATCCATGATTCCCAATGCGTCATACCCCATACTTTTAGCCACTTGGACATAGTCTTTTATGGTCACAAGGCTTTCCATAAAAGTATAGACTGATTTGGTATCTAGCTGTGCAATCACTTTTTCTCCTCCCTCACTTGTCTATTTTTGGGACTCTTTTTTGTACAAAAAAACACCACTGCTACACAATGATGTCTCAACAACGGAAGACATGGGATTCGAACCCACGCACGCTTTTACACGCCTACCGCGTTTCCAACACGGCCTCTTAAGCCTCTTGAGTAATCTTCCATGAATAAAAATATGGAGCCGGTGGGAGTCGAACCCACGTCCAAACACCTGCCAGCATATTTGTCTACAACCATAGGTTATGTCTTCTTTTAACAGCTACACGACACATAACTCAAGCCCTGTACCTGTGAGTCTATCAATCTCTTATCTAACTCCTAGACAAAGCTAGATCGTATCTCGCTAAAATTAAGACCTGTCATCAAACACGAGCGATTCGAATCGGGTCACGCCTGCTGGTGTTTAGGCAGCTAAAGCGTAAGAATTATTATTTTTTGCAGTTATATTTAACTGGCGTTTTACATCCGCTAGATGAGTTGCAAAATATGCCTCATAATGCCTGTCGAATCCGTAACGACCCCAAAACGAATACAATTAGTATATCAAAATGTAGCTAAAAATGCAAAAGAAAAAAATTGAACAAGAAGGCTTCCACCGGGAAGCTCCTTGCTCAATTTGCAGTTCTTATTGAAGATTCAACTTGTACTTGCTGATATAGTGAATGGTGAAGTACATAGAAACAATCTTGATAACTTCATAGATAAGACCTGGGATGAAGTTAGGTCCAAAATCATCAATATTTCCATAAACCAATGCAGACCCGACAGCATATGAATCTTTTAATGGATTGACTGCTGTACCAATGATACTTAAAACAATGCACAAAAGAAAGAAAAACAGAATGGCCTTAAATCCACGACGATTTTGGAAGAGTTGGCCAAGTGCAATCGATACATAGAATAAAAGGATTCCTGAAGCAGTGGTAAAAATCCACCAAACGATAATCCAATAAGCAATAGAATGACTAAAAGCCTCAGCGATAATACTAAATACTGGAGAGAGGTCTTGTCCAATGACAGCGCCCATCACAATAATTGTGATAAAACCACTAAAAAATAGAAGGAATAGGCAGTAAAGACTCGCTACTAAAGCTCCCACAAATTTAGACAAAATGATCGCATGCGGGCTAGCTGGAAGGGTCCAGGTCAAGTAACCTTCACGTCCGTATAAGTTGGAATAGAAACGACGGATAATAATATAGTAGTTGCTAAGATAAAGACCAATGACTCCTCCAAAAATGAGAATCCCAAGAGTCCCTGTTATGATTTGCATACTATTGGTTTCCATATCCACAAAACCGTTTGTAGCACTTCCACCAACAACACCTGTAATCACTGACAAACCTAGTGCAATCAGGGTGATCAATAAATACCACTTAGCTGTCGATTTAAATTCATATTTTAATAATTTACCAAACATGGGTTCCTCCTAATAAACACGGAATTGATCACGGAAGATCTCATCGATTGATTTTCCGTGTTGATTGCGCATAACAGTCGTATTTTCATGCAAGAGGATTCTTCCTTGGTTGATGAAAATGGCCTCATCCAAAACTTGCTCAATATCAGCAATCAAGTGAGTAGAAATCAAGACAGAAGAGTTTGGACGTCTGTTTTGAATAATGGTCCGCAAAATATAATCACGCGCCGCTGGATCGACCCCACCGATTGGTTCATCAAGAACATACAAGTCAGCTTCACGACTCATCACCAAAATCAATTGCACTTTTTCCTTGTTCCCTTTTGAAAGGCTGTTCAATTTTTGATTTGGATGCAAATGCAAATCGTTGAGCAATTGGTAAGCTCGTTGGACATTAAAATCTGCATAAAAATCTTGGAAATAGTTAATAGCATCAATAATTTTTATATTTTCATTCAGATAAGTTGTATCTGGCAAATAGGAAACCACTTTTTTAGAAGCTGGGGATGGTAATTGCCCATGAATATAGATATTTCCAAGGCTTGGTTGCAACAAACCATTGATCAATTTAATGATGGTTGTTTTCCCACTACCATTGGGACCCAAAAGACCAATAATACGGCCAGGTTGGATGTTCAAACTAACATCCATGAGAGCAACTTCATGCCCATAATTCTTTGTCACATGGTCCAAGTAGACCAAAGGATACTGATTCATGTAAATCTCCTTTATTTTCTATTTATGCTATTATACCCTGTCCCCTTGATGATTGCAACTTTATCTGAAAATTTGCTAAGAATTTGTAAATGCTTGTTCAAAAAAATAGGGATAAATAAATCAGAGGTTAGGGAAACCCCAACCTCTGATTTATTTTGATGCATCGAATGGTTAACTAATTCCAAGTGCGATCCGTGCATAACGGCTCATCTTTTCAACCGTCCAAGCAGGGTACCAGACCAACTTCACATCCACTGATGTCACTTCTTCTACTTCTGCTAAAACATCATGAATCTGATCTGTCAGAAGATCCGCTAATGGACACCCCATGGTCGTTAAGGTCATATCAATGATGGTTGCTCCAGTTTCACCGTCAAAATGGATCTCGTAGACAAGACCTAAATTGACAATATCAATCCCAAGCTCCGGATCGATTACTTCTTCCAAAGCATTTAAGATTTTATTTTTAATTTCTTCAATTTGCTCAGTTGTATATGCCATATGACTTCCTTTTTTGCTATTTTACTCTCGATAGAATTTCTTGGCTCGGGTTAAAAACATCCGCAGGATCTGGGTCGCTTCTTCATTTCTAGGCGACCGTTAAAAAGGTCTGCAGGATCTTCCTCGCTTTCGAATTTCTTGGCTCGGGTTAAAAAGATCCGCAGGATCTTTTTAATCCTCTATAAAGTCACGCAATGGTTTGCTTCTGCTTGGATGGCGGAGTTTGCGAAGGGCTTTGGCTTCGATCTGACGAATCCGTTCACGGGTCACGTTGAAGACTTTCCCCACATCTTCCAAAGTCCGCATTTTTCCATCATCGAGACCAAAACGAAGACGCAAAACATTTTCTTCCCGGTCTGTCAGGGTATCGAGGACTTCATCCAATTGTTCGCGTAGAACCACACGAGTGGTGTAGTCTACTGGATTTTCAATCACTTCATCTTCGATAAAATCGCCCAAATGGCTATCATCTTCTTCCCCGATTGGAGTTTCAAGAGAAACAGGCTCTTGAGCAATCTTCAAGATTTCACGCACCTTATCAGGTGTCATATCCATGCGCTCAGCGATTTGTTCTGGTGTTGGGTCTTGTCCCAATTCTTGCAAGAGATTGCGTTGTTCACGAACCAACTTGTTAATGGTTTCCACCATGTGAACAGGGATCCGAATGGTACGCGCTTGGTCTGCAATGGCACGAGTGATGGCCTGACGGATCCACCAAGTAGCATAAGTAGAGAACTTGAACCCTTTGGTATAGTCAAACTTATCAACGGCCTTCATCAAGCCCATATTTCCTTCTTGGATCAAATCCAAAAATTGCATTCCACGACCAACGTAACGTTTCGCAATGGAAACAACCAAACGAAGGTTGGCTTCTGCTAGACGTTGCTTGGCTTCCAGGTCCCCTTGTTCTACCAGAATGGCCAATTCTTGTTCCTCTTCATTGGTCAAAAGTGGAACGACCCCAATTTCTTTCAAGTACATCCGCACTGGGTCATTGACCTTGGCTGAGTTACTTCCAAGCAATTCTTCATCTGACAATTCTGGCTCTTCTTCATTGTTCAACACACGCGCACTTGGGTTGCCATCTTTATCAGTGATCGAAATCCCTGCATCTTGAATTCTTTGCAGGAGATCTTCAATACCATCTGCATCCAGTGTGAAAGGAATAACCAACTGATCATTAATTTCATCATCTGTAGCAGTCCCACTTTGCTTATGACTGCGGATAAATTCTGCAATTTGAACGTCCAATGTTGTAATATCTTTTTGTTCTTTAGCCATTCCTACTCCATTCTTCTTTTTTGAGCGATTAAGCGCTCGAGTTCCAATAAAGCTCTTTCCGCATCCCCAGTCGAGGAAGCTTCCTTCACTTTATTTCCAATTTGTTGACTTTCTTTGCGAAGAAGCTCACGATTCCGTGTCGCTTCTACTTCTTCTAACTCACCATCTGCTATCTCATCTGGTAAATCTTCTTCTAACATGCGGTACCAGGCGTGCTGGACCCCTTCAGGCTGCTCAGATAAATCCTGAGAGGTGACTTCTCCATTTTGACAGAGCAATTGATACAAGATCTGTAACTCCGGCGTGTCAAAGGCAAAATCAGATCGCAAACGGTAATCATTGAGCACCATTGGAAAATCCTTCATCCTACTTAACAAATGATTTTCTGCCTTGATCAAGCGCGTCATCCCACGATTCGGCAAGAGCTCCACTGAAAAATACGATGTTTTAGATCGTCCACCACTTTGAGCCTCCTGCCGTTGTTGCAAACGACTATTATTGACAATTTGCTCAATCTGCAAGTAATCAAAGTCCGGCAATAAATCGGCCAACTTATAAATATAGGTGTTTTGCGCTGTAATGGAGCGCGTCTGGGCGATCATCGGTGCCAGCTTTTCGACAAACTCAATTTGCGCCTGCAAGTTCTCAATATACTGGGGTTTCCAGTAGTGCATCAAGAATTCAACCTTACTGATTCGAGAATTCTTCAAGAGGGTAGCTAGATCTTCTGGGGACGTCTTTTGGAGGTATTCATCAGGGTCCATCTGATCAGGGATACGGACGATCTCCAACTCCAGATCCTGCAAGACATCCAAGGCCTTAGCTGTTGCTTCAAGTCCTGCCTTATCCCCATCATAGGTCAAGATGACCTTTTTGGTAAAATGAGACAGGTGCTGGACGTGCTCTGGTGTCAAGGCTGTCCCCATAGAGGCGACCGCATTTTCAATCCCAGCTTGATATGCCGCAATGACATCCATAAAGCCTTCCATGATATACATTTCATGTTGCTTTTTGGCACTCGTCTTGGCTTGATCCAAATGATAGAGTTCATAACTTTTATTAAATAGACGGGTACTACGACTATTCTTGTACTTGGCTTGATGACTACCATCCTCCGTCATTTTCCACAGCCTACCAGAAAAGGCAATGACACGTCCACTATCATCCGTCAGGGGAAACATGATCCGATCCTGAAAGGCATCAAAAACCGTTCCTGCATCTGAGACTGTAAACAAACCCGAATCAGTAATGACTTTCTCGGAGAATTTCTCAGAGAGATTTCGATAGAGATAATTTCCTTCTGCTGGTGCTAAGCCCAATTGAAAATGTCGGATCACCTCATCCGTCAGACCACGTTCATGCAGATAGTTTCGCGCTTCTTCCCCCATCTTAGTCGTCATCAAAATCGCTTGATAAAACTTACTAGCTTCCTGATGAATCTCATAAAGTTCTTGGTTTGGATTGACAGACGCTGATTGGGCAGGTCTTGCCTGGTACTGAAGCGCAATGCCAGCCTTTTCCGCTACGATCTGGACCGCATCCATAAAGGCAACTCCACGGTAGTCCTCAATAAACTTAAAGACATCTCCAGAGCGACCACATCCGAAACAATGGTAAAACTGCTTGTCTTCAACGACATTAAAGGAGGGAGTCTTTTCTCCATGAAAAGGACAGAGGCCTAAAAAATTACGGCCCGCCTTGGTCAAAGAAACAACTTCTCCAATGACTTCAACAATGTTTACACTGTTTTTAATTTCTGCAATCAGCTCTTTATCAACCATAAACAGTGCCTCCATTTTACCATAGATTATCACTTTATATTTTATACTAAAAGTTAGTAAAAGTAAATTTTTTCCTACCGATTTCACACAGAAAAGAAAAGATTTTCAACCTTTATCACTAATTTTAAAAAAATTAGGCATATTTCTTGTCAGTCGCATATTTTTCCGTTATACTATCGTAGTAAAAAATTATTATGAAAGGACATATATAGGATATGTTAAAAGAATTGAAAGCTTTCCTCCTTCGTGGAAACGTTGTTGACCTTGCTGTTGCAGTGATTATCGGGGCTGCATTTGGTGCCATCGTGACATCACTTGTTAACGATATCATCACACCACTTATTTTGAACCCAGCTTTGAAAGCTGCTGGTGTTGATAAAATCGCTGAATTGTCATGGAACGGTGTTGCTTACGGTAGCTTCTTGAGCGCAGTAATCAACTTCATCGTCATTGGAACTGTTCTCTTCTTTATCGTTAAAGCTGCTGAAAAAGCACAAAACCTTGGTAAAAAAGAAGAAGCTGTCGAAGAAGAAGCTGCTGCTCCTACTCAAGAAGAGTTGCTTGCTGAAATCCGCGACTTGCTTGCAAACAAATAATCAGATAAAAAGATCCGATCTTCTAGCTAGAAGGTCGGTTTTTTTGTCTTTGATGGATGATAAAAAACAAAAAACAGACCGAAGTCTGTTTCTGTATTCAATTAGAATTTTTTACGTTTACGAGCTGCTTCTGATTTACGTTTACGTTTTACAGAAGGTTTTTCATAGAATTCACGTTTGCGTGTTTCTTGAAGAGTACCAGCTTTAGTAACCGCACGTTTGAAACGACGAAGAGCATCGTCAAGAGATTCATTCTTACGTACTACTGTTTTTGACATATTTTTCACTCCCTTCAAGCCTAAAATCTTAATTATTTTATCACACTTTAAAGGTGCTGTCAAGATCTTTTAAAACTTTTCTAGCCTTCCTAACCTTCATGCCATTTCTTTTTTCCGACTTTTTCATTCTTCCTATTTTATGATACAATGGAAACAAAGAAAACCCTGAAGGAGATACCATGTCAGAAATTTATGATATTACGATTGTTGGGGGCGGACCAGTTGGTCTGTTTGCTGCTTTTTATGGCAATATGCGCCAAGTTAAAGTCAAACTGATTGATTCCTTACCTCAACTTGGAGGGCAACCTGCCATTCTCTATCCAGAAAAGAGTATCCTCGATGTACCCGGATTTACCAATTTAACAGGTGAAGAATTGAGCAACCGCTTGATCGAGCAAGTCAAACGATTCGATACGCCGATCTTCCTCAATGAAACTGTAGAGGATATTCAAAAAGAGGGTGACCTCTTCACGATCACTACTTCTCGCCAGGTTCATCAATCTAAAGCAGTCATCATTGCCATGGGTGGCGGTGCCTTTAAGCCACGCGCTCTTGATATCGAGGGAGCTGAAAACTTTGATAACGTCCACTACCATGTTTCAAACATCCAACAATATGAAGGACAGCAGGTGACCGTCCTTGGTGGTGGGGACTCTGCTGTGGACTGGGCTCTTGCTTTTGACAAGATTGCTCCAACTACAATTGTTCACCGTCGGGACAACTTCCGTGCCTTGGAACATAGCGTAGAAGAACTCAAACAATCTTCTGTCAGCATCAAAACACCATTTGTTCCTAGTCGCTTGATTGGCGAAAATGGTTATGCCACTCATCTTGAAATCACAAAAGTTAAAGCCGATGAAACCGAACTCATCCCGATTGATCACGTATTTGTCAACTATGGCTTTAAATCTTCAATCGGAAACTTGAAAGAATGGGGTGTAGAATTGCAACGCCATAAAATCAAGGTGAACCAAAAACAAGAAACCAGCCTTCCTGGAATTTATGCCTGTGGAGACTGCTGCTTCTACGAAGGAAAGATTGATCTCATCGCTACAGGTCTGGGGGAAGCTCCAACAGCCGTAAACAATGCCATCAACTATATCTATCCAGATAAGAAAGTCCAACCAACGCATTCAACCAGTTTATAATAAAAAAGGCCTTTGGCCTTTCATAATGAGGATAAAGTCTTTTAAAAAAACTTTCCTTAAGTGAGTACGGACGTCAGCGAACTTCGTAGAAGTTCCATGACTAATTATTGAGCCCAAGGGCTCAATAATTCCGAGTGCCTGAAACATATTGTTTCAGGCACTTTTCTCACAGCGGAAAGTTTTTGTATTTTCTTGATTCATTCTAAAAATAGGAACTCATTTTTACTTACTTTTAGAATCGATTAACTTATTTTACTTTAAAGTAGTTTCTTCAATCTAAAAAAGGCCTTTGGCCTTTTTTATTTGTCTAGATCGTCTGCGATTTTATTGATCTTACGCAAGCGGTGATTGACACCGCTTTTTGAAATAGGTTGTTGCAAGCTATCTGCGATCTGCTGGATGGAATAATCTGGATGATTCATCCGGATATAGGCAACTTCTTGCAGGTCACTTGGTAAACTTCCTAGACCGACCGTATCCACAATTTTACTAATATTATTAATGGTTTTCATGCTAGCAGTGACTGTGCGCTGGATATTGGCCATCTCAGCATTATTGGCCCGATTGAGGTCATTGCGCGTCTCTCTCATAACCTTGATGGACTCAAATTCCTGCATGGCTTGCATGGCCTCTACTACAATGAGAAAATCAATAATATCTTCTGCTCGTTGCAGATAAGTCACCACTCCTTTTTTCCGCTCGATGGTTTTCGCATCTAGTAAAAATCCTTGCATAAGAAGGGCAATTCCTTCTGCGTGGTCTGTATAAACAGAATGAATTTCCAACTGGTACTTTCCTTTTTCAGGATCCTTGATGGAACCACTCGACAGAAAAGCTCCCCGGAGATAAGCACGACTGGCTACTTCATCTTCTAAAACACTGGCATCAATGCCTGTCTCAATCCCAAAAAAGGCATCTGCCAAATGCAAGTCAGCTAGAATCTCTTCCACCTTTTCATCCAAGAATACTGTATAGACACGATTTTTTTTCAAATTGGTTTTTTGGTGGTGGCGAATATCCGATTTAGCCCCGTAGAAATGATGCAACAATTCATAGATATGGCGGGCAATCTTGGCATTTTCTGTTGTTACCGAGAGCGTCAAGCCCCCCATTGAAATCCCAAGACTTCCAGACATCTTGATAATGGCAGCCAATTCACTCTTTTCAAATCGCTTGAGAGACAATAATTCTTCTTTTACACGAACCGTAAAACTCATTTTCTCACCTGCACGATCTGCATCAGCTCTTCGACCACTTTTTCACCATCATGAAAGGCTCCTCCATTGACCAACTTCAAGAAATCGGAAGAAATCACTTGAGGAACTTGTGAGTGTAGCCCCTTAAAATCGTGCTCTACCTGCACCAAGTATTCATCAAATTTGTTACTGTTCATGTAAGCTGCGGGAACCTGATTGATATTGACAAGGACGGTATCGATGAACTTCTCTCCCAAATGTTTATGGAGAACGGCAACGTGATCACTATCTGTGAAATGCTCGGTTTCTCCTCTTTGGGTCATGATGTTACAAACATAGGCTACCTGAGCCTTGGTTTCAAGGATGGCTTTCCCAATCTCATCGATCATCAAATTAGGAAGGATCGAGGTAAAGAGCGAACCAGGACCTAAGACGACCATATCACTTTCAAGAATAGCTTCCACCACTTTCTTACTAGCTTTTGGACGCTCTTGATCAAAGGTATTGGTCACATAGACATGATCAATCATGCCGGTGTAGTTAGCAATGTGGCTTTCTCCTACCACTTCTTTTCCATCTTGAAAGACGGCATGAAGGGTCAAGGGACTATCACTGGAAGGATAGATCTTGCCGGTCGTATGAAAGAACTTGGTTAACAACTGCATGGCATTATAGGTCGAGCCTTGCATCTCTGAAATCCCTGCAATGATCAAGTTTCCCAAAGGGTGTCCGGCCAAAGGGCCATCATCGTCAGCAAAGCGGTATTGAAAGACCTTTTCATAAAAACGAGGCATATCTGACATGGCAACCAGCACATTTCGAAGATCCCCAGGTGGTGTCAATTTTTGGATGTTCCTCCGCAATTCACCTGAACTCCCGCCATCATCTGCAACGGTTACAATGGCAGTGATATCGACCGGTTTCTTTCTCAGACTATCGAGGATAACAGAAATCCCTGTTCCTCCTCCAATAACGGTTACTTTAGGTTTTCTCATGAGCGATTCACCGTTTCTTTCCGTCTGTCCTTGTCTCTATGACTGCAATTGACCTGCCAATTTTTTTCTAAATCATGCGCTAAGCGCTCTGCAAAGGCTACTGAACGGTGTTGCCCACCGGTACAGCCCATAGCGATGGTGAGAACGGATTTACCTTCCCGTTTATAAGACGGTAAAATAGGTACGATCAAGTCATGGAGATGACGGTAAAAGTCCTCTGATTCAGGGTGATCCATGACATAATCATAAACTGCTGGATCTTGACCGGTTAAATTCCGAAGCTCCAATTTGTAGTAGGGATTTGGAAGAAAACGCACGTCAAAGACAAGGTCAGCATCGATCGGAAGGCCATATTTAAACCCAAATGACATGACCTCAACCCGAAAATCTGGCTGATTATCTTGACTGGCAAATTGTTCTGCGATCGTTTTTCTCAGATTACGAGGCGTCAACTCAGTCGTATCCACCACATTTTGACTGATATTTTTTAATGGTGATAAGAGTTCGCGCTCTAGGGTAATCCCATCTAAGACACGGCCATCTGCCGCTAGTGGGTGACTACGACGAGTTTCCTTGTATCGTGCTACCAACTCACTGTCCGTAGCATCCAAGAACAAGACCTTGAAATCGAGGTCTTCTTGGTTGTCCAATTCATCCAAAATGGTGCGAATTTCATTGAAAAAAGAACGGCTCCGCATGTCCACAACAACGGCTAATTTATTGTTATCTGGGCTGTGGCGCATGAGCTCAATAAATTTCAGCAAGAGCGCCGGTGGCATATTATCGATGGTAAAGTAACCCAAATCCTCAAACGATTGGATGGCAACGGTCTTTCCAGCACCGCTCATCCCTGTTACCATGACCAGTTGAATCTTACTTTCTGTCATTTTCTCCTCCCATAAATAAAACAGAGTGGCCTACAGTTTCCTGCTCTCCACTCTGTCTTTTTGTCTTTGAATAGTTATTAGGCCTTGATTTCCGCAATAACTTCAATTTCAACCTTCACATCACGTGGCAGGCGTGCTACTTCAACAGCAGACCGAGCTGGAAACTCTGTAGTAAAGACTGTTTTATAGACCTCATTAAAAGGTACAAAGTCATTCATATCACTTAAGAAACAAGTGGTTTTCACCACGTGGTCAAAGTCTGTCCCAGCCTCTTCCAAAATAGCCCCAATATTCTTTAAGACCTGCTCTGTTTGTTCTTGGATGGTTTCGCCAACGATTTCTCCTGTTTCAGGTGACAAGGGAACTTGTCCGCTTGCAAAGAGAAGATTGCCTACAATTTTCCCTTGAACATAAGGTCCAATTGCTGCGGGTGCTTTATCTGTATGAATTGTTTTTGCCATAGTATTCTCCAAGTCTATTTACTTCTGCTGGTTTTCTTTTGCTAATTTTTCCCTTTGTAAACGCAATTTGCGCTTAGGATTTAGCGTATTAAAGAGTTCTTCTAGTTTTTCAGCATTCCAAACATCGGCTGCTGAAACAAAATTTCCATTTTCATCTCGAAAAGATATTGGTTTATCTCCCACTGAAAAAGCCTCACTTCTTATTTGGAATCCTTGATCCGCTCGGGATCTATCCTAATCTACAAACTCAAATTCAAATTTACCGATCCGGACGATATCGCCATCTTTTGCCCCACGCGCACGAAGGGCTTCATCAACACCCATGCCACGCAATTGACGAGCAAATTTCATGACCGCTTCATCACGATCGAAATTCGTCATATTAAAGAGTTTTTCAAGTTTTTCACCAGACAAGACCCAAGCAGCATCGTCATCCCGACTGATGTCAAAGGCTGGCTGGTCTTCATCAAAGCCATAGTAGACTTCTTCTTGGGCCATTTCATCTTCTGAATACAAGAGGAATTCTGGCGTTTTGTCTAACAATTCTGCCGTTGCTTCTAACAAATTGTCCAAACCTTGATGCGCCAAACTAGAGATCGGGAAGATCTGTGGCAGTTCATCAAACTCATCGTAATTGGCTGCCAATTTCTTCTTGAACTCTTTCAAGTTTTCTTGGCTCTCTGGCATATCCATCTTATTTGCCACGATAATCTGAGGCCGCTCCATCAAACGAAGATTATAGGTTTCAAGTTCTTTATTGATTTGAACATAATCTTCGTAAGGATCGCGTCCTTCACTGGCTGACATATCAATAACATGCAAGATAACCCGGGTGCGCTCTATGTGACGAAGGAACTGGGTTCCGAGTCCGACACCTTGGCTAGCTCCTTCAATCAATCCAGGAAGGTCTGCGACAGCAAAGGATTCACCTGACGGTGTCCGAACCATGCCCAAGTTTGGCACGATGGTTGTAAAATGATAAGCTCCAATCTTTGGTTTGGCTGAAGTGATCACACTGAGAAGGGTAGATTTCCCAACAGAAGGGAAGCCAACCAAACCAACGTCTGCCAAGACCTTGAGTTCTAATTCAAGTTCGCGTTCCTGACCAGGTTCCCCATTCTCAGAAATCTCTGGGGCTGGATTCTTAGGAGTGGCAAAACGAATATTTCCACGTCCTCCACGGCCACCGTGGGCGACAATGTACTCTTGTCCATTTTCAACTAGGTCTGTAATGACCTTGCCAGTCTCAGCATCTCGGACAGTCGTTCCTTGAGGGACTCGTACATAGAGATCTTCTGCTCCCCGTCCGTGCATCCCTTTGGTCATTCCTTTTTCCCCATTTTGGGCTTTGAAATGCCGGTTATAACGGAAGTCCATCAAGGTGCGCAAGCCTTCGTCTACTACGAAGATGACATTGCCACCACGGCCTCCATCACCACCCCAAGGTCCGCCATTAGGGACATATTTTTCACGGCGAAAGGCCACCATGCCATCGCCGCCATTTCCAGCCTTGACCTTAATCTTGGCTGTATCTAAAAACATACTCATAAATAGATGATTTCCTTTATTTCTGTGTGCGTCTTAATAAGAAAGAGCACCAATTGCGGTTGCAAAGATTGCACCAACCGTTACAATCAACATAATCACAATGACCACCATCGTGATCATTTCAAATGGTGTTTTTTTACGTTTTCCGTTATCTCCAAAAGCCACTTCTAATACCTCGATTACTATAAATTCATTAGCCCTATTTTACCACGAAATAGGGGATTTTTCAAATCAAGCCTACACAAAAAGACCAGACAGATGTCTGATCTTTTATGAATAGATTTAGGAATCTTTTCTTACACGTAAAACGCCAACTGATAGAATTGCTAGGAAGACACCCATGACAAGAACCACCGGTGTCATCTTTTCACCTGTACTTGGAAGAACTTTTTTCTGACCAGGTTTTGGAGTTTCTTCTTTAACAGAAGATGAAGATGATTTCAATGAAGAACTTGATGTGGATGTTGAGTTCGATGTAGAACCAGAACTCGTTGAAGATGATGAACTTGATGAAGAACTAGAACTCGTTGAAGATGATGAGCTTGATGAAGAACTAGAACTTGATGAGGAGGTTGAGCTAGGTGTCGGTGGCGTTTGATCTTTCTCACCTAATCCCTCTCCGGTTCCTGATTCCAATCTCACCTCACGGGTCAAGGTACGAGGTGCTGGGAAATTGGTTGCCGTCCATGTTAGTGTATTATGGACAATATCACCGACTTTCGTTCCAGGAGCTACTTTTGTAGAATATTCAATATACATTGGCCAATTGTAATTATCACCAAATTCAATTGTAAAACCAGTGATCTTTCCATCTGCATTCTTATCGAAAACAGCTTTTTTAGTAAAGTTATCTAGAACTGGGAGACTCAAGATCTGAGCTTCGTTCTTGATCCCACCTTCTACAGGAGCATAGCGAACCGCACGTAAGCTCCCTTCAACCAATGTTAAACCATCTCCGAATTGGTCTTTAATGACCATTCCTCGCAGCATATCTTGACGGGCATTTAAGAGAATCCGCCATTTGATTATGGTTGGATCAGACTTATCTTGATAGCCGTATTTCATTTCATAGTCCCCAGCTTCCCCAGCTGTTTTTTCATAATTCAAGGAAAAATCTGTATTTCCTAGTTTAAATTGGATTGGAGATGTTTTTGTAACTACTTCTGAATCGACTTTTACATCAAAATGAAGAGCAACTCGTTTGTTGAGTGAATGAGATGCGAAATAATCATTAAAGGTAACGGTCACTGTTTTCTTAGCTGTATCAACGACAGCTTTCCCCACCGTCTGACCATTTGATTGACCTTCCTCAAGAACATTGAATTCCAATGCTGTGTAGAGGGCTAATTCTTTTGGCAAACCAAGAGTTAAGGTATCACCAGCTTGAATAGTTTGCGAATCTGGAAATGCTAAATAAATGCTTGCTGACAATTTTTCATTCGTCAACACCTTGCTCCCATTTGTTAGCGTGTTACCGTCTTTCGTTAGACGTGCTGTCTGTGTATATGATGAGACTTCTGCAGCATGTATTGTTTTAGTCAAACCAGCTGTGAATAGAATCGTTAGCACTAAGGCAAGTGCCCATACAATTTGACGAACCTGTTTCATATATACCTCCTCTGCTCGCCTATTTGCGAGCCATGTTTTTTACAAGGTTAAAGTCCGATTTCTGCTTGAACAACTGCAGCAATGGTATCCACATAGTAGTCTACTTCTTCATGGGTTGGTGCTTCTGCCATCACACGAAGGAGAGGTTCAGTTCCACTTGGACGCACGAGGATGCGGCCATTTCCTGCCATTTCCGCTTCCATTTTTTCAATGATTTCACGAATAGCAGGCACTTCCATCGCCTTGTCTTTCATGCTATTTTCAACCCGGATATTGACCAGTTTTTGTGGATAAATGGTTACTTCAGTAGCCAATTCAGATAATTTCTTGCCGGTTTCTTGCATGATTTTTGTCAATTGAACGCCTGTTAATTGACCATCACCTGTTGTGTTGTAATCCATGATGACTACGTGACCAGATTGTTCACCACCAAGATTGTATCCTGACTTGCGCATTTCTTCGACCACATAACGATCTCCAACAGCTGTGATTTCTTTTTGAATTCCCTTCGCATCTAATGCCTTGTGGAAGCCGAGATTGGACATGACGGTTGTGACGATCGTATTTTTTTCGAGCAAGCCCTTGCTTGAAAGATAAGAACCGATGATGTACATGATCTTATCTCCGTCAACGATTTCTCCATTTTCATCAACAGCAATCAAGCGATCGCTGTCTCCGTCAAAGGCAAGACCAATCGCTGCACCTACTTCTTTGACTTTCTCTTGCAAATGCTCTGGGTGAGTAGAACCAACCCCATCATTGATGTTCAAACCATCTGGGTTTTCACCGATGACAGTCAATTGAGCTCCCAAATCTGCAAAGATTTGACGGGCACTAGTAGAGGCTGCACCATTTGCTGTATCTAAGACTACGTGCATGCCCTCGAGTTGAACGCCTGTCGATACAAGGAATTCTTGATACTTACGCAAGCCTTCTGGATATTCCATGACCGTTCCTAAACCTTGGGCACTTGGACGTGGAAGCGTATCTTCAGCCGCATCAAGTAAGGCTTCAATTTCAAGTTCGCGATCATCATCCAATTTGAAGCCATCACCACCAAAGAATTTGATGCCATTATCCAAGGCTGGATTGTGGCTAGCAGAAATCATAACTCCGGCGCTGGCTTTTTCCGTACGAACCAAATAAGCGACACCTGGTGT
The DNA here is from genome assembly GCF_059727625.1 of Streptococcus mobilis. NCBI lineage: Bacteria > Bacillati > Bacillota > Bacilli > Lactobacillales > Streptococcaceae > Streptococcus > Streptococcus mobilis. The sequence goes on from NZ_AP041823.1 coordinate 1,507,560, forward strand.
TGCAATCACACCCAACTTGTAGACACGAATTCCAACAGATAAGAGGCCGGCAATTAAGGCATGCTCCAGCATTTCACCAGAAATACGCGTATCACGTCCAACAAATACCAAGGGCGTTTCTTCTTCATGTTGGCTCAACACATAGCCACCGAAACGGCCTAATTTAAAGGCCAATTCTGGCGTTAATTCTACATTTGCTTCTCCGCGGACACCGTCCGTTCCAAAATATTTACCCATTCTTAATTACCTTTTTTTACTTTCTAATTACTTGAACTGGAAGAGGTCGACGACGAACTGCTAGAGCTTGACGTAGACGAGCTACTCTTTGTGGTCACTTTAATCCGTGTTTCACTCGGCTTGACCAGACCTGGTAGAACATTTCCTTGGGCATCCACTGCATTTAAGGAAATGGTTCCGCTATAATTTCCACTAATGATCTCACTGGATGGAAAGACAGCTTCGACATGATCAATGCGACTTAAGGTTTCTTGATCACTGGTCACTTCTACCTTGGTGGTTTCAAGAGAAATATCCGTTACTGTTATCCCATCCACAATTTGATTGTCCGGGATCGTAGCCCTGACAGCAAATGATTTTTTCGCTTTCTTCCCGATTTTTACTGAAACTTTCTGAGGCTCTACAGTTGCTGTCAAACCGGCTGGAAGATCTTCTACAATCAAAGGAACTTCGACGGTACCTTCCTTGGCCTTACGAAGATCAGCCACCACTCGAAACTTCCGAGTGCCCGGTTGCATCTCACTAGCAAGGGCAACCCGATTTGAACCTTTCAGAAAGACCGTTACCTCTGATGTTAGACCACTGACAAAATATGTCTTGTCATTGTACTTGGCATCAATTGGAATATTGGTCAAGGTATTGGTATAGGTCTCTGAACTCACTTGTCTTGCGCTACTATTATTTTGAAAATTAAAGGAAGACGCATTGATAAATAAGATAAAGGACAATAAGACGGAGGCGAAAACATAAAGAAATTCTTTTTTCGATCTCATTTTGTCACCCTCCCAAATAGACGCTCTTTCCAACTACTCGTTTTATTCTCTTCAGGAACCAAGAAGGCTCTCAATTCCGTCTCAAACTCTTCTAAAGTTAAATCATGACGGAAGGTTCCGTTGTAGGTCACAGAGATGCCACCCGTTTCTTCTGATACCACAAATGTAAAAGCATCAGAGACTTCAGACAAGCCAATGGCTGCACGGTGACGCGTTCCAAACTCTTTTGAAATTTCAGTGTTTTCAGTCAAGGGTAGATAAGCACAAGAAACAGCGATTTTGTCATTGCGGACAATGACGGCTCCATCATGCAAGGGGGTATTAGGAATGAAGATATTAATCAGCAATTCTCCTGAAATATCTGCATCTAGAGGAATCCCTGTGGAAATATATTCCTGAAGGGTTCTAGCTCCTTGAATAGCTACCAAGGCACCAATCTTACGTGGGCTCATATAAGCCACTGCCTTAACATAGGCCTGCACCATCTTCTCTTCCTGACTGACTTCACTCGTCGTAAAGAATTCTGTCGCCCGACCCAGACGCTCTAAACCAATCCGAATCTCAGGGGAGAAAATCACAACCAGGGCGATAACCCCATAAGTAATCACTTGATTGATCAGCCATGAAATAGTCGTGAGCCCTAAGAAATTGGCTAAAAACTGCACCAAGAAAAAGATAATAACTCCACGAACCAAAATCATGATCTTAGTCCCTACGATGGCCTTGATCAAAAAATACAACAACCAAGCCACCAGGGCAATATCAATGATATTGATAATAATACTCCACCAATTCGGGAACAAACTGGTCCAAAATTGTGGATTTGTAAACTGTTGAATATTCATATTCTCATACCTACCACTTCTCTAAAAGACATCACCTTATTATAACATGTTTCAACAGATTTTTCTGTAACCTTCTGATGCTTTTTATGATAAAATATGATTTATGAAGATAAATACAACCTTGGGCCTTCTGGCAGGAAAGCTTTCCGGCTCTATTCTAGAAAAAATGGGGCGGGGATCAACCCTACCAGGTAAAGTAGCCCTCAAATTTGATAAAGATATTCTCAGTCAACTGGCCAAAAACTATGAGATTGTTGTGATTACAGGGACAAACGGAAAAACTCTGACCACTGCACTAACCGTAGGTATTCTCCAAGAAGCTTTTGGACCGATTTTAACCAATCCAAGCGGGGCCAATATGATCTCTGGGATTACAACGACCTTCTTACGGGCCAACCATTCGAAATCAAATCGACCGATCGCGGTACTTGAAATTGACGAGGCCAGCCTCTCTCGTATTTGTGATTATATCCAGCCGAGCCTTTTTGTGGTCACCAATATTTTCCGAGACCAGATGGACCGCTATGGAGAGATCTATACGACCTACCAAATGATTTTGGATGCCATTCACAAGGTCCCAACTGCGACGGTTCTGTTAAATGGAGATAGTCCGCTCTTTAATAGTCAGACCTTATCCAATCCGATCCAATATTATGGATTTGATACAGAAAAATCAGAGCCACAACTAGCCCATTACAATACGGAAGGAATCCTGTGCCCGCATTGCCACAACATCCTCAAGTACAAGCTCAATACCTATGCTAACCTGGGAGATTATATCTGTGAGCACTGTGGTTTCCACCGGCCACCACTGACCTATGCCGTATCGGACCTCCTCTCTTTAACCCAGCGGTCTTCCAACTTCCGGATACAAGGGCAAGATTACCACATCAATATCGGTGGTCTTTACAACATCTACAATGCCTTAGCGGCTGTCTCTGTTGCTGGATTCTTTGGAGTACAACCTGAAGTCATTAAGCAAGGATTTGATCGCAGTCGCGCTGTCTTTGGTCGCCAGGAAACCTTTAAGATTGGGGATAAGGATTGTACCTTGGTCCTGATTAAAAATCCGGTTGGTGCGACCCAAGCCATTGAAATGATCAAACTAGCCCCTTATCCCTTCAGCTTGTCGGTTCTCCTCAACGCCAACTATGCAGACGGAATCGATACGAGCTGGATTTGGGATGCGGACTTTGAGCAAATCACCCAGATGGACATTCCAGAGATCAATGCTGGCGGGGTGCGCCACTCTGAGATTGCTCGGCGACTTCGGGTCACTGGCTATCCCGCAGAAAAGATCACAGAAATGGCTGAATTAAAAGAGGTCTTCCAACGTATCCAGCAACAGGAAACCCCTCATGCTTACATTTTAGCTACCTATACAGCCATGCTAGAATTCCGTGAACTCTTGGCCCAAGAACACCTGATTGAAAAGGAGATGCACTAATGACTTATACTTCCCTAGAATCTTCTGATCAGGCACAGTATCCCTACAGCCTGCGCATTGCCCATCTCTATGGCAACTTAATGAATACTTATGGGGACAATGGGAATATCCTCATGCTCAAGTACGTTGCGGAAAAGCTTGGAGCCCATGTCACTGTTGATATCGTCTCTCTCAAAGACCGGTTCGACCCTGATGCCTACGATATCGCCTTTTTCGGTGGCGGGCAAGACTACGAGCAGACCATTGTATCTGAGGACCTACCAGATAAAAAAGAAGACCTCGAACGCTTCATTCATGACGATGGCGTCGTCCTTGCTATTTGTGGTGGCTTTCAGCTTCTAGGCCAATACTACATTGAAGCTTCTGGCAAACGTATTGAGGGACTTGGTATTATGGGCCACTATACGCTCAACCAAGTCAACAACCGCTATATCGGTGATATCAAAATCCATAACGAAGAATTTAACGAAACCTATTATGGTTTTGAGAACCACCAAGGTCGGACCTTCTTGGCAGAGTATGAAAAACCACTGGGCAAGGTCGTCTATGGAAATGGGAACAACAAAGAAGATGGGTGCGAAGGGGTTCATTATAAGAACGTCTTTGGCAGCTACTTCCACGGTCCTATCTTGTCCCGAAATGCCAATTTGGCCTATCGCCTAGTGAGCACTGCCCTAAAAAATAAATATGGCAAAGACCTTTCCCTACCGGCTTATGAGGAAATTCTAAGCCTAGAGCAGCCGGAAGAATACGCTGATGTGAAAAGCAAGGCTCCGACTGAACAATAAGGAGATGATGATGAATAAAAAAAATCTACACTACATTGCTTTATTACTTTCCATCTTATTGATTGCTGGTATTTCCCTTGCAAATATGCAAACGGTCACCGTAAATTTCCTCTTGGTTCAATTTAAATTACCCTTGATCATTCTGATATTGCTCTGTGTCCTCTTGGGTGCATTCGTCATGACCTTGGTTAATTTTTCAAAGGGCTTCTCCCTAAAAAAAGAACTCAAGAGCACTCAAAAGCAACTGGAAGAAGAAAAGAAAGAAATCAAGACAGAAGAAAAAGAAAACAACTAAAAAAGCACCGATCGGTGCTTTTTTCATGCTGATGTACCTTCTTTTGCTTGTAATTTCTTGGCGACTACTTGAGCTAGGAGTGAAAAGAGAATGACGCCAGCTCCTATCAGGAGAAAGGATTCTACTCGAACACTTGGTAACCAGGTCATCAAACCTTTAGCTACCGGCATAAAGAGAATGGCTAGGGTAAAAATCGTGCTTAAGACCCTGCCCAGATAGTCTCCTTCCACCTTGGTTTGCACTTGGGTAAAAAAGTGGATATTAAAAATCGTCATAAAGAGTTCACAAACTAAATTTCCAGAAAAGGAAAGAAGATGCGGAAGGGGCAAGCCCATCATGAAGACTCCTACTCCTGTTAAAATCAATAAGAAGAGAAGCATCTCCATGCTTGATTTAAATTTATTGGCGATCAAGGCTCCGATGATAGAGCCGATAGCGCCCAAGGTTAAGATGGTCGCATAGGCTCCTTTGACCCCGTAAAGGCGATTGGAAAAGGGAAGTAAAAATTCAAAAGCTGCAAAAAAGAAATTGACGCTGGAAGCTACTAATAAGAGAAAGAAAATTTCTTTTTGATGCCAGATGTAGTGTAACCCATCCTTAATATCAGAAAAAATATCTTTTCCTGTAAATTTTTTCTTCTCTTGAACTTTGGCTTCTTCTTTCGGAAGGAAAGCGACCAGAACAAAGGCGATGAAAAAGGTCAGTGCATCCAGTAAGAGGGTTGCATGGAGACTGGCAAATTGTAAAACAAGGAAAGAGAACACAGGAGAACTAACACCGACCACTTGTAAGATCAACTCCAAGCGGGCATTATAGGTCACAATCTCGTCCTTGTCTACAACTTCTGTGATAATGGCTTTATTGGCCGTACGAGAAAAAGCAAAGGCAATGGCCTGGACAATATTGGCAAAAATCAGGGCTGCAATCATCCAACGATCGTTCCGGATAAAAGAAATGCCCAAACAAAGGAGACCACAAACCAAGTCGGTTGTCATCAAAATCTTGCGACGTGAAAACCGGTCTGAGATCACGCCACCAAATGGATTGACTAGAATGGAGGTGACGAGTTCAGAAATCTGATAGATCCCCAACACTGTCTTTCCTACCGTCCCTATCGAGGCCAGCCAAACACTGTTCCCATAGTCATAGAGCATATTCCCCATTCTATTGATTGCCCCACGAGCAATCAGCTGGATAGCATGTCGATTCATAAAAAACCTCCTTCATTTTCTGAAACTATTGTATCAGTTCATGAAAGAGGTTTTCATTTTGTCCCCTATTTGGGAAAAATAATGGTTTACAAATTTATCAAAGGATCCCTACTGTTCTTTTGATTGAAGCTGCTTAGCTACTAGCTGAGCCAAGAGTGAAAAGAGAATAATCCCAGCTCCAATCAAGAGAAATGTTTCCATACGGACGCTTGGCAACCAAGTCATCAACCCTTTGGCGATGGGCATAAAGAGAACAGCCAAGGTATAAATTGTGCTCAAGACTCTCCCCAGATAATCATCTTCCACCTTGGTTTGTACTTGGGTAAAAACGTGGATGTCGAAAATGGTCACAAAAAATTCACAGACCAGATTTCCTGAAAAGGAAAGATAAGGCGGAAGGGGCAAGCCCATTATGAACACTCCGACCCCTGCCATGATCAGTAAAAACAGGAGAATTTTCATACTTGATTTCATTTTATTAGCAACAAGCGCTCCTAGAATAGATCCAATAGCTCCCAGCGTTAAAATAGTCGCATAAGCTCCTTTAACCCCGTATAGACGATTCGAGAAGGGAAGTAAAAACTCAAAAGCCGCAAAAAAGAAATTGACGCTAGAAGCCACTAATAAGAGAAAGAAAATCTCTTTCTGATGCCAGATATAGTCTAACCCATCCTTGATATCAGAAAAAATATCTTTCCCGGTAAACTGTTTCCTCTCTTGAACCTTAGCTTCTTCTTTCGGAAGGAAAGCCACTAGGACAAAAGCAATGAAAAAGGTCAGTGCATCTAATAAGAGGGTCATATGAAGACTGGCAAATTGTAGAACTAGGAAAGAAAAAACAGGTGAACAGACACTAACAACCTGTAAGACTAACTCCAAGTGGGCGTTATAGGTCACAATCTCGTCTTTCTCTACTACCTCGGTAATAATGGCTTTATTGGCAGGTCGAGAAAAACCAAAGGCAATGGCCTGAACAATATTGGCAAAAATAAGAGCCGCAATCATCAAGCTATCATTTGTGATAAAAGAAATCGCCAAACAAAGGAGTCCACAAACCAGGTCGGTCGTCATCAAAATCTTGCGACGAGAAAAACGGTCTGAAATCACTCCTCCAAAAGGATTCACGAGAATCCCTGTCACTAACTCAGAAATTTGATAGATCCCTAATACCGTCTTTCCTATAGTCCCCATCGAAGCCAGCCAGACACTATTTCCATAGTCATAGAGCATATTTCCAATTTTGTTAATAGCTCCACGACTAATTAATTGGACCGCATGTCGGTTCATAAAATCTCCTTTATCACTGTCCTATTTAGAACATTCATTTTTTACAAATTTATAAAAGTGTTCTTGATAATAGGCCACCTGCTCCGGCAGTCCTAGCACGTCAAAAATATGCATGGCTTCCTGCATTTGCTGCCGGCCTTCTTCAGTTTGCCCCTTCTGATACAGAGAAAATCCCTTAAGATAATGAAAGACATTGCGTTCGTAGAGCTTGATGCTCTTCCCGATAATCTTTTCTACATAGGCTTCAAAATAGCTGGCGTTTTCAAAAGAACAGTGTTCTAAACAATGTTGGTAGCAATTCAGAGCCAGAATCAAGACCAGTTTTCGATGGCGACCAATTTCTTTGTAGAAATCTTCACGCTCCATCACTTCTCTCCCAAGCCGTGTGACATAGTCCACCTCATAAAAGCTGTAGAGATTGCCAAAGAGGATCAATTCATACATGGTCCACTCTTCCGTTTGAAAGAGGTAATCCGCCACCTTGTTTAGATCACGCTGCTTCATGGTATAACTAGCATCTCTCTGGCAAATCAGGCCTTGTAGCAGGATCCAGTTCAGCTCAAAATAGAGAGGATTGGTGGAATGTTTGGCTTTTTCAAGTTCCTCTTCTTGAAGCTTTTGAAAACCTGCAATATCATTTGAGTAGTAAAGCGGAATAATCTGAGCCATCAAAGCGACATGCTCATGGTGTTGAAAATTTCTGGCCTTATCCATAAAATTCTCAATCGTCACATGGATATTGTCCAAAATGTCAAAGAAGCGCGAAGCAGCCAAATCCGACTCCCCCAATTCAAAACGGGATAATTGGGAGGTCGAGCAGGCCTCTCCTGCAGCTTCTTTTAACGAGTAATTCTTACTGATTCGAAATTCACGAAAAACTTTTCCAAGATCTTCCATCTATTCCACCTGCTCTGACAGTTCTGCCCACTCTTCCATAACCGCTTCCTGCTGGACAGTTAGTTGGTCCAGCTCGCTCTGGAGTTGTACCAAGTCAGCTGCATCGTTGGTGCTATGCATGGTTTCGGTGATGGCTTGGATTTTTTGATCCAGCTCTTCCATCTCTGCTTCCAATTGCTCAATGCGACGGGTGATTTTACGGAGTTCCTTCTGGTTTTGTTTCTGCAAGTGATAATCATTGCTGGTGACTTCTTCGGTCGAAGAAACAGGCATAGCTTCTGCTTGCGCTGCAGCAAGGGCTTCTAACTCAGCTTTTTTCTCCAGATAATAGTCATAGTCGCCTAGGTAAAGAGTTGAGCCCTCTTCTGACAGTTCCAAAACTTGTGTGGCCACCCGATTGATAAAGTAACGGTCGTGGCTGACAAAGAGCAGGGTGCCGTCAAAATCAATCAAGGCATTTTCTAGCACTTCCTTACTATCGATGTCCAAGTGGTTGGTCGGCTCGTCGAGAATCAAAAAATTGTTATTTTCCATGGACAGCTTAGCTAGAAGCAAGCGGGCCCGCTCTCCACCCGACAGCATGCCGACGGTTTTCTTGACATCATCCCCAGAGAAAAGAAAGGCTCCCAGGCGATTGCGAATTTCCACTTCTGGCGTCAGTTTAAAATCATTCCAGAGCTCATCCAAGACACTGTTGTGAGGCGTTAGTTTACTTTGGGTCTGGTCATAGTAGCCCACCTCGACATTGGCTCCAAAACGAGCTTCACCCTTGATAAAAGGAATCTGCCCGACGATGGACTTGATAAGAGTAGATTTCCCGATCCCATTTGGTCCCACAATGGCGACTGCATTCATCTTGCGGATATCCAAATTAATAGGCTCTGAGAGGATTTGATCGTCATAGCCGACGGCTGCCTCTTCTACTGTCAGGACGACATTTCCAGATGTCTTATCGGAATGGAAGGTCATATGGGCAGACTTGGTCCCAGCTTCCGGCTTGTCTAGACGCTCCATTTTTTCCAACTGCTTACGCCGAGACTGAGCCTGCTTGGTAGTCGAAGCCCGCACCAAATTGCGATTAACAAAGTCTTCCAGAGCTGCTATTTCTTTTTGTTGCTTCTCGTAGTTTTTGGCTTCGGTCAGCAATTTTTGTTCTTTTTGCTCGACAAAGCTGGAGTAATTGCCGACATAGCGATCCAAGGAATGCTTGGTCAAGTCCAGTGTAATGGTGGCGACCTTGTCTAGGAAATACCGGTCGTGGCTGACAATGAGAAGAGCTCCGCTATAATTAACCAAGTAATTTTCCAACCAGGCGATGGTCTCAATATCCAAGTGGTTGGTTGGCTCGTCCAGTACCAAGAGATTTGGTTTTTCTAAGAGCATCTTGGCCAGAGCTAGACGGGTATTTTGCCCACCAGACAGCTCTTCAATCTTCATCTGCCACATGGACTCATCGAACTTGAAGCCGTTTAAAATCGCGCGGATATCTGCTTCATAGGTGAAGCCACCTGCCTGACGGAATTCTTCCGATAGACGGTCATAGTCCTGCATGAGTTTTTCTAGGTCAGCCCCAGTTTTTTCACCCATCTCAAGCTCCATCTGCCGCAAAGTTTTCTCCGTTTTACGGAGGTCTTCAAAGACATGGAGCATCTCATCGTAGATGGTATTGGACGACTCAAATCGACTATCCTGGGCCAGATAGGAGAGAGAAAGATCCCGCTTTTTATTGATTTCACCTGAAGTTGGTTCTTCTTCCCCCACCAAGATTTTTAAGAGTGTTGACTTACCGGCTCCGTTCTTTCCAACCAGGGCAATCCGGTCCCGTTCATCCACTTGCAGGCTGATATTATCAAAAAGAACCTCCCCTGCAAAAGAGCGTTCAATTTTGTTGGCTTGTAAAATAATCATGTCCCTATTTTACTATCTTTTTCCAGATTAAACAAGGAAAGACGAGCCATCAAAAAAATCCTGAGCCCCTTGAGGCTCAGAACTTTTAGAAAGTATTTTAAAACTTATTCTTCTTTGTACAATTGCCGGACTGCTTCCACATCTGTATCTTGGATACTGTAGAAGGAGCCAGCTGGTTGCATGACCGATTCTCCATCAGTGTGGTCCAGCCCAATGGCATGGCCTAGCTCATGCTCAGCTGTATTGACAATCCGATCATAACTATAGTTATAGACATAATTTAAAAGATAATGGCGATTGAGACGCACTGTGATGTGGGTGAATCGGTTGGTTAAAAGGTTAGTCTGAGATGCAGTCTCTCCTGCAGCAGAAACCGATGCGTTATCCATTTCCGTCAAGACCACATTAGCCTCTTTTTCATTTGTAACCAACTTGAAGGTAAAGGCTCCTGTTTGGTTCCAAGCCTCAATAGCATCCCGATAAGCTTTTACAAAAGTTTGACTGATATTGGGATCCAGGTAGACCGTGGCTTCCGCTTTTTCCCAGCGAGCACCGCTATGCTCATGATTGTCCGTCTGCGTGGTCTGTGAGCTAGACGTCATCCCAAAGCGCGATGCAAAACCCTGATCTCCAAATAAATTGCCGACTTGATAAACAACCTTTTGGGCAGCTCGCCCAACTCCATCCATACCAGAACTAGGAGAATCTGTAAAATAGATGATCCCCACTAGGACGAGAAAACTGATGGCAATGGTCCAGAAAAATCCCCAAAAAAGACTCCAAGCCATGCGAAGGATTCCTCTGAAAAATCGAAAAATGGTTCTCATACATTCTCCTTTCTCTTAAAGAAGGTATGCAATTGTAACACCCCATTCTTAAAAATAACTTAAATAGCCATGCTTTCTGGCTTATTGATGGACGGTTACTTTTCCTGTCTGGTAATCCAGGCTAATCCCACTTTGAACATTGGGAACAAAGACATTGAACTCAAGGGTCCCATCACTCGATTTGGCTTCGATCTGTGATCCTAATGGAATCAAATCTTTCGGCTGGTTGTAGATCAAGGTCACCCGATAGCGGATCCGCTTGTTCTTATCCAGTGCTTTTCGCACCAGGGTCTCGTAGTAGTTTTGACCAGTGGAATGAGGGTCATTGGCTTGATTGGACCAAGCCGTTTGTACAGCGATATTTTTGGGATTGCTCGTTGAGGCATCAAAGCCTTTGAGATTACCGATCAAGGCATAGCCCAATAGGTGGCCCCGATCCACAGCATGGTCATACTCACCTGACAGATGATGGACCTGATGCCAACCTGCTGGTTTCCAATCGGTTAGGCCACTTCCTGTTGCATCTCGATCTCTGTACTGGCGAGTCGCCTTGGTCATAATAGCGTTCGCAACGGTCGGTACGATCTTTCCATTGACTTCTTTTGTCTTGTTATCCGCATAGGGTTGACTAGCCACGCTGGCATCCAGATCTGTGCGATTTCCCTTAACTACAAAGGCTCCTGCGCCGTTCCATTCCAAGTCATTCCCTAATTGTGAACGGGCAGATTTCGTTAATACAGAGCTAGCTAACTCTTTACTAGGTGTTTCTTGTTGGCTACTAGTCACCACCGAAACAACCTGATCCGTCGCTTCTTTTACCGTCGGTTGATTAAAATAATAGCCCCCGATAGCTAGGGCCGTTGCCACCACAAAACCTGCGAGGGTTTGTTTGGTTCGTTTTGTGAATACTTGTTTTGTCATACCTCTCTCCAAAAAAGAGCAGCGCTAGATGGGTCATTGACTCGATTCGCTGCTCTCCTTTTTACTCAATTTTAGTTAAAAGCTTATTTGCCTGTTAGCTTTCCAATGATCTCTGACCAAGTGTCCGGAGAGAGAATGGACCATGGATTTTTTCCATCTCCAATCACTCCATAACCAATGACCAAACCAACTGCAAAAATGATGATTCCAATCACAGCCAACAGGAGGACAATCCCTAGCTGTTTTCCAACATAGCGAAGATTAGTTTTCATCGTCTTCTTCCTCTACACGTTTCACGTCTGCACCTAGCGCCACCAATTTCTCATGGAATTGATAATAACCACGATCTAAGTGACTTAATTTGCTGACTTTCGTCTCTCCTTCTGCTACCAAGCCCATCAAGACCAAGGTTGCACTTGCTCGTAAATCGGTCGACATAACCTCTGCACCTTGGAAGCTTTCCCCTCCAACGATACGAGCTGTATCCCGCATAATATCCGAGTGAACGCCCATCCGACGCATTTCTTCCAAATGCTGGAAGCGATTCTCAAAGACCGTTTCAATCATGGTAGACTCACCTTTAGCCATGGCCATCAAGGCTGTGAATTGAGCCTGCATATCGGTTGGGAATCCTGGGTAGGGAAGAGTTTTAACGGTCACTGGACGGAGCTTACTGATATCCGACTGAATTCGAATTCCATTTTCTTCTTCGGTTACCGTAACACCCATCTCCTGCATCTTAGATAGAAGCGGACGGTTGTGTTCCCAAATGGCATCTTCGATCAAGACATCTCCACCAGTCATGGCTGCCCCAATCATAAAGGTTCCGGCCTCGATGCGGTCTTGCACAACATTGTGGTTTGCCCCGTGCAAGCTCTCCACACCAACAATAGTCAAAGTCTCAGTTCCTGCCCCCTTAACATTAGCTCCCATTTTATTCAGCAAGAGAGCTAGGTCAACAATTTCAGGTTCCCGAGCTGCATTTTCAATCACAGTGACTCCATCAGCCAAGGTTGCCGCCATCATAATATTTTGTGTCGCCCCTACTGATGGGAAGTCCATATAGATGTGTGCTCCCTTGAGACGATCTGCTTTTGCTTCAATATAGCCGGCTGTTTGGGTAATTTCAGCGCCCATAGCTTCCAGACCTTTCAAGTGGAGGTCAATCGGACGACTACCGATCGTACAGCCACCAGGCATGGAAACTTTGGCATGGCCATTGCGTGCCAAGACAGGACCCAAGACAACGATAGAAGCCCGCATCTTGCTCACATATTTATAAGGCGCTTCCTCAGACAATTTCTCTCGCGCATCTACGACAACCGTATTATCTTCTTCATTGAAGGTTACTTGTGCATTCAACCCACGAACAACATTGTTCATTGTAAAGACATCTGATAAAACAGGTACATTTTTCAAGGTTGTCACGCCCTCGCTTGCTAGAACTGTTGCAGCAAGAAGAGGAAGGACAGCATTTTTGGCTCCTTCGATTTTGACGGTTCCAACCAGTCGATTATGACCACCATTAACGATTATTTTTTCCATACGGGATTGTTCTCCAATTTCTTAAAGTCACGCTTTCTATCATACCATATTTTTTATAAAATGTGGCTAGAATTGGCCAATAAAAATCTGCCGACTCATCTCATAGACACTGATAAAAAATGAGCTGGCTAGATAGCCTATTCCAACACTGATCATCAAGATCAAAAAACGGATTTTAACCGCATTTTCAGCACTTACTTTTAAAAACTTTTCCCATTGAACCAGGTTCATCAATAGGTAATAGGCAAAAAAGATAAACAATAGATGGCTTGAAAGATTAAAAATCATTTGAATCATACAGCTATTATACCATATTTGGTCCGTACTTTCTTCTTTTGATTCTCTCCCAACAAAAATAAGGTGAGGACAAAACCTCCACCTTATTTGAATATCTTATAAACGATTTCCGACATTAATCCGGTTAATGGCGCGTTGAAGAGCAATTTTAGCACGACGTTCCATATCAACCGAATGCTGATCTTTGGCTTCTTCAATCGCTTTTTCAGCTCGCAGTTTGGCACGCTCTGCACGACTAATGTCGATATCTCGAGCACGTTCGGCAGAATCGGCAACAATGGTAATGACATTATCAGCTACTTCGATAATCCCCCCATTGACTGCAATCCAATCAATATGTTTGTCATCGTCGACACGACGAACCTTTACTTGGTCTACAGCCAAAACCGCAATGGTATTGATATGATGAGGTAAAATCCCTAATTCACCATCAATTGTCTTGACAGATACAAATGCGGCATGATGATCATAAACCAGTCCATCCGGTGTAACGATTTGGACGTTCATTTGACTCATCTTTCACCTCTTCTTAGAATCCCATTTTTTCAGCTTTGGCGATCACATCTTCGATCGATCCAACACCACGGAAGGCATCTTCAGGAAGATGGTCATATTTCCCATCCAAAATTTCTTTAAAGCCACGAACAGTTTCTCCAACTGGGACATAAGAACCAGGTTGACCTGTAAATTGTTCTGCAACGTTGAAGTTTTGTGACAAGAAGAATTGGATCCGGCGAGCACGAGCAACCAAGGTCTTTTCTTCGTCAGACAATTCATCCATCCCCAAGATAGCAATGATATCTTGCAATTCATGGTAACGTTGAAGGACGCGTTTGACCTCAGAAGCGACTGCATAGTGTTCTTCTCCTACGATTTCTGGAGAAAGGGCACGTGAGCTTGATGCCAATGGGTCCACCGCAGGGTAGATCCCCAATTGTACCAACTTACGTTCCAAGTTGGTGGTTGAATCCAAGTGGGCAAAGGCGGTTGCTGGCGCTGGGTCTGTATAGTCATCGGCTGGCACATAGATGGCTTGGATGGATGTAACAGAACCTTTCTTCGTTGACGTAATCCGTTCTTGCAATTGCCCCATTTCAGTTGCCAAAGTAGGTTGGTAACCAACGGCTGATGGCATCCGTCCCAAAAGGGCTGATACTTCAGATCCGGCTTGGGTGAAACGGAAGATATTGTCGATAAACAAGAGAACGTCCTGACCTTCGACATCACGGAAGTATTCCGCAATGGTCAAACCAGTCAAAGCAACACGCATCCGTGCTCCAGGTGGCTCATTCATTTGTCCAAAGACCATGGCTGTTTTTTCAATAACGCCAGATTCTTTCATTTCCCAGTAAAGGTCATTCCCTTCACGTGTCCGTTCCCCAACACCGGTAAATACAGAAATCCCACCGTGTTCTTGGGCAATATTATGGATTAATTCTTGAATCAAGACGGTCTTCCCAACTCCGGCACCGCCGAAGAGTCCGACCTTCCCACCTTTCAAATAAGGGGCTAAGAGGTCAATAACCTTGATCCCTGTTTCAAGAATTTCTTCTGAAGTAGAGAGCTCGTCAAAGGATGGAGCTTTTTTGTGGATGGAGTCACGAGGAGCATCCTCAGGAAAAGGTTGATCCAAGTCAATGGTATCTCCAAGAACATTGAAGACACGTCCCAAGGTTTCTTTTCCGACTGGAACAGAGATTGGACGACCTGTGTCCAAGACTTCCATTCCACGTGTTAAACCATCAGTTGATTCCATGGCGATGGTCCGTACGACCCCATCACCAAGTTCCAAAGCTACTTCAAGAACGACTTTTGATTTTTGTTGGTCATTTTTATAGACTACAAGCGCATTATTGATCTCAGGAAGTTTATCTCCAACGGAAAAGGCAACGTCTACGACGGGACCTACGACCTGAGAAATTTTGCCTAAACTCATGTCATTCTCCTATTCTAAGTAATTTCTACTGCTCAAAAGTTCTCTTTAGAGCATCCGTTTTTGTATAAAAAATTGTATCCGACAACTATTCAAGGGCGCTAGCACCTGCAACGATTTCGGTAATTTCTTGTGTAATCGCTGCTTGACGAGCACGGTTGTATTGAATCGTTAATTCATCAATGACTTTCTTGGCATTGTCTGTTGCAGTTTGCATGGCCATCATCCCCGCAGCATTTTCAGCTGTTTTAGCATCAATAATGGCACCATAGATCATGCTTTCAGCAAATTGAGGGAGCAATTGATCCAAAATGGCATCTCGACTAGATTCCAATTCTAGATTCAATACATAATCCTCATCTGCTTCATTGGGGTCCAAATCAATAATCGGAAGCATCTGTTCTACCCGCATTTGACTAGTCAAACTGTTGACGTGATGGTTGTAACAGACGTACAACTCATCAAACAAGCCTTCCTGATACATTTGGACTGTTTTCGAAATGATCGTACGAACTTCCTTAAAGCTAGGTTGATCAGGCAAACCACGCAATTCATAAACCGGCTGAATCCCACGGGCACGGAAGAAATCCGCACCGACACTTCCAATACAGATCACTTCAAAGTCATCTCCAGTTGGATGGTATTCTGCCTTCATTTCCATCATAGTTTTAAGGATGGAGGCATTGTAGCCTCCGACCAAACCACGATCAGATGTAATCACGATATAAGCTGTCTTATTTACCGGCCGACTCACCAACATAGGATGGGATTTGGCATTTTCTGTTTCATGTCCATGGAGCAAGTCTGTTAGTAACTTACGTACCTTAGCGGCATAAACCTGAAAATCCTTGGCTGCTTGCTCAGATTTCCCGAGTTTAGCAGCAGACACCATCTGCATAGCATTGGTAATTTGACTGGTATTTTTAGTGGATGCAATTTTATTTTTTATATCATTTAATGAAACTGCCATCTTCCACTCCTATTTCTATTTGAAATTTGACTGGTTGACAAATTCTGTAAGGGCTGCATCCAGTTCTTCTTCTGCTGGAAGATCATGTGTCGAACGAATCGTCTCAAAGATTTGGTTATAATGTGCTTCAAAGTAATCAAACAACTCTTCTTGGAAACGAAGAATATCGTCTACTGGAACACTATCTAAGAAACCATGAGTCAAGGCATACAAGATCACGACTTGTTTTTCAACTGTCAATGGTTCATGAACAGGTTGTTTCAAGACTTCAACTGTTCGGCGACCACGGTTCAATTTCGCTTGAGTCGCAGCATCCAAGTCACTACCAAATTTCGTGAAGGCTTCCAATTCACGGTATGAAGCGAGGTCGATACGAAGAGTACCCGCAACTTTCTTCATAGCCTTGATTTGGGCAGCTCCCCCTACACGGGATACAGAAGAACCTGCATCAATGGCCGGACGAATACCAGCATTGAACAAACTATCTTGCAAGAAGATTTGTCCATCTGTGATCGAAATCACGTTGGTTGCGATATAAGCAGAAATATCTCCTGCTTGGGTTTCAATGATTGGAAGAGCTGTAATAGAGCCACCACCCAATTCATCTGAAACTTTAGCTGAACGTTCCAACAAACGGCTGTGGAGATAGAAGACATCCCCTGGGAAGGCTTCACGTCCTGGTGGACGACGAAGAAGAAGGGACAATTCACGGTAGGCTACGGCTTGTTTTGACAAATCATCATAGACGATCAAAACGTGTTTACCGTTATACATGAACTCTTCTGCCATGGCAACCCCGGCATAAGGTGCCAAGTAGAGCAATGGAGACGGTTGGGAAGCCGAAGCGGTTACCACAATCGTATAATCCATGGCTCCGTATTTACGAAGAGTTTCTACTTGCGTACGAACTGTTGATTCTTTTTGACCAATCGCCACATAGATACAGATCATGTCTTGACCCTTTTGGTTCAAGATGGTATCGATGGCAATCGAAGTTTTCCCTGTTTGACGGTCCCCGATAATCAATTCCCGTTGGCCACGTCCGATTGGAACGAGGGCATCAATGGCTTTCAAACCAGTTTGTAGGGGTTCTGAGACAGATTTCCGTTGCATAACACCAGGAGCTGGTGTTTCAACTGGACGGAATTTATCTGTCACAATCTCACCCAAACCATCTACTGGTTGGCCAAGTGGGTTGACAACCCGACCAATCAAGGCATCCCCTGCAGGGACTTCCATGATTTTACCTGTACGACGGACAGAGTCTCCTTCACGAATATCCGTGAAATCACCCAAGATGATGATACCGACATCCGTTGTCTCTAAGTTTTGGGCCATCCCGTATGAGCCATTTTCAAAGATCAACAACTCACCACTCATGGCATTTTCAAGACCATGAGCACGGGCAATCCCGTCACCAATGTAGGTTACAACACCTGTCTCAGTGACGTCAAAGTTTGGCTTGAAATTTTCAATTTGTTGCTTAATTAAAGCGCTGATTTCTTGTGCGTTAATCGCCAAAATTCACACCACTTTCTATTTCAATTTAGATTTTATAACTTGCAATTGGTGTTTGAGACTGGTATCCAACGTTTTATGATTGGCTGTCACGACAAAGCCACCAATTAAATCTGGATCGATCTTTTGTTGGATCGAGCGAACTTGAATCCCAAATTTTCTTTCGATAATGGGGATTAGCTTTTGCTCTTGAACAGGATCCAAACCAGCAACCGTCGTAACAGTGACGACAAAAGCGTTGCTCAACAGTTGAATCTGATCCAAACAAATCGTTACAATGTCATAAAATAAGGCTTCACGATGATTGAGAATAACCACTTCAATCAAATGGTCGAGTAATTGTGAATCCGAGGGTTGAAAAAGTCTGAGACTTTTTGCTTTCTCTTCATCCTCTACACCGATATGAGCTAAGAAGTTAGCAAGTCCAGTCTCTTCAAAAATACCCTTGATTTGAGTCAATTTTTCAAAGACTAGGTCTTGTTCTCCTTTTTCAAAGACCAATTGAACAAAAGGCTGGGTATATTTCTCAATCACCATCAGTTGCTTTTTGTCCATTAGGCTTCTCCTAATTCATCAAGATAGCGATCGATCAGTTGGCGTTGACCTTCAGCATCCAGCTGTTGGCTCAACAATTTGCTGGCAAGATTGACAGTGAGATCTGCCACATCACCTTTGATACTGTTCAATGCTTCTTCTTTGTTATGCGCAATTTCTTGTTGCGCTTTTTCTTTCAAACGTACTGCTTCTTGAGTGGCTTCTGAAAGGATCTGAGATTTATTCTTTTCTGCAGTTTCCTTTGCATTTTCGACGATAGACGCAGCTTCTTTGCGGCTACCTGCCAACTCTTCTTCACGTTTACTTGCTAGTTCCTCAGCTTTTTGACGAGCTGATTCTGCTCCATCAATATCATCTGTAATCTTTTTGGCACGCGCTTCTAAAATTCCATTGATATTGTTCCATGCAAATTTCTTTATTAAAAAGATTAATAATAGGAAGGAACCAGCAATGAGAATAAAGTTACCAATAATTTCACTCATTGATACATGCATTCTTCTACTCCTCCTCTACTTACTCTTCACCATTAATTTTCTTACCAATATAAATTGATGACAACATGGTAAACACATAGGCTTGGATACATGAAATGAAAATCGAAAACGCTGTCCACGCCATGCTTCCAATAAAGGCAAATGGATACCAATAAACAGCTTGATGCGACAAAGTCACAAGCAAGCTTGCTAGTACCTCACCCGCAAAGATATTTCCGAAGATCCGAAGTGCCAAGGAGGCAAAGTTCGTTAATTCTTCCAAAATATTCATGGGGGTCATAAATCCGGGTGTCACAAAAGCCTTTAAATATTCCTTCACACCACGTCTGCGAATTCCTTCTACATGGGCGATTAAGGTGATCAAAAATGAAAAGGCAAAGTCATAACCCAGGTTAGCGGTTGGTGATGTCCACAAATTGTAACCATTGGTCGTTTCGATTTTAGCCATCAATCCAATGTTATTGGCTACTAAAAGAAAGAGGAAAAGAACAAACAAGAACAAGGAATAGTCCTTTATGTAATGTTCCCCAATATTTCCTTTTGTAAAGCCTACGACAAAGTCATATGCGTATTCCAGCACATTTTGTTTGCCTTTTGGTCGGATCGACATTTTTCGACTGGCCCAATAAATGAAGCCAAAAACGGCGAAAACAGAAATCAGGGTCATAGCAAGTAGGGTCAAATTAAAAGATACAGGTCCAAGAGTAATCGTTGGATTGATACTTTCTTCCAAGGTTTGACACCTCCTTTTCTAAAATAGAAGCGTCTATTTGATAATAAAGGCCATAACCAAGGTTACGAAGAAAGTACCTTCGACAAAGGCAACACCAAGAATCAAGAGGCTACGCAATTGACCGATAATTTCTGGTTGACGAGACGCAGATTTCAATAAGCTACTCATCATCAAACCTTCTGCCAGTGATACACCAAAACAGGCTAAACAAAGACCTAAAAATGTTAAATTCATGATGAATTCTCCTTTTATAAATTTTACCTCCTTAGTTTACTCCTAAAAGATATAATAGTCAAATATTTCCTATAAAAGTAAGCGTTTTAGTGAAATTACGTTATTTTTTTAATATGATAATTTTTCCTATCTACGATTGATTTCTTTTAATTTTTAGTCGCTTTGTCCACCTCTATTCATTTTTTCTTCTAAAAAACTCTCACCTGCTCAGCAGATGAGAGAATTCGATTATTTAAAGATAGACGTTTTGAAACTGTCTGTTTGTTGCAGTAATTTCTTAAAGATTTTTTCTTTCAAGGCAAGGGTATTGTCAAATTTGACAGAACCATTCTTCAAACTGGCCTGATCTTTTTCAACCGCAGTTGCAAAGGCTTGTTTTAAGTCCTCATAAGAGCTATAAGTAGTCCCATCCACTTCAATAGCCTGAAGTCCATTTTTGGCACTGGTTACCACTTCATTGAAGTAGGCTTTCTTCCAGTCTTCAAGTGTACTGAATTTCCCATCAGAAATCTTTTGAATGATGTAATCATCCCCTAGAGTCGCATGACCTGCTTGTTTGGATTCTTGTTTATACTTGTTTGAAGCATAGCCTAAGAAGCCTTTTTCATAGCCATAGTAACCCCAGAGTCTGAAGGTATTGTGTTTGAAGGACATGGCTCCAGGAGCCCCTTCACTGGTGTTTCCACCATAGATCCCTGTCATCATCGGTACCGTCACATAGGCGGAGCCAAAGTCAGATGGATTATAGACTCCATTTCCAGGACTACGATTGGTCATGAAGTTGTTGGTGATGAGATCATCTACTGAATGTAAGGTGATCGCTTTTTCCTCATCGCTCAAAGGACGTACCTTATCAAATTGATTCTTGGTGTTAGCCCCTCGGTATTGTTTATCAACCTTCTTGAACCATGCATTGTTCAAGTCTTGACTGCCTTTGTTGAGGACAGCTTCTCCTTCTAGGTAATCCAGAAGCATGAGGGTGTCGTTATAGCCTTTCATATACCGATCAATTTCGTCACGTGACTTCAAATCATTTGGATTGGTATTGTACCATTGGTTCCCATCATTTGGACGTTCATAGGCCATGTTGATACCTAAGGCCTTGTATTCCCCATTTGGATTGGATACGGATGGCGTTTGTAACATGCCTTGGGCAAAGGCTTCGATATCGGTTCCTTCTCGGTGTCTCCAACCACCTAAGTATACCATGCGGTCATTGACGTGCGTTGTTTCGTGGGTAAAGGCAGAGACCCCAAAGTCACTGATCATATCGGTCACCATGAAGAAAACAGAGTCGTCTTTATATGGGTTTCCGTAAATTCGCGCCACAGCTCCCATGCGCCAATCTGTCGCATGGTAACGATCGGTTGGACCATACAATTCACGGATTGGAGCGACATCTTTGCCACTGTTGGTATGGCCGTAACGGTCTGTACTAATGCCCTTGTAGTTTTGGTTATCAAGGACAGGGGTCGGCACCATATTATTGCTCTTCAAGAGTTGATTGCGAACCTTATCCGTTGCTAGACGTGACCAGAAATCGAGATAATTTTGTTGCCCTTTCGCCACCTTGTCAATTTCCGCTTTGAAGGCATTCCGCTCTGCTTCCGTGTTCTTACCATATTTCTCGAAGGAACTATAAGCCATGGTATTGTATGTTGAAATCAAGAACATATGGGCATCTTTTAAGTTCAAGAGTGGCAAGATCATTTTACCGTGAACATCATTGTTTAAGCCCTCATAGGCTCTATGCTTAGCAGATGCGAAAGCTGGATTGGTCGTCTCAGGCTCCACAATATAGACATTGTCTTTGGTTGCTTTAATGAACCAATCATTCAAGTCTGTCTCTTTTGTGAAGAGCTCCATATTGTACTTCAAGAAGTCATTTAGGTTCCCAGAAAGAGTCGATTTAGCCACGACTTCTCGGAAGGCATCGTGGGTACGAGTCCCTTTGATGTAGTCTTCTTTTGAACCAATTTCAATCAAGCGGTCTAAGACATCAACATTCTTCCCATAGAAATCTGGCTTGAACAACATGAGCTGTTTGAGATTGACATCATCGAACTTCACTCCATAATAGCGATTGAGGTATGACAAACCAAGAAGAACAGCGGCCTTGTTGTCATCAACTTTCTTGATAAGGGCCCGTTTGGCAGCCTCATCTGTATTTAATTGATGATCTTGGTTTTCAACTAGTTGTTTGACAAAGTGAGTCAGATTATCCTTGACTGCTTGGAAGCTTTCTTCAAGGTAAAGGTTCTTAATGGCATTGACTTTGTTAGGACCTGTTCGACCAAGATGTGTGTAGATTGGATCTGATTGTAATTCGACAGGGCTTAATTTTTCAACGATCGCACCAATGAGATCGCTCCGGTCTTTGTCCACCATATTTGGCGTATAGACCACTTCACCGAGCTCCGCCACACTGTACTCTTTGACTTGTTTGACTTTAGACTCTTTCGGTGAAATGCTAAAGATATCTTTTGTCTTATCGGCATAATGGATCAGGATGTGATCAGCATCAGCTAGTTCAGTAACAAAATCATTGCCCTTCATAGCAGTCACAGACAAGACTTCCTTGGTCAAGAGAGGACTCGTTGCAGCCAATTTATTCCCTTGGTCGACAATCCATTCTTTGTTGTAGAATGGTTGCAATTTAGCAATATTGCGGTAAGCTAGCTCACGAGTCGCATCGTAAGCAGTGATAGCCTTGTATTGATCGTCTTTGCTAACAAGGTGATTGAGCGTATCTTCAATTGGTTTCCTGCTGGTGAATTTATCAGCAGTGATTCCCATTGCTTCAATCTTCTGCTCAGCTTCTGCCAGCGAGATGCTAGGGATTTTACGGGAGTTGTTAAAGGTTTTCTTCCCTTCACTCACGCCTTCCACACTGTAATTGCGCTTGGTTCTTGAATAGGTGAAATAATCATCTGCGTCGATATCCGAGTGTCCGAAGACCATCTCACCAGTTTTGACTTTCATCATGGTGATGTTGTCTTCAATAGCACCCAAGGCCCAGTTGGTCCCCAGTAACCCACCAGATTGAACAGCTTCTTTCAGTTCAATTGAACCTTTAGCAACTGAATTTCTGAGAACCCCTTCTTTACCTACTGTGTGGTTATTTCCACCATTTTGAGAGGAATAAGCCAAACCTGCAGCTTTGGCTTTATTCCCAGTGATTTCAGCATCAACGTAAGCTTTTTCTACGACACCCTTCCAGTTCTCACCAACAACACCCGCTAGATAGCCACCTTTGTTCCCAGCAGCGTGCAGTTTCCCGATAAAGGCGACATTACTTACTTTCCCACTGCCATCAATTTTATTGACGATCCCTGCTACGTCATTGTTCCCAACAACACTTCCTGTTACTTTAACATTCTCGACAGTTGCATTATTTTTGATAACACCTGCTATTGGGGCTACTCGATCTGTCCCAGGTAGGTCAATATTGACATTTTCAAGCAAGAGATTCTTAACCGAGCCACCTTCGATGTTCCCAAATAATGGTCTTGTAATGTTATGGATGGCAAATTTATTTCCATTCGTACTTTCCAAAATTCCCTTGAAGGCATTGGTCACATAGGATTTCCCTACTGGCTGGACATTAGCCGCATTCATATTGCTACCCAGTTTAAAGGTACCAGTCGGATTGGCTTGCATAGCTTTTACAAGTTCGTTGAAATTGTAGTAGACATCCCCTTCATGAGCTTTGGGTTTTGCAATATAGTGGACATAGTCCTCACTAAACTGGTTGTCCGCAGTCCGTTGAATGAGATCAGGAGCTTTGGCTGTTACTTTGTAGAGGGTCACGCCATCTACCGTTACTTCTTCAATTTTATCAACGGCTAGTTTTGTAACCTTATTATCATAGGTAGTGACCTTTAAGTAGTAAGGCTTCACATCTGATGGTGTTTCAGACAAGAGGCTGCTATCGGTCTCAAGACCTTGGTCATCCACGCTAATCAGACTGGTTTCCTTGATGTTTTTGATTTCAACTTTTTTAAGATCAATTCTCAGTGGTTTTTCCTTGAGAACTTCTTCTTCATCCCCATTTCCACGGTCATACACCATGGTCGTTGCGAGCGTATAATCCTTGTAGTAGTCCAAGTCCGCTAAAGCAGCTGCCAAGTCCGTCTCTGAAAGGGTCAGGGTTTTCACCACTTGATCACCCTTCTTCAATACAGCCTGGATGGACTTGATGGTCACACCGTCTGGTTTATCCAAATGATAAGTAGCTTTAGCACTGCGCTTCAATTCTTCCTTATCGACCTGGGTCAAAGTTAAGGTAGGCTTATCAAGTTCTTTGGTCCCTTGTTGAATGATCTGATCTTGGGCTTGTTCTACTACTTCTTCAGAAATTGTAGGAGCATCCGTTGTTTTGACACCTTTAATGGTCTTATAGACCTTGGTGATTTTTTTCTTCCCATTTTTACCGACTTGAGAAACCCTTTCGGTTCCTTTTAGCAAGGTAACATCTTGTTCGGTTACCGTCTTAAATGGAATTTCTTCAAACGAAACATCCTCTGTTTGGCCTTCAATCGCCTTAGTCCCACGACTAATTTTTTCTGTCACAGGAGCTTTTACCGTTTCAGTGGTCGTACTGAGAGGCTCGCCAATCTTCTCACCATTGACCGTCTTATAAACTCGACGAATCTCCTGGCTACCAGCCTCGCCTTTCTGAAGGAGGCTTTCTTCATCGGTGTAACGATTGGCGTCCGTTACATACTCTGTTTCATATGGAAGGATTACCGTTTCTGTCTCTGTTACCGTCCCTTCCGTTACTTGATAGGTTGGGTTCTCCGGTTGAATAGGGGCTTCGCCGACATGGCCTTCTTCTTGTGTCCCTTTAGCTTCCACCACACCTGTATAGGCTGGGTTCTCTGGTTGAACAGGGGCTTCGCCGACATGGCCTTCTTCCTGTGTTCCCTTGGATTCTACTACACCTGTATAGGTTGGGTTCTCCGGTTGAACAGGAGCTTCGCCGACATGGCCTTCTTCCTGTGTTCCCTTAGCTTCCACCACACCTGTATAGGCTGGGTTCTCTGGTTGAACAGGAGCTTCGCCGATATGGCCTTCTTCCTGTGTTCCTTTATCTTCCACCACACCTGTATAGGTTGGCTTCTCCGGTTGAACAGGAGCTTCACCGACATGACCTTCTTCTTGTGTCCCCTTAGCCGTTACAACTGGAGAAGGATTGGGTTGAGGGGTTGGTTGGGCATCTTCTTTTGTCCCAACAGCAAGAATTTGTGAAACTGGTTCTTTAGTGACCTTGCTTTCAACGACTCTGCGAACTTCTTGTCCATCTACCACACTCACTTCTGTCAATAGGGTCCGCTCCCCATTTTGACCAGCAGTCAGCACCTTGGTTTGCCCTTTAGGTAATGTAGGATCAGCTTGTTTGACAGTTTCAAATGGCACAGGCTCAGTAGAGACTTCCAGGCTTGGTTTTTCAACTTGAGGAAAGGCTGGAGAGACTTCTGGGGTCACACGAGCTTGTGCTTCCACTTGTGGAATACCTGTACTTGTTTTGATCGTTCCTTCTACAGAAGGTTTCGTTTCCTGCATAGCCTTTGGCTCTCGTAAGCTCGTCTTTTGGACTGACGGGTAGCGCAGATAACCAATATAGTCATAACCGTCAATTTGAATCACGCCATTTGCAAGATCTTTGCTCGATGCGATCGCAAGATCCTGATTATAGGCGCGCAAAACTTGATTTTGTAGGGCTGCGACTTCAACTGGAAGTAGAAGACTTTGTCCCATGGCTCCAATCAAAAGGACGCCCATGACCTTCTTCCGGTGCTTTTTAGAGAGTAAGAGGACCGCAAAGGAAGCTGTGGCTAGACTTAGCCCAAAAAGGGCGACTTCCTGACTTCCTGTTTGAGGAAGAACCGACTGAATTGCTTCCTTCTTCTTATAGACGAGATAGAAAGTATCTTCATTTTGATACTCTTCAGGGATTGCATGAATCACCTGTGCTTTTTCTTCAGCAGTCAGCTCTTCTTCTGTCACATATCCTAAGTGAACATGAGCAGGTAGAGTCATCTGATCAGCTTGGACAGGACGAGCTCCTAACAAGCTTCCTCCTAATAAAAAGGCTCCAATGGCCACCGGACCAACACCGACAGTTAATTTCCGAATCGAATATTTGGTCATTTTTTCAAACGTTTGTTTCGCTTTTTTCATCCTAAAATTCCTATATAGTAATATTTAACCCTCGAGCAGGGACCTGATTATTTTTAGAGAGGATGGGATCCTTTCCAGAAATAAGAACCTTCCCGGGATTTTTTACCTTTACCTATCTTATCTTTTTTCTTCTATTTTAGCAAGCTCTAAAACTCAAAAAAATAAACCGTTTTCTTTATAGGAAGAAAGCAACACAAAAAACGCCTCGAAAGGCGTTTGTATTATAGATCTATTTATAAGGATTGGTACAAATCATTGTATCGTTGACTAGCCGTATCCCATGAGAAGTCACGCGTCATAGCTTGCTCTTGGAGACCATACCAAGCCTGTTTGTCATTGTAGTAGACAGCCAAGGCTTCATCAACTGCCCAGTTAAACCAATAGCCAGACAAATTATTGAAACTAAAGCCTGTTCCACTTCCATCAACAGCATTATACGGTTGGACCGTATCTCGAAGTCCGCCGACTTCATGCACTAAAGGAAGGGTTCCATAACGCATGGCCATCATTTGAGAAAGACCACACGGTTCAAAACGGCTTGGCATCAAGAAGACATCCGACGCTGCATAGATTTCTTGGGCCAATTGGACATCAAATGTGATATTCGCTGAAAGTTTATCTGGGTAGGCTTGACCAAACCAAGCAAAGGCATTTTCAAATCCAGGATCTCCTGTACCGAGCAAGACAATCTGAATATCCTTTTGCAAGAGTTGATGCAACTCTTCTACCACCACGTCAAAGCCTTTTTGACGTGTCAAACGAGAGACGATCCCAAACAAAGGAACATCATCGCGAACAGGTAGACCGACACGTTCTTGAAGAGCTCGTTTACTAGCTGCTTTACCTGAAAGATCTGAGAGACTGAAGTGATACGTCAAGAGTGGATCCGTTTCAGGATTATACAGATCTGCATCAATCCCGTTAACAATTCCGGTCACCTTGCCAGACTCCATCCGAAGGATCTGATCCAAGCCACAACCATATTCAGCAGTCATAATCTCATGCGCATAGCTAGGAGAAACAGTTGTCACACGGTCAGCATATAGAATGCCGGCTTTCATCCAGTTCAGGCAATCATTCCATCGAAGTGTTCCATCTGCATAGCGTTCAAATCCAACTCCGAAAAGATCCCACAACATTCCTGGGTCGAACTGACCTTGGAATTCCAAATTATGGATGGTCAATACTGTCTTAATTCCATGATAAGCTTGAATCCAACGGTATTTTTCCTTCAGCAAGAAAGGAATCATCGCCGTATGGTAATCATGGGCATGAAGAACATCTGGAATGAAGTCAACTCGTTCCATCGTTTCTAAGGCCGCGAGCTGGAAGAAGGCAAAGCGTTCGCCATCATCGAAGTCACCATACACATGACCTCTAAAGAAATAATGTTGGTTATCAATAAAGTAAAAGGTGACTCCATCGCGCACAATGCGTTTCACACCAACATATTGACTTCTCCAGCCAACCTTGGTCTCAAAATGCAAGACATCTTCGATTTGATCTCCAAACTTAGCCTCTACCATATCATAGTAAGGGAGGATCACGCGCACATCATGACCACTTTTCGCTAAGGATTTAGGAAGAGCGCCAATAACGTCTCCCAAACCACCTGTTTTAGAAAACGGTGCTCCTTCAGCTGCAACAAATAATAGTTTCATTAGACAATATCCTCTGTAACAATCGTTCCTTTTTTAACCACGACAGGTGCTTCTTCTGTCCCACGAATCGTCACACCAGCAGCCACTTCAACACCCTTATCCAGAATGGCATGTTCGACGATTGCATTTTCATGAATCACAACACCAGGGAAGAGAAGGCTACTGCGTACTTCTGAACCTTCATAAAGGCGTACCCGACGTGAAACAATGGAACGTTCAACGGTTCCTTCTACAATACTACCCGAAGCAAATTGAGACGTTTTAATATGTGAAGTCTTGGAATAATACGTTGGTTCTTCATTCTTCACTTTCGTATACACCTTTTGGTTTGGTGAAAAGAGCTTCATGAATTTTTGGTTTTCCAACATATCCAAGTTTGCATGGTAGTATGATTCAACTGAATGAATATTGGCTAAGTAACCTGTATATTCAAAGGCAAAAGCATTGTATTCCACCGCCAAATCACGCAAGATATAGCGCAATTTTTGTGGGTATTCTTTCTTGGCTTCTTCTTCAATTTTTTCAATCAACCAAGGAGTATCTACAATAAAGACATCTGTTGACATATTGTAGACTTCATCAGGATTCTGACCATCAAAAAGTTTTTGCTCTGTAACATGGTCTGTTTCATCAATTTCCAAGACAGCATTCACTTCAGAAATGTTTTGCAGATGCAACTTTTTATAAACCACTGTAATCGGACGATCAATGGTATTATGAAGGTGGAAAATCTGATTGAGGTCAATATTCATTAATACATCACAGTTCAAAGCAACTGTTTGATTAGAACCAGACCGTTTCAAATAGGTTAATAATTGTTGGTAGTATTCTGGTCCTACCGTTGTATTTTCAACTGGAGTATTATAGATTCCGAGGTAATAGTGGCTCAATAAAGTAGACAAGCCCCACTCACGACCTGAACGAATATGGTCAAAGACCGAACTAATATTTTCTTGTTGGAAAATCCCAAAAACACTACGAATACCAGCATTTGCAAGACTAGACAATGGGAAGTCGATTAAGCGGTATTTCCCATCAAACGGTAGGGATGCTACCGGACGATGGCTGGTCAAAGTGGACATATCATGATACCCAACTGTATTTCCTAAAATGGCTGAATATTTATCAATCTTCATCTGTTGCTACCCCCACTTTTTCATTGTAACCGACAACTTGTACTTCCTCTGTTCCATCAATCACGACACCTTCTGCAATGACTGCGCCTTCTCCGATAATCGCGCGTTTCACGACAGCTCCTTTACCGATAATGGCATTGCTCATCACGACAGCATCTTCGACAACTGCTCCTTCACGAACTTGAGCTTCTGTTGATAAGATGGAGTGTTTGACTGTACCGTCTACCGAACAACCGTCTACGACAAGAGAATCTTCGACGTGGCCATGTTCCCCAAAGAAGTTCGGTGGAGAAATGAGGTTGCGTGAATAGATTTTCCAGTGACGATCGCGACTATCCAAGGCATTATTTGGATCGATATATTCCATATTGGCTTCCCAAAGAGACTCAATCGTACCAACGTCTTTCCAATAACCATTGAATTCATAAGCATAAACACTTTCGCCTGATTCTAGATAAGTTGGAATGACATTTTTACCGAAGTCTGACATATCGATATCACTCTTTTCAGCAGCAACCAACATATTGCGGAGACGAGCCCAGTCAAAGATGTAAATCCCCATGGAAGCCTTGGTAGATTTTGGTTCAGCTGGTTTTTCTTCAAATTCGACAATCCGATTATTGGCATCTGTATTCATGATTCCAAAACGGCTTGCTTCCTTCAAAGGTACATCTAGGACGGCAACAGTTAAGCTTGCATTATTATCCTTGTGCGCTTGAAGCATATCATCGTAATCCATCTTATAGATGTGGTCCCCAGATAATATCAAGACATATTCCGGATTGATGCTGTCGATATAGTCGATGTTTTGGAGGATGGCATGGCTAGTTCCTTCAAACCAACGATTTCCTTCACTAGCTGAATAAGGTTGGAGAATAGACACACCCGTATTGATTCCATCCAAGCCCCAGCTGGAACCATTCCCAATATGGCTGTTAAGGGCAAGTGGCTGGTACTGTGTAATCACACCAACATTGTGAATTCCTGAGTTGGCGCAGTTTGATAGCGCAAAATCGATAATCCGATAGCGCCCACCAAATTGAACCGCAGGTTTTGCGATGTTTTTGGTTAATTTTCCAAGACGTGTTCCTTGCCCACCGGCAAGAATTAAAGCGAGCATTTCATTCTTCATTGACTACTTCCTCTTTTTAAAGCTTGGACTCCCATAGAGTCAACCGATCGTCATTTCTTATCTGATGTTTTAGATTTTGTCTTACGCACCTTGCGTTTTACCTTCCAAATACTAGCCCCTAAAGCCGGCAAAGTAAAGGTCAAAGTTTGTTCATAATCCTTCCACAGTCCATCTTGAGACTGAACTGTCGGATTGTGCTCTTTCCAGACACCTCCCCATTCTTCTAATTCTGTATTCCAAATTTCTTCATAGACCGCTGATACAGGCACACCAATCGTAAAGTCCTTGCGTTCCACTGGTGCCATATTGAAAACACACACCAGAAGATCGCCTTTACGATTTTTCCGAACCATAGACAAGACGCTCTGATCCCGGTTATCTGCATCAATAATCTCTAAGCCATCAAAGCTATCATCAATCTCCCACAATTCCTTGTGTTCTTTGTAGAAATGATTGAGCTGAGAAGTGAAACGACGCATCTTAGCATTCATTTCATCCTCTAGATTGCCCCATTCCAGTTGCTCTTCTGACTTCCATTCCAAAAATTGACCAAATTCTGAACCCATAAAGAGTAATTTCTTACCTGGATGGCAAATCTGATAGGTCAAGAGGTTACGGAGTCCAGCAAATTGATTGTAACGATCTCCCCACATCTTATGCATCAAACTCTTCTTACCATGCACCACTTCATCGTGTGAAAATGGTAGTAAGAAGTTTTCAGAAAATGCATACATGAAACTAAAAGTTACCAGGTTAAAGTCAAATTTCCGGTAGACGGGATCTTCTTCATAGAATCGAAGGATATCATTCATCCAACCCATATTCCATTTATAGTCAAAGCCAAGTCCACCTTCTTCTTCAGGACCCGTGATCTTTTGACCAGCAGAACTTTCTTCTGCAATCATCATGACATCTGGGTGTTCGTTCTTGATAATCGCATTCAAACGTCTAAGGAAATGAACGCCTTCGTAGTTGAGGTTTCCACCATCAATATTTGGTGTCCATGGACCACTATCGTAGTCAAGATAGAGCATATTGCTCACAGCATCGACCCGAATTCCATCTAAATGATAGGTTTCAATCCAAAATTTTAAACTAGAAATCAAGAAAGACTGTACTTGATTCTTTCCTAAATCGAAGTTCAAAGCTCCCCAACCATAGTTATGGGCCCGATGTTCATCCTGATACTCAAAAGTTGGTGTTCCATCATAATATGCCAAAGCATCATCATTAATGATGAAATGGCCAGGCACCCAATCCACGATCACTCCGATATTGTTGAGGTGACATTCTTCCACGAAATCTTGAAATTCTTCTGGGCTACCATAAGTCTGCTCGAGGGCAAAATAGCCCATGAGCTGATACCCCCAGCTCAATCCCAATGGATGGGCCATCACTGGCATAAATTCTACGTGGGTGTAGTTCATCTCAACCAAATAAGGGATGAGTTCTTCTTTTAGTTGTTTGAAAGTATAGGAACTATAATCATCATTTCGTTTCCATGATCCTGCGTGAACCTCATAGATATTAACAGGTCGTTCCTTAAAACCAAATTTTTTACGGCGTGCTCTCCAAAGACCGTCTTTCCAGTTCTTTTCCGGAATGGTCTTAATGATAGACCCTGTATTGGGTCGTTTTTCCATCCATAACGCTAGAGGATCAATTTTTTGAACCTGATGACCATTATTTCGTGTCACCAAATATTTGTATATATCTCCCTCTTTTGCATCTGAACAGAAAACTTCCCAGACGCCTCCTTCATTACGGACCATTGGAATTTTCCGTGCTTCCCAATCAGTAAAGTCACCAATCAGATCAACTGCCTGAGCATTGGGAGCCCAAACACGGAAAGCATATCCTTCTTGTTCTCCCCTTGTTTCCTTGTGAGCACCTAAATACTCTTGAAGCTGGAAATTATCCCCTCTTCCAAATGTCCATAAGTCTGTGCTTCTATCCATATACTCACCTCTTTTATTTTTTGAAAGCGTTTTCTAATTGTTTTTATTTTACTATAAAATCACTTAATTTTCAAGTTGATTCCAGGAAAATCATGTAAATTTATCAGGAAAAGTTCTTTCATTTTCTTTTCCGAACCTTTTACTTCATTCCTTCGCTTTCCTCCTAATCTTACTTACGATTATACTATATATACGAGGAAAATTAAAGAAAAAACCGAACATTTAAACCACTATTTTTATTACTAACTAGTTTATTACGAATAAAATGAACATTTTTATGAACAATGTAAAAAAAGACTAAGACAGATTTGTCTTAGTCTTGTTGAATTTTTAGTCTACGTTCACATATTCTTTTGAAAGTTCAAGAACTTCTTCCATTGTTGAACATTCAGTAAGAGCACGGTTAGCGTATTCTTCCATTTTAGCTGTGTCGAGTTTCTTCATCAAGCTACGTGTACGAAGGACAGATGTAGCTGACATAGAGAACTCATCCAAGCCCATTCCGACAAGAAGTGGAACGGCAGTTTGGTCACCGGCCATTTCACCACACATACCAGCCCATTTGCCTTCAGCGTGAGCCGCTTTGATCACGTTGTTGATCAAACGAAGGATAGATGGGTTATATGGTTGGTAAAGGTATGAAACTTGTTCGTTCATACGGTCAGCAGCCATTGTGTATTGGATCAAGTCGTTTGTACCAATTGAGAAGAAATCAACTTCCTTAGCAAATTGGTCAGCAAGCATTGCAGCAGCTGGGATTTCAATCATGATCCCTACTTGGATATCGTCTGCAACGGAAACACCTTCAGCAAGCAATTTAGCTTTTTCTTCTTCAAGAATACCTTTAGCCGTACGGAACTCCGTCAACAAAGCAACCATTGGGAACATGATCCGCAATTTACCGTGAACAGATGCACGAAGCAAAGCACGCAATTGTGTACGGAACATTTGATTACCAGTTTCAGAGATAGAAATACGCAAAGCACGGTAACCCAAGAATGGGTTCATTTCTTTAGGAAGATCGAAGTAAGGGAGTTCTTTATCCCCACCGATATCCATTGTACGAACGACAACAGGTTTACCGTTCATACCTTCAAGAACTGCTTTGTAAGCTTCATATTGGTCATCTTCAGTTGGGAAGTCTTGAGAATCCATATACAAGAATTCTGTACGATAGAGACCAACAGCTTCTGCACCATTATCATTTACACCTTCAACATCTTTAGGTGTACCGATGTTAGCAGCCAATTCGAAATGTTTTCCATCAGCAGTAACTGTTTGAGCATCTTTAAGGAGAGCCCATTCAGCTTTTTGTTTAGCGTAAGCTTCACCAGCCGCTTTGAAGGCTGCGATTTGTTCCTCAGTTGGGTTGATCACCACTTCACCAGTAATACCTGAAACAGCCAAAACATCACCATCTTTGACAAGTTCTGTGATGTTATTTGTTCCAAGAACGGCTGCGATTTCAAGTGTACGCGCCATGATAGCTGAGTGACTTGTACGTCCACCGATGTTAGTAACAAAGGCTTTTACGTACTTTTTGTTCAACTGAGCTGTATCAGATGGTGTCAAGTCATGCGCCACCACGATTGCTTCTTCATTGATAGAAGCAGGGTTTGGCAATTTCTTACCAAGCAAGTTGGCAAGGACACGTTTGGTAACGTCGCGAATGTCTGCTGCACGTTCTTGCATGTAAGGATTGTCTTCCATTCCTTCAAAGATTGCAATGAACATGTCAGTGACTTCTTTCAAGCCAGCCTCTGCATTGATTTTTTTCGTACGAATCGTTTCTTTGATCTGACCAATCATTTCAGGGTCAGCGAGAACCATCATATGCGCATCAAAAACTTGCGCTGCTTCTTCACCAAGGCTTGCTACTGCATTCTCCCGAATAAGAGAAAGCTCGTTTTGTGAAGCTTCAAGAGCTGCATCCAAACGAGCTTCTTCTGCACTTGTATCTTCGACTGAAACAGTCTCAAATGATAAGTCTGGTTGAATGAGCAAATATGCCTTAGCAACGGCAACACCGTCAGATGCTGCAATTCCTTTTAGCATTTTTGTCATATTTTTAAGCCAATCCTTCTTTAGTCATTGTTTCTGAGATAGCTGCGATCGCATCATCAGCATCAGCACCTTCAGCAGAAATTACAACGTCAGCACCTTGACCAACACCAAGGCTCATAACACCCATGATTGATTTCAAGTTAACTGATTTACCTTTGTATTCAAGAGTGATGTCTGATGCAAATTTGCTAGCAGTTTGAACCAACAAAGTTGCTGGACGTGCGTGGATACCTGTTTCTGCCACGATGTGGAAATCTTTAGAAGCCATAATTGGACTCTCCTTTTAAAAAATAGTTTTTGAGTTACCTTTTGATAACCCTTACAATTTGGTATTATATCATCTTTTGAAATTTTTTTCAAGATTTTTATCACTGACTTACAGAAAAAGACTGCGAAAAATCCCAATTTAGATACATTCTAAGAAGCTACTGAAGAACGGAGAAAATATCTTTTCAATTTTCTACTATATTATAAGTAACATTTTCCTCCGCTTTCAAATAAAAAGAAGCAACTGAACCACAGGATATTGATTCACCAAAAAATTATAACTAATTAAAGATGCTTTAAAGCCTATTCCTATCCCATTTCTTGGAATTTCTCAATTTCCGTCCACCACAATATATTGTGTTTTAAAAACCCCATTTCATATCTTTGCACAATATTTAGTTTTATTTGGTTGACAAGTTGCTGGATTTTGTTTATACTGTTTACAGATTTATATTTCGATAGGAGAACGAAAAAGAAATGGTAACCATTTATTCAAAAAATAATTGTGTTCAGTGCAAAATGACCAAACGCTTTCTTGATAGCAATCAAGTAGAATATCGCGAAATTAACTTAGATGAACAGCCAGAATTTGTAGAACATGTTAAAAACCTTGGCTTCAATGCTGCTCCAGTTATTCAAACACCGGATGAAGTATTTTCTGGTTTTCAACCAGCTAAGTTGAAGAAACTTTCATAATAAACACAGTATTTTGCTTAAATAGGGTCTAGCGTTAGCAACCTAACACTAGACTTTTTACTTGGAAAGAGAGGACTTCTCCTCTTCATTTTTTTGAACTAGAAAAGGATTATTATGGGATTAAAATCTCTTGAAGATGTGACGTATTTTCGTCTTAACAATGAAATCAACCGTCCAGTAAACGGCCAAATCATGCTTCATAAAGATAAAGAAGCTTTGGATGCGTTCTTTAAAGAAAATGTTGTACCAAATACTAAAGCCTTTGACTCGATTACAGACAAGATTCAGTACCTTCTCGAGCACAATTACATTGAGAGAGCTTTTATCGAGAAATACCGTCCTGAATTTTTAGAGGAATTGGCCCAATTTATCAAAGACCAAAACTTCCAATTCAAGTCCTTCATGGCGGCCTACAAATTCTATAACCAATACGCTTTGAAAACAAATGATGGAGAATACTACCTTGAAAGCATGGAAGACCGTGTCCTCTTCAATGCTCTCTACTTTGCAGATGGAAATGAAGCTATCGCGCGAGACATCGCAAACGAAATTATCCACCAACGTTACCAACCAGCTACTCCTTCTTTCTTAAACGCTGGTCGTGCCCGTCGCGGCGAATTGGTTTCTTGTTTCTTGATCCAAGTAACCGATGACATGAATGCGATTGGACGTTCTATCAACTCTGCCCTTCAACTTTCACGTATCGGTGGTGGGGTTGGGATCTCCCTCAGCAACCTTCGTGAAGCTGGAGCACCAATCAAGGGCTACGAAGGAGCCGCTTCTGGGGTCGTTCCTGTTATGAAACTCTTCGAAGATAGCTTCTCTTACTCGAACCAATTGGGACAACGCCAAGGGGCTGGTGTGGTTTACTTGAACGTCTTCCACCCAGACATCATTGCCTTCCTTTCTACTAAGAAAGAAAACGCCGATGAAAAAGTTCGGGTTAAGACCCTCTCACTTGGAGTCGTCGTACCAGACAAATTCTATGAGTTAGCGCGTAAAAATGAAGAAATGTACCTCTTCAGCCCATACTCTGTTGAGCGTGAATACGGAGTACCATTCAACTACATCGACATCACTGAAAAATACGATGAGTTAGTCGCTAATCCAAATATCCGTAAGACAAAAATCAAGGCACGTGATTTGGAAACTGAAATTTCTAAATTGCAACAAGAATCTGGCTACCCTTATGTAGTCAACATCGATACTGCTAACCGGGCAAACCCAGTTGATGGGAAAATCATCATGAGTAACTTGTGTTCAGAGATCCTCCAGGTTCAAGAACCAAGCTTGATCAACGATGCCCAAGAATTTGTCCAAATGGGAACAGACGTCTCCTGTAACCTTGGTTCCACCAACGTGGTTAACATGATGACTTCACCTGATTTTGGACGTTCTATTCGTGCCATGGTCCGTGCCTTGACCTTCGTCACTGATAGTTCTCATATCGTCGCTGTTCCTACTATCGACCACGGAAATAGCCTTGCGCATACCTTTGGTCTTGGAGCCATGGGACTTCATAGCTACCTTGCCCAACAATTGATTGAATATGGATCACCTGAATCTGTTGAGTTTACGAGTATCTACTTCATGCTCATGAACTACTGGACTCTCGTAGAATCAAACAATATCGCACGTGAACGAGGCATTACCTTCCACAACTTTGAAAAATCAGACTATGCCAACGGTAGCTACTTTGATAAGTACACGACTGGAGAATTTGTACCAAAATCTGATCGCGTCAAAGAACTCTTTAAAGATATCTTCATCCCTAGTGCAGAAGACTGGGCAGAATTGCGTGCGAAGGTTCAAGCAGATGGTCTTTACCACCAAAATCGCTTGGCTGTTGCACCAAATGGTTCTATCAGCTACATCAATGACGTATCT
Organism: Streptococcus mobilis; assembly: GCF_059727625.1. NCBI lineage: Bacteria > Bacillati > Bacillota > Bacilli > Lactobacillales > Streptococcaceae > Streptococcus > Streptococcus mobilis. Next base: position 1,544,259 of record NZ_AP041823.1, read on the forward strand.
GCTTCTATCCACCCAATCACACAACGGATTGAAGAACGCCAAGAGAAGAAAATCGGGAAGATCTACTACCCTGCAGCTGGATTGTCAACAGATACCATTCCATACTACACTTCTGCCTACGACATGGATATGCGTAAGGTGATTGATGTTTATGCGGCTGCAACTGAGCACGTAGACCAAGGTCTTTCACTGACCCTCTTTATGCGCAGTGACATTCCAAAAGGTCTTTACGAATGGAAAACTGAAAACAAACAAACCACTCGTGACTTATCTATCCTTCGTAACTACGCCTTTAACAAGGGTATCAAGTCTATCTACTATGTCCGTACCTTTACAGATGATGGTGGAGAAGTTGGTGCCAACCAATGTGAAAGCTGTGTCATCTAAGACACTCAGATCCATTGCTACCAAAAAGTCGGTTCGCCGACTTTTTGTGCGGTATTCTAACAATTGTGTTAAAATAATAATGATTGTATGATCGAATGAATTAGAAAAAGAAAGAGATTTCAAATGGAAACTTACTACAAAGCCATTAACTGGAATGCCATCGAGGATGTCATCGATAAATCTACTTGGGAAAAGCTAACCGAACAATTTTGGTTGGATACACGTATTCCTTTGTCAAACGACTTGGATGACTGGAGAAAGTTGTCTAATAAAGAAAAAGACCTAGTTGGTAAAGTCTTTGGTGGATTGACGCTCTTGGATACCATGCAGTCTGAAACGGGTGTGCAAGCTCTTCGCGCAGATATTCGTACGCCTCATGAAGAAGCCGTCTTTAACAACATCCAATTTATGGAATCTGTCCACGCTAAGTCTTACTCTTCTATCTTTTCGACCTTGAATACCAAGTCAGAAATCGAAGAGATTTTCGAATGGACCAATACCAATCCTTTCCTTCAAAAGAAGGCAGAAATCATCAATGAAATCTACCTCAATGGGACTCCTCTTGAAAAGAAAGTAGCCAGCGTCTTCCTTGAAACCTTCCTCTTCTACTCTGGTTTCTTCACACCGCTCTACTATCTTGGAAACAACAAGTTGGCCAACGTGGCTGAGATCATCAAGTTGATCATTCGGGACGAATCAGTTCACGGAACCTATATCGGCTACAAGTTCCAACTCGGATTTAACGAATTACCAGAAGACGAACAAGAAAAACTCAAAGAATGGATGTATGACTTACTCTACACCCTCTATGAAAACGAAGAAGGCTATACAGAGAGCCTCTATGACGGTGTTGGCTGGACAGAGGAAGTCAAGACTTTCCTTCGTTACAACGCTAATAAAGCCCTCATGAACCTGGGACAAGATCCGCTCTTCCCTGACTCAGCAGATGATGTCAACCCAATCGTCATGAACGGAATCTCAACCGGAACATCCAACCACGACTTCTTCTCTCAAGTCGGAAATGGATACCTCCTCGGTGAAGTAGAAGCCATGCAGGATGACGATTACAACTACGGACTATAAGACAAAAACCTTTCCAGACGGAAAGGTTTTTTTGTTGCAATTTTTTCTGATTGGATCCCCTTCTTATTTGAAAAAAGAGGCTGGGACAAAATGTACTGACCCCAAAAAGTTAGACAATTAATTTATCCAAAGGATTTAGTTCTGTATTGCACAGGACTGAGTCCTTTTAGTTTTACCTTAATGCGTTTGTTGTTGTAGTAATCAATATAGTCTACAATAGCTTGTTCCAATTGCTTAAGTGAGTGAAACGTCTTCTCATAACCATAAAACATCTCAGACTTAAGAATGCCAAAGAAGGACTCCATCATACCATTGTCTGGACTATTACCCTTACGTGACATGGATGCTTGAATTCCCTTACTCTCTAGGAATCGATGATAAGAATCGTGTTGGTATTGCCAGCCCTGGTCACTATGGAGAATTGTATTTTTATAATGCTCCTCTGTGAAGGCTTGTTCCAACATTAATTTCACTTGTGCTAAGTTGGGCGAAGTAGAAAGATTATAGGCGATAATTTCGCTATTAAAGCCATCTAAAACTGGTGATAAGTAGAGTTTTTGACTGCTCGCCGGAATGGCAAACTCTGTCACATCTGTGTAGCACTTTTCCATTGGTTTGGATGCTTCAAATTGGCGTTGAATAAGGTTATCTGCTTTCTTTCCAATCTCTCCTTGGTATGAAGAATACTTCCGTTTACGACGAATACGTGCACTTAAACCAAGGACCTTCATCAGACGTTGAACCTTCTTATGATTCACTACAAAACCACGATTCCTTAATTCAAGAGTAACTCTACGATAGCCGTAATTTCCCTTATGTTCATCATAAATGGCTTGTATTTCCACTTTGATAGCTTGATCTTTATCTACTTGATTCAGTTGCTTTAAGTGGTAATAATAGGCTGAACGAGCAAGTTTGATAATGTTTAGAAGAATATCTAAAGGAAACTCTGTTACCAATCCTTGAACAATTTCTGTTTTTCTTCTTGCTTCTTTTCGTCCCTCAATCGGAGTTCTCTCAACTTTTTTAGAATAGCATTCTCCGCTCTCAGGTACTCATTTTCTGCTTGAAGACGTTCTAACTCTGTCATCTCTTCAGGTTTTTTCTTTGGTTTACGTCCCATTTTAGGCGGTCTCCCTCTTGTTTTCTCAACAATAGTATACCCGTTTTTCTTATATTGTGCTATCCAATTAGGCAACATTCCAACACTTGGAAGAGCATAATCTAGAGACACCCTTATTTGTGAACGACCTTCAATCAGAACTTTATCAATGATTTCTCGTTTTAATTTAGGAGAATAATAACGATTCCTCCCCTTTTTAACAAACTCTATACCGTAACGATCCATCAATTTAATCATGTACTGAAGATTGGGAATTTTTATCCCAAATATATTTGAAAGCTCTTTGAAGCTTCGCCCTTGTTTTCTAAGTTCATAGACCTGAACTTTATCTTCATAAGTTAATTTCATTATAAAACACCCCAAAAGTTAGATTTTTTCTGTCTAACTTTTGGGGTGCAGTTCAAAAGTCCTAGTCTCTTTTTGTTGTTGGATTGTCGAGCAAGACGCAGTGGTTGAGTGGGCTCTACTACGCTGATTTCATCAGCTTTTACAGCCTACTCAACTGTGCGGAGGTGGGACGACGAAATCGAATTCTAACGAATGTCCGATTTCTGTCCCACTCTCTCCTATTATTACAATTTACCTGCTACTGCATCCAACAATTCTTGGATTTTCGCTTGGTTGCTTCCTCCTGCCATGGCCATGTCTGGTTTACCACCACCACGTCCATCGACGATTGGAGCCAATTCTTTAATGACATTACCTGCATGGACCTCTTTTGTCTTGCTGGCTACAAGGACATTCACTTTGTCACCGATGGCTGCGACAAGGACAAGCACATCAGAGTAGTCTTTTTGTTTCCAGTTATCCGCGAAGGTACGAAGGGCACCTGCATCTGATACAGAAACTTGGCTTGCGATAAAGCTGTGACCATTTGCTTCTTGAACATTCTTGAAGACATCACCTGCTGCTGCAGCCGCTGCTTTTTCCTTCAATTCTGCATTTTCTTTTTGCAATTGACGGAGTTGCTCTTGAAGGCCTTCCACCTTGTGAGGGACTTCTTTGAGTTGAGGGGCTTTTAAGGTTGCTGCGACTGCTTTCAGAGCATCTTCTTGATCACGATAAGCTTCGAAGGCTTCCTTACCAGTCACTGCCAAGATACGACGAGTTCCTGATCCGATCCCTTCTTCTTTGACAATCTTGAAGAGACCGATTTCAGAAGTATTGCCTACATGGGTACCACCACAGAGTTCCACTGAGTAGTCACCGATGGTGACAACACGGACTTCTTTACCGTATTTCTCACCAAAGAGGGCCATGGCTCCCATTTCTTTAGCAGTATCGATATCTGTTTCAATTGTTTCTACTGCGATTGCTTCCCAGATCTTCTCATTGACTTGTTGCTCAATAGCGCGTAATTCTTCAGGAGTTACGGCTTGGAAGTGAGTAAAGTCAAAGCGAAGGAATTCTACTTCATTGAGAGATCCTGCTTGGGTTGCGTGGTTACCAAGAATATTGTGAAGAGCCGCATGGAGCAAGTGAGTTGCTGTGTGGTTCTTCATAACACGGTGACGACGATTCGTATCAATGGCCAAGGTGTATTCTTGGTTCAAGGCAAGAGGAGCAAGGACTTCAACAGTATGGAGTGCTTGTCCATTTGGTGCTTTTTGAACGTCTGTTACAGTCGCTACGACATTTCCTGCCGCATCCAAGATTTGACCGTGGTCAGCTACTTGTCCACCCATTTCAGCGTAGAAAGGTGTTTCTGCAAAGATCAGTGATGCAGTTCCTTCTGAAACAGCTTCTACTTCAGCATTGTCCGCTACGATAGCTACCAACTTAGAAGGCAATTGACTGGCATTATAGTTAAAGACACTTTCAACTGTGATGTTTTGAAGGGTTTCATTTTGCATTCCCATAGATCCGCCTTTAACAGCTGATGCACGCGCACGTTCTTGTTGTTCCTTCATTGCTGCTTCAAAGCCTTCACGGTCGACTGTCATTCCAGCTTCTTCGGCAATTTCTTCTGTCAATTCTACTGGGAATCCGTATGTATCATAGAGTTTGAAGACATCTTGACCAGCGATAACCGTTTGGCCTTTTTCTTTCAAGTCTTCAACGATGGTTTGGGCAAAGTGTTGACCAGAGTTCAAGGTACGAGCAAAAGATTCTTCTTCACTCTTGATGATTTTTTCAATGAACTCTTGTTTTTCAAGTACTTCTGGGTAGTAGCTTTCCATGATCTTCCCAACGGTTGGAACCAATTTATACAAGAAGGTTCCTTCGATCCCCAATTTTTGACCATGCATAGAAGCACGACGGAGGAGACGACGAAGAACGTAACCACGACCTTCATTACCAGGAAGAGCCCCATCCCCAATCGCAAATGAAAGCGAACGGATGTGGTCTGCAATCACCTTGAAGCTCATGTTGTCTCCATCTGGATCATAGGTTTTACCAGACATCTTTTCAACTTCACGGATAATCGGCATGAAGAGGTCTGTTTCAAAGTTGGTCTTCGCTCCTTGGATAACGGCTACCAAACGCTCTAAACCAGCGCCCGTATCAATGTTCTTGTGAGGCAATTCCTTATATTCGCTACGAGGAACAGCAGGGTCTGCGTTAAATTGTGACAAGACAATGTTCCAGATTTCGATGTAACGGTCGTTTTCGATATCTTCTGCAAGCAAGCGAAGGCCAATATTTTCAGGGTCAAAAGCTTCACCACGGTCAAAGAAGATTTCAGTATCTGGTCCAGAAGGTCCCGCACCAATTTCCCAGAAGTTGTCTTCGATTGGAATCAAGTGACTTGGATCCACACCAACAGCGATCCAACGGTTGTATGAATCCTTATCATCTGGATAATAGGTCATGTAAAGTTTGTCTTTGGGGAAGTCGAACCATTCAGGACTTGTCAAAAGCTCATAAGCCCAAGTAATGGCTTCATCACGGAAGTAATCCCCGATGGAGAAGTTCCCCAACATTTCAAACATAGTATGGTGACGCGCTGTCTTCCCTACGTTTTCAATATCATTGGTACGAATAGCCTTTTGAGCATTGGTAATCCGTGGGTTTTCAGGTTTGATGGTCCCATCAAAGTATTTCTTAAGAGTGGCAACCCCTGAGTTAATCCACAAAAGGGTTGGGTCGTTTACAGGAACCAAGCTAACAGATGGTTCTACTGAGTGGCCTTTGCTTGCCCAGAAATCAAGCCACATTTGGCGGACTTGTGCACTAGATAATTGTTTCATGTTTTTCTCCTAATTCTTATTTAACTAATTGGCGCCAGTTTCCAACATTTCGACGTAATCGATGGCGACACAAAGCGAGATGACTAAATCCGCGTACTCGTCCTCATAGACCGATACTTGATAGGTCGAGGTGAGATGAAAGAGTTCTTTGCTAATCTCAGCGACGATTTGATCCCGATCATCGAACAATTTGAATTCCAGGTCCCAGATATTTCCCTGCACCCGAAGCCCCAAATCTTCGATTTCGTATTTGTCTCTGAAGAGCGTCAGCTTTTTATGGATATAAAAGCGGTCCCCATTCACCAACTCAACCTCAAATTTTGGAAGAAGGCTGATTGTTTTTTTGGTGATATGGCTAACTTTTTCTCCATTCTTATCATAAATGGTAAAAGTCTTGGGAATCTTAAGAAAGGATCCCTCAACCTGGTATTCGACATTTCCTAACTCATCTTTGATATCGAAGCGTTCGCCACCCAATCGAAATTTTTGTTTCACTTGATAGGTTCTCATCTTTTGATCTCCTTTGAAAAGCTTCAGAGAACGATTCACAAACAAAAGACAAGCCACTAAACGAAGGGCGAAAAACCGCGGTACCACCTTCATTCAATGAACTTGTCATTCTTCATTTTGTATGCAATTGTCTCAGCCGAGTAGCAAAATCATTTCTCTTCCATGGCTCGCACCCCCGCCACTTCTCTGATTCCGAGTAACAATGATTTATTCTCAACTATTTCATTATACAAGTTCCAAAAGGAACCGTCAACTATTTTTTAGATGATGAGCTGCTACCGCTTGTTTCAACACCGATATTTTGCAAATATTGGTTGAATGTTGATTTGAAGGCGTCATCTTTGACCTTGATATTGGCATTGGTCATCGCTTTTGCAATAATGCTACGGATGTAGTTAGTATCTTGCTTACGACCGTCAACAATGATCTCTTTCAGACGTTTTTCGTATTTCTTCCAGTCAGAACCTTTTTCTGTCTTCTTGTTCAATTTGACAATATAGTAGCTAGCAGAATAGTTTTGACCTGCTGAAACTGTGATGACATCTGAAATTCCATTTTCATCCAACTTAAAGGCAGCTTCTTTGACTTGAGATGGAATATCCGCTGTTCCTGAATCGAACTTAACTTCGCCACCTTTGTCTTTTGTAGCAGTATCTGTCGAATTGTCTTTGGCGATTTGGGCAAAGTCTGCACCTTCAGCTTTAGCAGCTTCCAACACTTCTTTTGCTTTATCTTCAGAATCCAACTTAATAATTTGTGCTGTTACTTCTGGTGTGTAAGATTCAAAAGCCGCCTTGTAGTCTGACTCTTTGATATCTTTCTTAGCAGCTTGATTAACTGCATATTCCAACAACATATTGCTACGGATTTGTTTCTTCGCTGTTTCTTCCGTCAAGCCTTGTTGCGCCAAGTAAGCATCGAATTGGTTCCCCAATTGTTTCTTTTGTTTAGCCAATTCTTTATCGACTTCTTTATCAGAAACTTTTGATCCATATTCTTTTTCAAAGACTTTATTGATGGTCATTTGGAAAAGAACTTGTTGAGCACCTTGGTTTGTTTTGATTTCATCATAGAAATCAGAAACTGTAATCGTGTCCCCTTTCATGGTCACGACGTCTTTGTTTGTGCCATTGGCACATGCTGCTAGCGTTACGACTGATAGCAAGGTCACAGCACCTGCTACAAGTTTTTTCTTCATGAAAATTATTCTCCGTTCCTTTTTAAACTTCTTCTATTTTACCACAAATTAGAGAGAATACCTTAAATTTACCTAAAAAGAGCTAGGATCTGGCAAGGTTACCGTCTCTGCATTCTTACGAATCATCAAAATACCATCTCCAAGTGGCACCAAACTAGCGGTCAAATCTGGATGACTGAGAGTTGCATTAAAGAGATTTTGAAGCCCCCGGTAAATGGTTCGTTGCCCACGACGCACTTCCATGATGTCTTTGGCAACATCTCCCCCTTGGAAAATATCATCCAGTACCACAATTCCTCCAACTTCTAAGAGTTCGAGGATCCGTGGCAAAAAGACAATGTATTTAGACTTGGCTGAGTCCATAAAGACAAAGTCATAGGTCTCTGTTAAATCCTGTAAGACATCTACAGCATCTCCTTCAAGCAAGGTGATTTGCTTTCTCTGATCGTATTTAGCCAGATTTTCCTTAGCAAAACCAATCATTTCTTCATTCCGATCAATAGTGGTAATTTGTGCATTGGGAGCATGTTCAGCCATTAAGAGAGCTGAAAAACCAATTGCTGTCCCAATTTCAAGGATTTTCTTTGGTTGTAAAGCTTGCAAGAGTAGTCTAAAGTATGCTACCGTTTCATGCGGGATGATGGGAATATTTTCCTTGCGGGCGAATGCTTCTAATTCCTTCAGGGCACCAGCTACCGGCTTTTGACGGGTCCGCATAAAGTCAACGATCTCGTCTTTAACGACTGGCCGACGCATATTGTGGTTGGCATTTTTACTATAAGACTCTACCATTTTATGCGAGTCCTAATTTTTCTACTAGGGCTTCAAATTCATTCAAACGACGTTCAAAGACTGCAAAGGCTGCGTCCAAATAGTCTTCTTTTTCCATATCCACACCTGCTTTGCGGATGACATTTAGTGGATAATCAGAGTTTCCAGCCTTCAAGTAGTCGATATATTTGTCACGATCTTCTTGGGTTCCATGAACGATTTTTTCAGCTAGAGCTGAAGCTGCTGCAAAACCTGTTGAATATTGGAAAACGTAGTAGTTATAGTAGAAGTGAGGAATACGAGCCCATTCATATTGGATTTCAGGGTTGTCTTCTTTTGAAAGACCGTAGTATTTCTCATTGAGTTCTGCATAGAGGTTGTTCAAGAATTCACTAGTCAAAACGGTACCTTCTTGGTCTGCTTTATGGATAGCATGCTCAAATTCGGCAAACTGAGTTTGACGGAAGACGGTTCCACGGAAGCCATCCAAGAAGTGATTCAAAATAGCAAAACGAGTTGCATCGTCTTCTACTTCTTCTAGGAGACGTTCTGTCAAGATATTTTCATTGGTTGTAGAGGCAATTTCAGCAAGGAAAATAGAGTAGTCTCCATAAACATACGGCTGAGTTTCACGGGTATAGCTAGAATGCATACTGTGACCTGTCTCATGCACCAAGGTGAAGAGGTTATCCAATGTATCTTGCCAGTTCAACAACATGAAGGCATTGGTATCATAAGAACCACCTGAATAGGCACCTGAGCGTTTTCCTTGGTTGACATTCACATCGATCCACCGTTCGCTGAAGGCACGTTTCACACGAGAAAGATAATCCTCACCCAAAACAGCCAAGACTTCTTCTGCTTTGGCCAATGATTCTTCATAAGTAAACTTGTAGTCTGTATCGGATAATGGCGTATACATATCGTACATCTTCAAGTCTGAGATTCCTAGAATTTTTGAGCGCAATTGCACATAACGTTGCAAAAGTGGCAAGTGTTTGTTCACAGCTGCTACCAAGCTATCATAAACACTTTCTGGTACAAAGTTATCAGAAAGGGCTGCTTCACGGGCAGATGAGAATTTGCGAACTTTGGCATTGAAGTTGTGAACTTTTACATTGGTTTGCAAGGTTTTTGCATAGGTATGTTGGTACTGTTCATAGACCTTGTAGAGACCTTCATAAGCTTCTTTACGAACGGCACGATCTTTTGACTCTACCAAAGAAATATAGTTTCCATGGGTTAATTGAACTTCTTCACCCTTGTCATCATGCACAGTTGGAAAAACAATATCTGCATTGTCCAAAATTTCAAATGTTTCCCCACCAGCAGCAAAGATCTCACCAGCTCCTGCAAGTAATTCTTCCTCTTTTTGGGACAAGACATGTTCTTTTTTCTCTAGCAAACGATCAAAATAATGACCATATTGTTCCAAGTCTGGAACCTCACTCACAAAAGCTTTGTACTGCTCATCCGTAATGGCCATGAACTCAGGCTCATAGAAGGCAAAAGTTTCGCCTAACAAGCTATAAAGAGACATCCCTTTTGATTGGTATTCTTGGTATTTAGCCACTCGTGTATCTTGGTCATTTTTCATATGAGCATAGACATAGACCTTTTCTAAGCGACGGCTCAATTCCAAATAAGCATTGGTTGTCTCCAAAAGCGTTTGCGCTGAATCCAACAAATGGCCAGCATAGTGGCTTGCTGCTTTAATATCTGCAGCTAAGCTGGCTGCTTCTTCTTCCCAAGCTTGATCTGTCGCAAAAATAGTCGACAAATCCCATTGGTATTTTTCATCAATTTCATTACGTTGTTTTACCATTTCGATTAATCCTCCAATGGTTCTATTTTAGCACAAAAATGAACATTTCGGGAGGATTTCTATCTTATAAAGTTAGCTTTTCTGCTGAGTATAAAAACGTGGGGGATAGAGGATCTGAACAGGTTGGATCCCTTGCGACTGATAATAGCTCATAAATTGCTGGTAGTAATCTTCTATATCCTCTTCAATTTGAAGCAAATTCTGTGAAAGGATCGGACGACAAAGAGGATAAAAGAAATCCAGCCCCAGTTCCATCAGATGGTGTCCCTGCAAATAGAGTTCTTCCTGAAGTTTCAGCCACTTTGGGTGACGATAAAAGAGTTGCTGCTGTATATACGTTAAAAATGTCCGATCGAGCTCGACTGCCATTTGCTGCATGGGTTGCGAAAGATAAGGGGTACGCAAGACTTCCAGTAAGGACCTTTGACCAAAAGGGAAAATTTCTGTTTGATAATGCAATCGCCCTCGTAAATCCTCATGGATGAGGTATTGCAGACGTAGCTCTTTTTTTGTCAGATCCAATTCCCAAAGATGAAACCCTCGATTCTGACTAAAATATAGAAAACCAGCCTGCAGCTTTGTCAGTCTTTCCTTAAGCCATAACTTTTTACCAAGTAACCAATAGACCTGATAACCGTGGGATCGATAAGCATCGCTTCTCTCCTTCAAGCGCTCTAAAGATAAGGAGCTACATTGCACTTCCAAAGCTAAATTCTTATCTACTACCAAAAGATCGGCAATTTGTTGAAAATCTGCTAAATAACTTTCTACTTCTGTATGAGACTCCTTAGAGGCCCAGTCATAAAGACTGGCTTTCAATTCCAGATGTTCAAAACTCTCAGCTTCTTGATGATAAGGACAATGCTGTAATTCCACATGGGCAAAATGAGCCCGTAGGACCGTACCATTTTTAAGACGCACAGGACTGTGACAGACTAAGCAATAGAATGGTCCTTCGGTCACAGCTGGGATCTCTTCCATACAGTTCCACCGCTTTTGATTTTTATCCATGGCAATAAACATATCCCCACCTCCTCATCTATATCATTCGAAAAAAAATAAGAAAAAGGCTGGAAATTCCAACCTTTTCTTCCTTTTATTCTTCAGAATCTGAATCATCACTGTCGTCATCTGCAACAGGTGATTTACTCAATTCTTTCTGCATATCTTTCATTTCTTTACGAGTACTTTCCAACTCGTCTCGAGCATCTTTCAAGCTTTCGATCAAAGCTTCACGGTCTTCTTTAGGAACGACTGTGCTATCTGAACCGATGCTTTCCAAGCTTTCATTAAAGATATCTTTTTGGTTTTCTAATCCTTGCTTCAAAGCGCTAACAGTTGCATCGTATTGCTCTTTTGCAGGACCTGTCACAGACTTACCTGCTTCTTCGGTAAGTGAAACAGATTGATCCATTAATTTTGCAAACAACTTTTTGAAGTCTCCAACTGTTTTTGCTTTACTGATTTCTGCATCTGTTAAGAGTGTAGAAGATGAAGTATCTTCTGAATCTGTTGAAGTATCCTTACTTTTTGAAGTGTTGGCAGATTTGCTCGTCACTTTAGTCGTTGATTGACTGTTTGAAGTTTCCTTCTTTGTGTCTTGTTTGTTTGAACAAGCAGCAAGTGAAACAATCGTCAAAAGAGCAGCTGTCGATAAGATCATTTTTTTCATAAAATGGTCTCCTTTATATTTATTTTACCTCATTCTATCATCGAATACTTTGATTGTCAAATTAATCACTAGTTCTTGATAATAGCAAAAAAATTGGACTGAATCCTTTGAAATCAGTGATTCTGTCCAACTTTTGGATAGTTAGTCATAAAATCGTAACAAATTATTTATTCCACATTGCCACCAAAAAGGCCGTGAGCCTTCCCTTGGGGCATTTTTAAGACAAAGCTCATCACAAAAACGATTCCTACTACTCCAGCTAAGAATAGACTCATGAGTGAGTAGCCACCGTGTTCAATAAAGTAGCCAGCCACTGGTTGTAAAAGAATTGTCCCTAGGTAGCGTGCTCCTTGTACAATGGCCATAGCGAGAACCAAATCTTTTTTCTCTACCTGTTGGGCGATAAACCGTAAGGAGACCATAATCAACACCATCCCTGTCGTATGTTTGGACAATAGTGTCACTAAGACTTTTAAGAAGACTGGGCTCGGAAGGGCATAGATGACATACTGGGTACACAAAAGGACAATCGGAAGAGCGATTAATACTCGTAGTGGCCAACGATCCATAAACCGGTCAGAGAAAAAGATCAAGGGGGCTTCTACTACAACCGAGATAGCCACAACTGTTGAGGCTATATGAACAGGAAGTCCACTAGCCATGAGCAGTTCAGGGATATAGGTATGACCAATATTACCAACCCCTGAAGCCAACCCAATCAACACAATAAAGAAGAGATAAGGTCCATTGTGAAGAAGAGGACGAATAGAAACAGGGTGTTTTTCCTTTTCCACGACTGTCTCTTTTTTCTTCATTCGAACCGCACTTAGGCAGAAGAGACTCAATACAATGGTGATCAAAACGGTATAATAAACTGCTTGGGGGGTAAATTGATGGTATACCCAGCCAGCTATCTGGACACCCACCGAATAACCAATAGTACCCCATACCCGAATCTTCCCAAAAGCGTATGGGCTTTGCGTTGCAAAAACTTCCATCATAGGGGCTGTCCCATTCAGACAGACTAGTACGAATCCGTAAAAGAATGTTAACCAAAAGAGATTGGGAGCCCAAAGAAAACCTAAGACTCCTCCAATGATCAAGCTCAGACTGAGGGACGTCATTTTAATGATCCCAAATCGCTCATTGATATAACCGAAGAAGGGTTGGGCGAGCATGGATAAGAAAAAGGCTACAGAAACTACAGTAGACACTTGACTGGCATTATAATGTTTTCCCATCAAATAGACGGAAATCAGTGTCGTAAAGAGAGAGGTGGACATAAAATAGAAAGTATAGAGAAGCATATAAGCTGCATAAGAATTTCGGAATCTTTTCATATAAGTCCTTTCTAAAAGTATCTGAATAGAACAATGACAAAACCCAACTGACAATCAGTTAGGTTTTATTTTATTCTTTATTATAGCGCCTTTGGGCATCTTTTTTGCGTCGATCGCGACTTTGTTTTTCAATCGATAGAATAATGACCAGAATGAGAATTGGAATCAAAATCAGGAAATGATCCAACGAAAGCCATTTGATGGGCTTAGCCGTTGTCTTTTTCCCACTTGCTGCTTCTTTGACAAGCTCTGGCTTGGCTCCTTCTTCCACCTTCATATCATCTCGGATACCTTCAGACAAGGTGTAGAGATCATTATCTACTGTCAGATAGCCATCTTTTACCGCAAGGGTCGGTTCTTTAGCACCTTTTTTGACCGTTGCATAGAAGGGTTTTTCAAGTGTATAGGTCTTGCCGTCAATCTTCTGGACACCTGCATCTAGCAATTTTTTATAGCCAAAATCTTTATAGGCTTTTTCGATCAAGGCATTGCCAAACGGGTGACGGTAATATTCCCCATCTTGGTCTGCCCAATCTCCTACGCCCATAATGACAGCAATTAAGCGCTGATTGCCCCGTTTGATGGTCGCGATATAGTTGAAAGCTCCACGAGGGCTTGATCCAGTTTTTAAACCATCCACACCTTTCAAAGCATACTTGGCTCCTGGCAATGAATAATTGTAGGTATCAAAGGTTTCCTCATACGGAGTTCCTTTTTTGACCGTGACTTGTGCTTGATTGGTATAGTTTAAAATATCTGGGTATTGATTAATAAAATGATAGACCAGAATCCCTAAATCACGCGCAGTTGTCTGGTTGGCCGCATCATTTGGATAATTGTTGACCTGATAGTAGCCTTGCAAGGTGGAGATAGCCGCCCCGCTCGGGTTATTCCAGACTGTATTAGTCATCCCCAATTCCTTAGCCTTGGCATTCATGCGCTCGATAAAGGCATCTGGATCATTGTTGGACATGAGATTGGCCAACATGAGGGTCGATACATTTGAGGATGGAACCACTGTCATGGTAATCAACTCAGGAATGGTATAGTCTACTCCAGCAACAATATTATTGTTGGAGATCTCATAGATCTTTCCGATCGCTTGGTCTGAAGCGGTCGCCTTGATCACTGTATCCTTACTGATCTTGCCATTTGCCATATCTTCAAACAAGAGATAGAGCGTCATGAGCTTACTCATACTGGCAGGATCTCTGACTTCATCGATATTGTCTTTCCAAAGAACATTTCCTGTATTTCCATCAATAATGAGCGAAGAATGCGGACGGTTAATGGCTTGGACATTGTCATTTGGATACATCTTTTGCGCCATATCCACCAATTCATCCGCACTCGCTAGAATTGGCTGGCATAAGAGACTCAGAAGGAGGCAAATATGGATCAAATATTTTTTTATCATAAACTTTTCCTTTATAACAGACTAATCAGCTGGAGGCTAAAATAAGCTTCTAGCCCTCATGCCCTTTCCTCTTGTCTCCCAGTAGATGAAAAGAGCTAATCCCAGCAGATAATTACTTGTATTGTACCATATTTTGAAGCAGAAAAAAACCTATCTGGCCCGAATAAATCGGCGATAGGTCCTGTTTTTTATCGACTTAACAAGCTCAAGGCTTCCTTATCCGCAATAATGGTCACATTTGGATGTCCTTGAAGGGCACTAGCTGGCACTTTTTCTGTCCTTTCACCCTCTACTGTACCTTTGATTGCTTGGGCTTTTGATTCCCCATAAGCAAACAAGACAATTGATTTCGCAGCTAAGATATTGGCAATCCCCATCGAAATGGCTTGGGTTGGTACATCTTCGATCTTATCAAAGAAACGAGAATTGGCCTCAATGGTAGAGTCATCCAACTGAACTAAGTGGGTCTGACTATCAAAGGATGTCCCTGGCTCATTAAAACCGATATGCCCATTGCGTCCGATTCCCAAGATTTGAAGATCCACTGGATGGTCTTCGAGTATTTTGTTATAACGGATCACTTCTTGATCGGCAGATTCTTCTACACCTGATGGGAGATAGCTTTCTTTGAACGGTTTGGCATCAAAGAGATTTTTCTCCATGAAATACCGATAAGATTGAGGATCATCTCCCGTCAACCCTACGTATTCATCTAAGTTCACACTGATTAGAGTAGACAGATCCAAATCACTTTCACGAATTTGTTTATAAAACTCAAGGGGACTGCTTCCAGTCGCAAGACCTAAGGTTTGAGCACCTTCCTTTAAGGTTTCTTTCAATATATCAAAGGCAACTTTTCCACCCTCAATTTGGTCCTTTACTTCAATAATGTTCATTGGATAGACCTCCTATTTCTCTATGCTTTTATTATATGGTATAGACCAATTTTTGTCAAGTGAAACCGCTATCTTTTTCTGGCATTTTTTTCATTTTCAAGTCGATTCGTGATATAATGAAAGGTATGATTGTATCACTATTATTCATCATTTTTTTGATCGGACTCCTTGTCTTTCTCTTATCTTTCTTGATTCATCAGAGAAAGATTCTCAAGGTCCTGATCTTTTTGATGGGAATCTGCCTGATGATCTTAGCGGTCGGGACTACCATCTATCTACTCACAAATTTATTATAAAAGGAGCGCAAATGAATACCAACGATTTTGACTTTGATTTGCCTGAAGAACTGATTGCCCAAACCCCTCTTGAAAAACGAGATGCCTCTAAACTCTTGATCCTCGATCGAAAAACAGGGCAATTCCAAGACCGTCATTTTGATGCAATTTTGGATGAATTGGAGCCAGGAGATGCTCTTGTCATGAACAATACGCGCGTTCTACCAGCCCGCCTTCATGGAGTCAAACCAGAAACAGGTGGTCACGTCGAATTCCTTCTCCTTAAAAATACGCAAGATGACTGTTGGGAAGTCTTGGCAAAACCTGCAAAACGCTTAAAGGTAGGGGCCACAGTCAGCTTCGGAGATGGTCGTTTGACCGCAACCGTTGAGGAAGAATTAGAGCACGGAGGCCGTATCGTTCGCTTCCACTACCAAGGGATCTTTTTAGAAGTTTTGGAAAGCCTTGGTGAAATGCCACTTCCTCCCTATATCCATGAAAAACTGGCTGACCGCGAGCGTTACCAAACCGTTTACGCCAAAGAAAATGGTTCTGCTGCAGCTCCGACGGCAGGTCTTCATTTCACCCAAGAATTGCTCCAAAAAATTGAAGCAAAAGGGGTTCACCTGGTCTATTTGACCCTTCATGTGGGCCTAGGAACCTTCCGTCCAGTATCTGTGGACAATCTTGAAGACCATGAGATGCACTCTGAATTCTACCAACTTTCTGAAGAGGCCGCTGCTACCCTTCGTCAGGTAAAAGCTGCAGGGAAACGCATCGTAGCCGTCGGAACGACTTCTATCCGAACTCTTGAAACGATTGGCAACAAATTTGATGGAGACATCCAAGCTGATTCTGGCTGGACCAATATTTTCATTAAACCGGGTTATGAATGGAAAGTCGTCGATGCCTTTTCGACCAACTTCCACCTTCCAAAATCAACTTTAGTCATGTTGGTTTCTGCCTTTGCTGGCCGTGAATTAACCTTAGAAGCATACCACCATGCTATTCAGGAACGGTACCGCTTCTTCAGCTTTGGGGATGCTATGTTCATCAAGTAAAGGAGTCTCTCATGAATAAAATTGAAAGCCGCCACCGCTTGATCCGCTCTATTATTTCTGAGCGTAGGATTCATACCCAACAAGAACTCCAAGAAGCCCTTGAAGCCAATGGGGTTCTCGTGACCCAATCCACCCTTTCACGGGATGTTAAATCCTTGAATCTAGTGAAAATTAACGAGGGGGATAGTTCCTACTATGCCATGAACACCATCGCTCCTTCCCGTTGGGAAAAGCGCCTGCGGATGTATATGGAAGATGCCTTAGTCATGTTGCGGCCCGTTCAAAACCAGGTCGTTGTAAAAACTCTTCCAGGGCTTGCCCAATCCTTTGGAGCTATCTTAGATGCACTGGAACTGGATCAAATTGTAGCTACTATCTGTGGGGACGATGTCTGCTTGGTCATCTGTGAAGACAACCAAGGAGCTTTGGATTGCTTTGAAAAATTAAAAGAATTCACCCCACCCTTCTTCTTTAGCAAATAAAAAGTTTGGAAACTTAGTTTCCAAACTTTTTATTTTGTCGCTAGGCGCTGAATGGCTTCTCGATAGATTTCCATCGCAGCGTAGAGATCTTCAATTTTTGCACGTTCATTTGCTTGGTGCTCAGTCTGTTCTGCACCTGGGAAAAGAGCCCCAAAAGCGACACAATTTTCCATGGTCCGCGCAAATGTCGCACCACCAGAAGACATAGCTGGCGTCTTATCACCAGTTTCTTCCTGATAGACGGCCATCAAAGAGCTGACTAAAGGACTATCCAAAGGAACATATAAAGGAGCTAAATAATCAAACTCTTCATATTCCAACTGATAGCTGGCCGCAATTTCTTGCAAACGAGCTACCAAGGCATCCTTGTCTGCTAAGACGGGGATCCGAATATCAATTCCGATTTCCGATTGTTCTTGATCGATCACAAGGGTCGCAAGATTGAAGGAAAGATCCCCACTTGGTTCATCTGAAATAGGGCCAAATAGCGCTTCTCCCGTTGCATCCTCACCAACTGCATCTGCGATAAAGAGCAAAGCTGGATGGGGTTGGATGAGGGACAGACTTTCCGCTAAACCGACTATGGCATTGACTCCTTCGGCTGCATCTTTAGAGTGCTTGGAAATACCCAAAACCGTTACAGAATTTTCTGTTTGGCTATACTGAACCCCACTTTGATCCAAAACAGGAAGCAACTCTTCCAAACGATGACCAGCATAGGTCGCCTTGTCTGGAACAACATTGAGGGCCTGACCAGCCTGTAAGGGAAGATCATCCCAACCTGGGCCATGCAATTTCACTTGTAATAAGCCTTTTTCAGCATAGGTTAAGGGGAAAGAGGAATCCGGTGCAAATCCAAGATCTGCTTGCTCTTCGATTTGGTTGTAGCGGTTCATACAGCGCCACAAGGTTTCTTCATCCGTCCCAAAGATAAAGCGGATTCGTTTGGTAAACTGGATGCCATCATCCATCAAACTCTTAACTGCGTAGAGGGCAGCAAGAGACGGTCCCTTATCATCCTGCACACCACGACCTACTAGATAATCACCGACAATGGTCGCTTCAAAAGGTGGCGTTTGCCAATCTTGTAAATCACCGGCTGGAACAACATCCAAGTGACAAAGAACGGCCAGGAGTTCTTCCCCCTGACCGATCTCTGCATATCCATAGTATCCTTCAGGATCTATATATGTTTGAAAACCTAATTCTCGAGCAAGCTCTAAGGTTTTTTCTAGGACATCTTGGATAGCTTGTCCAAACGGTGTTCCATTTTCCCCTTCATTTAATACAGAAGGATAAGAAATGATGGTTTGAAGCGAGTTTAAAAACTGCTCTTTCACATCGTCCTTAATTCTTTTTTTCATGAAACACCTACTTTATTCTATTGCAAGAATGGAACTACAGTTCCGAGTAGAAGAAGGGCAATGGTGATCACAACAATCGCTACAACCAATTTACCCATGAATTTCCACCATGTACTGATTTCAACACGTCCAAGAGCAAGAGCTCCCATTACGATACCTGAAGTTGGTGCGATCAAATTCAAGACACCAGATGCAGATTGGTAAGCTGTGACAATCAAGCTACCTGGTACGTTGACGAATTTACCAAGAGGTGCCATGATCCCCATTGTCGCGCTAGCAAGTCCAGATGATGATGGGATCAAGAATGACATTGGCAAGTAGAAAATGTAAGTCAAGACAATGAACAATTGAGATGAAAGACCTTTAAGTCCTTCTTCACCCCAGTGAAGGATTGTCGCAGTGATCATACCATCGTTCATAATGACTTGGATACCACGTGCTACTGCTACGATAAACGCAACACTCAAGAGGTCAGCTGCACCATTCATGAAGGATGAAATGATTTTATCTTCTTTCAAGCCATAAATGATACCCACAAGGATTCCCATGAAGGCAAAGAGCATAGCTGTTTGAGGGAAGTACCATGTACCAAGAGCATCTGTGTTACCGATCAATTGACCAAGTACTGGAATTTTATGGAGAGATTCGTTAAAGTTGTCAAAGAATGTAATACCCAAATCTTTGAATGGGATAAATCCAGCAACCATGATAACGAATGTTGAGATGAAGACGAGCAAGACACGTTTTTGTTTCTTGTTCATTTGTGAAGGAATTTCTTCACCACTTTCTACGTTGAAGTGTTTCAAATCTTCTTCACGAGTTGCATAAGTCAAGGATGCTTTAGGATCCTTTTGAACCTTGTCTGCATAACGGTATACATAGTAGGTACTAAGAGCAGTCATGACTACCCAGAAAATCACACGGAGCAACAATCCTGATGCACTTGAGATACCAGCTGTATCAGATGCAATAACCGTTGCAAATGGATTCAATGTAGAAGCCAAACATCCGATTTGAGAACCTAGAAGTACAATCGCAACCCCTGTCAAGCTGTCAAAGCCAACAGACATCATAACTGGTACGAGAAGTGGATAGAAGGCCATGGTTTCTTCACCCATACCATAAGTTGTCCCACCAAGGGCAAACAATGGCATCAAGATCAAGATCAACATTTTTTCGCGGCCTTTGTATTTACGAACGATTGAAGCAATCCCTACATCAAGGGTACCTGTTTCGTTCACAACTCCAAGGAAACCACCGACCATCAAGATGAAGAAGGCTACGTCAATCGCTGCACTAGTTGGTGCTTTACCAAGCATGGCATTGATTGGGGCCATCAAGACATCCCAAATCCCTTGAGGATGTGCTTTTACAGATTCATAACTACCTGCAATGATAGCACCTGCATCGTCAACCTTGTATTGACCAGCTGGAATAATCCAAGTTAACACTGCCATAATAGCAATGATAATTAACAATACGGAAAAAGATGAAGGCATCTTAAATCCTTTTTTTGTTTTTTCACTCATTTGTCTTCCTCCTAACGCAACAAAGTGTGAGTGATGTTTTACAAGAGTCTCTTGTAAAACGCTTACCTATAGACTTATTCTATCACAATAAGCTTTAAAATACTAGTTTTTTCCTAATTTTTCATTAGTCTTTTTGGATGATTGTTCCACTTTCAGACTCAATCAAAGCTCCCAGGTTTTCAAGTGATGTAATAACTGCTTTTCCTTCTGGGCGACCATTGACGAAGGCAATGGCAGCTTCCACTTTAGGAAGCATGCTTCCTGGTGCAAATTGGTCTTGTTTGATATATTCTTCCAATTGAGCCACATTAACATGTTCCAATTTTGCTTGGTCTGGTTTATTGTAGTTCACAAAGACATAATCGACACCAGTCAAGACGATGAAGAGGTCTGCTTCTACTAATTCAGCCAAACGTTGAGATGCGAAGTCTTTATCGATGACAGCTTCAACACCAGATAGGCTACCATCTGCTTCTTTCACAACTGGGATACCGCCACCACCGGCTGCCACAACGACTTGACCGTCGTTCAACAAAGTACGGATGGTATTGATTTCTTTGATATCCACTGGTTTTGGTGAAGCAACAACTTTACGCCAGCCACGACCAGCATCTTCTTTGAAAGTTGCTCCAGATTTTTCAGCTTCTGCTTTTGCTTCTTCTTCTGAGTAGAATGGACCGATTGGTTTGCTGAGATTGACAAAAGCTGGGTCGTTCTTATCAACAACGACTTGTGTCACAACAGAAGCCACATCTTTTTCAATTCCTTCTTCAAGAAGAGCATTTTGAAGAGCATTTTGAAGCCAGTAGCCAATGCTTCCTTCGGTCATAGCAACTAATGAATCAAGTGGGAAAGCAGGGTTCTTTTCAGAGTTTGCTGCCAAGTGTTGGAGCAAAAGGTTTCCTACTTGAGGACCATTTCCGTGAGTGATGATCAAGTCATCCCCGTTTTTGATTAATTTGACTAAGTGTTTTGCTGTTTCTACAAGTGCTTCTTGTTGAGCTTGTGCAGAAGGATCAGATGAGAGAATAGCATTTCCTCCCAAAGCAACGACGATTTTTCTTGACATAAGTTTTCCCCTTCTATAAAAAATAGGGGCAGGACTAAAGCTAGCAGTCCAGCCCCTATAGCTGTTGGTATACGGTTATAAAGTCTTAAACTTTTGGAATGTACAAGTTACCAAGAGTAGCTGCCATAACCGCTTTGATTGTGTGCATACGGTTTTCAGCTTGGTCAAAGTGACGAGCATATTTGCTACGGAACACTTCGTCAGTAACTTCCATTTCTTCTACGCCGAATTTTTCAGCAACATCTTTACCGTAAACAGTATTTGTATCGTGGAAGGCTGGTAAGCAGTGCAAGAAGATCAAGTCTTCGTTATCAGCTTTCTTAATCAAATCCATGTTTACTTGGTAAGGTTTCAAAAGGGCAACACGTTCTGCAAATTTGTCTTCTTCACCCATTGATACCCAAACATCAGTGTAAAGTACGTCTGCACCTTTCACTGCTTCGTCGGCATCTTCAGTGATCAAGATATGAGCGCCACTTTCTTTTGCAAATCCTTCTGCCAACTCAACGATTTCTTTTTCTGGGAAGAGTTCTTTTGGTGAGAAGATGTGTACGTTCACACCAAGGATAGCACCTGTTACAAGAAGGCTGTTTGCAACGTTGTTACGTCCATCACCACAGTATACAAGTGTCAAACCTTCCAAACGTCCAAAGTTTTCTTGAACTGTCAAGTAGTCTGCAAGCATTTGAGTTGGGTGCCATTCGTCAGTCAAACCATTCCATACTGGAACACCTGAGAATTCAGCCAATTCTTCAACCATACGTTGGCTGAAACCACGGAATTCAATACCGTCAAACATACGTCCAAGAACTTTAGCAGTATCTTCTGTAGATTCTTTTTTACCAAGTTGGATGTCGTTTGCACCAAGGTATTCTGGGTGAGCACCAAGGTCGATGGCTGCAGTAGTGAAGGCTGCACGAGTACGAGTTGAAGTTTTTTCAAACAAAAGCGCAATGTTTTTACCTGCAAGATAGTGGTGTTCAATGTTGCGTTTTTTAAGGTCTTTCAAGTGAGCTGAAAGTCCGATAAGGTATTCTAACTCAGCACGTGTAAAGTCTTTTTCTGCCAAAAAGCTACGTCCTTGGAACACTGAATTTGTCATTCTATTTGTCTCCTATTTTCTTTCTAGTATTGATCAGTAAGAAGAAAGAGCTGATCCTCAAAGACCAGCTCTCGGTCTTCTCTATTAGATTTCTTCACGTTCAAATGGCATTGACATACAACGAGGTCCACCACGACCGCGAACCAATTCACTTCCGCGGATCTTAATCAAACGAAGTCCGTATTCTTCTAATTTCTTGTTTGTGACTGTGTTACGATCGTATACAACTACCACACCAGGTGCGATTGTAAGAGTATTTGATCCGTCGTTCCATTGTTCACGAGCAGCTGCAACCACATTGCCATCACCACAAGGGATCAATGTAACTTTTTCTACACCAAGGTTTTCAGCAAGCAATTCAGCCAAATCACCTTTTTCTTCAACAATCTTCAATGCTTCATTTTCATATGTTACAGAGAAGACGCGAAGGTTTCCTTGAATTTCTGGGTGGATTGTGAATTTATCGTAGTCCACCATTGTGAATACTGTATCCAAGTGCATGAATTTACGGTTGTTTGCAAATTCGAAGGCCAATACTTTCTTGAAGCCAACGTTCTTCTTGAAGATGTTTACCAACAATTTTTCGATTGATGCAGCATCTGTACGTTGTGAGATACCAACTGCCAAGACATCTTTAGAAAGGACCAATTCGTCCCCACCTTCGATACGAGTATCTTCTTCACGGTTGTATACCAAATCTACATTACCACCATATACTGGGTGATATTTGAAGATGTATTTACCATACAAAGTTTCACGGTTACGTGTATCAGCATACATGTGGTTCAATGATACTGCATTCCCAATTGTAGCAAATGGGTCACGTGTGAAGTACAAGTTTGGCATTGGATCAATCGCAAATGGGTAGTCAGATTCAACAAGGTCTGTCAAGCCTTTATCAGCTTCTGGAATTTCTGGAAGCTCAGCTTTTTGGAAACCAGCCATTGTTTTTTCAACCAATTCTTGGTTGTCTTCAATACCACGAAGGATTTCGCGAATAGCGTTTTTAGTTTGGCGACCACGAATGTTTGCTTCATCAAGATATTCTTCGATGAATTGTTCGCGAATTTCTGGAGTAGTCAATGACTCAGCTGCCAATTTTTCAAGATAAAGTACTTCGATTCCTTCGTTACGAAGCGCTTGAGCAAAATTGTCGTGTTCTTTTTGAGCATCTTCCAAGAATGGAATATCATCAAAAAGAAGACGCTCTAGATAGTCAGGCATCAAGTTTTCCAACTCTTTACCTGGACGGTGCAACATTACTTTTTTCAGTTTTCCAATTTCAGAGAAAACATGAATTGGTTTAGTTGACATCTGTCATCCTCCTTTTTTCTTTGAGCTTGTTCACAAGCTTTATTACAATTGTTATTATATCCTTTATTGTTACCGCTTTCACGAAGGATTCTACTTTTTGAATGCAAAGAATTTTGTGTTTTTTTGAATGTTATCTATATTTTAGTCAATATGAAGCGTTTTCTTTGAATATTTTGTCTTTTATATTATTTTTGTGAATATATATTTTTTTGTAAAATATAAAAAAAGATCAACAAATTAGTTGATCTCTTCAAAGCTCTTTAAAAAGTAGGCTGTATCTAGAAAAGTTAGTTGTTTTCTTTCATACTGAATCTTACGAGAATCGATGAGTTTCTTTAAAACTTGATTGACTGTTTCTCGAGTTGTTGCCGCTAATTTGGCCATTTCCTTCATACTAATCGGAAATGGAAGTTGATTTCCAAGGCTTTCATAGTCCTTGCATAATATGGCCAAAGACTGAACCACGCGATCACTAGCACTGGCTGTCACAACATTACGTAGACGCAACTCTTGAAATTCTAGAATCGACGAAAGCTTTCTCGTAATGAAGAGCAATTGC
The DNA here is from genome assembly GCF_059727625.1 of Streptococcus mobilis. Classification (NCBI taxonomy): domain Bacteria; kingdom Bacillati; phylum Bacillota; class Bacilli; order Lactobacillales; family Streptococcaceae; genus Streptococcus; species Streptococcus mobilis. The sequence goes on from NZ_AP041823.1 coordinate 1,568,427, forward strand.
TCCTTGCTTTCTTGAGCAGACATCTCATAAAGATTGACGGGAATTACAAAACAGCGTAAATCCGTTACAGCACTGGCTGTATAGTGGTAGCGTTCGTCCTGGAACATTCCACCATAAGGAAACAAGGACCCTTTCTTAATGTAATCCATATAGGAGAATTGGTCAGAAGAATCAAATTGCTCAATGCGAACAAAGCCCTCCACTAGAAGGAATATGCGATCCCGTCTATCTCCTGCAAAAAATAAAATTTGTCCCTTAGGGATATCCCTGGCATGAATTTCAACAGCTAATTTATCAAAAAGCTCCACTGGCAACGCAGAAAATGCAGGATGCAAGCGAAGCAACTGGTAATCTTCCTTTGTAATCATGTCTATACTTCCTCTTATTACTATTATTAGTATAACATACTTTTTATAGAAAAGGGAAAGAAGTCTCTTTAGAACAGAAAAGTAATTCAAAACAACAAGTGAATTTCATCCTACTTTAATAGAATAAAAGGCCTGAACAACCCTCAGACCTTTTGTCGATTATTCATTCATATTAACTCGATGCCATTCATTGATAACATAAGCCAATTGACCCAATTGATACAGACCGACACCACTGATCTCAGAACTTTCTGGAGTCGTTCCTCCAAGACCTGCGGTATAAATGGCGATCAGGTACGGAGTAGATTCACGCACAATAGCGTCCACATTCAAAGCTTCAGCAACATAGCCTGGTTTTTGTTGAATGACCAAATCCGGTAAGAATTTCTTATAGTACTCACCTGGGAAAGACTCCCCAATCAATTCCAACAAATCTGCATATTTTTCTTGATGATTCCAAAGATATTCCAAAACATGGATATAGTAATCTGTTGTCGTTTTATTTTCATCGCTAAAGGTCTTTACTTCTGGTGAACGGGATTGACCATAGCGACTGAATAGCTTCCGCGCTTGCTCCATGCCACCCAATCGATCTGCTAAGGCATAAGCTGGGGTATTTTCAGAGTAAACCAATGAATAGCGTTGCATATCAGGGATAGACATGGCTCCATCAAAGGCTGCGACGTAATTGTCATGCTCACCGACATATTCATAGTAGGTATTGGTAATATCAAACCGATCTGTTAAATTCAGTTTGCCTTTTGCAACCTCATCTACCACCAACATATTCAACGGCAACTTGTAGGTACTTCCTGCAGTCATTGGTTGAAGATCATTCATCGCAAACTGCTCTCCTGTAATGGCATTACGATACGTGAAGGCAACTTGTGACGGATCAATTCCACTTTCCGCTAGGAAATCCTGAACAACCTCTACCAAGCCTTTATTAGCATAATCATAGACAAGGCCATAAGCGCTCATCGTTTCCATGTCTGCATCTACTACTGCTTGCTTAGCTTCAGGAGATTTGACACGTGGTTTTTTCGTTTCAGGGGTAGACTTTTCTATATCTTGTTCTTTTGCTTCTTTTGTTTTCTTTGCTTTTTTTTCAATTGCTGATGCTGTTGGTTGCGTAGCATGCAAGTAGCCCAGTGCGCTTGTTCCCACTAAGCACAATAAAATACTGACCGCAATCATGATCGAGCGTAGATTAAAATATTTTTTCATACGAGATTAATTATAAAAGATTCTACTGAAAATAACAAGAATTATCAGAAAGAGAAAACGGTTTCTTTTTAAAAAGTTTTTTTCTTTTCATAAACGGGTTATTTCCGTTTAAAGGAGCCCATAATTAGCTTAGCAATCTCACGCGCAATCGTCCGGAATAAGGAACTCAAGAAGGAATCTTTTGCCTTTTCAAGACTAGATTTTCTTGGACGACCTGGACTACGTTTTTGAGCCGCCTTATCTGCTGTAGCCTCTTCCTTTTCTGCTTCTTTTTGCTCTTTTTCTTGTGCTTCCTTGCTTGCTTTAGCTGCTAATTTTTCATAGGCAGATTCTCGATCAATCGTCGTCGCATACTTTTGATGGAAAGGCGATGTTGTGATCAAGGCCAATTGTTCACTCTCATTTAAGAGGTCGAAACTCGATTGAGGAGAGAGAATATAAGCACGCTCAACCACACTAGGCTGTCCCTTTTCATTGAGGAAAGAAACTAAGGCTTCCCCTGTCCCTAACTCTGTGATCACTGTTTCTGTATCAAAATCTGGATTCGGACGAAAACTTTGGGCAGCAACCTTAATCGCCTTCATTTCTTTTGGTGTATAAGCTCGAAGTGCATGCTGAACACGATTTCCAAGCTGTGCCAAAACAGATTCTGGAAGATCTTGAGGATTTTGGGTAATAAAGTAAATCCCTACACCCTTAGAACGAATCAGGCGTACCACTTGCTCGACCTTCTCAAGAAAGAGCTTGCTTGCATCCTTAAAGAGGAGATGCGCTTCATCAAAGAAGAAGACTAGTTTTGGCTTTTCAGGATCCCCAACCTCTGGAAGTGTTTCAAAGAGACGAGACAGCATCCAAATCAAAAAGGTTGAGTACAATTTTGGTGAATGAAAGAGCTTTGTAGCTGAAAGAATATTGATATAACCACGACCAGAAGCATCTAGTTGCATGAAGTCATTTAAATCAAGTGCGGGTTCTCCGAAAAATTGGTCTGCTCCTTCTTCTTCAAGAACCAAGAGACTTCTTTGGATCGCTCCGACAGATTGTTTGGTGATATTGCCATATTGAGCCGAATACTCTGAACTATGTTCATAGACTTCCTTTAAAAGGCTTTGCAGGTCCTTCAAATCAAGCAAGGGCCAATCTTTCTCTTGGGCCACTTTAAAGACAATTGCGAGAATTCCTGATTGGGTTTCATTCAAATCAAGCAGACGAGAAAGAAGCAATGACCCCATCCCTTCGACCGTTGCCCGAACAGGATGACCAGCTTGACCAAAGACATCCCACAATCGAACAGGGAAGGCTTGTGGCTCAAACGGATCTGTGATCCCAAGAAGCTTGTAGCGTTCTTCCAGTTTTGGTGTCCATTGCCCTGCTTTAGCTAAGCCAGATAAATCTCCCTTGATATCGGCTAGAAAGACCGGAATGCCTTCTTTGCTTAATTTTTCTGTTAGAACTTTGAGCGTAACCGTTTTTCCTGTTCCTGTTGCACCTGCAATCAAGCCATGACGATTTAACATCCGCAAATAGATAGGCGTCTCAACGGCTCCTTTAGTAATGGTAATACTAGTCATTTCATTTCTCCCTGAATGTTTCAGTTTTCATTTTAAGGTTTATCTTTTCCTTGCCTAGGCCCTTCAAACCAGGCTTCAGACAAGTAAGACACACTCCTACTAGTGTATCATTTTCCTGACCAAACGCAAGAAATTATACTCCAATTTTTCGGATGCACATAAAAAAATCTATAAGAGCCAATACTTGCTCTTATAGATTCCTTCATTTTATTATTTTGCTGCTGCAAACAATTCATTCACTTTATTCCAGTTGATCACTGAGAAGAAAGCTTTGATGTAGTCAGGGCGTACGTTACGGTATTTCACGTAGTAAGCATGTTCCCAAACATCCAAACCAAGGATTGGTGTTTTACCTTCAGAGATTGGTGTATCTTGGTTTGCTGTTGAAGTCACTTCGAGTTTGTCTTCTTTGTTGACAACCAACCATGCCCAGCCAGAACCAAAACGTGTCGTTGCTGCTGCTGTGAAGGCTGCTTTGAAGTCTTCAAATGAACCAAATGTAGCATCAATCGCTGCAGCAAGTTCTGCTGAAGGAGCTGTTTGTTCTGGAGTCATCAATTCCCAGAAAAGAGCGTGGTTCAAATGACCACCACCATTGTTGATCACAGCTTGGCGAATGTCAGCTGGAATGGATTCAACATCAGCTAACAAGCTTTCAAGGTCTTCTCCAATTTCAGGATGTTTTTCAAGAGCTGCATTCACATTGTTTACATATGTTTGATGGTGTTTATCATGGTGCAAATGCATGGTTTCTTCATCGATATAAGGTTCCAATGCATCATAAGCATATGGTAATTCTGGTAAAATGATAGCCATTTTATGGTCCTCTTTTCTTTATTACTGACTTGATGATAACGCAAACAGCTAAATTATTCAACTAATCTGCTTGCGATTTCATTCATCGTTAGACGCTATTAGCTACTTTCAACAAGGTCAAATCAAATAAGTAGTCTTTTTCATATGTTCCACTTTTAATCGCATAATCCGTCTCGATGAAGGTCATCATAGCTTGCTTCAAAAAAGATAGGGAAAGTCTGCGGCTATCCCGTAAGGCAAACTTCACCTGGTAAGGATTGACCTTGCGTCCTGACAACTCCGACAAGCTCGCTACAATTTGGCTTTCAGTTTGGCCTTCTTCTGAGAAAATTTTAACTTGAGAAAACATTCGGAATTGCCCCAACAAAATAGCGATCAATTTTATTTCATCTTCTCCTTGTAAGCGGAGATCCTTAACCAAATTCCGGACTTGATCGATTTGGCGTTTGAGAATCATCTGTGTCAGATCAAAAATATTATCTTGCAAGGACTTTGGAACAACCTCCTTGATATCTTCGAGGGTAATCTGACCATCTTCTTTATAAGCCTGCAACAGAGCGAGATTCTTCTGTAACTCTCCAAAATCATAGCCAGATTTTAAGAGTAGCTGGTCCAAGGAATCGCCCACAAAGTGTAAGCCCAATTCTTGGGCCTGACTTGCAAAATAACGCTTTAAATCTTGCTCTTTAGGAGTGGTCGCTTCAATGATTTGGGCATCCCGTTTTAGGAGTTTGACCAAGCGACGCTTACTATCTAATTTTCCTTCTGCAAATATCACCAAACGGGTCGATTCAGAAGGATTTTCCAGATAGTTTTCAAATTGCTTCAGATCTTCATCGGTTAAATTGCGTTTCTTGGCAGTGGTCAGATCCAATAAGTGATCCAAAATCACGATTTTTTCATCTTCAAAAAAAGGAAGACTGACCAAATCCAGCTCTACCTCAGCATAAGAGGCTTCCTTCATATCAAAATAAGAATAATTCAAATCTGAGGGATCATAGCCTATTTTTTTTAAAATGTCTTTTTTTAACCATTCAAATTGACCTACATCCTCGCCTGTCAAGACAAGAATAGAAGGCAGAGTTTGAACCGTCAGATGTTTAGTGTCGGTAATTGCTTGCATGAAACTCTCTTATCTTTATCCGTTTAGTGGATTTCGTATTCAGCAGCCATTTTTTGTTCCAATGGTGGTTTTTCATCGGACAAATCAGGTGCTCCTACAAAATTAGGAATTTGCTCAAACGAGTTGCCTCCAAAGCTCCCCCCTGTCGCGGTGACCTGTGGTTCAGAAGTTACTCCCATAGGAGTTTCTACTGGTTGTGGGAAGGTATTTTTTCCTGGAAGCATCATGAGAATCAGGAGAGAAATAACTGTAATCACCCAAAGAAACAGGAAAATATCTAGCCCCGTCAACAAATAGAGTAAAACCGGACCAAGGTTCAAAAAGATCCAAGACCAATGGACCCCAGCATCCCGCAAGCGACGCACACAAATGGCTTGACTGGGTACCAAAATGAGGAAGTAAAAGAATGCTAAGAAAGCGAGTGCCCATAGACCTGTTTTAGAATGAACAGTTGAAAAATTGAGTATTTCTTGAGCATTTTGATGGGATAAAGAAGTCACGATGTAAAAAACCCAAAGAGGCAAAGAAATCAGGAAATTCCAGAAAAAAGCTAGCCAAAAATGGGCTCGACTGGTCTTACTTGAAAAATCTGCATACTGTATCCAAAATTGCTTAAATGCGTTCATACGATTCTACCTTTACATTGATTTCACCTTCTATAATAGCAATTTTCAGCATAGAAAGCAAACCTCTCCTTATCTCTAGCGGACCGTTTCTACCCTCCAATGATCCCACCCAATCAAGCGAATCGCTCCTCTTTCATCGGTACGAAGGTAAGAAATGGATCGTTCCTCTAAACGATCAAGCAATTCTTTATGAGGATGCTGGTAGCGATTTTTCTTTCCAACGGAGATTAAGGCCAATTGAGGATGTAGCTGATCCAAGAATACATCACTAGAGGAACCTTTCGATCCGTGGTGGCCTACTTTCAAAACATCCACTTGTAATTGGGGATAGTTTCCCAATAGTTTTTTCTCCCCAGCTTCTTCCAGATCACCTGTAAACAAAAACCGTTTCTGATAAAACTGCCCATAGAGGACAATCGAATCATTATTTTTGCCATCCCCCACTTCATCAGGAGATAATACTTCGAGATGATGATCAAAAATAGGAAGTTGATCCCCTCTCTGGACTACTTTAACTGGGCTATGAAGCTGTTTCAATTTATCTTGAAATTTGGAACTGGTTAGACTGCCTGAACTGACATACACTTTTTTAACCGGGATTTGTCTGGCAACCTCTACCATATCGCCCATATGGTCCTGATCTGTATGGGTCAAGACCAAAGCATCGAGTTTTCCAACACCTCGACTCTTGAGATAGGGAATCAAGGTTTTATCCGCGTTGGCAGATTGACTGCGCTCTTGCCACTTGTCTCCACTTTTAAAAGTGACGCGTCCTCCGACATCAATCAAAATGGTCCTTCCTTTCCAATCGCGTAAAAAGATACTGTCTCCTTGACCGATATCCACCATGGTGATCTCATTTTCTAAAGGATGCTTGGTCCAACAAAAGATGAGTAGAATCATACCGATGAACAGAAAACGAAATTTTTTTTGCTTTCGAAGATCATATAAGGTCCCTAAAAGAAGTAAGAGGACGATCAGAGCTAATCCGGTCGGTTGACCAAATACCAACGGTACCGACGTGAGCTTTGAGATCCAACGAATACACTCCTCTATGAGTAGAAAGAAACTATTAAAAATCGTAAGCGGCTTTAGAATCGATAAGATAAATAGCACTGTTAACCCTGGAAGGAGAACAAGATCAAACAAGAAAGAAAAGAGGAAGGTTAAAGGGAGTGACCATGGTTGAAAGACACTAAAATAATAGGTCAAAAGGGGCAAGATCCCCAGACTAATCCAGAAACTTTCCACTAGCACCTTTTTAATTCCTGAATAAGAATTAGTATCTACCAAGGTCAAAATAAAGGCATAGGCACAACTCAAGACGCCTCCAGCTGTCAGGAGAAACTTGGGCATGAGAATCATTAAGAGCATCAAGGTCATCGCCATATTTTCCATCCCTCGGATGCCCTTTTGAGAGAGGATTTTTTGTAAGAGACTACGAACCACTGAAACAGAAAAACCTGTCAAGCCAGCATAGACCAAAGAAATTGGAAGCATCCAGATATCGACTGTCTCTTGCAAGATTCCTAGACGTAAGAGAGCTTTTCGGATCCCATTGATGAAAAAGCCAACCTGCATCCCAGATAAGGCGAATAAATGAATAATTCCCAAACTCGTGTAAAGCTGATCCATCTCCTCAAAATCCGTATCTAAATAACCAAAAAGAAGGCCGGTCATATACTGGTTCATTGGATGTGGAAAGTGCTCCTTGCTCCAAACAATGGCTTGGCGCCTCCATTGAGATAGCCAATCGAAAACATTCCACGTTTGGATGGGAAGCGCAGATTGGATCGTTTCAATTCTAATTTGGTGATATATTCCCTGAGTCTTCAAATAAGCTCGATAGTCAAAACCTCTAAAATTTCGCTGCCCTTCTGGTTCTTCTATAACACCTTTATATGTCAACTCCAGCAAGTGGGTTTGACTTTGCCACTGCTGTTTTTCTTTTTCTGATTTTAAAGTATAGAAAACTTGATAGGTCCTTCCCTGATTTTTAGCACGAAAAGACAGGGCGTCCCCGTTGATCTTGATGGTATCTGGAATCAGGAGTAAGTGGCGTGGGGGCTGACTTTCTACTTGTACTGGATGATCCTGTAGTCGCTGAAAGACAAAGAAGACCGCAAAACAAAGTGTTGCTAAACCAAGACATAGCAAACTTGAGCGCTTCCCTTTATAGTGATGAACCGCTAAAACTCCCACTACTACTAGACCGCTGATCGAAAGCCAAGATGGTTGATAGATACTAAAATACAGCCATAGAAGCAAAAAGGCGAGATGGACAAGCGAAAAAGGAAGGTTTTTAATCCACCGTGAAAGCATCTCTTAGTTTCTCCAGTGTTTTCTCTCCGATTCCTGAAACATTTTTTAGATCATCCACTGATCGAAAAGGACCATTTGCTTCGCGATAGGCGATAATATCCTGGGCACGTTTCTGGCCAATGCCTGATACGGTTTGGAGCTCTGATTCGGTCGCTCGATTTAAATGGACCTTGCCTGTTTTTTCTGCTGGCGCTGACGAAGTTGCAGAACTTTCTGAACTTCCAAGTGCTGGAACATCCTCCCCTTCTTTAGCAACATAAATCACTGCTTCATCAGAGAGCTTTTGCGCCAAGTTGACCGATTGGCTATTGGCTTCCGCAGTCATTCCACCCGCCTTATGAATGGCATCGTGAACTCTGCTATCAGAGCGTAACTCATAGACACCTGGTTGTTTAACAGCCCCTTTGACATCGACCGTAATGATTTCGGGCGCATCAGACACTGAAGCAGCTGGCTTTTCTTCTCTTGAACTAGAAGCAGATATCTTTTCTTTGCTCGAAGTTGAACTAGAAGCCTGATAAAGATCCGGTATAGTGGATGCATTTGACTGAGGTCGATGGAAAAGGAAATATCCTCCAAGTAAGAGTCCGATAGCTGTAAGTGCTAAAAAGAGCTTATATTCTTTGATTTTTTCGATGATATCCTTCATAAGAAACCTCCTCTCACTTTTATTATTCGTAAAAATAAAAAAAACTGAGAAAAACTCTCAGTTTTTTTACTTGTTTTTCCGATGTTTGTCTGGATCCCATACAAAGCTGGCTAGGTAACTAAAGAGCAAGGTCAAGATGGCCACGACTAAGACAAGGGGAATCAAAAGGATTTTTAACAAACGAATCAAGATAAACGGTTTTGTTGGGGTGTTGATCGCTTGTGCTTCCGCATCCAAGCGATCAAATTCCTCCTGGATACGGCGGGCAACTTCTGCCACTCCTTCGTCATTCATCTTTTTAATATCCGAAATATCAATGGGATGTCCAAAGTTCATATCAATGCGTTCACCCGTTGACAACCCTTTCAAGTCTCTTGGACCAGTATAAGTCACTGGCATGATACGGACCTTCGCCATTTTGGCAATGATGGCAACACCGCCTTTGACGTCTTGAGAATGACGACTTCCACTTGGGAACATAATCAAAGAACGGTTGCTCTTTTTCAGCATATTGACAGGATACTTAATGGCTTCTGCTCCCGGATTTTCACGGTCGATTGGAAAAGCCCCACACATGCGAATCCACCAGCCAAAAATACGATTGGTAAAGAGTTCTTTTTTCGCCATAAAGATAAATTGCTTTGGCTTGGTTGCAAAGGCCATATAGACTGGATCCCACCAAGTTCGGTGAGGGGATACCAAGATGTAGTTCTCTTTTCGATCTGGAATATTGTCCTTATGATGGTAATGGGCATTCCCATTTAAAACCCACAGAATAAAGGCAACAAGGCCACGTAAATAGGTATAAAACATAGTTGTTCCTCAAATCCATTTCATTCGTTTCTCTACAAGATATTCCATCCTGTAAAAGGTTCTTTCTTATTATACCGTATCCTGATTTTGACCGCAAACCTTTTTTAGATAAAAATTGTCTCAGCGGACCGATTCTAGATAGTCTTTTTCTCAAAAAAATGATATCATATTGTCTATGGAAACTATTGATTTAAAGGGCTTGTCCCTCAGTGAAGTCCGCAAGAAAATGGATCGCGGACAAACCAATGATTTTACAACGAATACAAGTACCAGCACCTGGCAAATCATCAAGCGCAACGTCTTCACCTTGTTTAATACCTTAAACTTTGTGATTGCTGTGGCCTTGGCTGCTGTACAGGCCTGGAGCAATATGATCTTTTTTGCAGTCATTTGCTTCAATGCCATTACAGGAATCATGACCGAGATGCGCGCCAAGCGGATGATTGATAAGCTCAACCTCATGAGTCGAGAGCTAGTGACTGTCATTCGAGACGGGGAAAAAGATGCAATTCCACCAGAAAAGCTTGTTCTGGGTGATTTAATGCTTCTGTCTTCAGGTGAGCAGATCCCTAGTGATGCTGAAGTCATGTCCGGTATTGCAGAAGCTAATGAGGCTATGCTGACTGGTGAGAGTGATCTGGTCTTAAAAGAAGTTGGTGATGAACTTCTTTCTGGTAGTTATATTGCCAGTGGTCAAGTCTATGCCCGTGTCAAGCGGGTTGGAGCAAACAACTATGCCAACAAACTGATGATGGAAGCTAAAACCTTGAAGCCTATCAATTCGCGTATTCTTTATAACTTAGCGAAAATTTCTAGCTTCACTGGTAAAATTATCATCCCATTTGGCCTTGCCCTCTTCTTTGAAGCACTGTTGATCAAGATGCTGCCAATCAAGGATGCTGTCGTGAATTCTTCCACAGCTCTCTTGGGAATGTTGCCAAAGGGGATCGCTTTACTAACAGTTACGTCTCTTTTGACAGCGGTTATTAAGCTCGGTATGCGCAAGGTTCTTGTCCAAGAAATGTACTCAGTAGAAACCTTGGCGCGTGTGGATACCTTGTGTCTTGATAAGACCGGTACCATCACTCAAGGGAAGATGACAGTCGAAGCTCTCCATAGCTTATCTGATCATTTTTCTGAGGAAACCATCAAAGTTATCCTTTCAGCTTACATGCAAAATAGCGAGGACACCAATCCTACTGCTCAAGCTATTCGCAAGGCTTATGGGGAGTTGGAGCATGCTTATACTGCGGAAAACATTATTCCTTTCTCAAGTGATCGGAAATGGGGAGCCATGCACCTATCCAACCTTGGAACCGTCTTTCTCGGTGCTCCTGAAATGCTCCTTCAAGAAAATCCAGCTCCTGTCGTCGAAGCACAAGCTCGTGGATCGCGCGTGCTCGTCTTGGCTCACAGTTCAGAACTGATCAGCATGCAGGAATTGAAACTGCCTGAAAATCTTGAAGGGATTGCGGTTATTGAGATTACAGACCCCATTCGTGAAGGGGCTTCAGATACTCTTGAGTATTTGCGCTCTCAAGGAGTGGATCTCAAAATCATCTCCGGTGACAACCCTGTGACGGTCTCTTATATCGCTCAACAAGCTGGCTTCAAAAATTATGAAAACTACATCGATTGTTCAAAAATTTCTGATGATCAATTAGTGGATCAAGCAGAAGAAACAGCTATCTTTGGGCGTGTGTCTCCTCACCAGAAAAAACTGCTTATCCAAACCTTGAAAGCAGCTGGTCGGACGACTGCTATGACAGGAGATGGGGTCAATGATATCCTTGCTCTTCGCGAAGCAGACTGCTCCATCGTGATGGCCGAGGGAGATCCAGCAACCCGTCAAATTGCCAATATTGTTCTTTTGAACTCTGACTTTAATGACGTTCCAGAAATTCTTTTTGAAGGCCGTCGTGTGGTGAATAACATTGGACGAATCGCTCCAATCTTCTTTATCAAAACGATCTATTCCTTCCTCTTGGCTATCATCTGTATTGCAAGTGCTCTCTTCTTTAACGTCAACTATTTGCTGATTTTCCCTTTCATTCCTATTCAAATCACCCTGATCGACCAATTCGTCGAAGGATTCCCACCATTTGTGTTGACCTTTGAACGCAATATCAAACCGGTTGAAAAACACTTCTTGAGACGTTCCCTTCTGTTAGCCTTACCAAGCGCCTTGATGGTCGTCTTTAGTGTCTTGTTTATTCGCCTTTGGGGAGCAAGCCATGGTTGGTCTGCAGCCGATATGTCTACTGTATCCTACTACTTACTTGGATCCATCGGTTTCCTATCCGTTATCCGTGCTTGCCTGCCACTAAATATCTGGCGGGCCCTCCTCATCCTCTTCTCTGTAGTAGGATTCTACGCATCTGCGGTCGTGCTAAAAAACTTGATCGAGATTTCACTCCTTACAACCACTACTTTCCCAGTTTATCTGGCATTGATGGCTATCTTTACAGGAGTCTTTATCCTCACTACGATTCTCCAAAAATATGAATTTGATTAAAAAAAGAGAGTGGGACAGAAATCGGTAATTCGTTAGAATTCGATTTCGTCGTCCCACCTCCGCACAGTTGAGTAGGGCTGTAAAAGCTGATGAAATCAGCGTAGTAGAGCCCACTCAACCACTGCGTCTTGATCGACAATCCAAAAATAATTGAGAGGCTAGGACTTTTGTTCCAGCCTCTTTTTATGTTTTATCGATCTTTCCCCAAGCTTCTTTTCATGCTATAATAGAGCCATGACAGATATCGAATTAAAAGACGGCGAGCGCGTCAATCAACTCTTTTCAAGTGATGTGAAAATCATACAAAATCGGGAAGTCTTTAGTTACTCCGTGGATAGCGTCCTGCTCTCGCGCTTTCCAAAATTGCCCAAGCGGGGCTTGATCGTAGATCTCTGCGCTGGAAATGGGGCCGTGGGACTTTTTGCGAGTACTCGTACAGAGTCCCAGATCATTGGTGTCGAAATACAGGAACGTCTAGCGGATATGGCAACCCGCTCCATTGATCTCAATGGCTTGAACCAGCAAATGTCCATGATCACCGATGACCTCAAGCATTTGCCTCAACATATCGGGGGGAGTAAGGTGGATATTATCCTCTGCAATCCTCCTTATTTCAAGGTAGATGAGCATTCCAATCTCAATGAGAGTGAACACTACCTCTTAGCTCGGCATGAAATTACCACCAATTTAGATGAGATTTGCCATGTGGCCCAGCGAGTTCTCAAATCAAATGGTCGCTTAGCGATGGTCCATCGTCCAGATCGCTTTTTAGATATCATCGAAACCATGAAGCGTTACAATCTTGCACCTAAGCGGATCCAGTTTGTCTATCCCAAAGTGACCAAAGAGGCGAATATGTTATTGATTGAGGCGATCAAAGATGGCTCACTGGATGGTTTAAAAATTCTGCCTCCCCTCTTTATTCACAATGAAGACGGCAGCTATACAGACGAGATTCATGAGATCTACTATGGAAACTAAGGCTTACATGTATGTCCTAGAGTGTGCGGATGGCTCCCTCTACACTGGCTACACCACAGATGTCGAAAAACGCCTAAAGACTCACAATGCTGGAAAAGGCGCCAAATACACACGGGCTCGCCTCCCCGTTAAACTTCTTTACCAAGAATCCTATCCAGATAAACCCTCTGCTATGTCTGCCGAGTCTCTCTTTAAAAAGAAATCGCGCCAAGCAAAGCTAAACTATATCAAAAAGAACCGTCGGACTCCATAGTCCAACGGTTTTTCATTTACAAAATGGTGATACGGTACTGGTGACTCCGTGTTTCTTGAGGAGCCAACTGGATCACACCTTTTTTATCTTCGAAGAAATCGCCCTCTTCTGCAGATGTGGAAATACCCGTCCAAGGCTCCAAGGCAATGAAAGGCCCCTTGTTATTGGTAGACCAAAGGACGAGATTCTCAAAATCTGCAAAGGCAAATTCCAAACCTTTACCAGATTTTTTCGAGAGGAGCTGCACAGATTTAGAGGCTAACTGATCTAAAATAATGGCGTCTTTTTCAAACAGTTCATGGCGCAAAGGTAGGCTACGGCTATGGTCTAAAAATGGCGTCCGCTGCAGGCGATCAACCAAACCGGTTTCTGTGAACAAGAGAGGAACGCTACAGCTTTCTTCTTTTTCAAAAATCAACTCGTAGTCTTCATAGTCTTCATCTGCTAAAAGGGGACAACGAAAGGCTGGATGCCCTCCAATGAAATAAGGCATGACTTGATCTGACTCTAAATTTTGCACGCGATACGTGATGGTGATCTCTTTCCCTTTCAATTCATAATCGATTTCCACTCGAAAATGGTAGGGATAATTTTGTAAGCTCTCGTCGTTAGAGGTGATTTCAAAGACAAGACGATGGTCTGTTTGTTCTTTGAGTTCAAACTCTCTCTTGCGAATGAGGCCGTGTCTTGGAAGCTGGCCTGTCTTCACTCCATCTTTTAGATGATACTGTACTTGGCCATTACGAACACTCCCGCAAATCGGAAACAGAACCGGCGCTTGTCCTGACCAATACTCTGGATCCCCCTGCCAGAGATATTCTATGCCTTCCTTACTTCGAATGGAGCTCAATTCCCCACCAAATGTCTTAAATTGTACTTCTAGATCATCATTTTTTAATGCAATCACCATGGGCGACACCTCTTTTTAATTAGTATAGTTATTATATTCATTATAACCTTTTAGAAGAGATTGTCAATTTTTATTTTTCTAGTCAAAAATTTTAAAAAAATAAGAAAAAATCCTTGACAAGGCTTGGAAATAATTGTAGACTTAATATGTTAACAGAAATATCCCATTTTAGGAATCCATTCTTTCTGTTGTCTGACTTTTTTGGATGCTCCTTATCATGATACATTTTTTCTAAAAGAGTCAGTTATCATTTAGGTCTCCTTATAAATATACAAGGGTTAACAGCTGGTTAACCCTTGTATTTTTTATTTTTCATATAAAAAAACGGTCTAGCAATAGACCGTTCCTTCGGACTTATTTATCCCCTTTATTGCGGATGACAAATCCATTTTTCTTTTCATTGGAAGTACGATGAGGACGTTTGTTGCCTTTGCCTTCAAAGTCTCGGCTATTTTTATTGGACTTGCGTTTGAAATCACGGCGTCCACCTTCACGGTCATCTCTGCGATTTCGGTCACGGCGTTGGTCTCCACGACGGCCATTTCCACGGCCACCTTTTCCTTTTCCACCAAAGCCACCACCGGATGGTTTAAACGGCAATGGTTTTTCACGCGCAATTTCAACTTCTGGAAGGCTGTCTGGATCTTGAACGGTCAAGCTCAAAATATACATAGCCAATTCTTCAGGAGTGAATGCTGCAGCCAATTTGCGAGCATCCTTGCCAAACTTCTCAAAGTTGGTCCGGATTTTTTCATCTTCAAAATCTCGCTCAATTTTCTTCAGTGCTACTTGTTTTTTCGCTTGGAAGGCTTCTTCTGCTGTTGCAGGTTTCATTCCCTTCATCCGCTTTTTGGTCAAGTTCTCAATGATTTGCAAATAGCCCATTTCATTTGGCGATACAAAGGTAATGGATTGCCCTGTTTTCCCAGCACGACCTGTCCGTCCGATCCGGTGAACATAGCTTTCTGGATCTTGTGGAATATCGTAGTTGTAGACATGGGTCACACCTGAAATATCCAAGCCACGTGCCGCAACGTCTGTTGCTACCAAGACGTCCAAGTTCCCATTTTTAAAGTCACGAAGGACTCGGAGACGCTTGTTTTGATCCAAATCTCCGTGAATTCCTTCTGCACGGAAACCACGAATCTTCAAGCCACGAGTCAATTCATCAACCCGGCGTTTGGTCCGACCAAAGACGATGGCAAGTTCAGGCTGTTCGACATCCATCAATCGAGTCATGGTATCAAATTTTTCACCTTCTTTGACACGAATATAGTATTGATCGACCAAATCGGTGGTCAATTCTTTGGCCGCAATCTTAACGTGTTCTGGCTCTTTCATAAACTGAACACCGATACGTTTGATAGCTTCTGGCATCGTTGCTGAAAAGAGCAAGGTTTGGCGTGTTTCTGGGACACGGCTAATGATGGCTTCGATATCTTCCAAGAAGCCCATGTTGAGCATTTCATCTGCTTCATCCAGGATCAAGGTTTCAATATGATCGAGTTTCAAGGCCTTGCGCTTGATCAAATCTAGCAAGCGTCCAGGTGTTCCCACAACGATGTGAGCGCCTGACTTCAAAGCTTTAATTTGCTTTTCAATGCTTGATCCACCATAGACAGAGCGAACTTTAACACCCTTACTGCGTCCGAAGCGGAACAATTCTTCCTGACTTTGAACTGCCAATTCACGCGTTGGGGCAATGACAAGGGCTTGGATCACTGTGTTATCGACATCAATCTTCTCCAACGTTGGAAGACCGAAAGCAGCTGTTTTACCAGTCCCTGTTTGCGCTTGACCGATGACATCTTTTCCTTCAAGAGCCAAAGGAATGGTTTGTTCTTGGATCGGGCTTGCTTCTACAAAGCCAGCTTTTTCGATTTCTGCTAATAATTCAGCAGATAAGTTAAATTCATTGAATTTCAATTCTTTCTTCTTTCTAAAAAGTGGTGCGAAGCCACTTTATCAAACTTCTTTCAATGCGAATACGCACTGATTGCATAGGAAGTCATCTTCCCGGTTACCTGTCGCAAGACTCATCTAAAGAAAAACTAGTCCGTCTGTTTAAGACTACATTTTCTTTAGAGAAAAATGTTTTGCGTACTAACGGATGTTGTTGACTAGAATCGTTTTTTCAAACAAATAGGCAACATGATCCTATTTGCGGGAGTCTTCTTTCGAACAGAAGCCTTCCATCTGTTCAGTCTCCCCACCATTTCTCTCATACAAGTTTGCAACTTATCTAGTATAACATAATGAAGAGGCAAATGATAGTCAAAGGAGATTAATTTTATTTTTTAGGAAAAAATCCTGGATCGCTTGAAATCAGAAAAGTGACGCAAATCCTAGCCAGGACTGGTTTTCTTCTTGCGACCATTTCATATACTTCATCATTGGAGTATAAAAAAATCGGAAAACTTTTATTTTTTGGTAACTCTTATCTTGCGTTTTTACAAATAAATATGTATAATACAGTTAGTATCTAAAATATTTCTGTATAAAGAAATAGGATCATTTTATCTGATTCAACGATTTATTCTAAGTTCTGATTTATTTAGAACCACTCAGTACTATTAAATCTACTCCTACTATTTCCAAGAAGATTTTGTACAGTCGATGAACTATTCACACTGCCCCTTCTTTGGAGAGGAGGGCAGGTGTCTAGATGGTTCCTATTTCTCAGATTATTCTAGATACGAAGAGGCTCGGATTTCTCCAAGCCTCTTTTTTTTATCTTTTTTTCACAATCCAACGCATGACCTTTGCCAAAATGAGCCATAATATAAAGCTACATAGGGATACATAGATCCAAGCATTGGGATCCTCTGTCATAGGAAGAGGGATATTCATTCCGAAGAAACCGGTGATAACGGCTAAGACCGCCAACAAGGCTTCAAAGATGGTTAGGGTTGTCAAGTTGTCATTCAAGTTGTTGTTTAGGATATTGTTGTATGATCCAGACAACTGCTGTAAGACATTGGAAATCAACTCGGTCATTGAAACCAACTGACGCGCTTCGATCATGGCATCATCAAACTGCTCTTTTTCAACATCATTCATCCTGCGATAAATGACATGTGCTTTGATATGTTCTAGCAACATCCGATTTTGCTTGGCTGCCGCGACCAGATACACCATACCGGTCTCAAGGTCAGACAGGGCATAAAGATTCTTTGTCGTCGTTGTCTTTCGAAGCAAACGATTGAGTTCATCTTTGTGCTTATCTAAGCGATCAATAATCGGATAATAAGCATTACTGATCATTTCAAGACCTGCAAAAAGCAACTTATAGATCGACAGCTCCTCATGGCTTTCCAAATAACGAACCATTTGTTCAATGATATAGGCATTGTCCTGGTTACTGATGGTCACGAGTCGCGTATCTTGAACGATAAAGGTCATGGGGATGGTTTCGTAGTATTCCTTGTCCTTTTCTAAATCCAATACATTGTAGATAAAGGTGATCGTTCCGTTTTCTCGATTGTAATCCATATGGGCACGTTCGTTCTTATCCATCGCGTACTCAATGGTTTCTTTGTCAATATCGTATTTTTTATAAAGATATGAATTTTCAGCAATCAAATCCGAGTCGATATTGATCCATTTCCGATCTTGACCCAATTGTTTATCGATAAACATTCCGTCTCCTTTCTCAACTGTTCTCTATCAACATGATTTTTTATTTAAAGACCGCACTGGCTAATGCTTGCTGGATTTCAATGACACTGTTGTCACTCTTGAATTGTAAAACTTCTGAAGGTTCCACTGCTGAAGAGACCCAGATTTTTAATTCAGCATCCAAATCAAAATGACCGGAAGTTTCTACTGAAAATCGAGAGATGGAGCGATAAGGAAGGGATTTGTAGGAAGTTTTCTTTCCTGTTACTCCTTGCTTATCCACCAAGATCAAACGAAACTCTGTAAAGACGATTAAATCACGAATCAAGCTAAAAGCAAGTGTGACTTGCTCTCCCGGCACCAAGATATCTTCCAGATCTCTTTCTACTTTATCAACATTCTTTTGAGAGGCATTGCCCATCAAACCACTTAGTAATCCCATAGTTTCTCCTTTATAAGCGAAAACGGGTAGATTTTCGTCTTCTTATTCTATTGTTATGGATCGGTTTTGAAAACGTTCCTTATCCCATCTTTTCTTCCAACTCAACGTCAGGATACTTGTCCGCAAACCAACGGAGGGCAAAGTCATTTTCAAAGAGGAAGACTGGCTGGTCAAAGCGATCCTTGGCCAAGATATTTCGGCTTGAAGACATGCGCTCATCTAAGTCTTCTGGTTTGATCCAGCGAACAGTCTTTTTACCCATTGGGCTCATGACCACTTCGGCATTGTATTCATTTTCCATGCGGTGTTTAAAGACTTCAAACTGAAGTTGCCCGACAGCACCCAACATGTATTCACCTGTTTGGTAGTTGGTATAAAGCTGGATGGCTCCTTCTTGCACCAATTGCTCAATCCCTTTGTGGAAGGATTTTTGCTTCATGACGTTCTTGGCAGATACCTTCATGAAAATTTCAGGCGTAAAGGTTGGCAGTGGTTCAAATTCGAACTTGTTTTTACCAACTGTCAGCGTATCTCCAACCTGATAAGTCCCTGTATCGTAGACCCCGATGATGTCTCCTGCTACGGCATTGCTGACATTCTCACGGCTTTCGGCCATAAACTGGGTGACATTTGATAGCTTAGCGCCCTTACCAGTACGAGGCAAGTTGACACTCATCCCACGCTCAAATTCACCCGATACGATCCGCACAAAGGCAATCCGGTCACGGTGACGAGGATCCATGTTTGCTTGGATTTTAAAGACAAAGCCTGAGAAATCCTTGTCATAAGGATCGACCATTTCTCCATCAGTCTTCTTGTGGCCGTGTGGTTCTGGGGCAAATTTCAAGAAGGTTTCCAAGAAAGTCTGTACTCCGAAGTTGGTCAAAGCTGAACCAAAGAAAACTGGTGTTAATTCACCCGCAAGGATGGCTTCTTCTGAGAATTCATTTCCAGCTTCTTGCAAAAGTTCGATATCGTCTTTCACCTGCTCATAGAATGGATTGTTGGCAAAAAGCTTGTCTCCATCTTCTAGACTGGCAAAGCGTTCATCCCCTTTGTAGAGTTCCAAGCGTTGGTTATAGAGGTCGTAAAGACCCTCAAAGGCTTTCCCCATCCCGATCGGCCAGTTCATTGGGTAACTTGCGATACCCAAGACTTCTTCCAATTCTTGCAAGAGGTCCAGTGGCTCACGTCCGTCACGGTCCAGCTTATTCATAAAGGTAAAGACTGGAATACCACGGTGTTTCACAACCTCAAACAATTTCTTGGTTTGGGCCTCGATCCCTTTGGCAGAGTCTACGACCATAACCGCCGCGTCCACCGCCATCAAGGTCCGGTAAGTATCTTCTGAAAAGTCCTCGTGCCCTGGGGTATCTAGGATATTGACCCGTTTTCCATCATAGTCAAACTGCATGACAGATGAAGTTACCGAAATCCCACGTTGTTTCTCGATATCCATCCAGTCAGATTTAGCAAAGTTTCCTGTTTTCTTTCCTTTTACCGTACCGGCTTCCCGAATCTCACCCCCAAAGTAGAGCAACTGCTCTGTAATCGTCGTTTTACCAGCATCCGGGTGGGAGATGATGGCAAAGGTACGGCGTTTTTTAATTTCGTCAGTTATTGTCATTCTTTCTTCCTCAGTTATTTTTTAAAACGTATTTTTTAGTAAGTAAGATCCTTCTACATTGGTTCTCTCCTTTTACCTTAACTAATCTATTATAGCGGAAATAGAGGCTTTTTTCAATCGTCAGTATAGTTACAAATTAAAAAGCCTGAGTGAGAACTACAATGGTTCTACATCCCAGACTTCATTAAATAACAAGTACTATTAGAAGGCGCCAAATCCTCCACCACCTCCTCCTCCAGAGAAACCACCGCCGTCAAAGCCACCACTGCCATCTGAAGAGTTAATAGAGAAGTTTGCAACACTATAGGAATTATCTGCATAGCCCATTAAAGTAGAGCCATCTAGAAAGGTATTTGAAGAGGATGTTAGCCAAACAAGAGCATCCCAGTCTTCATATGGTAAGGAAATCTGATGATTTTGGAGTACCTGGCTCACTTTTTTAGCTTGACCATACAGAGTTGCATAGACTAAGATACGATTCCATAGGACAACACTTTCAAGTTCCGCTTGATTGAAATTTGGAATACTTTCGATCATATTTCGAAAGGCCATCCATTGGAATTGCGAATCCAAGTTCTCTAAGGATTGTAGATGATCTTCGCGGATTTTCACAACAATATAAAATGGAATGAATAACAAAACCAAAAATAAAATGATCCAAAAATAGAATGAAGATAGGTGTGAACCAAATCCAAATGTTAAGAAACACATACTCACAAATAAGATCAGTAAGAGCCAAAAGTGTAAGGCACAGCCTGTTTTTGAAAAAGCTTCTTCTTTCTCAGTTAAGTCTCTAAAATAAGACGGCAATCCTAATTTCGCAATCTCCTTGTCAACACCTTTTGACAATTGCTGGGCATCTTTTTTAAAAGCGATTGAACATCACTTCCGACCTTTCGAATGCGATCTCGTTGCGCCTCTGTTTTAGCAGCCCGAAAATCTTTTTTTAGAGCTACTTGATTAATTTTATATTTTGAGAATACCTCGCTGATATTGATTTCCGTTTCTTGATCAAAGATTATGTCAATAAACTTCAATTCAAAATCAGCCAATCCTTCATGGTGAAGACAGGTCAACCTTTCCCCGTTTTCATCCCTAGTCAAACGAAGATTTCCTCGGTCAATGAGATCTAACATTGTTGCTTGAATGAGATGGTTAAATTTTAATTGACCTTTCTCTCTAAATATCACCATCTGTTCAAAATCAAGTTGATACAGCGCCTTAGCTAGAACTAATGGTGGTAAATTCTGTGGTGGTTCGTATAATCTTACTCCTTTTGCAATCCGACGATTTCTGGTACTGATCATATAGCGAATCCATGGAATAAAAGCTAGGACAAATAAAAGAATCGATACAATTGGCACGACTTTGAGAAACAGTGTCTTGTAGATGAATGTTTTTTGTTGAATGGATCTCTCTTTTTTTAGGAATTTATCTTTTCCATTTTCTTTTTTTATCTTATTAGATTGGCCTCGACGCAGAGCTTCTGTCATGGGCCAGTATGCGTGGAGTTCCAATTTTCCATTCTTTGGGAAGTTCCGTAACTGAATATGATAGCCAGTCGCAGTCCGGTCAATCTGGGCTGGTGGGTTAAAATAACCGGTATGAGCATACAATTCTCCCTGCTTGGCATCCAAACCATCCACATAAAAATCTAATTTCGCAATATCCTCATCCCCATCTGAAAGAGGGAACCAATTGAGCTCCGCTATATCGGAATACAGGTCTAGAATATGATCAATCTTCCATACAACCTTGATGGTAACTTTGCCTCCAACAATCCTCGAATTGTAGATTTTTAAAAGACGACCATCTCCGAGATCCGATTCTTCTACACGAATATCTCGTTTTTCCCCGTCCACATAAGCTTCAACTTGAGGATTTTCATGGATTTTAAATCCTTTAGGAAGGGGATCTGCACTCCCTAAAGTTACATACTGACCATTGTAGCCCGTATGAAAATCATAGGTAATCTCTTGAGTGAATGTTGCCTGGCTATCTTCCTGCAAATGGAGGTGTCCTACATAGGACTCAATCGAATACTGAACGTTATCCTCTGCCTGAGCCGGACTAACTGTGCAAAATAAGCCACACAAGATACAAATGACTAGTAAAAACCTCTTCATTTCAAACTCCTATTAACTAAAAGAAGGTTGAGACTGATTGTCTCAACCTCCTTCAACTTTTTATCGACTGACTCTTTTTCTAACAGGTCTGCGACTGAAAAATACATTAAAGAGAAGCAAGGCTGCTGCTAGGATGCTGGAAACCACGACATAATTCACCAAGAGACTATCCCCTTTGATAATTGGTGGTCGCGCCATGAGTCCATAATTGCCTCCAGTGACTTGGTTGACTCCCACAAGGAATAAATCCAAGACGAAAGTATAAAGAACAATCTCTCGATTTTTTAAGAGACTCGAATCATAGAATCTCAAGAGATAAATCAAGGAATTAACCAAGAGACAGTAATGCCCTAAGAGAAAAGAAAAGCTCGTAATATGAGGGAAGGTATAGGGATCAAAGACCGGATAACCCAAGGCAAAGATCGCCCCACTGACTCCCATCAAGGCAAAGAACTGCTTGCTCTTCCATCTGTCTGGCAAGAGCAAGACAGCAAACATGGCCAAACGGCAATGGTACAAGGGTAAACTATTGGACCAGGGAAGTTGAAAAGCAAAATACCAGATATATAGACAGATCAATTGAAATATTTGTAAGTTTCGAAAGATCTTCCGAAATTGTTCATTTTGATAGTAACGTAATGAAGCCCAAACTGCCATTAGGATTAAAAGAACCATGACCCCATACCAGAGGAGCGGTATAACAGGTGGTGCAGTGGATTCAGTTGTAAAAAAATGATGCATAGGATCTCCTTATTAAACGGATTCAGATGTTCTTTTTCTTTTCTTACTGGACTTAACGATTGCATTGATCAGGATAAGGGTCCCTGTCATCAGGATCGTCACAATCAAATAATTGAACACAAGTCCATGATTACCAAGTACAGGAGGACGACGCATAAAGCCGTAATTTCCACCTGTTACAAGATTCGCAAGCTGAATAAAAGCATTAACCCCAAAAGTCATCTGACAGATTTTCCAGGCATCCCTTTCTTCCACCTGGTAGGATTGGACCAGATAGATCAAGCAATTGGCCAAGAGGGCCCAGTGACCAAAGACATTGTTGATCGAGGATACGTGAGGAAAAGGATAGGGATAAAAAACAGGATGAACCAAAGCCATGATAGAGCCAAAGACTCCTACCAGAGCAAAATATTGCTTGAATCTTCCCCTAGGAGCAAACAGAATGATCCACATGGCCATCCGACTATGATAGAAGGGAAGACTCTCTGAAAGAGGCAAGCGAGCAGCTAGATACCAAGAGTTGATAATGAGCAACTGGATCAACTGCCCCCAATACCAAAAGTTTTGATAGCCTTTAGAATGAGCAAATCGAATGGACAGAACTCCCACTACCACCAATGAAGTCGGCAATAAGAAATACCAGACCCCCAATTGAGGAGGGGCCGTTGGTTGACTGGTGAAAAATAAGTCCCAAAGTGTCATGATTTCTTTCCCTTATCTGCTCTTTTTATTCTGAACGCGAAACTATATTCTCTTCGACCATCTTGTATTTGTATTTATAGCGTTGGTTGACCAAGCAAATACCAGCTACCATCACAATGCTGACCAAGAGGTAGTTCAAAAGAGCACCCTGGTCTCCAATGATTGGTGGACGTCGTAAGAAGCCGTAATCTCCACTGGTCAAAAGGTTGACCAAAAAGATGACGGCATTCATGCCAAAGGTGATCTTAACAATTCGTAGGCTGTCTTGCTTTTCCGACTGATAAAAATCTTGCAGGTAAATCAAACTATTGGCAAACAAGGCCCAGTGACTAAAAATCAGATTGAGCACAGTAATATGGGGGAATGGGAAGGGGTCAAAGGCCGGATAAACCAAGGCCGCAATCGATCCCAAAACTCCCAAGAGAGCAAAATATTGCTTGATATAGGTTCCTCTCGGGGCAAAGAGGATTGCAAGCATGGCCAAGCGACAATGATAAAAAGGCAAATTATCTGTCAAAGGCATGTGGGCGAGAATATACCAAGCATTGATGGTCAAGACTTGAATCAATTGTGCCCAGTACCAAAAGCGCTGGTAGCTTTTTGACTGCGCATATTTGATAGAAAAGTAGCCAACCACCAACAAGGAAACTGGTAGGAAAAAGTACCAGAGTCCAAACTCAGGCGGTGCTGATTTTTGGTTCGTAAACAATAAATCCCAAAGTGTCATTTTATATCCCTTTAATTTATAAATCGTTTTTAATCACAATACAAATCTCGTTTCCCATCATAAACCTCCCAAAGGAAGTTCAATTGTTCTTCTGTATTGCGCTTGGTAGAAAGAGCAGGCATTTTCTCTCTCTCAAAAAATGCAAGATCGGAAATTTCCTGATTCTGTTGAAAACTTCCATCCAGCAATTCACATTCAAATACCAATTTCACATATTGGCGGCTTTGCAATTGGTAGCGATTGGTATCAAATACTGCCAACAAGCGATTGACACGTGCTACATAGCCCGTTTCTTCTTGGATTTCCTTTAAAATATTTTCTTTAGGAGAATAGCCAACCTCACCAAAACCACCCGGCAAAGCCCAGGTCTCTTCTCCCTGACCTTTCACTAAACAAAGTTTGTCATCTTTGACAATCCAGGCCCTTACATCAATCAAGGGAGTGTCGTAATGGTCTGTCGGTCGAAACAAATCCGATAATTCTTGTGAATTCAGATCAGTCGTTTCTCTCACAAGATCCTGTAAAATTTCACGAATATCCTGGTAGCGCTCTTGATCAAATGGATCTTTTGAGAACGCTAAGCCTGTATTGGTGATTGAAATCAAGCGCTGAATGTCCTTCAGTACATTATTACTTACCATTCTCCAATTCCTCTACTAATTTTGCCAAATTCATGGAATTGCTTCCCTTGATAAGGATTTGGTCTTGCTCTTTCAAGCTTTCCTTGACTTGTTTGACCATGTCCTCAAACTGATCTTCCTCAGCTGTCTTCTTGAAATAATAGACATGTCCGAGTGGGAACATCTGACTCGCTAACTGAGCCAATCCCGCAATGTCTTGGCCATAGAAAATAACCGTATCCAAAACATCCGGCGAGAGACTAAGAATCATTTGGTTGTGCAGATCAATAGATTGCTCCCCTAGTTCTTTCATATCTGCCAGGACGGCTAATTTTCGGCCATTTGGATTAGCAGGAATAGTCGAGAAAGTTTCTAAGATTAGGCGCATAGCCGTTGGGTTAGCATTGTAGACATCGGATAGGATATCCGCCCCATTACCTGCTTTCTTCCATTCTGTCCGGTTGCGTGTTAATTGCAAGGTTTCAAAACTATCACGAATCGCAGCCTCACTCACTCCTTCTTGCAGGGCAACATAAGCTGCGATCATAGCATTGGTCGCATTGTATTTTCCTGTTACCGGAAGATCAATCGCTTCTTCTAAGAAATTCGCTCGGAAGGTTAGGCTGTCCTTTCGTTCGATTAACTCGGTAATAAAAATCTCCTCATCTGGCCCAAAGCGAACCACTTTTTGTTTTTCAGGGAGGTAGGCATTCACGATCGGATCAGCTGGAACCACCAGAAGGCCACCTTCTGGCATGCCATCCGCAATCTGGAGTTTTCCTTTTGCGATCTCACTTCGATCTTTAAAGAATTCCAAATGGGCTTCTCCAATCAAGGTGACAATAGCAGCTTTTGGATGCGCCAGTTCTGACAAGAGATGGATATCTCCTAGATGGTCTTGCCCCATTTCAAGGACGAGTTTGTCCGTCCCTTCTGGCATATGCAAAACCGTATAAGGAAGACCAATTTCGTTATTATAGTTTCCTTGTGTTTTATAGGTCAGGTAGGTGGTGGACAATAGCTGTGCCAACATATCTTTTGTGGTGGTTTTACCATTTGACCCCGTCACTGCAAAAACATCTACTTTTGTCTTTTGAAGATAGGCTGCAGCAAGTGTTTGAAAAGCGCTCAGCACATCTTCCACCAAAATATAAGGGTGGCCTTCGATCACTTTCTCTGAAAAAGTGGCTACGGCTCCATTTTCAAAAGCAGTCTCAATAAAGTCATGACCATCACGCGCTCCCTTTAAAGGAACAAACAGGTCTCCAGGCCCAATCAAACGACTGTCAAATTCCGGCTTGACGAGGGCCACATCTTCAAATTGGCTGATATCATTTTTTGCATGTACTAGATGAGCAACTTCATGTAATGTGAGATTCATATCCAACTCCTCAGTTCTCCGTAGCGTCTTCAAAAATTTGGACGCTCCTATCAAATTCTTCTCATTATACCATATTCTAGACCACAAAAAAAGTGGCTGGGACAGAAGTCCTAGCCTCTTGATTGTTTTAGGATTGTCGAGCAAGACCAGTGGTTGAGTGGGCTCTACTACACTGATTTCATCAGCTTTTACAGCCCTACTCAACTGTGCGGAGGTGGGACGACGAAATCGAATTCTAACGAATTACCGATTTCTGTCCCACTCTCTCTTTTCTTACAACAAATGCGCTTCGTGTTTTTGGAAGACTTCTTTTCCAAGCTCTACTAACTTGGTGATCAAATCTGTATAGTTGAGTCCCATATTGTCCCAAAGCAGAGGATACATAGACCATTGGGTAAATCCAGGCATAGTATTGAGTTCGTTTAAGAAGATCTCTCCTTTATCGGTATAGAAGAAATCACAACGCGCTAAACCTAGACCACCGATCGCACGAAAGGCTTTTTCTGCGTTGGTCCTCATGATTTTCACAACCTCAGGGTCCAATTGAGCCGGAATAGCCATGGTAATTTTATTGTCGATGTATTTGGCATCATAATCATAGAAGGCCACATCTTTCACAACTTCACCTGGCAAGGTGCTCTTCACATCATAGTTTCCAAGAAGTCCAACTTCGATCTCACGCGCATTGACTCCTTGTTCTACCAAGACACGGCTATCGTACTTGAAGGCCAATTCGAGAGCAGCCCGAAGCTCTGTTTGGTTTTCAGATTTTGAAATTCCTACGCTAGAACCCATATTGGATGGTTTGGTAAAGACAGGATAAGAGAGAGTGGCTTCAATTGCAGCAATTTTCTCATCAATGTCATCGCCTTCCACTACAGCTACATAAGGAACTTGTGGAATCCCTGCAGATTCCAAAACCCGTTTGGTGGTAATCTTGTCCATGGCCACACTGGAAGCTAGGATACCACAGCCGACATAAGGCATTTTCAAGACTTCTAAGAATCCTTGAATGGAACCATCTTCTCCCATTGGTCCATGAAGAACTGGAAAGACTACTGCTCCTTCCTTGTAAATCGCATATGGTGCCACTTTTTTAGACCAGTCCACTGTCTCATTGGTCATCAATTTCTCATCATCCGCTGGTTTCTCTTCAAAAGCTTGCGTCTGGATGAAATCTCCTGACTGCGTAATAAAGTAGGTTTGAACCGAAAATGCTTGGTAATCAATCGCGCGCATCACGCTTTCTGCTGAAAGAACAGATACTTCACGTTCTGCACTACGTCCACCATACAACAGGATTAAGTCTTGTTTACTCATAGTTTCTCCCTAATTGTTCCCTTGATTTCTTACTTGATAGTATACCACAATGATAGCCCTTTCGAAAGAACTTCTCTTATAATTCTGTCCGATTTTCGATCGCACGAAGCAAGGTCACTTCGTCCGCATACTCGATATCGGCTCCAACTGCCAGACCACGTGCCAAACGGGTTACTTTGATCCCTGCAGGTTTGAGCACGCGCGAGATATACATAGATGTCGCTTCCCCGTCTGCTGTCGCATTGGTCGCAACAATGACCTCTGTGACTGTTCCATCCATCAAGCGACCAATCAAAGTCTTGAGATTGATGTCATCGGGTCCCACGCCATTCATGGGCGAGATCAAGCCATGCAAGACATGATAGCGACCATGGTATTCCTGGATATTTTCCATAGCAGATACATCCCGGCTATCTTCTACAACCAGAATGAGGGATGGATCCCGCGTTTCATCTCGACAAATCTCGCAGGTTTCTTCATCGGTTAAATTGCCACAAATACTGCAATACCCCAGCTCACGCTTGGCATTGAGTAAGTTTTTGGCAAATTCATTCACATCATCATCTGACATACCAATGGTGTAAAAAGCCAGACGAGTCGCTGTTTTGATCCCAATTCCTGGCAACTTCGAATAGCTGTCAATTAATTTTGCAATAGGTGCTGGATAAAGCATAATTTCCTTTCTAATTCATGGGGTGTTTCTGATTGTATAAATTAATAATGTCACGCGTAATGGAATGACTGACCGTCGCTTGTAGATTGGTATTATGTGGAAAAACCACTGCTACTGCAATCTTTGGATTGTTTGATGGTGCATAAGCCACCACATTGGTATTAATGGCTTGTTTGCCTCCATCGACTGTGGTTTCAGCTGTACCTGTCTTTGCACTAATGGGCACACTAGCACCTCGACCCACGGTCTTTCCTGTCGTTAACCCACTCGTACCATTTGCAACTTGGTAGAACCCTTGCTTGATCAAAGCCATGTCCTCCGCTGAGATATGCACCTGATTGAGCTCTTTAGTTTCGATCGCTTTTTTCAACTGACCAAGGCCCCCTTGATCATTATTGTCATAGATGCCTTCGACGACATGAGGACTCACCCTCTTCCCATCATTCGCTACCGTTGCCGCATACTGGGCCAATTGCATAGGCGTATAGTTGTCAAACTGACCAAAGGCATTGGTCAAATAATTACCGACTGTGTAGTCTTTTGGAATAAAACCGGTCGATTCATTGGGAAGGTCAATCCCCGTTGATGTCCCAAGACCATACTCTGCAAAAGTAGAGCGCAGTTTTTTCATAGCCGGTTCAACCTGATCCACTTGTAAGGTCATGTTTGGGGTGTAAGGTTGCCCCATCATCTTAAGGGCAATTTGGACCATATAGGTATTGGAAGAGTATTCCAATGCTTCCACCGCATTGATGGAACGACTACCGTATTGGGTAAACCAAGAATTGATAGGAGCTGATCCTGCAAAAACAATGGGCTGATCGGTCAGCACCTGATTCCCAGAAATGGCTCCATTTTCCCATCCCGAAGTCAAGGTCGCTCCTTTGACCACGGATCCTGGAACGAAGACGTTGGTCACTGTTCCCAATGCATCTGCTGATAGATCTTGACTACCAGCCTGGTGTTTAATCCCTGCCATGGCAAGGACCTTCCCTGTATCGGGCTCCAGAGCTACGGCATAGACACCTTCGGAGTAGGTCGCATTTCCAGCTTGCAACTCTGCGCTAAAGGCGGAGCGAAGGATATCTTCCACTCCTTTTTGGAAATCCAAATCAATCGAGAGCTTGAGGTTTTCTCCTTTGGCCCCTTTTGAAACGTCAACCACTTTCTCCATGTTGCCATTTTTATCTAGGAGAATTTCTTTTTCACTGCGTTTTCCTTGAAGGACATTTTCGTATTCTTTCTCCAAATAAGAGGTACCAACCCGGTCATTGAGAGCATAACCTTTTTTGACATAGTCCTCAACCTCTTCTGCTGGAAGCCCCGCCTGCTCGGTCGATACGTTTCCAATAATAGAAGCTAAAGGAGTGTCCAAAACCTTGCGGTCCCAGCTAGTCGTGATGGCAATTCCCGGAAGGTCCTGACTGTCCGCAGCGATGGTCGCAATCTGTTCAGCTCCTAGTACTTGCGTCGAAATAATCCCCGTCGCAAAATTCTCTACCGCATTCATCTGGCTATAGAGATAAATAATCTTTTTCTCATCATCTGTATAGCCGAGTTTTGAAGGGTCGATACTATCCACTGCCGCTTGATAAATCTTGGCTTCCGGCAGGCGGTTGCCATCGGTATCAAATTTCTTTTTCTCAGGTAGGTGTTCCACGACCTCTTGGTAGACCTTGGTATTAGCTAGATAGTAATCCACTTCTTGTCGTTCAGTCACTTGAGGATTTTCTACGTCGACATACTGCAGGAGTTTCCCAGCTGTCTCTCGCATTTCTTGTGCCGTCATTTTACGATCGCGCGTAAAGGTCAGGACTTGTTTTCCCACATTTTCCACCAAGGGCTTACCAGAAGCATCATAGATTTGCCCTCGCACACTTCCTTGTTTGACCGTCTTTTTCGTAGCTTTTGCCAATTTATCCGTATAGTAGGCTTGGTGAGTGATCTGCATATAGCCAAGTCGGGCAATCAGCACCAAAAAAAGAAGGCAAATCAAACTAAACAGCAGGTAGAGTCTGCGTGTAATCGAATGATTCTCAAACTTCCGTATTTTCTTCTTCATGAAATTTTCTATCCTTCTTTTCTAATGAACACTTACCTTCCATTTTACTATTTTTCCCAGAGTATCTCAAGAAAAGGAAGAGGCCTTTCCTGGAATTTTATAAAGAAAAAAGATTGGACAGGCTCGTCCAATCTCTTCTTTTAATAGGTCACAACATTGATTTTTCCTTTGTCATACTCCGCAATGAAAATATCCAAAACATTATCATAGCCTTCTTTTTCCAATTCAGCCAACAACCACTCTTCACTTTTTCCAATTGTTTCCAAAATTTCAAGCTGAATCACTCCATCCGTAATAATCGGGTATTTAGGATTCTCATCCCCCGCACGGACAACGATCAATTGACCATTTTGTTCAATAACAGCGCGCTTCACATCTTTTAATTGAAAAATCCCTTGTCCACGTAGTTTCAAAGCAACATCTGAAGCAAAAAGTCCTTTGGAACGACACGCTTCCGGATCCAGTTTCCCATTTTTAATGATGACAGTTGGTTTTCCATCAATCAAGTGCTTCATAAAACGAACATTGGTATTGAGCCATTTTAAGAGCAAGATCAAAATAGTCCACATTAAGAGAATCACAATGTATTGAAGAATGGTAATGGAGCTATTGTAGATGACCCCACCAATAATGCCCCCAAGAACAAAGTTCTGTATCTGGTCTACTGCAGAATTTGGTGCTAAGTTTCCTTTCCCGGTCACATTGATGACAAATACCAAGGAAATCAAGCCCAAAGCTAATTTAATCAAGATGTTTAAAAAATTTACTATCATTTGTTCACCTCCACAAGTTCCACGTCTGTTTTATACAGATCCATCTTTTCTAATAGGTAGCTATCTGGGTCAGATCCTGCGATAGCTCGGTAATAAACCTCTCCAACCTTCAGGATCGCCCCATCTGTGGCTGCTGAAGTATTGACATAGACGTCTTCTTTTTTGACATCCAACTCCTTTGAGATGACCTCAATAAAATGCAGAGACCGTTGAAATTGGTCATTATTACTTTGGCTATTTTGGAAACTGCTGATGCCGATCAAGACCACTGCAACCAGAGTCAAAATCGAGATAATGGATAATTCACGGAATTTGCTATCTTGCTTATCCCGATAGGCTTTCACCGCAAAAAAACCAGTCAGTAGAATGAGCAAACCAGAGATCCCAATGGTCACCCAATTTTGCTGACTGATCTGACTCAATACATAATCATAAGAGTAAAATTTCATAATGAACTCCCTTTCTCCAAATGAATTCAAGCTATTATAATGTATTTCAGGAGAGAATTCAAGGCATTCTAATCAGAAAAAAATATATTTTTTGTTATAATAAAGTTATCTATCATGTCAAGAAAAGGAAATACAATGAAACTCATTTCATGGAATATCGACTCGCTTAATGCTGCATTAACTAGTGATTCAGCACGCGCCAAACTCTCTCAAGAAGTCCTCCAAACCTTGGTTGCTGAGGATGCGGATATCATTGCCATTCAAGAAACCAAGTTATCCGCCAAAGGTCCTACTAAAAAACACCTCGAAATCCTTGAGGAGCTCTTCCCTGGCTACGAAAACACCTGGCGCTCTTCTCAAGAACCGGCTCGTAAAGGCTACGCTGGAACCATGTTCCTCTATAAAAAAGAGCTCACACCCGTTGTGACTTTCCCAGAGATCGGAGCCCCTTCGACCATGGACTTGGAAGGTCGGATCATTACCTTGGAATTTGATAAATTTTTCGTTACTCAGGTATACACACCTAACGCTGGTGATGGTCTCAAACGTTTAGAAGAACGTCAAGTATGGGATGTCAAATATGCTGAATATTTGGCTGAATTAGACAAGGAAAAACCTGTCCTTGCAACCGGTGACTACAACGTTGCCCACAAGGAAATCGACCTTGCTAACCCAGCCAGTAACCGCCGTTCGCCAGGATTCACAGACGAAGAACGCGAAGGATTTACAAATCTTTTGGCCAAAGGATTTACAGATACCTTCCGCCATGTCCATGGTGATGTCCCAGAACGCTACACTTGGTGGGCACAACGTAGCAAGACTTCAAAAATCAACAATACAGGCTGGAGAATCGACTATTGGTTAACCTCAAACCGCATTGCAGATAAGGTTACTAAATCAGACATGATTGACTCAGGCGCACGCCAAGACCACACACCGATTGTCTTGGAAATTGAATTATAAGGATTTTCTTTATGAACTACAATGCAGTAATTCCCGAGTTTATGGTTTCGAATATAGAACAGTCCCGTTCCTTCTACTGTGATTTGCTCGGTTTCACCATCGAATACGAGCGCCCAGAAGAAAAATTTCTCTTCCTGTCTCTTGAAGATTGCCAGCTCATGCTAGAGGAGGGGACAGTTGAAGAATTAGCTGAACTAACCTACCCATTTGGCCAAGGAATTAACATCTCCTTTGGTATAGAGGATGTCCCTAGGCTCTATCAGAAATTGTTAGAAGCCAACTATCCTATTCATCGCCCATTAATTAAAAGAAAATTTCGTGTTGACGACCATTATATCTATCCTCATGAATTTGCAATTCTGGATCCAGATGGCTATTTTTTAAGATTTAGTGAATAAGAAAATAGATCACTAGAGTAGAAAAAGAAACAAAAAAAGAAAGAGACTAATCACATTGATTAGTCTCTTTTAGTTTTTTAAGGATTATTTCCCCGGAGTATTCGGATCTAGGCCCCAAGATTGCTCGAGAACAGGTCTTAAGGATTTAATCATATCTTCTGAACCTTGGATTATGATTGTGTATACTTTATCTCCTTTTTGGAATACCCATACGTATAAAGTACTCCCATCTTTAACTGTTACTTTTATTAAGAAAGCGTCCCCACCGGCAAATATAGCTTTTACACCTTCTATACTAGTTCGATTTTTGTGTTTTCCGAATGAGCTATATAAACGGTTCGCAAGTAACTCTGCGTCAAAGGTTTCGTTGGGGCCAAGTTTAACAGTATCTTTAGTGTTTGAATCCATTATTAACGCATTGTTTTTGTCTGGTGATAAATATTCGAGCGCTTTGCTACTTCGAGTAGTGCGTACGACCCAATCTTTAGGGATATTGATATAACCATATTTTTCATTTCCGATACGTTGAGTATCTGCAAGGGATATTTCTTTTGCCCCAGAAGAAGACCCAGGAGTTGTTGTTTGAGTTGTTGTCGTTGGTGCATCCGTAGTTTCTTTAGTGACTTCAGTTGTTGGTGCTGCTGTAGTTTCGTTTGTTTTCTTTTCTCTATTTCCGCATGCTGCTAGTATAAATGCAGATAGAAGCGTTACAGAGCTTAATATTATTTTGTTTTTCATCAGGATTGTTCTCCTTAAAGTGGTTGACTCACATGTATTATATCATTTTTTATAGTTTATTTAAATTAAAACAGGAAACGCCTTCACTAAAAAGCATAGGGTATAACAAAAGAAAATTTCGTGTTGGTGAACAGTATATCTATCCTCATGAATTTGCAGTTTTAGATCCAGATGGCTATTTTTTAAGATTTAGTGAATAGAATGATCATCACCCGTCTATGAGCCATACCCAAAAATATATTTTTGTGAGTACAGTTCAATAGCGGGTGATTTATTTATCTTTCATCTTAAAGAATGAGACAGACTGACTTTCGAGACATAAAAAAACCGGAGCCCTTACATGACGGCTCCGACTTTTTTATCTTCATTGATAGACCAATGATTGATTTTTTTATTTTTTCTTCTCAATGTGATCTTTGAGATCTTCTTGAGCTTTTTTATTGGATTCTGCTTTTTTCTTCAACCATTCTTCTTTGGCCTTGTTAAAGTCTTTTGTGGTGACAACATCTTTGGACATTTCAAGGTATTTGTAGAAGGTTCCTGTTCCTTTTGTACCAACCCATGAAGCAGCACGGCTGTATGGTACGGTCCGTTGAAGCATTGGAGCACCACCATTTGAAACAGTTGGAAGCGTAATCGAGCTATCTGTCAACCATGCTTGCGCTGCTGCATATTTTTCATAGCGTTTAGCTTGATCCAACAATTCAGCATCGGCGTCTTTCAACATGTTAGCGTATTGATCCAAACCAACTGTTGCAATGGCTGGATTATTTGAACCTGCATCAATACCAAGATAGTAGAAGACAGAACCATTTACTGGGCTGATACTTTCGAGGTAAGTCGATGGGTCTTGGTAGTCAGGAGCCCAACCACCGCCTGAGATATCGTAATCTCTCGCAGCAGCAGTATCGCTGAAGTAGGTGATATTTTGGAAATCATCATCCGAAACCTTTTGAAGGTCTACAACGACATTGTCTGCACCAAGCGCTGACTCTACAGATTGTTTGAAGGAGCTAGCTTGTTGGACCATGCTGTTGTCCACTTGGCTGACAATGTAGTCCAAATGAATTGGGAATTGAACGCCTTGTTTTTGCAATTCAGCTTTGGCTTTCGCAAATGAAGCTTTGGCTTTTTCTGGGTTGTAAAGGCTAGTTTGACCATCGGCCAGGCTCACACCCTTCCATTGATCCCCATAGGTAACCAATTGTTTTTCAACGACCTTACCAAAATCTTCTCCATTGACTTGGACATAAGTTGGTGGTACCAAGGTGCTACGAAGGGTATTTTCAGCCGCATCAGATCCAGATACTTGTGCCGCATAAGATTTGCGGTCAAAGGCAAAGTTCACTGCTTGACGGAAGTCCTTGCTCAAGATTGCTTTCTTGGTAGAAGCTTTTTGTTCATCCGTTGTTTTGGCTGTATGGTCATACTTTTGACGGTCCAAGTTGAATCCAAGATAGTAGGATGTTCCCAATTGCAAACCGTAGACAATGTTGTCGCCAAAGTTTTTCTTGACACTCTTATAAGTCGAGCTGTTTGGCATAACAGATGCAAAGGAATATTGACCTTTTTCAAAGTTCTTAATGATAGAATCTGGGTTTGATCCATCATTAAAGGTCAATTTGACATTGTCGATATGAACATTTTTCGCATCGTAATAGTCTTTGTTCTTGACCAATTCAATCTCAGATTTCGAAGTCAAAGATTTCAAGTAATATGGACCATTGTATAAGATGCTGCTAGGTTTCAAAGAACCAAAATCTTTCCCTTGAGATTTCAAGAAATCCGCATTGACTGGGAAAAGAACACCTGAGGTTGTTTTTGAGTTCCAGAAGCTTTCTGGACGAACCAAAGTATATTGGATGGTGTGGTCGTCTAAGGCTTTGACTCCAACGGTGTTAAAGTCTTTGGTTTCCCCTTTTACGTAGGCATCCAAACCTTTGATCGAATTTTGAATCAAGAAGAGACCTTCTGATTTAGACTCAACCGCGTGTTTGATCCCTGTAACAAAGTCTTGAGCCGTTACAGCACCATATTCTTCCCCTTCACTCGTATACCATTTGGCATCCTTACGAAGTTTGTAAGTATAGGTTAATCCATCTTCAGAGACAGTCCAATCTTCTGCTAGACTTGGCACAAAGTTTCCGTATCGGTCGTTTTCAAGAAGACCATCCACAAGGTTACTTGTGACATCTGAAGTCGTTGTACGAGTTGCAGCGATGTAATCCAAGGTATTTGGATCTGCTGAATAGACGAATGAGTAGGTTGCTTGATTGCTACTACCACCGCCACATGCTGCTAAAAGAAAGGCACCTGCAACAGAAACTCCTGCAAGAGCTAACAGTTTTTTTGCTTTCATCACTATCTCCTTATGTTAGATTTTCTACCATTATACACTATTTCTTAAAAAAAACCAAATTTATTTTAAAAAAGTTCGTTTTTTCTGAATGAATATAATAAGATATAAAGAAAAAGCATCTTGAAATCGATCTCAAAGAAGCCGGATAGGCGAATCTAGGCACCTACCACCAGATCCAACAAAGATATCACCTTTCAATCCTTTTTATAAATATACGTTTCATTACAAAAAAGAACCTCTGCTCTTTCGAGCAGAGGAACTGATTCCTAATCAAAATGATAGAGTTGAGGATACTGGTCACATTCAGGATTTTTGGGGTGGCAGATAGCCCGTCCAAAATAAATCATGGCTTGATGGGCAGCTAGCCATTCGCTCTTTGGCAGAACATCCATAACCCGCTTTTCAACTTCTAATGGCGTCGCTGATTTCTTTACAATATCATGGTGCTTGCAGATCCGCTCCACATGGGTATCGACAGCAAAAGCTGGAATACCAAAACCTACACTCATGACCACATTGGCCGTCTTGCGTCCTACTCCTGCTAGACTTTCTAACTCTTCACGAGTCTGAGGCACTTGCCCATCAAAGTTATCCAGCAATTGTTGGGCACATTTTTTGAGAAATTTGGCCTTATTTCGATAGAGACCTAATTTAGAAATATGCTTGGCGATATCGGCTTCACTGGCTGCTGCCATGGCTTGTGGGGTTGGAAAAGCCGCAAACAAACCTGGTGTCGCTTTGTTAACAGCCGCGTCTGTCGTCTGAGCTGAGAGCATGACTGCTACTAGTAATTCAAAATGGTTGCGAAAATCCAAACTTGGCTTAGCATCTGGAAAGAGAGCAATAATTTCTTCAATCACATGGCGTGCCCGTTTCTTTGATAAAACCATAATTTCTCCTTTACATTACTAGACTTTATTATAGCATGAAAACACCCTATTTCTAAAAAAATCAGCTTCAAAAAAAGAAGAGGGACTGGAAATGAAATTGAATCGAACTTCATTCTTCGTCCCACTTCTATCATAAGATATTCCTTGGCTCTATTGTTTATTTTACACCAATCTCTTTAAGAAGGTAATCAGGGTTCGAGCAGAGCGTTCGCCAGCCTCTACGATAAATTCATCAAAAGAGATATTGGCTGCGTGATCTGCCGTATCACTCATAGCTCGAATGACCATGAAAGGACGTCCAGCTGCGTGTGCGGCTTGGGCAACGGCTGCCCCTTCCATCTCAACTGCCAAGACTTCTGGGAAATGCTCCCGAATCGCTGCGACTTTTTCTTCACTCGCGATAAAGCTATCTCCTGTTGTAATCAAGCCCACATGTGTGGTCGCAGCCTCTTCTTCCAGAACTTTTTTCATTTCTGATACGAAATAGCGACTGGATTCAAAGTAAAGTGGTTGACCTGCCATTTGACCATACTTATAACCAAAGGCAGTCACATCCACATCATGATAGGCCAATTTGTCCGCAAGGACGATATCCCCAACGGCCATTCCCGGTGCAACGGCACCTGCAGAACCCGTATTGATAATGGCTTCCACTTTGAAATCATTGGACAAGACTGCTACACTCATAGCAGACATGACTTTTCCGATACCACTTTCAACCAAAACGACCTCATGGCGTCCAATTGATCCTGTATAGTAGACTTTTCCAAGACGCAGATGCTTTTCCCCATTTTCAAGGGCTTCAACCAAGATCTTCAACTCCTGGGGCATGGCTGCGATAATTCCAATTTTCATGTCATTTCTCTCCTTGTGACGACCCTATAGACGCCAAATAGCAATGATCAAGGCAATGAGGAGCACAATGATCCAGAACAAAATCTTATTGAGTTTGGATTGGACCACACTTTGTTTGCGTTCTTCAATGCGACGACTCTTGGTCACTGTGGGCTCCACTTGGATCTGCACAGTATCCTGAGAATAGCTCTCCTGTGGACGCTCCATACGACTCTCTCTCATAGGACGTTCGTAGCCAAATCCTCTGTGGTCTGTCCGAATAATCTTCGTTTCTTCAGCATCGACCATATTAGGACCGGTGATGTCCTCACCTCGCCTTGCTCGTTCAATCATTTCATCGGTTAATAAAGGTTTTCCCATCGGATCCTCCTCTATTTATTGATTAAGTCCCAATATTGGATAGCCATGATGGTCTTAGCATCACAGATTTCGCCAGTTTGGATCAAATCTTTGGCTTCCTTCAAGGTCACTTCTAATAACTCTAAGGTCTCATCCGCATCTTGTGGACGTGGATTTTCCACCTTTTTCAAGTTGGTCGCACCATAAAGTTTGATCCGCTCATTACAAAATCCAATGGCTGAATAAAAATCATACAACAACTCTAGATCCGCTGTGTAGCCAATTTCTTCTTCCAATTCGCGCAGAGCAGCCGCTTTAGGGTCTGCATTTTCTCCCTTTTCTAACTTCCCTGCTGGAATCTCCACCGAAGTCCTTTCAATCGCCTTGCGGTACTGCTTGACCAAGATCGTTTTCCCATC
The DNA here is from genome assembly GCF_059727625.1 of Streptococcus mobilis. Lineage (NCBI taxonomy): Bacteria > Bacillati > Bacillota > Bacilli > Lactobacillales > Streptococcaceae > Streptococcus > Streptococcus mobilis. Next base: position 1,606,823 of record NZ_AP041823.1, read on the forward strand.
TTCTGTGATCGGCAAAACCGCTACTGCTCCGTTATGGAAGATTAAATCACGCTGCGCTTGGCCTTTTCCAGCGGGTAGTTCTACTTGATCAGTGACCACTTGGAAAATCGGCCCCTGATAAATCTCCTTGCGCTCAATGGTTTTTTCTTCAAATTGCATGAGAATCTCCTATTTATTTTTAGGATGGTGTGGCAAGCGAAGGGCATACTCTTCTTTATTCACTTGACGGCCACGACCAATCGCAATCGCATCAGCTGGTACATCCTTGGTAATGGTTGATCCAGCACCGACTAAGGAATTGTCGCCTAATTCAACTGGCGCAATAATCGTCGAATTGGATCCGACAAAGACATTGTTTCCAATCGTCGTTTTAAACTTATGTTGGCCATCATAATTCACTGTGATGGTTCCTGCACCAAAGTTGACGTTGCTACCAACTTCACAGTTTCCAATATAGGTCAAATGACCAGCTTTGGTATTTTCGCCAATAGACGAACCTTTGACTTCGACAAAGTTTCCAATATGGACATCTTTGGCGAGGCTAGAACCTGGGCGAATATGAGCATATGGTCCTACCGTTACGCCATCGGCTACCGTGCTCTCTTCAATCATAGAGTTAGTGATGACAGCACCTGCCCCAATTTCACTGTCAACGATATAGGTACCATTAGTTAAAACTGTCTCAGCCCCAATTTTTGTGTGACCTTTTAGGGTAACATTGGCTTCGATTTGCACTTCTGGTGCGATCTCAACATCGACATCGATATAGGCCGCATCTGGATTGACAAAGCTCACCCCATTAACCATGTGGGCTTGGTTAATGCGACGACGCATGATGCCTTCTGCTGTTGCAAGGGCCACGCGGTCGTTAACCCCGAGACTTTCATCAAAGTCTTTGAGCGTATAGGCCCCGACTTTTTCACCTGCTTCTCGGAAAATACCAATCACGTCCGTGATATAGTATTCGCCTTGGGCATTGTTAGTGTTGATATTTTTCAACGCTTCAAAGAGGCGCGCATTGTCAAAGACATAAGTCCCTGTATTGATTTCTTTAATTTGTTTTTCGAAATCTGTCGCATCTTTTTGCTCAACAATTCGAAGCACTTCCGCATTGTCATTACGAACAATCCGACCATAGCCAAATGGATTGGCTGCTTCGGCTGTCAAAATCGTTGCTACATTCTTGTGGTTGATATGAAAGTCGATCAAGTGTTTGAGGCTTTCACCTGTAATCAAAGGAGTATCCCCTGCGATGACAAGAGTATGGCCTTCAAGACCTTCCAAGACTGGCTCTGCCATCATAACCGCATGACCAGTTCCCAATTGTTCGGTTTGCTTAACAAACTCTGTTTGTCCAGCTAGGACTTGCTCCACCAATTCCGCCTTGTGGCCCACAACCGTTACCGTCTTCTCAGGTGAGATGGCTCCAACACTACGGAAAACATGTTCCAACATAGAGATCCCAGCAACCTTGTGAAGAACCTTAGGCAGATCTGATTTCATACGGGTACCTTTCCCCGCTGCTAAAATAATGGCATAATTTGGCATAACATTTCTCTTTTCTGTACAATATCGCTTACATTATACCATTTTTTAGCCCTTTTGGAAAATAAGACCCAAACCAAAAAACTCTCCTAGAAGGAGAGTCAGATTAAGATCAAATCTTCGTTGAGACTTTCCTTGGGTGAGTACGGACATCAGCGAACTTCTTCGAAGTTCCATGATTTAGTTTTGAACCTAAAGTTTCAAAACTCCCGAGCGCTTGAAACTTTTAGGTTTCAAGCGCTTTTCTCACAGCGGAAAGTCTCAAAAAATCTTTTAATAGTTCTAAGAACTGGGCAGTATTTTTAGCTTGACACAATCACTAGGTATTTTTTAATAGAAAACAGTTATTCTCTTTTCTGATTTTCTAAAAGAAAAGAGTGTTCTATAATGGATAAACCTTGCGAAATTCTTCTAAAACCACCTTGCTGTCAGGTGTAAAAGTCAGTCCCGCTTCTCCTAAGCAGTCTTTGAAAAAGTCTTCATGAACCTGACGCCAATAAGCTAGAGATTTGTCTCCTTCACCTTCCTTATAGGCATGATCGGCTGACACTTGATGAAAAGGCTGAACGGAAACCTTCGTGACTTCGACAATGCAGACAGCCTGATCTTGACTGTCTAAAATGACATCAAAGGTCCCTTCTTGTGGAAGGGGTTCGTCCTCTACTGCGTAGAGGTCATAAGCTGAGGCGGTTGCTGTTTTTTCGCCTTTAAAGACCAGTTCCGCTAAAAGGTCTGGGTCCACTCCAAAGGCCCAGGCATCTATCTCATCTCCAATAGAGGGATTGATTTGCTTGTAGGCATTCCACATTTCTTGAGGTGTCATAGGTTCTCCTTTTTTTCTTTTACCTTCCAATTTCTATAGCTTGTCAGTTCTAATTCTGGAAATCCTCCTAACTCTGCCTTCACCTTCAATACTAAAGGAGAAGCATTGTCGGCAGTAATGTCTTCCACATTCAACCAAACTACATTTGCTGAATCATTAGTCCCATCAAGAACCTCCTGAGGAAGGGATTGTTGAGAGCTCTCGAAATCGAGTACGATATCATAAAAGGCCATGATATGGTGTACGGCGAAGTCTTGCCCTTCTTCTTGAACCATCACATCGTAAATTCTAGGATTTGAATAACTGCTAAGAGAATATCCTGTCTCTTCCAGAACTTCCCTCTTGAGGGTTTCTGTCAACCCCTCACCGAGTTCCTGACTACCACCCGGTAGATCAAAACGATGTTGATAGGGGCCTCTAGTTTTTTCAATGCAGAGCAGTTTCCCTTCTTGAAGACAGACTCCGTAGACGCCAAAGTGATTTTTGATTTCCATCAAATCCTCCTACTTTCATTCAAAGCTCAGTCGATAGTGAAACCAGTATAGCTATTCTTTTTGCAACACCATCTCTTATTGACCCTAATCATTTCTTCTCTATTGATTTAATACCTTTTCAATATCAATTTTAGTAATTTTTCTAGATACCAATAATCCTGCAAAAACTGAAGTGAGTATCCCTATTAATACCGGGAACAACAATCTGGTAAGTTCAATATCTAGTGGTAATCCACTCAAAAAGATGATCAAATAAGAAATAGCAATTCCTATCACCAATCCCGCGCTTGTACCTAGTACTCCCATCATGAAGCTTTCAAATAAATATATTCTTTTTATCTGTCGATCAGATGCACCGATGATTTTAAAAGTTGCGATCTGTTTATGATTCTCCTGAATGGTAATGGCAAGAATATTGATGATATTAATAATCGCTACAATAGAGATAAGAACTATGATTAAGAGGATAAAAAGGTCGATGTAGGAAAACCATCTGGATAGCATATTGATAACATCCTGTTGTGTTGCTACAACAACATCTAATCCTGTTCCTGATAAAGATTGTTTCAAATTTTCATTTTTTAAAACAGTCTTTTCGATCTTGTTTGCTACTTCATTTAAATCGGTTCCATTTTTTACAGTAGCATTCAGATAGTAATACTTATTTGATGAAACGCTACTACTTTTTACATTTATTGCCATCATTTGATTTATTTCTGTTGGCAAGGTAGAAAATAACTGCGCTTCTTGCTTGTCTATAATGCCAGAAATTACAAACTTTTCATAATGATTATCAATCTTAATAGTCACCGTATCTCCGACATTCATTGATGTAGCCTTGTGTACGGAATCTCCGATTAATATTTCATTGTCCTTCTCTGGAAATTTCCCTTCAGCAATTCTAATATTCAGGTTTTTTAAATACTTTTCTTCTAGACAATGGATAGTATTGGAAACCGATGTCTTACCATTTTGGAATTTGATATCATCCGTAAATAGTAGTTTCACACCTGTAATATTTTTTACTTCATCTATTTTTTTAACTCGATCAATATCATCACTAGAAAATAAAGGCAAAGCTTTATAATTCAGAGAATTTTCTTTATTACCAAAGGCAACAGTAACAACATTTTTATTTGCTACAGTCATTTCATTAATCATTTTATTATAGAAAGAATTAGAAATGAGCATCACTAAAACAATTAGCAAAACAGAGATCGCTATCGACAGTCGAACTAATCTATATCTTCGTTTGTTAACTTCTAAATCTCTTTTAGCAATGAATAATATGGAATGATTCATTTTATCATCTCCTTACGTACTCAATTTTGCCATCAACAACTGTGCAAATAGACTGCATACTATTCGCCACCTTATCACTATGAGTTACTGTTATAATCGTGATACCTAACTCCTCATTGATCCGCTTCAACAATTCTATTATATTTTGTTCGTTAGCAGCGTCTAAATTACCAGTAGGTTCATCTGCTATCAATATTTCTGGATTATTAATAAGAGCTCTTGCCAAAGCAACTCTTTGTTTTTCACCTCCACTAATCTTATCAATACTCTTACTTAACATTTCCTTTGAAAGACCTAGAGTGTTACAAATTTCGTTAATGTTATTCTCTCCATTTTCAAAAAAATATCTTGGAAGTAGAATATTCTCTTTCACCGTGAAACCTGAAATCAAATTAAAGTTTTGGAAGACACAGCCAATATTCCTACGCCTTACCTTACTCAAATTTTTCATATCTAAAATGGAACTACCACAGACTAAGATATCCCCCTCATTTAAACTGGTAATCCCTAATATTAATTTAACAAGAGTAGTTTTTCCTAATCCAGAACGGCCAACTATTGCAGTCGTGCTACCTTTTTTAAATTCAAAATTACAATTTTTGAAAATGTATCTGACATTCGATCCATCACTAAAACATTTAGTAACATTCACTAATTTAATCATGATTTCACCTTCATTCCACAATAACTTAGCAAATCAATTGTACTATTCGTTTCTTCTAAAACAATCTCTTAAGGTTTCAGGTAGAGCCCATTCAAAAAGTTCTTCTGAACTTACCCTCAGTTATCTTCATAATTGTTATTATCCCTGTATTTTTTTGGTGAAATAGGCTAGATCTCCATCGTGACCAATCATAAAGAAATCTGATTCATCTTGACCACTCTGGTAGGTTTAATTTCATTCAGTAAGATCTTCTTTAGCATAGAGGTAAATACCTGTCTCACCACTGTCCTAACTCAATTGTCCACCTAGATTTGATACTCTTTCAGTAAGGAAAAAACAATTACATTTCTTAGCAAGATTTTAGCTCCTGCTTTTTCATTTCCCTACTTCAAACTCCATCCACCATCAATGGTCAGGATTTGCCCTTGCATGGCAGACGCCTTCCCGCTAGCCAAAAAGAGGCTGACTTCTGCCACTTCCTCTGGCTCAATCCAGCGCTTGATGGGTGTCTCACTGGCTACCCAGTCAGCCAATCCACCTGGTTCAAAGTCCGCTGCGGTCATACCTGTTTTGACAGCCCCTGGCGCGATGCCAAAGACCTGAATTCCAGCTTCTGCATAATCAAGCGCCAACTGCTTGGTAAAGCCCGCTAGAGCATGTTTGGACGAGGTATAGGCGTGGCCGCCTCCTCCTGCCAGGCTAGAAGCAATGGAGCACATATTGATGATGATCCCTTGCTTCTTCTTCAACATTTGAGTCAGATAATACCGTGTCAGCTCCACCGGGGTCACATAGTTGATCTCAAAAATCTCCTGAGTCTCCTGAGCGCTTTGCTCCAGAAGCGGCTTGTAATCATCCAAAACTCCGGCTGTATTGCACAAGACCTCTACCTCAGGGCACCAGTCAAAAATCGGCATCAAATCAAGAGTTAAGTCCCGTTGCAAGAAATGGAAAGCACCTGCTAACTGGGGATCCGCTCCCTGGTCCACCCCATAAACCTGGTAGCCCTTTTCTAGAAAGAGGCGAGCTTGAGCCAGACCAATCCCGGAACTCACGCCTGTAATCAAGACACTTTTAGTCATGGACTTCCACCCAATCTGTCGCTAAGACATCACAAGGGGTTGGACTCCACATGGAGAAACCTTCACCCTCACCAGACACGTTGATGAGGAAATAAGGCGTCACTTCTAGAGCCACCCCATTTTGCTCAATGGTATCAAACAATTGGACGTAGTTTTCTGCTCCACCCCAGCCTGTACGTACATATTTTTTCTTAGCCTTTAAGCCTGGTAAAATCTCTTCAAATGTCATGATGTTCTCCTTTGTTATCTAGTTAACTTTCTCCCTTTATTATACCAAAAAAAGAGCTTCCCCTATACAAAAAGCCAGAGTTCTTTGTATTGACCCCAAAAAGTTAGACAATTAATTTATCCAAAGGATTTAGTTCTGTATTGCACAGGACTGAGTCCTTTTAGTTTTACCTTAATTCGTTTGTTGTTGTAATAATCAATATAGTCTACAATAGCTTGCTCCAATTGCTCAAGTGAGTGAAATGTCTTCTCATAACCGTAAAACATCTCAGACTTAAGAATGCCAAAGAAGGACTCCATCATGCCATTATCTGGGCTGTTTCCTTTACGTGACATGGACGGTTGGATTCCTTTATCCTCTAAAAAATGATGATAATACTGATGTTGATACTGCCATCCTTGGTCACTATGGAGAATAGTATTTGTGTAATGATCCTCACTGAAGGCCTGGTCTAACATAGATTTCACTTGTTCTAAATTTGGTGAAGTCGAAAGATTATAGGCGATAATTTCGCTATTAAAGCCATCTAAAACCGGCGATAAATAGAGTTTTTGACTGCTTGCTGGAATGGTAAATTCTGTCACATCTGTGTAGCACTTTTCCATTGGTTTGGATGCTTCAAATTGGCGTTGAATAAGGTTGGCTGCTTTCTTTCCAATCTCTCCTTGGTATGAAGAATACTTCCGTTTACGACGAATTCGAGCACTTAAACCAAGGACCTTCATCAGGCGTTGAACTCTTTTGTGATTGACCACATAACCACGATTTCTCAATTCAAGAGTCATTCGGCGAAAGCCATAATTTCCTTTGTGCTCAGTAAAAATAGATTGAATTTCAGCTTTAAGATCTTTATCTTTGTCAAACCTATCCAGTTGCTTCAACTGATAGTAGTAAGTTGAGCGAGGTAAACGAGCCGCTTCAAGAAGTAAATCTAGTCGAAATCCTCCTGAAGCCATTTCTCTAATTGTCTCTGCCTTTCTAGTTGTAAGGCTTCGTCCCTGACTTCTAGCTCTTTTAACTTTTTTAAGTAAGCCACCTCGGTACGTAAGCGTTCATTCTCTTCTTGGAGCCGCTCTAGTTCTGTCATTTCTTCCCAAGTTTTCTTACGTTTACGTCCCATTTTAGGTACTCTCCCTCTTGTTTTCTCAACAATAGTATACCCGTTTTTCTTGTATTGTGCCATCCAATTTGGAAGCATACCACGATTTGGGAGAGCATATTCGAGAGAAACTCTATCTTGAGACCAGTTTTCATGTAGAACTTTATCAATCATTTCTTGTTTTAATTCAGGAGAGTAGTAACGATTTTTTCCTTTTTTGACGAACTCTATTCCATAACAATCAATCAATTTAATCATGTACCTAAGATTAGAATTGTTTATCCCAAATTTATTTGAAAGTTGCTCTAAGCTATATCCTTGTTTTCTAAGTTCATAGATCTGAACTTTATCTTTATAAGTCAATTTCATAATAAAAACACCCCAAAAGTTAGATTTTTTCTGTCTAACTTTTGGGGTGCAGTTCACTTCTACTCTAGCTTTTATGTTTTATTGATTTTCTTCTGAATGGCGATACCCATAACCAAAATAAATTCCGACCCCGATCAGGAGAGCAACTCCGAAGGCCAGCCAGGTCGATAGGGAATACTGGGTCATAAAGGACAGACAGACCACAATCGATAGGATTGGCAAAACTGGAACTAAGGGTGTTTTAAATTCACCAGGTCCAGGAGCCCCGTGTTCCTTGCGCAATTTCAAGAGGGCAAGGGCCAACATAACCAGGTAAGCCAAGGTACAGATATTTAAGAAGGAAGCGATACTTGCAAGTGGAAAGACTCCACCAGCAATGGCAGCCATCGATCCAGCTACTAGTGTTGCATTTTTGGGAATTCTGGTTTTTGGATCGAGCTGTTTCATAGCTTTTGGTAAGAGACCATCCCGCGCCAAACTGTAAATCATCCGTGAAAGGGCAAAGGTCATCGAAATGCAGACGGTAATCAGGGTCAAAATCGCTACCAGCGATACATAATTTCCAGCCCAGCCAGCTCCGACCTGACGGAGGGCAAAGGCAACCGCGTCTTCTACATTTAAGTTCTTAAAAGGAACCATACCAGTCAAAACTAAGGTAACCAAAATATAAAGAACAGTTGTGATCAAAAGACTAAGGACAATGCCACGAGGAACGTTCTTTTGTGGTTCCTTGATTTCATCGACCGCCATTGAAATGGACTCAAAACCAAGAAAGGCAAAGAACATGAGCGAAGCTCCAGACATAATCCCTGTTTGACCACCATAGATTTCGCCAAATCCATAAGGGGCAAAGTTTGCCCAGTTGGCAGGATTTAGGTGAAAAATCCCAACAAGAATAAACAAGGCAAGAGCGGAAAACTTGAGTAAGACCAGCAAGGAATTAAAACGTAAGACCGCTTTTGCATTCATAAGGACTAAGGCAGTGACGAGGACCATGACCAAAATAGGCAAGAGATCCACATAAGTTCCCTTAGCTGGATCAAAAGTCCCGTTTAAAGCCGTCGGCAGGCTCCAGCCAAGATTGGCCAACAAACCCTTGAAATAAGCAGCCCAACCTGAAGCCACCCCTGATACGGCTGTCATAAATTCCATCACAGTCAACCAACCGGCAATCCAGGCTGGAAACTCTCCAAAGATGGCATAGAGGTAACTATAGGCCCCACCAGTTGAAGGGATGCGAGACGCAAATTCAGCAAAGAAAAGGGCAGATAAGCCGACGCAAAAAGCCGCAATCACAATCGAAATGATCAAGGCTGGCCCAGCTAAATTCGCTGCTGCAGTTCCCGTAATCGTGAAGATCCCCGTCCCCACCATGGCACCAATTCCTAAAATAATCAAATCCCACAATCGTAAATGGCGATTTAGACCCGGGTGTACTTGCCCAAGTCCCTTTTTTCGAAATAGATTCATGCATATTCTCCCATCTAATGAGTTTATTCTATCATACTTGGACAAGAAAGAGAGTGGGACAGAAATCGGTAATTCGTCAGAATTCGATTTCGTCGTCCCACCTCCGCACAGTTGAGTAGGGCATCTTTGGAACTTGAAAAGCGAACAACTACTTAGGAAACTTGCTTAGCAAGTCCTATCTACCACCTCAAAGCAGTGCTTTGAGCACTCAACCACTGCGTCTTGCTCGACAATCCAAAAACAATTGAGAGGCTAGGACTTTTATCCCAGCCCCTTTTCTTTCTATTTATCACTTTCCGTCCTATTCTTTTTCAAAGCACGAATCGTAAACCAATAATAAATAACTAGCCCAAAGACGATGATCACTGTGGGCAGAAGAGCTGTCATACCAAGATTCTGAACTCCTTGTGCCAAGGTCCAGCGATGTAAGAATCCAACCACTAAAAAGGCGATGATAGGAAAGATGAAAGCTCGTCCAAACTCTTCTTTCCATTGCCAAAGGATGAGAGCTCCGCTAGCCCCTGTCATGAGAAGAGCATCCCAAGGACTAGGGACCGCTAACCAAGCAATAGCTGGCAAGAAGCGAACTCCCACAATTTCACTGAAAAAATAGATCCCTAATACCAGAACAAATGCTACATAAATTGCTTTTTTCGCTTTTTCTTCCACAAAAATGAAGCGACGAAGGAGATAGAAGATGATCCCAACAGCTAGCAGTCCCAAAATGATGTCGGTTAAATAGACTAGCGGCTTGAGCACAAGGACCGCTTGGGAAGCAAAATCACTTAAGAGGCGATAAAAAATCACAATACCTGAAAAGATAGCCCCATATTTTAGAACAGAGCGAGTCGATTCTTTGGGCATATTTTCGATGATTTGGTCTGCCATTCCCTTCGGATCAAGGCCAAAATAATCCTTTGCCGTGAGGCCATCTCCGCTTGCTTGTGAAAAATCTACCGCTAAATTATAGACCTGCTCTCTTAAGGCTTTCTCCTCATATAAGAAACCTGCAAGATTGAAATAATCCCAGAGATCTTGGAAATAAGCTTGGTCCTCTTGGCTAAAGGTTTGCATCAAGGCCTGCGTTTCTTCAAAATACATTGCTGATTTCATGCTTCTTCCTTCTTTCTTTGGAGACAAAATACAACAAGGGTCAGGACTAGTCCCATGAGAGGAAGTAACCAGCCTATTAAATGAGCAGTTTCCTGATTCACAAGACGCATCCAGCATCCAGTAACTAGGAAAGTCAGACCCAGGACTAGTAGACTCGACATCAAACGACTCCTGCTTCTAACAGCCATGACCGTAAACCCAAGTAGGACTAGGACAGCGAGAACAATCGCCCAACCATCTGATAAGAAGAGACCCCCAATGTGGCCAAAATAGATCGAAAATAGTCGTACGATGTTCAGAAACACCATCAGGCTGATCACACTGATAAACATAGCCCACGACCACTTCATTTCACCATAGCTCTGTTTGGACCAAAGCCACGTGATGAACTGGCTGAACACCAAGAAATTGAGGAGAATGACAACATAGGTCAAGGGTTCGATTTTCAGTGGTGTCATCCAGGTAAAATCCATTAAATAACGCATGCCAACTAAGATCACTCCAAGTAGGAAGACGAGTCCCACATAAGATCCTAAAGAACGTTTAGGCAAGTCTGAAAGAACTTGATCCACCATCGCCCGTGGATCCTTTCCAAAATAATCCACCGCCCGTATGCCTTCTTTTTCAGCAACTTTCAGATCGCAAACCATATTGTAGAGTTGTTCACCGAGCGCTTCATCATCATAAAAATAGGACTTGGCCCCAATATAGGCCACCATTTTTTTCACATAGGCTTGATCCTCTTTGTTTAGATGAATCAATTCATCTGACATTTTTTCGGTATAACTTTCTACCATTCTTCTCCCTCCTTCTTGATACGTTCTACTTTTGTGACTAGCTCCTGCCACTGGTCCCAAAATTCCTCTAAGCGCTCTCTTCCAGCATCACTGAGTGAAAAATACTTACGATCAGGACCATCTGGAGACGGCCTCATTTCCCCATGAATAACCCCTTGTTTTTCTAATTTTTGAAGCAGGGGATAAATGGTCCCGGCGACAATCTTATCAAATCCCATCTCTTTGAGACTTTGGATCAATTCATAGCCATAGATGGCCTTTTTGGAAATAATCTCCAGCACACAGCCCTCTAAGACTCCCTTTAGTAATTGGGACTCTTTCATCCTTCTCACCTCTTTCTTCACATTTTCCACTAGTTTGTTTTGCATACTAGCTATTTCACTATCAGTATACTCTTTCTCAACTAGTATGTAAAGCAAAATAGTAACTTATTTCAAAAAAATTTTTTATTCCTTAAAAATCCCTTAAAATCAGGGCTTTCAGTGTATACGGGTGTGTAAATATACAAAAAAAGTTCAAAAAACACTTTATTTTGTAGATTGATTGGAGTATAATAATTTAAATTATTCAAAAGGAGACACGAATATGAAAAAATCGAAGCTTGCTCTTTTAGCAGGTGTCGCCGCGGCTTCAACGCTTTTCCTTGCTGCATGTGGCTCATCTTCTAATGCATCAAAAGGGACAACCTACAACTACGTGTATAGTTCTGACCCTGATACCTTGAACTATTTGACTTCAAACCGTGCAACTACAAGCGACATTACTACCAACTTGGTCGATGGTTTGTTTGAAAACGACCAATACGGTAACCTAGTGCCTGCTCTTGCTGAAGACTGGTCTGTTTCAAAAGACGGTCTGACTTATACTTACAAGCTTCGAAAAGATGCGAAGTGGTATGATTCAGAAGGAAATGAATACGCTGACGTTACTGCAAAAGATTTCGTGACATCTCTAAAATACGTAGCAGATAAAAAATCAGATGCTCTTTACTTGGTTCAAAACTCAGTCAAAGGCTTGGATGACTATGTAAACGGGAAAACCAAAGACTTCTCAACCGTTGGGGTAAAAGCTGTTGATGATCACACTCTTCAATACACTTTGAACCAACCAGAATCTTTCTGGAATTCTAAATTAACGACTGCTACTATGATGCCAGTTAATGCAAAATTCTTGGAATCAGCTGGGAAAGACTTTGGTAGCGTGAAACCAAATGGTATCCTCTACAATGGTCCATACATTTTGAAATCATTCACTTCAAAATCACAAATCGAATTGGATAAAAACCCTGATTACTACGACAAGAAAAATGTTCACATCGATACGGTTAAATTGACTTACTTCGATGGATCAGACCAAGACTATCTTGCTCGTAACTTCTCAGACGGTAACTTAACTTCTGCTCGTCTCTTCCCAACAAGCTCAACTTACAGCACAATTCAGAAGAAATTCAAGGATAACATCGTTTATTCTCAACAAGATTCTACTGTCTACTACGCTTACTTCAACGTCAACCGTCAAAACTACGGTCATACGAAGAAGACTTCTGACGAACAAAAGAACAGCACTAAGACAGCTCTTCAAAACAAAAACTTCCGTCAAGCCTTGAACTTCGCTTTGGATAGAACTTCATACAGTGCACAAGCTAATGGTAAAGAGGGAGCATCAAGAACTCTTCGTACACTTCTAGTTCCACCTACATTTGTGCAAGCAGACGGGAAAGACTTCGGTACGCTCGTTGAAGAAAAACTTGCCGCAACAGGAGATGAGTGGAAAGGTGTGAGCTTTGCTGATGCTCAAGACAGCTTGCATAATGCGGACAAAGCCAAAGCAGAACTTGCAAAAGCTAAATCTGAATTGCAATCACAAGGTGTTCAATTCCCAATCCATATCGACTATGTTGTAGACCAATCTTCTAGCACTCTTGTCCAACAAGCAGACTCTATGAAGAGCTCTATTGAAACAGCTCTTGGTAAAGACAATGTCGTGATCGATGTTCAAAAATTGTCTACAGATGATGCAGACAACGCGACTTACTTCGCCCAATCACCAGATCAAAAAGACTTTGACATGGATATCACTGGTTGGGGGCCTGACTTCCAAGACCCATCTACTTACTTGAATATCTTGAACCCAACAGATGGTTCAACCTTGACTGGTATGGGACTTGATCCTAAGAAAGACCAAGCGCTCATCGAGAAAATTGGTTTGAATCAATACAAAGAATTGCTAGATGCTGCCAATGCTGAAAAATTGGATACCAATGCGCGTTATGAAAAATATGCTGATGCCCAAGCTTGGTTGACAGAAAACGCAATTGTTCTTCCAATCTACTCTAAGGGTGGCGTTCCATCTATCACGAAGGTAACACCATTCTCTGCACCAAATTCTGCTATTGGTATTAAAGGTGAATCAACCTTCTTCAAATACCAAAAACTTCAAGATAAGACAGTCACAACTGCTGACTACGAAAAAGCTTATAAGAATTGGTTGAAAGAAAAAGAAGAATCAAACAAAAAAGCGCAAGAAGAACTTGCAAAACACGTGAAATAATCACGAAAGAAAACACCGGGGATATAATCCTCGGTGTTTTTTGTGCTAACAAAATGTTGTATTTTTCATCTTATTTCTAATCTTTTATAGACTCGAACGCTATCGCACGACAATCTTCCGATAACTTCTAGAAGTCAGAAGAAAGACGAGAATATAGGAGATGAAAAAGACAGCGCAGATAGAAAGAGTCGTTTGAAGGACCAAGCCCGCATTGGTTGCTCCTAAGAGGGCAACGATCTTTGCAATCATCTTGTAGGCCACTCCTAGGTAGAGGAAGGAGAAGAATAAAGGAAGGAAAAAGACAGTGAGAATCTGTTTGCGAATGGTGGTGGCCGTTTGCTTTTGGTCCAACCCTACTTGTTGCAAGATCACAAAATTATCCCGGTCCTCATAGCCCTCTGAAATCTGCTTGTAGTAAATGACGAGTACCGTAGACAATAGAAAGATCACCGATAGGAAAATCCCAATAAAGAGGATTGTCCCTGCTGATTCACGCCACTCCTTCTCCATGCTGTATCGATCAACCCCACCAAACAAAGTCGCACCATATTGACTCATTTTGTCTGTCGAATTAAGCTCTTTGGCCATTCCAGCTATAAAATCTTGGTTTTCTTTATTTTTAGCACTAATAGAGAATTCCAAATTTTTATCAATTTTTAGTCCCAGTTGGTTCAAGTCAGGGAGGACAAGATACAAGCCCATTTGGTGTTGAAACAGGTCGGCTTGAGGGAGTTTTCCTTGGATAAAATTGGAGTCTAGTTTTTCTTTAATCGTAAAGGTCTTCCCATTGATTTCTAATTGCGCGTCTAATCTTCCAGGATATTGATACCCATAGGCTAGGATTTCATTTTCCCCAAGCTCAACTTTTTGACCGGTCAGTTGCTCATAAGTCGCCTGATCAAAAAAGTAGACTACTCCTTCTGTCTTCAATTCCTGACCAGTTTCTTGATCGGACTGGTCATACACCTCTAAGATCCTTCCATCAATCTTTCGAATTTCAGCCGACCAGTATGTTGTCTGTGCCACCTGATAATCTGACAGATGTGTCGCATCGGCTGTTTTCTGAATAATAGCTTGAACCTCCTCAATAACCGGTTCTGTTTCAGCATCTGAAGGCATATGTCCCACACTAAAATTGTAGTCCGAAGGGTACATAGTATCTAGGTAATTCTGCCCTCCAATAAAGAGATTGAGCGACCCGGTTAAGGTGACCAAGACCATGGTGGAAAGAATACTAATGGTCGCAAGACCCGCTGCATTTTTTCGCATCCGAGCTATTAAGTTGGAAACAGAGATAAAATTCTCCGGCTTGTAATAGTAGGGTTTCCGACCTTTAAGAATTCTTAAGAAGGTAATCGATCCTGCGTTGAATAAGAGATAAGTCGCCAGAATGACCAAGATGACAGCAATAAAGAATCTTTGGACGGCCGCAACTGGACGCTCAACAGTGAGCGCCAAATAGAAAGCAATTCCTAAGAGACCTAGACCTAACAGAGTTTGGACCAGCAAGAATCTTCCCTTCTTCTCTCCTGCTTTCTTTTGTTGCATGAGGTGGAGGGAACTGTAGCGCAAAAGGCGTAAAGAATTCAACAAGAGAATGAGGCCAAAAGCTAAGGCTAACCCAAGTAAAGTGTTAAGAACAGCCCCTATCTGGAAGGTTGATTGAATGACGACTGGTAGACCCATACATTTTAGGAGTAAGGCAAAAATCAAGGGATCAAATAAGAGTCCCAAACCCAGTCCCGCGCCAACTGTGAGGATATAGAAGATAAGCAATTCCCATAAGGTCATGACGAGGAGGTGCTTCTTCTCCATCCCCAGAACACTGTAGAGTCCCAGTTCTTTGGAACGATTTTTCATGACATAGCCATTGGCATAAGCCACTAAAATGATGACGACCAGCTGGACGACGAAACAACCAAAACCAAGGACATATCTCGCCGTTCGTCCTCCGTAAGAAGCCTCTAAGTGAGGGGTCGTTGCCAGGGCGATAAAGCTATAGAGGATCATGGTCGTTAAAATAACGGCTATAGCGAAAGGGTAATAGAGCTTACGATTTTGTTTGAGGTTGGAAAGAGCTAATTTACTCGTTAATTTAAACATCATGATCCTCCTTTCCCGCCATGACCGTCAAGGTATCTGAAATTTCTTGGAACATCTGACGCTCTGTCTTTTCTCCGCGGAAGATCTGGTTATAGAGAATCCCATCCTTGATAAAGAGCACGCGCTTGGCCCGAGCTGCCGCTGCGGTTGAGTGGGTTACCATGAGAATGGTTTGGCCCATGTTATTGATATCTTCAAAGACGTCCAGCAAAGCAGCTGAAGACTTAGAATCCAGCGCCCCTGTTGGCTCATCAGCCAGGAGGATTTCTGGTGAGGTGATGATGGCCCGCGCTACGGCCACCCGTTGCTTTTGACCACCAGAGATTTCGTAAGGGTATTTTTCTAAGAGCTGGTGAATGCCCAACTCCCGGCTGACAGTGTCGACCTTGCTCATCATTTCCTTGACTGGTCTGCGAGAGAGGACCAATGGCAAGAGGATATTGTCCTTGACAGACAAGGTGTCGAGCAGGTTGAAATCTTGAAAGACGAAGCCTAGTTTTTCCCGACGGAAGCTGGACGCATCCTTGTTCTTGATGGTGGAGGTATCTATGCTATTTAGGTAGACCCGTCCTTCCGTCGGCTGGTCCAGCATGGCCAAGATGTTGAGGAGGGTCGATTTCCCGGATCCTGATTCCCCCATGATAGCGACGTATTCGCCCTTCTCAACGGTAAAATGGATATCCTTTAAGGCTTCAACCTGCGTTCCTTGAAAGCGGGTTTTGTAGATTTTTTTGATATGTTGAACGTCTAGTAGGGTCATGGTCCATTCCTTTCTAGCTCGATAAAAGCTTCAATCGTTTTTTACAAGTCTATTGTACTAAAACTGAAACGTTTTCACCATAACATAACCTTACATTTTCCCCTTTATTTCTTACATTTTTGTAAGAAAGCAAAAATAGGCTAGGACTTGAGGTCCTAACCTATTTTCATTAATGAATTATTCAGCTGATGAAGATGAAGAGATATAAGGTGAAATCATCTTATATGCACTTTCAAGAGCTTGTTTCATAGTGTCACGTCCAGATTTCAATTGTTGTGCAAAAGCAGTACGTCCTTGTTCAGGAACAACTGTATCATCTGAACCACCAGTTGAAAGCGCCGTATCAAATTGAGTTTTTGATTCGTCCAATGTCTTGAGAGCTGGCTCTACTTGTTGAGTATATATAGATCTATGTGATTCTGGAATTTGATCGCCAAGATCTTGAGCATATTTTTTATAGTTATCCACTAATTTACTATAAAGAGTTTTCATATCACCAATTGTTTTGGCGTTATCGATTTCTTCATCAGTCAACAAGACAATTTCTGGAATTTTAACAGAAGAGGTTGCTGATTTAGATGATTTTGATGAACTGCTTGATTTGCTTTCTGAAGTAGATGATTTTTCTACTTTGCTAGAAGAAGCTTTTGCATCTTTGCTTGATGATTCTGAAGCAGTTTTACCAGAACAAGCTGCTAACGTTGCAACTGACAAGAGAGCCACACCGGCTGTAAGAAGTTTTTTCATATTTTTTCTCCTATAAATAAAGAATGAATATATTTTAAATGATTTTCCTTTAATTGTCAAACATTTTCTGTTTTCAAATACTTATGCACCGCTAATTATCACTAGTTTTTAACATATTTTATATCCTAAAAATTATTTCTTTTATTGTATTTTTATTCATTATTTGAATAAACAAAACCAGAAAAACAGTCTTTTTCTGGTTTATTCTTCTTTTTATTGATGAAGCAACTGTGTAAATTCTTCTTGAAGTTCCTTGTTATCCGTTGGTTTTAGATACATTTTTCCACCATTGGTCGTTGGAGAATGAAAGACAATGCCTTCTCCTGTATCTGTAATGGCAAAGAAATAACTATGCACATCTGGATACTTGTCCCAATTGCTATAGCGTTCCACGATGCGGTATTTTGCATTTCCCTGACCAGTATCTGTATAAATGGCATCCATCTTGCTATTTTCCTCTAGAGTATAGAGGTTGTCTGGTCCTACATCACCGCCAGCGATGCCTTTTTGATAGTTGGGTTGGCCCATCTTTTCGCCCCAGGTCTTCATAAATTCTGCTAATTTTGCTGATTTTTCAGCATTCCAAGGCGTTTTTTCCTGGCTTTGGCTATTTCCCGCTGATGGTGCGCTGTCAAAAGTTTGCCAGTCAAAAGCCTTGAGATCCAGTTTATTCTCATCCGATTTTCCAAAGAGGCTATTCAGATCTGAACCAGGTACTTGAACTTCTTCTTCCTGGACTTTGGTCGCAGCTTGAGGCGTCTTTTCTATCCGTGAAAGCACAGCTACCCCACGGCCAGTTCCTGACATCCAGCTGACTTCTAAGACTTCTCCTCCCTGATAGAGGGTCGTCGCATTGCGCGCTCCACCGTGTCCAGCGACGAAACCTTCAGCTAGCAGAGTCGGTTTTTGGTTCTTGAGATAGTAGACTCCCGTCACAAAGTAGTTTCCATCGGTCTGCTGATTGGCGATGATCATCTCATCTACCCCATCGTTATTTAAGTCCTTAAAGGCATAGCGAACGGCATCTGGCTGATTGATCACGGTCTCGATCACCCAGCTATTGATCATCCGATCTTCTTTAGCTAATGCATCATTCAATTTGGAAATAGCATCTAAATCTTTTGAAGTGGCAAAAATCTTTTGGTAGTCTGAAAAAACAGACTGATATAATTGTTTGTTATCTGTTTTTTTCGCTTGTTTCTTTGCTGAAGTCTGGCTTGTTGCAGCCTCTTTTTTGGGACTGGACTGACGTTGGTATCTTTGGTAACATCCTGTTAACATGACCATACTCGAAGCCACTATTCCTAACTGCACCCATTTTTTTCTTTTCATCTTATTTCCTATAATCTCCCTTATTTTCATACTAAACTTTATTATACTAAAAAAAAGGTGAGGAAGGAATCCCTTCTTCACACTTAGTTTATTTTATTCGGTTTGGCTCGACGATCCGTTTGACTTTCAATATGCTCTTTCACCAAGGCAACCACCTCATCATTGGTTGGAAGGTCCGAGTGCTGGGCATCTTCCCCCGTCACCGTAATCTCCGTATAGCTAGCTGCTTGGTTTTGGTAGATATATTTCCCAGCAGAAACACTGGCATCTGGGACCAACTCATCTGAATCATAGGTGATGGTCCCTGCTACTGAATACATATGAAGGGTTGTGGGGATAGCTTCTTTTCCCTTGATAAAGTCAGCTAACATCTCAGATTTATTTTTGATATTGGTCTCCGTGAAATTGTAGGGAGTTCCGATGGTCATGAGGGTCTTGAGATCCACATCGTAATCCCCCAGGTAATTTTCAATAAAGGCTGTATAAATCAAGCCACCGTTGGAATGACCCAAGCCCTTAAAATTATTAAAATTATATTTTTCTTGAAGGGCTTCGAAGGCTTGATTAAATAGTTTAGCTTGCTTTTTAATGTTGCTATAGCCATCTTTGTTGTTTTCAAAACCAACCACAATTACTGGCTCATTGTCCTTGGCATCAATACTTCCACTATAGGTGATATGCCCATCATTCCAAACTTTGACCTTGAGCAGGCTGTGTTTGGTTCCTTGGCGGTCTTGGTTGAGCTTGGTCACCAAGCCATCAAAGCGGTTCTCTGTCGCTGAGCTTCCCGGGATCATGATGATGGGAGACAATTTTGAATTATAAAATTTCTCGATTCTTGAAACATTGGTCCGAGTCCAGCTATAAGAAGGAATGGCTAAAGCGATCAAGAAAAGACTGACCAAAGTAAGGACGATTGCTGTTTTTTTAGATGGCTTCATCGCTTTCTCCTTTCACTTTTAAATCTTTTCGGATACGATTTCCCATGCGGACAAATGGTAGATAAAGGAGCACATCGACGGCAAAACAAAGTATACTTACAGCTAAAGCCCTCAGACTTCCTCCTGTCCCAATAAAGGCATAGAGAAGGCTAGGAGTCCCGTCTGGCACTGGATAGACAGCTGCCGGCATCAGTTTGAAGCACAAAGCTACAGCTGCTATCGCCATATTCGCCAAAGGGATCAATAAGAAAGGAATCACATAAAGTAGATTGAGAAGGACCGGTATCCCTACCATGAATGAAGCCCCATTGTTAAAGAGACTTGGAAAAATGCTGAGGAGACTAACTTTCTTGTCCTTTTGACTTCGTGAAACCAGCAAGATCGCCACCAAAAGCGATAGGACAGCTCCAACACCTGCCACCAGACCAAAACTCCGATACAAATTGGTCAAGGTATAGGGATAAGGAATACCTGTCGTTGTATGATGCGTCACAGCGTAGGTGAGATTTTCCAAAGCAAAGTTATCATCCGCGATAGAATTCAAGGCAAAGGCTTGACTATTACCAAACCAAGCAGATAGGCTACTAAAAAGACCCATGCTAAAGGTGGACAAGAGATGATGACTGCTTACCGTTAGAGAAGCCAAGAACTGTCGGATAGTCTGAAAAATATTAAATTGATTTCCAAGAACCAAAAGAAGATTGAGGCTGACCCCTAGAACTAAGGACAAGAAAATGGGACGCACCGTCTTGGGTTGATAGATGAAATCCTTGTCTACAATCTGGTCATCACTGGCCTTGGATAGACGAAAGATCTGCCCAATTAGATAGCCTAAAAAAATCGCTAAGACGATATTGGTCGTCGCGGGTAAGTTGATACGCGTCAGTTGCCCGTCATGGAGCGGTCCCACCAACAATTCCTGAGACCCCACTATTAGACTGACCAAAAGAGCTGTCACTCCAGCTGTCCCTGTACTTCTACCATAGTGCCCAGCTGTGTATTTTCCAGCGAAGTAAGTCGCTAAAGGCCCAGCTAGACCTCCTAGAAAGTTGGAAAAATTGATAAGGACTTGACTAATAGCTTGATCCCACGGCAACCAGCTATCCATCGAAAAGAGCTGATGGATATAGCCTCGATCGGAAAAGACTGATAGAGCGATCACCCGAATGATCCCTGAAAATAGGAAAAAAGGAAATAAGGAAACCAGGGTCTTCTGGGAAATTTGAATCAAACTTTTTTCTCGTAACCAGAAAAACTTCTGGACTAAATACTTGGTCATAGGGCCTCCTGTTCGAGTTGATTGACTTATTCACGTTGCTTACTTTCTTCTTATTATACCATACTGGCGAGCCTTTCCTTTCGTTTGTAGAGACGTCATCAGTTGAGAATGCTGTTAAAATTTTCAAAACTTTTCAAAAACTCTTTGACAGGGGTCTTCATTTCCTCTATACTATTTGTTAGCTAACAAAACGATGAATCATGTTAACGTCAGCCCTGCTATGCTCATAGCAATTGGAATTGATGGGAAATGAGAGAGATAGGATGGATTTTCAGACCATTTTTACAACATTATAGAAAGATTTAGGAGGAATCAGACGTCCATGTCACAAGAAAAAATTTCAGCCAAGGTCCTGTATGCTATTTTTGCAACAGGGATCCTTTCCTTTTGCGGGGTGGCTGGGGAAACCGCTATGAATATCACCTTCCCAATATTGATGAAGGAATTTGAAATCAATACTGCAACCGTCCAGTGGGTTACGACCATCTATCTTCTAGTGGTTGCCTGTGTGGTCCCCTTGTCTGCTTATCTCAAACGCTCTTTTAAAATGAAGTCCATCTTTTTAGTTGGAAATCTTCTCTCTGTTTTAGGTGTTCTTATCGACTTCCTTGCTCCAAGTTTTGGCTTTGTGGTCCTGGGACGATTGGTTCAAGGAATGGGGGTTGGTTTTGCCCTTCCTCTGATGTTTAATATCATTTTAGAGCAGGTCCCAAAACGCAAGATCGGTCTCATGATGGGAGTGGGGACCCTGATTACAGCTATCGCTCCCGCCATTGGGCCTACTGTCGGTGGTCTCTTGACGGCCAACTTCGGTTGGCGGTCCATCTTTTTGGTTCAATTCCCGATCCTTCTAGCTTCGCTAGTTGCAGGACTTCGCTCCATTGAACAAATCAGTACAGTCAAACGAGAAACCCTTGATATCATGAGCCTTCTCGCTATTATTGCTTCATTTTTAGGCTTGATTTTAGGGATTCACGGTCTTTCTGATCATGCTTTCTTTAGTTTTTCTGTCCTTGGTTGGCTGGTGATTGGGTTCTTGGGACTGGTTCTCTTAGTCTGGCGGTCTAATCGCTTGGATACTCCCATTATCAACCTTGCCATCTTAAAGAACCCTCTCCTTACTGGCCATGTTCTTGCCTTTTTCACTTTCCAATTAGGCTCTCTGGCCATGAGTTTCCTATTGCCCAATTATGTCCAATTGGTCAACCACTCGAGCACCACTCTTGCAGCCTTGATGCTACTTCCAGGAGCCATCATTGGAGCAGGTTTTGCTCCTTTCTCCGGTCTCATTCTAGATAAGTTGGGCGCTCGCAAACCGATTCTCCTTGGAGCTGCTTTAATCCTTCTAGCCCATTTCCACTTCACCCTTTTTGCTCTGAAGCTGACAAATGGCTTGATTCTCATCTTTTACATGATCTTCATGACCGGTATGGGGCTTGCCTTTGGCAATATCATGACCAACGGACAAAAACAACTCTCTCTGGAAGAGCAACCCGATGCGAACGCGATCTTTAACACCCTGCAACAATTTGCAGGCGCTGTCGGAACAACCCTGGCTTCGCTGATTGTTGCCATGAGCCAAGCTAATCAAAAGATGGACTTTACTCAAGCCACTGCTAAAGGAAGTCGCAACGGTTTTATGGTCTTATTTGCCTTGGGCATCTTCCAACTCCTTCTCTTATTTTGGGTTGTTGGGAAAGAACAAGATACGAATTAATTTTTCTCATCAGAAAACAGCAATTTGCTGTTTTTTTGTTATCCTTTTCTGACCCGTGTGACAATGCCATCAGTATCCTCAAAGGTAAAGTCACTTCCGCTAAATAAACCTTGCTAGAATAGGCGTATGCCCTATTCTTTCTTTTTTGCTTGCAATGCCAAAGATTATAACTTAAATTTCATTAAATTGTCGAACTTTTATCATTTGAGTTAAAATCCTTGCTTTCTTTTTGTATTTTATTTATAATCATTCTAAATAAGATAAAGGAGACATTGTATGACTGAAATGAAACATGGAGTAGATGAATCATTTAGCGATCGATTGAATATCTTGAGAGCCGCGGTTCTCGGGGCCAATGATGGGATTATTTCTATTGCTGGGGTGGTAATTGGGGTGGCCAGTGCCACACCAAACATCTGGATCATTTTCCTTTCTGGCTTATCGGCGATTCTGGCAGGTGCCTTTTCGATGGCGGGAGGTGAGTATGTCTCTGTTTCCACACAAAAAGATACGGAAGAAGCCGCTGTTAACCGCGAACAAGCCTTGTTGGATCGCGATCCAAAGTTAGCGAGAGAATCTCTCTACCACGCTTATCTTCAAAATGGAGAATGCGAAACTTCCGCAAAGATTTTGACAGAACGGGCCTTTCTAAAACATCCCCTCAAAGCCCTGGTTGAAGAGAAATACGGCATTGAATACGAAGAATTTACCAATCCTTGGCATGCTGCTGCATCTAGCTTTCTTGCTTTTTCGGTTGGTTCCCTTCCTCCAATGCTCTCTATCATTCTCTTTCCAACTGCCTATCGCATTCCGGTGACCGTCTTCGTTGTTGGACTATCCTTGATCTTCACTGGCTATACCAGTGCAAAACTGGGAAAAGCACCAACCAAGCCAGCCATGCTTCGCAACCTCATCATTGGACTTCTCACCATGGGTGTGACTTACTTCTTCGGACAACTCTTTAGTATCTAAAAAGCTGAGACTTCTGTCTCAGCTTTTTCTTATGCTTCTAATAGATCTTGTGCTTGTTTTTTCAGTCCTTCCACTGCTTCGTCCGTCAAGATTAATTCACCTGTTCCCCAGGCTTCTGGGTTTACGGTTGTTCCAGTGAACTCTCCAACTACTTGAGTTCGAACGAATGGCAAAAGCGCTTGGTATGCCGCAAACATTGGTTCGTGTCCGGCATTGGCTACTGAAGAAACCGTTACGATCTTATCTTGAAGGGCAGATGGACCACGAGTTTCTGACAGGTCAAGGGCACGGCTAAGCCAGTCGATCAGGTTTTTCACTACACCTGGAATAGCAAAGTTATAGACTGGCGAGAAGATCCAGATGGCATCCGCAGCAAGAACCGCATCACGCGCTGCCTGCACAGCAGGCAGAGTTGGTGTTTCCAAATCTTGGTTCATCATTGGAATGTCCTTGTAGTCCAAGTAAGTCACCGTTGCTTTTCCTTCCAGAAGACTTTCTGCTTTCTTAGCCATTTGGTGGTTAAAAGATCCTTGACGAAGGGATCCGACGATAAATAAAATGTTTTTCATAGTTGTTTCCTCTTTCTGTTGTAATATTTTTTGTTACAATAGCTATTATACAGGATCATAATGTAATGTCAAGGATTACAACTCGGACATTTTAAACTTTTATTCCATTTCACTAAGGATGGGCCAAGAAGAATGAGAAAAAAGGTTGGACAAAAGTCTCCAACCTTCAATAAATCACAACCGTATAAATCTGTAGAGGAACAACATCCAAGAAAAACGACTCCCAGAGATCTTTACAATCCATTTTAGAACTGCTTTTTTATCAGCAAGGTAATTCTCAATCCCAAAATTCTGTTCTCTCTACTACTCCTCGTTAGACGAATCAGTAGCCAACATTTTTTTGATGGATTCGCTGGATAAATCCGTCATTTCAGCAATCATCTCGATACTCATCCCCTTCAAAGATAGTTTTTGAATCAGAGACTGCTGAACAGCTTGAACTCCCAGCTCCATGCCTTCTTGTCTGCCTTGTTCCAATCCCTGTTCGAGACCTTGTTCGAGACCTCTTTTCAACCCTTTCTGAAAACCGGCTTCCAGTTGTTCTTTCCGAAAGGTATCCATGCTCATTTCCCAATTTTCTCTGATACGAATCCGTTCATCAATCATTTCTTTTTCCTCCCTTGTCCAATTTGATGGGATCAGGAGTGATTCTGCCTGCTCGATCACTTGATCTGGTTGATGACTGAATGGGCGATTGCCAAAAAATTCAAGCCATTGTCTCCAGTGAGCGTTCAACTCCGTATCTCTACTTTCATTATACTTATCCAACTCTAAAAAGGCAACCTTTAACATATTGTGCGCTACTCCATCCTTTCGAGAGCTATAAAGAGGTGTCCCGTCTACTGTATGGCGCATTTCATAGACATTGACGGGTGAATCTAAATGAGGAAAAATACTTCTCTCCAGGATAGCGATCCCATAGACCGGCTCCAGCTCCTGGTACATAGAATGGGTCGCCCCTTTCTTTCGCTTGCGTTGGACATTTTCTACCAGTTGATTGGCTAAATAATAGTGAAAACGATTCAAGAAATACTCTTGCTTCAAAACTTGAATCTCAATGATGACTTCAAGCCCACTATCTAGTCTTGCTCTCACATCAACAGATGTTTCAAAAGGAAGATCTCCTAAAAACCCCTGCTCATGGATCTGGTCTCCTTCTAAAATCTCAACGGACTCTACTGGCAGATCCAATACTTCGCGGATGAATTTGGCTGTCACATCTGGCAGACTAAAAATCTTTTTTGCCATCAAATCCAAGGTGGGCGATACATACTCGTGTCGTTTCTTCATAGCAACCTCCGATGATTTCGTATAGGGAATCCCCTCACTTATACCATTCGAAAAAATTGCAGAAAAAAGGGAGTGGGAAAGAACTCCGACTAGTAAAAAAGAGTTCGTCTTCCCACCCCCGCACAGTTGAGTAGGGCTGTAAAAGCTGATGAAATCAGCGTAGTAGAGCCCACTCAACCACTGCGTCTTGCTCGACAATCCAAAAATAATTGAGAGGCTAGGACTTTTGTCCCAGCCTCTTGTTTTTATGCATGCTCCAATCCTTTTCGTGTATTTTCTTTGATAGTTTCGGCTGAATGGAGCAATTTTTCTTTTTCTTCTTCTGTCAAATGCAAATCCAATCGTTCAAGAATTCCTTTTCGACCCACGATCGCTGGGTAGCCAAGATAGGTTCCATATTCTGGACGATAGTTAGACACTGGCATCTCCTCGTGACTATCATTGATCACAGCTTCTGCCAGGCGTTGGGCTGCTGCTGCAATCCCAAAATTGGTATAGAATTTGCCAAAGAAAACTGTGTGGCCACCGCGTAAGGACTCGTAGTTGATGGCGTCAAGCTCTTCTTGAGAGAAGAGATCGGTAATAGCATGTCCCTTAACACGGACCTGACTCCAAGCGACAAATTGAGAATTCCCATGCTCACCGAGGTTGTAGCCTGATACACTAGCAGGAGAAACCTGCAAACGATCCGCAACTGCACGCTTCATCCGAGCTGTATCCAGCAAGGTCCCTGTCCCAATCACCTGTTCTTTTGGAAGGCCGGTATATTGTTGATAGAGTTGAGTAACGGCATCAACTGGATTGGTCACTACCAATAAGACCCCACTAAAGCCAGAAGCCTTCAAATCACGCGCTACTTGCGCCACTTGCTTACTGGTAAAGGGAAGCTCCGCAAAACGGTCATCAGTGTTATTAGCCTGCAACTCGATATTTCCAAGAGTCGACACCACGACATCCGCATCTTTTAAAGCCGCGTAGTCATTGACCGTGATATGCACCGGATACCCCGTATTGGCAACTGTATCACAGAAATCCAAGGCATCTGCCTTGACCTTTTTCTCATTGGTATCAATCAATACCAAGTGATCACAGGTGTGTTTCAAAATCATGCTGTGGGCCAAGGTCGCACCCACATGCCCCAAACCAATAATACCAATTTTTCTTGTCATCAGAATCCTCTTTTCTAGTATCGATCACACTGTTGGTGAGGATAGCTCTTTGTTGACTCTATTCTACCACAATTCTAGAAAGGCGGATTGAAAAAATGGGAAAATTTTCAAGTTTTTTTCAAAAAGAAAAGAGGCGCTGCCTCTTTTAACGACTCAGGAAAGAAGATTCTCAATCTCTTCAAGCGATAAACCTGTCATCTCTGAGATAAGATCAGGTGTCATTCCTCGTGAGACCATTTTGCGGATTAACTGCAGACGTTCTTCATTACGACCTTGTTCCAGGCCTTGTTCCAAGCCTTGTTCTAAACCTTGTTCCAGACCTTGTACTAGACCTTCTTCGCGCGCTTCGTCTATAGCCGTCTCCAGGGTCATATCATAATTTTCTTGAATACGAATCCGCTCGTCTATCATGGTCTTCTCCTCCTTGGTCCAGCTAGATGAATCTAATAATGAATCTGCGTGGACAACGGCCTGACTGGGAGCTTTTGTAAAGGGAAGATTCCCAAAAAACTCCAACCACTGTCTGCCTGCATCTGTCAGGTTCTCATCTTTATTATACTTGTCTAGCTCTAAAAAGGCAACCTGCAGAAGATTTTGGTACTTGCCATTTTTATAATAGGCCTTAAGTTGCTTGCCGGACCGGCTATTGGTCAGCCAGTATTTATTGATGGCGCCCTCTTCGTCTAGCAAGAGCGACTTCTCCAAAATCGCAATCCCATAGACTGGCTCCATCTGCTCGTACATCTTATGTGTCTGACCTCGCTGGCGTAGTTTTTGTACATTCTCCACCAGCTGATTGGCCAAATAGTAATGGAACCGATTCAAGAAATATCGCTGCTTGCGAATCTGGATCTCGATGATCACCTCGGTCCCGTCATGGAGCTTGGCTCTCACATCCACCGCAGTGGATAACAAGTCATCCTCCTCATAGGCCATGCTGTGGGGCTGGCTTCCTTCCACAATCTGAGCGTCCGCTACATCCAGCTCCAAAATATCTCGAATAAATGCTGCCGTCACCTCCGGCAAACTAAAAATCTTCTTGTCCATGATGTCCAAAGTCGGCGATACATGCGCGTGTCTTTTCTGCATCCCTGCTCCTTTTCGATAAAAAATAGAGGGAAGGTCCCTCTACTTCTATAATTCGAAAAAAATTTGGGAAATAGCGAATAAAGTACCCTTTACCTAATCCCTATCTTCTCACACCCTAGCCCTTAAACTCTTGGACAAATTTCTTGAGTTCGGCATCGGCTTCTGGAGTCGTTCCATGAAGCTGGCTGAGCATGTCTAGAAGAGAAGCTGTCTGGGTTTCAATCGTCGCATTGGTTTGGTTAATCTTAGCCACGATCTCTGTCAGTGGCTCTACTTCTTCTTCCTCAAAGGTGTCCACATAGCGTGGGATATTGAGGTTGTAGTCATTCTCGACGATCTCCTCAAAGCTAGCCAGATGGGCAAATTTATCCATGTCCTCTCTGCTCTTATAGGCCTTAAGGATCTTCTCGATATGGGCATCCGTCATGATATTCTGGTTCTTGCCCTTGTCAAATTCCTTAGAAGCATCGATAAAGTAAACGTCCCGATTGGTCCGGTTCTTCTTGAGAATGATGACTGTCGTTGGGATGCTAGTATTGAAGAAGATATTGGCAGGAAGACCGATCACCGTATCAATGGCCCCTTCTTCCAGCAAGGCCTTGCGAATGGTTCCTTCAGCATTGCCACGGAAAAGGACCCCGTGAGGAAGGACGATAGCCATGACACCCTTGTCCTGCTTGAGGTGGTAATAACCGTGCAAGAGGAAGGCAAAGTCCGCCTTGGACTGAGGCGCCAGCTTACCAAATGGGGAGAAGCGAGGATCTTGGAGGAAGCCAGAGCTTGCAGACCACTTAGCTGAGTAGGGTGGGTTCATAAGAACCCCATCAAAGTTGGTTGGCTCCTGGGTCGGCCAGTCTTCGTCCAGTGTATCGGCATTGTGCAAGAACTGGTTTTCCACCGGAACCCCGTGTAGGATCATGTTCATCCGAGCCAGGTTATAGGTAGAGGTATTGAGCTCCTGACCAAAGTACTGGACGGTTTGAGGCTGGTGAGAATACTTCTTGGCGTTGAGCAAGAGGGAGCCTGATCCCATGGTGGCATCGTAGAGGGTAAAGCCCTGCTCATCTTCACGCCCTAAAAAGGCGATCTGGGTCATGAGCTTGGCTACAGGCTGGGGTGTATAGAACTCACCTGCCTTCTTACCCGAGTCAGTCGCAAACTGACCAATCAAGTACTCGTAAGCATCCCCAAGCATATCACCTGCATGACCTGCCACATCCAGCACTGCCAGCTCTTTCATAACAGTAGCCACTAGCTGGTTTTGCTTTTGAGGAGTGGCCCCTAGCTTCTTAGAGTAGAGATCAATGTCCTCAAAGAGGTTTTCATAGAGGTCATCACTTTGCTCGATGTCTCGGAAACCCTGAGCCAGATCTTCCAGCTGGAAGGTCCCTTCATTGACCCGGTCTACCAAGGCCGTAAAGGTCAAGTCTGGCTTGATGACATAGTTGAGCTCATCGGTGATGACGGCGGTCAAGTCCTCTTGAGAGTCTGGATCCTCATAGTAGGATCGGTAAAGCGCTAAGGCTTCATCCAGACTCTCTGTCTCCTCCTCCATGGTCTCTGCCACGAAGAAGAGCAACTTATCTGAGAGGTACTTGTAAAAGATCATCCCCAAAAGGTAAGACTTATAGTCATTGGCATCCATCTTAGAGCGAAGCACATCCGCTGAGTTCCACAGGGCTTGGTAGAGCGACTGGGAGGTTTGTGTTGTTTCCATAGTAATTCTTTCTGATTTCTTTTAGACCTTTTCTTGTTCCAGTGGAACGACGGCGAGGGTCTTGCCCAGACTGGCTAAGACTTTCAAGACCGTGTCCAATTGAGGACTGGTCTTTCCTGTCTCCATCCGAGCGATGACCGGTTGACTGACCCCACTGAGTTCTTCTAGTTTCTTTTGGCTAATGCCCTTTTCATGCCGAGCTTCGATCAGCTCTGTCATAATCGCGACCCGCAGATCACTTTCCAGGATTTCTTCCTTGGTAAAGAGCTCTGCTCTCACATCTTTCCAATTGCTGCCGATGGCACTATTCTTCATCTCTTAGCCCTCTTTCCTTCAAATCTTGCAATTCCCGCTTGGCTTTCTCAATCTCTCGTCTGGGTGTCTTTTGCGTCTTTTTGACAAAATGATGCAGTAAGACAAAGCTCCCATCCAGCCAAGCCACGAATAAAATCCGATCCCGCAAGGGTCTCAACTCCCAGATCTCTGCATCCAGATGCTTGATGTAGGGTTGGCCAGCACGTGTTCCATGCTGACTCAAAAGCTCGATGTAGTCGTTGAGCTTGTTTAGTTTGATCCGGCTGTCCTTGTTATCGCGACAAGCCAGCTCCCTCATGTAGTCTAAGACCGGTTGATTCCCTTGTTTGTCCTTATAAAAATAAATAGCGTGCACAAAGCAACCTCTTTCGAATTTATTATAACTCTAAAGTTATTAAAAGTAAATACTTTTAAGTTATTAAATACTAAGGAGCACACTTTGAAAGATCAAAGAGGCTCACTTATACTATTCGAAAAATGATGTGCTTATGGTTGCTGATAAGGGGAATTTTTGAAGGTTAGATAAACATATCTTGTAAGAGTTTCTTTTTGAGTGTTTCGAGCTGAGAAATTTTTTCTTGGTAAGAGTTGATGAGGCTATCGAGGTTTGAGAAATAAGAGCCGATGGCTTGTTGTTCTTCAATGCTAGGTGCATAAAATTTAAAATCTTGCATATCTGCTTGGAAAAGATGAGGTATGCTACTACCTGATACCTTTAGATAAATTAATTTTTGAAATACAGAACTTGTCAAAATCTGATAGAAAAACTGAGAAGAAACTTCCTTATCCAACCGTACTAACATCATTGTTGAATTAATCGTCGCCTCCCCTTTCAAATTTGAAACTAAAGCTGGATTTCCAAGAGAGCCGTCTTTTGAGAAAATGATATCTCCTTCCTCTAACATAATGTCTGGAGATTCATCATATCTCCACTGTGGTATATGGTCGACTTCTCCCCAATCAATTACCCCATTTTTTATATGTTTACCAGCAATCATACTTGGTCCAACTTCAGTATATTCCTCTTGTTTTAGACTTTTCCAACCTAACCTTCCTTTAATTATTGCACAGTCACCTAATCTTAGATTCTCCCACTCACCTTCAAATCCATCCAAACGAATATCAGGAACGGTCTGTCCAGCTTTGGGAAACATCTTGGAGAGCATGGTCGCCTTGAGAGATTGGTAGTTAGCAAGATTGTCCTTGTAGCTAGCTAGAAGGTCGTCGAGGGTGCGGAAGAGGGAACCTATGGCGGATTGTTCTTCTATTGATTCTGAAATACAAAATTCAAAGGAATTAATTTCTTTGGAAGATATATTTGGTTGTGCACCTGCTACTAATACAGCGTTTAGTTGGTTAGTAAATGCTTTCGTCTGCAGAACAGAAGAGAGAAAATCATAGTCTACTGCCCCATTATTTTGGAAATAACCTACCCGTTGATTTTGATAATATTCTTCCTCAGAATCTAACATAGCTATTTTCCCTGTTGTAGCACCTGACATAGCTAATAGAAGTGAACGTCCTTTAAGTACAAATTTCTCATCCGGACTTAGTTTTGAATAATATTCAAATTCACCTCCAACAGTCCCATCAAATCCAATATTTGAGATTCTAACAATTGGAATTCCAACATTTTGAAATTTTTCACTTTTAAAAGCAAATCCTCCACGTAAAGGAGCAATATTTTGTAATGCTTTTCTATTCCATTTTTCATGAAAATTTTTGAATTTTATTTTAGGTAGTATAGCTTTCAAACTCTTTTCTTTACCTCATTCATCATTTTTTAATATTATATCATGAAAAATATATATGAATGCTAATAACAAAAAAAAAGAGAAGAAAATACCTCTTCTCTAATTAGCACTACTCAATTTTTTAGGAAGTTATAAAAGACTAATTAACTCGTCATCAAGCAATGATTTATTGTCTTTATATTTTTCTGAATGCTCCATGTAATCTATAAAATACTCTGGAGAAGAAGTTGTTGAATCTAGAATATAGTTCTTCTGTTTATCTTCATTGTACGGTTTATTGATTTCAAGTTCTCTCAGAGTTTTTTTAGAGTATGGTTTCCCTTTTGCATCCTGATACATCGGTAATAGCTGTAATCGACTAAAGATATTAGAAACATATCTTGCTGGAGATATAATATATCTCTTACTAACCATTGTTTTGGGAACCAAAATCAATAATCTGTCTTTTTTATTTTCCTCTGGATCCAACACATAAAGACTCTCAAACTTTGCCCATTCATGATTCTTATGATCCCAATATTCAAAAGTTTTTGTATCACTACTAATTTGAAGCCCGTGTAATCTAGCTTGTTCTAGTGAAAAAACAATAAGTTCTTTCTTCAACAAACTGACAATCAAATCTGACATTCTATCTTCAGAAAATCTCTTAATAAATAAAGGCATAGCTACTGAAGTTAATGCTTTCTCTTGGACAGCTATAATAGATGATTTTACATAACTAAAAAATTGGTCAAGCATCTGCATTGAGACACCTTTCCCTTTTGAGTTATTTGAAGAATATCCTAAATGCGTTGCATTGCATTCTTTCGAATGTGAAAACAAATTAAATGAATCTTTCTTATTCCCTTCACAATAAATTTCATAAGACTGCTTAATAAAATCATCAACAATCTTTTTAAAATTGTCTGGTAATAACAACGGATCTACAAATAACATAACATCTTCATTTGTATCAACATCTAAAAAGTCTAATCCAATTTGTATGTGTTCTCTATTTAAATACTTTGATAATCGTATACCGATCACCCACTTTCAATAAAATTTGTAGAATGTAGGTTAGAAATTTTCACTTAGATTTACAATCTATCAAATAAATGATACACTAGATGTGGAGTTTTTGAATAGTGCTTTCCTGAACTAGCGAAAAATTCTAATCCTGTCAAGTCGTCAGCGGTAACTGACGTCTTTTTTTCTACATTTAAAATTATAGCATACAAAAAATAAAAATCAATATCTTGTGGTATTTATTTAAAATAAATTTACAAAACACAATATATAGTTGTTTATTGCCTTTTTAGGTTCATATTCCTATCATAATCTATATGTAGTGTATTTAATTTCTTAATGTAAAACCTAAAATCTCCCCTAGAACAGTCATTCTAGGGGAGATTTTGGATTTTATATAGATACTTTCTTTACCCCCTACCTCCCCACTCTCAGTGGTTCAATGACCTCTTCGATCAGTTGGGTATAGGCTTCTTTGATTTGTTTTTTGTAGCTGAGTGGGTTGAGGGCATCTGCTACTTCTGCCTTGTAGTCTTTGTAGCGTTGACTCTTGGTCAGCTGGCTTTCACCGGCTTGTTTTTTGGCGCCTTTGCGGTAGTGTTGGATATAGTAGCGGAGTTCGTCGGCTCCTATATACCAGTTTTTGGCGAAGCTTACGATATGGCTATCGATGATGGATTCGATCATCTGGTCCAAGACTCCGGTGATGGCTTGTCCTCGGTAGCGTTCAGGCTCTTCTTGGACCTGGGTCCAGAGGTTTTGGATGATCTCTGCTAGGCTTGGATTGGTCCGGTTCAGGCTCTCGATATAGCTATCCACGGTTGCGATATCCTTGTCACTCAGGGTCTGCTCCTCATTTTCCTCCTGCTGGATCATACTCTGGATCAGCATCAGGATATAGGCATAGTTGATCTCATCGACTTGGACAGACTCCAGTTCATAGTGGATGTCCAGCTCATCTTGGCTGTCCACTTCTGGATCCCTGCTCTTGATCTCCGCCAGGATATTTTGATAGAGGCCCAGATAGGCTTCGAGCTGGCTATCGCTGATGCCTGTTTCTCGATAGATCTCTTCCTTATCGTACTCTGAGTATACGCGGATCGAGGCTTGGTACTTGTCAAAGACCTGATAGGCTTTGGCGACCTTACGGAGCAGGGCTGTTGGGGCCTGCTCGAGGGCGACTCCTTCTTCTTCGAAGTCTGTGACTTGGCCTTTAAACTCTGCCCAGGCTTTTAAGAAGTTGCGCTTCTCTTCTTCCCAGCTTGGTGCCAGGACTTCATTTTCTCCCCCATTGGAGTAGAGCTTGAGGGCATTGTCGACGGCTTCCTTAAAGGCTTGAGGTCGCTGGAAGGTGATGATATGGCCGAAGTGCTTCTTGTCATCAAAGATCCGATTGGTCCGGCTGAAGGCCTGGATCAAGTCCTGTGGGCGCATAGGCTTGCGATCGATAAAGAGCGTAGAAAGACAAGGTGCATCAAAACCGGTCAAGAGACGATCTACCACGATGACCAGATCCAACTGTTCATTGCGGTAGAGATACTTGTCCTGCTTTCTAGCCAGGCGATTGTTGACATCGGTGTTAAAGCCCCGCAGATCCGCTAGGCTAAAATGCGTGCCAAACTCTTGGTTGTAGTCCTCCATGACCTGCTTCATGTGGTCTTGGTAGCCAATGGATTCTTCCTCATTTTCAGACACCGAGTAGGTGATGGTAAACTTTGGAAAATCTGGCAAATGGCGTATGACCCGCTCGGAAACTTTGACCCGCTCCTTGCCAGCGAGAATGCTCTTGAGCAGATTATAATAGGCCTGTGCTCGTGGGATAGACTTGACTGTCAAGATAGCTTCATAGCTCTTTCCGACCCCTTTTGGGATATTGAGCTGTTGCTGACTCTTATTGAGGATGGCATCCAGGACTTCTAGCATGTGCTCCTTGTCCTCATAAGCCTGGTCTGGGATTTCTTCTTCTAGTAGATCTGAGATGATGGTATTACGGTAGTCTACCTTAAAGCCTAGAACCGCTCCATCATGGATGGCTTCCTTGACCGTGTATTCATGTAGGCGATCGCCATATTGTTGGTGGGTGGTCTGAGCCAGGTCTCCCACTTGTTTGCGTTTGTTTTCCTTGAAGATTGGAGTCCCTGTAAAGCCGTACCAGAGAGAGTTCTTGAAGTAGGCCTTGATCTCCTTTTGCGTCTGTGGAGTGACTGCCCGGTGGCACTCATCAACGACAAAGGCCACGCGCAGGTCCTTGATCTTCCCAGCATCCCGCTGGTACTTTCCTTCTTCGAACTTGCGCATCATGGTCGTGATTTTCTGAATGGTCGTGACCACCACGCGCTTGTCATTGCCCCCTAGGCGCTTGACCAACTCATGGGTATTGTCCGTCTCGTCGATGTCGATGACATCATTGGCCGCATAAGAGAGGAAGGACGAAGTCGTCTGCTGGTCCAGGTCTCTTCGGTCGACGACAAAGATGGTCTTTTGGATAGCAGGAATCTGCAAGAGATTGCGCGCTACCTTGTAAGATGTCAGGGTCTTGCCTGATCCGGTCGTATGCCAGATATAGCCCGACTCTTGACGACGAGAGGCTTCCTGCACTGCCTCGATGGCATGGATCTGGTATGGACGCAGGAGGATGAGGGCTTTCTTGCTATCGTCGATGACCGAGTACTGCATGACCATTTGGTGGGCCCGAGGGATAGAGAGGACCTCATGCGCAAAGATGTTGAGATCGATCATAGTCTGGTTGTCCTTGTCCACCCACTTGGTCAGGAATTGCTTATTTAGCTTGCTTTCACGGGCTGCAGCGATATAGCGTGTATCGACTTTATTGGTCACGACAAACATCTGCAAGCTCGAGTAAATGCCCCGGAACTTACCTTCACGGTCGTACTTCTTGATCTGGTGAAAGGCATCTAGAAAGGCCATTCGTGGGCTCTTGAGTTCGATATGGATGAGAGGCAGGCCATTGATCAGAAGGGTCGTATCGAGCCGTCGATCTTGGTCTAGCGGATAGGCCTTGTCGCGTTCGACTTGGTTGACCACTTCATAGCTCGACTTCCCAGCTGCGATATTGTCCCGCCAGATGACTGCTAAGCGGATGGTCCCTAGACTGGCATCCTCACGTTGAACTTCAACCTTGGCGATGCCATTTTCACCAGCAAGCCACTTGGCCGCTTCATAATAGCTGATAAAGTTGAGCTGGTTCTTGATCTGGCGCTTTTCTTGATCGGTCAAAGGATGGTCCGCCAGCACGGCGACATTGTTTTGCGCCAGCTTATCAAAGAAATTGTCCCACAACTGATCTTCATTCTTGAGATCCTCGCGATAGGTCCACTGACTTTCTCCTGAAGTCAACTGCTGGATCAACTGTCTTTCAATCTCAAGTTCTGGAGTTGCTACTGCCTTCATCCGTCTATCCTTTACCTGTACATAATCTCCTATTATTATAGCATGTTTGGGAAAGAAATTAACGCTTTCAAAGCATTTTGTTGGGAATTGGCACAAAAAAACGAACCTATTCTGGTCCGTTTTTTCTTAGTCTAATTGAATCCCTTTTTCTGCTAGATTGTCCAGGCATTCTTTAAGGTAAGTAGTCTGGTGTTCGGGATAGATAGGGGTGCTCAAGGCTTCTTCTTCCAGTTCTGGGTAGGCTGGGCAGGTCTTGCCTCGGTAGGTCGGCTCCCACCATTCTGGGCTGACCTTGTAGCCACGAGCGATCATCTCCTCCATGATCAGGCGGTGATAGGCATAGAGACGATAAGGCGAGTAATCAAAGACATAGTTGACTGTCGCGTGCTTCTTGCCCCAGCCATTGCCTCGAAGGGCGCAGCATTCCCGGTGTTGGCCGAGGAGCTGGGGACGAGGGAGTTTAGTAATCAAATCTTGGTGCCACAGTCTCATCTATTGACCTCCTAGTAGTGTCGAGTCTTGCAAGTAGCGATTCGGGTAGCGCTCAAGGAGCGTCTGGATCCCTTTGATGAGATCCTCTTGGCTAGCTTGGCCATGCTGGTATTTCTCAAGTAGCAACATAAAGTCCGCCTTTTCCTCTGCAGTCGCCTGCTTTTTGAAATAGCCCCAAATATGCTGAAAGGCATTGGAGACTTGGCCACGATTTTCCGGCAGGGCTAGCGCTTGCTGGATTAGGTCCTCGACGTGGCTGACCTCCACCTGGTCTCGCTTGAGGTATTCCCGGATTTCCTTGTAGATATTACTCGAACGACTGAGCACCAGGTATTTATTTTTCGCCCATAGGACTTGACAGTGATGTTTTTGCTCCACTTTTGTCTCCTTTTGATCTTCTCTATGAATAGTCCTCCCATTATACCATGGAAATGATTCATTCCATCAAAAAAAGGCTGGGACAAAAGTCCTGGCCTCTTAATTGTTTTTGAATTGTAGAGCAAGACGCAGTGGTTGAGCGGGCTCTACTACGCTGATTTCATCAGCTTTTATAGCCTTACTCAACTGTGCAGAGGTGGGACGACGAAATCGAATTCTAACGAATTACCGATTTCTGTCCTACTCTCTCTTTCATTGATTACAAGGCTGTGATGGCTGTGATCAAACCAAAGATGATCCCTGGTGCATTGGCTGCAGCAAGTGGAATATCGCGTTCTTTTTTGAAGAGTCCGTAGTAAACCCAAAGGCTACAGTTGATGGCTGCGACAAGGGGTTGAACAAAGTTCCCTTTGTGACCTGCGAGGTTATCCATGATTTGTGGGAAGTAAGACACATACATCATAACAGACATAAAGGTCGCAACCCAACCAAGAATTTTCATTTGTTTTTCATTCATTTTGAAACTACCATTTCCTTTTCTTTTTTTAAAGTATGCACTATTCTACCTTTTGTCCTTTACAAATTCAAGTCTTTTTTTCAAATGTTACCGAACTGTAAAGTGTCACAATCTTGTGATTTTGCAGGAAGATGGATTTCTTTTCGAGAGAGTCTTCTCTCTAGTTGCCATTTTTTTGACACATTGTCTAATTTTGTGCGAATGTAATCATTTTCATCTTGCATAGCATGCAAATTAATTGCATTTTCTTCCTACTTATGCTATTTTGATACACAGAGGTAAAATTTTATGAATAAACAAAAAATCAACCAAATCGTTGGCTCGATCGGTGCCTTTATTGGGATTATCGTTTTCATTGCCTACATCCCACAAATTATTGCTAATTTACAGGGAAATAAGGCCCAACCTTTCCAACCCTTGTCAGCTGCTATTTCTTGCTTGATCTGGGTCATTTATGGTTGGACAAAGGAACCTAAAAAAGACTGGATTTTGATCATTCCAAATTCAGCAGGTGTCATCCTAGGGGGATTGACTTTCCTTACATCACTTTAATAGAAATCGATCAAAGACTGAACTCGACTGGTTCAGTCTTTTTTGTGTATCCCTTTGAACACCAATTGACAATAGCGATCGGACTTTACAAGAAAAAGCCCGCTATAAGCGAGCTTCTCTTTTCCTAAATCTGCACAATCTTACGATAGCTCCGAGAGGTGATCCAAAAGACGATCAGGTAGGTGATAAGAAAGACACCACAAACGCTGAGGGTCACGACGAGGACCTGGCCACTATTGATGACACCGAGGACTTTGAGAATGAGTCGGATCATATGATAGGCAAAGGCCAGGTGGATAAAGGCAAAGATGAGAGGGAGGAAGAAGACAGTCCGCACTTGACGGTTGATGGTCCGTTTGACCTCGTGTTCATCGAGCCCTACCTGTTGGAGGATGACGAAGCGGTCACGGTCTTCATAGCCTTCTGAGATTTGCTTGTAGTAAATGACGATGACGGTTCCGACCATAAAGATCAATGACAAGAAAATCCCGATAAAGAAGATGCCACCAAAGAGGCTATTCAACTCTACCACATCATTGGCTCGGTTACCTCCATAGATAAATGTTCCTTGGGCCTGTTGGCTACTCAATTCATCGATCATCTTGTCATAGCTGGCTGCTAGCTTGAGCTGCTGGTCTTCATCAACATTGACATTGAAGCCACCGTAGATATTGGTATTAATGGCAAGATTTGGAAACTGGGCGACAAATGCTGAAAGGTCTGGCACGATCAAGTAATTGAAATCCTCCGTCAGCATGTTAAACTGATTGGGCACATGATCGGTGATAAAATCCTTGCTCACTTCTTCCTTGACTTGGAAGTCTTGCCCGTTGATAGTGAACTGCTTTTGCCCTTTAAGATCCTTGTTATGGGCAAAGAGGATGACTTGGTTGCCAGTCAGATCGACGTGTTCGCCTGTCATGTGTTCATAACTAGCTACATCAAAGACCATAAAGACGGTTTTAGGAGTGACGCTGCGTTCATCAGCTGGATATACCGTGAAGTCCGTGCCCTTTTGTGATTTAACCCCAAAGTTGGCATAGGTCATCAGGTCGCGATTCTTGATCTCGAGATGATGCTCAGAGGCAAATTCATCAAATTTCTGATTGATCTGCTCCAGATCGACCCCTTTTCCTTGGACAGAGAAATCATGAGGCGCCATGATTTTCTTGACCATTTCGCTACCGACATAGATGTTGGTTGCTGCAGAGATGGTCACAAGCACCATGGTCGAGAGGATGGCAATGGTCGCAAGCCCCACTGCATTTTTCTTCATACGATAGATGAGATTAGAGACCGAGATCATATTGTTGGGCTGGTAATAGTAGTTCTTCTTTTTCTTAAGCAGATGCAAGAAGACGGTGATCCCAGCATTAAATAGCAGGTAGGTCCCAATCATGACCAGGATAACGGCTAGAAAGAAGGTCACAAGCGCAATGATGGGGTCTTTGACAGACAAAGCTAGGTAGTAGCCACAACCGAGAGCTGCTAATCCAAGAATGGTTTGGGGCCACAGGAAGCGAGCTTTCTTTTCTCCACTGGCCTTCTCACGCGTCAACTGCAAGGCATTCAAACGGAGAATGCGCCAAGCATTGAGAAGAATCAAAAGTCCAAAGATGAGACCAAAGGTGACAAAGACCAAGATAACAATCCCAGGTTGGAAGGTAGATACTAGCTGGACCTTCATCTTCATGAGTTTCAAGAGAAAGGCGAAGATCAGCTTGTCAAAGAGGGCTCCAATCAAGACACCGGCTGAGATGGTTAGAAAGCCAAAAAGCAAGAGTTCCTTGAAGATCATGCTGATGAGATGGCGTTTTTCAAGGCCTAGCATGCTGTAGATCCCCAGCTCCTTGGAGCGATTTTTCATGACGAAGCTATTGGCATAGAGCACGATGATAGCTCCTGCGGCATTGACCACGAAGAACCCCAAGCTGAGAGTGAACACTATGGAAGAGCCCCCTCGAAGCTCGGAAATACGGGGATTAAAGGTCAGGGAGTCAAAGAGGTAAGCGATGGTCACTGCGAGAATGACCGCAATCGCAAAGGGATAATAGAGCTTGCGGTTCTTAATCAGATTGGAGCAAGCTAATTTAGTGGTTAATCGAAACATCTACTCCACCTCACTTGCCATGATCGTCAGAGTATCCGAGATTTCTTGGAACATCTGACGCTCCGTTTTTTCCCCGCGGAAGATCTGGTTGTAAAGAATCCCGTCCTTGATGAAGAGCACGCGCTTGGCACGCGCTGCCGCTGCGGTTGAGTGGGTCACCATGAGAATGGTTTGGCCCATGGTATTGATATCTTCAAAGACATCCAGCAAAGCAGCTGAAGACTTGGAATCCAGCGCCCCTGTTGGCTCATCGGCAAGAAGGATTTCTGGCGAGGTGATGATAGCCCGTGCTACGGCTACCCGTTGTTTTTGCCCACCAGAGATTTCGTAAGGGTATTTTTCAAGAAGTTGGTGAATGCCCAACTCCCGACTCACGCTATCGACCTCGCTCATCATTTCCTTGATCGGTCTGCGAGAAAGGACCAGTGGCAAGAGGATATTATCCTTGACAGACAAGGTATCGAGCAGGTTGAAGTCTTGAAAGACAAAGCCTAGTTTTTCCCGACGGAAGCTCGACGCATCCTTGTTCTTGATGGTGGAGGTATCGGTGCCATTGAGGTAGACCCGTCCTTCGGTCGGCTGGTCCAGCATGGCTAGGATATTGAGAAGGGTCGATTTCCCGGATCCTGATTCCCCCATGATAGCCACGTACTCACCCTTTTCCACGGTGAAGTGGATATCCTTTAAGGCTTCAACCTGCGTTCCTTGAAAGCGGGTTTTGTAGATCTTTTTGATATGTTGAACATCTAGTAATGACATACTTTTCTCCTTTTACTAGTAGATCAAGAAAAATTCTTGGGTTTGTTGCAGGACTTGGAGACCAAATTCCGTCTTTTCCAGATCGGTTTGGTTATTTGGTTTCTCAGTCTTTTTGGGTTGTTTCATCCATTTCAAGAGTTTCATTTTCTTGACCTCCTTCATTTGATGAGACTATTGTATAAAAAATAAAAGGCGGCTACCATAACCTAACCTTTCATTTTGACCTTTATTTCTTACATTTTTGTAAGATGGGGAAAATTAATCCATGACCAACTTCTTCTCTTCAAAGCGAATGGCAACGGTCGTGCCTTGGCCGACCTCTGAATGGAGGGTGATCCTGTGGCCCAATTGCTCTGCGATTTTCTTAGATAGATAGAGCCCCAGCCCTGAAGATTGCTGGGTCAGGTGGCCATTGTAGCCGGAGAAGCCCCGCTCAAAGACGCGGAGGACATCGCTATTTTTGATCCCAATCCCGCTATCTTTTATATAGAGAGTCTGGTCTTTAAAATAGATTTCAATTCCCCCTGTGCTGGTGTACTTGAGGCTATTAGATAAGAGCTGCTCGATGATGACCAGGAGCCACTTGCGATCGGTGATGACCTCCTGCTCCAAATCATGCAGATCCACTGTCAAATTCTTTTGGATAAAAAAGAGGGCATACTTGCGGACTACTTCTTTGACCAAGTCTTCTACCGACACGCGCTTTAAGACTAGATCATCATGAAAACTCTCCAGTCGCAGATACTGCAAAACCAGATTGGCATAGGAGTCAATCTTAAAAAGCTCCTGCTCCATCTGCTGCTTGACAATGGGCGTCTCGACATCTTGCACCAAGAGCTGACTAGCCGCAATGGGCGTCTTAATCTGGTGAACCCAGAGGGTATAGTAATCCATCAGGTCATTGAACTTGGCCTGGGCTATCTTCCCTTCCTCTAAGCGCGCCTGCTGTTCTTCCGTGTATTTTTCATAAAGGAGGTGTTCCAGAGGCGAAGCAACCTCAACTTCCTCATAAAGTGCGGCTTTGCGGTAGTCCCGAAAGGTCATGGCGAAATCCCAGATCAAGACACAGAAGGCAAAAAAGCCTAGCACTAGGGTCGCATAGAGGAAAACCGTCCCCGTCTCTGGAAAGAGATAGGCAAAGACCCAATCGACGATCAAAAAGATGACCAATAGATAGAGTAGGCGCCTGCGGGATACCACATACTGCCAGAAGATCGTTCCAAATTTATTCATGGGTCAACCCGTAACCGATGCCTTTCTTGGTTTCGATGAAGTTTGACAAGCCAGCCTCTTCTAATTTCTTACGAAGGCGGGCCACATTGACAGACAAGGTATTGTCATCAATAAAGAAGTCGCTATTCCAGAGCTCCTTCATCATGTCATCGCGCGCCACGATACTGCCTGCATGCTCAAACAAGACGCGCAGGATCTGAAATTCATTCTTGGTCAGCTTGATGACTTCCCCTTCATACACCAAGTCCGTGGACTTGAGATTGAGGATGGCTCCCCGGTGCTCCAGCAGATTTTGATCTGTCCCAAATTCGTAGGAGCGGCGTAAGAGCCCTTGAACCTTGGCAAGGAGGACATTTTGATCAAAGGGCTTGGTGACAAAGTCGTCTCCACCCATATTGATAGCCATGACAATATCCATGGCTTGATCCCGTGAAGAAAGAAACATGATCGGAACCTTTGAAACCTTGCGAATTTCCTGGCACCAGTGGTAACCATTGTAGAGAGGCAGGCCAATATCCATGAGAATCAAGTGGGGGTCACTTTCGACAAAGATCCCGAGGACATCCATAAAATCCTCGACTGCGACCACTTCATAGCCCCATTGTTCCAATAATTGTTTGACCTGTTGGCGGATAATGTCATCGTCTTCGACTAAGAGAATTTTATGCATGGCTTTCTTTCCTTCTTTTTTTCTTCTTCCTATTATAACAGATTAAGAAGCAGAGAAAAAGGCTGTTTCAGAGGGAAAGAAGAGCTGGGGCCTACTTTCTTGATGGGAGTCGCTTTTTCTACATCCATTTTTGTGCTATACTGAAAGAAATAAGACACGGGAGGCACAGATGTCAACTATTTTTGATTACCTAAAAGAAGTGACCTACGATTCTATATATGACCGCCCATTCAAGGAGCTGGATGTCCTCGCATTGACAGAGCTGACCTATCTGCCCTTTGGACACATTGTGCCTCAAGGAGATACAACAGGAATTCCAGTGCGCCTGTCTGATGCGATGGAACTCATCGATCGGACTACCGATTTTATCGTGAGTAACCAGCACCTGCAATTAGTCGATGAGTTGGCTACTTCAAAGCGCTTTAAGAACATCAAACTCCTCAACTATGTCGATGAATACGATCCCGATGTGCAAAAACAGTTTGCGGCCATGACCTATCGGCTTAGTCTGGATACGTATTTGGTCGTTTTCAGAGGAACGGATGACACCTTGATCGGCTGGAAGGAAGACTTCCACATGACCTATATGGACCATGTACCAGCTCAGAAGCGCGCAGCCAGCTACCTGCAACATGTCATGAA
This sequence comes from Streptococcus mobilis, assembly GCF_059727625.1. Taxonomy (NCBI): domain Bacteria; kingdom Bacillati; phylum Bacillota; class Bacilli; order Lactobacillales; family Streptococcaceae; genus Streptococcus; species Streptococcus mobilis. The sequence goes on from NZ_AP041823.1 coordinate 1,649,883, forward strand.
GGAATTTCCGAAAGGACGTTTCTTAGTAGCCGGTCACTCCAAAGGGGGAAATCTCGCAACCTATGCCTGCTCGTATCTACCTGATTCCTTATTTGAACGGGTCGACGCGATCTACAGCTACGATGCTCCTGGCCTCAACAAGGCCATTATCGAAACAGAAGGCTACCAACGCACGTCCCCAAACATTCGGCGCTTTGTCCCTCAGGGATCCATCGTTGGCATGATGTTGGAAGTACCAGAACCGACAACCATTGTCAAGAGTCGCGCCTTTGGTGGCTTTGCCCAGCACGACGCCTTTACTTGGGAAATCAAGGACTACAGCTTTGTGACCGTTTCTGAAACCAGTCCCGATAGCCAGCAGACCGACCTGACCTTGAAGCAATGGGTTCGCGAAACATCGGCAGACGAGCGCAAGAAGTTTTTTGACACCTTTTTTGGCATTTTTCTGGATGCCGGCATCACTTCCATCAATGATCTAACCGATCTCAAGCAGCTAGCTAAGGCCAAGGAAATCCTCCAAAATGCCCAGGATTTGGATCCAACCGAGCGGGAAATGCTGGAACGCTTGGCCAAGCAGCTCATCGATACCCGCTTTCAATCCTGGAAAAAATGGCAGACGGTCCCCCGCATCCTGGTTCAAATGGCCGCATTTTTCAAGCGAAAAAAAGCAGTCGATTCCACCTCGCCACTGCTCCTGGAGCACAAGGAGTGAGGCTCAACTACTGAAAAAAGAGACCACTTCTTCTATTCACTAAAACGCAAAAAGAGGCTGGGACAAAAGTCCTAGCCTCTCAATTATTTTTGGATTGTCGAGCAAGACGCAGTGGTTGAGTGGGCTCTACTACGCTGATTTCATCAGCTTTTACAGCCCTACTCAACTGTGCGGAGGTGGGACGACGAAATCGAATTCTAACGAATTACCGATTTCTGTCCCACTCTCTTTTCTATTGGTTCTGAGGAGATGGAGCATCTGGCGTGCTTGCTTCTGTTACAGCTGTGCTTGCAGGCTCTGTTTCTGTCTCAGTTGTGGCAGGCTTGCTTCCTTCTGAAGCTGCTGCTTCTTTTTCTACCGGAGTTTCTGTAGGGACAGGCGTTTCAGTTGGGGTAACTGGTTTGCTCACTTCGCCTGCAGATGGCGCAGCTGCCAACTCTGCCTGGAAGGCTTGGATGGCCTGTAGTAAGGCTGCTTTATCACTCTTTGGATTAGCCAATTGGTCAAAGAGAGCTTCCAAGCGATCAAATACAGCATCACTAGCTCCCTTGTCCTGCAATTGTTGGTGCAAGGCCATCAACTGGTTATAGAGCTGTTGATAAAGAGCGACATCCCCAATTTGAGGCTCTTCCGTTTGCTTTTGTTTTTGCTTTTCAATGCTATCACTGATTTCGCGTAGAAGTGCTTCCCCACTTGAAATAGCCTTGTCTGGATCCGATTCATTTCCAAGTTGAGCCAAGCCTGCTTCAAGTGCAGTTCGTTTGCCTTGGTCTTCGACTTGTGGCAAGAGCGACTGGATTTGCTCTAAGAGAGCTGTCAAAATCTTGTTCTGTTGACGGGCTTCTGTCGCCTTATCCAACTCTCCATACAAGCCTTTGAGGAAATCATAAACCGCTAAGTTGTAGGATGGGGCTTGACTTCCTTTTTGATCCAAAACTGTTTTTTCAATAGGATAGGTTTGGCCTTTTTCTTGGGAGAAGAGCTGGTCAATAGCTTGCTTGGTTTGGTAGAGTTCCATAAAGTGAGACTTGGAATCCCAGGCTTCTTCAAAGGCTTGAGCTCGGTAGAGCTTCAAGGCTAGATCTGCTACCTTAGTGCGGAGTTCTGGTGTCAAGCGCGCATCACTCAAGCTTTGGTAGAAATACTTGAGGTAGTCGACCGAGGTCACACCCGTCCGATCTTGCATCTCCTGAACAGCTTCTAATAGCTTCCCTTCCTGCTCTAGACGCTTGCTGTCCTTGGCAGCATAGGCTTCCTGCAGTTGAGAGACCAACTCTTCCTTCTTCAATTGGAAGGCTTCTATATCTAGCAAGCGCACTTGTTCCAGCAACTCTTGGTAACGACGATCTAGGGCTGTCTCTTCCTTTGGTTTGACCGCTTGAGTCGCATGAATGTACTGCGCATCAACCTGTTTGAGACTGGCTAGGTAGCCTTCCGTCGAGTTGCTTGGGAAACTCTTGACGTTTTCCAAGAAGTGGCCCAAGATCAGCTCAATCCGTCGTTGCTGCAATGGATCAGAAGCATAGAGACTGCGACTTTCTGCTAAGAGCTGGTTGACCTTGTCCTCTACTGCTTTTTTGTCCAAGTCTCCTTTTTTATAAGGCGATTGGATGGTTGGAAGACGGTGGGCTAAGTAGTCTGCTAGACCTGCTGAGCGCACCTTGATGTAGTGGTTATGATCGCCATGCGGGATGACAAACTGACCATTTTCAATCTGAAGGCTATAAGGAGAAATCCCTGAACGAAGCGCTGTTGCATAGAGTTCATTGATAAAGTCTAGTTCAGGATTGCCAGTTTCAAGTGGGATACGGACATGTTCCTTCCGAACGGCATAAGGATGGATGTGGGTCGGATCGTATTCTTGGTCTGGATTGTTAAAGACAAAGAAACCATTGGAAATCTTAATGGCCTCACGAGGGACACCATAGGTCTTACTGATGTACTGGATCTTTTCCTCATCTGAGGCATCACGAGAATAGGTCGCAACATCATCTGTCAGGGGCTGACCCTTGTCCTCTTCTTTCTTACCAGCTAGAGTTGCCTCTGCTGCTGCAATCTCTTGAGGAGAAAGGTCCTTTCTATAGAAATAATGGGCATGGTTGCCATGAGCGACCATATAGCCTTCCTCATCCTTGCTGATGACCTTGTCTGCGTGGAAACCATGATCGTGCTCCTCTTCGTGCTCGTGACTGTCGCCATGCTCATGATCATGCTCATGTTCAACTGGTCTTGTGCTTGGATTTGAAGGCAAGCTTGGACTTACTTCTATTGAACTACCAGTTCCTTGAGCACGAAGCAATTGGAATTGCCGCGCCAACTCACGCTCTAAAGGAGATAGGGAGCTGTATGGGATAAAGTGGAAATGATCCCCATGAGGGTAGACAATCCCTTGATCGGTCCACTTGGTAATCTTACTTGGATCAAAGACAGAACCATCAGATTCCACATGACGAGAAGACAACGGGGCTTTCTGCAATTCTTCGATCAAGTTGGTCAGGGTCGGACTCGGTATGGAAGTAGCTGGTTTAGAAGTCGTTGGGGTTGTCTGTGTATTGCTTGGACTGGATGACGGCTGGTTGCTCGCTTGCTTCCCAAGGCTTGGAGAGGCTTGATCCGGAGTTCCTTGCTCTGTACTTGCTCCAGCTAGGTGTGAACTTCCAGCCTGATGGCCGGCTTGACCGCCTAATACCGAAAGTGCTGCTGCTAACTCGCCAGCGGATAAGGCACTCTTTGGAATATAATGGAAATGGCCACCATGGGGCACAATAAAGCCATCCCCTGTATCTGAAATGACATCTCCAGGGCTAAAGACATAACCATCGTCCGTACGGTAGCCACCACCTGTATGGTTCTTAGCCGTCAGCATCTCAAGAGTCTTTCCTTCTTTCAGCGCTTGACTAGGTTGACGGAAGTCACGGGTCTTGCCTGCCTTGTGCGAGGAGCTCGCTTGCACCGATCCCGCCTCTCCTTCTTCTTTAGCGCCTCCTTTTTGCTGTTGAGCGATCTCTTCGATTGAGCGCACATTAACCGTATGTTGGGCATCCTTTAAGTAGAGATTGTATTTCCCAGCGCGTTTGATAATATAGCCATCCTTGACCTTGCTCACGATATCCGCTTCTTGCAGCTGATAAGTTGGATCCCGCAAAATCAACTCTTCACTAAAGATGGCATCAAATGGGACCTTGCCGCTGTAGTAATGAAAATGATCCCCATGAGAAGTGACAAAGCCTTCATCTGTAATCTTGATGACAATCTGCTCTGCCTGGGTCTTTTCCTTGGCATTGACCGCTTCGATGCTGTCTTCCTTTTTGCTGGTGGCAGACGATGACGATTTCTTGTCCGCTTGCAAATACTGAATCTGATTCTTTTTCTCTTCCTTGACTTGTGGTTGCTGACTGAGCGCATAGGCACAGAGTCCTAGCCCCAAGGTCGCTACCAATCCAATCGTTCCCTTTTTCTTCATTCTTGATTTACTCCTCTAATTCCTTGGCCAAAGTCGCCATATTTTCTTCTAAATTTTCTAATAGATCCTTATCGTTTTGTGGATCGGCTTCCAGTGGATCCAGGACCTTGACACGCGCCCCTGTTGCCTTGGCGATACTATCTGCCACTTTTGACGACGTGTGCTTTTCCACAAAGATCGTTTTCACCTTGTAGTCTTTGACAAACTGCTGGATCTCGGCCAATTGCCGAGCAGTCGGTTCTTGCTCTGGGGAAATCCCTGCAATCCCTAACTGATTGAGACCAAAGCGTTTGGCCAGATAAGAAAAGGCTGTATGTTGGGTCACAAAAGTCTTTTGCTTGGCCTTGTCAAAGAGAGGCTGGTAGTGGGCTACCAGGTCCTCACAGCGCTTTTCAAGCTTTTGAGCATTGGCCTGATAGCGCTCCTTGTTCTTTGGATCGATCTCTCCCAAGCGCTGGGCGATGATCTTTCCTTCCTCTGCGATTTTTACAGGATCCAACCAAGTATGCGGATCATACAAGTGCTTGGCTTCTTTTCCCTGACCAGCCTCAACATCCTCTAATCCAGCCACCTTATCAAGGGTCATTCCTTGGCTACCTTCGATCACTCGCAATTTGGAACCTTGTAGGTTAGGATCTAAGCGACCGGCCCAAGATTCCAGAGTCTGAGAATGATAGACAAATACATCCGCATCATAGATCTGGGCCACTTCCTTGGTTGAGGGTTCATAATCATGGATCCCTGCACCTGACTGAACCATCCAGATGTCATTTTGATCGCCAGAGATTTCCTTGACCAGGGCATAAATAGGATAAAAACTCGTGACAATTTTAAGACCTTTTTTAGAAGGGTGCTTGCCCGCATTTCCTTGACTTCCACAAGCTGTCAGCAGAAAGAAACCGAGAAACAAAAGTCCCAGAACCTTCATTCTTCTCCTATTCATCCTTCACCTCTTTTTTATTTTTATTAACCAGTTCATTAATTAGTTAATTAACTAGTTAATGATACTGCTAATCATTTGCTTTGTCAAGCCTTTTTTACATTTTTTTCCTTTTAATGCTAGAAACTAACAGTTTCCTAGACTCCACAAGCCTTCCTTGCATTAAAAAAGAGAGTGGGACAGAAATCGGTAATTCGTTAGAATTCGATTTCGTCGTCCCACCTCCGCACAGTTGAGTAGGGCTGTAAAAGCTGATGAAATCAGCGTAGTAGAGCCCACTCAACCACTGCGTCTTGCTCGACAATCCAAAAATAATTGAGAGGCTAGGACTTTTGTCCCCAGCCTCTTTCCCAACCTTATTCTTCTTCTGGGTAAACCAAGCCCCAGTCTTTGCGGAGTTGAGTCATGAGGTCCATGACATCGCGACTGTAATTGAGGTAGGTATGATCATCCTCTCCTGCAACAGCTGCTTCCATATCGAGGACCTCATACTGGAGGGCTTTAGCGGTTTCTCCTGCTTCGATCACTTCTTGTGAACCATCTTCCGTATAGGTGATAACCGCTTTTTGCCCACGCGGGTATTCGTAGAGTTCGATATAGCCCTTGTCATAAGCGATTGTCCCACGTTTCGGTTGTTTGGCGTGAAGACTCAGCGTCACCGTCGCCATTTCCCCTTCACGATTCGTAAGGAGAATACCCGCTTGTTCATCAACACCAGTCGGAGCTAATTTAACCTGTGAAACCATCTCTGTCGGCTGTGAGGTCATAAACCAACGCACGAAAGACAAAGCGTAGACACCGATATCCAGTAGAGCCCCACCTGCCAGATTGCGATTGAAAAAGCGGTTGGTCATGTCGTATTCTTTATAGGAACCGAAGTTCATCTGGATGACCTTGAGAGGCCCCAGCTTGCCACTTGCCACAATTTCAGAGAGTTTCCGATAAATAGGCATATGGAAAATGGTCATAGCTTCTGCCGGTTTGACATGGTTTTCTTCAGCAAGCTTTATCGCTTCTGCCAATTCCTCACTGTTGAGAGTGATGGACTTTTCACAGAGCACGTGTTTGCCAGTTGCGAGGGCCTTACGAAGATACTGGATATGAGTATTGTGAGGCGTTGAGATATAGATGATATCCACTTCAGGATCCTCAAAGACTTGGTCAATCTCTTTATAAACCTTTTCGATCCCGTATTTCTCAGCGAAGGCTAGCCCCTTGTCATAAGTACGATTGGCAACGGAATAGAGTTTCCCACCAAGCGCTTCAAGGGCTTGCGCCAATTCATTGGCAATGACGCCTGTTCCAAGACTAGCCCACTTATAGTTGATGTAATGCCCCATGGTTTAATCTCCTTTTTTATTGACGGTAGAAATATTGATCAGCCGGGTAGTTGCCTGCAGATTGAGTGACCACTAGACGTGGCTTGCTGGTATCAGACTGGTCTCCATCTGGATTTTGGAAACCAATTTTCAGAAGTCCAATCGCAGCACCAGTCTCACCCATCTTCATCTCAACATAAGGGATCTTGCTCTTCTTATCCGAGTCCGCAACAGCCTTGAGGCTGCCTTGACCCTTAACTTTTCCGTCTGCTTGGATGACGATTTCAGCTCCCTTGCCATTGCGCCAGGTTCCAGCTAAGCTTGAGAAGTCGCCTCCGTTAATGGCCGCAATATCCAAGTCTTTCTCTTTTTTCGGTTGCGGATAAGCTTTCCACCACTCTAGATGGTAATCACGGTAGGCCACGTCGCCAAAGAGAATCCGACGTTCTTGGGAAGCTACTCCGTCAGGACCTGTCACACCCGCTGGGATCAAGTACAAGGTTTGCTCTTGCCCTTGGATCGCAGTCGCATTGGCCCCAGTGAAATAAACTTCATAATAGCCTTTTCGCTTCTTAGGCTCTTTTTCTTTATTGAGCAGGTAACTTGCCCGAGTGCCTCCGCTCCAGAAAGTCCAGCCAGTCTCCCCATTTACAATACTTGGAAAGGCATTGGTCTTGTTTTGGTAATACTCTTCTGGAGTATAGCCATAAAGTTTAAAACCGGAATCTGCGATTTCCTTTTCATAGGTATCATTGGAATAAGCACCTTCAAACGGTGAGAGATTGCCATCAAGGACGACATCATTTGGATCTGTCGATTTAAAAAAATCCTCCCGATTGGCAAAAACCATCTCGTGGTCAGGATTTTTATCAGACATGGTGACCGTAATCAAAGGTTTCTTGTCTGTCTTGTATTTGAAGACACGAACAGTGACTGTAAAGTCTGTATTGCCATCGGACTTTTTCATCTTGCCTGTCGAAACTTTATTAGACCCTTCGACCTTCCAATCCGTACTAAATTCAGCGGATACCTTGCCGTCAGCCGTTTGGTAATCGATCTTCCAGGCCTTGCCCTTTTTCTCGATTTTGGCTTCATCCCGTTCATTAGAGACATAGTCACCACTCAAGTCAATAGCTTTTTCCTTTGGCTTGGTGACCTTCTTGCTGGTCTGCTTAAATTCCTTTTGATGGTCTGGTTGGATGTTGGAACTAGAGTAGAGATAGACTCCTCCGATCAGAACAGCTGCTCCGACCAGCCCCAAAATCGGCCCCAGGTATTTTTTCTTCCACTTAAGATTCATTTTACTACCTCCATGGAATAAGATCTTTACACTAGTATACCCTAAATCGAAAGTATAGTAAAATTCCCCTCTATGTAGTGGTTTCCCAGGTTTGAACTGACTAGTTTGAGTAGAAAATACCTGTTTCTCAAAAATAATATTTTGTTTATCATTATTTTTTTATCGTTTTTCGATACTTTTTTATTGACTAATTTTTTATAAGGAGTATACTATAAGTGAAAAATAAATAAACTTCAAGGAGGCTTGCGATGAAAAACTCAAAAACCTTAAAAAATGTCATTGAAGTCTTAACGGCTTTCATTTACTTCTGTGGCTTTATGACCCTGGCTGCACTGGTCGTCCACCTGCTTTCACGGATGGGAGTGTTTAAAGATCTCATTCAAACTGGACGCTTGTCCTTTGATGTGAATGGCATCCAGCTCTTCCCCAAACATCCGCAACCTCTCTGGCAGTTGCTCTTCCCACTAGCCTCAAGCGCTATCTATATTTACCTTCTCATCACCATTCGCAGCTTCCTCCAAAATCTCTACCAAGAAAAGATCTTTTCTCACTCCAACATTGATCTTTGCAACCGAGCTTGGAAGATTCTCTTGGTCTTGTCCTTTATGTCTGGCACACTTGAAACCAGTGGAAATGCTTATCTCCTTCCCTTCACTTTCCAATTTACCTTTAACACAGGGCTTCTCCTTGCCGTTCCAATCGTCTGGGTCTCTGGCAAGATTTTAGAGAGAGGTATTGAGATTGCTGAAGAAAATGAGCTAACCATTTAAGGAGGGTGCCATGATTATCGTCAATCTAGATGTCATGCTGGCCAAGCGGAAAATGAAATCCAATGAGCTAGCCGATAAAATCGGCATCACGACAGCTAACCTCTCCATTCTCAAAACCGGTAAGGCCAAAGCTATCCGCTTCACCACCCTTGAAGCCATTTGCAAAGAACTCGACTGCCAGCCAGGAGATATCCTGGAATACCGGCCAGATGAATAGGACATGTATTAAGAAATGTAATTGGAGACTTTCCTTATCGACACAAGAAAAGCACTCCCGCGGGAGTGCTTGAGAGCATAGACAATCTGCTCTTCCTTACAAATCAAATAAATTCTATAAAAATTAAAAAATTTATTCGTAAGAATTATTCAATCATCTACTGAAACTTTCCGCCGTGAGAAAAGTGCTAGAAACACAATTGTTTCTAGCACTCGGGAGTTTTGGAACCTAGGGTCCAAAACTAAGTCATGGAACTTCTTCGAAGTTCGCTGACGTCCGTACTCACCTAAGGAAAGTTTTTTAGATGATTTTTTCTTTGTCTATCGTTTAGCCGATGATGCTTCCATTTGGTACAGATGGATCAACAGTTAAGACTGTTAATTGATCTCCGTGTTCTGCGGAAAGGATCATACCTTGGCTGACATATTTCTTCATCATCTTCCGTGGTTTGAGGTTGGCCACGATTTGGAGTTTCTTGCCGACCAATTCTTGTTCATTTGGATAGAATTTCGCGATACCAGAGAGGATTTGACGGTCTTCGCCATCTCCTGCATCTAGGCGGAAGCGAAGCAATTTATCTGATCCTTCGACACGTTCCACTTCTTTGACTTCTGCTACACGGATTTCAACCTTGTCAAAATCTTCAAATTTGATCTCATCTTTTTCAGACTTGAGTTCCACTTCTTCTGGAATCCATTCTTTTTCTTGTGGTTTTCCAGCAGTCATTTGAGATTGGATGTAGGCAATTTCTTCTTCCATGTCGAGACGTGGGAAGATTGGAGTTCCTTTGGCAACCACTGTGACATTTTCAGGGAAGCCTGCTAGGGTCAAGTTTTCAAGATCGAAGTCCAAGCCCAAGCCAAGTTGTTCCATGATGGCATTTGAGGTGTTCATCATGAATGGTTGGATCAAGTGAGCCACGACACGAAGGCTAGCTGCCAAGTGAGCCATGACTGCTGCCAAGTGTTCCTTGTCGCCATCTTCTTTAGCGAGGACCCAAGGAGCTGTCTCATCAATGTATTTGTTGGTCCGAGAGATGATGTTCCATACGGCTTCCAAAGCGCGTGGGTAATCAACTGCATTCATTTGCTTGTGGTATTCAGCGATGTTTTCTTTAACCACCTTAGCCAAATCAGCATCAAATGCAGTGACATTTTCGACATAAGCTGGAACTTGGCCACCAAAGTATTTATTGATCATGGCTACCGTCCGGTTGAGGAGGTTTCCAAGGTCATTAGCCAATTCATAGTTGATGCGAGCCACGTAGTCTTCTGGTGTGAAAGTCCCATCAGAACCAACTGGCAAACTACGCATGAGGTAGTAACGAAGTGGATCCAAGCCGAATCGTTCCACCAACATTTCTGGGTAGATGACATTCCCTTTAGACTTAGACATCTTGCCGTCTTTCATGACAAACCAACCATGGGCAATCAAGCGTTCTGGTAATTTGATATCCAACATCATAAGAAGGATTGGCCAGTAGATGGAGTGGAAACGAAGGATGTCTTTTCCGACCATGTGGAAGACGGTTCCGTTCCAGAACTTATCAAAGTTTTCATGATCTTCTTGACCATAACCAAGAGCTGTCACGTAGTTGAGAAGGGCATCAATCCATACATAGACCACGTGTTTTGGATTAGATGGAACTGGAACTCCCCAAGTAAAGGTTGTCCGAGATACCGCCAAATCTTCCAAACCTGGCTCGATGAAGTTTTTCAACATTTCATTGAGACGGCCGTCTGGCGTGATGAAATCAGGTTGGGATTTGAAAAATTCAACCAAACGGTCTTGGTATTTGCTGAGGCGAAGGAAGTAAGATTCTTCGGAGACCCATTCTACTTCGTGGCCTGATGGGGCTACCCCACCGATGACCTTGCCATTCTCATCACGGAATACCTCAGCCAATTGGCTTTCTGTAAAGAACTCTTCATCAGAGACTGAATACCAGCCAGAGTACTCACCCAGGTAGATGTCGTCTTGCGCAAGCAAGCGTTCAAAGACCTGAGCCACTACTTTTTCATGGTAGTCGTCTGTCGTACGGATGAATTTATCATATGAGATATCAAGTAATTGCCAGAGTTCTTTCACTCCAACGGCCATCCCATCTACGTAAGCTTGTGGCGTAATCCCAGCTTCTTCTGCTTTTTGCTGGATCTTTTGACCGTGCTCATCGAGACCAGTCAGGTAGAAGACATCGTAGTTCATCATGCGTTTGTAACGCGCCAAAACGTCACAGGCGATCGTTGTATAAGCTGAACCAATATGCAATTTACCAGATGGGTAATAGATAGGGGTTGTGATGTAGAATGATTTTGTCATTTTCTTTTCCTTTCAGGGCTAATGGAACCCAATTTAGTAACACTCTATTATAACATTTTTAGGAGACCCTGAAAACCCAAAACCAGCTAGGATCTAAGGAAGACAAGCAAAAAAGCTGACCGAAGTCAGCTTTTTTTATGGATAACAAATTATGTTATCTTACTTACCAAGATAGTATTCTTTTACAACGTTCAATTTTTCGTCAAATTCGAATACCAATGGTGGGAAGTTAGGGATTTCCACATCCATGATTTCGTCATCTGACAATTGTTTGATGTGTTTAACAAGAGCACGGATTGAGTTACCGTGTGCTCCTACGAATACGTTTTTACCGTCTTTAAGAGCTGGAGCGATTTTATCTTCCCAGAATGGAAGGGCACGTTCCAAAGTAACTTTCAAGTTTTCAGCATCTGGAATCACTGAATCGTCAAGTGAAGCATAACGACGGTCAGTGTGTGCTGAGTGTTCATCATCACGGTCCATTGCAGGAGGCAATACATCGTAAGAACGACGCCAGATGTGAACTTGTTCATCACCAAATTGTTCAGCAGCTTCTGCTTTGTTTTTACCAGTCAAACCACCGTAGTGACGTTCGTTCAAGCGCCATGATTTTTCAACTGGAACCCACAATTGGTCAGAAGCTTCAAGAGCCAAGTTAGTAGTTTTGATCGCACGTTTCAATACTGAAGTGTAAGCTTGGTCAAATTCGATACCAGCTTCTTTGATCAATTTACCAGCGTCGATCGCTTGTTGTGTACCTTTTTCAGACAAATCAACATCAGCCCAACCAGTGAAAAGGTTAGCTTTGTTCCATTCAGACTCACCGTGGCGAGCAAAAACCAATTTTACCATTAGATGGATCTCCTTTTTATTCTCCGAGGTTTCCCCCGTTTATCTATTCTATTCTACTAGATTTTCAGTGAAAAATCTAGTGGCGACCATAGAAAAGTGCAATTTCTCACAAAAAAGAGCCTGACGGCTCTGGTTTCTCTCACATTAATTTTTCTGACAGTCGGGGCAAATACCATAGACCGTCATCTGGGTCTTGGTGATCTGGTAACCACTTTGACTCGCTGCTTCTTCGCGAAGATCTGGTACTTCGATGTCCACATCTGCGATACGGCCACATTTTTCACACACCACATTCAAATGGTCATGCCCCATGAAATCAAAATAGGTCGTGGTATCATTGCGAACCTTGATCTCAGAGACAACCCCCTCATCAATTAAAACCTTGATATTGTTGTAGACAGTTGCTAGACTCATGCTTGGAAACTGAGGCAATAAATCACGATAGATCTTCTCAGCGCTTGGATGTTCATGACTCGCCACTAAATAGGAAAGAACTGCTCTGCGGGTATCGGTAATCCGAATGCCCTTGGCACGTAAATTTTGCAAGACTTCTTCCACGCGCTCTTCTTCATGACGATGCAATGCGTTCACTATGATCCCCCCTTTCCAATATGATTTAATCGATTCGTTACCCTTATTATATCATGTTTCAAAATAAATCACTATTTAGAATGCTTTTAATTAAAAAAAATGTCCAGTGGACATTTTTTTCACGAGCCTAAAATGGAAAAGCGAGTTTATGTCCAGGGGACATTGATTCACGAGCCTGAAATAGATTCATCTACTCTCAACCGATCCAACTGGTCATCCAGCGCACGGTTCCTAGGATCATTTTGACCACGAGTATCATAAAGCAAAATTCCAGTACAAGCCACAGCCCTTTCAATAGAAACAAAATAGGTCGGATAAACAACAAGGCAAAGAGGCCTAAAATGAATCTCATGGTCTTTTCTCTCTTTCTTTTTTCCTATTATACCCTTATCCTATAGAGCTGTCCAACAAAAAAACCACCCTAGAAATCTAGGATGGCTTTTCAAAATGCAATTATTTAACTGCTTCTTTAAGAGCTTTACCAGCTTTGAATGCTGGAACTTTAGAAGCTGCGATTTTGATTTCTTTACCAGTTTGTGGGTTGCGACCTTTACGAGCTGCACGTTCACGAACTTCGAAGTTACCGAAACCGATCAATTGAACTTTTTCACCTTTTGAAAGGTATTCTGAAACTGCTGCGAATACAGCATCAACAGCTGCTGCTGAATCTTTTTTAGTCAATTCTGTAGCTTCTGCCACTTTTGCGATCAAATCTTGTTTGTTAGCCATTTAACAAATCCTCCAAATTTTTTTAGGCTTTACGCCTTAACAGTATTATAATATCTAAAAAAAGCCTTTAGGTCAAGTACTAAACCTGTTTTTTCAAACATTTATTCAGCTTATTCGTAGCGCACCAAAACTGCAAATGCATTCTCACCTGTATGGGTTTGAATAATCGATCCAGTTTCGAGAACTGGGATTGCTTTTTCAACGAGCGATTGCAACTGAGCCTTCATTTCATTAGCCCATTCTGGTGTCCCTGCGTAAGAAATCCCGATCTCAGCCACCTTACTATGGGAAAGTTTCTCTACCAATTCATCCAACCATTTCTTAAAGGTCTTGTTTCCACGTCCCTTGACGATTGGTTCTAATTGATGGTCCTTCATTTCCATCACCACACGGATGTTAAGAAGCGAGCTCAAAAGTCCGGTAACACGACCAATCCGACCACCTTTAACTAGATTTTCCAAGGTAGATACGCCAATGTACAATTCAGTTTTTTCTTTGACTTCTTCGATACGAGCTAAAATAGTGTCTAGATCTGCTCCTTCTTTAGCCAACTTAGCTGCCTCAACCACTTGAAACTTCATGGCTTGGTCTGTAAAGCCACTATCAATCACAGTTACTTCTGCTCCTGACAAGGTTGCCCCTTGGCGAGCTGCCTCTACTGTTCCTGACAAGGCATGGGACATATGAATCGAAACAATATGATCTCCGTCTGCTGCTAGGTTTTCATAAATCTCCGCAAAGACTCCAACAGGTGGTTGGCTGGTCTTTGGAAGATTTTTACTAGACTGCATTAAGCGCAAGAAGTCCCCTTCACCCAACTCACTGTCAGAATAAAGGACTCCATCTACCATAACAGAAAGTGGCACAATGGTGATGCCATATTCTTTAACCACTTCAGGCTCAATTGTAATAGATGAGTCTGTAACTATTTTAATATTTGCCATATATTTCTATACTCTTCCTAAGAATGTTTTGCTTTCATTATATCAAAAAACACGGGGTTTTGCAGTGAAAGATAACCATTCCTGCTCCCTCAGTCGTCTGTAGCAGAAAAACCTGTATTGTGAAGGACATGGTCATGGACGATGCCTTGATCATCCAAGAGCAATCCATGGAGGACTCCACCATAGACTGCGCCTCCATCAACGCCCATCTTCTGCTCTGAAATCCAAAGATTTTCAGTACCGACCGGCTCATTAAGCAGTCCATAGACCGGTGTATGGCCAAAGACGATCCATTTGCCTGTATGATTCTCCGCTTCATGGAATGGTTTTCGGATCCAGACTTTTTGGTAATCACTGGTTTCTCGCCAATTTTCAAGGGTTAGATCCACACCAGCATGGACAAAATAATAGGTTTCTGTCTCATAGTCAAAGGGCAGACTGCGGATGAAGGCCACCAAGTCAGGGACGGTACTCTCTACTGCTTGCGCATCCGCAATGCCATCTACAGGAGCATCGAGTGGCCGGCCTAACAGAGAGTTGATGGTCGTATCGCCACCATTTCTTCGGTAGTGATCATAACGCTCTTCTGGATTGTCCAACCAGGCTAAAAACATGTACTCGTGATTCCCGGAAAGGCAAACAGCTCCGTGGTGGTCTACGTAGTCTTTTACGATTTCAATCGATCGTTTGCTGTTTTCGCCTCGATCTATCAAATCTCCTAAAAAGACCAATTGGGCTTTTCCATCCCACTCTGTCATGAGCTCTTCTAGCATTTGTGCTTTTCCGTGAATATCTCCGACTACAAAGTATGTTGACATTGTTTCAAACCTTCTTTCTCTTAACGCTTGAGAAGTTGCTCTGCTTGTTGACGGGCAGCTTCCGTTAGATCCTCTCCTGCCAGCATCTTGGCAATTTCTTCGATTCGTTCTTCTCTATTGAGCAAACGCACAGTAGATACAGTTGAGTGTTCATCACTGATTTTCTCAATATAGAATTGATAATCTGCTGCAGCGATGACTTGAGGCAGGTGAGAAATAGCAAGCACCTGGCCATTTTGACCAATCTTATGAATTTTCGCTGCGATAGCTTGGGCCACGCGCCCAGAGACTCCTGTATCCACCTCGTCAAAGACGATACTGGTTTTTCCTTCTTTTCGAGAAAAAGCCGACTTAATGGCCAACATCAAACGTGACAATTCTCCGCCGGATGCTACCTTGACAAGGGGTTTAAAGTCCTCACCTGGGTTGGTCGAAATGTAAAATTCGACAGCTTCATTTCCCTCACGATTAAACTTAGCCTTACTAAAACGCACTTGAAAACGCGCCTTGTCCATGTAGAGGTCTGCCAATTCTTGCTGGATTTCATTTTCCAAAGCTTGGGCCAAAGCATGCCGCTGATCACTCAAGTCTTGAGCCAAGGTGACCAAACTCTTTTCCAAACGTTTGAGTTCTTTTTCCAAGTCTTCAGACGAGAGGTCACTGCCGGTGAGGAGACTATATTCTTTGGTGATTTGCGCCAGGTATTCCAAGACGTCCTTGACTTGGCCACCATACTTGCGCGTGATGGAGTGGATCAAATCTAAACGCGATTCCACCTGCATGAGGCGATTGCCATCAAACTCCAGACCATCTACCACATCTTCTAAGCGCTTGGTAATATCCTCAAGGGCATAGAAGGTTTCAGATAGCTGGCTTGAGAGCTCTTTGTAGCTGGGATCATATTCTTCAATGCTTTCCAGATCATTCATGGCTGAGCGAACATTGGAGAGGCTCGAAAACTCTTCTGCATCCAGCATAGTATAGGCGTTGGTTAGGGTATCTGCAATCATCTTGTGGTTGAGCAGGCGTTGGCGTTCTTGCTCCAGACGCAGGTCCTCATCCACTTCCAAGGCAGCTGCCTCAATCTCTGCAATTTGAAACTCCAACATCTCAATACGGGCCTTGTTTTCCTGCTGGTTGCGCTGAAGTTCCACTACTTGTTTGCGCAGACGTTTGTAATCTTCAAAGGTTTGACGATAAGCATCTTTGGTTTGGAAAAAGGCTGCATCCCCAAATTCATCCAGCATAGCGATATGCAATTGGGGCCGCATGAGTTCTTCCTGATCATGCTGGCCATGGATATCCACCAAATGTTGACCGACTGCCTTTAAGACAGATAAATTCACCATCTGACCATTGATCCGGCTGACACTTCGTCCATTTTGCAGGATCTCTCGACGAATGATCAATTCATCGGTCCACTCTAGTCCTTGCTCTTCAAAGAGAGCTGTCAGGTGGCGATTGCTCTCAACGGTGAAGAGCCCTTCGATTTCCGCTTTTGGGGCTCCGTGTCGAATGACATCCGTCGTTGCACGGCTTCCCAGCATCATGTTCATGGCATCGATAATGATGGATTTCCCTGCACCTGTTTCCCCTGTCAGTACCGTCATTCCCTTTTCAAAATTTAAGGAAATCTCTTCGATAATGGCAAAGTTCTTAATCGAAATTTCTAATAGCATAGGCTCTTACCACCCAAAGATTGATTTGAGGATATTCTCTGCTTCTGGAGCTGAATAGGCGATCAGTAAGATCGTATCATCATCTGCAACAATACTAAAGATATGCTCCTTATAAATCTCCCGCAAGCGACGTTTGACTAAAGGCGCTGTCCCTGGAACCATGGTGAAATTGACATATTCTCCCATGCGACGATGAGACAAAATATTGCTTTCGATCATCCCGATCCCTTGGTGGTGCTTACGTGGCAATTCATAGACATAGGTCATGTCTTTCAGAGGGCGTTTTACGATGCCCAATTCTTTGATATCCCGTGACACCGTCGCTTGGGTTGCTGAGATGCCTTCTTCTTTCAAATGTTCGACGATCTCTTCTTGCGTCCCCACTTCATGATCGCGAATGAAACGACGAATTTTTTCTAATCTGATATTCTTACTCTTCATGTTTAAATTCCTTGTGTGCCAGCTCCACAACAGCCTCCAGTTGCTCTGTAGTTGGCTTTGTTTTCTCTTCTTTTTTTTCTAGATACATCAAAAATTCGATGTTGCCATGGCCTCCTTGGATAGGGGAATAAGCCACTCCCATTACCGCAAAGCCATGTGTCCCTGCAAATGCAGCGACCTTTTCAAGAACGGCTAAATGAATCTTAGGATCCTTAATGATCCCATTTTTTCCGATCTGCTCGCGTCCTGCCTCAAACTGAGGTTTAACTAGCGCAACCACTTGTCCATTTTCTGCCAAAATCCGATGAAGAGCTGGCAGAATCAAGTCCAAGGAAATAAAGCTGACATCGATACTCGCAAAGCTCGGTGTCGCTTCAAAATCATCTGGTTGGGCATAGCGGAAATTGAACTGTTCCATAGAGACTACCCGAGGATCATTGCGCAATTTCCAGGCCAACTGATTGGTCCCGACATCCACCGAAAAGACCTGGCTGGCTCCATTTTGCAACATGACATCTGTAAAGCCACCTGTAGAAGCTCCAATATCAATCGCAATTTTATTCTCCACAGTTAAGCCAAATTGGTTCAAGGCTTTTTCTAATTTGAGTCCGCCGCGGCTGACATACTTGAGCTTTTCACCCTTTAATTTCAACTCGGTCGCTTCATCAATTTTTTCACCCGGTTTATCAAAGCGCTCACCATTGATAACGGCAACGACAAGGCCTGCCATCACCCCTCTTTTGGCTTGTTCGCGGGTATCAAATAGGCCTTGTTTATAGGCTAATACATCCACTCTTTCCTTAGCCATCTATTCGTAATCCTTCTATTAATTTCTTGATTGCTTGCGGATCAAAGTCGCAAGCAGCTGTAATCTGATCCAACAAGTCCTCGCAAACGTCTAATTCGCTTGTAAGCAAAGCTTTTGATTCTTCCAATCCCAAGAGGGCTGGATAGGTCGATTTTTCTGCCACTAAGTCCTTTTGAGGAGTCTTACCTAGAGCTTCAAAATCAGCGACCAAATCCAAAATATCATCCCGTACTTGAAAAGCCAGCCCTAATTTTTTCCCGATTGTTTCCAAGAGCTGACCAATGTCTGCTGGCAATTCTAAAATCGAGGTTGCTGCGATGAATGGATAGGCAAGGAGTCGTCCTGTCTTATTAGCATGGATGGTCTGCAACTCTGCTAGTGTGAGCTGTTTGTGCTCCCCTTC
This sequence comes from Streptococcus mobilis, assembly GCF_059727625.1. Classification (NCBI taxonomy): domain Bacteria; kingdom Bacillati; phylum Bacillota; class Bacilli; order Lactobacillales; family Streptococcaceae; genus Streptococcus; species Streptococcus mobilis. Next base: position 1,668,188 of record NZ_AP041823.1, read on the forward strand.
CATATCAAGGACTTGGCCAGCTACCATTCCGCGACTACCGGAAGCATCTGATAACTCAAGGATCAAAGAGACCTTGACCGCATCTGAAAGGTCACTCGCGGCTATCATTCCAAAGGGATCGAGGAAAAGTGCATCTCCTGCTAAAATCGCCAAGTCTTCTCCAAATTTCTTGTGGTTGGTCAATTGGCCCCGACGGTAATCGTCATTGTCCATGGCCGGTAGATCATCATGAATAAGGCTCCCTGTGTGGATCATCTCCAAAGCCCCTGCCACCTGAAAATGAGCCTCTGTCAACTCCTGTCCGAAGGCTTCTAACAATTCTAGAAGAAGCATTGGGCGCAGACGTTTTCCACCTGCCTGGATCGAATAAAGGACCGAGTCCACTAAATGGGGGGCGATGGATTTTTCCTCATAAAAAGAGCGAATCGCTTGCTCTACTCTATTTCTTTTTTCTTCTTGTCTCATGCTAGATCCGCTTCAGTACCATCTGCTTGCATGACCTTGACCAAGGTTTTCTCTGCTTGATCCAAGGTATCTTGCAATTCTTTTGACAACTTCATTCCTTTTTGGAATTCTGTAATCGCTTCTTCAAGAGCCACATCACCACTCTCCAATTTTTGGACGATGGCTTCCAAATCTGCTAAATTTTCTTCAAATTTCTTTTCTTTCGACATGTTTTACCTCTACTTCTAACTGGCCATCTCTCATGATGAGGGACAGCGGGTCTCCTTCTTTTACTTTCGCAACCGAATCCAAGACTTGATCGTCTTGCTTGACCATGGCATAGCCACGCGCAATAATCCGACTGGTATCCAGCATCAAGAGGGCTTCTGATAAACCTTGCACCTTGACCTTTTGCTCTTTTAGGACTTGTTCCATTCGACTGGTTAAGATCCTCTTATCTTGGAGAACACGGTCTTGATAACGCTCGATACGATGCAATGGAGACATAGCTTCTAAGCGATGACGCAGACCTTGTAGCTGATTGGCCCCTTGTCCATAAGCATCCCGCATCCCTTGTTTCAAGCGCAATTGCAACTGGTCAATCTTTTGCAGGTAGCCATCATAGAGTCTTTCAGGCTGTCTAAAAATAACCGATTGACTTAATTTGGCCAAACGTTCTCGATTATAGGCCAAACGATTGGACATGGCTGTTGCCATGCGATTCTCCTGCTTTTGTAAATGCGACAAGAGATCTAATTTCGTCACCGGAGTGGCTAATTCAGCTGCTGCCGTCGGAGTAGCGGCTCGTCGGTCCGCTACAAAATCTGCTAGAGTCGTGTCTGTCTCATGTCCCACACTGGAAATAATGGGAATTCTAGACTCAAAAATAGCCCGCACAACTGGCTCTTCATTAAAGGCCCAGAGGTCTTCAATCGAACCACCCCCACGACCGATGATCAAGACATCTAGGTCCGTCCGAGCATTGGCTTTCTGGATATTAGCAACCACCTCACTTGCAGCGCCTTCTCCCTGGACCTTGGTCGGGTAGAGCACGATGTCCACACCAGGAAAACGACGGCTCACCGTTGTGATAATATCGCGAATCACGGCCCCACTTTGACTAGTGACCACCCCGATCTTTCTTGGGAATTGCGGTAGAGCTTGCTTCCACCGATCCTGAAAAAGCCCTTCTTCGGTCAACTTTTTCTTGAGTTGCTCAAATTGGATGGCTAAGGCCCCTACCCCATCTGGCTCCGCCTTTTCGATGACAATGGAATAACTCCCACTTGGTTCATAAAGCTGAATCCGTCCAATGACGTTGATCTTCATGCCTTCTTCTAGCTCAAAGCCAAAACTCTTATAGATCCCAGCCCAAACAGTCGCCTGAATCACAGCCTTTTCATCCTTTAGAGAGAAATACTGGTGATTGGGACGCTTCCGAAAATTCGAGACCTGACCTGTCAAATAGACCCGCTCCAAATAGGGGTCCTTATCAAATTTTAACTTGAGGTATTTGGTCAGACTGGATACGGATAAATAGTTGGACATAGGAACTCCTTTCTACAGAATATGATCAAGTTTAATTATACCAAAAAACACCAAAAAAGGCTGGCAGACAAAGCGAAATCATGAATTTCCTTTCTCTCCAAGCCTCATTTTATTCAAGTCACTTTCTACTGGTCTATTTTAAACCAGCTTCCCTATTTTTCACACTTCTCTAATCGTTCAATAAAGGAGCTAAGAAGTGCTTGGGGTTCCCCTTCATTTGGGTAGGCATAACTAATATAGAAGACTGTTTTTTCCTCTTCAACCAGCGGAATTTTGACAAGATTTGGATATTCTGGAAAAAGAGTCAGATCGGTCATGAGGCCAATCCCTAAATTTTCTTCGATGAAACTCAAAACCAAGTTGGAATCAGTCAAGACAACAGTAGACTGTGCCAAGTCGTCAAAGCGAGCATTCAAGCGTTTAAAAGCAGTCATGTGCACATGGTGTTCATCCAACAAAATGAAGGTCTCCTCTAAGACCTCCTTAAAAGAAATTTCTTTGCGATCTGCTAGTGGATGATCTTTCGAAACAATCACAAAAAATTCTTTCTTATATAAGAGCTGACTGGTCAAATGCGCGTGCGAGATAGGCTCTAAGCTTCCCAATAGACTAAAATCTAAATCACCACGCACCAACAATCGCATCAAATCCCTGGAACCTAATTGCACCAATTGCGATTGACGAAAAATCTCAAGCTCTTCATCATGCGTACCAAATTTTTTCATGATATCACTGGTGATCAAGGGCGGTAGCCCAATGCGCAACAGATTCTTTTTACTTCGTTCAACGGCTTTTTCCGTCTTTTCGATTTCGATTAAAATCTCTCGCGCGTGATTGGCTAGGACCTTCCCCGTCTGAGTCAGGTGCAAAACACGATTAGAAGACGATTTTTCTACCAACTGGCACCCATAGTGGTCCTCTAATCGCTTGATGGCATAGGTCACAGTTGGTTGACTTACTTGAAAATAATGCGCCACGTCCGTATAAGACTTTAGCTTCGACAGTTGATAAAAATATTCCAAGTCCCGGATATTCATCTGCATCCCTCTATTTCTACAATTTCCATTTCCTTCATTCTAACACAAAAGCCTTACTTATAAAATTTTTTTATAAGGATAAGGGAAGTTGACTATAAGAAACACAGAAGACTATAATGGCTTGCGTGAGAAAAATCTTACAGATAAATTATTTATGAGGAGTATTTCGCAATGAAATCACATGAAATTTTAAACAATCCATTCCTTAATAAAGGAACTGCTTTCACAATGGAAGAACGTAAAGAACTTGGACTAATTGGTCTTCTTCCTCCATATGTTCAAAGCATCGAAGAACAAGCTGAACAAGCTTACCAACATTTCTTGCGCAAACCATCAGACCTTGAAAAACGTCTTTTCTTGATGGAAATTTTCAATACAAACCGTACTCTTTTCTACTACCTCTTTAACCAACACATCGTTGAGTTCAACCCAATCGTCTATGATCCAGTGATCGCAGACACCATTGAACAATATTCTGAACTCTTTGTAGACCCACAATATGCAGCTTACCTTGATATTAACCACCCAGAAAATATCGAAGAAACATTGAAAAATGCGGCTGGCGATCGCGATATCCGCTTGATCGTTGCAACTGATGCAGAAGGAATCCTTGGTATTGGTGACTGGGGTGTCCAAGGGGTTGACATTTCTGTAGGAAAACTCATGGTCTACACGGCTGCAGCCGGAATTGATCCAGCTTGCGTTATGCCTCTTGTCATCGATGCTGGTACCAACCGTGAAGAATTGTTGAACAATCCAATGTATCTTGGAAACCGTCATGAACGTGTTCGTGGTGAAAAGTACGATGCCTTTATCGATCAATTTGTTCAAACAGCTGGAAAACTTTTCCCTAAATTGTACCTTCACTGGGAAGACTTCGGTCGTTCAAATGCAGCTGATATCTTGAACCGTTACAAGACAGAAATTCCAACTTTCAACGATGATATTCAAGGTACTGGTATTGTTGTCTTGGGCGGTATCTTTGGAGCTATGGATATCACTGGCGAAAAATTGACAGACCAAGTTTACCTTTGCTATGGTGGTGGTTCTGCTGGTGCTGGTATCGCAGACCGTGTTCACGCTGAAATGGTTGCAGAAGGTCTTTCTCCAGAAGAAGCTTACAAACGTTTCTTCATGATCGATAAACAAGGTCTTTTGTTTGATGATATGGAAGATTTGACGCCAGCTCAAAAACCATTTGCTAAGAAACGTTCTGACTTCGAAGGTAAAGGCGATATGACCAACCTTCTTGAAGTGATCAAAACCGTAAAACCAACGATCTTGGTCGGAACTTCTACAAACCCAGGTGCCTTCACTAAAGAAGTCGTTGAAGCCATGTGTGAAAACACTGAACGCCCAGTTATCTTCCCAATTTCTAACCCAACCAAAAAATTGGAAGCAACAGCCCAACAAGTCATCGAATGGTCAGACGGTAAAGCCTTTGTCGCTACCGGTGTCCCTTCAGGAACCATCAGCTACAAAGGTGTGGACTACGAAATCGGTCAAGCCAATAACGCTTTGATCTACCCAGGTCTTGGTCTTGGTATGTTGGCATCTGAAGCCAAATTGTTGACAGATGAAATGATTGGGGCAGCTGCTCATTCATTGTCAGGTATTGTCAATCCAGGCCAACCAGGTGCGCCAGTCCTTCCACCATTCCAATATGTGGCTGATGTGTCTATCAAGGTGGCAGAAGCTGTTGCTAAGAAAGCCCAAGAACAAGGTCTTGCACAAGCCAAAGAAACAGATATGGCAAAAGCTGTACGTGATCTTAAATGGTATCCTAAATACTAATAAGGAGCTGACTGAACAACCATGAAAAAATTGAATGAAATCAAAATTTCCGGTGTCAGTCTCCCTCTATATGCATTCATCGTCATCGTTCTCGCGGTGACGATTGCTATGGGGAAACTCCCACTCAATATGCTTGGATTAACCCTCCTTTTGGTCGTCATGGGGCACCTACTCTACTTTATCGGTGAGAAACTTCCAATCATGAATTCTTACCTAGGTGGAGGATCCGTTTTCACCCTACTAGGAGCTACTCTTCTAGCGACCTTTCATGTTATTCCAGCAAACATTATCACAGCCACCAAGGGCTTCTTGGGAGATTCATTTGGCTTTCTTGATTTTTATATCGCAGCCTTGATTTGTGGAGCTATTCTAGGGATGAATCGCAATCTCTTGGTGAAAGCTTCTGCTCGTTTTATTCCTGTTTCCTTGGTCACCATGGCCATTGGTGCTCTCTCTGTTGGAATCGTTGGAACTCTTTTGGGGCAAGGATTTGGACACTCGATCCTTTATGTATCCTTCCCTCAAATGGTAGGGGGCATGGGAGCTGGAATCCTGCCTCTTTCGAAGATCTATGCTGCCAATCTCCATGGAAGCCAAGCAGCCATCTTCTCTCAATTGGCACCGGCTACCACACTGGGTAATATCCTTGCCATTATCGGAGCGGTGATGATTGTTAAGGTCTTTGCAGACAGCCCCTACAATGGTCACGGCGTCTTGATTCCTGTCAATAAAGATGAATTGAAGAAAGAAAAGCTCATACTTGATCCAACCCAAATCGGGGTTGGTATGATGTTTGCCTTTAGTATTTTTCTTCTTGGGGTCATCTGCAATGCCTTTGTTCCAAAAATTCACAGCTATGCCTTCATGATTATCATTGTGTTTATCCTAAAAGCATTCAATGCTGTTCCAAAACCTTTGGAAAACTGTGTGGTCATGTTTAACCAAGTCATTATGACCAATCTCACCCATGCAGTCCTAGCTGGGATCGGTCTTTCCTTGATTGACCTTACAACTCTTGCGAAAGCGATGACTTGGCAGTTCATTCTCCTTAGCTTGACTTCTGTAGTAGCTATGGGGCTTGCATCTGCCTTGATCGGAAAATTGGTTGGATTGTATCCTGTTGAGACTGCTATCGGATCTGGTATGATCAATAACTCTATGGGAGGAACCGGAAATATCGCCGTGCTCTCTGCATCTGATCGTATGGAAATGATCGCCTTCGCCCAAATGGCCAACCGACTGAGCGGGGCTATCATCCTCATTCTCGGAGGACTCCTCGCTTCCGTCCTATCCTAAAACAAAAAGACAAGTCCTGCGACTTGTCTTTTTGTTCTTTAGGAGATTTTTATATACCTATTTTTGATATGTTTTTACAACTAAACCGACCCCTTCATCTGCTTTGAAGGTATAGACAGGATTCTCAGTCGTTTCATAAAAGGTCATTGATAGAGTTTTACCATCCACGAATACTTCAATTGAGTTGGTATCTCGAAGAATCGAGAAATGATGATCCTTTTCACCATCCAACTGAATCCATCTTGATTGAATTTCTGGGCTTTCTTTTCCAGAAATGAGGTGTCCAAATTGATCTCGACTCAAGCTAAAGCGTTTATTGGAGGCATCGTAAATCAATTGCAAGGTACTATCAGCATCAGATTCATTCCCATAGCTTAGGATAAAGGAGCGACCTGATTTAGCACCTATCTCAAACAAGGTTTGTTTCCCTCTAGCTGGGATCGTGATTTGATTGCCCTTTGCAATGGTTTCTGGCGCATTCTCTACAAGGAAGTGATCTTTCACAGACTCAGGTAATTCCTGAACCAATCTTCCGTCTCTCAAACATAATTTTCTAGGAACCGTCATGCTTCCTGCCCAACCATGACCTAAGTCATGACTAGGGATGGAACGTTGCCACATTTGCATCCAAGCAACCATGTATCGTTCGCCATTTGGTCCTTGACAAGTTTGAGGAGCATAGAAGTCCAAGCCACCATCAATTTCATCATATGAATCGACAACAAACTGACCCGTTTCCCAATTCATGTCACCGATAAAGGCAACAGTCGAATTTAAATTCCAGTATTTTTCTTGCTGTCTTTCCATTTCAATGGGAGACAGAATCAAGACCCATTTACCATCTAAGAGGAAGAAATCCGGACATTCCCACATGATACCTTGCCCTTTTTCACCTTCCAGTAAGACTGATTTAAAGCTCCAGTCCTCTAGATTACTTGACGCAAACAAGAGAATTTGCCCTCGATCATCTACTGTTTTGGAAGCAACTACAGTATAATAGCTTCCTTGGTATTCAAAGACTTTGGGATCACGAAAATCAGCAATATCTGCGATACCATCAATATGCTGCACATGAATCACTGGATTAGTGGGGATTTTTTCAAAGGTAATGCCATCCGTCGACACCGCAAGACACTGAGTTTCTTCGCGCTTTTCCTCATCGTCTACATGACCTGTATACAGCAAGTAGAGCTTGTCGTCTTTCACGATAGCACTACCCGAGAAGCAGCCATCCTTATCATAGCTTTCACTTGGCGCTAATGCTACTGGCAGTTCTTCCCAATGGAGAAGATCTTTTGATTTGGCATGCCCCCAATGCATGGCCCCCCAAACACTATCATAGGGATAGAATTGGTAAAACAAATGGTATTCTCCACGGAAATAAACAAAACCATTAGGATCGTTCATCCAGCCAATTGGAGGTAGCAAATGAAATGCCCCTCTATATTGCTGATCAACCTTCTCCCTGTTTTCATCGATATACTGATTTGCTTTCCGAATGCTTTCCTTCATACTTTTCACCTATTTCCTATTTTCAGTGCTGGTTGCCTGATTTTTGTCACTCCACTTCTTCATCCATTTGGGAATTTCTTTGCTGATGGTTGTCGGTAAAACCACATAAGCCTCCTTGCTCAAGTCTTCAGCAATAGCTGAATGAAGGTAGGTCGCGACTGCCACGCGCTCATAGAGTCCAACCTGTGGAAATTGACCTGCAAACCCCGCGATCATCCCTGCCAAGGTATCTCCCATGCCACCTGTTGCTTGGTAAGGACCACCAACATCTAGCTGATAGCCCTCTTCCTTCCCACTTGTCCAAATTCGTGTGTGAGGCCCCTTTTCTACTATGACAGTCCCTTCAGGAAAGTTCTGTACTGCTCTTTGGCTCTTTTCTTCTGTCTGGCTTGCTAGATCAAGTCCCGATAGTTTTTCCCATTCTTTTTGATGAGGGGTAAAGACTAACTGAGCTTCTGGCAAGTCAAACTGAGAGGTCGCAAAAAGACTAATAGCACCTCCATCTAAAATCAGAACCTGATGCCTAGAGACCTGCTCAAAAATCGTTTGTAAGACTCCTTGGTTTTCATTAGATTCCTTTAAGCCCGGCCCTACTAAAATCACGCTAGCTTTTTGCACTTGCTCACAAAGGAGTTCATGATCCGCTAGATCAAAGCCCATGGCTTCAGGAAGATGGCTATGAAGGGCCGTCAGATTGTCAGGATCTGTTGCAACAGTGACCAAGCCCGCTCCACTATGAACCGCAGCGATCGCTGCCATAATGATGGCTCCCCCATAGGGATAGGTTCCTCCAATCAGGAGCAGACGACCAAAATCTCCTTTATATGACGTCATTGGGCGCTTCACAATGACGCGCTGGATCTCTTCTTTCTGAACTCTTTTCATATCTTCCTCATTTCTTGCGAAAAAGGAGAAGCCACGACTCCCCCTCCTTCTTTTATTTTCCTCTAAATTCTGCGAAGACTTGCAAGATCTTAGCAGCAACAGCTTGTGGATGATTTTGCTTGGCCACTAATTGATCATCAGCGTAAGGCCGAAGGGATGGAAAATCGCCAATTTGAACGGCATAAATAGCTTTTTCAAAGAGTTCAATATCGTTTTGATCATTACCAAAAGCCACGAAATTTTCTCCGCAGAGTTCTTCTACTGTTATCGCTTTATGCGTGTCTGCTGGATTGAGATAGATGCATTTTTCATGCGCATGATAGCGGATATGGGCCTTATCTGTCTTTTCGATCCGCTCGATAATCTCATCCACGAGCTCCTCATGGCCACCCATATAGATCACGACCTTAATCGGATCTGTCAGCTCCTCTAATGAACGATATTGGGCTTTCTTGAGGGGATCTACATTAGCAACAAAAGGAATCTTTTCCAAAATCTGTCCGCTATAATCAAAGGTATCATCCACAAAAAATGGTAGATTGTAATGGCGGCAAAAGCCAAGGACTTCCCGATACACATCCTTGTCCAATTGTTCCTCATATACCAATTGCCCCTGACGATAGGCCAATCCACCATTTAAACCAATCACGAGTTGCTGACTCAATGGATCCCCTAAAAGACCCAAGCAGTCCCGGTAAGAACGTGCAGAAGCAAAGGCAACTTCATGGCCAAATTCTTCTGCTCTCAATAAGACCTGTTTGATTTCATCATCGATTGTGACACCATCGAATGACAGGGTTCCATCTAAATCAAATACAAACTTCATCTTGTTCACACTTTCATTTTTTTAAGGCACGAACAGCTGCTTCGTAGGTCTGCTCCATCAGCATGGTGACGGTCATAGGACCAACCCCTCCTGGTACCGGGGTAATATGACTGGCCAAAGGTGCAACAGAGTCAAAATCGACATCCCCACACAATTTGCCATTCTCATCGCGATTCATTCCGACGTCAATAACGACGGCGCCTTCTTTCACGAAGTCTGCTGTTACAAATTTCGCACGACCGATCGCAACAACCAAGATATCTGCTCTTCTAGCAATTTTAGGCAGATGATGGGTCCGGGAATGGGTCAAGGTTACTGTCGCATTTTTAGCAAGGAGCAACTGCGCCATTGGTTTTCCAACAATATTGGAACGACCAATTACGACTGCTCGCTTCCCTTCTAGATCAATCCCGTACTCTTTGAACATCTCCATGATCCCAGCGGGAGTTGAAGGCACCATGAGGGGATTTCCAGCCCACAAACGTCCCATATTCAATGGATGAAAGCCATCCACATCTTTTGTCGGATCAATGGCTAAAAGGACTGCATCCGCATCGATATGCTTAGGCAGTGGCAACTGCACTAAAATCCCATGCCAAAGGGGATCTTGATTGTAGTGTTCGATCACTTCTAATAATTCAGCTTGGCTGATGCTTTCAGGAAGTCGTCTCACTTCACTCCGAAAGCCTGCCGCAATAGCAGAACGCTCTTTATTTCTTACATAGATTTTGCTAGCTGGATTATCTCCTACCACGATGACAACGAGGCCAGGCACAACTCCTGTCTCTTCTTTTAATCGTGCTGTTTTCTTCGCAATCTCACCCTGTAATTTTGTAGCGAGCGCCTTCCCATCAATGATTGTCGTCATGTCAATTCTCTTTCTAGTCAAGTAATGAAAATAGTCCTCTCTATTATAGCAGATTTCAACTCTCAAACCTAACTGTTCCTAATTAGAATTTCTTATAGACGAAAACTATAGCCAGATGGACAAAAAATGAGCTTGAGACCACCCCAAACTCATCCACACAGCTGCTTAGTAAAGCAATTCATAAATTTCCATTGCAATTAAATCAATGCTATCAAATGTATAGGTTTCACGCGCTTCAACATCACGAAGTGTAAAGGTTGAACCTTCTTCTTCATTGTGGTTGTAGGCTACTTCAGCGACAACAACACCGTCACGTTCAAAATTACGTTTCAAGTTTCCACCGTCTTTTGTCATCGTCTCCAAACGGTTAATAATCCGTACTAAATGTGATTCCATTTTATTTCTCCTCTTTACTTTCTACTCTCCTATTTTATCATAAAAGAGAAAGCTCTTCCAATAAAAATTCACATTTTTCCATTGATTTACTCTCTTCTTCACTCCTTAGCGACATTCCGTAGCAAATTCTTGCAAACTTCTAGAATACTGATATAATGAAACTATAAATCTTTGACTATTTTTGACCTTTTGAAAATAGGCTCGTCTCTTGATGGAAAACCATCAAAAACCTACTGTGAGGTATGTATATGCTTTGTCAAAATTGTAAAATAAATGAATCAACCATCCATTTATATACAAATGTAAATGGACGTCAGCAGCAAGTAGACCTCTGTCAAAATTGCTATAAAATTATGAAAACAGACCCAAATAACAGCTTCTTGAAGGGCATGACCCAACGGAGCCAACTCACTGGAGATCCTTTTGAAGATTTCTTCAATAACCTTGGAAACTTCCAAAGTCCGCAAGAACCTCAAACCCCTCCAACTCAATCCGGAGGCAGTTATGGAGGTGGCGGCTACGGCCAAAACAATAACCGTGGTGGTGGTCAAGACCCTCGTCAAGCACGCCCTCAAAAGCCAAAAGGGCTGTTAGAAGAGTTCGGCATCAATGTCACAGAAATTGCCCGCAAAGGGGATATTGACCCTGTCATTGGCCGTGACGAAGAGATTATCCGTGTCATCGAAATTCTCAACCGTCGAACCAAGAACAATCCGGTTCTGATCGGAGAACCTGGTGTCGGAAAGACTGCCGTTGTGGAAGGCCTGGCTCAAAAAATCGTTGATGGCGACGTTCCACATAAATTGCAAGGAAAAGAAGTCATCCGCCTAGACGTCGTGAGCCTCGTTCAGGGCACAGGCATCCGTGGTCAATTCGAAGAACGCATGCAAAAATTAATGGATGAAATTCGTCAACGCGAAGATGTTATTCTGTTCATCGACGAAATCCATGAAATTGTTGGCGCAGGATCAGCTGGTGAGGGCAATATGGACGCTGGAAATATCCTCAAACCAGCCTTAGCGCGAGGAGAACTCCAATTAGTCGGGGCTACTACCCTCAATGAATACCGTATCATTGAAAAAGATGCGGCCTTGGAACGTCGGATGCAGCCCGTTAAGGTCGATGAACCAACGGTTGAAGAAACCATCACCATCCTCAAGGGCATCCAGAAAAAATACGAAGACTACCACCACGTCCACTATACAGACGGGGCCATCGAAGCGGCAGCTATTCTGTCAAACCGCTACATCCAAGATCGCTTCCTGCCAGACAAGGCCATTGATTTGTTGGATGAAGCGGGGTCTAAGATGAACCTGACCCTAAACTTTGTGGATCCAAAAGTGATCGACCAGCGCTTGATTGAAGCGGAAAACCTCAAAGCTCAAGCAACCCGCGAAGAAGACTTTGAAAAAGCAGCCTACTTCCGTGACCAAATCGCGAAATACAAGGAAATGCAAGGTCAACATGTCACTGATCAGGAGACCCCTGTCATCAGTGAAAAAACTATTGAACACATCGTTGAACAAAAGACCAATATTCCTGTTGGTGATTTGAAAGAAAAAGAACAATCTCAATTGATCAATCTGGCTTCTGATTTGAAAACCCATGTGATCGGTCAAGATGATGCAGTGGATAAAATTGCGAAAGCCATTCGACGCAATCGTGTTGGCCTAGGATCACCTAACCGTCCGATCGGAAGCTTCCTCTTTGTCGGACCTACCGGTGTCGGAAAGACCGAATTGTCTAAACAATTGGCGATCGAGCTCTTTGGCTCTGCAGACAATATGATCCGCTTTGATATGAGCGAATACATGGAAAAACATAGCGTAGCGAAACTAGTCGGAGCTCCTCCGGGCTATGTTGGCTACGATGAAGCTGGACAACTAACGGAAAAGGTTCGTCGCAATCCATACTCCCTCGTGTTGTTGGATGAAGTGGAAAAAGCCCATCCAGATGTCATGCACATGTTCTTGCAAGTTTTAGATGATGGCCGTTTGACAGATGGTCAAGGCCGTACCGTCAGCTTTAAAGATACCATTATCATCATGACCTCTAATGCTGGAACCGGCAAAGCTGAGGCCAATGTTGGTTTTGGAGCTGCTCGCGAAGGTCGAACCAACTCTGTACTGGGAGAACTCGGGAATTTCTTTAGCCCTGAATTCATGAACCGTTTTGATGGCATCATTGAATTCCAACCTCTATCAAAAGAAAACCTTCTCCAAATCGTTACCCTTATGCTCGATGAAGTCAATCAACGTCTCGCACAGAATGAGATTCATCTGGATGTAACAGAGAAGGTCAAAGAAAAATTGGTCGATCTGGGTTACGATCCAAAAATGGGGGCCCGCCCACTCCGTCGTACCATCCAAGACCATATCGAAGATGCCATTACCGATTATTACCTGGAACATCCAAGTGAGAAACAACTCAAAGCCGTCATGACCAGCAATGGGAATATTAGCATCAAAGCTGTTCACAAGACGGCCGAAAAGAATTCAGAATCATAATCAGTAAATGTACATTCAGAGAGTGGGACAGAAGTCCTAGCCTCTCAATTATTTTTGGATTGTCGAGCAAGACGCAGTGGTTGAGTGGGCTCTACTACGCTGATTTCATCAGCTTTTACAGCCCTACTCAACTGTGCGGAGGTGGGACGACGAAATCGAATTCTAACGAATTACCGATTTCTGTCCCACTCTCTTTCTTTTTTCCCTCCAGATTTTTGCTAAAAAATATGATATAATGATGAAAAAGTAAGAAAAGAGAAAACCATGACCATTCCAAGTTTTGGTGAAAAGAAACAAGATGTTGCGTATGTGAACCGCTATGGTGTCTACGCTGTTATTCCCAATAAGGACCAGGATCAGATCATCCTCGTTCAAGCTCCAAATGGAGCTTGGTTCTTACCTGGCGGGGAAATCGAGGCGGGTGAAGATCACCTGCAAGCTCTGAAACGGGAACTGATCGAAGAATTAGGCTTTACTGCTATTTTAGGGCGATACTATGGCCAAGCAGACGAGTATTTTTATTCTAGCCACCGGGATACCTACTACTACAATCCTGCCTATATTTATGAAGTCGTCGACTACACAGAAACTCAAAAACCACTGGAAGATTTTAACAATCTTGCTTGGTTCCCAGTAGAGGCAGCGATCGAAAAACTCAAACGAGGCAGTCATAAATGGGGCATTGAACAGTGGAAAATTGCCCATAAAAACTAAAGGACTTCTTTCACAAAATAAAAAAAAGTGCTATAATAAATGAAGATAGAGGTCAGGAGGAACTCATATGAAGCTCATTAATACCACCAATAGTCATGCTGCACTGGTCAAGAGCCAACTTGCCAGCACTGACGCCTTGCTTGTCGAGGTTTATTCCGCGGGCAATACTGATGTTGTTTTTACACAAGCCCCAACCCACTATGAATTATTGATCAGTAACAAACACCGTGCTATTCGTGAAACTGAAGTAGAATTAATTCGTGAGTTCTTTTTAAAACGTAAGATTGATCTTCAAAACATTGACCAATCCGCTATTAAAACCCTCTACTCCGATAAACTAATTGAAATTTCCTTTCCAATTACTAAGTAAGGCCAATTTGCCTTGCTTTTTTCTTTGGTATCTTTTTCCAAAAAAATCCTTTCACCTCAATCATGAGATGAAAGGATTCTTTATTTCTGATAGATCATTTTTACGTGAGGGGTAGAAGCCAAGATAAAGGGTTCGCTCACCGTTTGAAAACCTAACTTTTCATACAAGCCGACCACCTGCTCTTGAGCCTCAATTTCAATGGTCCGTCCAGGAAATCTCTGTTCACACAGGTTCAAAATTTGCTCTACCATAGCCTTTCCTAGTCCTTGACCACGACTGCCTTTGGCAACAGCCACTCGGCCAAAATGAATCGTCAGCCCCGTTTCGAATATGCGAGCATAGGCATCCACACGTCCTTCCCTATTTTGATGAAAAAGGTGGATAGATCGATAATCAACATCATCGAGATCATTGTAGATCCTAGTTTGTTCCACGACAAAGGTCTCTAATCGCAGCTGAACGATCTCGTAAAACTCTTTCAGTTCTAGTTCCTTAAATTCTTTCTGGTACCACATAACTTCCTCTTTATTGAAAAGTCGCAAGGAGACCCTCTCCCTGCGATTTTTCACGTCTTATTATTTTGCTTCAAATCCTTCTGCGACTGCGTCTGCAAAGTTCTCTTCGACGATGCTTGCACAGTGATCACAGATGGTTGCGTGGTAGTGGCGTTCAGCCGTTGTTGGATCGATGCGACGGCAACGATCACAAACTTCACCAGCTGCACGTTCAACCGTAAAGGCGACATCTTCAAAGGTCACTGCACCTTCTGGAGCTGGTCCTTCTGCGATGGTCAACTCGGAAACAATCAAGAGTTGAGCAACATTGCTATCAACAGCTCCAAGAAGTGTTTTCACAACTTCATTTGGATAAACCGTCAAATGAGCTTCAAGTGATTTACCAATCACTTTTTCATTCCGCGCTTCTTCCAAGGCTTTTTGAGCTTGACCACGGAAGTTCATGAAGGCTGACCAAGTATCCAAGATTTCTTCTTGGTTGGCAAACGTTTCTGCTTCTGGCAATTCTGACAATTGAACGAAGTCTTCTGCTTCAAACTCAAGATAGGACCAGATTTCTTCAGCAGTGTGAGGAAGAATTGGCGTCAAGAGTTTCGTGATTTTCACAAGGATATCATAGAAAACTGTTTGCATTTGACGGCGTTCGAGGGATTTCGCTCCTTCGATGTAAACAACATCCTTGGCAAAATCCAGGTAGAAGGCAGACAAATCAACGTTAATAAAGTTAACAAGTGCCTTGTAGATCGTCAAGAACTCAAAGTTTTCATAAGCGTCACGGATGGTCTTGACAAGCTGGTTAAAGCGAATGGTCATGTACTTGTCCACTGAACGAAGCTCGTCATAAGCAACTGCATCCTCAGCTGGGTTAAAGTCAGATGTATTGGCAATCAAGAAACGAAGCGTGTTACGGATCTTACGGTAAGTCTCAGACACTTGGCTCAAGATATCCATTGAGATACGCACGTCATTACTTGAGTCTACACTGGTTACCCAGAGACGCAAGATTTCAGCACCAAATTGCTTTTCAACATCACTTGGAGCGATGGTATTTCCAAGAGATTTAGACATCTTCTCACCTTTACCATCCAAGGCGAAACCTTGAGACAAGATTTGTTTATAAGGCGCTACACCATGGTTCGCCACAGAAGTGATAAGAGATGAGTTGAACCAACCACGGTATTGGTCTGAACCTTCCAGGTAAAGATCAGCTGGATATTTGAGTTCTGGACGGTTAACTACAACCCCATTCCATGATGAACCTGAGTCAAACCAGACGTCCATGATATCTGTTTCTTTTGTAAATTCGCCATTTGGTGAACCAGGATGCGTAAATCCTTCTGGCAAGAGGTCTTTCGCTTCACGTTGCCACCAGATGATGGAACCATGTTCTTCAAAGAGTTGCGCTACATGTTCGATGGTTTCAGCTGTCATGATTGGTGTTCCGTCTTCTGCATAGAAGATTGGAAGGGGCACACCCCAGGCACGCTGACGAGAGATGACCCAGTCACCACGGTCACGAATCATGTTATAAAGACGCACTTTCCCCCATTCTGAGTGGAATTTCACTTTTTCAATTTCGTCCAAGATATCTTGACGGAATTTTGATACAGAAGCGAACCACTGTGGCACGGCACGCCAGATGATTGGTTTTTTCGTACGCCAGTCAAATGGGTAAGAGTGAGAGATTTCTTCTTGAGCAAGGAGCAAATCTCCAAGTTTTTCGATAACCGTTGGAACAACCTTGTCATAGAACTGACCTGCAAAGTCAGGACCAGCATTCTCCATCATGATTCCGCGTTCATTAACAGTAACAGCAACTTCGAGGCCATTGGCAATCCCTACATTGTAGTCATCCTCACCAAAACCAGGAGCAGTATGGACGATACCAGTACCTGAATCAAGGGTTACATGCTCACCAAGGATCACCAATTCATCCACTTCCGGATCCCATGGATGTTCTGTCACGATATGGTTCAATTCTTTCCCTTGGTAAGTCGCAAGGACTTCAGCATTTTCCCAACCGAATTTTTCAGAAAGACTTGGTAAGAGTTCAGAGGCTACGACGTACTTGCGGTCAGATCCAGCAGGTTTTACTACGACATAATCAAACTCTGCACCCACCGTCAATCCACGAGAAGCTGTAACCGTAAATGGAGTTGTTGTCCAGACAACGATGTAAGTGTCTGTATCTAGGACACCCTTACCATCTTTAACTTTGTTCGCATAGTAAAGGGAAGTTGAAACCAAATCATGGTATTCAATTTCTGCTTCAGCAAGGGCTGATTCAGAAGACCAAGACCAGTAAACTGGCTTAGCTCCACGGTAGATATAGCCTTTATTGGCCATTTCACCAAAGACGCGGATTTGTGCTGCTTCATAGTCAGGCGTCAAGGTTACATAAGGATGGTCCCAATCACCTGAAACACCTAAGCGTTTAAAGTCTTCGCGTTGTTTATCTACTTGAGAAAGCGCATATTCACGACAGAGTTTCAGGTACTCAACTAAGTCCATTTCTTTACGTTTCACACCTTGTTTAGCCAAGACTTGCTCAATTGGCAAACCATGGGTATCCCAACCTGGAATATAAGGGGCGTAAAATCCTGACATAGATTTGGAACGAACAATGATATCTTTTGAGATCTTGTTCATGGCATGTCCCACGTGAATATTTCCGTTGGCATACGGAGGGCCATCATGAAGGGTAAAATGCGGTTTCCCTTCATTCAACTCTTGACGGCGTTGATACAATTTTGCATCTTCCCATTCTTTTTGCCAAACAGGTTCTTTCGTTGGAAGCCCAGCCCGCATTGGAAAAGCTGTTTTTCCAAGATTCAATGTTTCTTTGAGTTTCATTATGTCTCCTTATTGATTTAAAAGCTATAAAAAAACACGAGCATCCTAAAAAGGACGATTGCTCGTGGTACCACCTTTGTTCGAGAAGTCGCAAGCGACCTTCTCCTCTCATCCCGTAACGAGGGAAACGTCCGTTCTTACTCAAGGGTTCAGAACGAATACTGTAAAAGGATCATCCATTAAGAGGGAGTGCAGACCTTCCACCATCATCTGCTCGCTAGACCTATCATTAATGGACCTGTTTTTACAAAATTATAAAATATTGACAGATTCACGATTCGTTTCGTCTTCTGGTTGAACCGGTTCCTCAACAACCGCCTCATTTTCATGACGAGCGTGCTCTGCTTCTTCTAAAGCGGATTGAACTTTTTCATTCAAACCTTCAAACGCTTGTGTTGCACCCAATTCTAAATTAGCTGCTTCGATGCGTTTTTGCAATTCTTCGATTTCAGCTGGAGAGAATTGACGAGTCAAATCGATATTCTCATTTTCTGGATGATGGTGCACTGATTCACCCAAAGCTTTTTCCACAATTTCACGGAAAGCTTCATCACTTGTCTGAATATACATAGCAGTTGGACGAAGAATTTCATCCCATTCAGGCGTATCGATAATGCTCAATTGGCTTTCGATGGTTGATTTCAAACGTTGATGGAAGACACGTGTCTTGTTTTTCAATTCTTCCGTTTCAACTGCAACTTTCTTGGCATTATCCGTTGCATGACGAAGGATTTCATTTGCTTTTTGTTTTGCTTCATCCACTAAGTGCTGTGCATCTTGTTCAGCTTGACGAACAATATTTTCAGAACGTTCGTTAGCGGCTTGTTTGACACGTTCCGCAGTATCTTGTGCAATCAAAACAGATTGACTCAATGAATCTTTCATTTCATCAAAATAGTTTAAGCGTTCTTCAAGAGCTTGAATTTTTGCTTCTTGATCATGATTTAAACGAACAAGATCTTCATAATCGCGAACAACGATATCTAGAAATTCTTCTACTTCGTTCGCATCATACCCTCTAAATTTAACGCCAAAAGTTTTATCTTTAATTTCTAAAGCAGTAAGAGCCATAACTCCTCCTCATTTTTTACTTAAGAGTATTTCAACAGTTACTTTATATTTTCCACTCTTTGAAATACCATTTTCAGAAACAATTTTAAGACGCCCAAAGCGTCGGACACTGACTAAATCATTCAGACCTACAGCATAGCTAACATTGGAAGTAGTCGCATAGTTAACTTTCACTAGACCAGAACTAATCAACTGACTAGCTTGTGAGCGCGAAAGCTTGAAGGTTCCAGCAATCACCTTGTCTAACCGAAAACTCGACACGAGAATATCTCGGTGCTGGCTTTCTTCCTCTATGATCATTTGTTCAGAGAGAGGAACTTCCCTCAGCTTAACAGGTACCCGAGAAATTTTCTGGATGTGATCCATGAAATAGTGAACAAAACGCTGTTCAACAAATACTTGGATCTTTCCATCACTTGTCAGAATATCTCCAAAGGACTTGCGCTCCACACCTAATTGGTGAACAATGGTCCCCAGTACCTGGGAATGAGTCAAGTGATGAAATTTTGAAGCATAGACCATTTCCAATAGGGCCAGATCAAAGTCACTTGGATCTAATTGGTAATAATCCGGAGCAACGATAACCTTGGCATACTCCATTTTCTGCTCATCACTGGAAGCAAAGACCTGTAATTGGTAGCTTGCCGCGACATTTCGTAAAATAGTGACCTGATGAGGGTTTAAAAAACCCGTCACCTCAACAGAATAGCGTTCCACCACTCTTTCAGACAATTCAATACAACGATCAATGAATTCGTGATCTTCGCGATTGAAATGTTGATAAATCTCTGTCTGTCCCATCGTATTCTATCCAATCAAAAGTAGGAACAAGCGGGCTAATAACTGATTCATCAAGTTCAAGACCAAAAGTGCTACTAGAACTGTAAAATCCAAGCCCCCAAACTGCAATGGTAACTTTCTAAAAAGGCTCAAAAATGGTTCAACTAGGCGGTGAACCATTTGTCCAAGAGTACTCTGAGGTGCCCCAGGGAACCAAGATAGTAAGGCATAGATGACAAGAATGATGGAATAGATTTGAATGATATTGGATAAGTATTGAAAGATAACCATCTTAACGATTACGTTTCATATCATAGTCAAATTCTGTCACTTCCACATCATTTGGAAGGCGGATATCTTCAATGTTAACGACTACATTAATTGGAGTCAACAAGTACATGGTACTTGCAACACGACGAAGATTTCCTGCTAAAACATAACGAGCCCCATCCAAATAATCTAAACAACGACGTGCTTGTACTTCAGTCATATATTGGAAGTCAATCAAGATACTCTCATTAGATAGTAATAGATCAACAATTTCAGTCGCTTCCTCGTATTTGCGGGGATAGCGTACATCAATGGTAATCTTTTCATCTGTATTCGCACGATTAGCAGCCAATTCACGTTGACGTTCATGCAAGCGAGTAATATTTTCAGATGTATTTTTCGTTGTTGAAACAGGTTCCTTCACTGCCGCTGTAGACACTGGAGTCGTAACAGGTGCGACAGGAGTCGGTTTTGGTTTTACTGGTTCTCTTTGACTAATCTGTGGACGTGGAGAAGTCACTTGAGGAGTCGGCTGTGGCTGTGGAACTGGTTGTGTTTCCGCCCCAGCTGCTTTTGCCTCGCGAACTTCTACTTCTTCACCGTCTTCTGTGAAGTAGTCAATAAAGTTGTTAAATTTATCTTTTAATGACATAGTTCTTTCCTATTTAAAAAATGATGTCCCAATTCTTACATAAGTCGCTCCGTTCGCAATGGCTACTTCAAAGTCACGACTCATACCCATACTTAGTTCTGAAAAAGGCATATTTTTTAATTGTTTCTTTTCTAGTTGTTTCTGAAGTTGGTGAGTTTTTGAAAAAATATCCTGCAACTCTTCTTGACTAGCCTCAAAAGGAGCCATCGTCATTAAACCAACAATTTCAATTTTGTCCAGCTGTGCAATTTCCGCTAAAACATCATCCAGTTCATCGGGTGCAAATCCATGCTTACTTTCTTCACCAGAAATGTTCACTTGGAGGAAACACTTGATCGGGTGTTCTGCTCGCTTTTGAATTTCTTGAGCCAGCTTCACCGAATCCAAGGCATGAAAGTAATCGACGAGATTGATCACGTCTTTTACTTTCCGCCGTTGTAGGCTCCCAATCAAGTGCCAAGTGAGGTCATACTCTTTTAGAGCTTGATACTTTTCTAGGAATTTATCGACACGATTTTCACCAATATGTTGGATACCTGTTTTCACCAGTGCTTCTGCTGTGGCAACATCCACATACTTGGTGACGGCTATCACATTAACTTGATCTTGACGGTTAGCTTTGTTTCTTGCTGTTTCTACTTGTTGCCGGACAAGATCAGCATTCTCTACCAGATTCATGATTAACGATTCCGGAAGAATGGTGGTGTTTCCAATTCATCATCATCTGAAGATGAATCTACGTAACGATCAACTTGATGTGTTGATGTTGGTTCAGTTTGGCGAACGATATTCTCACGACGAATATCCCAATCACCAAAGGCTGAGCCACGGTTTGGTTCTACCGCTGGACGACTTGGAGTTGTTGGCAATTCAACATCTTGTTTCAAATCAAATTCACGGTCAAATGGTGCAGCTTGTGGGCGTTGTTCACGTGGTCCTGTTTTATAAGGACGTTGTGAGGAAGCAATTCCGCTAACGCGTTCTACCTTGTCTTGACGGACACCAGTTGCAACAACCGTCACGCGGATTTCATCTTTAAGAGATTCATCAATAGATGTACCCAACCAGATATTCACTCCGTGACCTGCAGCTTGGTTCACAATTTCTGAAGCTTCTTCAGCTTCGATCAATGTCATATCCAAACCACCTGTTACGTTGACGATCACGTCTTCTGCACCATCAATTGTAGTTTCAAGAAGTGGAGAGTAAATGGCTTTACGAGCCGCTTCGATAACGCGTTCTTCACCGCTACCAACACCAATACCCATGAGGGCATTTCCTTTGTTTTCCATAACAGTCTTCACGTCTGCAAAGTCAAGGTTGATCAATCCAGGACTTGTGATCAAGTCAGTGATCCCTTGAACACCTTGACGAAGAACGTTATCTGCTTCACTCAAAGCTTCAAGAAGCGGTGTCTTCTTGTCTACAATTTCAAGCAAGTTGTTATTAGAAATAATCAACAATGTATCTACATGTTCGCGAAGTTCGTTGATCCCTTCAATAGCGAAGTTGCCACGTTTTGAACCTTCAAACCCGAATGGACGAGTGACAACTGCTACTGTCAAAGCACCTACAGCTTTGGCAATACGAGCGATGACTGGTGCAGCACCTGTACCAGATCCACCACCCATCCCTGCAGTGATGAAGACCATGTCTGCACCTTGCAAAGCTTCTGTTAATACTTCTTCGCTTTCTTCAGCTGCCTTACGACCAACTTCAGGTTGACCTCCAGCACCCAATCCACGAGTCAATTTTGGACCCAATTGGATAACTGTTTCAGCTTTTGCACTTGAAAGTGCTTGAACATCTGTATTAGCTGCGATGAATTCTACACCGGCAACGCCTTCGTCAATCATACGATTGATGGCGTTACCGCCACCGCCACCGACACCGATTACTTTAATTACTGCACCTTGTGCCGCTGCTGTGTCAAATGAAAATGTCATAAATACTTACACTCCTTAATCAAACATATTACCGATTAAATTTTTCATTCGGTCTGTGAATGTAGCTTTTTGTTCTTGATTGCTATCACTATTCGCTGCAGGAATTTCTGGTGCAGCTACTGGAGATTCGATCTTTTCAGCATTGTAAGCTGGTACTACCGGTTGTGCTGGAATAGCAGGTTGCGGTTGTGCTTGAGGTTGAGCTGGTCGATCAAATTGAATTGGTTGCTGGCGAAGACGTTGGTCTCCATGCACAGCAGCCTGAGCAAGAATGTCCACATCTGTCAAATTGCCTGCATATTCAGACAAACTAATCACGTGGGCAAAGGCTGGATTGCGAATTCCAATTTGATTTGGAACAAATAATTTTACATTTACACCAAAGACTTCTTGAGCCAATTCTTCAACACCAGGAAGGATCGCACCTCCACCGATAATCACAATACCTCCAGGAAGATCCAATAAATGTCTTCTCTCGAGATCTTGTTTGATTTGCTCAAAAATGTGTTTGATACGTGCCGAAATGATTTCAGCTAAGTACTTTTCTGTAACTTCAACTGGCTCTACTTCACCAATGACTTCTACATGGAATACTTCGTTTCCAGCAGATGGAACATAGGCTTCACCGTAGTTGAACTTCAAGCCTTCCGCCAATTTTTGAGAAGTCTTCAATACCTTAGAAATATCTTTGGTAACGTAATCGCCACCTTCTTGGTAAATATTTGTAAATTGAAGTTCTTGGCTACGAACAGATGCTACTGTTGTTTGGCCACCACCCAGATCAATCACTGTTGCTCCGAATTCACGTTCACCTTCGTTCAAGACTGTTTTGATCATCGCAAGCGGTGAAATAATGATGTTTTCAACTTGTAAGCCTGCACGTTCAACTGTTTTACGCAAATTGTGCAAAATGGTACGTGGCCCTGTATAAAGAAGTCCACGCATTTCAAGTCGGATTCCCATCATTCCACGTGGATCGCGAATTCCTTGGAAACCATCTACTGTGAATTCTTCAGGAATGAAGGTGATTACCTCACGATCCGGTGTCATACTTTTTGTGAGTGCAGATTTGACAACATTTTCAACATCTGCATCTGTGATTTCTTTCGAATCGCTTGTGACTGGAATCATTCCTTGAGTTGCTTCGATTTGTAGTAAGTTTGCAGGCAACCCAACATTGACTAGATTGATTGAAATCCCTGCTTTTTCTTCAGCTTGGCTGATTGCATTTTTAATTGCAGTTGAAGCAGCTTCGATATCTACTATAATTCCATCTTTGACGCCAGCACTTTTTGCATTGCTGACTCCAATTACATTCATTTCTCCGTTGACATGTTCTGCCACCAATACTTTTATTGAACTAGTACCGATATCTAAACCTGTAAAAAAGCCGTCTCTAGCCATTACACCAGTCCTCTCTCTTTATTTGTTTTCACTTTACATCTATTTATAGCCCTTTTGGTTAGAACTATCCAAACTTCATTATATCACAAAGAAGCCTAAAATGGACATTTTTTCTTTAATTATTTGAGATAATTTATGGGCTTTAGTCATTTCCTGAAGGATTCTGTCCCTCTGTATTTGACTCTTGCGTTGATTCCTCAGAATGTTCCCCTTGGTTTTCGGAAGCTTCAGCTTTCTCCTTTTCGGCCTTCTCTTTTTCAGCCTGCTCTTTCGCATCCGCGATCGATTGTTCGCTATAGCTGAAAATTCCTGCTTCCATATCAATAGTTGAAGCATCATCCAATTGTTTACTGATAGCCTTGTAGTAAGAAAGTTTTCGGTTAATTTGCGAAATAGGAATCAAGATTTTATTTTCATTTTTCATGGTAATAGTCACCAGATCCTTCGTTACCTTACTAGGTGTCAAATCAACAGAAACAATACCATTGGTGATTGAAGAGGAAATGGACGACATTTCTTTTACAAATTGTCTAATCAATTCCCGATCTGAAAACTTCAAACTAATATAAGAAGACGGTAATTCAGACGTTGGAGTGACTATTTCAACCACCTCACCATTTTCTAATACTGGGTAGTGATCTTCTCCCGTAACATAATAAGCAACCACTTTATGTTCTGTCACATTGACCTTAAAGGTCACTGGAAAGTGATAATTCATATGTATTTCTTTGATCCACGGGCTAGCTGCTTTCATATTCTGTTCATAAATCGACTTATGAATAAAGGTCGTCAGAGTATAATCTTCTTCTTTGATCTGGCTTTTTTTATACAATTGTTGCTGATCAACCACTTTGTTTCCAGAAAATTCAATCACTTTTTGTGTAGATAAAGGACTTAAGAAATAAAGAGAAAGAAGTGCAACCAACGAGCTAATCCCTAAAACAGGAAGGGCACGATAGATATGACGTTTTGCCACTGCCGGTTCCTTCTTCGATTTTTTCGTCTTCAAGCGTTCAAAAAATGAAGGCTTTTTCACTTGCTTCTCTAAATGATCTAGCTCCTCTATAGCTGGATCGTATTTTTCTCCATCTGAACTTTCCCCATCCGTTTCTGGATCCTCTTCGACTTCAGATTTATTTTCCTCTTCAGACTCTTTTATTTCGTCAGTTTCTTCCTCTGAGACAGAAGCTATTTCTTTTTCTGAAAGATCTTCGTTTTCTTTTGCTTCTTCTCTTTCAGTTTCCACAGCTTTAGACTCTTCCGTTTTTTCTAAGGCTTTTTTTTCTAAATATTCTTTATTTCTTTTTTGCCAGGCTGACAATTCTGTAATTTTGTCATCCGTTGGTGTTTTTTTATTGTCGTCCGTCATCTTTTCCCTTACTGATATCTTTTTGAAGCAGGCCATAAAAATCGTCTAGTGAAAGGAGTTCCGTCGATTTTTCCATTGCTTGGTGGTAGACTTGGCTTTGCTTCAACATTTCTTGAATGGTTTCATTAAAGGTTTCGAGCGTCAATTGATCTTCCTGCAATTGCTCTGCATAACCTTTATCCACAAAATACTGGGCATTTTCAATCTGATCGCCACGGCTGGCTTCTTTTCCTAGCGGTACAATCAGGTGGAGTTTATTCATGGCCAAGAGTTCAAACAAGGTATTGGCCCCACCTCTAGTCACCACTAAATCGGCCTTCTGGAGCATGGGCAAATACTGATCGGTTACATAATCTACTCGATACAAGCCACCCTCAGCCTGATTCAATGTTGAATCGCCTGTCAAATTGATGATATTGTATTGTTGCAAGAGCTCTGCTTGATGCTCTGTCACAAATTCATTAAAGACACGCGCACCTGCTGATCCTCCGACAAATAAAAGGGTCGGCAACTCTTTTCGAAATCCTTTTGTTTTTTCTTCTAAAACTTCTGAAGTTGGAGAAACAGGATCTGTGACCTTGGTCACCGCACCGATATGCGCACTCTTTGTCAAACCATGAGCTTGCTCGAAGGTCGTGTACATCTTGGTAGCGAATTTATAAGCAATTTTATTGGCCAATCCCATAGAAAGATCAGACTCATGGATATAGACAGGTACACGAGTGAGACGGGCTGCGATCACCGGTGGCACCGATACAAATCCCCCTTTTGAGAAGAGGACTTGTGGGCGCACACGAAGCAGGATTGCAATGGACTGGAGCGTTCCCCAAGCTACCTTGAAAACATCCATCATATTTTGGAAAGAGAAATAGCGACGCAATTTCCCTGTTGCAATCGAATGGAATCGTACCTCTAATCCAGACTTTTTGATCTCTTGGTATTCGATTCCTTTTTTGTCCCCAATATAATGGACTTCCCATCCATCTTCGATAAATTTTGGAATCAAGAGGAGATTAAGGGTCACATGTCCCACGGTTCCCCCACCAGTAAACATTATTTTTTTCATCTTATTTCAACCCTTTTACTGTAGCAAGGAATTCATCCCCACGCACTTCAAAATTCGGATACATATCCCAGCTGGCATTGGCAGGACTTAGTAGCACAACATCTCCAGGGCTAGCCAAGTCGAAGGCTTTCTTTGTAGCATCTGCTACATCTGTCGCATCGACATAAGGGACGCCTGCTTTATCGGCTGCGCGTTTCACTCGTGGAGCTGATTCCCCTAGAATCACCATCTCCTTTAGACCTGTAATATGAGGCACCAATTCATCGAATTCATTGCCACGATCGAGCCCTCCTGCAATCAAAATCACCTTGTTGTTATCAAAACCAGAAAGAGCTTTTTGTGTTGCTAAAATATTGGTCGATTTACTATCATTATAGAATTTGACACCTTGAATTTCATCCACATATTGAAGGCGGTGTTTTACACCCCCAAAGGCTGACAAGGTTTCTTTAATGACCTCATTCTCCACACCCCGGACTTTTGCAACAGCAATCGTTGCTAAGGCATTTTCTACATTGTGGCTACCTGGAACCCCCAGTTCATCTGCTCGCATAACAACTTCTCCCTTAAACTTGAGAAGTCCATCTTCCAAATAAGCACCGTCCACCTTTTCGATTGTAGAAAATGGAAGGACCCTTGCCTTGGTTTTTGTAGCGAGTTCCTTAGCCAAGTCTTGATTGAAGTTCAATACAATGACATCTTTTTCTGTCATATTCTTTTGAAGATTCCATTTAGCGGCTACATAATTTTCAAAAGAACCATGATAATCGATATGGGTTGGCATGAGGTTGGTAATCACTGCAATCTCTGGATGGAAGGCTTCAATTCCCATCAATTGGAAAGAAGACAATTCCATGACCAGAACTTCCTTTTCTGTCGCTGTTTGTGCGACTTGACTGGCTGGAAAACCAATATTCCCAGACAATAGACCACCTTGACCAGCAGCCGTCAAGACTTCCCCGATCATGGTTGTCGTCGTCGTTTTTCCGTTTGATCCTGTAATCCCAATAATTGGCGCATCCGAAATCAGATAAGCCAATTCTACTTCAGTAAGGACTGGAATACCCTTTTCAAGCGCTTTTTCGACCATCGGATTCGTATAAGGGATTCCTGGATTTTTGACCATGACCGCAAAGTCTTCATCCAACAACTCCAGAGGGTGGCCTCCTGTCACAACTTTAATCCCTTCTTCCAGTAAACTTTGTGCTGCTGGATTTTCTTCAAAAGGTTTGCCATCATTGACGGTCACAATCGCTCCTAAGCGATCCAACAAACGGGCAGCTGACTCGCCTGACTTAGCCAAACCTAATACAAGAACCTTTTTATTTTCAAATTGTTTCACAAATTTCATGATTTCTTCGCTCCATTTTTATCACTCTCTATTTTACCTTTTTTTAGCAAAATTAAAAAGCCCAAAGGGCTTTAAAAATCACGTCATCGTTTATTTTTCTGTTTGGTTGTCATTTTTGAAATATCCACTAAAGCTAGATAACCAATAGAGGCGAGAAAGGCACCGACAAAAAATTCAGATGGTAATTGAAAAATTTGAAAAATAGCAAGGCAAGTGAGAACGATAATCGAGACGATCAAAATAACCAATACCACACTATCTAACGTGCCACGGATGCTTTTTGGTGTCATAAAAAGATAAAAAAGGAGAATCAAAATCCCTAAGATAAAATAGACCATTTTGTTTCTCCTTTCTTTCAGTATTATTCAGCAGCAGCTGATTTTTTCTTTTTATTTGCTTTTTCGCGTTCTGCTTTGTTCAAGATTTGTTTACGCAAACGGATGGATTCAGGTGTTACTTCCATGTACTCATCGTCGTTCAAGAACTCAAGAGATTCTTCCAAGGTCAAGATACGAGGAGTCTTGATGACCGCTGTTTGGTCCTTGGTAGCTGAACGAACGTTGGTCATTTGTTTTGCTTTCGTAATGTTTACGGTCAAGTCGTTCTCACGAGAGTTTTCCCCGATGATCATTCCTTCGTAAACTTCTGTACCTGGGTTGACAAAGATCGTACCACGTTCCTCGATAGACATGATGGAGTAAGTCGTTGCTTTTCCGTTATCGATTGAAACAAGAGCACCACGGTGGCGTCCACCGATTTCTCCTGGAATCACTGGTAAGTATTGATCAAAGGTGTGGTTCATAATTCCGTAACCACGTGTCATTGACAAGAACTCTGTTGAGTATCCAATCAAACCACGCGCTGGAACAAGGAAGACCAAGCGAGTTTGACCGTTACCAGTTGAGATCATATCCAACATTTCACCTTTACGTTCAGAAAGGCTTTGAATAACAGATCCTTGATATTCTTCTGGTGTGTCGATTTGTACGCGCTCAAATGGTTCACATTTGACTCCATCAATTTCCTTGATGATAACTTCTGGACGAGATACTTGCAATTCATATCCTTCACGACGCATGGTTTCGATCAAGATAGACAAGTGCAATTCCCCACGTCCTGAAACTGTCCATTTATCAGGTGAGTCAGTCGGGTCAACACGAAGAGAGACATCTGTTTGCAATTCTGCTTGCAAGCGTTCTTCGACTTTACGAGAAGTTACCCATTTTCCTTCGCGACCAGCAAATGGTGAGTTGTTAACCAAGAAGGTCATTTGAAGCGTTGGTTCATCGATGTGAAGGATTGGAAGAGCTTCAACTGCATCTGTCGGTGTGATCGTTTCTCCAACGAAGATATCTTCCATACCAGAGATAGCGATCAAGTCACCCGCTTTAGCTTCTTGAATCTCACGACGCTCCAAACCAAAGAAACCAAAGAGTTTGGTAACACGGAAGTTCTTAGTCGTTCCATCCAATTTAGAAAGAGTTACTTGGTCCCCAACTTTTACAGTACCACGGAAGACACGTCCGATACCGATACGTCCAACGAAGTCGTTGTAATCAAGCAGGGATACTTGGAATTGAAGGGGCTCATCTGAGTTATCAACTGGAGCTGGGATGTGATCAATGATGGTATCAAAGATCGGTGCCATTGTGTGCTCTTGATCAGCTGGATCATCTGAAAGTGAAGAGGTTCCGTTGATCGCTGATGCATAAACAACCGGGAATTCCAATTGGTCATCATCCGCACCTAATTCGATGAACAGTTCAAGAACTTCATCTACAACTTCTTCTGGACGAGCAGATGGTTTATCGATTTTGTTGACTACAACGATCGGAACAAGATCTTGTTCCAAGGCTTTTTTCAATACGAAACGAGTCTGAGGCATGGTTCCTTCGTAGGCATCTACGACCAATACAACCCCATCCACCATTTTCATGATCCGTTCCACTTCTCCACCAAAGTCCGCGTGTCCTGGTGTGTCCATGATATTGATTCGAGTTCCGTTATAAGCAACGGCTGTATTTTTAGCAAGAATAGTAATCCCACGTTCTTTTTCAAGATCGTTTGAGTCCATTGCACGTTCTTGCAATTCTTTACGTTCATCCAAGGTGTGCGATTGTTTCAACAATTCGTCTACCAAGGTTGTTTTACCATGGTCAACGTGGGCAATGATCGCAACGTTACGAATATCTTCTCTTAATTTTGTCATGATTTCCTCTATAAAATTTTAAATAATATTTCTAACTGAACAATTATACCACAGTCCTATCTAAAAAACACAGTTCAGCTAGTTGTAAATGTTTTCATCTTCATTTCTTTTCTCCGACTCGATTTCCTTTTCTTTTCATGATACACTGATGATAAGAATTTCAGAAAAAGAGGCTCCCATGAGATTAGATCAATTGATGGCAGACCATCACTACGCTCGTAAAGACATCAAACAACTTTTGGCCCGAAGGCAAATCTTGGTCGATCACCTACCAGCTCAAAAGCTATCCCAAAACATCGACCCTGGACTCCAACAGATTCAAATCGGGGAACGGATCATTCAAGAACCGCGTCACCACTACTACATGCTCCATAAACCAATTGGAGCCGTGACCGCCAAAAGAGACGCCCACCATCTAACGGTGATCGAGCTAGTGGACCCCCAGCAAGAGTACCCAGACCTCTATCCACTTGGTCGCCTCGATCGCGATACCAGTGGTCTTCTCCTCCTCACAGATAATGGTCCCTTAGGCTTTCAATTGCTCCATCCTCAATACCATGTGGAGAAAGTCTATGAGGTAGAAGTCAATGGTCCGCTTTATGCAGCCCACATCGAGCAATTTCAGAATGGGATTTCATTCACAGACGGTCCTATCTGCAAGCCGGCTTCCTTGACCATTCTAGAAAGTACCCCCAGCTACAGCAAGGCCCAGGTCCGAATCTCAGAAGGAAAATACCACCAAGTGAAAAAGATGTTTTTAGCCATTGGGGTCAAAGTAATGACCTTAAAACGCTTATCTTTTGGTCCCTTCACCTTGGATCCTCAGTTAGCTCCTGGAGAAAGTCGGCCTTTGAATGAGGTGGAGCTCACATGGGTCAAAGATTTTCTTGAAAAAACGAGATAAAAAAGCTCTAACCACACACTTTGTGCAGTTAGAGCTCTTTTTATTAAGCGTCTTTTTTCACTTTCCCATTCCAAGAATCAAGACCATAAGACAAGACATAAATGTCTGTATAGCCCTGTTTCTTAAGATAGAGAGCCGCATTGGTTACACGCGAACTACGGCTATTTTCATAAAGCAAAATCGGTTTATCTTTGCGCAAGGCTGCAAGACTCAACTTCAACTGAGTAGAAGGAATGTTGCGCGCTCCTAAAATATGCTTGGCATGAAACTCAGCTGGCTCTCGCAAGTCAATCAACTGCCCTTGACGAATCAGCTCTTCAAAAGTCGCATTATCCACAAATTTAGCAGCTTTACGGATGCGGAAATAATTAAACGCCATCCATCCAAATACTCCTAAAATAGCCAACCAAACAATGATATTTCCCATCACTCTACCTCACTCTTTTTCAAAAATTCTAATTCTTGCTTGTGTTCTCTTCTTAAAACGGTATCGGCTTCTAAATAATCGAGCCGCTCCATCAGGCCTGCATCATAAAGACGTTGAAGCTCAATTTTCATCAATTCGATGTCATAGAGGCGCTTCCCTACGTAAATGATGATTCCAAAACGTTTTAAAAATTGTTGAACATCATACAGGTTTTTCATGTTCATTATTGTATCAAATTTAGAAAGGCTTTACAAGATTTTCAAGCAAATGATGAAATTTTTCGATTGCTTTACGAATAAATAAGTATGATCAACTTTTATTTTTTTACCATCGGTACTTGTATCGCCTCTTTTTTGGGACTAGTTGTCGATCGTTTCCCAAACCAATCCATTCTCGCTCCTCGCAGTCATTGCGATCACTGCCAGCACGTCCTTGGCGTTTGGGATCTCATCCCCATTCTCTCACAACTCCTGCATCGTTTTCGCTGTCGCTATTGTCATCAGACCTATCCATTTTGGTACTGCCTTTTTGAGGTCTGGAGTGGCCTGCTCTTTTTAGCCTACGCCAATGGTTTCCTTTCTCTGCCTCAACTTCTAACACTACTGGGAGCTGCCGTCTTAGCCATCTATGACCTACGCTTTATGGAATACCCCTTGGTCATCTGGTGCTGTCTCCACGCCTTGGCCCTCTTTTTATCTGGTAGTAATCTCCTCATGCTGGTCTTTTTACTCCTTGCGATCGGAGCTCACTTTTTCTTTATTGGAATGGGGGCGGGGGATTTCCTCTTACTCGCTACCTTCTCGCTAACCTTTTCCTCTACCAAGATCCTCTTTCTCATTCAGATCGCATCCATCTTAGGCATTCTCGTCTTTGCTCTCAAAAAAGAAAGAGACCGGATTCCCTTTGTTCCCTGTCTCTTTCTCAGTTATCACGCTTTACTGCTTTATACGATATTTTGCAGATAAATTCTTTTTATTTTGCAGCCTTCGCTTCTAGATAATCGGCGATGGCAGCTACGTCCTTGTCCCCACGTCCGGAAACGTTGATGATGATGATCTTGTCTTTATCCAGTTTTGGAGCACGTTTAACCGCTTCTGCAATCGCGTGTGAGCTTTCAATGGCTGGGAGAATTCCTTCTGTCTTACTGAGAAGAAGAAGGGCTTCTACTGCTTCATCATCTGTCGCTGCTACATATTCGACACGACCAGAATCTTTAAAGAAAGCATGCTCCGGGCCAACCCCTGGGTAGTCCAAACCAGCAGAGATCGAGTAAACTGGCGCTACTTTTCCATCTTCGCCAAAGACAGCATAGGTCTTCATACCATCAACCACACCGATAGTCCCTTTGGTCATGGTCGCTGCGTGTTGATCGGTGTCCAAGCCATGTCCAGCTGCTTCTACCCCAATCAAGCCGACTTCCTCTTCTGCGACATATTCAGAAAAGGCACCAATGGCATTAGAGCCACCACCGACACAGGCAATCACATAATCCGGCAAACTGCCTTCTTTTTCCAAGATTTGACGTTTAGATTCTTCACTGATTACTTTTTGGAATTCATGCACAATGGTTGGGTAAGGGTGAGGTCCAACAGCAGAACCCAAAACGTAAAAGGCATCCAGATCCGCCATCCATGCTCCAAACGCCGCATCAACGGCATCTTTCAAGGTCTTAGTCCCGGTTTCAACCGCATGGACGGTTGCCCCCATCATTTCCATGCGGAAGACATTCAAGCGTTGGCGTTCCACGTCTTCTGCCCCCATGTAGACATCACAGGCCATACCGAACTTAGCTGCCGCAGCTGCTGTAGCTACACCGTGTTGACCGGCTCCTGTTTCAGCAATCACGCGCGTTTTGCCCATGCGTTTAGCCAAGAGGATTTGCCCCAAAACGTTATTCAATTTATGTGAACCTAGGTGATTCAAGTCTTCGCGCTTCAAATAAATTTTTGCCCCACCTAAATGCTCTGTCAAACTTTCCGCAAAGTAGAGCGGTGTTTCCCGTCCAGAATAGTCTTTCAAATAATGTTTATATTCTGCGATAAATTCTGGATCATTTTTATATTGTTCAAAAGTTTCCTCTAATTGATTGAGCAAGTTTTGAATGGGTTCTGGTACGAAAGATCCACCAAATTGTCCGAAATAGCCTTTTGTTTCTGTCATGATTGTGTCCTCTTTTCTATATCTTCAATCCTGTTTATGATCTTTTTCTCTCGCGGGCCCTTTGAGCTGCAGTCTCACTGGGTTCCTTTGAGATACAAAAAACCTCACACAGAAAAATCTGTGTGAGGACGATTCGATACCGCGGTGCCACCTCAATTGTAGGAAGATATTCTTTCTCCTACATCTCTGACCTGTCTAACAACAGGGTGCACGATAAGGTGTGCTCACCGAATTTTTATTGTTTCAAATTCATTATCATAAACGCATCAGCCCATTTCAAGATTCACCACTGCTTGTTCGCAATCACCACAAGCTCCCTGGAAGTGAGAAAAATCTCTACTTTTCTGATGTCTTGAAACTATTATAGCTCCCGCTTCTGACTTTGTCAACAAAAATTTCAAAAAGACACTAAAATGTTCGGATTTTACATTTCCCCATTTTTTGCTAGCAATCGTGCTCTGCAATACTGAAAGCCTAAATAAGCCAGATAAGCTCCTAAGGTATTGGTCCACAAATCATCTAGCTCAAAGACACGATTGGCATCAAACAAGAGATCTAACAGAACTTGGCTGCATTCAATCCACAAGCTCATCGCAAAGCCGAAGCACAAGACCCGTTTGCGGCTCCTCAACCAGGGCCATAGCCAGAGAAGTTGAAAGACCAGCGGGCTTAACAAAAAGATATTGGCTATATTTTGGAGGATGACCTTAATGAGTTGGAGGACACTGGTAATCTGGCCAAGATTCATCACCGAATTAAGAGGAACTAGCAGAACGACGATACGACCGAAATGTTGAATACCCGGTGTTTCCATACCTGGCTCTGGCTGTTGGGGCAAAAAACACATCAAACACAAGAGGATAAAATAGAAGAAGCTGCCACTCCGTAACAGCCTTCTTCCTCTTTTTGTTAGTTCTGTATGATCCATCAGCCCTTGTTTAAGGTTGCGCATGTTCAACAATCGCTTTCTCCCAGTCCCGTTTCATGGTATTTGAACGCAATTGGCCACAGGCAGCATCAATATCTGTACCGTGCTCTTGACGCACTACACAGTTAACACCTTGTTTTTTCAAGGTATCATAGAAGGCCATGACCCGTTCTTTTGGACTCCGGCTATATTGGTCATGCTCACTGACAGGATTGTAAGGAATCAAGTTAACATAAGACAATTTCTTGATATTCTTGAGCAATTCTGCTAACTCTAAGGCTTGCTCGACCCCGTCATTGACTTCATTGAGCATGATGTACTCAAAGGTCACCCGACGGTTCGTAGTCTCAATATAGTATTCAATCGCCGCAAACAATTTTTCAATTGGGAAAGCGC
The DNA here is from genome assembly GCF_059727625.1 of Streptococcus mobilis. NCBI lineage: Bacteria > Bacillati > Bacillota > Bacilli > Lactobacillales > Streptococcaceae > Streptococcus > Streptococcus mobilis. Next base: position 1,702,686 of record NZ_AP041823.1, read on the forward strand.
GGTTGATCTTCATGATGCTAGAGCGCAAGTCATTGTTGGGAGCATGAAGAGACACTGCCAAATTGACCTGCACACCTTCATTTGCAAAGTCACGAATTTTATGAGCCAAACCAGAAGTTGACACGGTAATATGACGAGCACCAATCGCTAATCCCTTGTCATCGTTGACCGTCCGGATAAATTTCAAGACATTGTTATAGTTGTCAAATGGTTCTCCGATCCCCATGACAACGATATGGCTGACCCGTTCGTCTTGGCCACGTTCGTCAAAGTATTTTTGCACCAACATGATTTGAGACACGATTTCCCCATTGTTCAAATCGCGTTGTTTTTTGATCAAACCAGAAGCACAGAAGGTACAACCAATATTGCATCCTACTTGAGTCGTTACACAGACAGATAAACCGTAGTGCTGACGCATCAAGACGGTTTCAATCAACATGCCGTCTGGCAATTCAAAGAGGTACTTGACCGTCCCGTCTGCTGACTCTTGCACGATCCGTTGCTTGAGTGGGTTGACGACAAACTGATCATTCAACTTCGCAATCAAGTCCTTAGAAAGGTTGGTCATTTCTTCGAAGGACTGGACGCGTTTGCGATAGAGCCATTCCCAGATTTGTGCTGCACGGAATTTCTTTTCGCCGTTTTCTTCCGCCCAATCAATCATATCCTGGCGTGTTAAACTATAAATGGATGGTTTCATTCTTTCTTACTCCTCTTTTTGTCGAATCACAAAATGACGTTTGTTGTCTGTCTTCGTTGTCTTTTTAGTCTCAGCAGACGGTCTTGTTTTTTTCGAGTTTTTGGCTGGTTGTCCCTTGTCGCGTTCTCGTTTTTGGAAACGATCTTTTTGTTTGCGATTACGCGAACGCTTTTTAGGTTCTCTTTCTTCTGATTGAGCTTTTTTGACCGGTGATTTCTTATCAAAAGAAGCACGATGAGGTTCCTTATTTTCAAGGACAAAATAAGCACAACCATAGCTACAATATTCTAACAAATAATCGTCTAAGCGACTTAATTTATCCATCGTTGCAACATCGCGCTCTTCCTTATAGAAGCCACGCAAGCGCAACTGCTCATTGCTCCAATCACCAACAATGTAATCAAACTTGGTTAAAATCTCAGAAAATCGCTGACCAAAAACAGTCGCATCAAAAGCTTCCTTCTCATTTTTCAAGAGCTCAAAGGAGAGGTTTTCTGAACGGATTTGGTCTCCTACCTGATGAAAGACAGGTCCAGGAAATTTATTGTAATTATATAATTCAGGGTCAATCTCTTTTCGCATAGTGTTCCTTCATCAAAATCTATTTACTGTAACACTTTATTTTATCATAAATTTGATGACTTGCGTCAGATTTGACTAGAAAAGAGTTGAAATTCCTTTGAGAGCAAAAAGAGAGTGGGATAGAAATCGGTAACTCGTTACAATTCGATTTCGTCGTCCCACCTCCGCACAGTTGAGTAGGGCTGTAAAAGCTGATGAAATCAACGTAGTAGAGCCCACTCAACCACTGCGTCTTGCTCGACAATCCAAAAATAATTGAGAGGCTAGGACTTTTGTCCCAGCCTCTATGAATATTCATTGCCGGATGCAAGTGGCAAAAAAAGAGTAATTTTGGTATAGCTATTGGCCTTAGAATCAATCTCCATATGATAGGCTTCGCCAAATTGAAGATGCAATCGTTGGTCCACATTTTTCAAGCCAACACCTCCTAAACGAAGAAGGGTTTGGTCTGTTGATTCTGATCGATCAAACCCTCGTCCATTGTCAAAAATCGATACGCAGGCGTAGTCTCCACTGACTTCAGTTGTCACTCGAATGAGACCTGGCCGATCGATCTCTTTAATGCCATGGTAAATCGCATTTTCCACTAAGGGTTGAAGCACTAATTTGGGGAGCTGATAGTCGACCAACCGTTCATCTTCTAGAATTTCATAATTGAGCTTTTCACCATAACGTTGCTTCTGAATGAAAAGATACTGGCGGACATGGTCGATTTCATCTCTCAGTAGGATTTGTTCCTGGCCTTGGTTGAGAGCCAGTCGAAAATATTGGGCCAAAGACTTGGTGATGTCGACCACGCGCCGACTATCGTTAAACTCTGCCATCCAGACAATCGTATCCAAAGTATTGTAGAGGAAATGCGGATTTATCTGAGCAGAAAGTGCCCGCAACTCGTACCGCCGTGCGTTCTGTTCCTCTTCCTTGACCTGTTGCATGAGGTGATCGATTTGGTCCAACATGGCATTAAAAGCTTGAGCGAGGGCCACCAATTCTGGAGATCCTTTGGCTGCAGCCCTCACGTGAGCATCTCCTGCTCCAATCCTCAAAATGATAGTCTGAAGGTCTTGTAAGGGTTTGATCCACAAACGCAGAACAAAGCCGATCCCTATCAAACACATGATCAAAGCTAGTAATCCTAGACCAATGAAAGAGTACAGGAGTTGCGACTGCAGCATCTGAAGTCCTTCAAGTGAAGCCACTCCAATCAAGGTCCAATCGCTATCTGGAATCGGAACCTGATAGATAAAATTCTGTCCTCCTTTAGCATAGCCATCTGTCACAGCAATATAGGGCTGCATGGCCTGCATTTCTTGGCTGGAGGAATAGACCGCCTTTTTAGGATGGTAGACAAACTCATGCTTTTGATTAATGATAAAACTAAAGCCTTGTCTCCCTAGTTGAAGGTGATCCAAGTAAGCCTGAAGGCTATCGTAGCCAATATCCAAGCGTACTACTCCGAGATTTTGACCAGCCTGATCGACCACTTCTTGGGTAATAGAAACCACCCATTTTTCTTTTTCCGAGGTCAAGGATTCCTTTCGAGCTGGCGTCAAAACTGGCATGGCTCTTTCCTTAATCGCCTCTTGATACCAACTTTCATTCATCATATCTGAGGAAGTCTGCATGCTGATTTTGGAATCTGTCGCTACCAGACGTCCATCCTTGGTCACCAAGACCGCTGAGACCAGGTCCGGATCCGTTTCTATCATCGTTCGCATCAAGTGTTGAACCGTTTCTTGATCCGCACTCTTGTCTTGGGCAAATTGGCGAACAGCCTGTTCCTTGCTAAGCACCGTTGTCGTCTGCTTTAATTTTTTTAGATAAGAGGTGATAAACTGACTGCTTTGATCGATACTATTTCTTGTCGTCCGTTCCGTTAGCTGGCGGATCGTCCCTGAACTCGTTTGATAGTAAAGGCTACCGATGAGACCAAAAAGTAGGAGAATGAAGAGAAAAAAGTAGAGGACCAGCTGAATCAGCAAGGGATATCGTTTCATTCATGCTCTCCTTTTTTGTACTGCCTTGGTGTCACCCCAACCACCTGCTTAAAGCGTTGAGAAAAATAGTTCATATCTTCAAAACCAACCTGATCGGCGATCTCATAAATCTTTAGATCTGTCGTGAGAAGCAAGAGTTGAGCCTTCTTCATTCGCTCCTGGATGAGGTAGTCTTGGAAGGGGAGTCCCAATTTTTTCTTGATCAATACACTTAGATAAGAGGCACTGAAACCAAGTTGATAGGCCAGATCCTTTAGAGTTAACTGAGAGTCTGCTAAACGAGCATGAATGGCTTCTTCCAAGTCTGTCGAATAACCATGACTGACCAAATCTTCGACTTGCGCCTTTTTTCGCTCTTGATCGAGTTTTCCCTTCACCTTTGCTAACATCTCTTCAATATCATCTTTTGAAAAAGGCTTCAGCAAATAATCATCTGCACCTAACTTGATGGCTTTCCTCGCAAACTCAAAGTCATCATAACCCGTCAAAAAAATGATATGACAAGACGGAGACTTCTCCTTGACGAGATGGGCCAGATCCAAGCCGTTCATTTGTGGCATATTGATATCAGTTAGAAGGATGTCGGCTGGTTGCTCTTGAAACTTCTCCCAGGCCTCACGGCCATTTTCTGCCTGGTTGATGACGGTCATTCCAAACTGTTCATAATCCACTAAGGAAGTCAGTCCCTGCCGGATAAGCTCTTCATCTTCCACAATCATGATCGCATACATGTCTTTCACCTACTTGTCTTTGCTATACTTATTATAGCAAATTATGGTTCCAAATGTCTCAGACGTAGTCCAATAAATAACCGTAGCCCTTTTCTTTCATTTCTGCTTTGGGAATGAAGGTAATAGACAAACTATTGATGCAATAGCGAAGGCCGCCTTTTTCCTTGGGACCATCGGTAAAAACATGGCCCAGATGAGAATTTCCTACACGGCTCCGAACTTCTGTCCGAGTCATATTGAAACTCTTATCCTCCTTATAGATGGCCACATCAGGACTAATAGGCCGACTGAAACTTGGCCAACCACAACCAGAATCAAATTTATCCTTAGAGGAAAAGAGCGGCTCACCGGTCACGACATCTACATAAATACCGGCATCAAACTGATCCCAGTAACGATTGGAGAAGGCCCGTTCGGTATCATTTTTTTGTGTCACCGCATACTCTTCAGGAGATAACTTCTTTTTGATTTCCTCATCGCTTGGCTTAGAGTAGCGACTAGCATCAATAACAGGATAAGAAGCCTGATTGACATCGATATGGCAGTACCCATTCGGATGTTTCTTTAGATAATCCTGGTGGTAGTCCTCAGCCTTGATGAAATTGGTCAGTGGCTCTTTTTCCACTGCTAACGGTTTGTCGTATTTTTTTGCCACCTCTTCAAAGACTTGGTTAATGGTTGGAAGGTCCTCTTGAGAGACATAATAGACACCTGTTCGGTATTGTGTTCCTTGATCATTTCCTTGACGATTCTTCGACGTTGGGTCGATAATCCGGAAATAATGCAGGAGCAATTCTTTCAGAGATACCTTCTTGACATTGTAAGTGATGTGAACTGTTTCGGCATGGCCTGTTTGAGGGACTAATTCATACTTGGTCGTTTCTCCCTTTCCATTAGCGTAGCCTGATACAGCATCGATCACACCTGGAACACGGGAGAAATATTCCTCTACACCCCAGAAGCAACCACCAGCCAAATAAATTTCGCGCTGATCCTTTGGATCAACCGTTTCCTTTGTTTCCTTTTTGGCTATTGGAGTCTGACTCATCGATGCTTTTTTAATCATCTCAGTGCTTGTTTCTGATTGATCCATTCCGTTTGATCCCTTACTAAAGAAAAAGAAACCAATCGATAATAAGGCAATGAGAAGAATAGCAAACACTTTCCATTTTGTTTCCATTGTCTATCTCCTTACTGCATGTTCTCTAAGGTCTTGAGGATATCCTCTTTATTCATATAGCCGATATGACTTTTCGATAAAGTCCCATCACTATTGATAAAGAGTGCCGATGGATAAGACCGAATCCCATACTCTTTTAGCAGCTCCCCTTTACTATCCAGCAAGACTGGGAAATCCTTGTAATCCAAAGACTGGTACCAGTTTTTGAAATCTGCTGCTGATTTTTCGCCATTAAAAGTTGGAGCTACAACGGATAAGACCACATAATCCTTACCTGCCTCTTCTTTTGCTAACTCATTGGTATCCTCTAATGTCGATAAGCAAATAGAGCACCAGGAAGCCCAAAATTTGAGGTAAACTTTCTTTCCCTTGTAATCAGACAAGCGGTAGGTCTTGCCATCCACTCCTTGCAGGCTAAACTCCTTCACTTTCTTGCCAGATGTTTGCCTATCCCCAGCTTTGGCTGTTTGTTGGCCCATATCCTTATTGGAAGTAGCCATTCCTTTACTCGAACAAGCCCCCAAAAGTCCAGTACACAAGATTCCTACAGCTACTAAAGCTAATTTTTTCATCATTATCACCTCTTTAAACAAGGAGAAAGTCATCCTCAGATGACCTCTCCCTTCTTTTATTCCTTGTCTGATTTCATATCCGATGATCCACTCTTTTCGTCTTTCATTTCTGAATCGCTAGATTTCATCTCATCTTTTTTCATATCGTCCTTCATTTCAGAACTGCTGTCAGACATCATAGATGAATCTTTCATGTCTTCTTTTTTCATTTTATCATCGGACATGGATGAATCCTTCATATCATCCTTCTTCATATCGTCCTTCTTCATCATACTACTATCGTCCGTTTTTTTCATATCTGAATCCGATTTTTGACCAGAACAAGCTGCTAAAGTAACGAGGCTAAGCGTAGCAATGGTTAGTGTAAGAATTTTTTTCATGATTTTTCTCCTTTAATCCTTTAAGATTAGTGAAACAAAGATGCGAGGCTATTAAGATTTCCAAGCATCAGCAAGATACCCATCAAGATGATGAGGGCACCACCAATTTTTTTCAAGGTTCCCATGTGGGGCTTGAGTTTAGCAAAATGTTGTAGAACCCAGCTAGAAGCCAAGGCCAAGACTAAGAAGGGTAGCGCCAACCCTAATGTATAGACCAGCATCAGGAAGGCACCTTGTAAAGCACCATCTCCTCCAGAAGCGGCAATGGCTAGAACAGAACTCAAAACTGGTCCGACACAAGGGGTCCAACCAAAACTGAAGGTAACCCCTATCAGAAAAGCATTGAAGAATTCATTGCGCTCCCGATTCTTTTTGAGTTGGATGGTCTTTTGTTTTTGGAGTTGTCTCAGATTGATCACTTCCATTTGGTGAATCCCTAATAAGATCACAATCCCTCCTAGCAGATAGCGAAACCATGGAGCATAAAGCACCTGCCCAAGGGCCCCTGCACCGTATCCTAGAATCAGGAAAACAGTTGATAGACCTGCGATAAAACAAAGAGTTTTCACCAAGCCATACCAAGAAATATCTCTTCCAAAAATCCGAACAGTTTTCACACGTTCAGAATCCAATAGAATCCCTACATAGACTGGCATCAGTGGCAAAATACATGGGGAGAAAAAGGATAGAACTCCCGCTAAGAATACTGAAATGGAAAACAAACTGGTTTGAATCATTTCACTACCTCCCTTTCTTTCTGATACCAGTATAAAGAAAAAATCCCTCTAAAAATAGAGAGATTGATAAGCAAAAACTTGAATTTGATTAGAAGGTGAATCTTCCTATCTGCCAACTCTACCTCGTACTTTCAAGTACGAGACTGATCTAGCAAGATACTTCTACTTCTTCTTCAAATAATCAATAGCGTCTTGAAGGGTCTTGACGGGGACAATTTTCATCTTCGAATGAATTTGTTTCGCTGCTTCTTTAGCTGTTTCATAGTTTGATTTGGCCTTGGGATTGGCTTTCTTTTCTTCTTTGGAAACAGGGTTATTAGGGGCAAAGAAAATTTCTGCTCCTTCTTTATCGGCTGCGACGACTTTCTTGTCAATCCCACCGATATCACCAACCGTTCCATCTTGGTTAATAGTTCCTGTCCCTGCAATATGGCGTCCCTGACGAAGATCTGGATCAGCCACTTGAGTGTAGATGGCTAGGCTAAACATCATACCGGCACTTGGTCCACCAATTCCTTGAGTCGCAAACTGGACAGGAACATCGCCTTTGGCTTCAGTCCGGTCGATCAGGCTAATCCCGATTCCGTTTTTCCCGTTGGACAATTTGATGATTTTTCCGTCTGCGGTCTTGGTTTGTCCATCCTCAATATAGGTCACTGAAACGGGATCGCCAATTTTTTGAGAACCGACATAGTCAATCAATTCTTTGGAACTCTTAAAGGTCTTGCCATTCACACCGGTGACGGTATCCGCAATGTTCAAGATTCCCTTAAAGGTCGAGTCATCTGCTACCTGCATGACATAAACACCAAGAAAGTCCATCTGGGTTTCTTTTCCAGCTGTCTTTAACCCTTGGTAGATGGCCATATTTTGCGAGGTTTCCATATAGAATTGGTTAATCCGCGTAAATTCTTGGCTCGAACTACCGCCTGTCATATCCTTGGCAGAGTAGATATCTGTAAAAGGGGTCGCCCAAGCATAGATCAAATCAGCCGGGGTCGCTTCTTTCACTGCTACGGTTACAAAGTCATAAGATCCTGATTTGGTATCCATTTTTCCATCGACTGTCATGACGGATCGAATGTCTTCTGCCGTTCCTGGCATTTCAATATAATAGGGAAGGCGAATCACAAAAGCAGCTAGCAAGAGGAGCAAGAAGAGAACGCCTGCAATCGGCCATCGGTATTCTTTCAATCGGCCTTTTTTCTTTTTAGGGGTCAAGCTTGGTTTATTCGCTTGTGTCATCTTTGATTTCCTCCATTACACTCTCTGGGACATAAGGTGAGATATCCTGCTGAAAAGCCAGCAACTCTCGAATACGCGTTGAACTAATGGCCTGGTAAGGAGGCTGGGCATAGAGATAAATAGTCTCCAATTCAGGCGCCAACTGGTGATTAAAATAATCCATATTGGCTTCGTATACCAGATCCTGTGCATTGCGCAAGCCCCGGATCAAGGTCACCACGCCAAGATTGCGCGCCACTGTCACAGCCAATTCTTGAGTTGACGTCACAATTTCAACATTTTTCAAATGAGCCAAGGCCCCTTCCACCATGCGCACGCGCTGCTCAATGGAAAAGAGTCCGACTTTTTCCGGATTATAAAAAATTCCGACATAGACACGGTCAAACAAGCGACTAGCTCGCTCGATCAATTGCACATGCCCAATGGTAATCGGATCAAACGATCCTGTAAACAATCCATTTCTATCTGACATATACTGTTACCTTACTAATTCCATAGATTTTTTCTTTCCAGATTCCCACTTGTCCGATTTCCTCAGGAAGTTCTACGTGTTTATCGGTTTCACACACAATCATGATGTCCTCTGACAAGAGTTGACGCTCGCACAAGGTTTCGATGTCGCGGACAATCTCTTCCTTGGCATAAGGAGGATCCAAAAACACCAAATCAAAGGTACCCGTTAGAAGCCCCAAGGCTTGCTTGGCCTCCATTTTTAGCAGTTGAAATCGTTCCTTTTCCTTGGTCATGGCAATATTGGCTGCTACAATCTCCTGCGCTCTACGATCTCGTTCTACTAGAACAGCCTCTGACATGCCTCGAGAAACTGCTTCGATAGAGAGCCCACCGCTTCCAGCATAGAGATCCAGCACTCTTCCACCATCAAAGTAAGGACCAATCATATTGAACATGGCCCCTCTGACCTTATCAGAAGTCGGCCTGGTTGTTTTTCCTTCAAGTGTTTTGAGGGGGCGTCCCCCATAGGTTCCAGATACTATTTTCATAGGGACCATTATACCAAAAAAAATCAGAAAATTGCGATTTGATATGGTCAAGCGACAATTAAAAGAGCCGAGCACTCTGCTCGACTCTTTCTTTCCTTATAGGATATTTTCATATTCATCGCGGACAGATTGAGGCCAGACACTGGTTTGGACTTCACCGATATGTTTCTTACGAAGTAAGAACATAGCCAAACGAGATTGTCCAATCCCTCCACCAATCGTGAGTGGGAAGAGACCATTTAACAAGGCCTTGTGCCACTCTAATTGGAGACGATCCTCGTCCCCTGTAATCGCAACTTGACGGCGAAGCGTATCTTCATCGACACGGATCCCCATTGAAGACAACTCAAAGGCTGAACCTAGAACGTCATTCCAGACGAGGATATCACCATTCAAGCCCTTGTAGCCATTTTCAGACTCAGTTGTCCAGTCATCATAGTCAGGGGCACGTCCATCGTGTGGTTTGCCATCTGCAAGCTCTCCACCAATCCCGATCAAGAAAACGGCTCCGAATTCTTTGGCAATGGCATTTTCACGCTCTTTTGGAGTTAAATCTGGGTAGCGTTCCACCAATTCTTCTGTGTGAACGAAGGTAATTTGTTTTGGAAGAACTGACTCAATATCATAGCGCGCCTCTACTGCTAGTTCTGTTAAACGAATCGCCTTGTAGATTTTTTCAACCGTTTCCTTGAGGTAGGCGATGTTGCGTTGACCATTTGGGATGACTTTTTCCCAGTCCCATTGGTCTACATAAACAGAGTGGATGGCATCTAGCGAATCTTCATCTGGACGAAGAGCCTTCATATGGACAAAGAGACCTTCTCCTTCGCCAAAACCAAAACGTGCCAAGGTATGGCGTTTCCATTTTGCAAGTGAATGCACGACTTCATAAGTCTCATCAGGAATTTGAAGGACCTTTACAGATACCGGATGTTCAATCCCAGAAAGGTTATCCTGCATCCCGTCTCCGACCTTGCTCAAAATCGGTCCTTGGACTTCAATGATGTCCAATTTATCTTTTAAATACTGCGTAAACGTCGTTTTAACAAACGAAATTTCTTTTTGTTGGTGGATAAAACTTTTTTTCATATAGTTCCTCATTTATAGACATTTTAGAAATGATTATACTCTTTTTTCAATCAAAATCAAGTCTTTTCATTCGTTTTCAACTGAATTTTTCTCTTGCAAAAAGGATTCATTTTTGATAAACTATACGTAACTTTTAAAACGTTACATAGGAGAAGCGACATGTTTGATGCAAAAAAACTAAAAGAAAGACGCCTGGAAAAAGGCTTGACCCAAGCAGATGTCTACGAGGATCTCAAGATTTCTCGCAAGACTTACTCCAGTTGGGAGAATGGCTTATCGGAGCCACACGAAAAAAATCTCAGGAGGTTGGCCAAGCGCCTCTCCGTTAAAGAGGACTACTTTATTAACAAAGACTCCGCACTCTACACCTACCCTTTATTAACCCCACCTCATCAAAAGAAAGTCGACCAGTTGGCCAGCCAGTTATTGGAACAGCAGCAAAAAGTTGTTTCCTTGACTGCTTATAAGGTTCTTTCGATTGAACTAGCAGCCGGTTTAGGACACACCTTTTATGACAACGAAACGGACTATGAAACTGTCTATTTTGATCAAGAGATCCAGCACGATTTCGCTTCTTGGGTATCCGGAGATTCGATGGAACCTCTTTATCCCAATGGCTCTGTTGCCCTCATGAAGCAGACTGGCTTTGACTATGATGGGGCTGTCTACGCCCTCATCTGGAATGGAAAAACCTACATCAAGAAAGTCTATCGGGAAGCGGAGGGCTTGCGCTTAGAATCCATCAACCCTGATTACGACGATTTATTTGCTCCCTATGAAGACGAGCCCAAAATCGTCGGCATTGTAGTCGGGCATTTTCTTCCACTCGAGGTTTAAATATGCTATTTGATTATTCACGTGAGCCTCATTCTGATATTGCTTTTGTGGATATGAAAAGTTTTTATGCTAGCTGTGAATGTGTCCGTCTGGGGCTCAACCCCTTGACGACTTCCCTTTGCGTCATGAGTCGGAGCGACAATTCAGCCGGCCTGATTTTGGCGAGCTCTCCCGTTTTCAAACAAGTCTTCGGCAAGAAAAATGTCAGCCGTAGCTACGACCTACCTTTTGACCTCAAAACCAGAAAATTTAATAGCTACGCCGCTAAAAAGCAAGGATTGCCCACAGATCCAGTCTTTATTGCATCCATTGAATCCTGGGCTAAGAGGACCCTGATTGTGCCACCACGGATGAATGCCTACATTCAGGTCAATATGGAGATTCAAAAAGTCTTTCAGGAATTTGCGGCACCAGATGATATTTTCCCTTACTCGATTGACGAAGGCTTTATCGATCTGACTTCTTCTTTAAATTATTTTATTCCAGATTCCTCCCTCTCTCGAAAGGAGAAACTGGATCTCCTTTCTGCCAGGATCCAAAAAAGGATCTGGCAGGAAACTGGAATCTACTCTACCATCGGCCTCAGCAATGCCAATCCCCTTCTTGCCAAGCTAGCCTTGGACAATGAAGCCAAGCATTGCCGAAATATGCGCTCCAATTGGTCTTATGAAGATGTAGAAAGCAAGGTCTGGAAACTGCCCCAGCTTACTGATTTTTGGGGCATTGGACGTCGTACTGAAAAGCGATTGCAAAAGATCGGGATCACGTCTATTGCCGAACTGGCTCAAGCTCACCCAGATCTCTTAAAGAAAGAATTCGGAGTCATGGGTCTGCAACTTTGGTTCCATGCTCATGGTATTGATGAAAGCAATGTCCACAAGCCTTATCGTCCGAAATCACGAGGCATTGGTAACTCTCAAATCTTGCCCTATGACTACCATCTACAAGCCGACATTGAACTGGTGTTTCGGGAGATGGCTGAACAGGTGGCTATTCGCTTGCGACGGAAAAAAAAGAAGACCCAACTGGTCTCCATTCATGCCTCCTACTCCAAAATCGAGGGACTTCCGTCCATTCACTGCCAGCAAAAGATTGAGCCTACCCAATCCACCAAGGTTTTATCCGATACGGTTCTGCGGCTCTTTCGCTCCAAGTACGAAGGAGGCGCCATTCGGCAGATCGGCGTTTTTTATGGAGAACTTGTCGAAGAGTCTCTTCAACTCTTTTCTCTCTTTGATGACCCAGTAACCCTGGAAAAAGAGGAGAAACTTCAGCAGACCATTGACCGCATTCGGGATCAATTTGGCTTTACCTCTCTTCAGAAAGGCTCCTCATTACTAGAAAACTCACGCGCCATTGCACGTAGTAAACTAACAGGCGGACATTCCGCAGGAGGCTTAGATGGATTAACATGATCGACCGTTCTTATCTCCCTTATCAATCCGCCCGCGAATTTCAAGATCGTGGCATGGCCAAATGGGCTGGCTTCTTTTTATCCGAGCACACAACCGCCCTGCATACAAAAGAAATTGACCGCAGTCAGCTCACGGTTCTTCCACTTGCCGAGCAGATCCAGCTGCTGGAGCAGGCCTTTCAACAACAAACGACGATCTCGATTACGACTCTAGAGGGGAATCAATTTGCAACCTACACAGGTTCGATTCACACCTTATCTGCTTCTGAGGTTCTTCTCAAAAGCGACGGCCACTACCACCGTCTCCTCGTAGACTCTATCATTTTTATTGAATCTGAGGAAACACCGTATGAAACCTATTCAGACTAAACACGAATTACAATTTGATTATTTTTCGGAGAATTACCACCAATTTGAGACGGACTTTTACGAGTGGGCCGCTACTTCTACGCCGCTCGTCTTTTTAGAAGACGATATTCTCCACTCTATGGCAGCAGGCCAGCGAAACTACTTTCGTCTTCACCACACCAAAAGTCGGGATCATCGAGACCATTATTTCTATTTTAAGGTTTCCACACTCTCCCAATCACCCCTGACCCGTATTTACGCTTATACAGGACATCACTTACAAAAGATAGATCCTCATCAGACAGAGAAAAAGGATAGCTTGATCTGAGAAGCTATCCTTTTTCTTGATTTATGGAATTCACTACAGTCCTTACGAGTGATTAGAATCCATCTACGTTTGTGTAGATTTTTTGTACGTCCTCGTCGTCTTCAAGAACGCTGTAAAGTTTTTCAAATGTTTCCAAATCTTCACCTGACAACTCAACTTCTGATTGAGGAATCATTTCCAATTCTGTTACTTGGAATTCTTCGACACCTGATTCACGCAAAGCAACGATCGCTTTGTGAAGATCAGTTGGTGCAGTGTAAACAGTGATTGTTCCTTCTTCTGCTTCGACATCATCTACATCAACATCTGCTTCAAGCAAAAGCTCAAAGATGGCATCGGCATCATCACCAGCAAAGACGATAACACCTTTGTTGTCAAAGAGGTAAGATACAGAACCTGAAGCTCCCATGTTCCCACCGTTTTTACCAAAAGCAGCACGGACATTGGCAGCTGTACGGTTAACGTTTGAAGTCAAAGTATCAACGATCAACATCGAACCATTTGGTCCAAATCCTTCGTAACGTCCTTCTGTAAAGGTTTCGTCAGTGTTTCCTTTTGCCTTATCGATCGCTTTATCAATCACGTGTTTTGGCACTTGCGCTTGTTTAGCACGGTCAATAACGAATCTCAAAGCAGTATTTAGTTCTGGATCTGGTTCACCCTTTTTAGCAGCTACATAGATCTCCACACCAAATTTAGCATATACTTTTGAGTTGGCACCATCTTTGGCAGTTTTCTTGGCAACAATATTGGCCCATTTACGTCCCATGAGGATTCTCCTTAAATTTTTTCAAATTATTTTCAATCTTTTATATTATATCACAAATCACAAGACTTGGAAGAGTTTTTTGCGTATCCTTCCAATTGGAGTTGCTCGACTATTCACCCTTTATTTATCTTCCACCCTCACTGGCACCCGGCCCCAGATCTGTTCTGGCAGTTGGGGATGGCCTAGTTGATACACCTGATCCGCTTGTTGGGTCAAAGCATCCCAAGGTTCCTTACCAATTCGGGTCACGATTTCTACTGATTTTTTCAAGCCTTTGAGATGAGCTTGTCCCTTTGCGGAAAAACCTAAGACATGAATGGCGTCGGGAAGGGCTTGTTCCGTTGCCCCTACCAAGATGTAGGTCAAGATGCGGCGCACTCGCGCCTTAGTATAGCGCTTGGTTGCGACTTTCTCCACCATGTCTTCCACAGAACTAGCACTTCGAACCACATCCTTTAGCCGATTGACCAGTTCTTCATTGACCTGAAAAATCTGTGTCAGATCTGGATGGGTTAGGATTTGATAACGGAGCAGTTGGTCAAAATTCTCCCAAGATACCTGTGGAGCTGACTGAAAGAGTTGACTATTGGGCATGAATCTAGCGACAAAGTCCTGATCTTCCTTGTGTAGGCGTAGACTAGTCGCAGAAGCATAGGCCACTTCTTTTTCTTCTGAATGGTAGCCTGCTCCCTGGCGTTGAATAGGCTTGAGCGCAATTCCCTTCCCAGCACAAGCCTTGGCATAGGCCAAACCCAGGATATGATTGGGAGTATCTCCTGTGAACTCCACTCCAGCAAAGGTTTCCCACATTTTTTGGGTCTTTTGTGGATAGGATAAATCGTCTGAAAGACTTCGCAGGAAACCTTCCATTTCCGTTTCTTTCTCCGAATAAACAGTCGCAATTGCTTGGTAATCTAAGACCTCTTCTGTCCCAAAAGTCAATTGGTTGATTCCTAGGCGAGATAAGATTTCTACCGCTCCCTTGGCAAAATGGTCAGCCGACTGAACAGCCACGAGAAAGGGGAGCTCGACCACCAGGTCCGCTCCATTTTCCAAAGCCATCTGCGTGCGAATCCACTTGTCTACAATGGCAGGTTCGCCACGTTGAACAAAATTCCCAGACATGGCAACAATCTTCAGCCCTTCTGCCTGTTTGAGCAGGTACTTGTGACCATTGTGAAAGGGATTAAATTCTGCAATAATACCTGTAACTGTCATGTTTTCCTACTTCTGTGCTACAAAAAACCAACGTTTGCTGGTCTTTGTTGGCTCTTTGTCTTCAAAATCTGCATACAATTTGAAAGATTTAAAGCCAGCCTGCTCCAATAAGATGTCATAGGTTAAAACTTCATAAGTGCGTTCCTCATGAACTTCATCGTGGCGACTAAAGCTGCCATCCTCTTCTTGGACAAAGAAGGTCAGCTCATGGACGATCGAGTGAGGTGCCGCATCCTCATAGGTATCCCAGAGCATGGCAAAGTCTTCGGCATTTTCGTGGTAGGAATAGCCTGGGAAAACCTCATCTGTCTGGTAGGTCGAATGGACATCAAAGATAAAGACCCCATCTTCATTAAGGGCATTGTAGACTTCTTTAAAGACGTCTCCTACTTCCACCTCGTCCTGCATGTAGCAGATAGAATCCGAGTAGCAAGTCACGAAATCATAAGTGCCTGCTTGCGACAGGTCCAGCATATTGCCCTCGATAAAATCAATCTTCTGCTTAGCTGAAGCCGCTCTTTTTTCAGCAATTTTCAGCATGTCAGCACTCAGGTCTAATCCTGTCACATCAAACCCAGCTTGAGAAAAGCGAACAGATTGAATCCCTGTCCCACAAGCCAATTCCAGTAATTTTTTCTTATCTTTTGTTTTTGGGAGATGGCGGAGGGAAAAATCCGTCCACAAATCATACAGACTGTCATCCATGACCGCATCGTAGACCGCCGCAAACGTTTCATAAGTCGCCATATTCATGATACCAAGTCCGCCCGTAATCCGATAGAAAATTAGGAGCACGACGATGGAGCTAAGCTCCAAGGAGAGCTATCTATTTTCCGAGGATTACAGGACGGGTTCAAATCCTTTCTAAGATACAAAGAGCCTTAAAAGCATAGAGAAAATAGGAGACTTTCTGCCGTATCGTCAGATACAAAGGAAGTTACTCTTTTTCTCACAGCTTTTAGCTCGTGTTCAATTATCAAATTAACCAAACACGAGGCCCCATCCTTTCTTTCCATAGAATTTCAATTTAACCAACAAAACTCAGTTGCTACCAACTGAGTTTACCTGCTTATGCTAAGGCTGCTGAAAGATCGACAGCACTTGCTTCGTGCCATAGCTTTTCTAGGTTATAGTGGGCACGCATTTCTTCTGAGAAGACATGGACCACTACACCACCTAAGTCAAGAAGGACCCAACCTCCAGCTGAATCACCTTCGACGTGGCTGGCATTCCCACCAGCTTCAATGACCTTCTCGCGAATATTTTCAGCAATAGCCTCCAATTGGCGGCTGTTCATAGAGCTTGTGATGACAAAGTAGTCTGTCACGCTGGTCAAGCTTTGAACATCCAAAGCGACAATGTCTTCCGCACGCTTTTCATCTGCTGCTTTGACAACTAGTTCAAGTAGTTCTTTTTCTTTCATGTAATCCTCTTTCCTTAAAAAATTGATTTGTAATCTAAGACATCCGCAAAACGTTCTGCCCAAATATTTTCATAAAATTCATTAAGCGTTTCTGCCGGAATATCCTCTCCATCAAAGGTTGTGACAGCTCCTTCTGGAATGACCAGCTTGTAGCCGTATTCAAATCCCACTTTGACGGATGTATCGACACAATATTCTGTCTGCATACCACACAGGACCAGTTGTTCAATCCCTTGTTGATCCAAGTACTCTTTTAATCCTGTCTCTTTAAATATGCTATTGTATCGCTTCTGAAATACCTTTTCATTCTCTTGTCTTTTCAACAGAGGAGATAATTGCCAATCTTCCGAAGTTAAAGCCTCTGGCGTTTCAATATGCTGCATGTAGATGATTTCAATCTGCTGTTTTCTAGCCTGATCTTGCAAATAAGCGATCTTCTCTAAGAGCTTTTCTGTCTCAAAACCTGTTTCCACTAGGATATTTTGTACATCAATAATGATAAAAGCTGTCTTCACTCACTGCTCCTCTTTCAAATACTTCACAAAGGCGTTATAGGTTTCAAGGGTTTGGGGATAAATGGGCAATCCTTGGTGGGCTAGGTGTTCGACCGTGCGAGCCGTCTCATAGGCCACGGCACGATCCAAAGAGACTTGGGCGATATCACGTGCTTGATCTACCCCTGGAAAGGTCCGGTTGTGCTCAATGTAATCAGCCACATAGACAATCTTGTCTAAGGTCGACATCTGTCCACTTCCCACGGTGTGAATCTCAATACTGCGAAGAATGGCTGGATCTGTCAGTCCGAGGTCTTCTTGGATCTTGTAAATCCCGACCATCCCATGCCAGACATTGTTGCCCCAGTTTTTTAATGCTGGATCCAGCTCATAGCGATCGATCAAGTCCAGAAATTCCTGATCTGATAATTTCTTGGCGTAGTCATGTAACAAACCTGCTAGGCCAGCCTGCTCTTCGTCAGCCCCATAGCGTTTGGCCAAGTCACGCGCAGCCTTCTCAACTCCTAAACAGTGAGTTAGCCGCTTTTCTGGCAGGATTTGGCGCATTTTTTCAAGCAAGACCTCACGAGAAAAGCCTAGATAGTTTTCATAGGTCATTGATACAATCCTTCTTTCTTGATGTAGTCCAAGACTGGTTTTGGCAACATAAAATTCGGCGTCCGGCCTTTGGCCACAAAATCACGCACCATACTAGAGGAGATGTCCATTAGAGGAACATCCACCCAGATCACCGGATAAGAAGTCCCTGCCTTATAGCGTGGTCGCTGTACCCCGACAAATTGTACAATCTCCACCAATTCATCGATGCGGTGCCATTTTGGTAAATAATCCACCATATCTGCACCAATAATGAAGTAATAATCTGTGTCTGGATCGCGTTCATTGAGCAAGAGCATGGTGTCATAGGTATAGGAAATGCCTTTCCGTTCGAGCTCGATCGTCTCGATTTCCAGACCTTCAATGCCTTCAATGGCTAATTCCAGCATCTTAAGGCGATGATGCTCTGCAATCGTCCCCTTGGCATCGACATGCGGCGGCTCATACTCAGGCATCAAGAGCACCTTATCTAACCCTAATTGTTGGCGCACTTGATCCGCAACGACCAAATGGGCATTGTGGACCGGATTGAAATTTCCACCCAAAATACCAACTTGTTTGCGTTTCTTGTCTTTGATCTCTGGCTCTAACTCTACCTTGGTAAAGGGAGTCAATAGTTCAATTGCCATAGGTTTGCTCTCCTCGATGTCCTAAATTTCTTTTACCTTCGCTGAAATTTTACGATTTTCTTTTTTGCTTGATTGTTTGAACAAGATGAGAATCCGACCAATCTTTTGGACAGTTTCCACACCGATTTCCTCTTCCAAGATTTCTGCTACTTCATGGATATTCTCATCCGTATTTTGAAGAAGAGTCACCTTGATCAGTTCGCGCGCATCAAGCGCTTGGCGCACACTGGTTTTGATTTGGTCATTGAGCCCATTTTTCCCTATTTGGATAATGGGTTTGAGGCTGTGGGCTTGGCTATTGAGGAAAGCCCGTTGTTTAGATGTTAATGTCATGTTTTTTCATTGTTTCTTTTTTGATACTTTTCTGATGTGGTGGCGGTCGTCAGCGACCTCCTAGCGGAGTTCCATGACTTAAATTTGAGCCTAAAGTCTCAAATTTTCCGCGCCTAAGTAGTAAAATATCTACTTAGGCTTTCACCACAGCGAAAAGTATCCTTTCTAGGCTCGTTGCACTCGCCCAGTCTATAAAGAAACTATTTCCTTTCAAATTTTTAAATGATAGCTTTGCGGGTAACGACGGCAACGCCTTCTGGTGCCCAGACGGCTACTTTGGCTTCTCCATTGACGCGGATCCATCCGAGTCCTGAGATGACGAGGTCTGTCTTGTCCTTGATGGTAAACTCATGAGAAACCAAGGGTGGGAACTCTTCTTTTTCCTTGCTATTAGGGGGTGTTAATAGACCACCGACATGCTTGTCATAAAAGGCGGTCGCTCCTTCGAGCTTAGTTCGGTGAAGCTTGAGTTCGTTGTCAAAAAAGGCGGTGAAACCTTGCTTTTCTCCCTTGATAAAGTCAAAGCGTCCCAGACCACCCAAGAAGAGGGTTTGCTCTGGATTGAGCTGATAAGTCTTAGGCTTGATTTCCTTTTTAGGGCTGACATACTTGAGATTTTTTGCTGTCAAGTAATGAGCCATCTGGTGACGATGGATAATCCCTGGTGTATCGTAGATGTAGGATCCATCGTCCAATGGAATTTCGATCTTGTCCAGTGTCGTTCCTGGGAAGCGAGAAGTCGTGATGATATCCTTATCCCCAGTGATTTCTTGGATAATCGCATTGATGAGGGTCGATTTCCCAACGTTAGTCACCCCCACCACATAGACATCACGTCCCTTGCGGTACTGCTCAATCTTTTCCATCAAGTCCTTGATCGCGCTCTTGTTTTGAGCAGAGGTGAGGACCACATCGACAGGACGCATCCCCTCTTCGTGGGCCCGCTCCATCAACCAATGGGTCACCTTGCTATCCTTGACAGACTTAGGCAAGATGTCTTTTTTGTTCCCGACCAAGAGGACATCATTTCCTGCTACAAAGCGTGGTAGGCCAGGGATAACGGAGCCATTAAAGTCAAAAATATCCACTACATTGACCACGAGTGCATCACTATCTCCTACCTCGTGAAGGAGCTTTAGAAAATCATCATCTGTCAGATGCACATCTGTGATTTCATTGTAGTGACGCAGACGGAAACAGCGTTGGCAATAGACTTCGCCTGTTTCCAAGCCCTTTTCAAGAGCTGATTGGGGAGTATAGCCTAGCCCTTCTTTGTTTTCTGTCTGAATGGGGGCTCCACAGCCAATACAGAATAATTCTTCCATTTTTAAATTCCTTTTTTATATACAATTTGACCATATTTTTCGGCCATTTGCTTCATAACCCGGCGTTCACGCGCCCGGTTGATCTGCGTCTTGATCGAGTCATGCTCGACCAAAGGCTTGACCAAAATCGAACGAATGCCTGCACGATGGGCTGCCCGAATATCGGTCATCAGTTGATCCCCGACCATGACTACTTCATTTTTCTCATAGTGGAAACGTTTGAGGGCACGATCAATCCCAAAAGTAAAGGGCTTGAGTGACCAGGCTTCATAGTCAATATCAAATTTCTCAACAGCGCGCTTGACCCGTTTGGGACTATTATTAGACACCACAATAACCCGAATCCCTCCATCACGAAGGTCATGCAACCACTGGCGCATCTCAGGAGTTCCATCCGGATTATTCCAAGCAATCAAGGTATTATCCAAATCCACAAGGACCGCCTTGATACCCTGTTTTTTCAAGTCTGCAACGGTGAGATCATAAGCTGCTTCCACCGCAAAATCTGGTTTGTAATTTTCGATTGACACGTTTTTCTCCATTTTTTATACTCCTTTCATTGTAGCATAAAAAGGCCCATTTTGCACCCGCTTCACGACTAAAACAGCGACAGACTCCAATCAGGTCGCTTTCACTACTCAAAAAATAGACAAAATCCTTACAAAGTTCCAAAAACATGATATAGTAGAAGAAAAAGAACTCGGAATTTTTTATGAAACAAACAAGCTTAAAAGAGGTCTCTCCTCTTCTCCAGCGCATCATTAATTGGTCGTCTATCATTGGGGCCCTCGGGACCTTGGCATTTTGTATCTGGGCCTACTTTTCTGGCATCCTTCAATCCAAGGAAACTCTGTCTGCCTTTATTTTGCAAGCAGGTATTTTTGGACCACCTCTCTTTATCTTTCTTCAGATCCTTCAGACAGTGGTCCCTATTATTCCCGGCGCCCTGACATCTGTAGCAGGTGTCTTCATCTATGGTCATATTATCGGGACCATTTACAATTACATCGGGATCGTCATTGGCTGTGCCATAATCTTCCACCTAGCCAGAATGTACGGGCCTAAGTTCGTCCAATCCATGGTCAGCCAGAAGACTTACGACAAGTACATTGGCTGGCTCAATGAAGGCAAGCGGTTCGATCGCTTCTTTATCTTCATGATGATCTGGCCGGTTAGTCCCGCTGACTTCATCTGTATGCTGGCAGGTCTGACCAATATGACCTTCAAACGCTACATGACCATTATTATTCTCTGCAAACCTATCACCCTCGTCATCTACACCTACGGCCTGACCTATATCATCGATTATTTCTGGAAAATGGTCTAAAAATAGATTACTTAAACTTTTTCTCTTACAGAATCATACAAAAAAACACGGCATACCGCCGTGTTTCTGTGTTTATTTAACGAGTTTCTTCATCTCATCGATACGTGCGACTGTCGCGTTGTACTTCGCTTGGTAGTCGGCTTGTTTGTCGCGTTCTTTTTGGACGACTTCTGGTTTGGCATTGGCTACGAAGCGTTCGTTAGAGAGCTTCTTACCAACCATATCCAGTTCTTTTTGCCATTTGGCTAATTCTTTTTCAAGACGAGCCAATTCTTCTTCAACATTAAGAAGGTCAGCAAGTGGCAAGTAGATTTCTGCCCCTGTGATGATGCTGGACATAACCAAGTCAGGTACTGCTACATCTGCTGCAATTTCCAAGTGTTCTGGGTTTGTGAAGCGTTTGATGTAGTTGACATTATCATTGAAGAAAGCATCAAGCTTGCTGTCGCTTGTCTTAATCAAGATAGTGATTGGTTTGCTTGGTGCTACGTTCACTTCTGCACGTGAGTTACGTACTGAGCGAATCACGTCTTTAAGAGCCTCAACGCCAGCTGCAGCTTCTTCGTTTTCAAATTCTGGACGAACTACTGGGTATTCCGCAGTCACGATTGTTCCTTCAGAGATTTGGCCGTAGATTTCTTCGGTTACGAATGGCATGATTGGGTGAAGGAGACGCAAGATTTGGTCCAAAGTGTAAAGAAGGACAGAACGAGTGATAACTTTTTCGTCCTCGTTATCGCTGTAAAGCACTTCCTTAGTCAACTCAACATACCAATCCGCAAACTCATCCCAAATGAAGTTGTAGAGGATGTGACCAGCTACACCAAATTCAAACTTATCAAAGTTTTCAGTGACCTTACCGATCGTTTCATTGAGGTTGTGGAGAATCCAACGATCTGTTACGTTACCTGCTTGGCCAGCAGCCACTTTAGCTACATTTTCACGTGCCGCATCCAAGGTCAAACCTTCATTGTTCATGAGGATATAGCGAGAAATGTTCCAAATCTTGTTAATGAAGTTCCAAGACGCATCCATTTTCTCATAAGAGAAACGCACGTCTTGACCTGGTGCAGAACCATTTGAAAGGAACCAACGAAGGGCATCGGCACCATATTTCTCGATAACATCCATTGGGTCAATACCGTTACCGAGTGATTTAGACATCTTACGTCCTTGCTCGTCACGAATGAGACCGTGGATAAGGACATTCTTAAATGGTTGGCGTCCAGTGAATTCCAATGATTGGAAGATCATACGAGACACCCAGAAGAAGATGATGTCGTACCCTGTTACCAAGGTTGACGTTGGGAAGTAACGTTTGAAGTCTTCTGAGTCGACATCAGGCCAGCCCATAGTTGAGAATGGCCAGAGGGCAGAACTGAACCAAGTATCCAAGACATCTTCATCTTGCTTCCATCCGTCGCCTTCTGGTGCTTCTTCACCGACATACATTTCACCCTCAGTATTGTACCAGGCAGGGATTTGGTGACCCCACCAGAGCTGACGAGAAATAACCCAATCGTGGACATTTTCCATCCATTGAAGGAAGGTATCGTTGAAACGAGGTGGGTAGAATTCTACTTTGTCGTCTGTATCTTGGTTGGCGATAGCATTTTTCGCCAATTGATCCATCTTCACGAACCATTGCGTAGACAAGCGTGGCTCAACCATAACTCCAGTACGCTCTGAGTGACCAACTGAGTGGGTCATCTTCTCAATCTTAACAAGCGCACCGATTTCTTCTAACTTCTTGATAACAGCCTTACGAGCTTCAAAGCGGTCCATGCCGTTGAATTCACCAGCCAATTCATTCATGGTACCATCATCGTTCATAACGTTCACTTGCGGAAGATTATGACGTTGACCAACCAAGAAGTCATTCGGGTCGTGGGCAGGAGTGATTTTCACCACACCAGTACCGAATTCAGGGTCTGCATGTTCATCCCCAACAATTGGGATTGGCTTGTTCAAGATTGGCAAGATAACATTTTTACCAATCAAATCTTTATAACGGTCATCATTTGGGTTAACCGCTACGGCAGTATCCCCAAACATAGTCTCAGGACGTGTTGTTGCTACTTCAAGGGCACGTGAACCGTCTTCCAACATGTAGTTCATGTGGTAGAAGGCACCTTCCACATCCTTGTGAATAACCTCGATATCAGAAAGGGCTGTACGAGCTTTTGGATCCCAGTTAATGATAAATTCACCACGGTAAATCCAGCCCTTCTTGTAGAGCTCTACAAAGACCTTACGAACGGCTTTTGACAACCCTTCGTCAAGCGTGAAACGTTCGCGAGAGTAGTCTACAGAGAGCCCCATCTTACCCCATTGTTGCTTGATAGTAGTGGCATACTCGTCTTTCCATTCCCAAACCTTATCGAGGAATTTCTCACGCCCCAGGTCATAACGAGAGATGCCGTCTTCAGCCAAACGGGCTTCTACTTTAGCTTGAGTGGCAATACCAGCATGGTCCATACCAGGAAGCCAAAGTGTATCGAAACCTTGCATCCGTTTTTGACGGATAATGATATCTTGCAAAGTTGTATCCCAAGCGTGACCAAGGTGAAGTTTACCAGTTACGTTTGGTGGTGGAATAACGATTGAATAAGGCTTCGCCTTTTTATCGCCTGAAGGCTTGAAAACATCTTCGTCAAGCCATTTTTGGTAACGACCAGCCTCAACCTCGGCTGGATTGTATTTAGGTGAAAGTTCTTTAGACATGTGTGTGTCCTTTCTCTATTGTTTTTATTTTTTCTTGAATCTGCTTTGCAACTTCTTCTGCGGACATATTCGTATTATCAATTTTAAGGTAGTGGTGAAGACCACTCGGTTGCTTTTGGGAATTAAGTTGATTCATTTTATCAGTCTCTAAAATCTCTCTTTCAGATACCTCAACATACCGTTTCAAGGGCTTATACTTCAACCGATTCTCCGTCCGATTTCGACGTAAGCGCTCCTCAAGAGACGTTTCTAATTCAACAAAAAGAATCTCTTGATGATACTCATTTAACAAATCTTGAATATTCTTCAAATACATCAGCTGGTATTGATTTGAAAAGTCAATTACGCCTGTTAAAATCACCGACCGATGATTCCTGGCGCTTGTTCCAAGAAAAGAAAAGTTAATTCCACGAACAAATTCCCACATTTCCTCTGTAAAATCTTGATAGATTTCGAGTGCGAAATCAATTGGTTGATGGTTGAAAAAGAGAGTCGCACCGGTGAGTTTCGAAAGTTCCTGACCAATGGTCATTTTCCCTGAAGCTGGAGCTCCAATGATGAAAACATGCATCAATCCACCTCCCACTCACTCTTCAGCAATCCATATATCAGACTGTCACAGCGGTTACCTTGAGCATCTTTGCGGTCTCGGATACGAGCTTCAAGGGTAAATCCTAATTTTTCCGCAACTCGTTGACTTTGGATATTGTAGCCAAAGCAAGACAATTCTATCTTATGAAGCCCCAGTTCTTTAAAAGCTAAATCAATCAAAGCATGCGCTGCTTCTGGTACATAACCTCGTCCCCAATAATCGGGGTGCAAGGTATAGCCAATCTCAAGTACATCATCTTCGTGGCGATGGTTGAAATCAACAGAGCCGACGATGTTATCGGTTCCTTTGACCACAATGCCATAACCATCTGGAAGATTATCCTTTTGATTGCGCTCTGGAAGGATATGTTCTAGGTAATAGATCTCATCTTCCAAGGTCTTGACGGGCGGAAAGCCCGCTGGATAAGAAACCTCTGGGAGACTAGCGTAGGCATAGATATCCTCAGCATCCGCCACTGTACGGACTCGTAAAACGAGACGCTCCGTTTCGATTCGTTCGGGCAATTCAGTTCTTGTCATCCTTCTTCCTCGCTTTCTTGATGAAGATTCCCATAGGATCGACTCGGTCATCTAGATAACGATAAACGCGCTGATGGCCGTCCCCCATAAAGTAAGTCGGCGCAAAACGATCATTTTTAAAATACCCCTTGTCATCTAAGAGCTCTCGATCAGCCAGTCGCTCGAGAATCTTAGCAAAGATATGGCAGATACCATCTTCCTCTATAATCCGATCTACCTGACAGTCCAATACGACTGGACAAGCCTCCAAAATCGGTGCATGGGTCCGTTCAGAAATCTTGTAGTCAAGCCCCAGGTGTTTCAACTTTTCCCGATGGCTGATAAAGCCAGCCTGCTCCATCTCAAGCATGAGATGTTCAGTAGGAATGTTCACAGTAAACTGTCGATAATGCTTAATCTGGTCAGCCGCATTTTCCTCAGCACCAACCCCGATGACAAGCCAATCACCCAGGCTATAAGAGGAGCTACAGGTCGTGATATTATGCCCAAAGTTCTGGTCCTGATACCCTAAGATGAAGATAGGAAAACCATAATAGAGTTTGCTGGTTTTAAAAGATTGTTTCATGACAAGCTCCTTTGGCTAGGGGTGGAAAAGAAAAATCGCCCCTGCCATCTACATGACAGGGACGAATGTGTTTATCCGCGGTACCACCCAATTTCGGGCAGCGCCCGCAACTTTGTATATTTCATTTTCATCCATTAGCTACCAGTTTTGACACATTTGTGGACTTCTCAGCACCGCCACTTTCTGTAAAATGTGGGACTCAAAACACCTCTAACAGGTTCATTTTATCAAGTTTTCCTGGAAATAGCAAGAAATCACAAAAGCGATTATTTAAACTTGACACCAAGTTCTTGCAATTTTTTGATAGTAGCTGGGCCGATTCCTTTAAGGGCCAACAACTCTTTCTCTGTCCAGTTTGCGAAGTCCGCAACAGAGCGAATACCTTCATCATAGAATGTTTGCGCACGATCAAGTGCCACACCTTCCAAACTTGCAGCAAATTCTTCCACTGAAGAAGCCACTTGTTTCACTTCTTTCGCTACTGCTTTTGTAGCTTTCTCAACTTTTTTAGGTGCTTCTTTAACAGCTGCAGTTACAGTTGCGACAGCTTTTTTCAAAAGATGTCTATTTTGATGTTTGTATTGTTTCGCACGGTTTACGTTCTTCTTTGCCATTTTTCCTCCTAAATTCAGTGATCAATTCCTAAGGCAACAAGGTTTCATCACCATAATTCCATTCAATAATCCGTTGATGTCATTTCAACTTTTTTATTGTATCACAATCCCTTAAAAAATCAAGTCATTGCTCAATTTTCAGATAAATCCAGCCAGTAAAACGCCTTCAATAAGACCATTTTAATATTTTCTTTTACCAAAGAGGCCATCTGGTAAATCATGAAATCCTTTTCCAGCATGGAAATTTTCAAACTTCCCTTGCAAGAACTGATAAGCATCCAAACGGCTTTCATAGCGAATCATCGCGATTTTAGCTCGTTCATCCTGGTCTTCATCAAAAACCTTCTTACTTTCTTCTAGAGCCATTTCATTGATCATGACCTGGGTCTTGATCCACTCCTCAAACTCCTTCATAAACTCTGTTTCGTAACTCATCTTTACTCCATTCCTCTATAAAAATCCGTATCGATCTCCCGATAAGGTTGAATGTCCTGAACATATTCCAAGACACCTTGAAAGTCTCCAGCTTCATCATGCACTGCCGCATAGGTGACATGGACAAATTTTCCACGTGATTCTGATTTGAACCACATTTCATACTTGTCTTTTTTTCCTTCACGAAGCCCTTGCATGATCGCTTTGACCTTTTCCAAGTATTTTGGCGGGTGACACAGCTCAACATTGCGTCCTACCTGCGACGGTGTCCTCTTAAAAATCATTTCCTCAAAAGGCGCAGCATTGTTGTAATATTGGAAAATATCATCCTTATTGACAAAGGTGATCTCCATCGGTAACTGGTTCAAGATCAAATTCGCTTGCTCCACAGAGAGGAAGCCATTCCCAAAAGCTTGTGGCTGCTGGCGATCGAAACTCTCTTCTTTTTTCTTAGGCGTGAAGGTAATGGTCAACTGCCCATCAGGAGTCTCAATTACCTGACAGTGCTCATCGCCTTTTGAAGAAGGAAGCGGTTCAGTTGAACCTTCTGACTCTTTCGACGCTTCCTCCTTGAAGTCTACACGTTTTGGCACCCACTTTTCACTTGGGAGAATAATGGCATAACCATAAGCATCACTTTCTTCTGCAATGGAAAGCCAATCATCCTGGGTAAAGGCCTCCAGCAAAATCATCAAGAGGATCGACTCTTCCTTGAAGATCATGCCCTCAAACTCTTGCGCAAAGGCTTCAAAGAGCTCTTTGACTTCTAAGATACTAGAATCCGGTAATTTCTTGGCCGCATCCAAAACTTTCGCAAAGAGTTCCCGAATCTGGTCATCCACTCCCCACATCACTTTTGGCGGGGAATCATGCCCATATTTTTCCATAATCGGAAACATCAACTCTTCCTTACGACGGTAATGCCGGTCAAATTGACCCACCAAGCCCAGCTGACGTAACAAGCCCTTATGAATCTCCTGAATCATCTCAGGATCCTCGGTTGTCTCATAATTGTCCAGCAAGCGGCGGACCCGCATCATAGCGGCCCGAAGGGCTAAGTTCTCCTGTTTAAAGATTTGAACAGGATGGCCCGGGTGGTCAGTATCTGCTACTTCGACCCCTTGAACCGCATTCTTAAAGAGATTGGCATGGACATCACAAAGCTCCATAACATCTTCAAAAGTCACACCTGCATCTGAATTCATCAGTTCATGCTCCATAAGAGAGATCTCAATCGCAGACACCCCTGCAAAAGTCGCATCAAACCGTTCCTGAACCGATTCAGGGGAAGCTCCATGATGAAGCTCTAATAAGATATCTCTTAAGACGTGAATTCGTTCATCACTCATTGGTCTAGCCCCACTACTTCATAGCCATTAGCCTCTAGTGTTCGCACAATCTTCTCCATAGGAGTACCTTCTAATTTTGATCCTTGTTTCAAAGAAACCTTGCGCCCAACTGTATTGCGCATGATAGGATTGGCTAAGGGTTTAAAGCCCAACTCCACCAACAAATCCAATACTTCCGGATGTTGATCAATGACTTGAGCAACTGGAATCGATACATCAATAACATTGTCCATTTATTTATTTCCTCTACTTATTCCCTTTATTCTCTCTCTAACGAGCCCGTTCTTCTCCCCACCAAAGAGGCATCAATTCACCTAAAGTAATGGTCTTGCGGCTCTCATAATCCACCATAAATTCTAGATGACGATTCTCTGCATCTAGCTCAAGGAGAAATTCACGACAGGCTCCACAAGGCATCCCTGAGCCTTCTCCATAAGGAGGCTTGTCTCGAAAAGCAATAATGCGCTTGACCTTGGTCTGTCCTGATTGTTGATACATATTGAAAAGGGCTGCTCGTTCAGCACATAAATGAAAGACGCCACAGGTTCCTTCCATACAAAAGCCCGTAAAAATCTGACCATCTGCAGCCTCAACAGCAGCAACCACATGTCGAGCATAGACAAAATCTGAAACCTCTTGAGGCGCATAAAGAGCTTTCGCCTCAAGATAAAGTTTTTCCCAAATATCCATTCTTCTTCTTTCACTTCTTCACTAATTTCACAACTGCTTCTGTCCGTGCAGTATGGGGGAACATGTCCACTGATTGAATGTATTCAACCTGATAAACCTTCGTCAAAGCCACTAGATCCCGTGCCAAAGTCGATACATTACACGAGACATAGACCATCTTTTCAGGTGCATAGTGCAACAAGGTCTCGATTAATTTTGTACCCAAGCCCGTACGAGGTGGATCCACGATCACAGCATTAGCCCGATAGCCTTCTTGGTACCAGCGAGGAATGATCTCTTCAGCTGTACCAGCCTCATAGTGGGTATTCTCAAATCCCATCCGTTTAGCATTGTATTTGGCATCTTCAATCGCTTCAGGAATAATATCCATCCCCCGAACACTTTTCACTCTATTAGCAAAAGCAAACCCAATCGTTCCAACCCCACAGTAGGCATCTATCAAGTGATCCTCTGGGGAAACATCTAGAGCCTTGACAGCTTCACTATACAATACTTCAGTTTGTTCCGGATTCAACTGGTAAAAGGCTCGAGGAGAAAGGGAGAATTCATAATCCAAAACCCCTTCCAAAATGGCCTCTTCTCCCCAAATAATCTGCGTTTGTTCCCCATAAATTTCACTGGATCGAGACGTATTTTTATTAACAGCAACTGTGACAATCTCAGGGTGTTTCGTGACCAAGTCTTGCACCAAATTATTTATGTTAATCTGACGACTAGTGACCACAATGATCTGAACTTGACCAGACTTCCGCGCCCGTCGAACCATCATGGTTCTGACACCCAGTTCTTTACGCTCATCAGCAATCGGAATCTGATAATAGGTCAATAAATCCGTTAGATCGTTGGCGATAGCTTGAATAACCGGGTCTTGAACCAAACAATCCTTTAATTCCACCAAATAATGTGAATTTTGGGCATAGAGGCCCGCCTTCACCTGGCCCTTGAATTTCCTAGTTTGAAATTGCAATTTTGCCCGATAGTAAAGCGGCTCCTGCATTCCAATTGTCGGCCGAATATCATACTGTTCAAATCCTTCAGGTGAGAACTTCTTCAAGGCCTGTTGTAATAAATCTGTCTTAAACTCCAGCTGCTTATCATACTTCAAATGCATGATTTGACAGCCACCACAGGTCTCATAGATATCACACATGGGCGTCACACGAAACTTAGACGCCTTATTCACAGATAGGAGTTTGGCTTCCGCAAAATTTTTCTTAACACTTGTAATTTGACAGAAGATATCTTCTCCCTTCAAAGCGCCTGGCACAAAGACAAGTGTTTTTTTATAAAAGCCAATCCCTTCTCCGTTAATTCCCATTCGTTTAATTTTCAAAGGAATTTTTTGTTTTACTTTAACGTTCATATCCCTATCTTAACACATTTTTCGGTATAATAAAAACATGAAAATTACAAAACTAGAAAAGAAAAAAAGACTCTACCTCCTGGAATTAGACAATGATCAAAAACTTTATATTACAGAAGACACCATCGTCAAATATTTTCTTTCTAAAGATAAAGAAATCAGTGAAGAGGAACTAAAAGAAATCCAAGAGTTTGCTCAATACTCCTATGGTAAAAACCTGGCCCTTTACCATCTTTCTTTTAAAGCTCGAACAACAAAAGAAGTCCGAGACTACCTGACAAAATATGAGATTGATAGTGGCATTATTGATAAAGTGGTCCAACAGCTAAAAGAAGACAAGTGGTTAGATGATCGTCAATATGCAAGAAACCTGATAGAGGCCAACCTTCTCAGTGGCGATAAGGGCCCTCTCTTATTACAACAAAAAATTCAACAAAAAGGGATCCCAAAATCTATCCTTCAAGAAATTCTTGCAGACTATGATTTTTCAGAAGTGATCGACCGTACCGCAATAAAACTCCTAAAAAAATACCAAGGAAAATATCCGTTAAAAGCCATTGAAACGAAAATCATCCAGGCACTCATTTCAAAAGGTTTTGCTTACAATCAAGCAAAGATAGCATTCCAAAATCTCGAGCTCGAAACAGATGAAGAAACAACCAATGAGCTCATTCTAAAAGAGTTAGAAAAACAATACCGTAAATACAGTAAAAAATATGAAGGCTATGAACTCAAACAACGCTTGACTCAGGCACTAGCCAGAAAAGGCTACGATTATAGTGATATAACGTCAGCCATTAGAGAATACTTAGATTCATAAACCAAATTGAAAATTAAATAGAAAAATAAGAAAAAATTTGAAAAAATATGATACAATATAGAGGATATACTTAGATTGTAGAAAGTTGGTAAGTTATGAAACTACCTAAAGAAGGCGACTTTATTACAATTCAAAGTTATAAACATGATGGCAGTTTACACCGAACATGGCGTGACACCATGGTATTAAAGATAACCGAAAATGCAATTATTGGAGTAAATGATCATACACTTGTTACTGAAAGTGATGGTAGACGTTGGATTACACGTGAACCAGCGATCGTATATTTCCATAAAAAATATTGGTTTAACATCATCGCCATGATCCGTGACAATGGTGTGTCTTACTACTGTAACCTAGCAAGTCCTTTTCACATTGACCAAGAAGCCTTAAAATATATCGACTATGATCTCGATGTCAAGGTCTTTACCAATGGTGAAAAAAAATTGTTAGATGTTGAAGAATACGAGCAGCACAAAGAAAAAATGCACTATTCAGATGACATCGACTTTATTTTAAAGGAAAATGTTAAGGTTCTAGTAGATTGGATAAACCAAAGCAAAGGTCCTTTTTCTGAGGAATATATCAAAATTTGGTATAACCGTTATGTTGAACTGCGAAATAAATAAAGTTGAAAAGAGCGAAAGCTCTTTTTTCTTTTAACTTAATGAAAAATTACCTACAAAAAAGCCTAATGACAATCATTAGACTTTTTCGATACACTATCGGGAAGACAGGATTCGAACCTGCGACACCTTGGTCCCAAACCAAGTACTCTACCAAGCTGAGCTACTTCCCGATCTAAAGCTACCGCTTTATGCACCCTAGAGGAGTCGAACCTCTAACCGCCTGATTCGTAGTCAGGTACTCTATCCAGTTGAGCTAAGGGTGCTCGTTCCTATTCAATTATTACATATCAATTATTACATAGCCTTGCGACCATGCACCCTAGAGGAGTCGAACCTCTAACCGCCTGATTCGTAGTCAGGTACTCTATCCAGTTGAGCTAAGGGTGCTTCTTTCAACCTTTGTCTATGCCGAGGACCGGAATCGAACCGGTACGATCGTTACCAATCGCAGGATTTTAAGTCCTGTGCGTCTGCCAGTTCCGCCACCCCGGCCTCCTCAAGCGAACGACGGGATTCGAACCCGCGACCCCCACCTTGGCAAGGTGGTGTTCTACCACTGAACTACGTTCGCATTGCTTTCTTTATATAAAAAAAATGCCGGCTACATGACTTGAACACGCGACCCTCTGATTACAAATCAGATGCTCTACCAACTGAGCTAAGCCGGCTCATTATTATTCTCTTATGCGGGTTAAGGGACTTGAACCCCCACGCCGTAAAGCGCCAGATCCTAAATCTGGTGCGTCTGCCAATTCCGCCAAACCCGCAAAATATGACCCGTACTGGGCTCGAACCAGTGACCCATTGATTAAAAGTCAATTGCTCTACCAACTGAGCTAACGAGTCTTAAAATAATTTTCATTATCTTAACGGTCCCGACGGGAATCGAACCCGCGATCTTCGCCGTGACAGGGCGACGTGATAACCGCTACACTACGGGACCTATGGGAGTTAACGGGATCGAACCGCTGACCCTCTGCTTGTAAGGCAGATGCTCTCCCAGCTGAGCTAAACTCCCAAATGAGCCTAGTATCTACTAGGCTCAATCTCTTGCTAAGCGACTTCCTTATCTCACAGGGGGCAACCCCCAACTACTTCCGGCGTTCTAGGGCTTAACTGCTGTGTTCGGCATGGGTACAGGTGTATCTCCTAGGCTATCGTCACTTAACTCTGAATGATTAAACATTCAAAATTGAACATCTATATTCTAACAAGTTAACCTTTCGTTGTCAATATCTTTTGACTCTTTGGATAAGTCCTCGAGCTATTAGTATTAGTCCGCTCCATTGCTCACACAACTTCCACTCCTAACCTATCTACCTGATCTTCTCTCAGGGCTCTTACTGATATATAATCATGGGAAATCTCATCTTGAGGTGGGTTTCACACTTAGATGCTTTCAGCGTTTATCCCTTCCCTACATAGCTACCCAGCGATGCCTCTGGCGAGACAACTGGTACACCAGCGGTAAGTCCACTCTGGTCCTCTCGTACTAGGAGCAGATCCTCTCAAATTTCCTACGCCCGCGACGGATAGGGACCGAACTGTCTCACGACGTTCTGAACCCAGCTCGCGTGCCGCTTTAATGGGCGAACAGCCCAACCCTTGGGACCGACTACAGCCCCAGGATGCGACGAGCCGACATCGAGGTGCCAAACCTCCCCGTCGATGTGAACTCTTGGGGGAGATAAGCCTGTTATCCCCAGGGTAGCTTTTATCCGTTGAGCGATGGCCCTTCCATACGGAACCACCGGATCACTAAGCCCGACTTTCGTCCCTGCTCGAGTTGTAGCTCTCGCAGTCAAGCTCCCTTATACCTTTACACTCTGCGAATGATTTCCAACCATTCTGAGGGAACCTTTGGGCGCCTCCGTTACCTTTTAGGAGGCGACCGCCCCAGTCAAACTGCCCGTCAGACACTGTCTCCGTAGATGATTAACCTACCGGGTTAGAGTGGCCATAACACAAGGGTAGTATCCCAACAACGCCTCCATCGAAACTGGCGTCCCGATCTCAATGGCTCCTACCTATCCTGTACATGTGGCACAGACACTCAATATCAAACTGCAGTAAAGCTCCATGGGGTCTTTCCGTCCTGTCGCGGGTAACCTGCATCTTCACAGGTACTAAAATTTCACCGAGTCTCTCGTTGAGACAGTGCCCAAATCATTACGCCTTTCGTGCGGGTCGGAACTTACCCGACAAGGAATTTCGCTACCTTAGGACCGTTATAGTTACGGCCGCCGTTTACTGGGGCTTCAATTCATACCTTCGCTTACGCTAAGCACTCCTCTTAACCTTCCAGCACCGGGCAGGCGTCACCCCCTATACATCATCTTACGATTTAGCAGAGAGCTGTGTTTTTGATAAACAGTTGCTTGGGCCTATTCACTGCGGCTGACTTAAAGCCAGCACCCCTTCTCCCGAAGTTACGGGGTCATTTTGCCGAGTTCCTTAACGAGAGTTCTCTCGCTCACCTGAGGCTACTCGCCTCGACTACCTGTGTCGGTTTGCGGTACGGGTAGAGTATGATTAACGCTAGAAGCTTTTCTTGGCAGTGTGACGTCACTAACTTCGCTACTAAACTTCGCTCCCCATCACAGCTCAATGTTACAGAATTAAGCATTTAACTCAATTCACACCTCACTGCTTAGACGTGCACTTCCAGTCGCACGCTTTAGTTAGCCTACTGCGTCCCTCCTTCACTACATACTCTAGTACAGGAATATCAACCTGTTGTCCATCGGATACACCTTTCGGTCTCTCCTTAGGTCCCGACTAACCCAGGGCGGACGAGCCTTCCCCTGGAAACCTTAGTCTTACGGTGGACAGGATTCTCACCTGTCTTTCGCTACTCATACCGGCATTCTCACTTCTATGCGTTCCAGCGCTCCTCACGGTACACCTTCTCCACACATAGAACGCTCTCCTACCATACCTATAAAGGTATCCACAGCTTCGGTAAATTGTTTTAGCCCCGGTACATTTTCGGCGCAGGGTCACTCGACTAGTGAGCTATTACGCACTCTTTGAATGAATAGCTGCTTCTAAGCTAACATCCTAGTTGTCTGTGCAACCCCACATCCTTTTCCACTTAACAATTATTTTGGGACCTTAGCTGGTGGTCTGGGCTGTTTCCCTTTCGACTACGGATCTTAGCACTCGCAGTCTGACTGCCGACCATAATTCTTTGGCATTCGGAGTTTATCTGAGATTGGTAATCCGGGATGGACCCCTCACCCAAACAGTGCTCTACCTCCAAGAATCTTAATGTCGACGCTAGCCCTAAAGCTATTTCGGAGAGAACCAGCTATCTCCAAGTTCGTTTGGAATTTCTCCGCTACCCACAAGTCATCCAAGCACTTTTCAACGTGCCCTGGTTCGGTCCTCCAGTGAGTTTTACCTCACCTTCAACCTGCTCATGGGTAGGTCACATGGTTTCGGGTCTACGACATAATACTATTCCGCCCTATTCAGACTCGGTTTCCCTACGGCTCCGTCTCTTCAACTTAACCTCGCATCATATCGTAACTCGCCGGTTCATTCTACAAAAGGCACGCTCTCACCCATTAACGGGCTCGAACTTGTTGTAGGCACACGGTTTCAGGTTCTATTTCACTCCCCTCCCGGGGTGCTTTTCACCTTTCCCTCACGGTACTGGTTCACTATCGGTCACTAGAGAGTATTTAGGGTTGGGAGATGGTCCTCCCAGATTCCGACGGGATTTCTCGTGTCCCGCCGTACTCAGGATACTGCTAGGTATAAAGACTATTTCGAATACGAGGCTCTTACTCTCTTTGGCTGACCTTCCCATGTCATTCTTCTATATTCTTTAAGTCCACATTGCAGTCCTACAACCCCGAAGAGTAAACTCTTCGGTTTGCCCTCCTGCCGTTTCGCTCGCCGCTACTCAGGCAATCGCTTTTGCTTTCTCTTCCTGCAGCTACTTAGATGTTTCAGTTCACTACGTCTTCCTCTACCTATCCTTAACAGATAGGAGTACTAGCCATTAGCTAGTGGGTTCCCCCATTCGGACATCTCTGGATCGTCGCTTACTTACAGCTCCCCAAAGCATTTCGTCGTTTGTCACGTCCTTCTTCGGCTTCTAGTGCCAAGGCATCCACCGTGCGCCCTTATTAACTTAACCTTATTTTTGGTCTTGCGACCTAAACTCTTTAAATATTTACAGCGTTTCGGTTTATTTTCTTGTTACTATTTGATATAGATATTCAATTTTCAATGTTCAATCTTAACACCCTTACAGTGTTAATGGAGCCTAGCGGGATCGAACCGCTGACCTCCTGCGTGCAAAGCAGGCGCTCTCCCAGCTGAGCTAAGGCCCCACAAGACCTCTCAAAACTAAACAAGACCAACGTACAGGTTTCCATTTCCTTAGAAAGGAGGTGATCCAGCCGCACCTTCCGATACGGCTACCTTGTTACGACTTCACCCCAATCATCTATCCCACCTTAGGCGGCTGGCTCCTTACGGTTACCTCACCGACTTCGGGTGTTACAAACTCTCGTGGTGTGACGGGCGGTGTGTACAAGGCCCGGGAACGTATTCACCGCGGCGTGCTGATCCGCGATTACTAGCGATTCCGACTTCATGTAGGCGAGTTGCAGCCTACAATCCGAACTGAGACTGGCTTTAAGAGATTAGCTTGCCGTCACCGACTCGCGACTCGTTGTACCAGCCATTGTAGCACGTGTGTAGCCCAGGTCATAAGGGGCATGATGATTTGACGTCATCCCCACCTTCCTCCGGTTTATTACCGGCAGTCTCGCTAGAGTGCCCAACTCAATGATGGCAACTAACAATAGGGGTTGCGCTCGTTGCGGGACTTAACCCAACATCTCACGACACGAGCTGACGACAACCATGCACCACCTGTCACCTCTGTCCCGAAGGAAAACTCTATCTCTAGAGCGGTCAGAGGGATGTCAAGACCTGGTAAGGTTCTTCGCGTTGCTTCGAATTAAACCACATGCTCCACCGCTTGTGCGGGCCCCGTCAATTCCTTTGAGTTTCAACCTTGCGGTCGTACTCCCCAGGCGGAGTGCTTAATGCGTTAGCTGCGGCACTGAGTCCCGGAAAGGACCCAACACCTAGCACTCATCGTTTACGGCGTGGACTACCAGGGTATCTAATCCTGTTTGCTCCCCACGCTTTCGAGCCTCAGCGTCAGTTACAGACCAGAGAGCCGCTTTCGCCACCGGTGTTCCTCCATATATCTACGCATTTCACCGCTACACATGGAATTCCACTCTCCCTTCTGCACTCAAGTTAAACAGTTTCCAAAGCGTACTATGGTTAAGCCACAGCCTTTAACTTCAGACTTATCTAACCGCCTGCGCTCGCTTTACGCCCAATAAATCCGGATAACGCTCGGGACCTACGTATTACCGCGGCTGCTGGCACGTAGTTAGCCGTCCCTTTCTGGTAAGTTACCGTCACAGTGTGAACTTTCCACTCTCACACTCGTTCTTCTCTTACAACAGAGCTTTACGATCCGAAAACCTTCTTCACTCACGCGGCGTTGCTCGGTCAGGGTTGCCCCCATTGCCGAAGATTCCCTACTGCTGCCTCCCGTAGGAGTCTGGGCCGTGTCTCAGTCCCAGTGTGGCCGATCACCCTCTCAGGTCGGCTATGTATCGTCGCCTTGGTGAGCCGTTACCTCACCAACTAGCTAATACAACGCAGGTCCATCTCTTAGTGATGCAATTGCACCTTTTAAGTCAATATCATGCGATATCGACTTTTATGCGGTATTAGCTATCGTTTCCAATAGTTATCCCCCGCTAAGAGGCAGGTTACCTACGCGTTACTCACCCGTTCGCAACTCATCCGCTCGGTGCAAGCACCAAGCTTCAGCGTTCTACTTGCATGTATTAGGCACGCCGCCAGCGTTCATCCTGAGCCAGGATCAAACTCTCATTAAAATAATTGTTTGTCTTAAACTCATTCTGTCACTGACAGATTTATTGTTTTTTTATTGTTCAGTTACTACAACTTTCATTGTAGTGCCCTGCACATTGGTTCGTCTTGTTCAGTTTTCAAAGGTCTTTGTCGCTCTCTCGCGACAACTATATTAGTATATCATGACCTTACCTTACTGTCAATACTTTTTTAAAACTTTTTTTGTTTTTTTGAAAGTTTTTTTACTT
The DNA here is from genome assembly GCF_059727625.1 of Streptococcus mobilis. Classification (NCBI taxonomy): domain Bacteria; kingdom Bacillati; phylum Bacillota; class Bacilli; order Lactobacillales; family Streptococcaceae; genus Streptococcus; species Streptococcus mobilis. Next base: position 1,740,453 of record NZ_AP041823.1, read on the forward strand.
ATATAAAAAATCAGGAGCATGAATGCTCCTGATTCCTCTATAATTTAATTGATGTTTTCAATCTCTTTTTGATCTCTATTCTTTTACTTCCAATAGACCGATGTCTCCATCTTCTCTACGGTAGATCACATTTGTTGTGTTGTCTTCTGCATCACGATAAATGAAGAAGTCGTGTGCTAATAGATCCATTTGAAGGATCGCTTCATCTAAATCCATTGGCTCTAGATCAATTGTTTTTGAGCGAACAACTTTTTCTGTGGTTGCTGCTTCTTCTACAACTGCATCGGTAAACAATTTACCTGCACCAGATTTAACACGATTTTTCTTTTCGATTTTTGTTTTATTCTTACGAATTTGACGTTCAATTTTATCTACAACCAGATCAATTGAACCGTACATATCTTGAGAGACATCTTCTGCACGCAGTGTAATAGATCCAAGTGGAATGGTTACTTCTACTTTTGCGGTTTTTTCACGGTAAACTTTTAAGTTTACTCGAGCGTCCAGCTCTTGATCTGCCTGAAAATATTTTTCAATCTTTTCGAGTTTAGAAACGACATAGTCGCGAATGGCTTCTGTTACTTCTAGGTTTTCACCACGGATACTATATTTAATCATATTAGTACCTACTTTCTAAACATTATGTTTTTATTTATATGTATATTATAACGCTTTCATAAAGTTTTTGCAAATCTTTTTTTACCTTGCGATTGAAAATGTTTTTATTTCTTTCACACCTTTTTCAATTAGTAGGCGCTTCATTAATTCGATGGTTTTGCCCGTTGTGTAGATATCATCAAAGATAAGATATTTCTGCTTTTTTGAAACTTCTTCTTTTAATTGAAAGTGTTGAGAGGTTTTTAATCTTTCTTCTCTTGTTTTTTTTGATTGGGCTAAGCTGTCTTCTTTTTGGAAGAGACTGCTGTACTTTATTTCTGCAAAATCTAATATAGTCGAAACCTGATTAAATCCTCTCTCCTGCTTTTTTTCATGGCTGATTGGAGTCGGTATTATCGTATAGCTTTTATACTTTTTCAAGGCTTTTTTGATGTCACATGCAAATACCATTCCTAATAAACGATCTCCTTCAAATTTATATCGCTTGAAATAGTCCTTCATTGCTGCATTATATCTATATAATGCTTCATGTTCGACCATATTCCCCTTTTGTATCCAGTATTCGCAATCTTTACATACTTTCTCCTCCTTATCTTTATAACATCTAGGACAATGGATTTCGTCAATTTGTTCGAAGTCTTCTTTGCATTCTTTACAAATCCATTCTTCTTGTTTATTCATAAAAATAAGGTCTGTGAAATGTTCACCAGTTTTCAACTCTTTAGTACAAAGCAGACATTCTTTCAAAATCCAGCCTCCTGATTCATTTCCTTTATTTCTTTAATCGCTTTCTTCATTTCTCGTGTTATGCCGTCTGATAGAAAAAGTAGTTCACCTATTGGTCTTTCTTTACTTCGACCGACTCTCCCTGAAATTTGTACGAGGGCACTTTTAGTAAATAATTTGTGATTACTTTCTAAAACAAAGACATCTACAAACGGAAAAGTCACTCCTCTTTCTAGAATGGTTGTCGAGACTAGCATGGTTAAGGCTCTGTTTCTAAACTCTTCTACTATTCTTAGGCGGTCTGTTGTCTGTGAGGATACAAAACCTACTGTTTCTTTTGGAAAGTATTTTTTTAAGTTCCCAGTAAATTGTTGTCCTAATTCTATTTCAGATACAAAGATTAACAATGGGTAGTGAGTCTGTCTTTGTTTCTTGATCAGTTGCAATAGTTCGTAAGGGATTCTTCCTTTTTCTATTTTTTCTCTAATTTTCGGCACCCATTTTATTTCAGGGACCACTAGTGGGTTCCCATGAAATCTTCTTGGAAGGCTATAACGAATGATTTCTTTTTTCTTGACCTTTTTATCTAACTCATCTGTAGAGGTTGCTGTCAAATATAGGGTATTCCCCTCTTTTTTTATTGCATTCTGAGCTGCTTTATATAAGATTGGATTGTCCACATAGGGAAAAGCATCTACCTCATCTATAATAAGGAGATCAAAGGCCTGATAAAACTTTAGCAATTGGTGGGTTGTAGCGATCACTAAAGGCGTTCTAAAATAGGGCTCTGATTCTCCATGAAGCAAAGAGATGGGGCAGGAAAAATCTTTCTTCATCCTTCCGTACAATTCTATACAGACATCGATTCTTGGGGTGGCAATACAGGCTGCTTTTCCTGCCTTGATCGCTGTTGCTACAACCTGGTACATCATTTCCGTTTTCCCAGCGCCTGTCACAGCATGTACCAAGGCATGTTTTCCTGCTTTAACTGCTTGGATAAGCCCTTCAGATACCTCTTGTTGATAGGAAGTCAAGGTTCCTTTCCAGTTTAGCACCTCTTGTCCTTCAAAGTTTTGCTGTGCAATAGCATAAAGTTTTTGATCACTCCGGATCCTTCCCAATTGGATACAGGCTCTACAATACAGTACCTCCTCACTCAATTTCCACAGTTTTTGATCAATCAAACTGCCACATCGAAAGCATTGGTACCTTCCATTTTGTTTTTCTATAGCTGGAAGTTCTTGGGCAATTTCTTTCAGATCATTTGTCATTTGACTCTCCGTTAAGAGTCTTCCATAAGAATCTTCTATCTTCATACTTATTAATTCGCAAAAGTTGGAGAAAATCATTCTTTTTTTGTAAAATAAGAGTATGGAATATGTTACATTTAAAGAGAACGGTACTGTTCAAGAAGAAATCAAAAAATCAAAATTCATTTGTCATGTCAAGCGAGTCTTCTCTGAAGAGGAAGCTAGAGATTTTATCAATGCCATCAAGAAGGAACACTATAAGGCTACGCATAACTGCTCTGCTTTCATCATTGGAGAACAAAGTGATATCAAACGGACCAGTGACGATGGAGAGCCTAGTGGAACAGCTGGGGTACCGATGTTAGGAGTTTTGGAGAATCATCGCATCACTAATAGTTGTGTCGTGGTTACTCGCTATTTCGGAGGTATTAAATTAGGTGCTGGCGGTCTGATTCGTGCTTATGCTGGAAGTGTGGCACAAGCAGTTCGAGAAATTGGACTGGTAGAAATCAAAGAGCAAGTGGTTCTTGGGATCACACTTTCTTATTCCCAATACCAAGAATTTGCTAATTTCTTAAAAGACCATCAATTGGCAGAACAAGATCCGATGTTCACAGATCAGGTGATGACAACCATTTTTGTGGATAAAGAAAACACAAACTCTATCACAGCGGCTTTAGTCGAATTTTACAATGGCAAAGTCATTATTGAGGACCAAGGAATTCGTGAGGTTGAAGTACCCCTGTTTTCTGTAGAAAAATAATTAACAATACTATCGGCAACGATAGTTTTTTTTTATCACACCCATAAAATTTCTATATTTTACATTCTACTCACAAGGGACTATACTTGTTAGTATTAAGAAAACCTAGAACTGAGGTATATTATGGCTATTTATGAAAATATTACAGAATTGATTGGAAACACTCCGATTGTCAAATTGAACCGTCTTGTTCCTGAAGGAGCTGCAGATGTCTATGTCAAACTCGAAGCTTTCAACCCTGGATCATCAGTTAAAGACCGGATTGCTTTGAGCATGATTGAAAAAGCTGAAGCGGATGGCTTGATCAAACCAGGTGATACCATTGTCGAAGCAACTAGTGGGAACACAGGGATTGGCTTGTCATGGGTTGGCGCAGCTAAAGGCTACAAAGTTGTGATTGTCATGCCTGAAACCATGAGTGTGGAACGTCGTAAAATCATCCAAGCCTACGGAGCTGAACTCGTTTTGACTCCTGGAAGTGAAGGAATGAAAGGCGCTATCGCTAAAGCTGAAGCAATCGCTGCAGAAAGAAATGGCTTCCTTCCTCTTCAATTTGAAAACCCTGCTAACCCAGAGGTACATGAAAGAACAACAGGACAAGAAATCATTGATGCCTTTGGAAAAGATGGTTTAGATGCTTTTGTCGCAGGTGTTGGTACTGGTGGTACTGTTTCTGGTATTTCTCATACGTTGAAAAAGAATAATCCTGCTGTCAAAGTCTATGCCGTTGAGGCCAATGAATCTGCAGTCCTTTCTGGCGAAAAACCTGGACCACATAAAATCCAAGGGATTTCAGCTGGTTTTATCCCAAATACTTTAGACACTAATGCATATGATGGTGTTCGTCGCGTATCTTCAGAAGAAGCTTTCGAACTTGCACGCGCTATCGGTGGAGCTGAAGGATTCTTAGTCGGTATCTCAAGCGCAGCTGCTATCTATGCTGCTATTGAAGTCGCAAAAGAATTGGGAAGCGGTAAAAAAGTTCTTGCTCTTGCACCAGATAATGGAGAACGATACCTTTCTACTACCCTTTACGAATTTGAATAATTCTCTATATCAAAAAAACTTCGATAGGTTTCATCAACCTATCGAAGTTTTTATTTTTTCTCTTGTTTGCTAAAGAATACCTTTCCTTCTTTGACCCAGATCGGCATCTGTTGAGCTAAGGGCGCAAAACCACTCTTGTGGCGGTCATTTGAAAAACGATGGTGTCGAATACTTCGTTGTGGTGTTTCTTCTAGTGTTCTCAGAGAGAGGCTAGCTTTCTTAGAATATTCATCAACATCGATGACTTGGACAAAGACTTTTTCTCCAATTGAAAGAATATCATGAATATTACTTACATAACCACTTCGAATCTCTGAGATATGAATCAAGCCCGTGACACCCGACTCTAGTTCGACAAAGGCTCCATAAGGTTGAATGCCTGTGATGGTTCCTTCTAACTTATCTCCAATTTTCATTTTAGTCCTCAATTTCGATGGTTTGAATCACGACATCTTCTACTGGCTTATCCATCATACCTGTCTCAACAGCCGCAATCTCATCCAACACAGCAAAAGAAGCTTCATCCATCAATTGTCCAAATACGGTATGGCGTTGATCTAGGTGAGGAGTTCCCCCTTCTGTCGTATAGATTTCAGCAATTTCTTCAGGCCAGCCACCGCGGACCAATTCCTTTTTCGAATATGGGAGATGTTGATTTTGTACAATAAAGAATTGGCTACCATTTGTGTTTGGTCCAGCATTTGCCATCGAAAGGGCTCCGCGAATATTGTACAGTTCTTTTGAAAATTCGTCTTCGAAGCTCTCACCATAGATGGATTCACCACCCATACCTGTACCAGTAGGATCTCCCCCTTGGATCATAAAATCTTTAATAATCCGATGGAAAATGACACCATCATAATAGCCAGACTTAGCAAGAGCTACAAAGTTTGCAACTGTTTTTGGCGCTTGATCCGGGAACAATTGAATGTTCATCTCACCGTGATTGGTTTTGATCACAGCGACAGGACCGTCAACCGTAGCAAGTTCTAACTGTGGTAATGTCAATTCTTTTTCAACCATATTTAACTCCTCTAAGGCATAGAATATGCCATCTTCTTCTAAATTCTTAGTGATATAATCAGCTTTTTCTTGTAACTCTGGAGCAGATTTTCTCATTGCGATACTAATTCCAGCGTAATCAAACAGTTCTAGATCATTTAATCCATCCCCAAATACTAAAACATTCTCTGGCTTCAAGCCCAAATGATTTACAAGATGAGAAACTCCTGAAGCTTTTGAAGCTTCAAAGCGAACAACATCTGATGAATGGGGATGCCACGAAACTAGGCGCAAGTTCTCTTGCAAAGAAGGGGGCAACTCTAGTTCACTATCCTGTTCATCAAAGGTCCACATTTGGAAAATAGGTTCTTTCAAATGCAGATCTGGATCTACTGGTAAGTTTGGATAAATGATGTCAATAGCATCACTGATCAAGGGTGTCCGATTAGACAGGGCAGCTTGATGACTAGCTACTAACCCATAATCAATCTCGGATTCTTTGGCCCAATCCACAAAAGAAGAAACGATTGCTTCATTGATTGGTGATTGGTAGATCACAGTTCCTTTTGTATCTTCTATATAGGCACCGTTTAAGGTTACTAAAAAATCAGGCTTTAAGTCCATGATTTCAGGAACAACCCCAAAAATCCCTCTACCGGTTGCAATCCCTGTTCGGATTCCTTTTTCTTTCAACTGATGAAAGACTTCTTTGACAGATTCTGGAATCAATCCAGTTTCTTTTGCACGTAATGTATCATCAATATCAAAAAAGACGATTTTAACTTTTTTGGCTTTATAACGTAATTTTGCGTCCACTTGTCTCCCCCCTTATGATCATGCTCTATTATAGCATGTTTCCTTTTAAAAATCTTCTTGATTCACCAGATGGTGTCGGAAGGCATAGACGACTGCTTGCGTCCGATCACTGACTTCCAATTTGGATAAGATGTTGGAGACATGGGTCTTCACTGTTTTCAGAGAAATAAAGAGTTCATCTGCTATTCGTTGATTTTCATATCCTTTTGTTAATAGAGCTAGAATATCTCGTTCTCTAGCTGTCAAATCATCATGCAATTCAGCATGGTTCTTTCGTGACTCAACTTTTTGACTAACTTCTGTCTCAATCGCAAATTCTCCCTTTGCAACCTTCCGGACAGCCTGTAAGATCTCAGTTGCTGACGAGGTCTTTAAAATATACCCTTTTGCACCGGCATCTAAGACAGGGTAAATCTTTTCGTTATCTAAATAAGACGTCAAAATGACAATTTTAGCTTCCGGCCACTCTTTTAGGATGGCTAGAGTCGCATCGATTCCATTTAGCTCTGGCATCACAATATCCATGATGATGACGTCTGGTCTTTCTTTCAACGCCAAGTCCACCCCTTCTTGCCCATTTTGTGCCTCTAAGACTTGCTCAATATCGGTTTGCATGGACAAAAAGCTTTTCAATCCCAATCGGACCATTTCATGATCATCTACTAATAATACTTTCATACAGTTTCCTTTTCATTTTTATCTTTTACAAGGAGGGGAACGCGAATATCTACAGCCACTCCCTTTTGAGGACTCGTTCTTATTTTAATGGTTCCCGCCATGTCTTCTACACGTTCTTGAATATTTTTCAACCCATAACTCAATCGTTCCAATTTTTCCTGCTCAAAGCCGATTCCATCATCTACCATCCGTAAATGAAGTTGTTTTCCTTCCTGATGCAAAAAGACATCCATTTGTTGAGCTCTAGCGTGTTTCAAGGTATTGCTGACAATTTCTTGGACGATTCGAAATAGATGTTCTTCCATTTCTTTTGGAATGCTCACGTCATTATAATGGAAGACAACTGTTAGGTCACTCTTTTCCTTCAATTCTCTAAAAATCATCTCCATACCTTCTACCAAACTTTTTCCTTCCAATTCTGTAGGACGAAGATGTAGGAGCAAGACGCGTAAATCATTTTGGGCTGTACCCAGAATATCTGATACACCATTAAGTTGCTGCTGGATCTGACTTTTCTCTAACTCAAGGGCCTGGGCTGCCACTCCAGATAAAATCATATTGGCTGCAAACAATTCTTGACTAACCGTGTCATGTAGATCACGCGCAATTCTCTTACGCTCGATTTCCACAATTTCTTCCTCATTTCGCATCACACGATTTTCACTTTTTTGTAAATTTTCTTCTAGTCGAAGCAATTTGCTGTCCAATAAATCTAACTGTTGATTCAATTCTTTGGGGGCAATTTCTTTTCTCTGTGAAGCAGTCAGGATCGCTTCTACCTTTTGTTGTACTGCATGAACCGTTACAAATTGCGTGATTTTAATAATTAAGACAACCAAAGCCGTCAATGCAAGCGTCAGACTAAAAACCAAAAATAGGAATGACTGAAGCAAGGAAAGATCTGAAAGAAGTTTGCCCCACTGAAAACCAACAAAATGGAAAATGGTATGACAAATGACCGCAACCACCATTAGGGAATAGAAATACAATAGGAGATAGTCTAATTTCTTCATGCGCGAATCACCTCAACATCCCCAACAATACCAACTAACACAATTTTTATAGAACGGTGCGATCTCCGATAATGTGCCGTTTCAATGTCTATGGTTTCATTCCTCATTTTACGGACAGGAAGATCCAAAAATTTCAGATCTCCATACAGGGTGTTAATTTGTAAATGCAACTCTAAATCAATCGGTAAGATAATTTTTGTATTTCCAAACCCTTTCCGAATGATCACAACATTGTCCCAATTGCAAATGGCTACCTCCTCTAAATGGAGGGTGTCATTCCCAAAAACTCGGATCACATTCAGATCTCGATACCCTCGACTTTGCTTTGAAAAATGTTGTAAATCACCAATCCATCGAGTTTTTTCCTGACGAATTTTCGTATCCTCTTCAACATCAAACACAACGGCTTCATTTTCCTTATACATATAAGGATAGGCGATCAATAAACCATAAACCACCGCAAATAAAATGGCTGCAATCACAAAAGGATTCAGCATCACGATAAAAAACAAGAGCACACTCAGCGCGATTAATAAAAAATTCGCTTTTTGTTTGCCAAAATAGTAATACAAAAGGAGCAAAAAGAGAACCATCAAGACAACAAATCTGGAAAAATCGATTGATAAAATGGTGATCGCTGCCAATGTTAACAAAACGGCTTCAACGAAAATAAAAATTTGTATTTTCCACATAGTCTACCTCATCTTTTCCTATTTTATCAAATTTTTCCTCATTTGACTTCCGTCTGTGGTTGGATAAACGCAGACAATCAAAAAGACCCAGAAATCCATCTGAGTCTTAGACTGATTTATGAATCTCCACCAGTTGCACTACTGCTAGAACTTTCTGTATCTGATCGTTCAGCAGAGGATGAACTTGATGTATCTGAACTGGATGAGGCTTTCGTACTTGAAGAAGCTGTCACTTTAGGCTCATATACAGTCAAAACAATTCGTGTTCGGTTAATATCCACCGTACTCGAAACTTCTGGAGTTTGACTGACAATTTGACCGGCAGAAACAACTACCCCATCAGGGAGATGTTCTGTTTTTCTTAATTCGATATTGGCTTCTTTAATACCATAGATCTCAATCAAATTACTTCTAGCAAAATCATAAGTTGATCCAACATAGTTTGGCATTTCAATTGAAGTCGTTTCTTTCGCTACTTTCAAAACAATCTTTGTTTTTGAATTCAGAGAATATTGCTCTCCTGGAGCTGGAGTTTGTTCAAGAACTGTCCCTGCAGCATAATCGAAGGTCTCAACTTCTTCAATCGTGATCATTTTGCTTGATACTTTATAAGTATTTTTCAGATCTTCTTCTGCTTTTGCCCGTGTTTCACCCACGTAATTTGGCATTTCAAAGCTGTTTGGTCCTTTGGAAATAATCAAATCAATTCGACTTTGTTCTTTCTTTTGGGCCCCTGCATTTGGATTGGTTCGAATGACATAGCCTTCTGCAACCGAATCACTGTACTCTTCTTTCTCTTCACCGACTTGAAGGTCTTGTCCCTCAATAACCGCTCTGGCTTCGGCAATGGTTTTGCCGGAAACATCTGGAACTGTTTTATTGGCTGGGCTCATATATAACAAGAAAGTAAAGGCTGCAAGTACTAGGGCAATGGCAACAAACAAGACCTTGTAGCGCGCCCGCAAACGTCTTCTTGGCTTTTTACTTGGCGCCATGGTCTGCTGATCAGATAATGGTCGATTAGGATCTACTGAACTGATTTCACTGCGTACCTCAGAGATTGGAACAGGAGCCGTCTTTGGAGTTGGACTTACTTTCGGAAGAGTCTTTGTATCAGCTTTCGCTTGGTCTTCAAAAACCAGTTTTTTCTCATTTCTTCTCTCATAGGACAAGCAACTTGAAAGATCTACATACATCTCTGCCACTGATTTATAGCGATCCGTCAGTTTTTTAGCTGTCGCCTTGATCACCACATTTTCTAAAGCTTGTGGAACATTCTTATTTTCTTCACGAATAGATGGAAGTGGCTTTTGAAAATGCTGCAAAGCAATTGTGACTGCACTATCTCCATCATAAGGAATGTGTCCTGTCAACATCTCATAGAAAATAATCCCCATCGCGTAGATGTCACTTTGCACCGTAGCTTTTGAACCACGCGCCTGCTCAGGGGACAAATAATGAACCGACCCCAACATCGAGTTGGTCTGGGTCAAACTAGTCTCTGCAAAGGCCACTGCAATCCCAAAGTCTGAAACTTTTGCTGTTCCATCTGGTGTCAAGAGGACATTCTGTGGTTTTAAATCTCTATGGATAATGCCACGCGTATGGGCAAGACGCATAGCTAGAAGGATCTGCCCCATCAAACGAACAGCTTCTTCATTTGATAAAGGAGCATTTTCTTTGATATAGCGTTTCAAGTCTAAACCTGCAACATATTCCATTGCAAGGTATTGTTGTCCTTCTTCTTCGCCAATATCTGTAATCCGAACGATATTTGGATGGTCCAGCTCTGCCATCGCCTTTGCTTCACGCTGAAAACGCGCAACTGCAATGGGATCCGTCTGGTAATTCGTACGCAGTACCTTGACTGCAACTTCTTCCCCATCTAAAATCAAATCACGCGCAAGATAAACATCTGCCATCCCGCCGCGTCCAATTTGTTGGATGATTTTATATCGCCCGGCAAAAATTTTGCCGATTTGAATCATGCTGCGTCCTCCTCAGTAAAGTGGAGCAGTACAACAGTGATATTATCCAAGCCTCCAGCATTATTGGCAAAACGAATCAAGGTTTGAGCTTTTTCTTCCAGTGAAACATCACTCAAGACAATATCTCTGATTTCATCCGGGCCAATCATATTAGTTAAACCGTCACTATTGATCAAAATATAATCATCTGCTTCAACCGTCACCAAACCATAATCCGGCTCCAACTCATCTTTTTGACCAATGGACTGAGTGATGATGTTACGTTGAGGATGATGGGCTGCTTCTTCCTCTGTGATTTGACCTGCACGCAAAAGAGCATTTACAAGAGAATGATCACTGGTCAACTGCTGGTATTCGCCCTGACGAATGAGGCCAATCCGCGAATCTCCAACATGGGCATAAATCACTTGTCCTTCTACAAAAGCCAAAGCTTCCAGTGTCGTTCCCATTCCTTTGTGCTCATCATCTTGCCCAGCTAAATGGATCCGACGGTTCACAGCTTCTAAATGTTCTGCAAACCATTCCCGTACTTGATTAACCGTCTCGATCTCAGAAGAAACCCAAGCCGCACCTAGGTCTGTGACTGCCATTTCACTAGCAATATTTCCGGCACGGTGTCCTCCCATACCATCAGCAAGTAAAACCATAGATTTTCCTGCCTTGTTTTTATATTGATTTGCATAGTCTTGGTTATTTGTCCGTCTTTGACCTACATCGGTTAAGATCGTCATATCCATACTGTCAGTTTCCTCCTGATATTATGAGATTCTCTTAAAACGACTGATAAAGAAGCCGTCGCTTCCATATAATTCGGGTGTAATAAGGATACAATCATTTTTAAGAATATCTTTTCTTTCGTGATCCAATGGGACTTGTTCGAAATTTGGATGGTTTTTCAAAAATTGGTCCACCACTTCAAAATTCTCTTCACCCATAATTGTACACGTACTGTACACTATTATACCACCTTTACGCACACTTTGACAAACACTATCCAGAATGGCCAATTGAATAGCTTGTAAAGATACAAAATCTGCACTCTCTTTATTGTACTTGATATCAGGCTTTCTCCGTATCAAACCAATCCCTGAACAAGGCGCATCCACCAAAATTTTATCGAAAGCATCAGGTCCAAATGTTTCAAAAACTTTTGTCGCATCTAACTTCTTTGTCAAAATTTTGTCCGCAACATGGAGCCGATTAGCATTTTCTTGAATCAATTTGAGCTTATGGTCATAGAGATCCAAGGCTGTGACTTTCCCAGTTGTGAGATAAGAAGCCAGGTGGGTCGTCTTTCCACCTGGAGCCGCACAGGCATCTAAAACCCACTCGTCTCCTTGCAAATCCAAAGCTGGTGCCACCAATTGACTGGACTCGTCTTGAATAGTAATGCGCCCTTCTTTAAACAAGGAATGCGCCGCAAAATGTCCCTGCTCTTTCACGAGAGCGGACGAAGCAAGTAGAGAGGAGGTTGCTTCGAGTAGCTGCGCTAACTCTTCTTTTTCGTCTAGATTAATCACACGAATACTGGATTTATTACGTTGATAGAGACTCTTAAAAATAGCGCCAGCACGTTCTTCACCGTATTCTTCGATCAATGCTTTGACCAACCATACGGGTAGGGAATACTCTACCGAATAACGTTTGTTCTTTCGCTTGATCGTATCAATAGCTGGTAGTCCCTCGCGGAGGAGCTTTCTAAGAATAGCATTGACAAACTTCTCACTGCCTTCTTTACGACGTTTTGCTATCCGGACAGCTTCATTGACGATGGCATGATCGGGAATTCGGTCTAAATAGACAAGTTGATACAAACTCATCATCAAAAGATAATAGAGCCAAGGATCTAATTTCGTCCGGTCTTCAATTACGTGGGCGAGATACCACTCGAGCGTTATCTTCCGTGCTACAGTACCGTATACAACTTCCGTAACAAAGCTTCTATCTTTATCTGAAAGTTGAGAGTGTTCTAGCGCTTGATTTAGGGCAATATTAGAATAAGCTCCCTGCTCAAAAACCTCTTCTAGCACTCGAACGATCTGTTCACGCGCATTCATTTGTTTAACTTCCAAAGTGATCTCCTACTTTCAATTGACGGCCAGCGCCATTCAAAAAGTCTGTGATGGACATTTTTGGTTTTCCTGCTGGCTGCACAACTTTAAGGGACAATGCGCCTTCTCCTGCAGCGACCAGCAACTCTTTTTTGGTCAAAGCAATCACTTCTCCTGGATTTCCATTTCCTTCGCATAGTTCAGCTTCATAGACTTTTAAGCGTTGACCATTTAATAACGTATGAGCGACCGGCCAAGGATTCATTCCCCGAATCTGGTTAAAGACTTGGCGATTGGTTTTTGTCCAGTCCAAAACCTCTTCTTCCGGTAAAATATTCGGTGAAAATGTGACCAAACTTGGATCTTGTGGATTTGGCTTGATCTCCCCTGCCAGGTAAGCTGGCAAAGTATCTAGGAGTAAGTCACGTCCAAGGACAGCCAATTTTTCAAACAAAGTTCCCACATTGTCCTCATCTAAAATTGGGAGAGAACGAGCTGCAATCATGTCTCCGGCATCCATTTCCTTGACCATTTCCATAATTGTAACCCCAGCTTCTTCGTCACCATTGATCAGGGCATAGTGAATGGGAGCTCCACCTCTATATTTAGGTAATAAAGACGCGTGGACATTCACCGCAAACTGGAAGTTCTCCAACAATTTTGTCGGTAAAAATTGTCCAAAAGCAGCGGTCACAATTCCATCTGCATCTAGGGTTAAGAGAGTTTCCATTTCTGGACTACCCGATAATTTCTCCGGCTGAAGAACCGGTAGTTGATGTTCCAAAGCTACCTGCTTCACCGGGGTCATTCGAATCTCTTTTTTGCGACCTACTTTGCGGTCGGGTTGAGTCACAACCGCCAAAATTTCATAGCGCGAATCTGCTAACAATCCCTTTAAAACCGTCGCTGAAAAATCAGGCGTTCCCATAAAAATTAATTTTGTCATTTCTTTCTTCCTTACATAAAACTTTGAGGTTCATTATCAATACTGACACGTAAATCTTGGTTGCCTCTTTCTTGTGTAAATTCTAAGATTTGATTCAAGACCTGTGTCATGCCTTCTTCAAAACGATATTTCACAATGATTTGATAATGATACAAATTATGTGTGCGTGCAATTGGTTTAGGTGTTGGTCCTAAGATTTGGACCTGATCAGATAAGCCAGATCGGAGAATTTCCATGACCTGATGTGACTTCTCCATCACCATTTCCTCACTCTTATGAGATAGGGTTAGTCCAACTGTGAAGTAATAAGGCGTATAGCCTAACTGCCGGCGAATCTGCATTTCATAGGCAAAAAAACCTTCATAATCTTGGTCTTTGGCAAATCGAATCGCATAATGATGGGGGTTGTAGCTCTGAATGATAACCTCTCCTTCTTTTTCTGCTCGTCCGGCCCTTCCTGCCACCTGAGTCAAGAGTTGAAAGGTTCTCTCTGAGGATCGATAATCCGGTAAATTTAAAGAAGTATCCGCATTCAAGACACCCACTAACGTCACATTTGGAAAATCCAACCCCTTCGCAATCATTTGCGTCCCTAACAAAATATCCGCTTCTCCATTCCCGAAAGCATCTAATATCGCTGCGTGGCTCCCTTTTTTTCGAGTGGTATCCACATCCATGCGCAGAATTTTAGCTTCAGGAAAGATCTCTTGTAATTCATTATAGGCTTTTTGCGTTCCTGTCCCGTAATAACGAATGGAAGGACTTTGGCAATTTGGACAGTGTCGAGGAATCGCTTTGCTATAGCCACAATAATGACAGTTCATGGTTTTAGTATCCATGTGGAGGGTCAGTGAGATATCACAATTGGGACAAGTATCTACAGTTCCACACTCGCGACACATGACAAAGCTGGAATAACCACGGCGGTTCAACATCAAGACAACCTGCTCTTTTTTCTGCAAGCGATCAGCAATAGCTTCCACTAGAACCGGAGTGAAGTTACCAGCTTCATTTTGACCAATATAATCACGAAAATCAACGACTTTAACTTCTGGAATTTTGGCTGCCGGATTGGCCCGTTGGGTGAGACGAATTAATTCATAAACCCCTTTTGTTGCACGAGCCCGCGATTCTAAACTTGGTGTAGCAGATCCAAGAAGCAAAACTGCTTGATTGTACTGAGCTCTTAAGACCGCGACTTCCCTTGCGTGGTAGCGTGGGTTACTATCTTGTTTGTAGGAAGCCTCGTGCTCTTCATCAATGATGATGGCTCCGATGTTTTTTAAAGGGGCAAAGATGGCTGAGCGCGCTCCAACGACTACCTTAGCCTCCCCACGTTCAACTTTTCGCCATTGATCATACTTCTCACCGTTTGATAAACCCGAGTGCAGAATGGCTACTTCCTGGCCAAAACGCGAGATAAAACGATCCGTCATCTGTGGCGTCAGGGAAATCTCAGGGACCAACATAATAGCCGTTTTCCCCTTATTTAGAACTTCCTGAATAATCTGCAGATAAACTTCTGTTTTCCCACTTCCAGTCACACCTTCTAATAAAAAAGGCTTTGATGTTTTCCCAATTTGAGAAACTACTGTTTCGACAGCTTTTGCTTGCTCTGAATTTAAAAGCAGAGCCTGGGTCTGTTCTTTTCCTTCATAGTATGCAGCTGCCCGATTCACTTCTCGTTCTGTAATTTCTAAAACACCCTGATCAATAAAATAAGCCACTACTTCTCGTGAAAAATCCTGATACAATCCTGCTAAGGGTTGCTCCCCTTGCTCTAGCAACAGGCGCTCTTTTAATGCTAGCCTTTTTTTAGCTCTCGCTGATGGTTGAAGTTCTTTTAATCCTTCCTGGTTAACGCGATACCATTTTTCTGTTTTAATTTGTTTCTTATCCTTGGCCTTGTATTCAAGTACCAAATCTCCTTTTCTGACCAACCGCATCACTTGGGCTTGATCAGCCGCATCTAGAGAAGAAAAAGAAACTTCATTTTTTTCACCAAAAAGTTTCACTTTGAGAGTGGGCTCTAAAGAAGGTTGAGGATACAAAATCTTATCATAACTCGAATTGAGGAGAGAAGGAAGCATGGTTTTTAAAATCGTGATCTTATAAGAAAAAACACTTTTTCGTAATTGATCTGCCAACCAGAACTGCTCTTGATTTAAGACCGGAGTGTAATCCAAAACCTCCACAATCGCTTTTAATTCCTCGCTCGTGTCTGCCTCTTCTACAACGTCTACCACAATCCCTTGAATGAGGCGATTCCCTTTACCAAAGGGGACATGAACTCGCATACCTGCCTCCACCATATCCTCAAATTCTGATGGAATCTGATACGAATAGGGTTTATCTGTCTGCATCAATGGGACATCTACGATGACTTTTGCTATCACTTTTTCACCTCCAGCCTCTATCATATGAGCCTTACTTTATCACGGAACCCTTTAAATAGCAAAAAATAAGATTGAGAAGCCCCAACCTTAAATTTTTTCACCATCTTCTTTTTCTTTGGCAATTTGTTCCTTAATTTTGCGCTCTTCTTCTTCTTTGCGAATCCGCTCTGCTTCAATCCGACGACGAAGCGCTTCACGTTTTGCTTCTGGATCCGGGTGAACAACTACGTTTCCAGACTCGATTTCTTCAAGCGCTTGTAATGTTGATTTAACTGATTGGAATTCTTGAGTTGGTACTGCACCACTTTCCAATTCGTGGGCCCGTTTTGCCTCAAGAATGACCAATGAATATTTTGATGGTACTTTGTCAAGCAATGTATCAATAGAAGGTTTTAACATCATATTCCTATACCTAATTTCTAATTATTTATCTCTTCACAATAGTTTGTGTTTTTGGTAACATATCCAGATAATGGCCAATGACACGGTCTACACGGAAATGCTCTGCTTCGATCACACGTTTGACACGCTCAGCAGCAAGAGGAACCTCATCGTTCACAATTGCGTAGTCATATTCACGCATCATAGCGATTTCTTCTTTTGCTTTTTCAATCCGTTGCGCAATGACTTCTGCACTATCTGTTCCGCGTCCCACTAATCGATCTTGTAATTCCTCCAAATCAGGCGGCGTTAAGAAGATAAAAACTGCATCTGGCACTTTTTTCTTTACTTGGAGCGCACCTTGAACTTCAATTTCAAGAAATACATCGATTCCTTTGTCCAAGGTTTCATTCACATAAGTTAAAGGAGTCCCATAGTAATTTCCAACGTACTCAGCATACTCTAACATTTGCCCTTGACGGATCAAATCTTCAAATTCTTCACGTGTACGGAAAAAATAATCGACACCATCCACTTCACCTGGACGTTGTGCACGCGTCGTCATCGATACAGAATACTGAAACTGATTGTCCGAGTTTTCAAAAATTTCTCGTCTGACCGTTCCTTTTCCAACCCCTGAAGGGCCAGAAAATACAATTAATAAGCCACGATCCGCCATGATTTCTCCTTCAATGTCTTTCTATCTAGTGTAACAAAAATCGGCCTAATTTTCAACTGATTTTTTTCATTCAAAAAGCTTGAGATGCTAGATCTCAAGCTTTTCGTTTATTTTGCGTAATCTACTGCACGCAATTCTCGAATAACGGTAACCTTAATGTTTCCAGGATATTCAAGATTTGATTCTATCTTCTCACGAATATCATGAGCTAAGATCGTCACTTTATCATCCTTGATTGCCTCAGGGCTAACCATAATACGGATTTCACGTCCTGCTTGAAGGGCGAAACTTGTCTTAACTCCTTCAAAGCTGTTTGCAATTTCTTCAAGATCTTGCAAACGTTTGATGTAACTTTCTAGTGACTCACTTCGTGCTCCAGGTCGAGCCGCACTCAAGGCATCCGCTGCAGCGACAATGACTGCGATAACACTTTCAGGCTCCACATCTCCATGGTGACTGGCAATAGTATTGACAACCACTGGGTGTTCTTTATACTTACGTGCCAATTCTGTCCCAATCTCAACGTGACTTCCTTCCACTTCACGGTCAATCGCTTTACCGATATCATGCAAGAACCCTGCACGTCGTGCCAAAGTAGCATTTTCACCCAACTCACTGGCAATAATACCAGAAAGTTTGGCAACTTCAATGGAGTGACGCAAAACGTTTTGACCATAAGATGTACGGAATTGCAACCGTCCCATGATTTTCATCAAATCTGGATGGAGGTTTGGCGCACCGATTTCATAAGCAGCGGCCTCACCGTATTCACGAATACGATTGTCAATTTCCTGACGGTTCTTCTCAACCAGCTCTTCGATGCGGGCTGGATGGATGCGACCATCTTTGAGAAGGCTCTCCATTGTCATACGGGCAATTTCACGACGAATCGGATCAAACCCTGACAAGGTCACCACCTCTGGCGTATCATCGATAATCACATCAACCCCCGTCAAGCTCTCAAAGGTACGAATATTGCGTCCTTCACGCCCAATAATCCGGCCCTTCATGCTATCATCAGGCAAATGAACGGTTGAGTTTGTTTGCTCTGCAACAAAATCACCAGCCATTCGCTGCATGGCTTGTACGAGAATGTCTTTTGCAATTTTATCAGAACGTTCTTTCACTTCCAGTTCTGCTTCACGAATTCGTGATGCAATTTCTTTTGAAAGTTGATCTTCCGTCTGATTCAAAATAATGTCACGCGCTTCTCCTTGACTTAGAGCAGCGACACGTTCCAGTTCTTCTACTTTCTTGTGTTCAAGCTCTTCCAGCTGTTGTTCACGCGCATCAATGTGTTTAGTTCTATCTGTAAGACTTTGCTCTTTGTGTTCAAGAGACTGTTCTTTGCTTGTTAAAATGTCGTCTTTGCGATCAAGATTGCTAGCACGTTCTGCCAAACGGCTTTCTAATTGCTTCAATTCTTGTCGTTCTGACTTAAACTCAGCATCGACCTCTTCACGATATTTTCTGGCTTCTTCCTTTGCCTCCAAAAGTGCTTCTTTTTTAAGTGAACTTGACTCATGCTTCGCCTCTTTTAAAATCAAATCGGCTTCGCGTTCTGCCTGTCCACGTAAATTCGTTGCTTCTTGTTCAGCATTCAAAAGGGTGAGTTCCGCAGCTTCTTTTGAAGCTTTCATTTTAAGAGCAGTTCCCACATATCCAATGACTAAACCAATGACCGCGGCAAAAACACCTGTAATTACAAAATTCATGCTTTTACCCCAAATCTATTTAATTAGTTGAATTAAAAATTCTTTTACATTTTACCATAAATTACTAAAATTAACAATCTAAAAAAACAGGAAAAACCTTTTATATTTTTGCTTAATGCTTGTCCTTTTATCGTCTTTTCTTTCATGGAACCTCTGTGAGATATTCATTTATTTCGACTTTGTTGAATCTGCTTTTTTATGCTATAATCAAGAAAAACAAAGAAGGATTTGAGTATGACAAAAGAAGTAATTGTTGAAAGTTTTGAATTGGACCACACAGCTGTGAAGGCTCCCTATGTACGCTTGATTGGGGAAGAAACTGGACCCAAAGGAGACAGCATCTCTAACTTCGATATTCGTCTGGTGCAACCCAATGAAAATGCGATTCCAACGGCAGGGCTCCACACGATCGAGCACCTTCTTGCAATGCTTATTCGCAAACGCATCGATGGTATGATTGATTGTTCCCCATTTGGATGTCGCACTGGTTTTCATATGATCATGTGGGGACAGCATTCAAGTACGGAAATTGCTAAAGTGATTAAAGAATCTTTAGAAGAAATTGCATCTGTCAGCACTTGGGAGGATGTTCCAGGCACAACCATTGAGTCTTGTGGAAATTACAAGGATCACAGCCTCTTTTCAGCCAAAGAATGGTGTCGCCTGATTCTAAATCAAGGAATTTCAGACGATCCATTTGAACGTCATCTTGTTTAAGACTAAAAAAAGGATGAACCATAGGTTCATCCTTTTTTATTGTCATTTTTCCCAAAAAGGGGATGTCTGATCAAGCATTAATAATCCAGAGCATCTGAATGACCTTTTCCGTTTCCTACGAAATAACCCGTTTTGGCATTGATACTAAAGAGATAGGTTCCATCTGGTTTGAAGAGGTTGTAATAGCCATTACCGTTAATGATATTGACACGCTCTAAAATGTATTGATTGCCAGTGATATGTCCACGTTTACGAGCAATATTCAATACTTTTTCAAGGATCCCATCACCAAATACCCAAGCTGGGTTATTGACATCATTGATAGCTGCTTGGTTATATGGCACACGACTCAAGTTCCGCTGAAGTGGGACACCATCGCTTGGAAGACCGTACCCTGAATAGCCTGGGTTTGCCGTTCCTGCACTACCTGTAGCAGCATTGACAGCTGGGGCCGTAGGCGTTGCTGCTTGAGCTGGGGCTGGGGTTGCATTAGAAGTATCTGTACCACCTGTTCCAGTCACTGGTGCCGGTGTCGCAACTTGTTGTGAACGTCCTTGCGCAACCGCCTCATTCAATAAGCTATCTAATTTTTCATTGCCTGTCTTTGTTTCTGCAAAGGTCGCATCACTTTTCGCTTTGGCAGTTGCATCAAGAACTCCATCTTTGATGACTGGAGAACTAAATTGAGAATTCACTTTTTGAATGGCAGAAACTTGCTTGACAAGGTCTTCATATTTTGTTTTAGCCGCATTATAATCACTGCTTCCTTCTAATTTGTCCAGCAGTTTCTTCAGATTTTCCAAGTCTCCGAATTTATCATTTTTAAGAGCACTTTTTGATTCATCTACAAAAAAGGCATCGTAGGCTTTGGTAAACTCTTCCAATTTTTGAGCCTGTGTTTCACTGCTACTTGATTTAGAAGTAGAAGATGACTTGCTAGATGAAGACGATACAACAGTTGTACCACCAGATTTTCCACGACTGTGCATCCAGTTATAGGTCACAAAAATGGCCGAACCGACAATCGCAAGACCTAAGGCAGAGTATAGAACCGCTTTGATTCGTTTGCCCGCATTGCTTGGTGTTTCCTCAGGAAGTTCCTCAGCTTCTACAATTGGTTCAGTTGGTGTGGGGCCAAATTTAATCTTAGCAGGTAATTCAGTTGAGATAGCATCCATTTCAGGCCTTTGTTCCAAGACTGTTTCCGTTACTTCCGGTGCCTCCACTGCTTCAGCTACTTCAGCAACTGTTTCTGAAGCTGCCAACTCTTCAGCTTTAGCCAATTCTTCTTTGGCCAAAATTTTTGTATCGTATTTTTCAGCTTCAATTTCTGCCCGGTGTTGTTTGATGTATTTGTCTAAGACATTATCACCTTCAGTTACACCTGCTTCGATTTCTTCTGCCTTTCGATTGGCCTGCCCAATCGTCATCTCTTTAGCATCTTCAAAGTCTAAAATTGATTCTGTTTCTTGCTCTAATGGCTTTTTATCCTTCTCTGTCATAAAAATCCTTTCTATGCCTTTATCTGCCTTTTTACACGTTCCCCAAAATATTGGTAGAGATCAACTTTAAGGGTTCCGTTATAAAGTTTTCGTTTTTTTTCTGCTTTACTACCGAATTTAGATTCAAAACCTTCATCACTGGTTAGGATGAATTTACTCCAGGTTTTGAGAGGTGCAAATACGTGCCCCATTTCAGTATACAATCTCGTCACGCCTTCATCATCAGATAAGCGTTCTCCATATGGAGGGTTAGAAATAATCACCCCATTGATCTTATCTGAGTGGAGATCTTGGACTCGCATTTGTTTAAAAGTAATGTCATTGCTAACGCCCGCTTTCTGAGCATTTTCTTTAGCAATCTCAACCATCCGTGCATCGATATCGGTTCCCATAATATCCAATTCGATCTCACGATTGATTTTCCTGCTCGCTTCTTGACGAACTTCATGAATCAAGCGATCATCCATCCAGTTCCATTCTTCAAAAGAAAAGGTCCGACGCAATCCAGGTGCCATCTTTCTAGCAATCATCGCCGCCTCAATACAAAACGTACCAGAACCACATGTGGGGTCAATCAAGGGCTTATCTGGATACCAGTTTGACAGCAAAAGGATGGCTGCCGCCATATTTTCCTTAATAGGGGCTCCCCCTTTTTCGGTCCGATAGCCACGTTTGAAGAGGCTACTACCAGTCGTGTCAATCAAGACGGTGGCTTGGTCTTTAAGGATCGATACTTCAATCTTGAACTCTGCCCCATTTTCCATCAAGGGAACCCCTTCTGGTCGGGCATAGTGTTTTTGTAACTTTTTAACCACTGCTTTTTTCGAAATGGCCTGAACGCTAGGTTCATTATGCAGTTTTGATTTGACACATTTAGCCTTAGAAATAGGAAAACGTGCTCCTAAAGGCAAATAATTTTCCCAATCCAAAGCAAAGACACCTTGAAAGAGTTCTTCAAATGTTTTGGCTGGAAAAGTCCCAACCACAATTTTCACTCGATCAGCCACGCGCAACCAGAGATTTGTCTCGATGATTGCTCGACGGTCCCCTTGAAATCGAACCCGTCCATTTTCAACCTGGCAATCGTAGCCAAGATCGCGTAGTTCTCGACCAACAACTGCCTCTAGACCAGCAGCAGCCGTTGCAATCAATTCAAATTGTTTTTTCATCTTATTCCTATCACTTTAAAAAAGGAGGTTGAGATCTCTCTCCACCTCATCAACCTATATGCAATTTTCTATAAGCCATGTTTTGTTCCAGAAATGACTAGGTACCATTTCCTTCGATAATCATCTGTCTACTGTTTCCAGTCAGAATGCTATGTTCGTTTCCACGCATTCCATGCCCCGACCAAAGTTTGGGTTGCTAGCTTGAGGGGTTTACCGCGTTCCACTTTTTAGGTTTCCCTAAAAACTACGTCACTGTGGCACTTTCAGAGCTACTAGAGCTTATCCTTAGACTTAGCTCCTTCACTCGCCGTAACTTGAATACCAAGTCCCTAGGCTTATGGATTCACCTAGCACAAACACTACAGGCATCACAGCCTGTGCTAGCATGGACTTTCCTCATGAGAGCATTCTCCCACGCGATTATCCAAAAATTGCACGATCTATGGGATTAATAATCGCGATCTACGATCTGTTTCCCAAAAACTTCTTTTTCCAAACGATTGAGTCGCTTAAGAATATCAAAGTTCGTCGCTGTTGTCACTTGCGGGAATTCTTGCGTAGCTGTACTAGCAATTGGAGATGTTTGTGGTGTTTCCTGTGCTTTTTGGGCAAGTTCTTCACGAAGGCGTGCGTTTTCTTCACGCAATTCCTTCACCAAAGCAGCATAGGTTTCATAGTCTTTTATGACATCATCCAAAAATTCATTTACTTCATCTTTACTATAACCACGAACTTCTCGTTTGAAATCTTGATCAAAAATATCTTTCGCAGTAAAAATAATACTTGCCATTACTCTCTCCAATCTAGTTCATCATCTCAATTATATAAAAAATTGGTAAGAAAAATCAAGGTATAACACTTAGTTTTCGTAAAAATTTTCAGCAAGTTCATTTAAGTCATCAAAACTTAATTCTTTGACATAAAATAGTTCTTTTTCTCGCATCATTTTGTAAAGATACTTTAAATTGGTTTCATTTTCTGGATCGTAAAAAAGGTAAGCTCCATCCGCATTATCTATCAAAAACTGATTGTATTCTTTTAATTGACCCGGATTGCTATAGTGAGGATAAGCATATTTCACGAAATCCACCTGTTTGAAACGTGCCAACATTTCCTGATTGGCTTCATTCCAATTTTCGCCAACATTCTCAAATAGGAAGATCGTCGCCATTTGAAAATCGTAATCTTTTTTTAATGCAAAGGCGACCTCTAGTACCCAAGCCTCAAATCCCAAATTACCAGAAAAGACCAGCCATTTCACTCCTTCTTCAAATAGACGACGAAGATCTCTTTCAATGGCTTTTTTGATAATGGTCAGTCGAGGGTCTTTATTGGAAAAGACTCCCACATCAAAACTCTTATAACCTGCAACAAGTATGGTATTCATTTTTTCCTCATTATTCTAATTTATGATATAATAGAGTGATGTAATTGTACCAATAAGGAGAACTATGGTCAACTATCCACATAAAGTAGCCAAAAAAACCTTGGTCTCTACACAAAGGAAACATCCAGTCGACTTTGCGAATCGTGGGATGACATTTGAAAAAATGATCAATGAAAGCAATCAATACTATCTTTCTCGAGGTCTAGCAGTCATCCATAAAAAACCAACACCGATTCAAATCGTGAAAGTGGATTATCCACGTCGCAGTCGGGCAAAGATTGTTGAAGCCTATTTCAGGCAAGCCTCAACGACGGACTATTCTGGAGTATACAAGGGACGCTATATCGATTTTGAAGCGAAGGAAACACAGCAAAAGCAATCCATGCCGATGAAAAATTTTCATCAACATCAAATCGATCATATGGAGGCAGTTGTTCAGCAAGGCGGTATCTGTTTCGTTCTCTTGCATTTTGCAAAGTTGAGTGAAACCTACTTACTTCCTGCTCCTGCATTAATTCACTATTACAACATCGATCATGGTAGTAAATCCATGCCCCTCTCCTATATTCAGGAGCACGGCTTTCTAGTAGATAAGAATCGTCTTCCAAGCGTTCCTTATCTTGATATTATCGAACAGAAACTTCTAGGCGGTATTTAAATGAATAAACAAACAGTCATTCAATGGTTGAAATATGTTGCCATCGCAGCCATTTCATTTTTCTTACTTTTATTTGTCCTCGGTGGACTGATATTTAGTTACTATGCTATGAAAGCACCAACCTTGTCTGAAAAAGATTTGGTTGCAACAACATCTAGTAAGATCTATGACAACCAAAATAACTTGATCGCGGATTTGGGAGCTGAGAAACGAATCAATGTCACAGCCAATGAAATCCCTACTGATTTGGTCAATGCTATCGTTGCGATTGAAGACCACCGTTTCTTCAATCACCGTGGGGTCGACATCATTCGGATCGGCGGTTCCTTCCTTCACAACTTACGAGGAGGAAGTCAAGGTGGGTCAACCTTGACGCAACAATTGATCAAGTTAACCTATTTCTCCACTTCAGCCTCTGACCGTACCCTCTCTCGTAAGATCCAAGAAGCTTGGTTAGCAACCCAACTAGAAAAGAAAGCAACCAAACAAGAAATCTTGACCTATTACGTCAATAAAGTATTTATGGCGAATGGGAACTACGGAATGCAGACAGCTGCGAAAAGTTATTACGGAAAAGATCTAAAAGATCTTTCGCTCCCTCAATTGGCACTCCTTGCGGGGATGCCCCAAGCACCAAACCAATACGATCCATACTCCCATCCTGAAGCAGCGCAACAGCGCCGAAACTTAGTATTAAAAGAAATGCTCGATATGAAGACCATTTCTAACAAACAATACGAAGCAGCGGTCAATACACCTGTTACAGATGGTCTGCAAAGTCTCAGTTCTTCAAGCAGTTACCCAGCCTATATGGATAATTACCTAAAAGAAGTGATCGAGCAAGTCGAAGAAGAAACGGGCTACAATTTGTTGACAACCGGAATGGATGTCTATACAAACGTGGATACAGAAGCTCAAAAGAAACTATGGGATATCTACAATACAGATGAATATGTCAATTACCCGGATGATGAAATGCAAGTAGCTTCTACCGTTATTGATGTCAATACTGGTAAAGTCATTGCTCAGCTGGGTTCTCGTCACCAATCCAGCAATGTTTCCTTTGGTACAAACCAAGCGGTTGAAACGAACCGTGACTGGGGTTCAACAATGAAACCAATCACAGATTACGCACCAGCTCTTGAACATGAGGAATATACCTCTACAGCAGCTACTACAACAGATGCGCCATACAACTTCCCTCATTCATCAACGCCTGTCTACAACTGGGACCGTTCATACTATGGTAGCATGTCCATTACCTACGCAATTCAACAATCTCGTAACGTGCCTGCGGTGAAGGCCCTGGAAAAAGTTGGTCTTAAACAAGCTAAGAAATTCCTCAATGGATTAGGGATCGATTACCCAGAAATGGTTTACGCCAACGCTATCTCGAGTAACACTAGCGATTCTAGCAACAAATACGGAGCCAGCAGTGAGAAAATGGCAGCTGCCTATGCTGCTTTTGCCAATGGCGGTACCTATTACAAACCATCCTATGTTAGTCGGGTTGTCTTTAGTGATGGCACAACCAAGGAATTTGAGTCCGAAGGAACTCGTGCAATGAAAGCAACAACTGCCTACATGATGACAGATATGATGAAGACAGTTCTCTTGTCTGGTACCGGTACAAATGCTGCCATTTCGGGAATCTACCAAGCTGGTAAGACAGGTACATCAAACTATGCTGATAACGAAATCGGTAAATTGACAAAAAATGCTTATTCAAATATTGTAACACCGGATGAATTGTTTGTAGGCTACACTCCTGAATATGCCATGGCAGTATGGACAGGTTATTCCAATCGCTTTACACCAGTATTGGATAATGGAATACAGGTCGCAACGGATGTCTACCGTCAAATGATGCTCTATCTTGCTAATAATAATAACTCTGGTCATACGGATTGGACGCAACCAAGTGGACTGTATCGAAGTGGTTCTTATCTCTACTTAAACAATGGTAAGAACAACTACAATAACTACTACTATGAGCCAAGTTATTCCACTGATCAGTATTCGTATGAAGAACCATCGTCTAGCTCTTCGAACGAAGAAAATCAATCTAAACCATCTGAGCCTTCTTCGCAAGACTCTAACAATCATAACGAATAAATAATATAGAAGTCGGGCTTTTCGCCCGGCTTTTTTTAACAATGGTTAAAAAACCAGAACGAATAAAATCTTATTTAGTTAGTTAGACTTCCCAGCTTTTTTATTTTTGAGTATATAAAAAAAGAGCCTTTCGGCTCTTTTCTGTATCATTATTTTGCCAAAGCTCCCATTGGATCCCACGGTGCTAGGACAATTGGTTCTGCTTCATAGGATGCTAATTCGTCTGCTGTTAGGAATTCTTTACGAACCACGATTTGATAGGTATATTCATCCATCCAAGCATCAGAAGCCACAAAGTAACCATCTGTACCGACCTTGTCTCCCCATGAATTTTCAACCTTCCATTTACGAGACTGACCTGCTTCGTCTAAATCAACCCCTGTCAAGACCATAGCGTGTGTCATGAGGCTTTCTGCATAGTCCAAGCGACCCGCCTTGTCTTGTGTCAAATAAATGTCCATGCCTGCTTCAAAATCGTAGACATCTGTTGCCAGGATTCCCGCTTTACGGTTGCTGACTTGGCCTACATCTGAACCAAACCAGACAGTTTCTCCTGCTTTCATTTGAGCAATGGCTAATTCTTTCAATCGATCCATTGGAACATTTAGGTAGCGGACTGGACGGCTACCAACCACATTGCCCAGCATATCTACGGTGTAAGATTTTCCATATGGCTTGTCTGTAGTTGGGGCATTGATAATAGAGACGTAATCGTCTAATTGAAGGTCTACATATTTTTTGTAGAAGCTTTGTGGAGTTAACCCACTTTCGCTATGGAATTGGTTGTCCTTATCACGGTATGAAAAGTCAAATTCACGCGGAGGCAATCCTAAAGACATAGCCAAGAAGTTAAAGATTTCTTGCAACAAGGCTTGTTTCTTGCTCGCAACTGCCTCACTATCTGCGCCTGAGTGAATCAAATCACGCAAGATTTGCGCATCTTGACGCAAGAGTTTATTGAGGTAGGTGTTCAATTCCCGGCTATTGCTTGAAGAAATCGATTCTGGATAAACTGATTTTGGAACCACTCCGTATTTCTCAAAGAGGGATACCACCATATCCCATTGACCGCCATCTTGTTGTGGAGTTTGTAGGAGAAAAGCCACCTTACGGCTGGTCAACTCTTGGTCCGCTGTAGCAATCACTTGCTCCAAAAACCAGTTTGATTTTTCATACTTATCCCAAAAGAAAGTATGTGCTTGAGACAATTCAAAATCCTCCAATTGGAAGCTTGAAATCATCTTGTGACGGAAGGTATTTAAAGCCGCAAACATCCAACAACGTCCAGATGCTTTTTGGTTTGTCACCTTATCCTTGGTCAAATCAAGTGAAAAAACTGGTGTATTTTCTACTGCACTCTTGCGCGTTTCAAGCGATGCATGGATCCCATTGTGGGTAACAGCATTTTCAAGAGCCGCATATTTCACATTTGCTTCATAATTAGCATAGAGCTGGTCTGTAAATTCTTTCGTTAATTCTGACATAGCAATCTCCTTTTTTCGTTATTTACTATTATAATCCTTTGAGCAGAATCTTCAAGTAAAAATCACCCTATAGAGAGGGATTCTGTATAGAATAGATGATTTTATCCCCACAATATCCTTTGCGTTGAATGGCATGAGGGATGGTTTCTACATACTGCATTCCTGCCTTTTCCATGACTTTCCCTGAAGCAGGATTTAAACTGACATAAGTGGCTTTGATTTCTTTAAATCCGACTTTGTTCAATAAGAATTCCAAAACAGCTATGACGGCTTCTGTCATGAATCCCTGCCCCCAGAATTTCTTGCCAAGGATATAACCTAGCTCGCATGATTGACTTTCCTGGTCTTGAGAAACCACACTAATATCTCCAATTACCTGATCCGGTAATGTTTTCAAACAGATCGCCCATTTATAAGTATCTGGTTTAAGATACTGTTCGATCCATCTTTTGATCGATTCTCTGGTTCTCTCAGAAGATGCATGGGCATCCCAGGTGACATATTTCAGGGTTTCAGGATCAGAAGCCCAATTTTCAAACATCGCTGGTGCATCCTCCAAAACGAAAGGCCTCAAGTATAAATGCTCTGTCTCTATGACAAGACTTCAAAGATGATTCATAGATTGTCTCCCTTCATTTTTTTATGCAACTTGAACTTTGCAAGTTGGTTATTTTAATCTAGAAGAAAAGGACGGATGAAACCGCCCTTCTTTTTGATGCTTTTCACAATATTGTCTGGTGAGACTACGAAATCGAACTCTACGAATTACCGATTTCTGTCTAGTATTAATAGAAAAATTCTATTTGTATCCACCTCATCCATGAGCTTTTCAATGATACATTGACGCAGTAGCTGGCTGATTTGAACGGAGCTCTTTGAGCACCTTTCAAATCTAGACAGCCTTGCGGGGGTGAGACTACGAAATCGAACTCTACGAGTTACCGATTTCTTCCTCGTTCTCCTATTTTAAGACTCGGGCTAAAAAGGTCCACTGGACCTTTTTACTCCCAAAAATGATCAAATACTGTGATTGGCAAGTGGCGTTTGTGTTGGCCTTTGTACCACCATTTTTCAATAGTGGCTTGAGCTTCTGGGCTCACTTGTTTGCCTTCTAGGTAATCATCGATTTCATTATAGGTGACACCCAGCGCTACTTCATCTGCTATTCCTGGTTTTTCTTCTTCCAAATCTGCTGTTGGGATTTTCTCATAAAGAGCAGGATCGGCTCCTAAAGCCTTAAGCAATTGTTTTCCTTGGCGTTTATTCAAACGGAAAAGGGGCAAAATATCTGCACCACCATCTCCAAATTTTGTGAAGAAACCAGTAATATTTTCTGCAGCATGATCCGTCCCAATCACCGCTCCGCTACGTGCTCCAGCTAGAGCATACTGAGCAATCATGCGACTGCGAGCCTTAATATTGCCTTTGTTAAAATCAGAAACCTCTGTTCCAGTCGCTTCTACTGCTCGTACCATTTCGTCAGCAGACTCCTTGATATTCACAACCAGGCTAACATCCGGCTGGATAAAGGCCAATGCTTTTTGTGCATCTGCTTCATCTGCCTGTACCCCATAAGGAAGACGAACGGCAATAAATTGATAGGAGGCATCTCCTGTTTCTGCGCGCATTTCTTCCATGGCCAATTGAGCTAATCGTCCAGCAAGAGTTGAATCTTGCCCTCCTGAGATCCCTAATACAAATGTTTTCAAGAAGGGATGTTTTTTTAGATATCTTTTTAAGAAATCAACCGAGCGGCGAATCTCTTCCTGAGGATCAATGCTAGGCTTGACACCCAATTGTTGGATAATCTCTTCTTGCAAACTCATTTTGCTTCTCCTTCTCCATTGGCCTTGTTACGCATTTCCTCGATCAGGTCCATCTTATCCTGCCAAATATCTTTGGCCAAGTCAACTGGGTAATGCTGTGGATTGAGGACGCGCTTGTATTCATCCCATAATTGATCGTAATTTTTACGAGCATATTCTTGAATTTCTGATAATGTTGGTAGTTGATAAACCAATTGACCCTCTTTAAATATATCCACTAAAAGAGGAATGGCCTCAAAGTTTCGGACTGTTTTATTAATGTAGGTATAAGTTGGATGGAACATTTTAAGTTCTGTCAGTTGTGAAACATCTACTCCATCATAAGTGATGTAGTCCCCTTCTGACTTACCTTTTTCACGGCTCGTAATCCGCCAGACTTGCTTTTTACCTGGAGTAGAAACTTTCTCTGCATTATTGGAAAGCTTGATGGTATTGATCATCTCTCCTGCTTCGTTTTCAACAGAGACAATTTTGTATACCGCTCCAAGCGCTGGTTGATCGTAAGCTGTAATTAACTTGGTTCCTACACCCCAAACATCAATTTTTGCTTTTTGCATTTTTAAGTTGAGGATGGTATTTTCATCCAAGTCATTAGAAGCGTAGATTTTAGCATTTGTAAACCCAGCCTCATCTAATTGCTGGCGAACTTTTTTAGAAATATAGGCAATATCTCCTGAGTCAATCCGGACGCCTAGGAAATTGATTTTATCTCCCATTTCACGTGCTACCTGAATAGCTGCTGGTACCCCAATACGAAGCGTATCATAGGTATCGACGAGGAAGACACAATCTTTATGGGTTTCCGCATAAGCCCTAAAGGCCTGGTAGTCATTTCCATAAACCTGTACAAGAGAATGGGCATGAGTTCCTAAAACTGGGATTCCAAAGAGCTTACCTGCACGTACATTACTAGTTCCATTGGCACCTCCGATGACTGCCGCACGAGTTCCCCAAATGGCAGCATCCATTTCTTGCGCACGACGGGTTCCAAATTCCATCAAAGGCTCATCTTCAATGACTGAACGAATACGAGCAGCTTTTGTGGCAATCAAGGTTTGAAAGTTGACGATATTCAAGAGAGCTGTTTCCACCAATTGACACTGGGCTAGAGGGCCCTCTACCTGAACAATTGGTTCGTTGGCAAAGACTAAGTCTCCTTCTTGAGCCGAGCGTACCGTCAGTTCCAGCTTGAGATCACGGAGATATTCCAAGAAGGCCCCATGATAACCAAGTGACTCTAAATAGGCAATATCGCTCTCAGAAAAGCACAAGTTTTCCAAGTATTTCACAATTCTCTCTAAGCCAGCAAATACTGCGTAGCCGTTTTTAAAAGGCTGTTGACGAAAATAGACTTCAAATACGGCATGTTTATTGTGAATACCTTGATCAAAATAGACTTGCATCATGTTGATTTGGTATAAATCAGTATGCAAAGTTAAACTGTCATCTGGATACATATGTATACCTCTTTTTTTATTGATTTGTTCTATGAATTCCTACCATAAAATTAGTACCATTATAGCACATTTCAGCCCTATTGAATACTGAAAGGAAAGCATGAAAAAAATCTGAGACAGGAAGCTCAGATTTTTTTGGATTAAAAGTTTTCTGTGATATATTTATAAACTTCTTGGCCAGCAATCGCACCGTCTCCGACTGCTGTCGTCACTTGACGCAAATCTTTTTGACGAACATCGCCAACTGCAAAAATACCTGGGACTGTGGTTCTCATATGATCATCCGTGACCACCCAGCCATTTTCATCTAAAATACCAAGTTCTGTCGCAAAATCACTGACAGGATCTAAACCGACATAGATAAAGACACCACCGAAGGCTTGCTCTCTAACCTCTCCTGTCTTCACATCTTTTAAAAGGACAGACGTTACTTTTTGTTCACCCTTAATTTCTTCAACAACCGTATTCCAAGCAAAGTGAATTTTATCATTGGCAAAGGCACGATCTTGAAGAACTTTTTGGGCACGCAATTGATCACGACGATGGGCAATGGTCACTGTTTTTGCAAACTGAGTCAAAAAAACAGCTTCTTCTACCGCAGAATCACCTCCACCAACGACCAAGAGATCCTCGTCTCTAAAGAAAGCTCCATCACAAACAGCACAGTAGGAAACCCCTCTACTATTCAGCTCCTCTTCGCCAGGGACATTCAATGAACGATGGTTAGACCCTGTTGCAATCACCACGGTTTTAGCTTCAAATTCCCCATCATCTGTGACAATCTTTTTGGTTGCTCCAAGGTCTTCGATACGCTCTACCTGACCAAACAAATGTTCCACGCCAAGATTTTCTAAAGGCTCAAACATTTTTTCAGCCAAGTCTGGGCCACTAATATTCGCATAGCCAGGATAGTTTTCGATGTCAGACGTATTGTTCATTTGACCACCTGGAATTCCTCTCTCAATCAATGCGACTTTTAAATTGCTTCGTGCTGCATAAAGGGCAGCAGTCATCCCTGCAGGACCTGCTCCAATAATCACTGTATCAAACATACTCAACCTCTTTCTGTTTTGTTGTAACCATTATAATTCTAACACGGTCTTTTTGCAATTATCGTGCTTGAAAGATAAACAAAATCCCTATGACCGCAAAGGTTAAAATAGGAATCGTCATGATATCAATTAAGAGGATATCATACAAATGGGCTTGTCGTTGCTTGGCTGTTTTATCTTTCTTCTTAAGGGCACGGTAGCCAATCCAAATACAAGAAGCGATCCCAACTAAAATCGTTGTCGTCACTAAACTTTGTAAATATAAGGACAATAATTTATTTAACATCACGACTCCAAATATTTTTACATTTTCAGAAAACAAACCCAGCTAGCATCGCCAGCTGAGTCTTACCTCTCCTCTATTATATCAAACATAGGTCCGTTTGTAACTAGCAAAGAATTCTTTTGTCCGTTCTTCTTTTGGATGTTGCATGATTTCCTCTGGTGTTCCAGATTCAATAATCCGTCCTTTATCCAAAAATAGGACCTTATCTGCTACTTGCGCTACAAAAGACATATCATGGCTGACCAGTACCATGGTTTGTCCTGATTTTGCAGCATTGGCAATGGATTTTTCAACTTCTCCAACCAATTCTGGATCCAAGGCTGAAGTCGGTTCATCCAGCAAAAGAACTTCTGGTTTCATGGCCAAAGCACGGGCCAAAGCCACCCGTTGTTTTTGTCCACCTGAGAGGTGACGAGGATAGTGATTTTCACGATCCGATAAACCGACTTTTGCTAGTTCTTCTCGAGCAATTTTCGTTGCTTCTTGATCGGATAAGCCCTTCACAACAATGAGCCCTTCTTTCACATTTTCAAGAGCTGTTTTTCTACCAAACAAATTAAACTGTTGGAAAACCATGGCCAATTTTCTTCTTAAGGTCAAGATTTGATCTTGGCTAATGTGCTCAAAATCAACTTCGAAATCATCAATCTTAATTCTACCGCTATCTGGTGCTTCCAAATAGTTTAAACTGCGTAAGAAGGTTGATTTACCAGCTCCCGAAGACCCGATTAGGGCCACGACTTCCCCTTTTTGAATTTCCAAACTGAGATTATTTAAAACCTTTTGACCTGAAAATGTCTTTGATAATTCTGAAATATAAATCATTAGATACGGACCTCCTGATCTGGTAAATCAATTGCTACGGGAGTCTCAATATCCAGTCGACGTTCAATGTGACGGCCTAGTATTTCAATGAGAATGTTCACAATCCAGTAAACAATCGATACCGTGATAAAGCGTTCAAAGTACTTCAAATCGCTCCCCCCAATAATCCGTGCTTGGGCAAAAATTTCAACCACACTGGCACTAAAGGCTAGCGAAGTCCCCTTGGTCAATCCGATGAGAGAGTTGATTAAAGTAGGAGTTGCAACGACTGCTGCATTGGGAATAATAATCCGGCGATAAACTTGACGGTTGGTCATCCCAAGACTACGCGCTGCCTCAATTTCACCAGGATCCACTGATAAAATGGCTGCCCGGATGGTCTCACTCGCATAAGCCGCCTCATTAAAGGCAAGAGCAACAATTGCAAACAGCTCAGCCGGAATGGCATTAATATTAAAAGCTGTTCCATAAGACTGATTGATCGCTTTTAAAATAAGAGGAATCCCATAATAGGTCAACATCAACTGAACCAACAAAGGAGTCCCCCGTAAAAAACTGACAAAAACAGCTTGAATCGGGTAAAGAATTCGTACACGATTAATTTTGACCAGAGCAAAAATCATGGCAAAAATAATCCCAAAAAATGCGCCTCCTAGGGCTAATAAAATCGTTACAGGCAATTTTCCTATGACAGCCGGAAATGCATCCAATACAGCTCTCAAACTAAACAGCTTGCTATCTGGAACGTGTTTTAAAAAGTCAGCATACCAGTTGGCAGTTAAAAGATTAGTTGTAAACATTTTTGTTACTTCCTTTCTCGAACATAAACATTCTATCACATTCACTATCGGAATTCCAAAAATTGCTACAGAAATAGAAAAATGATAGACTACTCAAATTTAGTCTATCATAATTTTAGACAAGTTCCTAATAGTTTTTCTTTATGGAGTTCATAAAGAAAATCTATGTTTTCTTCTGAACATGTGAAAGAAGGGGTTAGAAAGTTTGACGTTTGGCCTTTCGTTCGGCCCGACCACGCGCACGGTTTTCAGCTCGCTTAGCTTTTCTCCGCTTTTCATCAACTGCCCATTTAATTTTTTTCTTGTAGCCTGGTTTGATTTTTTTCTTTTTCTTCTTCACCAGACCAATCATTTCGATGTCGAGTTTCTCTTGCTTTTTCTCACGATTGGCCCGTCTATCCCGATCATAAGTATCTTCAATAACCCCATTTTTCAACACTTTCGGTACGAAACGAATGCCCATTTTTTCTAGTTCACGGATATCTGAATCATCACTCGGTTGATAAAGAGTAATAGCGACACCTGGTAGACCATTGCGTCCTGTCCGGCCAACACGGTGAACAAAGAAGGAAAGATCTTGTGGAATGGCATCGTTGATGACATGACTCACCCCTTCGATATCAATTCCACGCGCCGCCAAATCTGTGGCCACAATATACTCAAAATCAAGATTTTTAACCTGATTCATGATCCGTTTCCGTTCACGTGGTGGGATATCTCCGTGAATCTTCGCCACTTTTAATCCTTGAGCCACTAAATAGGCATGGAGATCATCTGCTCTCGTTTTGGTATTAACGAAAATCATAGCCAAATAAGGTTGCAAGGTCTTGGTCAATTGGTAAATTTGCTCATTTTTATCCCGACCCTTGGTCGAAACCAGCCAATTATCGATGGTATCTGAAATCACCGTCTTGGTCTTAATCTGCTCCATGACTGGGTTTGAGAGATATTTTTTCAAGAAAGGTTGTAATTTCTGCGGAATGGTGGCTGAAAAAACTAAAAATTGCAGTTGTTGCGGAAGTCTTGAAGCAATCTTATCCACGGTTGACAAGAATCCCATGTCCAGTGTCATATCCGCCTCATCTACCACAAAAGTATGGGCCTTATGAATAGCCAGATCACCAGATGCAACTAGATCGTAGATCCGGCCTGGAGTTCCAATCACGATATGTGGTTGTTTGACCTGCAGTTTTTCAATCTGACGGCTTTTATCCGTTCCTCCAACATAATTTACAATCCGAATCTCTTTGTCAGAATGACTAGCGATTTGACGAGCAGCTTGGTAAATTTGCGTCGCCAACTCCCGACTAGGAGCCGTGATGACCGCTTCAACTTGCTCACTGTCTTCATTTAAGGTTTGAAAAATCGGTAAGAGGAACGTATGGGTTTTCCCAGAACCTGTCTTTGACTCTCCTACCAAATCATTTCCAGCTAGGACAATCGGAATTAGTTTTTCCTGTACTTCGGTTGCTTCTCTAAAATTGATTTCTTTCAGTGCCTCTTGAATATAGGGCTTAAAATTAAACTCTGTAAATTTCATTTTCTCAGTTCCTTTCATGATCTCTATTATTATATCAGAAAAGCTGTCTTCTTGCTTCTCTTATGAGTCATTTTTCCTAACCAGCGAAGTCTCTCTCAGTCAGCAAAAAACGATGGGCAAGCCCACCGTCGTTTTATAGGTAGAGAAGAACAAGAGTCACGACACTTGTTACAAAGGCAATGGTCCACATAAAGGCATCCACTTTCCATTCTGACCAGTTTTGCCCATTACCAGAAAGGCCGCCCAGTTCTAAATGATGGTGGAAAGGAGTCATTCGGAAAATCCGACGTCCTTCCCCGTACCGTTTCTTGGTCCATTTGAAATAGGTCACTTGTAGCATCACTGAACCTGTTTCAATGACATAGACCAGACCAATCAAGAGCAGGGTCCACTCTACATGCAGAGCCATTGACAAAGCTGCAAGCATCCCTCCAAGAGCAAGACTACCGACATCTCCCATAAAGATTTTAGCTGGCTTGTGGTTGAAGACAAAGAATCCAAGCAAGGCCCCAATCATACTTAAGGTGACAAAGAGAATATCCCATTTTCCTTGCATATAGGCAATAAAGGAATAGGCACTCAGGCTAATGGCAACGGAAATGCTGGCTAATCCATCAATCCCATCTGTCAAATTGACAGCATTTGAAAAACCAACCAACCAAAATAAAGCAAAGAGAATGTAGAAATGGCCCAAGTAAAGATCGTAACCAAAGACATTCAAAAGGCTTCCTGCACCGTGGCGTTCAGAAAAAACATAGAAGATGATTCCACCAACGAGTTGAAGAGCTAATTTTTGCTTTGGATTGAGCCCTTCATTAATCTTACGAAAAACTTTTAAAAAGTCATCCAAAAAACCAACAATTCCATATAGAATCAAGATAAATAGAGTAAGTTGAACAGGGCGCGTGAAATTTCCAGTCAATACGGTAACGACAAAACTAACTAGAACTGCTGTAATGAGAAACACCACTCCACCCATTGTCGGAGTGCCAGCTTTCGCTTTGTGCTGTTTCACATCTTCATGCATTTGTTGCCCAGAAATATGAGCACGATGGTAAAATCGAATAAAGGCTGGAATAGCAGCCACTGTTAATAGAAACGATACAAGGATCGTAGCAATATACATCTTAGTCTCCTAATGTTAACGTAATCTTTTTAGTTTTATTGAGTGAGGTGTTCATTTTGACACTTTGTTTGGTTACTTTCTTTCCACTACCTTTATAGGTAATTTCAATTCCAGTCCATTCTCCAAAGATGTCTGCATTTTTCTTAGTCCAACCATACATATCTGGAACAGCATCAAAGTCTTCTGTCAATAACAATACTTGTTGATTGGCTTTGACTTTAGAGCCTACATCCACAGACATCTTGCGGATATTTTTCCCGGTTCCTAGGACAATTGGTTGCACCAAATTGCGACGCAATTCCTCTGAATAAGCACCTGGGCTCAGATTTTGTTTCAGATTCAACTCCTTAGAGAGAGTTTCTACTGAAGGGATTTTGTAGGTCGTTTCTTTGGTCACATCATCCAAAGTTGGTGCCTCTGATGTTAGATGCAATTCGTCTTTTAAAGCAACTGCATCTTCCAAAATAGGATTGACCAGCTCTTCCCAGCTGGTGAATGAGAATTTCACTTCTGGTTGTTGGACCGTCACATACATGATGAATTCAGGATCTTCTGCAGGTGTCATGGCTACAACCGAGTAGATATAATCATTTTCTCCTTGCAAGTATCCTTGATCTGTCGCCATTTGGGCAGTCCCTGATTTCACCGCAACGTTTTGACCGGGTACCTGAATGATGGGTCCATCACTGTACAAGGTTCCATACTCTGGATCTGTTCCGACGGTGATCATATAGTTCCGTGTCTGTTGTGCAGCTGATCCTGAAACTGGTTTTCCAACAACTTCTTTTTTTGATTTGCGGGCTGTGTCTGATTTTTTATCGTAAATAGCACTAATAAACTTCGGCTCCAACATTTGTCCATCATTAGCGATGGCACTAAAGGCCCGTAACATTTGAGTTTGACTGACGGAAATCCCTTGACCAAAAGAAGACATGGCTTGACTGACATAGTTATCCCCTGGAAGACCCCCGTAAGCTTCATTTCCCATTCCAAAACGGGTCGGAAGACCGAATTTAAAGCGGGTTAGGTAGTCCATCCAGACAGCATTTCCCATCTTTTGCTCCAAGCGGGTCATCCCCACGTTACTTGAGTAAGCAAAGCCTTGTGCGATATTCATATAGCGACCTTCAGACAGTCCCATATTGACATCCCAGTCACGGATCGTCGCATCTTTTACTTGTAGTTCGTTACTGTAGTATACTTCATTATAGGCTGGGAAGGTTCCATGATCAATCGCCGAAGCTAATAACATGACCTTCATCGTTGAACCCGGTTCATATTGATCTTGATAAAGGATGGTATTCCAGGTTTTCAAGTTTTTCAGATCCAACCCTTGTTTGGTATCCGCATTATAGGATGGACGTTGCGTTGTCGCTAGGATCTCTCCAGTTTTTGCACTCACAAGAGTCGCACTAACATACTTTCCTTTTACTTTTTCTTGGAAAACATCCATTCGCGTCTCAAGGTAGGTCTGTAATTCTGCTGAAATGGTCGTATAGACATCTTTTCCATCTTCTGTTTTGACAGAAACCTTATCTGAACCAGGAACGATATTGCCGTTTCGGTCTTTGTCATAGGTGATAACCCCATTTTGACCAGCGAGAATACGATCGAGGGATTTCTCCATCCCTGATTGCCCCTTCAGAGTTTTATTCCCCTCTTTATCTTCTTGAAGAGAGGCCTGACCTATAAATTGAGAAGCAAAAACTCCATTTTTATAGCTTCGATTTGGACTGGTTGTAAAAGCAACCCCTTCAATCTTCGCCGCTTCCATGGCCTCACGGATGGCCGTCATATTGCTATAAGTTATGCCGTTTCCGTTCGACCCAAAAGAAACCTGTTTCAATTTCTTTTGCGACAACTGTTGAATGACGTAATCCTCATCCATCCCTAAGTACTGCTTAAAGATTTCTGCTACTTTTTTAAATTGGCTCTCTTCTACATAGAGGATTTTCCCGGTTGCTGATTTGTACTTTTTATCAATAATGGCATAAACGTTATAGGTCGTCGCATCTTCAGCAATTACTGCTCCATTTCGGTCGTAGATCGTTCCACGTTTTGCAGGAACAATGACCGTCTGCTCATGGACTTTTTTTGCTTGATCCGATAAGGTTACACCAAATTTTTTGTCAGTCCCAATGATCATTGCAAAATTAATCAGAAAGAGAAAAAAGAGGAAAATCGCCAGTACACTGAGATTTTTCCCAACTTGTTTTCGATTCTGATCCGGCAAGCGACGTTTCTTTATCGAATACCCGATCAAAAATTTTTTGAATTTATTCATCACTACTTGCACTCACTGTTTTTCGATTTTCTTTTTGCAGCTTCATTCCTTGGGAGCTAGCCAACTGTGATAAGCGGTCATAACGTGTTAATTCATTGACCTCTTGACGAACATCTGCCAATTCCGTCTTTTTGGCTTCTAGTTCCGTATTCAAATCAGTCAATTCACTTTGAACTTGTAAAATCCGTGTCTGCATAAAGACAATACTAATGGCTAAAATCACAGCTGTTAGGACAATCGACCCATAAAAAGCCTTTTCTACTCTAGAGAAACGGCGAAAGCGATCTTGCAGTACCTGTGTTCTTGTTCTCTCATCTCTTGCTGCCATATCAATTCCTCTTACTTGTGTATTTTTCGAGCAACCCGTAGTTTTGCTGAATGGGATCGATTATTTCCCTCAAGCTCTTCTTCACTTGGCAAAATAGGTTTCCGGTTGACCAACTCCATCTTTGGTTTCAAATCATCCGGAATAAAGGGAAGTCCTTTTGGAACCTCAACCGTCGAAGCTTCTTTAAACAATTGTTTGGTCAATCGATCCTCTAACGAATGAAAGGTAATCACAGAAATACGACCATCGAGGGCCAACAAATCCATGGCTTGCTGAATTGATTCATCTGCAGCTCCCAGTTCATCATTGACTTCGATACGAATGGCTTGGAAAATCTGTTTAGCAGGATGGCCCTTTTTCTTGAGCTCCTTAGCTGGTTTAGCAGATTTAATAATCTCTGCTAATTCAGTCGTCGTTTCAATCGGTTTAATTGCTCGTGCT
Organism: Streptococcus mobilis; assembly: GCF_059727625.1. Lineage (NCBI taxonomy): Bacteria > Bacillati > Bacillota > Bacilli > Lactobacillales > Streptococcaceae > Streptococcus > Streptococcus mobilis. The sequence continues at coordinate 1,780,211 of NZ_AP041823.1, forward strand.
TGCTCAATTTTCCGCGCAATTTGCTTGGAAAATTTGTCCTCTCCATATTTGAAAAAAATACGGACTAGATCATGGTAATCGTAGCTATTTACGACCTCATAGGCTGTCAAGGAAGCTTCTTGATTCATCCGCATGTCCAGTGGCGCATCTTTCTTGTAAGAAAATCCACGTTCCCGTTCATCTAACTGAGGACTAGACACACCTAAGTCATAACAGATTCCATCAATTTCAGTCACACCTAATTCGTTCAGACGTTCCTTCAAATGACGAAAGTTATCCTTAATGAAGGTCACCATGCCTTTCTCGATGAATGGAGCTAAACGAATCTTAGCATTCTCAATTGCATGCTGATCTTGGTCAAAGGCATAAAGATGGCCCGATTCATTTAATTTTGTTAACAAATATTCGCTGTGGCCTGCCCCACCCAATGTGGCGTCTACATAGATCCCATCTGGCTTAACATCCAGCATATCGATCGTTTCATGAAGCAAAACCGTTACATGATGAAATTCTTTACTCATATCTTTACTATTTTACCACAAATGGGACCAAGATGCACTCCTGAAAGAAAATTCACTAACTAATCCTATCGGACCTTTTCGGATCCTACAAAATACCTAGAAAGACTTGATTTTATTTGTTTCCTCTAGGATTTATGATACAATATTCTTATGAAAATAAGAAAACAGATTCTCATCCCACTTTTATTGGTCGATGCTATCGCTCTCTACTTTTTTCTAACCACTATTGAGGCTTGGATTTTTTGGCTTGCTGCCCTGATCCTAGCCGGCTCACTTTGGTGGCTCAAAAAAGCCATTCAAGGACAAAAAACAGAGATGGAAGAAAAATAATTTCTTCCACCTCTGTTTTACTTTTATTCCCTCCAAGTAATTCCTTAAAAAAAAGCAAACTAGCTCTGAAATAATAAAGAGGTTGGGACAAAAGTCCTAGCCTCTCAATTATTTTTGGATTGTCGAGCAAGACGCAGTGGTTGAGTGGGCTCTACTACGCTGATTTTATCAGCTTTTACAGCCCTACTCAACTGTGCGGAGGTGGGACGACGAAATCGAATTCTAACGAATGACCGATTTCTGTCCCACTCTCTTGCGGTTTATTGATTATGTTTCCAATTACTGTAAATCCCAAAGAGAATGATCCAAATGGTTGCTCCAATCGCTCCAATGTATGTTGATTCTTGCAAGAAGAGACAAACGAATACGAAGAGGAAGAAAACAATGGTCAATGGATTCAACACTTTATAGGCCGGCATGACAAAACCATCTGGCATAAATTCTTTCGATTTACGGTACTTAAGATGGGCAAGCATGGTCAAAATGTAAATAGCAATGTAGACACCAGAAGAAGATGCCGTAATCAAGGCAAAGGCATCTGAGACACCTGGCAAGACATTGATAAAGGCTGAAACAGCAACCACAATCGCAGAAAAAATAATCGCGCGACTTGGAATCCCCATACGAGATAAGCTATTCAGTTTCAAACGATTCATCACTTTGCTGTTTGGTGTTTCTTTTGCAATCTGGTACAAGTGACGCCCTGTTGAATAGAGGGTGGAATTCAAGGAAGATGCAGCAGCTGTCAGTACAACAAAATTAATCAATCCTGCTGCCCACTTGATTCCAACCATCTGAAAGACCGTTACAAATGGTGATTTATTGACGGGAAGCTGTTGCCAAGGGAAAATAGCCATAATCGCCAACAAAGCCCCTACATAAAAGATTACAATTCGGATTGGAATTTCTTTAATGGCTTTTGGCAATACTTGGCGGGGATTAGCTGTTTCAGAAGTAGTAATTCCAACAAACTCGATCGCTTGATAAGCAAAGAAGACCATTTGGAAGGCCATGACGAACTTGACCCAACCATTTGGAAACATTTGAAAACCACTGGTAATATTGGTTAAGCTAGCGTGTCCAGCTGGTGTTTCAAAATTCGTCGTCACCATAAAGATCCCTGTTGCGATCAGGGCTAAAATAGTGACAATCTTGATCATTCCAAACCAGAATTCAACCTCTCCAAAAACCTTCACAGCGATCAAGTTTACACAACTTAAAAGCGCTAAAAAGATAATTTGAATCTGCCAGGCTGGCCAATTTGGAAACCAAAGCTGGACATAGTTGGAAACAGCGGTGATCTCTGCCATTCCCAAAAATACCAAGGAGACCCAATAGGACCATCCTGAAAAATAACCCCAACCTTTTCCTAGATACTTGGTGATAAAGTTGATAAAGGTGTGTTGATCAGGGTCCATATAGAGCATTTCTCCGATCGCCCGCATCATCAAGTACATGAAGGCGCCAGTCAGCATATAGACTAAAATAATAGAGGGACCTGTCAAAGAAAGGGAACGACCGGCTCCAAGAAAGAGTCCTGTCCCGATGGTTCCTGCAATAGCGATCAGCTGAACATGCCGATTTTGCAGACCACGAACCATCCCATTTTCGGTTTCTTGACTAGGATGATGTTTTTTTGACATATGATTACTCCAATTCTTTTTCTGTACATTTTCAGAAAAGTATACTTCAAATTTTCACACAATCTACTATACCATGTTTTTAAAAATTGGTCAATCTGGTCCAGAATATTCTGAATTTTAAAGATACAAAAGAGTGCTGGAGTCTATTCCAGCACTCTTTTGATTATGAATTAGGATCATCGAGACTACGGCCATGCAAACCTTTTTCCCGTTGCACTTGGCGTAGTTTCTCAGGTGTTACATCGTTACCTTCTTCATCCACAATTTTGATACCTTCAATGTGGTGACGAACGGAGCGACGATAACCTTCAATGTATTCTTCACGAAGTTTTGCTTGTTCCACTGTTTCTTCTGGAGTCAAACCTTCTGTTTTTTTCTTTTTAGCCAGCTCATTGATCCGAGCAATTTTTTCAGGTGTCATAATAAAACCTACTTTCTACCTGTCATCAGGTCATTATTTTGTGTTCAATTGATTAAAGGCTGCGACAGCATTAGCTTTCGCTACAAGACCTGCAAGAAGGGCCAGACGGTTGTTTTTAACAGCCTCATCTTCTGCCATCACCATGGTATTGTCAAAGAAAGCATCAATGACCGGGCTAAGAGCAAAGAGTTGAGCCAGTTTGTCGCTAGCTGAACCTGTCAATTCAAGACTTTCTGCTGCTTGAGCCAAGGCTTTTTCTTGATCATTTTCAAAGAGACTCGCTTCGACCGCTACTGAAGCATCTGCTTTTTCTGCCAAGTTGAAGGCACGTGAGAGTGATTCAACAGCTGCCTTGTAACCATCCATCTTCGCAGCTTCTGAAAGAGCTTCAGCTGCTTCCAGCATATCAGCCACGACAAAGTTTGAACCAGCAAGAACAGCTTCTTTGATATCTTTTGGTGTGCGTCCCATCATCTTGTCCACACGCGCCTTGATGAAGTTGAGCACTTCTGCTTGATTGTCATAAGAAAGACTATCAAACGACAGACCGTAAAGGCTGTCAATCAACTCATCCATAGGGATATGCCAACCAAAGGCATCCAAGATACGAACAATTCCTTGTGTTGCACGACGAAGCGCATACGGGTCATTGGAACCAGACGGAATCAAACCGACTGAGAAAAAGGAAAGGAGGGTATCCAATTTATCTGCAAGGGCAAGAATGGCACCAACCTTAGTCTCTGGAAGGGCTCCATCTGCTGCATCAGGAAGGTAGTGCTCACGGATAGCTGTCGCTACTGCAGGATCCTCACCAGCAAGGAGGGCGTATTTTTCACCCATGATTCCTTGCAATTCATCGAACTCTCCGACCATACCAGTCAAGAGGTCAAATTTGTAGATTTCAGCTGCACGCGCTACGGCTGCCCTTTCTTCAGCAGTCAAACCAGCTTGTTCAGCTAATGATGCTGCAATGACACCGGCACGAGCCATGTGTTCTGAGAGAGAACCGATTTTTTCATGGAAAGTCACGTTAGCCAATTTAGCAACCAGGTCTTCAATCTTGAGTTTTTGGTCTTCACGCCAGAAGAATTCACCATCTTCGAGACGTGCCACCAATACTTTTTCATTTCCTCGGATAACATTTTCCAAGTGCTCAGCATTCCCATTACGAACTGAGATGAAGTTTGGTTTTAGCCGACCATCAAGGTCACGTACAACAAAGTACCGTTGGTGGGTTTCCATTGAGGTCACCAAGACTTCTTCTGGAACGTCCAAATATTTAGTGTCAAAGCTTCCCATAAAGGCTGTAGGGTATTCCACCAAGTTCAAGACTTCGTTCAAAAGTCCTTCTTCGATTTGGACTTGAACACCTTGTTCTGCTTCGATAGCTTTGATTTGCTCACGAATCATGTTTTCACGTTCTTTGCTGTCTGCAATGACGTAAACGGTACGAAGGTCTTCTTCGTACGAATCCGCATTGGTAATTTCCACTTCATGTCCAAGGAAACGGTGTCCGCGACTCACACGACCTGAATGGATATCCAAGAAGTCGAGGTCAAGCGCTTCATCACCCAAAAGGACAATCAAGGTATGAACTGGGCGAATGTATTCAAAGCTGTTGTTAGCCCAGTGCATGCTGACAGGGAACGTCAATGAAGCAAGTACTTCTGGAACGCCAGCTAAGACTTCTTTCGCAGATTTTCCAGCTTCATGTTTCGTCACGTAAACGTATTCTTCACCCTTAACTTCACGGAATTCGATGTCATCTACAGTCAAGCCTTTTCCACGGACAAAGCCTTGCGCTGCTTTTGAGAAGTTTCCATCAGCATCCAAGGCAATTTTCTTAGAAGGTCCTTTAAAATCTTCAGTCAAATCCGATTGTTGATCAGCCAAGCCAATCACACGGACTGCCAAACGGCGTGGTGTTGAAAAGGTTTGAATGCTTTCGTATGAAAGACGGTTGTCATCCAAGAAGGCTGCCATTTTCTCACCGAGTTGTTTTTCACTTGGTGTGACAACGTAGGCTGGCAACTCTTCAAGTCCAAGTTCTACTAATAAGTTTTTTGTCATGTTTTTTCCTTTACAAAATTCTTCTTGTTGATAGGCACCTTAGGTACTGGGGACGTTGCTAACTAACTTTGTGAGGCTGTAGGGAAATCTTATGTCTCCTTGACAGCGATTTCCAACAGTCTCATCAAAGTGGATTTAGCTGACTGATTTTTGAACCTAACGTTTCAAAAATCCCCATATACCAGTACGGCGGCGCCTATCCCTTTAGCAAGTCTTCGACTTGCCTCTGGGTAGTTATGTGGGCTCACTTTGTTTGCCCATTTCCATTCTTGTAACGCTTATTATTCTTCCTCTTCTGCTAGGAGTTTGGCGCGTGTGGCTTCGTCAAGGAGTGGGTAACCAAGTTTCTTACGTTCTGCAACGAAGGTCTTAGCTACGACACGGGCCAAGTTACGGATGCGGGCAATGTAACCGGCACGTTCTGTAACAGAAACAGCACCACGAGCGTCAAGCAAGTTGAAGGTATGTGAACATTTCAAAACGTAGTCATAAGCTGGGTGAACAAGACCCAATTCCAAAGCACGTCCTGCTTCTTTTTCAAATTTTTCGAAGTTTTCAAGAAGCATATCTTGATCAGAAACTTCAAAGCTGTATTTTGAGTGTTCGTATTCTGGTTGAAGGAAGATTTCTCCGTATTTAACACCTGGGGCCCACTCAATATCGTAAACAGAGTCTACTTCTTGGATGTAAGAAGCCAAACGTTCCAATCCGTAAGTGACCTCAGAAGTTACCGGACCAGTTGCTAATCCACCAACTTGTTGGAAGTAGGTGAACTGAGTGATTTCCATACCGTCAAGCCAAACTTCCCAACCAAGACCAGCCGAACCAGTTGATGGGTTTTCCCAGTTGTCTTCAACGAAACGAATATCGTGTTCCAAAGGATTGATGCCCAATTTTTCCAATGACTCAAGGTAGAGCTCTTGGATATTTGATGGAGAAGGTTTCATAACCACTTGGAATTGGTGGTGTTGGTACAGGCGGTTTGGGTTTTCTCCGTAACGTCCATCTGCTGGACGACGTGATGGCTCTACATAAGCCGCATTCCATGGTTCAGGACCAATGGCACGGAGGAAGGTATAAGGACTCATGGTTCCCGCACCTTTTTCGTTATCATAAGCCTGCATCAGCATACAACCCTGGTCATTCCAGTATTGTTGCAAAGTAAGGATAATTTCCTGGAAAGTCAATTTTTTAGACATGTTTTACTCCTTTAATTTATATTATCTTTTTAGATTTATTCATCAAGCAACCAAGAAAAAGCTGGGTCCTGAAAAATATGACGTTTGGGAACAGTTTGTAAATTCTGATCGCATTCGTCTATTGTACCTAGTTTCAAAGCACAGACTTCTGGTATATTTTCTTGAGCAGTGAAAATTTGACTATGACAGTTCTGACAGTAATAGCGTTGTTTTCCTGGAGATGAACTATAGGTAACCAACTGTTCTTTTCCATGCAATACTAGGTTTTTACTGCTAACTTTGGCATTCACTGTATAGGCAGACGCGGTTGCTTTCCGACAGAATGAGCAGTGGCAAAAAACTAGTTCCGACAATTCCTCATCTAAAGTGTAGGTCACTGCTTTACATAAACAAGATCCTTTAAGCATTGTACTCCTTTCTACTTAGGCATTAGAAGAATTCAAAAAGAACCGAATTTCAACACCCAAGCCTTGCGACTAGGGGCGTCAGAAACGCGGTTCCACCCTAATTTATTACTTCATTTTATCTGTTTGTCTTCAGCTCTTTGCTGAGAGAAAGCGCCACTTGCTTACTTTGCTCTACTTGGCTCTCACTACCCCAAGCTCGCTAGAAAAACGCCGTAAGCCCTTCTTTCTTGACTAGTATTATAGCAAATTTTTAGGTACTTGTAAATAAAAATCCATCTGAAACAAATGTTTCAGATGGATTTTAGGCTAACAAACTATCTTATATCAATTATGGACGTCTTGCAGCTTTTGGTTTTTTACCATGAAGTTTTTTCTTGGCATTTTTCAAGGCTGTCAAAGCATCTTTTACATCTTGTTGGCTTGCTCCTGGATTTGAAAGGATAGTTTGTGCATCCTTGAAGGCTGCTAGGTAAGCTTCTTTTTCTTCATTTCCAGCATAGATGAATTTAGCATTCTTTTCTTGGAACTTCAATTCTTCCTTGATGTATTTTTCAAGGCCTGAAAAATCAGTTGCTTTCCCGTTTAATTTTCCTTCCGCACGGCTAAGCTCAGCAAGTGCTTGATTGATTTGTTCTTGTTTCACAGTTGGATCAACTGCAAGCAAGGCCACTGTTTGGAAAGCGCGGTCGTAGTCTCGACGTACTTTTTCTTTGGCATTAGCATAACGACCCGTTTTAGTCGTAGCATCATAAGCTTGCATGGCTTCTTTCAAAGCCGCAACGTTTGAATCTTTCCCATCCAAAGCTTGGCTGGCAGCTTCAAGACTAGCTACTGCTTGGTTGACTTGCTCTTGACTGACCTTATTGGTCAAGGCTGCTTGGGCAGCTTGCAAGGCTTGATCATAAGCTTCTTTCTTAGCCGCACTCGCATTGAAGTATTGAGCTGTCTTTGTAATATCTGCTTGGTTGTTCAAAGCAGCCAAGAGATCTACTTTTGAGATCACTCCAATACGATAATGGTTATTGCGCCCTGCGACAACTGAGATCACTGGTGCTTCCTCAGCTAGTTCATAGCCTGTAGGAAGAGTTGCAACCAAGGTATATTGACCAGTTGCGACAGATTTACCAAAGCCATTTTTACCATATTTTTCAGCAGGCAAGACAAAGTTTTCACCATCTGCCCCTTTTAATACGATCGTAGCTGCTTTTGAAACCGGTTGATCAAAGCTGATGCTAACTGGTGCATATTCTAAAGTATTGGCAAGAAAAGCAATCGTTTGGAAACTATTATCCTCTGTCAAATCAAATTCTTGCGTCAAGCTGCTGACAAATTTCACTTCTGTACGATCATACGTAAATATTTCAGCAGTATAATGACCAAAGTTCAAGAAGTTAATATCTTTTGTCTTATCAACTGACACGTATTTGCCGTTGCTATCTTTGATTCGGTAAACATACATAGTATCCAAATCTTTGTTCGTTTTAACGTCACGAACTGCAATTTGAACCCGACCACTATTTTGATCCCGAACTAAATCTGCTAGTGAAACATAGTCTACGTTCCCCGCAAAGTCTTCTACATAGTAGTAGATATTCTTCTTATCGATGTTTTCAGGAAGATCGAAGCTACCATCTGCATTGGCCTTGATCACATGGTAATTTTCAAGCGCACGTGTACCATTCTTATCTTCACTGGTTTGGACCATTGTCCCCTGATCATCGAATGGAGTCACGTAGACGAGTTTTTCAGTTAAGATACCACCTTCGCCAACATCTTTGGCTTTACGTGCTACAAACTGTTGTGCTCCGTCTTTAAAGCGAATATAGCCAGATGTGATCACTGGTTTTTGAGTATCGACCCGAACCTTGAAGGTCGTTGATTGCTCTTCAGCTCCAGGAACCATTGGTGTGTAACGAATGACATAATCATATACACCATCTGCTACTGCTTTCCCATTTGCATCGGTACCATTCCAAGCAGTATTATCTAGTGTGTAGCTGCGTGGGTTCTTTTCATTGCCATCAAAGAAGTTCTTACGATGATCAGATGGAGTTCCTTCCCACAGTGGATTTTTATGTTCCGTATCGCTTGCTGCGTAGACCGTTGCATGAAGGTTTTCAATGTTTCGAAGAGCAACTGTTTTGTATTCAACAAGGTCTTTATTCCCATCTTCATTTGGTGAAATGGCAATGCGAACATTTCCATTCTCATCTAGTTGAAGAGAGTGAGTTCCTTCTGCATTTTCTTCAATACCAAGAACTGTAATTCGACGACCATCTCGTTTCCCTTGTGTAAGGAGAAGGTCATTTTGAAGGGTGACGAGCGCAGAAACATTGGCACTCGATGAGATATTCAAATCTTTTGGAACATGATAGTAGAAGCCATCTTTTCCTTCACGAACCAAATCATAGATTGGTTTTTCAACAGCTGGAAGGTTTTGGAATTCTCCCTTGAATCCCATAAATGGCAAGCTAACTACATCCCCATCATCTGCTGGATCGACAAAACGAACAAATCCTTCAAGGAAATAGCCATTTGGCATTTCTTTGCTTAATTCTTCTGTGAATTTACTTGTGTCGACTTTCACTGTAACTGTTTCAGAACTATGTGCTTTCACGGTTACTTCAGGCCAAGCAGTTTCTGTTAATTTACGTGGACGAAGGGTAAATTTACCATCCTTCACTTCATCTGTGTCAGTATTCACCAACATTTTCAAGGTACGATCGGTATCTGAAATATTGTGGACAGTGACATCAAAGGTAAAGCTATCTCCAACATTTCCAAGAGTGACACTTGGATAGTTGTTTTCACCAGTCACATACAAGTCTGTTGAAACAGCCGCTGCTGTGTCGACAACCCCTGCTCCTTGTTGACGTGGAGACGTATAGACACCGGTTTCTTTGTTAACATGTGGTTTAGCCGTAGACATAATCAAGGCTTTCACAGTTGCAGAAACTTGTTCTGGAGTCAATTCTGGATGGTTCTTCACAAGGTATTCTTTAACCAAGGCTGCAACACCTGCTACGTGAGGTGAGGCCATACTAGTACCACTCATATCCCCGTAGGTATTGTCATTCAAAGAAGAGAAGATATTCCCACCAGGTGCTGTGACATCTGGTTTCAACTGACCATCTGTTGTCACTCCCCAGCTTGAGAAATCAGACAATTGGTCTGCTTCTGGAGATGGACGGTTAGCCATGGTATTGTTAAAGACAACTTTGTAAGATCCAGCTTTAAGAGCTTCCCCATAGCGTTTTGAAATGAAGACAGATGGAATTTTCTTAGCATCTCCATCAATTGCCATTCCAAGATTAGATCCTTCTACATTATTGTAAACCATGGCCCCTACTGCACCATGATGGAGGGCATTGGCAATCTTTTCTGAGAATGGAATTTCCCCGCGTTGGATAAGCGCCAATTTACCGGTAAGATCTAGATCTTTGAAATCATCTTCTTTCCCAAGACCAACTGATACATACTCATATTCTTTACCTTTTTCAAAGTCTGTATCTGTTGCAGATTTACTGTAGTCAAACTTCCCGTTATCTACTTCTGCATTACCTTCCAAACCTTTGACTTCGAAAACCTCTGTGGTAATGATTTTATTATTGATTGAAGCAACAGAAATAGAGTCCTCTACTGTTGATGGGTTTCCGACCAAGCCGTAATCTGGATTTTCTGCAGCTGGTCTTGAATAGCCATTCCCAAAAGTATTGCTATTTCCTGCAGAGATTAGGACAGATACACCTTTAGCACGCGCCCGTTTGATGGCGTCAATGATATCTGAACCTGCATTGACCGTAGAACCAGTAGAAGATCCAAGACTCATATTGATGGTATCTGCACCAAGAGCTACAGCATCATCAATTGCTTTTACATAAAGAGCAGAACCCGTTGTTTTTTGACGATCTGAAAAGACACGCATAAACATAACTTGCGCTTCTGGTGCTACACCATAGATCTTTTCTCCGTTTCCTGCTTCTTTATCAGGATTCCCTGTTGCAATCCCTGTAACGTGCATCCCGTGAGAATCTCTTTCGGCCTCTTTGATATTGTCGGTCCCATCAAAGTAGTCATAAGCGTAGACAACCTTGTCGTTGTACCATTTACCATAATCGATTCCTGCCGCTTTCTTAGCAGCTTCGATTTCTTCTTGGTTTTTAAACTTAGCTTTTGAAGGATCGGTAATCCGAAGAACCTCGTGGTTCACATCCAAGCCAGAGTCGATGACGGCGACAACCATCCCTTCCCCTTTATAGCCTTGCTTCCAGGTTTGGGGAACTGTAATAATTTCGTCACTTTCGATGCTTTGAGGTTTTTCAGCTGCCTCATGGCGATTCGTTGTTTCCGAACTTGTCGCAGTAGCCACTTCTGTTGCTTTTTCTACAGGTTTTTCCGCTACTTCCGGTTTTGTTTCTGGAACAACAGCTGCCTCTTTCGGAGCTTCTGTTTTTTCAACATGAGCTGCTTCTGTTGTATTCGTTGTCTTTTCAGCAACTGTTGCTTCTTTTGCAACTTCTACTTTCTCACTAGCAACTGCTGTACTTGCTTCTGTTGCTTGTGAATGCTCTTCTTCAGCAGGTGCCTGTTGAGCAGTGGCTACAAGCTGTGTTCCAGCACTCGTTTGGTTAGCCGCTTGTTCTTCAGCACTCGCTTGTGCAGATCCAAATACCAAAACAGCCCCTAATAAAACTGAGGCTACACCAAATTTGTATTTTCTTAATGAAAAACGTTCTTGTCTATTCATAGAAACTCCCCTTTTATTTTAATAGTAACTATTATAACGCAAAATTATCTGAAAATTCATTCAAAAAACAAATTGTAACACAAATGTAACATTCACGAATGTTACTAACTATTAATTTATTTTCGTTCGGAAAAATATAAATTGGTATAGGAAAGTATTATAGAACATCTGTTTTTATTGGAGATTTAAAATTATTTAATCGTTGAAAGGATTTTAAAAACCGAGAACGAAACTGTCCTCGGTTTTCATTAATGAATAGAAATTCTCTTTTAAAAATCTTTGGTGTCTGGATCTGGTGCACCTGCTTCAACCGGAAGATGGCGAAGGAGTTCCATATCATCTGCCGTCAATTCAAAATCAAAGCACTTTAAATTACTCGCAATCCGCTCAGGCGTAACCGATTTTGGCAATGGAAGGAAACCTTCTTGCAAACTCCAAGCCAGGGCTAGTTGAGCGACGGTCTTTCCATATTTAGTAGCCATTTCTTTTACTTGTTCATTTTGGAACAATTCTCCTTGGCCAAAAGGTCCCCAAGCCTCTAGTAAAATGCCATGCTTGCGACTTGCTGCAATGGCTTCACTTTGGTACACCCCAGGTGCTAGACGAATTTGGTTCACAGCCGGAATGACCCGAGCTGTTTCAAGGAGGGCTTCCAAATGATGAGGCAGAAAATTGCTAATACCAATAGCTCGAACCTTGCCAGCAGCTAGCATATCTTCCATTGCTCGCCAAACCTCAGCATTTCGTTGTTTCCAAGCATCATTGTCTCGAAGGGGTTTTGGATTTGGCCAATGAATCAAATAAAGATCCACATAGTCCAAGCCTAGTTTCTCAAGAGACTCTTCCAAAGCAGCTTGAGCATCTTCATAGGTGTGATGAGTATTCCAAAGTTTGGTGGTAATAAACAGGTCTTCGCGCGCAAGACCACAGTCTTTAACGGCACGACCCACACTCTCTTCATTTTGATAAATCGCAGCTGTATCGATATGGCGATAACCTGCTTTTAAAGCAGCTAAGACAGCTTGATAGGCTTCTTCTCCATCCGCTGCTTTCCACGTCCCAAATCCCAATACAGGAATCTCCACCCCATTATTCAAACGATAATGATTCATTTTTTCTTTCCTTTCTTCGATTTCGGTTTCTTAGGCCCTCGAAGCTTAAGCTCTGGCTTAAAAATATTCTTCTTGGTTGGCTCCATCTTCTTGCTATAAAAACTATAGAGTAAAAATGCCCCACCAACGATCACAATAAAGATATTTTTTCTTACAATCCCATAGAGCAAGAAAAAAATTCCCATCAATAAAAAACGTATATCAATTGCCTTCATAAGCTACCTCACATTTCAATTCCCATTATAGCATGAAAAGACAGCATTCACAAAATTGCACTACCATCGGTAAACAAAAAGCCCCTACAGACTGTTTAACCCCATGAATACGTCACAAAAACCTCTCTAGGTATGACCTAGAGAGGAAGTATTCTATCTGCGATTCTTGAATCTAATTGGTAGCTTGGTAACGTTTGACCCCATCGAGATAGGTCGCAACCAGATCCAAATTTTGATCAAGCACGATGAAGTCCGCATCATACCCTTCTCGAATTTGACCACAAACATCATCAATATGGACTGATTTTGCCGGATTGAGGCTGGCCATCATCACTGCTTCGTGAGGGTTAGCAATTCCCCACTCTACAACATTTTTTAATCCATCTTTCAATTTCAAGATTGAGCCAGCTAGATTACCAGTTGATTTCAAGCGAGCAGTCCCTTCAGCAACCACGACTGGGAATTCCCCAAGCATATAATCCCCGTCTTCTAATCCCCCAGCTGTCATACAGTCAGTAATCAAGGCAACATTTTCTTTTCCTTTTTGTTTCATCAGGATATCACATGCTAGCGGATCAACGTGATGGCCATCACAGATCAACTCTGCTGTGGTATGAGGCAACTCATACATGGCACCAACCATACCGAGTTCACGGTGCGTCAAACCACGCATACCATTGTAGGCATGCACCCAGACACTCGCACCTGCATCAACCGCTTTTTTAGCTTCTTCAAAAGTAGCATTGGAGTGTCCCAAAGCGACTGTCACCCCTTCTCCTGTAATAGTCCGAACAAATTCTTCCACCCCTTCACGCTCGGGAGCAAGGGCAATCTTATTCAACAGACCATTGGCAGCTTTTTGCCAAGCACGGAATTCTTCCATACTTGGATCCTTCATATAAGACGGGTTTTGAGCTCCCTTGTATTTTTCTGTGAAATAAGGTCCTTCAAAATAAATCCCGCGAATCTTGGCTCCTGTTGCTTCTTTGTATCGTGCACCGATATTTTCAGTTACTGCCAAAAGCTGTTCGTAAGAGGAAGTCAAGGTCGTAGGCAAAAAACTCGTAACCCCTGTACTCAAGAGACCTTCACTCATGGTATGGAGAGTGCCTTCGATATTGTTATCCATCACATCTACCCCACCAAATCCGTGAATATGGGTATCTACGAGGCCAGGCGCAATACTGTAACCAGAATAATCCAGCACATCCGCACCTTCAGGTAAGCTTTCCACATGTTTTCCAAACTTGCCATCAACGAGCTCCAAATAGCCTCCGCGGCGAACCCCATGTGGGTAATAAAATTGATCTGCTTTAATATATGTAGACATAAAATCGTCCTTTCCATTGTAGGAACTGTGTTCCATTTATATTCATACATATTATAACGCTTTCACTTCCATTTGTAAATGGTCTAGACCTATTTTTGAATAGAATCCAACAAAAAACAGAGTAAGCTTCCTACTTACTCTGTTTGACGTTCCTTAAATTTGCTCGATTTGTACTTTTTCAGCGAGATTCATGGCATGGTCAGCAACACGTGTATAGTGAGAAATGATATCAATAAAGTTCACTCCAGCTTGAGGTGTACATTCACCATGGTTCAAACGACGAATATGGGTTTTCCGAAGTCTTTTCTCCAACTTTTCAATTGCCTCGTGACGTACTACCAGTTGGTTTGCAAGACTCACATCATTGTTCTCAACAGCTTTCAAAGCATCCTCTACAAATTGATGGGTTTGGTTGTAAATATCTTCCAATTCAGCCAAGGCCGCTTCTGAAAAGACCACTTTCTTACGAATTAAATAATCGGTCAGATTGATCAAGGCTTCCGCGTGATCTCCAATCCGCTCCAAATCTCGTGAGGAATCTAGGATGTTGGTGAGAACTTCACTTTCTCTCGGACTCAAGGCTTCACTTGACAAACGAATCAGGTAGCGAGTCAAATCATCATCAATGGTATTGATGGCTTCTTCTGTCTTATGACCCTTTTCAGCTGTTTTCTCATTTTGATGAACAATATAATCATAAGAAAGATTAAAAGCTTTGTCTGCATATCCACCTAAATGAAGCAACTCTTTTTTCGCATTTCCAAGAGCAATCGAAGGCGCTTGGGTGATCAAGTTTTCATCCAAGTAGAGCGGTTCATATTTGACAACCTCATCCTCACCAGGAATCAGCTTGGTCACAAAGTATGCCAAAGCTCCAATGAATGGGAACTGGATGATGGTATTGGTTATATTAAAGGTTCCGTGAGCAAAGGCTATGGTCATTTCTGGGGATAAATGAAGAGTCGTTTCAAACCATTGAATCAAAGAGGTAAACGGAACAAGGAAGACAAGACAGATAATGGTTCCGATAACATTAAAGGCTACATGGGCACCTGCCACACGTTTGGCCGCAATATTAGCTCCCAAGGAAGCAATGATAGCTGTAATGGTCGTTCCGATATTATCACCAAAGAGAACTGGGAGGGCTCCTTTCAGGTCAATCAAATGACTAGCATAGAGATTTTGCAAGATACCAATGGTTGCAGAAGAGGCCTGAATCAAAAGTGTTAAGCCTGATCCAACAAAGACACCCAAGATAGGACTTTTACTTAACTGCACCATATAGTCACGAAAGACTTGCAAATCTTTAAGAGGTTCCATAGCCCCACTCATCAAGTTGAGGGCAAAGAAGATACCACCGACACCAAAAACGATTCGTCCAACATTATTAACCAAACGATTTTTGGTAAAGAAGAGACAAACCGCTCCGATAAAGAGCATGGGAAGAGCGTAGTCTCCTAATTTAAAACCAATGATAAAGGAGGTAATAGTCGTTCCAATATTGGCCCCCATAACAATACCAATAGCTTGACGGAGGGTTAGAAGTCCTGCACTCACCAGACCGACCGTAATCACTGTAACCCCTGAACTCGACTGAATCAAGGCAGTCATCCCAATCCCTACTAAGACTCCAAGAAAGGGATTGCTGGTATATTTATCAATATAGTAGCGAAGACGGTCCCCTGCAGCTTGTTGCAGTCCTTCTCCCATGGTTTTAATACTATAGAGAAAGAGACCCAACCCTCCCAAAAAGTTAAACAAAATTTCCTGCCAGTTAATGGACATGATCATTCCTCCAAATATGAGATCAGAAATAAAACTCCTCTCCTATTGTAAAGGATAATTTCCAATCACACAAGAGATTTCTGTAAATTTCTATTATTTTTTGAAACCGTTTTTTTCTTTCTGTTTTATTTTCCTCATTTTAGGAGCCAAAAAAAGAGGTTGGAAATTTCCAACCCGAGACTGTAGACAAACTATTCTTTTTTATAAATCTAATAAATTCTATAAAAAGAAATGTTACTCGTTAGAGTGATTCAATCATCTACTGAAACTTTTCGTCGTGAGAAAAGTACCTGAAACTTAATAGTTTCAGGTACTCGGAATTATTGAGACCTTAGGCTCAATAATTAGTCATGGAACTTCGAAGAAGTTCGCTGACGTCCGTACTCACCTAAGGAAAGTTTCTAAGAAGACTTTGTCTTTCAATCTGGGCGTGGAAAATTTCCAACCTCTCTAGTCTTTGTTCAAATTGCGCAACATCTCATCGATCTTATTCCCGTATTCGATGGATTCGTCTTTCACAAAAGTAAGATCTGGAATCTTGTACAATTTCAGATTCCGACCTAATTCACGCTTGATGGTTCCTGTTGCTTTTTCAAGGCCTGTCTGAGCCTTTTGATTGTCTGAAGCCAAATCACTCATAATTGAATAATACACTTTGGCCATAGACAAATCACCTAGCATTTGAACATCCGTAATGGTGACACCTTGAACACGCGGGTCACGGACTTTCTTTTGTAAAATCTCGTTGACTTCACGCTTGATTTCCATCCCTACTCGGTCTGTCCGAAAATGACTTGCCATAGGAACTCCTTTCTGCTCTGTGTTTAAAAACTAGGAAATCAGAGGCCCCCTCTTTTTTCCTAGTCAGCTTGCTTATTTTTTAATTTCTTCCATGATATAGGCTTCGATAGTATCATCTGTCTTGATATCATTGTAGCCTTCAATCATCAATCCACCTTCACGACCATTTGTGATCTCTTTGACATCATCTTTGAAGTGTTTCAAGCTTGCAAGAGCTCCGTCGTAGATCACGACACCGTCACGAATGACACGTACTTTGGAATCACGTGTAACCTTACCACTGAGGACCATAAATCCACCGATGGTACCCACTTTAGAGACCTTAAAGGTTTCACGAATAACTGCTTCCCCGATGACTTTCTCTTCGAACTCAGGATCCAACATACCCTTCATGGCATCTTCCATTTCTTCAATCACTTTGTAGATAATTGAGTGAAGACGGATTTCCACCTCGTCAGCTTCAGCTTGTTGACGTGCTTGTGGAGTAGGACGGACGTTAAATCCGATGATGAAGGCATTTGAAGCTTCTGCAAGGGTCACGTCTGATTCGTTGATCGCACCAACTGCTGAGTGAACGATGGTCACTTTCACACCTTCTACTTCAATCTTTTGAAGGGAAGCAGAAAGAGCTTCAACCGAACCTTGTACATCGGCTTTAATGATGACATTAACAGATTTCACTTCCCCAGCCTTCAAGGTATCAAAGAGATTTTCAAGGCTGACGCGGTTGGTTGCTTGACGTTGTTTCATCAGAGCACGTTTGGCACGTTCTTCACCCGCTGCACGCGCTGATTTTTCATCTTCATAAACCGCGAAGTGGTCACCCGCCATTGGCGCTTCGTTCAAACCAGTGATAGAAACCGGAGTAGATGGTCCTGCCACCTTCACACGACGTCCAAGGTCATTGGTCATGGCACGGACACGTCCAAAGGTATTTCCGACAACGATTGGGTCTTGAACATTCAAGGTACCTTGTTGAACAAGGAGAGTTGCCACCGCACCTTTTCCTTTATCCAAGCGCGCTTCGATAACAGTACCGATGGCACGAACAGTTGGATCTGCCTTGAGTTCTTGGATTTCAGCCACAAGAAGGACCGTTTCCAAGAGTTCGTCGATATTTTGGTTGAACTTGGCTGAGATTTCTACAAACTCAGAATCGCCACCCCAAGCAGTTGACATAACCCCATGCTCTGCCAATTCACCGATGACACGCTCTGGATTAGCTCCTGGTTTATCGATCTTGTTGATGGCCACAATGATTGGAACATTGGCAGCTTTTGAGTGGTTGATGGCTTCGATGGTCTGTGGCATCACCCCGTCATCTGCTGCTACAACCAAGATGGTAATATCGGTAACAGATGCACCACGAGCCCGCATAGAAGTAAAGGCCGCGTGTCCAGGTGTATCCAAGAAGGTAATCTTCTTACCATTTTCCACGATTTGGTAGGCACCGATGTGCTGAGTGATTCCTCCCGCTTCACCAGTTGCTACACGTGAATTACGAAGGGTATCCAAAAGGGTAGTTTTACCGTGGTCAACGTGTCCCATGATGGTGACAACTGGTGGACGCTCTACCAACTCATCTGGATTCAAATAACCATCTTCAACGAAGAAGCGTTCGATATCGGCATTGTCCACTTCAACCTTTTTCTTGGCTTCAATTCCATAATCCACCATCAAGAGTTCAATCGTATCTCCATCCAGCGATTGGTTTTGAGTCGCCATGACTCCCATCATAAAGAGTTTCTTGACGATTTCAGCCGGTTCACGCTTGATGCGTTTTGCGATTTCTGCAACCGTCATTCCATCCGTATACTCAAATTCACTTGGTAATTCATGGAATTTACGCTCTGTTACTGGTTTTGGAGCATCATTACGGTTGTTCTTTCCTTTTTTATTTTTCTTATTGTTATTCCAGTTACTATTTTTCTGATTTCTCACTTGATTTTGACTATTTCGATTCCTTTGTTGTTTTCTTGGACCATCTTCTTCACGATCAAAATCATCGCGTTTCTTATCTGGTCGCGCTTGTTTCTTCCGACGTGTATCGACTTGAGCTGGAGCAGCAGCAACAGCTGGTTTTGTACGGTTCTCAACAGCTGGCTCCTGTACCGGTGCTTTCACTTCTGGTGCTTCTACCCGTTTCCGGCGCTGTTGACGTTCTTGTTCTGCTTTTGCAGCTTGTTGTTTGTAGCGATCTTCACTTCCACGTGCGTACTCAGCATTTTGTTCAGCTTTCAGTGCCGCTGCACGCGCTTTGAAATCAACTTTTGGTGCCACTTGGGGTTGTTCACCACGTCTTTGATCTGGTCGGTTATTGCGACGATCAGAACCTTGATTTCGTTGTTCATTTCGCTCTTGTGGTCGTTGTTTTCGGTTGTCACCATGACGCTGATTGTCTTTGCGATCACGTTTTGGACGATTGTCTTGTTGTTTCCTACGTTCAGCCTGTTCTTTTGCACGCGCTTCTCGTTCCGCTTTAAAGTTACGACTCTTTGGTTTAGCAGCTGGCGTTACTGATTTTGTCTCAGTTGCTCCTTCTTTTTTGACGGGCGCTGCTTCTTTTTTCTCTGCGACAGCCGTTGCCTTGGCAGCCACTTCTGCTACTTTCTTTTCGACTGTTTCTTTTTTCGCTGCAAAGCTCTTGATCAACTTTTCAGCAACATCAGTATCGACACTAGATGCATGACTCTTGACGTCAAAACCTAATTCTTTCGCACGAGTGACGACTTCCTTACTTTCCTTGCCCAATTCTTTGGCAATTTCGTATAATCTTTTCTTAGACAATTGCTGTCCTCCTCTTCTATTCCATAAGAGACCTCATTTTCTTTGAAAATCCAGCATCTACAACAGCGACGACCTTACGGGCACGTCCAATTGCAGTGCTTAATTCTAGTGTTGAAAACACGGTAGATACTTGAACCTCATAATAGTGACCCTTATCTGTCACCTTTTTTGTCAGGTTACTAGCTGCATCATTTGCCAGAAAAACTAATTTTGCTTTTTCTTCCTGGATGGCTTTGATCACGAGTTCTTCTCCAGAAATGAGTTTTCCTGCTCTTTGCGCCAAGCCCAACAAATTACTTATCTTTTGCTTATTCAAGGCCTAACTCTCTTCTCTTCACCTTATGATCTACATAAGCGATCAATTCATCATAGAAAGCTTCTTCCACTTCCATATTAAAACTACGATTAAAAACTTTCTTTTTCTTAGCAAGTGCCGCTTCTTCATTGTCTAGCTTGATATAAGCACCTCGACCATTGGCTTTGCCAGTTGGATCGATAAAGACTTGTCCTTCTTTATTTTTGACAATACGGAGCAAATCGCGCTTATCAATAATTTCATTTGAAACGACAGATTTTCTTAAAGGGATTTTTCTTGTTTTTACCATGTTCCCTCCCTCTCTTAATCGACTTGCTCTTCGCCACTTTCTACTTGGTCTTCAAAAGTTTCTTGAGCTGCTTCCATTTCTTCGAACTCACTAGCAGATTTGATATCAATGCGGTAACCAGTCAAATGAGCCGCCAAACGAACGTTTTGACCACGACGACCGATGGCAAGAGATAGTTTATTATCTGGAACCACAACGAGAGCATGTTTGCTATCTTCATCATCAAAAATAACTTGGTCCACTTCTGCAGGAGCGATCGCATTGTAGATGAATTCAGCTGGATCTGGAACCCACTCGATGACATCGATATTTTCTTCTGTCGTAACCATACGGTCTAATTTTTGATCGTATCGAGCTGGGTGGAATTTGCTGGTAATCTTTTTAATATTCGATCCACCACGACCAACGATCGTCCCAATTGCATCTACGTTTGGATTATGGCTACGAACCGCAACTTTTGTACGATCTCCAGCTTCACGCGCTACACTCATAATCTCAACAGTTCCATCATAGACTTCAGGAATTTCTTGTTCCATCAAACGTTTGATCATTTCAGGATGGCTTCGGCTAACAAAGACATTAACACCACGTGGATTATCTTCTACCTTGTAGACAAAGACTTCAATCCGGTCATGAGATTGGAACACTTCTCCTGGAATTTGATCTTGCTTAGACAATTGAGCTTCGATCGAACCAAGATTGACATAGATAAAACGATTATCAAAGCGCTCCACTGTTCCACTCATGATTTCATTTTCATGTTCTTTATAAGTGTTATAGGTGATGGTGCGCGTTTGCTTACGCATTTTTTCCATGATCGTTTGTTTAGCAGATTGAGCTGCTACACGACCAAATTCAGCTGGTGCTTCTTCAAACTTGATCTTATCCCCCAACTCATAAGCAGAGCTAATGGCCAAGGCATCCTTCAAGCTGATTTCTAAACGGCTATCAAAGACTTCATCCACCACTTCACGAACCGTATAAACACGGAAATCTCCAGTTTTTTCATTGAATTCAATCGCTGCACTTTCTGATTGTCCATAACGACGGCGATAAGCTGAACGCAATGATTCTGTGACGGCTTCGATGATATCTTCTTTTTTGATCCCTTTGTCTTCTTCCAAAATGCGGAAGGCTTCTAGCATTTCTTTACTCATGTTTTTCTTGCCTTTACTATAAAGGCATCCTTTCTTTCATTCTGTTACAATTTTACAGCCAACCTTGCTTTGGACACAAGGTTATAAGGAATTTCTACAGTTTTCTTTCGTGTTTTATCCATATACTCAATGGTCAAAACATCCTCTTCAAAACCTACCAAGTTCCCCTCAAAGACCTTTTGCTTTTCAACAGCCTTGTACAAACTGATATTGACATACTTGCCAACAGCTCCCTCGAGTGCTTCCTTGGTTTTCAATGGTCTCTCCAAGCCAGGACTGGTAACTTCTAAAAAGTACTGTTCTGGAAATGGGTCTGGTTTGATTTGATCCAATAGCGGGCTAATGATTTCTGTCAAATCCGCTGTATCATTCAGTGTGATCCCTTCTGGTTTGTCTACGAAAATGCTTAAGACGTAGTCACCACCCATTTTGCCATATTCAACATCGACCAATTCAAATGGTTCCTTTATAGCTGGCTGAATCACTTCTGTTACTAAGTCAACAATCGTTGCGATGGTTGCCACCTCCTCATAGATAAGAGGCGAAGATATTTCCCCGCCTCTCCTTTTCTATTCATTTAAGGTATTATAACACGATTCCCCAACGATTGCAAGGAATATGCTAAAACTGTGCTTCTACACGGTAAATGACCTGTCCTTTACTTGAGAACTTTTTCTCATATTCCGTCATGACATTCCCCTCAAAATCACTAGCATGAAGGTCTAGCCAGACACCCTTCAAAGTCATTCCGTATTGAGAAAAGCTCACCAAACTGTATTCAAACAGACCTCGATTATCTGTTTTAAAGTGAATCTCCCCATGTTCTGGAAGGATTTGCTTGAAGGTATCCAAGAAGGTCTTGTAAGTCAAACGGCGCTTCTCATGACGTTTCTTAGGCCATGGATCTGAAAAATTCAGATAGAGTTGATCAATTTCCCCATCTTCAAAATAGTTGGTCAAGCTATCTCCGTCTACCCAAAGCAATTTAATGTTAGGAACATCAGCTTCTAAGACCTTATCTAAAGCATAACTCAAGACCGATTTTTGAATATCAATTCCGATGTAGTTGATCTCTGGATTGGCCTTGGCCATCCCAGTAATAAAGGCCCCTTTTCCGCTACCCACTTCGATATGAATAGGATGGTCATTCCCGAAAATTTCATGCCACTTTCCCTTGGCATCTTCTGGATTTAGGACCACATATTGCGGGTTCGCTTCTAATAATTCAGTCGCTCCCTTGCGATTTCTAACTCTCATATTTCCTTTCCATATTTCAACCGGAAATTGCGCAGAGCATAGATCTCGCGATTGACATTTTCTAAATCATTATTTTCATAGTATTTAGCAATTTGGCACAAGAAAGAGTATTGACCAAACCAATAGAGTTTATCAAATACTTTTTGATTGTACTTGTAGCCATAATAGCCTAACCAATCGCGCCAATTAGAATCTGGGATATAGTGACTCAAGATATGCGCCACATCCAACATCCGGTCTGTCAAACGAACAGAGTCCCAATCGACTAGATAAATCAAGCCGCTCTCTGTCTCAATCCAGTTACTATGACGAACATCCCCGTGAACGATCGTCGCATAATCCTCCCGGAAGGCAGGCACTGTCTTACGTAAATTCTTTACGACTGATTGGATATAGTGGTTCTGACGTAGGGCAATTGGTAACCGATTGCTCCAAGAATTGAGCAATTCTAATGGAGATTCTACAGGATAGCCAAGTTTTTTCAATTGGGTCATCAAAGGTCTAGAACGGTGCAATCTCGTTAAAATATTGACGACTTGTTTTTTCGACATCCCATTTGGCGTGAGAATTTCCCCATTCAACCATTCTTGGGCACTCATCACATTTCCATCTGGCAATCGTCGACTCCATAACAATTGAGGAGCAATCTGTTCTTTTGCTAGACCCGCAAGGATTGGGGTCGTATTCATTTTTACAAAAACGCGCCCACCATCTGGGTAGGTCCCCATGTAGGCCTTCCCACTCTTCCCAGGAATTGGGGTGAGGCTTAGCTCTTTTTCATTCGAGTCCATCTTTTCCTCCGTAAAAAGTTTCCAATCTATTTTACTAATTTTAACGACTTTCGTCAACCAAGCGCGCCATCTTAAATGGAAGATAGAGTAGGATTAAAGCAACTGTATAAGCCAATAAGCCTAACAACAGGACTTTATCTGAAATAAAGACCAGGCCAATTCCCCCTTCTATCACCGTTACCATCCCCATGACCAGCTGAATCGTTTTGTTCAACCCTGCCTTTTTACTGCCCTTTTTCATTGGGAAAAGGAGGGTCAAGGGTTGGTAATCAAAAGCACTGTATAGCCCCAGTAATTGAAAAATAACCAAGTAATTGAGCAAGGCTACAAGAGCAATCACTACGAGAGGCTGGGGAATAAAGATGATAGCGAAAATGGAAAGAGCCAAGAGTCGGAGAGTCATAGAGAAAAGATCTCCATTCCGTAGGAAGGAGCGCATATATAAGTGAAGCCACGTATTGCCATGTGTTTTGGGAAGAAGCCCTAAGAAACCATCCAAGTAAGCTCTTCTTTTAACACTGTTAGTAATACCTTTCACCGTTGTAAACAAGGCAAAGAAACGAAGAATCAATTGTTTCCTTGCATTCTCACGAGCAATGGCCAAGGTCCAATTCAAATTTCCATCCTGGTAGAAGCGCGCTTCCTTCCAGCTAAAAACAGCCCCTTTAGCCACTCCTAAGACAAGGATATAAGCTACAATAGCAAGTTTATCCAGCCCCGTTGCCAGAAGAAGAGGCACAAATAATAGAAGGACAAAACTTTGAATCAAAAACCAAAACACAAAAGACTTCTTGGCCTGCCCTTTGATATAACGTTTCACTTCCTCTTCCTTTACTAAAAGGAATAAAGCATCGGGTTTCTCTAAGTAGGTCGCAATGGAGCCTATCGGAACCAAGAGGAGCAAACCAATCATGAGACTCCAGCGGATCAGGCTTGTATCTTTGGGTAGATCTTGCAAGAATTGGCTGTATTGAACTGCCAAAAATCCTATGAAAATCAGCATAAAGAGGACGAAATGATCATTGAGAACATAGCGGCTATATTTTACACATTGAGTTCGAAACGTTTCTTGCCGTTTTTTCATCAACTCTTTCATGCTGTTTCCTCTTCTGTCAAGGTCATGTAGATATCATTTAGACTTGCTTTCTCATCCCCAAAAGTTGAACGCAGCTCGTCCAAGGTCCCTTGTGCTCGGATCTGACCCTTATGGAGGATCACAAAACCATCACACATCTTTTCAGCCGAATCCAGAACGTGGGTACTCATCAAAATCGATTTCCCTTTTGCTTTCTCATCGGCCAATAACTGAATCAAATCTGCAATCGCAACAGGATCCAATCCCAAAAAGGGTTCATCGACAATATAAAGACTTGGATCCACTGCATAGGCGCAAATAATCATGACCTTTTGCTTCATCCCTTTTGAAAACTGGGTCGGGAACCAATCTAATTTTTCAGCCAAACGAAATCGTTCCAATAAAGGCTGGACGCGCACCATGACCTGATCCATGTCTAAATCATAGGCCATAGCTACGGTCTCGATATGCTCTCTCAAGGTTAATTCTTCATATAGGCTAGGGGTTTCTGGAATATAGCCGATTTTTTTACGATAGTCTGTTGGAGCTTCTGGCAGACTCAGGCCGTCAATCCGTACTTCCCCAGCATAAGGATGCAGGAGACCAATAATTTCATTAATCGTGGTTGACTTCCCAGCTCCATTTAGTCCAATCAAACCAATCAGTTGGCCATCCGGAACTGAAAAGCTCACCTCTTTCAGGACAGGGATGTTGACATAGCCCCCTGTCAACTTGTTGATTTCTAACATATTTTCTCCGATTTCTGGTATAATGTTCTTATATTATAACAAAATTTAGTCTAAATGAGGTGTATTTATGGTTGATGATTGTATTTTTTGTAAGATTATAGCTGGCGACATTCCTTCCTCCAAAGTCTATGAAGACGAGGAAGTTCTCGCATTTTTGGACATCTCTCAGGTTACCCCAGGTCATACGTTAGTGGTGCCAAAAAAACACGCTCGCAATCTATTAGAGATGGACGAAACCGCCACAGCTCAACTATTTGCACGTGTCTCTAAAGTTGCTAAAAAAGTAGAAGCTGCTACCCAAGCTAAAGGAATGAATATCATCAGCAACATGGAAGAGGTTTCTGGACAAACCGTTTTTCACACACATGTCCACATTATCCCTCGCTATTCCGATCAAGATGAGCTTGCCATTTCATTTACTGAACACGAGCCTAATTTTGAACAACTAGCAGTTCTCGCAGAAACCATCAAAAACAGTTAAAAAGGAGGCCATATGAAACTCAAAAATCTCTTTTGGTTTGCAACAGGAGCTAGCATGAGCTACCACCTAGTAAAAAACCGCAAAGAAATTAAAACAGAGGTGACTGAATCCAGCCAATTGGTCAAGGGAATTCAAGATAACCTAGCAAAAATCCAACGCAATCTGGATATTATCCAAGACCAAAAGACCAATCTTCAAGAATTGGTAACGGATTTCCAATACAAGACCAAACTATTTAGTCAACAAGCAACAGCTTCTCTAAAAGAAATTCAAGACATCTGGCAACCAAGTAAAAACGATTGAGAAAACTCAATCGTTTTTTTCTTATTCTGAAGGCACCGTAGGTGTCACACTGCTCGACTCTGTAGCTGCAGGAGCAACTGGTGTCACTGGTGCAACAGAACTTTGAGGTGTCACCACTCCCGTATCCTGGGTCGATGGTACAACTGGTAGTTGGTTAAACTCTTGGTAAACAGGTGCTTCCTCAGATGAGGCCGCTGGCGTATCATTTTGAGAAGAAGCACTCTTCAACTCTTCATCTCCATCTAATAGGTAAGCATTGGTTTTCAATGTTTTAATTTCTTTCATCCCCAAAGCTTTGCGGATGATATTTTGAATTTTCAAGAGATGTTTTGAAGTGACAATCTGATAACTTCCGCCATCTGCTAAGGTGGCATCTTCTCCTTTCAGCTGGTACTGATGAATCGTTGAAAGGGCATCTTTATATCCTAACAATTGAAGAAGACTGTTGCTATCAAGTGAAATGTTGGTTTGCATATTGTCACTAACAGACTCAATGATTCCTTTGTAGTGACTCAAACTATTGAGGCTTAAAACTTTCTCAACAATCTTTTTGATCACTTCACGTTGGCGTTTTTGACGTCCATAGTCTCCTTCTGGGTCTTGGTAGCGCATGCGTGAATAAACGAGAGCTTGGTCCCCATTAATCTCCTGACGTCCTGGTGCGATCTTAGCCGTATATTCTGGCTCATTTTCCTCGATCGAGATATCGAAGTCAAATGGATTGTTAACCGTGATACCACCAACCTTATCCACTAATTGAACCAATCCCTTCATATTGATCATGACATAGCGGTCAATATGGATATTCAAAAGATCTTGAATGGTCTTAATGGCTAACTTGGCACCACCTTGAGCATAAGCCGAATTCAATTTTGCTTGGACCGTTTCGCCATCTGAAGTAATATTGGTTAGGATATCTCTTTCCAAGCTCGTCATGGTTGTTTCTTTTGTTTGAGGATTGACAGTCACCAAAATCATGGTATCACTATTGCCGGCCCAAGGATCTTCCCGAGAACCGCTACCTGTATCAACCCCCATCAAAAGGATAGTCATCGGCTTGTTTTCTGCAATGACATTGGTCTCATTTCCAAAGCCTTTATAGGTCTTACTGAGAGTCCCAGTCGTTTGGTTTAGGATGGTAAGGCCATAGGCCCCAATCCCAATCACTGTTACCGTCAATAAGCTCAAAAACATCAAAATAATTTTTTTAACCATTTAGAATCTCTCTCTAATCTATCAGTTTCCCCATAAGGTAAACATCTAAGAATTCTCCTTCAGCTGAACAAGCTCCACGAGCTTGACAACCTTCGATCTCAAAACCTAACTTTTTATACAGGTGAACTGCTCGTTCATTGCGCACTTGGACATTCAAGACTAGTTTCCTAAGAACACCCGTCGAGTGCGCCCACTCAATTCCTTCTTCCAACAAGATCTGTCCAAGCCCTTGATTCCAATAAGCTTTTTGAACCACAATAAAGACATCACCAATATGCCGAACAGACCGTTGAGAAGCTGCAGTGATATTTAACAAAGCTGCCAGTTCCTGATCTAGAAATAGCAAGAGGCAAATCCGATTTTCCGCCATTTCTTGCACCATTAGAAATTGCTCCATGTCTGCTGGAGACATGCCAATTCCAGCTTCATCTAGCGTCATGTAATCTGACTCTTTCCCAACTTGATTTAAGAAATCAACGACAAGAGCCGCGTCTGCACTGTCAGCTTGCCGAATTTCTAATGTTACTTCCTTTTCCTTAGTCATCGGTTTTTTCCACCTGCTCAAAGGATGCCAGCAAAGCTTCTGCACGCGCTCCATGAGCTTCAAAAGCTAACTCTCGCCCATCTTCTAATTTTCGGATAAAAATTTTTAGATAAGCATCCGAGAGACTCGGCTCAATCAGCTCTCCCCATTCAATAATGGTAGCACCATCTCCAAATAGAAAATCATCTAAATCAATAGAATCTGGATCATTCCCAATCCGGTAAACATCCAAATGGTATAAAGGCAAGCGACCTTCGTATTCACGAACAATGGTATAGGTCGGGCTTTTAATCATCTGATCAATCCCTAACCCCTTTGCAATTCCCTTGGTAAAGGTCGTTTTTCCTGCCCCTAGATCACCTGATAAGATGATCACGTCTTGCTTTTCTAAGAGTTTTCCTAGCTGTTTTCCTAGAGCGATCAGCTCCGTTTCATTGTGACTAATCATTTCTCTATTATACCAAACTTTTTAAAAATCTGCTCTTTCTTTTAGAAATTGTTCGACTCAGGTTTGCTTTTTAGATAGATAGACAAACTATTTCAAAGTAAAATAAGTTAAGTGATTCTGCAAAAAAAAAATAAATTTGAGTTCCAATTTTTAAATCGATTTAAGAAAATACTGAAACTTTCCGCTGTGAGAAAAGTGCCTGAAACAATAACGTTTCAGGCACTCGGAATTATTGAGACCTTAGGCTCAATAATTAGTCATGGAACTTCAAAGAAGTTCGCTGACGTCCGTACTCACCTAAGGAATGTTTTTGGTATAACTTTGTCTTCAATCTGAAAGGAATGGGAGACAACTCCCATTCCTTTTTGGCACTTTCCTGATGCTTAATTCAAGGCCATGCTAACGTAGTTTAAAATAAAGAGAACATCTAGGATCCAAATCATGCTGTGCACTTCTTTGGCTTCTCCTTTAACCACTTTCACCAAGCTATAGGTGATAAATCCAGCAGCGATCCCTTGTGTAATCGAGTAGCTGAAGCCCATAAAGATAGAAGTGAAGAAGGCAGGAACGGCTTCTGACATATCTTCCCAATGGATATTTTTCAAGCCACTCAACATCATGATCCCAACAACAATCAAAATTGGAGCTGTAGCAGCGGTCGGTACAATCGCCAACAAAGGACTAAAGAGACTTGAAATAGCAAAACAAATCGCTACAACCAAGGCTGTCAGACCAGTGCGTCCACCAGCTCCAATACCAGCTGCAGATTCAACATACGTCGTTACGTTTGAAGTTCCTGCAATGGCTCCGACTGAAGTCGCTACAAGGTCTGAATAGAGGGCCTTATCTAATTTCACTGATTGATGGTTTTCCCCATTCGTCGCAACAATCCCAACTTTTTCACCCGTACCGATCAAAGTTCCAATTGTATCAAAAATATCGGTCAAGGAGAAGGCTAAGATTGCCATTAAGGTTTCAGGCAAACGAGAGGTATTTGAAATCAAGGAACCCAATCCTTTCGATCCCAAAGCTTGACCAAAGATCGTGCCTAAATCATTAAAGGCAGCTCCTAGATGATTACTTGCAAAGTCAATTTTAGTGATATCAACAACATGGATGAGAATTCCAAGCACAGTCGTTACTAAGATAGAAAGGATAATCCCTCCCTTAATCCCTTTGACAACAAAGAAAATAGTAATCGCAAGACCAACAAGAGCCAAGAGGACAGCTGGATTGTTAAAAGCAACCAATCCAGGAACAGCAGATGCATTGGCTGAGATCGTTGCATTCGCCTTATCTGCTCCTTCTCCAACCACTGTATAGGTATGAGGGTCAATCGTGAATTTCAAAAATCCCGCATTCTTAATTCCAACATAGGCCAAGAAAATCCCGATCCCAGCTGAAATAGCAGAGCGAAGAGCGGTCGGAATCGATTCGATGATCATCTTCCGAACATTTGTCAATGTGATAATCAATGAGATCACACCACAAATGAAGACCATTCCCAAAGCTTCCTGCCATGAGTAGCCCATACCAAATACAACGGTAAAGGTAAAGAAGGCATTCAAGCCCATCCCAGGTGCTTGTGCATAAGGTAAATTGGCATAAAAAGCCATCATCAAGGTTCCGACAACGGATCCAATAATCGTTGCAAGGAAGACCCCTTGAGCTGGCATACCTGTTTGTGACAACATTTGAGGGTTTACGAAGAGGATATAACTCATCGCAAAAAAGGTTGTCAAACCAGCAAGAACCTCTGTTCGAACAGTGGTTCCATGTTCTGAAAGTTTAAAAAACTTATCCATTTCAGAATAAACTCCTTTTTCATCATTCTCGCTCCCAATCAATTTGCGAACGTTATATCTATTCTATCAAAAGATCTTTCGTCTTTCAAGAAATCCCGCTTCTCTTCTCGATTTTTGAGCGCTTTTCCGATTTTTCTGATATAATGGTCTCATTCTTCTCGAAAGGAACTGAAATATGCATAAAAAGATGATCGCTCTAGATCTAGACGGTACCCTCTTAAATTCCGAAAGCAAATTGAGCGACTTTACCATTGAGACCATTAAAAAAATTAGTGCTCTTGGCCATAAAGTTATTATTACAACAGGCCGCCCCTACCGTATGGCACATACCTACTACAAACAACTAGAGCTAGATACTCCGATGATCAATTTTAACGGCTCCCTTACGCATCTACCTGAGAAAAAATGGGTGGATGAACAATGTTTGACTTTAGATAAAAAATACCTGTTAGATATGGTCGCCAACCGAGACACCATCCAGGCTGACTTTATAGCAGGCGAATACCGCAATAAATTCTTTATTACCGATCCAAATGAGCACGTCGCAGATCCTAAATTATTCGGTATTGAGGCTTTCCAACCAGAAAATCAATTCAACCCCG
Source organism: Streptococcus mobilis (assembly GCF_059727625.1). Lineage (NCBI taxonomy): Bacteria > Bacillati > Bacillota > Bacilli > Lactobacillales > Streptococcaceae > Streptococcus > Streptococcus mobilis. The sequence goes on from NZ_AP041823.1 coordinate 1,810,611, forward strand.
AACGGGTAACGAGCGACCCAAACTGTATCCTCTTTCAAACGAAAGCGGAAGACAAATATGCTCTGGCAGATGAAATGAATCGGCATTATGACTACAATCTGTCTATCAATACTTGGGGTGGTCCCTTAAATATTCTGGAATGCAATCCCAAAAATGTGACCAAAGCATCTGCTCTGACCTACCTTCTAGATAAACTCAATATGGATCAGAAGGATTTGATTGCCTTTGGAGACGAGCACAACGATACCGACATGCTAGCTCTCGCTGGTCATGGATACGCTATGAAAAATGCTAGCTCCGTCCTTCTCCCTTATGCAGACTCCGTCATAGATTTCACGAATAACGAAGACGGTGTCGCGCGCCAACTCATTCAATTATTCTTATAAAACTAACAGACATGAGTTATCCCCTCATGTCTTTTTCTGCGCCAAATCCTTAATCGGTTAATCAATACCGCCCTTTTTTTCCATTTTTTTCATTGCCTCGTCATCTAGTTTGTGATATTATTAACATAGTTATTAAAGAAGCGCTTTCAAAAATTTTAAACCGCTTCTCGTTCACTTAAGGAGGAACAAAATGAAAGCTGTTGTTGTAAATCCAGAAGGTACTGGTGTTGAAATCGTTGCAAACAAAGACATGCGTCCACTTGAAACAGGGGAAGCACTTGTTCAAATCGAATACTGTGGTGTCTGCCACACTGACTTGCACGTTGCTCACGGGGACTTCGGTAAAGTTCCAGGCCGTGTTCTTGGACACGAAGGAATCGGTATTGTTAAAGAAGTTGCTCCAGATGTCAAGAGCCTAAAAGTTGGGGATCGTGTCAGTGTCGCATGGTTCTTCGAAGGATGTGGAACTTGTGAATACTGTACAACTGGTCGTGAAACTCTTTGCCGTACTGTAAAAAATGCTGGTTACTCTGTTGATGGAGGGATGGCTGAACAATGTATCGTTACTGCAGATTACGCAGTGAAAGTACCTGAAGGATTAGATCCAGCCCAAGCATCTTCTATTACGTGTGCAGGTGTTACAACTTACAAAGCCATCAAAGAAGCCAAAGCTGAACCAGGACAATGGATCGTTATCTATGGAGCTGGTGGACTAGGAAACTTGGCTGTTCAATATGCTAAGAAAGTCTTCAACGCACATGTCATCGCTGTCGATATCAACAATGATAAACTAGAATTGGCGAAAGAAGTTGGTGCAGACTTTGTCATCAACGGTCGCGAAGTCGAAGATGTCCCAGGATTGATCAAAGAAAAAACAAACGGTGGAGCTCACTCTGCTGTCGTAACAGCCGTTTCTAAAGTAGCTTTCAACCAAGCAGTAGATTCTGTTCGTGCTGGTGGCCGCGTGGTCGCAGTTGGTCTTCCTTCTGAAATGATGGACCTCAGCATTGTGAAAACTGTATTAGATGGTATCCAAGTCATTGGTTCTCTTGTAGGAACTCGTAAAGACTTGGAAGAAGCTTTCCAATTTGGTGCAGAAGGCTTGGTAGTCCCTGTCGTTCAAAAACGTCCAGTAGAAGATGCTGTCAAAGTCTTTGACGAAATGGAAGCCGGAACCATTCAAGGACGTATGGTACTTGACTTTACAAACTAAACAACTGAACCTACAGGACTAGCCCAACTGGGCTAGTCTTTTTGAGTGCTCTCAATCACTCTCATATACAATTTGTTATATATTTATTTTTGTTTTCGAGAATATCGTTTGATTCTCGGAATCTTTTCATTGAGAACAAAATCCTATAAAACATATCTATTATTGATTTTTTAAGCATCAACAAGTAATAAACAAAATTCATTCAAGAGCATTCTTTTTCTATCTAACGATGATTTAATATAATAAATCAATGTTTTTACATCGAGATTTTGATAGAAAAATTGACTTAAGTGTGGAAACGATTTATAATAAAGTAGCTTAAAGTTTTCTTAAACTGAAAGTCAAACAAATTTTATAAGGAGGAATGTCAATAATGAGTATTGGTATCATTATTGCTAGCCACGGTGAATTTGCAGCTGGAATCCACCAATCCGGCTCGATGATCTTTGGGGATCAAGAGAAAGTTCAAGTGGTTACGTTCATGCCAAGTGAAGGCCCGGATGATCTCTATGCTAAATTTAATGCAGCTGTTGCCGCATTTGATGCAGAAGATGAAGTCTTGGTTTTGGCTGACCTTTGGAGTGGTTCTCCATTTAACCAAGCAAGTCGCGTCATGGGAGAAAATCCAGATCGTAAATTTGCGATCATCACAGGATTGAACCTTCCGATGTTGATTCAAGCTTATACAGAACGTTTGATGGATGCAAATGCCGGCGTTGATCAAGTCGCTGCAAACATCATCAAGGAAGCAAAAGACGGTGTCAAAGCCCTTCCAGAAGAATTGAATCCTGTTGAAGAAGCTAGTACAGCCACTGCTGCTCCTGTAGCCCAAGCTGCTATTCCAGAAGGAACGGTTATCGGAGATGGAAAACTCAAGATTAACCTTGCCCGCTTAGATACACGTCTTCTTCATGGACAAGTCGCAACTGCTTGGACACCTGATTCAAAAGCCGATCGGATCATTGTTGCTTCAGATTCTGTTGCTAAAGATGAACTCCGTAAGGAATTGATCAAACAAGCGGCACCGAATGGTGTGAAAGCAAACGTTGTCCCAATTCAAAAATTGATCGACGTTGCAAAAGATCCACGTTTTGGAAATACCCATGCTTTGATCTTATTTGAAACACCTCAAGATGCTCTTCGCGCCATCGAAGGTGGTGTTCCGATTAAAACCTTGAACGTTGGTTCAATGGCCCACTCAACTGGTAAAACCATGGTGAACAATGTGTTATCAATGGATAAAGATGATGTGGCTACATTTGAAAAAATGCGTGATCTTGGAGTTGAATTTGACGTCCGTAAAGTGCCAAATGACTCTAAGAAAGATTTGTTTGACTTAATTAACAAAGCTAACGTTCAATAATCGATTACTTACGAAAGGATTTTAAACATGTCTATTATTTCTATGGTATTAGTGGTCGTTGTTGCCTTCTTAGCAGGTCTTGAAGGTATCCTTGACCAATTCCAATTCCACCAACCCCTTGTTGCTTGTACCTTAATCGGTTTGGTAACAGGTAATTTGACTGCTGGCATTATGCTTGGTGGTTCACTTCAATTTATTGCACTTGGCTGGGCAAACATTGGTGCCGCAGTTGCACCCGATGCTGCCCTTGCATCTGTCGCTGCTGCCATCATCATGGTACTTGGGGGAGACTTCAGTACAAAAGGAATCGCTGTCGCTCAAAGTGTCGCTATTCCACTTGCAGTTGCTGGTCTTTTCTTGACCATGATCGTCCGTACCCTTTCCGTTGGTTTGGTTCACACTGCCGACGCTGCTGCTAGAAAAGGGGATATCAAAGGTGTAGAACGCGCTCACTTTGTGGCCCTTCTTCTTCAAGGTCTTCGTATCGCCATTCCTGCAGCCCTCTTGTTGATGATTCCTGCTGAAACTGTCAAAACTGCTCTTGAACAAATGCCAAAATGGCTCTCTGATGGAATGCAAATCGGTGGTGGTATGGTTGTAGCCGTTGGTTATGCCATGGTTATCAACATGATGGCGAGCCGTGAAGTATGGCCATTCTTTGCCATCGGTTTTGCTCTTGCAGCTGTTAGCCAATTGACCTTGATTGCCCTTGGAGCAATTGGTGTTGCCCTTGCCTTGATCTACCTTACTCTTTCTAAGAAAGGTGGCAATGGAGGTGGCGGTGCCGCTACTTCTAACGATCCAATTGGCGACATTCTCGAAGACTATTAAGAAAGGTGTGACACTATCATGACTGAAAAATTACAATTATCTAAATCAGATCGTCAAAAAGTTTGGTGGCGTTCAACCTTCTTGCAAGGTTCTTGGAACTATGAACGGATGCAAAACTTGGGTTGGGCTTACTCATTGATCCCAGCTATCAAAAAACTCTACACAAAGAAAGAAGACCAAGCGGCTGCTCTTGAACGTCACATGGAATTCTTTAACACTCACCCATACGTTGCCGCTCCTATCATCGGGGTAACACTTGCTCTTGAAGAAGAAAGAGCAAACGGTGCTGCGATTGACGATGCTGCCATCCAAGGGGTTAAAATTGGTATGATGGGTCCTTTGGCGGGTATCGGAGATCCAGTCTTCTGGTTTACAGTACGTCCTATCCTTGGTGCCCTTGGTGCATCACTTGCTGCGTCTGGTAATATCCTTGGTCCACTTATCTTCTTTATCGCATGGAATGCAATTCGTATGGCCTTCTTGTGGTACACGCAAGAACTTGGCTACAAAGCAGGTTCTGAAATTACCAAAGATATGTCTGGTGGGATCTTGCAAGACATCACTAAAGGGGCTTCTATCCTTGGGATGTTCATCCTCGCTGTTTTGGTAGAACGTTGGGTATCTATTAAATTCGTCTTCAATGTTTCTTCTGTCAAATTAGCCGATAAAGCTTATATCCACTGGGATAAACTTCCTGAAGGATACAAGGGTATCCAAGAAGCCTTCGCTCAAGTTGGTTCAGGCCTATCTCAAACACCTGAAAAAGTTACAACTTTCCAACAAAACTTGGATTCATTGATTCCTGGTTTGATGGGATTGCTTCTTACTTTTGCTTGTATGTGGTTGTTGAAGAAAAAAGTATCTCCAATCACTATCATCATCGCTCTCTTTGTAATCGGTGTATTAGCACACGTTGCTGGCTTGATGTAAGCAAAGATCAACAAAAAAGAAGGTTTCGGCCTTCTTTTTATTATGATATAATGGAGTGAACAGCAATACAGGAGGATCTCATGGCTCAATCATTGAATAAAACCGTTGAATTCCATACTACAGGGGTTTCTTACCTTGGAGTGGGGGGAAAGGTTGGAAAAATCCTAGTCGGGAATGCCGCTTTTGAATTTTATGCGGATGCAAATGTAGAAGACTACATCCAAATTCCCTGGCAAGAAATCGAGCGAATCGGAGCCAATGTATCCGGACGTAAAATTAGCCGCCATTTTGAAATCTATACCAGAGAATCAAAATTTCTCTTTGCTTCAAAAGACTCTGGAAAAATTTTAAAGATTGCTCGGGAACATCTAGGAAATGATAAAATTGTCAAACTTCCTACGTTGATCCAAATCATCACGGCTAAAATTAAAAATCTATTTGCAAAATAGGATCTTTTCTTGTATAATAGACGCAAACGGATAAGTAAGTTAAGAGGTTCTTTCAGAAAGTCTGCGGTTGCTGCGAGCAGATAGAAATCTTAATTGAAATTCTACCGTTTCTTTAAAATACAATATCGAATCAAGTGCACACCTGTGAAGTTGGATGGAACCGTGGCTCTGCCACTCCAACACTCTAACAGGTGTGTTTTTTGTTAAAGGAGAAGCTATGTTAGATATTAAACGAATTCGTACAGACTTTGATGCTGTTGCTAAAAAATTGGCAACACGTGGCGTAGATGCAGCTATTTTGAATGAAATGAAAGAAATCGATGCTAAACGTCGAGATATCTTAGTCAAAGTAGAAAATCTCAAAGCAGAGCGTAACACTGTATCTGCTGAAATCGCACAAGCTAAACGCAACAAGGAAAATGCAGATGATAAGATTGCTGCCATGCAAACCCTCTCTGCAGAAGTCAAAGCATTGGATACAGAATTGGCTGAAATCGATGCCAAATTAACTGAATTCACTACTACCCTTCCAAATATCCCTGCTGATAGTGTCCCTGTTGGAGCAGATGAGGATGACAACGTTGAAGTTCGCCGTTGGGGAACTCCTCGCGAGTTTGACTTCGAACCAAAAGCTCACTGGGATTTAGGAGAAGACCTTGATATCCTTGACTGGGAACGCGGGGCTAAAGTCACTGGTGCTCGTTTCCTCTTCTACAAAGGTCTTGGAGCTCGCTTAGAACGTGCTATCTACAACTTCATGTTGGACGAACATGGCAAGGAAGGCTACACTGAAGTCATCCCTCCTTACATGGTCAACCATGATTCTATGTTTGGTACTGGTCAGTATCCAAAATTCAAGGAAGATACTTTTGAACTTAGCGATACCAATTATGTCCTCATTCCAACTGCTGAAGTTCCTTTGACGAACTACTACCGCGATGAAATTCTTGATGGAAAAGACCTTCCAATCTACTTCACCGCTATGAGTCCATCATTCCGTTCAGAAGCTGGTTCAGCTGGTCGTGATACTCGCGGCTTGATCCGTTTGCACCAATTCCATAAGGTTGAAATGGTGAAATTTGCTAAACCAGAAGAATCATATGATGAATTGGAAAAAATGGTTGTCAATGCTGAAAATATCCTTCAAAAACTGAACCTTCCATACCGTGTGGTAGCTCTCTCCACTGGAGACATGGGCTTCTCAGCTGCTAAGACTTATGACTTAGAAGTGTGGATTCCAGCGCAAAACACCTACCGTGAAATCTCAAGCTGTTCCAATACAGAAGATTTCCAAGCTCGCCGTGCGCAAATCCGCTACCGTGACGAAGCAGATGGTAAAGTCAAACTTCTTCACACTTTGAACGGTTCAGGGTTAGCTGTTGGACGTACCGTCGCTGCTATTCTTGAAAACTATCAAAACGAAGATGGTTCTGTAACCATTCCTGAAGTTCTTCGTCCATATATGGGTGGCGCTGAAGTCATCGCACCAAAATAAAGTTTAAAAAAACTGAGACTTGCAAATTGCAAGCTCAGTTTTTTAATATTTACGAAAACGTTGGTAGCGTTGCTCCAGAAGCTCTTCGAGAGGTAAGGCTTGTAAAACCTTTAACTCTTCCTGTAATTCCTTCTTCACTTGAGCCAGTAGTTCTCCATTTGAAAATCCATGCTCGGGAATCACCTTATCGACAATTTCCATATTTAACAATTCGTGAGAAGTAATCTTCATCAACTCTGCTGCTTCCATGGCACGACTTCCATCTTTCCAAAGAATAGAGGCAAAACCTTCTGGACTCAAGACCGCATAGATGGAGTTCTCAAGCATCCAGACCTTATCTGCCACAGCAAGAGCCAAGGCACCACCAGAGCCACCTTCTCCGATGATAATCGCGATAATTGGAACTTTTAGATCACTCATTTCCATGAGGTTGCGGGCAATGGCTTCACCTTGTCCTCGTTCTTCAGCTCCAACACCAGGATAAGCACCCGCTGTATTGATAAAGGTCACAACTGGACGGCCAAATTTCTCTGCTTGCTTCATGAGGCGCAGAGCTTTTCGATAGCCTTCTGGATGGGGTTGCCCAAAATTACGTTTTAGATTATCCTGAAGATTTTTTCCTTTTTGGATTCCAACGACTGTAACCGTTTGACCGCCTAAGCGTCCAATCCCACCAATCACCGCACCATCATCACGGAAGTTTCGATCTCCATGCAATTCGATAAAATCATCAAAAATTCCTTGAGCAAAATCAAGCGCAGTCAATCTTCCTTGGTCACGTGCCTCTTTAATAATCTGTGTTATTTTACTCATGTTTACCTCCATGAAGGGCCAATAATTGTCCAACCGTTGCTCGGATTTGGCTTCTCTCCACGATCAAGTCTACAAATCCATGTTCTTGTAGAAATTCTGCTTTTTGGAAATCATCTGGCAATTTTTCACGCACAGTTGATTCGATCACGCGTCGACCAGCAAAGCCAACCAAAGCCTGACTCTCTGCCATGATAATATCACCCTCCATAGCAAACGAAGCTGTCACCCCACCTGTTGTCGGATCTGTCAATACCGTCAAATAGAATAATTTTTCTTTAGAATGACGTTGAACAGCCGCAGAAATTTTTGCCATTTGCATCAAACTCACGATTCCTTCTTGCATCCGAGCACCACCGGAAGCGGTAAAAAGAACAACTGGCAATTTTTCTTTTGTCGCAAATTCAAATAAACGAGTAATTTTTTCGCCTACTACAGAACCCATTGAAGCCATGATAAAGTTGGAATCCATGATCCCAAGCGCAACTTTTTGTCCTTTAATCAAGGCAGTTCCAGTCAGAACAGCTTCATCCAGTCCTGTCATTTCCCGCACTGCTGCTAGTTTCTTCTTATAATTTGGGAAATTCAAAGGATCTGTTGTTTCGATTCCTGTAAACATTTCTTCAAAGCTAGCCGGATCCACTGTCAGCGCCAAGCGTTCTTTAGCAGAAATACGGAAGGTATAGCCACAATTCGGGCAGACACGCTCACTACCTAAATCCTTTTGGTAAATGGTATGTTTACAACCTGGGCATTGTGAAAATAGTTCATCAGGAACTTCAGGTTTTGGCTGAGGCTCCTTCCAGGCTGACCTATTCGGATTGATCCGAATATATTTATCTTTTTTAGAAAATAATGCCATTACTTACTCCTTATAATATGCTACAGTATCTGCAGCATTACTATAAAAGCCTGAAACTGTGAAGATGATGTTCATACTTCCCTCACAAGTCCAGGCTTTTTCATCATTCCTTATTATAATTTGGAAGGAATTGTTCCATCAAAAATGCAGTGTCATAATCACCAGCGATCACATGTGAATCTGAAATCAAATCCAACTGGAAACTGCTATTGGTTATGACACCATCGATTTCCAACTCATAAAGAGCACGCTGCATTTTCATCAGTGCATCAAAGCGATTTTCACCATGGACAATGATCTTAGCAATCATACTATCATAGTATGGCGGAATCGTATAACCAGGATACACAGCAGAATCCACACGCAAGCCAACCCCACCACTTGGAAGATAGAGATTAGTGATCTTACCTGGGCTTGGTGCAAAGTTAAAGGAAGGATTTTCCGCATTGATCCGGCATTCAATCGCATGACCTTTAATGACAATATCCTCTTGAGTAACGGATAATTCTTGTCCAGCTGCGATTTTAATCTGTTCCTTAACGATATCAACTCCTGTTACAAATTCCGTGACAGGATGCTCTACTTGCACACGGGTATTCATTTCCATAAAGTAGAACTCACCCTTGCCTTCATCATACAAGAATTCAATCGTTCCAGCATTCTCATACCCAACTGATTCAGCAGCCCGAACAGCAGCAGAACCAATTTGATTACGAAGAGTTTTTCCGATAGCAATTGAAGGGGATTCTTCTAGAACTTTTTGATTGTTCCGTTGAAGAGAGCAATCGCGTTCACCTAAGTGAATGACATGTCCATGCTGATCCGCTAAAATCTGTACTTCAATGTGGCGTGCCGGATAAATCACCCGCTCCATATACATGGCACCATTCCCAAAAGCAGCTTGAGCTTCTGAGGAAGCAGATTCAAAAGCAGCAACCAAATCTTCTGATTTTTCAACCTTCCGAATTCCCTTACCACCGCCTCCTGCAGATGCTTTCAACATCACAGGGTAACCAATACGCTCTGCAATCTCGAGGGCTTCTTCAGCAGTATACACTTCACCATCTGATCCAGGAATAACAGGCACTCCTGCTTTGATCATCTGTTTACGAGCATTAATCTTATCCCCCATCAAATCCATGACTTTAGCAGAAGGACCAATAAATTTAATGCCCACTTCCTCACACATGGTCGCAAATTTTGAGTTTTCACTTAAAAATCCAAAACCAGGATGGATAGCTTCTGCTCCTGTTAGAACAGCTGCAGACAAGACAGCACTCATATTCAAATAAGATTCTGTTGATTTAGCAGGGCCAATACAGACTGCTTCATCCGCTAGTAAGGTATGCAAGGCTTCTTTATCAGCAGTAGAATACACCGCAACCGTCTCGATGCCAAGTTCACGAGCCGCACGAATAATGCGTACTGCAATCTCACCACGATTGGCGATTAAGATCTTACGAAACATAGATAGGCCTTTCTTAATTTCCAATTGCAAAAGTAAGCGTTCCTGAAGCTGCAAGCTTACCGTCTACCTCTGCTTTCGCTTCAACAACAGCAATGGTTCCACGACGTTTGACAAAAGTAGCTGTCATCACCAGTTGATCTCCTGGAACGACTTGTTTTTTAAACTTCACCTTGTCCATCCCTGCATAAAAGACTAATTTCCCTTTATTTTCAGGTTTTGACAACTCTAATACACCTGCTGTTTGTGCCAAAGCTTCCATGATGAGAACACCTGGCATAACAGGATATTGTGGAAAATGTCCATTAAAAAATGGTTCATTAATTGTCACGTTTTTAATGGCAACAATCGTATCTTCGCTTGTTTCTAAAACGCGATCCACCAAAAGCATTGGGTAACGATGCGGCAAAGCCTCACGAATAGCATTAATATCAATTGTCATTTGATTCGAACCAATCCTTTTCCAAATTCAACCATTTCTTCATTCGTTACCAAAATTTCAGTGACTACCCCATCTTTTGGTGCTGGGACTTCATTCATCACTTTCATGGCTTCGATAATCAAGAGTGTTTGACCCTTAGTAACTTTGTCTCCTACAGATACAAAGGCTGGTTTATCCGGAGCTGGCGACAAGTAAGCCACCCCAACCAATGGACTTTCAACCACATCACCTTCTGCAGCCTGAGCTGGAGCAGCAACTGGTTCAGCCGCTACAGCTGGAGTTGCTGGTGCTTCAACAACAGGGGCTACTACAGGAGTTTGAGGAGTTGCTACCACTTCAACTGCAGGAGAAACCGGTGTAGTCGCAACTGAACTCGTTTGGTTTTTACTCAAATTCAATTCTTCGCCATTATTTTTATATGAGAATTCACGCAAAGTTGACGCATCAAATTGAGCCAACAAATCTTTGATTTCAGAAATATTCATGAATTAACCCTCCCAACGTTTAAAGGCCAGAACAGCATTGTGTCCTCCAAAACCAAAGGTATTTGAGATAGCATACTGAATATCCGCTTCTTGACCTTCATCATAAACAACGTTTGCTTCGATATAGTCAGACAATTCTTTGGTACCAGCAGTTTTTGGTACAAAGCTGTGACGAATCGCTTCGATAGTAGCAATCGCTTCAACCGCACCAGCAGCACCAAGCAAGTGCCCTGTAAATGATTTAGTAGATGATACAGGAACTTCTTTACCAAGTACAGAAACAATGGCACCACTTTCACCTTTTTCATTGGCAGGTGTTGATGTCCCGTGAGCATTAACATAATCAACATCTTCAGGTTTGATACCAGCTTCATTAATAGCCAATTTAATCGCTTTAGCCGCACCTGAACCATCTGGTGTTGGTGTTGTCATATGGTAAGCATCACAGTTTGATCCGTAACCAACAATCTCAGCCAAGATGTTAGCACCACGTTTTTGAGCATGTTCCAAGCTTTCAATAACGAGAACCCCTGCACCTTCCCCCATCACAAAACCATTACGGTCTTTGTCAAATGGAATAGATGAACGTTCTGGGTCTTCCGTTGTTGAAAGGGCCGTCAGGGCATTGAAACCACCGATACCAATCTTAGTAATCGAAGCTTCAGCACCACCTGCCAAAACAACATCATGCATACCAAATTTAATTTCACGGAAAGCTTCACCAATTGCATCATTGGCAGAAGCACAAGCTGTTGTCACGGATTTACATACCCCTTGAGCCCCAATCTTAAGTGCGATGTTTCCAGCCCCCATGTTTGAAAGAGCTTTTGGAATAAACATTGGTTGGATTCTCTTCATCCCACGTTCATGCATCCGGATAATTTGATCTTCCAATTCTTGCAAACCACCGATACCAGATGAGACAATCACACCAACACGATCGCGATCTTCTTCTTCCATGTTCAAGCCTGAATTTTCAATAGCTTCCATTGCAGCATAGATTGCATACAATGAGTAAGTATCCATACGATTTTGATCTTTTTTCACGAAATATTTATCGAATGGGAAATCTTGAATTTCACCAGCATTAAAGACTGGAATTTCAGAAGCATCAAATTTCGTAATAGGCTTGATTCCAATTTTTCCTTCATGAAGGCTATTCCAGAACTCCTCTGGTGTATTTCCGATTGGTGAGGTTACACCGTAACCTGTAACAACAACACGATTTGTAGACATATATATTCTCCTTTTGTCGGATGGATATTTAAGTAAGTGATTTTCGATCAGTGAGCATTCATTATTGCATAGTCATGCCGCCATCAATGGCAATTGTTTGACCAGTTAAATATTCTTGACCTGCTATGAAAGCCGCAACTTCTGCCACTTCTTCAGCTTGACCAATTCGTTTCATTGGCACTTGAGCTAGCATGGCATCTTTCATTTTCTCTGGAATAGCATCAGTCATATCTGATTCAATGAAACCAGGTGCAATGGCATTCACACGAACGCCACGAGCCGCAACTTCACGCGCTACTGATTTAGTGAAACCAATCAAACCAGCTTTTGAAGCCGCATAGTTAGCTTGACCGATATTCCCCATTAGACCAACAACAGAGGACATGTTGATAATGGCACCTTGACGAGCCTTAGACATCGGTTTTAAGACAGCTTGTGTCATATTAAAGGCACCGGTCAAGTTGATTTTCAAGACCCGTTCAAAATCTTCTTCAGTCATTTTCAACATCAACTTGTCGTTTGTGATGCCAGCGTTATTGACCAAAACATCAACACTACCAAGCTTTTCAATAGCTTCAGCAACCATACGTTGCGCATCTTCGCCATTAGAAATATCCCCAGAAATACCAACAACAGTCACACCATAGTCAGCAAACTGTGCAAGCAAGTCCTCAGAAATTTCAGAACGTCCATTTAGGACAACATTGGCACCGAGACTCGCAAATTTATGAGCCACAGCCAATCCAATTCCGCGTGTTGAACCTGTTACAAAAACATTTTTATTCTTAAGTTCCATCTTTACCTCGTTTTAAGCATTCAGAAGTGCATCTAGACTAGCCTGATCTTCGACGTTATGAGTTGGAAGAGTTTTATCAATTTTCTTCAAGAATCCTGACAAGACTTTTCCAGGTCCGATCTCGATGACTTCATCTACACCAAAGTCTTGAATCGTAGCAATTGAATCATAGAAACGAACCGGTTCTTTTACTTGACGTGCCAAAAGTGCTTTCACATCTTCTGACTTCATGATAGTAGCTTCTGTATTCCCAACTAAAGGAAGATCAAAATCATTAAATGATACTTTTTCTAGTTCAGCCGCCAATTTTTGACTAGCAGATTCCAGTAAAGCTGTGTGGAATGGACCTGACACATTCAAAGGGATCAAGCGTTTGGCACCTGCTTCCTGCAATAGTTCCACAGCATAGTCCACAGCCGCAACCTCACCACCAATCACAATTTGTGCTGGCGTATTGTAGTTAGCTGGTGTTACTACACCCTTTTCGGATGCTTGTTGACAAATCTCCTCGATCAAACTTGGATCTGTATTCATAACAGCAACCATTTTCCCACTTCCAGCAGGAGCTGCTGTTTCCATGAATTCACCACGTTTCGCAACCAAAGCTACTGCATCTTCAAACGAAAGAGCTCCAGCCGCAACTAAGGCAGAATATTCCCCCAAAGAGAGGCCGGCAACAATATCAGGAGTGATACCATTTTCTGCTAAGAGACGATAAATGGCTACTGACGTTGTCAAAATAGCTGGTTGAGTATAGCGTGTCTGATTCAGTTTTTCTTCGTTAGAATCAATCAATTCACGCAAATCATAACCTAGAATACGACTAGCCGTATCAAATGTCTCTTTAACAACGGGATAAGCCGCATACAAATCGCTCGCCATGCCCAATTTCTGAGCCCCTTGACCAGCAAATAAGAACGCACGTTTTGTCACTATCCTAATCCTTTCGACGTTTTTAGACGTTTACATCTGCCCAACGAGCAGCCTCTCTTTGAATCACCTTGGCTGCACCATAATAGATATCTTCTAGAATTTCAGCACAAGTTTCTTCCTTGCTGACAAGTCCAGCAATTTGACCTGCCATTACAGATCCATTGTCAACATCTCCATCAACAACGGCATTGCGAAGGGCACCTGCTCCTAATTCTTCAATTTCTTCTTGAGTCTTCTTACCTGCCAAGAAATCTTTTTCAGCTTGGTTATAGGCAGAAGCCAATTTATTCTTGATCGCACGAACAGGGTGTCCAACAACTGATGCTGAAACTACCGTATCAATATCTTTCGCTTTCAAGATTTTATTCTTAAAGTTTTGGTGAGCATTAGATTCTTTAGCAACCACGAAACGAGTTCCCACCTGAACAGCTTCGGCACCTAACATAAAGACAGCTGCAGCACCGGCACCATCAGCGACACCTCCAGCACCAATTACTGGAATAGAAACAGCTTCAACCACTTGACGAACCAAGGTCATAGTCGTCAATTTACCAACGTGACCTCCAGCTTCCATTCCTTCTGCAATCACTGCATCGGCACCCAATTTTTCCATCCGTTTTGCAAGGGCAACAGATGGAACAACAGGAATGACAGTGATCCCTGCTTCATGGAAACGATCCATGTATTTCCCAGGATTTCCAGCACCAGTTGTAACAACTTTTACACCTTCTTCAATCACCAGGTCAACAATGTCATCCGCGAATGGGGACAAGAGCATGATATTTACACCAAAAGGTTTATCTGTAATAGACTTCACTTTATCAATGTTAGCCTTTACAACTTCTTTTGGAGCGTTCCCGCCACCAATGATTCCAAGACCACCGGCATTTGATACTGCTCCAGCCAAGTCACCATCAGCGACCCATGCCATCCCACCTTGGAAGATTGGATATTTAATATTCAATAGTTCAGTAATTCGTGTTTGCATTATACCTACCTCTTTTTTCGCTTAAGTAATAGTTTGAGTTTAAAAGATTGTTTCTTTGAGCCTCAAACTATTACCTAAACAAGAGAGAATATCTTTCGATACTCTCATCTATCATTATTTTGTTTTTTCTTCTACGTAAGCGACAAGGTCACCAACTGTAGACAATCCTTCTTCAGTTTCGATTTGGATGTCAAAAGCATCTTCAATTTCAGAGATAACTTGGAACAAATCCAATGAATCTGCTTCTAAATCTTCGAATGTAGATTCAAGAGTTACTTCTGATGGTTCTTTACCAAGTTCTTCAACGATAATTTCTTGTACTTTTTCAAATACTGCCATGATAGGCCTCCTTAAAAAATAATATATAAATTTTTAAAATGTGTTTCCACATGTTTAACTAGATTGTAACAAGAAGTGTGCCCCATGTCAAACCTCCACCGAATCCTGTCAGAAGAATTTTTTGACTTCCATCCATCTTGATTCGATGATTCTCGACACACTCCGATAATAGAATGGGGATACTAGCAGCACTAGTGTTCCCATATTCCATCATATTTGCTGGGATTTTCTCTCTAGAGACACCCAGTTTTTTTGACATCTTATCTAACATTCGGTCATTCGCCTGGTGTAACAGAAAATAGTCAATCTCTTCTGCTTCCATAGAGGCGTCTGCTATAATTTTTTGAATACTTTTCGTGACATCACGAATGGCAAAATCAAAAACTGCCCGTCCATCCATTGTCAGATATCTTCGATCGGAAACTTCCTCTGAATAAGGGGAAGACAGACCCAAATAGCAAGACTCAAGACTAGCACCTCGGCTACCATCTGTAAAAAGATTCTCAGCAAAAAACGATTTTTGATCGCTTGCTTCAAGCAAGACACCACCAGCTCCATCTCCAAAAAGGACTGAAGTGGAACGGTCTGACCAGTCTAATACTTTTGAAAGCGTCTCACTACCGATCACAATTCCTCGCCGGTACATACCTGAAGAAATGTATTTTTCAGCAGTGGCTAATGCAAATACAAATCCACTGCATGCTGCAGTCAGATCAAAGGCAAAAGCTCGAGAAGCTCCAATATTAGCTTGTACCCGGGCTGCAGTTGATGGCATTAAGCTGTCTGGAGTAATCGTAGCAACAACGATGAAATCAATTTCCTCAGCATCTAAGTTTGCTTTTGCTAATAATCTTTGTGCAACAATTGTTGCTAGATCACTTGTCGTCTCATCTTTTGAAATGTGACGCCGAAGGATACCTGTCCGACTACTGATCCATTCATCACTTGTATCCATGATCTCAGCCAAATCATCATTTGATACGACTTGGTCAGGTGCATAATGAGCAACTTGACTAATTTTAGCAAAGACCATTATTTAATTTCCTCCAAGAAACGATACAGATTTTGCAATCCTTTTTGCATCACTTTCTTCTCTTCGGGACTCATATCTCCAATAATCTGGTTGACCATCCGTTTATGGAATTGCTGATGAAGACGATAAAGTAGACGACCGTTCTTTGTTAAACTCAAGTGTACAACCCGGCGATCAACTTCCGATCTTCTTCTTTCGATATACCCTTTGCGCTCAAGATTATTCAAACTTGTCGTGACAGTCCCCAAAGTCACCATCAACTCCCGTGAAATATCACTCGGGGTTGCATTCGGTGTCGAACCAATCACATCGATCGTATGCATTTCTTTAATAGAAACATCTTTGAATCGACTTGCTCTTAGGCTCGACTCCTCAATAACCAAAACATTATTAAAGATGGATGTTAAATAGTCGTTAACTAATTGGTAATTCAAAACTCCACCTCCTAATTTTACTTTGATAGTCAAATTTTATCAAAAATGAAAATAATTTGCAAGTATTTTTTCACAAAACATAGAAAAATTACAAATTTATTTTCCTTTAAATTGTGGCCGACGTTTCTCAGAGTAGGCAATAACCCCTTCCTTGAAATCTTCTGTAAATGCTAGTTTCTTTTGCAAATCCAATTCAAGACCCGCATATTGGTCCCATTCTTTCAAGAATGCTTCCCAAACCATTTCTTTCATGGCAGCATAAGAATTTGAAGATCCTCTTCTTAATTTTTTAAGCAATTGCTCAACTGTTTTATCGAGTCTTTCAGATTCACAAAGACGATAAGCTAGGCCATAATCAAATGCCTTTTCAGCAGTCAAAGCTTCACCCGTCATTACTAAATGAGTAGCCCGAGACATACCAATAGCTTTTCCTAATAAGAATAACCCACCCGCATCTGGTGCTAAACCAACCCCAACAAAGGCTTGAATAAATTTAGTACGATCACTAATAATACAAAAATCAACAGCTACTGCTATGTTGGCCGCCGCTCCTGCGACCGCTCCATCAGCTACCATAATAACCGGCTTAGGTAATTGCTTAATCTTCTTAGAAATAGTATTAACTAATTCAGCAATTAAAACAAGAGACTCGATGTCATCTGCATCGACTGCGCGTTTCATTTCACTCAAATCTCCACCAACTGAAAAGATTTTCCCTTCTGCTGATAGAATAATGAATTTTACTTCCTCATTTTTTTCTGCATCTTCCAAGGCAGCTAAAATTTCCTGACACATTGGAATGTTAAAACCATTGGAAACTTCAGGACGATTTAAAGAAATTGACGCGAGATCGTTTTCGACAGAATACAAAATTGTTTCAAACATCACAGACTCCTTTTGTTTAAATATAAAATATTTTGATATTAAAACTTTTTAAGTATAACATATCATACCATAAAAAATAAGAATAGTAAAATATATCTATAAGATGTAACAAAATTGTAAAATTTGAATTATGACAATTTCTAGCCTCATAAGATCCACCTATTCTATGCCCTATTTATAAATACATTGTATCAACAACTGAAGTTTGGTATAATGTACTAATGAAACTATTAAGGAGAAAATATGAAAGTAACTAAATTCGGTGGAAGTTCTCTAGCATCAGCTCCACAATTAAAAAAAGTACTTAATATCATTAAAGATGATCCAGAAAGAAGATTTGTAGTTGTATCAGCTCCTGGTAAGCGAAATGCAGAAGATACAAAAGTAACAGATGCACTGATCCGTTATTATAAAGAATTCACTTCAGATAAAGATGTTACGCAAACACAACAGTGGATTATTGAGCGTTATCGTGCCATTACAGAAGAATTGGGTCTCAAAGATTCTATCATTCAAGAAATTGCTGAAGATATCTATGATCTGACAAATTTGCCTAAAAAAGGAAATCCATTTACATACGATGCATTTTTGGCAGCCGGTGAAAACAACAACGCTAAACTCATAGCTGCCTATTTTAATCAAAATGGATTAGAAGCAAAATATATCCATCCAAAAGAAGCAGGAATTACAGTCACCGCAGAACCTTCCAACGCTCGTATTTTACCTTCTAGTTACGATAAAATTGAAGAACTAAAAGATGCAAGTGAAGTAATTGTCATTCCAGGTTTTTTTGGTGTTACCCAAGATGGGGACATTTGTACATTTTCTCGTGGTGGATCTGACATTACAGGATCTATCATTGCAGCTGGCGTAAAAGCAGACTTATACGAAAACTATACAGATGTAAATGGTATCTTTGCAGCACATCCAGGTATTATTAAACACCCACATTCAATTCCTGAATTAACTTACAAGGAAATGCGTGAATTAGCCTATGCAGGTTTTTCAGTCTTACATGATGAAGCACTCGTTCCAGCATACAGAGGTAAAATTCCATTAGTCATTAAAAATACAAATAATCCAGACCATCCAGGAACCCGAATTGTTTTGGAACATTCAAATGATCATGTGACTGTTGTAGGGATTGCAGGTGATTCAGGATTCGTTAGTATCAACACTACCAAATACCTCATGAACCGAGAAGTCGGTTTTGGTCGAAAAGTCCTTCAAATTTTAGAAGATCTCAATATTAGTTGGGAACATATGCCAACTGGAATCGATGACTTGTCTATCATTTTGCGTTCACGTGAACTGACTCCGATCAAAGAACAAGAAATTCTGAAACAATTAACACAAAAACTCGAAGTTGACACAGCTGAAATTGAACATGATCTTTCAATCATTATGATTGTTGGTGAAAAAATGAAGAGCCAAGTAGGGGTTACCGCAACTGCAGCTAAGGCACTGTCAGAAAATGAAATTAATATTCAAATGATCTCACAAGGATCTAGTGAGGTTTCTATTATGTTCGTTGTAAGTAAAGATCAAGAAGAAAAAGCCATTAAAGCCTTATATAATGCATTTTTCCCAAATAACTAAAAGTATAAAAGCTCCGTTATAAAAATGTATTGACCCCAAAAAGTTAGACAATTAATTTATCCAAAGGATTTAGTTCTGTATTGCACAGGACTGAGTCCTTTTAGTTTTACCTTAATTCGTTTGTTGTTGTAATAATCAATATAGTCTACAATAGCTTGCTCCAATTGCTCAAGTGAGTGAAATGTCTTCTCATAACCGTAAAACATCTCAGACTTAAGAATGCCAAAGAAGGACTCCATCATGCCATTATCTGGGCTGTTTCCTTTACGTGACATGGACGGTTGGATTCCTTTATCCTCTAAAAAATGATGATAATACTGATGTTGATACTGCCATCCTTGGTCACTATGGAGAATAGTATTTGTGTAATGATCCTCACTGAAGGCCTGGTCTAACATAGATTTCACTTGTTCTAAATTTGGTGAAGTCGAAAGATTATAGGCGATAATTTCGCTATTAAAGCCATCTAAAACCGGCGATAAATAGAGTTTTTGACTGCTTGCTGGAATGGTAAATTCTGTCACATCTGTGTAGCACTTTTCCATTGGTTTGGATGCTTCAAATTGGCGTTGAATAAGGTTGGCTGCTTTCTTTCCAATCTCTCCTTGGTATGAAGAATACTTCCGTTTACGACGAATTCGAGCACTTAAACCAAGGACCTTCATCAGGCGTTGAACTCTTTTGTGATTGACCACATAACCACGATTTCTCAATTCAAGAGTCATTCGGCGAAAGCCATAATTTCCTTTGTGCTCAGTAAAAATAGATTGAATTTCAGCTTTAAGATCTTTATCTTTGTCAAACCTATCCAGTTGCTTCAACTGATAGTAGTAAGTTGAGCGAGGTAAACGAGCCGCTTCAAGAAGTAAATCTAGTCGAAATCCTCCTGAAGCCATTTCTCTAATTGTCTCTGCCTTTCTAGTTGTAAGGCTTCGTCCCTGACTTCTAGCTCTTTTAACTTTTTTAAGTAAGCCACCTCGGTACGTAAGCGTTCATTCTCTTCTTGGAGCCGCTCTAGTTCTGTCATTTCTTCCCAAGTTTTCTTACGTTTACGTCCCATTTTAGGTACTCTCCCTCTTGTTTTCTCAACAATAGTATACCCGTTTTTCTTGTATTGTGCCATCCAATTTGGAAGCATACCACGATTTGGGAGAGCATATTCGAGAGAAACTCTATCTTGAGACCAGTTTTCATGTAGAACTTTATCAATCATTTCTTGTTTTAATTCAGGAGAGTAGTAACGATTTTTTCCTTTTTTGACGAACTCTATTCCATAACAATCAATCAATTTAATCATGTACCTAAGATTAGAATTGTTTATCCCAAATTTATTTGAAAGTTGCTCTAAGCTATATCCTTGTTTTCTAAGTTCATAGATCTGAACTTTATCTTTATAAGTCAATTTCATAATAAAAACACCCCAAAAGTTAGATTTTTTCTGTCTAACTTTTGGGGTGCAGTTCAAAACGGAGCTTTTATATTTCCCAATTTGTAAAATTAAGCAAGACCAAAAAAGCTATTTATGTTAGGCTCAGATAAACACCACATTTGTCTGAAAGGAACTAACATAAATGACCCATACTCATCTTACCACAAACGAGCTTGTAATGATAGAGGCATACTATCAAGAAAACCTAAAAGTTTCAGATATTGTGACATCACTTGGCAGATCAAAATGAAAATAAAAAAGACCAGCCCGCTGATCTAATTCTTATACTCCGCCAGTAGGACTCGAACCTACGACATCATGATTAACAGTCATGCGCTACTACCAACTGAGCTATGGCGGAAAAAAGCTAAGCGACTACCTTATCTCACAGGGGGCAACCCCCAACTACTTCCGGCGTTCTAGGGCTTAACTGCTGTGTTCGGCATGGGTACAGGTGTATCTCCTAGGCTATCGTCACTTAACTCTGAATGATTAAACATTCAAAATTGAACATCTATATTCTAACAAGTTAACCTTTCGTTGTCAATATCTTCTGACTCTTTGGATAAGTCCTCGAGCTATTAGTATTAGTCCGCTCCATTGCTCACACAACTTCCACTCCTAACCTATCTACCTGATCTTCTCTCAGGGCTCTTACTGATATATAATCATGGGAAATCTCATCTTGAGGTGGGTTTCACACTTAGATGCTTTCAGCGTTTATCCCTTCCCTACATAGCTACCCAGCGATGCCTCTGGCGAGACAACTGGTACACCAGCGGTAAGTCCACTCTGGTCCTCTCGTACTAGGAGCAGATCCTCTCAAATTTCCTACGCCCGCGACGGATAGGGACCGAACTGTCTCACGACGTTCTGAACCCAGCTCGCGTGCCGCTTTAATGGGCGAACAGCCCAACCCTTGGGACCGACTACAGCCCCAGGATGCGACGAGCCGACATCGAGGTGCCAAACCTCCCCGTCGATGTGAACTCTTGGGGGAGATAAGCCTGTTATCCCCAGGGTAGCTTTTATCCGTTGAGCGATGGCCCTTCCATACGGAACCACCGGATCACTAAGCCCGACTTTCGTCCCTGCTCGAGTTGTAGCTCTCGCAGTCAAGCTCCCTTATACCTTTACACTCTGCGAATGATTTCCAACCATTCTGAGGGAACCTTTGGGCGCCTCCGTTACCTTTTAGGAGGCGACCGCCCCAGTCAAACTGCCCGTCAGACACTGTCTCCGTAGATGATTAACCTACCGGGTTAGAGTGGCCATAACACAAGGGTAGTATCCCAACAACGCCTCCATCGAAACTGGCGTCCCGATCTCAATGGCTCCTACCTATCCTGTACATGTGGCACAGACACTCAATATCAAACTGCAGTAAAGCTCCATGGGGTCTTTCCGTCCTGTCGCGGGTAACCTGCATCTTCACAGGTACTAAAATTTCACCGAGTCTCTCGTTGAGACAGTGCCCAAATCATTACGCCTTTCGTGCGGGTCGGAACTTACCCGACAAGGAATTTCGCTACCTTAGGACCGTTATAGTTACGGCCGCCGTTTACTGGGGCTTCAATTCATACCTTCGCTTACGCTAAGCACTCCTCTTAACCTTCCAGCACCGGGCAGGCGTCACCCCCTATACATCATCTTACGATTTAGCAGAGAGCTGTGTTTTTGATAAACAGTTGCTTGGGCCTATTCACTGCGGCTGACTTAAAGCCAGCACCCTTCTCCCGAAGTTACGGGGTCATTTTGCCGAGTTCCTTAACGAGAGTTCTCTCGCTCACCTGAGGCTACTCGCCTCGACTACCTGTGTCGGTTTGCGGTACGGGTAGAGTATGATTAACGCTAGAAGCTTTTCTTGGCAGTGTGACGTCACTAACTTCGCTACTAAACTTCGCTCCCCATCACAGCTCAATGTTACAGAATTAAGCATTTAACTCAATTCACACCTCACTGCTTAGACGTGCACTTCCAGTCGCACGCTTTAGTTAGCCTACTGCGTCCCTCCTTCACTACATACTCTAGTACAGGAATATCAACCTGTTGTCCATCGGATACACCTTTCGGTCTCTCCTTAGGTCCCGACTAACCCAGGGCGGACGAGCCTTCCCTGGAAACCTTAGTCTTACGGTGGACAGGATTCTCACCTGTCTTTCGCTACTCATACCGGCATTCTCACTTCTATGCGTTCCAGCGCTCCTCACGGTACACCTTCTCCACACATAGAACGCTCTCCTACCATACCTATAAAGGTATCCACAGCTTCGGTAAATTGTTTTAGCCCCGGTACATTTTCGGCGCAGGGTCACTCGACTAGTGAGCTATTACGCACTCTTTGAATGAATAGCTGCTTCTAAGCTAACATCCTAGTTGTCTGTGCAACCCCACATCCTTTTCCACTTAACAATTATTTTGGGACCTTAGCTGGTGGTCTGGGCTGTTTCCCTTTCGACTACGGATCTTAGCACTCGCAGTCTGACTGCCGACCATAATTCTTTGGCATTCGGAGTTTATCTGAGATTGGTAATCCGGGATGGACCCCTCACCCAAACAGTGCTCTACCTCCAAGAATCTTAATGTCGACGCTAGCCCTAAAGCTATTTCGGAGAGAACCAGCTATCTCCAAGTTCGTTTGGAATTTCTCCGCTACCCACAAGTCATCCAAGCACTTTTCAACGTGCCCTGGTTCGGTCCTCCAGTGAGTTTTACCTCACCTTCAACCTGCTCATGGGTAGGTCACATGGTTTCGGGTCTACGACATAATACTATTCCGCCCTATTCAGACTCGGTTTCCCTACGGCTCCGTCTCTTCAACTTAACCTCGCATCATATCGTAACTCGCCGGTTCATTCTACAAAAGGCACGCTCTCACCCATTAACGGGCTCGAACTTGTTGTAGGCACACGGTTTCAGGTTCTATTTCACTCCCCTCCCGGGGTGCTTTTCACCTTTCCCTCACGGTACTGGTTCACTATCGGTCACTAGAGAGTATTTAGGGTTGGGAGATGGTCCTCCCAGATTCCGACGGGATTTCTCGTGTCCCGCCGTACTCAGGATACTGCTAGGTATAAAGACTATTTCGAATACGAGGCTCTTACTCTCTTTGGCTGACCTTCCCATGTCATTCTTCTATATTCTTTAAGTCCACATTGCAGTCCTACAACCCCGAAGAGTAAACTCTTCGGTTTGCCCTCCTGCCGTTTCGCTCGCCGCTACTCAGGCAATCGCTTTTGCTTTCTCTTCCTGCAGCTACTTAGATGTTTCAGTTCACTACGTCTTCCTCTACCTATCCTTAACAGATAGGAGTACTAGCCATTAGCTAGTGGGTTCCCCCATTCGGACATCTCTGGATCGTCGCTTACTTACAGCTCCCCAAAGCATTTCGTCGTTTGTCACGTCCTTCTTCGGCTTCTAGTGCCAAGGCATCCACCGTGCGCCCTTATTAACTTAACCTTATTTTTGGTCTTGCGACCTAAACTCTTTAAATATTTACAGCGTTTCGGTTTATTTTCTTGTTACTATTTGATATAGATATTCAATTTTCAATGTTCAATCTTAACACCCTTACAGTGTTAATGGAGCCTAGCGGGATCGAACCGCTGACCTCCTGCGTGCAAAGCAGGCGCTCTCCCAGCTGAGCTAAGGCCCCACAAGACCTCTCAAAACTAAACAAGACCAACGTACAGGTTTCCATTTCCTTAGAAAGGAGGTGATCCAGCCGCACCTTCCGATACGGCTACCTTGTTACGACTTCACCCCAATCATCTATCCCACCTTAGGCGGCTGGCTCCTTACGGTTACCTCACCGACTTCGGGTGTTACAAACTCTCGTGGTGTGACGGGCGGTGTGTACAAGGCCCGGGAACGTATTCACCGCGGCGTGCTGATCCGCGATTACTAGCGATTCCGACTTCATGTAGGCGAGTTGCAGCCTACAATCCGAACTGAGACTGGCTTTAAGAGATTAGCTTGCCGTCACCGACTCGCGACTCGTTGTACCAGCCATTGTAGCACGTGTGTAGCCCAGGTCATAAGGGGCATGATGATTTGACGTCATCCCCACCTTCCTCCGGTTTATTACCGGCAGTCTCGCTAGAGTGCCCAACTCAATGATGGCAACTAACAATAGGGGTTGCGCTCGTTGCGGACTTAACCCAACATCTCACGACACGAGCTGACGACAACCATGCACCACCTGTCACCTCTGTCCCGAAGGAAAACTCTATCTCTAGAGCGGTCAGAGGGATGTCAAGACCTGGTAAGGTTCTTCGCGTTGCTTCGAATTAAACCACATGCTCCACCGCTTGTGCGGGCCCCCGTCAATTCCTTTGAGTTTCAACCTTGCGGTCGTACTCCCCAGGCGGAGTGCTTAATGCGTTAGCTGCGGCACTGAGTCCCGGAAAGGACCCAACACCTAGCACTCATCGTTTACGGCGTGGACTACCAGGGTATCTAATCCTGTTTGCTCCCCACGCTTTCGAGCCTCAGCGTCAGTTACAGACCAGAGAGCCGCTTTCGCCACCGGTGTTCCTCCATATATCTACGCATTTCACCGCTACACATGGAATTCCACTCTCCCCTTCTGCACTCAAGTTAAACAGTTTCCAAAGCGTACTATGGTTAAGCCACAGCCTTTAACTTCAGACTTATCTAACCGCCTGCGCTCGCTTTACGCCCAATAAATCCGGATAACGCTCGGGACCTACGTATTACCGCGGCTGCTGGCACGTAGTTAGCCGTCCCTTTCTGGTAAGTTACCGTCACAGTGTGAACTTTCCACTCTCACACTCGTTCTTCTCTTACAACAGAGCTTTACGATCCGAAAACCTTCTTCACTCACGCGGCGTTGCTCGGTCAGGGTTGCCCCCATTGCCGAAGATTCCCTACTGCTGCCTCCCGTAGGAGTCTGGGCCGTGTCTCAGTCCCAGTGTGGCCGATCACCCTCTCAGGTCGGCTATGTATCGTCGCCTTGGTGAGCCGTTACCTCACCAACTAGCTAATACAACGCAGGTCCATCTCTTAGTGATGCAATTGCACCTTTTAAGTCAATATCATGCGATATCGACTTTTATGCGGTATTAGCTATCGTTTCCAATAGTTATCCCCCGCTAAGAGGCAGGTTACCTACGCGTTACTCACCCGTTCGCAACTCATCCGCTCGGTGCAAGCACCAAGCTTCAGCGTTCTACTTGCATGTATTAGGCACGCCGCCAGCGTTCATCCTGAGCCAGGATCAAACTCTCATTAAAATAATTGTTTGTCTTAAACTCATTCTGTCACTGACAGATTTATTGTTTTTTTATTGTTCAGTTACTACAACTTTCATTGTAGTGCCCTGCACATTGGTTCGTCTTGTTCAGTTTTCAAAGGTCTTTGTCGCTCTCGCGCGACAACTATATTAGTATATCATGACCTACTCTTACTGTCAACACTTTTTCTTAAAAAAATTTATTTTTTTGAAAGTTTTTTTGAAAAAAATAAAATAGAGAGGGAATCCTCTCTATTTATATTCTTGTCTGTATTTGTTTTCTTCAGCTTTGTTAGCCCATACATAATGACCTGGTTTAATTTCAACCATTTGTGGTTTATCTTCAGAGTAATCATGTTGTTCTGGATCATAGATTTTTAGAACTTTTTTACGTTCTAGAATTGGATCTGGAATTGGGACTGCTGAAAGTAGGGATTGTGTGTATGGATGGATTGGGTGGTTAAATAGCTCTTCAGTTTCTGCCACTTCTACAATAACCCCTTTATAGATAACTGCAATACGGTCAGAAATGAAGCGTACAACTGACAAGTCATGGGCGATAAAGAGGTAGGTCAAGCCTAATTCTCTTTGGAATTTTTTCAAAAGGTTCAAAACTTGCGCACGTACTGAAACGTCAAGAGCTGAGATTGGTTCATCCGCAATGACAAATTCTGGTTCCATGACAAGTGCACGGGCAATACCGATCCGTTGACGTTGACCACCTGAGAATTCGTGAGGGTAACGTGTCAAATGTTCTGCAAGAAGTCCAACTTCATGCATAATATTTTTTACTTTTTCCTGACGTTCTTCTTCACTGTTAAACAAATGGTGGTTGATCAAACCTTCAGAGATAATATAATCAACTGTTGCACGTTCATTCAAACTTGCTGCTGGGTCTTGGAAGATCATTTGAATCTTACGGATCAACTCTGATTTTTCACTATGAGAGTTTTTTCCGTTGATCTTGCGACCGTCATAAATAATTTCTCCAGCACTTGTATCATTCAAACCGATGATCGCACGTCCAATTGTTGTCTTCCCACTTCCTGATTCACCAACAAGAGAGAACGTTTCTCCCTTATTAATGAAAAAGTTGGCGTTTTTTACAGCAACGAATTTTTTACTTCCTTCACCGAAGGAAATTTCTAAATCTTTAATTTCAACTAATTTTTCAGTCATTTCCTTCCTCCTATTCTGTAATGTGAGTGAAGCCCATTTTTGAGCCAATCTTTTCGTGAAGGTTTTCGATTACTTCTGGTTTATGAACTGTTGGTGCATCTGGATGTAGCAACCATGTCTTCGCCCAGTGAGTATCGGTTACTTTGAAAGCAGGTGCCTCTTCTTCAAAATCAATCTGCATTGCATAGTCTGAACGAAGTGCGAAGGCATCTCCTTTGATTGGAGCATACAATGATGGCGGAGTCCCTGGAATAGAGTAAAGATCACCATCTGAGGTTGACAATTGAGGCAAGCTTGAAAGCAAGCTCCATGTGTATGGATGTTTTGGATCGTAGAAAATTTCTTCTACTTTACCAAACTCAACAATTTCTCCAGCATACATAACGGCTACTTTATCTGCAATACTTGCAACCACACCTAAGTCGTGGGTGATAAAGATAACTGTAAATTGGTATTCTTTTTGAAGGGATTTCAACAAATCAATGATTTGCGCTTGAATGGTTACGTCAAGGGCTGTTGTTGGTTCGTCACAGATTAAAATATCTGGACGGCAGGCCAAGGCGATGGCAATAACGATCCGTTGACGCATCCCACCTGAATATTGGAATGGATACTCATCAAAACGACGTTCAGCATCTGGAATTCCAACTTTCTCCATATAGTCCAAAGCCATTTCTTTGGCTTCTTTAGCTGTTTTCCCTTGGTGTTTGATAATGACTTCTGTAATTTGTGATCCAATTGTGTTGATTGGGTCCAAACTTGTCATTGGGTCTTGGAAAATTGTAGCGATCTTAGATCCACGAATATTTTCCCAATCTTTATTCGATTTCAAGTCTGTCAATTCTTGACCACGGTATTTAATCGAACCTTGGGCAATACGGCCGTTATCTTCTAACATTCCGGTGAACGTTTTTGTCAAAACTGATTTCCCTGAACCGGACTCACCAACCAAGGCAAGAACTTCACCTTCTACTAGCTCAAGCGATACGCCACGAATAGCTGTCAGTACGCGATCGCGCACGTCAAATTCCACTACGATATCTTGAGCAGATAAAATAATATTGTTATTTGATGTCATATCTACTCCTCCTATCTATGTGTACGTGGGTCGCTGGCATCGGCCAAGTTTTGTCCGACGATAAAGAATGACAAGGATACTAAAATCAAAACAGTAAGCGGAATCCAGAATAGGTAAGCATTTGTAGTTACGTTTTGAGAATAGTCAGAAATCAACCGTCCCAAACTTGGAACTGTGATTGGAAGACCAAGTCCGAAGAAGGAAAGGAAGGCTTCGTAAGAAATAAAGCTTGGAAGCAACTGTGATGTTTGTGTCACGATAACAGATACCAATTGAGGCAAAATGTTTTTCGTAACAATTTTCAAAGTTGGTGTTCCTAATGTTCGGCTGGCAAGGTTGTACTCCAAATCACGGTAACGCATGATTTGGACACGAATGGTATAAGCAATTCCGATCCATCCGGTTAAGGACATGGCAAGAATCAAGTTCCAGAAACCAGATCCCATTGAGTAAGTCAAGACGATAACGATCAACATAAATGGAATGTTTGAAATAACGTTATAAACTTCCATCATGATACGGTCGATAGATTTTGAGATCCCCCAAATTCCACCTACGATGACTCCGACAACCACGTTAATAACAGTGGCGATGAAGGAAATGATAATTGAATTCCGAGCACCAAACCAAACTCCATCAAAGAGGGATTTACCGTTATTATCTGTACCAAATAGTGCTTTCCCACTTGGTGGATTCAAACGTGCTGAAAAGTCATTTACCTTACTTACGTCGTTGTAATCAAAATTTGAAAACATCGGGTAGACAAAACTCATCAAGAGAATCCCAATCAAAATAGCAAGCATAATGATCGTGGTTCTTTTTTTCAAGAATTGTCTGAATACAGATTTCCAGTATGAATACGCTGGAGCATCGATTACTTCAGAGGCAAAGTCATCGCGTTTTACAAACTGAAATTTATTTTTATCGATTGTAGCCATTATTTGCCTCCTTTCGTATTCGTTAATTTAATCCGTGGATCAAGCACTGTCATCAAGATATCACCTAACATGGCAGCAAAGATACCAAGTGATGTGAAGATGAAGACAAGTCCGATGACCATGGTGTTGTTTGATGCTTTAATAGAGTCAATCAACATTTTACCCATACCTGGGAAAGCGAAGACTGTTTCAGTAAGTGTCGCACCTGAGATAACTCCAATGATAGAACCTGGAATACCAGATACCAATGGAACCATCGCATTTTTGAAGATGTGTTTTCTTGAGATCTCACGTTCTGACAATCCTTTTGAACGAGCAAAACGGACGAAATCTTGCGAGTGGATATCGATCATGTAACGACGAATCCAAACTGCGATAAATGGCGCACTCAACAAACCAAGAATCAGAGATGGCAATACATATGAACGCCAATCCTGTGCTCCAAGTACTGGGAATGAGTCTGGAAGTCCAACAAATGAACCTGCTAGACGCACAATGTAAACAAGGGCAATAGTTGGAAGAGACATCATAAATGTCAAGGTTGCTGTTGAGATGCTATCAAACCATGAGTTCTTGAACAGAGCCATGTAAGACCCTAATGGGATCGCAATCAAGTAAGCAATCGCAATACCAATCAAACCAATGATTGAAGAAGATGCAATCATGGATGGATTCTCATAGTTGCTCAACGTTGCTGTATAAGCGTCCCCTTTACCAAATCGACTGATGTCTTGTGAGTCTGCCTTACTTGGTGATTTGTAGGTACGTGAGTAGATATCGATGGAAGATGTCTTTTTACCTGTTGGGAAGTTCACTTCACTCTTCTTAGTCGTTCCTTGTCCTTGGGTAATAACTTGAAGAACAGGGGTATTTGAATAAGTTGGATATGAATTTCCAAGGTTTAAGGTTACAAAGTTTTGGTGTACATATGGGAATTGACCATTAAAGTACAAGAGGTATTTGTGTTTCGTACCAGAACCTACTACTGACCAACCAATAGATGGATCATTTTCAATACGGATATAGCGTTTGAGGTTTGGATTTGAGGCATCTTTCACCCAACCTGGATGATCAAACTGAATCAAATTCGCATAGAAGCTGATGACACGTTCAAAAACCGGAATTTCACGCACCGCATAGAAAGACTTACTTTCCGGGAAACGTTTCAACTGCCAACCATGACCTAATTTTTCAATATATTTTTTGTAGATCTTTTCATTGGCATTTGTCGCATCAACCGTTACGGAAGAATCTTCTTTACTTGCTTTTTGTTGCAAGCTCTTTGAATCCATGTATTCCAAATAACCCATGCGATCGTAGACAGTATTTTCGTAGTTGATCTTCGAATCTTTTGTCTTCGCTACTTTATTGTAGTTGGGGTCATTTTTAAAGATGAGATTTCTCGGTGTTAGCGTATAGATAATCATGTAGGTTAATGTCGTGACGAGAAAGATCGACACTAACGAACGCAAAATACGCATAAAAACATATTTTTTCATATTTCATTCCTTTAATGTCCAAAAGAACTTTCTCCCCTAGAAGAGAAAGTTCTAATGAAAATCAATAATTTAATTATTTAACGTGTTTTTCAAGATCTTGTTGAGCTTTTTTGTTTGACTCAGCTTTTTCTTTTTGCCATTTCTTAAGGGCTTCATCGTATTGTTTCTTAGTAACCGGCTCATCTTGAACTTCTACATATTTGAAGTATGCTGAACCTTTGTTACCTGTTTGAGCTGATGGGCCAGAGAATGGAACCACTTTAGAAACAACTGTTGCTGCGCCTGTGCTTGACATTGTTGGGATTACCAAGGCACTGTCACTCAACCAAGCTTGAGCAGCAGCATATTTTTCGTAACGTTTAGCTACATCAAGTGATTCGCTATTAGCATCTGCAAGAAGTTTCGCATACTCATCCAAGCCAACTGCTTTGGCTGAAGCATTATCTACACCACCTGCAAAACCAAGGTAGACTTTTGTTTGGTCTTCTGATGATGGTTGAAGAGTATCAAGGTAAGTTGATGGATCATCATAGTCTGGGTTCCATCCAACCAATCCTTGAAGATCCCAATCTGCATCTGCAGCTGATGGAACATTCAATGTGATGTTCAACACTTCGTCTTGGTCCATCATTTGAAGGTCAAGAACGACATTGTCTTTACCAAGAGTATCTTCCACTGTTTGTTTCAATGATTGCATCCGTGAAACAAAGTTTGTAGAGTTTTGTGCTACTGGTACGTCAATATGAATTGGGAATTGAACGCCATCTTTTTGAAGTTCAGCTTTTGCTTTTTCAAGTTGTGCTTTTGCTTTGTCTTTGTTGTAAAGACCATCTTGACCATCTGCTAGGTTGACACCTTTCCATTGATCACCATATGTGCTCAATTTATCTGCAACCACATCTCCAAAGTCTTTTCCATTTACTTGCACAAAGGCTGGAGCTGTGTAGGTATTACGGATAGCTGGTTTAGCAAATGCTTTACTATTTACTTGTGCTGAGTAGTTTTCACGGTTCAAGGCAAAAGTAATAGCTTGACGGAAATCTTTGTTCAAGATTGCTTTCTTAGTCGCAGTCTTTTCAGCATCTGATTTCTTAGCAGTGTGTTTGTATGATTGACGGTCAATGTTGAAACCAAGAACCGCTACACCTGAACCAGCCGGTGTATTATAGATGTTGTCTTTGTATTTTTTAGATACAGTTGCAAAGTTTGAACTTGCCGGGAAAAGACGAGCAGCTGTATAAGCACCATCAGAGAAACCACGCGCCAATGAATCTTGGTCTGATCCATCATAATAAGTGAGTTTCACTTCTTTAAGGTGAACATTTTTCTTATCCCAGTAGTTGTCATTCTTTTCAAATACAACAGATGATTTTGAAGTGATTGATTTAAGAAGGAAAGGTCCGTTTGCAAGGATTGATTTCACATCGTTTGGTTGACCAAAATCATCACCCTTACTCTTCAAGAACTCTGTGCTAATTGGGAACAAGATTCCGTTTGTAGTTTTAGAGTTCCAGAAAGTTTCAGGTTTGTTCAATGTGTACTGAAGTGTATAATCGTCTACAGCTTTGACACCAACTTGGCTGAAGTCTGTGATTTTCCCTTGGACATAATCATCCAAGCCTTTGACAGAACCTTGAACAAGTGAAAGGGTTTCAGATTTTTTATCTGCAGCGTGTTTCAAACCAGTCACGAAGTCTTTGGCAGTCACTTCACCATGTTCTTCACCATCTGCATCGTACCATTTAACACCCTTACGAATCTTGTAGGTATAAGTCAAACCATCTTTTGAAACAGACCAATCTTCTGCAAGTGATGGTACGAGATTACCATACTTGTCATTTGCCATCAAACCATCTACGACATTTGTAGTGATATCATGTGTAGCAGCTTTAGAAGATACAGTGTAGTCCAAAGTTTGAGGATCATCTGTGTAGACATAACCATAGTTTTTGTCTTCGTCTGAGCTTGCTTTGCTAGTATTTGAACTAGAACATGCAGCTAACAATCCAGCTGCAAGGAGTGTTACTCCGGCAACTGCGAATACTTTACCTTTTTTCATAGGAATTCTCCAATAGTTTTTTTAGATTTGTTTAAGATTATATCACAAGTAGAAAAAAAAGTAAACTAAATTTTCTGAATATTTGATTTTTCACTATTCAAAAACCTTGCTATGACTGACTTTTTAGGCTAATTGATGATTTTACAATTTTCCATTAATCATTTGTATGATACAATAGAGAGGACTAAGCAACGAGGAAACAACTGTGAAAAAATTCTTTCTTTCTTTTTTAACCTTCATCCTGCTGTTATGCAGTTTACCTTATCATGTCGTTCTAGCAGACGATCTAGATCTTCCTGCTCAAAGTGCTATTGCTGTTGAAGCTGATACAGGTAAAATCTTATATGAAAAGGATTCAGAGAAAAGGCGAGATGTGGGGGGACTATCTACACTCTTGACCACTTATCTGATTTTCGAAGCCATTCATGAAAAAAAACTTTCTCTGAAAGATCCTATTAAATTGTCTGAGAAAGCTCTGGCCTTAAATGATATCGAAGGTGCTGGTACTCTTCCTATGGAGGCGAACCAATATACGGTTGATCAGCTATTGACTGCTCTTTTAGTTGGAAATTCTAGCACCGCTGCCTTGGCCTTAGCTGAGAAAGTGGGGGGCTCTGAGAAAAGCTTCGTTGAAAAAATGAAGCAAAAACTTTCTGAATGGGGCATTCAATCTCCTCATTTAATCAATGCTACCGGATTAAATACTCAAACCATCAATGGAGATCCTGACGGGAAAGAAGACGAAAATCAATTGAGTGCTTATGATATTGCTGTTATTGCCAAGCACTTACTCCAGGATTTTCCTGAAGTGACCAAATATACTTCAAAACCCACTGCTCTTTTTTCAAACACGCAGATTGAAAACCCCAATCTGATGCTAGAAGGCATGCCGAATTACCGTTCAGGCGTTGACGGCCTTCGGGTCAGCAACTCTACCAAAGGAGGCATCACCTTTGCTGCATCAACGACGCAAAATGGCATCCATATGATCACAGTTGTCCTAGGAGTTGAGGCAGTTGACGGTGATCCATACGCACGCTTTGTGGCTACTTCTTCTCTGATGAACTACGTGGTACGGACCTTTGTTTCTTCCATCGTCGTCAAAAAAGGAGATCCCTACGGAAAAAGTAAGGCAACTATCATGGATGGGAAGTCAGAGACTGTTTTAGCTGTTGCAAAAAAAGACTTCTATATCGTCGAAAAGCAAGGCAGCCAAGCGGAACCAAAAATTCAATTCAAGAGTAACCAAGAATCATTCCGAGCACCTGTCAAATCAGGCACAAGTCTTGGAAAATTACACTACACTGATCCAGATAAAATCGGACGTGGCTACTTAGAAGATAAAGAGCCAACGGTCGATATGGTAGCAGGAAGAACCATTGAGAAAAGCTTTTTCTTAAAGGTTTGGTGGAATGAATTCGTCCGTTATGTCAACGAAAAATTATAAGCAAAAAAATCACAATGGAGTCAAATCCATTGTGATTTTTGATAGATGAAAATGAATTATCCTACAGATCCTTCCATTTCGTAGCTAATGAGTCGATTTAACTCAACGGCGTATTCCATTGGAAGTTCTTTTGTAAAGGGCTCTACAAATCCCATGACAATCATTTCTGTCGCTTCTGATTCAGACAAACCACGACTCATCAAATAATACAGTTGCTCTTCTGAAATTTTTGAAACCTTGGCTTCGTGCTCCAAAGCAACTTGTGAGTTGTGGATTTCATTAAATGGAATCGTATCTGATGCAGATAAATCATCCATGATAATGGTGTCACACTCGATGTGAGAAACTGATTTCTTGGAATTTTTGTTAAAGGTAACTTGTCCACGGTAGTCTACCTTTCCGCCACCCTTCGCGATGGATTTGGATACGATAGACGAGCTAGTGTGAGGTGCATTGTGGATCATCTTGGCACCTGTATCTTGGTGTTGACCTGCATTCGCAAAGGCAATGGACAACATGGTCCCACGCGCTCCTTCTCCATCTAGATAAACAGATGGGTACTTCATGGTCGTCTTCGCTCCTAAGTTCCCATCGATCCACTCAACAGTGGCATCTTTTTGTGCTTTGGCCCGCTTGGTGACCAAGTTGTAGACATTGTCTGACCAGTTTTGGATAGTCGTGTAGCGCATGTATGCACCATCCAAGGCAAAGATCTCAACAATCGCTGCATGGAGGCTATTGCTTGAATAGGTCGGTGCTGTACAGCCTTCTACATAGTGAACACTTGCCCCCTCATCCACGATAATCAAGGTACGCTCAAACTGACCTGTATTTTCATTGTTGATACGGAAGTAAGTTTGAAGGGGAACGTCTACTTTTACGCCTTTTGGCACATAAATGAAGGTTCCACCAGACCAGACTGCTGAGTTTAGGGCAGCCAATTTGTTATCCGTTGGTGGCACTAACTTCGCAAAATACTGTTTGAATAGGTCTGGATATTCTTTTAGGGCAGAATCTGTATCGGTAAAGATAATCCCCAACTTTTCAAACTCTTCTTTCATATTGTGGTAAACCACTTCTGATTCATACTGAGCAGAAGCTCCCGCTAGGTAAGCACGTTCCGCTTCAGGAATCCCGATACGCTCAAAGGTTTCCTTGATTTTCTCTGGAACTTCGTCCCATGAACGGGCAGGTTTATCCGAAGGTTTTTGATAATAGATCAAATCATCAAAGTCAATCTCTGATAGATCGGCTCCCCAGGTTTGCATGGGCATCTTTTTGAAGGTTTCAAAAGATTTCAAACGGAATTCGAGCATCCATTCTGGTTCATTTTTTGCTGCAGACAATTCACGAATAACCGCTTCATTCAATCCCTTCCCGGTAGAGAGAATGGGTTGAACGTCATCGTGAAATCCAAATTTATATTCACCGAGATCAATTGGTTTCGGTTCGACTCTTTCTTCAGCCATAATTTCCTTTCTTTCTCTGTTTCTTCTTTTAATTATTTGCTACGTTCGATCGCTTTTTTAAGAGCATTCCAGGAGAGGGTCGCACATTTAATCCGTTGTGGGAATTTTGAGACTCCAGATAAGAAGGCTGCGTCTCCCAATTCCTCTTGGCGAGGATCTGACTGGCCTTGGACCATTTCTGAAAAAACCTGTGCTAATTCTTCAACTTCCTCTTTTGTTTTTCCCATTACAGCATCTGTCATCATACTAGCCGAAGCTGTTGAAATGGTACAGCCTGAATTGACAAAGGCAATATCTTGGACCCTATCATTTTCATCAAATTTTACACTTAACTGGATCACATCTCCACAAGTTGGATTGTTGAGTTGGATCTGATCAACATCTTCAATCTGTCCTTGGTGGTGGGGGTGTTTTGAATGGTCAGCTACGACCGCCATGTACAGCGAATCTAATTTAGAAAGTGCCATTGAAAAACTCCTTTGCTTTTACCAATGCCTCAATTAATTTATCACAGTCCGCTTTGGTGTTGTAGAGATAAAAACTTGCTCTCGTTGTTGCCGGAACTTGTAAATATTGAAGCAAGGGTTGTGCACAGTGGTGACCTGCACGAACGGCAATCCCTTCGTAATCTAGAGCAGTTGCCAAATCATGCGGATGGAGGACTCCAAGATTAAAAGAAATCACACCAGAACGTTGGGCTAAGTCTTGGGAACCATAGATCGTCAAGCCTTCGATAGCCTGTAATTTTGGAAACACATAGGCAATCAATTCATGCTCATGCGCTTCTATTTGATCCATTCCCAACCCCTCTAAGTAATCGATCGCTGCACCAAGACCAATTGCACCAGCCATATTAGGTGTTCCAGCTTCAAATTTCCAAGGCAATTCCTTCCAAGAAGCAGATTGCTCGTAGACAAAGTCAATCATCTCGCCCCCAAACTCGATCGGAGACATTTGCTCTAAGATTGCTTCCTTCCCATAGAGGACACCAATCCCTGTTGGTGCAGCCATCTTATGGCCAGAAAAAGCAAAGAAATCCGCATCTAAGTCTTGTACATCAATGGCCATATGAGGGGTTGATTGAGCCCCATCTACGACCATTATCGCTCCAACTTCATGAGCTAATCGAGCAATTTCCTTGATCGGATTGACCACCCCTAAGACATTGGAAGCATGGGTGATGGAGACAAATTTTGTCTTCTCACTAAGCTTGCTCTTTAAGTCCTGCATATCCAGTAAGCCATCTTTTAGATAGACATAGACCAGTTTTGCTCCTGTTTTCTTGCAGGCTTGCTGCCAAGGAATGATGTTGGAGTGATGTTCCATGATGGAAATCAGGACTTCATCCCCTTCCTTTAGGACTTCTTCTGCATAGCGGGCTACCCAGTTGAGTCCGGTCGTTGTCCCTCTTGTAAAGAGCACTTCCTTGGTTGATGAAGCATTGATAAATTTTCTGACTTTCTCACGCGCTGCTTCATAGGCTGCTGTCGCTCGTTCCGCCAAGGTATGGACTCCACGGTGAACATTGGCGTTATCTTGCAAATAATAGTGATTAACGGCTTCAAGAACACGTTTAGGTTTTTGCGTCGTCGCTGCATTATCTAGATAAACCAAAGGCTCATCGTGAACTAGTTGATCGAGAATGGGAAAATCTTGAACAATCGTATTTTTATCTAGCATTGTTTCTCCTTAGCGTTGAGATAACTTTTCTTCAATGGTGGCAATCATTTCATCACGTACTTCTTTAACTGGGATTTCAACAATAACAGATCCCAAGAAACCACGCACCACTAATCGTTCCGCTGTGTGTTGATCCAGACCACGACTCATGAGGTAATACATGTCTTCTGGGTCCACTTGACCGATCGATGCAGCATGGCCTGCTGTGACGTCATTTTCATCAATCAAGAGGATTGGGTTCGCATCTGAACGTGCTTGATCCGATAACATCAAGACACGGCTTTCTTGCTGAGCATCTGCTCCTTTAGCCCCCTTGATAATATGACCAATTCCGTTGAAGGTCAAGGTTCCTTTTTCAAGAATAACCCCGTGTTGCAATATATTTCCGATCGAGTTGCAACCAAAGTTGGTCACGCGGGTATCAATTCCTTGCACCTGACGACCGCTTGATAAGGCAACGACTTTCAAATCTGCGTGGCTTCCGTTTCCAACCAAGTCACTGTCAAAATCTGCAACCACGTTACCTTCGTTCATAACACCGATAGCCCAATCAATGCTGGCATCCTGACCTAGTTTCCCACGTCGACTGATGTAGGCTGTGACATTTTCACCCAGGCGGTCAATCGCCGCAAATTTCACTTGGGCACCTGAGCGGGCGATCACCTCAACCGTCACATTAGCAGTTGCTGTTGCTGAGCCTTCACCTTTTGATTCTAGGCGTTCCAAATAGCTAAACTTGCTGTTTTTACCTGCGATAATCAAAATGTGCTTATTAAAAGGTACATCACTGTCGCTATCCTGGTAGAAAATACCTTCGATTGGTTCTGAAATTTCGACGTTATCTGGAACATATAGCACAGCCCCACTATTAAAATAAGCTGTGTGGTATGCTGCTAGTTTGTCATCATCGTATTTAACTGAAGACATGAAGTAGTCTTCCATCACCTGCGGAATTTCTTCTAGGGCAGTATGGAAATCTGTAAAAAGAACTCCTTGGTCTGCCAAGGCTTGTGGCACCTGTTCAAATACAGTCTGAGTTCCAACTTGGACCAATTTTAAGTTCGAATCGAGGGCTGTAAAATCAGGAACATTGGCAGAAGCTTCGCTTTCTGTGATAGTTCCATCGCCAAGATTCCAGCGATGGAATTTTACGCGTTCAATCGCTGGTAATTCCAACTGATCAATCTTGTTAAAAGCTTTTTTTCGTAAATCCTGCAGCCAGCTTGGCTCAGCATGCAGTTCCGAAAAGAGGGTAATATTTTCAATACTCATTTTTTTCTCCTAATAAAGATACTATCTGTTTGATTTTATGACAACATTAGATCACTTGTCATCAGTTTATAGTTCTTCTTTATAGTCGTAACCGAGTTCTTCTGCGAGTTGGGCATATCCTTCACGTTCCAAGCGTGCAGCCAATTCTGGTCCACCTGAAAGCACGACACGGCCTTCCATCATCACATGAACGACGTCAGGAGTAATATAGTTCAACAAACGTTGGTAGTGGGTGATGATCATAGCTCCAAAACCTTCACCCCGCATTGCATTAACCCCTTTAGATACGACCTTAAGAGCATCGATATCCAAACCAGAGTCAATTTCATCCAAAAGGGCAAATGTTGGTTCCAACATCAACAATTGAAGGATTTCATTGCGTTTTTTCTCACCACCAGAGAAGCCTTCGTTCAAATAGCGTTCTGCCATTTCTTCTTTCATGTTGAGCAATTCCATCTTTTCATCCAATTTTTTGATGAAATCACGAATAGAGATCTTCTCGTCCTCTTCTTTACCAGCATTCATGGCTGCACGTAAAAATTCTGCATTGGTAATCCCTGGGATTTCTGAAGGGTATTGCATGGCAAGGAACAAGCCCATCCGTGCACGTTCGTCTACTTCCAATTCCAAGATGTTGACACCATCAAACAGAATCTCCCCTTTGGTTACTTCATAATTTGGGTTTCCCATAATGGCAGCTGACAGAGTAGATTTCCCTGTTCCGTTTGGTCCCATGATGGCTGCGATCTCACCAGTTTTTAGGGTCAGGTTTACACCTTTTAAAATTTCTTTGCCTTCAATTTCAACGTGAAGGTCTTTAATTTCTAATGTCGACATTGCATTCCCTTTCTTTTTGCCCTGAAGTTTTAAAGCCTCAAAAAGAGGACTTCTTCATCACAAAGTATTTTTTACCTTTCAAGTATATCAAAAAAAAGCCTAATTGGCTTTTCTTTTGATTAGAACTATTCTTATTTAGTTCGTTTTTTCCGTTTCTGTCGCACTTCTTCACGGTAAGAAGAATTTCCAATGTAACGTAGGACATTTAATAAGGGACTGTGGCTTGGCCCCAGAACCCCGATCAATTCTGCTAACAACTCCACTCCAAACAAAAGTCCTATCACGAGCAAAATGCCCCCAATTCGACTTGAAATATTGAGCAGTAGAGAAATCAAGGAAAAGATCATCGAGATCCCATAGATCACAAGTACTGTCCCTCGGTGCGTCAAGCCTAAAGAAAGCAGACGGTGATGTAGGTGATTGCGATCCGGTTTGTAAAATTTTTGACCAGACAAAGTCCGACGGATAATGGCTAAAAAGGTATCTGTAATCGGAACTCCGAGGATAATCATTGGCGTGACTACCGCAACAGCTGTCGCATTTTTCAATCCTTGCAAAGACAAGACAGAAATCATAAATCCGATAAACAGAGCACCGGTGTCTCCCAGATAAAGAATGGCTGGATGGTAGTTAAAGGGGAAAAATCCAGCGATTGCTGCAACTAAAACAAAAATGGTCATGGTCAAGAAGAGATTTGGAACTGGCAGAAAGAAATAGGAAACAATCCCCATTGTCACTAGAGAAATAATGGATACACCACTCACCAAACCATCTAATCCATCAATCAAATTGACCGCATTG
The DNA here is from genome assembly GCF_059727625.1 of Streptococcus mobilis. NCBI lineage: Bacteria > Bacillati > Bacillota > Bacilli > Lactobacillales > Streptococcaceae > Streptococcus > Streptococcus mobilis. Next base: position 1,850,527 of record NZ_AP041823.1, read on the forward strand.
GTAATAGAAATGATCCAAATCACTGTTAAAAGATATGATAACCACGGATCAAAATGAAGCAAAGGACCACCAAAGGGAATCTTGAAATCATTCAGCCTGAAATCGGTCAAAAACCAGACTATACTCGCTGCAAGAAGAATGCCAATCATCTTCTTTTTGGCTGACAATTCTTTCACATCATCGATCAAGCCTGTAAGAGCAATGATCCATCCTGCACCTACAACCGGCAAGGTATAAGAGAGATAACTTTTGATTGGTGCAGCATTAGATGTCAGCATAGGAATGAATACTAAGGTTGCGATCGAAAAGGCGATTACAATAGATAATCCACCAGCACTTGGCATGGGCTTGGTATTGATTCGTCGAGCATTAGGGTAATCAACTGCACCGATTTTAAATGATAATAAACGAACCAAAGGCGTCAACACAAGCGCAATCAAAAAGGTCCCGATCAATATCAGAATAAATTGCAGAGAAAAGGACATCATAAACTAGCAACTTTCTTTAAATTCTCTATCGCACCTGATACCATCAATAAATACCCATGCTCCTGTAAAACTGCCCGTGTCACTTCTGAATCATCCGCATACTCTCGAATAGTTGCGAGTAACCAAGTAGGATATTGGATAGGCTGATTCTCTGTATCAATTAGCACTGTCAAATAATATTCCGACCCCATCTTGTACAATTCAGAGGTATCTACTGGGTAAGTCACCGTTTTTGAAAAGGCAACTGCTTGTTGGATATTTGAAAAACGCAAAATGTAATAAATATACTGAGTCACTGGGGATTCAGGTGTCGGATCTTGTTCTCGATTGTCCCGCAACTCTTCTTGTTCCAAATGGTGAATGGCTTCTGCATCCCCTTTTGTCTTATCAGAGATCGTTTTTTCCAAGGTTTTGATAAATTCATCTGGCGTCATGCGCGACAACTCTTCCATATCAGGAAGATCTGACAAATCTTCAAAATCCAATTGTTGGTCAATTTTGGATTTGGTAACAAAAACATCCAATTTATCTGGTTTTGGCGTCACACGAAAACTCAGCATCCCGCTATCCAGGAAGCTTTCTGGCATTTCGAGTTCATCCAAAATGGCGTAGAAAAATTCTTCTGTTTTTTCTTGTGGGACAAGAAAATCAGCAATTTCCATCCCACGTTCTTCTAAGTCTTCTAGTTGAATCGTGATCTTAATTGTTGAATCACTAATTTGCTTCATCTTCATAGCATAACCTCATACTTCTAGTCTTACTATTATACTAAAAAATTGGATAGAATTCAAAAAAAGGATGCATAGAAAAGAGGTCGGGACAAAAGTCTCCAACCTCGAAAATAATTTGATCGAGTTCAAGCCTTCTCTTAGAAAATAACACGGAAGAGTCCGTACAATAACAAGACGGAACCAAGAACGATCCGGTATTTCCCAAAGACGGTGAAATCATGATTTTTCACATAATCTGTCAAGAAGCGGATGGCGTACATGCTGACCACAAAGGCCACTCCCATCGCTACCAGTAGAATAAAGAGTTGCCCCAGTGCTAGTGAATGCCCTCCAAGAGCGAATTTTCCAACCTTTAAGAGGCTAGCCCCAAACATAGCTGGGATCCCCAAATAAAAGGTAAATTCTGTCACTACTGGACGGCTAACACCATTGATCAAGCCACCTACAATCGTAGCACCTGAACGGCTTGTTCCTGGAAATAGCGATAAAACTTGGAAGAGTCCGATATAAAGAGCTGTTCGATAAGGTAGCTTATGCAATTCCGTTACTGCTGGCTCAACTTGTTCCCGTCTTTCCAGATAGATAAAGGCAATCCCGTAGGTGATCAACATAATCGCAACGGAAATCGAATTGTGGAAATGCGCCTCAAACCAATCATCTAATTTAAAAACAAAGACAAGTGGGAGGGTTGCAACCGCAACTTTTGCCCATAATTGCCAAGTTCGACGTACTTCTAGTGGAGATTTACCAGGTTTGAAGGGATATAATTTATCGAAATAAATCACCACAACCGCTAGGATTGCACCCAATTGGATCACGACATTGAACATCTCCATAAAGGCCGGATCTTGATTTTTAAACTGCACAAAATCCTGTAACAGAATCAAGTGACCTGTACTTGAGATCGGTAACCATTCTGTAATCCCCTCGACAATCCCAAAAAGAACCGCCTTGATTAATTCGATCAGAAACATCTTTTTCTCCTAAACTTACATTTGCTCTATTATATCATAAATCTATGGACTGGACCAGGCCTTCTAAACTAGAAGGGAAAGAGCGACCAATACCATTCTCAGCGCTGCTTAGAAGGCACCAAAGCCTCCTCCGCCTCCACCACCGGAGAAACCTCCTCCACTACCAGAGGAAACTGTGAAATGACTAGCTGTCGATGCTGTCGATCCATAAGTAGACATGGCATGACTTGAGTGGGTCACATCATGATAGAACGGAGTATAAACGAAGGCGTTTAAGGCTTGATTTTCTAAATGAATATTCCGAAGCTTCATGACCTTTGTGACCTGATCAGCTACACCATACAAGGCCGCATAGACCAATAAGCGATTCCATAGGACCAGAGACTGCAACTCTGCATCGTTGAGGTGGGCAATCTCTTTCAACATCCGACCAAAACTATCCCAGTAATAGCGTTGCTCAGCACCCGCAAGATTGACAACCCCATCTCGTAGGCAGGCTTTAAAGACACCATTGAAGCGCACTGGCATAAACCAAAGTATGAGGATCCCTATCAAACAAGGAACAGAGAACCACCCCATCCCAAAGATAGCAAAGATTTCTGCTCCAAGAGCGATAAACCAAGCAGCCCAACCAAAGAAGAGACTTCGTCTAGCTTGCGCTTCTTCTTTTGCTTCTAAAGGGCGATAGTAGCTTGGCAAATGGAGATCTTCCACCTTGCGATGAACATCTCGGGCCACTTGGTTGACAGCCGTATCAAAGCGGCCCTGAGCCCAACTTCCTAGTGAACGAATGGCATCTTGATCTGCTTTTTTGGCATGTTTGTATACATCATCACTAAATTTATAATTCTCAAAGAGACGGTTAACAGGACAGGAAACTTGATCCCCAAAAGCCATATTCATAAAGGAGCGTTCAAAATCATCCACATGTCCATGAGACTTTCTCGTCAAAACGACTTCATTTCCTTGTTGCTCGTAGACAATCACTCCACGGTCCATCAGATCCAGCAAAGTAGCTTGAAGCATTTTTTCAAATGTAAACACCGGCGGAGTCGCCTTCTCTTTATTAGTCGGGGAGGCCTCGTCTAATTCAGCTGAATAAACAACCGAGCTCATGACAAGAGGTGCAATATCCTGTGGAATTTCATAAAGACGAGTATCGGTCGGATAGGTCACACCAGGCCAAATCATTTTTTTGAACCGATTGCGACCCAAGAGAGAAAGAAGCCAGAGTGCAATAATGAAGGCTGGCAAGATCCAGTTCCAAAACATGCGTGTCCAGTATTTTTCCTGTTCAATTTTAGCTTGGTTCTTGTGAAATTCATCCAATTTGGTCAATCCTGTATTTCGACCAGAATCATACAAAGTAGTTAGGTCTGACTTCAACCAGTAACCATACAACTCCACAGCCTTTCCTTTGCCTAGGTTATAGAAGGTGGCAGAATAGATTCCATCTTCTTTCTTTACAGTCACATCCGGTCCCATAAAGGCTGTATGGATATACAGTTCCGATTGGGCATTAGCTGGTGCAAACTTAGGGATGACACGAAACTGAACTTCATCCACCTTCTGATCACCATCTGTGATCGGTTTCCAGTTCAACTCCAAGATATCCTTGTGTGAATAGAGGAGATTTTTTAATTTCCATGTAACTTTAATTTTGACAGTATCTGTCGCTACACCACTGTTATAAATTTTCACTCGGTAGCCATCACCTAGATTCGTAATCTCGGGTTCTCTTTGAAGATCACGACCTTCCACCTCAACCTTTGGCGGTATCTCAATTGCAAAGCCTTGTGGCATGTTGCCCGCAGTTCCTAGGCTAACATACTGCCCTCTATAAGAATCTTTGAAATAATAAACCAGTTCTTCCTCATAGGTGGCGTCGTCCCAGGTGTCCAAGGTCAAGGTTCCACCATAGTAAAGTACATCATAAGATGGACTAGATGCATGGACATTCTGACTGACAAAAAGGCAGGCCAGAAAGGCGAAAAAAACATACAAATACTTTTTCATTTGATCACGCTCCTTTGTATTATTATAGCATTTTTTAAATAAAAAGAGGACCATGTTTGAAATGCAGCCTTTTTTACTGTACAATAGGAGAAGTTAAAATAAGGAAGAGGAGAAAACATGAAAAAAACAATCATTGGGGTCTTTGTCGGAATAGTAACTTTTCTGTTAATTTTTCTGGCGATCACTCACCCTGTAAAAGAAGAGGGTTATCTGCGCATTGGTATGGAGGCTGCCTATGCACCTTTTAACTGGACTCAAAAAGACGATTCAAATGGGGCTGTTAAGATTGATGGTACGAATCAATATGCCAATGGATATGATGTTCAAATCGCCAAAAAGGTAGCAGAGAAACTTGGAAAAAAACCACTAATTGTCAAAACATCTTGGAATGGATTAATCCCAGCTTTATCATCTGGAAAAATTGATATGATCATTGCAGGGATGAGTCCTACCGCAGAACGAAAAAAAGAAATAGCTTTCTCTAACAGCTACTATACCAGCGAGCCAGTTATGCTCGTTCGCAAAGATGGAAAATATGCAAATGCTACTACCTTAGATGACTTTAAAGATGCAAAGGTCACCTCTCAACAAGGTGTCTACCTATATAATCTTATTTCACAACTAAAAGGTTCTAAAAAAGTAACTGCTATGGGCGACTTTGCCCAAATGCGCCAAGCTTTAGAATCTGGTGTCATCGATGCCTATGTTTCAGAACGTCCCGAAGCATTGACAGCTGAATCTGCCAATTCAAATTTTAAAATGATTCAATTCAAAAATGGTTTTAAAGTTGGCGAAGAAGATGCCGCGATCGCTATCGGTATGAAAAAAGGTGATAGCCGGATTGACAAAGTCAATGCTGCTTTAGCAAACATTCCCACTAAAGAACAGGTCAAACTAATGGACGACATGGTGACAAAACAACCTGTTTCAACAGATACTACTGAGAGTAAAGAATCGTTCTTTGACCAAGTTGTAAACATCTTAAAAGAAAGTAGTCCACAGTTCTTACGTGGAACCGGAATGACCCTCTTGATTTCTATGACTGGGACAATTGCTGGTTTGATTATTGGGTTATTGATTGGAGTTTACCGGACGGCTCCAAAAGCAAAAAATAAAGTCCTTGCTGGATTCCAAACTGCCTTTGGTTGGTTCTTGAACGTCTATATTGAAATCTTCCGTGGGACACCTATGATTGTACAATCTATGGTTATTTACTACGGAACAGCTCAAGCCTTTGGTATTTCAATCGACCGGACTCTCGCTGCCATCGTCATCGTATCTATCAACACAGGTGCCTACATGAGTGAAATTGTTCGTGGTGGGATCTACGCTGTGGATAAGGGGCAATTTGAAGCAGCTACGGCACTGGGAATGACCCATGGACAAACCATGCGCAAGGTTGTACTTCCACAAGTTATTCGCAATATCTTGCCAGCAACGGGGAATGAATTCGTCATTAACATTAAAGACACCTCTGTCTTGAACGTTATTTCTGTAGTTGAACTTTACTTCACAGGAAATACGGTTGCAACACAGAACTTCAAATACTTCCCAACCTTTACGATCATCGCTGTGATTTACTTCGTTCTCACCTTTACTATCACACGAATCCTTCGCTACATCGAACGTCGCTTAGATTCTGATACTTATACTACAGGTGCCAATCAAATGCAAGTCAATGAGGTGAAATAATGGCAGAAAAAATTCTTGAAATCCAACATTTAAAAAAATCTTATGGTCAAAATGAGGTTTTGAAAGATATTTCCCTTACGGTTGAAAAAGGAGAGGTGATCTCCATCATCGGGAGCTCTGGTAGCGGAAAATCAACCTTCCTTCGCTCCATCAATCTTCTGGAGACTCCTACAGCTGGAGAGATTCTCTATCGTGGGCAAAATGTTCTTGATCCTGAGTATGATCTTACCCACTACCGTGAGAAATTGGGGATGGTTTTCCAAAGTTTTAATCTCTTCGAAAATTTAAACGTCTTGGAAAATACCATCGTTGCACAAACGACCGTCCTCAAGCGTGATCGTGAAACTGCAGAGAAAGTTGCCAAAGAAAACCTTGAAAAAGTCGGTATGGGATCTCAATATTGGGCTGCCCGTCCGAAACAACTTTCAGGTGGTCAAAAGCAACGGGTCGCCATCGCACGTGCCCTCTCAATGGATCCTGATGCCATTCTCTTCGATGAACCAACTTCTGCCCTAGACCCAGAAATGGTTGGGGAAGTCTTGAAAATCATGCAGGACCTTGCAAAAGAAGGACTCACCATGATTGTCGTCACCCACGAAATGGAATTTGCCCGCGATGTCTCTAGCCGGGTCATCTTCATGGACAAGGGTGTCATCGCTGAGCAAGGAGATCCAAAAGAAATCTTTAGCAATCCCAAAGAAGAACGGACCAAGGAATTCCTTCAACGCTTCTTACATTAATTTCTTGAAACAGTTTGCTTACCAGTATGGACGCAAGCTGTTTTTTTGTACCGCTTCTGCTTTTGAGGCATCGAAAAAAACCAGAGAGCAAACTCTCTGGTTTTCAATTGGAACAACAAATTAATCTTCGAATTTTTGATGATTTTTGTCATAAAAATCAATCAATCCAAGTGCAGTTTCAAACGAGATATTCTTCACTTTTGCACGTCCTTGAGCCAAGGCAATGATAGACATTTCACGGGCATTTGTTTCTTTGCTGATACGATACCCAGTAATTTTCTTATCACGTACCCATCCAACAACTGATTCTACTTTTTCAAAGTTCGATTTAGCCATGATCTTTCTCCTATATTATTATTTCCAATACTAATATAAATTTTTTTGCACATTTTGTCAACTAAAATCGCTGAAAATACGAACCTTTTTTAAAAAATGATAAAAAGTTTACTTTGCTTTCAAGGCAGATAATATTTGTGTACGAATGTTTTCGACACCATCTGGGTTTGCTGGTAGGAAAATCGTATTATTCCCTTCTTTATCCGCAAAATTATTTAAGGTATCTAAGTACTGGTTGGTTAAGAGAATAGACATGATTTGCTCTTCGGTCAAGTCTACATTCGCACCTTTTAACTCTTTAATAGAGTCTGCCAATCCATCGACAATGGCCTTCCGTTGCTCGGCAATACCAACCCCGTGCAAACGGTCTTTTTCCGCCTCTGCTTCGGCAGCGGTAACGATCTTAATCTTGTCTGCTTCTGCCAATTCCTGAGCTGCCACGCGTTTTCTTTGCGCTGCATTGATCTCGTTCATGGATTGTTTCACTTCGGCATCTGGCTCAACTTTGGTGATCAAGGTTTTAACAATAATATATCCATAAGTTGACATTTCTTCTGCTACTTGTTTTTGAACTTCAAGAGCGATTTCATCTTTTTTCTCAAATAATTCATCCAAGGTCAACTTAGGCACAGAAGAACGCAAAGCATCTTCAATGTATGATTTAATCTGTGATTCTGGACGCATGAGTTTGTAGTAGGCATCCTTTACGTTGCTTTCGTTCACTCGGTATTGCGTCGCCACATTCATGGTAACGAATACGTTATCCTGAGTTTTTGTTTCAACCACGATCTCACTCTGCAAGACGCGCAATTGAACTCGTGCTGCAATTTTATCGATGCCAAAAGGCGCTCTCATATGAATGCCACTATCGCTAATTTTTTGATAACGTCCGAAACGCTCGATGATGGCAACTGATTGTTGCTTGACCACATATAGTGAGCTAATCACAATGAATCCTGCAACCATTAGCAAGAATAAAATAAAGATAAAAAATCCAGACATAAAAAGTTCCTCCTTTTAATTTACGCATATCATATCACAAGTCTTCATAAAAAAGCAATATATTCCATAAAAATATATTGCTTAAATAATCGATTATTTCTGCATGATACTCAGACCAGCATATTATAGAGTGTTTCATTTCCGTTCAAGTTAATGAAAGACGGATCAAAACGCTCGATACGGTTGACCAAGCCTGCATAGTCATGTTTATTGGCCAAAGTAACCCCAATCAAGACAGGGCCAGTCCCCTTACTAGCACGCTTGATGTATTCAAAACGTGTGATATCATCATTTGGTCCTAAGATATCATTTACAAATTCGCGAAGAGCTCCTGGACGTTGTGGGAAGTTGACGATAAAGTAGTGTTTTACTCCATCGTAGATCAAAGCCCGTTCTTCCATCTCAGGCATACGGTTGATGTCATTATTCCCACCTGAGATAATACAACAAATGGTTTTCCCCTTGATGTATTCGCGCAAGATTTCAAGGGAGGCCACACTAGCTGCTCCTGCTGGTTCAGCTACGATCCCTTGTTTGGAATAAAGATCAATCAAGGTCTCTGAAATCAAGCCTTCATCGACTCCAACCAAAGTTTCCACATGCTGGCGGGTCACTTCATAAGTCAATTGTCCCACTTTTTGCACAGCAATCCCGTCTGCAAACTTATCGATTTCTGGTAATTTGACGGGACCACCTGCTTCAAAAGCAGCCTTCATGGAGCGGGCTCCTTCAGCCTCTACCCCAATGACCTCAATCCGAGGCTCCGTTTCTTTGATATAGGTAGAAACACCTGAAATGAGGCCTCCTCCACCAACAGGAACAAGGACAGCATCAAAGGCAATCGATTCTTTTCGAGCTTCCTCAAGAATTTCATAGGCCACTGTTCCTTGGCCAGCCTGTACGTGTGGATCATCAAACGGGTCAATAAAGGTTCGTTTTTCTGCAAGAGTAAATTCTTGAGCTGCCTTAGCTGACGCGTCAAAGGTATCCCCCACCAACTTAATAGTTACGTAATCCCCACCAAAGAATCGGACTTGGCCGATCTTTTGTTGCGGTGTTGTGATCGGCATGAAGATGGTTGCTGGAATCTTCATTTCATTACAAGTATAAGCAACCCCTTGCGCATGGTTTCCCGCAGAAGCACACACTACCCCACGCTCACGCTCTTCTTTCGAGAGTTGAGAAATTGCAAAATACGCTCCACGAATCTTAAACGAACGAACACGTTGGGCGTTTTCTTTTTTCAAATAAATCTTTGCCCCATATTTTTCAGATAAATAGTGGTCGTATTCAAGGGGCGTATTGACAACGACTCCACTTAATATTTTATGGGCCTTGGCCACATCTTTTGCTGTTATCATTTCTTACCTCTGTTGCTGTGTATTGATCAAAAAAGCAAGCCAGGGTGTCCCAACTTGCTTAGTCTTCTACAGACAATTAGTTGTAGATTTTGAAGGCGTCATCGTCGTTTTGACCAACGAATGGCATTGCTTTACGCAATTCAGCACCAACTTTTTCAATTTCAAGTTCTTCAGCTTGTTTACGGAAGGCTTTCAAACGTGGGAAACCAGCATCGTGGTCTTCAACGAATTCACGTGCAAATTTACCTGATTGGATATCAGCAAGGGCAGCTTTCATGTTTTCTTTTACTTCTGGACCGATAACACGTGGACCAGTTACGAAATCACCAAATTCTGCAGTATTTGAACATGATTGACGCATTTTCTTGAAGCCACCTTCGTAGATCAAGTCAACAATCAATTTCATTTCATGAAGGACTTCGAAGTAAGCCAATTCAGGTGCATAACCAGCTTCTGTCAAAACTTCAAATCCAGCTTCGATCAAGCTTGTCAAACCACCCATAAGAACGGCTTGTTCACCAAATAAATCTTCTTCTGTTTCTTCTTTGAAGGTTGTTGAAAGAAGACCAACACGTGCTGAACCAACACCTTTTGCCCAGTCCATTGCGATGTCTTTCGCGTTACCAGTAGCATCTTGGTAAACAGCGTAAAGTGCTGGTACACCAAATCCTTCAGTGTAAGTACGACGTACCAAGTGACCTGGTCCTTTTGGTGCAACCATGAAGACATCTACGTCTTCAGGAGCTTTGATGTAACCAAAGTGGATATTGAAACCATGGGCAAAACCAAGAGCTTTACCAGCGCTCAAGTTTGGAGCGATTTCATCTTTGTAGATATCTTTTTGGATTTCGTCTGGTGCCAAGATCATGATGATATCAGCCAATTTAGTTGCTTCTGCAACTGGGTAAGCTTCAAATCCATCTTCTTTTGCTTTATCGAATGATTTACCAGGACGCACACCGATGATGACATCGTGACCTGAATCACGCAAGTTTTGTGCGTGAGCATGACCTTGTGAACCATAACCGATTACGGCGATTTTTTTACCATCAAGTGCTGGTACTTTAACGTCTTTTTCGTATTCCATTTGAACTGCCATAAGTAAAATCTCTTTTCTATTTTATTATTTGCCTTTTTAAGGCGGGGTTAACAATGTTAAGGTGAGAATTAATCTCGAGTAAATCCGGTTGCACCGGTGCGGGCGATGTTTTTAATCCCATAAGGTCGAATAACACGAATGAGGGCTTCGCTCTTTTCTGCATTTCCCGTCATTTGAACGGTGATAGAGCTTGGGGCTACATCGACCACGGTCGCACGGAAAGGTTGAATAATGGCCAAGATTTCTGCTCGCTTCTCAGCAGGTGCAGAAACTTTCACCAGGATCACTTCGCGCTCCAAGTGTGGTTTATCAGTGATATCCCGGACACGGATCACATCCACTTGGCGGTTGAGCTGTTTGATGATTTGTTCTACTTCATCATGCGAAGCAACATCAATGATAATGGTAATCCGCGATACATTAGGGTTTTCTGTTGCGCCAACAGAGATGCTTTCGATATTGACTTGACGTCTCGACAAGACTCCAGTAAAGCGGTTCAGAACACCTGAGCGGTTTTGAAGTTTGGCTGTTAACATTCTACGCATTAAACTTCACCCCCAACATCTCATGATTACTCTTACCAGCTGGTACCATCGGCAACACATGCTCTTTCCGAGAAATGTCTACTTCGATGAACATTGGTACATCTTCTGTGATGACTTCCAAATCCTTCTCCAGAGTTTCAGGATTATCAAATTTATAATTCTTGATCCCGTAAGCTTGCGCCATCAATTGGAAATCCGGAAGGCTATCAAAGACTGACTCTGACGTCCGACCATCATAGAAGGCTTCTTGCCATTGACGGACCATCCCAAGCGAGTGGTTGTTGAGCATAACGACCTTGATCGGAACCTTATAAATATTTAAGATCGCCAATTCTTGGTTGGTCATTTGGAAACCACCATCTCCGACAAAGAGAACAACTTCTTTATCTGGATTGGCAATTTTCGCTCCGATAGCTGCAGGAACACCGAATCCCATCGTTCCTAGACCACCAGATGTTACCAATTGGCGCTCATTTTGGTAAGGATAGTATTGAGCCGCCCACATTTGGTGTTGTCCAACGTCTGTGACGACAATAGCGTCTCCCTTGGTCAACTCTCCAATGCGTTCAATCACAGCTTGTGGCTGCACAACCCGTTCTTTCTTGTCGTATGAACGAACCCGGTTCTTATCTTGGGTCACCTTTTCGATCCATTTTTCTGTGTTGTTATGAACCGTTGGCTCTGCTAGCAATTGTTGCAAGGCTTTCTTTGCATCGCCAACAACAGGAATGTCGACAGCAATGATCTTACCAATCTCTGCAGGATCAATGTCGATATGGGCAACCTTAGCATTTTTAGCGAAAGTCTTTGGATTCCCTGTCAAACGGTCATCAAATCGACAACCAACACTGATCATGAAATCCGTCTCTGTCATAGCGATATTGGCCGCGAAGGATCCGTGCATTCCTCCCATCCCTAGGAAAAGAGGATGACTGGTCGCAATCGTTCCTTGACCTAACAGACTGGTCACTACCGGAATCTGATAGCGCTCTGCTAGAGCAATCAACTCTTTTGCAGCTCCAGCGTAACTCACCCCACCACCAGCAAGAAGAACTGGTTTTTTAGCCTTACTCAATTGCTTCAAAATCTTTTTGATCTGCAATTCATTGGGTTCAATGGTAGGCTGGTAGCTTGGAAGCTTCACACTTGGTTCATAGATAAAATCTGTCTCTAAAGCAGACACATCCTTTGGAAGGTCAATTACCACAGGGCCAGGACGGCCGGTCGTCGCAATATGGACAGCTTCTGTGATAATTCGTGGAATATCTGCCGTCTCACGTACTTGATAGTTGTACTTGGTGATGGGCATGGTAATTCCCACGATATCCGCTTCTTGAAAGGCGTCTTTCCCGATCCCAGCACGATTGACTTGACCAGTGAAGACTAATAGGGGAACGCTATCGCTCATGGCATCTGCAATCCCTGTAATGGCATTTGTAGCCCCCGGTCCACTAGTGACGACTGCGACACCCAGCTTTCCAGTTGATTTGGCGTAGCCTTCAGCCTCATGCAAGCATCCTTGTTCATGACGACCCAAGATATGCTGGATACCCTCAAAGCTATAGATGGCATCGTATAAAGGCAAAACCGCTCCACCAGGATAACCAAAAATCGTGTCAATGCCCAAATCACGCAGGGTTTCAAGAACGAGCTCTGAACCGGTTTTTGCAGTTTCTAAGGTAATTTTCTCCATGTCTCTCCTTTCCAGTACTTTGTATATCAAATTAGCATGCTACTATCATACCATTTTTAGAAAATATTTCAAGGAAAAATAGTAAATTTTCTGAATTTTCTATCCAAATCCGAATAATGAGAGTTTTTCTAAAAATGCTACATCCATCAGAAAAAAAGTCTCTAGGAAATCCTAGAAACTTTTCTTCCTTATAACCAACCCTTTTCTTGGGCAATTTTTGCCGCTTCGGTCCGGTTTTCCGCATCCAACTTAGTCAGAATGGCTGACATATAATTGCGGATGGTCCCGTTTGAGAGAAATAAGCGATCCGCAATTTCTTGGTTAGAAGCCCCTTTTGCGACTTCTTTTAAAACTGCCTTTTCTTGAGGGCTTAGAGGATTGGGATGGGTTAAAATCCCTTCCATTAATTCAGGCGAATATTCTTTTTGCCCTGCTAATACTGCATGAAGAGTCGCCATCAAATCCGTAATGCGGCGTTCTTTTAAGACATAGGCATCGACTCCAGCCTTGAGGGCCCGCTCGAAATAGCCCGGTCGCTTAAAGGTGGTAACGATGACGACCTTGAGCTGGGGTTGTTGACTTTTAGCCCACTCCAGCACTTCTAACCCTGTTTTAATGGGCATTTCGATATCTAAAATCGCAATATCGACTGGATGTGTTTCGAGTAAACGAATGGCCTCTTGTCCATCGCCAGCCTGCAAGACATCTTCCACATCCTCTTGCAGGAGCAAGAGCTGGCAGAGAGCATCGCGCAACATACTTTGGTCTTCAGCAACTAATAAGCGCATCTTATTTCCTTTCTTGATAGGGGATCCGTATTTCTATTCGGGTCGGCTTGTGTTGATGACTGATCTCCAGCTCTCCTCCCAACAAGGCAATTCGTTCGCGAATCGAGTGCAGGTCCTTGTCGGAAACTTTGTCAAAGCCGATGCCATTGTCTTCTGCGATCATTTCTACACCTGTCTCGGTGGAGCGATAAGAGAGAAGGGCCTGCGTCGCTTTGGCGTGTTTGATCATATTGGTGGCTAATTCCAGAGATACCATGGCCAGAGCAGATTCCAGGATTGGCGAGATGCTAGCAGTATCGAGCTCGTTTTGAATCTCCACTTTGATTTGCGCTACTTCCAGCATCTGCTTGACGGTTTCTAGCTCTCTTGCTAGGGTTCGCTGCTTCAAGTTCTCGACAATCTCTCGGACTTGGTGCATGGACTCTTGACTGATGGCTTGAATCTCTTGCACCTGCTCCTGCGCCTTCTCAACCTGACCCAATGCTAAGAATTGATCAGCTAGGTCCGCCTTGACACTGAGCATGGCAAAGGTGTGTCCTAGACTGTCATGCAGATCACGGCCAATCCGATGGCGCTCGTTTTCTGCCAGCAAAAGATTGATCTGGGCATTTTGCTTGGCATGGTCAGCTTTCAACTCTTCCATCATCTCAGCCCGGGCCATACTATAGGTCATAATCGCGATGAACAAGCAGATGATCAGTACAAAAAGCCAATCATTTTCTCTCATCTCCCTATTAAATAACAGGGCTCCAAAAAGGATCAGTAGTGATCCAACAGCCGTCCAAAGAAAGGGCGAGCGAAAATCGCGAATCCCTAAACGATAGAGCAAAATATTGCTCAGATAATAGTAAAACCAACAAAAGCTAGTTCCAACAAAAAAGGTATTTCCTGCAATATAAAGTAGAAGATAAATCCAAAAAAGCCAGGTCAGTTTCTTATTTTCAGTAATGAGGATTCCTAGATAGCTTATCATAAAGAAGATGGCTAAAAAGAAATGCCACCAGGGAATCTGCCCTAAGAAAATAGAAGCAAAGGGAAAGGCCATAAAGATTAAGCCTACGTAAAACATATGGTGAATATGTTTGAGTTTTTCAATCATGAACGAACCTCAGAATGACGACGATAGATGATAACAAGGGCAAACAAGACCAGGGTAAACAAGGTTAAATAGACACTCGCAAAGACATTAACCTGTCCCTTGTTTAAAAAGGTCTTAATCAGTTCCATCAATTGATAGGTTGGTAAGCATTTGCCGATGGCTTGCATCCATTCTGGAAAGAGACTAATCGGCATCCATAGCCCTCCCATGACAGCCAGTCCCATGTAAAGGAGATTACCTACAACAGACATCAATTGACTAGAAGGAAGCAGGGTCAAGACCAGACCGAGAGCCACAAACGCTAGGCTTCCTAGGATGAGAAGGAAGGCTCCTAAGATCCAATCCTGCAGGGGCATATTCACATGCCGCACCACATGGCCTACGGTAAAGACAACTCCAATCGATAGGAGAAAATCGACAAAGAGACCCACAACCTTTATTAGATAATATTCTACCATAGATACGGGGGTATGGCGCAAGACTTTTTGCCAATTATTGAGTCGATCGGTTTCAAGAACGGTTGGAAAAGAAAAGATAGCCGTAGACATCATGGAAAAAGCCGTCATGGACAAAAGATAATCCCTCATAAAGTGAGCGGGTGCCCCTGGCGTGTCCTGGTACATCCCTGAAAAGAAAAGATAAAAGGCCGTGGGCATCCCAATTGATAACAAGTAATAAATGGCCTGGCGACTGGTCAAATGCCACTCAACCACGCCGAGAGCTTTCATGCGTTTCATCTTCTCTACCTACTTCCTTTGTATTTTCAAAAATAGAATCCAATAAACTTCGATTGGTCACTTCGATTTCTTGGATCGAACATCCTTCTTCTTGCAAGCGAGTCCACAAACGATTGGCGTCGCGTGTCACAACCTGAAGAGCATCGGGTTTAATGACCACTTGACCAATGCCTTCCATCTCTGCCACTAGAGCTTGGTAGCGTAAGGGCAGGGTGAAATGTTTTTCTACCTCTTCGCTTCTCATAGCGAGAGGTGTCGTATCCCGAAGCAAATGCCCCTGATGCAAGACCAAAATTCGATCGGCCGTGTGCTCTACTTCCTCGATGTAATGTGAAGAATAGACAATGGTCACACCATCTTCCTTTAAATGCCCAACAATCTCCCAGAAGCGTTGGCGAGTGGACGTATCCATTCCCGCAGTTGGCTCATCTAAGAACAGTAAGCTAGGACGACCAATCAAGGTTAGAACAAAGGATAAGAGGCGCTTTTGACCACCAGACAACTTACTAGCCAATTGTTTCTTTTGTTCTGAGCTAAAACGTAATAAATCATCAATTTCTTCCCCTGTTAAGGGTTGGGGATAAATAGAGCGAAAGAAGTTGATCAGTTCCTGCACGGTTAACTTTTGAACGATGGCATTCTCTTGAGGGAGATAGGACACACTAGCCTTTAACTGAGGATGACCAGGTGCCTTCCCCTCTACTTCAATAATCCCAGAAGTCGCCTTCATATCTCCCAGAAGACAGTTCATCAAGGTTGTTTTCCCAGCTCCGTTTGGCCCGATCAAAGCCAGACAATCCCCCCGTTCCACTGTGAAAGAAAGATCTTCTAGGATCACCTTTCCTTTGATACTTTTGTTCAAGTTCTCTACTCTAATGACACTCATGAGACTCTCCTTTCAACCAGATTTGACCAGCTGGAATGATGACAAAGACGACCAAGGTCACTCCACAAACTGTTTGGAAAAACCAGCTAGGAAAATGGGCAGAAAACCAGCCCGTCATCATCTCAGTTGCCCAAAGGAGCAAACACAAAACAGCTACCAATCCAATTTCAAACTTCTTTTTCATTGCTCCATCTCCTTTTTAACAGCCTTGATCATTTTCAATCCTTCTTGAACCGCCCAGCTCATGATGCCAATCCCAGCAAATAATTCCCAAGGAAAATGGTAATAGAGACTATCATCCTTTGAAAAGATCAAATAGACGACCATCCCCACCACTGTTAACGTAAACACTTTATAGAACCATTGTTTCATTTTTCCTTACCTCTTACTTTCTGACTATATTATAGCGAAAGAAAATAACAGCCACTAGATAATTTTGTCACTCGCTCACATGACAAAAGTCACTAAAAAAAGCCAAGTGACTTCACTCGACTTTTTCTATTCTTCTTACTGACCTTCTTCTTTCATGCCATGCAGTTTCAAGGCCTTTACCAAGGCATCTGCCTTCATGTTTTTCAAATCATTGAGTCCAGCATCTTTGAAGTAAGAAATTTCTTCTAGAGACTTGGCGTCAATTTGGTTGAGGTCAATCACACTGGTTGAGAGCAATTTCTTTTCTGGGGTGACTGTGTATTCCAAACTAAAACCGGGAACGGTTTTTAGCTTCTTATAGTCTTCATTTTGCTCCAGCAAAGCTTGAATGGCTGCTGTGAGCTCTTCAGGTGACTTTTCTGCTGCGATGGTCCCAAGTTGTTGGGGCAGATCGGCCGTCACTTCGATGCGAAGGTTTTCTACCTTATCTCCCTTAGACTTGATGATATCCCGGTGTTTTGTTCCATTGATATCTCCTACTAAGGTTGTGGTTTTTTCTTCATTTTTTACTTCTTTTTTAACAGAGGAACTGCTAGATGAGCTAGCGGTTGTAGTTTTCTTTGTTTGGGATTGCGAACAACCAGTCAATACCAAAATGGCTAGCCCAAGGGTTACAAAAAATTTCTTCATTTTTATAACTCTCCTTTCACATACTGATACCAGTATAACATATCGCGTCTTTCTTGTCTAAAAACTCCACTGCTCAAACCATTTCCCCCTCATTTCAAGCTCTTCAATTTGAATAAAAAACTGATGAATGTGAGACTTTTTGCAGAAACTCCTTTTTCTCACGAATAAAGCCTCCGTGGAGGGTTCACTTCAGTCTCAATCCCTCTGAATCACGCTGCTTTAATAGGAATCTCCTCGTTTTTCTATATACAAAAAAGGTTCCGAAAGGAACCTTCTGTTCAATTATTCTACACTAAACAAGTATGGGTAGACAGGTTGGCCACCTTGGTGGATTTCTACTTCTACATCTTCGTATTTTTCAGCAAGGGCTTGGGCCAATTCATTTGCCAACTCCTCACTGCCGTCTTCACCGACATAGATGGTCACAATTTCACTGTCTTCATCCAACATATGAGCGAATGTTTCTTCCAAGGTTTCCATCATATCTGGATTTGAAACAACGATTTTGCCATCGACCATTCCAAGATTATCATTTTCATGGATTTCAAGCCCATCAATAGTGGTATCGCGAACCGCTGTTGTCACACTACCAGACGCAACATCATCCAATGAAGCGCTCATGCGTTCGTAGTTTTCTTCGATCGATTTGCTTTCATCAAAGGCAAGAAGACTAGTCAATCCTTGAGGGATAGTCTTGGTCTCAACAACTGCTGCAGGTTGATCAATCACTTCTGCTGCAGATTGAGCGGCCATCAAGATATTTTTGTTGTTTGGCAAGATAATGATGTTGCGCGCATTCAACTCTTCAACTGCTTTGACAAAGTCTTCTGTCGATGGGTTCATGGTTTGACCACCAGAGATGATGTAATCAACTCCTTGCGCTTTAAAGATATCAGCCAATCCATCACCAGCAACTACTGCGATGATGGCATATTCTTTTTCTTCAACTGGTTTGGCTTGACGTTCTTCTTTTTCAACTTGCGCTTCGTGTTGGTTACGCATGTTGTCGACTTTCACCTTGACCAAGCTTCCGTACTTAAGACCTTCTTGCATGACAAGACCTGGATCTTCTGTATGGACGTGAACTTTGACAATCTCATCGTCATTCACCACCAATAGAGAATCCCCAAGGTTGTTCAAATAGTTACGGAATTCATCATAATCGAAGTCTTTGACATAGGTTGGACCTTGTTTCAAAGCGACCATGATTTCTGTACAGTAACCAAACTTGATGTCTTCAGTTGCGACATGGCCAGCGACTGACTTGTGGTGTTCTGCATTGATCATTTCTGACATGGTTGCAGGTGTTGCTTGGAACTCTTCAGAAGCGATGAATTCACCTGTCAAGGCTGACAAGAATCCTTCATAGATGAAGACCAACCCTTGACCACCAGAGTCTACCACGCCAACTTCTTTCAAGACTGGCAACATATCTGGAGTCTTCGCAAGAGCAGTTTTAGCTCCTTCAAGAGCGGCACGCATAACTTCTACTGCATCGTTGGTAGATTCTGCTTTTTTCTTAGCCCCGATGGCTGCTCCACGAGAAACCGTCAAAATGGTTCCTTCAACCGGCTTCATAACGGCTTTATAAGCAACTTCTACCCCAGATTGGAAGGCTGCTGCAAGTGCTGCTCCATCCAATTCTTCTTTGTCTTTGACACTTTGAGAAAATCCGCGGAACAATTGAGAAGTGATGACTCCTGAGTTCCCACGCGCCCCCATCAAGAGACCTTTAGCGAAGATCCCTGCCGCTTCTCCAACAGTTGATGCAGAACGGTCAGATACTTCTTTGGCCCCATTTTCGATGGTCATTCCCATATTAGTCCCTGTATCTCCATCTGGTACAGGAAAGACGTTCAAAGAGTTTACATATTCCGCTTGTTTATTTAAGCGCGTAGCCCCCGCTTGAACCATTTCTTGAAATAAACTTGTAGTAATATTAGCCACGATTATTCTCCCACAATCTTGATATTTTGAATATAGACATTCACAGTATCCGTAGTGATTCCAAGTTGATTTTCCAAACTAAATTTCACACGTTCTTGAATATTTTTTGAGACTTCGCTAATCTTTGTTCCATAGCTCAAAACAGTGTAAACATCAACTGCGATAGTTCCTGCTTCCGTTGTTTTGACAACAACACCTTTAGAGAAGTTTTCTTTCCCTAGGAGGGCTTGGAAATTATCTTTGATCGCATTTTTGCTGGCCATTCCAACCACACCGAAGATCTCAGTAGCGGCACCGCCTACAACAGTTGCGATAACCTCATCAGTCAATTCAATTTGACCGTCCTTTGTATTGATTTTTACTGTCATAATTTCTACCTCAAAAGTATTTTATATTCTATTTTACCATAAAAGAGATCAGCTGTAAAAGGGTAGGGATTATTCTTCTCCCGCTGTGACAGCTGTCTCTAGAGAAAAAGAAAAGAACCTCTATGAGGTTCTATATTCTTTATTAAACGCGTTCTACTTTACCAGATTTCAATGCACGAGCTGAAGCCCAAACTTTTTTAGGTTTACCATCGATAAGGACAGTTACTTTTTGAAGGTTTGGTTTTACGGCACGTTTTGTTTGGTTCATAGCGTGTGAACGGTTGTTACCTGATACAGTCTTACGACCTGTGAAATAACATACTTTAGCCATTTCTGTGTTTCCTCCTATTAGATCTAATATAACGGATGTGCTAGCACCACATACCGTACTATATTACCAAAAAAAATCTCTCTTGGCAAGCTTTTGGCCAAAGTTTTTCATTTCCGACTTAAGAAAACGAATTCGCTCCGACATAGATAATTTCCAGATTTCCTAAGGAAACATCGCCCGTAATGTAGAAATCCTTGCTTGTCAGAGTACTTGGATTTTCCTGATGCTGGATCGCTGATAGGGAATTATCCACATTTACATGGACGCGCCAATCGCTTGGTACATAGAGGCTCAGACTCCCAAGGGAAACATCGACAACAAACTGAGCAGAAGGACCTTCAATACGGCAATTGTCAAAATAAACCGATGCTTCTCCCATACTCACATCTGCACTTCCGCGGGTAAAGTGTTGGTCATTGAGATATTTTGTCACTGTTGAAAAAGTGACATCAATGTCATTGCCATCCGACTTACTCATGGACCCAGCAGAATAGGAAGCTAGGCGGGCTTTTGTTTTCTTAGAGGGTTTAAACAAAATGTTGAGCCCAATCACAGCGAGAATTGAGGAAAGGATGACAACTGAATTTGAAACTGGGAGGAAATGGTATTGCCCATTGAGACAAAAGAGGGCTAAAAGTCCATAGATGAAGCCCCAACCAAAATGGCGTTTTAAGAAACTAGAGAGGGACAGGACAGCAAGCAAGGTGACCCAAGCCAAGGTCCAGATGCTGATGTCCCATTTTACAAAATAGCCTTGTAAGAGGATTAAGGCTGCTAAAAGAATTAAGAATACTCCAATTAATTTTTTTCTCATGATATTACCTCATTTCATTTAGTCGTTCTTTTAAGAGTTGATAGTAGCGTCTAGATACGTGAACCTGCTTATGGGTCTGGTAGAAATTGACCGTGCTAGTCCCTGAAAAAGACTTTTCCAGAGAGTAGATCTGCTTGGCGTTGACAATAGTGGATTTGGAAATCCGACAAAAGGCGATGGGAAGCAGCTCCTCCAACTCATAGAGCTTTTGCTTGACCTCATAGGCCTCGTCCTTGGTATGTCCAAAAATCTTCTCCCCGTCCGTCTCAAAAAAGAGGATCGATGCCACATCCAGAAAATACTCACTTCGATCCTTGTAGAAGGCTAAAGGAGCGACTTTTTGTTCGAGGATTCTCTCTTGCAGCTGGGTCAACTCCGGGGTCAAGCGCGGAGCTCGAATCAAGATCTCAGGCTCATCCATTGATGGATCCAATTCGATTCTAACTTTCATAAAACTCCTTTCCCAACGTTTTGATAGTACCATTATAACAGCTGTTGAAAACAAAACAAGGGCTTTTCAGTAAGTGGCACGTTTTCCCCATCAAGAGGTAGTTTTTGAGAAGTAAAAAAGAGAGTGGGACAGAAATCGGTAATTCGTTAGAATTCGATTTCGTCGTCCCACCTCCGCACAGTTGAGTAGGGCTGTAAAAGCTGATGAAATCAGCGTAGTAGAGCCCACTCAACCACTGCGTCTTGCTCTACAATCCAAAGACAATTGAGAGGCTAGGACTTTTATCCCAGCCTCCTTTCTTTATTTATTACTTTCCTTATCCGGTAAAAGAAAACTAAGACCTACGCAAGCGAGCACACCTGCTGTGATGACCAGACCATTTGAAACCGGCAGGACATCGTAAATCGCATTTGCAATCATAAATGCGATCAAGGCGCAGATAACACTTGCCTTGTAATCTTTTTTCAAGAGATTTTCAAGTGTAAAGAATGCAAATAAGAGAACAGGAAATAGGGGCCAGATGTTCACATCGAGCTTTGGAAAACCAACCATTCCCATTGTCACAACTGCAAGAGCAACCAAAATAAATCCAAGTCCAAGTAGTTTTTTCATCATCATATACCTCATTTTGATTATTCGGAAGTATTTCTTCCTTTGATGATTCTATGATAGCAGAGAGCTCCTACGGAGACAAGGACTTTTGACTAAGTGGTCAAAAAAGGTGCCTATGCGGTCAAAAAAAGAGCGAGACCGAACGAATATGTGATCACCATCATTCGTCGTCTCGCTCCTTCAAAGCAGATTTTTTCTATGCCGATTGCAGGGATCGAACCTGTGACCTACGCGTTACGAGTGCGTTGCTCTACCAACTGAGCTAAATCGGCGATTACCTTCTTAGTATAGCACTCTGATAGCGGATGTCAAGCACTTTTAGTTGATCTTTTTAATCAGAATCTGACATGGATTCTGTGGATCCCATAAAGATGGAAAAATCTCTAACTTTTTAAATCCAACACTACGATAAAAGACATTGGTTCGATCGTAGTTCTTATTAGAACCTTCTGCTACAGTTTTTACTTGTAGATAATCAACAGTTTTAGCAGTCTCTGATTCTAAGGTAAAAAGCAACTGACTGCCAACCCCTTGCCCTTGAAAGTTTTTCTTCACTCCGAGACAGTCAATTTCAGCACAATCTTCACTCGAATATGATAAACTTATAAACCCTACTACATCACTTTCTTGATAAGCAGCCCAAACTCGTAAATCCTTAGCTCCTTCAATGTAGGCTTGCGTGCTTTCTGGTATTCCAAACCATTCTGGCAAATCCCTTAAAATCTCAGCGACAACTGCCATTTTTTGATCTTCACCCTTGACTTCTTTAATTACAAACATCATAAATTCCTTTCTTGATTTTAGTCTTACTTTACCTCTTACGAACCAGCACTTTCGTAGGCATCCAATCCCCTGTCCCAAAGTTTGAGGGAAATAACAAAGAAAACAAGGGAAATCAGAATCAAACCACCAATATTAAAGAGTCCATCCTTGTCCTGCAAGAAATAGCTGGCAGGATAGTAGGCCGTAAAGGCGAAAGGTACAATAAAGCTAATTAACCAACGAAGGAGCGAATTGTAAATAGAAATAGGATACTTGGCAAAATCATTAAACATATAGAAAATGTAAATCATGGCACCTGACTGCTTGGTCCAAAAAGCGATGCTGGCTGTAGCAATTTTCAAGGAAGTATAAATCAAGGTCGCAAAAGGAATACAAACTAGAAAAATCAGGAATTTTGGAAGAGTCCAAGCAATGCTAGTCGCCGTTGTCGCTAGTAAAATTCCACCGACCAAAAGTTCACCCAAGGCATCAATCTGAAAGGTCTCAACGAGGATGTGAAAGAGAGGATTGATAGGACGAGTCAGATACTTGTCAAACTCCCCTTTTCGAACTAGTCGTTGACCTAAAGCCCAGAGATTGTCAAAAAAGAGATGATCTAGTCCCTTTGGAATTAAGGAAAATCCATAGATAAAGGCAATTTCTTGAAAAGTCCAACCTTCTAGGGAGGGAATGTGTTGAAAGATGACATTGAGAAACAAGAGGTTCAGGCCTTGAGTCAGAAAGACTCCCAACACACCAACCACAAAATCTACCTTGTATTCCATGATTTGCTTGATGTACTGTCTGATAAAAATCAGATGCATGCGTTGATATTTTTTCATACTAACCTCCCTGAATGGTGATAAATGACTGGACTCGTTTCCAAATCAACTGAGACAAGCCCACCATCACTATAAGCCAGAAAAGCTGAAGCAAAAGTGCTTGAAGAATCTGACTAGCATCGTATTTCCCAACAATAATCATGACCGGAGTGTAAATTAAGGATGAGAAAGGTAAGAAGGACAGAATATCTGAAATGACCTTTGGAAAGAAAGCCAAGGGAATCAAACTCCCAGACATAAAGGCCACTATGGAAGTCTTAAGTAGGTTGGAACCCCAAAGATTTTTAAATACAAAGGCTGAAAATCCAAAGCAGATATTAAAGAAAAAGTTAATCAGATAAGCCAGAGTTAAGCTAAAGAGATAAAGGACAGTTAATCCCAGCACTTCTACAATACCTTGCCCAGATAAGATTTTCATCAAAACCATGACACTTAAAAATGGCAGTCCAACAGAGATAAAAATCAACCACTTGGAGCCAAGTTCGGTGAAAAGGTAAGAGGCCGCAAAATGCACTGGTCTCAGCAAACGCATGATAATGGAACCATCCTTAACCTCATCACCAATCATAAAGGAAGAATCCGACCTAGTCAGAAGATTAGTCACAAAACTCATGATGATGTAGAGGGTGATATCCGCCATACTGAAGCCCTGAATCAAAGTCTCCTGGGAGGAATCAAAGACAGCCTTCCATAGATAAAAAGCCACAAAAGCACCCATGACATCGCCAATCCGATAAAGAATAAAGTTGACTCGATAGCTAAT
This sequence comes from Streptococcus mobilis, assembly GCF_059727625.1. NCBI lineage: Bacteria > Bacillati > Bacillota > Bacilli > Lactobacillales > Streptococcaceae > Streptococcus > Streptococcus mobilis. The sequence continues at coordinate 1,874,666 of NZ_AP041823.1, forward strand.
CAACTCCTGAATCCCTGCATTGATAAAGGGTTTATAACGTCTCCACAATTTGACCATCTTAGAGCTCCTTTCGATAGAAGCGACGGATAATATCTTCAATATCCGTATCTACCATCTTCAAATCACGGACCTCAAAATCAGATAAGGTTTGCTTGATAATATCGGCCGACTGGTAGCGGGAACTATCGAATTCAATATTGAGAGTATTTCCTTGTCTATCAATGGACATATCAGGCAAGCCCTCATAATGAGAGACTAGATGATTTTGACCTGGCGTCAGGTCAAAGGAGAGAGTCTTCATCTTGCCAAAGGTCTCCTTGAGCTGGCTAACCGTTCCATCAAAAATCTCTTGCCCCTTATCAATCATAAAAATCCGATCACAGAGTTGCTCAATATCACTCAAATCATGAGTAGTCAAGAGAATAGTTGTCTCTTCCTCCTGATTAATCTGGGTAATGGCCCGACGAATGTTGTCCTTGACCGACACATCCAAACCAATAGTCGGTTCATCTAAAAAGAGAACTTTGGGATTGTGAAGCAAGGAAGCCGCAATATCCGCCCGCATCCGTTGACCTAGTGAAAGAGTCCGCACAGGATCCTTGATAAATTCCTTCAAATCCAAAACTTCATTCAAAAAGTCCATGCGCTTATGGAAAAGCGAGTCCGGTACATCATAGATCTCTTTCAAAACCGTGTAGGTCTCTTGCAAAGCCAAATCCCACCATAGCTGGGTGCGTTGTCCGAAAACGACTCCAATATCCTTGACATAATCTTGGCGATTATCCTGGGGAATCTTGCCGTTAATCCGACAAAAGCCAGATGTGGGCTTCAAAATTCCTGTCAGCATTTTGATGGTGGTTGACTTCCCAGCACCATTTGCCCCGATAAATCCTAAAATCTGCCCTTTTGGAACTTCAAAAGTTAAATCCTTGACCGCTTCAAAGGTCTGCTTTTCAGGATGAATAAAGGAGCGCAAGGCTCCCTTTAACCCCGGCTCCTTAACTGTCTTCACAAAATTTTTCTGAAGATGTTCCACTTCTATCATTGCCATATCTATCTCCTAAAATCTGCCTTTTTTTCAACATAAGGAAAGAAAGCCCTAATAACACCCTATTATAGTGCAAATGTCTAAGGAAAACAAGTGTTAATTTATATCGAAAATTTTTATCCCTAAGAAAAGATAAAAAGGTGATGCTGCATCACCTACCTCTACCAAGTTAAGTCTTCAATCATGCTTCTTACTTGTGAATCAAGAGTCTTATCCTTCTTCAGTTCTCCAACCAAAGTCTGAATCTGCCAGACTAGATTTGGATCATTGTCATTATAGCATCGATGAAGCATCCAGATGTTATGCACAGTTGGACTTTTTAGAACTGACTCCAACAATAAATCCTCATAGCCTTGATGATAAAACTTCTCCACAAAGTGTACCAATTCACCTGGAGAACCAAAATCAACTTCTGGGTGGTTAGCAATGAGTTCTAATATGGGAGCAACCAAATCAAAGGGTTGAGGGGAAGCCTCCATGGCATCTACAATCTCGTCTGCCAACTCAAATTCTTGGTCTTCAGTAATTGCATCATGCAAAGCAACTAACATATCATCTTTAGTAAGCATCTGATTCTCCTTTTCAACTGTTCCATATCATTATTCGTTTTCGAACTTCTTCTTCACTCATCAAACCTTGTTTGTAAGTAGTTTTCAAACTCCTTTTGGGATAAATCACTAGGAAGTTCAAACATATACTCATATCCTTCATCACAAAAGGAAACCTTCTCTTCAGGTGGAAACCATTTCCGAAGCCAGATGATATAGGAGGCATAATCTTGTAACCTGTTCGTTGAATCAAAGTAATCAATCACAAAAACATTTTTCTTGCTACTCAGTGAACTTTCCAAAGTAAGCTGAGGACTTTGATAATCCCAAGAAAGCGAGTAAGCTTTTTCAGGATTCGTCCTTTCTCTGATCAAAATACCTGGGAATTTTTCTCTCAAAGCAGTACAAAAGGCTTGTAAATCTAGGAATATGGGGTCTTTACTCTCAATAAAGACAAAATCAGCAGTACTCATCAGTCTCTCTCCTTCTTTTTAAAACTGAAAACAGACCTTAACCATCAATGGCAAAATTCTCCAGACTCTCAAATGCCTGCCCCTGATAGTCAAAAGAAAAGATATGAATATCATCAAAAGTTTGATCGCAGAAAGTAACGGTTTGTCTTTCTGGCTCGATGATGGGTTTACCCAATTTTTCAGTAGCTTCTTCATCTGTGAAATACCCATAAAATTCTTGTAAATGAGGCAGTATAAATGCAAGAATACGGTAAAGATTTTTATGGTAATTGGCTGCAAGCAACTGAGCTTCCATCTCAAAGTTTCCACTTGGTTTTTCTTCCCAAGCTACAAGAACATCATCTACTTCATGTAGGTAGGCTTGCAAGGACTGATCGAATATCATGGCTATTTTTCCTTCAATTCTATTTGTAATAACAGAAAATAAAATCACATAGATTGAACTAAATAATTACCTAGATGTAACTTTCATAATTCTTTTCACACTCTTATCTTTGTCAACTAGAAAGCAATCTGGAAAAGTCATCTGTCCCCATTTTTTATAATCAAAACTTGAATCAAAATGATTGATTAAGATTCCTAGCAAATTTCCATGAGAACTCAGTAAAATGGTTTTATCTGAATACCTTTCTTCCAAGTCCTCAAATAAATCTAAAATTCTATTTAATGCTTCTCGATTGGACTCGCCTCCAATAAGAGATTTATCTGGATTTTGCCATAAATATTGAATTGTTTTTTCAAACTCAGTATCTTCAATAAATCTTGAGGATAATTTTCGCTCTCGTAACCGATTATCAAGAACTATTTTATCAAATTGAATTGGCGAGCTATTAATCGTTTCAAATGCTCGTTTATAAGGACTAGAAAAATAATAATCAATATTAAAAGAATTCAAAAAATCTAACTGATTAAGAGATGAAAATCCTTTTTCTGACAAAGTTCTATTAAAATCATCACTTGAAAATCTTGAATGAGCATGTCTAAGTAAAATATAAGAATTATTCATAAGTCATTACCTTTCAATTATTATCATCAGTCTCAATGGATTTTTAAGCCCTCAATTATTCTCTAAAAATTCTTTAATACGAGAAACAATAGCATCGCTTTGATAATGATAGAGGTCGTGAGGCGCATCCATATAGTCGACTTGAACATTAGACTGGTCGCTTGCAAATCTCTCTGCATAACGTTGCCACTCTGATTGGCTAAAGGTCGTGCCTTCACCGTTAGAAACCAGGAGTAAGGCTGGAATTTTCGGATTAATGCTAGATGGAACTTTCTTGGCATTTTCCTTTGCCAAACGGGATTCATGAAGCATGGCTTGTGACATCAACTGCTTATATGCTAGTAATTTATATTGTTGTCGTTCAGTTTCAGTCAGAGTTGGATTTTTTATATAAAAGGACTCAGGGAAATAGCGTAATAAGCCAATCTTACTGCTCCAATAAGCCACAGTAAGCAAGGCCTGATTATCCTTTAAATCTTCATAACTCGCTGGCAAGGCCCAATCCAGGCCAATCAAAGCCTTCACTTCATTCGGATATTTCTCTTGCCAAGCAAGACTCTCTAAACTAGCCATAGAATGCGAAATAATCACATAAGGTCCTGAAACATGAGCTTGCGCCAAAGCTTGACGCGTCTCAGAAAGGACCCCCATCACATCTCTTGAACGATCACTATCTTCGCTAAAACCATACCCTGCTCGCTCCACGATAACAACCTTGTATTTTTTGGATAGGGAATCTGATAGATTCTTAAAGTCTAGGACAGGGGAAGCGATACCAGCACCTGAAAGAAAAACGATTGTTTGAGGCCCTTCTCCTTTAACAGAGACATTCATTCGATGTCCATTGACTGTAACTTGTTTACCAATGGGTGTGAGAAGCTTACTTTCATTTCGTAAACTGAATTGATGAAAAACAAATGTAGCACCTAAAAAGAGCAGGAGAAAGCCACAAACGATCCAGCTCCACAGTTTGAATTTTTTCATAGGCATATTGTACAAAAATTAACCTCTGGAAGCAACCTTTCCCAAACAAAAAAACAAGATCCACATGGGACCTTGCTTTCCTGTTTTTAATTAAGCTTTGCCTTCTGAACCGAATACGTCGATACGTTCTTCAACGGCTGCAGTAATTGCTTCGAAACCTGGTTTCAAGAATTTACGTGGGTCGAAGAGTTTCTTCTTGTCGTATTCTGCTTCGTTTGCATCGTATTCACGTACGAATTGACGAGTAGCATTTGCAAATGCGATTTGGCATTCAGTGTTCACGTTAACTTTCGCAACACCAAGTTTGATCGCTGCTTGGATTTGATCATCAGGGATACCTGATCCACCGTGCAATACGATTGGGAATCCTGGAACAGCTTCAGTCAATTTTTGCAAGTGGTCAAGGTGAAGACCTTTCCAGTTTGCTGGGTAAGGACCGTGGATGTTACCGATACCTGCAGCCAAGAAGTCGATTCCTGTAGCAACCATTGCTTTAGCATCTTCGATTGGTGCCAATTCACCGTCACCGATGATACCGTCTTCTTCACCACCGATAGTACCAACTTCAGCTTCTACTGAGATACCTTTAGCATGAGCTTTTTCAACGACATCTTTCGCCAATTTAAGGTTTTCTTCAACTGGAAGGTGTGAACCGTCAAACATGATTGAAGTGTAACCAGCTTCGATACATTCAAGAGCATCGTCGTAGTGACCATGGTCAAGGTGAATAGCAACTGGTACAGTGATACCCATTGATTCTACAAGGTTAGCGATCAAGTTGCGAGCTACTTTGTAACCACCCATGTATTTAGCAGCACCCATAGAAGTTTGGATAAGTACTGGAGCTTTCTTAGCTTCTGCTGCACGCAAGATAGCTTGAGTCCACTCAAGGTTGTTTGTGTTAAATCCACCAACTGCATAACCATTGTCACGAGCTGCTTGGACAAATTTTTCTGCTGAAACGATTGCCATTTGTCATAGGCCTCCTATAAATTTTTGTGGGATTGATCCCACTTACATTGTTTATTTTATCACTTTTTAGATGAAATTGCTAGCTTTTCCTGTGTCTTTAAGCACTTTCTTATGATAATTAGGGCGGAATCTCCTATCTCCTAAGGCTTTCATCCTAGTAAACAAGTAAAAGAAGGGGACTTACACCCCCTTCAATTCTCTTCTTTAAAATTTTTTAGTGAAAGGAGAAAGGCAATCCCGCAAATCACAAGGAGTCCTCCTGCGACCCATTGAGAATAGAAATAAGCAGCAAATAACTGACTGTCGGTAAACATTTTCCCAAGAAGTCCGTTTACCAATCCCTCAAGAAAGGGAATATTCTCACACACAGCAAGGATTGAGGCAAGAAAGAGAATAAAGCCCGCTATCAAAAAGAGATTGGGAATCCATCTTTTCAGCCTTTTTTCATCTCTGAGCAGATACTTAGAAGCAATCGCCACTAAAAAAATGAAAACATTCCATATGTTTAAGGCGATAAAATATCTAAAAGTATCCTTGTATGCGCCTATCGCCATCGCTAAAATCAGGATAGGACCGAAAAAATTAATGGCACTTCCCAATAGTGCAAAGAGGCCATCGGCCAAAACCAGATCCTTTTTCTTCATGTTCTCACCTCATCTCACACCTATTCTACCACAAAGAAATTTGAAAACAAAAAAAGATAGCCGAAGCTATCTTGATCCGATGCGGAGAGAGGGACTTGAACCCTCACGACCTAAAGCGGTCACAGGATCCTTAGTCCTGCGCGTCTGCCAATTCCGCCATCCCCGCGATTGAGTACTTTACTAGTATATCAATCAACGACTTTTTTGTCAAGATTTTTTTCAAACTTTTTTCAGAGTTTGTCATTTTTTCACACAAAGGGAGCAGGTCCTTCGACCTGCTCCCTTGATTTTTATTTGCTATCGTGGTTTTCAACTGCCGCTGTGATAAAGGCTGTGTAAAGTCCTTCTGGACGGTTTGGACGACTTGACAATTCTGGGTGATATTGGCAAGCGACAAAGAATTTGTTTTCTGGGATTTCAACGATTTCGACCAAACGGTTGTCTGGTGAAACGCCTGAGAAGACAAATCCTGCTTCTTCAAACTGTTCACGGAAAGCATTGTTAAACTCATAACGGTGACGGTGGCGACGTTGCACCACTTCTTGATTGTCATAGGCAGCGGCTGCTTTTGAACCTCGTTTGAGTTTAGATGGGTAAAGACCGAGACGGAGTGTTCCACCCATGTCTTCCACATCGATTTGGTCCCGCATGATATCGATAATTGGATACTTGGTTTCTGGATCCAATTCGGATGAATTGGCCCCTTCCAAGCCTAAAACGTGACGGGCAAATTCGATACAGGTTAACTGCATACCCAAGCAGACACCCAACATTGGGACATCTTGTTCACGCGCATACTTGATGGCTTGAATTTTTCCTTCTGTTCCCCGTTGACCAAAACCACCTGGGACGATGATTCCATCCGCATCTCCAAGGAGTTCTGCCACATTTTCAGCTGTCACATCATTGGCATTGACCCAATTAATCTTGACTTCTGCATCGTTGGCGTACCCTGAGTGCTTCAAGGCCTCAACGACAGAAATGTAGGCATCTTGCAATTCTACGTATTTTCCAACCAAGGAAATCTTGACCTGCTTCTTGAGGTTCATGACCTTGTCGACCATCGCAGACCATTCTGTCATATCTGCTGCAGGAACATCCAATTTCAAATGGTCACAAACGATTTGGTCCATATTTTGTGCTTGCAAGTTCAATGGGATTTGGTACAAATGTTCCACATCAAGTGATTCGATGACAGCTTCTGGTGCGACATCACAGAATTGAGCCAACTTGTTCTTAATTCCTTGACCAGCTGGTTTTTCTGTACGGATGACCAACATATTTGGTTGAATCCCAAGACCACGCAATTCTTTCACAGAGTGTTGCGTCGGCTTGGTTTTCATTTCTCCCGCAGCCTTCAAGTAAGGTAGAAGAGTGGTGTGGATGTACATAACATTTTCAGCACCAACATCTGCCTTCATTTGACGAAGAGCTTCAAGGAATGGAAGGGACTCAATGTCTCCAACTGTTCCCCCGACTTCTGTGATGATGACATCTGAATCCGTCGTTGTCGCTGCTCGTTTGATCTTTTCTTTCAAAGCATCTGTGATATGAGGAATAACCTGTACTGTCGCTCCCAAGTATTCTCCACGACGTTCTTTGCGAAGGACCTCACTATAAATTTTTCCTGTCGTCACATTTGAGTACTTATTCAGATTGATATCAATGAAGCGTTCATAGTGACCAAGGTCCAAGTCTGTCTCAGCGCCATCGTCTGTGACAAATACTTCCCCGTGTTGGTAAGGGCTCATCGTCCCTGGGTCAATATTGATATAAGGGTCAAATTTTTGGATCGTCACTTTCAATCCACGATTTTTGAGCAAGCGACCAAGACTTGCTGCGACAATCCCTTTCCCGATGGATGATACGACACCACCCGTGACAAAAATATATTTTGTTGACATGTGCTTTCCTCTTCTTCTAATGTTGTAGAGGCCATTCCTCTTTTCAGAAAAAACAAAAATAGCTCCCTAATCCTTAGGGAGCTCCGACCTCAAAATGAGGTGCCCGAACAATATCTTACCGCAAATGGATTACTTTGTCAAATTGAAAATTTCATGAAAATGATTTTCGCTGTTTACACGACCTTTTCCACTCCATTTTGTGTGACGAGAAATTTCTCAAATTGAAGCTGAGGCATGCAAAGAGCAAGGTCCTTGTGGATTCGTTCTAGCGCTTCTAAACGCATCTCGACTGACGTCTCGGTATTTCCTTGGATGACAAAGAGGGCGTTTTGCGTAGTCTCCTCAAATTTGTAATGGTCACTATCGCGTACATCCAACCAAGCCAGAACTCCTTTTTGATCCCGGTAGACAGGATCTGTCGGTGCGACATGTTTTTCACTAGAAAGGATAGGGAGAAAGAGTTCGTCTCTTTGACTCACTGTAAATTCAATCGGTCCCTCAATCTTATCTAGGTCATGTCCTCCGATCGCGAGAAAAGACTTCAGCGATTCGACATTATAGATATCGATGATGCTATTGATCTGAGGAAGAGCTCCTCGATGCTGGATGTTTCGGATAAGAGCTAGGACTGTTGGTAGATTTTTCTTGATGCTACGCCCTACTTTTTGCAAAAGGTCTGTATACCCTTTAATGACAGGAGATGCCACTACTTCTTCTGTCTGACACTGGAGCGCCCATTGTTCAAGCTCTTTCTTCTTTTCAAGAAAAGAAGGGAGCAAAACTGCTTGAGGATCCACATTTCTAGCAATTCCGACCACAACTGTATCAATACCAAGAGCTACTAAACTTTGATCTAAACGAAAGTCCATCTGGAACACCTCCTATTGGGAAACCTTACACGTTTATCATACGACATTTCATCACTTTTTTCAATGCAAACAAAAAGAGAGTGGGACAGAAATCGGTAATTCGTTAGAATTCGATTTCGTCGTCCCACCTCCGCACAGTTGAGTAGGGCTGTAAAAGCTGATGAAATCAGCGTAGTAGAGCCCACTCAACCACTGCGTCTTGCTCAACAATCCAAAAATAATTGAGAGGCTAGGACTTTTGTCCCAGCCTCTTCTCATGATTTATTCTTCTTCCTCGTCTTCAGAATCCTCTTCTTCGTCGTCTTCTTCGCTTAATTCAACTTCCTCACCCAAATCATCTGGTACGATTTCATTGATTTCAGCATCGTAAGCTTCGACTTCACTCTTTTCATCGTCTGGATTTTCTTCATCATATGAAAGAGCTGGATCTGCTTCGTAAACTTCTTCGTCTTCTGGATCGTCGTCGTTGTAATCGATCGCATCTTCGTCTCCATCCATGAAGGCATTGACACGTTTTTTCTTCCGTTTCTTAGGAGTTTCATCCTCGTCTGTTTCTTCAAGAGCGATGATTTCTTCGTCAACTTCATCGATGGCATACCATGAACGAAGACCCCATTTGTTATCTCCAAGTGGGATAAAGCTTCCATCTACATTCAATTCTGTGTAGAACAATGGAAGAGCTTCACGGATCTCGCTGTTTGATTTTTCAAGGTAATTTTGAATTTCATTTACAAGATCGCTAAAGTACATTTCATGGTCACGTCCGCGTAATTCCAAAATCGCACGCGCCACTTCAATCATAGAAAGTTCACTTTTTTCTTGTCCAGCAAATACTTCTAATTCCAAGGGTAAATCTCCTTATGTTTCATTTCCTAAATGGAGAAGGATCCGGTCTTAAACCTCATCCTATCCTCAATGATAGATTGAAAACTTCTCGTCACTAAATCTATCACGCAATTTATCGTTACACTCTATTGTACGATAAATTTCCCCTTTCGTCAAAGGAAAATTCCAGGATTCTCCATGAAATCAAAAAAAGAAGAGCCTCACGGCTCTTCTTTTTTATCTCAATTATTTTACTTTTGCTGTGCTTGTGATCACATTCACTGCTTTCTTCACTGTGATGTCATGTTTCAACATTTCTGGTGAAAGAAGGTTGCGAACTTGTTCAACTGGCATGTTGTAATCTGCTGCCAATTGCTCGATTTCAGCGTTAATTTCTTCTTCAGTTGCTTCGAAGCCTTCTGCTTTGGCTACTGCTTCAACCACAAGGTTTGTCTTCGTACGGCTTTCAGCTTCTGCTTCGTATTGTTTGTGAAGATCTTCTTGAGTTGTTCCAGTGATTTGGAAGTACATTTCAGGTGAGATACCTTGACGTTGCATGTTTCCAAGGAACTCGTTGATAGAACGGTGTACTTCTTCGTGGATCATTTCTTCTGGAAGGTCAACGATTTCAGCGTTTTCAACTGCAAGATCGATTGCTGCTGCTTCTACTGCATCGTTGTATGCTTCTTCTTTAGCTTCCGCCAACTCTTTGCGGTATTTTTCTTTCAATTCAGCAAGAGTTTCAACTTCTTCGTCGATGTCTTTTGCCAATTCATCGTCAAGAGCTGGTACTTCTTTTGCTTTTACTTCGTGGATAGTTGTCACGAATTTCGCTTCTTTACCTGCAAGGTCAGCTGCTTGGTAGTCTTCTGGGAATGTTACAATCACATCAACTGTTTCACCAGCAGAGTGTCCAACCAATTGGTCTTCGAAACCTGGGATGAATTGTCCTGAACCAAGTCCAAGTGAGAAGTTGTCTCCTTTACCACCGTCGAATTCAACACCGTCGATAGATCCAACGAAGTCGATTACAACTGTATCGCCTTCTGCAGCAGCACCTTCTTTAACAACCAATTCAGCCAAGTTGTTGCGTTCGCGTTCGATACGAGCATCCACATCAGCGTCTGTTACTTCTTTAGAAACTTCTACTGACACTTCAAGGTCTTTGTAAGCACCCAATTTTACTTCAGGTTTTGTTACAACAGCTGCTGTCAATGTCCAGTCTTGACCTTTTTCCATAGATACAACATCGAAAGTTGGTTGTGCTACAACTTCGATTCCAGCTTCTTTAACAGCTGCTTCGTATGCTGCTGGAAGAAGATCGTTCAAAGCATCTTGGTAAAGAGCTTCTTCACCAAAACGTTGGTTGAAGATTGGACGTGGAATATGACCTTTACGGAATCCAGGTACGTTCAAAGTTTTCTTAACAGACTCAAACACACGGTCCAAAGCAGGTTTGATTTGCTCTTGGCTGATTGTGAAAGTCAATACACCGTGGTTAGTTTCTTTGTTTTCAAATGATACAGACATTCTGTCTCTCCTTAAAATAATATAGTCATTCCTTATAATTTTACCACAAAACTTTGAAATTGCAAGTTTTAAAACGTTTTTGCCTCTCTTTTCATCCAAAAAAACTAGCCCTTAAAAGCTAGTTCTAATTATGATTTTCGGATGGGATCATCGAGGTAGAGAGCACGGGCGCCACCGATCAATTTTGGCCGACTGGCGAGGGCTGTGACATGGGCGCCACCTAGTTCACGCAAGATAGGGCGAATCGGAACTTGCACGTGTTTGACATGCATCCCTACTGAGGTATCTCCGATGTCTAACCCGGCTTGAGCTGTGATAAATTCCACCTCAACAGGATCCTTAAAATACTTGAAAGCTGCGAGTTGTCCAGCACCTCCTGCATGGAGACTCGGAAGGACATTAACGATTTCTAACTCCTTTTTATCTGCCAATTCTCTTTCGACCACCAAGGCGCGATTGAGATGCTCACATCCTTGTACCGCCAGATAAATCCCTCTTGGATTCAACTCATCTAGCAAGGTCTGGACAATAGCTTCAGCAATATCGATGTTGGAGGCCTTTCCAATTTGCCCTCCTGCAACTTCGCTTGAAGACATCCCGAGGACGAGGATTTGTCCTTGGCGGAGACGGCTTTTTTCCAAGACATCTACCAGGATTTCTTTCGTATCCTTCTTCAGTTGCTCCAGATCCATGAATTAGCTTCCTTTCTTTTGAAATGCATAATAGACCACATAGCCTAAAGCCATTCCAACAAAATTCTGAGCGAGGTTATTCGGAATGTCCGAGATAGCAGCACCCCAGCCATTGCCTAAAAAGAGGGCAGAAGCTAGTGCGTAACCGCCTACCATGACGACTGTCGCAAGGAGCAAGCCTAGGTAACGAGCTTTGCCCTTGAAGCCAGCGAAGTAGCCTTGGCCTCCGTGAAAGAGGAGGCTAAAGAACATCCACTGAGGATAGCCTGAAATCAGGTCGAGTAGGAAGGCTCCGACACCACCGACAATAGCACCCTCCTTGCGCCCAAAATAGAAGGCTGTGAAATAGGCACCAAGATCTAACAGGGTGACGATCCCTGTGGGAGTTGGAAGTTTTGTATAGTAGCCAAGTACAACTGTCAAGGCTGTCAAAATGGAAAGGCGGGCAATGAGTTGAGTTCGATTAGATGTCATATTGTACTACTCCATACTGGTCTGAATGTTGAATCGCTTGGAAAACAAAGTCTTTAGAGGCTTTAACAGCTTCAAGTGGAGATTTCCCTTGCACCAACTGGCTGGAAATGCTAGACGCAAAGGTACAACCTGCTCCTGTATTGTTCTTTTCTAAGACCGGCTCTTCAATGACGGTGAAGTCTGTCCCATCATAAAAGACATCGATGGCCTTTTCTTTATTGAGACGATTGCCTCCTTTGACCACGACATTCGCTGCACCTAATTCGTGAAGCTTGCGCGCTGCCTCCTTCATATCGTCGAGCGATTGAATCTTGCTTTGGGTCAGGATCTCAGCTTCTGGTAAGTTTGGCGTAATGATCGTCACATAAGGGAAGAACTTGATCAATTCGTCTCGAAGAGCTGAAACTTCTACATCATGGCTTTCCTTGCAGACCAAGACAGGATCTAGTACCACAGGGATCTCCGCATGGGCTTTGACATAGTCCAAGGCTAAGTCCGCCACTTCAACATTTGGCAAAAGACCGAGTTTAATAGCAGAGAAAGAAACATCTTTGAGGGAGTTGAGCTGTTGAGCGAAGGTCGTTGGATCCACCGGAATCACTTCAAAACCGTGCTCCGTCATAGCGGTCAAACAAGTCACCGCCACAAAGCCATGTTGTTTATTGGTTGTATAGGTTGCAAGGTCTGCGTGAAGACCTCCCCCACTAAAAATATCATTTCCTGAAATAGCTAGAATCAATTCATTACTCATAACGGATCTCCTTTAAATATAAGCCATTTGGCGCTGCTGTAGGACCTGCTAAATTGCGGTCCTTCTTATCCAAAATCAGATCGATCTGCTCGATCGGCATCCGATCATTTCCGATCTTCAACAAAGTTCCCACCATATTGCGGATTTGCTTGTAGAGAAAACCATTGCCCGAAAAGGTAAAGACAAGGCGATGATGTTCTGCGTCCTCGACCAAGCGAGCCTCTGTAATCGTACGAACCTTGTCTTCCACACTGGTTCCTGAAGCCGTAAAACCGGTGAAATCATGGGTTCCCTCCAACTTTTGGATGGCTACCTGCATCTTTTCCACATCCAAAGGATAAGGATAGTGGGTGGCATAGTGGCGCATCATGGGGTTCTTGGGACGACCATAATCCACGATAAATTCATAGGTTTTGCTGTGCTTCTTGTAGCGTGAGTGAAAGTCATCTGCTACTTGCTCCACCCGGATGAAATCAATATCCTCTGGGGTTTGGGTATCGAGGGCAAAGCGAAGCTTCTCCTCGTCCCGCGCTTGGGGGAGATCAAAATGAATCACCTGCCCAAGAGCATGGACGCCTGAATCCGTTCGACCCGCTCCATGAACGATAACAGGGGTTCCTTGATTGAGACGCGTCAAGGTCTTCTCGATTTCTTCTTGCACACTACGGGCATGCGGTTGGCGTTGAAACCCTGCAAACAAGGTCCCGTCATATGAAATGGTTGCTTTGTATCGTGTCATGGTTCTATTTTAGCAAGATATAGAAGGGGTTACAAGAGCGGAAAAAGCAAACTGTCCGGGTACAGTTTTGTAAGCAAAAAAAGAGGCTGGGACAAAAGTCCTAGCCTCTCAATTATTTTTGGATTGTCGAGCAAGACGCAGTGGTTGAGTGGGCTCTACTACGCTGATTTCATCAGCTTTTACAGCCCTACTCAACTGTGCGGAGGTGGGACGACGAAATCGAATTCTAACGAATGACCGATTTCTGTCCCACTCTCCTAACTTCGACCTGTTACAAATCTACTAGGTCTTAGTCTCTTTTTTTATTTTTCAAGTCCATTCCTGCTGTTCCTAAGATCGCTCCTAGTAAAGCGAGTCCAAGTGCAGATTCCACTCCTGTTTCTGGAAGTTGCTTGTTAGAAGATACTGTTTCTGAACGAACCTCTTTTTCCACAGCTGCTGGAATTGGCGTTGGGGTATTTCCTGGTGCAACTGGTTGATCTTTCGAAATCACTTGAGGTGTTGAAGGATCTGGAACCACTTTGTTTACGAGCACGTCTGACTTCACTGGCGCTTCTACGGAAGGGCTTGTTGGGATCACGACTTCTTTGGTACCGACTTCAACAATTTCTGCAACCGGCTCTGTGGCAACTTCTGTAGCAATCACTTTTCGACTTTGATCAAGTGCCGAAACCTCTACATACTCAAGACCTTGCCCTTTAACCCCAGCCTGGATCACCCTGCGTTCTCCTTTAGCGAGATCTGGATTGCTCCGTTCCACAAGGTCAAAATCAAGTTCTTTTTCTACGATTTCAAGACTTGGTTTGTCTTCCACTAGGGCTTTGACGTCATTTTCAGCCAAGCTACCTACTTGCGTGATTGGCTTGAGCCCCGCAAGGGCTTGAGTCAGAGTGGCCACTTCTTGATCCACCTGATCTTGATGAGCACGGCTCACATTCCAATTCAAGCTATCTAAGACTTTCGCAAGGGCTGCGCGCGATTCTGGTGTGTAAATGTCTAGATCTGTTGGCACCGTAGCAACTGCTTTTCTAAGAGCAGTGAAGTCCGCCTTGAAATAGTCCTTGTTGTGGTTGGCAAAAGCTTCCATAACCTGGAAGACTTCTTCTTCCTTGTATTCATTGGCAGGTTCATCAGCCCAGATTCCCAACATACTTCCGGACACTGGTAATTTCACATCAGGGTACTTGGTTGAAGCTAACTGTTCAAACGGAACAGTTTCTGTATTTTGGATAGCTTTTTCGAGCGGATAACTTTGGTCACCTTTGTGGCCCAAAACATAGTACCAGTCTCCGTTGGTGTTAAGGAATTTATAACCCTTATCTGCCAAATACTGTGGAGATGCGAGGTTATAGCCCCACCATCCTTTAGACCAGTAGGAAATCAAGACGTCCTTGTCAAAGGCAACATCATCTTCATCTCCATAATAGAAGCCGTCGTTAAAGGCCATTGGCTGCAAGCCTTTTTCACGCGCCATAGCTGCAAGACTATTGGAATACTCCGCAAATTTACCATAGAGGTCATACCACTTGAGGTAGTACCAGCCTTGCGCACTGGTAGCGTCATTGGCATATTCATCTGTTCCGTAGTTAAAGATCTTAGACTTGTCTTTGAAGTAGTCCATGTACTTGCCAATTAAGGCTTTGGTAAAGTTGACCGCTGCTTCATTGGTCAAATCCATGGTTGTTTTTGAAACCGTATCAAAGCTGGCTTGTGGGTTTTCAATGCCCAATTTTTCCATGGCAACCAACAAAGCATCCATGTGGCCAGGACTATTGACAGTCGCAATCAAGCCGATTCCTTTTGCAGTAGCATAAGCATGGAGCTCATCCATTTCTGCTTGAGTCAAGGCTTGACCATTTGGATCATCGTAATAGGCCTTGGTGCCTTCTAGAATGGCCTTTTTCACATCGTCACTAGCATAGGTTTTGCCATTGGCTTCCACCGTCATATCATCGAGGACGAAGCGCATGCCATCGTTTCCGACAAGGAGGTGCAAGTCAGAATAACCCAGCTCACTGGCCTTATCGACGATCCGTTTCAGCTGATCCAATGAGAAGTATTTGCGGCCTGCATCGATCGAGATGACCTTCTTCATGGCAAGTTTTTCTGCTGCTTCTTTTGCAGCAACTTCTTTCGCGTAGCTTTCCGTATACACCAAAGCATCTTGAGCTGCTTTGAGATGGTCGATCAAGGTTTTGGCCTCTGCTCGAGTCGTGTCTGTTCCTGCCCCTTCTAATGCTTTTTTAGCTGCCGCAAAGGCTACTAGAGATTCCGGTGTATAGTGGTCCAAATCAGTTGGAGCTTCCGAAAGAGCTTTTTCGACCACTTCAAGATCTGCAACAAAGTAGTCCGCATTCTTGTCCGCGAAGGCATGCATGAGCTTAAAGAGAAGGTCTTTTTTGTAGGTTGCGGATGGTGTATCTGCCCAGGCAGCTACCATCCCACCGATGAAGGGCACCTTGGCCCCGTCATTTTTTTGAACCACATCAATCGCTGACTTGGAAATTCCTTCGAGACCTTGATCAAGATTGTACCAACCAGATCCAGCCTTGTCCCTTCCAAGCACATAATACCAAGCATCATTGGTATTAAGAATCTGATGACCTAGTTCAGACAAGAGTTTTGAAGATGCGACATCATAGCCGTTCCAGCCACCTGTCCAGTAGGAGACAATGATATCCTTGTCAAAAGTACCATAGGAAGTATCGCCATTGTAGTAGATTCCATCATTGAAGGCCATTGGTTTCATCTTGTGTTTTTTCACAATAGCTGCTAGATCATTAGCATATTGGATGAATTTTTCATAGCCTTTTTCTGGATAGCCTTCACCTGGCCAATGCTTGCTGGCTTGGAGAACCTGCCAACCATGGGCATCTGTGGCATCGTTGGCATATTCATCCAAACCAATATTGAAAATATCTGCCTTGCCGCTGAAATAAGCCGCATACTTGTCTACCAAAGCCTTAGTAAAGTCTAAGGCTTTTTGGTTGTCCAAATCAACTGTCCGAGCTGATTTCTTTGTACCAAAATAATTAAAGTGAGGGTTTTCGATGCCCAATTGTTCCATGGCAGTCAGAATCGCATCCATGTGACCTGGACTATTAATAGTTGGGATGACACCTACTTTCTTCGATTTGGCGTAGGCCAAAATATCATCCATTTGAGCCTGGGTCAAGGCTGTCCCGTTCGGATCATCGTAATAAGCCTTCGTCCCTTTTTCAACCGCATCTGTCACGGCTTGGCTAGAATAAGAAGTATCTCCCACTTTCAAAGACATATCATCTAGAACAAAGCGCAAGCCGTCATTCCCGACTAGGAGATGCAAGTCTGTATAGCCCGTCTTACTAGCTTCATCAATGATTTCCTTGATTTGGTCTGGTGAGAAGTACTTGCGACCAGCATCAATCGAAACAATCTTTTTCTTGGCTAATTTTTCTTCCTGATCAGGATCTTTAGCAGGCGTTTCCGTCGCTGCTGTCGCTGGTTGAGCTGCCACATCCGACTCTGCGACAGAGCTCGCTTCTTCGCGAATCAAACGGTCAAGATCTGATACCCGCAATTCACGATCAGGCAGTGTCGGTTGACTTTGATCGACGATTGGGGCAGGAGCCGTTGGTTTTTCTACTGTTGGCTGAGAAGCTTCCTCATTAAGAGGAATCGTTGACTCACCCTCGCTTGGCTGAGTTGGAACTGTCGTTGAAGGACTTTCAGTAGTCGTCGGTGTATCTGCAGCTACAACATGAGCACCAGCAAAAAATCCTATGAGCACCGAAGCAGCTCCTACTGCATACTTGCGAATCGCATAACGTGGTTGATGTGATTTCATCAGGACCTCCTAAATCGTCTTTGTAATCGTTTTCTTAAATTTACCACGATATCTTAATAAATTCAATGAGGCTTCTCATTATTCTTTAATTAGGAGAGGAAGTTCTTGGATTCGATCCAAAATAAAACGAGCCCCTTACTCAAAAGGAAACTCGTTCATTCTTATAAATCATCTAAAGCATCTTTGACCTTGTCAAAGAACCCTTTTTTCTTTGGGTTGACCTTCAAATCACTTGCTTCCGCAAAGGCTTGAAGGGCTTCTTTTTGCTTGTCATTTAAACCAGTTGGGGTGACGACATTGACAGATACATATTGATCCCCCATAGCACCACCACGTAAGCTTGGAGCCCCTTTTCCACGGAGGCGGAATTTCTTACCGGTTTGGGTTCCTTCAGGAATGACCAAATCGACATCTCCGTGAACAGTTGGCACATGGACCGTATCTCCAAGAGCTGCTTGAACAAAGTTCAAGTCTAACTTGTAATAGATGGTTGAACCATCACGTTCGAAACGATCGCTCGGCTCAACATTAACAACAACATACAAGTCCCCGTATGGTCCACCGTTAAAGCCAGCTTCTCCTTGACCAGCTAAGCGGATTTGTTGACCCGTTTCAACTCCTGCAGGAATCTTGACGTTCACGCTATGGGCTTGTTTTTCATGACCTGTTCCACGACAAGTCGTACATGGATCTTTGATTTCTTGACCACGACCATGACAGACATCACAGGTCACTTGACGGCGCATCATCCCAAGAGGGGTTTGCGTATCCACATTGATGACCCCAGAACCATGACAGCGTCCACAGGTCACCGGACTAGTCCCTGGCTTAGCCCCAGAACCATGACAGGTATGACAGCTAGCTTCCCGATGGTACTTGACTTCTTTTTCTGCACCAAAAATCGCTTCTTCAAACTTGAGATTGACGCGGTATTGGAGGTCATCCCCTTGACGAGGTGCATTTGGATTACGACTTGCACCACCACCAAAGAAGCTAGAGAAGATATCTTCAAAGCCACCAAAACCAGCACCATCAAAGCCACCAAAACCACCTGCTCCGCCACCGAAGCCACCATTGGCACCCGCAGCACCATATTGGTCATAAGCAGCCCGTTTTTGCTCGTCACTCAAAGTCTCATAAGCTTCTTGAACTTCCTTGTACTTTTCCTCAGCACCAGGCTCCTTGTTGATATCTGGGTGATATTTTTTAGATAATTTCCGATAGGCTTTCTTGATCTCATCCTGAGATGCATTCTTTGAAACGCCCAAACGGTCATAAAATTCAGTATTGTTCATACAAGATACTAAGAGCGAACAGAAAGCGACTGAAATTTAGGAAACCGACAAGAAATCCTGATTTCTTAGGCGGTTTATCTAATTTCCAAGCTTTCCGCTCGAGTTCAATTCCCCGAACGCTCTTTGTTCCTTTCTATTGATGTTGTGAATCAAACCACGATTTAGGTCGGGTTCAGTTCCTTTCTTTTATATTGAATTAGAAACTTTGGAACCCGTGTTCAGTTACGAACACTCTTTGTTCCTTTCTATAATTTTCATGTAAATCTTTAGAGGCTGTTTTCTATACTTCGCTTCACTTGATCAAAGTCTTGGTCCGATAGAGTAAATATCAAATCCTCTTCTGAGTAGTCGTTTCGTTCTTTAAAATAGTTGTCCGTATTCTCTGCCAACCCTAAGCTTAGAATTACTTTTCTTGCAAACTCTTGATGGGCAAAACCGATAGCCGTAATGATTTGTTTATCTTGCACAACCAGTTTGGGTTGGAAATTCTCACGTGGAAGAAATTCAAAATAATCAAAGAAGTTTTGCCAAATTCCACCTGTAAATTTCGTGTCCTTCAACAGACCTGCTTTCGCTAATAAAAGAGGCGCTGAAGAAATGGCTGCAATGAGGATATCTTGCTCACCAAGGTCCCTCAAGAACGAAATCAATTTCTCATCCTGTAGAGCAGGTCCAATGTTAACCATTCCGGGCAAAATCACACAAGAATACTCTTCTATACGGATTTGATCTAGTGTTTTCGTTGGTTGACAGGGCAAACCATCCTCAGAGACCACCATCGAATGATCTGAAGCGGCATAATCAATCGTACTATCAAAAGACAGAGCTAAAGTACTCGTTAAAGCAGTTATCTCATAAAGAGAAAAATTAGGATAAATGATACAAAGTACTTTTTTCATAGGCAACATCCTCTATTTTACCGAAAAACAGAGGCTGGGTTGCAACCTCTGGATTTCTTTTTATCATTTATTAGTTAGGCGTTTAGGAAAGGCGCCATAGCGATTGCCGTAGAATGACAATTACAAGAGTGAGTATTCATTCTTAACGCCTCGCTCCCCGATTTTCAAGCTCGGGATAAAATAGTCCACTGGACTATTTTATTTTTCCGTAAACTCTCCGTCTACGACGTCATCACCTGCGTTTCCTGCTGCTTGTGCGCCTTCTGCTCCTGCTTGGGCTTGTTGCGCTGCTGCAGCTTGTTCGTAGAGTTTAACAGCCAATGCTTGTGCTTTTTCGTTCAAGGCTTCAAGTTTTGCTTTCATTTCTTCAAGGTTACCTGATTCTTGAGCTTTCTTAAGATCATCAAGTCCTGCTTGAGCTGCGTCACGTTCTGCATCGAAGCCTTTGCCTTCAGTTTCTTTGATTGTCTTTTCAGTCGCAAAGATAGCTTGGTCTACTTCGTTACGAAGGTCAACTTCTTCTTTACGTTTCTTATCTGCTTCAGCGTTAGCTTCTGCATCTTTCATCATGCGATCGATTTCTTCATCTGTCAAACCTGAGTTTGATT
Source organism: Streptococcus mobilis (assembly GCF_059727625.1). Classification (NCBI taxonomy): domain Bacteria; kingdom Bacillati; phylum Bacillota; class Bacilli; order Lactobacillales; family Streptococcaceae; genus Streptococcus; species Streptococcus mobilis. Next base: position 1,894,753 of record NZ_AP041823.1, read on the forward strand.
GGATAACAATGGTTTGTTCTTTTTGAGTTCCAAGATCTTTCGCCTTAACAGATACGATACCGTTCTTATCGATGTCAAATGTAACTTCGATTTGTGGGATACCACGAGGTGCAGCTGGGATATCTGTCAATTGGAAGCGTCCAAGAGTCTTGTTATCTGCTGCCATTGGGCGTTCCCCTTGAAGAACGTGGATATCAACGGCTGGTTGGTTATCTGCTGCAGTTGAGAAGACTTGTGATTTAGATGTTGGAATCGTAGTGTTGCGATCGATGAGTTTTGTAAATACTCCACCCATTGTTTCGATACCAAGTGACAATGGAGTTACGTCAAGAAGGACAACGTCTTTCACGTCACCAGTGATCACACCACCTTGGATCGCAGCACCCATAGCCACTACTTCGTCAGGGTTCACTGATTTGTTTGGTTCTTTACCAGTTTCAGCTTTAACAGCTTCTACAACGGCAGGGATACGAGTTGAACCACCGACAAGGATGACTTCGTCGATATCTGACAAGCTCAAACCTGCATCTGAAAGGGCTTGGCGAACTGGAGTTTTTGTACGTTCTACAAGGTCACGAGTCAAATCATCGAATTTCGCACGAGTCAAGGTCATTTCCAAGTGAAGAGGTCCAGCAGCGCCTGCAGTGATGAATGGCAAGCTGATTTGTGTTGAAGTGACACCAGAAAGGTCTTTCTTCGCTTTTTCAGCTGCGTCTTTCAAACGTTGAAGCGCCATCTTGTCTATTGACAAGTCGATACCATTTTCTTTCTTGAATTCTTCAACCATGTAGTCGATGATTTTTTGGTCAAAGTCATCACCACCAAGTTTGTTATCCCCTGCAGTTGCCAATACATCAAAGACACCATCACCCAATTCAAGGATAGATACGTCGAATGTACCACCACCAAGGTCAAATACCAAGATTTTTTCTTCTTTATCAGTCTTATCCAAACCATAAGCAAGAGCTGCTGCAGTTGGTTCGTTGACGATACGTTCTACTTCAAGACCAGCGATTTTACCAGCGTCTTTAGTTGCTTGACGTTGCGCATCGTTGAAGTAAGCTGGAACTGTGATAACTGCTTTCGTTACTTTTTCACCAAGGTAATCTTCAGCGTAACCTTTCAAGTATTGAAGGATCATAGCTGAGATTTCTTGTGGAGTGTATTCTTTTCCGTTAGCAGAAACTTTTTCAGAAGTACCCATCTTAGATTTGATAGAGATGATGGTATCTGGGTTTGTGACTGCTTGACGTTTTGCAGCATCACCAACGATGATTTCACCGTTTTTGAATGAAACTACAGATGGAGTTGTGCGGTTCCCTTCTGGGTTTGCGATAATTTTTGATTCAGTTCCTTCAAGAACTGCTACTGCTGAGTTTGTTGTACCTAAGTCAATACCGATAATTTTAGACATATGTTTTTCTCCTTAAGTTTTTCTTCCTTTTTTGATATTTCCCTTAAGTGGTGGGGACGTGAGCAACTCCCTTCGGGATTTCATCACTTATTTTTGAGCCTACTGTCTCAAAAATCCCCTGTTTCAGTAGCACAAGCTACTGAAACTTTCACCACGGCGGGAAATATATTCCTTGCAAGCCTCCGGCTTGCGTCTTATCTTTCTTTCATAGTTTAGTGTCGTTTCGGACAAGGCAGACTAGTTATAAACCACTACCATGGCTGGGCGTAGGATGCGGTCATGGAGTTTGTAGCCTTTTTGGAAGACTTGTGCGATAGTGTCTGCTGGATGTTCGTCATCTGCAGGTAAGGTTTGGATAGCCATGTGGTAGTTATGGTCAAAGGCTCCGTCCGCTGGAATTTCTTCGATTCCTTCTTCTTTCAGAGCATGTACCAAACTTTCTTGGACCATTTCCAAGCCCTTCTTCACATCATCTGTCAATCCTTCTACGGCAAGGGCACGTTCGAGGTTGTCAAGTGATGGTAAGATCGCTTTTGCCAAATCTTGGCTACGGTACTTTTGTAATTGTTGACGTTCTTCATTGGCACGGCGCTGAATGTTTTGCATTTCTGCATGAGCACGAAGGTATTTATTTTCAAATTCTTCGGCACGCGCTTGTGCTTCTTCTAACTCAGAAGGTTGGTTGCTTTCCTCTACAACTTCTTCAGTTGTTTGGTCAACTTCTTCTTTCACGTCTTCTTTTTTAATATCTTCTGTCAAGGCATACACCCCTTTCATTTGGTCTTAATTTACTTCATAATGGTTGCTATTGAGGTAGCGGTAGTAATCCGTCAACTTCATAACCAGTACCCGTCCGATGACATTGACCAGGCTAATCACACGCCTGTAATCCATCTCTACAGGACCGATCACATGCATGAGGGCCATCCCACGATAAGGAACCAGGAACTTGTGACTAATGACCGTCACATTTTTCAAGGCCTTCTCTTGGGATTCTGCAACCAGGATCTGGGTCATTTGGTCTTCTGGCATTCCCCCTCGCAACTCGAGAGCTACATGTTGGGGATTGTCCAAGAACTGATAGGTCTGAAGATCGGCGTAGGTTAAGGATGAAACCTTTCCTTCTACAAAAACCAGTTCTTGAAACAGTTGCGAGAAGACGTAATCAAAGAGATCCAGCACATTGTCTGTCGTCTTGAAATAGCGCTGTACAATCTGTGGAATCTCCGTCCGCAAGCGGTAGTGGATATCCAAAACTGTATTTCCAATGAAGCGTTCTTGAACCAGCTGATGGAAGATTTCCAAGTCACTGGTTAAGAAATTCTTTGGAATGGCAAACTGGACGGTGACAGGTTTTGATTCATCCAAGGTCAGAACTGCTAAGGCATCGTGGTTGGATAATGGAACAATCTCAAAACCAGTCAAGCGCTGACGTGTCGGTTCAACATCCTGAATCACTGCGGTGTAACCCGTCATCTGGGCTAGTAACTTGGCCGTAGCATCCAAGATATCGTCTAACTTAAAGGCTTCGAAATCAAAGGCTTTCACCACCTGGTAGACATCTTGCTCATCAATTAACTCTAGATCAAGCGAGTTCTGAACAAAATATTGAAAACCAGCTCGACTAGGCATGCGGCCACTCGAAGTGTGGGCCTTTTCTAGTAAGCCTTGTTTTTCGAGGGCAGCCATGTCGTTTCGAATGGTCGCACTACTGGATTGAATGACATCTTGTAGCGCTTTTGAACCGACTGGTTCGTGGGTCTTGGTAAAGATATCGACAACAAGATTGAGAATCTCATTTTGACGTTCTGTAACCATGACCTCACCTCTCTTTCATTTTTTAGCACTCTAAACACTTGAGTGCTAAACCATGATTCTATTATACACCCATCCAAAAGAAAGTCAAGAGAAAAATCCAAAAAATTAGCACTCTTTTTTCAAGAGTGCTAAAAATCATTCTTAAGACCTAGAGAAGTGAATCTCCTCTTATTTGCCAGCTTTTTTCAAGAGTTGAATATATTCTTCCAATACTAGCTGATGCTTGGCCATATACTGAGCATTTTCTACGCCAACATAACGGAAATGCCAATTCTCAAAATTCACTCCCGTGATGTTGCTCTTCCCATCTGGGTAGCGAAGGACAAAGCCATATTGCGGTGCGATGGCAGCCAGCTGCATGCCCAACTCATCACTTTGGCCAGCTTCGACACTCATATCAATCGCAAGTCCCGTCTGGTGTTCACTAGCACCAGGGACCTGTACCTGAGTCTGCACCTGCTTTTCAGCTTCTTCATGCGAAAGACCACTAGCCTCTAGTTGCGCAACACGTTCATTATAGAGCTCTGTTTGTTCGGCCACACTTCGATAGCCTGATATCAAGGTTTCTTCTGGGGCAATTTTTCGAGCTGCTTCTAAGAATTGACGAGTTGGTTCTACAATCCGACTATCCACTTTGATAGCATCCACATCTGTCAATTGTGGGTTCAGCTCAGGCTTCACATTGTCACGATTGACCAAGATCAACTGCCAGTCTTTTGTCGAAACGGCTGGTAAATCTGATTTTTCTTCCTTTTTCTTAGAAGAAGAGGGAGTCGTTACAGCTGTTTTTTTAGCCTTCCAAAACTGAAGCCCTGAAAACAAGCTCGGCTTCGCTAAGTAAGCACCAATTCCCGATCCAAGGACCACAAGAAGAAAGAAACTCAATAGGTAAGGCCACCACTTCTTACGTTTTTTTCGTGCGCGTCTATACTTATTCGTCATGGCCACCCTCTAGAAGTTTTGCTCCAACCTTACGATAGGACATATCCCCAATCTTTTCAATATGAAAGGCACCATCTTCATAGGCCAAAACCGTCACGCTTCCGTTGTCCAAGACCAATTCTTCGACAGCCTTAGGATCGATGAGATAAATCAAGGTCGTAATCGTCATACCATGGCTGACCACAATAGCATTGCCACCGCCAGCTGCTTCTACCTCTTTTGCGATGGCTTCAAATCCTTCTAGGATCCGGCCACTCAAGGTACCCCAGGATTCAGCCCAGCCCGTGGTATCCACTTCGACGATTCCTTCTGCTAACTCCATTAGGCTCAACTGATGGAAATCATCGACCTTAAAGACACGAGGTAAGACCCCCATGAAGAGATCACCATCATAAGCACCGTCAAAACTACCAAAACACCACTCGCGGATCCGTTTGTCATAACGATAAGGGATTTTTCCTGTCAGACCAAGTTCTTGAAGAATAATTCCCATAGTTTGAATGGTGCGTCCAGAATCACTCGAAACAGCCTCTTCAAAAGAAAGCCCAGCTTCCTTGAGACCAAGTCCTAATTCTCGAATTCCACGTTCTCCTGCTTCTGTCAGCGGAGTGTCTGACCAGCCCTGTGCCCGTCCAATGGTATTAAACATGGTTTTTCCATGACGAGCAATATATAATCTGGTTTTTGTCATTGTATTACCTCCGTATGTATCTCTTTCATTATATCATTTTTTGCAAAAAGAAAGTAGGAAAGCTCTTACAAGTTTTGTGAAAAAGAAAAGGCATGACCAAAAGATCAGCCTTTCAGGACGAACTAGGATTCTTGCAAGCTTTCACCGACCTCACGGTAACTGCTATCTCCAAACCCCTTAACCGTCAATTTTCCGTCTTCATATTCTACAAGAGTAACACTACCATTTGAAAGAGGCAGATTGAGATTTGGTTTTCCTTCGACCAAGCAGACTAAGGTCTGAATGGTCCAACTATGGCTGACCACCAAGGCATTGCCTCCACCATTTTCTTCTACTTCTTTAGCAATAGCTTCAAAACCTTCTAGGATTCGGTTTTTCAAGACTTCCCATGGTTCAGCCCAATTTGCTGTGTCCACTTGGCAAATTCCATTGGCCAAGTCTTCCAAGGTCAAAGTCTTATAGTCTTCTACATCTAGCACGCGCGGCACGACACCGTGAAAGAGCTCCCCACCGTAGGCCCCATCAAAGCTACCAAAACACCACTCGCGGATCCGTTTGTCAAAGCAGTAAGGAATCTGGTCTTTCAAGCCCAATTCATCGAGAATGATCCCCATGGTCTGAATGGCACGACCTGAATCACTGGAGTACGCTCGAGCAAACTCTAAAGCAGACTCACGTAAGCCAATTCCTAGAGCCTGAATCCCTCGTTCTCCTTCTGCTGTCAAGGGCGTATCGGACCAGCCTTGAGCACGACCAATGGTATTAAACATGGTTCTCCCATGACGAATCACAAATAATCTTGTTTTAGCCATCTTGTCTCCTTTTGCAAGAAAAAAGTCTGGAGTTTCATCATCACAGACTTTTCTATTTTCTACTATTATACTAGATTTCTCTTAGTTTTTAAAGCTATGAACCGGAGCTGGAATTTGGCCACCACGGGCAATGAAATCAGCTGACGAAGCCTTGTTGACCTTCATTACCGGAGCAGACCCAAGAAGTCCACCAAGCTCTAACATATCGCCTTCCTTGCCATAAGGAATGATCCGAACGGCTGTTGTCTTTTGGTTGATGACCCCGATAGCTGCTTCATCGGCGATCATGGCCGCAATGGTTGTATCTGGAGTATCAGCTGGGATGGCAATCATATCTAGACCGACTGAGCAGATAGCTGTCATGGCTTCCAATTTTTCCAAGTTGATATGACCGGATTGAACCGCCGCAATCATCCCCTCATCTTCTGAGACCGGAATGAAGGCACCTGACAAACCACCGACTTGATTACAAGCCATGATGCCACCTTTTTTCACTTGGTCATTGAGCAGAGCGAGCGCTGCAGTAGTTCCATGGGTTCCTACTACTTCAAGCCCCATAGCCTCAAGGACACGGGCAACCGAATCCCCAACAGCTGGCGTTGGTGCGAGAGACAAGTCCACAATCCCAAACTCAACACCGAGACGTTCACTAGCCATTTGACCGACTAATTGACCGACACGGGTAATCTTGAAGGCTGTCTTCTTAACTGTTTCCGCCAATACATCAAAGCTTGCACCGGGGACTTTTTCAATGGCCCGTTGGACGACACCAGGACCTGAAACCCCAACGTTAATGACAACATCCGCTTCACCGACACCATGGAAGGCACCCGCCATAAAAGGATTATCTTCTACTGCATTGGCAAAGACTACGAGCTTACCAGGCCCCATTGGATCTGCTTGGGAAGCCTCTTTTATGATTCGGCCCATGTCTCGGACAGCGGTCATATTGATCCCCGTCTTGGTCGATCCGATATTGACTGAAGAGCAGACAAAATCTGTCTCCGCAAGGGCGCGAGGAATAGAATTAATGAGGATTTCATCCCCCTTTTGGTAGCCTTTTTGAACAAGGGCTGAGAAGCCACCGATAAAGTTGACCCCAACTTCCTTAGCTGCACGATCCAGTGCCTTGGCAAAGGGCACATAGTCTGTCGCATTGGTTGCTGCCCCGATAATAGAAATCGGAGTGACCGAAACCCGTTTATTCACAATGGGAATACCGAGTTCTGCCGCAATCTCATCCCCCACAGCCACCAAATCTTTGGCCTTTGTCACAATCTTATTGTAGACTTTTTCAGCTGCCTTTTCGATATCCGGATCAATACAATCTAGAAGCGAAATCCCCATGGTGATAGTCCGAACATCGAAGTTCTGCTCCTCAATCATGGCAATGGTTTCTGTTACCTGTTTAATGTCCATAAATTCTCAACCCCTATCTTACAAATTGTGCATAGCATCAAAAATCGCTGCGCTTTGGATATTGATTTTTACATGAAGAGACTGACCGAATTCTTCCAACTCTGAACGGAGCTGTGTGAAATCTTTTTTCTCATCTGACGATACAACCGCCATCATGGTAAAGTATTCATCCAATACGGTTTGAGAGATATCATCGATATTGAGTCCTAATTCTGCCACTTTCGTTGCAACACCCGCTACGATTCCTTTTTGGTCTTTTCCAACGACTGTAATAATTGCTTTCATTTCACTGCTCCATTCTATCTATTTGCTTCCATTGTAGCACAATCCCCTTAAAATCGCGCTTCTCCACTGGGAACGTTCGGATATATTAAACGTATATAAAAAAATAAAGAGGCTGGTACAAAAGTCCTAGCCTCTTAATTGTTTTTGGATTGTAGAGCAAGACGCAGTGGTTGCGTGGGCTCTACTACGCTGATTTCATCAGCTTTTACAGCCTTACTCAACCGTGCGGAGGTGAGACGACGAAATCGAATTCTAACGAATTACCGATTTCTGTCCCACTCTCTCTATTTTGACGATTCAGTTTCATCTTTTAAGAGCTCTTTCTTCACGCGCACCGTACTCTCATACTCAGCCCCAGATAGACGGTCAAAGGGAAAGCGACGATTGAGCAAGACGATGGCAAGAGTGAGAATCAGGTACAATAAAAGCATAAAGAAGAGCAATAAAATCATAGACAGGGTTAAGAGGGAATTGTCCGTCAAATCGCTATTCAAGAGCGAAATCAAATAGAACAAACCCTGAGGAATCAGATAGAAATAGCCCACTACTAGAATCCCCCGCCAGATGGTGTGAAGCCATTTTTGCTTGTCAAAATGCAAACGGAATTTCAACAAAGCCATTCCCAAGGTTTTGCCTCGCCACAAGGGAATCAAACCAAAATAGACAGCCAAAACCGCTACATAAGGAATCGTCTCTAAACGCTCGATTACCGCGTAAAGCAAGGATAGCATCACAAAGTCGATCAAGAAGGCAAGACCCATCCGGAAACCAGATACTTTCGTCCCTACTCGGAAAGAATGCTCGTCAATTTCGTCTCTTGTTGGCAATAACCATACCAGGAACCAACCGAGCAAATAGCCCACTCCACCACCGGTGGTATTTTGAATAATATCATCAACATCTGCCAGGCGGTAAGGACCCGGATACAGAAAGTAGAGACCTGATAACTGGGTCAGTTCCAAAAAGAGACTAAAGAGGGCTGTCAGAAGGATCGTTTTCTTAAAACCACACTTGAAATAATAGCGTAGATACATCCCAAAAGGAATCAACATCAGGACATTAAAGGCGGGCACATAAAAAGTCGGATGCTTAAGGGCTTGAATCCAAGTACCAGTCTGCGCTAAATCAAAGGGGCTCTCCTTGAAAAAATCCACCACAAAAGCAAAGGGATGGAGATTGACCATTTCCGAGTAGCTAGTATGAATCTTACTTGGATCCGGCAGAGGCAAGATCACCAAGAAATAGACCGTCATCAAGTAAAGCATAAAAGAATAGAAAATCAGCACCCGCAATTTATTGACCGAACCATATTTTCGATAATTCAAAATCATGTAGGGCAAGGTCAGCAAAAATGCCAGGAAAGGAAAGAGCTGAACAGCCGTTTTAATAGTAGAGATATACCCCATTGTGTCTCCTTTTTACCGTTATAAAATCACCCTTTGTACAATGACAAAAGGTGATTTCTTCATTGATATAGAATATTATACGGCGCGGTGATAGAAGAGTCAAGGAAGAGGAGTTCATTTCATTTTTTGAGCTCCTTATTGAACTAAAATCAAAGATGAATTCTCTCACGGTAACATCGTTAGTATAAAATAGGAATCACAAGACTATCCTATTCGCTAGAATTTCAATCATCTCATCTGAAACTTTTCCTACATCAATTGCTTTACTATTTAGTATGGATGGCACAGCATATGATAGCATTAAGGAGTTAATATTACGAATGATTCGTTCGTTAGGCCAATTAACCAGCTCCCCTTTCCCCTTATAGTTATCTAAAATAGGATTGAGTGGCGTTACAATATTGTTCTGAACAATGCTCTCTGTTTTTTCAAACCAAGATGAATCAATTAAACACCTTGAAAAGAGAATTTTAATAATATCTCCATTGTTGATCAGAAAATTTAGTCGATCCTCGATCATACTCCGAAAAAAAACTGTAACACTTTCATCGTTACACAGAACTTTTTGATCAGTAAACAATTCAATTGTTTCAGGTATGACTTGATCAAAAAACAAGAGAAGAAGCGTATTGAGTATGCCTTCTTTTGTTTTAAAATAGCTAAAAACGGTCCCTTCTGATACTTCCGCTCGGCGTGCAATGTCAAGCGATGTAGTTTTTTCAAAACCGATTTCAGAAAACAAGGTTAAACTGGCAATTAGAACACGTTTTTGTTTATCACTCAATCTCATGAGTTGAATATGACGAACACAAGCTTGATTTAGATCAACCATTTTCCTTTCCTCCTCACTCCTCTTGAATCACAATCACACGTTTTCCTCTGGTATGCCCTTTTTCAAGATCCTTGTATGCTTCTTTTATTTCGGGTAATGAAAATGGATAGATTTTATCCAAACGAACTGAAATTTCCCCTTTGGAAACAAGCTCTGCAAGCGATAGGAAGTCATCATATTGTGAATGCCGTGGGCCTGTAAATCGAGCTCCTTTCAAGATAGCAGAAGGAGATGGAACCAGGGTAGCAATTTGATCACCTCGCAAACCCAATTGGAAGCCTAATTTTACATAGTCTCCCCCGTAACAATCCAACATCTTGGTAACAGTTACTCCTGAAAGTTCTTGAATTTTTTCTTTGATCGATTCATGATAGGAAATCGGGATGGCACCGATCGATCTGAGGTAGTCCGCATTACCAGCACTAGCTATTCCAATAACTCTGGCACCTTTTGAAACAGCATATTGTACTGCAATCGATCCAATTCCTCCAGATGCACCTGAAATGACAATTGTATCCTTAGTTCCAATATTAATTTTTCGAAAAGCTCCTCCTACCGTCAAGGAACTAACCCCCAAGACCGAGCCATGCAGAAAATCAATATTAGATGGCATAGAAGCGATCTCCGTCTCCTTCACACAAATCTCAGTTGCTAATGCTCCTCTTTTTGAACCAAGACCAGGTGCACTTATAATCGTCCCAAAGACTCTATCTCCTACCGAAAACTGAGTCACACTCTTACCTACTTCAATGATTGTCCCAGCAAAATCACGTGCAACGCCTCTGGGGAATAAAGAAGAAGCTTTCTCAAACCATCTACTAGGATGCCTTAGTTTCATTAAAAGGGATAGCATTCGAAGCTGTTTAACACCCTTAAAAATCTTATAATCTACCGGATTTAATCCTACGGCAGCTACCTTGACCCTTACTTGATTTTCCTTTAGTGGTTCTGGTTCTACTTCTGCTAATTCTAAGACATCTATATTACCAAACCGATGAAATTGAATAGCTTTCACAGTCATACAATACATACCTCCATTACAAAATTGAGTGATCACTCAATTTTAGATTATTATAGCATACAACTATCCATGATTCAATGATAGGTTCGACTAAAAGGATACAGAGAAATTTTTCCTAACAAAAAACACCCAAGATTCTTCTCTTGAGTGTCTGTTAGGAATGACCCTATCCGCGTTTACTATATCAGGAACCTTTGCTTCTCCTCTTCAAGCCTTTACTTCCGATAAAGACCAACAGATAACTAACAATCCCTGAAAGATGCAATAGTGTTGAGATCCATCCGGTGATTGCTGGTAAGAGCATGAGGCCAGATAGGAAAATTAAGAATAGATAAAACCATTTTTCGGTGCGTGAAAATTCTTTCCACACGTTTGGCAGGAGCATGACTCCTCCGGTCACAAAGGCGTATCCTACAGCAGAGATTCCTGTTGCCTGAATGTCCTGCCCCTGGGTTAAGAGGTGAAAAACAATGGAAGAGAGGACTATCGCCGTCACAAAAACGATCAAAACTTGTCTGGAGCCTCTTTTTCTTTCTAGCAGTCCTCCGAAGGGAAGGATCATGAGTCCATTTAACAACAAATGGACCCATAAAAACCAGATAGGTGCGCCTTTACTACCGTGCATCAGGGTCCCACTGACATATTGCCAACCATAGACCGGCTTCGAATGAAAAGCCAATAGGTCATACATAGCATCCCCATAAAAGGAAGTCAATAGACCGAGCAACAAACAGATTAGAGCTAAAGTACTGATAACAGGGTAGGTTGTGAGGATTCTTTTCATGTTTATCTTCTCTTTTTCAAAAAATAGCGTTACGATGTTTCCATTCACGATTATTATACCATTTATTTCATTGGAGACAGAAAAAGTTTTTTGCTTCTTTCATTTCAAATCTTTGCTGTAAAAACGAAATATCGTGACTTATTAGTCGCTCACGATTTGCCTTCAGATCAAAAATCGATCCTGCTTTCAGAATACCGTAGCAAAAATTTGACTTTCCATTTTAAAAAGAATATACTCATTCTAATCTGAAACAAATATTTTTTATTTTTTTAAATCAACAGTATTGCATTCAGAGAAATAAACGACTAACTTCATGGAGGTGACGCTATGTCATTAGAAGAAAAATTGAACCAAGTAAAAGGCTCTGTTAAAGAAGGCTTTGGTAAATTAACCGGCGATACAAAAACAGAAGCTGAAGGCACTGCTGAAAAAGTTGCTTCAAAAGCAAAAGAAGTTGCTGAGGATGCAAAAGAAGCTGTTGAAGGAGCTATCAAGGGCGTTAAAAATATCTTTCATAAAGACGACAAATAGTCTTTAACATCCTAGACCCACTCTATTTTTCTACAGTCATGTTTGACCGTGGAAGATAGGGTGGGTTTTATTTGCTTCAAATTCAGTTATACAAAAAGAACACCCCGGAGGGTGCTCTTTGTAAGTATAGTAATTCTTTCGAATTAACATTTTGCGTGCAGTGGTTGCCATCCATTCAAATATCGCTTCGCTTGTTTTCTTGGGGCAACTGTGCATAGCATATCTCTACGCGACTAAAGTCGCTAGAGCTATCCTAATTACGCACCGCCAGTTCTCATAGATAAAAACACCTTGCAAGATGTAAAATGTTTTCGCTTGTATTCTGCTTTCCAGCAACGAATTAACGTATAGAGGCAATTGACTTCGTCGAATTGCAGCCGTATTTGTAAGTAGCTAAAGCCACAACAACTACGTCAACTGCCACAATTTAGTATGAAAACATAAAAAGAACACCTCGAAAGGTGTTCTTTGTAAATATTGTAATTCTTTCGAATTAACGTTTACTAAATTGTGATGCTTTACGAGCTTTCTTAAGACCTGGTTGGGGCACCACTTATTTCATCTAAATTCAAAGTGCTTTAAAATCAACGCTTTTATGAGTGTTCAAAAAAGAAAATTTCAGCTAATTTCAATCAATTTCATCAAAATAAGGTGAACTTTCATTAAAAATAAACAAAAATCGAACCAGAATATCAAAAGTTTACCTTATTTGGTTTTTCAGAAGTGAAGTAGGGATTCACTACTCGTCAATAAACGTTAGGAACCTTGTTTTTATGCGATTCTCGAAATTTTAAATTTCAGTACATTACAAAAAAATCAACCGAATCACTATCTTTATTTAAAATAAGCATACTAATTTCAACAATAAAAAAGCAAGAGGGGCTTCATAATGAAGCTCCTCTTTTTTACTATCATCCCAATACCTCTTATTTCTATTGAACTCTTGCATTGACTGTTTTTAAATCTAATTCATCCTGACCAAATAGTAATCTAATTATGATTTGAGTTGGATTTTCAACATTATTTAGGACACAAACAAGTTCTGTTCTAATATTTGGTTTAAATTGTACTCCTTCGATTGACTCTTGAAGGTTTGGATTTTGTTGAATACGATTACGTATCTCCTCATAAGGAGTTGCTCCCCAACAACTAACTGGTTCAGCTCTTTCAATAATCATTCTAGGGATATAGTCTGGCACAAATTGTTCTGGTAAAATACATAACCCTCCATTCCTAATAAAAGATTCTAGCATCTTATCAAAAATAGCAGTAGGTGTCCCATCACTTTTTAGTCCATTAAACCCTATTAAGTCACCAACTTTTTTAGCAATATCCGACTGATTCTCATTTATAAATATAGATAATTCTTCATTTTCAGGAAGCCCTTCTCCCCTTTGATAAATACCCTGCCAATTATTTTGATTTCCCTCATAATTTGGACATTTATTTCTTCTTTCTATATCGTAGAACAGTCCTTCTATAGGATTTCTTGTATGTGCTGCATAATATTTTCCAGTTCTACTTTGAGTATTATTATTTTCCCCCCCCCAATAAGTTGAATCGAAGAACCACAAGTTGGACACAATGCATACCTTTTGCTATTTTGATAATATGGTATGTTTTTATTTGTTTTCTCTTCAAATTCATCAATATGATAAGTTCCACCATCGATTAATTTAAAATATTTCATCACTATTTCCTCAATAAATAATCCATCTAATTTCATTTCGTCTTTACCAAATTGATAAGATTGACGACATCTTCATAACGTCCTACCGCATTATCGATATCTTGTAAATTCGTGCTAACTTTTGATTTCTTACGGGCGGAGATTTTGATAAGGCTTTGTCAATCTCTGGATTAACACTTTCATTTTGTGCCACAAACTCCAGGTCGTAAGACGTTAACCACTTTTCAACTTCACGTTGGATCTTTACTTCTTTACTCTGTTTCGTTGCCTTTACCAAAGCCTTCCAAAATGTTCTTCAAATTAGCTCTCTTAATTGCCCAGTGAGTCCTACTTAATTCCCAATTTTCTATTTTTAATTCTGATTGATGAAGTTCGACCTGATTTAAATCAATTTCACATTCTTTCTGAAAAACAAATTGTGTATCTTTAACCTTTTTATCTATATCTTCTAACTTTCCGAAAAAACCAATTTTTATATCTTGGTTCACATCGCTATACTCTGGTAAAAATAAAGCTGGTAAACTTCTTATTTCAGTAATATCTTCTAGTGTAAATTTATTGAATCTTTGTTTAATTGCTGTATTCGTGTGTTCAAAAATCCTATCGTTATTTAGACTAAAAGAATTCGCTTCAAACTTTTCACCGTAAATTATAAATAGGTTATAGTACTCATCAGAAGAGAGTATCTCGCGTACAGGTGTAACATTAACGATATGATTCACATTGTTTGCTTGCTCAATGTTATAGATTCTATCTGCATTTTGTTGTAGTAGTTGTTGGGGAAATTCTGACGGCAAATTACCCTGTCTTTTTAGTGAGTTTGTCAATGTATTCTCCTTAATTTAGATTTTCTACATGTTCTATGTTATAGATATTATTAGCATACTGGTTGATAACTTTAGGATTATTCAACACTTGTTTTGTTATTGAGTCATCACTTTCAACTTTAGAATTAAACTCTTCCTCAACCTCAACGTCTGATTCTTTGATATACTCTTGTTCCTCAACATCTTCCACATTTGGATTATATCGAGTTATTTCTAAATCGTTTATATGTTGTCCAAGTTCTGCATTATTGAATTTCCAAGGGGTTCGCTCTCCGCCTTGAGAATACCAAGCTTCAAATGTTGGTTTACCGAGAGTATTATCTAATTTACTGACAAAAATATATCTCATTACATCTAATAAGAATGACTCAATTTCAATTACTTCAACTCTTAATAAATCTTGCTTACATGACGACTCATTAGGGGAAATTTTAAAATCTTCCGAATCCTTAACCGTTTCATCAGTACAAATAGTTTCAACAACTGCCGAAACAAGCCACTTCAATTTTCGTTCCGAAAACTTCTCATTTATAAATTCAGACATACTTTCCAGTGTGTCTTTTTTATTCTGTTCAACAGAATCTTTAAATAAATTAATGAACCTCGAATCATCAAAAGGTAAATACTCTGTTTTAGAAATAATACATTTTTTATAATCAGAAACATTCTTTTTAAACGTGTTTCCGTAAGGCATTTGCTGATTTTCTCCTGTAAAAATATCAACAAAAGACTTCATAATATCAGTTTCGGATAATTTATCAGTTCGTTCTTCCAAGCATCCACGCCGAACCCTACTTTTGGTTTTTCTAGCTTCAAGCATTAGTCCAAACAGAATTCCTCCTGTGATCCGTGGGACAGTTTCAGACATTTTTTACTCCTCGTAACTAATTTAGTAACTGTATCTACTTTATAAACTTTATCTACAATTGCAAATAACGCAATCTACTTCATAATAAAGGGTGAAGATAAAGCAAATGTATATTCGATACTATTATATCAAATTTCACAAGCGTTTTCTTCAAAAGAATAATATTAGTCCTAACTGGTGCGCACCAAATGGACGGATAGAAACAAATATGAAAACTCCGACGATGACGGTCGAGTTCTGCATATATCTGTTTATCCGTTTTTTTGGTGTGCCTTTTTGCACACATCGGTATTCAGTGTAGCTCATAAAAGTTTCTTTCCGTCCTAGAAATGGACTTAGAAAGAGGCTATTATGCCAATAAGAACATTCGAAGACCGTCTCACTCTACAGGATTGTATAGATATCAAAAAGTGGGATAAGATATTGAAAAATGACGATAAGTCATATGAGAACGCTAAACGAAGAGATAGATACCATAATCTTGGAAGTTTAGATGCGAACATTTCTAACGAAGGACGTGAAACAGATAAATATGATTTTATCGCTAGTGACTCGTTAGATGGTGAACAAGCTTATATCTATAACGAACTATTAGAAGCTGTGCATAATTATATATCTGCCCTTCCTACGAATGACCAAATTATTATGGTTGAAAAACTAAGAGATAAGCCAACCTCATCGTCTACACTATCTAAAATTGTAGAATGTAGCGACAAAACTGTAACAGCTCACTTCAAAAAATTTCAAAAAGAGTTACAAAAACTCTTAAAAGACTACAGATAGTCTATAAAACTGGTAATCAGACTGATTACCAGTTTTTATATTCAAAAAATAGAATTATATTTGTAATCTAAAATATTATATATTTTAGGGATATACTTTATTTAAATAAAATTCAACAATTATATAAATGTAATTTTTGTATGGATCAAAAACTAATAAGAAAAGAGTTCCACTTATAAATGGAACTCTTATAAACTAGCTTATTGTATTTACTTTCTAGTTATTCTTTAGTGCTTCTTTAATTTCACCAATTGTCGCTGAAACAGTTTTATCTTGAAATGATTTTACTTCTCTATTGCCATCTTTATCAATAGTTTCAACTGGACTACTGTAATCATCTGTTGAGCTCGTCGTAAAACCACCTGATTTATCCGCAATAATTAATTTGTCATCAGGTTGGTTTGAGAAATATTCATTAATTTCTTTTTCAGACTTATTTTTTAGAAGGTTCTTATAAATTTCAATTGTTTGATTTTCTTTTTGTTGAGCTCCTAACGAATTAGCAATAACAGGGTTTAATAAAGCATACGAAATTAATCCTACAGTCAAAATAGTTAACGTTAAAGGTAAAAATTTTTTAGTCATTTTTAAGACCTACTTTCTTTCTATTTATTAAGAGTATACTAATAAGCTGTTTTCTTCTTTAAAATCGTTATATTTTTGTTAAAATCCTTTCTGGATAGGCCTCCATCCTATCCAACCTCATTATATTATTGCTTTTGTTAGAATTCAATTTATTGTATGTGAAACTAGTTCCAGAATATTTTTTAATTTTATCGAAAATAGACATATATGATTTTCTGTTTAGATACCAATTCTGATTAAAAATAATGTATTTTATGATTCTATTTCTGTTGTATCAACGTTTTAACTCTTATTAGGTCATTTGTTTTAAATTATTTAGTTTTCTACTTTCGAAATCTTTGAACATAATAGAATAAAATTAAAACTTTCTAAAAAACTCCGAAATTCACCTCCTGAATCTCCTATAAGATAGAAAGGAAAAAATCAACAAGTCCAGCTCATGACCTCAAACCGAGCATGTCACCAATACTTTTTATCACAAAATAGAATATACGAGGTATCTCAAAATGAAAATGAAAGCAAAATTCCGCAATGGCGGATACTCAAATCAAACAGCAGAACAATACGTTAGCCTTCAAGATCCAATCTACTTGCTTTGTGATGAGCTTGAAGCACAACAAAAGTATGAAGATGGAAAACCGACGGGTGAAATTGTCGCATATAAGGCTTGGTTTGGGCAAAAGGGATTACCACCATTTCAAGTAAAATTCCTTGAAGAACCTGAACTCCCTGAATATCTTTCCCTTATCACCTTTGACAACTTGCAAGCATGTGAGGTCAACTATAACGTTTACTTTAGAGCTAATGGATTTAAAGAGGTGAAATAATGGTTCCAGCTATCACACAAAAGAGTTGGAACAATACCTATTACAGAGTCTGAACATGGCTTTGGGCTCTGTATTACAAGGGGAAACTTCTTATACCAACTCTTTTGACATTTCTGTCAAAGAAAACGGATTTATCTTCATTCCTCGTCTTCCATCAGGATTTGTCATTGATGACGAACTGTACCGAAAGATTTTCTTAATCGCTAATGCGTCTCTCTACCCACAATACACGCTATTAAAACAAAATTCTGCCTACTTTATTGCACTGAAAACAGACGATATTCATATTCAACGTGGACTGTTTTTCCTTGGCAGAAAGGTGTTTCTGAGCGGCTAATCATTCCAGACCTAGAAAAATTCACATTATCGCTAAAAGGTAATGATATCCCTATTATGGCAAATCTAATGATTAACTATGATAAAGTAACTTCTATGGCTATTGCTGGGAACTCAGGTAGTGGTAAAAGCTATGCATTAACTTATCTGTTAAGTATACTGAAAAACATTTCCGACCTGATTATCGTTGATCCTAAATATGATACCCCATCACGGTGGGCAAAGCAGAATCAAATTAGTGTCATCCACCCTCAAGAGAATCGTTCCAAATCCGACTTCGTATCAGAAATTAACGAAAGTTTAAGTCAGTGTTTGACAATAATTCATAAACGACAAAGGATTTTATTTGATGATCCACATCATGAATTTCAACATCTAACTATTGTTATTGATGAGGTGCTTGCTTTATCAGAAGGAATCAACAAAAATATCAAAGATTCCTTCTTCTCTCTGTTATCTCAAATTGCTTTATTAGGGCGATCAACCAAAGTTCACTTGCTTCTTGTAAGTCAGCGTTTTGATCATAGTACAATTCCTGTATCAGTCCGTGAACAATTTAATGTATTGATTCAGGTTGGTAACATCAACCAGAAAACAGTACAGTTCTTATTTCCAGACCTCGATCCAGAAGGTATTGTTATTCCGATCGGAAAAGGAACAGGGCTTATTCAAATCATTGATAACGAGCATCCTTATCAGGTCTTACCCTTGCTGTGTCCAACATACTACACAATGAAAGGTATTTTATAACTTATGCAAACAACACATTTTCAGAAAGTTTTTAATCTCGGTTCTCTGCTGTTTCTTACAGCAATTTTAGGTGCATTCTGCACAGTCTGCTTCGGGTTTAGCATGAATTCATTACAGGAGATTGATTATTTAGTCTTCTTTTATCGTTTTACTAGCGTAATTTTCGCAATTAGCTTATTTACTTCGCTTATGAGCTCTGTAATTCTCTTTTTCCTCATCAGTCGTGAAATCAAGGACCGGCAAAAAGAAGATAACCTATATAACCTGTGGCAATCAATTAAACAAACCTTGTCGATCCGTACTTTTCTACATCAAAGCGAACTCTCAGAAGCCGTAACTACAACTGAACAAGCAAAATTAACACACTACAACCCTATTCATAAACGTTTTAACAAAGCAGTTGATAAATCTATTATAGATGTTAGAAAAGATACAATCATTCTGATGATTCGTATTCCAAAGACTCAGCAAGCAAAGAAGATTCTAGACGATATGAATACAATGATTATCGAAGAAGTTGCTAGATACAATCCTGATTATTTCTTCTCCCCCTCAAATCCAGATAAAAAATGGGCATACTTTGTAGGAACTAAAAGACAATAGCTTAATGGCGCTGTGGCCCACGTAGTGGAAGCCAAACAGCGCCGTTTTTTAATTGCAAAATTTAGGATTAAGTGGGGTGACTACGACCCCCACTTAATCCAATAATCAATAATCAGAAAAAAATTAAATTTTCTCAAAAACTCCGATTTATGCCCTCCCAATCTCCTAATAGATAGAAATAATAAAAAATTGAAAGCGAGGAATTTTACCTATGGCAAAAGAACAACGTTCAAATAAATGGGCTTTTCTATTCTATCAGGAAAGTGCGCCCGAAAACTATTTAGAAATTCTCGAAGAAATTCATGTTCCATTTGTTCTGTCACCGTGGCATGATAAGGACGTAAACAAAAAAACTGGAGAGTTTAAGAAAGCACATAAGCATGGAGCATTCTATTTCAGCTCTCTCAAGAGCTATTCTCAAGTTTCGGAACTTATCAAAGACAAACTGAATGGCCCTGCACATGTTGAACCTGTAATGTCCCCCAAAGGGATGTACGACTACTTTGTCCATGCAGAAAATCCTGAGAAAAGTCAGTACAATATCGAAGATATTGAAACTGGATGCGGATTTGAATTAGATAAATTCCTCATCAGCAATAATAATGATGAATTTCTATCAACCATTATTGATGTGATAGACAAGAATAATTTCACAGAATTTAATCATTTGGTTAGGTATGCGAGAGAAGAAAATCCGACCTTATTAAGGCTTATCGTTGACAAAACATACTTTTTTGCCAAGTATTTAGATTCACGAAGGTATAGCACAGACAAAAGCAAAATCACTTCATCAGAAAATTCCTTGACGAATACTCCTAATGAAACTAGAAACATCATATCAAGCTCTACTTCAATAGAATTATAATGGAGGAAAAGCTATGCAAGTAATCTTACCAGATGAACAAATTCATCAAATTCAACTTTTACTCTCTAATCTTATAAGGAAAGAAATCAGTGAGCAATTAGACAAGAGTGGTATTGAAAGCCCCTATTTGAACAAAAAACAGACTTGCGACTATTTGGGAATTTCCAACAATACTCTTGATTCATGGATTCAAAAGGGGCTTCCATCCATCAAAATCGGAAAAACCATTAGATTCCACAAGGACGCTATTGACAGCTGGCTAAACGGCAACAACTAGAAAAATCAAGATTTTTATTTTATAATGGTCATGATATTTTCTGGTTCGATATAAAGGAGAATATCATGACTATCAGTAAGACAAAAAACGGAACTTACCGCTTAAAAGTCTATATTCCAATAGAAGCACGAATGCCTCTTGGAATCGTTAATAATAACTATTATGATAAAAGATTCAAAACAAAAAAGGAGGCAAGACAAGCAGAGATAGACTTACTTACGAAGTTAAACCAAATTGAAGATAAT
Source organism: Streptococcus mobilis (assembly GCF_059727625.1). NCBI lineage: Bacteria > Bacillati > Bacillota > Bacilli > Lactobacillales > Streptococcaceae > Streptococcus > Streptococcus mobilis. The sequence continues at coordinate 1,915,364 of NZ_AP041823.1, forward strand.
ATGTTTTCAGGACTAGGAAAAGAAGATATCCTTTTCTCAGACTTCTATAAGAATATTTGGTGGGAATCCTATAAAGCAGGTCAAACTACATCTACTTTGAAACCACCAAGCAGGTCAACAATCGCTAATACCAAAACATGTTTTGAAAAGCATATACTACCACTTCTTGGCAACTATACGATTCAATTTTTAAACCAAAATAAACAGGTTATTCTAAATTTGATGACCTCAAAAGCTAACGAATATGCAAACTTCAAAACTTTACGAAGTTACGTTATTTCTATTTTTGATTGGGCGGAAGAACTTGAATATATTGAAGCAAATAGAGTTGCAAAAACTTTAAGACGAATTAAGGCTGTCAGAAAAATTCAACTTGCAGAATCAAAACGTGATGAAGATTTATACTTAACTCATGAGCAACTCCAAGAATGGTTCTCAGCTTTTAAAGAAGATTTAGAAAATGATAAAATATCACTCAAAGATTACGTCCTTTTTTATCTCACTTTTTTCCTCGGAGATAGAAAATCAGAAACATATGCTCTCCAGTGGAAACATGTCGATTTTTCAAAATCTCAAATTCAGTTAATTCAGGCTTTAGATAGATACGGACAAGTAAAATCTACCAAAGGAAATAAAAAAACTATCTTCTCTATTTCTAGTGACTTACTTCAGCTTCTTACCTCTTGGAAAGAACAACAAAAATATGAACTAGCAAAGTTTGGCATCATCAGTAATACAGAACAATTCATCTTCACTTATATAGATACCAAAGGTAATATCAATAAACCTTTACATTCTGACTACCTCAATAATAAGATGAAAACTATCAGAAAGCGACACCCAGAACTTACACACGCTACGCCACACAAATTACGGCATACGGGAGCAACACTCGCTAAACAGGCAGGTATGAGTTTAGAAGCCATTTCCGAAGCCCTAACTCACAGTGACAAAGGTACAACACAGATTTATGTCAATACTTCTAATGTAGTCCCTATGGCAGTTGGCGAATTTGCCTTAAAGTCTTTAAAACAATAAGGTAAAAATAAGGTGAACTTTGAGGTGAACTTTTTCAAAAAACATAAAAAAAGCACCCATGAGGTAAACTCTTGAGTGCTTTGAAACGTTGATATAATCGTATTGATTAACGTTTTGAGAATTGTGATGCTTTACGAGCTTTCTTAAGACCTGGTTTCTTACGCTCAACTTTACGTGAGTCACGTGTAAGAAGTCCTGCGCGTTTCAATGAATCGCGGAAGTCTGGGTCTACTTGAAGAAGGGCACGAGCGATACCGTGACGGATTGCTCCTGCTTGACCAGCGTATCCACCACCTACAACGTTAACGAAAACGTCGTATGAACCTGCAGTTGAAGTAACTGCGAATGGTTGGTTGATTACAAGACGAAGGTCAGCGTGTGGGATGTACTCTTCAACATCTTTTTTGTTAACAGTGATTTTACCAGTTCCTGGAACAAGGCGAACGCGTGCAACAGCGTTTTTACGACGTCCAGTACCTGCATATTGTGCTTGTGACATACTTTATTGTTCCTTTCCTTAGATAAGTCCTGAAATATCAAGAACTTCTGGTTGTTGTGCAGCGTGAGTGTGCTCAGCTCCAACGAATACTTTCAATTTCATACCTTGAGCGCGGCCAAGAGTATTGTGTGGAAGCATACCTTTAACTGATTTCTCGATCAAACGTACTGCATTTTTAGAACGAAGTTCACCAGCAGAGATTGATTTCAATCCACCTGGGTGGTTTGAGTGAGTGTAGTAGATCTTATCAGTTGCTTTTTTACCAGTCAATTTAACTTTTTCAGCATTGATAACGATTACGAAGTCACCTGTATCAGTGTGAGGTGTGAATGTTGGTTTGTTTTTTCCGCGAAGCACGCTAGCAACAACTGCTGAAAGGCGTCCAAGAGGTACATCAGTTGCGTCAACAACGTACCATTTGCGTTCTACTTGGCCTGGTTTAGCCATGAATGTAGTTTTGTTCATGATTTCTCCTATATGAATGTCGTTTTTGTTTACAGGGCGGATGTTCCGGTCCGCGAGTTATTTGAAAGGTTCCGGGGCCTTACAAATGGGGTAAACAATACCGCCTACTATTGTATCAAAATTCTAAGATAAAAGTCAACCGATTTGGAAAATTATTTACGATTTTCTTTTCCAATGACAAATCCGATCAAGGAATTCGGGCCGACGTGGGCTGAAATAACCGGTCCAAGAGGCATCACGAGGACTTCATCGATGCCTTCAAGCGCAAGCATTTCTTGCTTCAGTGCTTCGGCTCCTTCTAGATCGTTGGTATAAGATACCAAGGCTGTGCTTTCACCGATATCGGCTTTGATCAGCTCCAGTAATTCTCGGACAGCTTTTTTGCGTCCGCGAACCTTGCTAATTGGGACCAATTCCCCTTCCGCATCAATCCAGAGAATGGGTTTGATGCTGGCCAAACTTCCCATGATCGCAGCACTTTTTGAGAGACGGCCTCCCCGCATAAGGTGATAGAGATCATCGACGAGGAAATAAGTCCGCAGTTTTGGCGCTAGATCCATGATCTCTTCTTTGGCTTCTGCTAATGAACGACCCGCATCACGCGCAGCTACTGCTCGCATGACCAGATAACCCTCTCCAATCCCAGCAGCCTTCGGATCGACAATCTCGATCACGGCTTCCGGGTAGTCTTCTAAAACCAGGTCTCGTGCCATGACTGCACTCTGATAGGTCCCAGATAAGACCGATGAAAAGGCCACATAAAGCAGATCTTTTCCTTCTTTGGCAAATTGTTTAAAGGTTTCCTGAAATTGGCCCACATTGACCTGACTGGTTGTCGGTTTGGCCCCATTTTTCATGGCTTCTAAAAGCTCAGGGCTGGTCAATTGAGCTTCGCCTACTGTCTGGTAAACCGTCCCATCTAACTCAATGGTCAAGCCAAGAATGGTCACCTGATGTTCCTTGGCCCAGTTTTGGTCTAAATCTGCGGTCGAATCGGTTAAAATAGCAAATGTCATTACTTGTCTCCCATCATTTCTTGTAATTGTCGCAATACTTCGTGATCGAGCGGTCGCATGGGTGGTTTTTGATCGTTAACCACTCGCTGCGCTTGATTGAGGTTTCCTTTGACGACTGCGACCCGTTTTTCTAACTCTCTGGCAGATACCCGAAGAGCTCCTTGAGCAAAGACGGTCCATTGCTCATTTAAGTCACTGGTCGCTACTGATACTTGGTGGAGGGGCGTGTTAAGCTCTGCCGCCAAGCGCTCGATATAGTCATCTGCCGTCTCATCCTCACCGGTAAAGACCACCTGAACATTGAACTCCTCATAGGTCTGCCGCACTCCTGGCATATACTGGGCATCAAAGACACAGATGACTTCGATCCCTTCAAAGCTAGCATAGTGGCTCAGTTTTTGCAGAAGGATATTGCGGGCTGCATCGAGCTCACTCTTTTGAAAGAGCTGGCGGGTCTCCTGCCAAAAGGCAATCATATTGTAGCCGTCAACCAATAAGATTTTTCGTTTCATATCATTGCCTTTCTAGAATTATAGTCGATTGCGAAAGACCTCATACATGAGGATGGCTGCTGCCACACTGGCATTGAGGCTTTGCACATGACCATTCATGGGAATGGTGATCATCTCATCGACTTGCTTTTTGATATTGGCTGAGATCCCTTTTCCTTCATTGCCAATGATCAAGGCCAATTTACCAGCCGTATTCCACTGGTGAGATGGCGTGCCGTTCATGTCGGTCCCAAAGATCCAGAAGCCCTCTTCCTTTAGCTTGTCTAGAGTTTGACTGAGATTGGTCACACGCGCAATGGGAATGTGTTCCACCGCTCCGGTAGAAGTTTTTGAAACCACTGGAGTTACCCCGACTGCACGGTGCTTAGGAATGATGACGCCTGAGACATTGGTCGCATCAGCTGTCCGTAAGATAGATCCAAGATTGTGCGGATCTGTCAAACCATCGAGAATCAATAAAAGTGGGTTCTCTTCTTGGGCTGTCTGTTTCAGAATCGCTGCCAAGTCTGTGTAAGCAAAGGCTGCCACACGAAGAACAAAGCCTTGGTGGACGGCTCCTTCCGTCATTTCCTGCAGGGTTTTCTTTGGCGTCCAAGAAATCGACACCTTCTTCTCAGCTGCTAAGGCCTTGATTTTGTCGACATTTTTTCCTCGGAGGTCTTCTTGAATATATAATTTATTGCCTGTATTGGCTTGTAAAGCCTCGGTGACTGCGTGGACACCGTATACGATATCGTTATTTTCCATAGAACTAGTATACCACAAGAAAGGAGGATGATGCCAATTCATGATATAATGAAATGAAATCTATCTTAATGAACGAACCAAACTAGAAAGGAAGCCATGCCTCTTTTTCAACGAACCATCAAGCTCACCTTGGCCACCTGTTTAGCAGCGGCCCTTGCTTATGCTCTGGGCTTGACCTATGCCATCTCAGCTGGCGTCATTGCCATCTTGAGTATCTCTGATACGCGTCGCAGTACGATCAAGCAGGCCTACCAGCGCTTTATGTCGACCTTGCTGGCCCTTGCTATCGGAAGTCTCGCCTTTTCCTTTTTTGGATTCAACCTTTGGGCACTGGGAGTCTTTATCGCTCTCTATGTTCCTTGCGCCTTTCTATTGGGTTGGCAGATCGGCATCACGCCAAGTACGGTGCTGGTCACCCATCTCTTGATTGAGCAGTCTACTTCCTGGGGGCTCTTGCTCAATGAACTTGCTCTCTTTTTAATTGGAACCAGCTTTGCCCTGCTGGCCAATCTCTATATGCCTTCGAATCAGGCTGCGATCGATCATTACCATGATGTGGTCGAAGACCAACTAAAGAAGATCCTTGATCGTTTTGCGGAATTTCTTGGTAAAGGGGATGGTCGCAATGATGCTCGCTTGATCAAGGAGTTGGATGGTATCCTAGAGGACGCTTTAAATCTAGTCTATCTGGACCATTCCAACCACCTCTTTCACCAAACCAACTACCATATTCACTACTTTGAAATGCGCAAGCGGCAAAACGATATTCTGCGAGATATGGCAGAAAACGTCAACCGTTGTCAGTTAGCGGCGAGTGAAAGCATAATCCTAGCACAACTATTTAAGAAGACAGCCCAACAGTTAAGTCAGGAAAATCCTGCCCAAGATCTTCTAGATGATATTAGTCAGTATTTGGCGATCTTCCGTGAACGTCCTCTTCCTAAGACCCGTGAAGAATTCGAAACACGCGCCACCTTGCTCCAATTGTTAAGAGATTTAGAAACCTTCATTCAGGTCAAGGTTGATTTTTACCAACAATTTCATCAAGAGACAGAATAGACAAAGAAGCCCTTGCCAGATGCAAAGGCTTCTTTATTGCGGGAACTGTTGAAAACGCTTTCCTAAAATGGTATACTAGAACAAGAAAATAACTTTTTAAGGGGGGTCTTCTATATGAAGTCTTCATATAAGAAACATTTGTACACTACGACGCTCAGCCTCTCAGCTACTGTCTTGCTTTCCGTTATCGGACATGGTCAAGTATCAGCCGATAGCATAGAAGCGCCTCAAACAGAACCAAGTACGGTCCTTGAAGCGGCACCCGCTACTGAGCAAGCTGTGACAGCTGAGACTGCCAGTCCTGCTACAGCTGAAAAAGGAGACACCGCAGCCCCTGCCACTTCTGTAGAAACAGCAGCGACTTCTGATGTGGCTTCTACTACAGAAGTTGCTCCAGTCGCTAGTCCAAGCACTAACCGTGCTGCAACGACCGCTGACCAACCGACACGATTGGCAGATAGCACCATTTATCTCTCTGAAAAGAGCACGATTGATGACAAAGTCCAAGAAAAAGCTCAAGCTGCTGGCAAGATCAACTGGACCTTGGACAACAAGCCTCTCTCGGAGTGGAAAACCTGGGATATGGAGACTGGAACCCTGAGCAAGGATCCATTCCTTACGATCACAGAGACTGCAAACGGCAATGATTTGGATCTCCATATGGAAGTGAAAGATCTCTTTGGTGAAGATCTTAGCCTTCGGAGCCCAAATAATATCCGCCGGACTTACCGCAACTACATCGGCAATCATGAGCTGGTCGGAACCAATGCAGACTTGGGTGTGACCATCAATAAAACTCTTGTTTTTCGACCTTACCAAGACTACCATACACATGAAGAGATGCTCGCTGCTATCGAAAAATCCAAGGAAGAAGCGAAACCCGATCGTTTGGTGCAGTTAGAAACCCTTGGTAAGAGCGCCCAAGGCCGGGACATGAAGATGGGAATTGTGAGTAAGGACCAAGCCAGCATCGATCACTACCTGTCTAGCACCAATCCTACAGCTTTGACCAAACCAAGCGAAATGCTGGCTGCACTGAAGGACAAGACCTTGGATTACAAACTACCTGTCTTAGTCCACAACACCCACGCGGATGAGCAGCCAGGCATTGATATCATCACAGGCCTCTTTAATACCTTTGCAACCAAGGAAAAGGTGACCTTTAACACCACAGATGAAGCTGGAAATGCCAAAACTGTCACGCTAGATATTCCAACTCTCCTAAACAAATTTATCTTCTTGTTTGACTTCACGGAAAACCCAGATGGAGATGCTCTCAACCTGCGGGCCCTAGCAAACGGGCTCGATCCAAACCGGGATGCCAGCTACCAAACCAACCCTGAAGTCCGGACCGTCATCCAAATGATCAACAAGTGGAATCCGATCGCTCTCTACGACTTACACGGTTTTGTAAAAGAATTCTTAATCGAACCTGCAACACCTCCGCATGATCCGAACTTTGAATACGATCTCATGTCCAACCTCATGCTGGAAAATGCCCATCATATGGGCCGGGCTGGAGTTGCCAATTCCAAATACGACAGTTACATCATTCCAAAACTGGATTGGGGAGATGGCTGGGATGATTCCTTCTCAGGTTATACAGGTGTCTATGCTGTCTATCACGGCATCTTGGGCCACACCATTGAAATACCAGAATCCAACCAAGAATCCTATAAGGCTGGACGCAATGCTGTCCTCGGCGGCATTGACTTCCTCAACCAAGATCCAGACAAACTCCTTGAGATGCGGCTCAACTTCTACCTGCGTGGTCTCAATAAAACGGAAGATCCAAAAGCTGAAAATGAACTGGTCGGCCCAAATGGGGAAATCGTTGGACGTGTGAAAAACGGTCGTCCAAAATTCTTCCCAGACTACTACGTCATCCCGATGAGCCTCGACAAAGACAACGATGCCCAAGAAGCTTTCAATATGATCGACTACTTCAAACGCAATGGTGTCCTCGTCAAAGAGCTCAAAGAAGATATTGGCAACTATAAAAAAGGAGACTTAGTCATTGATATGGCCCAAGCCAAACGCGGCTATGCCAACCACATTCTCTACAAGGGCTCCAACGAATCTGCCTGGGCTGCGATGTACGCAGAGTTGCTGGTTAACTTCCCAGATATGAGAGGGTTCAAGTCCGAACCTGTCTTTGCGGATGGTCTTTTCAATGGAAAATTAGGCGAAGTCACCACCACCCGTGCGACTCGTACTTCTGAGATCGATCCAAAAGCTCCTTACTATGTGATCGCAAATACCTCAGCCAGTGCCGTTAAAGCTATCAACCAGGCCATTTCCCAAGGAAAATCTGTCTACCTAACAGATGATGGCTACATCGTTGACCGCGATACCTTTGCTTCACTCCTGCCAAACTATGCCATCTATGGTGATGCCCTCTACAAGGTACCAAGCGGGCCAACCTTGAAACCGATGAAGGTCTACTCTCCAAACTACCACTATAATTGGGCTGGAGTCGATGCGCCTGCTCATACCAGTCTAGTCCTTGAAAAATTAGGCTTCCAAATTGTCAATACTCCAGAAGAAGCGGATGTTGTTATTTTGGAAAGCAACCGCTTTGACGCTTCCATCTTTGGCAAGAAACCGACCCTTGTCATTGGTGGGGAAGCCATGCAAAAACTGGAAAAATTGGGAGTTCTTGCAGGATTTGACGCTGAAAAACTAAAAGGCGGTAGTGACTACGAAGGCTTGATGAAGGCGATCATTGATGATCAGGATCCATTGACCAGCGGATACAAGAAGAATACCCTCTTCTACTCCAACTCAGGAAACTGGATTGAAAAAGTTCCAGAGCATTTCAAAACCTTGATGAGCATCGCTCCGAGCGATTATTATATTGCAGGTTGGTGGCCACATAACGATGTTCTAGCCAACAAAGTCATGGCGATCTCTGGAGAACTGATGGGACAACCACTCTTTGTCTATGCCGGAAATCCAACCAACCGTCAACACCCTGTCCACTTCTTCCGCTGGGTAACCAATGCGATCTTTGGCAGCAAGTTAGCAAGCTTGATGGATTACGTTCCAGCTAAAGAACCAGATCAAGTGGTGGTTCCAATTCATAACCAAACAACCACTCCACAGCCAATCTTGACCAAGAAGGAGACTCCTAAAGTTCTCCTTCCACAAAAAGAAATGACAACTGAAAATGGAGAAAGTGTGCAAGCCTTGACTTACCAAGTGGGACAAAGCTTCCAAGAAAGTCCATCCAAGGCACAATTGCCACAAACTGGAGAAGACACAACGGCGTACTTCATTCTTTCAGGCTTCTTGTTAGCCGTTAGCGGAGGCTTCCTCCTCTTGAAAAAGAAAGAAGTTGAATAAGTTCCAGCTTTAGACTTGGATGACATGAAAAGAACCTTCGCAGACGCGAAGGTTCTTTCTATTCCACCAATTCCAACACAACAGTTTGGTAAGGGGCCAATTCTAATACCTGGTCTCCTTCTTGGAACAACCCAGCAGTATTATTTAAAACAAGCGTTTTAATCGGAGCTGGTAACTCCAAAGTGGCCTGGCGATTTTGGAAATTGCTGATTACCAAGAGACGCTTGTCCCCACGGCGTTCGAAGGCGATGATATTCTCACGGTCCCGATAAGCTGGGATCATATCTCCAAACCGGATGGTATTCCCATAGAGGGGATGACGATATAAGGCCGTCAGCTGACGGTAATAATTCAAAATAGAATCTGGATCCTTTTCCTGGTCTTCCACATTAATGGAATAATCTGGTTTGGGACTGATCAGCCAGGCTGGTCCATCGCTAAAGCCCAGACCTGGCTCTCTTGTCCACTGCATCGGTGTCCGCGCATTGTCTCGGCTATAGTTGGCAATCACTGCTAAGGCTTCTTCCTCGCTCAAACCAGCTTCTTTCGCAACATGATAGCCATTGATGGTCGCGATATCATCAAAGTCCTCTATTGATTCAAAGACTTGGTTTTCCATTCCAATTTCTTGGCCTTGATAGATAAACGGAATTCCCTTGCGCAAAACCTGAATAGTTCCTAGGGCTTTTTTACTGGTGTCGTTTACTGGACCTTCAGCAATATAATGGGACACCCCACGAGGCTCATCGTGGTTTTCGATGATGGTCGAGAGAACCCCAATACTATCTGCGCGCTCATGCGCTTGGAAAATACTTTCCTTGAGTTCATCTGCTGTTGGAAGACTATGGTCAAACCAGCCTTTTCCTTCCTGCCCTAAGCAGGTTTGTTTGAAATCAAAGATAGAAGAAAAGACACCGTCTTTTCCAATGAAGAAATGCAATTCTTCATCGGTTTCATTGAACACTTCCCCTACTGTGAAGGCATTGTACTTGGCAAAGGTCCGCTCATTTAACTCTTGCAAGAACGGTTCAATCGATTGGGCATTCACTAGAGACTCCGGTACTGGGACCAAGCCATTTTCGCGATCAGATGGAAGCGAACGCCATTCTAGATCTTTTTTGATATTGATAATAGCATCGATCCTAAAGCCCGCAATTCCCTTGTCCAACCACCAGTTGATCATCTTGTAAATTTCTTCGCGCAAGACAGGATTTTGCCAATTGAGGTCTGGCTGGTCCTTATGGAAAGAATGGAGATAGTACTTATTGGTGCCAGGAACCGGCTCCCAAACACTGCCCCCAAAGTAACTTTCCCAGTTGTTGGGTTCTTTGTCACTTTCGATGAAGTAAAAGTAGTCCGCATAAGGACCATCTGGATCTGCTAAAGCCTTTTGGAACCACTCGTGATGACTGGAGCAATGGTTAACCACCAAGTCCATGATGATAGAAATGCCCCGCTTCTTACCTTCCGCAATCAACTCTTCCATATCTTCCATAGTCCCAAAGAGGGGATCAATGGCATAATAATCGGAAATATCATAGCCCTGGTCAATAAAAGGGCTCTTGTAAACAGGAGATAGCCAGAGAATATCAATCCCTAAGTCTTGAAGGTAATCGAGTTTCTCCGTGATGCCTTTCAAATCCCCAACACCATCGCCATTGCTGTCCTTAAAGCTTTTTGGGTAAATCTGGTAAGCGACCTTCCCCTTCCACCAGTCTTTTTCCATGTCTTGTCTCCTTAAAATGAAAGAGACCGAGACAAATCGTCTCAGTCTCTATCGTGTCAGTAGGTATTAGTATACTGTTTTTTCAGTTTCTTTATCGAAGAAGTGAGCTTTGTTCAAGTCAAATCCAAGTTCGATGGTTTCACCAGTTCCAAGGTAGTCACGCGCATCCACTTTAGCGATGAATTCGTTGTCACCAACTTGGCAGTACAAGTGAGATTCAGAACCGAGTAACTCAGACACAGAGATAGTTGCTTTTACAACTGATTCTGGGAAAGTTTCAAGGAAAGCAGCTTCTGTATTCACGTCTTCTGGACGGATACCAAAGATCAATTCTTTACCATCATAGCCTTTTTCTTTCAAGACTTTCAAAGCACCTTCTGGAACTTTCAAATTCAATCCATTAGCAACGATGTGTCCACCTTCCAATTTCACGTTAATGAAGTTCATCGCAGGGCTTCCGATGAATCCAGCTACGAATTTGTTCACTGGGTTTTTGTATACTTCTTGAGGAGTTCCGATTTGTTCTACACGTCCGATTGTACCAGTACCTGCAGGGTTTTTAGTAGCAGACATGATAACGATACGGTCAGCAAGTGTCATCGCTTCTGTTTGGTCGTGGGTTACATAGATCGTTGTAGCTCCGATACGACGGTGAATTTTCGCGATTTCAGCACGCATGGATACACGCAATTTTGCATCCAAGTTTGACAAAGGTTCGTCCATCAAGAATACTTTTGCATCACGGACAATGGCACGTCCCATGGCAACACGTTGACGTTGACCACCTGAAAGGTCAGCTGGTTTACGATCCAAGAATTCTTTCAAGCCAAGGATTTCAGCTGCTTCTTGTACACGTTTGTCGATATCTTCCTTGCTGTATTTACGCAATTTCAAACCAAATGCCATATTATCGTACACAGTCATGTGTGGGTAAAGAGCGTAGTTTTGGAATACCATGGCGATGTCACGGTCTTTAGGCGCTACGTTATTTACAACAGTACCATCGATGGAACATTCACCTTCTGTGATATCTTCAAGACCAGCGATCATACGAAGAGTTGTTGATTTACCACATCCTGAAGGACCTACGAAAACGATAAATTCTTTGTCTTTGATGTCCAAGTTGAAGTCTTCAACTGAGTAGTGTTCGCTGTTTGGATATTTTTTGTAAATATTTTTAAGATTTAATTCTACCATGATGGTACTCCTTTGATTTTTATAGTTCTATTGTAAATGAAAACGTTTTACAAATCTATGGCAAGTCTCACAAAAAAGAAAAAGAGTTTTGTGCAAGTTGCACAAAACTCTCGATTGATTCCGTTTAAATGACATCTTGCAAGACTAAATGGTAGCAAAGAGCCAGATCTGTCAGATTTTTCAACTGGAGACCCGTTAGCTCTTCCCACTTATCAATCTTGTATTGGAGCGAATTGCGATGGAGATAGAGTTGCTGGGCCGCCTTGGTCACGACTGCCCCATTTTCCCAAAGAGCGACAATGATGTCTTGCAATTGATCTTGACTTTCAATCAACTGATACAAGCGTTCTTTGATTGGAGTAAGGTCCAGACCTGCCTGCTCGATCCCCCACAGATAGAGTTGAGAAAAGCGATAGACGCCTTGATGCCCTTCTCGAATCCAAGCTCGAAAGACCGCCTGTTCTGCTCGGATAACCGGAGCCACTTTTCCTTCTTTTGACTCGGTCCATACTTGCCCGACCAGGATAGATAAACGAATGTTAAAATCATACTCCATGGCAGAGACGGTATCTTTTAAGATATCGGCCACAGGCAAAGACTGGTCTTGGTCCAGAATGAGCACGTAGTCCTGTCCACTCAGTTGCAAGGTTGCTCGGAAGTTGGGCAAGAGTGTCTGCATCATCTCTAACCAAGAAGCCATCCCTTCCGCTGTTGAGTGCGAGAGGTGGCAATAGACGAGCTGCATTTTTTTGATGACCTGAGGGGCTTCTCCCTTTCCATCGATCAGGTATTGGTACCAAGGATTGGGGGCAACCTCTTCTTCACCGCCCAACCAGGAAATCAATTGTTTTTCTCGCTCGGTTAACTCTTCTTCCTTCAGTAGCAGCCATTGATGAGCCTGAAGGGGTATCGCTACATAACCAGCTGGTGGATGGGGGTGATCCGTCACCTCTGCATGAGGAAACCACTCTCTGATATTTTTCACTGCTTTCTTCCTTCTTCTACTTGCTGGATGCACCAGTTGATCAATTCTTCTAAACGAGCAAGCTCACCCGTCATATGAAGATAGCCCATAACGGCTTCAAAGCCTGTCGACATACGATAAGTCACGACATCCGCATTTTTGGCCTTGGTATGGCTATTGGTATTGCGACCGCGCTTGTAGATCTCCAACTCTTTTTCTGTCAGAATTTCTTGCTCCAGCATGCTTTCAATCAAGCTAGCCTGAGCTCTGGCAGAGACGTAGCGTGTTGCAGTCTGGTGAAGCTTATTGGGCTTGGTCATCCCTTGAAAAATTAGGTGCCTGCGAATATACATGGAATAGACCGCATCCCCTTCAAAGGCAAGGGCGATCCCATTGATTAGATTGACATCAATCACGTGTCCACCTTACACCTTCTTTTGTATCCAAGAGCTTGATTCCTTGCGCAGCCAATTCATCGCGAATCGAATCTGCTCGCGCAAAATCTTTCTTAGCCCGCGCTTCCTGACGTTCAGCGATCAAGGCTTCAATATCCGCATCCAAAACTTCTTCAACAAAGACCACTCCAAAGACTTCTAACATCTTTGCCAAGGCATCCTTGACGTCTTGGTTGTAATGACCTGAATTGATCCATTTGGCCAATTCAAAGACGACGGTGATTCCGTTTGCGGCATTGATATCTTCATCCATAGCCGCAATAAACTTGTCCACAAAGTTTTGTAAGTCTGCTGGATCCACTTCTCCGGCGAAAGGTTGTTCATAAGTATTTTTCAAATACTTGAGGTTGGTCTCCGCATCGCGCACAGCTTTTTCTGTGAAGTTAATCGGCTTGCGGTAGTGTTGGGTCGCAAAGAAGAAACGAAGCACTTGACCATCGATCGTCTTCAAAGCATCATGCACAGTGATAAAGTTGCCCAAAGACTTGGACATCTTGACATTGTCAATATTGACAAAGCCATTGTGCATCCAGTAGTTGGCAAAGGTTTGACCAGTTTTAGCCTCTGACTGGGCAATTTCATTGGTATGGTGCGGAAACTCAAGGTCAGCTCCACCACCGTGAATATCAATGGTATCGCCTAAAATCCCCGTTGACATGACCGAACACTCAATGTGCCAGCCAGGACGACCAGGTCCCCAAGGGCTTTCCCAAGAAACTTCACCTGGTTTGGCAGCTTTCCAGAGGGCGAAATCGACTGGATTTTCCTTGCGAGCTGTTTCCTCATCTGTCCGACCAGAAGCACCTAGCTCTAGGTCTTCCAAAGTTTTATTGGCTAACTTAGCATAGTTATGGGATTTTTCCACACGGAAATAGACATCGCCTTGGCTCTCGTAGGCATAGCCTTTTTCGATCAAGTCGGTAACAAAGCGAATGATGTCATCCATAAACTCAACCACACGAGGGTGGCGGGTTGCAGGCTTGACTCCAAGAGCCGTCACATCCTCACGAAAGGCCGCAATGTACTTGTCTGCCACTTCCTGAGGAGTAATGCCTTCTTCCTTGGCACGGTTGATGATCTTATCATCCACATCGGTAAAGTTGGAAATATAGGCAACTTCGTAGCCACGATACTCAAAGTAGCGACGAATCGTGTCAAAGGCCACCGTTGATCGGGCATTCCCAACATGGATATAGTTGTAAACTGTTGGCCCACAAACATACATGCGGACCTTCCCTTCCTCGATGGGGACAAATTCTCGCAAATCACGAGACATGGTATCATAAATTTTTAACACGCTTCATTTCCTTTCTGTTTCTACTCTTTTGGCTTCAAATAAACCACCTGAGTCTGGTTGACAAAGCCAATCTTTTCATACAAACGTTTGGCACCTACATTGCTGTCTTCCACGGCAATCTGAAAGGCCTTGTCATTTTGCTCAATGAGTTGGTTGACAAGGGATTTTGCCAGGTAGCTCCCATAGCCTTTTCCACGTTCATGTTCGGCTATTGCTAAACCATAGAGGTAATTCGTATTACTCGATAAATCAACTGTACAAGTTCCAATAACCTGACCGTTTTTTAGTAAAATATATAGGCGACTTTTTGGATCCTTCAGAGCTTTAGCGACATATCTATCCACAACTTCTCTAGATTCATGTTCCTCTGAAAATGCCTGAAACTTCAACTGACTAATTTGATCCTGATAGGAACGATCTGCTAACAAAACGTCCAGATTGGAAACAGTTGCTAACGGATAAGGTCTTCTATCCTTACCTAACCAGGTTTCTGTCTCTTCATCCTCGACCAGTCCCCAGTTGTTGACAAAATCAGGATGGCGCTCTAGAAAAACACGCTCTGTCTGAAAAGTTACAGACTCAATGGGATAAGATGCCGTTTCTGTCTCAAAACTTCTATATAAAGCCCGCGCAATGCCTTGACGACGATGATTGGGGTGGACCAGAATCGCTACTTCCACATCTGGGTCATCTGCATAAACGGTTAATAGGCCAACAAGTTCACCTTTTTCATAATAAAGGAAAAAGGCGGGCATATCGGGATCAAAATTGAGCATATTGGAGAGATAAGGATCCCGAAAAGTTCCGTCATCCTTCTGACAGATGGCAATAAGGGCCTTTGCTTCCAGTAGTTGGTGGTCAGTCAATGTATTGGTTGCTTGAATCACGTAGCGATCTCCTTACAAGCTAGAAGACCGATGACTGGCTTCCTTAGCATGCTCCATCTTATTCACATAGTATTCGCGTTTTTCTTCTTCTTGGTGAATGATTGGCTCATCCTTCTTACCGTGAACACGAACAATTTTAGCAGGGACTCCGACAACGGTCACATCACTCGGTACATCGGAGACGACGACCGCTCCCGCTCCTACTTTGGCTTTGGCCCCAATCTCAATCGGACCGATGACCTGAGCATGAGCGGAGACTAAGGCTCCTTCACGAACCGTTGGATGGCGTTTACCGACATCCTTCCCTGTTCCCCCAAGGGTCACCCCGTGGTAGAGCATGACGCCTTTTTCAACAATGGCCGTTTCCCCGATAACGAGGCCCGCTCCATGGTCAATAAAGACACCGGAAGCAATGGTCGCACCTGGATGGATCTCAATCTGGGTCCAAAAACGCCAGAATTGGCTGTGCATCCGAGCTAGAAGCTTAAAGCCATGGTTCCACAAAAAGTGGGAAACACGGTGAGCTGCCAGTGCTTTGACGCCCGGATAGGTCAAAAGGACCTCCAGCGAGGTACGCGCTGCTGGGTCATTTTCTTTTACAATATCGATGGTTTCACGCCACCATCCCATACCGTGCTCCTCCTTTTCTAATGATTATTCTGAATCTTTTTGTGTAATAGTAAAGTCTTTTTTTGGTTTGTGGTCTTTGTTGTGGTGACGAGGACGATCGCCATGGCGATGAGTTTTTTCACCTTTTTCCTCGCTGTTTTCTGCTTTTGGCGGACGAGGGAGAAGAGCTTTCATAGAAGCATCGACACGACCTTTTTCGTCAATCTTGATAATCTTCACATCGACTTCATCACCGATGGCTACCAAGTCTTCGACACGGTTGGTGCGCGTCCAAGCCATTTCAGAGATATGAACGAGGGCATCCGTCTTGTCAAAGAGGTTGACAAAAGCACCAAATTTCTCGATCCGAACCACTTTAGCATGGTAGACTTCGTCCACTTTCGCTTCACGAACCAAGCCTGCAATGATTTCTTTAGCACGGTTAATGGCATCTTGGTCGCTCGAGTAGATCGATACGTTCCCTTCTTCGTCGATATCAATCTTAACGCCTGTTTCAGCGATGATCTTGTCGATGGTTTCTCCACCCTTACCGATGACAATCTTAATCTTGTCCACATCAATCTTGATGGTATCAATTTTCGGAGCAGTTGGCGCCAATTCTGGACGCACTTCTGGAATGGTTGCTTCGATCACATCAAGGATTTCAAAACGAGCTTTCTTGGCTTGAGCAAGAGCTTCTGTCAAAATTTCTGCAGTAATCCCTTGGATCTTGATATCCATTTGAAGGGCTGTAATCCCGTCACGCGTACCTGCAACCTTGAAGTCCATGTCGCCAAAGTGGTCTTCCAAACCTTGGATATCTGTCAATACGGTATAGTTATTTCCATCAGAAATGAGACCCATTGCAATCCCTGCTACTGGCGCCTTGATTGGCACACCACCCGCCATAAGGGCAAGCGTTCCCGCACAGATAGAGGCTTGAGAAGAAGAACCGTTTGATTCCAAAACTTCTGCTACCAAACGAATCGCGTATGGGAATTCTTCCAAGCTTGGCAATACTTGAGCAAGAGCACGCTCCCCAAGAGCACCGTGACCAATTTCACGACGACCAGGTGCACCGTAACGTCCAGTTTCCCCTACAGAGTATTGTGGGAAGTTATAGTGGTGCATAAAGCGTTTCTTGTACTCTGGATCCAAACCATCGATGATTTGAGTCTCACCCATTGGCGCCAAAGTCAAGATAGAAAGGGCTTGCGTTTGTCCACGCGTAAAGAGACCTGAACCGTGAACGCGAGGAAGGAAGTCAACAACCGCATCCAAAGGACGGATTTCGTCAACCTTACGACCATCAGGACGAACCTTGTCTTCTGTGATCAAACGACGCACTTCTGCGTGTTCCATTTGTTCCAAGATTTCAGCTACATCCCGCATGATACGGTCAAATTCTTCGTGGTCTGCATATTTTTCTTCGTAAACGGCTGTCACTTGGTCTTTAACCGCTTGAGTCGCAGCTTCACGAGCTAATTTTTCTTCTACTTGGACCGCTTTTTGAAGGTCACTGTTGTAGGCTGCGATGATTTCAGCTTGCAATTCAGCATCTACATGAAGCAATTCAACTTCTGCTTTTTCTTTCCCAACTGCTGCTACGATTTCTTCTTGGAAAGCAATCAATTCTTTAACCGCTTCATGCCCTTTTAGAAGAGCTTCTAACATGATTTCTTCTGACAATTCTTTAGCGCCAGACTCTACCATGTTGATAGCGTGTTTGGTTCCAGCTACTGTCAATTCAAGAAGCGAGCGCTCAGCTTGTTCTTGCGTTGGGTTGATGACGATCTCCCCATCCACATAACCTACTTGTACCCCAGCGATTGGTCCGTCAAATGGAATATCTGAGATAGAAAGCGCCAAGGATGAACCAAACATGGCTGCCATTGGTGCAGATGCATTTTCATCGTAAGAAAGAACCGTGTTGATGACTTGCACTTCATTACGGAAACCTTCCGCAAACATTGGACGGATTGGACGGTCGATCAAACGCGCTGTCAAAGTCGCATCTGTTGAAGGACGTCCTTCCCGTTTCATAAAGCCACCAGGAAACTTCCCAGCTGCATACATTTTTTCTTCGTAGTTGACTTGAAGTGGGAAGAAATCCCCAGTTGCCATCTTCTTAGACATGACAGCAGCCGTCAAGACAGTTGACTCACCATAACGCACGACAACAGCGCCATTTGCTTGCTTGGCAACCTGACCAGTCTCTACGATCAACTCACGACCCGCAAAAGTCGTTTGAAACACATGTTTTGTCATTGTAATCCCCTTTGGATTTATAAAATTATACGACTTGCCTACAAAGATCAAGATATTTTGGACGGTTCGGCTTGCCGAACATTTCTGTAGAAAAATAGGAAGGTGACGCCGCACTCGATGAGTGCTAGGAAGCTTATCTTTTTTCCTAAGAAATGAGGCCAAAATTCAGTTCATCAGGATACAAAGGGCGTGAAGAATCCCGTATGAAAATAGGAGATTGACGCAGTGTGCCACGCACACTAGGAAATCTATCTTTTTCACTAGGGATTTAGCCCGTGTTCAACTATCAAGATACTAAGGCTGCCAAGCAACTCAACGAGATAAGAATTTCAACAGCCTATCTGTATGTTATATCCTCATCTTTGTATCCAAGCACGTATACCTTTTATTTTAACATATTCAAGCCCAAAAGAAAAAGGCTTTGAGGGCCTTTTTATTTGATTCTTCAGCAAGTTCTATATAAAAATTTTAGAGCTAGATATAGCTTCTGATTATTTTTACGATTTTGCGAATTCAGTGCTGTCGACATAAAAGCGTGTTTTATGTGTTCCACCCTTGTAGTCCTTATTGTTTCGTTTCAAGACAAAACGTCTGTATGGATCGGAAGTTCCTTGGATAGTCGTTGTCACTTCAACTGAATCTTCATTGATCACCCATTCATCCGGTGAAGGGATTTCCATCGGTGGCATCGCTCCCCCACGACCGCCAGGAACAACTTCATAGAAGGCCTTGTCTTTTGTCGAATAGATCCAGCCGTCTTTCTTTTCATTTGTTAGTTGGATCAGCTTGTCTTGTGAAAGACTGCGGATAGAGTCCGATGTTTCTTCTGCATCTAATTTATCAATGATATCTTGCAGATTATAGGTTCCCGGCGTGTAGGTATTGTAGTAATCAATGAACATGTCTTGTGGGTAACCATCAACCGCACCGTGGTCATTGTTCAACTCCAGCAAGCGAGTCGGTTGCACCTGAAGTGAATAGGTCAAAGACGCACTGTTTTCAATAATCGAATAGATATCCGCTTGGTCCGCTTTTGACAAGGTCCCAATGGCTTTTTTATCATTTTTATCTGACTTTTCTTCTTGCGACTGCTCTTTTTCTTGGGTCTCACCAGAGGACTTCTTGACGGATGAAGATCCTACTGGAGCATGCTTACGCTCATAGCGTTTCGGAGCGCAGGCTGCTAGGGAAAGCAAGAGGGCTGCAGCTAGTAAATAGGTTCCAATTTTTTTCATGTTTGTCTCCTTATTTTTTAGTTCACACGGTAGTACAAATCGTTCCCATTCGTAGCATCACTCTTACTCCAGTAAATGGATTCACTGCCACCTTCTCTTGAAGGAATGAAAAGAATAGGCGTTTCGTTCGTTGCGCCAGGCATCCGACTAACTCCGTGTAAATTGCCTTCCTTGAAGTAAAAACCAGAAAATTGAACACCATTGACAGCACTACCATTGACTTTCACAATTCCTTGCGCATCAAACTCAATACTAGTTCCGTGCTTATTTTCCCATACTCCTGCTACACTTGAGAAATTTCCAGCTTTAATTTCTTCTAGATTCATTCCAGTCTTTGTAGCGGCAGGTGCTGAAGCTGATTCAGTATTGCCACTCACGCGCGTTGTGAATTCAAGGGCGATCCAGCCTTGTCCAGATTCCAATTTGCCCCAAGTATGACCATCTGCGTCTACTGTTTCCGTAATGGTGTAAGTTCCTTTTGCGATCATTCCTGCAGATGGGGCGGAGGTAGACGGTTCTTTCCGAATACGAAGATCGGCCACGCCAACTTGTACTTGGAAGCTTTCTGATTTTTTCTCTTCTGCTTTCGCTGTTGATTTGGAATCCCCTGAACCATCAAATTTTTTCCAATCAAGCTTACTAAGGTCCAACTTCTTGGCTGAAATCCCAAGAGCCTGTTCTGCCGTTTCCTTCCCACCAATTTGAATGGTTGCTTTCTTTTCTTCCTTGGCTTCCCCTTTTCCTAGCGAATAAAGGGTCAATTCCATTTCTGGATTCACAGATTGCCAAGTAGCATAGACGATTTGTCCATTGTCAAAAACATCTAAGCTGGAGCGATAGCCACCCACCGCAGCTGTATAAGCTGTATGGAGCAATTCGGTTTCTTGACCCTTGAGGTAATAGATTGCAGAAACATATTGTTTGTTTCCAGTGTATTGATTGGACACCAAGAGCTCATCCACACCATCTTTGTTCAAGTCTGTAAAAGCGTATTGGAAGGTTACCGGAGTTCCTAAGCGCTCCAAAGCATCTAGATAGATGCTTTCTTCTGAGCCAGATTTTATCTTACCTAATTCCGCAAACAGGCCTGCTTTATCTCCATTTTTAAGAGCAGTATCATACTTAGCATACCGCTCCAAAACCTCTTGATAATACTTCTGACCTGTATCCTTCTTCTCTTTTTTAACCGACGAAGAGCTTGCCGTTTTCGGTTTACTTTGGCGTTCATAACGTTTGGGTGCACAAGCCACCAGAGCTAGAACGGACGCACCTGCTAGTAGTGAAATCATAACCTTTTTCATAAAAACCTCCTCATATCTATCCTAGTATATCAAAAATGGTCAATTTTTCCAGCTCTTTTCAAGATTTTTACACAAGCATTTTCCCCTCTCCCTCTATGTTTCTGCTCCTTTTTCTGATATACTTAGTATAGTTATTTGATCAAAAGGAGAACACTATGGAATTAAAAAAACGTTCTGAATTTCCTGAGAACGAACTCTGGGACCTCACAGCCCTCTACCAAGACCAGGAAGACTTCTTGCGTGCCATTGAAAAGACTCGCGAGGAAATCAATGAATTTGTCCGCAACTACAAGGGCAAGCTCCACACTTTTGAAGACTTTGAAGCTGCCTTTGCGATCTTTGAGCAAATTCAGATCCAACTCAGCCACATTGGCAACTACAGCTTTATGCCACAAACCACTGACTTTGGCGACGAAGCTTTTGCGGAAATTGCTCAAGCAGGTATGGATTTCGAAACTTGGGCGAGCGTTGAACTTTCCTTCTTTGATGATGCTTTGGTAGAAGCGGATGAAGATGTCCTCGAACGCTTGGGGCAACTCCCTCACCTCACTTTTGCCATTCGTCAGGCTAAAATCAAAAAAGCTCACTACTTGGGAGCTGATGTGGAAAAGACCTTGACCAACCTGGGTGAAGTCTTCTACGGACCACAAGACATCTATACCAAGATGCGGGCGGGCGACTTTGAAATGGCTGATTTTGAAGTAGATGGAAAAGTCTACAAGAATAGCTTTGTTACCTATGAAAACTTCTACCAAAACCATGAGAATGCAGAAGTCCGTGAAAAAGCCTTTCGTTCTTTCTCAGAAGGTCTCCGCAAGCACCAAAACACGGCTGCTGCTACCTATCTAGCCCAAGTTAAGTCTGAAAAACTGATCGCAGATATGCGAGGCTACGATTCTGTCTTTGACTATCTCTTGGCTGAGCAGGAA
Organism: Streptococcus mobilis; assembly: GCF_059727625.1. Lineage (NCBI taxonomy): Bacteria > Bacillati > Bacillota > Bacilli > Lactobacillales > Streptococcaceae > Streptococcus > Streptococcus mobilis. The sequence goes on from NZ_AP041823.1 coordinate 1,936,913, forward strand.
GTGGATCGTGCCATGTTTGACCGTCAGATTGACCTGATCATGAAGGACTTCGCTCCGGTCGCTCAAAAATTCCTCAAACACGTGGCCAAGGTCAACGGTCTTGAGAAAATGACCTTTGCTGATTGGAAGTTGGATTTGGACAGCGCACTCAACCCTGATGTGACCATTGATGACGCTTATGACTTGGTCATGAAATCTGTAGCACCCCTTGGAGAAGAATACTCCCGCGAAATTGCCCGCTACCAAACCGAACGCTGGGTCGATTTCGCAGCCAATGAAGGCAAGGATTCCGGTGGTTATGCGGCCGATCCATACCGCGTCCATCCTTATGTCCTTATGAGCTGGACAGGACGGATGAGTGATGTTTACACCCTGATCCACGAGATCGGACACTCTGGTCAATTCATCTTCTCAGACAACAACCAAAGCTACTTCAACGCCCACATGTCGACCTACTATGTGGAAGCTCCTTCTACCTTTAACGAGCTCCTCCTCAGCGACTATTTGGAACACCAGTTTGACGACCCTCGTCAAAAACGTTTTGCCTTGGCTCACCGTTTGACAGATACCTACTTCCACAACTTCATCACCCACTTGTTGGAAGCGGCCTTCCAACGCAAGGTCTACACCTTGATCGAAGAAGGTGGTACCTTCGGCGCTAGCAAGCTCAACAGCATCATGAAGGAAGTCTTGACAGAATTCTGGGGAGACGCCGTTGAAATCGATGACGATGCAGCATTGACCTGGATGCGCCAAAGCCACTACTACATGGGGCTATACAGCTACACCTACTCAGCTGGCTTGGTTATCTCAACAGCGGGTTACCTGCATTTGAAGAACTCCGAAAACGGAGCTAAAGATTGGCTAGACCTCCTTAAATCAGGCGGCAGCAAGACCCCACTTGAGTCAGCCATGATCATCGGAGCAGATATCTCAACTGACAAACCACTTCGCGATACCATCCAATTCCTTTCAGACACTGTCGATCAAATCATTGCCTATAGTGCAGAATTGGGAGAATAAGAACAATTTTCAGACTTAGTTTAATCTAAGTCTGATTTTTTATTAAAATGTTACCAGTTAGTGATTGAAAGCGCTCTTATATTGTGGTATGATTATTGTGAAAAATATTACTAAATATGGAGAATAAAATGAAAAAGTTTGTCGATTATATCATGGCCCAACCAGTATGGAAAGTCGTTCTTTACGGTCTCGGAATCCTCTTTATGATTTTTAATCCCAAGATCATTCTTCCACTTTTCTTTTTAGGTGGAGCAATTGCTCTGTGGTATTTTGCAAAGAAAAAGCCCAATGTGGCAAAGAGAAATATTGCTGCTCTAGTAGCTATTCTTGGAGCAGGAGGTGTCTATTTAACAAATCCACATACTGTTTCAACAACTCAAGAAGAGCAAACTCAAGCTACTCATTTTGCATCCACTCCTTCTAAAAATGATGAAAGTGCGAAAAAAGAGGCTGAGGCAAAACGTGAAAAAGAGGTAAAAGAAAAAGCTGAGAAAGAGAAAGCAGAGAAAGCTGAAAAAGAGAAAAAGGCAAAAGAAGAACAAGAACGAAAAGAAAAAGAAGAGCGCGAGAAAAAGGCGAAAGAAGAACAGGAACGAAAAGAAAAAGAAGAGCGTGAAAAGAAAGAGGCTGAAGCAAAACAACTTGCTGCTCAAGCTGAGTCTGCCGTACAAGCCTTAGAAAACAATCAAGTAACAGAAAATATTGCCCCAGCCCAAGCTGCCATTGCAAATGTAGCTGATCAAGGAACAAAAGATCGCTTAACTCATCGTGTTGGATTAGTACAAAATGCCATTACTGTCAGAGAACAACAAGCTGAACAAGCTCGACAAGCCGCAGCCGCTGAACAGGCAAGACAAGTTGCAGCTGCCCAACAAGCGCAGCAACAACAAGCATTTGTCACACAACCTCAACAAGGAGGCTATCGAAATTGTAGTGAAGCACGCGCTGCAGGTGCTGCACCGCTTCGTAGAGGGCAACCTGGATATAGCGCTCGCTTAGATAGAGACGGAGATGGAATCGCCTGTGAATAAAAAAATTACGATTCCCATTTTTTCCATTTGTACAATCTCTCTTCTTGCTATCTTATACATGAATTTCAAAAAGAGAGAAATTATTACCCCAAATACATACCAGGAAGCAATGACTTACGTCAAAAAGATTCCGCTATCTGAAGTACAAGAGAAAATCAACAACAAAGAAGATTTCATTCTCTATATCGGTCGCGAATCATGTCCATACTGTCAAAAATTCGCTCCCAAATTAGCAGTTGCTATTCAAAAAACGAATCAGACCGTTTATTACCTGGATAACGACTCAAAGGAGCGAAAAGACATCACAGCTTTTGCACATGATATGAATATCAAGACGGTACCAAATTTGTCAACTTTTAAAAAAGGTAGTAAAGAAAACTATCTAAAAAAAGGTAGCAAATCAAGTATCGAAGAGATTATGGATCTCTTGACTCAATAAGTCAATTTTAAAAGGTCAATACAAAAAGAGTAAGATAGAACGATTCGTTCCTATCTTACTCTTTTTTACTAACTCAACTCCGCCACAATGGCCTTAATTTGCGCTGCAGTGTGTACACCAGCAACTTGTTTAACCACTTGCCCATCTTTTTTAAAGAGCAAGGTTGGGATGGACATAATGCCGAAAGCACGCGCTGTTTCTGGATTTTCATCCACATCCATTTTTAGGATTTTTAACTCATCTTCCGAAAGTTCTTCCGATAATTTTTCTAAAATAGGAGCTTGCATGCGACATGGACCACACCAGGTTGCCCAAAAGTCTACCAAGACCAAGCCTTCTTTTGTTTCTGCTTCAAATGTTGCGTCTGTAATTGCTTTTGCCATTTTCTTTCTCCTTTAGTTTTGGTACTGCGTCAAATCTTGCTTCATCAAATAGAAGAAGACATCTCCGTAAGTCCCTTGGTAATCCAATTCATGCCCATTATAGGTCAGTTTCACAACAGGATAAAAATCTGCTACCCCAATCAAGCAAGCTTGTTGGGAGCGTTCAAACTCATCGTAGGAATCAAAATGCATGACTCTTTCTTGTTTTGCACCGTCTAGATATGTAATATCAATCATAGCGATAACCTCTATTTCTTATGATGCATAAATTGTAACTCTAGATATTACATCTGTCAAATAAAACGACTTCCTCAGAATGATGGATCTTGTTCGATAAGGAAAAGACAACAAAACAAAAAATCTCCCCGAAGGGAGACAGATCTGGTCTATTTTACCTTACGATGCTAGGAACCAAAGCCGAAGATTATACTTGAGTATATTCTATCAAAATTAACAAAAAAGCCCTCTGAATTCAGAGGGCTCCATCCTTGCTGGATAAAACGTTTCTAGACAAGGCGACGAACCGAAGATTGTACTATAATTCTAGTAAAAAAGAAAAGTCACCCTATAATAGAGTAACTTAACTTTTGTATTCAATTGAACACGGCCTAAGCACTTGGCAAAAAAGATAAAATCTCCTAGAAGCTGAAGCTTCTTCGTCAATTTTCCTATTTTTGCTTTGTGCTTTTGACGGCCTTTGTATCTTAAATTAACGACGAAGTCCAAGAGAGTTGATCAACTCACGGTAACGGTTAACGTCGTTTGTACGAAGGTAAGCCAACAAGTTACGACGGCGACCGATTTTCTTCATCAAACCACGGTAAGTAGCGTGGTCTTTTTTGTGTTGTTTGATGTGTTCGTTCAAGTGGTTGATTTCCCAAGTAAGGACAGCAACTTGTACTTCTACTGAACCAGTGTCACCTTCGTGACGTGCGTATTGTGCAATGATTTCATTTTTTTTCTCTTTTGAGATTGCCATGATAAGCTCCTTTTCTTTATGCTCTATCCGAGTGGCAGGTTTGGCATAGCCTGCTACCAAGAAAGAGTTAGTTGTCTATTCGACCTTCTTATTCTACCAAGATTTCATCTTTCTGTCAAACACTTATGTTTCCTTTAAGATGAGTTTATAAGAGAGGAACTTTTCTCTTTTCTATAAAGAATCTCAATAATTTGGACAGCTTAACGAATTCATTCTTCAAGCAACTTATTCAAAAGAGAGTGGGACAGAAATCGGTAATTCGTTAGAATTTGATTTCGTCGTCCCACCTCCACACAGTTGAGTAAGGCTGTAAAAGCTGATGAAATCAGCGTAGTAGAGCCCACTCAACCACTGCGTCTTGCTCGACAATCCAAAAATAATTGAGAGGCTAGGACTTTTGTCCCAGCCTCTTTATCGGTATGAAGCTTATTTCTCTTTCCGTTTACCACGCAAGAGCAAAGCCAAAGCAAAAACTGCTAAGAGGGCACCGAGTATGGTCAACCCGTAAGCAATAACTTCACCAGTTGATGGAAGAATTTTTTTCTTTCCTTCTCTTGGTGTAGTTGGAGTTTCTGGTTTCTCCGGTGTGCTTGGCGGGGTGGTTGGTGGTGTCGTCGATGGCGGTGTAGGAGGGGGTGTAGGTGGTGTCGTTGGCGGAGTGCTTGGTGGTGTTGTCGGTGGTGTCGTCGGTGGGATATGACGATTCGTTACCGTGAAACCATCAATCTTGCTTGTATAACCAGCTACTGGATCCTCTGTAATGGTGTAGACAATCTTCTTGCCGTCCTTGTATACAGGTAGATCCGTAAAGCTTGCCTGCCAATTATCAGTCGCTGTGATTTCTTTCACAGCCACTTCTTGACCATCTGCAAGAAGGCGGACAGTGATTTTTTCTGGACGAAGACCGTCTTTATTTTCCTTATCATCCCAGACTTTCTTAACCACTACTTCTGTCATGTCTGGTATACGATTGTTAGTAATATTCGTTCCCTCAACAGTTGTTTCGTACCCTGCAACAGGTTCTTCTGAAACGGTGTAGGCAATGATATTCCCAGCATCGTCGACAAGATCGAGATTATCAAAACGATAGGCCCAATTCCCTGTTGCATCTGGTTTCACTTCTTTAGAAGCCACTTTAAGACCGTTTGCTAGGAGATTGACAGTAATTTTTGATGGACGCTTGCCATCTTGATTATCATTGTCATTCCATGTTTTTTGACCAGAGATGCTGGTCTTTTCTTTTTGGTTCACAACATCACGAGAAATTGCGAGGTCATTTCCAAAATCGTCCTTGCTGATCTTGATTGGCTCTTCTGAGAGAATATAGCCTGTTGGAGCTTGAATCTCTTGAACCGTATAAGCTTGCTTGATCAAGCCAGTAATGGTTCCAACACCATCCTCATCTGTTGTGATGATCCCAACTTGCTCACCTGTATCATCTGCTGTCACAGCAAAGGTAGCACCTGCAAGAGCCTGACCATTTTCTCCTTTTTTATGGATAGTGAATGAATATTTTTCACCATTAAAGTTTCCTTCAAGGAATTGGTACAGGATGACTGCGTCTTTAGTTTGCTCCTCGACCTCCGTAGCTGTCATAGTTGCATGATTTTTGTAAGCTGTATTGATCACCGGTACCTTGTCCAAATAGACATCATAACGAATGGTCATTCCTTGCTCGGGAGCTAGATCCCCAATGTGAACCGTTAGAGATTGACCATCAGCACTGACAACCGGAGAATAGTCCTTGGTGACGTTCGTGGTGTCTCTTAAATGATATGCCCCATCTTCGTCACTGATCCTCCAAGTTCCTGTATGGATATTAACAGAATCTACTTTGATCTTTCCATCTGTAAAAGCCAATTGATCTTTAATATCAATATTATGGAGGGAGGTATGCCCTTGATTGATGTTCAAGGTATAGGTCAATTTTAATTTATCATCTGAGTTGGTCCATCCCCATTTGCTAAAGACTTCTGGAGTAGGAGGATTTTCACCCGGATTGACCCCTTTGTACTCAATTTTCCCAAACGGTTTAGACACACCATTAATGGAAAGACTAAAATCAAGCGTTTTCTGATCTTTGACAACTTGGTGATCCACACGCACAAAGAAACGCAATGAACCTGTCACATGAGCCATTTTTTCAGGATAGTCTGTATAGGTCACTGTAATCTTTTTTCTTTGATTGTCTACCGTCGCCGTCGCAACTTTTTGACCGCTAGGATCCAGTAGGTCAACTGTGTCCATTTCCAAGACTTTAAAATCATTTCCAAGTTCAATTTCTGTCTTATCTCCCCACTTTACTTGTCCATCGGGTAACTCAAACTTCGCTTTTACTTGAAAACTTTCCCAGACACCAATCGGATCTGTTAGAGATCCCCCAGAGGACTTCGAAAACTCCACGGATGTAATGATACTATTGATAGTATCCGCATGTACCTTGGTAATCCTATCCGTTTTGGCAAATCCTAAAGCCGCTAGTAAAAATAGGGCAACTGTTGTCACAACAGAATAGAGCCACTTTTTCATAAACGATTTTTCTCCTTTTTCTACGTTTACTAGATATGGTATGTTAGTAAAAAAATTATCACTACATATTGTGAATTTACGCACAACCTATCTTTTTTCATTATAATCAATTTATTTTGATAGCACAAGCGAATTGTTTCATTTTTGCCTATTCAGTTCATTTTATTGATACAAATAAAAAATAGCAGTCCGTTAAAGTCAGACTGCTTGTTTTTTCGCTTATAAGGGAACTCCGAACACCTCTAAAGAGGCCAGTTCTGAAGGCTGAAGTCTTCGCCATTCTCCCAATTTTAGACTTGGATCTAGCGTTAGAGGACCCATAGAGATCCTCTCTAAATCCGCCACTTCCTTGCCACAGGCAGCGACCATACGCTTAACCTGATGGAATTTTCCTTCTGCGATTTCAATTTCGACGTAGGAGCTGGCATTTGCTCCATCCACCTCTAAGATCTGCAATCTCGCAGGTAAGGTGGTGAAGTCTTTGAGGGCAATGCCTGCTTCAAAACGGGCTACATCTGCCTCATCCATGATCCCAGCTACTTGGGCACGGTAGACCTTCGACACATGCTTTTTCGGCGAAAGCATAGCATGAGCGAGCTTGCCATTATTGGTCAAAAGGAGCAAGCCATGGGTATCGATATCCAGACGTCCGACAGGAAAGACTTCCTTATGACGGGCTGTCTCATCTAATAGATCCAGCACAGTTTGGTGGTGATCATCTTCAGTCGCTGAGATAACCCCAGCTGGTTTATTGAGCAGATAATACACGAAGGTTTCATGGACCAAGTCTTCCCCCATAAAGATCACCCGATCCTTGCCTGGGTCAATCTGTAGCTTTCCTGCTGTCTCTTTTTTTCCATTCACTGCAATTTTCTTTTGCTTGAGGAGTTGCTTGACCTCAGTCCTGCTCCCCACGCCGCAATCCACTAAAAATTTATCTAGCCGCATAATTACTTCCTGCTCTTTCGCACAATCCAAAGGCCAAAAAATGAAACCAGGATCATGAGGATACCAGAAAATCCAAAAATAAAGACTGGAGCAGATGAGATCGTCCCTAATAGACTAAGGACAAAGGTCGTTGCGATCGAACCTGTACTGCATCCCAAAACTGCAATGGATGTTGCCTGGCTCAAGACCCCTGCTGGCATCTTATCAGATAAGACATTGTAAACTGTTGTCAAAGCCACACTGTAGGCGAAGCCAGAAGCAATGGTTACAAGGGCAAGAATCAAGAGATTTGGAGAGACCCCGATCAACATTTGGGCCACACCATAAGCTACTCCCGAAACCAATAATAAACGATCACGGAATAGATAGGTCAAGGGCGAGAAGGCCAAACCTGCCAAGATCCCAACAAATTGCATGGCTGCTAATATAACCCCAGCAGTTTGGGCAGTGCCATGTCCAACTTGTTCTACCACACTTGGAATCCGAACGGTGATCATGACATTGGACAAGACGATAGCTGCCGCAACGACCGCTAAGCCGAGCGTAGTCCGCCATTGTCCCCCCGTCATCTTGACATCCCGGTGTTTTTCCTCCACTGCTTCCGTCGTAGATCCATAGGGCACAAATAAGAGATACAAAAGTAAGATAGGAATACTGATACCGTAAACGAGAAAGGCAGCCTGCCAGCCAAAGCGAATCAAGAGGCTGACTCCAAAGGTTAAAACTGCCGTCCCAACAACCTCTGCAGAACCACGAATACCAAGGGTTTGGACGCGTTCTTTTCCTTTATAGCGTTCACTGATAATGGCAATGGCAGAAACATTGAGCAAACCAACTGCCATCCCGAAAATAATCCGAGACAAAAAGACAACCGGATAGGCTGGACTGATTAAGGGAATAAAGCCACATAGAGCGTAAGCAACTAAGCCCGTCACAATCATCTGACGCTCTGAAAATAGGCGTCCAATCCATTTATTGAAGATGAGTGAAACCATGATCCCGGCAGAAGGAAGCGAGACCAAGAGCTCAATCATGCTGTGAGGAATTCCCTTGTAATAGGCAAACATGGCCGACTGCGCACTCGAAATCGAAAACGAGGTCGTCAAAATAAATGAAAGCGCGAGAATACTCACTTTCTCCATGATTTTTTTCATTATTCTATCCTTTAAACTAATCTTTTTTTCACACTCCTCCTATAATAACACGAGCTAGTGACAGGACGCAATCAATTGAATTAAAAAAACGAAATGATTTCTCCATCATTTCGTTCGTGCTAGTAATTGTGAGGCGAAGACTCCCGTTCCGACCATCAAAGCACCAATCCAGACAAAGAGCAGGTGATTAGAGGGAGCTAGTGGCGTCACCAACTGGATGAAGAAAGAAGAGAGGGCTGATCCGAGATTGCAGCCGATCAAGACCAGCGAGGTCGCAAGATTCAGGAGATTGGTCGGGATTTTTTCAGATAAGTGATAGAAGATACTGGTGATCCCCGTACTGTAAGTAAATCCGGCTAAGAGAGTTCCTAAAACCAAGCTCCATAGCTGTCCGGACAAGCCAATCAAGGCCAGAGCTAGACCGAAACCAAAGCACATGATCATGAGCAAGTTCTTTTTGAAAACATGTGTCAAACTGGCAAAGCCTACCCCTGCTACAATCCCTGTTAATTGCATCAGACTCAAGACGGTTCCAGCTGTTGTCGCTGTTCCCATACGAGCGTCAACAATGATATCCGGCACGCGCAGGCTAATAATAGAATTGAAGCAAATGATGATACCAGCAATCACAGCTAGCATTAGACTAAAACGCCATTGAGGGGAGCGAAGGCGTGCGGAACCTTTCTTTTTCTCCTTCAAGCTAGCCTGTTTTTTCTCCTTAGGATAAGGGACAAAAAGGATATAGAGGAGTAAAATCAAGTAACCACCACCATATACGGTAAAGATCGCTGGCCAGCCTAGGGGTAAGAGTTGTCCCACAATAAAGGTCAAGATGGCAGAACCCACTACTTCAGCAGACCCCCGATAACCCAGCATCCGGGTCTTATCATTGCCTGAGTAGCGCTCACTGATAATTGAAATAGCCTTGGCATTGATCATTCCTGTCCCCAAGCCAAAGATCAGACGACTCAGAAAGATGAGAGGATAGTCCTGCACAATCAAAGGCAAGAGCCCACTAGTTGAAAAGAGCAAAAGCCCTACGACAATCATCTGGCGCTCACTCATCCACCGCTCGATCACGCTATTTAAAAAGAGCATGGCCACGACCGCAAAGGCTGGCAGGGAAACCAAGAGTTCTACTTGACTTGCTGTATAGCCGAATTGGCTAAAATAGGCCTTCATAGCTGGCAAACCGGCTGTAATTGAAAAAGATGAGATCAGCATGAGCGACAAGCTCAAGAGACTGATTCTTTCCATTGTTTTTTTCATTTTTTATTTCCTACACTTTACTGGTAACATTTGATTTTACTAGTTTTTTTCAGAAAAGATTCAAACTAGTATTTTCAATAGAATCCTAGTATAATCAATTTAGAAATAGAAAAACAGGACATTTGTCCTATTTTAGGAGATTGAGATGAAAAAAATTTCCCCATCTACAAGACTCAAGGATATCATCACAGACTACCAATTGGACCAGATCTTTCCAGGCGACTGTCTTAGCCAGCTGGACCTCGTTCTCTATCAGGCTGGAGATTATATCTGCCGCCAAGGCTCTGAGCAAGATGTCATTCCTTATTTTCTCAAAGGCCGACTCAAGGTTATCCACAGTCTTGAAAACGGTAGCGACACCATCCTTGAAATCCAAGAAAAACCTGGACTCTTAGGAGAGATTGAGCTCCTGCTCGATCGAGTCTGTATCACATCGGTCATTGCAGACCAAGACTCGCTAGTCGTCCAGCTCCCAGCCCAGCACTTTAAGAAGCGCCTCCTGCTTGATCCAACCTTCTTGCGCTCTACGGCCAAGACCTTGGCTGAGAAATTGCACCAGATCAACTATTTGGCTCCTGCTAACTTTCATTATTCGGTCAAGGAACGCCTCGCTACGCATTTTCTGGAGCATTGCGATGAAAATGGGACCCTCAAGCCCAAGATGAATCAGCTGGCCCTGCGTTTTGGGATCAGCTACCGCCACCTTAGCCGCGTCATCAAGCAGATGATCGAAGAGGGCTTAGTCCAAAGAGAAGGACGGATCTATACGATTTTAGATGCAAGAAGGATGAATGATTTGTCCATCAAACATGCGGAAACCGTCGACAGATAACTTTAATTTTAGGCTCTTTTGTGTTATCATGGAGAGTAGAAAGAAAGTGAGAGTAAAACGATGAAAGCAATTGAAAAAGTTACAAGAGCGTCCCATTTGATTGATATGGATGACATTATCCGCGAAGGAAATCCAACACTTCGAGCTGTTGCAGAAGACGTGACCTTCCCTTTGTCTGACCAGGAAATTATCCTGGGTGAAAAAATGATGCAATTCTTGCACCATTCTCAAGACCCTGTCATGGCTGAAAAACTCGGCCTCCGTGGAGGAGTGGGACTCGCAGCCCCTCAGCTGGATATCTCTAAACGAATCATCGCTGTTTTGGTTCCCAATCCAGAAGATGCCGATGGCAACCCACCAAAAGAAGCCTATAGCCTTCAAGAAGTCATGTATAATCCAAAGGTTGTCGCCCATTCTGTTCAAGATGCTGCGCTTGGCGACGGGGAAGGCTGTCTCTCTGTTGACCGCAACGTCCCAGGCCATGTGGTTCGACATGCCCGCGTGACGGTTGAGTATTTCACAAAAGATGGGGAAAAGAAACGCATCAAACTCAAAGGCTACAACTCCATCGTCGTTCAACATGAAATCGACCACACCAACGGCATCATGTTCTATGACCGCATCAACCCAAACAACCCATTTGAAATCAAAGAAGGTCTCTTGATTTTAGAATAGCGTAAATGACAAAAAGTAAGGTAGTAGTGATGATTCACTACTACCTTACTTTTTTTACGAGACTGCGTCTACCGATTTCTATCTCTCAGCACAGTGGTTGATTGACGGTACTCGAACCTTTCGGTTCTTCGTCCAGTCTATTCAACTGTGCGGGGGTACTAAAAAGGTCCTGTGGACCTTTTTTGCCCGAGCCTTGAATCCAAAAGGCGAGGAAGAAATCAAACTCTTCGAGTTACTGATTTCTGTCTCTCGGCGCAGTGGTTGATTGGAACTACTCCTACCTGCGGTACTCGTACTTCCTAATCAACTGTGCGGGGGCACTAAAAAGGTCCTGTGGACCTTTTTTGCCCGAGCCTTGAATCCAAAAAGCGAGGAAGAAATCAAACTCTTCGAGTTACCGATTTCTGTCTCTTGGCGCAGTGGTTGATTGGAACTACTCCTACCTACGGTACTCGTACTTCCTAATCAACTGTGCGGGGGCAGGACTACGAAATCGAGACTGCGTCTACCGATTTCTGTCCTGCTCCCTATATTGCCCAATCTCCGTTGCGGAAGACTGGGACGCGGGTGCCGTCTTCTCGGATGCCGTCGATATCCATTTGGCTTGAGCCGATCATGAAGTCGACGTGAACATCTGAGCGGTTGAGGCCGGCTGCTTCGAGTTCTTCTTCTGTGAATTCTGCACCACCTTCTACGCTGGTTGCATAGGCTGCTCCGATGGCCAAGTGGTTAGAGGCATTTTCATCAAAGAGAGTGTTAAAGAAGGTGATGCCTGACTGTGAAATTGGGCTTGGGTCTGGTACGAGGGCACATTCACCCAAGGCACGCGCTCCCTTGTTTTTGAAGACCAAATCTTTCATGACTTGATCGCCTTTTTCAGCTGTGATATCCACAATTTCTCCATTTTCAAAGGTCACTTTGATGCCTTCGATGATGTTTCCATTGTAGCTAAGCGGTTTTGTAGAGGTGACATAGCCTTCTGCACGACGGAAGTCAGGAGCTGTGAAGACCTCTTCTGTCGGCATATTTGGCAAGAAACCTTCACCTTGGGCATTGATAGCTCCGGCAGATTCCCAGACGTGGTTCTTCGGCAAGCCAAGAGTCAAGTCCGTTCCAGGTGCTGTGTAATGAAGAGCTGAGAATTGTTCCTTATTTAGTGTATCTGCCTTGCTCTTGAGAATAGCTGCATGCTCTTCCCAAGCCTTGACTGGATCTTCCTCATACACTCGACAAGTCTTGAAGATTTGATCCCAAAGAAGGTCCACTGCTTCCTCGTCGCTCGCCGCATTTGGGAAGACCTTTTTCGCCCATTCTAAACCTGCTGCAGCAGCAACTGTCCAGCTGACCTTGTTAGATTGAGTGGCGATGCGCATTGGTTTCATGGCCATGCCCAAAGCCTTAGCTGAGGCAGAAAGCTTCTCTGCATCAACACCATTTAAGGCACCTGGATCAGACGAGCGCACACCCAAGCGACTAGCCTTGTGGTCTAAGAGGTAGTTCATCTCTGCAATCTTGTAGTCAGGCACGTTGTCCAAGCGATCCATCGGTGCATGGAGGAATTTTTCCCGGGTAGTGAAGTCATCTGCCCATTGGACAATCACTTCGTGTGCCCCTAAGGCATAGGCTTCCTTCACAATCAAGTGGGCCAATTCTCTTTGTTCCACATCGATGTTCAAGACCAAGGTATGGCCAGGTTGCACGTTGATACCGTTCGCAACCAATAATTTAGCGTATTTTTCGAGGTTTTCTTTAAAATTTGGTAAAACCATTGTTTTCTCCTTCATAAGTGAATGATCTCCTCCTAGTATACCATAAGTCCATGCAAAAAGAGAGTGGGACAGAAATCGGTAATTCGTTAGAATTCGATTTCGTCGTCCCACCTCCGCACAGTTGAGTAGGGCTGTAAAAGCTGATGAAATCAGCGTAGTAGAGCCCACTCAACCACTGCGTCTTGCTCGACAATCCAAAAATAATTGAGAGGCTAGGACTTTTGTCCCAGCCTCCTTTTTCTTGTCCCTTCTAGCTTAAGGAAGAACATAACCTTGATCATCCACGGTATGGGGTTGTTCAGAACTGTTATTCTCTCTCAAAGCTTCCAAATCTTGATCCAAAATGGAATTGTAGTCTGTACTACCTTCACGGGTTACCCGAGTTGATACTTGGCGCAAGAGTTTTTCATTGAGATTGCGAACCCAGCGACCATTACTATGGTCATTGGCACGCATATAATTCCCTTTCACAATCTCTCCATAAAGGGCTTCATTGACCTGGTAACCTTGCTTACGCAAACCTAACAGACCGATCTCCACGATCTCATCTGGGCTGTAGTCTTCAAAATCAAATGTAGTCGGGATCCGGCTTTGCAGACCTGAATTGACCTGCAAGAAATCGTGCATCTCTTTCGTGTAACCAGCAAAGATAATGACGATATCGCGGCGGTGGTCCTCCATAAATTTGAGGACTTCATCCAAGGCTTCTTTCCCAAAATCATCATTTAAACCGGTATAGAGCGTATAGGCCTCATCGATAAAGAGGACTCCACCCAATGCACTCTCCAAAACTTCACGCGTCTTCAAGGCTGTTTGACCTTGGAAGCCTCCAACCAGATTGCTCCGCGAAACTTCAATGAATTTCTTCTGCTTGATAACCCCTTTTTGGAAGAGGATATTGCCCAAAATGCGGGCCACGGTGGTCTTCCCTGTACCGGGATTTCCAAGAAAGAGAGAGTGCAAGGTCGTGTCTTCGACGATGCCACCTTGTTCAGCCCGTTTTTGATTGAACTCAGCCATGGCTACGAATTGTTCGACTTGCTCTTTCACCTTAGCAATTCCAACCAAACGGTTGAGGGCAGCCATCCCATCTTCTTCCTTGTCGGCTCCTGCTTGATACTTACCTTGGTTAAGGACAGCATCGATATCGCTATTGAGGATGGTCTCAATATCGTCAGAACCTTGGGCCACCACCCGATCCGCCATGGTCTTGGTCAATTGCTCATCCAGGTTACGGATCCAGCGACCATTGCTCTTATCTAGCGAGCCATCATAAGCCCGCTTAACATGCCGCGCATAGTAATCCCGGTCTTCGAGTTTGTAGTCTCCTTTGCTTAGGATCATTTCACCCAGTTGGACAATCTCATCTCCTGTGAAATCTTCAAAGATGAAATTATTTGGTACCCGAGAACGGAGGCCTGGATTAGTCTTTAAAAACTCTTCCATTTCCTTGGTATAGCCGGCAAAGATAATCATGATGTCATCGCGATTGTCCTCCATAAATTTGAGGATGGTATTGATCGCCTCGATCCCAAAATCCGCACCGCTATCCTTTTTATCCAAGCTATAGGCTTCATCAATAAAGAGGATGCCTCCTCGCGCTTTTTCAAGCAGGGCTTGGGTCTGTTCAGCCGTTCCCCCAATATTTGAAGAGATCAGATCGGACTCCGTTGCTTCCACGAAACGGAATTCTTCCCCTGAGAGAACACCCGCATCAAAGAGCACTTTTCCCAACAGACGAGCCACAGTCGTTTTCCCTGTACCAGGATTTCCCATAAAGGCAGCATGCAAGGTTTGTTTTTCAGGTGCCTTGCCACTGGCGATTCGTTTCTTGTTAAATTCCACCATGTTGATCATTTTCTTGATCTCATGTTTGACTTTTTCAAGACCAATCAGGCTATTGAGTTCTTGAAGGGCATCTTGTTTCTTCTCTGGCCCAGAGTCTCTTGCGGTGGTTGGAGCCACCGTTGCATCCGTCGCCTGTCCCGTAGGAACGACTTGCGCATTGCCCTTGGCCACTTCTCTGCCAACAAGATAGTCACAGTCATCCTCGATTTCCTTGGTCAGATCACGCGCATCGCCCTGCCTATAGGTCACGGTGCCCACCTTCGCAAAGGCTCCACCTTGAAGCCGTATATTAGGATCCGCAATCTTATGACAAATCATATGCTCAGCCATCAGCACACCATCATCAAAAACTCCAAACGAAATGGTTTGGGCATTCTCATTCAAGAAGGTCGTTTCTCCAGTCAGGGAAGCAAAGGACTCTTCATAGACGCATAAAAATTCTGAAAATGTAGCCTGGTGAGCTCGGATCATACTATTGAATGCATTGAGAGAGGTGATACGATCGGAATCCGAATTGAATTGAACATTATTGTCAAGACAGACTCCAGTTCCAGTAGGCAACTCAATTTTACAGTTTTCAGACTCCCAGATGACATTCCTCAACCAAACTGGTGGAAAGTCCTTTTCCAGATCCCCGCCTGTAATCGTTGAATTTTTTGCGATCACTTCTGAGTCCTTGGCATGGATCGTATTATTCCCAAATTTTTCAATATGGACATTTTCTAAGGTCAATTTAGATCCTTCTGACAGATCTATCTTAGAAAAAATCGTTGAATTTTGAATGGACAGTTCTGATGCTGACATTCCGATGACACTTTGGTGTTTTTCCGGAACCTTCATCCCAACTCCATCCAATGTCATTTTCGAATGCGTATCCATATAGATAAAAAATTCACTATTTGTCGGAGTGGTAATTTCAAAATAGACCTGTTTACAAGTGATAGCTGACTCATTCCATAAGGTCAAGGCAGTATAGTTCCCACCAACTTTAAACCACAGATCTTCAAATGTCACCTGAGCTCCCTCTACAAATCGGAAAGAAGCCTCAATCGTGTTGTTAAACATGCGCCCATTACCATTTGGATTTGGAACTACATACCCCACAAAATGAAGGCTCTTGTTGATCACAATTACCTCATCTGTCGGCCATTGAAACACATACCCATTTTCAAACTCGATGGTATCTCCATCCTGCGCTTTTTCAAGCGCATCCATAAAGTTCCAACTATTGTTGTAAGGCCCTACTAAATATCTTGCCACGCGCTTCTCCTTTGTTTCATCTTTTCTGTTTCCTTGTTATAAACACTTGTTACTAAAAATTGTAACACAATCCAGTACCAAAGAAAACACTTATCAGATCTGAAAGGACTGAAAAACCTCTATTTTCAAAAGGAAAATAGAGGCTGTCAGTTAATCTTTCAAGGCTGAAAACAAGCTGGCTAGAGCAATCACTCCTGAGAGCATGGCAGTGGAAAGGAGCAGCACATTGTCTGCCACTTCTAGCTTGTACTCAAAGACTTTTTCAGCTGGTTTGTCTTCTGCAAAAATTTCTAACTTCATGTTCTCCTCCTTTGTTTCTAGAACAAATCACTGTGACTTCCTGTCCTCAGCAAGTTTAAAATCAATTCATCCTGATCTACTTTGTAAACCAAAAGCCAATCCGGCTGGATATGACACTCCCGAACACCTTGGAAATGCTTGGAATTGGTCAATTGATGGTCACGATATCTGACAGGAAGTTCTTTTTCTTGAACCAGAAAATTCAAAACTTCTTCTAACAGTTCTGCCTTCAAACCTCGCTTCATTGCTAACTTAAAATCTTTTTTAAACTGTTTATGATAACGAATCTTAAGCACGCAAGTCCTCCATCAAGTCTGAGACCGATTCAAAGGGCTGACTCATATTCCGATTTTGCTCTACATCCGTTACTACTTGGAGCAACTTACCACGATCGTCTAATCGAACATCAAAAGGTAAGCCCTGATATTGAATAGCCTGACGAAGGAAAATGTTGATAGCCGTGGTCATATCCATCCCTAAATGATTAAATACCAGTTGGGCTTGCTCCTTAACCTCACTATCCAAACGGATACTCATGCTCGTCTTTGACATATTCTCACCTTCTTTCTATCTTTTATTGTATCAAAAAAGAAGGCTATTGTAAATCCATAGGATATACAATGGATAGCTGTAAACTAAAATATAGTAAAGAAATAAAATTAGTATCCCAAATATGGGAGATCTCAGCCTGAGTTTTAGTTTTAGAATATAATGTTGCTATCATATATTAAGAGGTGAAAAATATGAAGCAGATTACGAAACAATATAAATTACTATATTTCTTGCTTATTTTATTAAGTCTGACAAGTGCTCTTTTAATGACATTCTTCTCTCTCCAATTAGGAAGAATACTTGATAGTATATCTAATTCAAATAGTGGATTACTCTTTCATATCACTATTTGTGTAAGTTCGATTTTACTGTGGTTCTTGATTTCTTGTTCCTATTCCTATCTTAAAAACCAATATGTAAAAAAAGTTATTTTAGATCTAAAAAGGCGTCTCTTATTACATTATTTATCGCGTGAATTTAACCAAATTGACAACCGTAACCATTCAGATTTCTTAAATAATATCACCAAAAACAGTGACCTTATTCAAGAAAATTTATTAATCCCTAAAATCTCTCTAATTGCAAATTTAGGGAGCCTTATCATGAGTGTGGTTGCTATTATTTATATAGAATGGCGATTAGCATTAGTCTTTCTTTTATTGTCGAGTATAACGATTTTTCTATCACAAATTCCTGGAAAGTTAATGACTAAATCAACAAATAATTATTCTCTACAAAATAATCACTATTTGTCAAAAATGACAAACTTTATTAATGGTTTTGAACAAATTAAGTTATTAAATATTCAAAGCTGGACCCAAGAAAAAATTCAGGAAATCAGTTTAGAATTTGAAGAGTCCAGAAAAACATATCAATTCTTAAAAGACTTAGCTTCAACTACTGGAATTTTACTAAGTTTTGGCTCTCAACTATCCTGTATGGTTGCTGGTATCTTTTTTGTAAGAAATAACTTACTGACTATTGGATTACTAGTAGCAAGTATTCAATTATTAAACGGTGTTTTTGCTCCATTACAATCTATTCTTTACAATAAAAATTTAATCAGCAGTAGCAAGTCCATTATTGATAATATCCAAGAAAATTTATATGAGACAAATCATGAAATTTTCCATAAAACAAGGACAATTGATTGTGATAACATTTCGACCATTTCTATTAGCCAATTACATTATGAAATTGAAAATAAAATATTATTTGATCATTTTTCCTATGAATTTAAAAAAGGCAAACGCTATGCGATTATAGGTGCTTCAGGAGCTGGGAAAACAACTTTAGTAAAATTAATACTAAACTATTATTCCAAAAATCTTTATGATGGGGAAATAAAAATCAACGGAAAACAGAATATTGATATTCCCTCAGAGGAGTTATATAAAGATATTGCATTTGTGCAAAAAAATGATTTTCTGATTGAAGGAAATATCCTAGAGAATATCAAACTGTCCAGAAACCTTTATTTAACTGAAAAATTAAGAAAAGCCTTAGGATTTAGTGAAGACTTCCTTAATAAGAGTCTATCTCAATCAAATCAAACCATTTCAGAAGGAGAAAAGCAACGAATTGATTTAGCTAGGTTTTTAGCCAAACCATATTCTGTATATATTTTTGACGAACCTACAAGCAACCTTGATCCAATAAAAGCCAAAGCAATGATGGACTACATTCTATCCATTAAAGATGCAATTGTTATTGTCATTACTCATGATCAAAATCCAGAAATATTGGAAGAGTTTGATCACGTTATTACCCTATAGATAAATGGCCTAGTCTACTAAATGAATGATGTGTTTCTCAAAGTATTCTTTGTAATTTTTGTAGATTGTTTTATTGAAGAGTTCGAAAATTTTTAAAGCTTCTTCGATTTTTAAAAGTGATTTTTGATTATGATAGAATTTCAGTTCCAAATATCCATCTAAATACAGCAAAATAGTTTGTTCAAAAAAATCTGTGGAATCCGCTAATATATTCTTCGTAGCCTGTTTTAAAAATAAAGATTCCTCATATAAGTCGTTCTCAATCATTATAATCAAAGAATTGAGAAGTAGTTGAATGAGAGATTGTCTATTTTTAGGTATAGAGCTATACAACTTCCCTTTTTTGAGCGCCTCTTTGGCATATCTAAATAATAAATCTGGAGATAGAACACGACAGCAATTTCCAAGGATGAGCGTTTCGTAATAACCCCAGTTTTCAACAGAAAATAAATAGTTTGTAAGATAAGAGGCGTCTTGACGACTCAATTGATGATTCTTATCCATTCCCGAAACAATACTTTCAATGAAAATAGCATTTAATTTATGGTAATGAGAATTTGTCCTATGAAAAAGTTCTATTTCTTTCTCTACCATATCTAGTAATGCTTGAGAATCTTCATTATATGCGGCCTGTTTAACAGAAGCTATTAAGGTATTAAAATCCGAAGGTTGATAATGATTACAGATAAGCAGAAATTCCTCTAGTGTTACTCCTATTCTTTCAAGAAGATACAATAACTTAAAGACAGAAATCTCTGTTTCTCCTAATTCAAATCTAGATATTTGAGATTTTGAAATTTCAGCACCTGCTAATGAAGAAATAGAAATTCCCTTTTCTTCTCTTATTTTCCTATAAGTTTCACCTAAAATCATACTTATCTCCATTCCATATCGAAAAGTTATTAAGGTATAGCAAACACTACTTCCGTTAAGCCTACTCTTGTTTGAGAGTATCATTATTAATAATTTATAGCGATCATTTTTGATAATTTCAATATATAACTTCCTAAAGTTTTAGTCTCTGGATAAAAACTTATTTATACTATATCATATCTAAAAAGCAGTAGAAATGAAAATCATAAAAAATCATCTCTACTGGTTTTACTGTTAAGTCTTAATTAGATGAAACTTAGTCGGCTTATTTGAACAAGTTGACTTTAAATTAGAACAAATCATCAAACAAACTCAACTGGTTATCCTCTGGCATATTGCCGAGAATGCCCATCTCATCCATTTTTTCAACCAGGGTTGAAGATACACCGCCGCGCTTGCGGAGCTCGGTCTTAGATAGGAATTCTCCTTCTTCACGCGCCCGCACGATCTGCTTGGCAACGTTCTCTCCCAGACCATCCATAGCGACAAATGGTGGAATGAGGGTGTTCCCATCTATCAAGAATTCTGTCGCCTGACTGCGATAGAGGTCTAGCTTGCCAAACTTGAAGCCGCGCTCCCACATCTCATTGACAATCTCAAGAGTAGTGTAGAGGTCGATCTCCACATTGGAAGCTTCGTTGTTCTTGCGTTTCTCAGCAATCTCCTTCATCCGAGCTTTCACGGCCTCAAGGCCTGCCCCCATGGTTTTGATGTCAAAGGCCTTGGCCCGAATCGAGAAGTAAGCACAGTAGTAATAGAGTGGATGATGCACCTTAAAGTAGGCCACACGAAGGGCCATCATAACATAGGCCGCCGCATGGGCTTTAGGGAACATGTACTTGATCTTCCCACAGGACTCGATGTACCATTCAGGGACATTGTTTTCCTTCATGGCTTGGATGTAGCCATTGCGCTCTTCTTCTGAGATTTTGAGCCACATACCTTTCCGCACGCGCTCCATGATGGTAAAGGCCATCTTAGGCTTGAGACCCGCGTGCATGAGGTAAACCATGATGTCGTCCCGACACCCGATAACGGTCGATAGATCGGCAATGCCCGCCTTGATCAAGTCTTGGGCATTTCCCAACCACACATCGGTACCGTGAGACAGACCAGAGAGCTGAAGTAACTCCGCGAAGGTCGTCGGATGGGTCTCTTCGACCATGCCCCGAACAAAGTTGGTCCCAAACTCTGGAATCCCCAGCATCCCTGTCGGCGTTCCAATCTGCTCGGCTGTCACCCCTAGCACTTCTGTCCCAGAAAAGAGGGCCATAACCCCTGGATCATCCATAGGGATATCATTTGGATCAATGCCTGACAAGTCTTGGAGCTTCCGAATCATGGTCGGATCATCATGTCCCAGGACATCGAGCTTGAGGACGTTCTCATCGATATCGTGGAAGTTAAAGTGAGTAGTCTGCCATTCAGCGGTCACATCATCTGCCGGATACTGAACCGGAGTAAAGTCATAGACATCCATATAGTTTGGAATAACAACGATTCCTCCCGGGTGCTGACCGGTCGTCCGTTTGACCCCAGCTGCGCCAAGAGCCAAGCGCTCGACCTCGGCATCCCGGTAGTACTTGCCATAGTCCCGCTCATAACCCTTGACAAAGCCGTAGGCAGTCTTAGCTGCGACCGTACCTACCGTTCCTGCCCGGAAGGCATATTCTTCCCCAAAGATATCGCGGACATCCAAGTGGGCGCTTGGCTGATCTTCTCCAGAGAAGTTCAAATCGATATCGGGTACCTTGTCCCCATCGAAACCAAGGAAGGTTTCGAAAGGAATATCCTGCCCGTTTTTGCTGAGCTTATGACCACAGTTTGGACAATCCTTGTCCGGCATATCAAAACCAGATCCATAAGAACCGTCTGTGATGAATTCACTATACTGGCACTGGCTGCAAACATAGTGAGGCGAAAGCGGATTGACCTCGGTGATCCCAATCATGGTCGCGACAAAGCTGGATCCGACAGATCCACGAGATCCAACCAGGTAGCCCCGCTCATTGGAACGGTGCACCAGCATTTGCGATGCTAGATAAATCACGGCAAATCCATTCCCCAAGATAGAGGTTAGTTCCTTTTCAATCCGCAGATCGACAATATCAGGGAGCGGATTACCATAAATCTCAAAGGCTCGCTTATAGGTCAATTCCGCAACTGTTTCTTCGGCCTTGTCGATAAATGGCGTATAGAGGTCCCCCTTGACCACTTCGACTGGCTCAAAGGTCTCTGCAAGCGCATTGGTGTTTTCAATGACAATCTTGCGCGCTAAGTCTTCACCCAAAAAGGCGAATTCATCCAGCATTTCATTGGTGGTTCTGAAATGCGCTTTTGGCAGTGGCGCTGGCTGGGCATCTTCTCCGTGCCCGATGGTCCGGTTGATCATGGCCCCTTGACCGAGACTACGGACAATGATCTCCCGATAGATCTCATCTTCCGGCTCCAGATAGTGGACATTTCCTGTCGCAAGAACAGGCTTGCCGAGACGATCTCCCACTTCGATCAAGCTCTTAATGATGGTCTGGAGCTCCTCCATGTCCTTGACCTGCTCCTTGGCAATGAGAGGCGCGTAGATAGCCGGTGGCATCACCTCGATAAAGTCGTAGTACTTGGCCACTTCGACTGCCGCATCCACACCTTGCGACATGACCGCATCAAAAACTTCCCCTTCTGAGCAGGCCGATCCGAGGATCAAGCCCTCGCGGTGGGCATCCAGCACGGTCTTGGGAATCCGTGGGACTCCTTCGAAATACTTGGTCCCAGAAAGCGAGACCAGTTTAAACATATTCTTAAGGCCGGTCTGGTTCTTGACATAGAGAGTCGCATGCTTGACCCGCGCCTTCTTGTAGGAATTCTCATCGATCAAATCGATATTCAAGTCCTTAAGATTGGTCACCCCATGCTTTTCAGCGACATCTTTGATGAAGATAAAGAGCAGGCGTCCCGTCGCTTCCGCATCGTAGTTGGCCATGTGGTGGTGCTCCAAGCCTACCCCAAAGCGCTTGGTTAATGGCCCTAATCCATGACGTTTAAAATCTGGATAGAGGTTGCGGGCAAATTCCAGGGTATCGATGACCGGCTGAGTGATCTTGGGAAGACCATGGCGCTCATAGTTGGCATTCATGAAGCCCACGTCAAAGGTAGCATTGTGGGCAACGAGAACGGTTCCCTCACAGAAGGCCTGAAACTCCTTCAAGACCTGTACCAAGGGCTTAGCCCCCCGAACATGCTCGTTGGTGATCCCTGTCAATTGGGTCGTAAAGGCGGACAGAGGATGGCCCGGATCGATAAACTCGTCAAACTCCTCAATGACATTACCCTTGTACATCTTAGAAGCGGCGACCTGGATCAAGTCATTGTAAATGGCTGAAAGTCCCGTCGTTTCCACGTCAAAGACCACATAAGTCGCTTCATTGAGGTCCAGATCCACCTCGTTATAGGTGATGGGTACCTTGTCCTCTACGATATTGGCTTCCATCCCATAGATCAGCTGGATTCCAGCTTTCTTGGCTGCTTTAAAGCCATGCGGGAAACTCTGCACATTGCCATGGTCGGTAATGGCCACCGCCTTGTGGCCCCACTCAGCTGCCTTGGCGATCAGCTCTTCGACTTCCGGCAGGGCATCCATTGTCGACATATTGGTATGCGCGTGAAATTCTACCCGGCGCTCGCCTTCTGGCATCAGGTCTTTGCGGGCATAATGCACAACTTCCTGGATGTCTTGGACATTCATGGTCAAGTCGCGCGTGAAATTGTTCATTTCGATATTTCCCCGCACCCGTAGCCAGCTGTTCTTCTTGATCATGTCAAACTTCTGGGCTTCTTCCTCATTTTTCACCCATTTCTGAAGGGAAAAACTCGAGGTATAGTCGGTCATCTTAAAGCTGATCAATACCCGACCGGTCCGCGTCACCTTGTGCTCCACGTCAAAGACCACACCCTCAAAGACAATCCGGTTCTCTTCTGTCGTGATCTCGATCATCGGAGTGATCTCAACCTTGTCTAGCTTAGGTTTAGCCGCAGCTTTCTTAGCCTTGAAATCAAAGGCTGGCTTTTCTTCAACCGCTGGTGGCGGAGCCATTTGAGCCAAGGATTCCATAGCTCGCAAGGTCTCTTCATTGGCCGCTTGGAAGATCTTTTCATTTTCCTCCTCAAAGCGCGCCACTTCTTGCTCTGTCAACTCCTCATCAGACTCCACCCGACAGGTGAAATGCGGAAAACCAAAGGCTTCCAACTGCTTGGCAAGGTTGGGCAAATGATTCTTACGAAAATGCTCTGTATCAACCGAAGAAGGCCCTGAGATGATCAATTCCTGCCCTTCTGCGCGCACCTGCAAGTTTTGGTAGAGGCCCTTAAAGCCTTGACTAGCGCAAGGGCCTTCCTCAAAGACCTCACGATAGTAAGCCTGCAATAAATCCGCAGAAAAATCCTGATTGGCCACTTGGATGGTAAAGGTGGCCTGGTTTCCTGTCTTTGAAAATTCATCCTTCAAGCGCTGGCGCAATTCCTTAAACAAAGCAATCGGCAAGACTTCCGCAAAAGCAAAGCGGAACTCCCAGACCCGACTAACCTTGTGCACCACGACTTCTTGAATCTCCGCATGCAAAAAGGCACTGGAAGATCGCATCTCCAGCGGCATATCCAGCTGATCCATTAAAATTTCAAAGGTGTTGGACATTGTTTCTCCCTTGATCTTGATTCTTTTGCTCGCTTTTGACTGGCCCGACTCTATGCAAAAACAGACCAGTTAAAAACATTCGTAACCCTTATTTTATCACAATTTAAGGATTAATTCGAGGGAGAAGTGAAGACAAAAAAATCACCGATAGGACGGTGATTTCTCAATGATTGGTCAACAGCAGGCAATCCTGATCATTCCCCACTTGTTGCCCCTGTTTCTGAACTGGAACTCGGTGTCCGAAGCAGGTCCTTCATCTGTGACTGGACCGCTTCTCTCGAGCTTTGTTCTTGCTTTTGGATATCCTCCATGACAGGCTGCAACTTCTGCCGGATTTCCATTTTCTCCTCTTGCTCTTTTTGCGCTTGGAGGGTCGGACGGTACATGGCAAAGAAAGCCCCGATGACCACGAGCAATGCAATCAGGCTCACCCCATAACGTTTTGACTGTTCCTGAGAATCAACCTTGACGCCTTTGACCGACAAGTCCTTCCACTCCGGATGCTCTTTCTCACAGGCATCTTTCTTGGTCTTGGTTGGCATGACCAAGACTTGGTTCATCAAGGAAATCATCCCCATAACCGCGAGCAAGTAGGGAATATAGCGCGATTGATTGAAGATCATAACAATCAATAACACCAAACCGATCCCCGCAATCCCCACATTAAACGCAAAACGCATCAAAAATTCTTTTTTCAGCTGTAAATAAGTTTCTTTAGACATCGGTCACTCCTTTTTTTGATTTTCTTTCCAAGTAATGTAATCCTGATAACTTTTAATTGGGTAGTCTGTTAAAGGTTGTGCATTATCAGCATAGGGTTTATCTACGGGGTAAATAGTCAAGCTCTTTTCTCCCACAGGAGCTAACCAATGCAACATCTGGTTAAACCATTCTTCCGATGAAACCATACTTTGACGAGGATAGACCGTTCCACCTTTACTGATAATTTCTTTTATCTGTGGATTATCTTTTATTAAATTAATATCATATCCTTGTTTCGATGTTTCCTTATCTGATCCATCTTTTTTTAAGTGATTTAACAAAAGATACCCATTATTTTTAGCTACATCAGCCAAGGTGGTCGCATTAACATCACTGGATAAAGGAAGAGTCGAAGTGTCCTCTAGATTATCCATTGAGTTTATTATTTTATATTCTTCAGGAATATCACTTATTTTATGTGTTTCTAAATTTAGAAATACTTTCTTATCTTTATCTGACCCAGTTTCTCCTTTAGACCGAATAATTAATAGTAAATAATCTGTTCCTTGATAATGTGAAATATAATCTGAACTGATCGGAAAATAAGAAGAATCATAAGATGAGACCGCTTTATAAAGATCTAATTTTTCAGAAGGATACCCCTCTTTTTCTAAATCAAAAATGACTAGATTAAAATACTCTCCTTTTTGTTGTGCATGCTCTGGAATATATTCTCCACCTACCTTATAAAGAATGTGACCTTCTTGGCTAATCGTATAGCGTTTCCCTGGGGCCCATCCGCCTGCCATTGCTACAAACTGTTTGTTTTCACCAAATACACTAATATCATTGGATGTTATTGATTGAAAAGTATTGTAAGTTTTAGTTTTCGAACTCCCACGGAAATACAAAAATCCAATTGCTACTATAACAATAAGAAGAAGTATACCGATCCCCATTACTAAAACTTTCTTCTTTCTCATACCAACCTCTTTCTTTACCAGCATTTACCTTCATGACCTCTTGAATACTTAATAAAACTAATAATGCTTAGTCCATCCAAAATACAAGAATC
This sequence comes from Streptococcus mobilis, assembly GCF_059727625.1. Lineage (NCBI taxonomy): Bacteria > Bacillati > Bacillota > Bacilli > Lactobacillales > Streptococcaceae > Streptococcus > Streptococcus mobilis. The sequence goes on from NZ_AP041823.1 coordinate 1,963,013, forward strand.
ACTCAAAAACATTCTCTACTATCATACCGGAAATTAGTTTGAAGAGCAAGTTCGTCACTAAGTGAAGAGAGTTGAGGGATGAAAAAGAGAGAACCAGTGGTTCTCTCTAAAATCTCTTTTACTCCGCTTCTTTTTCAGCTAGTTCATTTAAGAGTTGTGCACGCTTCTCTCGAACTACATCAAGCCTGCGCTCTGTCTCACGATACTGCTGTTTTAATTGTAACTCCTGCTCATCCAAATCCAGAAAGATTTTTCGAGTCGTCGCATCCACATCTTCTAGTAAATCCATGTAAAAGGAGCAATGAGAAGGTGTTACTCCCATCAAGAGTAAATCATTGAGCTGATAAAGAGCATCTCCTTGAGAATACTCAATATCTTCTCGCAACTGATGGAGCGCTTTTTGATCATCTTGATTGTCCTCTAGTTGAATATCTAGTCTCATCTGGTCCTTGTAGAGCAGGTCCAACTTCTCTTGTTGTGTAGTTTGTTTATCCATCAATGAGGGAGCCTCCATTAGCTGAAATTATCAAATATTTCATCCATTATTCGACAGTTCCTTTTTTGTATCCTGACTTTTCAATCAGTTTTGGGAACTCTTCTTCAAATTGTAACTCAGCATCATTTTTATAACCCATATACACAACTTCTTCAATATCACTATGATTGAAAAAGTATAACTGATCTGGCGCTTGATATCCAAAAGGCATTGTAATACTAGTGTATTCGAAATACACTGCTTCATCATTCTGATTAACTAGTGACCCGCGCCCAATAATCATTAAATTCGTCTTATCCTTTAGTCTCACAACTGATCCTAAAGGAAGTAACTTTTCACCCATTTATTTTTCCTTTCATAAACCATAATTACAGCAACTTGTATATATCCTATATACTTTTTAAAAAGGAGAGAAATTACTCCAACTTAATACATCCGACGTTTCTACTTTTTCATGTCTTGCTCCATCATAGACCTTCGTCAATGCATTTCCTATATATGTGCCAGCAACTGCTCCAATTGCTGTCCCGACACCTGGAATTGGTATCGCAGTACCAAGAACAGAACCAACTATTGTTGATGTTGCAGCAATTCCTGTATGTGCCACAGCATCTTCCGCGGCAACTTTTGAACCATACTTATCTTTCTCATCTAAATACGTAGAAGCTCCTGAAAGAACTGCTCCTGCAGCACCTAATTTCCCTAAGTGATTGGCTGTTTGTCCCAATTTTGAAGTAGACTTTGTCCAATCATCGAAGCCATCAAATACCTTCATAGCGTCTGAATTATTGACAGCATTACGGAAGTTTCGCATTTTTTCAAGAGGATTATCACCAACAAAATGACCTTTCCCTACAGTTTGTACAGTTCCTCCAGCTTCCATAACAACATTGGCAACGGTAAGTTGGAGATCAGACCAAGAAACAGCTAATGAAGGTAAATCTTTCACTTTTGATAAATCGATATCCAATCCAGGTTTGTTATCATCCTTCATATGTTTTTTGATGTAAGCCTTAATTGCCGCTAAATCCTTATCTGAATATTTTTTTTGGCCAAACTTCTTAGATTTTTCAGATACAAGTCTATAGCGTTCCTCTATCAATCTATCCTCTTGTGCTTTTGTAAGCTTTTGGTTATGATGATTTTTTAAGAAGCTATCAATATTATCAACATCTTCCTGTGTTAACTTCTTCATATTATTTAAGTTTTCAAGTGAAGAATCATAGCCATTTCTATCTTCTAGATATTTTTTGACATGATCATTATTTACTAAAAGATTTGGATGGTCCGCGTGATAGGTATCCATGAATTTAGCTTCTTCAGTACTAATATTTTGATGGTTATCTACCTTATCCACAATTCCGCGATATCGCATTTCTTCAGCTTTCAGAGATCGCACTTCTTTGCTATGTTGTAAAAGTTCCTGATCTACTACTCCTGGATACTCACTATTATAGCGTTCAATTGCTGTTAAATCTGACTCTGTTAGTTCTTCGCCATTATAAAACTTCCTCAGAGCTTCGGTATAAGCCTCTTGCATGCTTACCGCACGTGCTTCCCATTTTGTTGCAACAGTGTCAGCCCAATCCGTACTTGTTGTGCATTCAAAGGTCCCTGCAGCAAACGAGACACCAAGAGTATGCTCTGCATCAGCAATTCTACTAGCGGCAGCGTTTGCCTCAGTGTTAGCTGAAGCAGAATTGGAATCAAATTTTCTTAAATTTTCTAATTTTTCCTTAGCTTTAGTAATTTGATCGTTTAGATTTGACGCTTGAGTTTGTAAAGCACTTAGTCGTCCTTCATCTCTATTTTTTTGATTGGACAAAGAAGTAATTGAAGCACCGATTTGTAACGACAAACGAGAAGCCCCTTCAATTTCTCCCAAAAGCTGTTCCTCATCCAAACTTTCTGCGCCACAAAGCGCTGAATAGTTATCTGCCAAAAAGTCCGCAGCGTCTGCAACAGCTTCAGAATAAAGGATACAAGCCTGATAATAGGAGACCATAATTCCTGACGCATAAGCACGCGTAGCATCATAGCCTGCACCTTGTAGGTCATCTGACCCACTAAACGTACTAAAGGCACTGATCAGTTGCTGATAGCCTGCGACACGTCCCTGAGAAGCACTTGATGTCGTAGAGGACATCGTCTGAAGGGCACCATAGTTTACTTTAACCATCTATCTCTTCCTTTCTCAATGCTTTGATGAACTATACAGTTCTTCGCTACCCGAGCCTCTATGATTATTGATATATCCTGCAATCGAAGCATCTGTCGTCCGGAACTCTGCATGAATTCCATGGAGTACTTGGATAAAGTCGATCGCCCGCTCCTTTGCTTGCTCACCGGCATTTTTATCACCATCAATATTGGCTGACATTCCTTTCTGGCCTTGATAAACATTGCCATCATCTTTGGTCCCAGTAGCAGAGCTCACTGAATTTGACGCAGACACAATGCTATCCGCATAGGAATGAACTGTATCATTTGATTGAATTGCCATAGAAAATTACTGTCCTTTCATTGAAGGGGGATGTTCGGTAAGGAAGTAGTCGAATACTAACAATTTACATCAAGTCTTTATTAACCTATCTATTGTTTATAATTTACTATTACTAATTGCAAATTACTGATACGAATCTCTACTTATCGCACATCCTGTTTCATTGTCTACTGTTGAAAAGTCGTCAGATTTAAAAAATAAATCTCCATCAAACAAGCCAAATACGAACCTCGGTCTTTCTTTAGAGCTTTCACCTCATGTATGACAAAGTCACATGAATTATTACAGAAAACTCTATAAAGCTAGGACCATTTTATAATTCGTTCTATTTTGCTTGGAGGCGACTTTTACTTTTGCTTGGACTGAGCGCAGATTATTAAAGGGATCTCACTCATCCAATACCATAATATTATTAAATGTTATTTTCTTTCTTCATTTAGTTATGCGAAAACAAATACCACTAAAAAATATTACCTTACTATCATACCTAAAATTACTTTGAAAATCAAATTAATTACTAGTTAGAGAAAGTTAAGAGGATGAAAAAAGAGAGAACCGCGGTTCTCTCTAGTTTAATGAAGGATACAGTAAAATTAAATCTGACCATAGAAAATATTCTTACGAACTTCGTCACTCATTTTTGACCTAAAATTTTGTCCTTCTCTATAGTCTTTTACATCACCTTTTCCTTCAATTCTTGATGCTAAAAATGAATCTGTATCTTCAAATGCTGTAGCTACTTGATCTAAATAGTCGTTAAAACTTACAATTGTCTCTTGAATAGTGCCAGCAGTTTCTTTAAATCCATTGAAACATTCTTCTAATTTCGCTTTAGAATCATCTTCAACAATCAATCCAATCCCAGATCCAAAATTGATAAATGCATCATCAAATTTCGCCTTAACACTTTTTATTTTTTCAGGTTTAATATTCTTTTTACTCATTTCCCTCCTCCTGTTTTGGATGAGCCTTTATCCATGCTACGAACTCGTCATAAGAGTGAATTTGTGTTTTCTCTCCAGTTGTTTCATCTGTGGCATAAAGTTCCATGACATCTTGACCTTCCGGCGCAAACCAATGAATGATTTTATCAAACCATTCGCGTTCATTGTATTGTTTAGGCCGGAAATAAATGCGATTTAAATAGTTTATATTTTTTTCTACTTCTGGAAATAATTTAGCAAAGTTAGATCCGCTAACATTAATTTTAGATGGTTCATCATTCATCGGGGATATAAAATTTTTAGATCGTGAAAGATGATATTTTGCTAAATTATCATCAATTTGCTCAGATATTCCTCCTCTATCCCAATCATATTTTTGACTAAAATATAATCGTTGTTCTTTGTCAATCTTCTCCATTTCACTTTTAGAAATATCTTTATATTTCTCTCCAATAACAGAAACTAATACTGATCTAATATCATGACCTGTTATATCGTACATATTTAGTTTCTCCAAATCTAGCGTCAGGTAATCATCGCCATTTTGTAAATATCTATAAGGAAAATTATGAACAGAACGGTATAAATTATTTTTCCCAAGTAATTCATATAAATTAAATTTAACAATTTTTTCTTTATCATGTACACTATAACTATTAATTTGAAAATATTCTTCACTACCAATTGGAGGAGTTTTTTCAAAATTAGTAGTATCAAGTGTATGCGAAGAAAAAGTTGTAATATAATTCTGACCAAACAAAATAACATCATCAAAATAGTGATCTACAGCCACAAATACAAATTTATCATTGTCCAACAATTTTATTTCCCTAATTTTTGAAGGAGTTTCATTTCTATAAATTTTCTCTGAGGAATTTTTATATTTCAAAAAAATTATACTGCCAACAATAAGCATAATTAGGAATATGAGCAACCTAGCCTTATTTTTGTTTCGCATTATGAATTCTCCTGTTTTATTCCGAAATTAGAATCATTCGTACTTAATCCATACGGATCCCATTTAAGATATTTTTCTCTTTGAAATATTCTAGATTCATTTTTTGTAAACGTATTATCTAATTTAGTTAGTCCTTCATAAATATTTGATGAAGTTACGTTATTTACTCCTATATTTCCTTTATTGATAAACAAATCAAAAGTATTTTGAGTTAATAATCTTTCATTTTTTTCATCTTTTGGATTATCAATATTATTTGTTGATGCAATTTTCTTCATAGTTCTCTCATACTCTTTAATAGAACTTATCTTTTTAGAGATATCTCCCTTAGTATCGTGGTATACAAAAGTTTTTAACCCATTCTTTTCTAAATCATGAATCTTCAAATTCGCTTGCAAGTCATAAGTTAGATCATATTTTACAAATTTATCTTTAGAATTACCTGTTAGATGACGTCCACCTGTATCAAAGATACTGCCCGCTAGAAATTGCTCACGTTTTGTTATTCTCTGATCATATTCACAATATTTTTCTAAATGATCTGAAAGCGTTGAAGAATCTGACATTTTCTCTCCCACTTTTTTCTTGTAGAGATCTGAAAAAGTTACAGTTCCTGCTTTATCTCCAAAATTTAGACTTGAACTAAGATTATTCTCAATTTTAACGCCAGAAGAAATTAAATCCAGTATTTTACCCGAACCAGGAATAAAAGAACCTATGGCCATTTTAGCTAAATCAACTGCAAATAAAGCTGCCTCTTTATCCCGTTTCTCTCTTAACTCATGAATTTCAGATATTGCTTCAGCATTTTGAACTCCACTACCTGCATTGAAAAATTCTGTTGAATAGCTTTCATCTCTACGAACTCCCATAGAATCAGGCGCTGAGATATTAAACTCAAAACCATTTTTCTCATTAAACGTTAATCCACTTAAAACAATAGATGTATCTAGTGACATATTTGAGCCCATGGAAGGATAAACCTTCTTTGACTTTCCAATGCCCACTACGTACAGTGATTCAAATAAACTTGTTAAAACCCCAGCACGTTTTATGTGTTCATTAAATCCTTCAAGCTGAGGTTGGATTTTAAGTTTCTCCGCTTCATAATTCTTAAATTCACTTTCACTATCGTTAGTTTTAGGAAAATCAGGAACTAGAGCCTTTGCCAATTCAGTTATTGTTTGAGCATACCTATCTCCAGCCAAGACTAAATTCTCAAAATAGGTTTTTGCTTTTTCTTGGTCTTGATTAGCAATTGCTTGAATATAAGTACGAAGATTTTCCATTGCAGGACTCTTATCTTTTTTCACATTTGAAAATTCTTTATTAATTCGGTTATAAACAATATCCATCATCGCATGGCTAACTTTTGTCGTATCTACACTCCCCAATGCTTTAAAAAATCCTGTTGGAGCGCTATATCCATGTTCTCCTAAAATAACTTTAAGAACTTTAGCATCCCCCTCATTTTGAATGGAATCCAGAAAATCCATATTTTGTTCGTTCAAATAACCTTTGGAGATTAAATCCATTGCTGTATTTAAACTAAAACTACTGATAAATCTTGCGTTATCTAATGTTGCTTTCACACCAACCAAACGTTCACTTACCACAGTTAAACCACTAATAAATTGCTTTAAATTATTCTCTAATTCATCATGAGTTGTTTGACGTTCATCTCCATGTTTTGCTAAATTCATTGCTATGGAGTGTGCACGTGCTCCCGCATCTCTTGTAAATTCAACTGCTCCTGGTTCTAGGGCTAGTGCTTTACTTGCTACTTGAATTGCAGCATCAAGATCTTCACTTTTTTCCAAAAACTCTTTACTTTTTGTTTCCCCTAACCATGTCTTAATACTTTGAATATCTGCTGCTTTTGTCTTTACCACTTCAGAAGAAAAACCAGCTGCCGTCAATCCTGCTTCATATTTAAGGACTGCTTCACTATATAATTCTAATGTTAATGGATATGAATCATGTAATGTTTGAGATAAAGAATTCAACTTTGCTATAAAGGCTTTAATAGCATTCGCCTCTTGTCCCGTCACTTTTGCTTCAATTTTCCTCTGAACAGATGATATCTGACTTCGGTACTCTACTGCAGCTTCTTTTGTTTTATTACCGTGATCAAGTAATCCACTTTTTGAAATAACTGTAACGGTCATAAATTACCTCCTACTTTTCTTCCTATCCATTTTTTCATATTCTTCTCGAGCAATTGCATCTGTAAGTTGTGTATCTAATGATCTCCTCACTGCGTCCAATCTTATAATCTCTGCATTGATAGCATCAATTGTAGCTTGTTTATATGTTTTATCAAGATCCTCTTTTCCGTCAACGATAACCTTACTTTCCTGAAGTCTTTGTTCGTCATATTTTGTTCCAAATACATGCAACTTTTCATAGCCTTCCATTACATCATCTACGTTAAGATCCACACCTTGAACTTTAGTTAGTGCACTTCTCAAAGCTTGAACCTTTTGATCAACCAGTGCTATCTGGCTTTTGAGATTACTTACTTCACTCATTTTCACTTCCCTTTCTTTAGTCAATAAATACTTTTATAGTTTGAGCTATGCCATCTACAACAAAATAATTCACTTGTTTTGGTAACACTGGTTCTCTTAAAGTTTTATTTAAAATATTGATAAGTTGCTGATCATTTTGTCTCACTGCTAAAATAGCCTGTTTATAATTTCTAATTGCTTTTGATGCTATATCAATCTTACGCACTAGACCTGGTGTAGCTAATACTGCGGTTAGGAAACCAACCTGATGACCTTTTTCAAAAAGTTTAGCAAGAATTCTAATGTCCTCATCATTTAACAAATCAACAATTTCAGATAAGTTATACACAATAAAAGTTGTTGTGTAATTTGTCTCATTTCCCGCAAATCGATCATCCATTTTAACCGAAATAGTTTGAATCATTTCATGTAATTTCTCTTTATCTGAAATTAGTGTTACAGAAGAATCAATATTATTTATTTGATGATATTCTGGTGCGAGTATAATTGTCTTTTTACCCAGTTTTACACTCATCGAAGCAAGATGTTTTGTAATTTGTGACATTTGTTCTTCTTTTTCAAGTATATAAGCCAAATGACCTCGTTTTACATTCCATCCCATTGCCTTCGCAGTTTCCATGTCTAACCCAACAGGAATTTCACCTTCATCCAGCAAAGCTGCTACATCCTCACGGCCATAGAAGGCTGCTTCTGTCAACTCATCTGGCACCATTGGAATGCCTGCTGGGGTGTGGCCTGTCCACATCTCTTTGAGGCTTTGGACTTGGTCGCGGAGGTTGTTGATAATTTGGATATCATTGTCTCCTGCGACTGGTAGGGCGAACTGGACGACATCGACTTCGTCACGCTTCATGAGCGCGCGTCCCTTGATGTCTTCCATCGTAGACGCCAGTGGCGTTGCTCCCACGATACCGCGCACTTCAGAGATATCATTTTGTGGCAAGGTCAGCTGGTGCTTGAAGTTGGAATAGAGTTGAGCCCGTAGGTTGTTCTGACGGCTAGCTGTGATGATCAAGTGCACTCCGATGCTGAGACCTTCACGCGAGATCCGCATGAAGAGCTTGAAGAGATCTGTCTCATAAGGCTCGTCCTTCATCGACTCATAGCTATCCATGAGGATGACCATGGTTGGCTCTTGCTTACCGGTCACTTCACGGTAGAGAGCGATGGTGCCGACACCATGCTCAGACAGGAGCTTCTTGCGACGATCCAACTCGCGGTTGATGATTCGGATGAATTTCTGGATTTTTTCCGTCTGATCCAGCAAGAGACTATCAGCCACATGTGGCAATTGAGTCAAGGGTGCCAGACCATTTGTTCCGAAATCGAGCAGGTACATGGTCAGATTTTCTGGACTCTGCTTGCGAGCCAGATCCATTGCGGCTGTCTGGAGGAAAGTGGTCTTTCCTGTACCTGGACTTCCGTAAAGGAGGATATTCCCATCTTTTGACAGATCGATGGCGACAGCTTCTTGCTTTTGCGCTTGCGGGATATCGGCGACCCCGATTAGGACGCTTGGAGCTGTCCGTTTTTGCCAAGCCTCGATCGGCACGACCTTGTCCAACTCATCCAGCGTGATCCGCTCTTTGAGCGGTGGCAACCATGGTTGGGCCACAGCCGCGATTCCTTCTTGTTGGTGCAAGTGACTGATTTCTTGTACGATAACATCCAGCTCTGTTGGCACTTCCTTGATTTCTTCTGCCATATCCAGACCGGATAGGTCTTGGTTGAGGACTTCGTATTGGCCCAGTTCATTGATCAAGTAGATGGTATGATCTTCGATCCCTAGCTGGTCCTTCTCAGGCTGGTAGTCTGCTCCTGACCAGGCGGTTTGGAAGAGTTCATAGACTTCGTTGTTGCCGACTTGGAGGTAGGCACGACCGGTCTGAGTGATTTCAGCCGCATCTGCCGTCCGCAGCATCTCCATAGAGTCGCCACGGTCTGCCACCTTGAGGGCTAGCTTGAAGCGGGAGTTGGACCAGATCTGGTCATCCACGACTCCAGAAGGTTTTTGCGTCGCAAGGATCAAGTGTACCCCAAGGGAACGCCCGACACGCGCGATAGAGACCAATTCCTTGATGAAGTCTGGTTGGTTGACCTTGAGTTCGGCGAACTCATCACTGATCAAGAAGAGGTGAGGAAGCGGTTCTGTCGCTTCACCGAGTTTAAATTTCTTTTGGTATTGGTTGATATGGTTAACCCCATATTGACCAAAGAGCCGCTCCCGACGATGGATCTCCGCATTAATAGAAGCCAAGGCCCGCATAGACTGGGCACCATCCAAGTTGGTGATGGTCCCAAGCAAGTGAGGCAGATCCTTGAAGAGGTTGGCCATTCCCCCACCCTTGTAGTCGATGAGGAGGAAAGCCACATCGTGTGGGTGGAAGTTGACAGCAAGGCTCAGGATATAAGACTGAATGGTTTCAGACTTACCAGAACCAGTTGTTCCTGCGATCAAACCGTGTGGCCCATGAGCTTTTTCATGGAGATTGAGGTAGACCAAATCGTCCTTCCCGCGCAGACCGATCGGCACGGCCAAACTTTGGTAAGGAGCATGGCTCTCCCAACGACTCAAGACCTTGAGGTCATTGAAAGTTTCTGCCTGGTACATTTCAAGGAAGGTCACCGAGTCCGGAATTGAGCTCTTGAGCTGTTGGATATGCTTCAGAGGGGCAAGGCCACGCGAGATGGCTTCCTTGTCATAACCTTCAGGGAAGTGATCCAATTGGAAGTCAAGCTCACGAAGAACCCCTTCTTGCAAGAGCAATTGCCCTTGGTTGCGGTCCTTGATAGAGATAACGGTTTGGATATTTTCAGAAAGAGATGAGAGCACGTCTGCCACATAGATAATGGAGCAACCGAGCTCAGTCGGATCTTCACGGAAGAACTCCATGATGACATGGTCCAAAATCAAGGTCTCATCGGTAATGAGGACCACATAATGCGGATGGAAGATCTTAGTATCATTGGCTTTTTCTTCCTCTTTTTGCGCCTTGCGGAGCTTGAGGATTTGGTTGAGACTGTTCAAGACCTGATCGCGTGTCCGCTGATTGTAGACAAAGCTACGGACATTCATATCTTGCAGGGTCGCATGAGGCAACCAGCGCATCCAATCCCAGCTTTCTTTTTCCTCTTCTGGAATGATCGGAATAATCGTCAGATCATGATAAGAGTGAAAGACAGCTAATTGAGCAACCAGGAGTTGCAGCTGTTCTAGTACGATGGGACGAGGACCGACGTACCCGACAGGTCCCCGATTAAGGCTGGCTACAATCGGAAGATTGTCAATCTTTTGGTGAGCTTGGAACAGGGCATAGCCTTCTTCTTCCAAGGCATCTTTCTTCCCACTACGTTCTTCCTGACCATATTTGAGCTCATAGCTGGTTGGAACCTTGCCCAAGCCCAAGCGATAGGCCAAAAAGTCAAAATGAAGCGGTGTTTTTTCGTAGATCCGCGAGTCATAGCGTTTGACCATCTTGGTCAAGTCTTCAATCGCAGGGAAATGGTAAAACATGCCTTCTCGTTGCTTACGAGATAGCTGTTCCAAGTCCTTGGCCTTGTCCTTGAGATAGAGATGGTAGAGCTCCACGCGCTCTTTCTTGTCTTCTTTGTATTTCTTACGATTTTTGAAGAAGCCTTGAACCGAAAAGATCACACTGACTACAGACATGGATACCGTCGCGATGATATAGAGCCCCCGCGGTTGGAAAATGGTGATCAAGAGGGTCACCCCAACCATGATGAGGGGTGGCATGATCAACTTCAAGAGTTCATCTGATGGTTTTTGAGGCTCCGCTCCTGGAGGATTGATCAAGATCTTATCTTCCGAACTCCGGTAGATGATCCGCGGAGATCGGTGGTACTCTGGATAGTCCTTGTAGAAGTCATAGCGTGAATGCAAACGCGGCACCAGATAAGGACTCACTTCGACAGCCCCTTCCACGCCAAATTCTTCTGGATAGAGCTTAAAGGTCACATCTCCAATAGCTAGCTCATCTCCAAAAGCCAGTGGAAAAGTCGCTTCACTGAAGAGTTTATGGTTATGGTAGAGTTTTCCAGATAAGAGCTGGCAAGTCCAAGTCTGCTCTTTTTTCACAAGGAGAAAGCGCACGGGATAATACACGCGCACATCCGCACCCTTTTCATCTGCTACGAGAATTTCTTCCTTGTCTAGCAGTTCATAGGTATGGACTTCTCCTGCCGCCAAGTAGCAGACCACATCCCCAAGGATCTTGCTATTTTCAAGCACGCCCTTGTCTTCACCATACTGGTAGAAGATTACTCCTTGACTCCATTGAAAATGAAGGGGATTTTCTTGCGAAGCCAGGGTCAACTGAGCTGTTTCTTGATTCGATACGGTGGCTGTCTTTCCCTCTTCTAGCGCTAGCTCATAGCGAAAACCTTTTTTATAGAGTATGATACGTTTTTTCATAGACTACTCCTTGTGTTCGCTAGACTCAGTCGAGCTTACAGTTGTAGAAGACGAGCTTTCTGTTGAGGAACCTTCTGTAGACGAAGCCGTTGTTGAACTGTTAGTGGAAGCTTTGGTTTCATCTGTCTCTGCTTCCAAGAGTTTAGAGCGGGCATCCCAGTATTTCTTGTATTCACCCTCAAGCTCAGAGAGTTTCTTCTCGCGCTGTTCACCAGAGAGTTTTTCGCTATCACGTGTCGCCTTGATTTCTTTACGAAGGGCGTAGATGATCAAGTCTGAATCGTCGATCCGCTTAGCTGTATCCAGCGCTTGGGTAAAGTCATGACGGCCGATATAGATCCAGTAGTGGAGATAGAGACTGTCTGACTTGAGCGTAACATTGTTAAGGATGACCTTCTTTTGGTCCTCTGAGAAATTCAAGCCTTGCAAATAAGACGTCGCCAACTCATATTTCTGTGTCGTTGGAAGACTGCTTGGAGCTACTCCTTCTAACTCATCGATCACACCGGTGTAGTCTACTTTGAGATAGGCTGTATCCGCTTGAAGCAACTTTTCTTTAAAGGGTGCTTGGAAAAAGACCAAATAGATCAAAGGCAAGAGTAAGAGGGCCACTACAGCTGAAAGCCATACTGTCGCCAACTTAAAGATTCGGTGTTGACGACTTGAAACCAAGGTCAAGGTCTTTTCTTCCTCTTCCTTGCGTTCTTGGTAGGCTTTCTCTAAGAGAGCTTTCATCTCTTCTAAGCTAGCGGCATCACGGATTTCTACCAAGAAATCAGGCAGATCTTCTAATTCAAGTGTGCCTTGATAGAGCTCCATAAAATCCCAGTCCCCAAAAAGAGTGACCGCATAGCACTTGGCCTGACGCAAGAATTCATCCTGATCCCACTTGCGTGGCATCATCATTCCTGGAACCCCGCGGTAAGCGATCTTGACCTGCGCATCCTTGGTCACAAACAAATTGATAGGATGCAACATAAAGGTCACCGGAAGCTCCAATGCTGGCGCCAAATCCAAGACATTGATGGCTAGACGCAGACGGTCTGAAACCGGTAATTCTTGGATTTCTTCTGCACTCAAGCCTAGCGCATCTGTCTGATAGGTCAGATGAATCTGGTCTTGATCAGCTGTCATGCTTTGCTCTAAAAACAAGGGATGATGGAGATCCAAAATCCATAAATTGCGTAAATCCTGGCTATCCACTTCTGAACGCTTGAGGTCCAGCCGCCAGCTCGTTTCTTCTTTTTCAAAACGGAAGACTTGTTCTTCCAGTGTAAATTGTTCTTCTTTCACCTTACCACTCCTCAATCTCGATCAGATCACCACTTGTGATCGGATACTCTTGTACCACCTTGCCTTCATCCAGCAAGATGCCTTTATTTACCACGCGCAACTGATACTTGCTTCTAGGTTTCATGGCAGACCCAAAGATCTGATCCAATTCCCGAATCAATCGTCGCACCTCCATCCGTGTTGGGATTCGGAGGTCATGGCTTGCACCATTCATACGGAAGGTGACGTTGATATGTTGGTCCATTTAGGCCTCTTTTCTATAGATTCGATAGGAAATATAGCCAGCAATCCCAAAGAGAAAGGCACTCCAAGCCAGCATTTGCAAGGCTGGAATAAAATCCGACAAGCTGGCCGAATTGTCCTCCACGTTGGACTCGAATTTAGATAATTTTTGATTTTCAGGCTGGAACAGGTCCGCTTCAGGCCCCGTTTTTTTCTTTCCCTTTATAGCAGAAAACAACTGGCCGTCAGAATCGGTCAATTGTTTCTCTTGCTTGCGTTTTTCATCTGCTAATTTTTTCTGATCCTTCTCATTGAAAAGAGACTCAGTCGCATCCAATTGGCCCCCAAGTGTCTTTTCCTGTTCTGTCTCCAGACGTGAGTTGTTGACCTGCAGACGATTATCAATAAAATCATCTGCAGAAACAACAGCTACTGGTAAGAGACTAAAGACAAAGAGAAGATACATCATTTTTTTCATAAGCTTGATTCAATTTCCTTTGTTTGAGTAAACTTCTTAGGAATGAAGATATTGGCAACTGCCAAAAGGCCGAAGAAGACCAACAATCCGAAGAAGACGCCGATACCGGCTGTTTGTCCATCAAAGTAACCCGCAAACTGTCCTTCTAAAATAGAAAGGAGGTTGACATTTTTCACTAGTGCTGGAAGGCCTGACAAGGTTGCGGTCGTCCCGATCGCACTTGATAGGTAAACATAGCTGATCAACATGAAGAAGGCCAGTCCCATTCCAATCACTCGGAAGTGTTTCAAGAGAAGGTATTGTAGTTGTACCAAGACAAAGCTTGCTAGAACCGCTAAGAATACCCATGAAGGTACATATTCACGACCAACAGAGAGTTGAATACTTGAAATCATTCCGATCACCAGTCCAAGGATGAGAGAAAGTCCCACAAGGACACCGACAGACAAGAGATCTGATTCTTGCAAGCGATCCAATTTGAAACGATCCTTAACCTTACGGATGATTGGCTGAGTCGCAAAGAGATAAGCTGTAAAGAGGCTCAGGACTTCCAACATAAAGATCCAGATAAATGGACGGTAGACGTTGATGGTCGCTTTCACAGAAGAAGATTTTTCTGCAACTGGGTTTGACAAGAAGTCAAGCAAGACTTCATTCGGTACTCCGTTTTCATAGGCATTGTTGAAGACTTTACGGAAGGCTTCGACGAAGTTCCCATTTTCAGACAATTCCTTGTCGAATTCACCCATCAAACTTTCCGCATTGCTAGACAATTTCTCTGTATTGCCTTGGGCTTTTTCCAATTCTTTGTTCAATTGGCTAAAGATTTCATTGGTAGAGTTAGCAGCTTCTACATTGCTACGAGATGAGCTCTTAACGCCTTCTGTCGAGCTCAATAATGACGTGTATTCAGAACCAAGGGCTGACAAATCTGCATCGGTCTTGGTTTGAGCCTGTGTCACTGTTTCTTGTGCAGCTGAGATAGCTTCTAAGCGTTTTTGAAGATCAGCATACTGCGCCAATTGATCGTTGATATTTTGGGTTAGATCTTTGTTAGTGTTTTCGATTGCTTGAAGATTGGCCTGCAATTGTGGTCCCAAGTCTTGCAACTGTTGGAGGGTACCATCTAACTGGGCTTTCACACTCTTCGTTGCATCCCCAGATTCATCCGTTTCAATACTCTTACGGTAGTCCTTCATGTTACTTGAAACAGCAGCCTTCACGATGTCGACCAAAGCGTTTGTCAAATCCATATCTTCGATTGGATCATAGAGTGAATGACGATCTCCCTTGTCATCTTTTGGATAGTAAGCATCGATCAATGCTCCCGCGCGTTGATAATCCAGGGCGATTTCACTAGCTTTCGATGCGTAGTTAGCGACCGCTGTTTTCAAATCTTCTGCAGATACGGTCACACTGGTTGAAGAAACTCCATTCACAAGAACTTCAACATCAATCGCACTTGGCATAGCTCCTCCATCTTCAACAAGGTGAATTTGAATTTGTTTGCCATCTTTCAGTTCGACTTCCTGCTCGCCGCTACCTGCATAAGTATGTCCATCATAGGTCCAAGTATCAACCTTGACTCCTGCTGGCACTTGTATGCTAACCTTCTGTTTTCCAGATTTAGCATTGAGGACATCGGCAACTGCCGTTGATTTGGCATCTACTTCTGCAGCCAAAGTTTTTAATTCATCAGCATTTCCATTTGCTTTCGCCATCGTCCCAGCAAAAGCACTATCAAAATTAATCGCTGCGTTGAGATTCCCATACTTATTCAGATTAAGACTAGCAGGATCTAAAGACGGAAGTTTTTCAATTGCTTTACAAATATCTTCATCCGCTTTATCTCGAGCCTTGCTGATAGTTTCGATTTTTGGCTTTCCAAGCAAGGTACGAAGAGTGACTTTGTCTCCTTCTTTTAGACCATAGTAGTCAAGGATCTTCGCTTTTACAGAAGACTCGATGTTCTTTTCGTGCTCATCTAATTTGTCGCGTTCTGCCTTGATCCCTTTTTCGAGGTCTGCCACACGATCATTCACATCTTTTGTCAAGCCTGCATAGGTCTTGGTACCTGAAGCATCTCCTTCTGTTTCAGTTGGTTGACTCAATTGTTTGGTAATTGCTTCTTGGTTTTGTTGTAGATTCTTATACAACTCTTGGGTCTTTTCACTGACAACAGACTGGTTCATAGACATCAGCTGGTTCATGAACTCTTCATGGCTGATCTTGTCCTCAGAGCGTTGTTTGATCAATGTGTCGAAGTTTTGACCGTACTGATCCTGAGATTGGGTCAATTGATCAAAAGCCTGTGTATAAGACTCAAGGACTGTCTTCAAAGCATTGTTCGACTCGACAGAAGACGTAGACAAGCTATAGAGACTTGGAAAGATATTCTTGGAATCTAAGGCCGAATCCAGCAAGTTACTCCGGTATGAACCAATGTTGGTCGATTGGATTTTGTTACTTGTTTCCACGTTCTTCTGAGCTGTATAAAGGTTGCTCAAAATGCTGACCATATACATATCAACCAATTGGCTATTCAAGTCTGAAACGATATCTTTAGCGACTTTATTGGCCTCGTTTTCAACCTGAGAATTTCCAGCTGCATTGACCTTATACGTCACCGTTGTCTTCTCTGCATTGACTGCGTTCACTTCCAAGACCTTCTCTGAGAAGTCACTTGGAATGACGATCATCAACTGGTACTTGCCATCTGCAAGCCCTGACTCAGCGGCTCCACGAGGGAGTACAGACCAGTTTTGCGAATTATCCCGTTCGATATTCTTTACATAGCTAGCCCCAAGGTTATATTCTTTATCATTCAGTTTGACCGCCTTGTCTTCATTGACAACCGCAATGTTGAGCTTAGTGTTTTCCGTTGTTTGCACGGTCTTGGCTTCGTTTTGCTTTTGGTCCTTTTGAACCGTCGTATAAAGACCCACGACAGATCCCATCAAAAGGAGCACAACCGCACTCTGACCGATGTATTTTAACCATTTTTTATTTTTAACTTCCATACCTTTTCCTTTTTCTAATTCATAGATACAAAATAGGGGTTAGGAATTAAGAATCTAACCCCTATTTTCTATATATCAAAAGACAAAAGGGTGATCTACCTACAAGAAGTAAGATCACCTCCAAGACTATCTTAGTGGATTTGTGCAGCGATATCTTGGTCAGTTTGTTCAACGATATCAGCAACTTTGATCAATTGACCGTTGATGTCTTCCAACAATTGAGCGAATTGTTTGATTTTTGGAGACAATTCGTTGAATTGTGCTTCAAAGCTATCAAATGCAGATCCATCCCAGTTTGCGTCGATGACTTGTTGTTCATGAGTCAAAGTAGTAAGGATTTGATCGATTTCTTGAGAACCTTGTGCATAACGTTGTGCTGAAGCACGTAGGTCTTCTGGAGTTAATTTAATTTGAGCCATATTTTTCTCCTTTTGGGCTGATACCCTTATATTTTTTTCATAAACAATACATTTTAGTACGAATTAGTAAAATGCCAGATAACTGTATATTTTACCCTTTTCTCCCTGTTTGTATTATTTACTTAAAAATATCTTAATGAAATATTGCCAGAATGTCAAGTTTAGAGGGCTAACTGATAAAACATTGTAACTTTGTTACAATTGTGTAACATTTTGTCACGAACCTGTAATATGTTTTCTGAATTCCTTGCCCCAGTAGTCTCCAACTAGTATTATTTCTGAGAAGAAAAGAAGACACTCTGTCCTTTTATATTAACTCAACACATAGATAAAAGTTGTTGATTTTAGGTGTTTTTAAAAGCAAATTTCGATGATTTTTGTATATTTTTTCATTTTTAAAACTTTTATGGTATAATGAAACCTGTTCAAGACTTGTTTCATACAAGATCGAACACCATTAACCTATAAGGAGTATATATGAAAAAATTTCTACTTGCCTCTGTCTGTCTACTAGCTCTTACCGCTTGTAGCCAAGGCCAACAAGGAAAAGGAACTACTGCCGCTTCTTCCAAGCGAGAGGCCACTCAAACCAAAAAGGAGCAAGTCCAAACCAAGACCTTCGTTAGTGACCTCGGCGATCACCACCAAAACAAAATTCAAATTGGCTACAAGAATGATGAGATTGTTTCCATGACCATCATGGGTGTTGCACCAATACCGGAAGATATGCAAAAATCAGATGTCGCTGAATTGAAGGAAGTCTATCAAGAGGAAGCTGATAAAGCAAATTCCAAACACGGTGTTAACGGACAAGCTGGGATCAACACAAGCATCAAAATCGCTGATGATAAACAGACCTATACAAACGTTATGCATGTTGATTTTACTCAAATGAAAAAAGAAGATTTCGTGAAATTACTGGCTGATCAAGGGGAAGAAACCAACACTACCATGTTGAAATATCTAAATGGCAAACCTCAAGATCTCTTTACCTATTTCAAAGATCAAGGTCTCAAAGAAGAAAAATAAAAAGAGCTTCCTGAGTTTCATCACCACACTGGTGAGGGCTCAGAAAGCTTTTTCTTATTTGTTCAAGATTGAAAGAGTTTCAAGGAGATTGTCCGCATGAACTTCGATGGTATCTCCTGTCGCTTTGATTTTCACTTCAACGATGCCTTCAGCTGCTTTCTTACCAACTGTTACGCGGATTGGAAGTCCAATCAAATCACTATCGCTGAATTTGACACCAGCGCGTTCATTTCGGTCATCCACCAAGACTTCGTAGCCTTTATTCACCAAGGCTTCTTCGATCCGATCGGTCAAAGCAAGACTCGCTTCATCCTTGACATTGACTGGAATCAAATGCACATCAAATGGCGCCAATTCTTTAGGGAAGTTAATTCCCCAAGCGTAACGGTATTCCCCTTTTGGAGTCTTATTGACAAAGAGGCGAGCATGTTGCTCCATAACGGCTGAAAGAAGACGGCTGACACCGATTCCGTAGCAGCCCATGATGATTGGAACTGCACGACCATTTTCGTCCAAGACATCTGCTCCCATGCTAGCGGAGTAGCGTGTGCCGAGTTTGAAAATGTGACCGATTTCGATCCCACGTGCAAAGTTTAAGACCCCTTTCCCATCTGGTGAGATCTCGCCTTCACGAACTTCACGGATATCGACGTATTCTGCAGAAAAGTCACGTCCTGGGTTGACACCAGTCAGGTGGTAGCCTGTTTCATTGGCACCGACTACTGCATTGCGGCTGTCTTGGACCTTGCGGTCTGCGATAATCTTAACATTTTCAGGAAGATCTACTGGACCGAGAGAGCCAAAATCAGCTCCCAATAATTCTTTCACTTCCACTTCGGTTGCAGGTTCAAAGAAGTCTGCGCCGAGGTGGTTTTTCAACTTCACTTCATTGAGCTGATCATTACCTACAAGAAGGGCTACAACTGGCTCACCATCTGCGATGTAAACCAAAGTCTTGATAGTAGCTTCTTCTGGAACATTCAAGAATGCAGCTACTTCATCAATAGATTTGACACCTGGTGTTTCCACGCGTTTCACTTCTTCTTCTGCTACAACACGGTTACTTGACTTGTATTCATTAGTAGCCATTTCCAAGTTCGCAGCATAGGTTGATTCACTTGAATAGGCAATGGTATCTTCCCCAGAGACCATCCATTTGAGCAATTCTGCTTTGATTTCTTCTTGGACTTCTGCTGGGATCTCATCAAAGGAAGCCACCGATTTGTCTAAAACAACCCAACGATCCAAGTCTGTACGAGCAGGTGTAACAGCCATAAACTCTTGGCTATCTTTTCCGCCCATAGCACCACCATCACCGATGATGGCTTTGTAGTCGATGCCACTGCGGGTGAAGATCCGCTCATAAGCTGCCTTGTATTCATCATAAGTGACATCCAAGCTATCATAGTTAGCATGGAAACTGTAACCATCTTTCATGATGAACTCACGGGTCCGAAGAAGACCGTTCCGTGGGCGTTTTTCATCGCGGTATTTTGGTTGAATTTGGTAGAGATTCAACGGCAATTGTTTGTAAGATTTTACTGAGTCGCGCACAATAGCGGTAAAGGTTTCTTCGTGAGTTGGACCTAAGATAAAGTCTGAGCCTTCACGGTTTTTCAACTTATAAAGGTCTTCCCCGTAAGTTTCGTAACGACCAGATTCACGCCAGAGATCCGCACTCAAAAGGGCTGGAGCTAGCATTTCTACTGCTCCAATTTTTTCGAATTCTTGGCGCATGATGCCTTTTGCTTTTTCAATCACTCGATTTGCTAATGGCAGGTAAGAATAGACACCAGCTGAGACTTGGCGAACATAACCTGCACGCAACATCAAAGCATGGCTAATGACTTGAGCATCGCTTGGCATTTCGCGAAGCGTTGGAATCAACATTTTACTTTGTTTCATGGACAATATCCTTTTCTATTTCAAAAATAATTTCATAATATCATTCCAGGTGACAGCAATCATCAAAATAACCATTACAGCTACACCTGCAAGCGTCATATAGGTTTCTACTTCCTGTTTCAGTGGCTTTCTCCGGACGACCTCGATCAAATTGATCAAGATTTTCCCACCATCCAAAGCGGGAATCGGGATTAGATTGAAGATCCCAATATTAATAGAGAGCATGGCCATAAGAGACAAGACTGCTGGA
Organism: Streptococcus mobilis; assembly: GCF_059727625.1. Lineage (NCBI taxonomy): Bacteria > Bacillati > Bacillota > Bacilli > Lactobacillales > Streptococcaceae > Streptococcus > Streptococcus mobilis. Next base: position 1,983,493 of record NZ_AP041823.1, read on the forward strand.
ATCCCTAATTGAGCAGCTTGTGAGCTGGCATTGTAGATGGCAACCGGACCACCCAGTTTATTGAGACTAAAGTGGAAAATGATATCTTTCAAAGCTCCCAAAATCCGTGTCGCTGTATTCCAGGTATCTGTAAAACCAGACAAGAGTTTATCCACAAATCCAGTCTTGAGGCCGTTTGTCACACCCAGATAGTAACGATTTCCTGACTTGGTTGGCTTCACTTTGACTTCTTTTTCTTGGCCGTCTGTTTTGACTTTCAGGGTCAATTCAGGAGTCGTCTTGCTGTCTTTGGTTGCCTTCTCGACAGCATCTGTCAGCTCATCCCAGTTGCTAACGGTATCGTTGTTGACTTGAAGGATCTGAACATTGCTTTTGACACCAACCTTAGCCAACGCCCCATCGGGTGCCACCTGAACATTGTTGCTGTAGTAGTCAATCGCACCACCGCGCATAAAGGCTAATAGTGAGTAGACGACAATACTGAGGATAAAGTTGTTCATAGGACCCGCAAAGTTGGTGATCAACCGTCCCCAAATGCTGGCATTCTGATACTGAACATCTCTCGGTGCAATCCGCACTTCTGTCCCATCTTCCTCAACGATGGTCGCATCATGATCAACACTATAGGTCTTTGTCTCATCGAGAACCAGGCCTGTGATTTCTAATTTATCTTCAAAGTCAAACTGGGTGACATTCATAGGAAGAGCTGTCTGATCCAGATTCTTTCCTGAAAGATTGATCCGGACGACCTTGCCAGCCTCATTTAGCGTCAAGCTGACAGGCGTTCCGGTTTTAATCTCAGTTGTATCCTCACCCCAGCCAGCCATACGCACATAGCCACCTAAAGGTAGAATACGAATCGTATAAGCTGTTCCATCTTGACCAATATGGGCAAAGATCTTGGGACCCATTCCGATCGAGAATTCTCGCACCAGGATGCCCGATTTTTTTGCAAAATAGAAATGACCAAACTCGTGAACGAGAACGATCACTCCAAAAATAACAATAAAGGCAATAAACTGCATCGTTCTATACGTGGTTTCCTTTCTATCTCTTCTGTCTTAGAACAAGCCCAAGAAATGCATCAAGGGAAAGACAAAAATCAAACTATCAAAGCGGTCTAGAACACCACCATGTCCTGGAATAAATTTCCCAGAATCTTTCACACCGAAGTGGCGTTTAATCGCACTCTCTACCAGATCTCCAAACTGACCTGCAATACTAAAGAGGATGGTAAAGAAGATCATCGCAAGAAAACCATGTCCACCCGCCACAGAACGATCCACGATCATATAGATCACAGTTACCGCAACTGCAGACAAGATTCCCCCAAGACTGCCTTCAATCGTTTTATTAGGAGAAACCGCAGGCATGAGCTTGCGTTTCCCAAACCGGCTTCCTACCAGATAAGCACCTGAATCAGTAGCCCAGACAATAAAGAGGGCCAATAAGACCTTATCAATACCAGCGATTCGCGCATCTACTAAGGAATGGAAGCCAAGTCCAACATAAAAGCTAGAGGCAATGGGATAGACCACATCTTCATAATTGTAATTCTGAGCAAGAACAGTTGTTCCCATGAGAATCAGGACAACCAAACCATAAGCAATCATATTGCCATCTGCTGGAAGGTAAGGGAGGTAGTCCTCGATCGGCAAAGTCAAGACGAAGGCCGCCAACATGGCTAGCGCTCCTTCAAAGGTCGCTGTCTCAAGTCCCTTCATCTTGAGCAATTCATGAACCCCTAGCATGGCGATCAAGCCAATCACAATCTGGAAGAACACCCCTCCAACCATTACTGTTGGAATGAAAAAGAGCAGGGCAATTCCTCCAAAAATCACACGTTTTTGTAAATCTTTCGTCATCATCTTCTCCTAAACACCACCAAATCTCCGATGGCGATGGCTATATTCTACTATGGCACTTCGTAGTGCTTCCTCTCCAAAATCTGGCCACATCACATCTGTGAAATACAACTCGCTATAAGCAGCCTGCCAAGGAAGGAAATTACTCAAACGGATCTCTCCGCTGGTACGAATAATCAAATCTGGATCCCTTAGGACACGTGGCAAACTCTCAGTATAGAGTGAATCTGCGATCATCTCTTCTGTGATATCTTCTGGACTGAACTTCGCATCCAAGACTTCTTGGGCGATCTGCTTCACAGCCTGGGTGATCTCTGCACGTCCACCATAATTGAGTGCGAAATTCAGGATCAAGCCTGTATTGAGATGGGTCATCGCTTCTGCTCTTTCCAAAGCCTCCAGCGTTTCTTTTGGTAATTTCTTGGTATCACCGATCATTTGAATTTTGACATTGTTGCGATGCAATTCGGGGACAAAACGATCATAAAATTCGACCGGCAAGTGCATGATGAACTTGACTTCATCTTCAGGGCGTGTCCAGTTTTCCGTAGAAAAGGCATAGACAGTCAAGACCTGAACCCCCATATTTTTTGCTGCAATCGTCACTTCTTGGAGAGCTTCCATCCCTGCCTTATGACCGAAGACGCGCGGTTGCATCCGCTTTTTCGCCCAGCGACCATTGCCATCCATAATGATCCCAATGTGTTTCGGGACTTCTAAAGGTATCTCGATTTTTTCTTTTTTCTTAAAACGAAACATGTTTTTCTACCTATTTCAATATTTATCGCTTCATTATACCATAAATCCCCATAAAATAGGGACTCTGGCCTCTTTTTTGAACCAGCAAGGCTTTCCTTCATCACATCGTCCTATTTGCCCACCAAAAAAGAGGCCTTTGCCTCTTCTTTGATGATTATTCTTCGATGGCTGAATCGGCATCTGAACTAGCACCTTCTGTAGCAGTGGCTGAGATTCCTTCTGATACAGGAAGAACTGTTTTGATCGCTCCCAATTCAAAGGTCAGGTAGACACCATCAACATCCAAGACAACGGTCTTGCGGTCTGTGTCGACTTCATCGATGGTTCCGTACAAGCCACCAATCGTGATGACTTCATTTCCTTTTTGAAGTTTATTCAAACTTTCCATCCGTTTTTGGTACTGTTTCTTTTGGCTACGGCTCATGAAGTACATCAAACCGACCATAAGAACGAGCATAATTAGCAAACTTCCGCCTTGCATATGTTTCTCCTTTAATTTTCATATATGCTATACTATATCAAATTTCGCCCGTCTTTTCAAGTTTTCCCATCCTCTTCAAGTAAAATCAGACTCCAGTCTCAAAGAGGAGGTAAGTTTTGCTGAAAAAGAAAAAAACCACGAAAAGTGGGCTACTGACTAGTCAATCGTAATGCCATACTTTTCATGATTCTCATCATACCAATCAATCAAGGCCAAAGCCGTTTGATAGGTAATATTTTTGATTTTACTCGTTCCCTTCGTCAAAGTCGCCAAGCTCATTTTGCTGATGTTTGTTTCAGTTGCGACACGATAGCTCGTCAAGCGACCGTCAACCATCAGTTGAACAACGGCTTCCACTTTTCTGTATTCGGGAGTTGAGTAGATATCAATTGTATTGCTCATCTTACTTCCATTCCTCAAATTTTATTCTTGTATAGATTATATACTTATTTTCTTTATTTATTAATAATTTTGCTCAAATTGGATTAATTTCACTAATTATTGATGTTTTTTTGCACCAAATAGGAGGATTTTGGCATTATACGGTGAATAATTTCCCCCAGGTGGGAAGAAAAAATAAAGACTGCTATATTATAGCAGTCCCCATTTTTCTATCACTGTCAGAAGTTACTCTGCTTCTTTATCCGTATTTTCTTCTTTCTTGGTATCTTTTTCTCTGATCACAAGTACACCATCTTCCATGTCAGCTTCAAGATGTTTGGCATCCAAATTATCCAAGTGGAAGTCTGTGACTTTGTCACGGATTTGTTGTTCAACTACCCGACGGAGTGGACGAACACCCATCACTTCATCATAACCTTCTTCAGTCATATATTCTTTGGCTGCATCGCTCACTGCCAAATCGATTTCCTTCTTAGAAAGAGTCTTATTGACATCTACCAACATCAAATCGACAATCTTAGAAAGGTCTCCCTTGCTCAAGTGTGAGAATTCAATGACAGCGTTGAAACGATTGAGGAATTCTGGACGGAAGTAAGGTTTCAAACGATCCATGAGTTCTGGTTTATCCGCATCTTCTGTCAAGTTGGCTTCGTAACCAAAGCCAGCGTTTGAAGTGGCGATAATCACAGTGTTCTTGAAGTTGACCGTGTTCCCTTGACCATCTGTCAAACGACCATCATCCAAGACTTGAAGGAGAAGGGTGATCACTTGAGGATCCGCCTTTTCAATTTCATCAAGAAGGACGATAGAGTATGGGTTACGGCGAACACGTTCTGTTAAGGTATTGCTATTGTCATCATATCCAACATAACCAGCTGTCGTACCAATCAATTTAGAAACAGCTGTACGGTCGCTGTATTCTGACATGTCCAAACGGATGATCGCATCTTTGGTTCCGAACATATCAAGAGCCAATTGTTTAGCCAACTCAGTCTTACCGACACCAGTAGGACCTACAAAGAGGAAGCTACCGATTGGACGGTTCCCTTCGTCAAATCCTGCACGGTTCCGACGGATAGCACGTGCCACTGCTTCAACGGCTTTATCTTGACCGATAACCTTAGTTTGCAAACGGTGACCCATATCTTTCAAACGTTCGATATCAGTTGCACCCATTTGTGATACTGGAATACCCGTCATCCGTTCTACAGATTCAGCCACATCGTTGATTGTTGCTGTTACTTTATGGTCTTCCGTATGGTTTTCAATTTTCTTTTCAAGTTCTTCGATTCGAACTTTTGCTTTCAAAGCTGCTTCGTAATCTTCTTTAGCCGCAGCTTCTTCTTGTTTGGTTTTTTCTTCTTCAATTTCATGTTCCACAGCATGGACATCTGTTACTGGATGTTGGGCTGCCAAGTGAGCAGCTGTCACATCGACCAAGTCAATGGCCTTATCAGGCAAGCTACGTTGTGGAATGTATTGGATCGAATAATCAACCGCTGCTTTCAAAACTTCATCTGGCAAGATGACATTGTGGTGTTTTTCATAAAGATCACGGATCCCTTGGAGAATCTTGAAAGTATCTTCAGCTGATGGAGCATTGACTTTCACTTCGTTGAAACGACGAGCAAGAGCCGCATTTTTCAAGATGGTGTTACGGTATTCATCTTGAGTGGTTGCCCCAATGACTGTCAATTCCCCACGTGAAAGAGCTGGTTTCAAGATATCCGCAAGACCTTTAGATCCTTGACCATCACCTGTGCTACCTGCACCAAGAATTTGATGGATTTCATCAAAGAAGAGAATGACATTTCCCATAGCTTTGACTTCTTGGATCAGATTTTGAATATTTTCTTCAAAGCTACCACGGTATTGCGTACCAGCTTCTAGACCAGAAATATCAATCGAGATGATTTCTTTGTTCTTGATAGCAGCTGGAACATCCCCGTTCACAATAGCTTGTGCCAAACCTTCTACAACTGCTGTTTTACCAACACCGGCATCCCCTACAAGGACAGGGTTGTTCTTGGTACGACGAGACAAGATTTCAGCAGTTTCTTGAATTTCTTTATTACGTCCGATGACCGGATCCAATTTTCCTTCACGAGCTTCTTCGGTCAAGTTACGACCAAGTTTTGCAAGGATCCCATCTTGTTTCATCCCTTTACCTTGATGGTGTTGCACTTGCTCGCTTCCTTCATTTGGCAGTTGACCAGTTTGGCGGTAAATAGCGAATTCTTCAGGTGTCACTTCACGACCATTGATCATGTAGCGACGGCTTTCAGAACGAAAACCACCCATATTTCCCATTAGTTGATTGAAAAGATCATCCATATTGTTAAAGTTGTTATTCATATTGTATACCTCTATTTTACATAATTTTAATTCATTCTTGAAAATTAGCAGACCAATTGGCTGCTATTTGATTGTTTACATAATTTTAATTCATTTATTTAATAATAGCCCTACAGGCTAACAGTTTCTATTTTTCCTTTTATCAATTAGTTGTCTGAATTCTGGAAATAGCATATCACCATCTCCTTTCCACTATTGATCTTGTAAACCAGTAGGTTTTCCCAACCTCTTTTTGTTTACATAAATTATTATAACGCAGACTGATTTCTTTGTCAACACTTTTTTTACATAATTTTTTAAATTTATTAAAAAAATCTGGATGTCACTCCAGATTCCATATTTAAATAGAAGTTCTTGGCTAGATAGATTTAAATTTACCAGCTTTTTCTTGAATAGCTGTCTGTACATTTTTAGCAAATTGACCCACTATCGACTGATCCAGTTGCTTTCCAACTACCTGGACGTCTTCTTCGGCTACTGTTGCAATCGCAGTCAATCCATTATTGTAACGCTTCTCAACTCCTGCCTTGCAGGTCAATAAAACGGGCGCATAGACAACACGGATTAAATCTTTTTCAAGTTTCTTTCGGCTTTCGATGATCCTCATCTTATCTTTCATATCTAAATCAAAGAAATCTTTGACTGGACTGTCACCCATACTTCCTCCTCTTCTATACTATGAAACTTTATCTTGTGCAAACTCCTCTTCCAGTTGGCGTCTATCTTTCCGGTAGGATTGCCATAAATTCTCTTCCTCGATTTCGATCTGTTTTAAGGCTACTTGTGCAGCTTCTCTAGCTTCGAGATCATACTCTTCGATACAGCGATGGAGGGACTCCCATCCACAACTGTTATCAACTTCCTGCTCTTGTAAGAAGGAAGCTGCCATCGCATACTCTTCTTCCAGCATCTGGGTGAAGAGCTGCTGTTTTCTTTCCACTAGGCAACGCTTTTCATCTAGCTCCAAGCGCGCTTTTTGAAACTCTCTTTCCAAGTGATCTAGTTTCTTTCCCTTTTTCGAAAGAATAGATGAAATTAATAAGCTAGTTGTTCCCACTGGTTCATTTCTCCTGCTATTTCTTGATCTTTTGCTTTTAAGAGCTCAATTCCTGCATTCACTTGCTCGTTTAAAGCATGGAATTCATTCGATAAGGACTGATATGCAGCCAAACGGTTGTCGAACCTTTCTCTTACTTCAGTGACAACTGTTTGCCTTGTTGCACCAGCCTGTGCATAGGCCTCTTCTACTTCGGAAAGATTGAGAATGAAGCCTTTCGGAACGGTCTGTAATACTTTCTCCAAAGCTTCTAAATCTGTATCCAGTTGTACCTTAGATTTCTGAGCTTGCCCCAGCCCTTCATCCACTACTCGAATCAGCTCATCAGAAGCCAAGCGTGCCTGCAAAGTATCAAGATAAATCCGTTCACTTGAGCTCAGTCCACCACCTGTTTTTTGCAATTTATCCTTTAGGCGATAGTAAACCTTCATCCGCTCTTCAATGATTTCCTTCCGAGTGATGGCTTCCGTTCCCTTTTCAAGAACCAAATTCCCATCCTTATCATAGATATAACCATGCATCATGTGCTGCAGGCCAGTATTTTTCAAATTCTTAGTTTTGAGGTGTTTGACAATCCCACTGGATTCCTTGCTTCCAGAATCCTGATAGCCCAAGCTAACCAAATCTTTATGGTCAATGTGGTTATAGATTTTGTACTTCAGCGAATCTATACGCGCTTTTTGCTCGGGTGTTAAGATAGGATAGGCATTAGGGCCATTATATAGGTGGACGGTCCCAATATGAGAAGCTTCCTCTTCCGTCAAGCAGGCAAGCGCATACTGAATATTCATAGACCCCAGAGAGTGACCGTATAGATCAATCTTGGCATTAGGGTATTTTCGGATCACCTCTTTCAAATGAGCTGCAGCATCTTTAAATTGCGGAGGCGGGAAAGTACCGTTTTCATCATTGTATTTTTTTAAAAAAGCAGCTCCCATTAAAGCAGGAAATTTAACCTGTTCTTCGGCTGTTCTTTCTGCAAAAAAGCCGACCGCATCTGATGCTTTTTCCTGTATGAAATTGCTGACAGGATTGTCCATCGCTTTTTTCATAAACCTGCCAAAGGGCGTGGCATCCGGCGGAAGCCTAACAGAATTAGGAACAACCGCATCTTCAAAAGCTTCTACAAAATTGTTAAAATCATCTTTAGCCTTATCACGCGCATACTTCTTCGCATATTCAGTTGCATACTCGCTCGCACCACCAGGGTTCAAAATATTGGAAGCTGCTGGCAGGTCTGTCTTTACCCAATCTGTAAATGTATCATGGAGTAATTTTTGGGTACTTATTTCAGTTTCAGATCCCTTCATCAAGACAGTCACGTCATGGATTTGGGCACGCGCTTCATCAGAAGCAGTATAGGGGACTGCATTTTGTTGCGCGCCTTGGCCATTATTAGTAAGAACGAAGACCTGCTCCTCATTGTCATTTACGTTATCATAAATATGGGCAACATTACCAATGTATTCGTCTTTCTTCGTCCCAATTTTAAACTTTCCATTTATTTTGACATCTTTTTCGTATTCAAGTAGAGCAGCTTTAACATTTTGTTGATCATTGAAATTTAAATTATTAGCCATTATCACTCCTTATCTAATAAATCACTTAACTCCTCTGTTTCCCCAAAATAGGTCTCTTCATATTTCCCTGTTGTAGCGTCCTCTTGTATAGTTGTGCTTAAAACTAATTTTTCATCATTATTTATAACTATTTTTACTAATAGCCCTCCCATCGGATTATAATCTAAATCATCTTTAGAGATTTTATATGATTTTATTTTTCCTTCTGGAGTAAGAGCTTTAGGATCTAATTTTTTCAACATATTTTCAATCGCCACTTTCATCTTCTTACTCTCTGCGATTTGAATCATTTCTTGTTTCTTGGCAGATTGTCCATTAAAAAAGCTACATCCTCCTAAGCTCAGGCTAAATACTACCATTATCAACACAATTAATTTACTTTTTTTCATTTCTTCCCATTTCTTTCTTCAGGTTTCTTAGAATTTATTATACAAAATTCTATTCATACCTGAAATGTTACTTTTGTTAAAAAATGTTGCCAAATCGTTACAAGCACTAGCTATTGATGTAACATACCAACTTTGATTCAGAAATGTTTCTATTTTCCTATATTAGGGGTATTTACCTGAATGAGTTTATTTCCCAGTCTCTTCTGCTTTACTTAACAGATCATCTAATTTTGCTGAAATACCATAACTACCTGCTTCGAACTGTCCTGAATCTTCCATTTGAACAGTCGTATCGATCGTTAACTCTTTATCGCCATTGATAACGAGAGTGACATTCATCCCTCCCATTGGATTGTATTCCAATTCACCTTTTATCAGGGTATAGGAGTGAATGATCCCTTCTGAAGTGAAAGCTTTCGGATCGATACTGATTAACAAGTGTTTTATCGCTCGCTCCATTTTCGTGCTTTCTGCGATCTGAATCATTTCCCTTCTCTCAGCAGCTTTATCTGTAAAAAGACTGCAGCCTCCTAGAAACAAAGTCAGTAAGAATAGTAGCATTAATCCTTGTTTTTTATCAGTCATATGTTCCCTCTCACTTATATTATTCGTAATGATTTTTAAAAAATGACCCAATTTTTAAAAATTTTTTCCAGAATCCAAAAAACACACCCTTACTGGGTGTGTCTCTTGTTAAATCATGTATTCGACGCTATAAGTGGCATCGGATAAAATCCGTGAAAGGAATTGTTTGGTTCGTTCTTCTTTTGGACTGTTGAAGAATTCATGGGGTTCATTTTCTTCGATGATGTGTCCGCTATCCATAAAGATGACATGATTGGCCACATCACGCGCAAAGCCCATTTCATGCGTCACCACAACCATGGTCACTCCTTCTTGGGCCAACTGCTTCATGACATCTAAGACGTCCCCGACCAACTCTGGGTCTAACGCTGAAGTTGGCTCGTCCAGCAAGATCACGTCTGGTTTCACTGCGATGGCACGCGCGATTCCGATCCGTTGCTGCTGGCCACCTGACAATTGAGAAGGATAGTAATCCTTATAAGCGAGGAGACCAACTTTTTCAAGGGCTGATTCTGCCCGTTTGATGGCCTCTTCTTTTGGAATCTTACGGGCTACAACCAGGCCTTCTAAGATATTTTCAAGCGCTGTTTTGTTGGCAAAGAGATTGTAATGCTGGAAGACAAAGGCTGTCTTTTGGCGGATTTCTAGAATCTCTTTTTTGCTGAGTTTTGAGAGGTCATACTCTTTTCCACCTAGGGTTAGGTGCCCTGTATCTGCCTTTTCCAAGTGGTTAAGGCAGCGAAGGAAGGTTGTTTTTCCTGATCCAGACGGACCTAAAATAACGACGACATCCCCTTGGTTGACCTTGAGATTAACATCTACCAGGACCTGGTGGTCCTTAAATTTTTTCGATACGTGTTCTACTTCTAACATCTTCTTATTTCTCCTTCTTCTATGCGAGTGTCAGGCGTTTTTCTAAGAGATTGAATCCCCACTGAATCACCCCACAAATGACAATATAAAGAATAAAAATCACTAGATAGGATTCAAAATATTGATAGCCATAAGAGGCTTCGACCTTGGCAATGGCGGTGATATCCTTGATGGTCATGACAAAAACAAGGGAGGTTCCTTTGACCAAGTTGATGACCAGGTTACACAAATTGGGCAGGGCTGAACGCAAGGCTTGTGGAAAAACAATGCGGATATAGGCTTGGCGATTGGTCAAACCAATGGCTTGCGCTGCTTCTAGCTGGCCCTTATCCACCGTCAGAATGGCTGACCGTAGAATTTCAGCAAGACTCCCCGTTGTCATCAAGCTAAAGATGATAAAGGCATAGTAAATGGGATTGATCTCAAAGACATTAAAGTGACTGCCAATACTCTTAAAAAAGCTATTTAAGAGGCTGGGAAAGAGACTATAAAAGAAGAGAATCAAGAGAATGGGAGGTGTCGCGCGGATAAAAGCTAAGTAAATCACTGAGAAACTGCGAACACCTTTGACCTTATAGATCTGACCGAGTGCCAAAAAGAGAGCTGGAAAAAAACTCAAGAGGATCGATACGACCATGATCAGAAGGGTCACTGGAACACCACCCAAGGTGGCTAGAAATGTTTTACTAATAAAATTGAAATCCATAAGCTACCTTTCTGTTACACTGAGTCGTTTCTCAAGGAGTTGAGCTGAGAGGGAGATGACAAGGGCAATTCCCCAGTAGATCACTGCTACAGCTGTATAGGTCTCGAGGGAATAATTCCCAAGATTGCGGCTGATCAAGTTATTTCCTGCTCCCATGATATCGATAAAGCCAATGGTATAAGCCAAAGCGGCGTCGCGCATGAGGTTTAAGATGGCAGTCGTCATATTTGGAAGAGCCACACGAAAGGCTTGGGGAAGGACAATCCGCCAAATGGTTTGAGCCGGCGTCAAGCCGATACTCAAGCCCGCTTCCATCTGACCTTTTGGAATGGCCAAATAGGCTGCCTTGAAAACCTCAGAGATCATAGCGGCAAAGAGAAGAAACATGGCAACAAGGACAAAGACAAACTTGGACCAGTGGTCAATGTCAATGCCCAACCACCAGTTCAAAAATTGGGGAAGTCCATAAAAGACCAAAAAGAGCAAGACAATCGGAGGGGTACAACGCAAGGTAAAGACATAACCTTTTGCCAGACCTGCTCCTACCTTATCTTCTGATACTTGTGCCCAGGTCAAAACCAAGCCAAATGCAGAACCGAGAACCGTCGTTAAAACCATCAAAGCTAGGGTCGCTGGTAGAGCTTGGACCAAGGTTGGAAGAAATGACCAGACCTTGGAAATGTCGTATGAGACCATGTTTCTTTTCCTTTCTGTATCCGTATAGAAATAAGGAAGCTGGGGCTATGCGCACCCAGTTTCATCTTATTTCTCTTTATCTACATAACTGAAGACATCTTCACCGAAATATTTTTTCGACAATTTAGCAAGTGTGCCATCTTTTTCTAATTCTTTGATGGCCTTGCTGTATTCTTCCGCAAATTTTTCGTTTTTCTTATCCTTATGGATCAATGGGTAAGTTGGAATTCCTTTGTAGGCAAACCAGCTCAGTTTGTCCGCATATTGGTGGTAAGAACCATCTTTATCTGTGACAGCTTTTTCAAAGGAAAGTTTGATGTCAAAGAAGGCATCGTAACGTCCTTCAAGAACCCAAGCATAAGCATCTGCGACTTTGAAAGATTCCGCAGCTGTTAATTCGATTTGTTGGTCCTTATGCTTTTCATTGTATTCTTTAATAACATTCCACTGCGCATTTTGTGGTGAAATTGGAACCAATTTTCCTTTTTCTTTAGCGAAGTCATCGATGTTCTTGTATTTATTCGCATCTTCTTTCCGAACGGTAAATCCGATGATACTTGCTCCGATTGGTTCTTTTGGAATGATAAATTTCTTGGCACGTTCTTCGGTATACCAAGCTCCTTTGGTTCCGATATCGTATTTACCAGATTCTAGACCGATCAAGAGGTCATCATCACTTGTTCCAGTGTACTCAAACTTGTAGTCCGGTAGTTTTTCGTCAATGGCTTTGAGAACGGCTACTTCATAGCCATCTGATTCTCCTTTTTCATCAACGAAATCATACGGTACATAGTTTTGAGTGTGGGCTACTTTCAAGGTTGTTACTTTATTAGATCCTGTCGAGCCTTTGCTGTCGTTTGCATGGTTCAAGCTCCGTCCAAGAATGGTTGCACCTGCAATGGCAAGTACTGCCACCCCACCGATAATCCATGTTTTTTTACTCATACTCTGTTCTCCCTCTTTCTATTTTCCTTATTCTGCTGCAGCTTCACGAACCCATTCGATTCGTTCTTCATCAATGTCACTTGGAATCGTACAATCGGCACCAATGACCAAACCTGTGGTTCCTGTTTCTGCGATGATGCGTTTGGTTTCTGCTTGGATCGCAGCCTTATCTCCTGTGTAAAGAAGACCATTTTTGCCATTTTCAAAACCACCAAGAACCGTGCGTCCACCGAAGATTTCGCGTCCTTCTGCTAGGCTGATGCCTTCTGGTCCGACTGCCCAGTTAATGACTTGGGCTGGGTAGTCTATGAAGAGATGGATATCATTGCGAGCTCCTTCGTAGCCACAGATATGAAGAATATTTACGCCACCGGCTTCCTTAGCTGCCTCTAAGACATGGAATTCACTCGGTGCAATAATGTTTTTATAAACTTCTTGTGTAACCCGCGCATCTTGGATACTTTGAACACTGAGGTAGATCCCGTCTGCTCCTGCTTCTTTGATGATTCGTTGGCTCAAACTTGCAATATCTTGGCCAATTGTATCCAATACTTTTTTAAGAGTTGCTGCATCTTGATCGATAAAGTTTGCGATCAAGTCATCTCCTCCTGAAACTTCTCCGACCAACCATTTGAAGTAGGTCACAGGAGCAAAGATATTGTAGATAGCCACAATGTCTTCTTCAAAACCGGCACGGATTTTTTTAACAAGCTCTACCTGCTCTGTGATCCATGGATGGTCTGCTCCGAGTGGTTCAATCCCTGCTAAGTCAGAGATATTTTCAAGGCCTTTGTGAATGGCTGGGTTTGGATAAGCAAAGTAACCATCACTCATGAGTTTGACAAAGTCTGGTTTGACCTTGTGAAGGAAGTTTTTATGGCCATTGAGGTTTTTTTCAATAATTTCCGGATTCGAAAATCCTTTCAACCATTCTTCTTCTGTTGTAAAATGATGCCAAAATCCAACTGGCACACGGTCAACTGCTTCTCCTTTAAAAGCTTTTAACACTAATTCTCTTTTTGCTGACATGTTCTTACCTCGTTCTATCTTTTCTTGTTTGTTATCTTATCACTTCAATGATGCTTTGACTAATATATATTTTTTATCAAGCTCTTCATCTTTTTTTATCACTGATCTTCGAGAAGAAGAATTCCTGCTAGATCAGACGGGCGAAGGAGGGAGAGACTATGGGCTGGAATTTTCTCCAGTCTTGCCATATCTGGATCTTTCTTTGCTTTCCCCTGACTGCTTGCTAGAGTGGCTTTACTAAGCCCTAAAAGTAAAAACAAAACGGTTACCAGGATGCACCATACACTGATCTTTTTCATCTCCCTCTCCTTTCTTCTTACAATACAGCCGCTTGACGTACCCAATCTAAGCGTTCCAATTGGAAATCATCTGGTACGGTACAGTCTGCTCCAAGGATCAAACCACGACTTCCGGCTTCAGCCACCAAGCGGCGAGTTTCTTGCTCAATAGCTTCTCGTTCCCCTTGATAGAGCAAGCCTTTTTTGCCATTGACAAAGCCACCCAAAACGGCACGATCGCCGAAAAGTTTGCGACCTGCGGATAGGCTAAGGCCTTCATGATGGGTCGTCCAGTTAATGACTTGAGCTGGATAATCCTTGAAGAGTTCCACTTCATTGCTGGCCCCTTCAAAACCACAGATATGAAGGATATTGATGCCTCCAGCTTCATTGGCTGCTTCTAGGACAGCGATGCTGCTAGGCTCAATGAACTTGCGGTACTCTTCATCTGTCACACGCTCATCTTGGATCTGCTGGGTTGAAAAGTAAATCCCTTCAATACCTGCTTCTTGGATCAAGCGGCGACTTAAAGTAGCGATGTCTCCTGCAATCACGTCAAGGACATGGACCAAAGTTTCCGGATCTTCCTTGATAAAGTCTGCAATCACTTGGTCTCCACGGGATTGGTCCGTACGGAACCAACGTTTCAAATAAGAAATGGGCGAGAAGATATTGTAGAAAGAAGCAATCTCTTCATGGAAATGAGAACGAATCTCCTTGACCACTTCAATTTGTTTTTCAATCCAAGGATGATGCTCTCCAATGGGTTGAATATCCTTCAATTCTTTGATTGATGTGATCTCTTTCGAATAAAGTGCACTCGGATAGCGGAAGAAGCCATCGCTCATGATCTTGACAAAATCAGGTGAAATTTCTTCTACATAGTGTTGGTGGCCCTTAATACTCTTTTCTACTACAGCCGGATTGTCTAGACCCAATTCTTTTTCTTCTTGGGTCACATAATGGAGCCAAAAACCTACAGGGATTCGTTCTACTGTTTCGCCTCGAATGGCACGAAGAACCAATTCTTTTTTACTCATACTGTGCATCCTCCTCATCTTTTCTCCAAAAGAAAGATTGACTGCTTTCCTTCTGAAATTTGTAACCATGATATCACCTCGAAAAGTAGCTGACTAATATATTTTCCCTATCAAGGCCTTAAAATTTCTTTATTAAGAAAGGTATCAAAAAAACGCAAGTCCTTGAAAATAGGGACTTGCGGGGATCTTTCTTTATTCTTTCATTTTAGAAGAAAAAGGTTGCTTTGAAGTTTTCTTGATCCGGTTATAGCAGATAACTATACCCCTTCTTTTAAGCTGAAAAATGGCATCTATTGAGGTGAAAAAGCCCTTCATATCAACATTTCTTTCTTCCTATTCATTTTACCATTCCCTGGATCCCCTTCTCCTCTTTCTTGTCAGGCAAGATTGAAAAGAGTATAATTTTTATAGAAAAATTTTAAGGAGTGTACGGTTTATGAAAACAACAAAAACCACCTTTACCATCGTTTCTGCTCTTGCTTCTGTCATTTTACTGACGAGTTGTGGAAGCAACACCAACAAAACGCAAGAGACAAAAGCAAGCAGCACTAAAAATCAGGTAACAATGACCTATGATCAACAGCGCTCACAAGAAAATACCATGTCTGTTCTCTGGTACCAAAAGGCAGCAGAAACCAAGGCTTTGTATTTACAAGGCTACAATGTCGCTACTGACCGTTTGAAAGAGATCCTCCAAACGCCTTCTGATAAGCCATACTCAATCGTCTTGGATTTGGATGAAACTGTTTTAGACAACAGCCCTTACCAAGTTCAAAACGTCAAAGATGGTACGGCCTTCAATCCTAAAGATTGGGATGTTTGGGTGAAAAAAGCAGCCGCAAAAGCGGTGCCAGGTGCCAAAGATTTTCTTCAATATGCGGATCAAAACGGGGTTCAAATCTACTACATTTCTGACCGTACAACCTCTCAAGTAGATGATACCATCAAGAACCTTGAAAAAGAAGGCATTCCGGTTCAAGGACGTGACCACCTCATGTTCTTAGAAGATGGTGTCAAATCAAAAGAAGGCCGTCGCCAAGCTGTACAAGAAAAGACCAATCTTGTCTTGCTCTTTGGGGACAACCTAGTGGACTTTGCAGACTTCTCTAAGACATCCGAAGCTGATCGCGACAAGAAATTGGACGAATTGCAAAAAGAATTTGGTGAAAAATTCATCATCTTCCCAAATCCAATGTACGGATCATGGGAATCTGCTGTTTACCAAGGTAAAAAACTAGACGCCAAGGGACAAACAGAAGAACGCCTCAAAGCCTTGCAAGGTTTTGACAAATAAAGCAAACATCCTCGCTAGGAAAAACCTAACGAGGATGTTTTTTTCTATAATAACTAATTTATTCAACTGTTACAGACTTAGCAAGGTTCCGTGGTTTGTCGATATCGAGTCCACGATGAAGGGTTGCAAAGTAAGCAATCAATTGGGTTGGCACCACCATTGAGATTGGAGAGAGGTAAGGGTGAACCGCCGTCAAGACTAAATCATCTGTCTCTTTAGCGACATTTTCTTCTGCAATGGTTAAGACATGAGCCCCACGTGCTGCCACTTCTTGGATATTTCCACGTGTGTGGCTGGCTAGGACTGGATCAGATAAGAGAGCGATGACCGGTGTACCGTCTTCGATCAAAGCAATGGTACCATGTTTCAACTCACCCGCTGCGAAGCCTTCACATTGGATGTAAGAAATTTCTTTTAGTTTCAGACTAGCTTCCATGGCAACATAGTAATCTTGGCCACGGCCGATATAGAAAGCATTGCGGGTTGTTTCCAACAAGCCACGGACTTTTTCATCGATCACTTCTTTTTCTGAAAGGGTTGATTCGATCGATTGGGCAACGATAGACAATTCGTGCACCAAATCAAAGGCTTTGGCCTTCTCATTGCCATTGGCTTCCCCAACAGCTTTAGCCAGAAAGGCAAGGGCTGCGATTTGAGCCGTATAAGCCTTAGTAGAAGCTACCGCAATTTCAGGACCAGCATGGAGCAACATGGTCATGTCTGCTTCACGTGAAAGAGTTGAACCTGGAACATTGGTCACTGTCAAGCTTGGAATTCCCATTTCATTGGCTTTGACCAACACTTGGCGGCTATCGGCTGTTTCACCAGATTGGCTGATAAAGATGAAGAGTGGTTTCTTGCTGAGAAGTGGCATACCGTAGCCCCACTCAGATGAAATACCGAGTTCTACTGGGGTATCCGTCAACTCTTCCAACATTTTTTTAGAAGCAAATCCAGCATGGTAAGAGGTACCAGCCGCAAGGATATAGATCCGGTCTGCTTCTTGAACAGCCTTGATAATAGCTGGGTCTACCACTACTTGACCAGATTCATCTGTATAGGCTTGGATCAACTTACGCATGACAGTTGGTTGCTCATCGATTTCTTTAAGCATGTAGTATGGGTAAGTCCCTTTTCCAATATCAGAAAGGTCGAGTTCAGCCGTGTAGCTATCCCGTTCTTTGACGTTTCCATCATAGTCTTGAACTTCAACGCTGTCAGCCTTGACAATGACCAACTCTTGATCATGGATTTCCATGTATTGGTTGGTTTCACGAATCATGGCCATGGCATCCGAGCAGACCATATTGTAACCATCTCCAAGACCGATCAAAAGTGGTGATTTATTTTTTGCCACATAGATGGTGCTTGGATCTTCCGCATCCATCAAAGCAAAAGCATAGGCCCCACGGATGATGTGGAGGGCTTTTTTGAAGGCTTCAAGCGTAGATAAGCCATCTTCTTCAGCAAATTTTCCGATCAAGTGGGCAGCGATTTCTGTATCCGTTTGCCCTTTGAAATGGTGACCTGCTAGGTATTCTTCCTTGATTTCAAGGTAGTTTTCAATGACCCCATTGTGGACTAATACAAAGCGACCTGTTTCAGAGCGGTGTGGGTGAGCATTGTCCTCAGTTGGTTTTCCGTGAGTGGCCCAGCGGGTATGTCCGATCCCAGCTGTTCCTTCGACACCTTCTGCCTTAGACGACAATTCTGCAATGCGGCCAACTGCCTTTACCAATTGGCTCTTGCCTTCACTAGCCAGAAAAACACCCGCAGAGTCATAGCCTCGGTATTCGAGTTTTTCAAGTCCTTGAATCAAAATATCAGTAGCATTTGTATTTCCTACAACACCAACGATTCCGCACATAGTCTTTACGATATAGCCTTGCTATACTTTCCCCTTTACTTAGTCAAACGACCCATGGTCGATTTCTCAGTTACTTTAAAATTGGTCTAGTCTAATTTACCTAAAAAGCAACCAGCGGAGTCAGTATACAATGCTTCTTCCAGTTTGTCAACTAGGAAATTCAAGAAAATTGGTCTAGTTAAGTTAGCGTTAAGATTGAAGACAAAGTCATTTGAGAAAATTTCCACTGCAAGAAAAATGTCTGAAACAGAATGGTTTCAGACATTCGGAATAATTGAGAGTCAAACCGTTTGGGGAACTGTTTGACTCCAAGCTTTAAAACGACAATGCGAGGAGGCTCAATACGAATTGAAGATGGGCTACGGATCTCGATTTAGTCTTTAAATCCATTGGCTTGGCTTAGTTCTTTAAACCAATGGCCGGATTTTTTGAGGGTGCGTTTTTGACTTTCGAGATCCAACTCAACTAAACCATAGCGGTTCTTGTAGCCATTGAGCCAAGACCAGCAGTCAATAAAGGTCCAGATCAAATAGCCTTTACAATTGGCACCATCTTGAATAGCCCGATGGAGCTCACGAAGATGGTCTTTGACAAAGTCAATCCGGTAGTCGTCTTGGATCACTCCATCCTTGCGGAATTTTTCCTCTCCTTCGACCCCCATCCCATTTTCTGTCAGGATCCACTCGATATTGCCATAGTTTTCCTTGATATTTTTGGCAATGTCATACAGGCCTTGCTCATAGATTTCCCAACCACGGTGGGGATTAATCTTGCGACCTGGCATGACATAGGGTTCATAAAATTGCTCAAAGAGTAGGGGAGAAGCTGGATTCGGAGCATAACGAGGAGCTGCTACACGGAGTGGTTGGTAATAGTTAACACCTAGATAGTCGACGGTATTTTCCTCCATCAAGCGCAACTCAAAGGGATCATAATCTGGCAAGAGATCACGCTCCCGCAAGATCTCCACTAATTCTTGAGGATAGTGGCCAAGAACCGAAGGATCTAAAAAAGATTTGGCTTGAAAGAGCTCGGCGATACGAGCAGCTTTAATATCTTCTGGATGCTGACTCCGAGGATAGGCTGGTGTCAAATTGAGCACAATCCCGATCCGGGAATTGGGATCCACCTCGTGACAGGCCTTGACCGCTAGAGAGCTTGCTAACTGGGTGTGGTAGGCTACTTTTACAGCTGCAGCTGCATCTACCTTATGAGGAAAATGGGCATCATAAAAATAACCAAACTCCACAGGGACAATGGGTTCATTAAAGGTGATCCACTGGTCGACCAGATCCCCATAGGTCTTGAAACAAAAACGCGCATATTCCTGATAAGCATAGGCGGTTTCCTTGTTTTCCCAACCATCGCCCTGCTCTTGGAGAGCCATCGGCAAATCAAAATGATAGAGGTTAACCAAGAGGTGAATCCCTTTTTCCTTAATCTTTTCAAAGACACGACGGTAGAAATCAACGCCTGCTTGATTGATCTCCCCTCGGCCTTCTGGGAAAATGCGGGACCACTGAATAGACGTCCGAAAAGCTGTGTGGCCGGTTTCTAACAAGAGATCCAGATCGTCTTCCCAGTGTTCATAAAAAGTCGATGTTTTCTCCGGTCCCTGCTCTTGATAAAAGCGGTTGGGTTCGATCCTATACCAGTAATCCCAGAGATTGTCACCTTTTCCATCCTGCTCTAGACGCCCTTCTGTCTGTGGACCCGAGGTCGAACTCCCCCATAAAAAATCCTTTGGAAATTGATACATGTCCTAATCCTCCTCATTCTACTAGCTCTATTGTAGCGAATCCTCCTCCAAAACCTAGGCACAATTTACAGTCTTTCTTACGCAGATTAAAGAAAAAGCCCCTTAGGAAAAATTCCTAAGGAAGCTGGTCCTCATTATAAGTCATTCACGACATATTCAAAGAGCTTACGATCTGCTGGGCTCTTGTCAAAACGCAGTTCCGGATGCCACTGAACGCCGAGAAAACGACTCTCATCTGTGGATTGAACCGCCTCTATGACGTCGTCTTTGGGATCCCGCGCGATTACTTCTAAGCCATCTGCCAAGTCTTTGATACTTTGATGGTGAAAGGAATTGATGCGACTGGTCTTACCATAGATCTCTTGTAAAACCGTCTGATCCTTGGTCACCAGCTCTTGGCTGGTGTACTGACCTGGATTGTCCTGCCAATGGTGTTCAATGTCTTGATAAAGAGTTCCCCCTAGTGCGACATTGTAGAGCTGGGTCCCACGA
The DNA here is from genome assembly GCF_059727625.1 of Streptococcus mobilis. Classification (NCBI taxonomy): domain Bacteria; kingdom Bacillati; phylum Bacillota; class Bacilli; order Lactobacillales; family Streptococcaceae; genus Streptococcus; species Streptococcus mobilis. The sequence continues at coordinate 2,003,945 of NZ_AP041823.1, forward strand.
CAGATGGTAAAGATAGCTTTATTAGCCGCACGCGCTTCATCAATCAAGGCCAACTCAAAAAGATCACGTTTTAAGAGGTAGTCATCGCTATCAATGGTGATTTCTTCTCCATAAAACTTGGGCAAGACATTTTGACCACCAGTAATGATGAGCTTATCAATCATCGACATGTAGTGTTTGGCCATGTCCGCATCTCCAATTGGCAATATCAAGGGAATTCCTCCCGCCTCTTTGACCGCTTCGACAAAACCAGTCGCCGCATAACTCATGTTCGCGTCTGGATCATCTGGGAAGGGTCTTTCATTTCCTGTAATTCCAATCACTGGTCTTATTTTCATGCTTATTTCCATATTCTTTCATTCATTTTCAAGGCTTATTGTAACACAATTTTAAGCCAGACTCAATGGAGTTTTTTTGAAGAGAAGGTCTCCCCTTCTACCCCAAAAGCTTGCTGAAAGGATATAAAATTGCTTTCTATTAAAAAATTCTCAAGTGCAAAGACTTGAGAATGGTTTGTTAATTTTTCATCAACCCTTCTTTTACCAAAAAGTCACGCGCTACTTGAGTAGCTGGTTTCCCATCTACTCCGACTTGGTAGTTCATCTGACTCATTTGGCTCTCTGTGATTTTACCAGATAACTTATTAAGAATACCTTCCAATTCTGGATGTTTCTTAAGAAGAGCTTCTTTCATGAGGGGTGCTCCTTGGTAAGGTGGGAAGAGGTGTTGGTCATCCTCTAGAACAACTAGATCATATTGAGCAATTTCTGGGTCTGTTGAATAGGCATCTGTTATTTGGATATTGCCTTGTTGGATTGCCTCATAGCGAAGTGCCGGCTCCATGGTAGCTACATTAAGATTTAGTCCATAAACTGATTGAAGCCCTTTGTTTCCGTCCTCACGGTCGTTAAATTCCAACGTGAAACCAGCTTTAAGCTTGTCCTGAACTTTCTTGAGATCAGAAATCGTCTTCAGATTATACTCTTTTGCAATCTTTTTCGGAACAGCAATCGCATAGGTGTTTTGATAAGCCATCGGTTTGAGCAAGGCTAGATTGTCTTGTTTCTTTATCCCATCACGCGCAACCTTGAAAACTTCTTCAGAATCGTTGCTTACTTTAGGAGCTGGCTGCAAGAGAGAGCCTGTAATGGTCCCTGTAAATTCTGGATAGATATCGATATCACCCTTTTTAAGCGCTTGATAAAGGAAATCTGTCTTCCCAAAGTTAGGCTTAACCGTCACCGTCATGTCACTATTTTCCTCAATGAGAAGCTTGTACATATTCATGAGAATTTCAGGTTCAGGCCCCAATTTCCCAGCTATGACTAGATTTTCTTTTTCTTTCTGAGGAATCATGCTTGGAGCATAACTCGCTCCCAAACCAAGGAGCATTACCGCAAAAGCAGCAACAATCGTACGCAACTTTGCCTTTTCCAACCATTTGAGAATAACATTAAATAGAATGGCCAAAATGGCTGATGAGATTGCGCCGATTAAAATGAGACTAGCATTCCGACGATCAATCCCCAAAAGGATAAAGGAACCCAATCCTCCAGCTCCAACAAGAGCGGCTAAAGTCGCTGTCCCGATAATCATCACAGCTGCTGTCCGAATCCCAGACATGATGACGGGCATGGCCAAGGGAATCTCAAACTTCTTCAAGCGCTCCCACTTGGTCATCCCAAAGGCGATTCCCGCTTCTTCAAGACTTGGGTCAATCCCCTGCAAACCGGTGATGGTATTTTGGAGGATGGGGAAAATGGCATAGATGACGAGAGCTGTCAAGGCCGGAAGTGTTCCAATTCCCATGATGGGAATGAAGAGCCCCAAAAGGGCCATGGAAGGAATGGTCTGGAAGATCCCAGCTACCTGTAAAACCCAGTTGCTGGCTCTCTTGCGTGTACTTAAATAAATAGCTAATGGAACAGCTAGAAAAATAGCAAGGAGCAGGGTCAGTAATGACAGTTGCAAATGTTGCCCTAGTGCAGTGAGCCAGTCTCCAAAGCGTTCTTGAAAGGTTGCAAATAGTTTAGACATGGTGAGCACCTCCAAATAAATCCGCAACAAAGTCGTTGGCTGGTTGGGCTAGAATGGTCTCAGGATCCGCCACCTGCACAATCTCTCCTTCTTGTAACACCGCAATCCGATCGCCTAATTTCAAGGCTTCATCGGTATCGTGTGTAACAAAGATAGTGGTCATGCCGAACTCCTTGTGCAAGTCTTTGGTAAGAGCCTGCAACTGTTTGCGGGAAATGGCATCCAAGGCTGAAAAGGGCTCGTCCATCAATAGAATCTTTGGCTCCCCGATGATGGCCCGCACAATGCCAATCCGTTGTTGCTCCCCACCAGACAGCTCATGGGGTTTGCGATCGGCGTAATCAGAAGCTGGAAGGCCTACTTTTTCTAAAAATTCGACTGTTTTGGAAGCCACTCGCTCCTTGCCCCAGCCCTTCATCTCAGGAATGAGAGCGATATTTTCCGCAACTGTCAAATTAGGAAAGAGAGCAATGGCTTGAAGCACATAACCAGTAGACAGACGTAACTCTCGTTCATCATAGTCCTTGATGCGTTTCCCGTCCATATAAATATTGCCATCTGTCGGCTCCAAGAGACGGTTAATCATCTTGATCATGGTGGTCTTTCCAGATCCTGAAGGACCTACGAGGACCATAAATTCACCATCTTCAATACGGAGATTGACATCTTTTAAAATGTCCTTATCCGTGTAGCGCAAGGCTACATGTTTATATTCAATCATATTCTTCCTCAATAAGTTTTCTGTCTCTAAGAGTATCCAATAGGCTACTTGCCGGATGCCCTAGGACTTTTTCGATATCTGTTGAAACCCCAGCTTGTTCCCCAGCTTTAATCGCTGTATAAGTGCTGACCCAGGCATCGTACTCCCAAGTTTGTGCTGGCCATTTTTTCCGTGACTCATAAGCTTCTTCTACTGTTTCATCCACATACGCGATGGCGTCACCGGTCTCTTTTGAGAGAAGCGCTACGATTTCTTCTATGGAAAGATCCTCTGGCCCTGTCAGATTCAAGGTTTGATTTTCCCATTCCTTAGGATTTAAAAGAATTTCTGCTGCAACCCTAGATGTGTCCTTACGGGCAACAGCTGACACAAGACCATTGCCTGCCGGACCACGAATCTCTCCATTTTCAAGCGCCATATCAATCAGGAAGTCCAAGTAAAAATTATCTCTCAAAAAAGTGTAGGTGAACCCTAACTCCTTGATATAGGCTTCCGTCTGGGCATGATCTCGAGACAAGGTGAAAGTTGCCTTCTCATCTGCCCCATAAAAGGAGGTATAGACGATATGCTCTACTCCTGCTAGCTTTGCAGCATCTAAAAAGTCCTTGTGTTCCTTGACACGCTCTGGATTTTCCCGAGCAGAAACCATCAACAAGATATCAATACCCTTTAAGGCCTCAACCACCTCTGGTGTATTGGCATACACTATTTTACGAATTTCCGCTGACGCATAGATCTTTGCACGCTCTGGGCTTCGTGCTAGATGGACTGAAGCGATTCCCTTCTTATCGACAAGATTCGCCACATAAGAACCTAATTTCCCTGTTACCCCTGTAATACCAATCATAACTGTTACTTCCTTTCCTTAGATGTCATTCTCTTTAGCTTTTAGATTTGAGATAATCCGCTCTTGATAGGCCTCAAATTCTCGGATTTCTTGATCCGAAAATCCTTGATAGAAAATCTCCCCCAATTCTTTACTGACACGGTCTCCAATTTCTTTTTGTGCCCAACCGAGGTCTGTCAAAGAGATATATTTTTTCCTTTTATCCTGCGTGCAAGGTTGAATCGTAACCAAACCTTGTTCTTCCAATTTCTTAACCATGCTAGTCAATGTATTATTGGCTAGACCCGTCGCAAGAGCGATATCCGTAGCAGTTGCCCAACCATCCTCTTTTTCCCAAAGCACTGTTAAGATCTTACCTTGTTCACTTCTGTATTGAGCATCTGGCTCCTTACTCAAGAGTTTTTGAAAAAGTCGCCCATTTAACAAGCGTATTTGTAAAGCTTGGTAGCCCCCTTGCATATTGTCCATTTTGTCTCCTTTTTATTTCTATATCGAAATTTATATTTTCATTGTAATCCTTTCACTTACATTTGTCAATTGTTTCGATATCGAAATAAAAATCTAAGAATATTTCCACAGGATCCTTGAGGAACTTCAAAATACCAGATTTTTTAATCCTTTTACACCATCTTCCTTGGAAGAAAATCAACCTTTATACTCCTTTTCGAACGACACTGAGTTTGACATCTCTTCATTATCATGCAGAATGAAATTTGTTAAAAAAGCCTCGGTAGGGTTCTTCCTACCGAAGCTTTTTTGATGAAAGAGATAAGGGTTAATGTCCTTTATGCTTCTCTCTTCGTTTTTGCTGTTTGCGTTCAAATTTCTCTTGTTCGAGCAATTGCTTTTGGACACTAGATTGATGTTTTGAAATCTTTTTTCTTTCCTCATACTGCAACTGTAATAGTTCTTTCGACTTGGAAGAAACTTTCTGATTTACTTGTTTCTTCACCATTCGCTGTAATCGTTTAGGATTCTTGATTTTTACATGTTGCTTAACTATAGCTTCTGGACTAAAAGATAATTGAGTAAACTGAGTCTGTAAGATCTCTAGAATTTCATCATCTTTTGGCTCCTGACCAAATGTCACACGACAAACTTGATAAGTTTCTCGATAGACTTGTTCGAACAAACCATGCCAAAATCCATCTTCAAAATAAACTGTCAATCCAATTGAAATTGTTTCCACGACAGCACCTCCTTAAATCTATCCCTAAGAATGGACAACCAAGGAGGAAGGTTACTGATAGGCTTGCCTACGTCTGGACTACCAACCAGAACTGTGTTTTTATCTTAGTTGGAACTATTATAGCATATTTATAATCTATTTTTATTACTTCTTCAAATACCTATCAAAAAAATGAATCGTAGCCAACCAAGAATCCTTACTCTCTTCCATCAGTAAACACCAATCTTTTCGATAACGATGATTTGGTTGATAAGACACCGTCAACATGTGACCTGTTTCATGATATTTTTTAAATGTAATGTAGTGGCCTTTATAATGTGAGACAATATCATCAATCGCTGACGAGGCATCCCATATTTCATCAACAGTACTTCCGAGCAATAAGATTGGTGAATGCATTTGACCAATATCTATCCTAGCAGAGCAATCTTTAGGGAAGTTTTTTCTAAAAAATTTACTGAATAGATAATCTCCAAGTCGAAACTTTTGATAGGGAAGTTCTTTTTGCAAATGCGTCCAAGAAGAAGTATGAGAGTTCCATTTCCCTTTTATCCCTTCATATACCACATCAGAGGGTGAATTTAGTACCAAACATTGAACGTCATTAAAAAGGCTCTCCTCAGCTAAAACGAATTCTGCTCCCTTAGACCGTCCATATATTCCAATTTTTTCACTATCTACTTGGGGATGCTGACGTAGATAATCCTTTGCTTCCACAAGGCACTCTAAAGGAATACGCTCCAAATGTTTTGGTAACCCCTCTAAACCAAAATAAGCTATCGCAAGACAAATATAGCCTCTAGAAGATAAAAGCTGAGCTATATTCTGTGCCTTTTCAATCCGTCCTTCACTACCGCTCACAATAATCACGGCTGGCGCCTTTCTTAACTTTTTATCATAAAATAATCGACCTTGAAAATGTTTCCCGTAAATATCTTGATGACTAATTTGCGAACTCATGTAATGTCTTGTGAAAGTTCTCTCTGCAATGACAGTATTTCCTTGCATAATTTTGATATCCACAAAAAAATGATCTAATAAGGGAATTTCAGAAAGAGAGTTTGGAAGTTTCTTTCTCTCATTGGTTAAGGGCTTAGCATTAAAAAATAGTCCCATTGTTGAAATGCCTTCATAAGAGCCAGAACAAGATGGAGTTTGTGAAATATCAATAATACCATTCTTATCTGATACAAAAGTCCCTGTTGATCTCCATAAAACATCATGGGCTAAAAGCATGGGGGCATTGATACAATAATAATCAGTTAGGTACATCTCGACTCTATATGTTTCTCTTGGTTTTAAGCCATTGATGACAATATTAAAAGATTCGTCTGCTAACTCAGACTCTGAGATAAGTTCAATTTGTATATTCATATCTTCCTCTTTTTTGTTAATGTAATTAACAATGTAGTTTTAAAATTACCGTGATTTTTACCACGGTAATTCTCGCCATACCTGTTCAACATCATCCATCAGTTTCATAACCATTTGAAGGTCCTCATCACTATAGTTTCTTAAAACTGAAAAAATGGTTTTTTCAATATGTTCTTGCTGCTCTTTATGGATGTTAAAAACTTCAACCCCTTTTTTGGATAATATCAGATATTTATTTTTTTCATTATCCTGTGCAAATTCAAAAGTAACGAGGTCTTTCTTGGTTAAACGTCTAACACTCTGAGTAATAGCGCTCCTTGATACTTCAAGTAACTCAGATAATTTCACTAGATTCACAGGCTGATTCCGACCTATTAGATCAATCAAATGGACTTCATTAATAGTGATTGATTTATCAATACTATTCCTATGCTGATCCTTTTTCAACTGTTCAAAAGCTAAAGCAAAGCTGTTAAAACGATTATTAAACTTATGCAGTTCTTTCTTATTCATAGTTTCCTTCTTTTTGTTAATGATATTAACAAAATATCGTTTTCTTGTCAAGAAGAGTCAAAAATCCTCCAGAACTTAGCTCTGAAGGAATTTTAATTTTATTTCACAACGATGTTAACAAGTTTGTTCGGTACACTAATCACTTTCACGATTTCTTTGCCATCAATCTCTGCCTTGACTTTGTCGTCAGCTAGAGCGACTTCTTGCAATTCTTCACGAGAAAGGTCTTTTGCGACCATGAGTTTAGCACGGACTTTTCCTTTGATTTGAACGACGATTTCGATTTCGTCTTCAATCAATTTTCTTTCGTCCCATGTTGGCCAAGCTACGTAAGAGATTGACTCACCTGTTGCTGCCACTGTTTGCCAGAGTTCTTCTGCCAAGTGAGGGGCAAATGGAGCAATCAATTGGATGAAGCCTTTGGCGTAATCCACATAGAGTTTATCTTCCTTGTTAGCAGCATTGACAAAGACCATGAGCTGGGCAATGGCTGTGTTGAATTTCATAGACTCAATTTGCTCTGTGACAGCTTTAACGGTTTCGTTATAAACCTTGTCTAGAGCACCATTGTTTTCCGCAACGATTTCTTTACTTGTGATCAAACGGTACACACGGTCGAGGAATTTACGGTTTCCTTCCAAGCCTTCTTCAGACCAAGCGATCGAAGCATCAAGTGGTCCCATGAACATTTCATAGACACGAAGGGTATCGGCACCGTATTGTTCCACCACATCGTCTGGGTTGACCACGTTCTTGAGGGATTTAGACATCTTAGCTGGTGCTTGCTCCAATTCTTCCCCTGTTTCCACATGGAAGAAGGAACCGTCACGTTTTTCAACCTTGTCAGTCGCCACAAGAGCTCCACGGTGGTCACGGTAGCTGGTTCCCAAGATCATTCCTTGGTTAAAGAGTTTTTGGAATGGCTCTTTAGTCGGTACAACACCAAGGTCATAGAGGAATTTGTGCCAAAAACGAGCGTAAAGCAAGTGAAGTACGGCATGTTCTGCACCACCCACATAGATATCTACTGGCAACCATTGTTTGAGGAGGTCCTCATCAGCCAATTTTTCTGTATTATGTGGGTCGATATAGCGGAGGTAGTACCAGCTTGAACCTGCCCATTGTGGCATCGTATTGGTCTCACGACGACCTTTGACGCCATCTTCACGAGTCACTTCCAGCCAGTCTGTCAAGTTAGCTAGTGGGCTTTCACCAGTACCTGAAGGGCGGATGTCCTTGGTGACTGGCAAGACAAGTGGGAGGTCACTTTCTGGAACGGCTGTTGAAGTGCCATCTTCCCAATGAATGATTGGGATTGGTTCACCCCAGTAACGTTGACGGCTAAAGAGCCAGTCACGGAGACGGTAGGTAACTTTTTCTTGACCGAAGCCTTTTTCTTCCAACCAAGCCACGATTTTAGCAATCGCTTCTTCTTTGTTAAGACCGTTCAAGAAGTCTGAGTTGACGTGAAGGCCATCTTCTGTGTAAGCAGCTTCTGCTACATTTCCACCTTCCAAGACTTCTACGATTGGAAGGCCAAACTGGTTAGCAAATTCCCAGTCACGCTCATCGTGGGCAGGTACGGCCATAACAGCACCTGTACCGTAGCTAGCAAGAACGTAGTCCGCAATCCAGATTGGGATTTCTTTGCCATTGACAGGGTTGATGGCATAAGCACCAGTCCAAACCCCTGTTTTTTCCTTGGCAAGGTCTGTACGAGCCAAGTCTGATTTAAGGCTAGCTTGGTGTTTGTAGTCCGCTACAGCCTCAGCTTGTTCAGATGTCGTGATGGCATCTACTAGTTCATGTTCAGGCGCCAAAACAGTGAAGGTCGCACCGAAAAGAGTATCTGGCCGTGTCGTAAAGACGGTGAATTCCTTGTCTGTTCCTTTCACCTTGAAAGTGACATTGGCACCAGTTGATTTCCCAATCCAGTTGCGTTGCATATCCTTGATAGACTCTGGCCAGTCAAGCTCATCCAAGTCGTTGAGCAAACGTTCCGCATAGGCAGTGATTTTAAGCATCCATTGGCGCATTGGTTTGCGGACAACTGGATAGCCCCCACGCTCAGATGTTCCATCTGGAAGAACTTCTTCGTTGGCGATAGCTGTTCCTAGTTCCTCAACCCAGTTTACGGGCACTTCCGCTTCATAAGCCAAGCCTTTTTCGTAAAGCTTAGTGAAGATCCATTGCGTCCACTTGTAGTAGTTCGGATCTGTCGTATTGACTTCACGGCCCCAGTCGTAAGAGAAGCCAAGCGCATTGATTTGGCGTTTGAAGTTGGCGATGTTTTCTGCTGTGAATTCTGCTGGGTCATTCCCTGTATCCATAGCGTATTGCTCAGCAGGCAAACCAAAAGCATCCCATCCCATTGGGTGAAGGACATTGTAACCTTGCGCACGTTTGAAACGGCTAAGGATATCAGTCGCTGTGTAGCCTTCTGGGTGTCCTACGTGAAGACCCGCTCCAGATGGGTAAGGGAACATGTCCAATGCATAAAACTTAGGTTTTGAAGCATCTGTTCCTGTCTTAAAAGTGTGATGGTCAGCCCAGTATTGTTGCCACTTAGGCTCGATTTCTTTATGATTGTAAAAACTCATAGCGTCTCTCCAATTTTCGTGATGCTCCTATTATACCATTTTTAGGCGATTTTTAAAGGTTCAGACAAAGAAAAAGACAGGTCCCATACGGGACCTGTCTCTCCTGTTTTCTTCAAGAAAAGTCTATTTCACATGCTTTTCAAGTTCTTCTTGCGCTTTTTTATTGGATTTTTCTTTTTCTTTCTTCCATTGATCACGCGCTTTGTCGTAGTCTTTAGCCGATACGACCTTGTCTTGAACTTCTAAATATTTATAGTTGAAGGATTGACCCTTGTGGCCTGTCCAAGCAAAGGCTGCAGAGTATGGTACAGTTTTACGAACGACTGGAGAAGCTCCATCTGAATGGATCGGAATCAAGAGGGCACTATCGGTCAACCAAGCTTGAGCGGCAGCATATTTTTCGTAACGCTTGTTCACATCTTTGGTTTCATTGTGCGCATCTTCGATCAATTGATCATATTCATCAAAACCAGCTGCTTTTGCGGCTGCATTATCCGTACCAGCATCGAATCCAAAGTAAGAATTGGCGTTTTCGCCGGATTTACCACTAGTGATGTCGATGTAAGAAGATGGGTCCGTATAGTCTGGTCCCCAACCCAAGTTATTGTTCAAATCCCAGTCTTGTTGCGAAGCACTTTCAGCAAAGTAGGTAACCCGTTGCAGATCATCCTCAGAAATCATATTCAAATCAATGACAATATTTTCTGCTCCCAATGTAGACTCAACTGATTGTTTAAAGGATTGGGCCTGTTTAATTCCTTCCGTATAAGTAGAAGAAGTTGGAAGGTCCAAATGAATTGGGAATTCAACTCCTTGAGCCTGCAAGTCTGCCTTGGCTTTGGCAAACTCTTCTTTGGCCTTGTTTGGATTGTAGAGGGTGTCTTTTCCATCTGCGACAGAGACCCCTTTCCATTCATCCCCATAAGCTTCCAAGTCTTTTTCTACTGCATCACCAAATTGTTTGCCATCGATTTGGACAAAGTTTGGTGGCGTAAAGGTATTACGGATAACCTTATTGGCACCCGCTTCCCCGTTAGTTTGCGCTACATAAGCCTTGCGGTTGAAGGCAAACATAATGGCTTGACGGAAGTCTTTATTTAAGATTGCTTTCTTAGTTGAAGTCTTTTGAGCATCAGTAGTCTTCTTTGTGATTTCATAAGCCTGACGGTCAATATTGAAGGAAAGATTATAGGTTGAGGAACCTTGGTCAGTAAAGACGATATCGTCCTTATGCTTCTTCTCTACACTCTTAAAGTTGGAACCATTTGGGAAAACACGGGCAACTGTATAGTCGCCGTTATCAAACCCACGAATCAAGGATTCTGAGTCTTGTCCATCATAATAGGTCAGCTTCACTTTACTGATCTTAACATTATCTGCATCCCAGTATGTTGGGTTCTTTTCCAATATCGCAGAAGATTTAGAAGTGATGGACTTGATCAAATAAGGACCGCAGTAGAGGATACTAGATGGAGAAGTTCCTTGACCATAGTCATCTCCTTTAGATTTCAGGAATTCTTCATTGACTGGCATCAAGATCCCCATCGTAGTCTTAGAATTCCAGAAACTTTCTGGTTGGCTCAAGGTATATTGAACGGTATAATCATCAATAGCCTTTACTCCAACAGTTGAGAAATCAGATGTTTTCCCTGATACATAATCATCCAAGCCTTTGACAGATTTTTGGACCAAGTAAATCGCTTGTGATTTCTTGTCTGCCGCGTGTTTGAGACCTGTGACAAAGTCTTTGGCCTTGACTTCTCCATATTCTTCCCCTTCAGAAGTCATCCATTTGACCCCTTTACGGAGTTTATAAGTATAGGTCAATCCATCCTTGGAAACAGTCCAGTCTTTAGCAAGCGATGGGATCAAGTTCCCGTACTTGTCCACTTCCAACAAGCCATCTATCGCATTTCCTGTAAACTCGGAAGTCGATTTTTTATTAGAAATCGAATAGTCGAGAGTATCCGGATCCTGGGTATAGACATAGCTAAAAGTCTGTCCGCCGGAACTTCCAGATTTTCCTCCTGAGCAGGCTGCCAGTACACCAGCTGATAAAAGCAGAGCGCTGGTCGCTAAGAGTACCTTCCCTTTGTTCATATAAATCACCTCATTGTAAAAAATGTTATACTCAATTTAAATTATAGCACTTTCTAGGGAAATGTAAACGCTTTTACTGCGAAATTATTCTATTTTTTCTTTATTTTTTCAATTTCTACTTTTTCTAGAATTTTTTCAAGTTGAATCTCTGGCCTGTATGATATAATGGAATCTATGAATTATGGGAAACATTTACACAAACGACTAAAACACAGCCTCTTGTCCCTCCTTGTAGGAGTCTTGACATTAGGCCCTATTTCCACTGCTTTTGCGGACGACATCTACCAGCAAGAAGATGTCATGAAAATCGCAGCTGATGCTGGACTGGTATTGGACGATTTTTACAAGCCCAAGGCCGACATCGTCATCGACGCCAATACTGGAGCTATATTGTACGGAGACAATATCGACACGGTCCGAGACTCAGGAAGCATGGCCAAGCTCATGAGTGCCTACGTGGTCTTTCGAGCCCTTAAAGAAGGCAAGATCAAGTACGATACCGTGGTCACAGCAACAGAGGCAGACCAAGCCATCTCAGAAAACAATCTGTTAAGTAACTCACCTATTGTAGCTGGTGTTGACTACAAGGTATCTGAATTGATCAAGATGCTCTTTGTTCCATCTTCTAGTGCGGCCGTGATTATGCTCGCCAACGCCGTCACTGACAATGATCCCGATAAGTTTTTGGACTTAATGAATCAGTACGCACAAGAAATGGGAATGAGCCATACCAAATGGCACAATCCAAATGGGGCGATGATCTCGGTCCTTCAGGGCTACTACAATCCTCAGCGCTACGATGTCAATGCCAATAACGAAATTACAGCGCGAGACATGTCTATTCTGGCTTATCACATCGTAAACGACCTGCCAGAAATGTTGGAATACACCAAGCAAGCTCACACCACCATCATGGAAGGAACCCCTTACGAGCAAAGCTATGATAATTACAACACTTCCCTCGAAGGTGGAAAGTTCGCCCTCAAAGGAACAGATGGACTCAAGACCGGATCCAGCCCGACTGCTGACTACAACTACACCGCGACAACCAAGCGGGGTAAACAACGGATTATCGAAGTGATTTTGGGGGTTGGGAACTACGATGTAGAGATCGCCGAAAGCTACCGCAATCAGATCGGAAATACCTTGGCTGAGAAAATGTTCGCAGACTACCAGTATAAAAAAGTCCTTTCTGCAGGTGAACATAAAATCGACGGAAAGACCATTCAACTGAAACAAGACTTTTATGCGACCGTTAAGAAGGGGACGAAGCCAGCGCTGAAACTGGAAGACAACCGCCTAGTCGTCCAGAACGGCTTGCAACAGGTATCCCCAAGCATTAAAGCTGGGATGGCCGTAAGTGAGTCTAAAACAACGAACTCTAGCAGTAAAAGCAAGGGACTAGATGCCATGTGGCTCTTCTGCTTCCTGCCTGCCGGAATTTTATACCTGATCTTTAAACAAACCGATCCAAAAAGAAGAAAATAGAGAAAGAACTCCCATTACCATAAGGTATGGGAGTTCTTGGTTTGTTGACAAAGTCATCTTAGAAACTTTCCTTAGGTGAGTACGGACGTCAGCGAACTTCGAAAATGTTCCATGACTAAATCAAGATACAAAGGGCGTCTGCGGATAAAGTCAAAATAGGAAGTTTGACGCAGAATCTTTTGATTCTAGGAGAACTTATCTTTTTGACACAATCCGTAGCCCGTGTTCAATTCGTTTTGTGCCCCTTCACTTTTCAATTTTTGGGCTCAGACTAAAACTCCTGAGTGCTAGAAACAATCGTGTTTCTAGCACTTTTCTCACGGCGGAAAGTTCCTAAGTATTTTTAATGAGCCTTAAAAAGGATCTCATTTTAATTTTTTAGACATCCATTAGTTTGTTTGATGTAAAAAAACGGTTTGTATACATTCTAGGTGAATGACTAATGTTTACTTAGGCCAAACCTTGAACGTAGGCATCTACTGCTACGATGGCTTGGGCAATATCAGAAGCCTTCACCTCAAATGGCATTTGATGGATGGTTTCTCCTTCGATGGTGGCCTGTTGGCCAACCTTGAGAAGATCTTCATAACTTGCAGTTTCAAGATGCATTTCTTTCAGAGTGGTTGGCATACCAATTTGTTGATAGAAACGAATGTATTTGTTCAATTCTTCTTTAGGACGGTTTTCCAAGAACAATTGAACCAAGGTTCCATAGGCTACTTTTTCACCATGAGTCAAATGGTGGATGTCCCCAGTAAGGGCAGTAAAGCCATTATGGATGGCGTGAGCCGCTGCTAATCCCCCACTTTCAAATCCAATACCACTGAGAAGGGTATTAGCTTCAATAATGTTTTCAAGAGCAGGCGTTACAACTTTGGCTTCACAGGCTGCCATAGCTTGGAGACCGTCTGCAAATAAGGTTTCTTCACAACGTTGTGCAATAGCGACACCCGCTAGAGTTTGGTGCTTCCCTAACATAGTTTTTCCGTTGGCTTGAAGGACTGCACGCGCTTCGACCCAAGTCGCTAATCCATCTGCGATACCAGAAGCAAGCAAGCGTTTTGGTGCTTGAGAGATCACCTTGCTATCCACCAAGACCAATTCTGGGTTTTTTGAGTAGAAGATATAGCGCTCAAAGGCACCCTCATCTGTATAAATAACAGACAAGGCTGAAACTGGGGCATCTGTAGAAGCGATGGTAGGAGCAATCACAACTGGTGATTTTAAAAGATCGGCAATAGCTTTAGCACTATCGATAGTCTTTCCTCCACCTAAACCAATAATCAAGTTACAACCTTGCTCTTTCCCTAAAGAAACAACACGATTGATTTCATTGTCTGAAGCTTCTCCATTAAAGAAGACTGGTAAAACCGTGAGCCCATTTTGACCAAGGTATTCTTCAAAACGCTTCCCTACGATATCATAGACCACTGAATCACATAGCAAAACAGGGTGAGTCCCTAATTCTGAAATAGATTGCGCATTTTCAAATAAGGCATTTTCCCCTTGAATGTAACGTGACGGACTTGCAAAATTTCTCATAGTCTGCTCCTTTAAAATTTATTTAGTTCACACTCATAGTAGCATTTATTTCTATGAAATTCAAAGAATTATACAAGGCTCCAATCAATTAAATTTATCTGTTCACGCAGTCATTGGAAACGTTTCATTTTTATTTGATGAATCTTATTATCAAAAATCCCCAAAGCTAGTTTCAGTAGGTTGAAACTTGGCTTTGGGGATTTTTATTTTTTTCACGAGCGATCAAGAAAATCAATCGCCTAACTGAAGTCAAGACTACTTCCTTTGATCAACAAAACTAGTATCGCGAAATTGAACTCGCCCTAAAAGCGTCGAGAAAAAGAGAGATTGACTGGTGGGCCTGGCCCACATGGTCAATCTCCTATTTTCTTCTCGCTTTTTTTACGGGCTTAGTATCTTAGACTACCAAATGATCACACGGTCTTCTGGTGCACGCCACATGCCGTCGCCTTCTTTGACATCAAAGGTTTCAAAGAATTCGTCAAAGTTTGGTAATTGGACATTGGTACGGAGTTTTCCTGGTGCGTGGACATCGACACTTGCGAGGAGTTGCATGTACTCTGTCCGGGCTTTCATGCGCCAGATGCGAGCAAAGTTGGTGAAGAATTCTTCTGCTGAGAAATCTTCCTCTTTCTTAGCGGCTTCAAGGGCTGCAGCGATACCGCCAAGGTCTGCCACGTTTTCAGAAACGGTCAATTTCCCGTTGATCTTGGCACCGTAAGAGTCTTGGCCTTCAAACTGATCGATGACCTTTTGCGTGCGAGCGGTAAAGGCTTCGTAATCTTCTGGTTTCCACCAGTCTTTCAAGCTACCGTGCTCGTCAAAGGAAGCTCCATTGGTGTCAAAGGCGTGGGAGATTTCATGGGCAATGACTGCACCGATTCCTCCGTAGTTGGCTGATGATGATTGGTGAAGGTCATAGAAAGGTGCTTGTAAAATCGCTGCTGGGAAGACGATTTGGTTCTGTTGCGGATCATAGTAAGCATTGACCAGATGGGCTGGCATGTGCCATTCGCTCCGATCAACTGGTTGGTTCCACTTGCTCCAAGTATGGGCAATGGAAATTTCATAAAGAGCTTGAGCATTTTCAACCAAGGTTTTGCTTTCGTCGATGATCTTTTTGGCATACGTTTCTGGTAATTTTTCAGGGTAGCCAATATGGGGTGTGATGACATTGAGTTTGACGATGGCTTTTTCGCGAGTTTCAGGAGCGAGCCAGTCTGCTTTTTCTAAGCGCTCCTTGTAGACGTCAATCATGGTCGCTACTTTATGCTCTACGTCTGCTTTTGCTTCTGGTGAGAATTTTTCTCCAGCATACCAGAGTCCTAGCGCTTGGCTATAAGGTCCTTCTGCCAAGGCCAGAGCTGCTTTTTCTTTTGGACGAGGTTCTGGAATCCCCGTGATGATCCGTCCATATTCACCAGACAAGACACGGATTTCTTCGGTCAAGAAAGACGTCCAATCTAAGGCTGCACCGAGTTTCAATTTGGCATGAATGGTTTCCCAGTTGACTGCCGAGTAGTATTTTGGCGCGAATTCCTTCCAGAAACGCTCTTCTGGCACGATGATTTTATCTGGTGTTTGTCCGATCACTTCTGTAAAGAAGGTATCGAGTGGCAATTCTGGAACCAAGGCCTTGAAATCTGCCCACTCATAAGGATGGTAGAGTTTGTTGTACTCGGATCTTTCTTCGTTTGATAAGACATATTTGGCCAATTCTGCATCCGCCGCAATCACTTTATCCAGAATGTCTTTGATTTCTTCCTCTGAGAAATCAAATTTTGGTAAGAGTTTTTCCATCATTTGGCGCCAGATAGCCAGTAATTCTGGGCCTTTTTCATTGCCTTCTTCATAGTAGGTCGTATCTGGCAAGATGAGAGCAAGAGACTCTCCCCACAAGACATTCATTTGGGCATTCATAAAGTCTGGTGACACGCTAAATGGCATGAGATTTGGTTTGCCAGCTAGTTCATAGGTACCCAACTTGCTGGTATAGTCTTCAAAAGAAGACAGGGCCTTGATTTCATTGATCAAGGGCATGACTGGTGCCACACCAGCTGCTTCCCGGGCATCAAAATCTGCCACCATTTTGTGGTATTTGACAAAGTTTTGCAGAATACTGTCTTCAGGCAGCTCTTCTCCTCGTTGCCATTTTCCAGTGATATCCAACATCAAGTTTTCGATATCTTGGATCAAGTCCATAAAACCACCAGTTGACGGTTTGTCATCAGGGATCACAGCTGTCTCAGCCCATTCCCCATTGACGTAATCATAAAAATCATCTTGTAAACGTACCATGATCTTCTCGCTTTCATTCTTTTCTAATAACCTTATCAAAAATAGGAACTTTTTTCAATGATTTCAAGTGATTTAAGCTGAATTATTTTATTAATTAACTTGACTTAATTTTTTTATTCATGTATATTAATACTAAAGGAGCAAAATCATGATTCAAATTGAACATCTAAGTGTTGCCTACCAGCAAACACTGGCCTTGGAGGATCTTTCCCTCACCATCCAGGGGCCAACCATCCTAGGAATTCTTGGGCCCAACGGAGCTGGGAAATCAACCCTGATCAAGGCCATGCTAGGACTTCTCCCCCATTCGGGAAAGGTCCAGCTCGATCAAAAAGATCTCGGCCAAGTTCTTCAACGAGTGGCCTACGTCGAACAGAAATCCGCTATTGATTTCCACTTCCCCATCACGGTGCGGGAGTGTGTCTCACTGGGTCTCTATCCCCATCTTTCTATCTTCAAGCGAAAAAGCAAAGAGGACCTCAAAAAAGTGGAAAATGCCTTGAAACTTGTCAATCTTCTTGATCTAGCAGATCGCCAGATCGGCCAGCTTTCGGGAGGGCAATTCCAACGGGTGCTGATTGCCCGTTGCCTGGTCCAAGAAGCGGATGTCATCTTTTTGGATGAGCCCTTCGCAGGGATTGACTCTGTCAGCGAAGACATCATCATGCAGACCCTCCAGACCTTGAAACAAGAAGGCAAGACCATCCTGATTGTCCATCACGACCTCAGCAAGGTCCCAGCTTATTTTGACCAGGTCCTCCTCCTTCACCGCAAGCTGATCGCTTTTGGGAAAACAGAGGAAACCTTTACCAAGGAGAATCTGCATGCAGCCTATGGGCATGAACTCTTTATAGGAGGTGGCGTCGGATGATTACAGAATTTATCGATGGATTACAGCAATTCCACTTCTTACAGAATGCCCTGATCACAGCCATTGCCATCGGTATTGTTGCTGGAGCTGTCGGATGCTTCATTATTTTGCGAGGCATGTCTCTCATGGGAGATGCTATCTCGCACGCAGTCCTTCCAGGGGTGGCCCTGTCCTTTATCCTTGGCATCAATTTCTTTATTGGCGCCATTGTCTTTGGGCTTCTAGCTTCCATTCTTATCACCTATATCAAGAGCAACTCCATCATCAAGAGCGACACAGCGATAGGGATTACCTTTTCTTCTTTCCTCGCCTTAGGAGTCATTCTGATTGGAGTCGCAAAAAGTTCCACCGACCTTTTCCACATCCTCTTTGGGAATATCTTGGCCGTGCAAGACCAGGATATGTGGATGACCATCGGTATTGGGGTGGCGGTCTTGCTGGTGATTGTCCTGCTTTTTCGCCCCTTGCTTCTCACTTCATTTGATCCAGTTTTGGCTCAATCCATGGGCGTCCGGGTCAAGGTCTACCACTACCTCCTTATGGTGCTCTTGACATTGGTTTCTGTTACTGCTATGCAAAGTGTCGGAACCATTCTCATCGTCGCCATGCTTATTACACCCGCTGCGACGGCCTACCTCTATGCCAATAACCTCTGGTCCATGATGCTCTTGTCCTCTAGCCTAGGTGCTCTTGCATCCATTTTGGGACTCTTTATTGGTTATAGCTTAAACATCGCCGTCGGGTCTTGTATTGTCCTCACTTCTGCCATCTTCTTTCTCATCAGCTTCTTTATAGCTCCTAAGCAAAGAAAGAACAGGCACGCTCTTTCATCTCATTAAAGGGGAAACACATGAAAAAAATCGCTTCTGTCCTCGCCCTCTTTGTGGCACTCTTATTCGGCCTGTTGGCCTGCAGCAAAGGCTCTTCTTCTGGAGCTTCTGGTAAATTGAAAGTGGTCACCACCAATTCAATCCTTGCAGATATAACTAAAAATATTGCTGAGGATAAGATCGATCTGCACAGTATCGTTCCTGTCGGCAAAGATCCTCACGAATACGAACCGCTTCCAGAAGATGTCAAAAAGACTTCGCAAGCAGACCTCATCTTCTACAACGGGATCAACCTCGAAACCGGTGGCAATGCTTGGTTTACTAAATTGGTCAAAAATGCCAATAAAGTTGAAAACAAAGACTATTTCGCAGCAAGCGACGGAGTCGACGTCATCTACTTGGAAGGCCAAAACCAAGCTGGAAAAGAAGACCCTCACGCTTGGCTCAATCTCGAAAACGGGATCCTCTACGCTAAAAACATTGCCAAACAATTGATCGCAAAAGATCCAAAAAACAAGGACTTCTACGAAAAAAATCTAGCTGCCTATACTGAAAAACTCAGCAAGCTCGACCAAGAAGCCAAACAAAAATTCAACAATATCCCAGAGGAGAAGAAGATGATTGTAACCAGCGAAGGCTGCTTCAAGTACTTCTCCAAAGCCTACGGCGTCCCATCTGCCTATATCTGGGAAATCAATACGGAAGAAGAAGGCACACCTGACCAAATCAAAACGCTGGTAGAAAAGCTCCGGCAAACCAAGGTACCGGCTCTCTTTGTCGAATCCAGTGTCGATGAGCGTCCTATGAAAACTGTGTCTAAGGATACCAATATCCCTATCTTTGCAAAGATCTTTACTGACTCGATTGCCAAAGAAGGGGAAAAGGGTGATAGCTACTACAGCATGATGAAGTGGAACTTAGACAAGATCGCAGAAGGATTGAGTCAGTAGACCATTCAGATTTCTAAACAAATCAGTGGCCCCTCCACCGGTATTGCGGTACAATAAAAACAAAAAAGGAGTCTTTTTATGGCAATATTTTTAGGAAACCCTGTGACCTTTACCGGATCTCAACTTCAAGTAGGGGAAATGGCCCATGATTTTTCATTGATCACTCCAGCTCTTGAGAAGAAATCTTTAGCTGATTTTGCTGGCAAGAAAAAAGTCCTCAGCATTATCCCATCCATCGACACAGGCATCTGTTCGATGCAAACACGTCACTTCAATCAAACCTTATCGGATATGGAAGACACTGTCGTCTTGACGGTCTCTGTCGACCTTCCTTTTGCTCAAGGTAAATGGTGCGCTGCTGAAGGGCTCGACAATGCCATCATGCTCTCAGACTACTACGACCATTCCTTCGGGAAAGCATACGGCCTCTTGATTAATGAATGGCACCTACTTGCGCGTGCTGTCTTGGTCTTAGATGCGGATAACAAGGTTACTTACGTTGAATACCTAGAAAATATCAACAGCGAACCAAATTACGACGCTGCAATCAAAGCCGTCAAAGCACTTGGATAAATGAAAAAAGAGGTCTGCGACCTCTTTTCCATTGCTATAAAATCCGATGGAGTCCATTCTGTAGGAGGACGCGCCAGCGTAAGCGAGGGATGCCTCTGAGGAAACTCCGCACGCGCTGTGCCACTTGTTGCTTGTAGCTCTTGCCTCCTTGTGCAAAGACCCCTTTTCGACTCCAGTAGCCTTCGACACTGCGATCATTTTTAGGGGCTAGATAGCGAACACCTTGACGATAAAGGACCTGCTTCCGAAAGGCTGGGTCCCAAGCTTTGACGGGGTCAATATCTAAGTCCTTATGGGTCCGTCCCCTAGCCAGCCCGTAGTTAAAACTAGCCCCATTGACAATGCCATTTTCAGAAACTTCTACTGGATCGACTTCATTGAGAAAACGCCCGGCTTGATCGAGAATATACTCCGTATGGAAATTTAACAAGACCTTGAAATTGACTTGTTGGGAGGCCCCTGATGGATAATGAAGGTGACCATCTGGCCCTAGGGAGACCTTATTGTGAAGGCGGGCAGCCGCATAAGCATCCACCGTGACCGCTCTAGCCTTTTGTATGTAAGCTTGTAAGGCCTCCTCGTCAGTCTGTCCAGCTCTGGCCTTATGCGTCCGAACCCATTGGGCTTGGTAACTTGAAAGTAGGTAGCGTAACTGGTGAACCTGGCGTTTCAAGAGCTGATCTCCCGACTGATCTGCTAAGGGATCCTTTTCAAAGGCGATTTGCACGACGTGTGAAAAAGCCTTCCAAAAGTCGGAACTTGGCGGACAATCTGGAGCCATCCTACTCAGAAGAAAGGCTGTTTCTTCACAAGTTCCGGACAGGTCACTTGGCATAAGAAGAATTTTCATGACTCCCCTCAGCAAGTCTTGGGCAGCCGTTTCCGTTAGATCTTTGATCTCTTGAAACCACATATTTTGAAACAGAGGACTGGCAAAGAAAAAGACAGACTGGTATTGTTCTTGGTAGGCTTGTGGATCTTTCAATCCCTGCAAGTGCTTCTCTAGATAGGCTAAACTACTCTCTCTCCAGCCTAATCTCACTAATTCCCGTCTGTTCATAGTGCCGTCCTTTCTATGCTTCTATACTACCATCTTTTGGAGCTTGAGACAATTCTCATTACTCCACTAGCGTTTTTGAGGAGATTTTTGATATACTAGAAGTGAGCGAAGAAAAGAGGAAAGCATGACACCAAACAAAGAAGATTACCTCAAGTGCATTTATGAAATTGGCACAGAAGTAGAAAAAATCAGCAACAAGGAAATCGCCAGTCGCATGCAGGTCTCTCCACCCGCTGTGACCGAGATGATTAAGCGTATGGTCTCTGAGGGCCTCTTGGTAAAAGACAAGGCCCATGGGTATCTACTAACGGATCTAGGATCACAGTTGGTCTCTGATCTCTACCGCAAGCACCGCTTGATCGAAGTATTTCTTCTGGAAAAACTTGACTATACAACTGAAGAAGTCCATGAAGAGGCAGAAGTTCTCGAGCATACCGTTTCTGAACATTTCATTGACCAGCTGGATCACATGCTTGGAACTCCTAAGACCTGCCCTCACGGTGGGACAATTCCAAAGAAAGGCGAAAGGCTTGTCGAAGCCTACCAAGACCGTCTCAGCGAAGCGACCCAACCTGGTCTGTATATTCTGCAAAGGGTCCATGACACCTATGAATTGCTAAAATTCTTAGACCAGATCCATCTCCAGATTGGGAATACTATCGCGTTTCAACGGTATGATGACTACACAGGCCTCTATCACTTAATCATCCATGGACAAGAAATTTCTATCAACCAAGTGATCGCCCAACAACTCTATATCGAAAAACATGCAGTCTAAACCGACTGCATGTTTTCTTACTTATGGATTTTTTGTATCTAACAAAATCGTCACTGGACCATCATTGATCAATTCAATCGCCATATCGGCCCCAAAGATCCCTCGTTTGACAGGGACTTCTTTTTCTAATTGATCATTAAAGGCATCATATAACTGACTGGCCATATCTGGCTTGGCAGCCCCTGTAAAAGCAGGACGGTTGCCTTTTTTGGTGTCCGCAAAGAGGGTAAATTGAGAGATCGACAAAATTTCCCCTTGGATATCTTTGACCGAAAGATTCATCTTATCTTCCTCATCTGAGAAAATACGCATCTGCGATACCTTTCGAACCGCATAATCTAAATCTTTCTGATCGTCATCTGGACCGACACCTACTAGGAGCAGCAAACCTTGCTGGATTGCATTGTAGACTTGACCATCAATGGAAACTGAGGCACTCTTAACCCGTTGAATCACTAATTTCATTTGATTATCCTATTTTATAAATCTATTTGGCATTCACTACTAACCTTCAAAGAACATCAACTTCAGACAAGGCAGTGAGATGCAGACAGTACTGAAGTACGGCGAGACGAGCTAACGAAGCCATAAAAGATAACTGAGCAGAAGACTAGCCGTTAGTACGCTTAACAGAGTATACCTCCGGCACACTCTTAATCTTATCCACAACCGTTGTCAACATCGATAGGTTCGGAATCCCAAAGGAAATGTGGATATTGGCAAATTTCATGTCTTTGGTTGGTTGGGCATTGACAGTTGAGATCATCTTAGCTGTATTGGAGAGGACTTGGAGTACATCGTTAAGAAGTCCGGCACGGTTGAGTCCGTAAATATCAATGTGGGCGATATAGTCTTTGGTCGTGTTGTTATCTTCCCATTCTACATCAATCAAGCGTTGCTCGTAGTTGTCTTGAGCGCGAAGATTCATACAGTCTCGACGGTGAATGGCGACCCCACGTCCTTTGGTGATGTAGCCGACAATTTCATCGCCTGGAACTGGGTTACAGCACTTAGCAATCCGAATCAAGAGGCCAGAAGCTCCTTGGATAACCACGCCACCTTCATGACGGACCTTCAAGGTATCTTTTTTATTTTCAACCTTGACCTCGCCACCTTTGACTAGCTCTTCTGCTTCTGCGCGTGCCTTAGCCCGCTCTTCTTCTCGGCGTTCATCCTCCGTCAAACGGTTAAAGATAGAAATAGCTCCCACTTCTCCAAAACCAATCGCCGCAAACAAGGCTTCTTCTGTCTTATAGCTTGATTTTTGTAGCACTTTGTCCATGTGCTTTTTATCCATGAACTTATTGGCTACCAAGTCATGCTCGTGGAATTGGGCCATCAAGAGGTCACGGCCACGGTTAATCGACAATTCCTTGTCTTGATTTTTAAAGAATTGACGGATCTTGTTGCGCGCCTTGCTAGTTTTAACAAGGGTCAACCAGTCACGACTCGGACCAAAGGAATTGGCATTGGTGATAATCTCCACCTGATCTCCCGTCCGAAGTTTGGTATTGAGGGGCACCATCCGGCCGTTGACCTTGGCACCAATCGCTTTTTCCCCAACCTTGGTGTGGATTTCATAGGCAAAATCGATCGGTCCGGAATCTTTGGGAAGCGAGCGCACGGTTCCGTCTGGTGTGAAGACATAAATTTCTTCCGCTAGAATATCTTCTTTTACATTTTCAACAAATTCTTTGGCGTCGCCTGACTGGTCTTGGAGATCCATCATCTCCTTGATCCAGTTCATCCCAATAGCAGATTCCTTACTGTTAACCTGACCTTTGATGCCTTTTTTATAGGCCCAGTGAGCCGCAACCCCGTACTCAGCGACTTCATGCATTTCCTTGGTTCGGATCTGGAATTCAATCGGTCCTTTAGGGCCGTAGACAGTCGTATGGATGGACTGGTAGCCATTGGCCTTCCGGTTGGCAATATAGTCCTTAAAACGCCCTGGCATTGGCTTCCAGAGCTCATGGATGTAGCCTAGCATGGCATAGACATCGCTTGGGGTATCCAGGATACAGCGGATGGCAATCAAGTCATAGATTTCATCGAAGCGTTTCTTTTTATCCTGCATCTTGCGATAGATCGAGTAGATGTGCTTTGGGCGACCATAAATTTTCCCATGCAAATGGCGTTCCCCAGCATAGGTCTCGATCTTGCGGACAACCTCTTCGACCAACTCTTCTCGCTCGCGACGTTTTTCCTTC
Organism: Streptococcus mobilis; assembly: GCF_059727625.1. Classification (NCBI taxonomy): domain Bacteria; kingdom Bacillati; phylum Bacillota; class Bacilli; order Lactobacillales; family Streptococcaceae; genus Streptococcus; species Streptococcus mobilis. The sequence goes on from NZ_AP041823.1 coordinate 2,027,926, forward strand.
ATCATATGAGAAATCTTGTAGAATTCTGTCTCATTCAAATAACGGAAAGACAAATCCTCCAGTTCCCATTTGACGCTGGAAATCCCGAGACGGTGGGCGAGTGGCGCATAGATCTCCATGGTCTCACGCGAAATGCGCTCTTGCTTATCCTTGCGCAAATGCTTGAGGGTACGCATATTATGCAAGCGGTCTGCCAATTTGACCAAAATGACACGGATATCTTGAGACATGGCCATGAGCATCTTGCGATGGTTTTCCGCCAACTGCTCTTCATGGGACTTGTACTTGACCTTCCCGAGCTTGGTCACCCCATCGACAATCACGCGCACATCATGACCAAATTCGCGCTCTAAATCATCTAAAGTCGCATCCGTATCTTCCACGACATCATGCAAAAAGCCACAGGCGACCGTCACAGCATCCAGTTTCAGCTTGGCAAGGATTCCTGCCACTTGAATTGGGTGGATGATATAAGGCTCGCCAGACTGACGGAATTGCCCATTATGGCAATCAACCGCATAGACCAAAGCCTTTTGCACAAAAGCAACATCTTCAGGTGATAAATATTTTTTTGTAAGGGCAACGACTTGGTCCCCTGTTAAATTCTCTTCTTTCGGCATGTATTTTCTCCAGTTTCTTGGATACTATTTTAACACTTTTAGAAGCAGATGGGAACCAATGAAGCTACTTTCATATACGGATACTTCTCGAAGATCATTCTGGGATCCACCTTGCTTTCATCATTCTTGTAAAAAAACTAACGAAGCGATTCCTTCACTTCGTTAGTTCATTAATTCTGTAACAACACTCACGGCACTGAGAGCGTAGAGTGGGGCCGTTTCCGCTCGTAGGATGCGAGGCCCAAGCCCTACTAACACTGCTCCTTTAGCTGTAAAACTTTCAATTTCTGCAGGGGAGAGGCCTCCCTCTGGTCCAAAGATAAAGAGCAGTTTACATCCAGCTTCCAATCCTGTCAGCGACTGAATCAGAGCGGCCACCTCGCCTTCTTTGGCTGACTCTTCATAGGCCACCACGATCCGGTCAAACTGGTCGAACTGATCCAGAAAGTCTGCCTTTTTCTCAAAAAGGGTAATGCTTGGGACCAAATTCCGCTTGCTTTGCTCGGCTGCTCCAAGGGCAATTTTTTCTAGTTTTTCGACCTTTTTACCCAACTTCTTGCCGTCCCACTTGGCAACGGACCAGTCCGCAGGGAAGGCCCATATTTGGCTAGCACCCAGTTCTGTTACTTTCTGAGTGATGAACTCCAGCTTGTCTCCCTTGGGAAAGCCTGATGCGATGGTCACTTGGACCGGCAGTTCCACATTGTCAGCCAATTCTTCAACCAGCTCCAATTGACGGGATTCCACATTGACCACGCGCGCCAAGCGCTTGATCCCATCATCAAATACCAAAGTCACCTCATCATCTTCTTTTAAGCGCATGACCTGAAACATGTGCTTGCTGGTCTCCTTGTCCTCAATGGTGACAGGTGAGCTAGCCAAACCTTTTACAAAATACTGCTGCATGCTAGCCTCCAATCACACCGGAGACATCCTTGGTCTTCTTGAAGACACAGGCATTCCATTCCCCTTGGATCATGTGGGTTTCAAGGAAAAATCCAGCTGACTCAGCTGACTCACGGACCATGTCCCACTTGTCCTTGATAATGCCACTCATGATCAGGTAACCTTCGTCCTTGACCAAACGATAAGCATCCTCTGTCAGATGGATCAGGATATCCGCCAAGATATTGGCCACGATGACATCTGCCTCAATCTCCACGCCTTTAAGCAAATCGCCTGGGGCTACATGAATGTTTTCCATACCCGGATTGAGCTCAATATTTTCCTGAGCGACGCGAACCGCTACATCATCCAGGTCATAGGCGAAGATTTCCTTAGCGCCAAGAAGCGAGCTAGCAATGGAAAGGACACCGGAACCTGTCCCCACATCTAGCACTGTCTCCCCACCGCGAAGAACCTGCTCCAAGGCAAAGAGACTCATCTTGGTTGTTGGGTGAGTTCCTGTCCCAAAGGCCATCCCTGGATCCAGCTTGATAATCTTCTCGCCAGCAGTTGCCTCATAGTCCGTCCATGACGGAACGATGGTCAAGTCATGGGTAATACGAGCTGGTTCATAGTATTTCTTCCAATTATCTGCCCAGTCTTCCTCAGCCAAGGCAGTCGTCCCCATCTTGACCTCTCCTAGATCCATAAAATCGGTCAATTCTGCTAAGCGAGCCTGCAAATCCGCTTCAACCGCTGCTACATCAACCGTTTCCGGGTAGTAGGCGGTCACCACGATCTCTTCTTGCTGCTCGACATCAGGAAAAATCTCACCAAAGCGGTCCACATTGCCCACATAGTCCATGCTATCTTCAATTGCTACCCCTTGGGCACCTAACTCAATCAAGAGATTGGAGACCAGCTCCTCTCCCTCACGTTTCACTGTAACTTTTAACTCTTGCCATGTTTCCATCATTAAGATACCAAGCCCGTAAAACACAAAGCCAAAATAGGAAACTCTCTGAAGACGTTTGTGTCTAAGAGAAGTTTATCTTTTTGGCATAGTGTTTAGGGCGGGTTCAGTTTAGAAATTTAACCGAACCGTCCTTTCTATTTGTCAATCAATTTTTTCATGTAGACCATATCCATACCTTCTTTTTCAGGCTCGATATGGGTTTGATGGTAGCCATTCTTCTCGTAGAAGGCGACCATGCCTGCATCCTGTAACACCGTACACAAATCCCACTGTGTGATGGTTGGAAATTCCTCTTCTAGCAAGCGCAATCCTTCAGAACCATACCCTTTTTCCTGATACGGAGGCAAAATCGCTGCTGTTCCCAACCAAGCTTCCGTTAACTCTTCATTGGTATGAATTCGTAAAAAACCAATCTTCTCTTCGTTTTCTTTCACAAAGTAGTAATAGCTATTGGGACGCTCGACTAATTTCCACTTGATTCGTTCGCGGTCCTCGAGATAAGGGTCATATTCATCATGGTATTTTTCATAAACAGCCTTAAAGCTAGCTCTTTGAATCGCAATGACGTCCTCTAAATCCTCTTCTCCTGCTCGTTCAAGTCTTATCATAAACCTTCCTCCAAATAATCCCTCAATCTCCCCTGTAGCTGAGGCACTGCCTGTTTAGACTTCAAAAATTCCTCAATAGGCATCAGTTTATAGGCCTGTCCTTCATTCCCAAAGGTAATATTGTCAAATTGTTCTTGTCTTAGCTGACCAACCATAAAGACCGATTGCTTGTCTTTAAAGATTACGCTAGGATAAATCTTGCTCCAAAGCAGACAGTCTTCATCTAAATGAATTCCCAATTCCTCATAAACTTCACGCGCTGCGCACTCGAAAGGGCTTTCGTTTCCTTCACGACCACCACCTGGCAACTCCCACATGTTGGGACAAGGGATATCGTCCTTGTCATCACGTAAGATAGTCAAGACCTTATCCCCACAAATCAAGGCAATCTTGCAACCTTGGAAATCCATTCTGCTATCCAATAATTCCATGATATTTACTCTTTTCTATGATAACAATTACTCTCTAGGAAAATACAAGCTAGCGTTCTTCGATTACTTTTTGGCACTCTGCATCCCAGTATGCTTGCCATCTGCCATGTTTTTTAGCAAAATAAATCGTAAACTCATCATTTACATAATCTGCAACATAGCGAAGATTAGGCGTTTTTTCCTCACCGCTTAATATCCAAGGATGGAAGTAAAAGGTTTTCTCCCACCTCTTCTGAGTATAGCCGAGATTCTTGGCATACTGAGGGATGGGTTGTTGCATCTCACTTTCCAAATAGGACTGAATAGCATTGTCAATACTATTTAAACGAGCTAATAGTTGCTTAAACTGGTCTTCCTCTTCCGTATTAAAACCAACTAGAAATTCAAATTCCGCAAAGTCTTCAGGAAATTCAAGTTCTGTGACTGTACCATCTTCTGCATAGCGCCCCTCCTCATCGACAAGGCGACGAGTTCCAGACTTCAATATTCGCTCGAAATCTAGATCCGCAAAGCGATTGCGGGGAAGAATATCAACTGACGGCTCAGTTTTAGCTGACCTTCTCCTGAAAAACTGTTTGACTTTTTCTAGCATAGTCTCCCCCTTCTCCTTGAATTCATTATTTAAAAATGTCCACTTAGAATCTTTTCTAATACCTCGGGTAAGGGTAAAAAGTACTTTCTTCTAGGCCAACCTTGCCTTCTTCAAAAACTTCTTGGTTCCAGACGATCTCAAAGCTCTCTGCCTCTTCGTCTGCTAAAAAATCCATGAGCTCATCCAAGGCCAACTCAGCTGTATCCCGAAGGAAAGTCGCAAAATAGGCTAGAAATTCACGAGACAATCCTTTTTTAGGCTCATAAGGAATCGCTGTTAAATAGGCATCTTCTTCCACATGAGACTTGGCTGGATTGTAGAAGAGCACGGCTTCTTCAAAGAAGATATCCTCGTCAGACTCTTCACCCGCTTCATCAACCAAGGCAACCCCTCCCGTATTCTGTGCTTCCAACAAGAAAGCCACTTCTACCGCATGGTTTTTTTTATCCCAATTGATCTCAAAGTCAAAGGGAAAAACCTTGTCCATCTCCTCTTCTAAAATATCCAAAAATCCATATTTAGACATAGCGTCCTCTTTCTAATTTCCCACTCTTAGAGCGGAATATGATACAATAGTTACTACAATCTTACCATAAAAAACGCCTCTTTGAAAGGAGACAAAGCTAGAAAGGAGAAGGAAATGCCCGACAATCTCGCACTCCGTATGCGCCCACGGACGATCGATCAAGTCATCGGTCAACAACACCTGGTCGGAGAAGGCAAAATCATCCGCCGCATGGTCGAGGCCAATCGTCTGTCTTCCATGATTCTCTATGGACCTCCGGGGATCGGAAAGACCAGTATTGCTTCTGCCATCGCAGGAACGACCAAGTATGCCTTTCGGACCTTTAATGCAACGGTTGACAGTAAAAAGCGCCTCCAAGAAATCGCAGAGGAAGCCAAGTTTTCAGGTGGCTTGGTCCTGCTTTTAGACGAGATCCATCGCCTTGATAAAACCAAGCAAGATTTTCTCTTGCCTTTGCTCGAAAGTGGTCTGGTCATCATGATCGGTGCAACGACTGAAAATCCCTTTTTCTCTGTCACACCCGCTATTCGTAGCCGCGTACAAATCTTTGAGCTGGAACCGTTGACGACGGAGGAGGTCAAGCAAGCTCTAAAAACGGCGCTAGATGATCCCGAGCGTGGCTTTGATTTTCCAGTTGTGCTCGATGAGGACGCTTTGGATTTCATCGCTACCTCGACCAATGGAGATCTTCGTTCCGCCTTTAATTCTCTCGATCTGGCGGTGCTGTCGACCTCTGAAAATGCAGAAGGCATCCGTCACATTACGCTAGAGATCATGGAAAATAGCCTCCAGCGCAGCTACATCACCATGGACAAGGATGGAGACGGCCACTACGATGTGCTCTCTGCCCTACAAAAGTCTATCCGTGGTTCGGATGTCGATGCTAGTCTTCACTACGCCGCTCGTTTGATCGAAGCTGGAGATCTACCCAGCCTAGCTCGTCGCTTGACCGTCATCGCTTATGAGGATATCGGCCTGGCCAATCCAGATGCGCAGATCCATACCGTAACAGCCCTTCAGGCAGCGGAGCGTATCGGCTTTCCTGAGGCCCGCATTCTCATCGCCAACATCGTCATCGATCTAGCCCTTTCGCCTAAATCTAACTCAGCTTACGTTGCCATGGACAAGGCCCTGTCTGATCTGAGGACATCTGGCAACCTTCCCATTCCTCGCCACCTCCGCGATGGTCATTATGCTGGAAGCAAGGAACTGGGGAATGCGCAAAACTATAAATATCCCCACAACTACCCTGGCAACTGGGTCAAGCAGAACTACCTGCCAGACAAGCTCAAACACGCGTCCTACTTTATTCCCAATGAAAACGGCAAGTACGAGCGTGCTCTCGGAGCTACCAAGGAGAAGATTGATCAATTCAAGAAAAAGTGACATCGGTTTCAAAAAAATGAGATTTTTTCTTGAAATATTTCCAAAATGTGGTATCATATACATATAGAAACGCTGTGGTGTACGACTTCACACTTAAGTGTTGACCGACTATTTTTTGTATTATTAGGGAAACAAAAGACTTCTGGCAGTATGCAGGCCGTTTCACGCGGAAGCAGCTAAGTCAGAGCGAGTTGCCCACCTGCTTAATTGCGCGGGTTCAATACAAATCGTGAAGTTTCGGCACCAATACAGCTTTTTATATTTGCCTCCTTAGCTCAGTTGGTAGAGCAGTAGACTCTTAATCTATGGGTCACAGGTTCGAGCCCTGTAGGGGGCATTTTTTATGCACAAAAAGCCTTGAAAACCAAGGCTTTTTTGCTTGTCTTAAGAGCATTTAGCTCACTTTTTTAGATACTATAATGTAGCGTACGAAGTTAAATCATTCTGCACCATTGTTACTCCATTTAAAATAAAAACCACCTTTGAACCCTACCAAACAATTGACAGTTCTTGCCTGAATCCGCTATGATAAGGGTACTTGAAATTCCAAGTTTTCGTAGCATTTTAAATGTAAGGAGTCCAAAATGAAAATCTATTATTCAAAATATGTCGGTGGTGGCTATCTACTCTTTGCATCGGCTATATTCATTCAAATTTTCTTTCTTCTCTTACATGGATTGATCGACTTTTCTCGACTAAATCTTCTCACTGTGATTACAACCATTCTCTTTTTCGCTGCTATCTACGCAACAATTGCAGGCATCAAAAGACTAACTAGCCACAGAGTCTCCTTTGAATTCACCTTTGAAGGTATTTATGTCTACCCTGGGCTTTTCTTCTCAAAAGAAATCTTCATTCCAAAAGAAGAATTGTTGCGAGCATCTTATGTCGAAGTGGATGTTAGCGACCCTGATCATGTCAACAGCAAGGCTTGCTATTTAGATTTTAACCTCAGAGAAGTCACCCAGTTAGAAAATATTTCTAAATCAAACATCATCATCAATACAAGCACCTTGAAATTGCGTCTCGCCCTTAGCCTCTGTCGATTTAGAGAGGAAGAAAAAGCCGAGTTAGCGACCTATCTAAAAGAAAACTACGGCATTGATTTTTTCTATTAGCATGTAATAAAAAAGCCCTCCATTAGAATTTTAGAATAGCAAGATCTTTCCAAGTATTTGACGAACGAATACCGAATAACCGTTTTATAGCAAAGAAAAGAGAGTGGGACAGAAATCGGTCATTCGTTAGAATTCGATTTCGTCGTCCCACCTCCGCACAGTTGAGTAGGGCTGTAAAAGCTGATGAAATCAGCGTAGTAGAGCCCACTCAACCACTGCGTCTTGCTCGACAATCAAAAACAATTGAGAGGCTAGGACTTTTGTCCCAGCCTCTTTTTAACTGCTCTTAGTTCCCCATTTTTCCTTTGGGTACGAGCAGATAGAAAAATAGCAAATTCAATCCAAATACGGCAACAAAGAGTCCTAATTGGGTGGCATCGATCGTTTGTTTCTCGGTCAAATCTTGGATCAGCTTTGTATAATAATAGCCTGGGAAAGCCCGTTGTAGCTTGCCAACTAAGTCCATAAATCCTCCACTTGCGCCAAGCGTATCAAAGGGAATAATGGTCATGGCTGCTAAAATAATAACTGGAAAGCCAATGGTATCAATCGTCTTGGCATCTACCCTCACCCCAAGTACAAAGCCAATCACACTAAAGTAGATTCCCATCAAGGATAAGAGGAAAAATTGTACCAACAGGCTAGTCGTCACTGGAAAGTGAAAACCTAGAACAGCAACTACTAGCACCGCTAAAAAGATCAAGCTGTTCAGAATCAGTTGTACGATGCTTTGATCCCATAAATAGTTCTTGACACTATAGCTTGTAAAGTGGGATTCAAAAGAATAAAAGCCGATGTCTGAGGCGATACGCTTACTAAAAGTTGCGAGACTATTGCCAATGACCCCGATAAATACGGCAATGCCTAATAAAATACTTGGTGAAACCCCTTTTTGAAGCTGATAAAAGAAGATATACCAGCCTATGGGTAAAATAATGGTGAATAATACGAAGCGCTTATTTCGTAAAACTTGTTTTAATTGAATCTTTCTCATGCTTGTTCCCTTCCTTTATTCATCTCTTCTCGGAAATACTGCTCAATGGTTTGACCAGCCTGGTGAATGTCCTCAACAGCCTTTGTGGCAGCAATTCGACCATCTTTTAAAATCAAGACTTTTGTAAAAAAGGCATCAATTTGGTTAAAATCATGGGTCACCACAACAGATGTAAACTCTTGCTGCTCCAGCAATTTCCAAAAATTATCCACTGCTTCCAAGTCCATGCCAGTCGTTGGCTCATCTAAAAAAATCAACTTTGGATGATTCAAAATGGTTACCAACAAGGACAAGCGTCTCTTTTGACCACCAGAAAGACTTCCCACCATCTGCTCTCTTGATTCTCTTAATTCGATCATCTCTAAGAGTCCATTGATATCAGCCTGCTTCAGCTGATTCATCCGGCTTTTTAATTCGACGAATTCAGCGACGGTTAGATCCTCGATGAGCAGATCCCCCTGAGGCATCATCCCAATTTCTCTTTGAAAATCAAGCGAAGTCTTTATCGTCCCCGAATCGGCCTGGAGCTGTCCAGCGATAATATTGAACAGGGTGCTTTTACCTGCCCCATTATTTCCCAGCAAGGCAATTTTATCTCCTTCTTCTATCGAAAAAGACACTCCCTTTAATACAGCTTTTTCCTTAAATGATTTTGTAATAGATGCTACCTGAAACATACGATCCCTCTTTTCTTATTGATCTTGTGTCCATTATACTTCAAGGGGAAAACCTTGGAAGCTCTCTGTCAGAATCGGTCAAAAAATCGTCGCGAATGGTCAAAAAAGAGGCTGGGACAAAAGTCCTAGCCTCTCAATTATTTTGGATTGTCGAGCAAGACGCAGTGGTTGAGCGGGCTCTACTACGCTGATTTCATCAGCTTTTACAGCCCTACTCAACTGTGAGGAGGTGGGACGACGAAATCGAATTCTAACGAATTACCGATTTCTGTCCCACTCTCTCTTCCATTATTCCTTCCAAAAGGTCAGGCTCTGAGTAAATCGGTAGTTTGAACTCTTGGTAGACACTGTCGTTTTGGGATACTTTTCCAGTAATTGTTGGATCTTGTACAAGCCAAGACCGCGGCCCTCTCCTTTACTCGAGTAGTCTTTTTCAAAAATTCTCGCCAGATCTATTTTTTCAGCTTTTGTACTATTTTCAACTATTAAGATGAGGGAGTTTGTCTCCTGAAGCATGGCAAGAGTCAACTGGGGGTCCTCTGATTCAAGACTCGCTTCAATAGCATTGTCACAAAGGATGGATAAGAAGGTGATGAAATCTAAAACCTCGATGAATAAATCACGAACAGGTTCATCGATCTCGACAGAGATCCCAATCCCTTTATTTTGAGCTTCCAATAATTTTGCGGACAGAACACTTTTTACAGCTGGATTTTCTATGTGACTGAGTTTGGCAATATCAAACTTACTATTGTAAAATTGCTGGCCACTCTCTCGAAGAACATTCTCATAGACTTCCCTGATCGCATTGAGGTCTTCGTGCTCAATACTTAATTTGAGACTGGTTAAAATATTCAGGTAATCATGACGAAAGGCACGAATCTCCCCGTAGAGCATTTCGACGTGTTGGCTATAGGTGGCTAACTCCTGCAGTTGCCTATCTTTTTGTTCCAGAATCTCTTGTTTCAATCGTTCTTTGGACACTGCATTGAAATACAAGAGCATCACAAAAAACAAAATCAAATAAATACTATTTAACTGTTTCCGCAAAGCATCTGCATGCGGAATAATATCCTCAAAAACCACCAGACCTACAACACTGAGCAAATACACAAACATGGAAAGATCCATTGGGAGTAAGAAACGATTAAAATACTGCCGTTGAAATCCTACTTTTAGATCTGTAAAATCTAGTTTTAACAATTTAGTGATTCCTATATAAACAGGAAAGACCAGCAATTCAAGTAGAGCATCATACCAGCTGACAGATGCCTCATGAACAAGTACGATCCCTAGCATTGGAAAGACATAAAAGGCTAGGAGGCGTCCAATGAGACTCTCCATGACAACCGGGTAGAGCCCGTAAAAAATATTCAAAAGGTGTCGTATGTTACGATTTCGATAGAAACTATAGGCAATAAATACTAAGAAATAGCCAAAAAAGCCTACCGGTGGCATAAGGGTAAAGATAATTGCAAAGAAGAAGGGGCACAAAAAGAGCCAGCGCAAGGTGAACTCTTGTCTACTGATATGACGATAGATCAGCATGCTGACGAAGAACTTTAGGTAAGACATTAGAATATCTAACAGCAATTCTTTCTCCCTTCTATTTTTTCAAAGCTTCCAGTAAGCCTCTGTACTTGGTCCGTGAGATCAAGCAATTGTCCCCATTTTCAAAAAAAGCTTTCTTGGCTTCTTTATCAATCTTCGTAATATTTTGCGGATTCACCACAAAGGAGCGGTGGCACCGATACAAGCGGGGATCTGCTTTTTCGATATCGGCAATACTAGCGTAAAATTCCAAGCGCTCTTCCTGGGTGTGTAAAATGACCTTGTGAATGGTTGGAGACGTTTCAACATACAAAATCTTATTAAAAGGAACTTGTACACGCGCCATCGCACTCTCAAACGTAAAGGCATCTTGCGCAATCGTGGTCCCAGCTTGCTCCAAGGTATAGTCGATGGCTGAGCTGATTCTCTCTTTGAACTCTTCCTCACCCAGTGTTTTATCAATAAAATCCAAGGCAGCCACTTTGTACTGAAAGGTAATGGGCATGAATTCAGAGTGAGTAGTGACAAAGACAATGGTCGCATGGGGGTCTTTCTTACGAATCTCTTTTGCGATCTCTAGCCCCTTTTTCTCCTCACCTTTAATCTCGATATCTAAAAAGAATAGGTGATGAGCGCCTCTCTCTGTGATAGCATCCAGCAACTGGCTTGACTTTCCAAACACTTCTGGCGCTTTGCATTGCAAGGATTTTTGACGGATGAGATCCTGCAAGACCGTTTCGATACGCGATTGTTGGATCCATTCATCTTCTAACACAAAAATCTTCAACAAAGTCCTCACTCCTTCCCCTCTACGAATATGTTCTATTTTACCATAAATGACGCCTGCTGAGCCACTCTTTCAAAGGAGACTTGATAGGCCTTCTACCTTTTCTCCTAAACAAAAAACTCTCCCGGAGGAATCCGGAAGAGCTTGCGCAAGGGGAATTTGAAAAATATTTTTTAATATGAAAAAGGTCGATAAAATCTACGCCATATTCAAACTCTCATTTTACTAACAGCGATATTACGATCAAGTTTTATTGTCAATAGACATGTATGTGGGAAGTTCTCCCCTTGCAACAATGTAGACCTGTGATCTACTCTTAATAGTATACACTAGAATTATTACAAAATCAGTTAATTTGTATTGCAATTTGTTGGCAAATATTCCTCCGCCTGAAAACACCACAAACGCTTGATTCCCAAGCATCTACGCAAGTCCTCTTTAATTAGTATTTATCATTTCTGTTACAAAATTTAAAATAAAAATATTATTCCATAACACATGAAAATTCCAAAGCACGATAAAAAGAGGCTGGGACAAAAGTCCTAGCCTCTCAATTATTTTTGGACTGTCGATCAAGACGCAGTGGTTGAGTGGGCTCTACTACGCTGATTTCATCAGCTTTTACAGCCCTACTCAACTGTGCGGAGGTGGGACAACGAAATCGAATTCTAACGAATTACCGATTTCTGTCCCACTCTCTTTGAACTAGTAAGACGATTAGCCAGGCCGTACAATAGCGGCTGGCGTCAAATGATGAGAGTCATAGCCTCAATCATTTGTAGCGGTTACGACGCGAAAAAGGGAGGAACGATACTTTCCTCCCTTTGAGCTAGTAAGACACTTCGGCAAGGCACCATGGTGCTTGCCATAACAATAAATGCACCTGATAAATTAACCAAGGGGTTACGACGTGAAAAGGGAGGAACGATATTTTCCTCCCTTTGAGCTAGTAAGATGATTAGGTAGGCCGCAACATAGCGGCTACCGTCCAATGATTCGGTGCTTTAGCACCAATCATTGGTATCAGGTTACATCATCCCACCCATCATGCTTGGATCCATTCCTGGTCCTGCTGGGGCTGCTGGTTCTGGTTTGTTGGCTACGACTGCTTCGGTTGTCAAGATCAGACTCGCTACGGAAGCGGCGTTTTGAAGGGCTGAACGGCTCACTTTAACTGGGTCGATGATTCCTGTATCAATCATATTCACCCATTCACCTGTTGCGGCATTGAAACCTGTTCCGACTTCGGCATTTTTCAAGCGATCAATCACAATAGATCCTTCGTAACCGGCATTGTGGGCAATTTGGCGCACCGGTTCTTCCAAAGCACGAAGCACGATATTGCGTCCGGTCGCTTCATCTCCTTCTAATTCAAGGGCTGCGACTGCAGAGATGACATTGACAAGGGCTGTACCACCTCCGGCAACGATCCCTTCTTCAACGGCTGCGCGAGTCGCATTAAGGGCATCTTCGATACGAAGTTTCATTTCTTTCAATTCTGTTTCTGTTGCAGCACCGACCTTGATTACGGCAACACCACCAGACAATTTAGCCAAACGTTCTTGTAATTTTTCACGGTCAAACTCAGAGGTTGTGGTTTCGATTTGTGACTTGATAACAGCCACACGGTTAGCGATCGCTTCTGGGTTACCAGAACCTTCGACAATGACAGTACTGTCTTTATCGACTGAAACTTTAGCTGCTTGACCAAGTGCTTCAATGGTTGCATCTTTCAATTCCAAACCAAGATCGTCTGTAATGACTGTACCACCTGTCAAGATGGCAATGTCTTCTAGCATGGCTTTGCGGCGATCTCCAAATCCTGGTGCCTTGACAGCTACGACATTAAAGGTACCGCGGATCTTGTTCAAGACAAGTGTTGGAAGAGCTTCGCCATCGACATCATCAGCGATGATCAAGAGTGGACGGTTGCTTTGAAGAATGCTTTCCAACAATGGCAAGATTTCTTGGATATTTGAAATCTTCTTGTCAGTGATCAAAATGTATGGATTTTCAAGGTCTGCCACCATTTTTTCATTATCAGTGACCATGTATTGTGAAAGGTAACCACGGTCAAACTGCATTCCTTCAACGACTTCCAGTTCTGTCTCCATTCCACGAGACTCTTCAATCGTGATAACTCCATCTTTGCCAACTTTTTCCATGGCCTCAGAGATGTACTCACCGACTTTTTCAGAACGAGAAGACACAGCAGCTACTTGAGCAATCGCTTCCTTGCTCGATACTGGGATCGCATTGTTTTTCAAAGCTTCTACTGCTGTTGCAACAGCAGTCTCAATCCCACGACGGATGCCAATTGGATTAGCACCTGCAGTGACGTTTTTGATTCCTTCACGGACGATGGCTTGAGTCAAAACCGTTGCAGTTGTTGTACCGTCACCTGCGATATCATTGGTCTTAGAAGCCACTTCTGACACCAATTTAGCACCCATATTTTCAAAATGGTCTTCCAATTCGATTTCTTTTGCGATGGTCACCCCATCATTTGTGATCAAGGGTGAACCAAATGATTTTTCAAGAACCACATTGCGACCTTTAGGGCCCAACGTAACTTTCACTGTATCTGCTAAGACATCGACACCACGGACCATTGCAGAACGTGCATCAGATGAAAATTTAATATCTTTTGCCATTTCTCTTACCTCTTTCTTCTCTTACTCTACAATTGCAAGAATGTTCGCTGTTCCAACGATGGTGTAGGTTTCTTCCCCATCTTTCACTTCAATTCCTGCATGGCTTTCAACCAAAACGTGATCTCCTGCTTTTACAGCTGGGGCGATGAGTTCGCCACTTAGGGTACGCACACCTTCACCAACGGCCACTACTTCAGCTGTTTTTGTATCAGCCTTGCTCGCACCGGCGAGGACAAAACCTCCAACAGTCTGTTCTTTTTCTTCTACTTTTAAGACCACACGGTCTCCTAATGGTTTTAACATGTTCATTCCTCCATACGTGTTTTTAGCACTCTCTATACGTAAGTGCTAACTTATGTTTCTATTGTATCACTTGGTCAGAAATAGTCAAGAAAAAAACACCTCAAAAATAGATGAGATGTTTCTAAAATATCAATTTAAAATTGTCAATTTTTGATTGAAATCGTCGATCACTTTTTGAAGATTGATCCGCCCGCGGTAGATGCCATATCCAAAAACAATCATGCCTAAAATTCCAACCAAGGCTAGTAAAATCCCGAGGATCAAGAGTGGGAGGAAACTTTTGTGAAAGAGATAGATCAATACCACACCAATACTGGCAATGATAAAGAGTAAGCTGAACCAACGACCAAGGTTTTCAAGCATGTGGCGTTGGTACTTGATTTCTGTTTCATATCCATTGACAAGTTCTTGTTTTGTAACCATGGGATTCCTCCTGATAAAAATTGAGAATGAAGTGCAAGTAAAGGAGGTCAATTCACTTCATTCTCAAAAACTCCTACTAGCAAATTCGTTTTTTCTTTTCCTTAGTATTTAAGATGTGGGTCGAAGATACCAAGGGCAACACCGATCAAAGCAACTACAACGAGAAGTAACATAACTTTGTTTGGTGAAATTTTTTTCTTAGACATCAACCACCAGCAAAGGGTGATGAAGGCTGCTGTCAAGAGACCTGGATAAACACCATCGATCTTTTCTTGGATGTTCAAGAAGACTTTTCCTTCAGAATTCTTGAATTGAAGGGCTGTTGTAACAGATACCCAAGTAGCTGCTACGGCACCGATAACCATACCACCGACAACGCTGATCGCTTTACGAAGAGCTTGTCCTTTTGGTCCTACAAGGAATTCAACGGCTTTATCCCCTAATTGGTAACCTTTGAAGAAGGCAAAGCGCATACCAAAGTAGACTAAGAGGTTCCATACGACGATGTAGAAGAGGGCACCAGCGACGTTACCACCTTTAGAAAGGCCAAGGGCAATCCCCAAGAGAACTGGAATCAAGGTACCAACGACCAATGAGTCACCAATACCAGCGATTGGTCCCATCAAACCGGCACGCATACCGTTGATGGTTTCGCCATCCACTGCATCTCCGTTTGCACGCGCTTCTTCCAAACCAGCTGTGATCCCTACAACAAGAGATCCAAGTTGTGGTTCAGTGTTGAAGAAGGCCGTATAGGTTTGCATAGCATCCTTTTGTTCTTCTTTTGTGTCATACATTTCTTCTACGATTGGAAGCATAGAAGTCAAGTACCCGAAGGTTTGCATATGTTCTTGAGAGAAACAAGTCAAATGACCATAATACCAATGATGGAATGCTTTTGCTAATGTTTTCTTTGAAATTTTCTTTCTATCAGCCATTTTAAATATCCTCCTCATCATCGTCTTGGTCCACCACTCCGGCTGGAGCAGCTTTCATCGATTTGATCACTTCAAGTTCATAGTAGATTACTGCAAAGATTAATGAAACAACGGCACTGGATACCAAGTTCAATCCGAGAGATTTCGCCAAGGTAAATCCAACAAAGAATGGAATGAAGTCAGTTGCTTCTGTAACAATTTGTTTCAACAAGATGGCAATACCGACACATGGGAGAAGAGCACCGACTGTAAAGAGGGCTTTCATCCAGTAACCATCCATAGGAAGGTATTGTTTCATCAAATCAACCATGTTTTCACCGTATTTGGTGATAATCATTGTTGGAAGGAAAGAGAAGAGGAAATGAGAGATCCAAGGGTAAACCCAGTCAACTGCGTAGAGTTTTTTGAAGTTTCCTTCTTCAACGGCTTTCCAACCAATGTGTTGCCATACCAAGTTCATAGTAGCGGTACCGTAGAAAAGAACTGTACCGATTGTCCCAACGGCTGCACCGATTGGAGCTGCAGCTGCGGCGATTCCTGCTTCATCTGTGATGTTATTGGCATGCACAAACAAGATAGCAAGAGGAACACCGATGTAAGAGATGGCACGCACATCGGCAGATACGGTACCACCAGGTGTTACCAAGGCGATATAAACGACTTGAAGGGCAACCCCGACCATAATACCGGTTGTCACATCTCCAAGAATTAAACCTGAAATCAACCCACCGATCAAAGGACGACCGAGTGTATAGTTCCCGATACTGGAACCCCCCATACCAGGCATTGAAGACAAGCTGGCGAAAATACCAAGCAAGATTGCTTGAATCCATGAAATTGTCATAACAAACGCTCCTTTTGTTTGTAAATTTATTTACCTAACAGATAGGACTGTTAGTTTTAAAAACCAAATTTTGATTTGAAATCATCCCAATAACCGATGGAAACATCTGGCAACAATTGGAATTTCACCTTGTAGCCTGCTGCTTGAATGGCTTGGAAGGCTTCTGCTTCTTCCTGAGTGATGGATTGGTTATTTCCCAATTTCACAGCTCCAGGACGATCATTTGCAGGGCCAACAATGATTTCTTTGACATCACCTGGGACAAACCCTTGGTCGACCAAAATTTCCTTCATATCGATTGGATTTTTGGTGATCAAGAAGTAACGACTATCTGATTCTGTTACTTTTGCTGATTTTTCTTTAAAGGCTTCCTTTGTCCATACAAAGGTTTTCTTGTCTGATGCGCCTTTGTAAGCTTGGATCAAAACCTTGTTTGATGCTGCTGCATCATTTACGGCAATCAAACCATCACATGGTTTTTCCTTTGCCCAGCGTGTGACTGTTTGACCGTGAATCATGCGGTCATCAATCCGTACAAATGTTACTACCATAAGGTACCTCCCCATTAAATATCGTCATCATCTTCTTCAGCACTAGTGGCTGAAACTTCAAAAGGCTGTAGTGCAGATCGTGCTTCTGATAAGATGGTGGCTGACAAATCGTCTCCATCGAGCACATCTTTCATCACAACTGCTGTCAAGGCCATGGTGAGGTTCATCCCACCAAGGATCAAGGCTCCATCGAGCTTTCCAGCTTCTTCTAGAACCGTGGCTGCAGTGGTTAATGGACTACCACCTACGATATCTGCCAAGACCAAAACAGAATCATCAGCTGTCAATCCTGAAATGCTCTCTCTGAAATCAACTGCGAAGTCATCAACTGATTTTCCTTCTTTGAGTCCAACTGCGATGACCTGATCCAACTTGTCACCAGCAAACATGGCTAGTGATGTTTTTAGACCTTCTGCCAGTCCGCCATGACTGACCAAAACGAGGTATTTCATTTTTCTACGCCTCCTTTATTTGACTCTATTGTAGACTATTTGAAAGCGTTTTTATATTGTCAAATGTCACATTCCCAATATGACATTTAGCAATAAAAAAATGACATCTGTCACTTGACAAAATGCCATCTTATTTTACTCTAAACTCCTACCTGTAGACTACTTTCAATCTCCCTCTGAATTTGAGGCAAGCGGTTCTCAACATCTTGATCGCGCAAGGCATTGCCAATCAAGTAATCTAACTTTTCTAACACCTCTTTTGAGACATTTTTAGGACTACTTTCAACAGCTTGTTCCATGATGCGGTTCAAGGTCTGATTGGTCAAGGAATCCGTCCCAAAATCATCTACCTGCAAAAGGTCTTTACTAGAGCGACTCTTGACTACCTGTGGCATGACAGAGATCCCCTGGGATTGGGCAAAGAGGGTTTGTTGAATTTCGGGATCCTCTGTTAAGAGTTGCATCAATTCCCAAGCCAACTTGGAATGAGAACTCCGAGCTGACATAGCAAAAGAAGTCGTCGTGACTAAGGTTGCCTTGGTCGTTTTTGACTTAGCAGGCATCGGGATACAGGTCCAGGTGAAGTTTGAATATTTTGAAACGTGGTAGGGATAAGGTTTATAGGTCCGATATTGGGCCAAGGTCATGGGATAGAAGGCGACTTTCCCCTGGTCAAAATCTTTAGAGCTCACCTTGTAATTTTTATTTAGATCTTCCAATTTTTGCAGAAAAGTCAAAGATTCTTTGACTTCTGGAGCTGTCAGCTTGAGCATGCCTCCTTGGAAGAGATGACCTCCATTTGCCGCCAAGGCTTCTTTCCAGGTGTATTCTGTACTCCCAAATTGGTCCAATTGCCCATCCCCATTGGTATCTTTGGTTAGTTTCTTGCAAATCGTATAGAACTCTTCAAGGGTCCAACCTTCTTTGGGAACCGCGATGCCTTCTTTATCCAAGAGATCTTTATTGACACACATCAAAATCGGATTGCTTTCATAAGGTAAGGCATAGGTTTGCCCCTGATAGACACCCGATTCAAAGGCAACGGGATAAAATGTTGCTTGATCTTTTCGATCCATATAGCCGTTTAACTTTTCTAATACGCCTCGCGCTGCTAATAAAGAAAGATCTTGCTCAGAGACCATAAACACATCCGGCGTCTTTCCTGAGACAATCTTTTCAGAGAGCCAGTCTGAATAATCCGACTGCGGAATCCCGTTTTCATACTCTACACGGACATGAGGATGGGATTTTTCAAATTTTTGAATCGCACGATCCAAGGCATGGGAACGTTGACTGGTCGGCACATCCCAGCTAGAACCTGCATAAACGCCGATATGGAGGACGGTCGGTTGCTGTTTCCACCAATAGAAACCCGCGCTCGCACAGAGCACAACAAGGAGACCGATCCCCCAACAAAGATGCTTTCGCTTCAATTTCATTCTGTATTTCCTTTAGAAAAATCACGTCTCGTCACTCCTGTTTGGACTGACCAGATCGCTAATTGCGTTCGATCTCGTAGGTTTAATTTCGCCAAAATCGTTGATAAGTAATTGCGCACGGTTCCTTCTGACAAGAAAAGTTTGGCCGCAATTTCTTTATTGGACTCCCCATAGCCGACTTCTTGAATAATGCGCCATTCCGTCGTGCTCAAATCCTTGACATTGTCCTCATCTACAGCAATAGAGAAGTTGGTTTTGGCCATTTGTGAGAAAATTTGAAAGACTTTACTAGCGATATTCGGGTTGATCATGGCTCCGCCTTGATGCACCACCTTAATCGCTTCATAGAGTTCCTCTGTCGAGGCTCCCTTTAAAAGATAACCTGAAGCACCATACTTGAGCGCACTATAGATAAATTCATCATCATCAAAGGTCGTTAAAATAATAATTTTGATATCCGGATAGTGCTCTTTGACTTCTTTTGTCGCCAAAACCCCATCCATGCCTGGCATCCGAATATCCATTAAGATCAGGTCAGGATGTGTCTGTGGAATGCTCGACAAGACATGATTCCCATCTTCCACTGTGGCCACCACTTCGATATCGGGGTGGGCTGACAAAATAATTTTCAGAGATTCTCGAATCAAGGCCTGGTCATCTGCCACCATTACTTTTATCACCATCTCTATCTCCCTTCTTTATATTTCGGTAAACTGACGCGCGTGAAAAATCCATCGCGACTTTCAAATTGAAGCTGTCCTCCTAGGATGGAAATGCGCTCCATCATCTGCTTGAGCCCATAGCCATAGGTCAAGGTTTCAAACCCAACCCCATTGTCCTGCAACTCGATCAGGTAATCTTCTTCATTCTCAAAAAAATGAAGGCTCATCTGACTGGCATGACCGTGGCGAACCGCATTGGTCATAGACTCTTGGATCACACGAAAGATCGTATCTTCAATCATGACGTCCATATCGACATCGACCCATTCATAGTGTAAATCAACCTGCAAGTTAGAAAGCGTCTGGTACTCGCGGATCATCTTTTCCAAAGCATCTTTGAGGGTTCGTCCCTCAAGGGCACCTGGACGGAGGCGGTTAAGAGAACCTCTCACATCTTGAATCCCTTCCCGGACAACTTCTGATACGCTTTTTACCTGCTCTTTTGCCCGATTGGGATCGATATCAATCAAGACTCCGACAGCATCCAGCCCTGCCGAGATCCCTGTTAGAGCATGCCCCAAGGTATCGTGAATCTCCCGAGCAATCCGCTTACGTTCCCGATCTTCTGCAATTTTCTCAGACAAGGCCATATAGTTGTTCAACTCCGTATTGACCTTCGAAACCATGGCCAACTCTTCTTCCACTTCGTGGTTTTCCGCAAGGACATTCATAATATAGAACAAAAGCGAAATAATGAAGAGCACCATATTCAAGGCATAGAGGGAATTCTTCAAGAAAAAGGCCAGAATCCGAATGGAGGCAGGATAAAAATGAATATAGACATCAAGAGAAGGTATCGGAAAGAAAAGCGAAAAGACGTCTGAATTGGTCACAAGGAGCATCAAGAAACTTACTAGGATAAAGGCAAACCAATACTTGCGGTCTCGCTTGGTATTCAACTCTTTGGAACCATAGAAGATATCCGCAAAAACCAATAGAATAAGCCCGTTATAAGCTACATTTTGGACCCACATCAAGAGCAACATCAGGAGGATCTCCAGAATGTTCCACTTATCAAAAATGGACCATCGACTCGTTTGAGACCGGTAACGACTCATGGAGATCAAGGCAATTCCAGCAAATAAGAGCGCAGACAACCAAAAAGTTGTAGAGGGCGCAAAAGGAATACGCTCTAAGCGTTCTACTAATAGAGAAGCTTGCCGTTGGGCAATGATATAGTTGGTTGCTTGAAGATAGATGATACTGTTGAGCATCACAGCGATAAAATTCACGACCATCAGGATGGCCAAACTGTATCTCACACCTCTAAATTTTCTCATTACTGCCACCCATTCACATCAAAGTGATCGATGTTTTCCTTTGTCATCATTTGCACCGGAATGGTTATCTCTTTTTGGTAGCTTTTCCCAGCCGTCATATCTTGGATGACCTCCATCACGCGGTCTCCCATCTTCAACGGAGACTGGGCAACGGTTCCTACAACATCATCTGTCGAGTGCAGCAAGGCTTTCATATCTGGTGAGCCATCGATCCCATAAATCGCAATGGGATGGGTGATTCCTTGCTCCTTGATCGCTGCTAAAGCTCCTATAGCCGAGCGGTCATTTAGGGCAACTAGTGTATCGACATTCCCCCCTGACTGCAAGAACTTACGGACAGCTGGCATGGCGATCTCCGTCTGACCCTTGGTTTCTAGTTCCGAGATAATCTCATATGACCCATGTCCTTTGATGGTATCCTTAAATCCCTGAATCCGCGTATCTGCTGAAACAGTCCCTTTGTGCTCCAAGAGAAGGATCTGAGCATTTGAAGAGCGTTTCATCAGCTCTTTCGCAATCAAGACTCCTGCTTGGTAGTTGTCGGAGACAATGCTGGCATCCGGCTTAAAATGCTTGAGCTGGGTATCAACTGCAATGATCTTAATTCCTTGTTTTCTAGCTTTTTTAAGAGCCCTTAAAATGGGCTGACTATCCCCTTTGACCGGATTAATCACAATCACATTTACTTTTTGGGCGCAAAAATCATCGATCTGCTGGCTCTGCCTTTTTTCATCCAATTCCGGATCTCGAACAGATACAAGAGCACCTCTCTCATCGGCAATTCGACTAATTTCCGAATGAATACTTTTATAGAACTCATTGTTCATGGTCATATAGGTGACACCGATCTTGGTCTGATCCTTGATGCTACTGGTTTGACAAACGGCATAGATCCACAAGAGGATGCAAGCCACTGGAATCACCAGTAAAACCCGTTTTATCAGCCATTTCAACCGTTCTTTTCTTTCTTCTTTCCCCTTCAAACTCCATTCCTTTTCTTAAAATTTTGAATATATATTACTTTATTTTACTACTTTTTCAAGAAAAGTGCTGGCTTTTATTGTACAGATGCATATTTTTGATTTATTTTTAAAAGACTTGTTCCCGAATGAAATCCCTACCAAGTATCAAAAAAAGCTGGTCTATAAACGAACCAGCTTTCTTTTTTTGTTTCTAAAAAGGAAGATCTTCCTCCTCTAAAATGATGTCGGCTAAATCTCCCGTTCCACCATTTTCACGCATCGCTCGCTGAGCGCGGCTCTCTAATAACTGAAAACTTTGGCAGAGGACCTCTGTCACATACTGCATGATGCCATTTTTCTCGTAGCGGCGCGTCCGAATCTCTCCATCCAAAGAGATCAAACTCCCTTTGCTGGCATAACTAGCCATGGTTTCAGCCAATTTCCCCCAGACAACGACATTGACAAAATCAGTCTCTCGCTCCCCGTTTTGATCCTTGTAGCGACGATTGACCGCAACGGTCACTCGGGCAACGGATTTGTCTGTGCTGGTTTTATGCAATTCTGGGGCCGCCACCAGGCGACCGATTAAAATAACTTTATTATACATCATTTACCTCCTATCTATTTATTCGAAAAAATTTCAAAAAATGGGGGTGACAAACCAAAATCAAAAAAATCTAGGATTCAAAACATCCTAGATTCTTCTCTTTATTCATGCCAGTGACGAGCAGGATCAAAAGGTGTCCCTGCTACTTCTGCGTCATCCAATTCAATAATGCCTCGTTTTTGAGGAGCATTTGGCAAGTGCAATTCACGCGGACTGCACATCATGCCATAGCTTTTTTCTCCACGAAGGGCACCTGGGAAAATCAAGCTACCATCCGGCATCATGGCACCTGGAAGAGCGACAATGGTCTTTAGACCCACCCGCGCATTTGGAGCTCCAGCTACGATCTGAACCGTCTTATCTGGTCCAACTGCTACCTGGCAGATATTCAAGTGGTCACTATCTGGATGGGCCACCATTTCAAGGATTTCTCCAACCACAAATTTTGGTTCCCGATCGTTGACCAAACGTTCTGCGAAGCCTTCTCTTTCCAATTCTTGGTTCAAACGAGCTACTTGCTCATCTGTCAAAAAGACTTGGCCCTTGCCTTCGATGGCGAAGAAAGATGAGGCATCAAAGATATTCCAGGCAACGGTTTCTTGCTTGTCCTCACGGTAAACGCGAGCCACTTTTCCTTTTCTCTCCACCGCGAGCTTTGCTTCTCCACTATTTTTCAAGGTCAGCATCAAGACATCGCCGACTTGTTCTTTGTTGTATGTTACAATCATGTTTTTCTCCTATTTTAATCCTGCTAAGAATGCTGTAATCTGCGCTTTGGTTTTCCGATCCCGATTGACAAACCGACCGATTTCCTTATCCTTTTCCAGAACCACCAAACTTGGGATCCCATAAACATCCCAGACTTTCGCCAGATCCATATAGGCATCGCGGTCAATCAAGATAAAGGTAAATTCGGGATTTTCAGCCTCAATCTCCGGCAAAAAAGGTTTGAGGTAACGGCAATCCCCACACCAATCTGCTGAAAAGACAAACACTTTCTTGCCATCTTGCTCTACGTATGAAGCAATTTCTTCTAGAGAATTTGGTGTAATCATAATTTTTCCTCTTCGTAATGCAAGAGACCATCCTCATAGACAAAGCGGTAATGGCGCTCATCTTCAAAAATGACACCACCTACTAAGCGCTCTTCACTAGACTCGTAGAGTTCCACATACAGGGTCGCAATCCTTCCCATGGCTTCCATTTGCTCCCGTACTTCTGCTACCAATTCTTCTTGGGTACGAAGACGCTTTTGATCTTTGGCAATTTTATAAACACCGGCCGCAAGGGCTCCTGCACTTGCTACAGCCAGACTAGACAAAATAATTTTTTTAGCTTTCATAGTGCCTATTGTAACACAAAATAAGCAGAGGGACAACGGTCTAGGCTAGATCTCTCCCTCCGCTTTTAGAGACTGATTTCCATAATAACGCTACCATCCTTGTAGAAAAAGTGATAAAATAACATCAGAAAGAAGGTAACCTATGACTGATTTATTTTCTAAAATCAAAGAAGTAACTGAAATCCCTGCTATCTCAGGTCATGAAGCCCCTGTACGGGATTATTTGCGCCAACAATTGACCCCTCATGTGGACGAAATCGTGACAGATGGTCTCGGTGGGATCTTTGGGGTCAAACACTCAACAGCAGCCGATGCTCCTCGTATCTTAGTAGCTGCCCACATGGATGAAGTTGGGTTCATGATCAGCGAAATCAAAGCTGATGGGACTTTCCGTGTTGTCCCAATCGGAGGTTGGAATCCGATGGTCGTCAGCAGCCAACGCTTCAAACTCTTTACACGTGACGGACGTGAATACCCTGCTATTTCAGGATCTGTTCCTCCTCATTTGACACGTGGAACAGGTGGACCAACCGTACCTGCCATTAGCGACATCGTCTTTGATGCAGGCTTTAGCTCTAAAGCCGAAGCTGAAAGCTATGGGGTCCGTCCTGGAGATACCTTGGTCCCAGATAGCTCTGCGATTCTTACTGCTAATGGTAAAAACGTCATCTCAAAAGCATGGGATAACCGCTACGGTGTCTTGATGGTCAGCGAATTGGCCAAGAGCCTTTCTGGACAAGCCTTAAACAACGAACTCTATGTAGGGGCCAACGTTCAAGAAGAAGTGGGACTTCGTGGAGCCCACACCTCAACCACTAAATTTGATCCTGAAATCTTCCTTGCTGTAGACTGTTCGCCAGCAGCTGATGTCTTTGGAGACCAAGGTGCGATTGGGGAAGGAACACTGCTTCGTTTCTATGATCCAGGTCACATCATGCTGCCAAATATGAAGGATTTCTTGCTCACTACGGCTGAAGAAGCGGGCATCAAATTCCAATACTATTGTGCCAAAGGTGGTACCGATGCAGGTGCAGCACACTTGAAGAATGGTGGAGTCCCATCAACAACCATTGGGGTCTGTGCACGTTACATCCACTCTCACCAAACCCTCTATGCCATGGATGATTTCTTGCAAGCGCAAGCCTTCTTACAAGCATTGGTTAAGAAATTGGATCGCTCTACAGTTGATTTGATCAAACACTATTAAACAACATCGATCTGAAAGCCCCGTAAGGGTCTTTCAGATCGAGGATAAAATCCACTTAAAAACTTTCCTTAGGTGAGTACGGACGTCTGCGAACTTCTCCGAAGTTCCAAGACTAATTATTGAGCCTGAGGTCTCAATAATTCCGAGTGCCTGAAACTGAGTCGTTTCAGGCACTTTTCTCACAGCGGAAAGTTTAAGTGCACCCTGCTATGACCTTAATAGACTACCTCATTTTATTTGTTTAGCATCACTTAGGTCATTTTATGTAAAAAATATGCCTGAACAATCAAATTCTATGATGTCTAACCTCCCCTTAGGAAAGTATCTTAGAATATTTTATCTTCCATCTGTTTTCTGATATAATATGAAAGAATGAAATGGTAGGGAACGGAACACTCATCCTTGGATTTGTGTGACAGACCCTTCCCTTATATACAGGAGTTTTACATGAAAAAACAAGCTTTTAGTTCTGAAAAGTATTTGAACTTGCAACGTGACCACATTATTGAGCGGATCAATCAATTCGATGGCAAGCTCTACCTTGAATTTGGTGGTAAGATGTTAGAAGACTTCCACGCTGCTCGTGTCCTCCCTGGATACGAACCAGACAATAAGATCAAGCTGCTCCAAGAATTGCGCGACCAGGTGGAAATTGTCATTGCCATCAACGCCAACAACATTGAGCACTCAAAAGCCCGTGGGGATCTAGGAATTTCTTATGACCAAGAAGTGCTACGCTTGATCGACAAATTCAATGAATTGGGGATCTTTGTAGGCTCTGTCGTCATCACCCAATATGCTGGACAAGCTGCAGCAGATGCCTTTCGCAAACAACTAGACAAGAGCGGGATCGCCTCTTATCTCCACTATCCGATCAAGGGCTATCCGACCGATATGGACCACATCATCTCTCCTGAAGGGATGGGGAAAAATGACTACATCAAAACTAGCCGCAATTTGGTCGTTGTGACAGCTCCTGGACCTGGTTCTGGTAAGCTGGCAACGTGTATGTCCAATATGTACCATGACCAATTAAATGGGATCAAATCAGGTTATGCCAAGTTTGAAACCTTCCCAGTATGGAATCTTCCTTTGCACCACCCAGTTAACTTGGCTTATGAAGCAGCGACTGCAGATCTAGACGATGTCAATATGATCGATCCCTTCCACCTCCAAACCTATGGAGAAACAACGGTCAACTACAACCGCGATATCGAAATCTTCCCTGTCTTGAAGCGCATGTTGGAACGCATCTTAGGAACCTCCCCTTACGCTTCTCCAACAGACATGGGCGTCAACATGGTTGGCTTTGCCATTGTGGACAATGACGCTGCGATTGAAGCTTCCCAACAAGAAATCATCCATCGCTATTACCAAACCATCTTGGATGTCAAAGCTGAACGTGTCGGTGAAGGAGCCGTCAAGAAGATTGAGCTCTTGATGAATGATTTGGGCATTACTCCAAATGATCGGAAAGTGACCGTGCTTGCCCGCCAAAAAGAAGAAGAAACAGGTGAGCCAGCCTTGGCCCTTGAATTGCCAAACGGCGAGATGGTAACCGGAAAAACCTCTGATCTCTTTGGTCCAACGGCAGCCCTCTTGATCAATGCGATCAAGAAATTGGCGCATATTGATAAAGAAACCAAATTAATCGAGCCAGAATACGTCCAACCTATCCAAGGCTTGAAGATCAATCATTTGGGTAGCCGTAACCCTCGTCTTCACTCGAACGAGATCCTCATTGCCCTTGCCATTACAGCCATGAGCAACGAAGATGCTAAGCTTGCTATGCAAGAATTAGGCAAGTTGAAAGGCAGCGAAGCCCATTCAACCGTGATGCTGACAGACGAAGACAAGAACGTCCTTCGCAAGCTCGGTATCAACGTCACCATGGATCCTGTCTACCAATACGATCGCTTATATCGTAAATAAACTCAGACAAACAAAAACAATCCCTGCTCTAGGAATTGTTCAGATTGAAGACAAAGTCTTCTTAAAAAACTTTCCTTAGGTGAGTACGGACGTCAGCGAACTTCTATGAAGTTCCATGACTAATTATTGAGCCTAAGGTCTCAATAATTCCGAGTGCCTGAAACTGAGTCGTTTCAGGCACTTTTCTCACGGCGGAAAGTTTCAGAATATGATTGAATAACTA
Source organism: Streptococcus mobilis (assembly GCF_059727625.1). Classification (NCBI taxonomy): domain Bacteria; kingdom Bacillati; phylum Bacillota; class Bacilli; order Lactobacillales; family Streptococcaceae; genus Streptococcus; species Streptococcus mobilis. Next base: position 2,054,956 of record NZ_AP041823.1, read on the forward strand.
TAACGAGTATAATTTTTAAAGAATTGATTAAATTTTATTAAAGATTCGTTTCTCTACGCTCTCAACAATCCCTCGAACAGGGATTGTTTTTTATTATGATGCAAAGAAGAGAGACTATTTGACAGCCTCCCATAATTGGCGAATGGGCTTTCTTTGAACAGGGTCCACAAAATGAGGAGCAATTTCATTCAAAGACTCTAGGACAAAGGCACGTTCTGCCACATAAGGATGTGGCAAGATCAAGCTCTGACTGTAACAAATGGTGTCCTCCATATAGAGCAGATCTAGATCGATCACACGTGGCCCCCACTTAACCTCACGAACACGTCCCATTTCCTGCTCAATGGTCAGTAAGGTCTCTAGTAAATCCTCTGGGGTCATCCAGGTTTCAACTTCTGCCACTTGATTCAAAAAGGTGTCCTGCTCCACTCCTCCCCAAGGTTCTGTTTCAATCCTTGTGGATGTCTGAAGAAGGCGAATGCCTCGATCCTTGATTTTTTCTAGCGCCGTCTCTAGTTGCAGTTGTTTATCTCCCATATTGGTGCCAAGCCCAATAAAGGCCCGTTTTTTCTCTCGTTCGATTGTCACCGAACAAGTCTCTAATGGCAAGGGAACAGGAGCCCAAGGTTTTTTCAACTCCAGACGAACTTTTTCTACAAAGGAATAGCTTTCGAAAATCTTTTGTACCAACTGAAATGCCACTGTTTCAATCAGATCGATCTTTTCTGCCTGCATCCACTCGGTCAACTGTTCCGCCAAGATCCCGTAATGGATCGAAGCTTCCAAATCACCTGTGCGGGCAGCACGGGTCATCTCATAATCTACCCATAGGTCTAGGACAAAACGTTGTCCTAATTCTTTTTCTGCTGGAAAAACACCGTGATAGGCGTATACCTCTAAGTCCTTGATCCGTAATTGATCCACTCTGTTCACCTCTTATAGCCAGCCATTAGTGGCCCATGAGTTTATAGGCTTCATTTTTTAAGTCTTTATCTGTCGCAAGCAGTCCACGCGCAGCAGTTGTTACTGTAGCGGTCCCAGGTTTACGGACACCACGCATGTTCATACACATATGCTCTGCTTCTACCCAGACAAGTGCTCCTTGTGCTCCAAGATATTCCATCAAGGCATCTGCGATTTCTACCGTCAAACGTTCCTGAATCTGTGGTTTTTTAGCGTATACTTCGACCGTACGAGCCAGTTTTGAAAGCCCAGCCACACGGCCATTTGGAATGTAGGCAATGTGCACTTTTCCATAAAATGGTAAAAAGTGATGCTCACACATGGAATGGAAGAAGATATCCTTCTCGACCACCATATTGTTATCAATGATTTCAAATGATTTAGACAGGTGCTCTTCTGCTGTCTGCCCCAGTCCTGCAAAGATTTCTTGGTACATCTTGGCAATGCGGGTAGGTGTTTCCTGAAGTCCCTCACGGTTCTCATCTTCACCGACTGCCTCGATGATCATTTTCACTGCTTCTTCAATTTTCTTTGTATCCATATCATCTCCTAGTTGGATTTTTCTGTTTTTAATAAATAAGGTCGTACTTGGCTAAGGAAGTAGAGCGACCCCGTTACAATGAGGAGCTCATCGCCTTCAGCTTGCCAGTTTTGTAGAAACTCTTGCCAGTTGACTTCCTCAAGCTGATGCTTTGTCGCAGCAGCTCTTATCTCTTCTTGAGAATAAGCTCTTGGATCTTCAAAGGTCGTAAGGATCAAGCGACTATTTTCTAGTTCCTGCCACTGAATGAGCATCTCTTCTAAGGCTTTGGTCCGGATGCAGGTAAAAAGAATGGTCTTTTTTTGACTTGAGAAAAGTTCCCGAAGACTTGCGATTAAAGGCACAACGGCGTGGGGGTTATGGGCCCCATCTAGCAAGATCATGGGATTTTTCGAGACCACTTCCATCCGGCCAGGCCAGACGACTTGATGCAAGGTCTCATCCACTAGCTCTCTTGACAAGAGTTCACGCCCTTCTCTTTCAAAAAGTACATCACAGATACTAATCGCAAGAGCTGCATTTCTGGCCTGGTGATGACCTAAGAGCGCTACTTGATAAGAGGCTGTTTCTCTTTTGGAACTGTGATAAGAAAAGGATTGACCCGATATACAAGAGGCTTCTAGCTCGACTTGGTAATCTCTGTCATAGGCTGTTATCGGTGCCTGCTTCTGAATCGCAATGCCTTCAATGACTTGGCTGGCTTCTGCTTCTAATTTCCCTAGAACCAGAGGAATTCCTGGCTTAATGATACCAGCCTTTTCACGGGCGATGGAAGCCAGATCTGGCCCAAGAAGGGCGACATGATCCAAGCCAATCGAAGTGATCGCCGTCAAAACGGGCTGGCAGACATTGGTACTGTCTAGTCGTCCCCCCATACCGACTTCCATGATCACATAATCCAGCTCCTCGTGAGCAAAATAATCATAGGCGATCGCCGTCATCACTTCAAATTCAGTCAACCCTTGAAAAACAGCCCTTGATTCTTCAGCTTCCAGGAGCTGCTGGTAACTATCCAGGTAGGTTTGCAGGTCTTGATCTGAAATGGCTTCGCCATTAATGGTGATTTGGTCATTGTAATGGATCAAATAAGGAGAGATAAAGACTCCAACGCGTAAACCTGCCTGCCTCAAAAGTTGGGACAAGGTAGCAATGGTAGAGCCTTTGCCATTGGTCCCCGCAACATGAATAACCCGACAGTCTAGGTGAGGATTTCCTCTCAAAGCCAAGAGAGCTTCCATGCGCTCCAAACCGAAATGTGGATCTTGGAAACGATAGGCTTCTAGCCAACGAAGATCCAACTGATGTTCTTTTGTCTTCATTTACTTGTATTGTTTTAAATTGGTATCTGCTGCCTCTTGGGCTTGGAAAATGGCTTGCCCCAGACTGGCTGCCATCTTGTGAAGGGGAATATCATGCACCCGCACCACTTCGACTCCTTGACTGGCTGCAATACTCGTCAAATGGCTCGAAGCCAGGTCCCGATTCCAAAAACCAGTCTCCGTTGCAGGATCTGTCTCAAATCCAGCTTCCTCAATAATATTGACCACAAAGCGTTTGCGGGAGACCCCTAGAAAGATCGGATACCCCTTTTGGTGAATCGTCCCAAGTTCTTGTAATAAGAGTAAGTTCTCTCGCTTGGTCAAACCAAATCCGATCCCAGGATCCAGCATAATACGATCCGTCTGGACACCAGCTGCTTTCGCTACCGCAAGCGAGCGGTTAAAGAAGGTCCACATCAAGTCTTGAATCGGTTCTTGAGCCATCTGTTGAAGCTCTTGCTCTGAAAAGACTGGTTCAAAACCAAAACGTGGAAAGATAGTGGAACTTGGATGATGCGGTCTTGCCATCACTGGATTAAACATGAGAACCGCGCTCGCTTCATGCTCCGCAACCACAGCAGCCATCTTAGGATCTCCAAGAAAACCAGTAATATCGTTGACAATATCAGCTCCAGCTTCGAGCGCTGCGGCTGCCACCTGTGACTTCCAGGTATCCACTGAGATCCAGACATCACTTTCTTTCCGAATGGCTTCGATCACCGGAACCACGCGGTCAATCTCTTCTTGGATCTCCACATAATGACTACCTGGTCTGGTTGATTCTCCTCCGATATCGAGGAGTTGAGCTCCTTCTTGGATCAGTTTTCTCGCCTGCTGCAAGGCTGCATCCACACTCGTATACTTACCGCCATCAGAAAATGAATCCGGAGTGACATTTAAGATCCCACAAAGAAGGGTCCCTTGGCCACTCAGCCATTTATTATCAATCATTTTCGTCCTCCTTTGATTCCCTTCCTACAGCATGATTGCGAACAAAAGAGGCTAGAACAAATGTTCTAAACCTCTGAGTTCATTCTCCATACGGATTGCTTATTTTTCTGACCTTCTGTACGAAGGTTCTGCATCAAAACTCATTGGTACCTACCATTTTATCATAATTTATCATGGAAGAAAACTCTCCATACTGGCAATAAACAAAGGAGTATGACCACCGGATAATAATAAGCCAGCGCATTCAAGGTCATATGAAGGCAAATGCTATACTCGATCCGCTTATAGCGATAAGCCACCCAAGTTAAGATCAAGGACATGCCTCCGTAGCTACCCACTCCCCTAGGGTACTCGGTCCATGCAAGTAGGTAAAAAAGAGAGCACCGGCTAGGTAACCGATCGGTTCTGCCCCTCGAAAGATCAAACGAGGGATGATGGCCCGACAGAGCAGCTCTTCTAGAATCGGAGCGACAAGGATCACGACCATTCCCATAGCAAGAAAAGGAGCATGAGATTGCAGCTCATTCAGAGCCGCTTGGTTTGCTGTTGTACCACCTGCCTCTTGTTTCAACAAGGGATAGGCGAGCAGATTATTAGCCATCAACAAGAGAAGAAAAAGAAAATTTCTCCCCAGAGCCGGCCAGGTTATGACCCGAACATCTAAGTTCTCCAGAGGGCTCATCTTGATGACCTTATAAAAAACAAAGAGCACCGCCACTGTTCCCAAGAGAGTGAGGATAGTGACCCACCTTGCATCTACTCCTTCTTGAAGGGAATAAACCATGGTGATGAGGGGGAATTGTGAGAGAAAGAATAAGGGCACAAAAAGAAGGAGCCAGAGGGTATTCTGACATAATGGGTGCTCTCGAATAAAAGACTGTATATTTTTCAATGGACAACCTCTTTCTTGTATAAAATAAGAAGACTGGGGCTTTCGCCTCCAGCCTTCTCACTTTATTTCAGTTTACTGATTTTTGAAACGTTCAACGTCACGCGCAATTACCAACTCTTCATCCGTTGGAATAACCAATACCTTCACACGGGAATCATCTGTGGAAATATCTCCAACAACTCCAAAGACATTCTTTTCAGGGTCGACCTTGCAGCCAAACCAGCTGATTCCATTGATAATAGAAGAACGAACGTTTACTGCATTTTCACCGATTCCTGCTGTAAAGATGATGGCATCTGCACCATTCAAGACAGCTAAGTATTGACCGATGTATTTTTGCAAACGATCGATAAAGATATCGTAAGCCAATTTGGCTTTTTCGTCTCCATTGTGCATCGCTGTATGAATATCCCGCATGTCGCTAGAAGATTCAGAAACACCCAGAAGACCTGATTCACGATTGAGGATACGGCTGATATCTTCAGGCTTATTGAAATCCTCTGTATGTTCCATCAAGTAAGGAATAATCGCTGGATCGAGATCCCCTGTACGGGTTCCCATCATGACACCACCTAGAGGGGTGAAGCCCATTGAGGTATCCACAGAGATTCCCTTGTCAACCGCTGTAACAGATACACCATTTCCAACGTGGCAGGTGATCAATTTCAATTCTTCTAATGGTTTTCCAAGAAGTTTAGCAGCTTCACCCGCTACATACTGATGACTGGTTCCATGAGCGCCGTATTTACGGACCTTATTTTCTGTGTAATATTTAGTTGGAAGAGGGTAACGATAAGCTTTTTCCGGCATGGTTGTATGGAAAGAAGTATCAAATACCACAACACTAGTAATATTTGGACAAATCTCTCTAAAGGCACGAATTCCAGCTGCATTTGCAGGATTATGAAGAGGTGCTAACAAAGACAATTCTTCTACTTTTCGAAGGACTTCGTCATCTACCAAGGCAGAATCCTTGAAGTATTCTCCACCAGCAACGACGCGGTGGCCCACGCCTGTAATCTCATCGTAGGATTTGATAATATCAAAGCGAATCAAATCATCCAACAAAATTTTTACAGCTTGTGTATGGTCCTGGATATCTAATACTTGTTTTTCAGAGCGTCCATCAAATTTAACAGTTGAAATAGAATCTTTCAAACCGATCCGTTCAATCAACCCTTTTGCAAGAACAGTTTCCTCTGGCATTTGGTACAATTGCCATTTCAAACTAGAGCTTCCTGCATTAATAGAAATTGTTTTCGACATATATTCACCTCATTAAGCGTTTTCACTTCCTCTATTATATCAGATCTTTGATCAAATTTCACTATCCTTTAACCAGTTTTGGAAACTTTCCGTGAAGTGAACCACCTGGTCTTGATCCTGGAGATCGGTAAAAGGATAAACAAAGGGCTGAACAGACTCTTCTTCTTGTTTTCGTAGGACGAAAATCGTCTTAGCATAGGCTGGATTTGAAAAAAGAGATTCTGGCAAGGTCAGCATGGCAAGGATTTGGGCCTTGTCTGTTAGCCAAGCTTTCAACAGATCACTCTGAGGGCTTGTCAAGAGGTTATTTGGAGCTAAAAAGATGGCAACTCCTTGAGGTTTCAGATATTTCAGAGCCTGTTCCATCATGAGGTGATGGGCATAGGTATGGCCTTCGGAGCTCGCCACCTGATAGCGCTGTGCAATCGCATCATCTGGATAATAACCAATTGGTAAGTCGCTAACGATCAAGTCACTTTCTTTCAAAACTTGTGGGCGAACCGCATCGCCTTGTGCAAAGACAACACTGGACTCCATCACATCTGCGATACTAGCAGATAGATCAATCAAGAGATCATCTACCTCCAATCCTAAGTAATCAATCGTGAGACGGCTATTGTTGACAATAGTCTCAGCGAGATTTCCGGTTCCACTTCCCACTTCTAAGACATCCAGTTGGTCGCCTTTGGCCAACTGATCGATCAAAAATGTAATGATAAAACCAATCGCATCTGGTGTGAACTGGTGATTCGCTTGTAAAGGCTCTGTCTGAGTAGCTTTCATAAAAAGGAATTGGTAGGCTCTGCGCCATTCTTCCTTACTTAAACCTAGTTCTTTTAATTTTTGGCTATTGTTTTTAACAATGTCTAGATCTGTCTTGCCATCCAAATACATGGCATTCTGTTCAATCAAGGCGTCATAAAAGTTGGTCGACAATTCATTTTGAATACTTTGAGTGTTTTCTAATAGATAGGTATAAGCTTGTTCAATTTTTTCGAAATTCATGATTTCCTCCGCACCCTATCATACCAAAAATTAGTCTTTTTCGCTATTTTCCGATGGTTCCTTAGCCTCGTTTGGCGTCTCTTCAGAAGACGTTTCGGTCCTTGCCTTCTCCTTATCTTTCTGTTTCTTCTTTTCTTTTTGGCTCTTGCTACTTTCTTTTTCTTCCCTTACTGGAAGGACAAACTCATAGCTTTCGCCATTCATCTCAGCTTGGGCATGAAGAAAACCAATATCCTGCCTTAGCTGAACAGTTCCAGACTTTAAATGAATCTCTGATGTCTTCTCATCACTCTTTCTCTTTTCAAGAGCCAATTGCACCAACGCATAGGCCCGAAGACGCTCTTGACTCGTCTTTAAGATCCGTCTCTCCGCAACCTGACGGTGCAGGTAAAACTGAAGTAAGAGACTAAAAATCGCTGCCATCAAGAGAGCGTAAAGCAAGACGCCAGCCTTAACTTTTTTCATTTTGCATCGCTGGTACCACATGGTAGACATACTCCCTTTCTAGACCTTCTTCGAAATTCAATCGCAGATGAAGCAACTCTCCCTCCTGCCAAATTTGGCTAGAGCGAACCCCTGAAATCATAGGCTGATAACCCCTGCCCTTATCATCTGTTTTTCGGATATCATCTCCTTTAGATTGACCAATGGCAATTGGTTTTTGATCCTGAACCAAGTAGATATGATTGTCCGCTACTTTTTCAAAATGACTCCGGTCCAATTCCACCTGCAATTGTTGCTGAAAAAGTATCCATTCTTCCTGCTTTTGATGCGCCTGGTAGTCCAATTCAGCATGCAGGAGCTTGGTCAAGCCTTGAAAGACCAACACACCCCCACTGAGCACTAAGAGAGCAACTAAGGCTTCGAGCAAGGTAAAGGCTTTGATCCTCCTTTTATTCCACATGCAGCACCACCTTTCCTTGATGATAGACCGTGAGTTGATCGGCATCTTTTTCGACTTGAACCTGAATACCATTGGCCTCTAGATGATTTTGCCCTGTCTGAAGCGCCATTTGAGCGACAGATAAGACCTCTACCTCTTTGAAATCCGCTAGTCGCTCCTTGCGCGAACGCCGGATCTCCCCTAACAATAAGGTCGTAATCATGGCAAATAAACCCAAGGCTACTAAAGATTCTATAAGAATACTAGCGGGAACGGATGCTTTTTTTAATTTTCCCATTTCCAAGCGACAGTTGATAGGTCACCACTCCTCTCTGTGTCTGAAAGTGAACATTGGCCAGGGATGAATTGCCACCTGCACGGTCTAAACGAATAGTTTTAGGATCTTGCAAAATGACAGAATCAGGAATCTCCACCGTCTGGTAGGGCGTTTGAATCTTCCTTGCAGTCACTTCAACATCCAATTCCGTTTGCCTTGCCAAGGCTATCTTTTGGCTTTCTTGATAGAGGTGTTCAAACTCTGCAAAAAATACTTTTTCTTCCACCTGCTGAAAGCTCGTCTTGATCGATCCCGATAAGCCCAGATAAATAAAACTAACGATCATCAAGGTCAGAAGGGTCTCCACCAAGGTGAAGGCCTTAATCTGCAACCGCACGAGTTTCTCCACTATTTTTCGCATAATAGGCACGGTAGGACTCTGCTTGTTTGTTGGTAATATTTCCATCAGCAATTAGCTTTGATAGAGTGGCTTGGTCATTGGTATGATTGAGCTCATACAATTCAGCCTGGCTTTCGACCACCTTCACAACCGCTGCATTTCCTGTCTCTTTCACGGAGTCTTTTTGCTTGGTCAAATTCGGCACAAAGAGCAATAAGAGCACACTGATGATCAATAAGACGACTAACATTTCAATAAGTGTAAAGGCCTTAACCTGATAGGTTTTTAATTTTTTCATAAATGAACCTCCATATTTTGATAAATCGGCAGCAACATGGCTGCATAGAGTAACACAATCACAAGAGCCACAAAGACAAACACCAAGGGTTGTATCACATTCATGGCCTTGTGAACCCGACGAAAGAAATCTTCCCATGTTTTTTCAGCATAGATCTCTAGCTCACTTCCGAGCTTTGATTTGACTTCACCATATTCAATCATAAGGGGCAATTCTTTTTTGAAAAAAGGATACCCCCTGACCGTCTCTGAGAAGGACTGGCCACGATCTAAAGAAAGAGCTAAGTCCCTTCCAATTTCTTGAAAAAGCTGGGATTTTTGCTCCTGCATCATGGAAAAAATCTGAGTCAATTCCAATCCTTGCCCAATCAGATTGCCCCATTCTCTAGCATAATAGGCTGTCAAATAAGCTTGAATCATGCCTTTTCCGAAAGGCAAATGAGACAAACTTCTAAAAACCTTGATCTTGCCTGACTTTCGATAATAGAGAAAGCCGAGTAAGAAGAAGGTCACCAGTCCCGCTCCTAAGGCCAAAAAGAGTTGGGGGAAGGAACTGATCAATTGCGTCCCAATATTTTGAGCATCCATTTGAGGGAGCAAATAATTACGCAAGCCAAGCATAATCAAAACTAAAAATCCAAGTAAGATAAGAGGATAGGTGCTCACCTCAATCAGCTTTTTCTTGACCTTGCGCATGTTTTCTAAGTAAGCACTGATTTTCTCCAAGCTCAATGCAAGATTACCATGAAGCTCAGCGAGAGACAGCTGTGTCGTCACCGCATCTGAAAAACCGATCCCTGCCATCATCTCTGAAAAACTCCGCCCCCGAGAAAGGTCCTCTCGCATCTGGGAAACCAAACGACTCTCCACTAGGTGAGAGCGATCCAGAAAATCGACAATCTCAGACAGATGAAAACCACTCGAATAAAGATTCAAAAACAATTCAATGATTTGCTTTTGTTTAGCGGTAGATAATTTTTTCGGCTTGGGCCTGAGCCAGCTGGATATATCCCGATTGAGCCAAGAGATCCATTTGTTGGTTCCAGTGGCTGGCTGAGTGCTCTTGGTAGTTTTCCGTCGCAAAATCGACCACACCTCCTCCTGCAATTAATCGTTGGTAGCAAATACCTTGTAAAACAATCTTGAGCTCTTCCTCACTCACTCCAAGCTCTAAAAGGCGCTCATAAACACCTCGAACGCTCTTGGCATGAATCGTAGAGAAGACGGTGACTCCTGTCAAACTAGCTCGTACGACTGCACGAGCTGTTTCCTTATCTCGGATCTCTCCAATAATGAGAAGGTCCGGCCGATGGCGCAAGGAGAGTTTGATCAGGTTGTCATAGGTCATGCCAATCTGGTCATTCAGCTGAAGCTGAAGCATATTATCCTGCTTGATCTCGACAGGATCTTCAATAGACATGACTTGCTGATCTGCAAAGCGCTCTTGCGCTAAAGCATGCATGAGAGTGGTCTTTCCCGAACCAACAGGACCCGCAAAAAGATAAAGCCCACGACCAGCCAATTTCTTCTTCAACTCAGGTAGTTGATCAAACCAAAACCGTAATTCGCGTTCCTCATCATGCAAGAGCCGAATAACCAAGCTTTCATAGCCACGATAATCTCCCACAGTCGACAAGCGAATCGAAACCACTCCATTCTCCAAAGGGTAATCACACGATCCTAGCTGGCTGCGCCTTTTTTCTCCCACATTCATCCCTGCTACGAACTTAAAGTGGCTGATAATAGCTGTCATCTCCTCAAAAGGAAAGGACTGCACAAAGCGCCTCTCGTCTCCCACCCTCATAAAAACTTGGTACTCCTCCTTCCGAGGAATGAAGTAAAGATCCTGAGCTTCTTCCTTTTTCCCCATACGGATCAGTTTTTTTGCAATTTCTTGAACCATAGTTCCTCCTCTCACTTATACTATTCGAAAAAGAAGACAAAAAAAGAAGACTTTCTAGATCGCTCTAGAAAATCTTCCGAATGTCTCTTATAACAGGGTCGTCCCCTTTTTTGAATCGAGTGTATATTGACAAGAACGGTGTTTGCGACTGCCTCTTTCCTTTTCGTAGCCTGGGCGGAGCTTGCTTTTAGGGATCTTATGCTCGTCTTCTAGGAGGACAATCGAATGGAAAAACTGCACATCTTCACTGCAGTCCTCACACCACTCTTGCTCCTTGGTATCCCAAAAGATCGTCATGAGGTCACTCCGACTCTTATAACTTGGAAAGTGCTCATTTAACTCCAACCACTTCTGCTTGTAGTATTTCAAAGCCTGGTAATAGTCTTCAAACTTCCGACTACTCACGATATCTTCTTCCCAACCTTCTAAAAACCACCAGGGTTCACAGTCCCCGTACATTTCAATCACTCGATACATAAACTCTTCCATCCTTTGTATCCTCTATTATATAGAAAATCCTTTGAGAATAAAAGTTTTCTGCTCAGAGCATGATTTTTCAGGTAGTTTTCAGGTGATTTTCACCATTATTTTTCAAAAATAGACTGCCTAATTGCTATTGGTTCCTTTTTTCAAAAAAAAGCCGGAACTTGTAGTTCCGACTAATTTTCTTATTCTTCTACGACTTCAGCTGTTTGAACTTCATCGACTGTTCCATCTGTTAATGGCACTTCTTCGATAATTTCAACTTCATTAATCGCTTGTGGTTCCAAGTTACGGTAACGAGCCATACCTGTACCTGCAGGAATAATCTTACCAATGATAACATTTTCCTTAAGTCCAAGGAGATGGTCTTTCTTACCACGGATCGCTGCGTCAGTAAGGACACGAGTTGTTTCCTGGAAGGAAGCCGCTGACAAGAAACTGTTGGTTTCAAGAGAGGCTTTGGTGATTCCCATAAGGACTGGACGAGCAGTCGCAGGAACTCCACCAGAAATAAGGACATCCTTATTAGCATCTGTAAAGTCTGTAATGTCCATCAGAGTACCCATGAGAAGGTCTGTATCTCCTGGATCCATGACACGTACTTTACGGATCATTTGACGCACCATTACCTCGATGTGTTTGTCGCCGATTTCTACCCCTTGGCTACGGTATACTTTTTGTACTTCCGCAAGAAGGTAAGTTTCAACAGACAAGACATCACGAACGGCAAGGAGACGTTTTGGTTGGATAGACCCTTCTGTCAGAGCATCACCACGAGAGACTTGATCTCCCACTTCGACTTTCATGCGGGCAGTGTAAGGGACAACGTATTCGCCCTCACCAGTTGCTCCGCTAACAAAGACTTTCTTGGTGCGTGTAGAAGCATCTTCTTCGATCGCTGTGACTTCCCCTTTGACCTCAGTGATGACCGCTTCCCCTTTTGGATTGCGGGCTTCAAAGATTTCTTGGACACGAGGAAGACCTTGCGTGATATCGGTATTTGAGGCAACCCCACCCGTGTGGAAGGTACGCATGGTCAACTGTGTACCAGGTTCCCCGATAGATTGGGCAGCGATAGTTCCGACTGCTTCACCCACTTCAACCGCATCACCAGTCGCCAAGTTGATACCATAACAGTGACGGCAGACACCATGGCGGGTGTTACATGTAAAGACAGAGCGGATAGTGACTTCTTCAACACCAGCTTTGACAATTTCACGTGCTAGGTCTTCTGAAATCAAAGTATCTGGACCAACGATGACTTCACCTGTTTCAGGGTGTTTAACAGATTTCTTGGTATAACGACCAGTCAAGCGTTCTTCGAGTGGCTCGATCATTTCCTTACCATCAGTAATGGCACGGATCACAAGTCCACGATCTGTTCCACAGTCGTCTTCACGGATAATGACGTCTTGGGCCACGTCAACCAAACGACGAGTCAAGTAACCTGAGTCGGCTGTCTTCAAGGCCGTATCGGTCATCCCTTTACGGGCACCGTGAGTTGAGAAGAACATTTCGAGTACTGACAAACCTTCGCGGAAGTTTGACAGGATTGGCAATTCCATGATCCGTCCGTTTGGAGCGGCCATCAAACCACGCATACCGGCAAGTTGCGAGAAGTTTGAAATGTTACCACGGGCTCCAGAGTCCATCATCATAACGATTGGGTTCTTCGGATCTTGGTTATCCACCAAGCGTTTTTCCAATTTTTCACGGGCTGCACGCCATTCAGCTGTAACGGCATTGTAGCGTTCGTCATCTGTGATCAAACCACGACGGAATTGTTTGGTGATTTGTTCCACACGTTTGTGAGATTCTTCAATGATTTCTGCCTTGTCTTCAACGACCGGAATATCGGCAATCCCCACTGTCAAACCAGCAAGGGTTGAATGATGGTAACCCAAGTCTTTCAAACGGTCCAAGAATGCAGATGTTTCAGTTGTACGGAAGCGTTTGAAGATTTCTGCGATGATATTTCCAAGATTTTTCTTCTTGAATGGAACGTTTAATTCCAATTTCTCAATCGCTGCTTTGACATCTTGACCAGGTTCCAAGAAGTACTTAGCTGGAACGCCTTCTGTCAAGTTAGCATTATTTGGCTCTTGAAGGTATGGAAGTTCTGCAGGCATGATATCGTTAAAGAGGATCTTACCAACAGTTGTCAAGAGAATCTTGTGTTGTTGCGCTTCTGTCCATGGTTTGTTCAAGCTATCTGTCGCAATTCCGACACGGGTATGCAAGTGAACATAGCCATTGCGAAGGGCCATGACCGCTTCATCACGGTCTTTGAAGACCATGCCTTCGCCTTCACGACCAGCTTCTTCCATAGTGAGGTAGTAGTTCCCCAAAACCATGTCCTGAGATGGGGTAACGACTGGTTTCCCGTCTTTCGGATTCAAGATGTGCTCAGCAGCCAGCATCAAAATACGAGCTTCTGCTTGAGCTTCTTCTGAAAGCGGTACGTGGATGGCCATTTGGTCACCGTCAAAGTCGGCATTGTAGGCTTCACAGACAAGTGGGTGCAAGCGAAGAGCTTTCCCGTCAATCAAGACAGGTTCAAAGGCTTGGATTCCCAAACGGTGAAGGGTCGGTGCGCGGTTCAAGAGAACTGGGTGTTCTTTGATCACTTCTTCTAGGATATCCCAGATGCGTTCATCTCCACGTTCGACCAAGCGTTTTGCAGCTTTAACGTTTTGTACGATATCACGCGCAACGATTTCACGCATGACAAATGGTTTGAAGAGCTCGATGGCCATTTCACGTGGCACACCACATTGGTACATCTTAAGAGTTGGACCAACGGCGATAACGGAACGTCCTGAGAAGTCCACCCGTTTACCGAGCAAGTTTTGACGGAAGCGTCCTTGTTTCCCTTTGAGCATGTGGCTCAATGATTTGAGTGGACGGCTACCTGGTCCTGTGATCGGACGACCACGACGACCGTTATCGATCAAAGCATCAACGGCTTCCTGGAGCATCCGTTTTTCGTTTTGCACGATGATACCAGGGGCATTCAACTCAAGCAAACGTGCCAAACGGTTGTTCCGGTTAATCACACGACGATAGAGGTCGTTCAAGTCAGAGGCAGCAAAACGGCCACCATCCAATTGGACCATCGGACGAAGATCTGGTGGAATAACTGGAAGGATGTTGAGAACCATCCATTCTGGCTTGTTGCCAGATTTGTAGAAGGCATCCAAGACATCCAAACGACGAACAGCCTTCACACGTTTTTGACCAGTTGCAGTCTTCAATTCTTCTTTCAAGAGAGCAATTTCAGCTTCCAAATCTACTTGTTTCAAGAGGTCTTGGATCGCTTCTGCACCCATCTTAGCTACAAAGGAACCTGGTCCGTATTCACGCAAGCGTTCACGGTATTCACGTTCTGTCATGATGGATTTGTGCTCAAGTGGTGTATCTTTTGGATCGATCACCACGTAAGCTGCGAAGTAAATGACTTCTTCAAGGGCACGAGGGCTCATATCCAAGGTCAATCCCATACGAGAAGGGATGCCTTTGAAGTACCAGATGTGTGATACAGGCGCTTTCAACTCGATGTGTCCCATACGTTCACGACGAACCTTGGCACGTGTTACTTCAACCCCACAGCGGTCACAAACGATCCCTTTGTAACGGATCCGTTTGTATTTCCCACACGCACATTCCCAGTCTTTTGTAGGTCCAAAGATGACTTCATCAAAGAGACCTTCACGTTCTGGTTTCAATGTACGGTAGTTGATTGTTTCAGGTTTCTTGACCTCTCCATAAGACCATGAACGGACCTTGCTTGGAGAAGCTAGGGTGATTTGCATACTTTTAAAACGATTTACATCAACCACTATTTCTTACCTTTCCTTGTTTTCATACTTGTTTCATTTGGATACAGCTTAGGTGGGGAAAGAAAGAAAACTTTCTTGCCACCTCCTTGTGTCTGTATCTTGTTATCGAATCATCCTGTCAGAAGCATTGGTTTCTTACAAGACAATCATTTTTACTGATTATTTTTCTGATTCTTCAGCATCAAAGGCTGCTTTTGCTTCCTTGGCTGCTTTTTCACGTGCTTTTTCAAGGTCATCCACATGAATCACATCATCGTCTTCCCCTTCATCGAGGTCACGAAGTTCCACTTCTTGATCATCTTCGTCCAAGACACGCATGTCAAGACCAAGAGATTGCAATTCTTTGACAAGAACGCGGAAGGATTCTGGTACACCTGGTTTTGGAATTGGTTTACCTTTGGTAATCGCTTCATAAGCTTTCAAACGTCCGTTGACATCATCTGACTTGTAAGTCAAGATTTCTTGAAGGACATTTGATGCACCATAAGCCTCAAGGGCCCACACTTCCATTTCCCCGAAACGTTGTCCACCAAACTGAGCTTTTCCTCCGAGTGGTTGTTGGGTAACCATTGAGTAAGGTCCGACTGAACGGGCATGGAGTTTATCATCAACCATGTGGTGAAGCTTGATCATGTACATGACACCGACAGAAACACGGTTGTCAAACGGCTCACCTGTACGTCCATCGTAAAGAATCGTCTTGGCATCGCTATCCATACCAGCTTCTTTCACAGTATCCCAGAGGTCTTCTGAGCTTGCTCCATCAAAGACTGGTGTTGCGATGTGGATACCCAAGTTACGCGCCGCCATACCAAGGTGAAGTTCCATAACCTGACCGATATTCATACGTGATGGCACCCCAAGAGGGTTCAACATGATATCAACTGGTGTACCGTCTGGAAGGTAAGGCATATCTTCAACTGGAACAATACGAGACACAACCCCTTTGTTTCCGTGACGACCGGCCATCTTATCTCCGACGCGGATCTTGCGTTTTTGTGCGATGTAAACACGAACCAACATGTTAACACCAGATTGCAATTCATCTCCGTTTGCACGCGTAAAGATCTTAACATCGCGAACGACTCCATCTCCACCGTGAGGTACACGAAGAGAAGTATCCCGCACTTCACGAGATTTATCTCCAAAGATCGCGTGAAGGAGACGTTCTTCAGCAGAAAGGTCTTTTTCACCCTTCGGTGTTACCTTACCGACAAGGATATCGCCTTCTTTTACTTCTGCACCAATACGGATAATACCTGTTTCATCCAAGTCACGAAGAGCATCTTCCCCAACGTTTGGAATTTCACGGGTAATTTCTTCAGGGCCTAACTTGGTATCGCGTGTTTCTGATTCAAATTCTTCCAAGTGAACAGATGTGTAGACATCTTCTTTCACCAAGCGTTCGCTCATGATAACGGCATCCTCGAAGTTATACCCTTCCCAAGTCATGTAAGCGACGATTGGGTTTTGACCAAGGGCCATTTCCCCTTTTTCCATCGATGGGCCGTCAGCGATAAAGTCACCTTTTTCAACAACATCGCCAACTTTTACAAGAGTACGTTGGTTGTAAGCCGTACCTGAGTTTGAACGACGGAATTTTTGGATATGGTAAACATCAAGAGATCCATCTTCCCGACGAACTTCTACCTTGTCTGCATCTGCATAAGTAACTTTACCATCGTGTTGAGCAATGACTGCAGCTCCTGAGTCATGGGCTGCTTGGTATTCCATACCAGTACCCACGTAAGGGGCTTTTGGATCGATCAATGGCACAGCCTGACGTTGCATGTTGGCACCCATGAGGGCACGGTTGGAGTCATCGTTTTCCAAGAAAGGAATACATGCTGTCGCAACGGCAACTACTTGTTTTGGAGATACGTCCATGTAGTCGACTTGATCAGATGGGAATTCTTGGTTGTTACCACGGTGACGTCCCATAACGATTGGCTCAGCAAAGCCACCTTTTTCGTTCAACTTAGAGTTGGCCTGAGCGACGATGTACTCATCTTCTTCATCGGCTGTCAACCAAACGATTTCGTTGGTCACTACACCTTTTTCACGGTCCACTTTACGGTATGGTGTTTGGATGAAACCATATTTGTTCAAGTGTCCATAAGATGACAAGTTGTTGATCAAACCGATGTTTGGTCCTTCAGGTGTTTCGATTGGACACATACGACCATAGTGGGTATAGTGCACGTCACGCACTTCATATCCGGCACGGTCACGTGTCAAACCACCAGGCCCTAAGGCAGATAAACGACGTTTGTGAGACAACTCAGAAAGTGGGTTGTGTTGGTCCATGAACTGTGACAACTGTGAAGAACCAAAGAATTCTTTAATTGCTGCAGTTACTGGGCGGATGTTGATGATTTGTTGTGGTGTCAAGACATCGTTATCTTGTACAGACATCCGTTCGCGAACGTTTCGTTCCATCCGTGAAAGTCCAAGACGCACTTGGTTGGCAAGCAATTCACCAACGGCACGAATCCGACGGTTTCCAAGGTGGTCGATATCATCCACGCGACCAATACCTTCTGCAAGGTTCAAGAAATAGCTCATTTCTGTCAAGATATCAGCTGGAGTTACGATGCGCACTTTGTCAGATGGGTTGGCATTCCCGATGATGGTAACAACGCGGTCTGGATCTGTTGGAGCGACAACTTTGAATTTTTGCAATTCTACTGGTTCTGTCAAAACAGCAGCATCATTTGGAATGTAGGTAATTTTGTTCAAACCGTTATCCAATTGTTCAGAGATGCTGTCGATCACATCGCGCGTCATGACAGTACCAGCTTCTACAAGGATTTCCCCTGTTTCAGCATCTACCAATGGTTCTGCGATTGTTTGGTTCAACAAGCGGTTCTTGATATTGAGTTTCTTGTTGATCTTGTAGCGACCAACTGGTGCCAAGTCATAACGACGTGGATCAAAGAAACGAGCTACCAACAAGCTACGTGAGCTTTCCGCTGTTTTTGGTTCACCTGGACGAAGACGCTCGTAGATTTCTTTGAGGGCTTCATCTGTCCGTGAATCCATTGGATTTTTGTGGATATCTTTTTCAATGGTATTGCGAACCAATTCGCTGTCCCCAAAGATATCGATGATTTCATCATCTCCAGAGAATCCAAGAGCACGCACAAGAGTTGTAAATGGAATTTTACGTGTGCGGTCGATACGTGTGTAAGCAATGTCTTTTGAGTCTGTTTCAAGCTCTAACCAAGCCCCACGGTTAGGGATAACAGTTGATCCATAACCAACCTTACCATTCTTGTCCACCTTATCATTGAAGTAGACACCTGGTGAGCGGACCAACTGAGATACGATAATCCGTTCTCCACCATTGATGATGAAAGTTCCCATTTCAGTCATGATTGGGAAATCACCAAAGAAAACTTCTTGGGTCTTGATTTCACCTGTTTCTTTGTTGACCAAACGGAAGGTCACAAAGATTGGTGCTGAGTAGCTGGCATCGTGGATGCGCGCTTCTTCAAGCGAATACTTAGGTTCGCGGATTTCATAACCCACAAATTCCAATTCCATTGTATCCGTGAAGTTTGAGATGGGAAGCACATCTTCAAATACTTCCTTCAAGCCATGATCCAAGAAATCTTTGAATGAGTCTGTCTGGATTTCAATCAAGTTTGGTAAATCAAGAACCTCTTTGATTCTTGAAAAACTACGACGGGTCCGATGTTTCCCGTATTGAACGTCATGTCCTGCCAAAGTTTTTAGCTCCTTTTTCCATACTAGGATAGCTTGGTAAAATGACTTTCACCACCTATCCGGTTTTAACTACAATTGTGTGATTTGCATCACGTGAAGAGCTGTCTCTTCACCTCATTCGCCGCTTTTTGTAATTTTTAGAAAAATTAAATTTGTGTAACAAACTAGGATTTTTCTGAAAAATAGGCACAAAAAGAGCAGCTAAATCGACTTATTCAAGTAAGATTTAACTGCTGTAAGCTCTTATTTGGACAATATTTCAAATAAAGCACACGACAAATTAGTTATCACTATTATACCGTTTTTTGCTACAAAAATCAAGGCTTTCTCCAGGTTTTCTACTGGATCAGACTAGCGTCGATTGCCACGATTTGAGCTGTTTCGATTTGAACTATTGCTGGATGAACTATTGGTTGTCGAATTGTTCTTATTATTCGACTGATTTCCACTGGAATTACCGAGAATCGCTGCCCAAGCACTTTGATAATCGCTATCCGATCCCCCGATGGCAAAGCGGTATTGAGTGGTTGGCGCTCCGTTTTTGGCCCAAAGGCTCGTCACCATTTGACCGCTCACATCGATATCCCTACCATTGACATTGACGCGGCCCGGTCTTTCACCAGTCGATTTGAGCACTTCAGAGCGGATCACACTCTTATCGAGAGTGAATTTATCCTGAATTCCGAAGAGACTTGGATCTGCTTGGTAGATCGCATTCGCCAACTGCGCCATGTATTGGGCATTGTTGTTGTATCCGGTCAAGGTCTGCATGGAAGCATTGTTGTCATGGCCGATCCAACCTCCTAAAGAAACATTTGGGGTGGACAGCATGAGCCACATATCCCCATTTGAGTTAGTGGTACCGGTTTTTCCAATCCAGTCAGCACCTGCCAGCGTTGGGTTGACTTGGCTAATCCGTGACTTAAAGGTCGTTGTTGCACCAGACGTAATAACCCCGCGCAAGAGATCCTGCATAATCGTTGCCGTTGCTGGAGAGTAAACACGAACAGGATCTGCCTCGTGCTTGTAGACTACATCCCCATCTCGATCAATGATTTGCTCTACCATGTAGCGTTTGAGGTAGTTCCCATTGTTAGCAATGGTTTGGAAACCATTGGTATGTTGGGCAACAGTGACCTCAATTCCTCCCCCCATCGGCAGACTCTCAATACCATATTCAGGGATATCATAGCCCATTTTCTTCATGTAGGATGGAACATCCACACCCTTTTCACGAAGGGTCCGGTAAGTCCAGTAAGCTGGAATATTCCATGAGGTATTGAGGGCCTCACGAAGATCCATCATGGCTGTCCCTCGGCTATCCACGTGCATGATCGGCTCCCCACTTGAGAAATTAGTCGGGTAGTTAGAAAGGATGCTATTGCTTCCCATCAAGCCTTGGTCGATGGCAATCCCATATGCCAACAGCGGTTTGATAGTAGACCCTGGGGAACGCTCTGTATCAAAAGCATGGTTGTTTTGGTTGCCGTCAAAATTCCGTCCACCGATAAATCCTAAAACGGCACCCGTTCGGTTGTCCATAAGGACATTCCCAACTTCTACAAGACCCGTCCCATCATCCAAGACACTTCCAAAATTCGATACCGCGGCCTGCATCGCATTGTGAACCGGTTTGTTAATCGTGGTTTGAATGGTGTAGCCACCTTCGCGCAACTCGCTCTCCGCTAATTCTTGGTAAGCCTTGACGGTTTCATTATTTTTCAAGTCTTGCTTGGTGACATTGTCTCGCTTGATCAAGTAATCATACATGGCCTCTTTTGCTTCTGCCATAGCTTGGAAGTAGAGGTAGTCATGCGGTGTTTTCTCGATACCATCTGGAGCCATGAAGTCTTTGGTCAAGTCGTACTGAGCATAGGTCTCGTAGTCTTTTTTCGACAAAGCTCCCGTCCGGTACATATTGAACAAAACGTCTTTGGCACGCGCCAGACCTAACTCGAGGTTCTCCTTGCTCTTTAGGCTACCGTCTGCAGCATAAGGAGAGTAGACAATCGGACTTTGTGGCAAGCCAGCGATAAAGGCCGCTTGTGGAACGGACAAGTCTTTGGCAGAGACACCAAAGATCCCTTGAGCCGCAGCTTCCACACCCGCAATATTTTGTCCCCGATTGTTTCGTCCAAAAGGCGAAACATTTAAGTAGGTGGTTAGGATTTCATTTTTATCCATTCCCCGCTCTAAAGCCAAGGCATCGACAATCTCTGTCGCCTTACGAGTAAAGGTTGGAGCGTCTCCGACGACTTGCTGTTTGATCAACTGCTGGGTCAGAGTTGATCCCCCACTAGAGGAGCCCACACCGGCTACAGATCCAAGTGTTGCCCGAAGAACGGCTTTAGGCACAACCCCCTTGTGGCTTTCAAAATTCTCATCCTCAGTAGCAATCACAGCCTTCTTGACATTGTCTGAAATGGCATCTCCTGCTACTGGCGTGCGGATCAAATCACTGTCCACTTCTGCAATCAAGCTCTTATCGGAATAAGTCAGTTTTGAAACACTGCTAACGTTGCGGACCTGCTGGACCAATTCTTCTGTCTTTGGAACCTTGACATTGCTAAAGAGGCTCGCCGCATAACCAATCCCGATCCCTGCGCCAAATAAAAAGAGGCACACGAACAGGGCGATCATCACATCCCACAAGAGTTTGAGGGTGCGCAAAAAGGTCGCAAAAATATCGCCGACAGACCAGCTACTTTCCTCATTTTTTTCCTTATTCGGAGTTTCTGTATACATCTTTGCAAAGAATTTTTGAACCTTCTTCCAAAACTCTTGCAGCTTCTCTTTTAATTGATTCACTGATTCTTTCTCCTTGTTCCCTATATTATAGCAGATTAGACCCCTTGTTTTCAATCACAAGAGCGTAGAAATCGTCACTCATTCTGCCTGGGTAAGGACAAGAAAATGATGGAAAGCATTGCCATTTCCGTGGTTTATGGTAGAATAGAGAAATGAATAAACTTATAAAGGAGAAAAGACACATGCACATTTTTGATGAGCTAAAAGAGCGTGGTTTGGTATTTCAAACGACGGATGAAGAAGCCTTACGCAAAGCACTGGAAGAAGGTCAGGTTTCTTATTATACTGGTTATGATCCAACTGCTGACAGCCTTCACCTTGGTCACTTGGTTGCCATCTTGACGAGCCGTCGTCTTCAACTAGCAGGCCACAAACCTTATGCGCTCGTTGGCGGTGCGACTGGTCTCATTGGTGATCCGTCCTTCAAAGATGCTGAACGTAGTCTCCAAACAAAAGAAACTGTACAAGAATGGGTTCGCTCTATTCAAGGGCAATTGTCTCGTTTCCTCGATTTTGAAAATGGGGACAATAAAGCCGAAATGGTCAATAACTACGATTGGTTTGGAAGCATTAGCTTTATTGACTTCCTTCGTGATGTCGGAAAATACTTTACGGTCAATGCTATGATGAGTAAAGAATCTGTTAAAAAACGGATTGAAACAGGGATTTCTTACACAGAGTTTGCCTACCAAATCATGCAAGGCTATGACTTCTACGTCCTCAACCAAGAACACAATGTAACCCTTCAAATCGGTGGATCTGACCAATGGGGAAACATGACAGCCGGTACTGAGTTGATGCGTCGTAAAGCAGATAAAACTGGTCATGTTATGACTGTGCCTTTGATCACAGATGCAACTGGTAAGAAATTTGGTAAATCAGAAGGTAATGCGGTCTGGCTCAATGCAGACAAAACATCTCCATACGAAATGTATCAATTCTGGATGAATGTGATGGATGCGGATGCTGTGCGTTTCTTGAAGATCTTCACTTTCTTGTCACTTGATGAGATTGAAGAGATCCGTAAACAGTTTGAGGCTGCTCCTCATGAACGCTTGGCTCAAAAGATCTTAGCGCGTGAAGTGGTCACCCTTGTCCATGGCGAAGAAGCCTACAAGGAAGCCCTTAACATCACAGAACAACTCTTTGCAGGAAACATCAAAAACCTTTCTGTCAAAGAACTCAAACAAGGCCTTCGTGGTGTGCCAAACTACCAGGTCCAAGCAGAAGATAACCTCAACATTGTTGAACTCTTGGTCACAGCTGGTGTGGTAAATTCTAAACGCCAAGCCCGCGAAGATGTTCAAAATGGAGCTATCTACGTCAACGGCGAACGCATCCAAGACCTTGACTATGTCTTGAGCGATAGCGATAAATTAGAAAATGAATTGACCGTTATCCGTCGCGGTAAGAAAAAATACTTTGTTTTGACTTATTAAGAAAGTAAAACCACGAAGTTTGGTATGAACTTCGTGGTTTTCTTATACACTTTTTTCTGGGACTATTTCCCTTTTCTGCGATGCAACAAAGCTTGGTTAATTCGTTGAGTTTTTTTATGGAGCTGCCAAATCTGGTACAGCCAGATCAGGCCGTAAATGGCTAGAAAGATCAACCAAGGAATCGGGCTCCGTAAGGCTGTCCCCCAGCCAAAAAACAAGTAGGTTAATGCTAAGATGGCAGCTGTCACAACTAAATGCAAGGCCACACGCAAACTATAGGTCAAAAACTCTTCTTCCTCAAGAATGAATGTCAAGACTCCCATTGTCCCACTCATCAAAAAGATCGCCAGGATATTGCGGACATTTACAGCGGGATAGACGATGTTGGGATAGACATGGGATAATAACACCAAACACAAATAAAAGAAGGATCCTGTCCTCATACCAGATACAAAATAAGCTATAACTCGTTTCATCACTTTCTCCTACACCCCTAAATAATCCATCAAGGATTTGACATATTTCCGACTGACACTTGATTTTACTCCGCGTGTCAGTTTAGCCATCATATTGCCTGAAAAACTATCCGATAGCGATTCCAAATGGTCGATATTCATCACCGCGTGGCGGGATATCTGTAAAAAATTACGACGATTAATCCGATGTTGAAAATTTGTCAAAGTATCTCTGACGATGAACGTTTTGTCTGTCGTATAAATGGTTAGCTGATTCTTATCAATCTCGGCTAGAATAATGTCATCAATTTTCACCATGATCAAATGATCATCTGTTTTGATAGGGATCACTACTTGATTCACTGTCGAAAATTGTTCGAGATAGTCCATCACCTCTCGTGCTTGATCGGATAATTGCTTGGCTTGAATGATCACACAGGGGTTGTTTTCTGGGATATCCTGTTTTTCCTCAAAACGAATCTTCATTCCTACTCCAATTCTCACTTACTCTCTTTTATTCGATCTTTTTGCTAAGGAAACCCAAATCCCCAAAGCTAGAAGAATACCACCTAACACTATAAGGTATGTTTGTTCCTTTGTCAATAACGCTTGCCATTTGAGCTGAACGCCCATTTTTTCTTGAAATTCTCGAAGAAGATCATCTCGCCCCTTAAAGGCTTCGCTCACTGCTTCTTTCATGAGTACTTGTCGATAAAGTGCAGCAATATAAGTTGCTGGAGTACATTTCATTAGTAGTTGTGCAAAATCAGGTAGAACACCTAAAGGTACATAAGTCCCTACCAAAAAACCAGAAGCTGTACCCACTATGGTCGCAAACTTCCCAAGACTGTCTACGGAATGGAAAAAATAAACAAAAATAGCATTCACTAAACTAGAAAGCAGGCTACTAAGCAGCATGATGAGGAGTACCTCAGGTAATAGAGAAAGGGTTGGAACTTCTCTAAAATAGCCGCACATCAGCACATACATAAGGGCCTGCATGAAAAAAGAGATGATGATTGCACTCGTTAGATACGAAAATGGTAACCGCCACTTTCCTTGATCCGATAAATAAAGATCCTGATCTACTTGATGTTCACGATCCTTTACTAACTGAGTCAGGGCAGCCAGACTTGTCGTAATCCCTGTCACAGCCAGCGTCCCACTCATTAACCAATTATTTAACACAGGACCACTATTGGGGAGCTGAGCCCAAGCGTCTGTTAGATTTTTTTGAAGAAAAATAATATAGAGAACAAAGGAAATCAAGGCTCCCAACAGGGAGAAGAAAACTCCTGAACGATTCCTAAAATACAATAAAAAATTTCGCTTTAGTAAGGCTAGCATTAGCGGACCTCCCTTCCTGTAAGTGCAATAAAGGCATCATCCATGGTCCCTGGACGAAACTCAAAATGGGCTATTTTATCTCTAACTTGCGCCAGGTAATCAATGGCTTCCCTTTCACTCTCGGGTTGAAGAACATACTCCAATTGACCTTGTTGCTCTACTGACATTCCCGAAGATTTGAGACTTTCTATCTGCTGTCTCTCCTTGAAGCGAATCTTTAAGATATTAGTAGCATACTGGCTCTTAATATCTAGTGCCGATCCTTGAGCAATCACTTTCCCATGATCTACAATATAAATTTGATCAGCTTCATCTGCTTCGTCAAGATAATGCGTGGTCAATACAACGGTCATTCCCTCTTCTCTCTGCAATTGATAGAGCAAATCCCAAATAGACTTCCGGGTTTGAATGTCTAAACCTGTCGTTGGCTCATCTAAGAACAGAAGATCTGGACCGTGCAGCAGAGCACGCGCAATGTCAACCCGACGCTTTTGGCCGCCTGAAAGCGTCCCATATTTCTGCTTTTGGAAAGCTGATAGGCCTAGTCGATCAATAAGATCAGACACACGATTTGGTTTTAGGCCTTTGTACTGTCTGGCACGAATGGTTAGATTTTCCCTAACCGTCAGCATCTCATCTAAAACACTGGTTTGGAAAACCACACCAATTTTAGTACCGGGTTCATAAATAATGTCGCCTTGCGTTGGTTGTTTCAAACCAATCAACATGGAAATCGTCGTTGATTTCCCCGCCCCATTTGGTCCTAGAATCGCATTAAACGTTCCCTTTTCAAACTGTAGGTGAATATGATCAACCGCTAGATGATTTCCATACCGTTTACTGATGTTTTTAGCTTGTAATATCATGTTCTCTCTCCTTTTTGACAATATCAGTCTAGCAAAAAAGCCGTTATAAAAACGACTTTTGGGGATAAACGGTCAAAATGAGGGTCCAAGTGGTGAGATGGAAGAGACAAAAAAAGAAGAAAATTTAATGCAACCATTCTTTTCCCCATTGATTCAAATCCTTTAAAATCGGCATCAGTGATTTCCCTTTTTCTGTCAGCTCCTATTCTGTATGAAGAGGCAGAGACTCATAATCATATTTCTCAATCAATTGGAGCTCTATTAAAGCATCAGTTGCTATCTAGAGGCTCTTTTGTTACACTACTAATATGAACACACCGATCAAACCAAAATTACAACGATTTCAAACAGCCACTGCTTTTGCCTGTCCTATCTGTCAACTGGACCTAGAACTTGTGGGTACTAGTTTTAAATGTCCCAAGGCCCATTCTTTTGATTTGGCGAAATTTGGCTATGTTAACCTGGCTCCCCAGATCAAGCAATCAAAGGACTATGACAAAGAAAATTTCCAGAATCGCCAGCTGATCTTAGAAGCAGGGTTTTATGAGCCGATTCTAACAGCGATTGGACAAAAAATTCCGACCAGTGATGCCAGAATTCTAGATATCGGTTGCGGAGAAGGTTATTACTCCCGA
The DNA here is from genome assembly GCF_059727625.1 of Streptococcus mobilis. NCBI lineage: Bacteria > Bacillati > Bacillota > Bacilli > Lactobacillales > Streptococcaceae > Streptococcus > Streptococcus mobilis. The sequence goes on from NZ_AP041823.1 coordinate 2,081,254, forward strand.
AAACTACAAGAAGCCTATCCCAAGGCTACTTTCTATGCATTTGATCTTTCAAAGGAATCCGTACAACTAGCTGCCAAGAGTGACGCTAGCTGGAAGGTCAATTGGTTTGTAGGAGATTTGGCTCATTTACCCATTCAATCTAAGAGTATGGAGGTTATTTTGGACATCTTCTCCCCGGCTAATTACGCTGAATTTGAACGTGTCTTAAAGACAGAAGGGGTGATCATTAAGGTCGTCCCAACCTCTTCTCATCTAAAAGAAATTCGTCAGTTGGCCCAAGATCAATTGACCAAGCAATCTTACTCCAACCAGGAAATTTTGGAGCATTTTGAAGACCACTGCCAGATCCTCTCATCCGAAACGGTCAGCCTTACCAAGAGTTTAACTCCTGAAGAACGCCAGGCGTTCCTCGCCATGACCCCCCTTCTATTTCACGTTGACCAAGAAAAAATCGACTGGAGCCAACTTACAGAAATCACCATCGAAGCTGAGCTGCTGGTTGGGAAAATCAAGATACAAAGGACTTAAAATACAAAGTAAAAAGGCTGAGACAAATCGTCTCAGCCTTTTTACTCATCTTCTGTATGCTCTGTAATGACTTGTAACGCACGTTTTTATATCCTTTTGGCTATCTGTGCGATTTTTTCGAGTTCTTCTTTCCGTTGACGATCACTCATATACTCCACTCGTGTAACTTGTGTCATTTTAACCAGTTTAATACCACAGGGTTTCAAGATTTGAGATTTTAGAACCTTTGCGTAGTCTTGAGAAAAAGGAAGAAAAATTTTTGGCGTATTATGCGTCGTAATGATCCACGCTTTTCCATCTAGTTGCCCCACCGGACCTCGAGGTCCATTCTGATAAGCAAAACCTGCAACAAAAACACGATCAATAAAACCTTTTAAAATAGCTGGCATTCCACTCCACCAAGTAGGGAAAATAAAAATCAACTGATCCGCCCAACTCAATAAATCTCTATATGGTTTCATATCTTCATTATGCTGTAAATCTCTCCTTTTATGCGTTTCATCAAAACGTAAAACCGGATCAAAGTTTTCTTTATATAAGTCTACTATTTTAACTCTATGCTCTGGTGCTAAATGCTTTTGCACAGTTTGAAGGATTGATGCATTATAACTTGTTTCATTCGGATGTGAATAGATTATTAAAACATTCATCAGCTATCTCCTTTTATATAAATATCAAGCATCGTTCTGACGGTCTTTTGAACATCATTTTCTTTAAAGCTTTCTCCAACAGGACTCCTTACCAATAGAGCCAAACCAGCAATAAAACTCCAAAAATGGATCAAAATTTCTGCGTCACCACTAGAAAGATTTTCCTCATCTTTAAGTCTTAACGCTACCGACTTAAAATGTTCAAATCCTGGTAAAGAGGAGTTGACTGAAATAGTTTCCTGGGACAACTCCATATAGTTATATGGAAATTTGATAAATAATGCTTCAAATAGATAGGTTTCCTCTTGGGCAAACCTTACAAAGTTACAGCCCATCAGAGTTAGTTGAGTTCTTGCATCTATGGAAGTATCAATTCCAAGTATCATATTTTTTAAAAAGAACATTGATAAGTGTTCCATAACAACTTGAATATATCTATCTTTACTTCCAAAATGCTTATAGGGAGCTCCATGAGTCACCCCACATTTTTGAGCTATTGTACGCATAGACATCCGGTCAATCCCGTTAGTTCTGATTTCTTCAATGCCGACCGAAATTAACTTTTCTTTCAGTTCTTCCGTATTCCGTTTCATTTGACCACCTTCCCTTATCGAAGTATACGTTGTCTACTTTTTATAAAGTATACACCGTCTACTTATTTTTGTCAAATAAAAAAATACTCAAAACTTAGCTTTAGAGTCCCTAACCTTCTGTTATGTACTCTCCTAAGGAAAGTTTCTAAGAAGATTTTATCTTCAATTAAAAGGCTGAGACAATCGTCTCAGCCTTTTACTCATCTTCTGTATGCTCTGTCATGACTTGTAAGCGATAGGTTTTAGGCGATTTGCCACAGAGTTTGCGGAAAACTTTGTAGAAATAGCCAACATTACTGTAACCGACCTTGTAGCAGATATCTTCAATACTATCATTGGTCGATAAGAGGAGCTGCTGGGCAGCCTTGATCCGCTGTTTGTTGAGGAGTTCTGCGAAAGTCGCATTGGTTTCTCGTTTAATCAATTGGCCTAAATAGACTGGATTGATAAAGAGACCCTGACTGATGTCCTTGAGTGACAGCTCTTTTTGGTAATCGCGGCTAATCACTTGAAGGACACTCGCTACATTTTCGTTCATCCGATAGTGGGATAAGAAACGAGACAACTCTTCCTGGATAAAGCTAATCATCTCGCTAAAGGTAGCAGCTTCTTGGACTTTCTTGACCACATCGGCCAAATCATCTCCTTGCAGGTATTCAAACAAATGAAAGACATCCATCAAAAATTGGATAAAGAGCTGCTTGGTTAGCGAAACCTTAGGTGTCTTCTCAAGGATCATTTTTTCTAACCAGTCCAGTTCTTCTAAGATCTGCTGGATATTTCCTTGCATAATCACCCGATAGGCAGGCTCGTAGTAATGGAAGACCTCTTCATCTTGATTGAGAGGGGTCGCCCCATAAAAGAGACTCCGCTCCACTAGGTCCTTAAATTGATGAAAGTGCTCCTTATAAGGAGGTTCAAAGGCCTTCTCAATCATGGCTTCTTCTTCCTGATCCGAGATAAAGAGTTGAATATTTTGTCCGAGGACTTGGTAAGACGAGCTGATAAAGCCTTTTTTCTCCTTAGCAACCCCAATCCACAGGGAGTTTCGTCCTGCGATATACCGACAAAACTCTTCCTCAGAGATATCATCGTGAATCAAGCGGTTGGCCAACTCTTGGCTTGGTTGCTGGATTTTGTGCTGAATTTTTTCTAGGATATTGCCCATCTCCACCTTATTGACAGGTTTGAGCAGGTAGTCTGCCACGCGCAAATTGAGGGCTGTCTTGACGTATTCAAAATCCTGATAGCCTGACATAATGATAAAGGCAGCATCTGGGATCAAATCCTTCATCTCAGCAATCATCTGCAGTCCAGTTTTCCCAGGCATATTGACATCCGTGATCACCACATCTACCGGATATTCTCGCACATAATCAAGGGCCTGGTCTGCATCTTCAGCCGTTGCGACCACTTCCATATTCCAGTGGTCAAAGGGGATTAATTTTTTTAACCCTTCTGTAATCATATACTCATCGTCTACTAATAAGACTTTGTACATTCTGTCTCCTTTATTCGTCTTGAATGGTAATCGTATAGGTCACTCCATGGTGAGGTTGGGAGAAGACTTGGATATGGTAGCGATCTCCAAAATAGAGCAGCATGCGTTCATGGACATTGACAATTCCGATGGACTGCCGACCACTCTTTTCTTCGATTTCTGAGCGTGGATTGCGATTGGCTAGCATTTCTTGAATGCTTTCTAGCTGTTCTTCTTTCATCCCGCGCCCATTATCAGTGATCAAGATCATGACCTGCCCTTCTCCTTGCAAGACCTTGACACTGATCACATTGTCCTTGCGTTTATGGTCCACTCCATGCGCAAAATAGTTCTCGACCAAAGGCTGGATGGTGAATTTTGGAATCTTCATTTTTTCCAAACCTGGATCGATCTTAAAGCCATAGGCAATCGATTTGGGATAACGTACCATGCAGAGGTAGCTGTATTTGCGACAAAATTCGAGCTCATTTTCAACCGTCGTCACTCGCTCATCTGAGATATTATTGCGCAAAAGACTACTAAACTCATAGATAATATCGCCCAATTCATCCTGCTCTTGCATGACGGCATACATCCGGATAAATTCCAGTGTATTGTACATGAAATGGGGATTGATCTGGGCTTGTAAGGCCCGCATATTGGCATCTTTTTGGCTGAGCTGCAACTGGTAGATATCCCGAATGTTCTTGTCCATATTGTCTAACATGGTATTGATCATATTCCCAATGACCAAAAGTTCTTGGTCCTTCGTTGAAGTATCAATCCGTCGTTCACTATCGCCTTGACTGATCTGATTCATGGTATCGACCAAATCGAGGACTTGACGCCGGTAATTTTTGAAAATCTGCCGTAATAACAAGTACAGGATCAAGAAAATCAGGAAAGCAATGGAGAGAAAAGTGGTCAGGTTAGCTAGACCCTTTTTGACCAGATAACTTTCAGAAACAGCCACATCCACCTTGTAGCCATAGATCGTGCTACGGGTTTGCCATTTAACATCTTTTGCTTGCTCCTTATCCCCTTCATGGTACATCTCTTTCCCAAAGGGCGTGAAGATCCGCACAGCGACCGGAAGATCGCCTCTGGCATTATCAATCGCTGCTGTCAATATTTCTTGGTCCAGCGTCATATAAGCAATCCCAACTCCAGCACCCGTAGTCGGATCTGTCAAAGAAACCGGAATGGCTGTCGCAGGAGCCTTGTAATGGTCCGCTGAGACCTGCTTGCCTCCCTTTGATTGCCGGGTAGAGACAAATACCGTCTTGTAATCAGACAAGGTGACATCGATACCCTCGATGTTTTTATTGCTCAAATAGAGGCTGTCAATATTCTTATGTAGGGACAATTGGATATAAGAAGGAAACTGGGCATTCAATCTCCAAGTCTCATACTCTGATGGTGACAAGGTAAAATAGCGATAAACCCCTTCTAATTTTGCAGGGTTTTCAACGAGGCTACGGCCTTCTTGTGTGACCCGTTGATAAGAGGTCTCAAGATCCGTCACGACTTCGGTCAAGACCCGTTGGGCGATCCGATCGGCTTCAGCTTGCTGGTTTTTCCAAGAGATCCCCGCTACGACGAGACCCATAATGGTCAAAATGACCACCATGACATAGGCGTAGAATTTTAAAAGCGTACTTAACCAGATTTTTTTCATCGTTAGGATACCAATTTTTCGTGGATATTTTGATAAACAGGGTCAAAGATATCATTGACAAAGAAATGCCAGACGCCGATCAAGACAAAAAAGAGAAGGGCTGGCATATAGTAGCTAATGACGCCAAGTAGTGCTGTTCCAAGGATGAGCTTCAGAACCGGACGAATGTCCAGCAACATTCCGATCAAACTGAGCTTGATACTATTAGCATAAGAAAGATCGAAATGCACTTGCAATTTCAAATAAACGGCGTAAGCTAGAGGCGCAACCAAGAGGAAAACCAGATTAAACAAGAGAACCAAAATTTGGAAGAAATTTAAGTGAGGAATCTGGATCATGAGGTACATGCCATAGAGGAGAACTCCTTCAATGGCAAAGAAGGTATAAAAGACTTGATTAGCCGGGCGTAGATTTTCTTTGAAGAGTTCCCAAGCGCGTGACCAATGATAGTCTTTGTAGGTCATGCCATTTTCCGCATAGAGGCTCATGATAGTGGCACTGGCTGGTCCTACTCCTAGAAGGATGCCCCCACAGATCGTCAAGACCCAAAAAATCCCTGTTACCAGCATAGCAACATAGACTCTCGTAAAAATGAACTCGATGATTTTCCCCATCATTCAGCCTCTTTTCCAATTAGTGATTCTATTATACCATAAAAATAAAACGCTTTCCCCCTATTTGCATTGGTAAATTGAAATATTGATTTTCATTTACAGTTCTATTTTCATAAAGACATGAAAAGGCTCTGGAGATCCCTCCAAAGCCTTTTCGAACTACCTGTTCTTATTTTTTAGAAGCAAGGAATTCGTCGTATTGTTTTTGCATTTCGTCAAGCACTTTTTGGTAAGCACCTTCTGATTTCAATTTTTCAAGCATCTTAGGAACTTCTACTTCAGGATCCACAGTACCAGTATTGATCGCACCTGCGAATTGGTTCAAAGTATTTGTAAGAGCAGTGATTTCTGATTTCACTTTGTCTGTGTTAAAGATGAAGCCAAGTGCTGGAGATTCTTTTGCAGTTTCCAAATCTTTCTTAGATTGTGCAATTTGTTCATCTGTTACGTTTTCGTTGATGTAAAGAATCCAGTTGTTACCAGTGTTCCATCCAGACATGTGAGTGTTTCCGTTGTAGCCATCCAAGACTTTGACACGGTTTTCTTTGCCGGCAACTTTTTCCCAGTTCTTGCCTTCTGGTCCATAAACAAGACCGTTTAAGAGTTCTGGGTTAGTATTCAAGAGATTCAACACTTCCATAGCTTTTTCTTTGTTCTTAGAGTTGTTTGAGATAACAAAGTTAGCTACTTGAGTGGTGTTGTTTTTCTTGTACAGTTCAGTAAATGGTTTGATGTCGATCTTACGGTTTGCTACACGAGTAAGCAAGCTGTTACCGTAGTCAGCTGGTCCTACTGTTTCTTCACGAACCAACCATGTATCTTGAGAAAGATCATAACCAGTGTCGCTCGTTGCTACGTCTTTTGGAATGTATCCTGCTTCGTAGTATTTGTGAAGAGTCTTCAAGTTTTCTACATAACGAGGAATTGTGTAACGGTCAACGATCTTAGTGGTGTCACCTTTCAAGTCAACAACGAATGGAAGTCCATCAACAGCCACATAGTCGAAGTCATCTGAAGGTCCACCGTAGCTCTTGTTCATGGCAAATGGAACAACGTTTGGATCTTTTTCTTTGATGGCTTTCAAGACTGGTTCAAGAGAAGCATAGTCTTTGACGTTTGAGATGTCGATACCATATTTTTCAACAAGTGGTCCGTTGAAGGCAAAGTTTTGAGAAGATGCAACGTTGGCTGCTACTGGAACAGCATAGATCTTGCCATTTACAGTGTTCCCTTTGATGTATGCTGGGTCAAGTGCTTTGTAAAGTTCTTTCCCTTCTTTCTTGTACAATTCTGTCAAGTCAGCATAGGCACCTTTTTGAGCATTGATAACGTAGTTGTTGGCAAAGGCAATATCATAGTTTTCACCAGATGAGATGATGACGTTCATTTTTTGTGCGTAGTCACCCCAACCAAGATATTGGATATCCAATTTTGCGCCAACTTTCTTTTCAATGATCTTGTTGGCATTTTTAAGAAGAACATCCAAGTTATCTGGTTTGTCACCGATTTGGTACATCTTGATGATTGGTTTACCGTCTTCAGTTGTTGCTGATTTCTTGTTGTTACCTGTAAGGCTTCCACAAGCAGCAAGAGTAGCTCCAAGAGCAATGACACTAGCAGATGCTAACGCGTATTTTTTCCAATTTTTCATAAGAAAAATCTCCTTTATGTTATTTTCTTTTTAGACTAAGTTATGAGTTGAAAATCTTGTCGATTTTCACTTGTTTTCCTATTCTTTCACACCACCGATGGTCAAGCCTTTTACAAAGTAGCGTTGGAAGAATGGATAGAGAATGGCGATTGGCACTGTTGCCACAACCACCATAGCCATACGTCCTGTTTCCCGTGGGATGGATTGTACAGCTCCTGCCAATTGGCCGGATACCCCGACATTTTTAGCGATGTAATCCATATTGTTTTGGATTTGCATCAAGAGGTATTGCAATGGGTAAAGGTTGTCACTCTTAATATAGAGAAGGGCGTTGAACCAGTCGTTCCAGAATCCTAAAGCGGTGAAGAGACTAATAGTCGCAATCCCTGGTAGAGAGAGTGGCAAGCAAATTTGGAAGAAAATCCGTGTTTCACTTGCTCCATCGATCCGAGCGGATTCAAGAATGGCTTCTGGAATGGTCCGTTTAAAGAAAGTCCGCATCAAGATGATGTTGAATGGGCTAAGCAACATTGGGATGATCAGAGCCCCGATGGTATCACCCAATTGCAAGAGTTGAGTGGTGACAATATAGCCCGGTACCAACCCTGCACTAAAGAGCATACTAAGGAGTGAAAATACGGTAAAGAACTTGCGGTATTTAAAGGTACTCCGTGAGATAGCATAAGCATAGGTTGTTGTGATAAAGACATTACATGCTGTTCCCACAATGGTCACAAACAAGGTAATGAAGAGGGCTTGCAAGATTTTGTCTTTGAACTGTACCAAGAAAAGGTAACCATCAAATCCAAATTTTGCTGGCCAGAATTGGAATCCATGGACTGCCAAACTTTGTTCGTCTGTCAAAGAGATCATGACAACGAAGATGAAGGGAAGTACACAGGTCAATCCGACTAAGGTCAACAACAAGGTAAAGAAGAAGTTGCTCTTCTTACTGAAAGAATGGATCCCGACATTATCAATTTTTTCTTTTTGAATGGTTGATTTTTTCATACGATCCTCCTTTCTAGAAGAGAGCGGCATTCTTATCAATGCGACGGGCAATGATATTTGAGATTAAAACAAGAACCAAACCTACTACCGATTGGTAAAGACCGGCTGCTGCTGTCATCCCGATATCCCCTGACTTGGTCAAACCGTTGTAGACATAAACATCAATAACATTGGTCACACTATAGAGCGCTCCAGCATTATGCGGGATTTGGTAGAAGAGACCGAAGTCTGCGCGGAAGATATTTCCGACTGCAAGAATGGTCAAGACCGTAATCAAGGAAGACAACTGAGGAATGGTGATGTTGCGAATGCGTTGCCACTTAGACGCACCATCCACGGTCGCTGCTTCATAGTAAGTTGGGTCAATTCCCATGATGGTTGCATAGTACATGACACTACTATAACCAAAGCCTTTCCAAATTCCTAAGAAGAGGAGAAGCGCTGGCCAGATCCACAATTCTGAATAGAAATTGATGGCCTTCATGCCAAGTGAAGTTAAGATGTGGTTGACCAATCCTTTGTCCACGTTCAGGAAGGCATCGGTGAAGAAGCTGATGATAACCCATGATAGGAAGTATGGGAAGAGCATGGAGGTTTGAAGCACCTTGACCACTCTTTTTGATCTCAACTCACTAAAGATGATGGCGATCCCAACGGAAACAATCAATCCTAAGAAGATAAATCCTAAGTTGTACAAGACCGTATTTCTTGTAATAATGTAGGCATCTTTGGAACTAAAGAGGAACTTGAAGTTGTCAAAACCAACCCATTTACTCTTCATGACACTGTCGATGAAGCCTTCTCCTGTAATATGATAGTCCTTAAATGCTACGATATTCCCAAAAACCGGAATATAGAAGAATAAGATTAACCACGCTGCACCAGGTAAGACCATTAAAAGAAAAATGAAATTTTCTCTCAGAGTCCTTACAAACTTTTTCATTTAACTCCCCCCTTTGAGCCTTGAGCGTGTTTTTGCTTTGGTAGCGTTTACAATACTTATTATAAGATAGGCATTTTCTCTTTTCAAACTCCTAATTATAGAAAAAATTCTACAAATTTATGACATAGCTTTAAAATAGGAGTAGAAAAGGGCGATTGTAAACACAGCTCCTCTTCTACTCCTATCCACCATGGATAAGACATCTGTCATCCAACTTGGCATTTTTTACGTTGTATAAATAGTTGAGGCGGTCGCAATGGTATGCCACTGGTTAGCTGTTGTAGCTGCGAAGTCCTTATCTCCGTAGAAATCATTAAATGGCAAGATGTCTACTTCTAGTTCATCGATTCGTGAGATGGAACCAGTTAGATAGTCCTCCATACGGCTTTCAGCGCGCTTGATCCGTTGCAAGAGGCCTCCCATACGAATATCCACTGTATCCAAGCCAAAGACCTTGTTTTCTTTCAGCCATTGTTGGCTAAAGAGCTTGTGGAAGGTTTCAATCTGGCTTCTTAATTTTGGTAATTCTTCTCGAGCAATTTGTTGCAAGCTCTCTTTATCACCTGTTTGATAGGCTTGACGAATGCGTCGCCCCACATCAACCTTGCCACTTAAAATAGCATTCAACTGAGCCTGAGTTTCGAAAAGATAAGCGTAGACTCCAGCTTTTTCTTTAATGTCAGAAAGGGTCTCAGCAGCCTTAGCAAAGTGGGGCTTGTCCTGTTCAGGGGTCATGTGCTTATCAAGAATTGGGCAAAGGACATCCTGATAAAAGACATAGCGGTTGGGGTTGATACCATGTATATTACCTGGTAGGTCTGGCAAGAGGTTGGCTAGATCCAGCTGCATGAAGTCCTCAACTGATAGACCTGTATTGGTCTTGAAGTGGGCAGATAGACGCTCTAAATCATTGCGGTAGCTGAGTTCCGCCCAGATTTGTAAGCTCGGTAGGATCGAGAACTGGGTTGTTTCCCCACCATTGTCCCCCCAACCCGTCACGATGACTTCCTTGATCTGGTTGGCACGGCAGGCTTTATTGGCTTCGACTGCAATGAGACGGCTGAAATGGTTGTGGGGCGTAAAACCAATCCATTTCCAAGCGCCACCTGCAAAGGCGATATCTTGGCTAATCTTGTGGTGATTACGGAAGTTTCGGTTGTATTTTTCCTCGCTATCCTGATAATAATCCCAGTAAACCAAGGTCACACGGTCTTTGAGACGATCTAAGTAAACACGAGTTTCTTCTGGAATTTCTACCTCACGATCATACTGGCCGTCTGCTGACATGAGCTTGAAGAACATATCGCTCCACATCTGGCAGTGGAAACCATACTTGTCTGCAATATCCAGCACGCGCTCCAAGTGTTGGCACATGAGGAGACTGCGATCAACCACACCGTTCAAGATGAGGTAGCGTCCCAAACCAACCAGGTGGGCTTCATCCATCCCGATATTGACCTTGCGAGTTTGTAGTTTAGATAACGTCGCAAACATACCGTCAATCAGGTCGTAGACTTTTTCTTCACCGATGAGAAGAATGTCCTCTACATCGCGGAGTTGCTGGACTTCCTTAACCCCCCATTTGACAAAGGCAGATAAGTGAGCCAAGGTCTGGATACATGGTACAAAGGTCATGTCAAACTGGTGGGCATAGGCTTCGATTTCCTGTAATTCTTCAGCAGCATAAGCTCCACGGAAATAACCAAAGTAAGGTTGCCCCTCGATTTGATAAGTATCTTCCATGTAGAGCTCAAAGGTTGAGTAGCCCATCAGAGCCAAGACTTCAATCATCTGCTTGGCTGATGCGACATTGAGCACGGCATTGCGCGAACAATCCGCCATATAGGCTAAATCTTCATAAGCCGCCTGCTCCTCAATCTCTACCTTATCCCCTTCTGCTAAAGCTGTTGCGAGCACAGATAAGGCACGGTAGAGTTGATGAGGTTTACGGTAGGTCAATTGATACTGCCCCTTCTCCCCCTTGATAGAGATGGAAGCATGGTCAGACTGAGCGACCGCCACCTCTACATCTGGTAGAGAAATGTGATTGTTTAATACTTCAACAGCTTGGGCTTGTTTGGGACTAAGTCCGATAAAACTTACCATTGGTTTTCCTCCTGTAACCAGTTGACAAGGGCACCGTAGAGATTGGCATCTGCCTGATAGGTGCAAGCTTGGATCACTGGCGCAATTGTATACTCTTCATATCTTTCCACAAAGACGTCTACCGCTTTTTGCACCCCTTTGATAAAATCTGGGTTCTGACTGATAGAGCCACCGAGGCTAATGACATCTGGGTCGATTAGGTACTGAATATTGAGGAGCCCTTGAGCTAGATTACGATTCATCCGCTCAATGGCTTCTTGGCAAAGGGCATTGCCTGCTGCAGCCTCTTGATAAACCTTACGGCCATCCCAGTCTGACTGACCTGATTTTTCAATCACATAACGAACCATGTTTCCTGTAGAAGCTAGTTGTGACCAGTTGTTGAGTTTTTCTGCTGGTTCGATAGTTGTCATGTAACCAAACTCTCCACCCAAGCCATGGCGACCACGGTGAAGCTTGCCATTGATAATCATAGCCCCGCCAATCCCTGTGCCAATGACAACACAGGCTGCATTTTCAATCTCAGGATGAGCTAGCAGTTCACTAAGTCCAACACAGTTGGCATCATTTTCTAGATGGACAGGTAGCTGGTGATGAGCAAGGGCCTGGTACCATGAAAATCCATGAATGTAAGGAATGGCACTAATCCCCTCGATCACTCCTGTTTCTTGATTAACCGCTCCTGGGACACTCATAGCAATCCCACGATAGTCCTGTTCTGACAAGCGTTGGTCCAACCAAGCCAATAAATCTTCTAGAGTTTCTGGAGTTGGGGTGCTGCTCTTATCTAAAATCTTTCCATCAGGAGTTAGACTAGCAAACTTAATGCCAGTCCCTCCGATATCAATCGTTGCAATGGTCATTGCTTTCACCTGCAAAAAGGAGCGAATCAGCAGTTGGTTCTTACTTTTTCGCTCCTCCTTTCTGTTTATGTTTACTTTTTGAAATTAAATTTCTTCTTTTTGAATCAATTCTGTTCGAATTTCCTGTGGTGCCAATAGTCCTGTATGGATAGGATACGGTTGCTCCAGAAGATCGACAACCGTTTGTTGACCTTCTGACACGCGCACATTTTCTTGGCTCATATTGTAATAGCGAAGGATGTAACCTTCTTCATTTTCAGCAACTTTAAAGGCTGTTGGACATACTTGTGGCAAGTTCAGTGCCGGATGGTTAAAGAGACTTCCCGTTGCTGCAACGCTACCCTCTTGTTTTGCAACTTGAAGATCTGTAAATGGCACCTGGAAGGCTTTGGCACGACGGAAAGCTGAGAAGCGGCCCTGAGCTTGATGGCATTCCACTGCATATTCCACCTCAAAGGCCCGCAAGCATTGTGCTTCTGGTGTTGGGAAATAGCCCCAGTCACCGAGTTCTCCTGAAGCACGAAGAAGTGTTACAGCTATTGTGTCGTCTCCAAGGATTTCATATTCGTTCAATCCTTTGTTAGCTACTGTCACTCCTTTGACATCATCATACAAGCTGACAAAAGCTTGTTGGTGTTGGGGATTTTCAGGATTTTCCCAAGAAGCGGCCGGTTTATTTGGCCGTGTCACCACCTCATAGATGCTTTCCGAGTCGTTGCTTGGACGAGTGTTATGAGTTTTCACCAAGAGGCGGATACGGTGGTCTTTAGCAGTATTGGTAAAGCGCGTCTTGAAGCGAATTTGTGGGTCATCCACAAAGATGGTCATCTCCGTTTCAAGAGGGATGGTTGTCAGCTCTTCTGAGCGACTTGCCTTGCGGTTCATAAACTCGATAACGCCTCTTTGCTCCGCATCCAATTGTTCATCCGCGCTGACCGGGATCGTCAAGTCATGCTTGAGCAAGATTTTGGCATAGCGAGCATTGTTTTCCAAGACCTCATAAGCTGTTAACTCCGCATAGATCGGCTCAGTTCCTTTCGGTTGGAAGTAAATATATTCATTTCCGATATCCCCACGATCTTCAAAACGAAGGAAATCCTCATAAGCCTCATTGGTCGTTTTGTCGTAAAGGGTCAAGCCATCATCGATACTAAGGGTTACAAATGGCGTATCGATCACCCCATTTTGGAACAGATCATCATGATGAGGTGCTTTGCCTTCCAAGAGCTGGAAGGTCGTCCAAGACAAGGCTGCCAAATGAACCGGAACCGTCACGCGCACTTGACGTGCAATATAGGGTTGGCGGAATTTATCCTTAGGCAGGGTATAGCCAAAGCTTGCTCCCAAGTCCTCAATCTCTGCTTCTACAAGATGTCCATCTAAATCTTCTACGTGGTAGTCTGGCAAGCTCAAAGCAGCCATTTTCTTGAAGCCTTCTGTCGGATGCAATTCCTTAAATGGACAAACCGCAACATCGACAATCGTGCTGACGGTGTCCACCTTATTATGCAAGCCAGTGTTGATGGCCGTAAAGAGGTGCTCGCTCTGGGCTTTTTGAGTCGCTAGTTTACCCTTCCATTCGTTCAGAAGGTTGGTCTTGACAAAGTTTCCAACTTGGTTGACCTTGGCAAAACGAACTTCCATCTCACGGTGAACATCATCCACACTACATCCACAAATACTATCGTGTGGCGCATTTTGTAAGAGTGTCTTCCAGGCATAGGTCAATTGACCCTTGTGGTTGTGACCACCAGTAATGATGGTCAAAGGTTCCACCACTTGCTCGAGCAAGTTGCTGTTTTCTTGGAAGGCTTGTTTGAGGTAAATACGTGAAGAAGAGGTATTAGCAAGAGTGTACCAACCATCTGTTTCCTGACTTGTCAATTCTCCCGTAACCGTTGATAATTGTTCAGGAAGTGCACTTTCCACTGCTTGCACATATTCATCAAAGGAGCTGTGAACAAAGGTCACGTCAGGGAACAGTTCGTTGGCCACGCGAATAGCTTCACTCAAGTTTCGTTGAACCGGTTGGTGGTCGCAGCCGTTCATCATTAACCATTGGTTGGTGGAGGCATAGTCGCGAACATCTGCCAATTTTTGTTTCCAGAAAGCCAAAGCTTCATCTTTATCCACTGGAATTTCGTTCCCGTTACTGTACCAGTTGGCAAAGAGAATACCCAGCACACGGCTACCATCCGCCCCTTGCCAGTACATTTCAGAAAATTGAGAGGTAAATTGCTCATCTTCGAGGACTTGGTTGTCAAAGCCGATTGGTTTGACACCACGCCCAAAAGCTGCTACGTGAATGCCTGATTTTTGAAGGATTTGAGGAGCTTGTCCCATATTTCCAAAGGTATCTGGGAAATAACCAATCTGAGTAGATTTGCCCCATTTAGCGCATTCAGCCTGTCCGATCAAGGTATTGCGGACATTGGCTTCACTAGAGATCAGGTAATCATCCTGCAAAATATAGAAGGGACCAATCTTGAGCTTGCCCTCGTCGATATAGCGCTGCACCTTGTCACGGTTTTCAGGGCGAATTTCTAAATAGTCGTCAAGGACAATGGTTTGTCCATCCAAGTGGAAACTTTTGAATTCAGGGTCATTTTCAAAAAGATCAAAGAGATTGTCAAACAGTTCCACCAATTGCATCCGGTGGCTTTCAAAAGGTAGATACCACTCACGATCCCAGTGGCTATGAGAGATGATATGTACAACAACATTTTCCATGAGTAAAACCTCATTCTAACTTAAATTTTTAATGTTTTAAATATAAACTTGTGATTCTAACAAGAATCAGTGAAGCTAAAGCGTGCTCCTTATACTCAATGAAAATCAAAGAGCAAACTAGGAAGCTAGCCGCAGGTTGCTCAAAGCACTGCTTTGAGGTTGTAGATAGAACTGACGAAGTCAGTAACATATATACGGCAAGGCGAAGCTGACGTGGTTTGAAGAGATTTTCGAAGAGTATTAGCGAATATCCAAGTAATCCAAGACTAATTCGCAGAACATCATGTTGGCCCAAGAGAACCATTCACGCGAGTATTTAGTTGGATCATCTACATGGAAACTTTCGTGCATGACGCCCGTGCCTCCATCGCAGGCAACCAACTGGTCCAGCAAATGTTTTTTCTCAGCTTTATCTGTCGTTGTCAATCCTTGAATGGATAAAGCAATCGGCCAGATATAGCGATAGAAGGTATGAGAACTTCCGAGCCCACTTGCGTACTTCCCTTCATAGAAGTATGGATTTACAGGACTCAAAATCGTCCGACGAGTAGCTTGGTAGACTTCATCGTCAATAGCGCAGTAGCCCATATAAGGAGCTGCCAACAAACTTGGAACGTTCGGATCATCCATGATGCTAGCATTTCCCAAACCGTCTACCTCAAAGGCATAGATTTTCTCTCCCTTGCTGTTAGTGGTGTAGGCGTAGTTTTCGATTCCTTCTTGAATCTCCGCTTGCAAGCGTTTGGCATCTGCAATGATGCTGTCACTATCGGCTAGATTCAATGCTGCGAAGATTTCTTGCACATAACCCAAGACAACCACTGCAAACATATTGGACGGGATTAAGTAGCTATACTGACAGCAGTCATCACTTGGACGGAAGGCTGACCAGGTCATGCCTGTCACAGCGAAATCTGGCCCAAAGCCGTCATTCACCAGCGTGTCTTCCTTACGGTCTGTATCCCGAACAAAGCGATAAGGGGAATTCTTGTGGTCTTGCTCCACTGTCCAGAGATGAAGGATTTCCTTGGTCGCTGTGACAAAGGTTTCATCAAATTGGCTAGTCTCATCAGTTTCCTTCCAAAGGAGGTAAGCCAACTGCAAGGGATAGCACAGCGAATCCACCTCATACTTGCGCTCCCAAATCCAGCCATTCAAATCAGTATGGTCGGTCTCGTGATGGCCCTTCCAGTTCTCCTCAATATTAAAAGAGTTAGCATAGGGATCCTTGAGAATCAAAGTCATCTGGCGCTTGACCAAACCAGCAATGGTCTGGCGCAATTGGGGGTCTCGTTTAGCCACATGAAGATAGGGCCTCAATTGAGCCGTTGAGTCACGCAACCACATAGCTGGGATGTCCCCTGTTAACACAAAGGTTGAACCGTCTTCTAAAATTTCAACTGTATTATCCAAAGTGTCTGTATAACAACGTTCAAAGACATCCACCCACTCCGGGTACTCCTTAGCACGCTCAGCCACTTGATCCAACCATTCTCGCACAATTTCTTTTGAATAGGTCATTTATTTTCCTCACACGTATCGATTCTTTCCTATTCAGTATAAAAGATTTCAAAGGGGAAATACATACGCAAACTATAGCCCTTTTTCTACAAAATTTTCCATTTGATAAAAACGCTATCATATTTGACAACACTTTGATACAATGAAGAAAATACCAGCGCGTGTTCAAAAAAAAATACAGATCATTTAAGGTTGATGAAGAAAAAGGAGACAAGATGCGCACACATTGCCAAACCATCGATACCCGCTGGGGAAGCGATAATCATCCCCACTATTCCCACGGAAATACCCTCCCTTATACCGGGGTCCCTTTTGGGATGAACTACTTCCTTCCCCAGACGACACACGAACAAGGAGCTTGGTTTTTCAACCCCAATCTCCCTATTTTTCAGGGATTTCGCCTCACCCACCAGCCTAGTCCTTGGATAGGAGACTACGCTTGGTGCCTCATCACGCCCATCACAGGAAAAATTGCAAGTTCCGACCTCTTCCGTCGCCAAAGCAGTTATTCAATGAAAGAAGCTCTTTTCCAGCCCCACTACCTTCGTATTTTTTCGGAACGTTACCAGATTCAAAGCGAGCTGGTTCCAAGTCGCTACGGGGCTATCATGCGCTTTCGAGCACCAGAAAAGCTGACTCTCTGCTTTCATGCAGCAAAGGAACTAGAGGACTTGACTCTTACAGACCAAACCTGCCACTTCCACATTCTGGATCAGGCTCATACCGCAGATACTTCCTACTCTTTCTATCTCCAGTGGCAATTTAGCCAGCCGATCGAGAACGTCACTCATATCGATCAAGATCTTTTTCTCACCTTTTCTAGCAATGAAGTGACCGTCCAATTAGGAACTTCTTATCTGTCCCAAGACATGGCTCACAGCCATCTTCCCAACCCTTCCCTAGAGGAAGCTAAAAAAGAAGCAGCCGATCAATGGAATCAACTGCTAAAACGAATTGAAGTAAAAGATGCCGGAGGGCGTGACCAAGCCTTTTTCGACCATTGCCTTTACCGACTCCTCCTTTTCCCTCAAACCTTTTATGAAACAGATAGCACGGGAAATGACTGGCACCTGGATGTCACCCATAATGAAATCAAATCAGGAAAAGCTTATACGAATATCGGATTTTGGGACCTCTTTCGGACCTCTTTTCCGCTCTTTAGCCTTGTCTACCCCGATTACTACCGTCACTTTCTCGAAGGATTTTTAAACACTTACAAGGATACTGGTTTTCTACCAAAATGGTTGGCCCCAGATGAACGAGGAATGATGCCAGGTACCCTCATCGATGGCGTCTTTGCGGATGCTGTCACAAAAGGGATCGCACCAGACCTACATGAAAACATGCTGACAGCTATGCTCCAGACGGCTCAAAAAACAGACCCTACTCAACATTTTGGTCGCCATGGCAATGAAAGCTACAAAGCCCTTGGCTACCTCCCCGATGATTTTCACGAAAGTGTTAGCCATAGCCTAGATTATGCCTATAGTGATTTTTGCATTGCTACCGTTGCCAAGCAATTGGGTCAGACAGAAACGGCTACTCAGTATGCTACTTCCAGCCTCTCCTACCGAACATTGTATGATACCCAAACAGGCTTTATGAGAGCACGATCCACCAATGGAAACTTTAAAGAACCCTTCTCTCCTACTAGCTGGGGAGGAGATTATGCAGAATGCTCTGCCACCCAGGCTACTTTTGGAGCCTTACACGACCTCTCCGGCCTGATAGAGCTAATGGGCGGTAAAAAAGCCTTCACCCAACGACTGCTGGATCTGGCCAATCAAAGACCTCAATTTGATGTAAGAGGATATGGCTATGAAATCCATGAAATGAGTGAAATGGCCCAAGCTCCATTTGGGCAGATCGCCATCTCCAATCAACCCAGCTTTCACATTCCCTACCTCTTCCGTTACAGTCTTCATCCCGAATACACTAATCTCCTGATCCACCAGATCCGCTCCCAAGCTTTCCATCAAGATTTCCAAGCCTATCCAGGTGATGAGGACAATGGTAGCCTATCTGCTTGGTACATCTGGTCAGCCCTTGGACTCTATCCAACCTGTCCAGGAAAACCAATCTATGATCTGGGCCTCCCTCTCTTTAAAGAAGTCCTTCTCCATCTTCCCAAGCAAGAGCTCAAGATTTGCGCCAACTCACACACTGCAGGCGCCTATTTCATCCAAAAAGCCCTATTAGATGGCAAAGAGAAACAAGAGGTTTCCCATCAAGATCTACTTGAAGCCCAATTGCTCCAATTTGAGCTTTCTTGGCTCCCCCCACATGCATAAGAAAAAGAGAGTGGGACAGAAATCGGTAATTCGTTAGAATTCGATTTCGTCGTCCCACCTCCGCACAGTTTAGTAGGGCTGTAAAAGCTGATGAAATCAGCGTAGTAGAGCCCACTCAACCACTGCGTCTTGCTCGACAATCCAAAAACAATTGAGAGGCTAGGACTTTTGTCCCAGCCTCTTTTTTTCTGTTATTCATCTCCTACATGATAGTAGATCGAGCCTTGTTCCACAAAACTAGCGATACCAACACCAGACCACAAGCGGTTTTTAGAGGCATCTGATGTATCCTTAAAGACCACTTGTCCTTGATCATCGACCTGATCACCAATGGTTACTCCCGCAGGAATATACTCCAACAAGAAGCCCCCATCACGACCACCATAAATGCCTTCTGAGGCGGTTCCATAATCCGTCAAAGAAGCTCCATAGCCCTCTAACTCTTGTGAGACCAACCCTTTGTCGTTAAAGACTAGCTTGTTTCCTTTATCATCTTGCCAGACCCCAGCAATACTGCTGTAATCTCCATTGGCAATAGCCTCAAGATCCATTTTCTTCACTTCTTTTTTCTCTTCTTTTTTTTCTTTCTCCTTCACTTCTGAACTAGAAGCATCCGTCTTTTTGACCTCAGTTGAGGCAGTCGTTTGACTAGAAGAAGCCGGTGATTTTTTGCTCGCTCCCTGTTGCGAACAAGCCACCAATAAGACCACACTGAAAAGACTCACAAGAATTGCACCAACTTTTTTCATTTAATATTCCCCATACATTTTTTTAGTTTAAAGCCCTTTCATTGTAACGTATTTTCAAGCATTTGACAAGCTTCACTCCCCATTTTTAATCAAAAAGAGACCGGGATAATCAGCCCTAGTCTCTCTTTAGATACTGCTCTTAATGAGCCAGCATTTCCTGTGCCACTTCTAAACCAGATAAGTTGGAAGGATAATACGTTGGCCAATTTTCCAACTCATCATAAAGCGCCTCTTGACTCTTTCCTCCATGGAAAATGTGGAAGTGAGCTGCCTTTACCGGAGTAATTTCATGGTCACTAAATTGAACATATTTGAAGTCTCCCGCATCGCTCTCCTTCGCTTCAAAAAGATAACGAACACCACGATTTCCCTTCTTATAAGTCAAAATGTGCTTACCTACGTATTTATAGGTATATTTCTTAGAAGATCCTTTTTGATAAAACTCCATTGAATCCTTATCAATCTTAATCCGATCAATATCTGTTTGGTAACCCTTGGTATAATATTCCTTATACTCAGCAGCAGTCATGGTTGGGTTTAGTTTTGCCTTATAATCAAAGACCTGATCCAAAGTTCCATCTTGCAAGTATGGATAAACCGATTTCCAATCTCCCGCATAATTTGCCAAGCTACGATCCTTCACTTGACGATCCTCGAAATAGCCCTTTTGAACCGTCTTAGAATCTTCCTCATGTTCCGGTTGAATATCCTTACCAGCTTGTGACGTTGTTTTCTCTAGCGCCTTCAGATTCTCCTTCATGACAGAAACGTAGTCTTCGCCATCTTTCATTTCTTGATCCGTCAGGCTTTCCAAAGGATTTAAGACAGCCAACTCAACACCAGCTTCAGAAGACAAGGTTTTCGCCAAGGACTTAGAAGCATTTTCCTCAAAATAAATCACCTTGATCTCATTTTTCTTGATATACTCTGTCAATTCACGCAATCGTGCAGCAGAAGGCTCGCTATCAGGTGAAATCCCTGAAATGGCCACTTGGTTTAATCCATAATCCAAGGCCAAGTAACGGAAAGCCGCGTGTTGGGTCACAAAATTCTTTTGTTTAGCATCTTTCAAGCCATCCTGATAAGCTTGATCCAAAGCCTGTAACTTCTTCAAATAAGCTTGCGCATTTTTCTCAAACGTCTTTTTCTTATCTGGATAAGCTGCGACCAACTGATCGCGAATCGACTCTACCATCTTCATGGCACGATGTGGAGAGAGCCAAAGATGTGGATCATATTCATGATGGTGTTCTTCGCCCCCTTCGTGTTCATGTTCCTCTTCCAATCCAGGAAGTAAGACCATGCCCTTGGTGGCATCGATCACTTTGGTTTTCTTATCCTTCATTGATTTCAAAAGATTTGGAACCCACGTTTCCATGTTTTCATTCTCATAGACGAAAACATCCGAATCTTGAATCATAGCCCGCCCCTTAGCAGACAATTCATATTCATGAGGCTCTGATCCCGCTCCAATGAGCAAGTCTACCGTTCCTTCATCTCCGACAATATTTTTTGTAAAATCATAAACAGGATAGAAAGTGGTCATCACTTTTAATTTCCCATTTTGACTCTGACTTTTGCCACAAGCTGTCAAAACAAGGGTCAAAGCCACTAACAATAACCAACCAAATTTTTTAACGTTCATATCTACTTCCTCAAACGTGATCCAAGATTCACAAGCAAGAACAGTGCCACAAATAAAAGCGTAATACTGGCACTCGCTGGTGTATCTGCAATATAAGACAAAATCAACCCACTAAACATCCCGATAAAACCAATGATGACCGCAATCAGCATGACCCCACGGAAGTTCTTCCCTAATTTCAGCGCAATACTAGCCGGTAAGACCATGATGGTTGAAACCAATAACGATCCTGCTGCAGGAATCATTAAGGCGATAGCAACCCCTGTCACTACATTAAATAAGATAGACATGGTCCGGACCGGAAGCCCATCTACAAAGGCCGTATCTTCATCAAAGGTCAAAATATACATAGGACGCAAGAATAAGGCCGTCAGCACTAATACAACGAAAGCAATCACAAACAAGGCGATCACCTGTTCATCCGTAATGGTTAGGGTAGAACCAAACAAATACTGATCCAAGCTCATCGAGCTTTTCCCACCACCACGCATCAGTACTAAAGCTAGGGCAAGACCTGTGGACATTAAAATTGCCGTCCCGATCTCCATAAAGTCCTTAAATAAGGTCCGCAAATACTCAAGAAAGACCGCAGCAATAATGACAATGATCATAGTCGAGAGCGTTGGAGAGATCCCAAGGAAAAGCCCAAAAGCGACACCCGCAAGAGAGACGTGACTCAGCGTATCACTCATCAGACTCTGCCGTCTTAAAATCAAGAAAATCCCTAACACAGGAGAAAAAAGACTCATGGCAACCATAGCTAACAAGGCCCGCTGCATAAAATCATACTGGAATAAATCAAGCATGGTCACCCTCCCCTTCTGTATCATGGACGTTAAAACATCTCCAAGGAGAGCTCTGGTCGCGAACCAAATGAATATTCCGATCCGCGAACTGGTTAACCTCTTCAGGGTCATGCGTAATCATCAAAACAGATTTTTGATGGTGATGCGCACTATGATGCATTAACTCATAAAAATCACTCTTTGTCGTCGCATCCATCCCTGTTGTCGGTTCATCTAAAACAAAGATATCCGGATCTGAAGCAAACATCCGAGCAATGACGGCCCGCTGTTTCTGACCACCAGACAAAGAACCAATCGCCCGATCCTTGAACTCCAGCATGCCAACAGATTCTAAACTCTTCAGAATATGTTTTTCATCGTGCTCATTCAACTTTCGAAACCAGCCTTTACGAGGATACCGACCTGACTTCACAAATTCATAGACCGTACTTGGAAATCCAGCATTAAAACTAGCAATCTGTTGTGGCAAATAAGCAATCCTTAACTTCTTTCCCTTAACATTCGTCTTTGAAATCTCAACTGTCCCGACCTTGGGCTGTAAAATCCCAAGACTAGCCTTAATCAAGGTTGACTTAGCAGCACCATTTTCACCGGTCAAGGTCACAAACTCCCCACTATCTAAGTAGTAATTGATCCCTTCTAAAACCGGTTCCCGATCATAATAAAACGATAAATTTGAAACCGTAATATACCTCAAACTATAACTCCTCTTCCAATAAATCTAAAAACCTCGAAATAACCCCTTGCTCATTCTTAGTAAACTTCGACAAAACATCCTCATAAGTGTGAAGAGTATGCTGATGGTGGTGCTGATGCTCTAATGCAATTGGCTTACCAATCTCAGTTAAGCGATAATAGAGAACTCGAGCATCATTCTCATCACGATAAGTCTCTAACATCCCCTGGCTTAATAAGGGCTTCACGGCCTTTGTGATAGCCGCCTGACTGACATTCAATTTCTTAGCTAAGACAGAATTGGTTAGAGCTTCATCAGCAACCAGCATCAAAATATGTTCCTGAGTGTTAGTTAATGAAACACCACTTGTACAAGAACCAACTAAAATCTCATGCTGATTTTCTGATAACAATAAAATAGAATTTAAAAATCGATCGATTTTATTTGCAACTTCAGACAAAATTAACTCCTTCTAATTCACCAAAAGAAACTTTACCGGTTAATTATATCATAAAAAAGAAAAAAATAAAACAAAAAAAGGAGTAAAACTCCTTTATAATCTATACCGGCGGCCGGGGTCGAACCGGCACGTCCTTGCGGACACTGGATTTTGAGTTCCATAACTACATTATTTAAATCTTACAACCTTGATTTAATAGGGTTTTAAGCCTTTTGAATCTTGCAAAATAGACTCATTTTTCAAATTTTTGTAACTTTTTGGTAACCCCGTTAAAGACACGGACTCATGCCCCAGATAAAGATAATTCAAATTAGATTACGTCTATCTATTTACTTACCTTTTATTTACTTTAATTCCTTTATCTCTTTTAGAATACTAAAAATATAGAAACTAAATAGAACTATATCTAGGAAATCAAACAAAAAGAAGCTTCTTTCCCCTAACAAGGAGGATATGGAACGTTATGTAGTTATCTTGTTTAAAGATTATAATTTCGTAAGTCGTTCTACCACACTCAACTTCCTCATAGTCATCCGAATTCCAAATTTCTTTTCAAGATAATTTGTGTTTAAACGTTTTTTTCGAGCATCACGTGGTAAATATAGGTAACAGCACTCGTGACCACCATAGAACTCTTCATCTCCAAAATTCTCTCTACTAAGTTCTGTTAGAGTACTTTCGGGAATCTCTTCGTTAGTAAAAACTAGATGAATACGAGAACTATCATAAGTATTATCAAATGGGTTTTCTTGAATAGCAATCTCTAATTGATTAATTTCTTTGATAATTATTGATAAATCAGCTCCAATTTTATCCAAAATCGTATCATGAACTAACTTTCTGATTTCTTCGTCAGATAACTCTGATTCTAACAGTATATTCCCACTCTGAATATATGTTTGAACATTTAAAAAACCAACTTCTGTTAGGATTTCTACTAAATAAGACATTTTGGGAATTCTATTGGTACCTGTTGGTGTTACTCCGCGAAGAAGAATAATCTTTTTCATACTAATGTCCTTGTGCATCTTTTTCTAAAGAGTTCATCATTTCAAAATAATAA
Source organism: Streptococcus mobilis (assembly GCF_059727625.1). Classification (NCBI taxonomy): domain Bacteria; kingdom Bacillati; phylum Bacillota; class Bacilli; order Lactobacillales; family Streptococcaceae; genus Streptococcus; species Streptococcus mobilis. Next base: position 2,105,312 of record NZ_AP041823.1, read on the forward strand.
TGAGCATCCCCCGTTGAAAAATAATTAAACCATGCTTCTACTGTAGATTTTGAATATAGGCCTAACTCCTCGACAATGAGCTTAGTCCATGATAAAGATCCGGCTGAGCTAGCGGTAATAAGCTTTCCATCTTGAACTGCAATCTTATCTTTATAATAATCCTGCCCTCGATAATGTTGGCTCATCTGGGTTAAAAAGAATGAAGCATTACTTGTATGATATCGATTATCTAAAATTCCTTTTTCAGCTAATCCCAAAGTAGCGCCACAAATAGCTCCAACTAAAATATTTTCTTGCAATAGTTTAGAGGCTACTTCTAAAACATCATCTTGCTCATTATCCAACCAAGTATCACCTCCAATAAGCACTAGCGCAGCTGCATTTGCAGTATCTAAATCATATAGATTAACATCTGGAACAATTGTCATGCCTCCAGCAGTTTTTATAGACTTTTTCCCTTTAGAAACTGTTACTAATTTTACTTTAGCTTCTCCTAACATTGACTGTAAGCTTAGCGCCTGCATTAAATAGCCGTGTTCGAAATCAGCCATAGTATCTTGAATATACATATAAATATTTTTCATCATTCTTACTCCTCTTTGATAAATGATCGAACTATTAATTGTTTTTATTGTATCATATTTTATGTTTCGCTGTAATACCAATATTTTTTACTTCATCAGTAAAATAGCGATTTTTAGACATTAAACAACCTACGGAGGCTCACCGTAGGTTTGTATTTATGTTATCAACTTATGCAACGTTTCAACCACTTGTCCTCAATACCACTGTGCTCCCGTTTAAAAGCAGAGTGAAGGATAATGACAAATAGTACCAACATCTAGAATGAATTTAGAAACTAAAAACAAATCATCAATCTGCATTAAAATAATCATAAACCTCTTTAAAAAGGGTATGCAATATTTCTTGCTCCTCTTCATCTAAATTATATTTAGAGACTAGCTCGTCCATATAGTCAAATGCAGTGAAATGATTTTTTATCCCATGCATGACAATAGCAAACTTCAGATCATTTAGTTCTGTTTTATTAAACTCTTTTAATTTTTTCAAATCAATTTTAGTGATTGGATGCGGGACAACATCTAGAGTACTGTAAGTCGTTTTTCCTAATAAATAGTCGGTCGTGGTATCAAATAATTTTGCTAATTTAACAACCGCTTCTAAATTAGGCTCTAAAGTTCCGTTTTCCCAACGAGAATAAGTACCTTGTTGTACATCAATCATCTCAGAAACTTGTACCTGTGTTAACTTCTTACTCTTTCTCAGTTCCTTAAGACGATCTCCAAAAGAATTATTACTAAACATTGTATCCTCTTTAATATTCGATTCTGTATATTTTAGCTTGACAAAATATTCTAAACGGTATAAAATAGAATTATTCCATAAGGAATATTTATTTTGAGATTAAATATTCCATTGAGAATATTATATCATAAAAGGAGGTAAAAGCGTATGTAATTTGTAGTCGATTTAAAAAATTTTAATAAAGGAGGTAAGATTCGACAAAATAAAAAAATCTTGAAACAAATGTGCCGTTCGTTCCAAGATCAAAACATATTATGTAACAATTATACCACAGAAAACTCCTCAGTTGCACAAGAAAATTTCGGAGGTTTCACAAAAAGATGACCAATAAAGAGTTAGTCAATCAAATTTCTGGCCTAAACTCTACCTCTACTCTTAAAAATTGGATTCAACTGATTAAAGAGATTAGTGGCAAGGAATTTAAAAAAATTAAAATTCCTATCAGTAGAAATCCCAGAACTCATCAATTAAGTTATACAGTTGCCTTTGACTTTACAAACGAAGACCTTAGACAATTTCAAAAGTTAGCTAACCTAAAACTTGAAATAGGTCTAAAAGAGGCTATACAAGCCGTATTTGGGAGTCTAGCAGATAATGAGCACGAATCCCTAAACCAAGTAATAGATGAGCTCTATGATGAACTGAGCGCCTTAAAACAGGAATTTAAGCGAGAAATACGACTGATAAAAAATGAGAATGCCAGTCTAAAAAAGAAAATCCAAGATATTGAAGAGTCGATGCAAACCGGCTTACTAGGGTTTGTTCAGAAGAGGTCAAAAAATAGGTTCGGCTAATAGCGAGTTTTCGGCTGAGCCATGAGGCAGAAAGCCGAAAATGAGCGTAGATGCGGACGGACCATTTTTGACCGATAGGGTGTGTAGTAACACCACCCTCTGCAAGTTAGGTGTACCATCGAAAGAATTCAGTATTTCCAAGGGTTTCGGAGATTTTAAGAGTGGCAAAATTAGGCAAAAAGTTGAATCAAAATCTATGGCAAAAAATGAACATTTACGTTCTGTATTTGACTGGATTCAAATTCAGTTTGATAAGACTGAATTTTCGCCAAGAGAAATAATCGAAGACATTCTATTTCTTGATTATGACCTATTTATTGAGAATAAAGGGAGCCTTAAATACTATAACTATGATAGCCAGCTTCATTATGGGAATATCCGTATCTACTATGGAGCGAAAGAGTCGTCCTACATGCTTGTCATGTCAGGACAGGCACTCGAGTTCTTTAGAGATATGGTATTAGATCCAAATAGTCTGTCCGAAAGACAGTTTCTGAACAACCTCTACTACAATTACAATCAGTTTTCAGTAAGACGAATTGATATTGCAATAGATGATTTTAATGAAACACCCTATTTCACTCCTAATCAGCTTCTAAAGATTTGTCAGAAGAAACGCTTTATATATGGAAAAAGCACTTACTACAATACCTACGGAGATGAAACAATCGGCCAAACCTTATATTTGAGAAAACCCAATGATGATGAAAGACTTAGAATTTACGATAAACGCTTAGAACGAGCTGAGAAGCTCGGTATCAGCAAGCGTTTTATAGAAAATTGGATAAGAACTGAGTTAGAACTTAGGAAAGAAAAAGCTCACTACTTCATTCAAGAATGGTTGCATTCAGAAATAGATCTTCTCAACTTTACCAAGGGATATCTCAAAGAAAAAGTGAGGTTCTATAGTGATAGTCAATTCTCAAAACCTTTGAGATCTTGGGAAAAGTTTTTAGGTCACTCAAAACCTGTCTCTATCATTATTCCAAAACCAAAAACAGAACTAGAACAAAAATTAGAATGGTTTACCTATAAAGGTTCTGGAGCTATTCTAAAAGCGTATAAATTTCTATACGACAATAACTTACTGCATGAGTATGAGAAGTCTAACTATCTCGCACTCAACAATATGGAATATCCACCAGATTTAGCAAGTGGATTAATAGAACGGGCAATTCTCTTTAAAAGAGAAGATTTAATCCCTACAATCAAAGAAAATATCAAAAGGAGAAATTAATTATGGCAAAAATGCTTTCACAAAATGACTGGAATTTTAATAACATTGGAACAAAATTTGAATTGGATGAAGTTATTCCAAAATTTGAAACTGAAGTCCGAGCAGATGCAAACGGAGAAATTATCAAAAACCGAGATGGTAGCGAAAGACGTTTTAATACCAATAAAATCATTGGTTGGAAATACAATGTAACAATCAAGGATGGACAATTCAAAAAGAAATCAACCCAAGTCTCAGTAGATAATCCAGATGCCTTGGTTGATAATGACTATATCCAAGCAATGGATCAAGTACCAGTTACATTTGACAATTTACAAGCCACTATGATTAGTTCAACGATGTATTACAAGGCGGATGCTATCCATTTAGTAGATGTAAAACAAAAATAAGTATTAGACAAGGGGAGTTAATCCTCCCCTTACTTAATCTAATCAGAAAAGGAGATCACATGATTAAAACTGTAACAAAAGATGACCTTATCGAACTTGGATTTGCTCCAGGAACTGCAAGAAAGATTATCCATACCGGCAAATTACTATTAGTTAATCGTGGTTTTAACATCTACGATAACAAACGGATAGGTACAATTCCAGCTAGTGTCGCTGAAGAACTACTAGGAATTGAACTCCAGAAAGAAGCATAATGAATGACTATTCGTAAAACTAAAAGTGGTAAATGGACCGTTGATGTTTCTAATGGTTTCCACCCCGTCACACAAAAAAGAATACGTATCATTCGAAAAGGATTAAAATCTAAAAAGGAAGCCCTAGAACTAGAACAACATATTCGAGTTGTAGAATTAAAAGAGAAACAATTTGACTTTATAGTGACAACGGATATGTTATTCGACTTACTTGAAGAAGATGATTTGAAAAATGGCAGAAAAGTAAGCTACACAAGTACACAAAGAAACAATTATGAGCGTCATATTAAGCCTTATTTTAAAGATACAAATTTAAATAAATTAACGTATGACCATATATTCGAATTTCGTGAATACCTAAAAACAAAACCTAAAAAACAAAATGAAAATGAAACATTAAGTTATAATACAATTAATAAAATTCTAATTCTACTTAAAAAAATTTTTGATACTGGTATAAGAAAATCCCTCATTGATAAAAATCCTGTTGAGAATCTGAGAAAATTACCAATTAGCAAGCCTAATATCAAATTTTGGAGTATAGAAGAATTCACAAGATTTAGAGAACTTATTCGAGATGATGAAATAAGCTATGACCTGTTTTTCGTAATTGCTTTCTTTACTGGAATGAGAATGGGAGAAATCCTCGCATTGAACTGGAATGATATAAACCTTTTAACAAATACGATTTACGTTACCAAAACGGTATACTTTGTTAATAATACAAGCTACATTAATACAACAAAAACACGTTCAGGAACTAGAAATATAACAATAAATCAGAAATTAGCAGAAATGCTAATAGATTGGAAAGTAAAACAAAAAGAAAAACTTGAGGAATTTACGAAAAATACTGAAGAACTTCAAATAATACAGAGTACACCAATAACAATTACAAAAAATATGATTGATAAGAAGTTTAAGCAAATACTAGAAAGGGATAAAGATTTAAAGAAAATAAGAATTCATGATCTGAGACACTCTCATGCATCATTACTTATAAATCAAGGAGAAGATTATCTTGTTGTCAAAGAAAGATTAGGACACGCATCTATTACAACAACAATTGATACTTATTCCCATTTGTACCCTAGCAAACAGAAAACATTGGCTAATAAACTTGATGATTTATTTTAAAATGGAAAAAATTGGTAACTCGACACACAACAAAGAAAAAAAGACAAGGTCCGAAAACCTTGTCTTTATTACTATACCGGCGGCCGGGGTCGAACCGGCACGTCCTTGCGGACACTGGATTTTGAGTCCAGCGCGTCTGCCAATTCCGCCACGCCGGCATAAACTTAACTGGGGTAGCTGGATTCGAACCAACGCATGAGGGAGTCAAAGTCCCTTGCCTTACCGCTTGGCTATACCCCAATAATAATATTAATAAATAGGCGAGTGATGGGGATCGAACCCACGCATGCCAGAGCCACAATCTGGTGTGTTAACCACTTCACCACACCCGCCACAATTATTAACACGGGCAGTAGGAATTGAACCCACACTGAAGGTTTTGGAGACCTTAGTTCTACCTTTAAACTATGCCCGTAAAGGATGGAAGGGGAGGGATTCGAACCCCCGAACCCGAAGGAGCGGATTTACAGTCCGCCGCGTTTAGCCTCTTCGCTACCCTTCCTGATTATTGAATTGATGGCGCGAGACGGAATCGAACCGCCGACACATGGAGCTTCAATCCATTGCTCTACCAACTGAGCTACCGAGCCAAATTGCGGGAGCAGGATTTGAACCTACGACCTTCGGGTTATGAGCCCGACGAGCTACCGAGCTGCTCCATCCCGCGTTAATTTTAAAAAGGAGGATGTGGGATTCGAACCCACGCACGCTTTTACACGCCTGACGGTTTTCAAGACCGTTCCCTTCAGCCGGACTTGGGTAATCCTCCAAATATATAGTCCGTACGGGATTCGAACCCGTGTTACCGCCGTGAAAAGGCGGTGTCTTAACCCCTTGACCAACGGACCATACTATTAATGGGCACGAGTGGACTCGAACCACCGACCTCACGCTTATCAGGCGTGCGCTCTAACCACCTGAGCTACGCGCCCAAGTTAAAAAACTTGGAAAAATGAACAAAAGTTCAAAGCGGGTGACGAGAATCGAACTCGCGACAACAGCTTGGAAGGCTGTAGTTTTACCACTAAACTACACCCGCTTAAAT